>NZ_CALPBZ010000008.1 GCF_943181415.1 Microbacterium sp. Marseille-Q6648 | reverse complement strand
GTCGCGGGGGAGTGCGGGGGGTGAGGTCTACGGCGCCGACGACACGTCGAGCCGATCCTGCCCCGCGAGCGATGACCAGCTCGACGCCAGACCCTTCGCTGCATGGGTGGACGCGCGCACCGCACGCTCGTCCGCCCACTCGTTCAGGACGTGCCCGGAGTGACCGCGGACATGCTCGAGCACGACGTCGGGAAGGCCCGCTGCTCGGCGCGCGTCACGCGCGGCGATCAGCTGCTCGAGGATCTCGCGATTCTTCGTCGGCGAGCCGGTGGAGGTCTTCCACCCGCGGCGGCGGTGTCCGTCCATCCACGAGGAGTACGTGTCGATCGCGTACTTGGAGTCGGCTTGGACGACGAGGTGGGCGACGTCTCGATGATCCTCGATCGCCCTGAGGAGCCCGAGGAGTTCGCCGATGTTGTTCGTCCCCTGGGGGATCGAACCCGCTGCCCAGTGGCCGTCCTCTGCCACCCACGCCCAGCCCGCCGGTCCCGGGTTCCCCTTGCAGGCGCCATCGGTGGCGACGACGTATCCGCGCTCTTCGGTCACTCGCTCAAGGCTACCCAAGCGCTCGCGTCCCACCGACCATCCCGTCCCCCCTCCGGGGCCGCTGGAGTCCGCGAGAGTACATCTCACGGACGAGGGCCGGGGGCGCACCCGCGCCGTCGTCCACCAGATGTACTCTCGCGGTCCGGTCCGGCCGGGGCGTCCGGGCCGGTCGGGTGGCGATTCTGCGGGCCGGCGGCGCTTCGGCATACTCGTTCGTATGGGCGATGGCGGGCGAGGAACGGGCATCCGGCGACGTGGGCCCGGCGCCCGTGACCGGACGGCGATGACGACGGGCGGCCCCCGCCCGGTGCCGGTGCTGCTGGCCGTCGGCGAGACGATGGCCATGGTGGGCCCGGCGGTCGCCGAGCCGCTGCGGACCGCGGAGTTGTTCCGCATGGACGCCGGGGGAGCCGAGTCGAACGTCGCCGCACACGCCGCCGCAGGCGGGGTCACGGCGCGCTGGTTCAGCCGGCTCGGCGCTGATCCGCTCGGCGACCGGATCATCGACCGACTGATCGCCCGGGGCGTGGAGGTCTCGGCCGTCGTGCGGGATCCGCGGCACCCGACCGGACTGTATGTGAAGGACCCGGGCTCGGGCGTGCACTACTACCGACGCGGATCCGCCGCCTCGCACCTTGATGTCGCCGACGCCGAAGCCGTCGCCCTCGACGACGTCGCGCTCCTCCACGTGTCGGGGATCACCGCGGCGCTGACGGGAAGCGCGCCGGCGTTCCTCGACGCGCTGATCGAACGGGCACGAGGTGCCGGCGTCCCCGTCAGCTTCGATGTGAACCACCGCGCTGCGCTATGGGATGCCGCAACCGCCGCCCGCCCGTTGGCAGCCCTCGCGGCACGAGCCGACCTCGTCTTCGTGGGGCGCGACGAGGCCGAGACGCTGTGGGCCACGGGAACCGCGGACGAGGTGCGCGCGCACCTGCCCGAACCGGGGCTGCTGGTGGTCAAGGACGGCGACGTCGGCGCCACCGCCTACGACGCCGCGGTCAGCACCTTCGTCCCCTCCCACCGCGTCGATGTCGTGGAGCCGGTCGGAGCCGGCGACGCCTTCGCCGGCGGCTTCCTCGCGGCGCACCTGCGCGGCGCCGATGTCGCCGCCGCGCTCGCCGCCGGTCACGCGCGCGCGGCCCTGACACTGACCACCACCGGGGACTACCCCGACGAGAGGAATCCCGCGTGACCGACGCCCAGACCGGCCCGCCGGGCACGGACACGCCGAGCACGGACACGCCGAGCACGGACTCACCGAGCACGGACACGCCGCGTTTCGAGATCGGCGAGACCGCCTTCCTGCTGGACGGCGAGCCGCACCGCATCATCGCCGGGGCGCTCCACTACTTCCGCGTGCACCCGGGGCACTGGGCCGACCGCATCCGCAAAGCGCGCCTGCTCGGGCTGAACGCGATCGAGACCTACGTCGCCTGGAACGCGCACGAGCCGCGGCGCGGCGAGTGGGACGCCACCGGAGCCAACGACCTCGGCCGGTTCCTCGACCTGATCGCCGCCGAGGGGATGCACGCGATCGTGCGGCCCGGGCCCTACATCTGTGCGGAGTGGCACAACGGCGGACTGCCGGTCTGGCTGACCGGGATGCCGGGGATCGGACTGCGCCGCAGCGAGCCGCAGTACCTCGCCGAGGTCGACACCTATCTGCGTCGCGTGTACGACGTCGTCGCGCCGCGTCAGATCGATGCGGGTGGCTCGGTGATCCTGGTGCAGATCGAGAACGAGTACGGAGCCTACGGCGACGACAAGGAGTATCTCGCCGAACTCGTCCGGATCACACGCGACGCCGGCATCCGCGTGCCGCTCACCACGGTCGACCAGCCGCATCCCGACATGCTGCGGGCCGGCAGCCTTCCGGGCCTGCATCTGACCGCGTCCTTCGGCTCGCGGGCGGTGGAGCGGCTCGCGACCCTGCGGGAGCATCAGCCGACCGGACCGCTGATGTGCTCGGAGTTCTGGGACGGGTGGTTCGACTCGTGGGGCCGGCCCCACCACACCACGTCGCCGGCGGAATCCGCGGCCGAGCTGGAGGCTCTCCTGAGCGCGGGCGCGTCGGTGAACCTGTACATGTTCCACGGCGGGACGAACTTCGGGCTCACCAACGGCGCCAACCACAAGGGCCGGTACCTGCCGATCGCGACGTCCTACGACTACGACGCGCCCCTGGACGAGGCCGGCAACCCCACCGAGAAGTACCACGCCTTCCGCGAGGTGATCGCGCGCTACGCCCCGGTCCCCGCCGACACGCCCGCTGCACCCGGGCCGTCGCCCGCCTTCGACGTGGTGCTCGAGGTCACGGAGGTGTGGCCCGCCGTGTCCGTCTCCGGGGCGGACGCGACACCCCCGGCATCCGAGGCGCGGCCCGCCTTCGCCCACCCGCCCACCTTCGATGAACTCGGCGTCGACAGCGGGCTCGTCGTCTACGAGGCCGCCGTCCCGGCAGGCACGTTCCCCACCCCCGAAGCCCGCGTGCTGATGGCCGGCGAGGTGCGCGACCACGCGTGGGTGTTCATCGACGGCACCCGCGTCGCCGCCATCTCGCGCGCCGAGGGAGCGCGCACGGCGAGCGTCCCGCCGGGCGCACGGCTGAGCCTCATCGTCGAGGAGGAGGGTCGCGTGAACTACGACCAGCGCCTCGGCGAGCCCAAGGGGCTCATCGGCCCGGTCTCGCTCGGTGGTCTGGCCGTGACCGGCTGGACCGCCACGCCCGTCGATCTCGCGTCTCTCGCGACGGCGGCAGCCGCCGCGGACGGCGCGTCGCCGGTGGTCTCGGGGATCACCGGTCCCGTCGTCCTTCGCGGCGCCTTCGACGCACCGTCGGGCACCGACCTCTTCCTCTCCACCGACGGGTTCGGGCGCGGGTTCGCTTTCGTCAACGGCTTCCTGCTCGGGCGCTACCGCCGCACCGGACCCCAGCGGACGCTGTACGTGCCCGGCCCGGTGCTGCGGGGCGACGGCGGCAACAGCCTCGTCATCGTCGAACTGGACGAGGCGTCGGTCGACCGCGTCTCGTTCGCGGCGGGACCGGAGCTGGGCCACACCGACGAGTGACCGACGAGTGACCGACGAACGGATGCCGCACCCGCCGGCATCCGCTCGTCGCGGTCCGCGGGGTCAGCCCAGCGCGACCGCTGCGACCACGACCACCCCGACCGCTGCCGCGCCGGTGGCCACCACGGCCAGTGCGAGCGGCAGGCGCCCGTCGGGAAGGGGGACGCGGTCGCCGCCCGTGCTCGTCGCCGCGGACACCCCGGCGTACCGGCGACGGGCGGCGAGCCACAGCACGCCCGACGCGACCAGCCCCGCGATGCCGGGGGCGATCCACGCCACGTGTCCGAGGACGGCCGGCAGCAGCCGCAGGGCGACGAGCGAGCCGACCGCCAGGGCCAGTGCGGTGCGCCGCCAGGCGAGCTCGGTGCGTTCGGGCTGCAGCCCCGGGTCGAAGTGTCCGCTCATGCGAGCAGGACGGCCAGCACGACCAGCGCCCCGGAGACGGTCACGGCGATCGCGAGCACGGGCCCGAGCAGAGACGGGGGCAAGGGCTCGCCGCGGCGCAGTGCGCGCTCGGTCCGCATCCAGTTCACCCACGCGAGCCCCGGGGTGACCGCCCCCGAGACGATGAGGACCAGCGAGGCCACCAGTCGCAGGCGGGGCTCGAGATCGAGGCCCAGAAGTTCGAGGGCCACGCCGCCGGCCAGCAGCGCGAGCGCGGTCCGGATCCACGCCAGGAAGGTGCGCTCGTTCGCGAGCGTGAACCGGGCGTCGGGGTCCGCGCCCTGATCGAACACGGAACGGGGGAAGCGCGACATGGGGTCCTTTCGGCGGCGTGCTGTTGATTCTTCCACCGGCGGCTCTCTACCGTGGAGTGACCCCGAGGAGTGCCCCGTGACCGACCCCCTGAACGGCGCCCCGGCGCGCGCCGCCGCCGCGGCGACGCCCGACCGCATGCACGCCATCTCCGCCGAGACCCGCGCCACCGTCGACGAGGTTCTCGACTACGCCCGCCGTCGTGCGGTCTACGAGGACGTCCCGCTCGACAAGCCGCTCACGCCGCGGGACCTGTCGCGACTGGCGTCGGGGTCGATCACGGCGGACGGGATCGGTGCGCGGCGCGCCACCGCCCTCTTCGAGAACGTCCTCGCGCCGGCGTGCGTGACGACCGACCACCCCGCGTACCTGTCGTTCATCCCTTCCGCGCCCACGAAGGCAGCCATCGCGTTCGACCTGGTCGTGTCGGCCTCGTCGGTGTACGGCGGGTCGTGGATGGAGGGGTCGGGCGCCGTCTTCGCCGAGAACGAGGTGCTGCACTGGCTCGCCGCCGAGTTCGGTCTGCCCGCCGGCGCCGGCGGCGTGTTCATGCAGGGCGGCACGATCGGCAACCTCTCCGCTCTCGTCACCGCCAGGGATGCCGCGCGCCGCCGGAACCGCGAGCTCGGGCGTCCGGATCCGGCACGCTGGGTCGTGGTGGGCAGTGCCGAGGCGCACTCGTCGATCGCGTCGGCGGCGGCCGTGATGGACGTCGACGTCGCGAAGGTGCCGACCGGTGACGACGGGAGGCTGCACGGTGACGCCCTCGCCCCGGTGCTCGACGCGCACGGCGATGCCGTGTTCGCCGTGGTCGCGACGGCCGGGACGACGAACTTCGGGATCGTCGACGACATCGCATCGATCGCCGACGTCACGAGCGAGCGCGGCGTGTGGCTGCACGTCGACGGCGCTTACGGGCTGGCGGCGATGCTGGTCGAGCGCATGCGCCCCGCTTTCGCGGGGGTCGAGCGCGCCGACTCCCTCATCGTCGACCCGCACAAGTGGCTGTTCGCGCCCTTCGACGCGTGCGCGCTGCTGTACCGGGAACCCGACAAGGCGCTGCTGGCGCACACCCAGCACGCCGAGTACCTCGACACCCTCACCGGCAGCGCCGACTGGAACCCGTCCGATCTCGGCATCCAGCTCACCCGCCGCGCCCGCGGCCTGCCGCTGTGGTTCTCGCTCGCCACCCACGGCACCGAGATGTACCGCTCCGCCATCGCGTACGGCATCGATCTCGCCCGCGAGATCGCGGACGAGATCGGGGCCAGGCCGGGGCTCTCGCTCGTGCGCGACCCGCAGCTGTCGGTTGTCGTGTTCCGTCGCGACGGGTGGACGCTCGCGGACTACGCCGCGTGGTCCGACCGCCTGCTCGAGGACCAGCAGGGCTTCGTCGTGCCGAGCTCCCACCGCGGGGAGCCCGTGCTGCGGTTCGCGATCATCAGCCCGCTGACGACCTTCGAGCTGCTGACCGGCATCCTCGACACCCTCGTCTGATCACGCGGACCGAAGGAGCCGACCTCCCGCGTCAGACGCGGGGCGCGAGCTCCGACAGGAGCTGCTCGACGTGGAGTCGGATCTCGTCGCGGACGCGGCGCACGCCGGCCAGGTCCAGCCGCCCCGGGTCGTCCAGGTGCCAGTCGAGGTAGCGCTTGCCGGGATACAGCGGGCAGGCGTCGCCGCAGCCCATCGTCACGACTGCGTCGGCCGCGCGCACGACGTCGTCGGTCAAGGGCTTGGGGAACTCCTCGGCGACCTCGATCCCGAGCTCACCCAGGACGGCGACGACCGCGGGCAGGATCTCGGTTCCGGGCTGCGATCCGGCCGAGCGCACGTGCACCCGGTCGCCGGCGAGGTGCCGCGTCAGGGCTGCGGCCATCTGCGACCTGCCCGAGTTCTGCACGCACACGAACAGCACCTCGGGCACCGGCTTGGCCAGCAGTCCCTTCGACTGCGCGAGCGCGGTGAGGCGGTCTCGCGCGAATTTCTCGGCCAGGCTGGGCAGGTGCGTCTGCACGCGGGCGGTGCGGCCCAGCGCCGTGTACGACTCGAACACGACCCGTTCGGCGGTCTCTTCGCCGATCATGCCGCGGAACTGGTGCGCGAGCCGCTCGGCGGCGCGGTGCAGGATCGAATCCGGCGACAGCAGGGCGTCCTGGCCGCGCGACCCGGCCACCGCGCCGGAGCTCATGCGCCCGTTCCGGCGGGCAGCAGCTCCGAGATGAGCGTCTCGACTCGACCGCGGATCTCGTCGCGGATGGGGCGGACGGACTCGATGCCCTGTCCTGCCGGGTCTTCGAGCTCCCAGTCCTCGTAGCGCTTGCCGGGGAAGATCGGGCAGGCGTCGCCGCAGCCCATCGTGATCACGACGTCCGACTCCTTGACCGCCTCGACGGTCAGCACCTTCGGGGTGTTGCCGGCGATGTCGATGCCTTCCTCGGCCATCGCCTCGACCGCCACGGGGTTGATCTGGTCCTTCGGGGCCGACCCCGCGGACAGCACCTCGATCCGGTCGCCCGCCAGGGCGCGCAGGTAGCCGGCGGCCATCTGGGAGCGCCCCGCGTTGTGGACGCAGACGAACAGGACGGTGGGGGTTTCGGCCATGAAGGACTCGCTTTCTCTCGACTAAAGCATAGACCTATATCTATGCATTACTCGACGCTGTCGGGTGAACGTTGCGTGAACCCGTTCAGGCGGCGGGAAGAAGCTCGTCCAGCAGAGTCCGGACCCGCGTTTCGATGTCGTCTCGGATGCCGCGCACGGCGTCCAGGGGCAGGTCGGCGGGATCCGGGAGTTCCCAGTCGAGATAGCGCCGGCCGGGGTAGACGGGGCAGGCATCGCCGCAGCCCATGGTGACCACGACGTCCGCGGCGCGGACCGCCTCGTCGGTCAGGGGCTTCGGGAACTCGCCGCCGACCGGGACCCCGATCTCGTCCAGCGCCGCCACCACGCTCGCCTTGACCTGCGGAGCCGGCGCTGATCCGGCGGTGCGCACGCTCACGCGGCCGCCGGCCAGGTGGCGCAGGATCGCCGCGGCGATCTGCGAGCGGCCCGCGTTCTGCACGCAGACGAACAGCACCTCGGGTCGCTCGGCACTCGTCCGTGCGGCGTCGCCCCGCACGAGCGCCTCGAGGCGGGCTGCCGCGAACGCGCCGGTGCGGGAGGCCAGGAGGGGGCCGGGTGACAGGGCGAGGAGGTCCCTGCTCTCCTCCACGCAGCGTGCCACCGTCTCGGGCGAGAGCGTGCCGCGGAAGCGGAGCGCGAGGTCGGCGCTGATGCGCTCCAGGTCGGGGTCGCCGCCCTGCTCGGCGTCGCCGAGCAGGGCGATGATGCGGCCCTCGTGGGCGCCCGCGATGCGGTACCACGCGCGGCGGCCGTCCTGTTCGCGCGTGACGACGCCCTCGCCGAGAAGCGCTTTCATGTGGTGGCTCACGGTCGGCTGTCGTAGACCCAGCGTGTCGGCGAGCCGGCTCACCATGGCCCGTCCGTCCGGTGCGCGACGGATCTCCTGCAGAATCCGGACTCGCGTGGGGTCGGCGAGCACCGCTGGTCCGCGCGCCCCCGCCACGCGCCCACTCGTATCCATAGACCGCAGTCTATTGGAGATGCCCGTCGCGCCCGTTGCGCTCCGACCGGCGCTCGATGAGGATCGTGTCGCGCCACTGCCCGGCATGCGCACCGAGGCCCGACCGGGCGATGCGCTCGCGGCGCCCGATGACGCGGAATCCCGCGCGCTCGTGAAGGCGCATGCTCGCGCCGTTCTCGGGGAAGACGCTCGCCTGGATCGTCCAGATGCCGGCCTCCTCGGCGGCTTCGATGAACGCGGTCAGCAGCGCCCGCCCCGCACCGCTGCCGCGTGCGTCGCGATGGATGTACACCGAGTGCTCCACGACGCCCCGGTAGACCGCCCGCGTCGACACCGGCGACGCCGCGGCCCAGCCGAGCACGGCGCCGGATCCGGCCACGGCGACCAGTCTCGGGGCGGCGAGCTTGCCGGTGTCGAACGCACTCCACTCGGGCACGGTCGTCTCGAAGGTCGCCTCGCCCTCCTCGATGCCGTGCCGATAGATCTCGGCGACCTCGGGCCAGTCCGTTGCGGTCATGGGGCGGACGGCGCTCAGCAGCATCCGGCCCCGCCGATGTCGGTCGAGCACACGCCCGTGGCGGGGAGGGTCAAGGCGACGGTCGACGCCGAGGCGACGTCCCCCGAGAGCCAGGCCGTCACCGACCGCACCTGCTCGTAGCCCGTGGCGAGGAGGAAGGTGGGAGCGCGACCGTAGGACTTCATGCCGACGACGAAGAAGCCGGGCTCCGGGTGCGTGAGCTCGCGGAACCCGTGCGGCTCCACGGTCCCGCACGTGTGGACGTTCGGGTCGATGAGCGGGGCGAGGCGCCGCGGGGCCTCGACGATCTCGTCCAGGTCCAGGCGGATCTCGCGCAGCATCGAGAGGTCGGGACGGAACCCGGTGGCGTTCACGACGAGATCGGTGGGGTGTTCCACCATCTCGCCGCGCCGGCTGCCCACGACGACCACGCGGTCGCCGTCCCGGCGCGCGCGGATGATCTCGAAGCCGTCGACGAGGTCGACCTCTCCGGCGGCGACGGCCTGCTCCACGCGACCGCCGAGTTTCGCGCGGTCGCTCAGCTCGTCCTCGGGTGAGGATGACACCCGGACGGCGCTGGCGTTGCGGATCATCCACGTCACCCGGGTGCCCGGCTCGCTGCGGGAGAGCTCGACCAGCGCGAGGAGCGTGTTGGCGGCGGAGTGTCCGGCGCCCACGACGGTGGTGTGACGGCCGGCGAAACGGGCGCGATCACGGCCGAGCACGTCCGGCAGGGGTGCCGTGACGAGGTCCGCGACGTCTGCCAGGCCGAGCAGCTCCAACCCGCTGGAGGTCAGCGGGTTGGGCGAGTGCCACGTGCCCGAGGCGTCGATGACCGCGCGGGCCGTGACCTCGCCGATCGCGCCGTCGGCGGTCTGCGTGCGAAGCACGAACGCCGCCGCCGCCCGGCCGCGCGTGCGGGTGCGGTCCATTCCCTCTCGTGAGATGTCCGTGACGCGGATGCCGGTGCGCAGGCGCGATGCGATCGCCTCGAGTCGCGCCAGCGGCAGCAGGTAGGACTCCACGAGCTCTGCGCCGGTCGGCGCGCGGTCGGCATCGGGGAGCGTCCATCCCGCGGCTTCGAGCAGGCGGACCGCCGCAGGGTCCACGACGTGGCGCCAGGGTGAGAAGAGCCGCGTGTGTCCCCACGCTCGCACGCTGGATGCGGCATCCGGCCCGGCTTCGAGGATGACGACGTCGATGCCGCGTTCGACGAGGTGGGCCGCGGCCGCGAGGCCGACCGGTCCCGCGCCGACGATCGCGACGGGGAGCGCGGTGAGGCGATCGCTGCGGGAGGGCGGGGCGGTGAGATCGAGGAGTGTCACGAGCGGGCCTTTCATATATCGATGACTGTCGATGCCTGAGTATGCACCCGTCTATCGATGAGTGTCAATATCGATTAGCATCGATGCGTGATCTCCCTGGACCTGACCGACGTGACCGCCGCGACCGATCCCGCAGCCAACGGTGCGGCCTGCTGCAGCCCGCTCGTACGCGAGCCGCTCGACGCGCTCGAGGCGGAGCAGCTCGCGCACACCATCAAGGCGCTCGCCGACCCCACGCGCCTGCGGCTGCTGTCGATCGTCGCGGCGTCTGCGGATGCCGAGGCCTGCGTGTGCGACCTGACCGAGCCGGTCGGGCTGAGCCAGCCGACGGTGTCGCACCACCTCAAGGTGCTCACCGAAGCGGGCTTCCTCACCCGCAGCAAGCGGGGCACGTGGGCGTACTTCCGGCTCGTGCCGGGTGCCCTCGACCGCGTCGCGCAGCTGCTGGCCGCGTCGTGAGCGCCCGCGCGGGCGCGGCGGAGTTCCTCGGCAGTGCGGGCCTGGCCGCTGTCGTCGTGGGGTCGGGGATCGCGGCGCAGACCCTGTCGCCCGGCGACGTCGGCCTCGCCCTCTTCGAGAACGCCTTCGCCACCGCTCTGGGACTGACGGTGCTGATCCTCGTCTTCGCCCCCGTGTCGGGGGCGCATTTCAACCCGGTCGTGACGCTGGTGGATGCGCTCAGCGGAGGGCGGCCGTGGCGCACCGTCGCGCTGTATGTCCCCGTGCAGGTGGCCGGGTGCGTGACCGGCGCCGTGCTGGCGAACGCCATGTTCGGCGTGCCCACCGCGCTCAGCACGACCGACCGCGCCACGTGGCCCCACCTGCTGGCCGAGGTCGTCGCGACGGCCGGCCTCGTCCTGGTGATCTTCGCCCTCGTCCGCACCGAGCGGGCTCACCTGGCCGCGCCGGCGGTCGGCGCCTACATCGGCGCGGCGTACTTCTTCACCTCGTCGACGAGTTTCGCGAATCCGGCGATCACCGTCGGTCGCGCCGTCAGCGACACCTTCGCGGGCATCGCTCCGGCGTCGGTGCTGCCGTTCATCGGCGCGCAGCTCGTCGGCGCCGTGCTCGCATGGCTGCTCGTGCGAGCACTGTTCCCCGTGGCCGACCCCGACCCGGCGATCGTGCCCGACGGCTCTCACTCCGAGGCAGCCGCCAGCTGATTCATCCGACGCTGCCGCATCGCCAGGAACAGCGGAAAGGTGAACGCGAACGCAGTGATCCCGGATGCCGCCACGTAGAGCCATCCGAAGCGCATGCCCAAGCGGCGGGCCTCGACGATGAGGAACGCGCTGCCGGCGACCGCCACGACCAGCAGGTCCACGGTGATCGATGACACGGCCGGACCGCTGGAGGTCAGGTCGCCGATGAAGTCGCGCAGCTGGATGATCGCGAGCGCGTTGAACCACCAGGTGCCGACGAGGCCCGTGATGGCAAGACCGAGGTAGACGAGGGCGAGCGGACTCCAATGACGCGTCATGCCTCGATCATCCCGGAAGCGGGCGTCCGCGCACCCCATGCCGCCGCGGGACGCCGCGGCATACGATGGCAGGATCGCCCACCTCGCGAAGGGAACCCCATGGTCCAGGTGCGCGTCGCGGGCGTCGCCCTCGATTCCACGGGTCAGCACGTCATCCTGCTGAAGCCCATCACCGAGCTGCCGGGCTCGGGCAGCATCCTGCCCATCTGGATCGGCGCGCAGGAGGCGACGTCGATCCTGGTCGCCGTCGAGAACGCGCCGACGCCGCGGCCGCTCGCGCACGACCTGATGAGGTCGATGGTCATCTCGCTGGGCGCACAGGTCACCGCCGTCGAGATCACGCGCATCGAGGACGGCACGTTCTACGCCGAGGTGTCGCTCGCCGCGGGGTCGGCCGTCCACCGGTTGGACGCGCGGCCCTCGGATGCCGTCGCTCTGGCCTCCCGCACGGCCGCGCCGATCTTCGTCGACGATGCCGTCCTCGAAGAGGCCGGGGTCCCCGACACCCTCGTCGAGGAGGACGAGGAGCAGCGGCTGGCGGAGTTCAAGGAGTTCCTCGAGGACGTCGACCCCGACGACTTCCGCGGCTGAGACCGCCGGAGACAGGACGGCGCCCCGCGAAGAACTCGCGGGGCGCCAGGGGGGCGGGGCGGCGCTTGGG
>NZ_CALPBZ010000007.1 GCF_943181415.1 Microbacterium sp. Marseille-Q6648 | reverse complement strand
GGGTGGCCGGGCTCGCGGGCGACGGGGCCGACGGCGTCGGGGTCGGCGAGGCCGACGAGACGACGGATGCCGAGGTGTCGGTCGTCGTCATCGTGACGCCCGCGCGGTCGAGCACGTTGCCCGATGGGCCGGTCACCGCGCCGCCGGGGACCACCTGGCCGTCCGTGGAGCGCAGGTTCATGTTGGCCGCCGTGGCGGCGGCGCCTCCGCCGATCACCACGAGGCCCACCGCGCCGGCGACTCCGTAGGCGACCCACTTCCGCTTCGTACCGTTCATGAGCTTCTCCTTCCGACTCCGCCGGGGCTCCGGGGGGATGATCGGCCCCGGCGGGATGCTTCCACTGTGCCGACGGCCGGTAAGACGCATCCAAGCCGGATGTGAGAGCCCTCTTAGCCGAACGCTGCGGAGCGCCCGAGCGCGTCTGCCTCTTCCGCCGCGACGGTGTGCGCAGCGGCCAGGATGCGGG
Organism: Microbacterium sp. Marseille-Q6648; assembly: GCF_943181415.1. GTDB lineage: Bacteria > Actinomycetota > Actinomycetes > Actinomycetales > Microbacteriaceae > Microbacterium. The sequence goes on along the minus strand of NZ_CALPBZ010000007.1, from coordinate 63,415 downwards.
CGGCGCGCGCAAGCGACCCTGCCTCCCACGCCCCGAGGGCATGACCGAGAAGGTGGGCCACGGCGCGGGTGCGCGTGCCCGGTGCGGATGCCGCATCCCACCGCCGCGCGGCGGCGCGGGCCAGCTCCCACACGCGCTCGTCGCGGGGCGGCGGCGTCAGGATCGCGCTGGCGATCGCGTGCGCGAGGAAAGCCCCCGTGTCGTCGGATGCCGCCCCGACGCCGGCGGTGTCGACGTCGATGACGGCGGCGATGGCCGCCGCGTCGTCCAGGAAGAGCTGTCCGAAGTGCAGATCGCCGTGGATCACGACCGGATCCCCCGACTCCCAGTCCCCGTCGACCGCCGCGACGGTGCGGGCCACCCCGGCGGCCAGCTCCCCCGGGAGCACGACCGACAGCCGGTCGGCGTACCACGCGAGTCGCCGGGTCATGTCGGTCCGGGCGGGCGACCGCAGCGCGGCACCCGCGATGCGTCGCCGCAGCCCGTCCACCTCGTCGAGCAGAGCATCCGGATCGATCGACCCGCCGGCGGCGCCGAGGGCGTCGGCCGCCGGAACGCCCTCGGCCTGATCGATGACGACGAGCCCGTCGTCCGACCACCCCCGCAGCCCGGGCTGCGGCACCCCGGCCGCGGCGAGCGCACGATGGGCATCGACGATCCGTTCCACACGATCGGGCCGCACCACCTTCACCCACTGCCGCCCGCCTTCGGCGTCGACGCTGAGCACGGCGCGCCGGCCCGCACGGTAGGCGACGAGGCGCGGCGCACCGGTGGCGGTCACGCCCAGTCGCGCGAGGAGTGTGGCCGCGGCATCCGAGAATGCCACCGGCGCGAGTGCGGGCAGGTGGGGGTCGGCCGGGTGCAGCCACACGCGCGCTTCGGGGGCGGTGAGCTCGCCCAGCACGAGGCCGGTCTCTCTGGCCACCGCGCGCCCGGACGTGTCGACGAAGTACGTCAGCTCCTCGCCCGACTCGGCCAGCGTGAACCCGGCGACCGACCCTTCGCCGGACGGCTCCCGCGAGATCATGGTGACCGGAGCCTCGTCGCCGAGTTCCAGCACCTCGCGCAGCAGGAGCTCTTCACGAGAGCGGGTATCGGCACGCATCCTCCGATCACACCACGACCCGGAGCCGGGACTGATGAGACCTCTCTTAGGGTCGCGTCGCGGAACCCGCCGCCGCGGACATACTGAGAACGTGACCGACCCGACTCCACGCCGCCTGCGGCCGCGCCCGCTGTCGGTGCGCACGCGGCTGATCGCGGTGATCACGGTGGTCTCGGCGATCGGGATGCTGGCGGTCGGGTTCGTGGTCTACCTGGAGGAGCGCGGGCGCATCCTGCGACAGGTCGACTCCCTGCTCGAGGCGAATCTCGATTCGGCCCGCTTCCTCGTGGAGCAGGGCTCGCCCGACACCGGGAGGTGGGAGGACCCCGAGCAGGCGCTCGCGGCGGTCGTGCAGCGCGCCGCCCCCGACGACAACACCGGCGTCATCGGCCTCGTCGACGGGGACGCCGCCCTCGTGCCCGGAGTGCCGCTGGACGTCGACCTGCAGTCCGCCCCCGGCTTCGTCGCCCACGTCGTGGAGCAGACCGACTCCGACGCGCCGATCATCGCCACCTACGCCGGGGACGACGTGACGTGGCGGTACCTCGCGACGCCGATCTCGGTGGCCGCAGCGCCCGGCAGTCGTGCCGTCTTCGTGATCGCGTACGACATCGAAGCCGAGCTCGCCGAGATCGACACCGCCGCCCGCGTGTTCGCCATCGCCTCGGCGGTGACCATCCTGGTGACCGCGGCCGCGGCGGCGCTGGTGACCACCCGCCTGCTGCGACCCCTGCGAGAGATGCGCGAGACTGCGGAGCGGGTCTCGGCGCAGTCGCTGTCGGACCGCCTCCCGGTGCACGGCCGCGACGACGTGTCGGAACTCGCACAGACCATGAACGACATGCTCGACCGCCTCGACGGCGCGCTCGACTCCCAGCGACGGCTGCTCAGCGACGTCGGGCACGAGCTGAAGACGCCCCTGACGATCGTGCGCGGCTACCTCGAGGTCGTCGACCCCGACGACCCCGCCGACGTGCGCGAGACCCGCGAGCTGGCCGTCGACGAGCTCGAGCGCATGGCGGTGCTGGTGCAGGAGCTCGCCGGCGCCGCCGCCCTCCACGGCCCTTCCCCGGTGAAGCCCGAGCTGATCGACGTCGCCGACCTCGTGCGCCAGATCGTGCGCAAGGCTCAGGGCATCGATGGGGCGGATGCCTCGACCGGCGACCTGGTCGAGCGCGTCGTCGCGGTCGACCCGGCTCGCATCACCCAGGCGATGCTGCAGCTCGCGCAGAACGCGGTCACCCACGGCGACGGCCGCATGGTCATCTCGAGCGCCGTGCGCGACGGGGCCCTCGAGCTGTCGGTGCGGGATTTCGGCCCCGGTGTTCCGGACGAGCTGAAGCCGTCGGTCTTCGACCGGTTCACGCGTGGACCGCGCAGCGAGGAGCAGGGCGGAACCGGTCTCGGGCTGAACATCGTGCAGCTCATCGCCCGCGCCCACGGCGGTCAGGCCCGTGTGGTGGACGCCCCCGGCGGTGGCGCGGAGTTCGTGATCGCCGTGCCCCTCGTCACCGGACAAGGAGACCAGCCATGGCATCGATCCTGATCGCCGACGACGAGGCGCGCATCTCGGGCTTCATCGACAAGGGGCTGCGCGCGGCGGGATTCGCCACGCGCGTGGCCCCCACGGGTCCCGAGGCCCTCGAACTGGCGCTGAGCGACGAGTTCGACCTGCTCGTGCTGGATGTGAACCTCCCCGGCATGGACGGCTTCGCCGTGCTCGAGAACCTGCGCGGGTCGGGTTCGCGGATGCCGGTCATCATGCTGACCGCGCGTGTGGAGCTGCACGACACCGTCGCCGGGCTGGAAGGCGGAGCCGACGACTATCTCGGCAAGCCGTTCCGCTTCGACGAGCTGGTCGCGCGCATCCGCCTGCGCATGCGCCGCGACGAGACCGCCGCCGGCACCGAGCTGCGCCACCGCGACCTGGTGCTCGACGTCCGCACCCGGCGCGCCCAGATCGGCGACGACGCCGTCGAGCTCTCGGCGCGGGAGTTCGCGCTCGCCGAGGAGCTCGTTCGTCATGCCGGACAGGTGCTCAGCCGCGAGCAGCTGCTGAGCCGCGTCTGGGGGTACGACTTCGACCCGGGATCGAACGTCGCCGATGTGTACATCGGCTATCTGCGTCAGAAGCTGGGATCCGGTCGGATCGAGACGGTCCGCGGCGTGGGGTACCGCCTGACCTGACGACGGCGTCCGGGGCAGCGCCGGCGGCACCGGGGACACAGGCGCGCGGCAGTGGCAGGATGAGTGCCATGGTTCGGCGCGCGACCATCGTCGGCAGCGGCCCCAACGGGCTTGCCGCGGCCGTGACCCTGGCGCGCGCGGGCTACCGCGTCGAGGTGCTCGAGGCAGCCGAGAGTGTCGGCGGCGGCGTGCGCACCGGCGAGCTCACCGTTCCCGGGTACCACCACGACGTGGGCTCGGCGGTTCACCCCGCCGCGCTCAGCTCGCCCTTCTTCCGCGCTTTCGGCCTGCGCGAGCGCATCGAGTGGATCGTGCCCGACATCGCCTACGCGCACCCGCTCGACGGGGGTCGCGCAGCGATCGCGTGGCGGGACCTCGACCGGACGACGGCGGGACTCGGGCGCGACGGCGCCGCGTGGCGACGACTGGTGGGGCATCCGAGCCGCCACCTCGACGCCGTGGTGGAGTTCACCGGCAGTCAGCTGCTGCGTATGCCGCGGCATCCGGTCGTCGCCGCCCGATTCGGACTTCGTGTGCTGCGCAGCGGCTCGTCGCTGGGTCGACGCACGTTCCACGGGGAGGGGGCCGCCGCGCTGCTGACCGGCGTCCTGGCGCACGCGAACACGGCGCTGCCGTCGCTGGCCGCGGCCGGATCCGGGCTGTTCCTGGCCGCTCACGCCCACTCCGGCGACGGCTGGGCCTACCCCCGCGGCGGGGCGCAGCGGATCGCCGACGCGCTCGTGGCCGACCTGCACGCCCACGGCGGACGCATCGAGACCGGACGCCGGGTGCGGCGGCTCGGCGACCTCGACTGGGGCGACCCCGACGCCGGCGACCTGCTGATGCTCGACACCACCCCCCGGCTGCTGCTGACCCACCCCGACCTGCCGGGCTCATACGCGCGCGCGATCGGGCGCTACCGGTACGGGGCCGCGGCCGCGAAGGTGGACTTCGCCCTCGACGGCCCGGTGCCCTGGGCCCACGCGGACCTCGCACGCTCGCCCACCGTGCACATCGGCGGCACCAGGGCCGAGATCGAGGCCGCCGAGAACGCCGTCGCAGCCGGGCGCCTGGCCGAGCGCCCGTACGCGCTCGTCGTGCAGCCCGGTGTGCTCGACGACTCGCGAGCGCCGGGAGACGGACAGACGCTGTGGGCGTACATCCACGTGCCGTCGGGCTCGACGCTGGACCCGACCGATGTCGTCACGCGCCAGCTCGAGCGTTTCGCCCCCGGTTTCCGCGACCGCATCGTCGCGTCGTCGGCGATGACCGCGGCCGAGCGACCGCAGTTCAATCCGGCGGACATCGGCGGTGACATCCTGGGCGGGGCGTTCACGATCCGCCAGGCGGTCGTGCGGCCGGTGCTCTCGCGCACGCCATGGCGCACGCCGCTGCGTGGGGTCTACCTGGCTTCGGCGTCCACGCCTCCGGGGCCGGGCGTGACCGGGATGCCCGGGTGGTACGCGGCGCGCCAGGCCCTCGCCGACCTCTCGGGCGTGCACGTCGAACTCGAGGACCTCTTCCCCGGGTGAGCCATGGACGGCTTCGCAGCGGTCGACTTCGCGTTCGCGCGACAGGTGCTCCAGCGCGGCGTCGCGGCGCTGTTCCTGGTGGCGTTCGTCTCGTCTCTGAATCAGTTCCGTCCCCTCCTGGGCGAGCGCGGCCTGCTGCCGGCGACCGAACTCCTGGCGTGGGCGCGATCCTCCCCACGGGCGGGGCGGATGCTGCGACCGACCCTCTTCCGCCGGGTGCGCTACACCGATCGCCGACTCGTGGCCCTGTGCGCGGGCGGCATCGTCGTGTCGGCGAGTCTGGTGTGCGGCATCCCCCAGCTCGGACCGCCCTGGGTGCCGATGGTCGCCTTCCTGCTCGTGTGGTTCGGCTACATGTCGATCGTGTCGATCGGTCAGACCTTCTACGGCTTCGGGTGGGAGATGCTGCTCCTGGAAGCAGGGTTCCTGGCGGCCTTCCTCGGGTCGGACGATCAGCCGCCGGCGACTGCCGTCATCGTGCTGTTCTGGTGGCTGCTGTTCCGCCTCGAGTTCGGAGCCGGGATGATCAAGATCCGCGGCGGCCGGGAATGGCGCGACCTGACCGCGCTGATGTATCACCACGAGACCCAGCCGATGCCCGGTCCGCTCAGCCGCCAGGCGCATCTGCTCCCGGCATGGTTCCACCGGGGCGAAGTGATCGGCAATCACATCGCCCAGCTGGCGGTGCCCTGGCTGCTGTTCGCGCCGCTGCTGGGGTTGTGGGTGCCGGGGCCCGTTCCCGCGATCATCGGAGCGGGCGCGGCGGCGGCGGTCATCGCGACGCAGACGTGGCTGGTCATCACCGGCAACTTCGCGTGGCTGAACTGGGCGACCATCGTGATCGCCTTCGCGGCCGTGGGGCTTCCCGGCATCGGCGCTCCGGCGGGGCCGGCCCCCTCCGACCCGCCGTGGCTGATCGACGGGATGCCGCTGTGGTGGGTCGTGGTGACGTCGGGCGTCGCGCTGCTCTACGTGGGGATCAGCATTCCGTCCATGCGGAACCTGTTCGCCCACCGACAGCTGATGAACGCGAGCTTCAACCGCTGGCAGCTGGCCAACGCGTACGGCGCGTTCGGCACGGTGACGCGCCAGCGGGTCGAGATCGTCGTGGAGGGCACCCGCGATCCCGACCCCGACACCGCCGTGTGGCACGAGTACGGATTCAAGGGCAAGCCCGGCGACGTGAGGCGTATCCCGCGGCAGTTCGCCCCCTACCACCTGCGCCTGGACTGGCTGATGTGGTTCCTTCCGCTCGGACGCACCTACGAAGACTGGTTCGCCGCGTTCCTCGGCCGACTGCTCGACGCCGACCCGGCCGTGCTCCGGCTGCTCGCCTACGACCCGTTCGCCGGAGAGAAGCCCGCTTTCGTGCGGGCGCTGTCGTACCGGTACCGCTTCGCCACCCGGGACGAGCACCGTCGGGACGGCATCCGGTGGGTCCGTGACCGGCGGCGGACCGTGGTGCCGGCGCTGCGCGGCACCGGTGCGGCGAGAATGGAACGATGAGACTCCTCGTCGCCGCCCTCGAATCCGAACTCGTCGCCTTTCCCGCTGATCTTCCCGGATTCGACCGTCTGGTCACCGGGCCCGGCAAGCTGCAGGCCACGTACGCGCTGACGCGGGCGCTGGACGCCGGGGAGTACGAAGAGATCGTCGTGGTGGGGACGGCCGGGGCGATCGACCCGCGGCTGACCCACGACGTGTACGAGGTGGGAACGGCGATCCAGCACGATGTGACGGACATCGACGGCATCGTGGGCCAGCACGTCTCACTGCCGCAGCGGGTGGAGATCGGCGACGGGGAGGTCGCCATCGCCACCGGCGACCATTTCGTCGACGACGCCGAAGCGGTGCAGGTCATCCGGCCGCTGGGCGCGGGCCTGGTGGACATGGAGGCCTACGCCTACGCGTGGGTGGCGGGCAGGTTCGGCGTGCCCATCCGCATCCTCAAGTCGGTGTCGGACCGCGCCCAGGACGACGCGCACCTGAGCTGGCAGGAGACCGTGGCGGCGTGCAGTGCTCAGCTTCGCGACAGGATCCGTCGCGACTACGGCGTCTGACCACCCCTCCGGTCTTCCGACGGTTCAGCGTCCGGAGCGGGCGAACGCGCCTCGGATCAGCAGGAACACCACGCCGGCGACGGCGAGGACGATCAGGAGCTTGACGACGAACCACAGCACCGAGAACACCACCTCGACCAGTACCCAGGCGATCACGATCGCCAGTACGACGGCCAGGATGGTCCAGAAGGTGCCCTTGTTCATCCCCTCAGCATACGAGCCCGCTCACGCCACGATGGCGGCACCCTGACGGATCACGCTCGGCCCGTGCGGCGTCGCCTCGACCCGCAGCTGCGCGGGAATCTGCTCCTTCATGGCGGCGACGTGGCTGATGAGCCCGACGGTGCGCCCACCCGAACGCAGCTCGTCGAGGGTGCGCATGGCGAGGTCGAGCGTGTCGTCGTCGAGCGAGCCGAACCCCTCGTCGATGAACAGCGTGTCCAGTCGCACACCGCCCGCGCGAGCGGTGACCACCTCGGCGAGTCCCAGTGCCAGCGAGAGCGAGGCCAGGAACGTCTCGCCGCCCGAGAGCGACTGCGCGGGGCGTGCCGCTCCGGTGTGGGCGTCCATGATCTCGAGTCCGAGCCCCGACGCGGCACCGCGAGCGGCGAGCGCGTCGGTGTGCTGGATGCGGTATCGACCCGCCGACATGTCCGCCAGGCGCACGTTCGCGGCCTCGACGATCTCCTCCAGCTCAGCTGCGAGGACGAACGACTCGAGCGTCATCCGATGCGTGTTGGGCGCGCGTCCGGCCACCGTGTTGGCCAGGCGGGCGATGATCTCGTGATCCTCGGCGAGCCCGGCGAGCTCCTCCTGTTCGCGGCGGGCGCGGTCCACGAGGTCGCTCACCGTGCGCGCCGCCTGCGCCGCCTCGGCGGCCGCGTCGACAGCGCGGCTCCACTCGTCCCGCGCCGCTGCGAGAGCAGCGCGCGGCACCGCGAGGTCGATCGGCTCGTCCGGCTCGCCGGCGAGGGCGAGTTCGAGATCGCGCAGGCGGTCGCGCTCCGCGCGCAGCGATGCGTCGTGATCCCGGATGCCGGCGTCCAGCGCCGCGCGCGCGTCGGCGTCGCGCAGCGCCGCCGTCGCTGCGGCGACGTCGTCGAAGTCGCTCGCGTCGACCAGTTCGTCACGCTCTTCACGGGCGCGGATCGCGGCGGCCACGGTCGTCCGCTGTGCCGCCAGCGACTCGGCTGCCGTGCGGGCGGCATCGCGCACGCGCGTGGCCGCGGCGATCCGGTCGGCGACGCTGGCGTGAGCGCCGCGCGCCTCGTCCACGATGCGGCGATCCTGATCGGCCCGGGCACGGGCGCCGGCCAGCTGTTCGCGGACCTGCGCCTGCTCGTCGACCAGGCGGTCGCGTTCGGCCCGGGCGGCCTCATCGAGGGCGAGCAGTTCGGCGCGCTCCCCCGTCAGCCGCGTCACCGTCTCGGCCGCGCGCAGGGCGCGCTCCGCGTCCGCCGCGGCGGCATCGCGCCGCTCGACGAGGCGGGCGACGTCTTCGCCACCGGCACGGGCTCGGGCATCGGCGAGCGCCTGTCGGGCATCGCGCGCGGCGGCGGCGGCATCCGTCTCGGCTTCGGCCGCGGCATCGCGTGCGGCCTCGGCGGCGGCGATCTGCTCATCGGTGACGGGATCGTCCGCCGGGTCGGCGGGCGCGGGGTGCTCGACCGATCCGCAGACCGCGCACGGCTCACCCGGTTGCAGCCGGTGCGCGAGCTCTCCGGCGAAGCCCGCGAGACGGCGCTGCAGCAGCCCGGTCACCGCCGCACGGGCGGCGTCGTGGGTCGCGCTCGCGGTGAGGTAGGCCTCGTCCGCCGTGCGGGCGGCGTCGGCGTGCACGACCGCCTGCCGAGCTGCGGCCAGCATCGACTCCAGCTCGGACAGCCGCTCCCGCCGCTCGTCGACGGCGTCCGCCGGACCCTGCGCCCGCGCCAGTTCAGCGTCCAAGGCCTCGAGACGCGCGGGCACGTCGGCGACGGCACCCGCGATCTCGGCCACGCTCGCGTCGAGCTCGGCGAGCGTGCTCGTGCGCTCAGCGATGGCACGAAGCGTCGCCTCGAGCATCCGCTCGCTCTCGAGCGCCGCCGTCCACACCGCGATACGTCCGGTCAGGTCCGACACGACATCCTGCAGAGCGCGGTCGTCGTCCGAGACGGAGAGGTCCAGCTCGTCGAAGCCGTCGACCGCGGCCGCCAGCCGACGCTGCGCATCGTCGGCGGTCCGCGCAGCGGCGAGGGTCGCCGCCTCGGCCCGCTCGGCTGTCTCGATGGGTGCGCGCAGCACCTCGGCGACCTGAGCGTGCGCGAGCGTCTGCCGGTCACGGGCGATCTGCTCGTCGCGGGCCTCCAACGCGGCGAGGGCCGCGCGCGAGTTCAGGCGCTGCTGCTGCCGCTCGTGAAGCGTCGTCGCGCGCGCGTGCTCGGCCTCGGCGCGGCGGTGCGCATCGTCAGCGGCGTCCCTCTCGTGCCCCAGGCTCTCGGCGCGATACCGCGCGCGCTGCACGCCGCGCTCCGCCGCCTCGAGGCGCGAGCCCGGTGAGGCCACCGGGCTGCCGTCACCGCCGGCTTCCTCGCTGTCCTTCCCGGCGTCGGCCGCCAATCCCGCGGCGGCGAGGACGCGATCCGCCTCGGCGAGCAGAAGCGCGACCCCGTCGCCCGCGGTGGCCAGCGCGCGCTCCGACTCCCGACGCCGGTCCTCGAGGGCGACCTGGTAATCCTCGTAGGTCCGGGTGCCGAAGAGCCGGCGCAGCAGCTTCTGCCGCTCGTCGTTCTTGGCCAGCAGGAACTGCGCGAAACGGTTCTGCGCCAGCAGGATGACCTGCAGGAACTGCTGCTGGCTGAGCCCGAGCACGTCGTCGAGCTCGAGTGCCACCGAGCGTGCGCCCGACGCCCGGCCGATCCAGGCTCCTCCGACGTACTCGTCGAGCTGGGCCTCGGCCGCCACCGTGGTGGTGCCGCTCCCCCGCTTCTTGGCCCGCTCGTACTCGGGCGACCTCGTCACCCGCCACCGCCGGCCTCCCGTCGTGAACTCGATCGAGACGGACGTCGGGTCATCGGGCGCGCAGTGGTCGCTGCGGATGCGCTTCTCGCTGCCGTCGTACCGCGGTACGCCGCCGTAGAGGCCGAAGCACACGCCGTCGAGCACGCTGGACTTGCCCGCACCGGTGCGCCCGGCGATCAGGAAGATGCCGTCGTCGGCGAACGCGTCGAAGTCGACCTCCTGCCGATCGCGGAAGGGCCCGAACCCCTCCAGGCGAAGCCGGTGGAGTTTCACGTCCGCGCCTCGGCGACGATCCGCTCGCCGATGACGTCCCGGATGATCTCGGCCTCGCGTGCGCCGGCGCCCTCGCCCTCGCGCACATGTGTCAGGAAGGCGTCGATGAGTTCGGCGTCCGAACGCGCCGCACGCACCCGATGGGAGTAGCTGAGGCCGTCATCCGCTCGGGCGGAGCCGGGAAGGTGCATCACCGTCGCGCAGTGGGGGAAGCGCGCCAGCAGACGCCGCATCGGGTCGCTCTGCGGCGTGGGGTCGGTGTACTGCACGCACACCCAGTCTTCGGCGGCGTCCGCGTACCGGTCGTGGGTGAGGAGCTCCTCGAGCGTCCCCCGAAGGGTCCGCAGGCGGCGCGGAACCGGCAGGTCGAGCCACACGACCGTCGCCAGGCCGGCCTCGTCGAGGTCGACCAGCCACGATCCGCGCGGCTTGTCGGCCTCGCCGAAGCTGTAGTGCAGGGGCGCTCCGGCGTACCGCACGCGGTCGGACAGCCGCTGCCGCCCGTGGATGTGGCCGAGCGCGACGTAGTCGGGGCCGTCGAAGACCGACAGCGGCACGACGTCGAGCGTGCCCTGGCGGATCTCTCGCTCCACTCCCGGCGTGGCCTCGACGCCCGCCGCGAAGCAGTGCGACACGACCACGGATCGACCGCCGCGGCCGGCCAGGTCCGCACGCACCAGCCCCATGGCGTGCGCCATCGTCTGCTGCTGCGTGCGAAGCTCGACGTCGTCCCACAGGTGCCGCACGAGCGCGGGCTCGAGGAACGGCAGCGCGTAGACGTGGACCGGGCCGTGTGAGTCCTCGATCGTGACCGGAGTGCCGACGGATGCCGGGTCGGTCACCACATGGATGCCGTCACGCAGCAGTCCGGACTGGAAGCCCAGGCGGGCGGCCGAGTCGTGGTTGCCGCTTGTCACGATGACGCGCGCACCCGTGTCGGCGAGGTCGCGCAGGGTCGAGGTGAGCAGCGGATAGCAGGCAGCGGAGGGGGCGGCGGAGTCGAAGACGTCGCCGGCGACGATGACGAGATCGACGTCGTGCTCGCGCACCTGCGCGACGAGAGCACGAAGCACACCGGCGAGCGCATCGAGCGTGGAATGGCCGTGGAACGACCGCCCGATGTGCCAGTCCGAGGTGTGCAGGATGCGCATGCTCACACGGTAAGCCGACCGTCCGACATCGCCGGTGAGGCCGGTCGCGGTTCGCCGGATAACCTGGAGGGCATGCCCGACGACGAACTCGGCGCCGACGGACCGGGCGCGACCGCGCCCTACGAGTTCACCCACGCCGGCGCGACCATGATCGTCGAAGAGGAGCGATCCTCGGGACCGCACACGTTCGTCCTCCTGCACGGTCTGGGAATGGGACGCTCTGTGTTCATCAGGCTTACCGCGCGGCTGGCATCGGCGGGCCACGTGCTCGCCGTCGACCTGCCCGGATACGGCGAGGCGCCCGAACCGCCCAAGACGCTGTCGATGGAGCGCGCGGCCGACCACATCGCGGCGCTCCTGCGGGCACGGGGCACGTCGCCTGCGGTGATCGTCGGCCACTCCATGGGAAGTCAGATCGCGGCGGAGGTCGCCGTGCGGCATCCCGAGCTCGTGCGCAGCATCGTCCTCATCGCCCCGACGGTCGATGCCCGGGCGCGGACGTGGCGCCAGCAGGCGCTCCGTCTGGGGCGCGATCTGATCCGGGAGAACCCCCGCGTGCTGTTCATCGGCGCCCGGGAGTACCTGCGGTCGTGGCCGAACTTCCGGCGCGAGCTGAAGGCGGTCCTGGCCCATCGGCCCGAGGACACGTATCCACGCGTGACGGTGCCCGCGCTGGTGATGCGCGGCCAGAAGGACCCGGTGGCCCCGCGCGAGTGGTGCGTGGACGTCGCGCGCATGATCCCGAGCGCCGAACTGACCGAGATCCCGGGGCATCGGCACGAGACGATGATCAAGGATGCCGGCCCCGCCGCCCACCGGATCCTGGGCTTCCTCGACCGCACCTGATCGACTGCCACGTGCGGTCGATTTCTGCAGAGCGCCGCCCGCCCCGGGAGGGCGGACGGCGCTTCCGATGTCGCGTCGAGGGTCAGCGCGCGGATTCGTCTCCGTCGTCGCCCGTCGAGACCTGGCGGGCCAGTTCCCGCACCTCATCGTCGGGCAGCTCGACGCCGGCCTGCACGAGCCTCTGACGCAGCACGTCGGCGATGCGGTCGAGCGACTGGTCCCCGACATCCGAACGGGTCTGGGCGACGATCCCCGCCACCTTGTCCACGTCGGAGGCGTCGTTCTGCGACATGGCGGGGAGCCTCTGCTCCTGCTCGGTGCCCAGACCGCCCTCGGTACGCTGCGCCTCGCTCACCGTCAGGGTGTCGCGACCGCCGTCCTGCCCGTGGTGGTCCGGGCTCGGCACGACGCCGATCCCGACCGCCTCGTGCGTGGGCTCGGGCGCCGCGGGGGTGGCGGGCTCCTCGTCGCGGCGCGCGTCGTCGTCGCGCTGAGCAGTCTCCTTCCCGCTGTCGGGGTAGTTCCCACCGGGATTCTCGAACTCGTTCTCGGTCGTACCGCTCATGATCGGTCGCCTTCCTCGTCGTCGGTCGAGAGATCGGGGTCGGCGCCCTGCCGCACCGCCTCGCCGGCGGCCGGGTCATCGGGCGGCGAGTGCTCTGCCGCCAGCTGCTCCGAGCCGGTCGCGGCGTCGTTCCGCTCCGCCGTCTCGCCGTCGCCGACCGGGTCGAAACCGCCGGGCGGCGCCACGTTGATCACACCTTCGGGGAGTTCTCGCTCCATGCTGGGCTCCTCTCGTCCAGCCTCCACCTTCGCCCCTGAACGCGGACGACAAGAGGGTCTTGACAAGAGCGGGCAGGGCGAGGTTCACGCGCTGCGCGCAAGCACTCCGCGCCGGTCGGGGTGGTCGGCGAACCAGTCCGCGACGTACCAGCAGACGGGGATGACGGCGCGGTCGCCCGCGCGCTCGAGCTCCGTGACGGCGCGGTCGACGAGCTCGGCGGCGTAGCCGTGGCCGCGGAACGAGGGGATCGTGTAGGCGCGGGTCATCGCCACCGTGCGTCCGTCGTCGCGGTAGTCCAGCACGCTGACCAGGTCGTCACCGCGCAGCAGCGTGTACCGCGAGGCATCCGGCTCGTGAGTGAAGGTCAGGTCGTTCATCCCGACAGGGTAACTCCGTCCGCGGGGGTGCGGCTCGCGCTCTCCCCCGCGAGACTCGGCGGCTCAGCCGGTCACGTCTGCGCGGTCGACCGTGAAGGTCTCCGAGCGGCCGTCCGGCGTGGTCACCCGCACGGCCGCCTCCCCCGATCCCCCGCCGAACACCCGCAGGGCCAGCCCATCGAGATAGTCGTAATCCGGCCGGTCCTCGCGCGCTCCCCACGGCAGCACGGCACCGGGGCGGACGTACAGCGGCAGGCTGTCGAAGCCGTGCCTCTCGCGTCGCCAGCCGCCGCCGGCGACCTGCTCCCCGGTCAGCAGGCTCGTCCAGGTGCCGGCCGGCAGGTAGAACTCCACGTCGCCGCTCGCGGAGAACACGGGGGCGACCAGAAGATCCGGTCCGAGCATGTACTGCCGGTCGAGGTAGGCCACCGCCGGGTCGTCGGGGAACTCCAGCTGCATGGCGCGCATCACGGGCAGCCCCGTCTGCGCGGCCTCGACGCCGAGCCCGAACAGATACGGCATCAGCCGCATCTTGAGCCGGGTGAACCGGCGTGTGACGTCCACCGCCTCGTCGTCGAACTGCCACGGCACCCGATAGGACTGCGAGCCGTGGAACCGCGAGTGGCTCCCCAGCAGACCGAACGCGGTCCAGCGCTTGAAGACCCCGGCATCCGGCGTGCCCTCGAAGCCGCCGATGTCATGACTCCAGTACGCGAAGCCGCTCAGGGCGAGCGAGAGCCCGCCGCGGAGGGTCTCGGCCATGGACGTGAACGTCGATGTCGAGTCGCCTCCCCAGTGCACCGGCATGGTCTGTCCGCCGGCGGTGGCCGACCGCGCGAACAGCACCGCATCGCCGGCGCCGCGCGCGTCCACGAGCACGTCGTACACCGCCTGGTTGTACAGGTGCGTGTAGAGGTTGTGCATGCGCTGCGGGTCGGATCCGTCCGCCCACACCACGTCGGTGGGGATGCGCTCGCCGAAGTCCGTCTTGAAGCAGTCCACGCCCTGATCGACGAGCGCACGCAGCTTCGACTGGTACCACTCGGTCGCGTCGGGGTTGGTGAAGTCGACGAGCCCCATACCCGCCTGCCACAGGTCCCACTGCCACACCGAGCCGTCGGCCCGGCGCACGAGATAGCCCCGCTCGGCGGCCTCGGCGAAGAGCTTCGAGCGCTGGCCGATGTAGGGGTTGAGCCAGACGCTCACCCTCAGGTCCTTGTCGTGCAGGCGCGCGAGCATACCGTCGGGATCGGGGAAGACCCGCGCGTCCCACTCGAAGTCGCACCAGTTGAACTCGCGCATCCAGAAGCAGTCGAAGTGGAACACCGACACGGGCAGCTCGCGCCGCGACATCTCGTTGAGGAACGACGTAACCGTGCCCTCGTCGTAGTCGGTGGTGAACGATGTCGACAGCCACAGCCCGTACGACCACGCCGGCACGACCGGTGGCCGACCGGTGAGCGCGGTATAGCGCCGCAGGACGTCCTTCGGGCTGGGGCCGGCGATGACGAAGTACTCGAGCGCCTCGCCGGGGACCGAGAACTGCACGCGCTCGACCGCCTCGGAGCCGACCTCGAACGAGACGTGGCCCGGGTCGTTGACGAGGACGCCGTAGCCCTCGCTGGAGAGGTAGAACGGGACGTTCTTGTATGCCTGCTCGCTGGAGGTCCCGCCGTCGGCGTTCCAGATGTCGACCATCTGGCCGTTCTTCACGAGCGGGCCGAAGCGCTCGCCGAGGCCGTAGATCCGCTCCCCCACCCCGAGCTCGAGCTGTTCGTGGACGTACGCCGGAGCGAGCGCGCGCGTGGTCCCGCCGCGGGCGTTGCCGACGATCCCCGGGTCGACCTGAGCGTCGGGGTCGACCTGGATGTATCCCTGCGACTTCGCGCCGCTGCCGGTGACCCGCCGGCCGTCGACGTCGAACGAGAGGTCCCATGGTGCTCCGGCTGCCACGCGCGCGGTGAGCGCGCCGGCGGAGACGGTGGCACCGGCCTCGGTGACGGATGCCGCGACCTGCGGCTGCTCGTCGCCGGCGATGGAGAACCCGCCGTGCCACGCCCGGCCCTCGTGGTGGACGATGCGCACGCGGACGACGCCCTCGGCCGGGGAGGACACGGTCGTCGTCAGCACCGCGCGATTGAGCGTGTCGCCCCGACCGGCGATGACCTTCGTGGGAGCGGTGATGGTGATTCCCCGGCCGTCGGGCGCGGCATCCGTCTCTTGGATGTCGTACGCCTCTTGGGCGTAGAGGGCGGTGACGCCGGGTCGCAGCTGCCAGAACCCGTCGGTGAACTTCATCGTGTGCCTGCTCCAGATCGTGCGCGGAAAGTCATTCGGAGACCGACCGCGGCGGCGCGACGGATCCGCGGTCGATGAAATGCGGATCGATCAGCCGCACGCCGGGTGCGGGATCGTCGCCGTCGATGCGCTGCAGAGCCAGTTCGACGGCGATGTCGCACGACTCCTGCGGCACCAGCGGGACGGAACTGAGAGCGGTGGCGAAACCGCCGGTGTCGAAGCTGGAGCCCACGGAGATGACCGAGACATCGCCCGGGATGTCCATGCCCCTGGCGGCGATCTCTTCGAGGACGCCGTTGTGCGCCTCGTCGTTGCAGTGAAGGACGAGGGCGGTGACCCCGGAGTCCAGGAGACCGGAGGCGGCGCGGCGCGCGCGGAGGTCCGACCGCCCCTCGCCGGCGAGCATGGCGAACTCGCCGCGGGCTCCGCGTGCCTCGGCAGCGGCGAGGAATCCGTCCCGCACCCTCGGCGGGAAGTTGGACAGCTCGTAGGCCGGGGGTGCGTGGCCGATCAGCCCGATCCGGCGGTGACCCGCCGCGACCAGCTGCTCGACCGCCATGTCGGCCGCCCGTTCGAAGTCAAGGTCGACGCACAGCAGGCCCTCGTGATCGCGGGGAACTCCGACGAAGACCGTCGGCGTCGGGATCTCGCGTGACAGTGCCACCCGCTCGTCCGTCGGCGCGACGTCGAGGACGATGATCCCGTCCACGAGCCCGCTCGCGGCGACCCGATGCATTCCCGCCGACGCCTGCTCGTCCGTCAGGAGGAGGACGTCGTAATCCGAGCGGCGAGCGGCGATCGCCGTCGCGAGGACGAAGGCCATGTGGGTGGGCGCATGCGTGTCGGCACGAAGGGGCTCGGTGACGGCGAGGATGTGCGTCCGGTTCCCCGCGAGCATCCGTGCGCCGGCGTTGGGCCGATAGTCCAGCTCGGCCACGGCCGCCTCGATGCGCCGTCGCGTCTCGGCAGCGACGGGGCGCTTGCCGCTCAGGGCGTAAGAGACCGTGCTGATGGATACCCCGGCCGCCTTCGCGACCTCGTGGATCTTTGCCATGGAACTTCCGTTGTCGGTGACCGCGCTCGAAGCGCTTCGACTAGAACCTACGCGGCCACCGCCGTCTGGGCAACCCATCGCGATTCGCGTCGGATTGCGAGGGTTGCCATCCCCCGGCACCCCGCGTACTGTGCATGTCGAAGCGCTTCGCGTAAACGCTTCGATACCGTGGCTGACGATGGTCGCACTGACAACATGTCGAGGGAGATGTGCAATGAAGAGGATGACGCTGATCGCAGCGACGGCAGCAGCCGCCCTGGCGGTGACCGGCTGTGCAGCCACGACCACGGGGGGAGGCGGCACGGAAGGCGAGACCGTGACGCTCGACTACTGGGCCTGGGGCACGGCGCAGAAGCCGCTCGTCGACGAGTGGAACCGGACGCACCCCGACATCCAGGTCAACCACACCGACGCCGGCGGCGGGTCGGACTCCTCCGCCAAGCTCGTCACCGCAGCACGTGCGGACAGCGCGCCCGACGTCGCGCTCGTCGAATACAACACGCTGCCCGCGATGATCGTGGCCGGCGTCGCCGCCGACATCAGCGAGCACGTCGCCGACATCGAAGCCGACTTCGCACCGGGAATCTGGAGCCAGTCGACGTTCGACGGTGCGAGCTACGGCGTGCCGCAGGATGCCGGCCCGCAGGCTCTGACGTACAACCAGGCGCGGTTCGACGAACTCGGGATCGACGTCCCCACGACGTGGGCGGAGTTCGCCGAGGCTGCCGCCGCGGTCCGCGAGGCGGACCCGGACGCGTACATCACGACCTTCGCGCCGGCGGAGTTCGGCGGCTTCGCGGCGTTCGCCCAGCAGGCCGGCGCCGAATGGTGGACCGTCGAGGACGGGGAGTGGACCGTCGGGTTCGACGATGAAGCATCCGTCGCCGTCGCCGACTACTGGCAGGACCTCATCGACCGGGACCTCGTGCGGGCCGAACCGCTCCTCACCCCGGAGTGGAACGCTCAGCTCAACGACGGCAAGATCCTGTCGTGGCCGGCCGGGCTCTGGGCGGCAGGCGTGATCAACGGCGTCGCCGCGGACATGGCCGGCCAGTGGGCGATGGCACCTCTCCCGCAGTGGGACGAGGGCGACTCCGCCGTGGCATTCCAGGGCGGATCGGCCGTCGTGGTCACCACCTCCAGCCAGCACCCCGAGGCTGCCGCCGAGTTCGCGGCATGGTTGGCCGCGTCGGAGGAGGCCGCCCGCATCCAGATCCAGGAAGGGCAGTATCCGGCCTCTCTGCTCGGCCAGGAGCTCACGCTCGAAAGCGACCCGCCCGCCCTCATGCCGCAGCAGACCGACTACTGGTCGGTAGCCGCCGAGATCGCCGCCGACACCATCCCCGACCTGAGCTGGGGACCGAACGTCAACGTCGCATCGAGCGCCTTCCAGGACGCCATGTCCGCCGCGGTCACCGCGGGCACGCCGCTTCGCGACGCCCTGACGGCCACCGAGGACGTCGTGTTCGACGACATGGAAACCTCGGGATTCACCGTCACCCGACGGTGACATGCGTGGGTGCCGGGGCCTCCCGGCACCCACGTCCTCCTCACACCCGCGGTCGCTCGCCGAAAGAAGCCCCCTCATGACCGATGCCGCTCTTCAGCTGCCGATCCGGCAACGCCGCCGCCGGCGCACCTGGGTCGCTCCCTACGCGTTCCTCCTTCCCGCCGGCGTGCTCTTCGTGGCCTTCCTCGCCATCCCGATCGGCTACGCGATCTTCCTGAGCTTCCGCGGACTCCGCGTGAGCGGTGCCGGGCCGTTCGGCGTCCGCGAGGAGACCTGGGTCGGGCTGGAGAACTACGTCCGCACCTTCACCGACGCCGAGTTCCTCGCCGGCTTCGCACGCCTGGCCGTGTACGGCGCCATCGCCGTCCCCGTCACGCTCGGGCTGGGTCTGCTCTTCGCGCTGCTGCTCGACCTGCCCGGCGTCCGCGCGGCGAGGTTCTCGCGCACGGCGATCTTCATCCCCTACGCCGTTCCCGGCGTCATCGCATCTCTTCTGTGGGGCTTCCTGTATCTGCCGTCCACGAGCCCGCTGAACTGGGTGCTCAACCAGCTCGGGCTTCCGGATGTCATCGTGCTCACGGGCACCTCCCTCTTCCCCGCGGTGGCCAACATCGCGATCTGGGGCGCGGTCGGATTCAACATGATCATCATCTACACCTCCCTGCGCGGCATCCCCAGCGAGATCTACGAGGCCGCACGCATCGACGGAGCCGGGGAGTGGAGCATCGCGTGGCGCATCAAGATCCCGCTCGTCGCCCCTGCGCTCGTGCTGACCGGGTTGTTCGCCCTCATCGGGACGCTCCAGGTCTACGGCGAGCCGACCACTCTGAGACCCATGACCAACGAGATATCCCAGACCTGGGTACCGCTGATGAAGATCTACCGCGACGCCTTCGTGCGCGACGACCTGTCGCTGGCGGCCGCGTCATCGGTGGTCCTGGCGATCGGGACGCTCGTGGTGTCGGTGCTGCTGTTGCGGGCGACGCAGAAGCGCGCCCTGGGAGGGGAATGATGACCGCCGTCCTGCCGGAGCGTCCGACCGCGCGCGTGAGACCGCAGTCCAGCACAGCGCCCGAACGCCGCCCCCGTCGCCCCCTCGTGGCTTCCGCGGTGCTGATCCTCGGCGCCGTGTACTGCCTCGTCCCGGTCCTGTGGGTCGTCACGGCGTCCACGAAGTCCAACTCGGAGCTGTTCACCACCTTCACATTCCTTCCGGGGACGGGCCTCCTGGACAACGTGGCCGATCTCTTCGCCTACGGCGGCGGCCAGTTCCCGCTGTGGGCTTGGAACAGCTTCATCTACGCCGGCGTCGGAGCAGCCCTGTCCACCCTCATCTCGACGATGGCGGGGTTCGCCCTGGCCAAGTACGACTTCCCCGGGCGGCAGATCTGGTTCTACGCGATCCTGGCCGGCGTTCTGCTCCCCGGGATCACCCTCGCCATCCCGCAGTACCTCCTGATGTCGCAGATGGGTCTGGCCGGAACGTACTGGTCCGTCCTCCTGCCGGTGCTGATCTCGCCGTTCGGCATCTTCCTCGCGCGCGTCTATGCCGCGTCGGCCGTCCCCTCCGACACCCTGGAGGCGGCACGGATCGACGGCGCGAGCGAGTTCCGGATCTTCACGTCGATCGTGCTGCCGATGATGGTTCCCGGGATGGTCACGGTCTTCCTGCTGCAGTTCGTCGGGATCTGGAACAACTTCCTGCTGCCGTTCATCATGCTGTCCGAAGAGCGGATGTATCCGTTGACGGTCGGCCTCTACACGCTGCTCTCGAAAGGCTCGGGCACGCCGTCGCTCTACAGCCTCGCCATCATCGGCGCCGCGATCTCGATCATCCCGCTCATCGTGATGATGCTCGTCCTCCAGCGATACTGGCGGCTCGACCTCGTGAGCGGCGGACTGAAGGGATGAATCCATGACCCCCGCACCGTACTCCCCCGCGCGATTCCTCTTCGGCGGCGACTACAGCCCCGAGCAGTGGCCGCGCGAGGTCTGGCGAGAAGACATCGAGCTCATGAAGCGCGCGAAGGTCAACACCGCGACGATCGGCGTGTTCTCGTGGGCGATGCTCGAACCCCGAGAGGGGGAATTCGACCCGGCGTGGTTGGACGAGGTCATCGACCGCCTGGCGTCCGACGGCATCGGATTCATCCTGGCCACTCCGACCGCGTCGCCGCCACCCTGGTTCACCGTCGCGCACCCCGACGCCCTCCCCGTCCGTCCCGACGGCACGCGGGTGCTCCACGGCTCTCGCGACACCTACGCCGTGAGCGCCCCCGCGTACCGCGCCGCCGCCCGGCGGATTGCTCGGTATCTCGCCGACCGCTACGGGCACCACGACATGCTCCGCGGGTGGCACATCCACAACGAGTACGGCACCATCGACCACGGCCCTCACGCCGCTCGCGCCTTCCGCCGCTGGCTCGAGCGCCGCTACGGCACCGTCGACGAGCTCAACCGCGTCTGGTACACGGCCTTCTGGTCGCAGCGCTACGGGGCGTGGGATGAGATCCTTCCCCCGGTCCAGACGCAGTACCTGCACAACCCCGCCCACGTGGTGGACTTCAAGCGTTTCTGCTCGGACGAGATGCTCGAGGCGTATCGCGAGCAGCGCGACGAGGTCCGGGCATCCGGGTCCCGTGCTCCCATCACCACCAACTTCATGCTGCCCACGTGGAATCACCTCGATCAGTGGACCTGGAGCGATGAGCAGGATGTGGTCTCGATCGATCACTACCTCGACACGACGAGCGCCGACGGCGAGGCGCACGTCGCCTACGGAGCGGATCTGACCCGGTCGTGGGCGGGCGGCCCCTGGCTGCTCATGGAGCAGAACGCCACCGGGATCCGCACGGGCGATCACGTCGTCACCAAGGGCGTGGACCGCATGATCCGCAATTCGCTGGGCTACATCGCGCGCGGCTCGCAGAGCGCACTCTTCTTCCAGTGGCGTGCATCCGCGGCCGGCTCGGAGCTCTGGCACGGCGCGATGGTTCCGCACGCCGGTCCCGACACGCGCGCGTTCGACGGGATCGTCCGCCTCGGCGACACCCTCGATCGCATCGCAGAGGTCGCCACCGCCCCGGCGGACGGGGTGCTCGGCGACGCCGAGATCGCCATCGTCTGGGATGCCGAGGGCTGGTGGTCGCTGGAGACTCCGCACCTCCCCTCCGACGCGGTGTCGTACTCCGACGAGGTGCGCTCCACCCACCGGGCGTTCTGGCGCAGCGGCTATCCGGTCGACTTCATCCGTCCCGGCGGTGCCGCCGATCGGTACAAGGTCATCGTCGTCCCTGCGCTCTACGCGATGACAGCGACCACCGCGCGCTGGCTCGAGGACTTCGCCGAGTCAGGCGGCCGACTCGTCGTCACCTTCGCATCCGGTCTCGCCGATATGGATCAGCGCGTCGTCGGCGGCGGGTATCCCGGCATGCTGCGCGGTCTCCTCGGGATCCGCGGCGAGCAGATGTTCCCGCTTCCGCCCGGCGAGACGATCGAACTCAGCGACGGCTCGCAGGCGGGTGTGTGGTCCGAGCTCCTCCGTGTCGAGACGGCGTCCGTGGTCGCCGAGTACGCGTCCGGTCCCCTCCGGGGCTGCCCCGCCGTGACGAGGCGATCGGTCGGCTCGGGGTCGGCGACCTACGTCTCCACCAAGCTGACTCAGCACTCGCTCGACGCGTTCCTCGCCGAGGCGGCGGTCGACGCCGGCATCGAGCCCACCCTCGCGGGTGCGGCGGATGCCGGCATCGAGGCGGTCCGTCGCCGCGGCGCCGAGGCGGACTACCTCTTCATCCTGAATCACTCCGAGGCCGCCGTGCGCATCGCGGGCGACGGCGTCGATCTGGTCAGCGGGCAACGGGATCGGATCGAGATCGACGCGGGAGCCGTCGCCGTCATCCGCGAGGCCGGCCAGGGGTGGGCTCTGGAGGCGTGAGATCCCGACGGCGCGGCCGGGGTCTCGGGACGCGCCTGCGCTCCGTCATCACGGCGTCCAGGGCCCTGCCTCCCATGTGACCGAGGCGAGCTTGGCCTGGCCGGACCGCGAGGGGTGGAAAGAGTCCGAGGCCAGGTCGGCACGGGTGAAGTCCGTGTTCGCGACAGCGCCGCCGTCCCACATGCACCGTGCCGTCGCGGAGCACGCGGCGGCGAGTTCGGCGTTGTACGCATCGACCTGCGCCTGGACCGCCGCCTGATCCTGCGCGAGCGCGGGGCACCGGCTGGTGATGGAGGAGAGAGACGACGGATAGCCGACGTTGATGTCCCACAGACGCTGCAGATTCGGGATGCTGGCGACGAAGACCACCGGCTGGGCCTTGCTGCTCGCGAGCGCGGACAGGGCACTGTCGATGCTCGATCGGAACGACGCCACGGGCGTCATCGAGCCGACGGAGTCGGCACAGGCGTCGTTGGCGCCGATGAGCACGGTGACGTACTTCGCGCCCTGTGACACCGCGCGCGACGCCTGGCCCGGCAGGTCGGCCGACTCGGCGCCGGGGACGGCGTAGTTGCCGGTGGAGCGGATCTTCGCACCCAGCGCCTTGAGCCGCGTGACGTGCGACTGCACGAGAGAATCCGAACCCGTCGACCAGCTGTTCACCGGACACGTGTACAGGGTGAAACAGGTCATCGAGGCCTGCGTGATCGAATCGCCGAGCGCTGCGACGCTGTTGGGGAGGCTCGTTCCCCCGCCTCCCCCTCCCCGCCGCCGCCCTTTCCCGGCGGCGGCAGCAGCCGCCGCGCTTGCACCGGCGATCGATCCCGCGGCCAGCGCGGCTCCTGCCAGCAGCGCGACGAGCGCGCGGCCGACCTTCTTCCCTGCATGCATGACGTCCTCCGATTCACGGCGTGGTGAGGCGAGGCTCGGCAGAGGACGACGTCGCGAAGTGGCGGCGTGGCGGCGGGTGTCGGGTGCCCCGGTGCGCGAAAAATACACCCTCCGCATCGCCGCCACAAGACGTGAGGATGCTGGAACTGCGGCGCAGGGGGTGTGAGACGGGGTCGCAGAGCGGGACGTTGAGCATAATGGAACATTCCCCGGACCGGGGGCAGCGGCATCCTAGCGATTTGACGCATTGCGACGCACTCCGTCATAATCGCGTCATGACTGACAACGCGCGTTCTCTGTCCGCCTGGGAGGCGAACGGGACTGCCGGCATGATGATGGCCGGCCGCGTTGCTCTGTGTTGTCGAATGTGCCACTAGCACGGTGACCTCTGCCGGACTTGCACCCACGGGCTGAATGCCGCCCCGTCGCGTGAACAGCGAGTCCCCCGAAGCGCCGGAGTCCTGCGTCGATCACGCACGACCGGATGCTTCGCTCCCGCCCTCTCGCCGGGGCAGACCGCAACACCTCTCGAACCCGCTCCGGGCCCGACGCGTGGCCGGGGTTCACTTCCTCCAAGGACCATCATCATGTCGAACACCGCACTGCTCGAGCGCCCCACCCACCTCCGCGCCGTGACCCCTCCGCTCCGCCCTCCGCGCCGTCTCCGAGACCGCGCCCGCCCCGGCGACTCACGAACGGCCCGCCCCTGCCCAGCCGGCACCGGCCCCGGCCGCCAACAGCCTTCCCCCGGGGACCGCGCCGCGCGGCTTCGCCCTGTACGTGGGCCTCGACGAGGCCAAGGCCGCCGCGGCAGGCGTCTCGCTCGGTGTCCTGGTCGACGCCCTGCGTCGCACCCTCGCCGAACTGGCCCCCGAGGCCGAGACGTACGCCACCGTCGCACTCGCCCCGGCGGGCGCGGGCGGACGGGATGTCGACGTCGTGCGACGGGCGCTGCACGAGCCGTCGGCCATCGCCCGCAGCAAGCAGGACGAGCCGTCCGAGGAGGAGCGCGCCGCGCGCGGCGTCATCGTCGACATCTCGCGCAAGCGGGTGCTCATCGACAGCGAGTCGGCGGCGCTGACCTTCAAGGAGTTCGAGCTGCTGCAGTACCTCGTGCTGCGCGAGGGGCGCACGATCGAGCGCACCGAGCTGGTGTCGTCGCTGTGGCAGGGATCCACCGACGACGAGACGCCCGGCGAGCGCACCATCGACGTGCACGTGCGACGACTGCGGTCCAAGCTCGGCCGCTACGAAGACATCGTGCGCACCGTTCGCGGGGTGGGCTACCGCTTCGATCGGCACGCCGACGTCGTCATCCGCTACGGCCACGGGACCCCTTCGCCCGACCGCTTCTGATCGCGAGCACCCGGGACGCACCGGCGACACCGAGCGTCGGACGCGCGACGTAGGGTGTGCGTATGACTCCGCCGCGCACCGCGTCCGCACGTCCGCGGCGCATGCCCGCGGAGCGCGTCGGCCAGGCGACGGGACAGGCGCGGCCGCTCGAGACGGAGTACCGTCCGCGCCTGCCGCTCGACCTCAGGCGCACGGTGCTCTTCCAGCGCCGCGGCGCCGGCGACCCCACCCTCACCGTCGACGGAGCCGTCATCTGGCGGGCCAGCCGCACCCCTGCGGGAGTGGCCACCCTCGCCCTTCGCGAGACGGCCCCCGGCATCGTCAGGGCCGCGGCGTGGGGACCAGGGGCGGAGTGGGCGCTCGATCAGCTGCCCGCACTGTGCGGAGCCCGTGACGACCCCAGCGGGTTCGATCCCTCCCATCACCCCCTCATCGCCGACGCCCACCACCGCAATCCCGGGCTGCGGCTCAGCCGCACCGACCTGGTGTTCGATGCTCTCGCCGGGGCGATCTTCGAGCAGAAGGTCACCGGGGTGCAGGCCTTCGGCGCATGGCGTCGCATCGTCACGTGGCACGGCGAACCCGCACCGGGCCCGACACCGCGCCCCATGTTCGCACCGCCCTCGGTCGACGAGTGGCGCCGGGTGCCGTCGTGGGCCTGGCACCGCGCCGGTCTGGAGCCCCCGCAGTCACGCGCGGTGGTCGAGGCGGCCCGTCGCGGCGATTCCGTGGCGCGCGCCGTCGAGACCGCCACGGACGCCGAGCAGCGCGACCGCGTGCTGCTGAGCATGCGCGGTGTCGGTCCGTGGACCGTCGCCGAGACCGTCATCAAGGCCCTCGGCGACCCCGACGCCGTCAGCGTCGGGGACTACCACGTCGCGCACGAGGTCGGCCATGCGCTGACGGGCCATCGCGCCGATGACGACGGGATGCTGGAACTGCTCGCACCCTGGTCCGGCCACCGTCAGCGGGTGATCCGACTCATCGGGGCCAGCGGCGTCCACGAACCGCGGCGGGGCCCCCGGCTCCACCCGGAGGACCACCGCGCGAGGTGAGGGTCAGACGCGCGGCGACGGCGTGGCGGGGCGGGTCACCGCTCTCAGACGTATTCGCTGTCGTCGATCGTCGACGGCGCCGGTCCGAGCGCGTCGATCGCAGCCCACAGCTCCGCAGGCACCTGAACGGCGACACGCCGGTCGAGTTCGGCGAGCCGCCCGGCCGACGAGACGCCCACCACGGTGGAATCCACGAGCGGCGATCGCAGCGAGAAGTGCAGCGCGGCGTCGCCGAGCGAGACGCCGTGCTCCTGACACAGCGCCTCGGCTGCCGCAGTCCACTCGAGCAGCGCGGCGCTGGCCGGACGATAGCCGTAGGAGGCACCGGGCTTCGGGCCGGAAGCCAGCAGGCCGGCGCCGTAGGGAGCGGCGTTGAAGACGGTCATGCCGCGCGCCCGGGCACTCTCGAAGAGCGACTGCGCCGAGCGGTCGACGAGGGTGAGGCGGTTGTGGCACAGCACGGCGTCGAAGACTCCGGTGTCGACGTAGCGCTGCATGAGCGGCACCGGTCCGGCGGCCACGCCGATCACGTCCACGGCGCCGGACTCCTTGAGCTCCCGCATCCCCTCGATCGCTCCGCCGGGAGCGGCCGCCTCGTCGAACGAGATCGTGAACGGGTCATGCAGGTGCAGGAGTGCGACCCGGTCGACGCCCAGGCGCGACAGGCTCTCCTCGTACGAGCGCAGCACGCGGTCGCGGTCGAACGCTCCGGTCTCGCCGTCGCTGTCGACCTTCGTGATGACCCGGTCCGCCGAATCTCCGCCGCGCTCGGCGATCGCCCGGCCGATCACGGCTTCGGAGCGTCCGCCGGCGTAGTTGTTGGACGTGTCGAGGAAGGCGTGCCCGCTGTCGAAGAGGGCGATAGCCGTGGCGACCGCGGCGGCCTCCTCGGGCGACCCGGGCGCGGTGCCGCGGCCCAGACCGGATGTGCCGAGGGTGAGGGGGCTGAGGGCGATCGACATGGTTTCCTCTCGAGCAGGACCGGAAGACGTTTACCCACCCTATCGACGGTGCGCAACCGTAGGGTGGGGCCATGAGTGAGAGAGCGAAGGGCTGGACGCGAGGACACTCCGGATGGGCGGGCGGCACCGTGCTGCTGTTCGCGGCGGGCATCCTGTTCGGACTGATCTGGGGGAACGTGTGGCTCGGGATCATCCTGGCCGCGGCGATCTCGATCGGGTGGCTCATCGCGTACGAATCGTCCCGCGGACGCAACGTCGGCATCTACGACCGCGACGACGACGGCGCACAGCTCTGATGACGACCTCACCCGCCTTCACCTTCGAACGTCAGGGCATCGAGATGCGGTTCCGCAGAGCGGCGCTCGCCGAGCGCGTCTGGCTGACCCCCTCGTACGTGCGCGTCCGCCTGCGCGGAGACGAGCTTCGCGGCTTCACCTCGCTCGGAGATGACGACCACATCCGCATCTTCTTCCCCGACGGCGACCCCGAGTCGGTGGAGGAGCTCCGTGCCGCGCCGAACCGCGAGTACACGCCGTTCGCGTGGGGCGACGACTGGCTCGAGCTGGAGTTCGCGGTGCACGGCGACGACGGCGTCGCGGCCCCGTGGGCGGCCACGGCTCCGCTGGGGTCCGTCGCCGGAGTCGGGGGTCCCCGAGGGTCGAAGGTCCTGGTGGGGCGCCCCGACGCATGGTTCCTCGCCGGGGATGAGACCGCCCTGCCGGCGATACGACGCTACGTCCGCGCGATGGACGACGCAGCGGTCGGGCGCATCGTCATCGAAGTCGCCGACGCCGACGCCGACCATGAACCGGCGATCGACGCACCGGCGGGAGTGGCCGTCGAGCACGTGCATCGCGGCGGGGGCGCGCCGGCGTCGGCGCTGACCGCGCGGCTCGAGTCCCTCGGGACACCGGATCGCCCGGCGGGCGACGTGCTGGGCTTCATCGCCGCCGAGCAGGCGATCGTGCGACCGGGGCGTGCGCTGCTCCTGGATCGCTGGAACCTCGACGCCGCCGGGGTCACCGTGAAGGGCTACTGGAAGCGCGGTGAGACGGAGTACCACGCGCCGCACTGACCGGGGGCCGAGCCCCGATGATCGCGTAGGCGCAGCGGCCGGTCACATCTCCTCGTGGGTATCGGGGTCGCCGTCCCACAGCCGACCGCGCTCGAGCCGCGACAGCGCCTCGACATGGTCATCGGCGAGGGTGAAGCCGAACACGTCGGCGTTCTCGCGCTGTCGGTCCGCGTCGGCGGACTTGGGGATGGGAGTGCTGCCCAGCTGCACGTGCCAGCGGACGACGATCTGCGTGGGGGTGACGGCGTAGACCACGGCGAGCTCGGCGATGAGCTTCTCGAGCATGAGCTCGCGCCGTGCGAGCGGGCTCCAGCTCTCGGTGCGGATGCCGTGCTCGGCGTGGAAGGCGCGCAACGCCGACTGCGGGTAGTACGGGTGCAGCTCGATCTGATTGACCGCAGGGGTGACGCCGGTCTCGTCGATCAGACGGGTGAGCATCGCCTCGGTGAAGTTCGACACCCCGATGGAGCGGACCAGACCCTCCTCGCGGGCGTCGATCATTCCGCGCCAGGTGTCGAGGTAGCGGTCGACGCTCGGGTTGGGCCAATGGATGAGGTGCAGATCGATGCGGTCCAGCCGCATGCGATCCAGCGATCCGCGGATGCTGTCCACGGCCTCCTTGCGTCCGTGCTGGCGCCCGGGGATCTTCGACGTGATGACCAGTTCGTCGCGGTCGACGCCGCTGCGACGGATCGCCTCGCCGACCTCCGTCTCGTTCTCGTAGTTGACCGCCGTGTCGAGCAGGCGATAGCCGGACTGCACCGCCGCGACCATCGCTTCCACACCGGCTTCGCCGCGCAGGTTGTAGGTGCCGAGTCCCACTTCGGGGAACGCGGCACCGTCGTTCAGAGTGACCGTGGGAATGTTCAGCATGAGCCCATCCTCGTGCAAGAACGGGATGCCGCCCCCCGCGGCATCCCGTTCGGTCCTGTCAGACGTTCTCGACGTCGCCGTCCATCGTGCCCTCGGCGGCCGCCTGCTCGTCAGCGGCGGCGCTGTCGAGACGGTCGTCGTCGAGGTCGGGATCGAGCGGCCGCTCGACGTCGTCGGCTCCGACCCGTTCGGGTTCGCGGCCGTCTTCGCCGTCAGGCACGGGGAGAAGGGGAGGATTCATGGACATGGTGCGCTCCTTTCGCCGGTGTTCAGACGCTACGTCCGGTCCCGAGCGGTTTCGTAGGGGGTTGCGCCGAGGCCGCCGTTTCGTTAGCGAGGCGGATCGGACAGGATGAGAACACCCGACGAAGGAGCGAGGATGACCTGGACGATGCCGGCCGAGTGGGCTCCGCACGAGCGACTGTGGATGGCCTTCCCCCGGGTCGGCAACACTCTCGGCGACGACGCCTCGTCGGCCGACGAGGCGCGCGACACGTGGGCCGCCGTGGCCAACGCCGCCGTGTCGTTCGAGCCGGTCACGATGGTGGTCGACCCGTCCGCCGTCGGCGACGCGCGGCGGCGGCTGTCGGGCGAGGTCGAGATCGTCGAGGCGCCGCTCGACGACTTCTGGATGCGCGACATCGGGCCGACCTTCGTCGTGGACGAGTCGGGGCGGCTCGGGGCTGTGGACTGGATCTTCAACGGGTGGGGCGCCAATGCCTGGGCCACGTGGGAGCGCGACGACCGTGTCGCCCGCTTCGTCGCCGCCCGGGCCGGCGCCGTCCACCTGCCGTCGATGCTCGTCAACGAGGGCGGCGGCATCCACGTCGACGGAGAAGGCACCGTGCTGGTCACCGAGACCGTCCAGCTCGACCCGCGCCGCAACCCGTATGCGACGAAGGAGCGCGTCGAGGGGGAACTGGCCCGCACGCTCGGCGCCACCCACCCGATCTGGCTGCCGCGGGGCCTCACGCGCGACTACTCCGGCTGGGGCACGCGCGGCCACGTCGACATGGTCGCGACGTTCGCGCGGCCCGGCACGGTCCTCCTCCACTGGCAGGACGACCCGGCCCACCCCGACTACGCGGTCTCTCGCGAACTGCGGGCCGTGCTGCAGGAGGCGACGGATGCCGCGGGCCGCAGCCTCGAGGTGATCGAACTGCCCGCCCCCGAGACGCTGCGCGACGAGGACGGCTTCGTCGACTACAGCTACGTCAACCACGTGGTCGTCAACGGCGGGGTCATCGCGTGCGGCTACGGCGAGCCCGCAGCGGACGCACGGGCGGCGGACATCCTGCGCGAGGCGTACGGCCGGGACGTCGTGACGATCGACGCCCGCCCGATCCTCGCGCGCGGCGGGGGCATCCACTGCATCACCCAGCAGCAGCCCCGCACCTCCGCCGAGCGAGCCGGCATCCCCCCGGTCGCCGAGCAAGCCGGCATCCCCCCGGTCGCCGAGCAAGCCGGCATCCCCCCGGTCGCTGAGCGAGCGCAGCGAGACGAAGCGCGATGACCATCCGCGTCGTCGAGGCGTCCATCGCCGACCTGCGCGCCGCGCTCGAGAGCGGCCGCACCACCGCGGTCGAACTGGTCGACTCCTACCTCGCGCGTCTGGCCGCCTACGACGAGCCGGGCAGCCCGACCGCGTTGAACTCGGTGGTCGTCCGCAACCCCGACGCCCGTTCCGAGGCGGCGGCCTCGGACGCGCGACGGGCCGCCGGCCTCGCACTCGGACCCCTGGACGGCATCCCGTACACCGCCAAGGACAGCTTCATGGTCCGCGGTCTCACGGTCGCGGCGGGCTCCCCCGCGTTCGCCGACCTGGTCGCGCAGCGTGACGCGTTCTCGATCGAGCGGCTGCGGGCGGCCGGCTGCATCCTGCTCGGACTCACCAACATGCCGCCGATGGCCAACGGCGGCATGCAGCGGGGACTCTACGGACGCGCCGAGAGCCCGTACAACGCCGACTACCTCACGTCCGCCTTCGCCTCGGGATCGTCCAACGGGTCGGGTACCGCGACAGCCGCATCGTTCGCCGCCTTCGGTCTCGGCGAAGAGACGTGGTCGAGCGGGCGCGCCCCGGCCTCGTGCAACGCGCTCTGCGCCTACACGCCCTCGCGCGGTGTGATCTCGGTCCGCGGCAACTGGCCCCTCGTGCCCACCATGGACGTCGTCGTCCCCCACACCCGCACGATGGCCGACATGCTCGAGATCCTCGACGTGCTCGTGGCGGACGACCCCGAGACCCGCGGCGACTTCTGGCGGGCACAGCCGTGGCTGCCGCTGCCGGCGGCGTCCACCCTGCGGGGGGCGGCCTACGCCGAACTCGGCGCCGCGGCATCCGCGTCGCTGGCGGGAAGGAGATTCGGGGTACCCCGCATGTTCCTCGGCGGCGACCCCGACGCGGGCACCGGCACCGGGATGGGGGGTCCGCTGGGCGAGCGCATCGTGCCCCGCCCCGCCGTCCTGGCGTTGTGGGAGGCCGCGCGCCGCGACCTCGAAGCGGCCGGCGCGGAGGTGATCGAGGTCGACTTCCCCGTGGTGTCCAACTACGAAGGCGACCGCGCGGGAGCCCCGACGCTCGCGACGCGCGGGCTGGTTCGCCCCGAGTTCCTTCGGTACGAGATCGAGGACCTGTCCGCGTGGGCATGGGACGACTTCCTGCGGGCCAACGGCGACCCCGCGTTGAACCGCCTCGAGCAGGTGGACGGCGAGCGGATCTTCCCGGCGCCACCCGGGGCGCTGCCCGACCGCTACACCGGCTTCGACGACGACATCGCCGCGTACCCCGCGCACGTGCAGCAGCATCCGTACGGCTCGCTCGCCGAGATCCCCGAGCTCGCCGAGGGCCTGCGCGGTCTCGAGGCCACGAGGCGGCTCGACCTCGAAGAGTGGATGCTGGCGCTCGGCCTCGATGCCGTCGTCTTCCCCGCCATGGCCGACGTGGGCCCGGCCGACGCCGATGTGAATCCCCGGTCGGCCGACCTCGCATGGCGCAACGGCGTCTGGGTTGCGAACGGCAACCTGGCGATCCGGCACATGGGGATCCCGACGGTCACGGTGCCGATGGGCACGATGGACGACATCGGCATGCCGGTGGGGCTGACGTTCGCGGGCGCGGCGTATTCCGATCGCGACCTGCTGCGCTGGGCGACGGGCTTCGAATCCCTGCGCCCGCGACGCACGTCTCCACCGCGGACGCCCGAGTTGGCTTGACCCCCTGGGAATAGATACCCCATAGGGGTATGTTGGTGCACATCATGGACAGTCACCACGACCACGGGACCCCCGCGCCGGCACGTCACCCGAACGCCGCAGGGGACGGCCCGCCCGAACACCCGGAGCAGAGTTCGCACGACGAGCACGCCGAGCACGCGCAGCCCGGCGGCCACGGCGGCCACGGCGGCCACGCCGGGCACGGCGACCATGTCGCGCGCTTCCGGCGCCTGTTCTGGATCATGCTCATCCTGGCGGTGCCGGTGGTGGCGTTCTCGCCCATGTTCGGGATGCTGCTGGGCTACACCCTTCCCGCGCCGACCGCGTGGATCCCTCCCCTCCTCGGCACGGTCATGTACGTGTGGGGCGGCAGCCCCTTCCTCACCGGCGCCGTCGCCGAGCTGAAGGCTCGCGCACCGGGGATGATGCTCCTGATCGGTCTGGCCATCACCGTGGCGTTCATCGCTTCGTGGGGCGCCAGTCTCGGCATCCTCGATCACGCCCTCGAGTTCTGGTGGGAGCTCGCGCTCCTCATCGTGATCATGCTGCTGGGCCACTGGCTCGAGATGCGCTCGCTCGCGCAGACCACCTCGGCGCTCGACTCCCTCGCGGCGCTCCTTCCCGACGAGGCCGAGCGCCTCGACGGCGAGACGGTGGTCACCGTCGCACCGTCCGAGCTCGTCGTCGGCGATCTCGTGGTGGTCCGCCCCGGCGGGCGGGTGCCCGCGGACGGCGAGGTGACCCAGGGCTCGGCGAGCGTCGACGAGTCCATGATCACCGGAGAGTCCCGCCCCGTCCGGCGCGGCGAGGGCGACCCTGTCGTGGCCGGCACGATCGCGACGGATTCCGGACTTCGGGTGCGCGTGACCGCCATCGGCGATGACACGGCGCTGGCCGGCATCCGTCGCCTGGTCAGCGATGCGCAGGCGTCGTCGTCACGCGCGCAGCGCCTCGCCGACAGAGCCGCGGCGTGGCTGTTCTGGTTCGCCCTCGGTGCCGCCGCCGTGACGGCCGTCGTCTGGACGACGCTCGGGATGCCGGATGAGGCGGTGGTGCGCACCATCACCGTGCTGGTCATCGCCTGCCCCCACGCGCTGGGTCTGGCGATCCCGCTGGTGGTGTCGATCGCGACCGAGCGCGCGGCTCGCGCGGGCGTACTCGTGAAGGATCGTCTCGCGCTCGAGAGCATGCGCCACGTCGACACCGTGCTGTTCGACAAGACCGGCACGCTGACCAAGGGCGCCCCCGCCGTGACCGCGATCGAGCCGGCGGACGGCTTCACCGAGGACGACGTCCTCGCGGCCGCCGCGGCCGCCGAGGCGGACTCGGAGCACCCGCTGGCGCGCGCGATCGTCGCCGCCGCCCGCGATCGCGGCGTCGACGTGGCGCCCGCGAGCGAGTTCTCGTCGTCGCCGGCCGTCGGCGTGCGCGCCGTCGTCGGCGGCCGCGTCGTCCGGGTGGGCGGACCCGCGATGCTCGAGGACGAGAGCCGCAGCGAGCTCGCCGCCGTGGGCACGTGGCGCGACGAGGGTGCGATCATCCTGCACGTGGTCATCGACGGACAGGTCGCCGGCGCCCTGCGTCTGGCGGACGAGATCCGCACGGAGTCGCGGCAGGCGGTGGACGCGCTTCACGCACGCGGCGTGCAGGTCGTGATGATCACGGGCGACGCCGACGCTGTGGCCGCCTCGGTCGCGGCGCAACTCGGGATCGACCGCTACTTCGCGGGCGTCCGCCCCGAGGACAAGGCCGCCAATGTCGCGCAGCTGCAGTCGGAAGGGCGCAAGGTCGCCATGGTCGGTGACGGCGTGAACGACGCCCCCGCACTCGCGCAGGCGGATGTGGGACTCGCGATCGGCGCGGGCACGGATGTGGCGATCGGCTCGGCCGGCGTGATCCTCGCCGGCTCGGACCCGCGCGCGGTGATGTCGGTGATCGAGCTGTCGCACGCGTCGTACCGCAAGATGCTGCAGAACCTGTGGTGGGCGGCCGGATACAACCTCATCTCCGTGCCCCTGGCAGCCGGAATCCTTGCACCGATCGGCTTCGTGATGCCGATGTCGATCGGCGCCCTGCTGATGTCGCTGTCGACGATCGTGGTCGCGCTGAATGCTCAGCTGCTGCGCCGCCTCGATCTGAGGCCCGAGGCCGTCATCGGCCGCTGAGCCCGAGACGCCGGGGCGTCCTGGGCTAGCCGAGAAGCCGCTCGATCGTCGTGATGACGCCGTACTCCAGGTTCGAGGGGGCGCGGTGGCGGGCGCGCGCGAGGATGTCGGGGTGCGCGTTCGCCATCGCGAACGACAGGTCCGCGGCGTCGAGCAGCTCGAGGTCGTTCAGATAGTCGCCGAACGCCGCAGTCTGCGCCCGCGTCACGCCGAGGGCCGCCTGCAGCCGCTCGAGCGCCACCCCCTTGTTGACACCCGCGTTCATCACATCGATCCAGTGATGCCCCGACACCACCACCTGGTGGGTGGCCCGCAGGTCCTCCAGGGCGGGCGCGGCCCTGGCGGCATCGGTGAAGTCGTAGACGGCGAGCTTCAAGATCTGGTCGTCGACGGCCAGCAGGTCCTCGACGACGTCGAGGCGGGCGTAGTAGCGGTCGGCCTCGGCGCGGAATGCGGCATCCGCCCTCTCGATGTACGCCGACCGCTTGCCGCACACCACCAGGCCGACGTCCGATCCGCCTGCCGCGAGCGCGCGCACGCGTTCGACGACGGATGCCGCGAACTGCGGTTCGAGCGCGTCCGAACTGACTTCGTCGGCACCGCTGACCACGTGTGCGCCGTTCTCGGCGATGAACACCATGTCGTCGAGGTGGTCGGCGAAGGAGCGCTGGAGGGTGGCGAGCTGTCGCCCGCTGGCCGGGGCGAATCGGATGCCGCGCGCGGCGAGCCGGTCGAGGAGCGGCCACAGCGCGGCCGGCACGTTGCCGTCACCGTCGAGGAGCGTGCCGTCCATGTCGACGGCGATGAGCCTCAGGTCGGCGGCGGGAAATGTCATGCGGGACCTCCGCCGTCCAGCCTACGGACCTCAGCGTGCGCACCCGCCCGCGCGGTATCACGCAGGAGCGTAGCGGGTGAGCACCACGTCCTCGGGCAACCGCTCGGCCCCGAGCAGCCGCAGCGAGGGGCGGCAGCCGCGGGCGAAGAACGGGACCCCCTCGCCGAGCACGACCGGCTGGGTGTAGAGACGGTACTCGTCGATCAGGCCGGCTTCGCCGAGGGATGCGGCAAGATCTGGCCCGGAGACGTCGATCTCCCCCTCGATCTCCGCCTTCAGCGCCCGCACCGTGTCCACCGCGTCGTCGGCGATCAGGCGCACGCCGTCGGGCACCTCACGCAGGGTGCGCGAGACGACGGCCTTGGGTGTCGCCGCCCACAGCTGCGCGAACTCCTCGCCCACGGCATCCCGGTCGGGGTCGGGCTCACCCCAGTACCGCATCATCTTCCACATGCGCCGCCCGTAGACGCTCATGGCGGTGCGGCGCTGCACCTCGTTGAAGTGGCGGTGCAGTTCGGGCCCGGGGACGGGAAGGGTGATCACGCCGTCGGGGTCGGCGACGTACCCGTCGAGCGAGACGAGCATGCCGCAGACGATGCGCGCCACGGCCTCAGTCCCGATGACCCGAGCCGGCCCCGTAGGCTGCGGCGATGTCTTCGGACGACGTCCACCGCTCATACGTGGGCTGCTGCGGCCACCCCTCGGGCGAGTCCTGCCACGCCTCCTGCCGACCCCAGGGCAGCAGGTCGATGAGCGCGAACGTGTGGGTGAGCTGCTCGGTGCCCCGGCCGCTGGTGTGCCACGTGCGGAACACCCGATCGCCGTCTCGCAGGAAGACGTTGACGGCGAATCCCTCGCCCGGGGCGGCATCCATGTCGGGGCCGAAGGTCGACCCGGCCGCGGAATACCAGTCCATGCGATTGCCGACCTTCTCGCGGTACGCCATCGCCTCGTCGAGCGGCGCGTTTGCCACGATCACGAAACGCGCGTCGTAGGGCTCGAGGAACTCGGTGCGGGTGAACTGCGCCGTGAATCCGGTGCATCCGGGGCACTGCCATTCGGCGCCCGGATTCCACATGTGGTGATACGTGATCAGCTGCGAGCGGCCCTGGAAGACATCGGCCAGCGACACCTCGCCCTCGGGACCCGTCAGGCGGTAGGGCGGCAGCTCCACCATCGGCAGTCGACGCCGCTGGGCGGCGATGGCGTCGAGCTCGCGGGTCGCGGCCTTTTCGCGAACCCGCAGCGCGTCCAGCTCGCGCCGCCACTCATCCGCGCTCACGACCGGGGGCAGAGCAGTGGTCTCGGCAGTCACGGGCGTCCTCCTGACGTCGCGGAGCGTCGGCCGCACCGCTCGGCGTGAGAGGCGGCATCCGTGTGGAACGGTACCCACCCTCGCCGACACCGGCAATGCCCCTCGGTGTGCCGTCCTGCGCGGTCAGGCTTCGAGCAGGCGGTCGCGCACCGTCTTGCGCAGCACCTTGCCGATCTGCGAGCGGGGCAGCTCGTCGAGCTCGACGATGCGCTTGGGCACCTTGTACGCGGTGACGTGCGCACGGGCGAACTCGCGAAGGGCGCCGCCGTCGAAGCGCGCACCCTCACGCATCACGACGGCCGCAACGACGTCCTCGCCGCCGGATGACCGGGGAAGGCCCACCACGGCGGCGGCCTCGACGTCCGGATGCTGCATCAGCACCAGCTCGACCTCGGTCGGACTCACGTTGAAACCACCCGTGATGATGATCTCCTTCACGCGGTCGATGACGGTGACGAAGCCGTCCTCCGACACGGTGACGATGTCGCCGGTGCGCAGCCACCCGTCGGCGAGCAGGACGGCAGCGGTCTCGTCCGGCCGGTGCCAGTACCCCTGGAAGACCTGCGGTCCGCGGATGAGCAGCTCGCCGGGCTCGCCCACCGGCACATCGCGGGTCGGCTCGTCGGGGTCGACGACGCGGATCTCGGTGCTCGGGAATGGCACACCCACGGTGCCCGGACGGCGCGACGGACCGATCGGGTTGCCGAGGGCGACCGGAGAGGTCTCGGTCATGCCGTACCCCTCGACGAGCAAGCCGCCGGTGACCTCCTCCCACCGGGCCACGGTGGCCACGGGCAGGCTCATGGCCCCCGAGATGGCGAAGCGGATGCTGGTGAGGTCCACTCCCTTGCGGGTCGTGGCGGCACGGGCGAGAGCGTCGTAGATCGGCGGGACGCCCGGCAGGAACGTGGGTGGCGAGGTGCGGGCGGCCGTGAGGACCATGTCGACGTCGAACTTGGGGAACAGCACGATCCGCGCCCCGATCGAAACCGCGAAGGTCAGGCACAGCGTCAGTCCGTACGCGTGGAACATCGGCAGCACCGCGTAGAAGACCTCGTCGCCTTCGCGCAGGCCCGGCACCCACGCGCGCCCCTGTGCGGCATTGGATCGCAGGTTGCGGTGCGAGAGGACGGCGGCCTTGGGCGTGCCCGTGGTTCCGCTCGTCAGCTGCAGCAGCGCGATGTCGTCGAGCGCCGGTGCGGGCCACTTCCGCGGGAGCCTGCGGCCCTTCACCAGCTGCGCCCACGAGATCAGGCCGCGGGCCGACGGCGTGGCCGTCATCGCCTCGCGGGAGCGCCGCGCCGCCGGGATCGGCAGCCGCAGCGCGAGGCGCTTGGTCCAGGGCAGGGCGTCGGGCAGGCTCACCGACACGATCGCCGCGGGGGCGACGTCGCGCGGGAAGCCTGCGACGACGTCGGCGACCTTGTCCCACACGATCGCGACCACCGCCTCGTGGACCTCGAACTGGTGGCGCAGCTCGCGCGCCGTGTAGAGCGGGTTGTGCTCGACGACGATCGCCCCGAGCCGCAGCGCCGCGTAGAACGCGACGACGTGCTGGGGACAGTTCGGCAGAATCAGCGCGACCCGGTCGCCGGCTTCGACCCCGAGACGGCGAAGGGCGTTCGCGGCACGCGAGACCTGTTCGCCGAGCTCGGCGTAGGTGGTCTCGGCGCCGAAGAACTCGCACGCCACGTGGTCGCCGTACCGCTGCACCGACGCCGCCAACAGGTCGACCAGCGTCTCGGTGACCGGCTCGATGACGGGCGGGACGCCGTCGGCGTACGCGTTCAGCCACGGCCTGCCCTGCAGCGGCGCGGCCTCCTCGGCCTGGTCGTTCGTCATGCGCGTCTCCTTCGCGTCGGGTTCGTTCAGCGTAGGCGTCCGACCGAGTCGGGTGGCGGAAACCTGGGTGCGGGCTATGGGCCGGAAAAGAATCACAAAAAGATAACGGCAAACCCTTGTCGTCGTTACCTTGCCGTTATACAGTTCTAGAGCGGTAGTTGTTTTGCTGTGGCAGCTACCGACATGTGATTGCAGGACACTCTTGGTGCAAGGGAAAAGGGCCGGCCGGAGGCCTCTCCGACCGGCCCTTACTCTGTCCGCCGTCCGCTGTCCGCTGTCCGCTCCGACGGTCAGACGGTCAGACGGTCGTCACCGAAGCGGCACGCGCACGTCCGAGCCACCCTCATGGGTGAGCCGCTCACCCATCTGGACGATCTCGGCCGCCTCGACGAAGCCCCCGGCGAACAGCGCCTGCCCCTGTCGGAAAGACGGTGATCGGTCGACGAGCGCGTCGGGGGCGTAGCCGAAGACCGACGCGAGCTCGGCGAGGTCGCGTCGCGAGCTCATCTTCATGAGGGCGAGATTGTCGCACTGCGACAGCGCGTTGGGGTGCACCTTCGACGGTCGCTGCGTCGACAGCAGCAGCCACAGCCCGTACTTCCGCCCCTCGGCGGCGATCTGCACGATGCGCTCGGTGAGCAGTCGGTCCACCGGGGTGAGGGGGTCGGGCGAGCACAGATTGTGCGCCTCGTCGATGACGATGAGTCGGCCCAGCCGCTCCTCGCGCCGCTCCCACAGGTGGTCGAGCACGGCGAGGGCCGCCGCCCTCGATTCCCCGGGCTCGGCGAACCCCCCGAGATCGGCGACGACGGCGTCCGGCCGATCGTCGATGTCGTCGGTGATGCTCCGGTCGCCCCACGCCCACAGGTCCCAGTCCGCGACCCCGAGATTCTCCAATCGTTGCGCCATCCGCATCGCGGCGGGGTTCGGCTGCTCCCGCAACCAATCCACCAGGTGCCCCCGCAGTCCCGCCTGCAGGAGGGGCTCCAAGCGCAGCAGGGCGTTGAACTCCTCTGCGTCGATCACGGGGTCCATCTGCAGGATCGCGGCGCGTGATCGCACCGGCATCCGGACGAAGCGCGCTTTGAGCGGCTCCGCACTGCCCGGGCCCGAGCGGCGCACCCGGATGTCGCGGGCCGCGAGCGCGGTCGCGGCCTCCGCAGCAGCCCCGGGTCGGGTCTCCCCGAGGCGGACGAAGTCGGAGTTGGGATCGAGGATCACCATCGGCAGTCGCGTGTGCAGCAGCAGCTGCTCGAGCACGACGCCGAGCGCGTAGGTCTTGCCCGACCCGCTCTGTCCGCACCAGAAGGTGTGGCGGTTGAACTTGGGCGCCAGCAGGCGGGCCTCGCCTGCTCCGTCGGCCAGGGCGCCGATCGCGAAGGACTCTGCCATGCCTGCATCGTAGGGGGTGCGGGTGTCGCGGCGGGAGGGCGCTTCGTCTCGCTGCGCTCGCTCAGCGGCCGGGAACGCGCACGCGCACCGGCTCGGACCCTGAGCGAGGAGCGCAGCGACGAGACGAAGGGCGCTCAGCCCCGGGCGTCGATCACCTCGCCCGTGAGCATCGCGCGCAGCTGCGGATCGTCCGCCGCGGCGAGCGCAGCCGCACGCCGCGGGTCGTCCGGCGAAGCGTGCGGCGGCAGCACCGCGGCGAGCGCGCGCACCGCACCCTCGGACGTTTCGACCGCCTGCCCGAGCGCGAGGAACGCCAGCGCCCGGGTCGCGTCGTCGTCACTGCGGCTCAGCACGGCCAGACCGTCGGATGCCGCCCCCAGCGTCCCGGCCGACAGCAGGCTCTGCAGCACGTCACGGTGCCCCAGAGCACGGGAGGCCGCAGCATCCCCCGGCGCGCAGGTCACGGCGACGGGGGCGCCGGTGAGCACGCCCGACGGACCGGAGTGGTACTGCGCGATCAGCCGGTAGCGCCCGGGTACGGGCAGGGCCGGCGCACTCGTATCGGTCGCGAAGAGCGGGACGGCGGCGACCAGGCGCTCGCCCGGTGCGAGCGTCACTCGCCGGGCGCCGGAGTCCACCGGCCAGGGCCACCCGATGCGCGCCCGTCCGGCCGGGCCCTCGACGTCGATCCACAGGTCGCCTTCGACGAGGTTCAGTCGGGCGTTCGCCTCGGCGGGACCGTCGACCGCCTCGAGCTCGATCACGCCGATCAGGCAGTACCCGAGCGCGGGCGCGGCCCCGCCGGGCAGCGTCAGCCGAAGCGTCAGCTGCCCGACGGGGCCTCGTGTCGCGTCGCTCATCGCGCCTGCGGCTCGATGAAGTCGGCCACGATGCGCTCCGCCTCGGCGGCGGCCCGGCCGGAAGCCGATCGCGCTCCCCCCTTGGCGTCCTTCCGGATGCGCTCGGCCACGTCGGCGACCACGGGCGCGTCCTTCTCCGTCGGGCTGGCGACAGTGACCGCCAGCTCGGCGGCGCGCTTGGCCGACCGGCCCTGCAGGGCGAGATCGAGGAAGTGCTGCGCCTCGTCCGCGGCCACCGGGCGGACCGAGTCGCCGGCGATGTCGGCGAACTCCCGCGACAGCGCATTGGCCATCACGAGCGCGCCGGCTGCGCCGGTGTCGGTGTCGGCGTGCTCCTCGGCGAGGGCGGTGAGCACCTCCCTGGCGTGCACGTCGGCGCCGAAGTCGCCGAGCGCCATGGCGCGTCCGACGCCGTGGTCGAGCGTCTGGGCGCTGATGGCGACCTCCGTGTCGCTCGCGGGCGTGCGCACATCGATCGTCACCGGGTCCGATGTCAGCGTCGTCAGCGCGTCGGCGGCCAGGATCGCGGCGATGGTGTGCCGCCCCGGCTCGGTGAAGGTCACACCCTGGTTCGTGAAGAACACCTGCACATGGTTGCTCACCGACTCCCCGGGCTGCAAGGTCACCATCGGACGAGGACCGCAGCCGATGACGATGTCGAGCACGTGGTCGACCGACCCGTCCGGCCGCGTGCGCTCGAACACCAGGTCGCCCTCGGCGAGGGTGAGCAGGCTCGTGACCTGCCGTGGTGCGTCGCCGGTGTTGGTGACGATGACCTCGGCCGTGACGTACTCCCCCACGAACGCCTGCGGGGCGACAACGAGCTGCAGCCGCAGTCCGGTGTCGAGGCTGTCGCCGCTGAATCCCGAGACGTCGACGGGCGTCGGGAGCCCCGACGACAGACTGCCGTGGCCCCAGCCGAAGTTCTTCCAGCCCGGCCGCACCTGCGGGTCCGGCGAGTGGATGAGCGAGAGCCGGTCGTGCTCCGAGAACGCGAAGGTCGCGTTGCCGGGGTACGTGTTGGACGACGAGGCGAATCCCATGACGTCGCCGGTCTGGTTCATGATCTCGGTTCCGATGCCCGGCAGATGCACGTCGTGCTTCGGGTGGAAGAGGTTGAACGCGTGACCGGCCTCGTGGATGAGGGTGCGCAGGAACGCCGCCGGCACGTTGTTCAGCGGCTGGTTCCGCGCGCCCGCCTCGATGAACGTCTGGTTGCCCAGCGTCGCGTCGGCGAAGCCCACGGCACCCTCGCGCGGGACGGTGTCGTCGTCGAACATGATCCCGAACAGCCCGCCCTGCGCCGACCCGACCAGCAGCCACAATCGCCACTGCTCGCCGCTGACCGCCTGCCGGTGGCTGGAGAGGAGGGTCTGCAGCTCGGCGTTCGTGAGCGACGCGTCGCTCGGGACGTTGACCTGGTCCTGCACGACCGAGACGTCCCACCCCGCGGTGGCGTAGACCGACCGCAGCGTCACCGTCGCCCCCGAGCCCGCGACAGCGGATGCCGGGAAGTTGCGGTTGACCATCGCATCGACCTCGATGCGGCACCCGCGGTACATCGACGAGGTCTTCGTCGCCTTCACCTGCGAGGTGGTGCCGCCGATGCGCAGCGTCCCCGTCATCACCTGCGGCGCATGCCGTGCGGTGATGAGACTGCGTCGGCACGTCAGGGTGAGCGTGCCGGTGTCGGTCGTGGTGAACTCCTGCGTGGACCTGTTCCAGAGGTGCCGGACGATCTGCACCGTCAGCACCCCGTCGGCGTACGTCGCGCCGTTGGAGCGGAAGTACCAGGAGTACTGGCCCTGCGGGAAGCTCGGGTACCACGGCAGCGGTAGCGGGAACAGCACGCCGAAGTCCTCGTCGGCCTCGTCCGCGGCATCCGCGCCTTCGCCCTCGTCGCCCAGGCCCGGAATGCGCGGCTGCAGCGGCGGGATGGGCGGGAACGGCTCGAACGGCGGCCGCACGAGCTCGGGCTCGATCGGCCCGAAGATGCGCTGACTGTAGATGTCGCCCGAGACCCGCAGCGACGATGCACCGACCTCGATGCGCATCGGCCCGCGCACGAGCGGCTGGATGATCGTGCGCCGCTCGACCTCGATCAGCCACGACCCGTCGAGCGCGCTCAGCGCGCACGGCCGGGTGAGCGAGGTGAACCGGCCCGGCCGATAAGGCTCGAACGGGATGAGGACTTCGCCGTCCTGATCGAATTCGAGCACGTCGCCGGCGTCGCCGGCGTCCTGGTTGCAACCCATGGTGATTTCCCCTTCGTCGGACTCCCCCATAGGGAGGAGCACGAAGGTCGATCACAGATACACGACCGGATGCCGGATCTCGAGCGCCCGACCGCTCACCGTGCGGCGGTCAGACGCCGCCGCCGCCCGCCGCCCCGCCGCCCCCGGCGGACCCGCCGCCGCTGGAGCCGCCCGATGTGGACGAGCTCGACGACGTGCTCGCCGAGAGGTTCGAGATGCCCGCCGAGAACGCCGCGGCGTTGAACCCGTGGGTGCCGGAGTACCAGCCGGGAGAGTTGCCCTCGCCGTACAGCACCGCGAGCTGCGTGGCCCACTCGCGCTCCTGTC
This sequence comes from Microbacterium sp. Marseille-Q6648, assembly GCF_943181415.1. Lineage (GTDB taxonomy): Bacteria > Actinomycetota > Actinomycetes > Actinomycetales > Microbacteriaceae > Microbacterium. The sequence goes on along the minus strand of NZ_CALPBZ010000007.1, from coordinate 20,885 downwards.
CGAACACCACGGCGTACGGCAGCAGTGTCTCGTACAGCTTCAGCATCTGGCGCGGGTCCCCCGGGTTCACCGTGACGCGTTCGGCTCCGGTCGGGGACTGCAGCATGCGGATGCGGTCCGCCTCGGCCCATTCGATGAAGACCTTGAGCCCTGCGAGGTGGTCGCGCACCTCGCTGCCCCGGGCGGTGAGCGGCTTGCGCGCCAGCATCGTGGCGACGACGAACACCGCGACACCCGCGCCGATGAACAGCAGGAAGGGCACCGGACCCGACACGCCCTGGTCCATGGCGACGAAGCCGAACACCGTCACCAGAGCCGCCGCGCCGACGGCCGCGAGGATCGGCCACACCCGAGGCCCGGCGGGCACCTCCCGGCGCAGGCCCGAGGTCTTCAGCTGCCGGTTTGCGGCCTTCAGGATCTTCTGCGCGGCGGTCGAGAACCGGGTGTCGCTGCGACCGAACTCGAACTCCTCACCCGGAACGCCCAGGGGGAACAGTCCGTTCAGCAGCATCCGCCCGTCGCCGTCGGCCCGGGAGGGGTCGACGAGCACGGCGGTGAGCTTCGCGCTTCCGAACCAGCGGGGTGCGCCCTCGACGATCCGGATGCTGCCCACCACCGCCTGCTCGAGCACCTCGGCCGGAATCGCCTTCGTGGTCTTGCCCAGCAGCACGGCGCTCTCGAGCGCGTCGATGCCCGGCGGCGGGGTGTACTCCGCGATGATCGTCGGGCGCCCCGGCGCGTCGCGCAGCCACCGCCGCCGCACCGCGAGGGCCACCCCGACCACCCCTGCGAGCACCACCGCCATCGCCGCCTGCAGCCAGCCCCACACCGAGGCGAAGTACGACGAGTCGAACGGCGTGAACGTGCCCTCCTCGAAGCCGACGGCGATCGTGACGGTCTCGAACGGCTGCAGGTCTGCCGCCCCGGCCGTGAGGACGACCCCGCCGTCGGGTGCGGCATCCGCCTGGATCTCGCAGGTGTCGGTCGAACCGGTGGACCCGGCGTAGCAGGCCTGAGCCCCGGTGAGGGATGCCGCGAGATCGGCCGGCACCACGAGCCGGGCCGTCACGCGCCCGAACGGCTGCCGCCACTGGTCGCCGTTGACATCCCAGTAGAACTCGTCCACGCCGGTGTCGGCGAAGAAGCGGGTGACGTTGCGGAGCGTGTAGGTGAAGACGTACGTCTGCGCGCCGCGCACGAAGTCGTCGGCGCGTGAGGTCATCGAGTAGTAGCCGTCCTCGCTGTCGGTCTCCGCGGGGCGCGGCTCGCCGTCGCCGTCGGTGATCGACACGAGGTCCGGGTGCAGCGGCGCCCCGAGGTAGGAGACGGGGATGCTCCGGCGCATGCCCCGGTTCTGATCGATGTCGGGGAAGACCGCCACGAACGTCTCGACGACGGTGAGCGTGCTCGTGCCGTCGTCATCGCGGCCGAGGGTGTACTCGACGTTCATGCTCTCGAACGTGAAGTCGTCGACGTCCGCGTGGGCCGGCGCCCCGAACGCGACGAGGGTCAGGATCGCCGCGACCATCAGGACGACGAGGGCCGCCGGGCGCGGCATCCGCTGGCCGGACGCCCGTGCGCGGGCGGGTCGGGACGTCGAGAATCGCTCCCCCATGGCCACAGCATAGGGGTGCGCCGAGGCTTACTCTTATGCGTATGACCGACCGCCGCCTCGCCGTGGACGCCTGGGAGAGCCTCTTCCGCGCGCAGTACGAGGTGTTCGCCGAGATCAGCTGCGATTTCGACGACTCCGTGCTGTCGCAGGCGGAGTACGACGTGCTGCTGACCGTCACCCGCGGCGACGACATGGCCGCCCGCCTGCGCGACGTCACCGCCAACATGCTGATCAGCCAGCCCAGCGTCTCGCGCCTGGTCGACCGCATGGTCGCGCGCGGACTGCTGTCGAAGTGCCCGGACCCGCAGGACGGCCGCGGCTCGATCGTGCGCGCCACGGATGCCGGTGCCACGGCCTTCCGCCGGATCGCGTCGCAGCACGGACGCTCGATCGCCGAGCGCATGTCGACCCTCAGCGACGACGAACTGCAGCAGCTGCGCGACCTGACGGCCAAGCTGCGGCGCCGCGCGCCGGGCTGCTGAGCTCCGCCGTGGACGCACGGTTGCCGCGCGGCCGGGCTGCGGGGTTTCACACACGCACGGATGCCGCGCCCCGGCGTGCGAGGTTTCACACACGCACGGATGCCGCGCCCCGGCGTGCGGGGTTCCACAGACGCACGGATGCCGCGCCCCGGCGTGGGGGCGCGGCATCCGCTGACGGGTGTCGGTCTTACTGCTCGACCGGCTGGGGGCCGTCGGCGTGCGACTCGTGCGCCTGCAGCACCGGCGAGCTGTCGTCGGTCGAGACCGCGATCTTGCGCGGCTTGGCCTTCTCGCTCACGGGGATGGTGACGCTCAGGACGCCGTTGGCGTACTGGGCTGAGATGCGCTCGGTGTCGATGCCCTGGCCGAGGTTGAGCTGACGCAGGAAGCTCGCCCCCTCGCGCTCGCGGGTGATCCACTTCACTCCCTCGCCCGAGGGCAGGGTGCGCTCGGCGCGGATGGTCAGCAGCTGACCGTCGACGTCGATGTCGACCGAGCCCGGGTCGATGCCCGGCAGGTCGGCGGTGAGGACGTAGTGGTCGCCGTCCCGGTAGAGGTCCATCGGCATGCGGCGGGGGCCGCGGCGCACGTCGAAGAAGCTCGAAGCCAGGCGGTCGAGGTCGCGGAACGGGTCATAGGTTGCCATGACGTCTCCTTCAGTGTGGTGGTCTCGAAGTTGAGTCACCTCGACTCAACTGTGAAAATGTTAGCACTCACGGGGGTGGAGTGCTAAGGGTCTTCGGCCGATTCGCCGAGGGCGAACGGGGGCGCGTGCGCACGCCGCACCTTGTCCCGTCGACCTGGCGCTATCCGCGCTCTGGGCCGCCCGAAACCGCGCATGTCGCCACATGCGGGCGGGGCGCGTGCGCACGTCGCACCCTGCGCCGTCGACCTGGCGCTGTCTGCGCCTTCGGCCGCACTTAACCGCACATGTCGCCACATAGGGGCGGGGCGCGTGCGCACGCCGCACCCAGCGCCAGCGCGAGCGGGCGCGTGCGCACGTCGCACCCAGGGGCGTCGACTTGGCGGCGTCTGCGCCCTCGGCGCACGGAAACCGCACATTCCGCCACATGGGGGCGACGCTCGTCGGCCGAGTTGGCGGGGAATGTGGCGACGGACGGACCGAGCAGCAGATGGCGACCAATCCCCTGCAATGCCACCACGCCGCCCCTCCCCACCGCCCCGCCGCACCGCCGCCCCGCCACCACCGCCTTGCCCGCCACACCGCCGCGCTCTCCACAGGGGCGCTTCCGAACGGGTGCGCCGCGCTCTCCACGGGGGCGCTTCCGAACGGGTTTCTCCCCCTGCGCCGGTTTCGCGAGACCCGCCCGCGCCCGCCGGGGACGATGGACCGCATGCCCCGTCGCCCCAGCCCACTGCCGGACATCCTGGGCGACGTCTTCACAGTGGGCGAGGCTATCGCCGCAGGCGCGACCCTGGCACGACTTCGCAGCCCCGATCTGCTCGTGCCTTTCCCCGGCGTGCGCGTTCGGAGCTCGGCTGCCCAGACGCCGGACGACCCTGACGACGACCGGTCTCCGCTCGCACGCGAAGCGCACACTCGTCGGTTCGACCTGCTCCTGCGAGCACGCGCCTACGCAAAGGTCATGCCGGGGCCGGCCGTGTTCTCCAATGTCACCGCGGCCGCGATCTGGGGTCTGCCCCTTCCGATATCCGCGCTGCGAGGCCGGTGGAACCCCGACCAGCGCGTGCACGAGCCGCGTCCGGTCGAGCTCATCGTTCCCCCACCCCATCGCGCACCACGGACCGCCGGGGTGGCGGCGCGACAGCGCCGCGAAGACGTCGCGCCGCGGCGCGAGCGCGACGGCTTCGTCGTCTCCAGCCCGGCATCCACGTGGGCTCAGCTCGGCGGCATCCTCACGATGGATGACCTGATCGCGGCGGGCGATGCGCTCGTCCACGTTCCGCGCACGTCCGACGGGCGGCGGGGAGACCCTGCGTCGTCGCTCGCAAGCCTCGATGATCTTCGCGCCGCCGTGCGCGCGCCGCGGATATCGGGACTCGACCCTCTGATCACGGCGCTGCCCCTCGTCAGGGTCGGCTGCGCGTCCAGTGCCGAGACCCGCCTGCGGTTGGCGGTGGCGCGCGCCGGCCTTCCCGACCCGACGCTCGACTTCGAGGTGCGCGCTCCGACTCGCGAGCTGGTCGGCGTCACGGAACTCGCCTTCGAACAGTGGCGATTGCTGGTGGAGTACGAGGGAGGCCACCATCGGATCGACCGGGCACAGTGGCATCGCGACATCGAGAAGCACCGGACGTACGCGGAGTTGGGCTGGACGGTGCTGCGCCTCGCGGCGCGAGATCTCTATCCGGATGCCGGCACGGCAGTCGGCCTCATCCGCGACGGCCTCCGCCGGACAGGATGGCGCGGGTGAGATGCCTCGCAGACGCCAGTCCGCGCCGGTCGATGCCGCGCCGGTCGATGGGCGCCGCATGCTGCATCACGCGCGCGGAATCGCACATGTCGCCAAGCTCAGCGAGCGACGCCGCGGGGACCTGGCGCAATCGGCGATGATCGCGGGCGATGGCCGCAGATAGCGTCACGTCGATCGCGCCGACCCCCGACGCGACCACCCCGCAAGCCATGCCGCGCGGTCAGCACTCGTCCCCCGCCCCACCGCAACCCAGGCCGCGACGTCAGCACTCGATGACGTTCACCGCGAGGCCGCCCTCGCTGGTCTCCTTGTACTTGGTCGACATGTCGATCCCGGTCTGGCGCATCGTCTCGACCACGGCGTCGAGCGAGACGTAGTGCGAGCCGTCGCCGCGCAGAGCCAGCCGGGCCGCGGTGACGGCGGTCGAGGCGGCGATCGCGTTGCGCTCGATGCACGGGATCTGCACGAGCCCGCCCACGGGATCGCACGTCAGGCCCAGGTGGTGCTCCATCGCGATCTCGGCGGCGTTCTCGATCTGCCGGTTGGTCCCGCCCATCACCGCCGTCAGCCCGCCCGCGGCCATCGCGCACGCGGATCCGACCTCGGCCTGGCAGCCGCCCTCGGCTCCCGAGATCGACGCATTCGCTTTGAACAGCGAACCCAGCGCGGTCGCGGTGAGCAGAAAACGACGGATGCCGCGACGGCGGTTCGCCTCGGCGACCGCTTCGTCGGAGATCGACTCGGGCGCTTCGTCTCGCCCTCCGGGCTCGCTCAGCGACGGGGGGGAAGAACCGCGCTCGCCCAACGACCGGGGGGAAGAACCGCGCTCGCTCAGCGACCGGGGGGAAGAACCGCGCTCGCCCAACGACCCGGGTGCAGAACCGCGCTCGCTCAGCGACCGGGGGGAAGAACCAGGCTCCCCCAGCGACCCGGGCGCAGAACCGGGCTCGCCCAGCGACCCGGGCGCAGAACCGGGCTCGCCCAGCGACCCGGGCGCAGAACCGGGCTCGCCCAACGACCCGGGCGCAGAACCGGGCTCGCCCAGCGACCCGGGCGCAGAACCCGGCTCACCCAACGACCCGGGCGCAGGACCAGGCTCACCCAGCGACCCGGGCGCGCCTCCCGGCCCGCCCGCCGGCCCGCCGGGCGACCGACCCGCGCCGCCGAAGCCGAGCAGCGCACTGCCGACGAGCTCGCCGTAGGGGGTGACGGCGTTGCCGGCGCCCAGGCCGGAGTCGGCCAGGAAGCGCCACCAGTACATCGCCACGGCCGGCACGATCCCCGCGGCGCCGTTGGTGGGGGCGGTGACGACCCGTCCACCGGCGGCGTTCTCCTCATTGACCGCGAGGGCGAACGCGCCGAGCCACTCGCCGGGAAGCTCGCGGTGCCCCGACGCCTCGGCGGCTTCGAGCTGCTCGCGTATCGCCGACGCCCGGCGCTTCACCCGCAGCATCCCGGGCAGCTCGCCGCCGGTGCGAAGCCCCGCGTTCACGCACGCGGCCATGGCGTCCCAGATCGCGTCGAGCCCCGAGGCGACCTCGGCCTCGGTCCGCAGCGCCTCCTCGTTGAGCCGCGCAGCCTCCGCGAAGGTGATGCCGCGCTCGTCGCACTCGGCGAGGAGCTCCTCGGCCGAGGCGAACGTCAGCGGGAAGCGATGCGAGGCTACCTGCGCCGCCGCGCCGTCGCGCCGGATGAACCCGCCGCCCACCGAGTAGTAGGTCTCTTCCGCGACCACGACGCCGTCCGCATCGCGGGCGATCAGGGTCAGGGCATTCGGGTGCCCAGGCAGCCGGGTACGCGGCGCGAAGGCGATGTCGTCCTTCGCGAACGGCACGGCCTGCTCCCCCGCGAGCATCAGGTCGGCCCCCGCGGGCCAGTCGCTCCACGCCGCGCGCACCGCGGCGGGGTCCACGGTCTCGGGCTCGAGCCCTTGCAGACCCGCCACGACGGCATCGGGGGTGCCGTGGCCGAGACCGGTCGCACCGAGCGAACCGAACAGCGTGCACTCCACCCGCGCCACGCGGGACAGCAGACCGCCTTCGCGCAGGCGCACGGCGAAGTCCCGTGCCGCCCGCATCGGGCCGACGGTGTGGGAGCTCGAGGGTCCTACTCCGATGGAGAACAGCTCGAACGCCGAAACGTATGCGCTCACCGCTCCAGGCTACGCCCCCGCGTCAATCTGCACAGCCATCACGTCCAAGCGAGGGCAGGATGCCGCATCCCACGCCGCCTCCACCCTCACACTGCGGGAGTGCGGACGCGCCCGCCCGCGCGTGCGACCACCGCGCTAGCATCGCAATCGGAGGCGATCGATGACGAGGCTCGACACGGATGCCGCGGCCGAAGCCGCGCGCATCCTGAACCGGATCGAGACCGAACACGGGGTCGACGAGGAGTTCGCTCGCCGCGTCGAGAAGCACTTCCCCCGCCTTCATGCACTGTTCGGCAGGCTCTACGGCGACCGTCCCGACGCCGCCGAGCAGCTGGCCGCGGTGATCGCCGAGGCGGCGGCGTCCTGGCGCGCCCGGTCGCTTGAGCTGCGCGCACGCGACCGCCTGCGGGACGAGGACCCGAGGTGGTTCCTGTCCGAGCGGATGCTGGGCGGCGTCTGCTACGTCGACCGCTACGCCGGCACCCTGCAGGGGGTGCGGGAGCAGATCCCCTACTTCCAGGAGCTCGGCCTCACCTACCTGCACCTCATGCCGCTGTTCGACAGCCCCGAGGGCAACAACGACGGCGGCTACGCGGTCTCGAGCTACCGCAAGGTCGACGAGCGACTGGGCACGATGGCCGACCTCGCCGCACTCGCCGCCGACCTGCGGCTGGCGGGCATCTCACTCGTGGTCGACTTCATCTTCAACCACACCAGCGACGAGCACGAGTGGGCACGCAAGGCGGTGGCGGGCGAGCCCGGCTACGAGGACTTCTACCTCATCTTCCCCGACCGTGAGATGCCCGACGCGTACGAGCAGACCACGCGCGAGATCTTCCCCGACGACCACGCCGGCTCGTTCATCCAGCTGCCGGACGGCCGCTGGATCTGGTCGACGTTCTATCACTTCCAATGGGACCTGAACTATGCCAATCCCGCGGTGTTCCGGGGCATGGCGGGCGAGATGCTCTTCCTGGCGAACCAGGGCGTCGAGGTGCTGCGCATGGACGCCGTGGCGTTCATCTGGAAGCGCCTGGGCACCACGTGCGAGTCGCTCCCCGAGGCGCATCTGCTGCTGCAGGCGTTCAACGCGGTCCTTCGCATGGCCGCGCCGTCGCTGCTGTTCAAGTCCGAGGCGATCGTCCACCCCGACGAGGTGATCCAGTACATCTCTCCCGAGGAGTGCCAGCTGTCGTACAACCCGCTGCAGATGGCGCTCACGTGGGAGGCCCTCGCCACCCGTGACGCGACGCTGCTGCAGCAGGCTCTCGACACCCGCCACGCGCTGCCCGACGGCACCTCGTGGGTCAACTACGTGCGCAGCCACGACGACATCGGGTGGACGTTCGCCGATGAGGATGCCGCCCAGCACGGTGTCGACGGCTTCGCGCACCGCCGCTTCCTGAACGACTTCTTCGTCAAGGGCGCCGCCGGCTCGTTCGCGCGCGGCGTGCCCTTCCAGGAGAACCCGAAGACCGGCGACGCCCGCGTCACCGGCACCACCGCGTCGCTCGCCGGGATCGAATCCGGCGACGCCGGGGGCGAGGATCGAGTCGTCCTCGCCCACGCCATCGCGATGTCGACGGGCGGGATGCCGCTGCTCTACCTCGGCGACGAGGTCGGTCAGCTCAACGACTACACCTACCGCCAGAACCAGTCCGAGGCGGGTGACAGCCGCTGGGTCCATCGGCCTCATCGACCCGATGGGCTGTACGCGCAGCGCAACGATCCGTCGACACCGGCCGGACGCCTCTACGCGCGGCTGACGAAGCTCATCGCCGCACGGAAGGCGACCCCGGAATTCGGCGGCAATGCGCTCATCCCCTTCCACTGCCCTCACCCGGGGGTCCTGGGTTATCAGCGTCCGGGCGCCGAGCCGTGGGAGGAGCGCGTTCTCGTGCTCGCCAACGTCGGAGACGACCCGGTGTTCATCGACCCGCTGACGCTCTCGGGATTCGAGCGTCACGCGGTCGACATCCTCAGCGGGGCCGCGGTGGACCTCGACGACGGCGTCTTCCTCGGCGCTCACCGGTTCACCTGGCTGCGCGTCGACCCGCTCTGGTGAGACCGGCAGCGGCAGCGCGACACGCCGCCGAACAGCAGAACGGCCCGCCGAAGCGGGCCGTTCTTCACTGTCTCAACACAGTGTGCGCCTCGAGGGACTCGAACCCCCAACCTTCTGATCCGTAGTCAGATGCTCTATCCATTGAGCTAGAGGCGCGCGGTGTTCGCTCTCGCGCACACCAGCGTCCAGAATAGCCGACGTCCGGCATCCGCGCGAATCGGGCCCGAATCCCGGGCGTGCCCTCTCAGGCGTCCAGCTCGGTGAGGTCGATGCCCCCCGCGCGCGGCGCGGGCGAGGGGTCGAGGGCGATCTCCTCTGCTCCGGCGCGAGGCTCTCCGTCGGCTCCCGAGCGCGCGCCGCGCCGGTGCGCGGCGAGGCGGGGAAGATCGACCAGGCGCAGCGATTGCATGCGCGCCGCGCGCATGCGGTCGTAGTCCGGGTCGAGGTCGGGACGCATCCCCTCGACCGACAGTCGCCTCTGCAGGTTGGCCTCGACATCACCCCATGCGGACTCGCGCGAGGACTCGATCAGCTGCCGGATCGCCTCGGGGTCGTCGGCCCGCCGCCGCAGTTCTTTGGCCACGCCGCGGTAGAGCCGATGGCGCTTCCGGAGGTTGCGCATGTCGCGGTCGCGATAATCGTGCGTGCCGTCGGGGTCGCTGAACTTCCCCCACGCCTTCTTGCGCTGGCGGCGCGCGAGATCCGCCGCCGCGGCCTGCTCGTCGGCCAGCGCGATGAGGATCTCGCGGGCGAGCGTCGCGAACGCTTCGGCGTCGAAGTGCGCGTCGCGGGCGATGGTCTCGACGAGGATGCGGTTGCGAACCGCCAGCCGTGCCGCGGCCGATGCGATCGAGACGCCCTCGGCGATGGCATCCGCGGTCTTGCCCATCCGCCTCCACCTCCTGGAAAGAGGCTACCGGGTGCCCCGGCTTCCGACGCCCGCCCACCGACTCGCGAGCCGACCGGGCGCGGCGCATACCAGCCCGGCCGATTCGCGCGCAAGCCCTCTTCGCCCAGCTCGCCGGGCCGTAGCGTCAAGGCACGACGTCGCCACCAGAGCGACGGGAGCGCGGAAGGAAGAAGACCATGGGATTCCTGGACGACGCGAAGAAGACGGCCGAGGCCGTCGGCGAGAAGATCAAGGACACGTGGGACGACGCAACCGACCGCATGAGCGACAAGAGCGACGAGGTCCAGGCCGAGGCCGAGGTGAAGAAGGCCGAGGCAGACGTCAAGCGCGCCGAAGCCGAGCGCGACTCGGTGCACCGGCGCAACGACTTCCGCGAGGACTTGCGCGACTGAAGACCCGCCGCGGACGCGGCGCATAACGGAGGGCCTCGGAGAGTACTCGGGGGCCCTCTGTCACACCCAGGTCACGGCAGGTGCGGATGCCGAGCACGACCAAACCGATACGCACAGCAGTACGAACACATCGATAGACGCGGCACCGGCCGCCACAACCACCAGGAGGATCCCCATGGGCTCGTCACCGAATCGCCTCGTCGCCACCATCTTCGGCGCCGTCTACCTGCTCGTCGGCCTGCTCGGCTTCACCGTCACCAGCGGTGTGGGCTTCATCGCCACCGACGGCGGCCTGCTCCTCGGCATCTTCGAGGTCAACCCGCTCCACAACATCGCCCACCTGCTGATCGGCGCCGCGCTGCTCATCGCCGGGCTCAAGAGCGTCCCCGCGGCCAAGTCGGTCAACACCGCCGTCGGCGCGGTCTACCTGCTGCTCGGCATCGTCGGGTTCTTCCTCGTCGGCACCGCGCTGAACATCCTCGCGCTGAACACGTTCGACCACTTCCTGCACCTGGCGAGCGCCATCGTGCTGCTGGGCGTCGGACTCGGTGCCGAGCGCAACGTCCGCAACAACGCACGGACCGTCTGAGGTCTGCTGCCATGACCACCGCACGTGAGGGATCGGCCGGGACGCTGAGGGAGCCTGCCGGCCGCTCCTCCACCACCCACGCGGCGACCCCGGCCTGGTCCGCGGTCGCCGCGTGGGGTGCGGGTCTGCTCGAGATCGCGCTCGGCGCGGGAGCTGTGACCGGTTCTGAGGGAGGACTCGCCGTTCGGGGGATCGGCGTCCTGCTGGTCGCACTCGGTGCCGCGGCGCTCGGGTGGGGAGCGGCGACACTCGCCCGCGGACGCGTCGTCGTCCCGCGGGCGGGTGTCGTCGGAACCGTCGTCGGCATCGCCGCGTCGGCGACAGCGCTCTTGGTGGATCCCGGCCGCGTCAGCGTGATCGCCGTGGCCGCGGCATCCGTTCTTCTGCTCGCCGTCGCCGCCGCCTGCGGTCGCACGATGCGTACCCATGCCGGATCGGATGCCGCCGAGCCGACCACGCCGCGCGTGTCGGTGCTGCTGGTGGCGGCCTTCGTCGTCGCCGGCATCGTGACGCCCGCGCTGGGGGCCACGGAGGCGGGTCTGATGGCGCCCGACCACAGCGATCACGCCGTGCTGGTCGACCCCGGCCACCACTGAGCCGTCGCGGTGAGCCCCGCCGCGGTGAGCTGTCGCGCTCAGCGGCGCTGGGTCAGATCGCGGTGATCCGCCATGACGCGTCGGCGGAGGCGCCCGGCTCGATGACGATGAGACCGGCGTCGTAGTCGTATGCGTCGGCGTTGAACGCATCCGGCGCGCACGTCATCGGCTCGACGGCCAAACCCAGTCGGCTCACAGCCGGGTCGGGCTTGTCGGCGGTGTGGACCTGCACCCAGGGGCACGCCGCGCCCCACGACATGGCGACACCGGTGCCCGAGGCATCCGTCACACGCACCACGGCCTCGCCCGCAGCATCCCGCGCCAGGCCGGTATACGCGTGGTCGATCTCCGCCGAGCCGATCGTGCGCGGTGCCCGGAAGTCGAACCGCTCCGCATCGTCGGCGTCGACCGGCCGCAGGCCCGTCGGGATCAGGCGATCGTCCGTGACGGCGAGGACCTCGGATGCCGGGAGCTCGAGCGTCCATCCATCCACACGGCCATCTCCCGCCACGAGGTACGGGTGCGGGCCGGTGCCCCACGGCGCAGGCGAGTCGCTGTCGTTGGTGGCGGTGACGGTCTGCGTGAGGCCGTCGGGGCCGAGCGAGAACGTGGTCCGCACGACGATGCGCCACGGGTACGCCGTCTGCGCGGGGATCGTGGCCTCGAGGGTGACGTGGTCGGGTCCTTTGTCCACGGCGTCGTAGTCCAGCCACACGGCCAGGCCGTGCAGGGCGTGGCCACGTGCGGGCTCGCTGAGCGCGAGCTGGCGCTGCGCTCCCCCGAACGAGTAGCGACCGTCGACCACGCGGTTCGGCCAGGGAGCGAGCGTGACACCGCGGTGCGCCGGGCGCACCTCGTCGGCCTCGAACGGAACGACGAGATCGCGCCCACCGTAGGTGAGTGTGCGCAGCGTCGCCCCGACGCTGGCGATGACGGCTTCGTAGTCGCCGGCGCGCAGGCAGTGCTGCGTGCCGGAGATCGGAGTGCGGGCCATGATCAGATCCCCTGTGCGAGTCGGTAGTACGCCTGGTTCCACCTCAGTTCGCGCTGGAAGTCGCGAACGGTGGTGTCTTCGTCGATGACGACGAGTTCGGTTCCGGCGATGTCCGCGAAGTCGCGGAACACCTCGATGCCGACGGCGGTCGTCATCACAGTATGGTGTGCGGCGCCGGCTGCGAGCCAGCACGCGGCGCTGGTGGCGAAGTCCGGAGCCGGCTTCCACACCGCCCGGCCCACGGGCAGCTTCGGCAGATCCGGTGCGTCGACGTTCTCGACGACGTTCGCCACGAGCCGGAACCGATCGCGCATGTCGCTCATCGCGACTACGACCGCCGGCCCCGGGTCGGCGGTGAACACCAGTCGCACGGGGTCGTCCTTGCCGCCGATGCCGAGCGCGTGGACCTCCAGACGCGGCTTCGCGGTGGTCAGCGACGGCGACACCTCGAGCATGTGGGCTCCGAGGATGCGCTCGTTCCCGGGTACCAGGTCGTAGGTGTAGTCCTCCATCAGGCTCGCGCCGCCCGGAAGGCCCGCGCCCATCACGTTGGCCACCCGCACGAGGATCGCCGTCTTCCAGTCGCCCTCGGCGCCGAACCCGTAACCCTCGGCCATGAGCCGCTGCACCGCCAGACCCGGCAGCTGCCTCAGCCCGCCGAGGTCTTCGAAGCTCGTGGTGAACGCGCCGAAGCCGCCCTCTTCGAGGAACGACCGCAGGCCCACTTCGATCGCCGCGCCGTCGCGCAGCGACTGGTGGCGCTCCCCACCCGGACGCAGCTCCGCCGCGACGTCGTACGAGTCCAGGTACACCTGCACCAGCGCGTCCACGTCGGCGTCGGTGGCGGCATCCACCGCCTCGACGAGCTCGTTCACACCCCACGTGTTCACCTGCACGCCGAACCGCAGCTCGGCTTCGGTCTTGTCACCTTCGGTCACCGCGACGTATCGCATGTTGTCGCCGAACCGCGCCAGCTTGAGCGTGCGGGCTGCCGCCCACCCCGCCGCCGCGCGCTGCCACTGCTCCACCTGATCGCGCACGGCCGGGTTCGACACGTGACCGACCACCGTCTTGCGCGCCACCCCGAGCCGGGTCTGGATGTAACCGAACTCGCGGTCGCCGTGGGCGGCCTGGTTCAGGTTCATGAAGTCGAAGTCGATCTCGGCCCACGGCAGTTCGACGTTTGCCTGCGTGTGCAGATGCAGCAGCGGCTTGCGGAGCGCGTCCAGCCCTGAGATCCACATCTTCGCCGGACTGAACGTGTGCATCCACGCGATCACCCCGATGACGTCGTCGCGCGCGTTGACCTCGAGGGCCAGGCGGCGGATGCTGTCGGAGTCCTTCAGCACGGGCTTCCAGACCACCCGCACCGGAAGCCCCGACAGCCCCTCGGCCACCGCGCCCGACTGCTCGGCCACCTGGCGGAGCGTCTCCTCGCCGTACAGGTTCTGGCTGCCGGTGACGAACCAGACCTCGTACTCGTCGAGAGAAGTGTTCAGGGGCGTGCGGGTCATGTCGGATTCCTCGGTTTCGGGGTCGGTCGAAAGAAGCGCGATGGGCGGGTCAGAGCGCGGCGACGGCGGCGGCCTCGACGACCAGGCCCGCGCGGTAGCGGTCGAGGTAGTCGGCGAATCCGGCGACGTCGGCCGGGTCGGGGTCGACAACATCGATCCGGGCGCCGGCGAAGACATGATCATCCAGGTAGGCCGACAGGTCGGTGTCGTCTGCGCGGGAGAGGAAGGCGGCGAGCACCGCGATTCCCCACGCTCCCCCCTCGGATGCCGTCTCGCCGACGGCGACGGGCGCATCGAGCGCGCCTGCCAGGAAGCGCTGGGCGACCCCGGCGGTGCGGAACATCCCCCCGTGGGCGAACATGCGGTCCAGCGCCACGCCCTCGTCGTCGAGCACGCGCATCCCCAGCGCGAGTGTGCCGAACACCCCGTACAGCTGAGCGCGCATCGCGTTCGCCAGGGTGAACCGGCTGTCGGGCGTGCGGACGAAGAGGGGGCGTCCCTCCGCGAGCCCCGCGATCGGCTCGCCGGCGAGATGGTTGTACGCGAGCAGACCGCCGGCATCGGCGTCACCGTCGAGCGCCTCTCGGAAGAGGACCTCGAAGACGGCGTCGTCGTCGACCGGGGTGCCCGAGGCCTGGGCGAACCGGCCGAACATGCCGGCCCACGCGGCCAGTTCGCTGGCGCCGTTGTTGCAGTGCACCATCGCCACCGGGTCACCGGCGGGAGTGGTGACGAGGTCGAGTTCGTGGTGCACCCGCGACAGCGGCCGCTCCAGCACCACCATCGCGAAGATGCTCGTGCCCGCGCTGACGTTGCCCGTCCGGGGCGCGACCGCGGCGGTGGCCACCATGCCGGTCCCCGCGTCCCCCTCCGGCGGGCAGAACGGGATGCCGGGACGCAGCGCCCCGGTGGGGTCGAGCAGCGCGGCACCCGAAACGGTCAACTCGCCCGCGGGCTCACCGGCGGCGAGGACCTCCGGCAGCAGCATCCGCAGATCCAGCGCCGGCACCCGGTCGGCCACCAGCGCGTGATAGCGGTCGACGAGATCGGCGTCGTAGTCGCCGGTCGATGAGTCGATCGGGAACATCCCCGACGCGTCGCCGACGCCCAGCACCTTGCGACCCGTCAACGCCGCGTGGACGTAGCCGGCGAGCGTCGTGAGGGAGCGCACCTCGGGTACGTGCGGCTCCTCATCGAGGATCGCCTGGTGCAGGTGCGCGATAGACCACCGCAGCGGGATGTTGACGCCGAATGCCTCGGTGAGGGCGGCGGAGGCGCGGCCGGTCGTGGTGTTGCGCCACGTGCGGAACGGCACGAGCAGCCGGTCGTCCTCGTCGAAGGCGAGGTAGCCGTGCATCATGGCCGACACCCCGATCGCGCCGAACGTGTCCGGACGCGCGCCGTACCGGGCCTCGGCGTCCGCGACGAGAGCGGCGAACGCGGACTGCAGTCCGGTCCACACCTCGTCGAGCGGGTACGTCCACGTGCGGTCCGCGAAGCTGTTCTCCCACGCGTGGCCGCCGACGGCGAGCACCGTCGCCGGGTCGTCGGCGTCCACGAGGCACGCCTTGATGCGCGTCGAGCCGAACTCGATGCCGAGCGCCGTGCGCCCGTCGCGGATGGCGTCGGCGCTCACCGGGATTCCTCGCCGTCGCGGCGCTCATCCCCGGCCTGGCCGTAGACGTTCTGATAGCGGTTGTACAGCGCGTCGATGCGGTCCTGGGGGATCGGGATGAGCGGGCCGGCCTCGCGGGCGAGGTGCACGGTGCGGGCGGCGTCCTCGCACATGACGGCGGCCTTGACGGCATCCTTCGCGTTGACGCCGATGGTGAAGGGGCCGTGGTTCTGCATCAGCACGGCTCGCGAACGGTGGCCGCGCAGGGTCTCGACGATGCCGCGGCCGATCGAGTCGTCGCCGATGATCGCGAACGGGCCGATGGGGATGGGCCCGCCGAACTCGTCGGCCATGCCCGTGATCACGCACGGGATCTCTTCGCCGCGAGCGGCCCATGCGACGGCGTAGGTGGAGTGGGTGTGGACGACCCCGCCGACGTCGGGCATGTTGCGGTAGACGTACGCGTGGGCCGCCGTGTCGCTGGACGGGCTGCGGTCGCTGCCCGCGGTGCCCGGAATGACGGCGCCCTCGAGGTCGCACAGGATCATGTTGTCCGGCGCGAGGTCGTCGTACGACACCCCGGACGGCTTGATGACGAACAGGTCGGCGCCCGGCACGCGCCCCGAGACGTTGCCGCCGGTCCACACCACCAGGCCGTAGCGGACGAGCTCGCCGTGCAGACGGGCGACGTCGGCGCGCGTGTCGGCGATCGCCGCCTCGATGTCGGGGCTGAAAGTCGTCACGCGGTCCTCCGTCGGGTCGTGTGTGTGATGCTCGCCCCGATGTTACCGGTAACAGAGCCGTTTGACGAGCCCGTCCGCCGAGCACGAGCAGCGAGCGCCGGTCGTCGACGTCAGCCGCGCGGCGGCGCCGTCGAGGCGCGTACCACCAGCTCCGGCGGCGCCGACGACGGCGGCGGCGTCTGACCCAGCACGGCGCTGACCGCGCGCCGGGCCTCCCCCACCAGATCGAGCCGGACCGTTGTGAGGGCCGGCCGGTAGAACGCCGCGTCCGGGTTGTCGTCGAACCCCGTCACACTCACCTGTCCGGGAACGTCCACTCCGAGCGCCCGCAGACCCGAGATCAGTCCGAGCGCCATCTGGTCGTTCGCGACGACGACCGCGGTCACGCCCCCGGCCAGCGTCTGCGCGACGGCGGGCGCGAGGGCGGCCGCGGATGCCGCGCTCCAGTCGCCCTCCCACCGAAGCTCGGCCGAGAGAGCCGCCGCGTCGAGGGCATCTCGCACCCCCGCGTCGCGCTCCGCAGCTTCGCGCCAGTCGGCCGGCCCCGCGATGCGCGCGATCCGTCGGTGGCCGAGCTCCACGAGATGGTGCACGGCCAGCGCAGCTCCGTCCCGCTGCGCCGAGGCCGCGTCATCGGCGTGCAGGGCGACGAGGCGCACGCCCGGCTTCGAGGCGGCGAGCGCCTCGAAGGTGCGCACGTGCGGCGCCAGGACCACGAGGCCGTCGACCCCCTGGGCCAGCAGGCGGCGCGCGGCGCCGATGACGGATGCCGCGTCGGCCGCATCCGCGTACGCCGTGGCGATCCAGCGTCCGGCCTCCTGCGCGGCGGTCTCGAGGGCCGCGATGCCGACCGCCGGCCCGTAGAGGGTGGCGTCCGAGGCGATGACGCCCAGGGTGCGCGTGGTGCGGGTTCCGAGCGCGCGGGCGGCGTTGTTCACGCGGTAGTCGAGCTCCGCCATCGCCTCGACGACGCGCTGGCGCGTCTCGGGGCGGATGTGCGGGTGGTCGTTGATGACGCGCGAGACGGTCTGAGTCGACACACCGGCCAGGCGTGCGACGTCGCGCACCCCGAATCGGCGCGCCCCGGCATCCGCTGTCATACGTTCACCCCCGCTCATGGGCCCCACAGTATCGGCGGTGGACGCGATACCCAGGCGCCGGCCAGCCGCCGGTGGCTAGAATGGGCCGCTGACCTGAACAGAAAGTGCATCTACCTCGTCCGCTCGGCGGAAGAAGGCGGCACACGCGCCGCAGCGTGCGGCCGACGCATAGAGGAATCGATGCACACCGCTCTCACCACCACGTCCCGTCCGAGTCTTCTCCGCGAGGCCGGACCGGCCTACTTCCCCGTGGCTCTGATGGCGCGGCTGCCGTTCGCCATGATGGTCGTCGGCATCCTCACCCTCGTGGTCTCGGCGCGCGGATCGCTCGCCCTCGGCGGACTCACGTCGGCGATGACGGGCCTCGGCACGGCGCTGTTCGGCCCGGCACTCGGCGCGCTGGCCGACCGGTACGGGCAGCGTCGCGTGCTGCTGTGGGCGGGCGTGTCGAACAGCCTGCTGCTGATCGCGATCGCGTGGCTGGCCTTCGCCCCGACGAGGGATGCCGTCATCCTGGCCATCGCGTTCGGCATCGGCGCGACGATGCCGCAGGTGGCTCCCCTCTCCCGCAGCCGCCTGGTCGGCATCATCGGGCGCTCGTTCCGCGGCGAGCGTCGCAGCCGCGTGCTCAACGGCACGATGGCCTACGAGTCCGCCGCCGACGAGGTCGTCTTCGTGTTCGGGCCCGTCGTGGTGGGACTGCTCGCCACCACCCAGGGGCCGGTCGCGCCGGTGATCGGCGCGGCGGTGCTCGCACTGGTGTTCGTCACCGCGTTCGCCCTGCATCCCACCGCGCGCGTCGAGGCGGGTGACGGCGAGACGATCGAGCAGGCGCCGGCAATCGAGCTTCTGCGCGCGCGGGTGCTCATCCCGGTCGTCGGAGCCCTGGGCATGGGGCTCTTCTTCGGCGCCATGCTGACCTCGCTGACCGCCTTCATGGCAGATCGCGGGGTGCCCGAGCAGGCGGGTCTCGTGTACGGCGCCATGGGCATCGGGTCGGCGGCCCTCGCCCTGAGCGTCGCCGCGTTCCCCGCCCGGTTCTCGCTGACGGCGCGCTGGCTGGTCTTCGGCGGCGTCCTGGTCGCGGGAGCAGCCGCAGTTCCGCTCGCCCAGGACGTGGCCGGTATGGCGGCGTGCCTGCTCATCGTCGGGATGGGCATCGGCCCGACCCTGGTGACGCAGTACAGCCTGGCCGCCGAGGCGAGCCCGGTCGGCCGCTCGTCGACCGTCATGACGATGCTCGGCTCGGGCGTCGTGGTGGGTCAGTCCGCGGCATCCGCTCTCGTGGGTCTCGTGGCCGAGGAGGCCGGCACGACCGTGGCGATGTTCGCGCCCATGGTGGCCGCATCCGTCGTCCTCGGCGCGGCCGTCGCGCACGCCGTGGTCTCCCGTCGCGGCTGAGGAGCCCTCCCCGCCCGCCCACACCGGGCTGGATCCGCCGCCCACGCGGGGCCACCCCGTGGCAGGGTAGATCCATGCGTATCGCCCTCACCGGTTCCACCGGAAAGCTCGGCACCGTGGTGCTTCGCGAGCTCCGCGACCACGGCCACGACGTCGTGGCCTTCGACGTCGTCGGGCCGCGCGAGCCCGGCTTCGTGCAGATCGACCTGACGGACTACGGACAGGTCGCCGACGCCCTGGCAGGCGTGGACCGCGCCGCCGGGTTCGACGCGGTCGTCCATCTGGCCGCGATCCCCGCGTCCGGCCTCCGCACCGACGTGGCGACCTTCCACAACAACATGGCCGCGACCTTCAACGTCTTCTGGGCGGCGGTCCGGCTCGGCATCCGCCGTATCGTGTACGCCTCCAGCGAGACGGTGCTGGGGTTGCCCTTCGACGTCCCCCCGCCCTACATCCCCGTCGACGAGGAGTACGCCGCGCGCCCCGAATCGGTGTACTCGATCGTGAAGACGCTCGAAGAGCAGCTCGCCCGCGAACTGGTGCGCTGGCACCCCGACCTGTCGATCACGGGCCTGCGCTTCTCGAACGTCATGAACCCCGAGGACTACGCGGCGTTCCCGTCGTACGACGCCGACGCGCGCGCCCGCAAGTGGAACCTGTGGGGCTACATCGACGCCCGCGACGGCGCCCAGGCGATCGAGCGGGCCCTCGAGGTCGCCCCCATCGGGTTCGAGCCGTACATCATCGCCGCCGCCGACACCGTCATGTCGCGACCGAACGCCGAGCTCATCGCCGAGGTGTTCCCCGACACCCCCGTGACCCGCGAGGTCGGCGAGCACGAGACGCTGCTCGGCATCGACAAGGCGCGTCGCGTGCTCGGCTTCGACCCCCGCCACAGCTGGCGAGACCACGTGGAGTGATCCGCCCCGCATGACCGAGGACCCGCGCCTGTCCGCCGCGAGATACCGCATGGAGCGCCTTGCGGAGGAGGAGGGCGCGGCCGGGGAGGGTCCCGCCGAGCCGGCCGAGACGGCCGAGACGCGAGCGGATGCCGCATCTCGCGGTGGACCCGCGTCCGACGCCTCGGACGATCCCGCTCGCCGTCCGACCTCGGCTGAGCGTGCGGCCTACGTCGAGACGGTCATCCAGCAGGCGATCCGCCGCGGCGACTTCGATGATCTGCCGGGCGCGGGCAAGCCGATCCCGGGCCTCGGCCGGGGACACGACCCGGACTGGTGGATCCGACGCAAGATCGAGAGCGAGAAGCTCACCGGGCTGGGGCCTCCCGCCCTGACGCTGCGGGTCGAGGATGCCGAGCTGGACGCCCGCCTCGACGAGCTTCCGGGCGAGGACGACGTGCGCGAGGCGGTGGACGACTTCAACCGCCGTGTGAAGCTCGCCCGGATGCAGCTGCTCGGCGGTCCGCCGGTGGTCACACCGCTGCGCGACGTCGAGGCCGAGGTGCAGGGATGGGCGGAGCGCCGGGCGGCACGCGCCCGGTCCGCCGCCTCGGCAGCGGCGCATGACGAGCCGCGTCGACGGTGGTGGAGGCGCCGCTGATGCACCGCCGCGCGGGGTCGCCGCGCACTTGTACCACCGCGGCGTCACCCGATCAACCCCGCGCCTGAAGCGATGTCCTGATCTAGCGTCGTCAGCACCCACCGATCGCCGGGCGATACATCCCGGCCCAACGGAAGGACCGATATGACCTCGATCACCGAGAGCATCGACGTCGACGTTCCCGTCACCGTCGCCTACAACCAGTGGACCCAGTTCGAGAGCTTCCCGCACTTCCTCGACGAGGTCGAGTCGATCACGCAGCTGGACGACACCCACACGCACTGGAAGGTCAACGTGGGCGGTGCGGACCGCGAGTTCGACGCCGAGATCACCGAGCAGCACCCCGACGAGCGCGTGGCCTGGAAGAGCACGGGCGGCGAGACGCAGCACGCCGGCGTGGTCACGTTCCACAAGCTGAGCGACACGTCGTCGCGCGTCACCGTCCAGCTGGACTGGGAGCCCGAGGGCCTGGTCGAGAAGGTCGGCGCTCTCGTCGGTGCCGGATCGCACGCGGTGAAGAAGGACCTGAAGAACTTCAAGGAGTACATCGAATCGCGCGGCGGCGAGTCCGGCGCGTGGCGCGGAGACGTACCCCGCTGACGTACCCCCGATGCGAGGCGGTCGCACCCCCAAGCGCCGCCCCGCACCGACTGATCCGCACGACCGGGCCGCACGTGGCAGCCCGGTCCGCCGGACGAGCGGCGTCTGTCAGGAGAAGAGCTCCTGCAGGCGCCGCACCCCTTCGAGCAGGGCGTCGTCGC
>NZ_CALPBZ010000006.1 GCF_943181415.1 Microbacterium sp. Marseille-Q6648 | reverse complement strand
GTGCGACCTGGACCGTGACCGTGGCGGTCGCGGGGTTGCCCGCGGCGTCCCGCAGCGGCTTGCCGGGGCGGAGGAACCAGTACGCCAGCACCGGCACGATCGTGAGCGCCACCAGCAGCGACGCCGACATCGCGATCGTCACCGTCAGGGCGAACGGCCGGAAGAGCTCTCCGGTGATGTCGCCCACGAACGCGATGGGCAGGAAGACGGCCACGGTCGTGATGGTCGAGGAGGTGATGGCGGTCGCGACCTCGCGCACCGCCAGCTTGATGGAGGCCAGCTTGTCGGCATCCCCCACATAGTGGCGCTTGATGTTCTCGATCACGACGATCGAGTCGTCGACGACCCGACCGATCGAGATCGTCAGCGCACCCAGGGTGAGGATGTTCAGCGAGTACCCGAACGCCTGGATCCCGATGAAGGTGATCAGCACGCTGGTCGGGATCGAGATCGCGGTGACGAGCGTCGAGCGCACCGACATCAGGAACACCAGGATCACCAGGACGGCGAAGACGAGGCCCAGCATCCCCTCGACGGCGAGGGTCTCGATGGACTCCTCGATGTACGGGGCCTGGTCGAACACCACCGTGAAGGTCGCGCCGTCGAGCGCGTCCTCGAGAGCGGGGAGCGCGTCGAGGACGCCGTGCGACACGTCCACGGTGTTGGCGGCGGGCAGCTTCGTCACCGCGATCGTGAGGGCCGGCTCGCCGTCCACCCGCGAGATCGTCGTGGTGGGATCGGCCTCGCGGGCGACCTCCGCGACGTCGGCGATCGTGGTCTGGCCGGCGGCCAGCTGCTCGGCGTTCGAGGGCACGAGCGGCAGTGCGGCGATCTCGTCGACCGAGGTGATCTTCGTTCCGGTCTGCACCGTCAGCGTCTCGGAGTCCTCGGTGATCTCGCCGCCGGGGAAGAGCACGCCGTTCTGGTCGAGCGCGTCGGTGATGTCCTCCTGGCCGAAGCCGGCCCCGGCGAGCGCGTCCTGGTCGGGGGTGATGGTGATGCGCTGCCCAACCCCGCCGACGATCTCGGCGGAGTTGACGCCGTCGACGTCCTCGAGTTCGGGGATGACGCTCGCCTCGAGCTGCGACTGGACGGCCTCGGCATCCTCGTAGCCGGTGAGGGCGAGCTGGATGACCGGGAAGTCGTCGATGCTCGCCGAGAGCACCGTGGGGTCGACGCTGTCGGGAAGCTGATCCGCGATGCGGTTTATGGCCTGGTTGATCTTCTGCTCTGCGGTCGCGAGGTCGGTGCCGTAGGTGAACGAGGCCTGGATCACCGAGGCGTTCGTGGTGCTGGTGGCGCTGGTGGCCTCGAGCCCGGGCACCCCCTGGATCGCGCTCTCGATCGGGGTCGAGACGTCGTTGTTCACGACCTCGGGCGACGCGCCGGGGTAGGTCGAGACGACGACGAGCTGCGGGAACTCGATCGAGGGGATCAGTTCCTGCTTCAGCCCGTTCAGCGCGAGCCCGCCGAAGACGGCGGCCACGATCGTGATGAGCGCGATCAGAGCGCGGTTTCTGAGGCTCAGGACGGCGAGGTTCGACACGGAGCGCCTTCGAATCGGAGGATTGCCGGGGCAATCGATACGCGGATGTATCGGGTTTCAGTATTCCACGCGCTCACCCGGCCCCGGCCGGATGGCACCCTCAGGCCGGCGCGAGCAGGACACCGATCCACAGCCCGGCCGCCGCCGCCGCGATGGCGAGCACCAGGGTGCCGAGGAGGTTCGCCATCGCCTGACCACGACGCCGCCGCTGCGCGAGCAGCACGGTCTCGACCGACACCGTGCTGAAGGTCGTGTAGCCGCCGAGCAGCCCGACGCCGACGACGGCGAGGACATCCGGCGCGACCACCGCGGTGCCGAGGCCGGTGAGCAGTCCGAGGGCGAACGACCCGGTGATGTTCACGACGAGGATGCCGCGGGGAAAGCCCCCGGGCCGAGGGGCCAGCATCCGATCGACCACGTAGCGCAGCCCCGCGCCGACTCCGCCCGCGACGGCGACGAGCGCCAGCAGCCCGGGGCTCACTCGGCGTCCTCGGCCGGCTCGATGCGCCCGGGGGCGTCGGCCAGTCGCCGGCCGAGGAAGAGCCCGACGACGGCTCCGGCCACACCGACGACGACGGATGCCGCGGCGAGACCGAGCGCCGACCACGGCGCGGCCGCCCAGACGGCCGCCTCGACCGCGAACGCGCTGTAGGTCGTGAAGCCGCCCAGCGCCCCGGTGCCCAGGAACGCGCGCAGCCGCGGGCGCCGGTCATCGAGCCAACCGACCACGACGCCGAGGAGGAGCGACCCGGCGACGTTGGCGCCGAACGTGGCCCACGGCACCGCAGCCGGGTCCGAGACCGGCGCGAGGATCACCGCGCGCGCGAGCACCCCGAGCGCGCCTCCGGCGACGACGGCCGCGAGCATGCGCGGGTCGACGGGCGAGGGCATGGACCTACGCTAGCGCCGCCCGCCTCAGCGACCCGGGCGCAGCAGAGCGCGGATCGCGGACTCGGGCGAGATCGAGAGATCCAGAAGCTGACCGTCGCGATAGCGCTTCCACACCCGCGGGTCGATGTAGGAGTTGCGGGCCACCGCGGGGGTGTTCCCGAGCGCCTCCGAGGTCGCCCTCACGGCGAGCGTCTCGGCGCGCTTCAGCTGGGTCTTGGTGTCGACCGTTCCGATCCGAGCGAGCGCTTCGGCCGCCAGGATCGTCCCGCGCAGGGTGCGGAAGTCCTTCGCGGTGAAGGCCCCGCCGGTGAGCGAGCGCACGTACGCGTTCACGTCGGTGGGAGTCAGCGGCACCCGACGGCGCCCGCGCTCCCACGCCAGCAGCGGCGACCTCGGACGGCCGGCGGCGAGCAGCTCCACGACGGCCGCGAGCTCGGCGTCGTCGACCGACAGGGTCTGCCGTTTGCCGCTCTTGCCCGGGAACGTCAACGAGATCACGGATGCCGCGACCGTCGCGTCGCGACGCTGCAGCGTCGTGAGTCCTCGGCTGCCATGGGCGGCGAAGTAGCGCTCCGAGCCGATGCGGGGGGCGGCCTGGTCGAGCAGCCGGAACGCGACCGCCAGGACCCGCTCGCGGTCGAGGGCGTCGCGGCGCAGCGACGTCGTCACGCGGGCGCGGGCACGAGGGAGCGCCTCGGCGAGCTGCAGCGCCCGCGCGTACTTGCCGCGGTCGCGGCCTTCGCTCCACGCGTCGTGGTACCGGTACTGGCGGCGTCCGGCCTCGTCTGTGCCGACGGCCTGGATGTGCCCGTCCTCATCGGCGCAGATCCACACGTCCTCCCACGCCGGAGGCAGGACCAGCGCTTTGATCCGCTCGACGTGGCGGTCGGCCACGGGCTTGCCTCGCGCGTCGAGGTAGCGGAATCCGCTTCCGGCGCGGACACGGCGGAATCCGGCATCCGCCCCAGGGCGCACACGCCTCAGTCTCGGCATGCGCCCTCCTCGTGGTGCCGGATCACCGGTTACGGAGCATATCGATCAGTTCCGACTTGCGTTTGCCCGAGTAGCCCGACAGGCCGAGTTCCTTCGCGCGCTTCTTGAGTTCCGGCACCGTGCGCTCCTCGTAGTCCTCGGCCGCGCCGCCGCGGCGGCCGACGGCCGAGCGCCCCTGCGCGGCCGCGGCATTCGAGATGCGAGCCGCTTTCTCCTTGGTCGCTCCGTCCTTGCGCAGCTCTTCGTACAGCTCCGGATCCTTCAGACTCGACGATCCGCGTCCCTTCGGCATGATCGCTCCCTTCCTCTCGCGTCGTGATCAGGGCTGGTCACAGTCCTCGCCCGCCGGTGACGGGGAGGATCGCCCCCGACACGTACGAGGCACCCTCGCCGGCGAGGTAGACGTAGGCCGCGGCCAGCTCTGCCGGCTGGCCGGCGCGGCCGAGCGGGGTGTCCTGCCCGAAGGTGGCGAGCCGTTCGGCATCCCACCCGGTCGCCGGGATCAGGGGGGTCCAGATCGGTCCGGGGGCGACGCCGTTCACCCGGATGCCGCGGGGCCCGAGCTCCTCGGCGAGCGCCTTGACGAACGCCACCTGCGCGGCCTTGGTCATGGCGTAGTCGACGAGGGAGGGCGACGGGTCGAAGCCCTGGATCGAGGTGGTGACGATGATGGACGCGCCGGGCTCGAGATGCGGCACGGCGGCGCGGGCGGTGAAGATCGGCGCATACAGGTTGGTGCGGAACACCCGATCGAACTCTGCGGTCTGCAGCGACTCGACACCCTCGCGGTCCTTCTGGTACGCGGCGTTCAGCACGAGCACGTCGAGCCCGCCGAACTCCGCGATGGTGCGCTCGACGATGTCGGCGCAGTACTCCTCGTCCAGCAGATCGCCCGGGATGCTGAGCCCCTTTGCCCCGGTCTCCGTGACCCACCGCAGCGTGTCGTCGGCGTCCTCCTGCTCTTCGGGCAGGTGGGCGATGGCGACGTCCGCGCCCTCGCGCGCGAACGCGATGGCGATGGCGCGGCCGATGCCGGAGTCGCCGCCGGTGATGAGCGCGCGTCGCCCGCTCAGGTCGAGCGAGCCCTGGTACGTCCGCTCTCCGTGGTCCGGAGTCGGAGTCATCTCCCCGGTGAGGCCGGGCTGCTCCTGCGACTGCGCCGGGAAGCCCTCCGAGTGGTGCTTGCGGGTGGGGTCGGTCATCGGCGGCTGGGTCATGTCCGCAGGCTACGACGCGTGCGCGCCCGCCGCTCGGGGGCTTGACAGCGCTCGCGGCGAGGTTTATCGGCTCCAGGCTGGGAGTCCGCTGGGAACTAGCACCGTGCATCTGCGCTCGTCAACCCCCTACGCTGCGGCGCCGCGGGGTGACACTCTCATGTCATGCCCACGAGGCATCCGGACCCGTACCCCCACGAGACCGGTTAGCGAAGGAGATACTCGCATGAACCTCGCCCTCATCATCATCATCGTCGTGGCGATCATCCTGGCGATCGTCGGTGGACTCGGCGAAGCCCTGAGCTGGCTGCTCTGGGTCGCCCTCATCGTGGGGGTCATCGCCCTCATCGTGCTGTTGTTCCGGGTCATCAGCGGCGGTCGCCGCCCCTGATCGACCCCGCCATCGGCTGAACCAACGGATGCCGCGCCCCCCGAGTCGGGGCGCGGCATCCGTCTTTTCACATGCGTTCGCGGCGGGGTCGGATCAGGCCGGCGCCAGCCACACCGTCGTCTCGCCCGGGACCACGTCGGTGTCGACCGGGCCGCTGGCCAGCAGCATCTCGCGCCCGGGCGTGAGGGCGTGCGGCTGCGTGCCGAAGTTCGTCACGACCTCCCAGCCGTTGGGGCGGCGGAATCGCAGCACGTCGGCCTCGCCCGTGTCGACCCATTCGAGATGCTCGTCCGTCTGCAGCTCGTGGCGCAGCGCGAGGGCGCGGCGGTACATCGTGAGCGTGGAGTCGGGGTCGTCGTCCTGGACATCCGCGGCGCTCGCGGCGAACCACTCCGGCTGCGGCAGATGGGCTCCGCCGGTGCCGAAACCGAGCGACGCGCCGTCCGCGGTCCAGGGCAGCGGCACGCGGCATCCGTCTCGACCCACGTCCTCCCCCGGGCTGCGGAAGAAGGTGGGATCCTGCCGCTGCGCGTCCGGGATGTCGGCCACTTCGTGCAGCCCGAGCTCCTCCCCCTGATAGAGGTATGCCGAGCCGGGGAGACCGAGCAGGAAGAGCGCGGCGGCGCGGGCGCGGCGCAGGCCCTTCTCGCGGTCGAGCGCGGGCTCGCGCCCGCCCGAGAGCAGCCACTCGTTGCCGTGCTTGCGTGTCGGCGCGCCCGTCTCGGTCCGTTCGGCGTCGGGCAGACCGTAGCGGGTGGCGTGACGCACCACGTCGTGGTTCGACAGCACCCACGTGGTCGACGAGCCCGAGCTCGCCGCGAGCGCAAGATTGTCGTCCACGATCGTGTGGAACTGGCGCGCGTCGAAGTCCGCTTGCAGCAGGTCGAAGTTGAACGCCTGGCCGAGGCTCTCCGCCCGCGCATACAACGGGATCCGGGAGCGATCGACCCACGCCTCTGCGACCGCGGTGCGCGGCGGGTCGTACTCGTCGAACACCTGGCGCCACTCGGCATAGACCTCGTGGACGTCGTCGCGGTCGATCATCGGGTGGTTGCCGTCCTTCGGCAGCGCCTCGAGCTCCGCCTTCGACAGCAGAGGCTCGGTCATGTCCTTGGTGAGCATGTGCGCCACGTCGATGCGGAACCCGTCGACGCCGCGATCAGACCAGAAGCGCAGGGTGCGCACGAAGTCCGCACGCACCTCGGGGTTCGACCAGTTGAGGTCGGGCTGCTCGACGGCGAAGTTGTGCAGATACCACTGCCCGTCGGCGACCCGTTCCCACGCCGACCCGCCGAAGATGCTGTCCCAGTCCGTCGGGGGCTCGGAGCCGTCCGGTCCGGTGCCGTCGCGGAAGATGTAGCGCTCGCGCGCCGCGGACCCCCGGCCTGCGGCCAGCGCCTCCTGGAACCACGCGTGCTGGTCGGAGGTGTGGTTCGGGACGATGTCGACGACGACCCGGATGCCGCGCTCGTGCAGTGCGGCGACGAGGGCGTCGAAGTCGTCGAGGGTTCCCAGGCGCGGGTCGACGTCGCGGTAGTCCGCCACGTCGTAGCCGCCGTCGGCGAGCTCGGACGGGTAGAACGGGCTGAGCCACACCGCGTCGATGCCGAGTTCGGCGAGGTACGGCACCCGCGAGAGGGCGCCGGGGATGTCGCCGATGCCGTCGCCGTCGCCGTCGGCGAAGCTGCGGGGGTAGATCTGGTAGACGGTCGCCTGACGCCACCACGGCGGCAGGAGCTCGTCGGAGTCGTGGCGGGCGGAGTCGGTTCCGGTGACGGTGGTCACGGGTGGGTGTCCTTTCTGGGTGGAGCCGGGGTGTCCGGCGGGCGGTCCCGCGGTGTGAGGGGGCCGGGTTCGGTTCGGGCTCATCCCTTGACGGCGCCCTGCGTCACGCCCTCCATCACCCAGCGCTGGGTGAACAGGTACACGACGATCGCGGGGGCCATGGCCATCAGGTACGACGCGAACGAGACGTTGTAGTTGTTGCTGAACTGGGATTGGAACAGGTTCTGCCGCACGGGGAGGGTCTGCAACGCCGGGTCGGAGATGATCAGCGACGGCATCATGAAGTCGTTCCACGCGTAGAGGAACGCGAAGATGCCGACGGTGGCGCTCATCGGGGCCAGCAACGGGAAGATGACCCGCCAGAACGTCTGCCACGTCGACGCGCCGTCGATGCGGGCGCTCTCCTCCAGTTCGAGCGGAATCGAGCGCAGGAACGCCGTGAACAGCAGCACACTGAAGCTCAGCTGGAACATCGTCGCGAGGATCACCACACCCAGGGGGTTGTCGAGTCCCACCCGTCCGGTGAGCTGGATCTGCGGAAGTGCGACGACCGGGAACGGGATGAACATCGCGGCGAGCAGGTAGAAGAACGAGTACCGGAACAGCCGGCGGTCCCAGTTGCGCACGATCGCGTACGAGGCGAACGCGGCGAGGATGATGGTCGCGATGACCGTGCCGGCCGTCACGAAAAGCGAGATCGCGGCGCCGACGGGGAACTTCGTCAGGTTCCACGCCTGGGCGAAGCCGTCGATGCTGAACGGCGCCGGGAGCGAGAAGGCGTTGCCGTCGACGGCCTGGTCCGTCGTCTTGAACGCCATCGAGATCGTGACGTACAGCGGCAGCAGCACGGTCACGGCGCAGAGGATGAGGATGATCGTCGTCGACCAGTTCACCCGTTCGGTGCGCTTGGAGCGTTGTGAGGACCGCGACTTCTGCAGCCCGACAGAGACATCGGCCTGTTCGAAGGCGAGGGCCGGCTGTGTGGTGGTCATCAGAACTGGTTCCTTCCGCGCGTGAGCGAGAGCTGCAAGACCGAGATGAGCACGGCCACGATGAAGAAGATGGTCGCGTTGGCCATCTGGTAGGCGTAGTCGCCGCCGTTGAAGCCGGCGATGATCGTCATCGCGATGCTTCGCGTCGCGGTTCCCGGTCCGCCGTTGGTGAGACCGACGATGATGTCGTAGGCGTTCAGGAACCCCTTGAAGCCGAGGATCACGTTGATCACGACGTAGCCGGCCACCAGCGGAAGGGTGATCCGCACCAGCTGCTGGGACTTGGACGCGCCGTCCAGATCCGCCGCTTCGTACACGTCACCGGGGATGGACAGCAGGCCGGCGATGTAGATGAGCAGGG
The DNA here is from genome assembly GCF_943181415.1 of Microbacterium sp. Marseille-Q6648. Lineage (GTDB taxonomy): Bacteria > Actinomycetota > Actinomycetes > Actinomycetales > Microbacteriaceae > Microbacterium. The sequence goes on along the minus strand of NZ_CALPBZ010000006.1, from coordinate 255,277 downwards.
TGCCGGGAATCGCCTGCCACGCCGTGACGATCACGATCGCGATCCAGGCGAGATCGGGATTGGCGAGCAGGCTGGTCTGGAGGAAGGGGATGCCGAGTGCGCCCGCCGCAGTGGGCACCGAGTTGGAGAAGAGGAAGTTGAAGACGTACGCGATGATGATGCCCGAGATCACCATGGGGATCACGAAGATCGCACGGAGCCCGGTCTTGAACCGGATACGTGCGGTCAAGCCCACAGCGAGCAGGAAGGCCAGCACGTTGACGACGATGACGGTGGCCACCGCGAAACCGAACGTGAACAGATAGCTCTGCAGGATGGCGGGGTCGCTGAACAGGGCGATGTAGTTCGTCAGCCCGTTGAAGCTCCACGCGCCGATCCCGATGGAGTCGGTGAAGCTGAAGAAGATCCCGATCACACCGGGAACCGTGATGGCCAGGGTGAAGAGCACGAGGCTCGGCAGCAGGAACAGGTAGTAGATCGGCTCGACGCGTCGCGTGCTGCGCCGCGCCCTGCTGTTCCCGGACGTGACGATGGTGGTGGTCGCGCTCATCGCGTGGACTCCTCTGTGTGGTTCGCGACGATCGGCGCGCGGAAGGCGATGCGCGCCCAGTCCGCGTCCATGGTGCGCAGCACTCGGGACGGGTCGGACCCGAGCACCATCGCCTGCGCGTAGTTGAAGATGGGCATGGTCCGCGGCACGAGCACGGATGGCCCCTGGTAGATGCGGCCGTCCTCGTAGTACTCGATCATCCCCTCGATGCGGGGGTCGTCCGGGGCGGGCGCATCCGTGGTGGGAGCGAAGCCGAGCTGCGCCTCGTTGTAGGCCTCGATGTTCTCGGGCAGGTAGAGGTACTCGAGGAAGTCCCGCGCGGCCTCCTTGTGCCCGGATCCTTCCGGGATCATCGCCGCCAGGTCCATGTTGACGCGGACCTTGAGATCCTCGGGGTCCTCGGTGAGCGGCAGCGGGAATGTCCCCAGATCGAGGTCGGGCGCTGTCTTGGCGATCTCGCCGAATGCCCATGGCCCCTGCAGGTACATGGCCGCCTCGCCGTTGCTGAAGGCGAGGTTCCCGTCACCGTAGCCCCGGCTCGGCGCGTCCTCGTTCACGTACTCCGTGGCCAGCTGGGTCATCTTCTCGACCGGATCGGCGAAGTCCTTCTGGAAGGACACTGTCGAGTCCGGACCGACGGCGGTCCCTTCGGCGTTCATCTGATCGAAGAACTCCAGCACGTCGATCGATCCGCCGACCGAGTAGTCGTACCAACCCTGACCCACCGTCCAGTCATCCTTGAAGGTGGCATAGAACGGTGCGACCCCCGCTTCCTCAAGGGCGTCGCAGACCTCGAGCAGTTCGCTCCATGTCTGGGGGACTTCCAGGTCGTTCTCGGCGAAGATCTCCTTGTTGTAGATGACGGACGCCGCCATGACCGAGTAGGGAAGCGCGCTGATGCGGCCTTCACAGCTGCCGTACTGGTCCATCAGAGGCTGAAGGTCTTCACGGACGGTGGCAGCGGCTTCCGTGCCGGAGAGGTCGCTCAGCGCGCAACGCTGCACGAATCTGGCGACCTCGAAGTTGTAGTTGGCGAGCATGATGTCGGGCGGGTTGCCCCGCACGAAGCTCGCTGAGACGACGTCCACCCCGGACGTGTCCATCTCGACGCGGACCGCATCCTGGGACGCGTTGTAGTCCGCCACCAGTTCATTCATGAACTCGAGCGCCTCACGTTTGCTGAAGGTGAAGCGGATCGTCTCGCGTCCATCCGCGGAGCACCCCACGAGAAGGGTGCCGACCAGGGACCCGAGCACACCGAGGGCCAGGGCGTTCGAGACCCGGCCTCTCGTTCGTCGGAATGCATCAGCCACGTTGCTGTCCTCTCCAGGGCCGTCGACAGCGACGACCCGTTGGTTCGATGAGTAGATTTACTACACGAATCAAATTGACGTGGTCCATAATGCAGGGTGACGACTGAAAGGTCAATACCCGTGTCGACCCCGAGCTCACCCGCAGCGGCAGTGCGCCGCGCGAGCCTCGACGGCGTACTCGCGTACGCCTGGGATGCGGAGGTCTTCACCGCGAGCGACGCCATGTCGGCAGTCGGTCTCACGCGATCGACGACCATCGACGTCATCGAGGAGCTCGTCGGAATCGGGCTGCTCACAGAACTGCCCAACGCCCGCTCCGTAGGCGATTACCGGAAGGGCCGGCCGGCACGGCGCTTCGAGCTGCGCGCCGACGCCGCGGTCGTCGTGGGGACCGACGTCGGGCCGGACCACATCACGACCGCGGTGGCCGATCTGCGCGGACGGATGCTGACGCTTGAGCACACCGACACCGACCTCGATCACGACTCCCCCGAGCAGCGACGAGCTGCGGCGACGGCGGCGGTGGACGACGCCCTCCGCGCGGCGGGGCGCAGGCGATCGGACGTGCTCGCACTATGCGCGGGCGTGCCCGCACCGGTCGATGCGACAGGTGCCTCCCCGCCGCACCGCAATGGCTTCTGGCGCCGCATGAACCCCGACCTCGCAGAGCTCTTCGGAGCGTGGGTGCCCCTCGTCCGCGTGTCGAACGATGCGTCGCTCGCCGCGGTGGCAGAGGGATCTGTCGGCGCCGCGGCGGGCGTGAGCGACTACGTCACGATCCTCAGCGGTGAATTTCTGGGTGCGGGAGCCGTGGTCGACGGAAATCTGCTGCGGGGCGCGCACGGCGGCGTCGCCGAGATGGTGGCCTTCGATCACGTCGCAGGCGTCGACGACGCGGGTGGCCTGATCGGACGAATCGGCGTGTGGGCGAGCGAGGATGCTCCGGCAACTCCCCCGTCGACGATCGCGCCCGACGGCAGAGCCGTCCTCGCCGACGCCCGTCGCGGCGACCCGCACGCACAGTCCGTCGTCGCGCGGGCGGGACGGGTGCTCGGCATCATCACGGGCGTGTTCGGCAGTCTCTTCGATCCCCGCCGAGTCGTGCTGTCGGGGATGACGGCCGAGGACGCCGCCGACCTCGTCCGGGCCGCACGGGCGTCGCTGCCCCGCGAGCTCGACCTCCCCGCCCCGGAGCTCGTCGCCTCGACGCTCGGTGTCGACGTCGTGTGCATCGGCGCGGTCTCCGCCGCACTGGAAGCCGGGCGAACGGGCGTGCTCGACCTCGGCGCCCGCTGGGCCGGGTCGCGCACGATGGCGGCAGGCGACCCCGTCGCGACGACGGCATGACGGATGCCGCGACCGCCCGTGCGTTCATCGCGGCATCCGTTCCGGCCATCGGGCGCTAACGGAGCGTGTCTGCGTATGCCGAGAGCGCGTCGCGGACGAACTCGGCGCCGTGCGCGCCGCCACGGGCCGTGGCGTAGTTCGCACCGAACCGGGGATCCGCGACGTACATCTCGCCGAGCCCTCGCAGGTAGCCCGCAAGGTCGGCAGGATCCCCCGAGTCGGCCGGAGTGCCCGGAACCGAGCGCAGCCACTCCGCGTGCCGGGCAGCCACCGCCTGCGCCTCGGGCGAATCGGGCGTCACGCCGCTCTCGGCGACGACGATCCACGCCGCCGCGAGGTCGGAGCTGCGCCGCTTCCACGCCGCGCGGTCCTGCTCGCTCATGCCGCGCCACCAGCGGTCGCCGTCGGCGTACGCCTTCGCCCCCCAGCGCTGTTCGACCTCTTCTTTGTGGACGGTGTGGTCGAAACCGTCGAACATCTGCTCAGCCATCGGCTGCTCTCCTTTCTCGAGTGCGTCGAGGGTGGACTCCACGGAGCGGATCTGACGCTCGAGGCGATGCTGCTCGTCTCGAAGCCACGCCAGGTGGGACTGCAGCGCCTGCTGCTGCGTGGTGTCCCGTTCCAGCACCTGCGCGATGGCCGTGAGACCGAGGCCCAGTTCCCGTAACAGCAGGATCCGCTGCAGCCTCACCAGCGCCGTCGCGTCGTAGTACCGGTAGCCGTTGACGCCGACACGGCTCGGCGCGAGGAGTCCGAGCTCCGCGTAATGCCGCAGGGCACGGCTTGTCGTGCCCGTCAGCTTCGCAATCTGCTGGATCGACCATTCCACGGCGATCACCCCCTGTGAAGACGACGGTAGAGGTTGCCGTTGCGTCAATGTCAAGGCACTTCCGCACGGCATCTCTGGACGATCGCGATATATCGTGTTAGCCTCGCCAAGTCGCGATATATCTCGACATGGCAGAACTCTTTGGAGGAGACATGACCCTCGAGAAGTGGATCATCCACCCGGGCGAGACCCGCGTGATCGACCTCGAAACCGTCCGCAAACTGAAGGTCGGCCTCGTCGGCGGTCAGATCGACGTCGTCGCCCACGACGAGCCCGGCGCTCGCATCGAAGTGCACGCCGTGACGACCAAGGACCTCCGCATCGAGGTCACCGGCGACGTGGTCGAGATCGACCACCCGCAGCTGCGCTGGGACAACTTCCTCGAGGTTTTCCGCAACTTCGGCTCGGGCGGCCCCAAAGCCGAGATCAGCGTCGCCGTGCCCCGCGAGGTCGCACTGAACCTCGGCGTGGTGTCGGCCAGTGCGCTCGTGTCGGGGCTCACCACCGACGCGCGAGTGAACACCGTCTCGGGCGACATCATCGTCGACGGGCTCACCGGCGACCTGACCGCCAACGCCGTCTCGGGCGACGTGCAGATCCGCCAGCTGGTCGGCGCCCTGAGCGCCAACAGCGTCTCAGGCGACGTCGCCGCCACCGGCCATTTGCGCAAGGCGAGCGTCGACACCGTCTCGGGATCCGTGCTCGTGGACTCTGCCGGCGTCCTGGAATCCGCAGGCGTCAACACTGTCAGCGGCAACATCACGGCCCGCCTGGACGACGGCTTGGCCGCCAACTACGTCATGCGCTCGGTCAGCGGCCGCGTGCAGGTCGACGGCGTCACCCGCTCCGGTACCGGCCCCACGAGCTGGACCGGCTCGGTCGGCGAGCTCAGCGGCACCTTCGCGGACGTGCGACTGCACTCCGTCTCGGGCGATCTCACCGTGCTCCGTCGCCAGGCGGAGGGAGGGGTGTCCTGATGGCTCCCCCGGTCTTCTCGCACGGCGACCTCCGCCTGTACCTGCTCAACCTGCTCGATGAGGGACCCCGACACGGCTACGACATCATGCAGGCGCTGTCCGACCGCACCGGAGGCACCTACACCCCGAGCGCCGGCACCGTGTATCCGCGCCTGGCCAAGCTCGAGGAGGAGGGGCTGGTGACGAAGTCCGTGGACGGCCGCAAGACGGTCTACGAGATCACCGACGCCGGCCGCGCCGAAGTGGGCGCCCGCGCGGGCGAACTCGAGGGCATCGAGGCGAACCTCGCCGATTCCGTGCGGCTCATCGCCGACGAAGTGCGCGGCAGCGTGCGCGAGGCGATGAAGAGCCTTCGTGCCGACCTCGCCGCCGCCAGCCGCGAAGAGCGCGAGAGCCCCGCCGCCCCGCGCGGACCCGAGGATCCGAAGGTGCGCAGCCGCGAGCAGCTGCATCGAGCGGATGCCGCGGTGAACGAGTTCCGCGCACGCGTGCGGACCGACCTGCGAACGCATGTCGCCAAGGGCGGTGCCCTCCCGACCGAGACGGTGGACCGCTTCGTCGCGGACCTGGAGCGGCTCGCCGACGATGTGATCCGCAGCGTGAAGGGCTGAGCCCGACGTCAGACCGGCCAGATCTCCTCGTCGTCCGCCACGGGCTCGCCCAGCGGCACGACGAGGATCGGCCGGGGCTGACGGTGGGCCAGGCGGGCGGCGACCGATCCGGTGAAGAACTCCCGTATCGACTCGCCGATCCCCCGCTTGCGCGTACCGACGACCAGCAGCTTCGCGTCGATCTTCTCGGCGAGGTGCTTCATGGCCAAGGCGGGGTCGCCCACCAGCTGTTGGACGCTCCACTGCAGATCATGTCCCGACAGGAGCGAGTCCGCGAGACGGCGGACCTCGACGAGGTCGGTCTCTCCCGAGGAGATGTCGATGTCGATCGGCGCGGAATGCACGTAGCCGTCGGGGTCCTCATACGTCACGAAACGGGTGACGTCCACGTGGACGACCAGCAGCGGGGCCTTCAGCAGGGAGGCGTAGCGGGCGGCTTCCTTCAGAACGCGAGGCGATTGCCCCGGAATGATCCCCGCGATGACCGCTCCCTGCGTGGCGGCATCACTGGCCACCACCCGATCGACTCCGTATGCCTCGTCGGCCATGTCCGCTCGCCCCTTCGTCGTCGTGATCACGGGCTTGGGACATCCCCCGCCGGGGCGCCGGAGCACCGTGGTATTCTGAATGCTACTCTTCCCGGCGCAGCCGGATTACGTGAATGCCCGGGTTTGTCTGAAGCGGAATTCCCCCGCGTACAGCCCGCGACTGGTGAAATGAGGGGGTCTCGCATGGGGCGTGGCCGTCAGAAGGCGAAGCACACCAAGATCGCCCGCGAGTTGAAGTACGACACGTACAGCGTCAACTACGCGGCGCTCGAGCGTGAGCTCGGGCACCCCACCGACGACGACGCTCTCGTCGACAAGTGGGCCGACCAGTACGAAGACGAGGACGAGGACGAGCTAGAACGAGCCTGACCGCCTCGTCCGTCCTTCTCCCGGCCGCCGCATTCGCGGCGGCCTTTCGTGCGCATCGCGCGCGCCCCCGGGATGTCGATCGCCTGACACACGGACGTGGTACGAACGTCAGATGCTCACTCTGGTCGGTGCCTCCCGCATCCTCGTAGATCCTCGCGCGCAGAGCTCCGACGCGGAGAACGGTGCGGAGCTGGCCATCGGCGGCGGCGGCACGATCGTCGCACACGGCGCCCCGGGATCGGAGGAGCTCGACGTCCGAGGGTGCGTGATCACGCCCGGGCTCGTCAACGCCCATCACCACCTCCTCCAGTCCGGATTCCGCACCCTGCCCGGCACGCGAGGAGCCGCCATGCGGGACTGGCTGCCCGCGATGGCTGCGGCCTACGCCTCCGCCGGGATCGACGCGGCGCTCACGCGCACGACCGCTGCCGTTGGTCTGGCCGAGTCGCTGCTGTCCGGAGTGACCACCGTCGCGGACCATCAGCTGAACTGGCCGGATCCTTCCGGCAGCGACGACCCCGTCGGTGACACCGTCGGGATCGCCCGCGCGATCGCCGATACCGCCGAGACCCTCGGCACCCGCCTGGTGTTCGTCCGCGGCACGGCGCGCGACGCCCCCGAGCTCGCCGCGTGCAGCGCCGACGCCATCGTCGCGGACCTGCTCGGCCACGACCACGCCGGCGGCGTGAGCGGCGACGGTCGACGACAGATCGCCGTGGGACCGGCCGGCGTGCACTCCGATTCCGAGGCCACGTTCCGCGCACTGGGCGAGGTCGCCGCTCGTCACGGCCTCCGCCGCCGGACACAGGCAAACGAGCAGGTCGACACCGAGATCGCGCTCGCCCGTTACGGCCGCCGGCCCCTCGACCTGCTCGACGAGTGGGGATGGCTGGCCCCGGACGTCACGATCGCCCACCTGTGCGACGTAACCGACGCCGAGATCCAGCTTCTCGCCGACAGGGGGGTTGCGGGCACTCACGCGCCCGGATGCGACGTGCCGATGGGGTGGGGCGTGGCACCCGTCGCGCGCCTGCGCGCCGCCGGGGTCGTCGTGGGCCTCGGCACCTCCGGAGGCGGCTCGAACGACGCCGGCCATCTCCTCGCCGACGCGCGACTGGCGATGCAGGTGTCGAGTCTGGTCGGGCCGCAGCTGCCCGCACGAACCGTGCTCGCGATGGCGACCGAGGACGGAGCCCTCGGTCTCGGCCGCGACGACATCGGGCACCTGCGTCCCGGTGCGCGAGGCGATGCGTGCGTGTGGGACGTCGCAGGGGTCGCCGATGCCGGCGTCGCCGACCCCATCGCCGGGCTGCTGTGGGCTTCTCCCGGGCGTCGCCCGCGGCACGTGATCGTGGGCGGACACGTGGTCGTCCGGGACTACCGGCTCGTCACCGCGAACGAGGACGAGCTCGTCGCCGCGATGGAGCGACGACTCGGGCGATAGCGTCCCGCCTCACAGGTCGAGCACGATGCGCGGGCACGCCGCGCGGGACACGCACACCATCATGACCGCCGACTCCTCCCGCTCGACCGGGGTCAGGATCGAATCGCGGTGCTCGACCTCCCCCTCGAGGACGGGAGCCTCGCACGTGCCGCAGGTGCCGCGTCGGCAACTCGAGAGCACCGTCGTCTCGGGCGATTGCTCGCGGATGGCGTCCAGCACCGAGACCCCGGGCGAGACCGTGACGACGCTTCCGGTCAGGGCGAGCTCGACGTCGAAGGCATCGGACCAGACCGGGTCGCCGTACTCCTTCGCCTCGAACCGCTCGACGTGCAGCACGTCGTCCCCGGCATCCGCGAAGGCGCCCTCCAGAGCCTCGAGCAGACGAGCGGGCCCGCACGCGTAGATGACCGTGTCGCCGCCGCTCTCGCGCGCGAGTGCCGCCGCGTCCAGTCGTGACCCCTCATCGGCGGCGTGCAGGCGCACGCGAGAGGGATGCCGCGAGACGAGGTCGTGCGCGAAGGCCATCGCGCTGCGAGACCGGCCGGCGTAGTCCAGCGTCCACTCGACACCCGCGGCATCGGCGGCAGCGACCATCGACGTCAGCGGCGTGATCCCGATCCCGCCGGCGACGAAGCGGTACGTCGTCCCGGACACCGGATCGAACGGAAAGTGGTTGCGCGGGCCGCGGACGCGGAGCCGATCCCCCACCGCCACCGTGTCGTGCAGGCGCAGCGAGCCGCCGCGGCCGTCGCCCTCGCGCAGGACCGCCACGCGCCAGGAGCCGCGGTCGCCGCGATCGCCGCACAGCGAGTACTGCCTCTCCAGCGGCTCCGCGTCTGTGAGTGCGGGGAAGATCACGTCCACGTGGGAGCCGGGCGTCCAGGCCGGCAGGTCTCGCCCGTTGTGCGACACCAGGTCGAGCGCGACGACCCCGTCCGCCAGCTCGGTGCGTCCGGCGACCACGAGGTCGCGCTCGACATCGCTGAAGTAGCTCACTCAATCTCCTCATTCGGTGGTGATCGCACGCTAAGCGGACCGGCGGGCACCGGCCAGGTGTTCAGCCCAGGCTTAACGAGTCCGCAACACGGGCCGCCCGCAGCCGAAACACACCCGGCGTTGAATGACGGTTGTTGGTCACGCCAACAGAATGCCACGACCACGAACCTCTCGCGAAAGGCGCTCATGCTCCCCATCCGCCCCGCAGATCTGGCGCCCGGGCAGCAGATCGGCCGACTCCGCGGCGTCAGGCTGCCGGACGGCACCGCCGTCACCCTCGGCATCGCCGACGGCATCGTGACAGATGGCACCGTGACAGACGGCGCCCTGACGGCGGCGCCGCGACTCGATGACGGCGGCGCGGACATCGATGCCGACGGCTGGATGCTGCTCCCGCCGGCCGCTGACCTGCACGCCCACATCGACAAGGCCTACACCTGGCGCATGTTCGGCGAGCCCGAGGGATCGCTGGAGGATGCGGTGGCGTGCTGGCAGCAGCACGGCGCGACGCTTCGCGAGGAGCAGATCGCCGCCCACGCGCGTCGCCAGCTCGACGCGGCGCTGCGGTCCGGGGTCACGGCCGTCCGCACCCACGTGAACTATCACGAGGGACCCGATCCGCTGCGCGGTCTGCGTGCCGTCATCGACGCGCGGGCCGCGTACGGCGGGCTCGTCGACCTGCAGGTCGTCGCGATGCACGGCCAGTTCACCGACGACGGTCTCATCCGCGACGCCATCGCGCTCGGCGCCGACCTCGTGGGCGCCGCCCCTCACCTGAGTGAGGACCCCCGCGCCGAGATCGAGCGAGCAGCCGCGCACGCCGAGGCCGCGGGGATCGGCATCGACCTGCACACGGACGAGACTCTCAACGCCGCCTCCCTCGACCTAGCCCACCTCGCCCGGCGCACCGCGGACTGGCCGGCGCACATGACCCGCTCCGCGGGCCACTGCGTCAGCCTGGCGGTGCAGCCCGCCGACACCCTGGCCGCCGTGCTCGAACTGGCCGCGTCGGCGAAGGTCAGCATCGTCACCAACCCCCTCACGAACCTCTATCTGCAGGGCTGGGAGCATCCCGTCGCCACGCCGCGGGCCCTCCCGCCGCTCGCGGCCATCCTCGAGGCGGGCGTGGACCTCGCAGCGGGGGGCGACAACGTGCAGGACCCGTTCAACCCCCTCGGCAACGGCGACATGGTCGATGTCGCTGCAGCGCTCGTCCTCGCCGGCCACCTCCCGCCACGGGCGGCGTGGCAGGTGGTGTCGTCCGGACGCGGATTGCTCGGGCTGCCCGACGCCCACGGCCGGGCCGGCGACACCGCCGACATGCTCCTCGTCCGCGCGGGCTCGGTCGCCGAAGCGCTTGCCGAGCGCGCACCCGACCGGGTCGTCGTCCGAAACGGCATGGTCGTCGCGACCCGTGCCGTCAGTTCCGCAGCCCTCCCCGTGCGCGAAAGAAGCGAGGTCACCGCATGACACCTCTCACCACCACCGCCCCGACCCTTCGCCTGGACGGCGTCACGAAGGACTTCGCCACCGGCACCCGTGCCCTCGCCGACGTCTCGCTCTCGATCTCGCGCGGCGAGTTCGTCTCGGTGGTCGGGCCGTCCGGTTGCGGCAAGTCGACGCTCCTCCGACTCGCCTCGGGCCTCGACACCATCAGCGCCGGCAGCCTCGAGGTCGACGCGGCGGTGACCAGCTTCGTCTTCCAGGACGCCACCCTCCTGGAGTGGCGTTCGGCGCAGAAGAACGTGGAACTCGTGGGCGAACTCGCCGGCGTCCCCGCAGCGGAGCGCGCCGAACGGGCTCGCGAGGCACTCGCGCTCGTGGGGCTCAGCGGCTTCGAGAAGCAGCATCCCCGCGCCCTGTCCGGCGGCATGCGGATGCGCGTGTCGATCGCGCGGGCGCTCGTGGCCGAGCCCCAGCTCGCCCTCTTCGACGAGCCGTTCGGCGCCCTCGACGAGATCACGAGGCTGAAGATGCAGACCGAGCTGCAGCGGATCTTCCAGCTCAAGTCCTTCGCCGCCATGTTCATCACCCACTCGATCTCGGAAGCGGTGTACCTGTCCAGCCGGGTGCTCGTCATGAGCGGGCGCCCCGGCCGGATCGTCGAGGACATCGAGCTTCCCTGGTCCTATCCCCGTCCGCCCGAGCTGCGCTACGACCCCGAGTTCGGGCGCATCGCGGGTCATCTCTCGAAGACGCTGGAGGAGCACTCGTGAGCGAGAAGACACTCGTCGCACCGGCCGCGCCGGCCGCTCAGGCCCCGGTGGTCGCCGCGGCGGCCCCGATCAGCGCACCGCCGTCCTTCTCGCGCGCGGCCGGCGCAGCCGGGTCGCGTGCGCTGCCGATCGTCCTGGCCATCGTCGGCATCCTGGTGCTGTGGTATGCCGTGTCGTACCTGCTGCTGAGCGAATCGCGTCGATTCCTGCTGCCCCCGCCGCATCAGGTCGTCGCCGAGACGCTCGGCAATCCGCAGATCATCGGGCCCATGCTCGTCGCGCTCGGCCAGACGACATCCGTCGCGCTCATCGGGCTGGCCCTGGCCGTCGCGATCGGCATGGGCTGGGCGATCCTGATGTCGCAGTGGCGCATCGCTGAGCGCATCCTCTATCCGTACGCCGTGATCCTGCAGACCATCCCGATCCTGGCCCTGACGCCGCTCATCGGAATCTGGATGGGCTACGGCATCCCCGCGCGCATCGTGGTGTGCGTCATCATCGCGGTCTTCCCGATGATCTCGAACACGCTCTTCGGCCTGCAGTCCGCCGAGGCCAGCGCGCACGATCTGTTCACGCTGAACAAGGCGTCGAGATGGCAGCGACTGACCAAGCTGCAGCTGCCCGCCGCGATCCCCGCCATCTTCACGGGACTGCGAAACGCCGCGGGCCTGTCGGTCATCGGCGCGATCGTCGGCGACTTCTTCTTCCAGCAGGGCTCGCAGGGCATCGGAGGGCTCCTCCGCACCTACACGTTGCGGCTGAACATGGAGTCGCTGTTCCTGGCGATCATCTTCACCGCCCTGTTCGGGGTGCTCGTCTTCTCGATCTTCGCGGCCCTCGACCGCGCCGTCGTCGGGCGCCTCTTCGGCTGGAAGGGCCGCTGACGCCCCCGCCCACGGTGCCCGCTCGCTCTGCCGAGCCGCTCCGTCATCCAGACCCGTCCCACCCCTGCACCGCACCGTCTGCAACCACCCCTGGAGGAACCGTGTCGACATCAACCCCCGCCGCACGCCTGCGGCCCGTCCTGGCCGCCGGCGCGGCGATCTCGCTGGCCGTCTCTCTCGCCGCCTGCTCGAGCGGACCTTCCGCCGGCAGCGGCTCCGCCACCGCCAGCTCGGCCCCGGCGGCCGAGCCCGGCAGCGCCCTCGACCTGTCCGAATCGTGCCCCGCGACCGTCGTCATGCAGCAGGACTGGCAGCCCGAGGCCGAGCACGGCGCGATGTACAACCTCGTCGGCGACGACTACACGGTCGACACCGAGATGAAGACCGTCACCGGCACCCTGGTCGCGCAGGGCGTCGACACCGGGGTCGACATCGAAGTGAGGCCCGGCGGCCCCAACGTGAACTTCCAGCCGGTCCCCGCCCTGATGTACCTCGACACCGACATCCTCCTCGGGGCGGTCAACACGGATGCCGCGATCGTGGCCGCCGCCGACCAGCCGACCGTCGCGGTGGCGTCGCAGATGACCTGGAGCCCCCAGATCCTCATGTGGGACCCCGAGAGCCACCCGGGCGCCGAGACCATCGAGGAAGCCACGGCGGACGGCGCGGTGGTCGTCACCGCCGGAGACGTGATCCCCGCCCTGCTCGAGTCCCAGGGCATGATCGACCAGTCCCAGATCGACCTCAGCTACGAGGGCACGCCGCAGCGCTTCGTGTCGGACCCCACGATCCTGCAGCAGGGCTTCGCGACCGCCGAGCCGTACGTGTACGAGAACGAGATCTCGGCGTGGGGCCGCCCCGTCGGATTCCAGCTGCTCTCGGAGGTCGGCTACTCCATCTACCCCGAGCCGCTCGCCGTCCGCCCCGAGACCATCGAGGAGTACGGCGACTGCCTGACCAAGCTCGTTCCGATCATGCAGCAGTCGCAGCTCGACTTCCTCGAGGACCCCGCCGACACGATCGACCTGATCGTGGAGCTCGTCGAGCAGTACGACACCGGCTGGACCTACTCCACCGGCGTGGCCGAGTACTCCGTCGAGCAGCAGGTCGAGCTGGGCATCGTGCAGAACGACCCGGCTTCGGGCGTGTTCGGCCAGCTCGATCCCGAGCGCATGCAGTCGATCGTCGACGACTTCGTCCCGTTCCTGATCGAGTCGGGCTCGCTCACGCAGTCCGACGCCGACGCCCTCGACGTCGAGACCCTGTACACGAACGAGTTCCTCGACTCGTCGATCTCGATGGACTGAAGGGACCGCTCCACACCATGACGGGCTTCCTCCCGGCGCCGCAGCGCCTGACCGCCGCCGCGGTGCCGGGTCGGGGGCCCGTCGCGGGCGGCTCAGCTGTGGTGCTGCTCCTTGACGACCAGGACCCGGCAGGTGACGCCCTCGGGAGTGCGCCAGCGGTGCCGGATGCCGCCCTCGTAGTACGTAGCGTCGCCCTCGCGCAGTGCGACCTCACTATCGGGGAACACCACGATCAGCTCCCCTTCGAGGACGTAGACGAACTCCTCCTCGTCGTGCTCCCACCACATGTCGTCCCCGTACGAGCCGGTGAAGAGCATCGGCAGGAACCTCGCGCGCTGCTCGGCGAGCACCGCCACCCGCCCCGAGCCGGCATCCACGGGCGATTCCGACGACTTCCGGTAGACGTGGTAGCTGGCCTCGGGCCGCTCCGGCGGGTCTTCGGTGAGAAGGTCCTGCTGGGTGGTTCCGAGGGCATTGGCGACGCGGAACAGCGACACCATGCTGAGCCGCTCGAGCCCTCGCTCGACCTGGCTGAGGAACGAATGCGACAGGCCTGCCTCACTCGCCGCCTGCGTCAGCGTCATGCCGCGCCGCTTGCGCAGCTCGCGGATGCGGGCTCCGAGAGCACGCGCGGACGCATCGACGTCGGCCGGGCTCGCGGCCGAGCGTGCGCTGCCATCCGTCATGCGTGCAGATTACCGGGCCGACCGGCACGGCGCGGCTCGCGCCGCCGCGCGGCACAAGCGAACGCAGGGAAAGGAAACACATGACCCACCCCGACTACGCCTCCCTGGAGGCGGACCTGAACGATCTGCTGGGCCCGCGCGGGGTCAGCAGCGACATGCGCCAGCGCGAGCGGGCGTCCGTCGACGGCGCGCGGATGTCGCCGATCATCGCCGAGATGCTCCCCCTCGGCGTCGCCGATCTCGTCGCCTTCCCCACGAGCGCCGACGAGATCGCCGCGGTCGTCGCCCTCGCCGTGCGCCACGGCGTTCCGGTGACCCCGCGCGGCAAGGGCACCGGCAACTACGGCCAGGCGATCCCGATGTCGGGCGGCCTGGTGGTGGACACCTCGCGTGCGCGGACGATCGTGGGGATCGACGGCGACACGATCACAGCGGACGCGGGAGCCCCGATGAACGCCCTCGAGCAGGCCGCGCGGGCCGCCGGCAAGCAGCTGTGGATGTATCCGTCGACGGTGCATTCGAGCATCGGCGGGTTTCTCGGCGGCGGGTCGGGTGGCACCGGCACGATCGCACACGGCAGCAACGACATGGGCTTCGTGGCCGCCCTCGACGTCGTGACCCCCGCATCCGGCGGGGTCCTGCAGCACGTCGAGGGATCCGAGGCGCTCGGCTACGTGCACAACTACGGCACCGCCGGCATCATCGCCCGGGCGACGGTTCGGCTCGAGCCGCTGCAGGACTGGCGCGGCCTCTACGCGTCGTTCCCCGACTTCGCCGGCTCCCTGTCGGTGCTGCGGACGCTGGGCGGGCTCCAACCGGCCCCGCGCCTGGTGTCAGCCGACACCCCGCACATCACCGCCCAGCTGCCGCCGGACGAGGTGTTCCCCGAGGGCCGCAGCTCGCTGCGGATGATCGTGGACGCGGAACTGGTCTCCGAAGCATCCGGGATCATCGAAGCCGCCGGGGGTCGCGTCGAGGCGGTGCGGGAGGGGCCCGGCGTCTCGTCGGCCATCTCGGTGCTCAGCTACAACCACCCGATCGAGTGGTTGCAGAAGTCCGAGCCCGGCGTGTACTTCCACGTCGAGGTCTCGGGAGACGCACTGGTCGACCGGATCGACGAGGTGCATGCGGTGTACCCGGGCGGTCTGCTCCACATCGAAGCCGGCCACACGGTGCCGATCGGCATGCTCGCGGGGATCTACGAGAGCCCGGATGCCGTATACGACGGCATCGCGAGGCTCAACGCGCTCGGGGTCGGCGTGCACAACCCGCACCAGTGGAACGTCGACTTCCGGCTGTCGCAGACGCTCGAGCTCGCCGCCCGCACCGATCCGGACGGACTGCTGAACCCCGGCAAGCTGAACCCCGAGTACGCGGGTCCCACGAAGGGAGCCATCCGATGAGCGCACCCTTCGTTCCCGTCACCCGCCGATGGGCCGACCTCTCGGGACCGTCGCTGGTCGCCGCGACGTCGGACCGTTCCCTCGCGATCGTCCCGATCGGCGCGATCGAGCATCACGGACCGCACCTCCCCCTGCGCACCGACGCACTGGTCGCCGAGTCGGTCGCGGCCGCCGCGGTCGAACGCGCTGCGGCATCCGGCGTCGACGCCTGGCTGCTGCCGACCATCGAGTACGCCAAGTCGGATGAGCACCACTGGGCGCCGGGCACCCTGTGGCTCGAGGGGACGACGCTGCTCGAGCAGCTCATCGAGATCGGTCGCTCCATCGCGATGACGCCGGTGCGCACCGTCGTGTTCGTGAACGGCCACGGCGGCAACGTCATGCTCCTGGGCTGGGCCAATCGCGAGCTGCGGCGACGCTTCGGACTGCGCTCCTTCTCGATGCCGGCCGGGGCGGGGGCAGCGGGCGACGGCGTCGACGGGCGCCCCGACGAGCTCGGGCAGGGCATCCACGCCGGGTACGGCGAGACGTCGGTCGTCATGCACCTGGCCCCGCACCTGGTGGCGCCCGACATGCCGCCGCGGAACGTTCCCGAGAAGATCGCCGGGATGACCCACATCGGGTTCAACCGCAAGCCCGTGATGTTCGGCTGGACGAGCGAGGACTTCGGCCCCACTGGTGTCATCGGCGACCCGACCGGCGCGAACGCGGCCGAGGGCCGCATCCTCTTCGAGCGCGGCGTCGACTTCGTCACCGAGGCGCTCGTCGAGATCGACGGCTTCGAGTTCGGGTAGGCGTCATGGACCGCCCGACCGGACGCGTGACGATGGACGTCCCGGTGATCGACCATCGCATCGACCCGGTGCAGTCCGACGACCCGCCCGAAGACCCGTGTGCCCTGGCAGCGTCGTGGCTGCCGGGCCCCGGCGAAGACCGCATGCTCATGACCCTCGCCACGGTGGATGCAGACGGCTGTCCGCGAAGCCGCACGGTGATGCTCAGCGAGTTCGACGGCGAGCGCTTCTTCTTCCACACCGATATCGCGAGTGACAAGGTCGCCGACCTGAGGGCGAACCCGCGTGTCTCACTGACCCTGCTGTGGCCGGGATTCACGCGCCAGATCGTCGTGCAGGGATGGGCCGAGGAGGCTCCGGTCGGCGAGGTGGCGGCCGCTTTCGCGGCTCGCTCCCCGTACCTGAAGCAGCTCGCGTGGGTCAACACCGCCGAGTTCGCCGAGTTGCCGCGCCAGGAGCGGGAGCGGCGGTGGCGCGCGTTCGGCGAGCAGCATCCCGCCCCGCCGCAGCCGGACGGGTGGGTGGGTTACGCGGTCGCTCCGCACCGGCTGCTGTTCTGGGTGTCGCACCCCGAAGCGGCGAGCCGACGGCTCGAGTTCACGCGCTCGGGTGAGGGGTGGTCGCGGCGCCACCTGCCGGGGTAGCGGCCTTTCGTGCGCGGCGCGCGCGCCACCACGTCCAGAACCGGTCGAGCATGCGCTTGAGCCACGCCGCGATGCGCTTCGCCCAGGCGAACTCGGTGCCCAGCACCGCCAGACCCAGGAACACGACGAGCCACCCGGGACCGGGAAGCGGCACCAGGATCAGACCGCCGATCGCGAGCGCGCCGCCCACGACGCCGACCGCCGCCCGGTAGGCGCTCTCGATACGCGGGTACCGCGACACCCACGATCGTGCACGGCGCAGCATCCGTCTGATCGGTCTGTCGGGTCGCTCGGCTTCGGCGATCTCGGCGCGGACCGTCGCTTCGAGGCCACCAGGTTGCTCGGTGCTCGTCATGCCGGGGAACCTAACACGATGTATCGCGAGGATGCTGGGAGTGCGGCCCGCGTGGCGATGGCGTCCGGGGTGGGGCGTCCGCGACGATGAAGTGACGACCGTAGGAGCCAGCCATGCCGGAACCGGCCTTCACCATGGGCATCGAAGAGGAGTACCTCCTCGTCGACCGTGACTCCCGAGCACTGGCGGTCGCCCCCGAGGGCTTCCTCGACGGGCTCCGCACCGAGCTTCAGCTGCAGGTGAGCCCCGAGTACAAGCAGTGCCAGGTCGAGATCGGCACGCGGGTGTGCGTCGACGCCGCCGGCGCCCGCGACGAACTGCGGCGCCTGCGTGCGACCGTGTCGGCGCACGCCGCCCGTCACGGGCTGTCACCCATCGCCGCCGCCTGCCACCCGTTCGCCGACTGGAAGCAGGCCCACCACACCGACAAGGAGCGCTACCACGGCCTCGAGCGCGACCTGGCCGGGGTCGCACGGCGTCTGCTCATCTGCGGCTGCCACGTCCACATCGGGCTCGGCGACGATGCCCTGCGCGCCGATCTGATGCCGCAGATGGCCTACTTCCTGCCGCACCTGCTCGCACTGTCGACATCGTCGCCGTTCTGGCAGGGAGAGGACACGGGTCTGGCCTCGTACCGGATCTCGGTGTTCGACAACCTGCCGCGCACCGGACTGCCGCCCGCCTACGTCAGCTGGGCGGAGTACCAGCGCTCGGTGGCCATCCTGGTCGACCTGGGCATCATCGAGGACTCGTCGAAGATCTGGTGGGACATCCGGCCGTCGCACTCCTACCCGACCCTCGAGACCCGCATCATGGACGTCTCACCCCGCCTCGAGGATGCCGTCGCCCTGGCCGCGGTGAACCAGTCGCTGATGCGGATGCTGTGGCGACTGCGCGCGAAGAATCAGCGCTGGCGGGTGTACGACCGCTTCCTCATCGGCGAGAACCGGTGGCGCGCGCAGCGATACGGCGTGGCGGAGGGACTCATCGACTTCGGAGCGAACACCATCACGCCCTTCCCGCAGCTCATGGACGAGCTGGTCGAGCTCGTCGCCGAGGACGCCGAGGCGCTCGGATGCCGCGACGAGGTCGAGAGGGTGATCGCGATCGCGTCCGCCGGCACGTCGACCACGCGACAGCGCGCGGTGGCCGCGGGCGCCGAAGCCGCCGGTTCCGACCGCAACGGTGCCATGACCGCGGTCGTCGACAGCCTCATCGAGGAGTTCCACGAGGGTCTCTGACATGCCCGCCTCCCACCGACCGGGTCTGCGCGTGGACGCGCGGATCACCATCCCCGAGTCCGAGCTCTCGTGGCGGTTCTCGCGCTCGTCGGGACCGGGCGGACAGGGCGTCAACACCGCCGACTCCCGCGCGGAGCTGGTGTGGGATGCCGCCCGCTCCGCCGTGCTGTCACCGCGGCAGCGCGAGCGACTCCTCGAGCGTCTGAGCGGTCGTCTGGTCGACGGCGTGCTGACGGTCACGGCATCCGAGCACCGTGCTCAGCTGCGCAACCGCGAAGCCGCGCGCGACCGCCTCGCCGCCCTGGTGGCCGAGGCGGTACGGCCGCCCTCGCCGGCGCGGCGGTCGACGGCCCCGACCAGGGGCGCCAAGGAGCGCCGACTGCAGGCGAAGAAGCGGCGCACCGATGTCAAGCGTCTCCGGCGCCCACCCCACGACTGACGTGTCCGTCCTACGCTGGGATCGCTCGTCGATCGGAGGAAACGCCATGACCACTCAGCAGCAGCCTCCCGCGCACCCGCATGTTCCCGCTCCGGATGAGCCGACCGTGCCGGAGCTCGAGGAGGACGAGAACGTCGCCCCCCGTCCCGAGGAAGAGATCGCCGATGTCCTTCGCGCCGAGCCGGACGTCCAAGACCACACGCGGTCGTCCGACTGAGGTCGCACTCAGCCCACCCGCCGGTAGGTGCGGTGGGCGGCCTGGATCGACTCGAGCGCGGCGATCGCGGCACCCGGCCCGTCCTCGGCGCGGATCGCCGCACCGATCTCGCGCGCCCGGTGCGCGAAGCTCGCCGACGTCACCAGGTCGAGGATGCGGGCCGTGAGGGTGTCGGCGGTCGCGCTGCGCAGCGGCAGCGGCCGCGGGCCGACACCGAGCTCGTGGATCCGACGACCCCAGAACGGCTGATCCCCCAGGACGGGGCAGACGAGCGTCGGCTTGTCGGCGCGGAGGCCGGCGGCGGTCGTGCCCGATCCGCCGTGATGCACGACGGCTGACACGCGAGGGAAGAGCCAGGAGTGCGGCACCTGGTCGACGACGTGGAGGCGGTCGCTGGAGTCCGCCCGGAGCGCACCCCACCCGCGGCTCACGACGGCGCGGATGCCGGAGCGTTCCACGGCGTCGACGACGAGACGGCCGCGGCGCGACAGGCGGGGTCAGGACTCCTGCGAGCCCTCGACCCACTCCAGGTACTCCTCGGTGACGGTGCCGGTGATGTACCGGCCGTCGAAGCAGCTCATGTCGAGGTCCTCGACGTCGGAGCCCTCGAGGATGGCGGCCTTCAGGTCCTCGACCTCCTGGTAGACCATGTAGTCCGCGCCGAGCTCCGCGGCGATCTCGGGGATCGTGCGCCCGTGCGCGACGAGCTCGTGGCGGGAGGGCATGTTGATGCCGTAGACGTGGGGATAGCGCACCGGCGGCGCGGCCGAGGCGAACGTGACACTCTTGGCCCCGGCATCCCGAGCCATCTGGATGATCTCTTTCGAGGTCGTTCCGCGGACGATCGAGTCGTCGATGAGCAGCACGTTCTTGCCCTTGAACTCGCTGGACATGGCGTTGAGCTTCTGCCGCACGCTCTTCTTGCGCACCGCCTGCCCGGGCATGATGAAGGTGCGGCCGATGTAGCGGTTCTTGTAGAACCCCTCGCGGTACTCGATCCCGAGCTTGCGCGCCACCTGCATCGCCGCGGGGCGCGAGGAATCGGGGATCGGCATGACGACGTCGATGGCTTCCTTCGGCGTGTACTTCGCGATGGTGTCGGCGAGCCGGTCGCCCATGCGCAGGCGCGCCTCGTAGACCGAGATGCCGTTCATGACGGAGTCGGGACGAGCGAGGTACACGTACTCGAACGAGCACGGGACGAGCTTCGGATCGGGGGCGCACTGCTGCGTGTGCAGGTTGCCGGCGAGGTCGACGAAGACCGCCTCGCCCGGGTCGATGTCGCGGACGACCTCGAACTCGCCGTTCTCGAGCACGAGCGACTCGCTCGTGACGACCCACTCGTAGCTGCCGTCGTCGTTCTTGCGCGTGCCGAGGATGAGGGGCCGGATGCCGTACGGGTCACGGAAGGCCAGCAGACCGTATCCGGCGATCAGCGCAATGGCCGCGTACGACCCCTCGACGCGCTCGTGCACGCGCGTGACCGCCTGGAAGACCTGGGCCGGATCGAGCTCGAGGCCGGAGATGACCGCCTGCAGCTCGCCGCCGAGGACGTTGACCAGCAGCTCGGTGTCGGAGCTGGTGTTGAGGTGCCGGCGGTCCTTGGTGAAGAGCTCCTGGGTGAGCTCGCGCGTGTTGGTGAGGTTGCCGTTGTGCACCAGGACGATGCCGTAGGGGGCGTTGACGTAGAAGGGCTGCGCCTCTTCTTCACTGGACGCGGTGCCCTTGGTGGCGTAGCGCACGTGACCGAGGCCGAGGTTCCCGAGGAGGGCCCGCATGTCGCGCGTGCGGAAGGCCTCGCGCACCTGCCCCTTCGCCTTGTATACGTGGAAGACGCCGCTCGGCTCGGCCGTGGCCATCCCGGTCGAGTCCTGTCCGCGGTGCTGCAGCAGAAGCAGGGAGTCGTAGATCTCCTGGTTGACGGGGCCGCGCCCCACCATCCCGACGATGCCGCACATGTGAAGTTACTTCGCTCCGTCTTGATAGGAACCGACCAGGCGGACCGCGCCGCCATCGACGCCCTTGGCGCCCTGTTCGAAATCGCCGTCCGGCAGGGGACCGTCGCTCACGACGCCGACCTGCCAGGTCTCGATGCCCTCGGCCCCGAGAGCGGATGCCGCAGCCTCGGCCCTGTCCGCGGCGACCACCGCGAGGAACCCGACTCCGAGGTTCCAGGTGCCCTCGGTCGCGGCGAGGTCGAGGTCGCCGAGGTCGGCGAGCACGCGGAACACCGGCGACGGCGACCACGTGGACCGGTCGACGTCGACCCACGAGCCCCGCGGGAGCACGCGCGCGAGATTGGCGGCGATGCCGCCGCCCGTGACGTGGCTGAGGGCGTGGACGGCGTCGCCCGTGTCGGCGATGAGGCGCAGCAGGGGGCTGGTGTAGAGGCGGGTCGGCTCGAGGAGCACCTCGCCCCAGCTCGAGCCGAAATCAGCCGCGTGACCGCCGTACTGCAGGCCGGCGCGCGCGACGATGTGGCGGACGAGCGAGTAGCCGTTGGCGTGCAGCCCGCTCGAGGCGAGGGCGAGCACGACGTCGCCGGCGCGCACGCGCTCGGCACCGAGGACCTTGTCGGCCTCGACGATTCCGGTCGCGGCGCCCGCGACGTCGTAGTCGTTGATGCCGAGAAGACCGGGGTGCTCGGCGGTCTCGCCGCCGACCAGGGCAGTGCCGGTGGCGGCGCATCCTTCGGCGATGCCGCGCACGATGTCGGCGATCCGCTGCGGGAACACTTTGCCGCATGCGATGTAGTCGGTCATGAAGAGCGGCTTGGCCCCCACCACGACGATGTCGTCCACCACCATGCCGACGAGGTCCTGACCGATGGTGTCGTGCTTGTCGATCGCCTGCGCGATGGCGACCTTCGTGCCGACGCCGTCGGTGCTCGTCGCGAGGAGCGGCTTCGTGTACGCGCGCAGTGCGGTGGCATCGAACAGGCCGGCGAACCCGCCGACGCCGCCGAGCACCTCGGGCCCGTGCGTGCGCCGGACAGCCGACTTCATCAGCTCGACGGCGAGGTCGCCGGCGGCGGTGTCGACCCCGGCCGCGGCGTAGGGGTTCGCAGGAGTTTCTGATGGGGATCCCACCCGCACAGCCTACCCGGCACCGGATGCCGCATCCGCCGTGCGTCGCGGCATCCGGCTGGGCCTCGGGGGCGTCGCGGCGTCCGGATCGCGTGAGGTGGTGCGTGCGTCGCGGCATCCGGTTCGCGTGAGGTGCGTGCGCCGCGGCATCCGCTTTGCGTGAGGTGCGTGCGTCGCGGCATCCGCTCACTCGCCATCCCGTCGGCCCGGATGGCCTCAGCCCCGCGGTCCTCCGCTCACCGCGCTGAGGGGAGGATGCGTCGCCCGCGGGAGGAGGTTTCCGCGCGAACACTCCTCCCGCCACCCACATCTCCTCCGCTCATCGCGACGAGCGCAGGATGCCGGGTCGTCAGCACCGGCCGCGGCGGGCAAGACCCGGGCGTACCAACCCGGGCGGGGCTCGCGGCGGGCAAGACCCGGGCGCACCAACCCGGGCGGGGCAGGATGCCGGATCGTCAGCACCGCTCGCGGCGGGGCAGGATGCCGGATCGTCAGCACCGCTCGCGGCGGGCAGGATGCCAGGGCACCAGCCCGGGCGGCGGGTGCGGGCTTGCACCCAACAGAGAGTCCCGGCGTCATGCGGCCAGATGCAGGCCCTGCGCGATGGCGACCATGATCAGATGCTGCACCGACGGCCAGTCGTCGACCACCTGGCGGTAGCCCACACGGACGACCCGGTAGCCCGCCAGCAGGAGCGCTGCGTCGTGGCGGTTGTCGGAGTCGCGCTGCTCGCCGACGTGGTGACCGCCGTCGACCTGAAGGATCAGGCGATCGCCGATGAGGAAGTCCACGCGGTGTCCGGCGATCCACGCCTGCGGCACGATCGGGACGCCCATCCACTTCAGCCTCGGGATCACGATCGTCTCGAGCCCCGAGTCGGAGAACACCTGCGCGTCGTCGAGCACCGCTCGCGCCCGCGCCGACAGGGTCAGCCGAGCCATGGCGGCGCGCTCCACGAGCTGCTTGCGGAACGCCGACTCCCAGATCGTGAGTGCCGCCTCGTGTGGCCTGCACTCGGCCACCCGGACGAGAACGTTCTCGATCGGATCCTCAAGGGCGTCGGGATCACGGGCGACCAGCGGCTTCGCCCGGTGGACCACGGTTCCCTTCGCGACCGAGACACGACCCGCGTGCGGCGGCGCGGCCACGTGCCAGGCCTTGTCTCCTCCCGGGTCCCACAGCTGCAGACGCTTGGCCTGCGTGGAACAGGTGAGCACGACGCCGGCCCGCGCGGCGGCGACGAGGGCGGTATCGGCGTGAGGCAGGGCGACCCACCGTCGCCGCACCCGCACGACCTTGTCCGAGGCGACCGCCGCGGCGATCGCCCGCTCGGAATGACCGAGAGACCGCAGCTTCGCACCGCGCACCACCCCGCCCTCCTTCTCGAGTGTCTCGAGCAGGGCGTCCATTCGTCGTTGCAGCGGCGTGCGTTGCGGCATCCGGTCATGATGTCGTGCGGTGGGCCGGCGACGACGGTCTCGCGGAGAGCCGGGGACAGGCTGCCGCCCTGGCGAGCCTGGGGAGGAGACCACGCGTGAGGGGACAGTGCCGACCCGACCGGCATCGGCCGTCCGGGGCCTGGCCCGGGCCGGGCCACGCCTGAGGTGTGGCGTCCGCCTTCGGGTCCGGGTCGGGCCGACGGTACTGCCCGGGGCGGCACGCCCTCCGCTCGTCGCCGCGAAGAGAGGCGGATGCCGCGACGGGAGGTCGATCTGCGTCGTTTGCGTCCTCCGTTCGCCGACATCCCCTCCGTCGAGCGCGGCGAGCGGAGGAGCGGAAGGCGACCAGGAGCGAAAGAGGACCAAGGAGCGGAAGAGGACCAAGGACCGGAAGGGGATCAGGAGACGAGGGGCGCGCACGAGTCGTCGCGCGAGTGACGGGCGCGGCAGCGCGCTTGGCCCGGCTCGCCGGGCGCACCCTACAATGGCGGCATGGCTGGGGCCGGAACGCCGGAGTGGCTGATCCGCGAGGACGCAGGTCAGCCGGTGCTTCTCGCGCTCTATCTACGGCAGGTGCTCGGGATCCGCTCGCCGGACGAGCTGCCGCTGCTGCGCGGCATCCCGCCGCGTGCGACGGCTCCCGACCGCGACACCGATGAGCACGAGCTGCTCGAGCGGCAGTGGCGGGAGTATTGGGCGATGACGGTCGAGCCGCAGGCGCATCCCTCGCCTGTGCCGCTGGATCTGGTCGACGGCTTCGAGACACTCGTGGCCCTGCCGATCGAGGGCTCCGACCTGCTGCGCGCCGCTATGGCCCCCCACGCGGCCGAGGCCGTCGCGTTCGCTCAGTCGGCGCACGCCCGCTACGTCCGCGACGCCGGCTCAGGGGTCGCCTATCGCGCCTACGCGAGCGCGATCGCAGAGCACGAGCGGCAGGTGGGGCGGCGTGCGCACTCGTTCGAGCTGAATGTGCAGGTACTGCCTCTCGCCCAGCGGGGCGTGTGGTGGATCGGCTCGCTGACCGTCGCGGTGACCGACGGACTGCGCGGAGACATTGCCGCGTTCGACGCGGCCATCCACCCGATCATCGCCGAGCTGGCCTGAGCAACGCGGCCCGCCGAACCGGGCCGCGCGAACAGGGCGGGCCGACCGGCCTGACGAACCCGGCGGGCCAAGCGAGCCGAGCCGAACAGGGCGGGCCGAACAGGGCCGGCCGAGCGGGCCGGCCGGCGGTCGGCTCAGGCCTCTTCGTCGATGTGGATCGACGAGTGCCGCACCTCGACCTCACGCGCGCGGCGCCGTGAGACCCGGTCGAACACGAGCGCCACCGCCCCGCCGAGGGCGAGCCCGACGGCGATGCCCATGAGCGCCAGGAACCCGAAGACCTGCCCCTGCGAGTATTCGAGCCCGGTGTTGTCGCTCACCTGCGTGGTTCCGTCGAACGCGAAGGTGAGGATCATCGCGATGAGGATGCCGAGACCGGCGCCCGCGACGAGGAACACCGAGATCTTCGGAGCGCGCCGCACGCTCACGCGTTCACGGCGGTCACCCGGGCTGTCGATCATGTCGTCCATTATCCCCCGGGTGCAGGAGCCGAGATCCGAGGCCGCGGGCTCCACAGGGCCGGCGCCGGGGAGACGCCGCGGAAGGCCCCCGTGAGTTCGGCATCGGAAGGTCAGGGGCGCCGTTCGGGCTCGTCTCCCCACCGGGGCGGATCGTCCGAGACGGCGGACGTGAGGTCGTCGGTGAGCACGGTCGCCCGCTCCGCGATCTCGGCCCGGTGGCGCCGGCCGATCATGCGGTCGAGGACGATCGCGAGCGTGCCGAACACCAGCAGTCCGACACCCACGCACACTGCGGCGAGCGCACCGTAGACCCTCAGGAAACCGGAAGCGCCGGCGGCGAGCGGTCCGCCGGGGTCGCCGGTCGCGGCCGCGACGGCGGTGAGGATCCCGGCGACGACGAGGCCCAGGACGACGCCGAGGAAGAGGAAGCGGCCGTAGCGCGGCGAGCGGCGCACGACGACCGAGACCACTTCGTCGTCGACGATGTGGTCGTGCTCGGACGGGGTTCCCCGGCCTGCCGCGGCACCGCGTGCGCCTGCCATGGGCTCATTGTCCCACCGGACGAGGCGGGGCGGGCGGGAAATCCGGGTCCGGAATCGACGAGGTGTCAGGGACGCAGCGGCAGCAGGTGAGAGACGTCGGCACGCGTCCCCGAAGCCAGGATTCGGCCGCTCGTCGCGGCATCCGCCCACTTCTCATCGCCGAGCGCCAGCGCGATCCAGGTCGCCGGGTCGGTCTCGACGACGTTCGGGGGTGTGCCCCGGGTGTGCCGGGGCCCCTCGACCACCTGGACGGCGCCGAACGGGGGCACGCGCACCTCGACGCTGCGGCCGGGTGCCTTCTCCGCCAGGAGCTGCAGCAGGTAGCGGACGGCGGTCGCGAGGTCGGTGCGGGCGGGCGCGTCGACGCCGCGGACCGCGGCGAGCGCGGCGCGGCCGTCGTCGACGGTGATCCTGCGGGCTGCCATGCACACCACGGTACGCGGGAGTGCGCCTCGCTAGGCTGGGCAGGGTGAAGATCCTCGTCCTCGGCTCGGGCGCGCGCGAGCACGCCATCATCCTCGCCCTGCTCTCGGAGGAGGCCGGGCACGAGATCCTCGCCGCCCCCGGCAACGCCGGCATCGGGCGCGACGCGACCCTGGTCGACCTGGACGCGAACGACCCCGCGGCGGTGACGTCCTTCGCCAACGCCGAGAACGTCGACCTCGTCGTGATCGGCCCCGAAGCACCGCTCGTCGCGGGCGTCGCCGACACCGTGCGCGCGCACGGGATCCCCGTGTTCGGTCCGGGCAAGGCCGCGGCCCAACTGGAAGGCTCGAAGGCGTTCGCGAAGCGGATCATGGAGGCCGCGGGGGTCCCCACCGGCCGCGCGCTGCGAGCGCGCACGCGCGCCGAGGTCGAGGCGGCCATCGACGAGCTGGGCTCGCCGTACGTCGTCAAGGCCGACGGGCTCGCCGCCGGCAAGGGCGTCATCGTCACCGACGACCGCGCCTCCGCCCTCGCTCACGCCGACACCTACCTGCCGAGCGGTCCGGTGCTCGTCGAGGAGTTCCTGTCCGGACCCGAGGTGTCGCTCTTCTTCCTCTCGGACGGGGACCGCGTACTGCCCCTCAGCCCTGCGCAGGACTTCAAGCGCCTGGGCGACGGCGACTCCGGGCCCAACACCGGCGGCATGGGCGCGTACTCGCCGCTGCCGTGGCTGCTGGAGCGCTTCGGCGGAGAGGACGCCTTCGTCGACCTGGTCACCCGCGAGGTCGCCGAGCCGGTGATCCGTCAGCTCGACGCCGAAGGCACGCCGTTCATCGGCCTGCTGTACGCGGGGCTGATCCTCACCGACACCGGTGTCAAGGTGATCGAATTCAACGCCCGGTTCGGCGACCCCGAGACCCAGGTGGTCCTGCCGCGCCTGGTCGACCCGCTGTCGGAGCTGCTGCTGGCCGCCGCCTCGGGGCACCTCGAGGACCGCGCGCGCCCCGCCTTCGCCGATGCCGTCGCCGTGACCGTCGTCCTCGCCAGCGAGGGCTATCCGTCGTCGCCGCTGACCGGCCGGCCGCTGGCAGGACTGGATGCCGCGGCATCCGTCGAGGGTGTGCACCTCGCGCACGCCGCCACGGCGCTCGAGGGCGACCACCTCGTGGCCACCGGCGGACGCGTGCTCAACGTCGTCGGGCTCGGCACGACCTTCGCCGAGGCGCGGGAGCGCACCTACCGCGCACTGGGGCACATCGAACTCGCTGGCGGGCAGTTCCGCACCGACATCGCCGCACGCGTCGTCGAGCACTGACATACCGCCCGGGCGCAGGCGCCCGCTCCGCGATAATGGGCGGGTGACCGCCTCGCCTGCCTCCGCATCCCCGCTCGAGCTGCCCGGGTGGCGGCACGTCTACTCCGGCAAGGTGCGGGACCTGTACGAGCCGGCCGGCGGCGACGCCTCCTCCGACCAGGGCGAAGGGATGCTGGTGGTGGCCAGCGACCGGGTGAGCGCGTTCGACCACGTACTCGAACCCGGGATCCCCGACAAGGGCGCGCTGCTGACGCGGCTCAGTCTGTGGTGGTTCGACCAGCTGGCCGGCGGCGACGGCGGGCGCGGCATCCCGAACCATCTGGTTCCCGGGGCGACGCCGCCCGCCGCGGTCGCCGATCGGGCGATGGTCGTGCGACGGCTGGACATGCAGCCGATCGAGTGCGTCGTGCGCGGTTACCTCACCGGCTCGGGATGGGCGGAGTATCGCGAGCACCGCACGGTGTGCGGCATCCGGCTTCCGGAGGGTCTGCAGGACGGCGACCGGCTGCCCGAGCCGATCTACACCCCGGCGTACAAGGCGCCGCTGGGCGCGCACGACGAGAACATCACCTTCGAGCAGTCGATCGAGCTCGTGGGTCTCGAGCGGGCGAGTCTGCTGCGCGACCTGTCGCTCGAGATCTACTCGCGCGCCGCCCGCACGGCCGAGGGCCACGGCCTGATCCTCGCCGACACGAAGTTCGAATTCGGGCTCGACGACGCCGGCGTCATGACCCTCGCCGACGAGGTGCTCACGAGCGACTCCTCGAGGTACTGGGACGCCGCCGCCTGGGCGACCGGCGACACCCCGGCCGAACGGATGGCGAGCTTCGACAAGCAGATCGTGCGCGACTGGCTCGCGGCCCATTGGGACAAGCAGGGCACTCCCCCGTCGCTGCCGGCCGACATCGTCGAGCGCACCGCCGCCCGCTACCGCGAGCTCCTCGATCTGCTGACCCGCAGCTGACGGCGGCGAGCGGCCTCAGCCGAGGAGGAACCGCTCGAGCTGCTCGATGGGCGCGTACCAGCCCTGTTCGAGCACCCAGGCCTGGAGCAGGCGATCCCACCCCAGCGCGACGGCCACCCCGACGACGACGAGCAGCCCGCCCACGATCCGCCGGAACAGCCCGTGCGGATCGGCGAGCCAGCCCAGTCGGCGAACCAGCGCCGACCCGGCGAGCGCGATCCCCAGCAGCGCGAGGGCGAGGCCCACGGCGTACGCGGTGACATACAGGGTGCCGACGGCGAAGCTCGCCGGCAGGACGGTCGCGACGATGAGGGCGTAGGTCGGACTGCAGCTGCTGAACGCCGGCCCGAGGGCGGCCCCGAGGGCGATGTCGCCGCCCAGTCCGCCCTTGCGGTAGCCGCGGTCCAGCAGCCGCCCGCCGCCGGCCTGCCACCCGGCGGCGACCGTCAGTCGTTCCCACAGCGTCGGGAACAGCATCGTCAGCCCGAAAACTGCCACGATCACGCCCGAGATCGTCTGCCAGATCCACGTCGGGATGCCCAGAAGCGCCGAGGTGGCCTTCAGCAGCAGCGTGAACGCGATGACCGACAGCGCGAGGGATGCCGCAATGACGAAGGGCCGGTACCACTGCCGCTCGGCCGTGGTCGCGTCGCCGGTGCGCACGGCGGTGCCGCCGACGATGACCGGCAGCAGCGGCAGCACGCACGGCGCGAGGACCGTGAGCACCCCGGCGGCGAAGGAGACGAGGGTCAGGGCCAACATCAGCGGGCACGCGTCGGCGGGCGGGAGTCACCGGGCGCGATTGCTCGCGGGCTCACCGGCTGGATGGGGGATTGCATCACGGTGCGAGCCCGAGCCCGGCGAGCGCCGTCTCGAGCGTCGGTTCGTCGTAGGGCACGAAGGTCTGCACCGCGTCGCCGCTGTCGTCGAGCCGGACCACGGTGGTCTGGATCGTGACCCCGTACTGTCGGCGGAGGTCTTGGTTCGAGTCGTAGTCGACCTTCAGCACGGTGATCCCGTCGGGGACCTCGCGGGCGAGGATGTCCTCCTCGAGGGCGCGGCACTGCGGGCACCACGGCGCGTGGAAGAACAGCACCGCCGTGCCTTCGACGGCCTCGAGGGCGGCGTCGGAGTAGTCCGCGTACTCTCCCGGCGGCAACCCTTCGCTCGGTGGTGCATCGGCGGGAGCACCGGAGGGTGAGGGATCACCCGGGCCCGCGGTCGGCGAGGACGTCGCCGCCGGAGTCGACCCCACCCCACCCGCGTCGGCGTCGGCGGAGCGCTCTCCGAGCGAGACCGCGAACGCGCCGGCGACACCGGCAGCCAGGACGACGGCGAGGACGACTCCGATGACGGCACCGCGCTTCATGGACACATGCTGACGCGCCGTCGGTGACATCGGGCTGGGAATCGGATGACGGTTCGATGACGATGTCGCTAGCCTGTCTGAGGCCGATCCGTCAGCATCGGCGTCTTCCCCTCACCTCGCAGGAGCGCGAATGCCTTTGTGGAGCCTTCACGGCAACGGCCGGACCGTCGAGCGCGGCCGCGTCGTCCGTCCCGACGAGCGGCTGAACTGGCCGGCGACGATCGCGATCGGCGCGCAGCACGTCATCGCCATGTTCGGGGCGACGTTCCTCGTCCCGGTGCTCACCGGCTTCCCCGTCGCCACCACCCTGCTGTTCTCGGGGCTCGGCACGCTGCTGTTCCTGCTCGTGACGAAGAACCGCCTCCCCAGCTATCTGGGCTCGTCCTTCGCGTTCATCGCGCCGGTGACGGCCGCGACGGCATCCGCGGGAATTGGGTCGGCCCTCGCCGGCATCGTCGCCGTCGGCGTGCTGCTGGCCGCAGTGGGCTTCATCGTGCAGTTCGCCGGACTCGGCTGGATCGACCGGCTCATGCCTCCCGTGGTCGCCGGCGCCGTCGTCGCCCTCATCGGCTTCAACCTCGCGCCGGTCGCGTGGTCGAACTTCGAGCAGTCCCCCGTGGTCGGGACGATCACGCTGGCGTCGGTGATCCTGTTCAGCGTGCTGTTCCGCGGGTTCCTGGGTCGGATCTCGATCTTCCTCGGCGTCATCGTCGGCTACCTCGCCGCGCTGCTGTTCGGCGAGATCGACTTCACCGCCGTCGGCGAGGCCGCGTGGGTCGGCCTGCCCGAGTTCCAGCTCGCCGACTTCGCCTCGCCCGGCACATGGAGCGCGATCGCGATGTTCCTGCCGGTCGTCCTGGTGCTCATCGCGGAGAACGTCGGTCACGTCCGCGGCGTCGCCGCCATGACCGACTCGTCCGTGAACGCCTACACCGGCCGGGCGCTCATCGCCGACGGCGCCGCGACGACCCTCGCCGGCTTCTTCGGAGGCTCGGGAACCACCACGTACGGCGAGAACATCGGCGTCATGGCGGCGACTCGCGTGTACTCCACCGCGGCCTACTGGGTCGCGGGAACGGTCGCGATCCTGCTGGCGATGTCGCCGAAGATCGGCGCGATCTTCAACTCGATCCCCGCGGGCGTGCTCGGCGGGGTGACGACGGCGCTCTACGGGCTCATCGGGATCATCGGGATCAAGATCTGGGTCGACAACCGCGTGGACTTCTCGCGTCCGGTCAACCAGTACACCGGAGCCGTCGCCCTCGTGATCGCCATCGCCGGCTTCACCATGCAGTGGGGCGACTTCCAGCTGGGCGCGATCGTGCTGGGCGCGGCCGCGGCGCTCGTGATCTATCACCTCGGGAACGCCATCGCCCGCTGGCGGCAGACCGGCGCGGACGACGGCGGCCCGATCCCGGCGGTCGGTCCGCTCGGCGGCGACCCCGCCGACGCCAAGCCGGGCGACGCCCGCCGCGGCTGACCGGCACGCCCACCGCGGCTGACGGGGCCGGGCCGGCGCGGGCGCGTCAGACGGAGTCCCGCACCACCAGCTCGGTCTCGAGGATCGTGACGTGCTGCGGGTTCCGACCGGCGAGAAGGTCGACCAGCACGCCGGCCATCGTCTCGCCCTGCACGAGGGACGGCTGCTTCATCGTGGTGAGGGCCGGCGTGACGCTCGTCGCGACGGGTGAATCGTCGAAGCCGATGATCGCCATGTCGTCGGGCACCCGGATGCCGGCCCCGGCCAACACGGCGAGAACACCGCGCGCCATGAGATCACTCGCGACGAAGATCGCGTCGGGGCGCTCGCCTGCGGCGAGCAGTCGCCGCATCGCGGCCGCTCCCCCGTCGGCGGTGAAGTTGCCGTCCTCGACGCCGGCCGGGGTCAGCCCGTGCGCGGCGACCGCCTGACGGTAGCCATCGAGGCGGTCGACGGCGGCGGGCATGTCGGAGGGCCCGGTGATCGTCGCGATACGGGTGTGACCGCGGTCGATCAGGAACTCGGTGGCCTCGCGCCCCCCGCGGATGTTGTCCACGTCGACGTAGTAGTCGCGCTCGCGCTCGCGCACGGGCCGGCCGCCGTAGACGACCGGCACGACGGCGGCGATCCGGTCGATGAAGGTGTCGCTGGTGTGGTGCGACACGACGATCGCGCCGTCCACCGCGCCCGAGCGCAGGTAGCTCGTGGTCTTGTCGCCCGGGTCGTCGCTGGCGATGAAGAGGTTGAGCACGTAATCGGTGCGCCCCAGTCGCGCGTTGATGCCCGAGACGATCGCGGCGAAGAAGGGGTCGCCGAAGAAGCGAGTCGTGTCCTCGGGCACGACCAGGGCGATCGCGTGGGTCTGCTTGCTCGCCAGCGAACGCGCCGCCCGGTTGGGCACGTAGTTCAGCTCGGCGATCGCCTTGCGCACCGCGTCGAGCGCTTCGGGGCTGACCGCCGTCGACCCGTTGACCACGCGCGACACCGTCGACCTCGAGACCCCTGCGGCGGCGGCGACCTCTTCGATCGTCACCGACGCGCGGACGGAGTCAATGCTCATGGATCACGTGCCTTCCTCTGCCTGCGGGCGCTGCGGCCGCAGGCTCTCAGTCGAGCGCGCGGCGGCCGATGATGCGACGGTACTCCAGGCCCGAGTCCTTCACCGCACGCTCCTGGGTGGCGTAGTCCACCCGCACGATGCCGAAGCGCTTCTCGTAGCCCCAGGCCCACTCGAAGTTGTCGAGCAGAGACCAGTAGAAGTAGCCGCGGACGTCGACCCCGGCATCCTGCGCATCGAGGATCGCCCCCAGGTGCGAGCGGACGAAGTCGACCCGGTCCGCGTCGTGCACGCGGGTCTCGCCGTCCTCGACCACGGCGACGTCGTCGTAGGCGGCGCCGTTCTCGGTGACGTACAGCACGGTCCCGGCAGGCTGGGCGTACTCGTCCCACACGCGTCCGAGCAGGCGTGTGAGCCCCTCGGGCTGCACCTCCCACTGCATCGGCGTGCGCGGAAGGCCGCGGTCGTGCCAGAAGATGCCCTCGTGCGACGGGAACGGCGATCCGCCCACGCGCACGGTCGGCGCGTCGCCGGGGATCGGGGGCACCTCGGGGGCGTGACCACCGACGAACTCGCCGTGGTAGTAGTTCACCCCGAGCGAGTCGATGGGGGTCGAGATCGCCTCGAGGTCACCCGGGCGCACCGCCTGCTCGAAGGCGGCGACCGCCCCGGCATCCACCGATCGGACGTCCTCGACGATGTCGGCGGGGTACGCGCCGCGGAAGAGGGGGTCCAGGAACCAGCGGTTGAACTGGCCGTCGATGCGACGGGCGGCGTCGGCATCCGCCGGGTCGGCGGCGTCGACCGGGTCGGCGACGGTCAGGTTGAGGGTGATGCCGAGGTTGAGCGTGCTGTCGCGCGCCCGCAGCTCGCGGATCACCTGACCGTGCCCGAGCATGAGGTGGTGCGAGGCGAGGAGACCCTCTTGGATGCTGTAATGCCCGGGGGCGTGGATGCCGGCGGTGTAGCTGAGGAACGACGAGCACCACGGCTCGTTGAGCGTCGTCCACACGCCGACCCGGTCGCCGAGCGCGTCGTGCATCGACATCGCGTACTCGGTGAAGCGCTCCGCGGTGTCGCGGTTCGCCCAGCCCCCGGCATCCTGCAGCGCCTGCGGCAGGTCCCAGTGATACAGGGTGAGCCAGGGCAGGATGCCGGCCCCCAGCAGCTCGTCGACCAGACGGCTGTAGAAATCGATACCCGCCGGGTTCACGACGCCGCCGTCGGGGCGCACGCGCGCCCACGACGTCGAGAAGCGGTAGGTCTGGAGGCCCATCGACTTCATGAGCGCGACGTCGTCGCGGTAGCGGTGGTAGTGGTCGCACGCGACGTCGCCGTTGTCGCCGTTGATGACCGCGTCGGGCACCCGGCAGAACGCGTCCCAGATGGAGTCGCGGCGCCCGTCCTCGTGGGCGGCGCCCTCGATCTGGAAGGCGGCGGTGGCGGCGCCGAACAGGAAGTTCGACGGGAATCCGCGTTCGGGGGTCGAGGTCATGGGGACCACGTCCTCTCTCGGAGTCGTCAGCATGTCCATCCTGGCCTTCTTGCTCGCTGTTGTCGTACTCGATGACATCGGCGCGGTCATCCCTTCACCGCGCCGGCCATGATGCCGCTCACCAGCTGTTTGCCCGCGAAGACGAACAGGATCAGCAGCGGGATGGTCGCCAGCAGCACACCGGCCAGCACGACGGAGTAGTCGACGAAGTAGTTCGACTGCAGCAGCGACAGCGCCACGGGCAGGGTGGGGTCGCGGCGGTCGAGCACGATGAACGGCCAGAAGAAGTTGTTCCACGCGGTGACGAAGGTGAACAGCCCCAGCATCGCGGCGGCGGGTCGTGCCGCGACGAGACCGATCGTGGTGAAGGTGCGGAACGAGTTCGCGCCGTCGACCCGCGCCGCCTCGATGAGTTCGTCCGGAACGGCCTGGCGAAGATACTGCGTCATCCAGAACACCCCGAAGGCGCTCGTGAGCGACGGGATGATGATGGCGCCGATGTTGCCGGTCCAGCCGAGGTCGCTGAAGAGGATGTACAGCGGCACGACGCCCAGCTGCATCGGCACGGCCATGGTCGCCACGACGAACACCAGCAGGGGTCCCGAACCGCGGAAGCGCAGCTTCGCGAACGCCCAGCCGGCCAGCGTCGAGAACACCACGACCGAGATGGCGATGACGGCCGAGCTGAAGATCGAGTTCCACAGCGCCCGCCAGAAGTTCACGGCGGGGTCGTTCAGCACCGAGGCGGCGTTGGCGAGGAAGTTACCGCCGGGCAGCCACGACATGTCGGGGTCGTTGATGGTCGAGGCGTCGCCCGAGCCGATGAGGAACGACCAGTAGAAGGGGAACACCGAGGCGACGAGGATGACGACCAGCCCGACGTAGACCCAGAAGCCTGCGCGCTGGCCCTTGATGCGGGTGGTGCGACCGGCGCGGATCGGAGCCGGCCGACCGGCCGTGGTGCGTGTGGCGGTGGACGTGCTCATGAGCGGCGTGCCTTCCTGCCGAGGTTCGGGTTGCGGGTGCCCTCGTCGCGGACGAGGGAGCGGGTGACCAGCAGGTTGATGAGACCGATGATCAGGATGATCACGAAGAGGATCCAGGCGAGCGCTGCGGCGCGACCGAAGTTCGACTCGCCCCAGCCGATGTTGTAGAGGAACAGGGTGATCGTCAGCCACTGCTGCGCGGGTCCGCCCTGACCGGTGTTGTCGAACATGCGGGGCTCGTCGAAGATCTGCAGACCGCCGATCGTCGAGGTGATGATGACGAAGATGAGCGTGGCCTTCAGCGACGGGATCGTGATGCTGAAGAACTGGCGCAGAGGTCCGGCGCCGTCGACGGTCGCCGCCTCGTAGTAGTCGCGGGGGATGGCCTGCATCGCCGCGAGGAGGATGAGGGTGTTGTAGCCGGTCCAGCGGAAGTTGACCATCGTGGCGATGGCGACGTGGCTCCAGAACGGGTCCTTGTGCCACGGGATCGCGATGCCGAACCAGTCGCGGAGCAGGTTGTTCACCAGGCCGAAGTT
Source organism: Microbacterium sp. Marseille-Q6648 (assembly GCF_943181415.1). Taxonomy (GTDB): domain Bacteria; phylum Actinomycetota; class Actinomycetes; order Actinomycetales; family Microbacteriaceae; genus Microbacterium. The sequence goes on along the minus strand of NZ_CALPBZ010000006.1, from coordinate 219,844 downwards.
GTCGCCGAACATGTTGCTGAAGATCAGGGCGACGGCGACGGGCGCCATGACGAACGGGATGAGGACGCTCATCCGCCAGAAGGTCTTGGCGCGGATGTTGCGGTCGAGCAGGGCCGCGATGAACACGGCGGCGATCAGCTGCGGCACCGTGGACAGAAGGAAGATGCTGAAGGTGTTGCGCAGCGCGGTCCAGAACTGCGGGTTGGCGAGGATCCAGCTGTACTGGTCGAAGCCGACGAACTCGCCGGAGTTGCGGACGAGGTCCCACTCCTGGAACGAGATGATCGCCGTGAACACGATCGGGAACAGTCCGACGATCGCGAAGAGGATGAAGAACGGCGAGATGTAGAGGTAGGGCGAGAACTTCAGGTCCCACTTGCTCAGGCGCTGGCTGAAGGAAAGGACCCGGACGGGGCGCTCCGTCTTCGACGGCGCCGATGTCGCCGGCGGGCGCGTTTCGGTGGCGGTCACGATGACTCCGGTCGATCTGTGGTGTGGCAGGGGGGCGGCCGGAGCTGCCCGGGAGGGCGGGTGCGGGCTGTGGGCCCGCACCCGCCTGGGGATCAGAAGGCCTCGACCTCGGCGACCCACGTGTTCCATGAGGTCTCGGGGTCTTCGAGACCGTCGAACACGCGGTTCACCGCGTTCTGCAGGGCGTCGTGGTACTTGAAGTAGTCGGCGTCCTTGTAGGGCGTGACCGTGACGGCCGCGGCGCGGTTGGAGAGGATCTCACCGGTGGGCGCCTCGTTGAAGTACTCGTTCGTCGCGCTCGTGAGCTCTTCGCTCTCGAGGGCCTCGAGCTGGCTCGGGAACGTGCCCGCAGCCTCGAACGCCTTCATCTGCTGCTCGGGAGCCGTCAGCCAGTCGGCCAGCGCGAGTGCGGCATCCACGTTCTCGCCGTCGGCGGGGACGGTCAGGTACGACCCGCCCCAGTTGCCGCCGCCGTTCGGGAAGACATCCGCGATGTCCCAGCCGGTGACGTCGGGCGCGGTGCCCGAGATCACGCCGAGCATCCAGCCCGGGCACAGCATGGTGGCGAACTCGCCGTTGGCCATCGAGGCGAACCAGTCGTCGGACCACTGGCCCGAGTAGGCCGAGTTCGGCACGGCGCGCTCGATGACGAGCTCGTAGGCATCGGCGATCTCGGGGTTCGAGGTGGCGATGGACGTGCCGTCGGCCTCGGAGTAGGTGTACTCGATCTGGTTCACGATGCCCTGGAGCACCGAGTTGGCGGAGTCGATCATCGGCTTGCCGGTGGCCTCGCGGTACTGGTCGGCGACGTCGAGGAAGTTCTCCCAGTCGCCGTCGAACAGCTCGGCGACACCCTCGCGGTCGCTGGGCAGGCCGGCGGCCTCGAACAGGTCGGCGCGGTAGCAGATGCTCTGCGGGCCGATGTCGGTGCCGAAGCCCACGAGGCGGCCGTCTGCGTCGGTCGCGGCGGCTTCCTTCCAGTCGAGCCAGCGGCCCTTGACGCTGTCGGGAGCCTCCGCGAGCAGGTCGGAGTACTGCATGGCCTCGGCGAACCAGTCGATCTCGACGGCCTCGATGTCGGCCAGACCGCCCTTGCCGAGCTTCTGGAAGTAGTTCGCACGCGCATCGCCGGACTCGGCGGCGCGATTGTGGACGATCGTGACGTCGGGGTTCTCGTCCATGTACTCCTGGAAGAGCTCGTCCGTGTAGCCGAAGTCGTTGAACGTCGCGACGGTGAGGGTGATCTCCTCACCCTCGCTCGAGCCCTCGCCGGCGGTGTCGCCGGTCGAGCAGCCCGCGAGGACGATTGCTGTGGCCGAGAACGCGGCGACGGCCGCTGCGCTCCTGCGGAAGGCGCGTGATTTCACTGTCACTCCTTTGTGGTGTGGGTGGTGTCGTGTGAGGTGACGGGATGCGGCCGATTCCCTATCGGCCGATCGAACGCGAGTGCGTTTGGGAGCGCTCTCACGATGTGCGGGTTACGTTACGGGAGCGCTCTCAAGTCTGTCAAGGGAGCGCTCCCACGAGGTGGTCACGGTTTGATCACGACACCGTTTCGTCGCGGCATCGCCTCGCGCCGTAGACTTGTCGGCGTTCCCTGCCCGCGACATCCGGCGTTCGGCTTCTGGCTGCGCTCGTCGCTCAACGACCGATAGCTGCGGCCTGCGGCCGCCAGGAGAATTCAGATGCCCACCATCGTCGTCGACGTCATGCCCAAGGCCGAGCTCCTGGACCCCCAGGGCAAGGCGGTCGCCGGGGCTCTGTCCCGGCTCGGAATCGAGGACTTCAGCTCGGTCCGCATCGGCAAGCGCTTCGAGCTCGCCGTCGAGGGCGAGGTCACCGAGGACGTGCTCGCGGCGGCCCGCAAGGTAGCCGACGAGATCCTCTCGAACGCGGTGATCGAGGACGTGGTCGGCGTCGAGGTGGTCGAGTGACCGTCCGCATCGGGGTCATCACCTTCCCCGGTTCGCTCGACGACCGCGATGCGCAGCGCGCCGTGCGACTCGCCGGCGCAGAGCCGGTCGCCCTGTGGCACGGTTCGCACGACCTCGAGGGCGTCGACGCGCTCGTGCTGCCCGGCGGCTTCAGCTACGGCGACTATCTGCGCGCCGGGGCGATCGCCGCGCTCGCGCCGATCATGTCGGAGGTCAAGGACGCCGCGGCCAAGGGCATGCCCATCCTCGGCATCTGCAACGGATTCCAGATGCTGGTCGAGGCGCACCTGCTGCCGGGCGGTCTGATCCGCAACGCGCATCAGCAGTTCATCCGCCGCGACCAGCGCCTGCGCGTGGAGAACTCCGACACCGCCTGGACGAACCACTTCTCGCGCGGCCAGGAGATCGTCATCCCGCTGAAGAACGCCGACGGCGGCTACATCTGCAGCGCCGAGACGCTGGAGCGGGTCGAAGGCGAAGGCCTCGTGGCCTTCCGCTATGTCGGTGTGAACCCGAACGGCTCGCTCGACGACATCGCAGGCCTCACGAACGAGCACGGCAACGTCGTCGGCCTCATGCCGCACCCCGAGCACGCGGTCGAGCCCGGCTTCGGTCCCGACACGGCCGCCGCGACCCGTTCCGGAGTCGACGGCCTGAGCTTCTTCACCGCCGCCGTGCGCGCGGTGGTGGGCGCCGCCGCCTAGGTTCTCGCGGGTCAGACGGTTCCGGCGGGCGGCCAGAGCCCGATGATGAGCGCCATCACCACGAACGTCACGACCTCGTGGCCGATGTTCATCACGGTCAGCGACGTCGGGCGCCCCTCGAAGGCGTCGTGGGTGATGAAGCGCGCGGCGGTGAAGCCCGCCCACAGGATCACGGCGGTGCCGAGCGCCGCCAGCAGGTATCCACCGCCGTAGAAGTGCCATGCGATCGAGGTGGAGCCGGCCAGCACCCAGGCGGAGATGAAGCTGACGATGACCGTGGTGATGATCGGCCACAGCGCGGAGGCTCCGGGGCGGTCCATGTCGACCTTCGCCAGCGCCGCCCAGCGCGTGCCGAACACCTTCGGCGAGTACCAGACGGTGCCGACGACGAGGGTGGAGAGCGTCGCGAGGATGACCGCCCAGTAGTTGATCTCGGGAACCTGCATGGCGCCTCCAGCCTCTCGGTTGCCGTCGCGCCGAGCGTAGCGCCGGGTAGCGTGGAACGGTGAGCACCGGCATCCGAAATCTCATCGTGTCCGTCCCGAGCGCCAAACTGGCCACCGACCTCGAACCGCTCCCCGAGGGCGTCGAGGTCATCCAGTGGCGAATGGATGCCGCGGCACCCCGTGAGCGGATCGACATCGTCGTGCCCCCGTACATGAGTGCGAGCGTCATGCTCCCCCACCTCGCGGGCGTCGAGACGCGCCTCGTGCAGAGCCAGTCGATCGGCTACGAGGGGATCGCCGATCACCTGCCTCCTGGGCACGTGTTCGCGAACGCCGCGTCGGTGCACGAGACCTCGACGGCCGAGCTCGCCGTCGCGCTCGCCCTGGCTGCGCAGCGCCGGATCCCCGCGTACGTCCGCGCCCAGACCGACGGGCGGTGGGCACCGGAGTTCGCCGAGAGCCTGGCCGACCGGCGCGTGCTGCTGCTCGGATACGGCGGCGTCGGCAAGGCGATCGCCGCGCGCCTCGCCGGTTTCGAGGTCGAGATCACCGCCGTCGCCTCGAACGCACGAACTGAGGACGGGATGCCGGTGCACGGCGTGGACGAGCTGCCCGACCTGCTGCCGCGCGCCGAGATCGTCATCGTGTCGCTGCCAGGCGGTGAGTCCACTCGGCACATCGTCGACGACGCCTTCCTCTCCGCCCTGCCCGACGGCGCGCTGCTGGTGAACGTGGGACGCGGGTCGCTCGTCGACACCGGCGCGCTGGTCGATCATCTGGGGCGCGGGCGGGTGCGGGCGGCGCTGGACGTCACGGATCCCGAACCCCTTCCCGAGGGCCATCCGCTGTGGTCGATGCCCGGGGCGCTCGTGGTGCCGCACGTCGGCGGCGCGTCGACGGCCATGCGCCCGCGCATCGCCCGGCTGGTGCGCCGGCAGATCGACCGGATGCTGGCCGGCGACGATCCGCTCAACGTCGTCATCGAAAGCTGACGCCGGGCCCGGTTGCCGCAAGGGCGACCGGTGCGTGCGGTCACGCGCGGGCGTCGACATCCTCGCCCGACCAGAGGTCGCCGCACTCGACCTCGATCACGTCGTGTGAGGCGAGGTAGGGTCGCGCTCCGCGGTCTCCGGACACCGCGGCGCCGAGCGCGGCCAGATGCGCTCGGCCAATGGCGACCGGGTGCCCGGGCCGGCCCCGGTAGACCGCCTGCGCCAGTCCCGCCGCGGGGTCGTCGCCGAGGACGGCGAGGACCCGGCTGACGGCGTCGGCGGGAGCGTCGGGGGTGTCCACGGGGGTCACGACGACGACGTCGGCCGATCGTTCGGATGCCGCGACCGAACCCGCTCGCAGGGTGGCCGAGACGCCGGCCCGCCATTCCGGCACGCGGACGACGCTCGCCTCGGACGGAACCAGGGCGGCCACCGCGTCGCCCGCGGCTCCCACCGCCACGAGCACCTCGTCGCAGCCGCCGGCGCGCAGCATCCGGACCGCTCGGGCCACCCACGGCTCGCCGTCGGCGTCGCGGGCCAGTCCCTTGGGCCCGCCGAAGCGGGTGCCCGCTCCGGCGGCGAGGACCAGCCCGCATACCCGCATGGCTTTCCTTCTTCCGCACGACGTCCGAGCCCCGACCCCGCCGCGAGAAGGGCCGATCCCGAGCGTAGTGCGCACGTAACACAGGGCGGGTTAGCGTTGCCACATGCTCGAACTGGCCCGTGACCTGCTGCCGCTGCTGCGTGCGGGGGTCTCCGTCGCGGCGGTGACGGTGACGAACGTGGCCCGCAGCGCCCCGAGAGGGGTGGGCGCCACCATGGCGGTCACCGCCGACGGCGCCGTGCTGGGCTCGATCTCGGGCGGCTGCGTCGAAAGCGACGCCATCCTGCTCGCCCACACGGCGCTGGCCACGGGCACGGCCCCTCGCGCCCGGTTCGGGTTCTCGGACGAGACCGCGCACGCCGCCGGGCTGGCATGCGGCGGGCAGGTCGACGTCATCGCCTACCGGATCGATCCGGCCGACACGGCCACCGTGGCCGCACTCGAGAGCGCAGCCGACGACCGCGGTACGTCGGTGGCCGTGGTGGCATCGGGCGCCGCCGCCGGCCGTGTGATCTCCATCCCCGGCGTCGCGCCGGCCGGAACCGCATTCGACGACGTCGCACTCGTCGGGGCCCCAATCACCCGAGCGGCCCCCGACGTGACCATCGGCGACGGCGACCCGTCGGCGACGCACCTCGCTGCACGGGCCATCGCGATGCGCGACAGCATCATGCTTCCTGCGGCATATCAGGGCGCCGACATCCTGCTGCTCTCCCACGCGCCACGCGCTCGGCTCATCGTCCTCGGGGCCGGCGAGCATGCGGCGGCGCTCTGCCGCGTCGGCGCCGCCGCCGGATTCGCCGTCACCGTCTGCGACCCGTGGCAGACACTCGTGACACCCGAGCGCTTCCCCGACGCCGAGGGGCTCATCACGGCACTCCCCCACGAGTACCTCGCTTCGCTGGGCGACGACGAGGTCGACGCCCGCACCGCCGTGTGCGTCCTCACCCACGACGAACGTCTCGACGTCCCCGCGCTGCACCAGGCGCTGACGATGCCGATCGGCTTCGTCGGCGCGATGGGTGCGCGGCGCACCGTCGATCACCGCGCCGCTCTGCTGCGCGAGGCCGGCGTGAGCGAGGTCGACCTGGCCCGGCTGCACTCGCCGCTCGGGCTCGACCTCGGCGGCGCTGAGCCCGTCGAGACGGCGTTGTCGGTCCTCGCCGAGATCGTCGCCTCCCGCCACGGTGGCTCGGGCGTGCCGCTGCGGGAGCGCACCGGTCCGCTGCACCGCCGGCCCGCTTCGACGGGCACGAAGGCCGCAGACCCGGATGCCGCCGTCGCAGCATCCGCCGCGTGCGCATCCCCCGACGACAGTCTTCCGACAGGAGCCCCGGCATGACCCGCACCATCATCGAGAACGGCTATGTCGCCACCGTCGACGCCTCGGGCGCGGAGTTCGACGGCGGGCATGTCGTGATCGACGACGGCGTGATCACGGCGGTCGGTGCGGGCCCGGCGGACCGGATGCTGCGCGACGGCGCCGAGGTGATCGACGCGACCGGGTGCCTGGTGACCCCGGGACTGATCAACACCCACCACCACCTGTACCAGTGGCTGACCCGCGGGTACGCGCAGGACGCGATCCTGTTCGACTGGCTGACCGAGCTGTACCCGCTGTGGTCGCGCATCGACGCCGGACTCACCGGCACCGGTGCGGCCGGGGCGATGGCCGTGCTCGCGCGATCGGGCTGCACCACGGTCGGCGACCACCATTACATCTTCCCGCAGGGTTCGGGCGACATCGTCGGAGCCCTGGTCGAGTCGGCGTCGCGGGTCGGCGTGCGCCTTCATGCCACGCGCGGCTCGATGGATCTCGGAGCGTCGCAGGGCGGTCTGCCGCCGGACTTCGCCGTCGAGGCGACCGACGCCGCCCTCGCCGCGTCGCAGGAGGCGGTCGAGCGCTACCACGACCGCGCGCGCGACGCGATGGTGCGGGTGGCCATCGCGCCGTGCTCACCGTTCTCGGTGACCGCCGACCTGCTGCGCGAGGCCGCGGTGCTGGCCCGGTCCCTCGATGTGCGGCTGCACACGCACGCCTCCGAGACCGTCGAAGAGGACGCCTACTGCCTCGAGCACTTCGGCAAGAGCCCCACCCAGTACCTCGAAGACCTCGGGTGGCTCGGCGACGACGTCTGGATGGCGCATGCCGTGCACCTCGACGATCGCGCGATCGCAAGATATGCCGCGACCGGCACGGGCGTCGCGCACTGCCCGTCGTCGAACGCGCGGCTGGCCGCCGGCATCGCTCCGGTGCGGGCGATGCTCGACGCAGGGGTGCCCGTGGGCCTCGGGGTGGACGGCGCGGCGTCGAACGAGTCGGGGCAGCTGGGCGTCGAGGTGCGCGAGGCGGTGCTGATGAATCGGCTCCGCACCGGGTCGGACTCGATGAGCGTGCGCGACGCGCTGCGCATGGGCACGATCGGCGGGGCCCGCGTGCTCGGTCGCCACGACGAGCTCGGCTCGCTCGAGGCGGGAAAGCTCGCCGACATCGCCGTCTGGCGCGTCGACGGCGTCGAGCACGCCGGCATCCTCGACCCGGTCGCCGCGCTCGGGCTGGGCGCGCTGCCGCCCCTCGAGCGTCTGCTCGTGGGGGGCCGCCCGGTCGTCGAGAAGACCCGGCTCGTCACCACCGACGAGGACACCCTCGCCCGCGAGGTCGCCCGCGCCTCGCGCGAACTGGCCGAGAGACTCTGAGGCGCAGCGCATGGACATCACCGGCGTCGCATCCTTCCGACGCGCCCGCTCGCGCGAGGATCTCACCCTCGCCCCCGGCGAGGTGGTGCTCGGCGGCGGCACGTGGCTGATGAGCGAGCCACAGCCCGGCACGACCGGGTTCGTGGACCTCACCACCCTGGGCTGGCCCCACCTCGAGATCACCGACGCGGGGCTCCGGATCGGAGCCACCTGCACGATCGCGACCCTGCGCGCGTGGGCGGAGGGCCGTGGCACGCAGCCCGTGCCGCCCTCGTGGCGCGCGATCCGCATGATCCCGGATGCCGCGGACGCGCTGCTTGCCTCGTACAAGATCTGGCACACCGCCACCGTCGGCGGGAACCTGTGCCGCGCCTTCCCCGCCGGGTCGATGATCTCGTTCGCCGTGGCGCTCGACGCCGTCGCCGAGATCTGGACGCCGTACGGCGGAACCGTGAATATGCCGGTCTCGGAATTCGTGACGGGCAACGCCACCAACGCGCTCGCGCCCGGCGAGGTGCTGCGGGCGATCGTGATCCCCGCCGGCGCGCTGCGTGCGCGCGCCGCCCTCCGCAAGATCGCCCTCGCCGAGCTCGGCCGCTCCGGCGCCGTCGTCACCGGGCGCACCGCTGACGACGGCGAGACGGTGATCGCGGTCACCGCCGCCGTGGAGCGGCCCGTGGTGCTGCGATTCGACCGGATGCCGGACGAGGCCACCCTGGCAGAGGCGGTGGGGGCGGCATCCGGCTGGTTCACCGACTCGCTCGGGGCCGCGGACTGGCGCCGCGGCGTGAGCATCGTGCTGGCCGAGCGCGTCCGCGCGGAGCTGGCAGAGGGGGCGCACCGATGAGGATCGAGGTCAATGGGACGCCGCTGGAGACCGAGCCGCGCGCGGGTCAGTGCCTGCGGACGCTCCTTCGCGAGCACGGCCACACCGAAGTCAAGAAAGGCTGCGACGCCGGGGACTGCGGCGCATGCGGCGTCATCCTCGACGGCGTTCCCGTGCACTCGTGCATCATCCCCGCCCAGCGGGCCGAAGGCGCGGTCATCACGACAGCCGCCGGTCTCGCCCCCGGCGACGCACTGCACCCGGTGCAGGAGGCGCTCGTCGAGCACTTCGGGTTCCAGTGCGGGTTCTGCACCCCCGGCATGAGCGTCACCGCGTCGACCTTCACCCCCGACGACCTCGACGACCTCGACCGACGCCTCAAGGGCAACCTGTGCCGCTGCACCGGGTACCGCCCCATCCGCGAGGCGATCCGGGAGTCCGTGCTGGGCCCCGTGCGCGACACCGGCCCGGCACGCGACGCCGCGCCTGAAAGCCGCCCCACACCCGGCTCCCTCGACGTCGGCGTCGGTCGCTCGGTGTCGCCCGAGCCGGCCCGACGCATCGTGCAGGGGCTCGAGCCGTTCACGTTCGACGGTCCCGAGGCCCCGGACGCCCTCGTGCTCCGCGTGCTCGGCTCGCCGCACGCCCACGCGCGCATCACGGCGATCGACGCTGCCGCCGCACGGGCGCTCCCGGGCGTCGTCGCCGTGCTGACCCACGTCGACGCGCCCGCCACGCGCTACTCGTCCGGCCGTCACGAGCACCGCACCGACGACCCCGACGACACGCGCGTGCTCGACGACGTCGTCCGCTTCGTCGGCCAGCGGGTGGCGGCGGTGGTCGCCGAGACCGCCGAGATCGCCGACGCCGCGCTCGCGCTCATCGACGTCGTGTACGACGTGCTCCCCGCGGTGTTCGACCCCGAGGACGCCCGCCGACCGGGTGCGCCGCTGCTGCACCCCGACCGCACGCCGGCCGAGCGGGTCGCCGAAGCCCACCGGAACGTCGTGGCGACCCTGCACGCCGGGCGCGGCGGCGACCCCGAGACCGTCCTCGCGGCGAGCGCGGTCCGCGTGAGCGGCACGTGGCGCACCGGACGCGTGTCGCACGCGCAGCTCGAGACCCACGGGGCCATCGGGTGGCTCGACGACGGCGGCCGTCTCGTCATCCGCTCCAGCACCCAGGTGCCGTTCCTCGCGCGCGACGAACTCGCACACATCTTCGGCCTGCCTCCCGAGCGCGTGCGCGTCTTCGCGCCGCGGGTGGGCGGCGGCTTCGGCGGCAAGCAGGAGATCTTCGCCGAAGACATCGTCGCCCTCGCCGTGCTCGCCACGGGACGCCCTGTCGCGTACGAGCTCTCGCGCACCGACGAGTTCCGACGCACGTCCGTGCGGCATCCCTTCCGGGTCTCGGTGTCGCTGGGCGCGGATGCCGACGGCACGCTGACCGCGATGACCCTCGACGTCCTCAGCGACACCGGCGCGTACGGCAACCACGCCATCGGCGTGCTCTTCCACAGCGTGTCGGAGTCGCTCAACGTCTACCGCACGCCTGTCATGCGCATCGACGCCGAGGCCGTCTACACGAACACGGTCCCCTCGGGGGCGTTCCGCGGATACGGGCTCGGCCAGGTGATCCTCGCGGTCGAGTCGGCGATGGACATGCTCGCCGACGAGCTCGACATAGACCCGTTCGACCTGCGCCGCATCAACGCCGTCCGCGAGGGAGACCCGCTGCTGACAGTGCACGAGCACCCCGAGCCCGACCTGGTGTGGGGTTCGTACGGCCTCGACCAGTGCCTCGACCTCGCCGAGTCCGCCCTCCGCCGCGGCAACGGCGTCGAGGCCCCTGCCGGGTGGGCGGTCGGCGAGGGCATGGCGATCTCGCTCATCGCGGGCGCCGCACCCGGCGGCCACTTCTCCGACACGACCGCGACGCTGCGCCCCGACGGCACGTTCGCCCTGGCGGTCGGGACCGCCGAGTTCGGCAACGGCACCAGCACCGTGCACCGGCAGATCGCGGCGTCGGTGCTCGCGGCATCCGCGGATCGGCTCGTGCTGCGGGCCAGCGACACCGATCTCGTGCGCCACGACACAGGAGCCTTCGCGTCGGCGGGCACGGTCATCGCCGGCCAGGCGCTGGCCTCTGCCTGCACGGCGCTGCGCGAGCGGATGCTGGCGCTGGCGGTCGGCATCGCCGGTGACGGCGCGGCCGAGCTGACCGCGGACGGCGTACGCGTCGGCGACCGCGTGGTGGGCTTCGCCGAGATCGTCGCCGCCGCGGATGCCGCGGAGTGCACCGACGAGGGACTGACCGCCCACGGATCCGAACCCGGGGCTCGGCGGAGCCTCGCGTTCAACGTGCACGCGGTGCGCGTGGCGGTCGAGCGCGAGACCGGTTCGGTGCGCGTGCTGCAGTCGGTGCAGTCCGCCGACGCCGGAGTCGCGCTCAACCCGGCCCAGCTGCGCGGGCAGATCGAGGGGGGCGCGGCGCAGGGACTCGGCAGCGCGCTCTACGAAGAGGTGCTGATCGACGAGAACGGCGCGGTGTCGAACCCCGTCTTCCGGCTGTACCGCGTGCCGCAGTCCGCCGACGTGCCCGACACCGAGGTGTACCTCGCCGACACCCACGACACCGTGGGCCCGTTCGGCGCGAAGTCGATGAGCGAGTCGCCGTACAACCCGGTGGCTCCCGCCGTCGGCAACGCCATCGCGCGCGCCCTCGGCGGGCGCCCGTTCGAGCTGCCGTTCACCCGCGAGCGCGTGTGGCGCGTCGCGCAGACCCCGGCATCCTGACCGGCTTCGCGTCACATCTCGGAAACACGGCGGGGCGGGGGCCGAAACGTGCCGGGACTAGCGTCATGCCGTTATCACCCACTTTTCAAGGGAGAGCCAGCCCGATGGCAGTTCACAGCAACCTGAAGCGGCGTGCCCGGCTGGGCACGGTCGCAGCGGCGGTCGCCGCATCCGCACTGATCCTCGGCGGCTGCGCCGGCAGCGAGACGTCGACCGGCGGAGCCGAGGGCACCGATGAGGCCTCGTACGGCGAGATCAGCGTGCAGTACTCGTGGATCAAGAACGAGGAGTTCGCGGGCGAGTTCTACGCCTACGAGAACGGCTACTACGACGAGGCGGGCTTCGACGAGGTCATCGGCATCTCGGGTCCCGACACCGGCGTGGCCAAGCTGCTCTCGGGATCGGTCCAGGTCGCCCTGAGCGACGCCGCCTCGATCGGCGCCGCGATCGCCGAGCAGGAAGCCCCGCTGAAGATCATCGGCGCGACCTTCCAGAAGAACCCGTTCACGATCCTGTCGCTCGCCGACGGCGGCGACATCCAGAGCCCTGAGGACCTCGTCGGCAAGACGATCGGTGTGCAGGACTCCAACGCCTCGGTCTTCGCCGCGCTCCTCAACGCCAACGGCATCGACGAGGGCGACGTCACCGTCGTGCCCGTGGACTTCGACCCGACCCCGCTGATGAACGGCGAGGTCGACGGCTTCATGGCCTACCTGACCAACGAGGCACTGACCGTCGAGCTGGCCGGCTACGACATCACCAACCTGTCGTACGCCGACAACGGCGTGCCCTACGTCGCTGAGACCTTCAGCGTCACCGACCAGTACCTGGCCGAGAACCCCGAGCTGCTGAAGGCGTTCCTGATCGCCGAGATCAAGGGCTGGACGGACGTCTTCCAGGAGTCGACCGAGGACACCGTGTCGCTGGTCGAGGAGTACTACAACGCCGCGGCCGCCGAGTCCGAGGAGGGCCTCGAGGCCATCTTCGGGGCGCTCGACCCCGAGAAGACGGCGCTCGGCCTCGAGGCCGAGAAGCTCCTCATCTCCACCGAGGAGACCGAGGCGAACGGCCTGTTCACCATCTCCGACGAGCTCAAGCAGCAGACCGTCGACTCCCTCGCCGCCGCCGGCTGGGAGGTGTCGGTCGAGGACCTCTTCGACACGACCATCATCGACGAGATCTACGCCGAGATGCCCGAGCTCAAGGACTACCTTCCCTAGGGACTCATGACCACGGACATCACATCGGATGCCGGTACCTCCAGCCCCTCGCGGGCCGGCGGTACCGGCATCCGGATCGACGGCCTCAGCAAGACCTTCCACACCGGGCGCGGGAAGACCGTCACCGCACTGCAGGACACCCACCTGCACACCGACAAGGGATCGTTCCTGGCGCTTCTCGGCCCCTCGGGCTGCGGCAAGTCGACGATCCTGCGCATCCTCGCCGACCTCGAGCACCCGAGCACGGGTGAGGTGTTCGTGGACGGCAAGACGCCGGCGCAGCTGCGCCGCGACAGCGAGCTGGGGATCGCCTTCCAGGACCACGCGCTGCTGCCGTGGCGGAGCGTGCTGACCAACATCCGTCTGGTCTTCGAGATCGCCGGCCGCAGACCCGACAAGGCGTACATCGACGAGCTCATCCAACTGGTCGGGCTCACCGGGTTCGAGAAGGCCAAGCCCGCCCAGCTGTCGGGCGGCATGCGCCAGCGCGTCTCGATCGCGCGCGCCCTGGCACTGAAGCCCTCGGTGCTGCTGCTCGACGAGCCCTTCGGCGCGCTCGACGACATGACCCGGCAGAACCTCAACCTCGAGCTGCTGCGGATCTGGACCGAGAAGCCCGCCACGACGCTGCTGGTCACCCACGGCATCTCCGAGGCGATCTTCCTGTCGGACCGCGTCGCCGTCATGAGCCCGCGCCCCGGCCGCATCAAGGAGATCATCGAGGTCGACCTGCCCCGCCCCCGCACCCCCGACATGATGCGCACGCCCGAGTTCCACGCGCTCGTGGACCGCGCGTCGGAGCTGCTCTTCGGCTCGGACGGCCGGGCCGCGGCGGAAGCCTGATGACCCGCCGTCGCATCCCGGGCTGGCTCGCGGGAGTCATCGGGGCCGTCGCCATCCTGCTGGGCTGGTGGGTCTTCTCGGCGACGATCTTCCAGCCCCCGCCGGGCACCACGTTCACTCCGGTGCCGTCGCCCTTCACGGTGTTCCAGACGATCTGGCAGGACGGTCTCGCGCCCTACTGGAGCGTCTTCCAGGTGACCATCACCGAAGCCCTCATCGGCTACGCGTGGGGGAACGCGATCGCGCTGCTGCTGGCGGCGACCGTGCTGCTGATCCCCCGCATCGAGCCGATCGTCACCCAGATCGCCGTCGTCAGCTACTGCCTGCCGGTGGTCGCGGTCGGTGGCATCGCGATCGTCGTGCTCGGCGGCGCCAAGCGCCCGGGCGACCCCAGCTCGACGGCGATCTTCCTCGCCGCGCTGGCGGTCTTCTTCACCACCGTCGTCGGCGCCCTCCTCGGCTTCAAGGCCGCCGACAAGGCGAGCCTGGACGTCGTGCACGTGTACGGCGGATCCCGCTTCACGGCGCTGCGCAAGGTGCGGCTCATCGCGGCCCTCCCGGCGATCCTCAACGCCCTGCAGATCGCGGTGCCGTCGGCGTTCCTCGGAGCCGTCCTCGGCGAATACATGGGGGGAATCGACCGCGGCGTCGGCATCACCCTCATCAAGCTGCAGGGCGACCTGGACTCCGCGCGCGTATGGGCGGTGTTCCTGCTCTCGGCCGTCGTCGCCCTCATCGGGTACGCCCTCGTCGGACTGCTGTCACGAGCCGTCACCCCGTGGGTGTCGGGGAGGGCCGTCGCATGATGAACGCCATGGGCCGCGCCGTCGGGCGTTCGCTGCTCAACGCGCTGCTGACCCTCGTGATCATCGTCGCGCTGTGGTGGGCGGTGGTGAACCTCACCGGCATCTCTCCGTTCGTCGCCAAGGGTCCCGCGCAGGTGTGGGAGTTCCTCTTCATCGACCCGGATGCCGCGGCGCACCGCGCCGACCTGCTGCCGCTCCTGTGGCAGACACTGCAGGACGCCGCCCTGGGCTTCGCCGTCGGCATGCTCGTCGCGACCGCCCTGGCCGTCGTCTTCTCGCTCTCGCGCGCCGTCGAGGCCGGTGTCATGCCGCTCGCCCTACTGCTGCGGTCGGTGCCGCTGGTCGCGATCGCGCCGGTCATCATCCTCATCACCGGCCGCGGCACACCGGCCTCGGTCGCCGTCATCGGGTCGATCGTGGTTCTCTTCCCCGCGCTCGCCTCGATCATGTTCGGCCTCAGTCGCGCCTCCAAGGAGAGCCTCGACCTCGTCCACGTGTACGGCGGCGGACGCGCCACGCAGCTGCGCAAGGTGAGCGTCCCCGGCGCCCTGCCGTCGCTGTTCGCCGCGGCGCGCGTGTCGGTGCCCGGAGCGGTCACCGGCGCACTGCTGGCCGAGTGGCTCTCGACCGGGACGGGCATCGGCGGCATGATCGTCAAATTCACGGCATCCGCCCGGTTCGACGATCTGTGGGCATCGGTCGCCCTCATCACGATCGTGACGCTGCTGCTCTACAACATCGTGCAGGTCGTCGAGAACATCGTGCTCGCGCGCATGGGGATGGCCGGCGCGCAGCGCTGACAGCGGGCGCCGACCGCCCCGAGGGGCGGGGCATCGAGTACCGTCGATGGGGACGGCGCGTCGAGGACGGCGACGCCGGAACGGAAGGTGCACGGGTGCGACGCCAGACCCGGACGATGCCGCGCGCCGCGGGCGCGGCGCTCATCGGCGCGCTCGCGCTGGCACCCGTGCTGGCGCTCGCGGGATGCGCGGGCGGCACGACGAGCACGCCGACCCCGTCGGGCACGCCCGAGTCGCTCGCGCAGCTGTGCGAGGACCCGCTCGTGGCCGACTGCGCCACGCAGGGTCGCGAGTCGGTCGCCGTGACGATCATCGGCTCGGCCACCGACGAGGAGACCCTCGCCCTGGCCGGCCGGGTGCGGGATGCCGCGGCGGCCGAGTCGCTGCCGGGTGAGGCGATCCTGCAGCGGGAACCCGTCGAGGTGCCGCAGCTGGACGCCGAGATCACCCCGCCTCCGGCGTGGACCCTGCAGGTCTACCCGGCGGACGCCGCCGAGATCGAGCAGACCCTGACCGACGTCCTCGAGGTGGCGGGCACTCCGGGGACGACCGGAATCAGCATCGCGGACGGCTGGCCGACGGTGACCATCATCGACATGGCCGAATTCGAGTGGACCTTCACGTCGATCAAGGACCTCGACCTGTTCGCCGACGGCGGCACGTACACCCTGCAGTCCGTCGATGAGCGCCTGCGCATCGTCCACGTGCCCGCCCGCACCGCCGACGCCGCCATCCACGAGGTGGTGCGCATCGCGCAGGAGTACCCTCACGCCGAAGTCGTGCTCGAGGCCGAGCCGCGCCCCGATGCCTCACCGACCCTCTACGTGTCGGGACTCGAACCCGACGAGGTCGAGCAGATCTCCGACCGGCTCACCGACCCGGCTCTGGCCGACGTGGCCCCGGAGGGCGCGCTGTCGTTCGTGCTCGGCACCACGGGCGAAGACGGGGTCACCTACACCGGCGGGACATTCGGCGGCGTTCCGATCGACTGACGCCCGGACTGAGGCGTCAGCCGCGTTCGGCGGCGAGCAGCAGCACGGCCTCGCTCAGGGCCTGGATGCCGCGCGCGACGTCGCCCGCCGACACCGACTCGTCGGGGTGATGACTGATGCCGTCCGGGTTGCGGAGGAACAGCATCCCGACATCGGCCACCGCGCCGATCGCCATGCCGTCGTGACCGGCGCGGCTGAAGATGACCGCCGGATCCGCCGGACCGTTCGGGGTGGCAGCGCGGATGCCGGCCCGCATGACGTCCTGCAGCAGGGGTGCGCAGTACACCGCGGGGGCGTTGTGGATCTCGCGGGAATGCCAGCGCAGGCCGCGCCGGCCCATGATGTCGTCGAACTCGCGCTCGATCCGCTGCCACACCCGGTCCCGCTCGCCGTCGAACTCGCCGCGCAGGTCGAGAGAGAGGTGGGCCTCGCCGGGCACGATGTTCACCGCGCCGGGGTAGGCCTCGAGCTGACCCACGGTGCCGACGATGTGATGCTCGGACCGGCATACCCGCTCGACGGCCAGCGCCGCCTCGGAGGCCCCGAGGAGCGCATCGCGGCGACGGTCGTACGGGGTCCCCCCGGCGTGCCGCGCCTCCCCTTCGACGACGAGCTGGAACCGGCGCGCACTCGCGATCGACGACACGACGGCGAGCGACTCGCCCCGCTCGTCGAGCTCCGGCCCCTGCTCGATGTGGGCCTCGAGGTAGCCGACGAGTTCGTCCGGGTGCCTCGCGGCCTCGCGGATGCGGCCGGGATCGAGGCCGAACTCCAGGAAGGCCTCGCGCAGGGTCGTTCCGTCGGCATCCGCGAGCGCCCACCAGGCGTCGTCCCAGGTTCCGGCGACCGCGGACGAACCGAGCAGCGCCTTCCCGAATCGCGTGCCCTCTTCGTCCGAGAACGCGATCACCTCGAGCGCGAACGGCAGCGGCGACCCGGCACCGTCCTCGTGGCCGCCGGACCCGCGCAGCAGGCGGACGACCTCGAGGGCCATGAGCACGCCGACGATCCCGTCGAACCGTCCCGCGTCGGGAACCGTGTCGAGGTGCGACCCGATCATGAGGGCGGGACGATCGGGGTCACCGAGACGCCCGAGCTGGTTGCCCGCGGCATCCTGCCTCGTCGTCATGCCGATCTCGCGCATCCATTCGGCGGCCAGGCGGTTCACACGGGCATGCTCGGGCGAGAGGTAGACCCGCTCGATGGCGCCGGCGGTCGCCGACACGCGCGCGAGCTCGTCGCAGCGGGCCATCACGCGCCGGGCGGCGGTGGCGATCCGGTCGCGGTCGACGTCGAGGAGGGGTGCCGGCACGTCACGCGCTCCGGTATATGTCGCTGGCGGCATCCACTCCCCCGCCGGGAGCCACGTGTGCGCCGAACCGCCGCAGCACCGCCTCCAGGGCGACGAGCGTCGTGAACACGGCATCCTTGCGGGCGTTATAGCCCATGGTGCCGATGCGCCACACCCGACCGTGCAGCGGGCCGAACGACGTGCCGATCTCGATGCCGAAGTCCTCGAGCATGGCCTGGCGCGCGACATCGCCGGGAACCCCGTCGGGGATCTCGACCGCGACGACGTTCGACATCTTGTGCGCGACATCGCCGAAGACGGTGAGCCCGAGACCCTCGACGCCGGCGAGCATGGCGGCCCCGGCGAGGCGGTGGCGCTCGACGACGGCGTCGCGCCCTTCGGCCAGCAGAACCCGGGCGCACTCGCGTGCGCCGTAGAGCATCGAGGTGGCTTCGGTGTGGTGGTTGAGGCGGCGAGGGCCCCAGTAGTCGAGGATCATGCCGAGGTCGAAGTAGTTCGAGCGCACGAAGTCGTCCGCATCGGGGTCGCCGTCCTCGCGGATGCCCGCCTCGACCCTCGCCCGCGACCGGACGACCGCGACCGCACGGTCCGAGAGGGTCAGCGGGGCCGATCCGGACGGACCGCCCAGGCATTTCTGCAGGCCGGCGGTTGCGGCATCCAGACCCCAGGCGTCGGCCTCGAAGTCGTTGCCGCCGAGCGACGCGGTCGCGTCGGTGTAGAACAGCGCGCCGTGGGCGGCGCAGACGGCGCCGATCTCGTCGAGGGGCTGCAGCATCGTGGTCGAGGTGTCGCCCTGCACGACGGCGACGAGGTGCGGTCGCACGCGGGCGACGGCCTCTTCGATCGCCGACACGGGGAAGACCTGCCCCCACGGCACCTCGATGGTGTGCACTTCGGCCAGCGCCCGCTCGGCGATCTCGGCGAGCAGGTGCCCGAATCGCCCGAACACCGGGACGAGCACGCGGTCTCCCGGGCGCACGAGCGAGATCATCGCGGCCTCGATCCCCGCCCGCGACGTGCCGTCGATGAGCACGGTCGCGTCGTTGGCGGTGCCCCACACCTCGCGGTAGAGCTGCTGGGTCTCGGTCATCGTGGCCGTCATGAAGGGGTCGTACTGGCCGACCAGCGGCGCCGACATCGCCTGCAGCACGCTCGGGTACGCCGAGATCGGCCCGGGCCCCATGAGCAGGCGCGCGGGCGGGTCGATGGGGCCGGGGATGTGGCTCACGGGGTCTCCTGGAACGAGCGGCGGGGCGTGGGGTGGTCGTCGGGCGCGAGGCGGGGCGGGCGTCGGGGCGCACGGCGCAGGTCGCGGGGTTCATCGCGCCGAGATCACGTGTTGTCACCGAGACCACCCGTCCGGTGCGCGCGCGACGTGTGCGTTCGGCGGAAACACGTGATCTGGGCACCGGAGGAGGGCGCGTTCGCCGCGAACACGTGATCTGGCCGCTCGTCGGGGGCGCGGTGGGGGACGGTCACGAGGCGATCCCGGATGCCGGGACGGCAGCCGCGGCGAGCCGCCGGCCGAGGCGGACCAGAGCGATGTCGGTGCCGGCACGCGCGATCGCGCACACCCCGACCGGGGCGGGACCGGTCTGCGCGGCGACGGTGAGCAACGGCATCGACAGGGCGGGAAGCCCGGCGACGGCCGCCGGGGTGGTGAGCCGGAGCGTGGCGGCGCGGACGGCATCCACCCGCTCCCCCGCGCTCGTGCGCATCGGCGCCGGGCCGGGAACCGTCGGCAGCAGCAGGACGGCGTCGTCGACGAGCCCGGCGAGACGCTCGGCCAGCGGTTCGAGCGCGCGGCGGGCGGCGGCTTCGTCTTCTGCGGTGATGGCGGCCGCGGCACGGAAGCGCTCGGCGACGGCGGAACCGACGGCGCCGGGGTGCTCGCGCAGCCAGTCGCCGTTGTTGCGCCAGGCCTCCGCGCCCTGCACGGTGCGGAACGGGGCGACGTATGCGTCGAGGTCGCCGATCGACACGGTGTCGACGGGCGGGGCGTCGGGACTCGCGGCGAGCGCCGTCAGGAAGGCCTCGAACGCCGCCCGGGTGGCCGGCTCGACCGTCTCGAGCATCTCGGTCGGCACCAGGAACCGCCACGGCAGGTCGGTCCCCGATTCGCCGTAGACGCTCTCGGTGCTCTCGGATCCGCCGTAGCTCAGGCACCAGTCGGCGACGCGCTGCAGCGTCTCGCCGTCCCGCGTGAGCCAGCCGACGGTGTCGAAGGACTGCGCGAGAGGCAGCAGACCCTGCCGCGGCACGAGCCCGTGCGTCGTCCGCAGTCCCCACAGGCCCTGATACGAGGCCGGCACCCGTATGGATCCGGCGGTGTCGGTGGCGAGCCCGATCTCGGCCTGCCCGGTCGCGACGGCGGACGCCGGCCCGCTCGACGAGCCGCCCGGCAGTGCGCCCGGCAGGGCCCCGTTGGGTGGCGTGCCGTAGTGGACGTTGTCGCCAGCGATGGAGTACGCGAACTCGTCGGTGCGCGCGATGCCCCGCAGCGACGCCCCGCCACGCAGCAGGTCGCTCACCGCCGCGGCCGTGGCGGTCTCGGGTGTGACGCTGTCGAGGAACGCGGGGTTGCCGGCGCCGATGCGGTAGCCCTTGATGGCGAAGAGGTCCTTCACCGCGACGGTGAGCCCGGCCAGGGGACCCTCCCACGCGCCCTGGAACAGCGGGTCGCCGACCGTCCGCCAGATCGCACGGTTCAGCGCCTGCGCGCGCGGCGTGACGTGCGCGGCGGTGATCCGCCACGCTCCGTCGGTCCGCTGCCACACCTGGGTCTGCAGTCCGGTCCCGCCCGACGCATAACGCGACACCGAGACGACGAGTGCGGCATCCTCACCCAGCTCGCGATGCTCGATGCGCTCGATGACCCGCGCCGGGACGCCGCCGCGGGTGCCGCGGAAGGCCGAGATCGCGTCGTGCCCCACGAGCAGCCCCGCCGCGTCGCCGCGCATCGTGCGCTCGCCGGGCGCGAAAGCCGCGTCGAGGTGTGCGAGATCGTCCGCGAGGATCGCCTCTTCGTAGCGCACGAAGGCTGCGAGAAGATCATCGGGCAGGGACTCCGCCCCCGGGATGCCGCTCCCCGGCGCCTCCGCCGAGCGGGCGTCCGCACCCTCACTCATCGCCCACCTCCGCGAAATCGGTCTCGCGGATGCGGGCGTGCACGCCGCACACGATGTCGACCACCTGCGAGATGTCGAAGTCGGTCGCCGCACTGAGGTAGGCGTAGGCCAGATGCTCGTCGAGTCCCCAGCGCGCCCGGATGAGGGCGATCGCCGCGCGGACGCACGCGCGCATCGCCTCGTCGAGGTCGGGGTGCATGCCGGTGGGGACGAGGTATCCGCCCGCGCGGACGAGCGGACCGAGAACCTCGCCGAACTCCGCCAGCGCCTCCTTGCGCGGCACCACGTCGAAGCGCAAGGTGGCGCGCAGGGACGCCTCGAGCGCGGTGAGCGCGACCTCCCCGTCGCCCTGCGCGAAATGGGGGTCGCCGACGTAGGCCAGCGCGCCCTCGACCTGCACCGGCAGGTAGAGGACGGCGCCCTCTGTCAGCAGGTTGATGTCGATGTTGCCGCCGTGACGGCCGGGCGGGACGGAGTGCGGCCGCTCGCCGCCGGCGACGGCCACCCCCATCGTGCCGAGGAAGGGCGCCAGCGGGAACGCCACCACCCGCGGGCCGCCCTCGACGACCGGCAGCGTCCCGACCAGGCGACCGTCGCGCTCGGCGACCGGGCAGAAGACGCTCACGCTCCCCGGGCCGCGCGGCAGCTCGCCCGCGAGGGCGCCCTTGCCGTGGCGGTTGGAGATGACGCCGTACGGCACGCGCGGCTGCAGCCGGTCGACGGTGATCCGCAGCAGGTCGCCGGGCATCGCCCCCTCGACTCGGATCGGTCCGGTGATCACGTGAGGACCGTCCTGGTCCGGGTTGCGGGAGAGGGTCGCGGCGATCTCGATCGCGTCGTCGAGGATCTGCTCCCGCGGCACGCCGTGGCCGGTGAAGTAGGCGACCGGGTCCTTGCCCTGGTCTTCGAGCACGCCCTCATGGCTGACGGTGTCGACGGTGACCGTGTCACCCGGGCCGATGGTGAGGGCCGCGGCATCCTGCGAGCAGGGAAGCCGTCCCCACATCACGGTGGCCGGCGTCGCCGGGAGATAGTGGTCGCCGGCGATCTCGCCGTGTCCGGGCTGGAGCACATCGGTGGGCATGGGCCCATCCAATCCCATCCCCGGGCTCGGCGCGTGAGCGGCGGTCGTGCGCGGCCGCGTCCCGGCGCTTACGTGCACGGTCATGTCGTCACCCCCGTGCGCGCCGACAGCAGCCGGCCGGCCGGTGCGGCGCGAAAGCGCGGCGCGTGCCCGGGCGCACCCTCGGTCGCGTCGTAGATCGTCCTCCCGTGCAGCCAGGTGCGCCGCACCCGCCCGGTGAGGAGGCGATGGTCGTACGCGGTGATCGGGTTCTTGTGCAGGAGCTCGCGGGCCTCGATGGGGAACGCGTCATCGGTGCCGAAGACCGCCAGGTGCGCCGGCGCTCCCGGCTCGATCACGCCGAGTCCGTCGAGTCCGGCGACCCGCGTCGGGCCGGTCGTGTACAGCGGGAGCACGCGTTCGAGCGGGATGCCGCGTGCTCGCGCCTCGGTCCACACCGCCGACAAGCCCACCTGGAGCCCGGCGATGCCGCCCCACGCGAGACCGAAGTCGCCGCCGCCGGAGCGCTTGAGGTCGACGGTCGACGGCGAATGATCGCTGACGATCGCGTCGATCGTGCCGTCGAGCACGCCCCGCCACAGCAGGTCGCGATTGGCCGACTCGCGGATCGGCGGGCAGCACTTGAACTCCGCCGCGCCGTCGGGGATCTCCTCGGCGGCGATCGTCAGGTAGTGCGGGCACGTCTCGACGGTCAGCCGCACGCCGTCGGCCTTGGCCGCCCGGATGGCCGGCAACGATCCCGCGTCGCTGAGATGCAGGATGTGGGCGCCGGCGCCGGTGCGCCGCGCCTCGGCGATGACGGACGCGATCGCCGACGCCTCGCTCGCCGGCGGCCGCGACGCCAGGAACGCGTCGTACCCCCGGCCGAGCGCGCCGTCACGGCCGAGCAGGTCGGGGTCTTCGGCGTGGACGATGAGGCGCGACCCGATCGCGGCGATCTCCTCCATGGCTGCGGCGAGCTGCGACCGGTCGAGGTGGCCGAACTCCTCGACGCCCGACGGCGCCAGGAAGCACTTGAAGCCGAAGACGCCGGCGTCGTGCAGCGGGGCGAGCCGACCGAGGTTCTCGGGGACCGCGCCGCCCCAGAATCCGATGTCGATGAAGGCGGATGCCGCGGCGGCGGCCTTCTTCACGTCGAGAGCCTCGGGGCTGATGGTCGGCGGGATGGAGTTGAGCGGCATGTCGACGATCGTGGTGACGCCGCCCGCGGCCGCGGCGAGCGTGGCGGACCGGAACCCCTCCCACTCGGTGCGGCCCGGCTCGTTGACGTGCACGTGCGAGTCGACCAGACCGGGGAGGAGGACGGCGTCGTCGGGGACGACGACGGCCGCGGCTCCGGGGATGCGGGCCCCGACGGCGGTCACGTCGACGATGACGCCGTCCTCGACGACGACCGCCGCGGGCTGGAACGCACCGTCGAGGAAGGTCCCGCTCGCCCGGATGACGCGGCGATCGCCCATCACGCTCCCGTCTCGACTGCGGTCTCGACCGCGGGTGCGGTGTCGCCGGCTTCGGCGCGCAGGTTCCACATCGCGGCAAGGTACAGCAGACCGCCGAGGACGGCGCCGATCACCCACGCGAAGCCGCTCAGCGCCTGCAGCGCCGGCATCCACACCGCGGCGATCGAGAACACCGCCGCGACGCCGACGACGACGATCGCCCGCAGGTTCCAGCCCTTCTGGTAGTGATAGCGGCCCGCCGGGTCCATCGAGTAAAGGTCGGCCACCTTCAGGCGCCGGCGCTGGATGATGTAGAAGTCGGCCACCAGCACACCGTAGAGCGGTGCGAGGATCGCGCCAAGGGTGTCGACGAAGGCGGGCAGCCCGATCCGACTGATCGTGGCGACCCACAGCGCGCCGACGACGAAGCCGAACGCGGCCGTGATGTACCCGCCGGCGCGGAAGCTGATCCGCTGCGGCGCGAGGTTCGACAGGTCGTAGGCCGGCGGGATGAAGTTCGCGACGAGGTTGATCCCGATCGTCGCGATCACGAAGGTCACTGCGGCGACGATCGTGAGGAACACGTTGCCGACGAGGCCGACGATCTCGGCGGGGTTCGTGAGGGGCTCGCCCTCGCCGCCCTGCAGCACGATGTAGGCGCCGGCGGTGATGAACAGCGACAGGAACGTGAAGAAGGCCAGGCTCACCGGCAGCCCGAGGAAGTTGCCGCGGCGCATGGCACCCTCGCTGCGCGAGAAGCGCGCGAAGTCGCCGAAGTTGATCACGACCGCCGAGAAGTAGGCGATCATCGTGCCGATGACGCCGACGAAGGCGAGGACCGCGTCCCATCCGACCCGATCGTCGCCTGCGAAGAGCGAGCCGACGGCGGGCAGCAGGCGGTCGCCCGCCTGGATCCAGATCACCACGAGGAGGATGACCATGACCGCGTAGACGGCGGGTCCGGCGACGTTGAGGAACCTCTCGATCCACGCGATGCCGCCCACGAACAGCGCGACCTGGAGCACCGCGACGAAGACGTACGCGACCCAGTCGATCGCGTCCATCCCCAGGAACACGGGCAGCTCGGGGTTGCCGAAGACGGCGTTGAGCGCCATGGCCACCGCGGTCGAGGCGAAGTAGGTCTGCGCGCCGTACCAGAACATCGCGACGATGCCGCGGATGAGTGCGGGGAACTGCGCCCCCTGCACGCCCATGCTCGACCGCGCCATCACCGCGTACGGGATGCCGTACTTCACGCTCGGCTTGCCGGTCAGGTTCACGAGCCAGTTCACGAAGAAGCCGGCGAGGATGATCGCCGCGAAGACCCACCAGCCGTTGATCCCGGCGGTGACGAACAGGCCCGCGGCCAGGGTGTAGCCCGCCAGGCTCTGCACGTCGTTGGTCCACACGTTGAAGATCTCGAACGCTCCCCACCGGCGCTTCTCGGAGGGGAGCGGCGCGAGGTCGTCGTTGTGCAGAGAAGGATGCCGGTCGTCACCGATGGCGGTGTCGAACTCGGAGGTGGGGATGGTCGAGGTCATGGCTGCTCCCGTCACGGACGTGGGGGTGGTGCTCGGCGGGCGGAGATGCCCGCGGGACCGCCGGTCGTGCCGGCGGCACGCGGGCGGCGCCCCGTGGCACGAAGCTATGCCGCCCGGGGCTCGGCCCGGTTTCCCTCGTGTAACGCTCGCGTTAAGTCGGGGCTTAAGCCCCGGCATCCGTTCGGGGGCTGCCCGCCCTCACCTGGCGTCCAGAACACGTGATCTCACCGAGACCACCCGGCACGAGCGCACGCAACGGGTGCGCTCGGCGACACCACGTGATCCGAACCCCGGATGCCGCACCCCACCCACCGCACGCGTCCAGCTCACGTGATCCGAACCCCGGATGCCGCGCCCCACCCGCCGCACGCGTCCAGCTCACGTGATCTGAACCCCGGATGCCGCACCCACCCACCGCACGCGTCCAGTTCACGTGATCCGAACGGCGGGCGTGGGCTGCGCTACGAGGACTCCGCGGTGGTGAGGGTCAGCCAGATCGCGACCGCGGTCTCGGCGGTGTCGTTGACGACGCGATGCGGACGCGACGCCGCGAACGACAGTGAGCCGCCGCGGCCGAGCCGCACGGCGCCGTCGGCGAACTCGAAGGTGAGCTCGCCCTGCACCACGTGCCCGCTCTCGTAGCCGGCGTGGACGAGCATCGCGCCGTCGATCGACGACGACGACCCGGGCGGATACGTCGACTCGAACCAGTCGACACCGGGCAGCGCGGCTGGGGAGAGTCGACGGTAGGTGACGCCCTGCCCGAGGTGCGCCGCCTCGACCGCGTCGGGCTGCGACACGAGCACGCCCTCGAGCGGCTCGGTGACGTCTGCGGCCCCGTCGCCCAGACGGGGGGCGAAGACCGCGAGGTCGTCGAAGATCGCCGACACGGGCACGCCCAGCACCGTCACGAACTCGATGAGCCGGTTGACGGACGGCTGCATCGCGCCGGTCTCGATCTGCGACAGCGCGCTGGAGGAGATCCCCATCTGCTGGGCGACCGAGGCCAGCGAGCGTCCCGACGATTGCCGGATGCTGCGCAGGCGCGCTCCGATCTGCATCGGCAGTGCCGTCTCGCTCATGGGGCCTCCGTGAACCGCTCTGCCGCCATCGTAGGGCGGAGCGAAATCCTCGCGCACCCGCGCCGCGCGCGGCTTAAGTCCCGACTTAACGCGCTCGTTACACGCGCTTCACACCGCGAGCGAACAGCGGGTCTTGAATGAGGCCAGCCCCACCACCCCCTTCCGCCTGCCGGTATGCCCCACGCCGGAAACCGCCCCTGGAGCGTCCACCCATGTCCTCACCCCGCACCCGCCTCCTCGCGGTCGCCGCGACCGCCGCGTCCGCCGCCCTGCTCCTCGCGGGCTGCAGCAGCAGCCCCGCCGCCGGCGGCTCGGACGACGAGACCGTGACCGTCACGATCGGCACCCTGCGCGGCCAGCCGCACTTCTACCAGCCGTTCCTCTACAACGACTACGCCGTGGACGGCGTGGAGTTCGAGGTCGTGACCCTCGACACCACCCCGGCCCTCTCGGACGCCCTCGCCTCCGGGTCGATCGACTTCGCCATCTCGGGCGTCACGCCCACCATCTCCTCCGTCTCGCAGGACCGCGACCTCACCATCGTCGCCAGCGCCGCCGACGGCGGCTCCGGCTTCATCGGCAACGGCGAGACGTCGCTCGACGACCTGGTCGGCGAGCGCATCGGCATCGTGCAGGGCTCGGCGCAGGAGGTGGCGCTGCGCCTCCTGATCGACGACGCCGGTCTCACGCCCGAGGACTTCGACCTCGCCGTGATCCCGGTCCCCGAGATGGCGTCGGCGTTCATGGCCGGCGACATCGCGGCGTTCATGGGCGTCGAGATCGGCGTCTCGATCGCGAAGGCCGCCGGCGGCACCGAGGTGCTCGACCCGTACTCGACCGACATCGGGCGGGTGAACATCGGCCTGGTCACCACCGGCGCGCTCGTCGAGGAGGACCCCGAGCTCGTGCAGCGGGTCGTCGACACCCATGCCGCCACGACCGCGTACATGGCCGACAACATCGACGAGTGGCTGCCCGGCATGGTCGAGGAGTTCGGCGGCGACGAAGAGGTCTTCACCTCGGCGCTCGAGAACTTCTGGCTGCGTTCCGACCTGTCGGACGAGTACGTCGCACAGCTCGAGGCTCTGGCAACGGCGATGACCGACATCGGCCTGATCGACGAGGCGCCCGCCGCCGAAGACATCGTCGACACCACGTTCGCGCCATGACCGCGACCCCGGTGACGGCAACGGCCGCGGCGGGCTCGACCGAGCCCCGCCGTCGGCCACCGGCCCGGCGCCCGAATCGGCGCGCGCTGCTGCGCCGCAGCCTGCTCGCCCTTCCGGTCCCCCTGCTGTTCCTCGTCGTCTGGCAGGTCGGTCGGGATCAGGCGTGGGAGATCCCCGTCATCGGCATCCGCATGGGGTTCCTGCCCGCGCCGGGCGATGTCGTGCTGTCGCTGTGGGACTACGCGTTCGGCGGCATCCACGACGACGCGTTCTCGGGCGACCTGTGGGTCAACCTCGCGGCGTCGTCGCTGCGGGTGCTGGTCGGGTTCGGCATCGCCGCGGCGATCGCGATCCCGCTCGGCATCCTGATGGGCCGCTATTACACGATGGACTCGCTGTTCGACCCGTTCATCAACCTGTTCCGGCCCATCCCCGCCACCGCGTGGGTGCCGCTCGTCGGCCTCCTGATCGGCTGGGGAGACCAGGCGACGATCTTCCTGATCGCCCTGTCGGCGTTCTTCCCGATCGTGCTGGGCGCCATCAGCGGTTCCAAAGAGGTGCCCCCGCGTCTGATCGAAGCGGGCCGGATGCTGGGCGCCCGACCGTGGGAGATCCTGGCGCAGGTGGTCGTTCCGGCATCCGCTGCGGCCGTCGTCAACGGACTGCGCGTCGGCCTCGGCATCGCGTGGGTGGTGCTCGTCCTCGGCGAGAGCGTGGGCGTGAGCGTCGGGCTCGGGTCCGCGATCATCCTCGCCCGCGACGTGGTGCGCACCGACATGGTCGTGGTCGGGATGATCGTCATCGGCCTGGCCGGGTTCCTGTCGGACCGCCTTCTGATCGGCGCCTTCCGCGTGTTCACGCGCGGCCGCCCCCTCATCAAATGACCCTCTCACCGAACGGAGCAGCCGTGAACGAGCACTCGTCCGCCGACGTCGTCATCGACCGGCTCGGCAAGCGCTACGGCCCGGAGTGGGCGGGCGTGCAAGCGGTCGCCGACGTCGACCTGACGATCGCGTCGGGCGAGTTCGTCGCGGTGGTCGGCGCGTCCGGGTGCGGCAAGAGCACGGTGCTGCGCATCCTCGCCGGTTTCGAGCCGGCCACGAGCGGCTCGATCAGCGTCGGCGGGCGTCCGGTCACCGGGCCCGCGCCCGAGCGCGGCGTGGTCTTCCAGGACTACGGCCTGTTCCCGTGGCTGACCGTCCGCGAGAACGTCGCGTACGGTCCGCGCCGGCGGCGGCTGCCGAAGGCGCGCGCGGCGGAACTCGCCGACCGCTTCATCGAGACCGTCGGCCTCTCGCGCTTCGCCGAGAAGTACCCCGGCCAGCTCTCGGGCGGTATGCAGCAGCGCGTCGCGATCGCCCGCGTGCTGGCCAACGAGCCTCAGGTGCTGCTGATGGACGAGCCGTTCGGGGCGCTCGACGCCCTCACCCGCTCGGATCTGCAGACCGAGCTCAAGCGCATCCACGTCGAGACGAAGACGACCGTGGTGTTCGTCACGCACTCCATCGAAGAGGCCGTGTTCCTCGCCGACCGCGTCGTGGTGATGACCGGCGGCGCCTCGCACGGCGTGCCCGGCCACATCAGCCGCATCGTGACGATCGACCTCCCCGGCGAGCGCGACATCACCGGTCCCGAGTTCAACGAGTACAAGCGCGAGATCTCCGACCTCGTGCACGCCGTCGCCGGGCACGTCTGACCGGGCCCGATAGCGTCGCACCCACATCGAGATCGGACCCCGCATGCACATCGACGAGTTCAACAGCCTGGATACCGCCCCCGCCCGCGAGGCCGTGGCGCTGTGGGCGGCGATCCCCGCCTGGGTCGACGCGGTCGTCGCTCGGCGGCCCTACGCCTCGGTGCGCGATCTCGCCGACGCGGCGGCGGGACTGTCCTCGTCGTGGGGTCGCGCCGAGCTGGACGCCGCGCTCGCGCACCATCCGCGTATCGGCGAGAGACCGGCCGGGACCGGGGCCGAGGCTGCGGCATCCCGTCGGGAGCAGGCGAGCATGTCGGATGCCGCAGCCGACGTCGCCGACCGGATCGCCGCGGGCAACCGCGACTACGAGGAGCGGTTCGGCCGGGTGTTCCTGATCCGGGCGGCCGGACGCTCGCCCCAGGAGATGCTCGCCGAGCTGGAGCGCCGGCTGGGCAACGATGACGACGCCGAGGTCGCCGAAGCGGTCGGGCAGCTCGCCGAGATCGCCCTCTTGCGCCTGCGCCGGAGCGTGACGGCAGGATGAGGGCATGACCGCGCATCTCACCACCCACGTCCTCGACGCCGCAACCGGCCTGCCGGCGCAGGAGGTCCGCATCGCCCTCGCCCGGCTCGATGACGCCGGCCGTGCGACCCCCGTCGCCGAGGGAGCCACCGATGCCGACGGACGCGCCGCGCTCGGTCCCGCGCGTCTCGACGACGGCGCGTACACGCTGACGTTCTCGACGGGGCCGTACTTCGCCGCGCGCGGTGTCGAGACCTTCTATCCCGCCGTGATCGTGACGTTCACGGTGTCGGGCGAGCCGCATCTGCACGTGCCGCTGCTGCTGAGCCCGTTCGCCTATTCGACCTATCGAGGGAGCTGATCCATGACCGACGTGTCCGTGAGCCTGGGCGCCAACAAGTACGGCAAGGCCGAGAACCGGATCGTGCGCATCTACCGCGATGCCGCCCGCCACGAGATCGTCGACCTCAACGTCTCGTCGCAGCTGCGCGGGGCGGCTCTCGCCCAGTCGTACCTCTCGGGCGACAACGCCCTGATCGTGGCCACCGACACGCAGAAGAACACCGCGTTCGCGTTCGCGAAAGAGCACGGGATCCGCTCGCCCGAGGACTACCTGGTCGCCCTCGGCCGGCACTTCGTGTCGAGCTTCGAGTGGATCGACGGCGGCCTGTGGCAGGCCGAGCAGTACGAGTGGGAGCGCATCGTCGTCGACGGCGCCGAGCACGACCACGCCTTCGTGCGGCCCGGGCGGGCGACGCGGCTCGCGGCGGTGCAGACCATCGACGGCGGCACGCACGTGCTCGGTGGCGTGAAGGACCTCACCGTTCTGAAGTCCACCGGATCGGAGTTCCACGGCTTCCCCCGCGACCGCTACACGACGCTCGGAGAGACGGACGACCGCATCATGGCGACCTCGGTGACCGGGCGGTGGCGCTTCCTGCCCGACGCCGTCGCCGCGGGCATCGACTACAACGCGCTGTACGCCGAGGTGCTCGACGTGCTGCTGTCGACGTTCGCCGCCGTGCACTCGCTGGCGCTGCAGCAGACCCTGTTCGAGATGGGGCGGGCCGCCATCGAGGCGCGACCCGAGATCGCCGAGATGCGCTTCGCGATGCCCAACAAGCACCACTTCGCCTACGACCTGTCGGCGTTCGGCCTCGATAACCCCAACGAGGTCTTCTACGCCGCCGACCGTCCGTACGGCCTCATCGAGGGCACGGTCACCCGCGACGGCGCGCCCGCCGCCCCCGAGGCCTGGACCGACCTGCCCGCCTTCGTCTGATCCCTGCGGGGGGCGTATGGCTCGAAGGCGTCAGCCGGCGGGGGCGACGTCGACGGCGACGCGCAGGGTGGAGCTCTTCGCCTTCGACCAGATGATGCCGCGCACGGGCGACACGTCGCCGTAGTCGCGACCCCACGCGACCGTGATGTAGCGCTCGTTCGCCCACTGATCGTTGGTGGGGTCGATCGCGAGCCATTCCCCGGATGCCGGAACCCACACCGCGAGCCACGCGTGGGACGCATCCGCTCCCACCACCCGCTCCTTGCCCGGCGGCGGCTGGGTGGCGAGGTACCCGCTGACGTAGCGGGCGGCGACGCCGTGACTGCGCAGACACGCGAGGGCGACGTGGGCGAAGTCCTGGCACACGCCCGCGCGCTTACGCATCGCGTCGGCCACGGTGCTCGTGACGGTGGTCGCCTTGGTGTCGTAGTCGAAGTCGCGGTGGATGCGCTGCATGAGATCGGTGACCGCCTCGCCCAGCGGGCGTCCGGGCGCGAGCGAGACGGCGCCGTACTCCGCGGCCTCGGGGATGTGGGCCACCCGCGGGGACTCCAGCGCGAACTCCGTCGCCGCCCACGCGTCGGGCGAGAGGCCGACGAGGGGACGGGCGGTCTCCCACGGCTGGGCGAGGGCGGCGTCGTCGTATCGCGGGCGCTCGACCGTGACCTCGCTGGACGAGTCGATGACGAGGTGCCGGTGCGGCTCGGTGACGTGGAAGTACGTCACCGAGTTGCCGTAGTAGTCCACATCGGGCGCGTGGTCGCCGGGCAGCGGATCGATCGTGACGCTGTGCGCGGCGACGTTCTGCCACGGCAGCTCGCGCGGACGCAGGTGGTGGACGCCCAGGCTGTTGCGGACGGGTTTGTCGTAGGAGTACTCGGTGCGATGCGACAGCTGGTACCTCATGCGCGGCCGATCTCCTCGATGAGGGCGAGGGACGACAGCTGGACCGCGGGCGGACCGCCGGCGAAGTGCACGTCGGCGATCGCGTCCGACAGCTGACGCAGCCCCGCGGCCGTCTCGTCGAGGAGGTCGGCCAGCGCCCTCCGGCGCCCGTCGGTCTCGACCGCCAGCACGGCGGGGTCGACGGCGGCGAGTCGGTCGGCGAGCTCGTGGCGCAGCCGCTCGGGCCGCGTGGAGCCGGTGGAATCGGGCAGCGCCGCGAGGTGCGCGCGCAGGTGCTCGAGCGAGAACGCCATCGACCGCGGGTTGTCCGGGTCAAGCAGGAGCAGCTCGACCACGCTGCGGATCCGCCCGTAGCCGCGGTACCGCCGACGGTGGGTGACGAGGCTCTCGGCCGCGAGCAGCACGCCGTCGAGGACTTCGCGGTCGATCGCCCCGGCGTGCGAACGCGTCGTGGCCGACAGCAGCGTGCACAGCTGCGCGGCGCGCTCGAGGTAGCGTCCGGCCTGGATCATGTGCCAGCCCGGGTCGCGGATCATGTTCGCGGTGACGCCGTGCAGCGACAGCACGCCGCTGAGCATGCGGCCGGCGGATTCGGCGATCTGCGGAACGTGCGTCGAGGTCGTGGCCGCCTTCTTGGCGCGGTCGGCGATGGCGAAGACCCGCCACGTGTCGCCCGAGAGCTGATCGCGCACGCCCTCCAGCGCGTCCCGCATCCCGGAGAGGGCGTGCGCGGCCGAGCCGGCGCGCGCGTCGTCGACCAGCAGCGACCGCAGCTCGTCGGCGGGATCGTCGAAGCGGTGACCGGCGAGTCGTCGGAGCACGCCGAAGAGCACCGGCGCGGCATCCGCTGTCCTGGTCCGTCCGCGCTCGAGGTGCGCCCGGGTGGCGAGCACCAGTCGCAGCAGATCCTCGGTGCGCTCGGCGTAGCGGCCGGCCCAGTACATGTCCTCGAGGGCTCGGGGGGCCAGGGCCGGGATGGAGGGGATCATCGTCAGACGCGGGGCGCCCGCGAGCCCCTGGTCGGGCTCGGCCGGGTCGGCCTTCAGCACCCACACGTCCTTCGTGAGCGGGGCCCCGTCGACGTCGCGCGCCGTAGCCATCCCGCCGGCGAGCGTGCGATAAGCGGGCCCGTACCGGACGGTGAAGGCCCGCAGCACGAGGGGGTGGGCGGCGGCGGCTCCGGCGGTGAAGACCGGGGCCTGCGACAGGGGCAGGCGGTCCACGCCGACGTAGCGGTAGGGATGCGCCAGGATGCGGGCCACGAGGGCGTCCGCGGATTCGGCCGTCCCGGCATCCCGCGCGCCTCCGACCGGCGCGCCGCCGGCCGGAGTGTCGCCCGCGACGGCGGTCGCGCCGAACCCGACGGCCGTGCCGTCGAGGTGTCGCAGCAGGATGCCGTCGGGGTCGGTGCGCAGACGTTCCAGGACGCGGTCGCGGCCTACGGGGTCGCCGCACCACCAGGCGGGCGCCGAGGGCAGTCGCAGCTGCTCGCCGAGGAGCCGCTCGCACGCGGCGGCCATGTAGGGCAGCAGCGCGGGGTTCTCCAGGACACCGGCGCCGAGGCCGTTCACGACGTGGACGCGGCCGCGCCGCACCGCCTCGACGAGCCCGGCGACGCCCAGCTGCGAGTCGCCGCGCAGCTCGAGCGGATCGCACCACGTCGAGTCGACGCGACGGAGGATCACGTCGACCCGGTCGATCGGCGCCGTATGCGGCCAGCGGGCCGGCTTGATCCACACGTAGCCGTCGCTGACGACGAGGTCGCTTCCCTGCACGAGCGGGAAGCCGAGCGTGTTGGCGATGAAGGCCTGGTCGTACGCGGTCTCGGAGTGCGTGCCGGGTGAGAGCACCACGACGCGCGGGTCGGGGTCGTCGGTGGGCGCGCACTGCAGCAGCGCGTCGCGCAGCACCGCGAAGTAGGGGTCCATGCGGTGGAGGTCGGCGTCGCCGTAGAGGTCGGGAAGGGTGCGCGAGAGCACCAGCCGGTTCTCCATCGCGTAGCCGAGCCCCGAGGGCGCCTGGACCCGGTCGGCGAGCACGCGCCATTCGCCGTCCTCGTCGCGGCCGAGGTCGGTGGCCGACATCAGCAGCGAGGGGTCCGTCGCGACGCTCGGCCGCGCGATGGCCCGCACGAATCCGGGGTGCGCCACCACCGCGGCCGCGGGGATGACGCCCTCGGCGAGCAGACGCTGGTCGCCGTACACGTCGGCCATGATCGCGTTGAGGAGTTCGGCCCGCTGGGCCAGGCCCAGTTCCAGGCGCGACCACGTCGCGGCATCCAGCACGAGCGGCAGCGGGTCCAGTCGCCACGGTCGCGGGCCGTGCACGGGGTGCCCGTAGGTGACGCCGTCATCGGCGAGCGTCCGGGCGATCTCGGCATCCACCCGGGCGATCTCGTCGCCGGTGAGGCCCACCGTGGCGGCCGCGAGGGTCTTCCACGCCGGGCGGAGTCCGCCGCCCGGGGCGATCACCTCGTCGTAGCGGACCGCCGACGAGTCCGCGTCCAGTGGGAGCGTCGCCCGGCTGAGACCGGCGGCGTACTCCTGCAGGAGACTCATCACTCGGTCCGCACGACGCTGTGGACCTCGCCGACCACGGCGCGTCCGCCCAGGGTCTCGAGCTCCATCAGCACCGTGGTGCCGACGACGACGCCGCCGAGCGCCTCGACCAGCTCTCGTGCCGCGACCAGCGTGCCGCCCGTGGCCAGCACGTCGTCCACGAGGAGCACGCGTGCGCCGGCGGGCAGGTCGTCGTGGGCCTCGATCGTGGCCGTGCCGTATTCGAGGGCGTACGAGACGGACGCCGCGGGCCGCGGCAGCTTGCCCGCCTTGCGGATCGGCACGAGACCGACATCGGCCGTCAGCGCGATGGCGCCCGCGAGGAGGAAGCCGCGCGCCTCGACGCCGGCGACGATGTCGAACTCTCCGGCGAACGGAGCGATGAGGGCCTCGGTGACGGCGCGCAGTGCGGCCGCGTCCGCGAGAAGCGGCGTGATGTCGCGGAACAGGATCCCGGGCTCGGGATAGTCGGGGATCGTCCGGATGAGCGACTCGGCACGGGCGAGGGCGTCTTCAGGCACGCGCCCACCCTAGTCCCGCCGGGCGCACAGGCTCCGATCACGTGACATGTAAGCGCTTGCAGTATCCTGTTCCGCATGCCTTCGACCGAGACCGCCCCCCGCACCGGCGCCCTCCCCTCCGCTCCCGGTTCCGAGTGGTGGCGCACCGCCGTCATCTACCAGATCTACCCGCGCTCCTTCGCGGACGCCTCGGGCGACGGCATCGGCGACCTGCCGGGCATCACGGCCAAGCTCGACGACCTGGCCGAGCTCGGCGTCGACGCCATCTGGCTGAGCCCGTTCCAGCGCTCCCCGCAGAAGGATGCCGGGTACGACGTGTCGGACTACTGCGACGTCGACCCGCTGTTCGGCACGCTCGAGGACTTCGACGCCATGCTCGACGGAGCTCACGGTCGCAGCATCCGGGTCATCGTCGACCTCGTCCCGAACCACTCCTCCGACCAGCACGAGTGGTTCCAGCAGGCCCTGGCCGCTGGCCCGGGCAGCCGCGAGCGCGCGCGCTACATGTTCCGCGACGGGCAGGGCGCGCACGGCGAGCTGCCCCCGAACAACTGGGAGTCCGTCTTCGGCGGGCCGGCGTGGACCCGCGTGGTCGAGGAGGACGGGGCGCCCGGCCAGTGGTACCTGCACCTGTTCGACTCGACGCAGCCGGACTTCGACTGGACCAACGACGAGGTGCGCGAAGAGTTCCGTCGCATCCTGCGCTTCTGGCTCGACCGCGGGGTCGACGGCTTCCGCGTGGACGTCGCCCACGGCATGATCAAGGCCGACGGACTGCCGGACTACACGCCCGACCCCGACGCGGGGTCGATGGGCGGCGAAGAGGCCGGCGTGCCCTACTGGGGCCAGGACGGCGTTCACGAGATCTACCGCGACTGGCACACGCTGCTGGCCGAGTACGACGGCGACCGCGCGCTGTGCGCCGAGGCCTGGCTTCCCACGCCCGAGCAGACGGCGCTGTGGGTACGCCCCGACGAGATGCACCAGGCGTTCAACTTCGCCTACCTCGAGACCGGCTGGGACGCCGCGGCGCTCCGCGACGTCGTCGACGAGTCGATCCGCGCCTATGCCGCCGTCGGCGCGCCGAGCACGTGGGTGCTGTCGAACCACGACGTCGTCCGCCACGCCTCGCGTCTCGCGCTCACCGCCGAGAACCCGCAGGGTCACGGCATCGGCCCGGACTCCCCCGGCAAGCCCATCCCCGAGGTCGGCCTGCGTCGCGCACGTGCCGCGACCGCCCTCATGCTCGCGCTCCCGGGCTCGGCCTACCTGTACCAGGGCGAGGAGCTCGGCCTTCCCGAGGTCATCGACATCCCCGGAGAAGCCCGTCAGGACCCGACGTGGTTCCGCACCGGCGGCGAGCGCTACGGACGCGACGGCTGCCGCGTGCCCCTGCCGTGGACCTCGACCGGCGACGCCTACGGGTTCAACGACACCGGCGCCTCGTGGCTGCCGCAGCCCGCGGAGTGGGCGACGCTCGCCCGCGACCAGCAGGTCGACGACCCCGCCTCGACCCTGTCCCTGTACCGGGCGCTCCTCGAGGCCCGCCGCGCCCACGGTCTGGGCAGCGGCGCACTCGAGTGGATCGACGGGCTCGGACCGGATGCGGTGGCCTTCCGCAACGGCGAGGTCACCGTCGTCGCGAACGCCGGGACGACGCCGATCGCGCTGCCCGAGGGCGTGGTCATCGTCGCCAGCGGTCCGATCGACGGCGACCGGCTCCCCGCCGACACGACCGTGTGGATGGCGCAGGGCTGACGGATCGGGCCGTCCGGCCCGGAGAGAACGAGGTGACGGCGTGGTCAGCATCGACGAGGTCGCCCGCAAGGCGGGCGTATCGACGGCGACCGTCTCGCGCGCCCTGAGCGGGCGCGGCCATGTGTCCACCGCGACCCGGGCACGCGTAGAGATCGCCGCGCAGGCGCTCGGCTACGTCGTCTCGGCGTCGGCGTCGAGCCTGGCGTCCGGGCGCACGCGCAACATCGGCGTGCTGGTGCCGTTCCTCGACCGCTGGTTCTTCAGCACCGTGCTCAGCGGCATCGCGAACGCGCTCATGCGGCAGGGGTACGACATCACGCTGTACAACCTCACCGCCGATCGCGCGCAGCGTCACAGCATCTTCGAGACGTTCCTGCGCCGTCAGCGCGTGGACGGTGTGATCGCCATCTCGCTCGAGCTCGGACACGACGAGATCGAGCGGCTGCGCGCGCTGGATCTGCCCGTCATCGCCATCGGCGGACCGAACCCGGGCCTTGCCACGCTCACCGTCGACGACCTGGCCGTGGCGCGCCTGGCCACCGAGCACCTGATCGCACTGGGCCACCGCGACATCGCCCACATCGGCGCGAGCCCCGAGTTCGATGTGGACTTCCACGTGCCCACCCAGCGTCGGCAGGGCTTCGAATCCGCACTGACGAACGCGGGGATCCCCGTGCATCCGGCGCTGTACGAGCCGGCGGACTTCACGATCGAGGGCGGATTCCGCGCCGCGAAGCAGCTGCTGGGCAGGCCCGGTGAACGCCCGACGGCCATCTTCGCGGCATCCGACGAAATGGCGATCGGCGCGCTCCTGGCGGCCCGTGAGCTCGGCTATCGCGTGCCCGAGGATCTGTCGGTCGTGGGCATCGACGGTCACGAGCTGGGCGACTTCTTCCGCCTCACCACCGTCGACCAGTTCCCCCTCGGACAGGGCGAGCGGGCCGCCGAGGCGATCCTCCAACTGCTGGCCGCCGGAGACAAGGCCGAGAGCCACGTGCCCGGGGCGCTGCCCTACGACCTCGTCGTGCGCGGGTCGACCGCGCGACGCGTGGAGTGACCGCCGGGCCTCAGGGCACCCGCAGGACCGCCTCCGCGTAGGCTCGGACCCATGACGATCGACCTCGACGCCCTCTACATCGATCTGCACCGCCACCCCGAGCTGTCGTTCCAAGAGACGCGCACGGCCGGCGTGATCGCGGCCAGACTCAGCGAACTCGGCATCGAGTTCGAGGAGGGCATCGGCAAGACCGGCATCGCCGCGATCATCCGCAACCCCAAGGCGGACGCGGGGGCGGCCGAAGAGGGACCGGTCGTGTGGCTCCGCGCCGACACCGACGGCCTGCCGGTCGAGGAGCGCACCGGCCTCGCCTACGCCAGCACGGCGCGCGGCGTCGATCCCGCCGGCGCCGACGTCCCCGTCATGCACGCGTGCGGCCACGACATGCACGTGAGCGCGATGATCGGTGCCCTCGAGCAGCTCGTCGCGACGACGTCCGAGTGGCACGGCACCGTCGTGGCGGTCTTCCAGCCCGCCGAGGAGTACGGCGCCGGCGCCCAGGCGATGATCGCCGACGGCGTGCTCGAGAGGTTCCCGAAGCCCGACGTCGTGCTCGGCCAGCACGTCACCCCGCTGCCCGCCGGCACCATCGGGGTGCGCAGCGGCACCCAGATGGCCGCCTCCGACGGCCTGCGCGTGGTGCTGCACGGCCGCGGTGGGCACGGCTCGCGTCCGCACTCCACGATCGACCCGGTCGTCATGGCCGCCGCCACCGTCATGCGCCTGCAGACGATCGTCTCGCGCGAGGTCGATCCCCGCGACGTCGCCGTCGTCACCGTCGGCTCCATCCACGCCGGCCTGAAGAACAACATCATCCCCGCCGAGGCGGTCCTCGAGCTGAGCCTGCGCTACCCCGACGACGCCGCCCGGGAGCGCGTCATGCAGAAGGTCGAGCGCATCGTGCGGGCCGAGGCCGCGGCATCCGGAGCAGAAGTCGAGCCGGTCATCAGCGTCGACCACTCGCTGCCGCCCACCATCAACGACGTCGATGCCACCGACCGCCTGCGCGCCGCGTTCGCACGGCACTTCGGCGAGGACGCCGTCGTCGACCCGGGCATGTTCACCGGCAGCGAGGACGTGTCGTGGTTCGCCCGCGAGTCCGGCGCCCCGCTGGTGTACTGGTTCTGGGGCGGGGTCGATCCGCACGCGTACGCCGAGGCGCACCGGCGCGGCACGATCGAGCGCGACATCCCCACCAACCACTCGCCGTTCTTCGCACCGGTGCTGCAGCCGACGCTCGACAACGGCGTGCAGAACATCGTCGTGGCCGCGCGCGAATTCCTGGGCTGAGCCGACCCCGAGACCGGATGCCGCGACGCGGCGTAGCCTGGAGGGGTGACCCCCGCTCCCCCTTCCACCTCCGCTGACGCGCCCGCGCTCGACGCCGCGGCCCTGCGCGCGGACTTCCCGCTGCTCGACGAGCGCGTGAACGACCAGCCCCTGGTCTACCTCGACTCGGCCGCGACGAGCCAGAAGCCCCGCGCCGTGATCGATGCCGAGGTCGACTTCCTCTCGCGCACGAACGCCGCCGTCCACCGCGGGGCCCACACGCTCGCCGCCGAGGCGACCGACGCCTTCGAGGAC
Source organism: Microbacterium sp. Marseille-Q6648 (assembly GCF_943181415.1). Lineage (GTDB taxonomy): Bacteria > Actinomycetota > Actinomycetes > Actinomycetales > Microbacteriaceae > Microbacterium. The sequence goes on along the minus strand of NZ_CALPBZ010000006.1, from coordinate 181,074 downwards.
GCCCGCGAGACCGTCGCCGGCTTCGTCGGCGCCGCCCCCGAGCAGCTCGTGTGGACCAGCGGCGCCACCGCGGGCATCAACCTCGTCGCGTACGCGCTCGGCAACGCCGCGATCGGCCGCGGCGCCCCGGCGAGCGCGCCGTACGCGCTGCGCGCGGGCGACGAGATCGTCATCACCGAGAGCGAGCACCACGCCAACCTCATCCCGTGGCAGGAGCTCGCCGCCCGCATGGGCGCGGTCCTCCGCCACATCCCCGTGCACGAGGACGGCACGCTCGACATGGCGGCCGCCGCCGACCTCATCGGCGAGCGGACCCGCGTGGTGTCGTTCCCGCACGTGTCGAACGTGCTCGGCATCGTGAATCCCGTCGACGAGCTGATCGCGCGGGCGAAGGATGCCGGTGCCCTCACCGTCATGGACGCGTGCCAGTCCGCGCCGCACCTGCCGCTGGATCTGCCCGCCCTGGGCGTCGACCTGGCGGTGTTCTCGGGCCACAAGATGCTCGGCCCCTACGCCATCGGCGGCCTGTACGGGCGGGCCGAGGTGCTCGAGGCCCTGCCGCCGTTCCTCACCGGCGGATCGATGATCACCACAGTGACCCTCGACGAGGCCGACTACCTGCCACCGCCGCAGAAGTTCGAGGCGGGCACGCAGCCGGTGTCGCAGGCCGTGGCCCTCGCCGAGGCCGTCCGTTACCTGGAGGGCGTGGGCATGCCCGCGGTGCACGCGCATGAGACGCGGCTCGAGGCGCACATGCGCGAAGGGCTTCGGCAGATCCCCGGCATCCGCCTGCTCGGCGACGCCGAAGGGGTCGACCGGGTCGCGCTGTGCGCGTTCGACGTCGACGGCGTCCACGCGCACGACGCCGGTCAGTTCCTCGACGCACGCGGCATCGCCGTCCGCGTCGGGCACCACTGCGCCCAGCCGCTGCACCGCCGCTTCGGGATGACCGCGTCGGTGCGCGCCAGCGCAGCCCTGTACAACACCGCCGACGACGTCGACGTCTTCCTGGACGCCGTGTCCGGCATCCGCTCGTTCTTCGGAGTCGCCTCGTGAGCCTCGAATCCCTCTACCAGGAGCTCATCCTCGACCACTCCAAGCGGCCCAAGGGGTTCGGGCTGGCCGACGAAGAGGGTGCCACGGCGACCTCGCACCAGAAGAACCCGGTGTGCGGCGACGAGATCACCCTCCGGGTGCGGATGGACGGCGACCACGTGCGCGATGTGACGTGGGAGGGTGCCGGCTGCTCGATCTCGCAGGCGTCCGCGTCGATGCTCGTCGCCCTTCTCGAGGAGGACGGCGGCGACGACGGCCTCACGCGCGCCGAGGTGACGACGCTCATCGACGGCTTCCGCGAGGCGCTGCGCTCGCGCGGCAAGATCCCGCTCGATGAGGAGACGTTCTCGGACGCCGCCGCCCTGTCGGGGGTCTCGAAGTACTCGGCCCGCGTCAAGTGCGCGATGCTGGCGTGGGTCGCCCTCGAGGACGCCCTCGCCCGCGCCTGACGCCGCGACCGCCTCAGCCGGCCCGCCGGCTGGCCCCTGCCGGCGCGCCCCCGCCGGCGGCCTCGCCGCTCGGGGACGCCGCTCGGGGACGCCGCTCGGGGACGCGTGCGCACGACGCCCCGGCGTGCGGGGGAATCACGCACGCGAGTGACGCGTGCGCACGCGTCCCGCGGGTCGGTTGAGCCCGGCGGCCTCCGGCCTGGGGGCGCGTGCGCACGACGCCCCGGCGTGCGGGGGAATCACGCACGCGAGGGGCACGTGCGCACGCGTCCCCGCCCGCACCTCCGCCCGCCCGGCCGACCCCGGCCGTCGCCCGGCCAGCCGCCCGGCCGGCGGGGCGGGTCAGCCGAGGCCGGCGCGCTCGTCGGACGACGGGGCGTCGCCGGCGACCGGGCGCCGCGACAGGCCCACGGCTCCGGAGGTGCGGTCCTTGGACAGCGCCGCCGCGACGGCCACCGACTCGTCGACGTCCGGATACTGCGGGCGCAGCTTGACCGCGTGCGCACGCTTCTGCTCGCGCTTGGCCTTGCGCGCCGCGTAGGTGAGGTTCAGCGCCTCGACCAGGATCGCGAACGCCATCGGTCCGTAGATGAACGCCTTCTCGATGTGGAAGCCGAAGCCCTCGGCCACGAGGAACGCACCGATCAGCAGCAGGAACGCCAGCGCCAGCATCTTCACCGTCGGGTGGTTGTTGACGAAGGCGAAGATGAAGCGCGCGGCGAACAGCATGATGCCGAACGAGAGCACGACCACCGTGATGATCACGACGACGTTCTCGGTCATGCCCACGGCCGTGATCACCGAGTCGAGCGAGAACACGAGGTCGAGCACGAGGATCTGCGCGATCACCGACCCGAAGGTGATGGCCTTGCCGCCCCCGGCGCCGTGCTCCTCTTCGGCACCCTCGAGCTTGTGGTGGATCTCGGTCGTGGCCTTGTAGATGAGGAACAGTCCACCCGCGATGAGGATGAAGTCCTTCCACGAGAAGCCCATGCCGAACAGTTCGACGACGTCGTCCTTCAGCGTGATGATCCAGCCGGCGGCCAGCACCAGCAGCACGCGCATGACCATCGCCAGCGTGAGGCCGAGGTTCCGCGCCTTGGCCTGCTGCTCCTTGGGGAGCTTGGAGGCCAGGATCGAGATGAAGATCACGTTGTCGACGCCGAGGACCACCTCGAGCACGAACAGCGTGAGGAAGACCGCGATCAGGTCGGGCGTGAAGGCAAAGGAGAAGTCCACGCGCTCAGCGTAGGCGAGCGGATGCCGCGCCCCACACCGACACGGGATCAGGCCGACACGAGAGTGCGCTCCAATCGGGCGTAGCTGGTCTCCATGCCGTCGGTCATCCCGGTGGCCAGCACCATGTCGCGCGTAGCCTTGTCGGGATACTCGATCAGCACCGTGATGAGCGTCGCGCCGTCCTCTTCGTCGAGGGTGAGGTCGTTGAGGGTGGAGGGGAAGTCGGTGCCGGTCATGTGCTCGGTGGTGACCGACCGGCGCGGCGCGTCGATCAGCAGCGTCTCGCCGTCGAATCCGAACGCCTCGCCCTCGGTGTCGCCGACCGGCTCCCACTGGTAGCGGTAGCGTCCGCCGACCACGGGGTCCACCTCGCACACCGACATGCGCCATCCGTCGGGGCCCAGCAGCCACTGCGTGAGCAGCTCCGGGTCGTGGTGCGCACGCCAGACCAGGTCGCGGGGCCCTTCGATGAGGCGGGTGATGCGCACGTGCGTGTCGTCGAGCAGCTCGGTCTGCGTGCCCTTCCCGGCGGCGTAGGCGCGCAGGCCATCGAGCACCCGGTCGAGCTGGTTCATCGCCATCGTCGAACCCTCGACGGCGCCCATCGCCACGACCTGCTCGAGCGCGTCGGCGGAGTCGAAGTAGGTGGTGTTGCGCAGCCGCGCGCCCGTCTCGGTGGGCTCGAACACGAACACCATCCGCGACGTCGGCATGTCGGCCAGCACCTGGCCGTCGGCGTCGGCGAACGAGTCCAGCGCGGTGAACGACCGCGGCCCGTCGATCTCGAGGAACTCCCACAGACCGTGGAACTGCTCGCCGCGCGGGCTGGTCATGACGTACCGCGCCCGTCCGCCGACTTCGAGGTCGAACTGGGTGAAGGTGGCGGGGTATCCGGGCGGGCCCCAGAACCGCTCCAGCTGGCGCGGGTCGGTGAAGGCGTCCCACAGCCGGTCGACGGATGCCGCGACGTCCGCGGTCAGCGTCATGGTGAGTGCCTCGGGATCGGTGGTGACCTCGGTGACAGGCATGTCAATCTCCTTCGTGTGCGATCGGTTCCGGGGAGGGGTCTTCGGAGAGCAGGGCGTCGAGGCGGTCGATGCGGGCGCGCCACATCTCCTCGTAACGGGCGAGGAGCGCGCGGGCGCGGGCGATCATTGCCGGATCCGCGCGGACGAGCCGCTCGCGCCCTTCGGCGCGCTTGATGATGAGGCCCGCGGCCTCGAGGACGGCGACGTGCTTCTGCACGGCCGCGAACGACATGTCGTACGCGCGGGCCAGCGCCGACACGGAGTGCTCCGCCTCGATCGCGCGCCGCAGGATGTCGCGCCGTGTCGCCGCGGCGAGCGCGTGGAACACACGGTCGATCTCGTCATCGCTGAGCCTCGTTTGTACAACCATTTGGTTGCACGTTACGCCGACCCCCGGCATCCGTCAAGAGGTCCTCAGCGGCGCGCCCCTAGAATGGAGCGGTCCGGCGCCCGCGATTTCTGGAGCTCAGCCGCATGACCACTCCCACCGATTCCCCCGCCACGGCGCGCCCCGCCGCCGACACCGTCGAGATCGCCGCGGCGACGCCCGAGAAGGAGCAGCCGTACGGCGCCCTCGGGCTCAAGCCGGACGAGTACGACCGCATCCGCGAGATCCTGGGCCGCCGCCCCACGTCGGGCGAGCTGGCGATGTACTCGGTGATGTGGAGCGAGCACTGCTCGTACAAGTCCTCGAAGATCTACCTGCGCCAGTTCGGGCAGAAGGTCTCGGACGAGATGAAGACCCGCCTCATGGTGGGCATGGGGCAGAACGCCGGCGTCGTCGACATCGGCGAGGGCTGGGCGGTGACGTTCAAGGTCGAATCGCACAACCACCCCAGCTACATCGAGCCGTTCCAGGGCGCCGCTACGGGCGTCGGCGGCATCGTGCGCGACATCATCTCGATGGGCGCGCGCCCGGTCGCCGTCATGGACCAGCTGCGCTTCGGCGCGATCGACCACCCCGACACCGCACGCGTCGTGCACGGCGTCGTCAGCGGCATCTCGTTCTACGGCAACTGCCTCGGGCTGCCGAACATCGGCGGCGAGACCGTCTTCGACGCCGTCTACCAGGGCAACCCGCTCGTGAACGCCCTCGCGGTGGGCGTCCTGCGCCACGAGGACCTCAAGCTCGCGAACGCCTCGGGTGCCGGCAACAAGGTCGTGCTGTTCGGAGCCCGCACCGGCGGCGACGGCATCGGCGGCGCGTCGATCCTCGCCTCCGACACGTTCGCCGACGGCGGTCCCACCAAGCGCCCCGCCGTCCAGGTCGGCGACCCGTTCGCCGAGAAGGTGCTCATCGAGTGCTGCCTGGAGCTCTACCGCGGCGAGCTCGTCGAGGCGATCCAGGACCTCGGTGCCGCCGGCATCTCGTGCGCGACCAGCGAGCTGGCCGCCAACGGCGGTTCGGGCATGCGCGTCGACCTCGAGAACGTGCTGCTGCGCGACCCTTCGCTCACGCCCGAGGAGATCCTCATGAGCGAGAGCCAGGAGCGCATGATGGCGATCGTCGCGCCCGAGAAGCTCGAGGCGTTCCTGGCCGTGACCGGCAAGTGGGACGTCGAGACGAGCGTGCTCGGCGAGGTGACCGGCGACGGCCGCCTGCAGATCTTCTGGCACGGCGAGGAGATCGTCAACGTCGACCCGTCCACGGTCGCCGTCGACGGCCCCGTGTACGAGCGTCCGGTCGCCTACCCGACGTGGATCGACGCGCTCCGCGACGACACCGCCGCCGCACTCCCCCGCCCCGACTCCGGCGACGAGCTGCGGGCGCAGTTCACGCGCCTGGTGTCGAGCCCGAACCTCGCCGACACGTCGTGGGTGACCAACCAGTACGACTACTACGTCATGGGCAACACCGCGCTGTCGTTCCCCGATGACGCCGGCATGATCCGCGTCGACGAGGAGTCCGGGCTCGGCTTCGCGATCGCCACCGACTGCAACGGCCGCTACTGCCAGCTCGACCCGTACGCGGGTGCGCAGCTCGCGCTGGCTGAGGCGTACCGCAACGTCGCCGTCTCAGGCGCGGTGCCGACCGCGGTCACCGACTGCCTGAACTTCGGCAGCCCCGAGAACCCCGAGGTGATGTGGCAGTTCTCGCAGGCCGTCGAGGGCCTGTCGGACGCGTGCCTCGAGCTCGGAGTCCCCGTCACCGGCGGCAACGTGTCGTTCTACAACCAGACCGGCGACCAGCCGATCTTCCCGACCCCGGTGGTCGGCGTCATGGGCATCATCGACGACGTCGCCCGCCGCATCCCGTCGGGCTGGCAGGATGCCGGCGAGAACATCTACCTCCTCGGCACCACCGCCGCCGAGCTCGACGGGTCGCAGTGGGCCGGCACGATCCACGGGCACCTCGGCGGTCGTCCGCCGGCGGTCGACCTCGCCGGCGAGAAGCGTCTGGCCGAGCTCATCCACGCCGCCTCGCTGCAGTCGCTCGTCTCGAGCGCGCACGACCTGTCGTCGGGGGGCCTCGCCCAGGCGCTCGCCGAGGCGGTGCTGCGCTTCGGCGTCGGCGCTCGGGTGTGGCTCGACGAGCTGCTCGAGCGCGATGGGGTGGATGCCGCGACCGCTCTGTTCTCGGAGTCCACCGGTCGTGTCATCGTGAGCGTGCCCCGCGAGGACGACGTGAAGTTCCGCGGCCTCTGCGAGGGACGCGGCTATCCGGTGCTGCGCATCGGCGTCACCGACGTCGTCGAGGACGGCGAGCCCGCCGCGCTCGAGGTGCAGGGCCTGTTCACGGTGCCGCTGGCCGAGCTGCGCGGGCTGTCGACCGCCACTCTCCCGGCAGCGTTCGGCGCGACGGTGAGCGAGCCCGTCGCCTGATCGGACGACACGGTCACCCGCCTACACTGGAGCGCATGAGCGACGACGACTACGCCGAGTACGGTCAGGCACGCCAGCGACGGATGAAGGTCGTGGCGTGGGTCGTCATCATCTCGCTCATCCTCGTCGGCGGCGGCGCCACGGTCATCGCCCTGCTGTTCGGCTGAGCGTCCCCCGAGGACTCTCGGCGCGGCGCGCGGGCCGGGTTAGCATGGCCGGGTGGACCCCTGGTTCGAGCTTCTCGGCGCCTGGTGGTGGGTCGCGCCCACCGGCGTCGGCGCAGCCGCTGCCGGATACGGAGCGGTCACGTCCCGAGGACGACGTGCGCGCCGGCTGGAGCTCGACGCCGCACGGTACGACGAGGGCCTCGCGTACCAGGCACTGCAGGCGGCCCGGGTGGACGTGCGGACGGCTCGAGCCGAGGTGCTCACGGCCAGAGCGCGGTCCGGCGTGCCGTCGATCGGTGGGCGCGCGGCGATCGAGGCCCGACAGGTTCTGCTGTCCGCCAAACAGGCCGAGCGCGCCGCTTCGCTGAGACTTCGCGCGAGCCGGGGCCGGGTGAAGGCGTCGCGAGCGCGCTATCGTGCCGTGTTCACCGGCTCACCCCTCCCCCTCGAAGCCCTGATGAGTCGGCATGACGCCGTGACGTCGCGCTGGCTCGAGTACGAGACGGATGCGGCGAAGGCACTGTCCTTCCCGCAGATGCTCGATGCGCAGCATCCGTCGACTCTCGCCTTCCTGCGCGCTCAGCGCGAGGCGCACGGTCTGCGCCCGGCATCGGCGCGGGACCGGATCTCGCCCGCACAGTTCGCGGCCTACCGCGACGCCGTGTCCGCAGTTGAGCGGACATTCGCCGAGGCGGAGCGCAGTGCGCAGGGCACCGCCCGGGCGGATCTGCCGACGGCGGGGTGGCGCGACGCGGTGCTGCCCCTCGTCGAACGGCTGCCCGGCCTGCTGGCCGCGGCGATGCCCCCCACTGCGGCCGCCGAGACCCGTGCGCCGGCTCCCGGCAGGCGGAACCCCCGAAGGCCACCGCCGCGACCACCGACCCCCGCCCGCCCGTCTGGCCTGTCCCCGCGCGCCGTTCGAGCCCGACCCCGCGCACGGGAGACGACGAAGGGGCCCGGCCGTAGCCGAGCCCCTCACCGATCGGATGCTGCTCAGTCGGTGATGATGGTGTCGAAGGCGTCGGGGTTCGCCTCGAGCCAGGCCTCGACCGCCTCGGGCTCGTTGCCCTCGCCGTACTCGTTCACGACCATGTCCTCGAGCGACGCGTACTCGGCGTCGTCGAGCGCGATGCCGGCGATGAGCTCAGCGGCCTCGGGGAAGCGCTCCGAGAAGTCGCTCGTTCCCAGGAAGTGCAGGCCTTCGGGGTCGCCCATGGCGCCCATCGGGTCCTCGAGGTCACGCAGGTCGTACGCGTCGTTCGCCCAGAAGGGCCGCCACGACGTCACGACGATGTCCTCCTCGCTGGCGATCGCATTCTCGAGCTCGGTGAGCATCGCCGCGGTCGAAGAGGTGACGAGCTCGTACTCGTCGCCCAGCTCGTAGGCGGGGATCATCGAGTCCTGCGTCACGCCGGTGAGACCCGCGCCCGGCTCGATGCCGATGATCCGGCCACCGAACATGTCGGCATTGCCCTTGAGGTCTTCGATCGACTCGATGTCGACGTAATCGGGGACCGCGATCGTCAGCACCGCATTCTCGTAATAGGTGCCGATGTCCTCGATGTCGTCGCCGTACTCCTCCATGTACGAGGCGTGGGTCAGCTCGGGCCAGGCCGACGGATACATGTCGACATCGCCCTGCGCGAGTCCCGCGTACAGCGGTCCCGCTTCGGTGAGCTCCTGCATCTCGACGGTGTAGCCGAGCTTCTCGAGCTGGTTCTCGAGCAAGTAGGCGGTGCTCAGGCCGTCGGTCCACGAGGGGAGGTACCCGAGCGTGATCGTGCCCATCTCGTCCGAACCGCTGCCACCGTTCCCGGTGTCATCGGAACCTCCGGCGCAGCCCGCGAGCGTGAGCGTCGCGGCGGCGCCGAGGGCGAGGATTCCTGTCAGCTGTCGATTTCTCATGGTGCTTCCCTTCATCGTTCTGTGTGATTGCGTTCGTTCCGTACAGATATTCAGTTGTGGGTTCCAGCCCGAGCAGGCTCGGGTGCGCGACGGCTGCCGATGACGCGTCGCAGCGAGGTGGGGTAGTCGGCGGGGTCGCCGAGAGCGGCGGTCACGCGGTCCAGGAAGACGGCGAGGATCACCACGCCCAGGCCCGCTTCGACGCCCTGCGCGAGGTTGACCGTCGACACCGACTGCACCACGATCTTCCCGAGGCCGTCGGCACCGACGATGCCCGCCAGGACGGCCATCGACAGCGCGAGCATGATGACCTGGTTGACGCCGGCCATGATGGTCGGCATCGCCAGGGGCAGCTGGATGCCACGGAGGATCTGCCCCGGAGTCGCGCCGAACGCGTGCCCGGCTTCGACCGTCTCGGAATCGACGCCGCGGATGCCGAGCTCGGTCAGGCGCACCCCCGGAGGCAGCGCGAAGATGACCGTCGCGACGAGTCCGGGCACGACGCCGATGCTGAAGAAGGTGATCGCCGGAATCAGGTAGACGAAGGCGGGCATCGTCTGCATGAAGTCCAGGACCGGCTTGAGGATCGCGCGCACCGTGTCGTTGCGTGCCGACCAGATGCCGAGGGGGATCGCGATGACCAGCGCGACGAGGGTGGCGACCAGGACGAGCGAGAGCGTCTGCATCGCCGCGACCCACAGATCCATCGCCACGATCAGGATGAACGAGATCGCGGTGCCGAGCGCCATCTGCCATGACCGGAAGAACCAGCCCAGCAGCGCGAAGAGAGCGATCGCGACCGCCACCGGGATGGCCGTCAGGCCGTCGGTGAGTCCGTCGACGAGGAACCGCACGACGACCGCGATGACATCGAAGAGCCCCGCCAGGTTGTCGCGCACCCAGTCCACGCCGGTGTCGACCCACTCGCCGACCGGAATCCGGAACCCGTCCATCAGCGCACCCCCTCGTTGTCGGCCGCCGGGCCGTGGTCGGCGGATGCCGCCAGGAGCGCGTCGATCTCGGTCGTCGGCATCGGCTGCGGCAGCACGGTGATCTCGGACGTGTCGCTCGGCCCGGGTCCGAGCGCGGCCAACAGGGTCACGCGGGGGATCACACCCACGAGCCGGCCGTCGTCGTCGGTGACCGCCAGGGGCAGCTGCGACTCGACGGCGGGCACGAACAGGTCCATCAGGACCGAGTCCTGCGAGACGCTCTGCGGCACGGGACGCAGCACCGACGTGAGCGAGTTCTCACCGCGGCGCACCAGCTTGACGGCGTCCCGGTCGGTGACGATGCCGAGCAGTCGGCGGTCGCGTCCGGTCACGTACGCGGCCGACGAGTAGGCGTCGCGCATCTCCCGCAACGCGGTGCGCGGACCGCCGCTCTCGCTGACGACCGGGCGCGGAAGCTCCATGACGTTGGCGGCCGTGAGCACGCGCGCGCGGTCGACGTCCTGCACGAACTGCTCGACGTAGTCGTTGGCGGGGTCGGTGAGGATGTCTTCGGGGGTCCCGATCTGCACGATGCGCCCGTCGCGCATGACCGCGATCCGGTCGCCGAGGAACATCGCCTCGTTCAGATCGTGGGTGATGAAGACGATGGTCTTCTGCAGCTTCTGCTGCAGCGACAGCAGCTGCTCCTGCATCTCGCGGCGGATGAGCGGATCGAGCGCGCTGAACGCCTCGTCCATCAGGAGGATGTCGGTGTCGGCGGCGAGCGCGCGTGCGATGCCGACGCGCTGCTTCATGCCGCCCGAGAGCGCGGCGGGAAGCTTGTCGCCCCATCCGTCGAGGCCCACCAACGCCAGGATCTCGTCCGCCTTGGCGCGACGCTCGGCACGGCCGACACCTCGCAGCTCCAGCGGATAGGCGACGTTCTCGGCGACCGTGCGGTGCGGCAGGAGCGCGAAGTGCTGGAACACCATCGAGACGCGGTCGCGGCGCGTGGCACGCAGCGACGACCCGGAAACGCCCGTGATCGGCTCGCCGTGGATGACCACCTCGCCGGCGGTGGCGTCGTGGAGACCGTTCAGCATCCGGATGATCGTCGACTTGCCGGATCCCGACAGGCCCATGATGACGAAGATCTCGCCCCGCTCGACGGTGAAGCTCGCGTCGATGACGGCCGCCGTCCCGGTGTCGGCGATGTCGTCGCGGGAGTGACCGGCTTCGAGTCTGCGGACGGCGTCCTTCGGACTCCGGCCGAAGACCTTGTTCAGATTTCGCGCTTCCAGCGCAGGGACGACGGTCATGTGCTCACCTCGGCGGCGCGCGGGGGGCGCGCTCAGCATCGGTTACGCCCGGGTGGCGGTCATCGGCGCCGGACCCGCGTCGAACCGGGCGACGCAGCGGCACAGCCGACGGTTCGCATCGGGCGAACCGTCAAGACCACCGACCATACGCTCGCGACGCGGGATCCCCAGGATCACGCACCTCGTCGCAACCGCGGACTGGTCGTTCGGGCGCTATCGCCCTCGATCGACCGTATCGAGGATCGACGGGGAGGGCAAAACCGAGCCCCGCTCGACAACCGCGGATCAGCGCCCGTCGGCTGCGGCGGTGTGGTGACGGATGACTTCTGCGACGACGAAGTTGAACCACTTCTCGGCGAACGCCGGGTCGAGGTCGGCGTCCTCGGCGAGCTGACGCAGTCGCGCGATCTGCTGCTCCTCACGGGCGGGATCCGAGGGCGCGAGACCGTGCTCGGCCTTGAGCTCGCCGACCTGCTTGGTGCACTTGAAGCGCTCGGCGAGCAGATACATCAGGGCCGCGTCGACGTTGTCGATGCTGCTGCGCAGACGCCGCAGCGTCGCGAGGGTCTCGTCGGCGTCCTCCTCGGCGGGGGCGGGCGCGGAGCTCTCGGATCCGATGTCTGTCATGGCGTCCTCCTCGTCGACGACGATACCGCCGGATCCTCCGCCAGCCGGTGCCGCCCGCCCTAGAGTGAGCACATGACCGACGGATCGTCCTCGCCCGTTCCTTCCGCACCGTCACCCAGAGATCGCGCGGAGTCCCACCGCTTCGTCTGGGCGGGGCTCTCGCAGCCGTTCGCCGTGGGCTTCACGGTGACCCTGGGCGCGCTGGTCGCCCTGCTGCTGGGACTCGCACTCGGCAGCCTCTCGACCGTCCTGATCTACATCCTGTTCGCGCTCTTCGCCGCGCTCGGCCTCGACCCCGCGGTCCGCTGGCTGCAGAGCCGCAACGTCTCTCGCACGTGGTCGATCGTGATCGTCTTCACCGCCTTCGCACTGGTGCTCGTCGGCGTGCTGCTGCTGGTCATCCCGACGCTGGTGCGTCAGGTCGCGAGCTTCATCACCGACCTGCCGCAGTCCATCGCGAACTTCATGCGCACCGACTTCTTCATCTGGCTCGAGAGCACCTTCGGCGACAGTGTCGGCACCATCCTCGACGAGGTCCAGAACTTCCTGCTCAACCCCTCCAACATCGCCGCGATCGGCGGCGGCGTGCTGCAGGTGGGGGTCGGCATCGCGACGGGGATCTCGGGCGTCATCATCGTGATCGTGCTGACGCTGTACTTCATCGCGACGCTGCCGTCGATGAAGCAGTCGCTCTACCGCCTGTCGCCGGCGCGCAATCGCGCGAAGCTGGCCGACATCACCGAGCAGATCACCGACTCGGTCGGCGGCTACCTGATGGGCATGGTCGTGCTCGCGTTCTTCAACGCGATGTTCACCCTGGTGCTGCACCTGCTGATCGGGCTGCCCTTCCCGGCACTCATGGCGGTCGTAGCCTTCTGCATCACGATCATCCCGCTGGTGGGTCCGGTGCTCTTCTGGATCATCGGCACCTTCGTGGCGCTGTTCGACAGTCCCCTGTCCGCACTGATCTTCGCCGCGGCCTACCTCGTGTACATGCAGATCGAGGCATACGTTGTGACGCCCCGCGTGATGAACCGCACGGTATCGGTGCCCGGCTCGCTCGTCGTCATCGGCGCGCTCGTCGGCGGCACCCTGCTCGGCCTGCTCGGCGCGCTCATCGCCATCCCCGTCACCGCCTCGATCCTGCTCATCATCAAGCAGGTCGTCATCCCTCGTCAGGACGCCAAGGTCTGAGCCGCGGCGGTCAGGCCAGGGCGACGAGGCAGGTCGGCGTCGGCACCGTCGCGCGTGAGCGCACCCGCCCCGGGACACCCGTCCTCGGGTCGAGTGTCATCGACACCACGTCATCCGAGCGCTGACCGGCGACCAGCAGCGTGTCTCGCACCACGAGGTGGTGCCGCGGCCAGTCGACGCCCGCCTCGATGAGGGCCGTCGGCCGCAGATCGGATCCATCGCCGTGCACGCGCAGCACAGCCAGGGTGTTGCTGCCGCGAAGACCGGCGTACAGCGTCTCGCCGTCACGCGAGACCGCGAGCTCGGCCGCCGTGTCGCCGGGAAGCGCCCCGAGCATCGCCCCCGCGACGATCCGCCATCTGCCCGTGCGGTCCGCCGCCAGCGCGAACACCTCGCCGGACAGCTCGGTCACGACGTACAGGTGACCGCTGGGGTGCATGACGGTGTGGCGGGGACCGCTCCCCTGCGGCAGCACGACCTGCTGCTCCTCACGCAGCTCTCCAGCCGCAATGCGCCAGAACCGAACGAGATCGAGTCCCATATCGGTCGTGGCGATCAGCCCGCCGTCCAAGAATCGCGCCTGGTGCGCGCGAGACGGGCGCGGCTCGGCGAGGTCGCCGATGCCGTAGGGGTCCTCCGCCCCGGCGGCGATGACCGGGCGGGAGGGCCGGCCGTCGGCATCCACCGTCATCCGCACGACTCGCCCGTCGCTCCAGCACGACGCCACGAGCGAGCCCCCGTCGGGCGCGACGGCGACGTGGCAGACGGACTCGCCCGCCGGGACCGCTGCTCCGAGCGGGGCGTACGCGTCCTCGCCGGTGCGGCGATACGCCTGCACGGTCCCGTTCGCCTCGAGCGCCGCGTAGACGACGTCGAGCGAAGGATGCCGGGTCAGCCACGACGGGGAGTCGACGACCGCCCGCACCCCCGCGAAGGCCAGCGGCCCACCGGCTGAAGGCTCGTCCGGGGCGCCGGCCAGCAGCATCCCGAAGCCCTCGGCGCGCCCGTCCATGTCGGCGGTGTACCCGCCTGCGAGCAGGCGCATGTCAGTCGACGAGGTCGCGGCGCACGATGACGGCGTCGCGCGAGGCGCCCACGCCGATCACCGAGATGTGCGTGCCGCTGAGCTTCTCGAGCGCCAGGACGTAGTCCTGCGCGGCCGCCGGGAGGTCTTCGAAGCGGCGCGCGCCCGAGATGTCTTCGCTCCAGCCCGGGAAGTACTCGAGCACCGGGGTGGCGTGGTGGAAGTCGGTCTGGTTGACCGGCACCTCGTCGAAGCGCCGACCGTCCACATCGTAGGCGACGCACACCGGGATCTGCTCGAGACCGGTGAGGATGTCGAGCTTGGTGAGCACGAGGTCGGTGATGCCGTTGATGCGCGTCGCGTAGCGGGTGATCGGCGCGTCGTACCAGCCGACGCGGCGGGGCCGCCCGGTGGTGGTGCCGAACTCGAAACCGCGCGAGCGGAGCCAGTCGCCCTGCTCGTCGAACAGCTCGGTCGGGAACGGGCCCGACCCGACCCGCGTGGTGTACGCCTTCACGATTCCGACGATGCGGTCGAGGCGGTTCGGGCCGACGCCGGATCCGGTCGAGGCGCCGCCGGCGGTCGCCGACGACGACGTCACGAACGGGTAGGTGCCGTGATCGACGTCGAGCATGGTCGCCTGCCCGCCCTCGAAGACGACGACGTCGCCGCGGTCGAGCGCGTCGTTGAGCAGCAGGCCGGTGTCGGCCACCATCGGGCGCAGGCGTTCGGCGTACGACAGCAGATCTTCCACGATCTCGTCGCACGTGATCGACCGGCGGTTGAAGACCTTGACCAGCAGGTGGTTCTTCTGCTCGAGGGCGCCCTCGACCTTCTGGCGCAGGATGTTCTCGTCGAAGAGATCCTGGACGCGGATGCCGACGCGGTTGATCTTGTCGGCGTACGCCGGCCCGATCCCGCGCCCGGTGGTGCCGATCTGACGCTTGCCGAGGAAGCGCTCGGTGACCTTGTCGAGGGTGCGGTGGTACTGCGTGATGATGTGGGCGCTGGCGCTCACCCGCAGCCTCGAGGTGTCGACGCCCCGGGCGGTCAGCGCCTTCAGCTCGTTGAAGAGCACCTCGAGATCGATCACGACGCCGTTGCCGATCACGGCGTTCACCCCGGGCGAGAGGATGCCGGAAGGCAGCAGGTGAAGCGCGTACTTCTCGTCGCCGATCACGACCGTGTGTCCGGCGTTGTTGCCGCCGTTGAACTTGACGACCCAGTCGGTGCGGTCACCGAGAAGGTCGGTGGCCTTGCCCTTGCCCTCGTCTCCCCACTGGACTCCGACGATCACGATGCCTGGCATGGGCTACTCCCCCGTTATCGGACGGTTACACCCCATCCTATCGACCCGGGCTTCGGCG
Source organism: Microbacterium sp. Marseille-Q6648 (assembly GCF_943181415.1). Lineage (GTDB taxonomy): Bacteria > Actinomycetota > Actinomycetes > Actinomycetales > Microbacteriaceae > Microbacterium. The sequence continues at coordinate 165,944 of NZ_CALPBZ010000006.1, read as the reverse complement.
TCAGTCGTCGGAGGCGGTCCGCGCGTCGCCGCGGGCCTCGCCGTCACCAGGCGTCTCGTCGGGACCCGAGTGCTCGGCAGGCTCTTCCTCCGCTGCTCCGCCGGACCCGTCCTCGGCGTTCGCGTCCTCGGTGCTCGCGTCGATGGTCGCGTCCTCGATGGTCGCGTCCTCGGCGGTCGCGTCCATGGCGACGCCATCCTCCTGGGCCGCGTCCTCCTGGGCCGCATCCTCCTGGGCCGCATCCTCCTGGGCCGGCGTCGGGGATGCCGGGCTCTCCAGTCGCACGAGGTCGGGGACCTCCCAGCCGCCCTCGAAGAACTCCGGGCGCGGCCGGTAGAGCCGCACCAGATAGTTCCACCCTTCGGGCACGGGGATGTCGTTCGGACCCGTGGCCTCGCCAGGAGGCGTGAAGCGGACGGTGATGGCGCCGTCCTCGTCGGGGACACCGGTGATGCTGTTCACGGTGTAGCGTCCGTCGTCGTTCGGCTCGAAGTAGCCCTGCGCGTTGTAGACCGAGACGGACCAGAACGCATCGACGGGCACGTCGTGCATCGTCAGCTCGTAGTGACCCACGCCCACACCGGGCGAGACCCCCAGGTACGAGGCTTCGCTGAGCGGCAGACCGCCCCACCCCGCGGCCGTCCCGATCAGGTGGCGGACGGGGTCGACCTCATCGGGCCCGCCGAAGGTGCGGTCGAAGGCGCGCAGGCCGCGAGCCAGCCGGAGCAGGCCGTTGCGCGTCTCTTCGAGCGATTCGGCGTCGTACTCGGGGCTCTCGAACGGCTCGCCCGAGGCCACCTCGAGACGGAACTCGTCCTGCAGCGAAGCCACCGCGGCGATGTCGGCCGCGTCGCTCGGATCGACGAGGGTGCGCACCGCCACCAGCGCGTAGCGCGTGCCCGGTGCGACCGCGGCGAGGTCGTGGTGTCCGGGCTCGTGCAGCACCGCGCGGACGTAGTGGTCGTTGTCGACCACCATCACCGACACGTACCGATCGCCGTGCTCGGGGATCTCGATGCTCGCACCGTCGACGAGGTCGACGATCGCGAAGCTGTAGAGGGTGTCGCGATTGAGCCGGATGACGGTCTGCTCGTCGATCGCCGCGGGCTCGCGATTGTGACGGAAGACGTTCACGCCGCCGGCGTCCCGCTGGATGTCGGCGAACATGCGGTCGGTCTCGGCGCGGACGAAGTTGTCCACATTGACGTGGCGTGCCATCGTCACACTCTCGCTCATGGACCCGGTTCCCGCCAAGCCCGCGCGCGGGCCCGTGGACCGTCAGGCGTCATCGACGCCGTGGCTCGGCATCCGGATCGGTAGGCTGGAGGCCATGTCGAAGGTCCTCCAGTCCCTGCCCGTCGGCGAGCGCGTCGGCATCGCCTTCTCGGGAGGCCTTGACACCTCCGTCGCCGTGGCCTGGATGCGCGACAAGGGCGCCGTCCCCTGCACCTACACCGGTGACCTCGGTCAGCCCGACGAGGACGACATCGCCGCGATCCCGGGTCGCGCGCTCGAGTACGGCGCCGAGGTCTCGCGCCTCATCGACTGCAGGACCGCGCTGGTCGAAGAGGGCTTCGGCGCCCTCGCCTGCGGCGCGTTCCACATCCGCTCCGGCGGTCGCACGTACTTCAACACCACTCCGATCGGACGCGCGGTGACCGGCACCCTGCTGGTGCGCGCCATGAAGGAGGACGGCGTCGACATCTGGGGCGACGGGTCAACCTACAAGGGCAACGACATCGAGCGGTTCTACCGCTACGGACTGCTCGCCAACCCGTCGCTGCGCATCTACAAGCCGTGGCTGGACGCCGACTTCGTCTCGGAGCTCGGCGGTCGCCAGGAGATGAGCGAATGGCTCGTGGCCCACGGCTTCCCGTACCGCGACTCGGCCGAGAAGGCGTACTCCACCGATGCGAACATCTGGGGCGCGACCCACGAGGCCAAGACCCTGGAGCACCTGGACGTCTCGCTCGAGACGGTGGAGCCCATCATGGGCGTGCGCTTCTGGGATCCGGCCGTCGAAATCGCCCCCGAGGACGTCACGATCACGTTCGACGAGGGCCGCCCGGTCGCCCTCAACGGCGTCGAGTACTCCGACCCCGTCGAGCTGGTCTTCGAGGCCAACCGCATCGGCGGCCGTCACGGGCTCGGGATGAGCGACCAGATCGAGAACCGCATCATCGAGGCGAAGTCGCGCGGCATCTACGAGGCTCCCGGGATGGCGCTGCTGTTCATCGCGTACGAGCGTCTGGTCAACGGCATCCTCAACGAGGACACCCTGGCGACCTACCACGAGCAGGGTCGTCGGCTCGGGCGCCTCATGTACGAGGGCCGCTGGCTCGAGCCGCAGTCGCTCATGCTGCGCGAGTCGATCCAGAAGTGGGTGGGCTCGACCATCACCGGCTCGGTCACGCTGCGCCTGCGGCGCGGCGAGGACTACACGATCCTCGACACCACCGGGCCCGGCCTGTCGTACGCGGCCGAGAAGCTCTCGATGGAGCGCGTCGGCGACGCCGCGTTCGGCCCGATCGACCGCATCGGGCAGCTGACGATGCGCAACCTCGACATCGCGGACTCGCGCTCGCGCCTCGAGCACTACGCCGCGGCGGGCATCATCGGCGGGGCGACGGCCGAGCTGGTCGGATCGCTCGAGCGGGGTGGCGCGGAGGAGATCACCGAGCACGCCGCGGGCTATTCGGCAGAGCGCGAGCACCTCGCCGAGGCGACGGATGCCGTGAGCGAAGCCGCCGCATTCGACAGCGGCACCGACTGACGCCCGGCTCCGGCGGTTCAGCCGCCTGCGGCGGGCGGCGTCTCTTTCGACAGGCGGAGCTCGTCGACCACGAGGTCGGCCTCGTCGATCGTGCCGTTGCGGTACGCCTGACGGCCGATCATGTGAGCTGACAGCGGCGCCGTCGCCAGCTGGATGAGGATCACCGGCAGCAGGAAGGCGGCCACCGGCCACGACCGCAGCGACAGCGCCACGGCGACGCAGATGAGCATCATGCCGAGCACCTGCGGCTTGGTGGCCGCGTGCAGGCGCGTCGGCACATCGCGGAACCGCAGCAGGCCGATGGCGGCGGTGAGGCACAGCAGTGCGCCGATCAGGATCAGCACGAGGGCGATGATGTCGATGGGGTCGGTCATCCGTCGGCCCGGTCCCTTCTGGCCACGAAGCGCGCGATCGCGATCGAGCCGAACACGCCGACGGCGGCGATGATGAGCATGGCCGGCAGCGATCGGGTGTGCTGGTTGATGGCCATATCGGCGCCGAGGACGCACATGATCTCGGTCAGCAGCACGTCGCTGGCCACCGCGCGGTCGAGGATCGACGGACCCATGACGACGCGCCACAGCGTGATCAGCGCGGCGACGGCGAAGACGACGTAGATCACCACCAGGAGCGGGCTCATCGTGCCTCCTTCCCCTGCCGCGGCGTCTCGATCGTCGCGCGGCGGATGATCTCGAGCTGCTCGGGCGACCCCACGGCCCGGACGATGCGGGCCTCCCAGCCGAGGACCGAGCGGCGGTGCAGCTCGGCATCCTCGCGGCGGTCGACACCCAGCACGTGCAGGTAGACGATGCGCCGGTCGCGGTCGGTCTCGACGACGAAGGAGCCCGGGATCAGCGAGGCGGTGATGGCGGTGTGGGTCATGATGAGGTCGTCGTCGACGCGGAGCGGAATCGCGACGATCGCGGTGCCGGGGTAGCGGCGCGGATCGATCACCTGCCAGGCCACGATCAGCGATCCGCGCACGAGCGCCCCGACGAACGTCACGACGAAGACGAGGCCGTACCAGAGGTTGAGCCGGCCGGACAGCTCAACGGGGGGCAGCCGGAACACGCGGGTGACGATGACCGCCGCCGCGATGCCCGTGAGGAGCGCGAGCCAGGTCAGCTGTCCCCACAGCAGCATCCACAGCAGGATGAGCCACACGAAGAAGGGCAGCTGCCGCCAGACGTGACGAAGGCCCGCGCGGATGCCGCCACGGGCGGTGGTGTCATCGCTTGCGGTCACGGCGTCACCTCCTCGCGCTTCTCATCGCCGCCCGTGCTCTGCTGGTGCTCCTGCTCGAGCTGTTCGAGGGTCACCGGCTGGAGCAGCGCGTCGCCGATGCGGGTGCAGATGTCGTACAGGGGTCCGGCGAAGATGGTCAGCGCAACGGTGAAGCCCACCATGCCGACCGTGGCCGCCGTCATCACCTTGGGGATCACGCGTCGCTCGGTCTCGACCGCTGCGGCCGGCGAGGCGCCCAGGTACGAGATGCGCGCCTCGGTCTCGGCCGAGTCATCCTCTTCGCGCCAGAACGAGAGGTTCCAGGCGCGCATGAGCGCGTACAGGGTGAGGAGGCTGGTGAGGATGCCCGCGACGATCAGCACGATCATGAGCGGCGTGCCGACCTCGGCCGCCGCGTCGAAGAGGGCGAACTTGCCGATGAAGCCCGAGAACGGCGGCAGGCCGCCGAGGTTCACCGCCGGGATGAAGTAGAGCACGGCGATGACCGGCGCGGCGCGCATGAGCCCCTTCACACGCAGGATCGACGTGGAGCCGGCTCGCCGCTCCACGAGACCGACCGCGAGGAACAGAGTGGTCTGCACCACGATGTGGTGGACCATGTAGTAGATCGTCGCCCCGATCGCCGCCGGGGTCGCGATCGCCAGCCCGAAGATCATGTAGCCGATGTGGCTGACCAGGGTGAACGACAGGATGCGCTTGAGCTCCGCCTGGGCGAGGGCGCCCAGGACGCCCACGATCATCGTCGCGAGCGCGGCGATCATCAGCACGACGTTGACGTCGTTGTAGAGGAAGAGCTCCGTCTCGGTGCGGATGATGGCGTAGACGCCCACCTTGGTCAGCAGGCCCGCGAACACCGCCGTGACCGGTGCCGGCGCGGTCGGGTAGGAGTCGGGGAGCCAGAACGACAGCGGGAAGATGGCGGCCTTGATGGCGAACGCCAGAAGCAGCATGAGGTGCAGCACGAGCTGCGTCTCCTGCGGCAGGTCTCCCATCCGCTGGGAGATCTGCACGATGTTGACGGTGCCGAGCGCGCTGTAGATCATCGCGATCGCGGCGAGGAACAGGATGGACGACACGAGCGAGACCACGACGTAGACGACACCGGTGCGGATGCGGGACTCCGTCGACCCGAGGGTGATGAGCACGTACGAGGCCACCAGCAGGATCTCGAACCCGACGTAGAGGTTGAACAGGTCGCCGGCGATGAAGGCGTTGAAGATGCCGGCGGCGAGGATCAGATACGAGGGGTGGAAGATCGACACCGGGGTGTCGTCGTCGTTGTCGGCGGCACCCTGGCCGACCGAGAAGAGGAGGACCGCCAGGAGCACGACGCTCGAGACCATCACCAGCAGCGCCGCCAGTCGGTCGACGTACAGGATGATCCCGGTCGGAATGGGCCAGCCGCCCACCGACACGGCGATGGCCTGGTCGCCGATGTCGACGACCACCAGCAACACGGTGGCGATGATGCAGACGAGGGTGAGCGTCACCACAGAGACCGTGACCTGCGCGCGGCGATGCCGGCCGGCGATCAGCGCGATGGCGGCGCCGAGCAGCGGCAGCGTCACCAGCAGCGGCACGAGGGCGGGGGCGATCTCAGTCATCGCTGTCCTCCGTCCGGGCGTCTTCGCGGCGCTTCGCATCGCGTCGATCGGTGGGCGCGTCGTCGCGCAGCCCGGCGACATCGCGGCTGCCGAGCATCGTGATGGGTGCGGTCGAGACGTCGACGAAGTCGGAGGTTGCGTCGTCGTCCTCGTCCGAGATGATGTCGACGATGGAGTCCTCGACCTGCGCGCCGCGCTCACGCACGGCGATGTCGGCCTCGTCGTCGCTGACCGTATCGGCCTGGCCGAGCTGCCACGACCGGTAGATGAGCGCCAGCAGGAAGGCAGACACGGCGAAGGTGATGACGATCGCGGTGAGGGTCAAAGCCTGCGGCAGTGCGTCCGACATCTCGTCGGACTCCCCCGCTCCGTGGAACGGGGCGATGCCGGGGCGCCCCATCGCGATGAGCAGCAGCAGATTCGCGGCGTTGCCCAGCAGCAGGAAGCCGATGAGCACCCGCGTCAGGCTGCGTTCGAGCATCGCGTACACACCGCACGCGAAGAGCACCGCCATGATGACGATCAGCACGAGCGAGACGTCCATCAGGCGCTCACCCCCCGCATCCGGTTCTCCGCCGTCTGCCGATCGACTTCGGCGCCCAGGCTCCGCAGCACGTCGAGCACCAGCCCGATGACGACGAGGTACACCCCGATGTCGAACAGCGTGGAGGTGACGAACTCGATGTGGCCGAGGACCGGCACCTCGGCCTCGACGAACCAGCTCGTCAGCGGTGCCACGCCGAACAGCAGCGGCACGACGGCGCATCCGACGGCGATCGTCATGCCGACGCCGAGCAGTCGTCCGGCATCCGTCGGCGCAGCCACCCCGAGCTCGTAGCGACCGCCCGCGACGTAGCGCATGACCAGCGCCATGCCGGCGACGAGGCCGCCGGCGAAGCCGCCGCCGGGCAGATTGTGACCCGCGAACAGCAGGTACAGCGAGACGATGATGATCATGTGGAAGAGGATCCGCACGATCACCTCGAGGAGGATCGATCGGTTCTCCTCCCCCACGCGCTGCCCGCCGAGCAGCCATGCGGTACGCGTGTTGCCACTCCCCTCGCCGCGGGGCTTCACGCCGCCGGCGGTCTCGACCAGCGGTCGGCGGTCGCGGCGGTCGGCGAGCTCGATCGGGGTCGTGAGGCTCGAGAGGGTGTCGGCGCGGTGGGTGACGAAGACCAGTGAGGCGACCCCGGTGGCGGCGAGGACGAGCACCGAGAGCTCGCCCATGGTGTCCCAGCCTCGGATGTCGACGAGCGCGACGTTCACGACGTTCTTGCCGTGGCCGAGCTCGTACGCGAGGTCGGGGAAGTCGGTCGAGACCGGGGCGTGGACCCGCGCCGACGTCGCCACCAGCGCGACCCCCGCCATCGTGACCCCGACCGCGATGCCCAGCAGCGCGCGGCCGATCGGCCACACCGAGGCGTTGTGCTCACCGAGACGCGAGGGGATGCGCCGGAGCACGAGTGCGAAGGCGACGAGCGTCACCGTCTCGACGAGGATCTGGGTGAGGGCGAGGTCGGGCGCGCCGCTCGTGGCGAAGAGGACGACCATTCCGAGGCCCGTCACCGAGACCAGGACGACCCCCGTGTAGCGCTTCCGCGCCCGGACGGCGATGATGCCGGCGGCGATCATGATGGGCGCGGCGATGAGCTGCATGGGCGACCAGTAGGTCGCGATCGCGGACGTGAGCTGGCCGCCCATCACCAGGGCGGTGCCCTCGGCGGCCACCAGCACCACGAAGATCGTGCCGACGTAAACCGGCAGCGAGCCCCGCTGGGTGAACGTCGTGGTGGCCACCGAGAGCCTCGCCACCGTTCGCAGCGCCAGGTTGTAGACGTCGGGCGCCGCGAACGGCAGCACGCGACGGCTGAGGTCGACGCGGGCGGTGAGGGCGAACAGGCCCGCCCCGATGACGAGGGTCCCGAGCGAGAGGAAGAGGGCGGGCTCCAACCCGTGCCACAGGGCGAGGTAGCCGGGGTGATCGGGGGCCGGGATGCCGGGGCTCGACGCCGGAGCCAGATCGGCGTAGGGCGCCAGCGCCGTGTCGAGGAGCGGGGCGGCGAAGCCTCCGGCGAGCGTGAGTACGGCGAGGATCGCGGGGACCGACAGGAACCCGAGACGCGGCCGCGGCCACTCCGTCACCGGTCGCGCCGCGCCCGCTGCGTCCTTCTTGGTCCAGAACGCACCCCACACGAAGCGGATGCCGTACGCCACGGTGAGGGCGGAGCCCGCGGTCACGCCGACGAGGGCGATCCAGCCCCATGCCGAACCGGCCAGGGCCTCGTCGATGAGGCCCGCCAGCGCCCCCTCCTTGGCGACGAAGCCCAGGGTCGGCAGGATGCCCGCCATCGAGGCGATGGAGACGATCGCCGCCGTGGCCAGCAGGGGCGCTTGACGACCGACGCCGCTGAGCTCTCGCAGGTCACGGGTCGACAGCTGGTGGTCGATGACGCCGACGATGAGGAAGAGCGCGGATTTGAACAGCGCGTGGCCGAGCAGGAGCGCGAGGCCGGCGAGGGCGACGTCGCGGGTGCCGTAGCCCAGCACGACGGCGACAAAGCCCAGCTGACTCACCGTGCCGAACGCCAGCAGCCGTTTGAGGTCGGTCTCGCGCAGCGCCTGGAACCCGCCGAGCAGCATCGTGAACACGCCCAGCGAGATGACGATCGGCCGCCAGGCCGGAGCGAGGGCGAAGACGGGCGCGAGCCGTGCGATGAGGTAGACGCCCGCCTTCACCATGGCGGCGGCGTGCAGATAGGCACTGACCGGAGTCGGCGCCGTCATGGCGCCGGGCAGCCAGAAGTGGAACGGGAAGATCGCGGACTTGCTGAGCGCGCCCACCAGCAGCAGCACGAGCGCCGCGTCCACGACAGGGCCGGTGGGAGCGTCGGCCAGGATCGTCGAGAGGCTCGACGTGCCGGCATCCACCACGAGCAGCACGACGCCGATCAGCATCACCAGTCCGCCGAGGGTGGTGACCAGGAGCGCCTGCAGCGCCGCGCGGCGGCTGGCGGCGCGGCGGTTGTAGTAGCCGATCAGCAGATACGACAGGACGCTGGTGATCTCCCAGAACATCACCAGCACGACGAGGTCGTCGGTCAGCACGAGGCCGTACATGGCTCCGGCGAAGCCGAGGAGGACGGCAGCGAACTGGCCGAGGCCCGTCTCGCCGTCGGCGAAGTACGAGCGGCAGTAGAGCAGCACGAGCGCCCCGACGCCTGTGACGATGAGCGCCATGACCCAGCCCAGGACGTCCATGCGCATCGACAGCTCGATGCCGAGCGGCGGGATCCAGTCGAATGCCTCGAACGGAATGCGACCGTCGAGCACGGCGGGAGCCTGCCACGCGGTGTGGACGAACGCCGCAACCGGAAGAAGGGCGGCGAGCGCGAAAGCACGAGAGCCCAGGCGGCCGATCAGCCACGGCAGGATGAGGGGGGCGAGTGCGAACGCACCGAGGACGAGGAGCATGCGGCCTCCTCGGAGTCGTCGGCGCGTGCGGGCGCGCTCAGGCGATCAGGTCGTTTCGCCCCAGTCTACCCGGGCGCGCCCGTCCGCCGGACCGCGGGAGCGGTCGTATTGCCCTCGTGGAACATGCAGGTGAACGAGATGGATGCCGGTTCCCCGCCGTCGAGCATGGCGGCGACCACGCGGCCGGCCGCACGCCCCTTCTCGGTGGCCGGCTGCACCAGGGTCGTGAGGTCGTACGGGGTCAGGCCGTCCACGACGATCCCGTCGAACCCGGTGACGCTGACGTCCTCGGGCACCCGGAGCCCGAGTTCCTCCGCCGCGCGGATGACTCCGGCCGCCAGCAGGTCGCTCTGGGCGATGACCGCGGTCGGCCGGCGGGCCGGATCGGCGAGGACGACGCGCCCGGCCGCCAGCCCCTCGTCGATGAAGCTGCCGCCGGCACCGTAGACCGCGGCATCCGGGAACACGTCGCGCCCGCCGCGCAGCCGTTCGCGCGTCACGTCGACGGTGAGCGGGGTGTCGTCGGCGATCCAGCCCGGCTGCCATCCGGCGTGGGCGGGCAGGGCGACGATCGCGACGTCGGTGTGTCCGAGCGAGCGCAGGTGGCTGGCCGCCTGGCGCTGGGCTTCCCGGTTGTCGAGCACGATGCGCGGAACGTCGTCTCCGGCATCCCCCTCGATGACGACGACCGGGATCCCCCGAGCGCGAACGGCGTCGAGGGACTCGCGCAGCAGTCCACTGCAGCCCACGAGCACGGCCGCATCGATCGGTGCGGTGGTGAGGGTCGGCCCGGTGCCCACCGGGTCGTGGTCGCGCAGCAGCAGCAGCCCGGCGCCGACGGGTGAGACGGCATCGGCGAGGCCGTCCATCATCAGGGTCTTGACCGGATCGAGGAAGGCGGATCCCGGGTGCTCCTCGAAGACGACGCCGACGATCCCCGATCGGCCGGTGCGCAGCGAGGCGGCGCGCGGGTCGGGGCCGGTGTAGCCGAGCTCTTCCGCGGCCGCGCGGACCCGCTCCCGCGTCGCGTCCGAGACGGGCGTCTTGCCGCTGAACACCACCGACGCGGTCGAGGGCGAGACGCCCGCGAGGCGCGCGACGTCGGAGATGGTGGCGCGTCGGGTACCCATGTCGGCGATGGTAGCCGCGTCGCGCGACAGGATCGAATCGATTCGGAGTATCGAAACGATTCGATGTACGCTGTTCGCCATGGAACGGGAACTGACGCGTCCGCAGCTCGTACGCTGGCGCACCGCCGTCTTCGCGATCTTCCTCGCGAGCGGTCTGAGTATCGCGACGTGGGCGTCGCGGGTGCCGGCGATCAAGATCGCCCTCGATGTCGACAACATCCAGATCGGGCTCATGCTGCTCGGCGCCGGCATCGCCTCGATCGTCGGCCTGTCGCTCGCCAACGTGGTGCTGGCCCGCTTCGGCGCCCGCTCCGGGATGCTGGTGGCGATGCTCGTCTTCGCGGCCGGCGTCGGCATCATCGGGGTCGGCACCGACGTCCTGCAGAACTACCTCGTCGTGGTGGCGGGCCTGGTCCTCTTCGGGCTCGGCAACGGCGCGGTCGACGTGATGATGAACGTCGAGGGTGCGGCCATCGAGAAGCAGACGGGCAAGACGATCCTGCCGCTGTTCCACGCGTTCTTCAGCTTCGGCACGGTGATCGGCGCCGGTGTCGGCGCTGCGGCGGCCGGGTGGGGGATCAACGTCCTGATCCACACCGTCGTCATGATGGTCGTCATCGCGGTGATCGCCTTCGCCGCGCACGCGAACGTGCCTGCGCGGGAGTTCACCGGCGATACCGCGGCCGCCGCCGACCCGCCGCACTGGCGCGAGCGCCTCCACACGGCCCTGTCGGCCTGGCGCGAGCCGCGCACGTACGCGCTCGGCGTCATCATGCTCGGCATGGCGTTCGCCGAGGGCGGCGCGAACGACTGGCTGGCGCTCGGCATGGTCGAGGGCCACGGCGCCGACCAGGCGCTCGGAGCGCTCGGACTCACGGTGTTCTCGGTCAGCATGACCGTGGTGCGGGTCTTCGGGGGCCCGCTCGTCGACCGCTTCGGCCGGGTCGCGACCCTGCGCGTGCTGTCGGCGGCCTCAGCCGGGGGCCTGCTGCTGTTCATACTCGCGCCCAACCTCCCGCTGGTGTTCGTGGGCGCGGCGCTGTGGGGCGCGGGCACATCGCTCGGGTTTCCGCTGGGCATGTCCGCCGCGGCCGACGATCCGGCCAAGGCGGCGGCCCGAGTCAGCGCGGCGGCGACGATCGGGTACATCTCTTTCCTCTGCGGCCCGCCGATCCTCGGCTTCATCAGCGAGAACATCGGCCTGCTCAACACGCTGTACATCCTGGTGGTGCTCGCCATCGCATCCGGCCTCGCCTCGGGTGCCGCTCGTCCGCTGGCCGGGTCGAAGGTCGGTGCCGGCGCCGAGCGCTGACCCCGGCATCCACACCGACGCCGCACGGCTAGGCTCTTCGGGTGCGTCTTGTCATCGCCCGCTGCTCGGTCGACTACACCGGCCGTCTCACCGCGCACCTCCCCCTCGCAACCAGGCTGCTCGTCCACAAGGGCGACGGCAGCCTTCTCGTGCACTCCGACGGCGGCTCGTACAAGCCGCTCAACTGGATGAGTCCGCCCTGCCGGCTCGACGTCGAGGCTCCGGATGCCGCCTCCGCCGACGCGGGTGTGCTCGAGCACTGGCGGGTCACACACGCAAAGTCCGGCGACGCGCTGCTCGTGCGCATCTATGAGGTGCTGCACGACTCGTCTCACGAGCTCGGCATCGATCCGGGACTGCAGAAGGACGGCGTCGAATCCGACCTGCAGCGACTCCTGGCCGAGCAGGTCGACGTGATCGGGGAGGGCCTCACGCTGGTGCGCCGGGAGTTCCCCACCGCGATCGGCCCCGTGGATCTGCTGCTGCGCGACGAGGCCGGAGGCGGCACGATCGCCGTCGAGGTCAAGAGACGTGGCGACATCGATGGCGTCGAGCAGCTGACCCGCTACCTGGAGCTGCTCGGCCGCGATCCGCACCTCGCCCCGGTGACCGGGGTGTTCGCCGCGCAGGAGATCAAGCCGCAGGCCAAGGTGCTGGCGGCCGATCGGGGCATCCGCTGCGTGACGCTCGACTACGAAGGCATGAAGGGCATCGAATCCGGCGCTCCGCGCCTGTTCTGACCCCCGGTAGCGTAAGGGTCATGCCGATGCGCTCACCCTGGACCTGCATCCTGTGGGATGTCGACGGCACCCTCGTCGATGCCTCAGTTGGGATCCTCCGCCGACTCACGATCACCCTCGAGCACTTCGGCAAGCGCGCGCCGACCCGCGCCGAGCTCGTGCACTGGATCGGTCCGCCGATGTACGACTCCTTCCAGGTCAACGTCGGCATGACCCCCGACGAGTCCGCCGAGGCCGTGCGCTTCTACCGCACGCTCGGAAAGGCCGACGGCTACACCAAGGACGCCCGCCTGTTCGACGGCGTCGCCGAACTCATCGGCGACCTCGCCGCGGCCGGCATCCCCCAGGCCACCGCGAGTTCGAAGCCCGAGGTGCAGGTGGTCGCCCTCATGGACCACTTCGATCTCTCGTCCGCGCTCACCGCCACGGTGGGGGCGACCAGCGACGAGCGCACCCTCAGCGCCAAGGCCGACATCGTCGCCGAAGCGCTGCGCCGCCTCGCCGCAGCCGGCGTCGACACGTCCCGGCCGGTGCTCGTCGGCGACCGCCACCACGACGTCGAGGGCGGGGCCGAGCACGGCGTGCCGGTGATCTTCGTGCGGTGGGGCTTCAGCTGGCCCCACGAATCCGCCGGCGCCCAGGCCGCCGTCGACGACGTCGACCAGCTGCGCGCGCTGCTGATGTTCGAGGATGCCGGTGACTGACACCGACGGGGGGATCCTCGACTGGCTGATCCCCGCGGCCGTCGTCTTCGGCTCCGCCGCGCTCCTGGTGCTCGTGGCGGTGTGGGCGGTCAAGCGCGCGCGTCGGTCGCCAAGGGCCCGCGCGGCCGCAGAGCAGGTGCGCGCTCGAGCGGGAGTGCAGCTGGTGCGCCTGGACGACGCCGTCGACGAACTGAACCTCGAGGTGGCACTGTCCGGGGCGCTGTACGGCGGCACCGCGCCGGCGTCCCTGCGCCGCGCGCGCATGACCGCGCAGCACGTGCGCGACGAGTCCTTCGACGAGTACCGCGGGCTGAGCCGGCCGGGCCTGCACCCCGCCGAGCTGCGACGCGGGGCGGTGCGCATCGAGCGGCGCACCGACGAGGCGCTCGGGCGGATCGCCGCCGCCCGCGAGGAGCACGCGGCGTGGGTCGCCGCCAACATCTCGGCGGTCGATCAGGTCGCCGCCGCGAGAGGGCACCTGGAACGCCTCCGCGCCGAGATGGGCGACCCGGCCGCTCTGATCGCGGATCTGTCGGCGCGCTTCGACGAGGCGGAGTGGGCGGATGCCGCGCGTGCGGCCCGCGGCGCACGGGACGCCGCGGCATCCGCGGAGGACATCCTGTCCCAGGCGGCCGCGCATGCCGGCAACCCCACACGGTCGGTGCTGACCGAACTGGCCGAGGCCGAGCGGGCGCTGCGTCGCGCCGAGGCGGACGCACGGATCCTCGAAGAGACGCACCGCCTCGTCACACAGGCGGCTCAGGCGCTGCCGGGCGAATTCGATGCGGCGAGGGCGGCCCTCCGCCACGCGCAGACCGTCCGGTCGCATCTGCCACCAGCCGAGGCCGAGCGGCTCGGCGGCGAGCTGCGCGCGCTGTCGGCGGACCTCGACGGTCTCGAGCCTCGCGCCGCACGTCGGCCGACGAAGACGATCGACGAGATCGCCCGGGTGCGCGATCGGCTGGACATGGCCCTCGGGGACGCGCACACCGCTCAGCAGCGTCTGCGTGGCGCCCGCACGGCGCTCCCGGGAACGCTCGCGGCTGCGCGCGCGGCCGTCGCCCAGGCCGAAGGCGCCATCGCCCACTCCGGCGGGGGCGCGGATGCCCGCGCCCGACTCCTGTCCGCGCAGCGCGAGCTGGCGGACGCGCGTCAGGCGCAGGACCCGGTCGACGCTCTCGACGCGGCCCGCCGCGCCATGCGCGAGGCCGAGGACGCGAAGGCCCTCGCCGACTACAGCAGACTCGCGCGCTGACCGCGATCGCGATCAGCGCGCGCGACTGATGATCAGATCGGGCGGATGTTCTCCGCCTGGAGGCCCTTCGGGCCCTGCGCGATCTCGAACTCCACGCGCTGGTTCTCTTCGAGCGAGCGGTAGCCGCCCGCCTGGATGGCGGTGTAGTGGGCGAAGACGTCCGCGCCGCCTTCATCGGGTGCGATGAAGCCGAAGCCCTTCTCCGAGTTGAACCACTTGACCGTGCCCTGCGTACTCATCAATCGCCGTTCTTTCGCGCTGCCCGGCGCCGACGGCGCTGGATCGCCTTCCACGCTAACGAAGGCGGTCGGGCGAAATCGAGGCTCTTCGGCGATGTGACGAAAATGTTGCACACCCGCCGGGCACCATCGAACGCCCGGGCTGAGCGGTGCTCGAAGCCCGGACGTCGACGGATCCCCCCGGATCGGCCACGCCGAGCGTGACCACTCACACTGTACCGATATACCGGTGGTGGGGCGAGATCGATGACCGTTCCGTACACTTAGGGCGCCATGATCGACACGGAAGGCTTCACGCCACTCACGCCCCGCGAGGGCACGGCGCTCGGCGACGACGTCTACTCCGTCCTCGGAGAGGCGATCATCCGCGGCACTTTGCGGCCCGGCGACCGACTGCGCGACGTCGAGCTCGCCAGCCGTCTCGGAGTGTCGCGCACGCCCGTCCGCGAGGCGCTGCAGCGTCTGGAGCGCCTGGGCCTCGTCGAAGTCGCCGCCAACCGCTACACCCGGGTGAGCGAGCTGCACCCCCGCGCCAACGCCGACACCATCGAGTTCATGACGTACGTCGCGGGCGACGCGATGATCCTCGGCCTCGCGCGGTGCACCGATGAGCAGCTGGTCGATCTGATCGGCTCAGTGGACGCCCTCGTCGAGGCCTCGTCGCGCGACGATCACCTCGCGATCCTCGGCGCGACCGTCGGTCTGTACCAACTCGTCATCCGCGCCACCGGCAACCACGTCTTCGTGACGATCATGCGCGAGGCGGGCCTGGCACTCCAGCGCAATCTGCAGGCGTGGACCCCGCCGGTCGAAGACACCGACGCCCGCACCGAGCGCTACCGGGCCCTGCGGCAGGCGGTCGCAGACCGGGACGGCCGGCGGGCCGAGGCGCTGCTGTTCGAGATCAACCACATCGTCACACCGGCGTGAGAGGGTGAGTCGCGTGGGACACATCGAACTGCGCGCCGTGGACGAAGACGATCTGGATGCGATCTTCGAGATGATGCGCGACCCCGACGCGATCGCCCAGGCCGCCTTCACCGCCGAGGACCCCGATGACCGCGGGGCGTTCGACGCGTGGATCCGCCGCCAGCTGGAGTCGCCGGGCGTGCAGTCCTGGGTGGTGACCGAGGACGGCGGCTTCGCCGGCACCGCCGCCGCCTTCACCGTCGACGACGACCGCGAGGTCAGCTTCTGGATCGCCCGGCACGCCCGCGGTCGCGGCGTCGCCACCGAGGCGCTGCGGCAGCTCGTCGCGCGCGAGCCGATCCGCCCGCTCTTCGCCCGGGCCGCGACCCACAACGCGGGCTCCATCGCCGTGCTCGAGCGGAACGGCTTCACCGAGGTCTCGCGGAACGTCGCGTTCGCACCGGGTGTGGGGCGCGAGGTGGAGGAGATCGTCTTCACCCTGGTGCCGGCCCTCGACGGTGTCTGAGGACCGAGGCCGCAGCCGGAAACGATGAAGGGCCCCCTCTCGGGAGCCCTTCATCTCGCTGTGCGCGAGGGGGGAGTTGAACCCCCACGCCCTTTCGGGCACTGGCACCTGAAGCCAGCGCGTCTGCCTATTCCGCCACTCGCGCGAGTCGGTGCACCGGGGCGCTCCGAACTCGACTCCCGATCGTATCACGGGGTCGGAGGTGCCCCGATCCCGCGCGGAGCCGCACCGCGTCCACACCCCGTACAGACTGTGCAATTAGCATGTAGCGATCCGGCACCGCCCTCCGAGGAGCCCCGTGGGACTACTTGACAGCTTCGAGAAAGGTCTTGAGCGCGCCGTCAACAGCGCGTTCGCCAAGACCTTCCGCAGCGGCATCCAGCCCGTAGAAATCGCTTCCGCGCTGCGGAGCGAGCTCGACAAGAAGGCCGCCGTGGTCAGTCGCGAGCGCATCCTCGCTCCACACACGTTCGTGGTGCTGCTGTCGGCCGACGACCACGAGAAGATGTCCGCGCTCGGCAACGCGCTGCCCGAGGAGCTCGACTCCCTCGTCCACGCGCACGCCCGGGCGCAGGGGTACTCCTTCGCCGGTCCGGTGACGATCGAGCTGCGCCGCGACGAGCAGGTCGCCACCGGCACCCTGCGCGTGGAGAGCTCGGCCGCCCAGGGTCGGGTGGCGTGGCGCGGTGTGGTCGAGATCGCCGGCAAGCGGCATCCGCTTGTCAAATCCCGCACGGTCATCGGGCGCGGCAGCGACGCCGACATCACGATCCCGGACTCCGGAACGAGCCGCCGCCACGTCGAGATCCTGTGGGACGGCGAGCGCGCCATGGTGCGCGACATGAAGTCCACCAACGGCACGAAGCTCGACGGACGCCCGGTCACCGAAGCGCCCCTGTCACCGGATTCCACCGTCACCATAGGCCGCACCGATATCGTGTTCCGCGTGATAGCGCAGGCGACCCCACCGAAGCCCCCGTTGCCCGACGACGTCACCCGCGCCTACGACGTCCGAGAGCAGGGGCCGCTGACGTGAGCGAACTGACCTTCCTGCTGCTGCGCATCGGCTTCCTGCTGGTGCTGTGGTTCTTCGTGTTCGCCGTCATCTACTCGCTGCGCGCGGATCTGTTCGGCGTGAAGGTGCGCAAGATGCCGGATGCCGCACCCGCGGCCGCGGCGCCGGTCGGCCAGACCGCTGCGCGACCTTCGTCGCCCTCGACCCCGCCGCGCGCGATGCCCGCGGCCTCGAAGGGCGGCAAGGCCACCGTGGACGCGGTCGCCCGCATCGTCATCACGTCGGGCCCGAAAGCCGGACTGGAGCTGCCGCTGGGGTCCGAGCCCCTCACGATCGGGCGCTCGAGCGAATCGGGACTGGTCATCCGCGACGACTACACCTCGAGCCACCACGCGCGCCTGCTGCTGTGGGGCGATCAGTGGATGATCCAGGACCTCGACTCCACGAACGGCACGTGGCACGACGGCGCCCGGGTCTCGACGCCGGTGCCCGTCGTCGTGGGCGCCCCGATCAAGGTCGGCGCGACGACCTTCGAGCTGCGGAAGTAGACGGGCGGACCTCTCTTCATGGTCTTCCAGGGCTCGAGCGCCGCGATCTCGCACACCGGCAAGGTGCGCTCCAACAACCAGGACTCCGGTTACGCCGGATCGAACCTGTTCGTGGTCGCCGACGGCATGGGCGGTCACGCCGGAGGCGACGTCGCCTCGAGCCTCGCCGTCAACCGCCTGCAGCGCATCGACGTGCCGTACGACTCCACCTCGACCGCCGAGCGGGTCCTCCGCGAGGCGATCACCGACACCGCCGCCGACCTGATCGACACCGTCCACCAGCGCCCCGAGCTCGCCGGCATGGGCACCACCGTCAGCGCGCTGCTCATGGTCGACGAGTACGCCGTGATCGCCCACATCGGCGACTCGCGGATCTACCTCTTCCGCGACGAGGCGCTCACCCAGATCACGACCGACCACACGTTCGTGCAGCGTCTGGTCGACTCCGGTCGCATCACGCCCGAAGAGGCGCGCTTCCACCCGCGCCGCTCGGTCCTCATGCGGGTGCTCGGCGACATGGATCCCGACCCCGAGGTCGACACGTTCATTATGCCCACCCAGCCGGGGGATCGCTGGCTGCTGTGCTCGGACGGTCTTTCGGGCGTCGTCGACGACCCGCACACCGCCAAGGCGATGGCCGCGGGCCTCGCCCCGGGCCGGACCGCCGACAACCTGCTGCGTCAGGCGCTCGACGGCGGCGCCCCCGACAACGTCACGATCGTGATCATCGACGTCGGGGGAGCGCATCCGGTCTTCTCGGGCACACCCACGATCGTCGGATCGGCGTCGAACCCGATCGGGGTCGAGGTGCCCGCCGCCCGTCCCGGGCGCACGAGCTGGCTGCACCCGAACCGCCAGGCCGCCAACGAGCCGACCCACTTCGAGCCGGCCGCGGAGTTCCTCGAGGAGCTGATCGAGGAGGACCGCCGTCGTGCGCGTCGCCGTCGCTGGGGATGGATCGCCGGCCTCGTGCTCGTCCTCGCGCTCCTGGCCGCCGGCATGTTCGGCGTATACCAGTTCACGCAGACGCGGTATTACGTAGGGGCCGACACCGACTCGGTCGTCATCTTCCGCGGCATCCAGCAGGACATCGGGCCGATCTCGCTGTCGACCACATACGAGGAGACCGGCATCGAACTCGACGATCTCTCGCCGTTCACCAGGGCCACCGTCGAGCGCACCATCAGCGCGTCGTCGCTGGACGACGCCCGCGCGATCGTCGACCGGCTCCGTGCCGTCTCGGGAGGTGACTGATGTCCGCACCGGCCGCTGACCAGCTGTCGACCGACACGGCGGTGATCCGCGCGCTCAAGCGCATCCGCGTGCCGCAGACCCAGCGGAACCGCGAGCTCTTCCTGCTCGTATTCGCCTTCGCCATCAACGCCGGCGCCCTCGTGCTGGTGCAGCTGGGCGAACTGGGCGCCGTCGACTGGACGTTCGTCGTCTACTGCGGCGGCCCGACGGCGCTCATCGTGGCGCTGCACATCGTGCTGCGGTTGAAGGCGCGTGCGGCCGACCCCTTCGTCGTCCCCATCGCGACGCTCCTGACCGGCCTCGGCATCGCGATGATCTACCGCATCGATCTGGCGCGCGACCGCAACGGCTGGGAGGCCTTCTCGACCCGGCAGCTCGCGTGGGCGGGGATCGCCCTCGTGCTGGCCATCGTCGTGGTCATCCTCCTACGCAACTACCGCGTGCTGTTCCGCTACACCTACATCTTCGGATTCGCCGGCATCGGCCTGCTGATCCTCCCCGTGATCCCCGGCCTCAGCGGCGGCGGCAACGCCGACGTGTGGGTCGACGTCGGGTTCTTCACCTTCCAGCCCGGTGAGCTGGCGAAGCTGGCGCTGGCCGTCTTTTTCGCCGGCTATCTGGTCCGCACCCGCGAAAGCCTCACCTCGGTCGGCACCCGCTTCCTCGGCATGACCTGGCCGCGCGCGCGCGAACTCGGCCCGCTGCTGGTGATCTGGCTCGTCTCGCTCGGCATCATCGTCATGCAGCGCGACCTCGGAACCGGCCTGCTGATCTTCGGCATGTTCGTCGCCATGCTCTACGTCGCCACCGGCAAGACCAGCTGGGTGCTCCTCGGCGTGATCCTCGCCGCCGCGGGCGCGCTGCTCGCCTCGCGCGTGCTGCCGTACGTGCAGGGCCGCTTCACCAACTGGCTCGACGCGTTCAACCCGGCGCTCATGGACAACAGCAGCTTCCAGCTCGTGCAGGGCATCTTCGGCCTCGCGCAGGGGGGCCTGATCGGCACCGGCCTGGGACTCGGGCGTCCCTACCTGACGCCCGTCGCCGAGAGCGACTACATCTTCCCCAGCCTCGGCGAGGAGCTCGGCCTCGTGGGCCTGTTCGCGATCCTGTGCCTGTACATGGTGTTCACCAGTCGCGGCATCCGCATCGGCCTGGCCGGCCAGGACGACTTCGGGAAGCTGCTGGCCACGGGGCTGTCGTTCACCATCGCGCTGCAGGTGTTCATCATGGTCGGCGGCGTGACCCGGGTCATCCCCCTGACCGGACTGACCACCCCCTTCCTGGCGGCGGGCGGTTCCTCGCTCATCGCGAACTGGATCATCGTCGCCCTGCTGCTGCGGATCTCGGATGCCGTGCGTTCACGCCCGCGGGTGGTGATCGGATGACCAAGGAACTGCGCCGGCTCAGCGTCATCATGATGCTGATGTTCTTCGCGCTCTTCGCCTCGACGAGCGTGATCCAGGTCGTCCAGGCCGACACCCTGGCCGACCACCCCGCCAACACGCGGGCGCTGTACGACTCGTACGAGGTGCAGCGCGGCTCGATCATCGCGGGCGGTGCCGCGATCGCGTCCTCGGTGCCCTCCGACGACATCTACAGCTGGCAGCGGCAATACGCCGACGCCCCCATGTGGGCTCCCGTCACCGGCTACCTGCCCCCGCTCGGCGAAGCGACGGGCATCGAGCTGGCGTTGAACCAGATGCTCAGCGGCACCGACGACTCGCAGTTCCTGACGCGAATGGAGCGGATCTTCACCGGCCAGCCGCCGCGCGGCTCGAACGTCGAGGTCTCGGTCGACCCCGACGTGCAGCGCGCGGCGTTCGAAGCGCTCGGCGACCTCGAGGGCGCCGTCGTGGCGATCGAGCCCGACACCGGCCGCATCCTGGCGATGGTGACCAGCCCGAGCTTCGACACGAACCTGCTGGCATCGCACGACACCGCCGAGGTCAATCGCGTCTTCGACGAACTGGTCGCCGACCCGGCGGACCCGCTGTCGAACCGGGCCATCGCCGGCGATCTGAATCCCCCGGGCTCGACGTTCAAGCTGGTCGTCGCCTCGGCCGCCCTGGCCTCGGGGGAGTACACGCCCGAGTCCGAGCTGCCGAACCCCGCCTCGTACACCCTCCCGCAGTCGAGCGCGGTGGTCTACAACGCCAGTGGCGGCCGATGCGGCTCGGGTGACGAGGTCACGATCGCCGACGCCCTGCGGCTGAGCTGCAACATCCCGTTCGCAGAACTCGCAGTCGAACTCGGCGATGAGGCCATCCGCGCCGAGGCCGAGAAGTACGGATTCAACCTCTCGTTCGAGGTGCCGCAGTCGTCCACCGCCTCGAGCTACCCCACCGGCCTCGACGACGCCCAGACCGCGCTCTCGGGGTTCGGGCAGGGTCAGGTGACCGCGACGCCGCTGCAGATCGCGATGGTCTCGGCCGGGATCGCCAACGGAGGTGTCGTGATGAGCCCGCGCCTCGTCGATCAGGTGATCGCCCCCGACCTCTCGGTGCAGCAGACGTTCGACGACGTGGAGTTCGGCCGGGCGCTGGAAGAGGACCTCGCCGAGGAGATGGTGCAGATGATGGTCGCCAATGTCAGTGACGGCGCGGCGTCGGGTGCAAGAATAGACGGGGTCGAAGTAGCCGGTAAGACCGGCACCGCCGAGAACGGATCCGACGCACCGTACACCTTGTGGTTCACCGGATTCGCCCCGGCGGAAGACCCCCAGGTGGCCGTTGCGGTGGTCGTCGAGAACGGCGGAGGCCAAGGACAATCGGGCAGCGGCAACACGATCGCCGCGCCTATCGCGAAGACGGTCATGGAGGCGGTGCTGGGCAGATGAGACCGACGCAGGGAGTGACCTTCGGCGGCCGCTACGAGCTGGAATCGCGGATCGCCATCGGCGGCATGGGCGAAGTCTGGGAGGCGACCGATCACGTGATCGGCCGCACCGTCGCCATCAAGATCCTCAAAGACGAGTACATGGGGGATCCGGGCTTCCTCGAGCGCTTCCGCGCCGAGGCCCGTCACGCCGCGCTCGTCAACCACGAAGGCATCGCCAGCGTGTTCGACTACGGCGAGGAGGCCGGCAGTGCGTTCCTGGTCATGGAGCTCGTGCCCGGCGAGGCCCTGTCGACCATCCTCGAACGCGACGGCACGCTGTCGACCGACAAGACCCTCGATGTCGTCGCGCAGACGTCGGCGGCGCTGCAGGCCGCACATGCGGCCGGCCTGGTCCACCGGGACATCAAGCCCGGCAACCTCCTCATCACCCCGGACGGCCGGGTCAAGATCACCGACTTCGGCATCGCCCGTATCGCCGACCAGGTGCCGCTGACGGCGACCGGCCAGGTCATGGGCACGGTGCAGTACCTGTCGCCCGAGCAGGCCTCCGGACACCCGGCATCCCCGGCCACCGACATCTATTCGCTCGGCATCGTCGCCTACGAGTCGCTCGCCGGCAAGCGCCCCTTCACGGGCGAGTCGCAGGTGGCGATCGCCATGGCGCAGATCAACGAGCAGCCGCCGCCCCTGCCGCCGACGGTGGCCGAGCCGGTGCAGAACCTCGTCATGGCGATGATCGCCAAGAAGCCCGACGAGCGTCCCGCCTCGACCGCGGCCGTCGCGCGGGCCGCCACCGCTCTGCGCCGCGGCGACCTCGCCGCCGCCGCGGCCGCTGTGCCCGCCGTCGCCGGGGGCGCCGTGCTCGCCGATGAGGCCACGCAGCTGCTCACCGCCGCCGGCGGAACGGCTGCGACCACGCAGCTGCTGCCCGGTGCGGTCCCGATGGGTGCCACGACGGTCACCGAGACGGCCGAGGACGCCGAGCCCGAGAAGAAGAAGCGCAGCCCGTGGACGTGGCCGCTCATCGCGCTCATCCTGCTGCTGCTGCTGATCCTCGGTGGCACGATCTGGGCGCTGCTCGCGAACCAGGGCGACGAGCCGACGTCGAGTCCCACCGCATCGTCGACGACACCGCGGTCGACGCCGAGCCAGACCCCGACGCCGACCGAGCCCGCCGAGGAGCTCGTGGACGTGCGCTCGCTCGCACTCACCGACATCTCGTGCGACGACGCCCGCGTCGTCGTGGAAGACGCCGGTCTGGTCGCCAACTGCGTCGAAGGCAACTCCGCGCCGACCGAGGCCCAGCAGGGACTCGTGTACGAGGTGAACCCGACCGGCCGCGTGCCCGAGGGCACGACCATCGACCTGACGTTCTACGGCGCGCAGGTGCCGCTCGAGGCGCCGGGCGCAGCGACCCTCACCCCGTCGACCACCCCGGCGGGCGGCGTCATCACGGTGAACTGGTCGCAGTACTCCTGCCCGTCGGGCGAGGGATCGCCGAGCGCCTACAACTTCACGGCCACCAACGGCACCTTCCCGAACGGCGGCACGGAGTCCTCGTTCGGCGCGGGCGACCGCACGACCCAGCTCACCGTCCCCGCCGACGCCACCGGCCAGGTGACGGTGTCGTACACCGTCACCTGCACCGGAGGCCCGTCCGGCGAGCGCACCTCTCCGGCGTCGCCGGAGGCGGCCGCGACGATCGAGGCGGTGCCGACGACGGATCCCGGTGACGGAAACGGCAACGGAAACGGCGAGGGCGAAGGCTCGGGCGAGGGCGGGACGACCCCCTGAGAGTGGGGGCGGTGCGATGACCGACGTGGCATGGACCGAGGGTCGCTGGACGACGGAGCCCGAACAGACGCGCGTCGCCGAGAACGGCCTCTTCGTGACCGCGAAGGAAGGCAGCGATGCGTGGCGGACGACGTCGTACGGGTTCATCCACGACACCGAGCACGCGCTTCTGACACCCCTGAACGAAGGCCGGGCCGTCGAGGTGACCTTCCGCGCTGACTTCTCCTCGCAGTTCGACCAAGCCGGGGTGTTCCTCAAGATCGACGACGAGAACTGGATCAAGGCCGGAATCGAGCACAGCGACGGCCAGGACAGCCTCGGAGCCGTGGTCACCCGCGGCGAGTCCGACTGGTCGCTCTCGCCCGTGCCCGAGTGGGCCGGAAGGATCGTCACGACGCGAGCGAGCTGGTCCGCGGGGGCGGTGACGATCCGGGCCCGGGCGGATGACGAGCCGTGGCGGCTCGTGCGCGTCGCACCCTTGCGCTCGGGCGCAGCCGTTCACGCCGGACCGTTCTGCTGCGCACCGACTCGCGCCGGGCTGACGGTGCACTTCCTCGGATGGCGCACCACGGCAGCCGACGAGTCGCTCCACCCCGGGTGATCCGGCTCGAACCGTCACCGCCGGCAGGCGGCCCCCGGGGAGTCCGGCATCCAGGACCTGGACCCTCGGATAGTCTGGCTGATGTTCCATCAGGGGGGTTTTCGTGACTGCTGAGCCGCGCGTACTCGGCGGGCGTTACCGCGTCGACGAGCCCATCGGCCGAGGTGGCATGGCCCGGGTGTTCCGCGGCTACGACCTCACGCTGGGCCGCGAGGTGGCCATCAAGGTCCTCGACCGCGAGCTCGCCGGCGACAACGCCTTCCGCACCCGGTTCCGTCTCGAAGCGCAGGCCGCGTCCCGCATGTCGCATCCCACGATCGTGCGGGTCTACGACGCCGGAGAGGACTCCGAAACCCTCCCCGACGGTACCGTGCGCGCCGTTCCGTACATCGTCATGGAGCTCGTTCGCGGCAGGCTGCTGAAGGAGATCATCGCCGAGGGACCGGTGCCGGTCACGGATGCCGCGCGCTACGTCGACGGCATCCTGGAGGCCCTCGAGTATTCGCACCGGGCCGGCGTCGTGCACCGCGACATCAAGCCCGGCAACGTCATGGTCACCCCCGCGGGCCAGGTCAAGGTCATGGACTTCGGCATCGCCCGCGCGGTGTCGGACAGCTCGTCCACCGTCGCCGAGACGACGACCATCCTCGGCACCGCCGCCTACTTCTCACCCGAGCAGGCCAAGGGCGAGCCCGTCGACGGGCGCGCCGACCTGTATTCCACCGGCGTCGTACTCTACGAGTTGCTCGCCGGCCGCACCCCCTTCCGCGGTGAGTCGCCGGTCGCGGTGGCGTACCAGCACGTCAGCGAAGCGCCCCTGCCGCCCTCCGAGATCAACGAGTCGGTGCCCCGCGCCATGGACGCCGTGGCGCTTCGCGCGCTGGCGAAGGATCCGTTCCAGCGCTATCAGGACGCTGCGGGGTTCCGCGAGTCGCTCGACGCGGCCATCGACGGCAAGGCTCCGTCGAAGCGGCAGCTCGGCGCGCTGACCAGTGAGCTGTACGGTCCGAACCCGCGACAGGCGGCCGAGACGGCTCGGTCGCTGCGGCAGCTGACCACCGACACGACCATGAAGCGGACGCAGCCCGGACCCCCGGTCGCGTGGATCTGGACCGGCGTCGCACTGCTGGCGGTCCTCCTGGTGTCGATGCTCTTCTGGGTGCTCTCCATCCAGCCGCGCGCCGAGGTGCCGAGCATCGCCCGCATCGTCCCCGACGTCACGGGCATGACGTACGAGCGCGCCAGCAGCGAGCTGGGTGGCGAGGATCTGGTGTCGTTCCGGATCGACGAGGCCAACACCGAGGTCGCCGCCGGCAATGTCATCCGCACCGACCCCGCAGCGGGGGAGTCGGTGAATCCCGGCCAGCAGGTCCGCGTCTTCGTGTCGGAGGGGCAGGAGATGGCCACGGTTCCCGCGCTCGAGGGCCTGGGTCAGGAGGCCGCCGAACAGGCGATCGCCGACGCGGGGCTGTCGCTGGGCTCGGTGCGCCGGCAGAACGACGCCGATCTCACCGAGGGCACCGTCATCTCGGCCGACCAGAGCCCGGGCATCTCGGTCCCGGCAGGCACGACCGTCAACCTCATCGTCGCGTCCGGCCGCATCGCGATCAACGACGTCCGCGGCTACACCGTCGACGCCGCGCAGCGCGAGCTCGAGGCGCTGGGGCTCGAGGTCCTGACCGAAGAAGACACCGCGTGCCCGGCGTCGGCGCCGCCGACCGTGTCGGGCCAGTCGCTGGCTCCCGGAGACGTGCCGGTGCGCTCGACGATCACGCTGACCTTCTGCTCGGGAGAGTAGGCCTCACCGTCGCGGATGAAGCCGGGCGCCGCGCGCGGCGGCATCCGGATAGCCCGCCTGGCTCAGCCAGTTGCCGAGCAGCAGATGTCCGCCCTCGGTGAGCACGCTCTCGGGGTGGAACTGCACGCCCACGATGGGCAGGGTGCGGTGCGCGAGGCCCATGATGACACCGCTGCCGGTGCGGCCGGTGACGATCAGATCGTGGGGCACGGTCTCGGGCACGACCGCCAGCGAGTGGTACCGCGTCGCCGTGAACGGATCGGGGAGTCCTGCATAGAGCGCAGACCCGTCGTGGTGCACGGCCGAGGTGATGCCGTGCATGAGTTCCGGGGCGTGGTCGACGCGGGCGCCGAAGGCCTCGGCGATGGCCTGGTGCCCGAGACAGACACCGAGCAGGGGGATGCCGCGCCGCGCGGCCGCGCGGACGACGGCGATCGACGCACCGGCCGCCGCGGGGGTTCCGGGCCCGGGAGAGATGAGGATGCCGCGGCGACCGTCGAGAGCGGCATCCGGATCGAGGATGCTGTCGGCCTCGACCATCTCGGTGTCGGCACCGAGCTCGTGCAGGTAGCCGACGAGCGTGTGGACGAAGCTGTCGTGGTTGTCGACGACCAGCACCGGCGGGACAATCACTCGACGGTGACCTCTTGCGGGTTGACGAACTCGCTCACCCAGGGGAAGGCGTAGAAGAACAGTCCGTACAGCACGGCCGCGATGAGCACGAGCAGGATGAGGACCCGCACCCACCAGGGTCCGGGGAGCACCCGCCACAGCGCCGCGTACATCAGGCGCCCGCCGCGTCGATGAGCGAGGAGGGTGGTCCGTCCGAGCGGGGTGTGAAGGACTCGAACACGCTGTACGCGACGATCCGCTCGGCGAGGGAGTAGAGAGGACTGCAGCTGGTCATGGTCAGGTACCTGGTGCCCGCGGGGGCGTCCATCTCTTGCGGGACGGGGAGGAGGACCTCCACCTCGTCGGGTGTGACGTACTCGAGCGTGCGGAAGCGGTAGGTGTACCAGCCGGCCTCGGTCTCGACGACGATCGCGTCACCGACGCGAAGCTCCGCGATGCGGTTGAACGGTGCGCCGTACGTGGTGCGGTGGGCGGCGACGGCGAAGTTGCCGACCTCGCCGGGCATCTTCGAGCCCGGGTAGTGGCCGATCCGCGCGCGGTCGAGGGTGCCCGCGCGGGTGACACCGCCGGCCATCGTCACGGCGTAGTCGTCGCCGAAGCGGGGGACGCGCATGACCGCGAAGTCCTCGGTGCCCTGCGGCTCGGGCAGCACGACAGGCTCGACCGCCGCGGGCTCGGCCTCGGCCTCGGCCTCGGCGGTGTCGTCGGGCGTCGCGCTCGGCGCCGGCTCGGTCGGCTCGTACTGCTCGGCCCACGTCTCGCTGAGCTCAGCACCTTCGGCGTTGGCCTGCGCGCCGTAGATGACATCGCCCAGCCACAGCTGCCATCCGACGTAGAGGAACACCAGCACGCCCGCGGTGATGAGCAGCTCGCCGAAGACGCCCACGACCGAGACCCGGCGACGCGGCGGCGACCCGTCGGCGCGTCGAGCGGACCGGCGGCGGGCCGTGTGGTCACTCGTGGCGTGGGACACAGGGGGATTCTAGTCAGCACATGTTTCGCGCTTGCTGGCAGTTAGACTGTTCGGCATGGCACGACCAGGCAATGACGACGAGCTCGTGGAGCGCGCAGAGGGCGAAGCCGCCCCCAACCCGGTGTGGTTCAAGCCGATCATGATCGGGCTCATGCTCGTCGGGCTGGTGTGGGTGCTGGTCTTCTACCTGAGCGGCATGCAGTATCCGATCCCCGGCATCGACGCCTGGAACCTCGTGATCGGCTTCGGCATCGCCTTCATCGGCTTCCTCATGACCACGCGCTGGCGGTAGTCCAGCGGTACGAGCGACGAGAGCGCAGGGCTTTCGGGTCCTGCGCTCTCGTCATTGGTGCGCGCTGCGGAGTTATCCACAGGTTCATCCACACCTGGGGATGAATCACACGCGTGTAATTCCTGTCAGAAGAACAGCAGCGGGGGCACGAGAAGCAACCCCACGAGCGCTGCACCCAGCGCGGCGAGCAGCGCGATCTGCAGGCGGCGACGGCGCACCGAGCGGGTGCGGGCGAAGATGAGGCCCACGAGCGCGCCGGTGACGAGTCCGCCGATGTGCGCCTGCCACGACACGTTGAAGCCCGGGATGAATCCGATCACCAGGTTGATGCCGAGGATGATGGCGATGCCGGTGATGTTCGCGCCGAGGTGCCGGCCGATCACCAGCATCGCGCCGAAGAGGGCGAAGATCGCACCGGAGGCCCCCACGACCTGCGTGGTGAACGACAGCAGCGCGACGGCGACCGAACCGCCCAGCGCACCCATCAGGTAGAGGGTGAGGAAACGCCATCTGCCCAGCAGCGGTTCGAGGCTGCGTCCGAGCAGCCACAGCGCCAGCATGTTGAGGCCGACGTGCCAGAACCCGGAGTGCACGAGCGCGACGGTGAGAAGCCGCCACGGCTGGAAGGCTCCGGTGAGATCCGGGTAGAGCGCCGGCGCCCAGAAGAGAAGGGCGCCCTGCACGACCGGCCCGGCGCCGGGGACCAGGCCGATGAGGAACGCCAGCGCCGTGATCGCGATGATCGCGTAACTGACGACCGGCCGTCCATCCGACGTCGCGGCCAGTACGCGGGGGCGTGACCACCGACGCTCCGCCTTACGCTGCGCGGGAGACTGGTTCTTCTGCTGCGCCTGCAGGCACTCGGGGCAGATCACGCCGACGGCCGCCGGGGTCTGGCACTCGGGGCAGATCGTACGGAGGCACCGCTGGCAGAGCACGAAGCTCTGACGGTCGGGATGCCGGTAGCAGAAGTTCTCTCGGTTGCGACGGAAATCGTCGGTGGTCACGCGCCCCGGTCCTGTCAGACCGTGGCGATGTCGATGGACTCGATGACCACCGGCTCGAGGGGGCGGTCGCCGGCGGCGGTGGGAACCTCGGCGATCGCGTCGACGACGGCCTTCGAGGCGTCGTCGGCGACCTCGCCGAAGATCGTGTGCTTGCCCTGCAGCCACTCGGGTCCGCGGCCGCCCTGGCCGGGAACGGTGATGAAGAACTGCGAGCCGTTGGTGCCCTCGGCCTTGCCGGTGATCGAATTGCGGCGGAGCCCCGCGTTGGCCATGGCCAGCTTGTAAGGCTCGGTGAAGGTCAGCTCGGGGCTGATCTCGTCGTTGAAGTTGTAGCCCGGTCCGCCGGTGCCCTGGCCGAGCGGGTCGCCGCCCTGGATCATGAAGCCGCTGATGATGCGGTGGAAGATGACGTCCTTGTAGAGCGGACCCTCGCCGGGCTTGCCCGTCGCGGGGTGCGTCCACGAGCCCGAACCGTCGGCGAGGCCGATGAAGTTCTGGACGGTTCGGGGGGCGTGGTCTCCGAAGAGGTTGACGACGATGTCGCCGTGATTGGTGTGGAACGTGGCGACAGCAGTGTGAATCGGCATGCGTACATTGTCTCAGAGTTCGTCGCAACCCCTCCCGCGACAGAGATGGTCTGGCAAGATGGGGAATCCGACATCCCCACACCCTGGGAGGGCATTGTGAGCCTGAGCCGCAAGCGCAAGAAGCAACTCCGTAAGCTGCAGAAGCAGGCCAACAATCTTTGGGAGTCGCAGCAGATCCTGGTCGGCGAGGCCGGAGCCGTCGCCCGCGAGGCGGGACGCCAGCTGGGCACCTACGGTCGCGAGGACCTGGGTCCGACCGTCAAGCACGGCTACGACAAGTACGCCGCACCCTACGTCGACCGCAGCGTCGCCTTCTCCAAGCACGTCCTCGCCGACAAGGTCGTCCCCACCGCGGGCACCGTCGTCGGCAGCGCGATGTCGGTCTGGGATGCCGCGAACGACACCCGCGCCCGCCTGGCCAAGGGCAAGGGCTTCGAACTCGACCGCGGCAAGTACGCCAAGAAGGCCGACAAGTACTCCAAGCAGGCGACGAAGAACCTGTCGCGCAAGCTGCACACCGACTCGGGACGTGACGGGATCGGCGCCGGTGGCGTGATCGCGATCATCCTCGGCGTCGCCGCCGCAGCCGGGGTCCTCTACGCCGCGTGGCAGACACTGCGCGCCGACGACGAGCTGTGGGTGGCGGACGACCCGCTGCGCGCACCGGATGCCTGATCCGCTTCATCGGGTCAACGAAGCCGCCGCCGCCCGGGGACTGGCGATCGAGGTGCGAGAGCGCCCGGTCGCGGACAGTCTTCCCGAGGCGGCGGCGCTTCTCGGCGTCCACCCCTCGGGCATCGTGAAGACGCTCGTGGTCAAGCGCAGCGACGACACCTACCTCTTCGCCCTCGTCCCCGGAGATCGCGCCATCTCGTGGCCGAAGTTGCGGGCGGTCGTCGGCGTCAACAAGCTGCGACTGCCCGAACCCGAGCGGGCCCTCGAGGCCACCGGCTACGAGCGCGGAACGATCGTGCCGATCGGCAGCACCCACGACTGGCCGGTCTACGCCGACGAGCGGATCGTCGGCGAGCGGATCGCGATGGGAGCCGGAGCCCACGGCTTCAGTCTCTTCGTCGACGCGGACGCGCTCATCGCGGCGTACGGCGCGACCGTGGCCGACATCTCGCAAGAGGCCTCCTGAGCGGAGGCGGGGAGTGGAGCCTAGGAGATTCGAACTCCTGACATCCTGCTTGCAAAGCAGGCGCTCTACCAACTGAGCTAAGGCCCCGGGGCTTACGTGTGGGGCTACCAGGACTTGAACCTGGGACCTCTTCATTATCAGTGAAGCGCTCTAACCGCCTGAGCTATAGCCCCGTCTGCTGCGACGCGGGGGCGTCGGCAACCTCCAAGACTTTACCCGAATCGGCGCGGATTCTCGAATCGTGGCGCCGGGCCGGAGCCGCGGTGGTTGACTGAGCGCATGAGGGAGCCCACCCACGCCGGAGAGACGCATCTCGGCGGCATCGGTCAGCGTCTGAACTGGCTGCGCGCGGGCGTCCTCGGCGCCAACGACGGCATCGTCTCGGTGGCCGCGTTGGTGGTCGGTGTCGCGGGGGCCACGACCGAGATCTCCGCGATCCTGGCCGCCGGTGTCGCCGGCGTCGTCGGTGGGGCGATCTCGATGGCCCTCGGCGAGTACGTCTCGGTGAGCAGCCAGCGCGACACCGAGCGGGCGCTCATCGCGAAGGAGGAGCGCGAGCTGCGCGAGCAGCCGGACGAAGAGCTCGCCGAACTCGCCGAGTTCTACCGCCAGCGGGGTCTGAGCGAGGCGACGGCGCGGGTCGTGGCAGAGGAGCTCACCGCGCACGATGCCCTCGCCGCACACCTCGAGGTGGAGCTGCACATCGATCGCGACGACCTGGTCAGCCCATGGCAGGCGGCCCTGTCTTCGGCGGTCGCCTTCACGCTGGGAGCGCTTCTTCCCCTGCTGGCGATCCTGCTCCCGCCGCCCGGGCTGCGGGTGCCGATCACGTTCGTCGCGGTGGTGGTGGCGCTGGCCGTGACGGGCACCGTCTCGGCACGTCTGGGCGACGCTCCGGTCGGCCGCGCGGTGATGCGGCTGGTGGTCGGCGGGGCGCTCGCCCTCGCCGTGACCTGGGCGATCGGAACCCTGCTGGGAACGACCGTGGTGTGAGCGGATGCCGGAAACCCCGGCATCCGTTCAGTTGGAGGTGAAGCCGACCAGCAGTCCGCCGGTCACCTTGACCGCGAGGTTGTAGATGCCCGCGATCACGGCGCCGAGCACCGTGATCACGATCAGGTTCAGGATCGCCACGATCGCCGAGAACGCGAGGACCTGCGGCAGGCTCACGAACTGCGAGACCAGCAGGCTGCCGTCCGAGAAGCTGCCGAGGAAGTCATCGGCCTGGGCGATGAGTCCCGTCGTCTGCACCACGAGGTAGATCATGACCAGCGACACCACGGTGACGATCGCGATCGCGATCGCCGCGAGGAACGAGAGCTTGACCGCGGACCAGAAGTCCACATACACCAGACGCAGGCGGACCTGCTTGGCGCTGGTGCGCCCACTGGACTTCTTCGCGAGCTTGTCGGCTACCGTGCTCATGCGTCAGTACCTTCTTCGGGGATCGGGGATGCGGCGTCAGGGGTGCCAGAGGTGGAATCCTCAGACTCCGCCGTCTCGGCCAGGCGCCGCTCGCCGTTGCGCGCGATCGCGATGATGCGATCCTCGTCGCCGGCACGGGCGAACACGACACCCATGGTGTCGCGACCCTTGGCAGGCACCTCGGCCACGGCAGAGCGTACCACCTTGCCGCTGGCAAGAACCACCAAGACCTCGTCGTCGGTTCCGACGATCAGACCGCCTGCGAGATTTCCTCGATCGTCGCTCAGACGCGCCACCTTGATGCCGAGTCCGCCTCGGCTCTGGGTGCGGTACTGGTCGACCGCGGTGCGCTTGGCGTACCCGC
Source organism: Microbacterium sp. Marseille-Q6648 (assembly GCF_943181415.1). GTDB lineage: Bacteria > Actinomycetota > Actinomycetes > Actinomycetales > Microbacteriaceae > Microbacterium. The sequence goes on along the minus strand of NZ_CALPBZ010000006.1, from coordinate 133,763 downwards.
CCTCGGTGACGACGAACACGAATCCGTCGTCCCGGGCGACCGATGCCGAGAGCAGACTGTCGCGCTCGCGGAACGACATGCCCTTGACGCCTTCGGTGGAGCGGCCCATCGGACGCAGGGCCTCGTCGGTGGCGGTGAAGCGCAGCGACATGCCCTGCCGGCTGATGAGGAGGATCTCGTCGCCCTCGTCGACGAGCATCGCGCTGACGACCTCGTCGCCCTCGCGCAGACGGATCGCGATCACGCCGCCCTGGCGGTTGGTGTCGTACTCGGTCAGACGGGTCTTCTTGACCAGTCCGCTGCGGGTCGCGAGCACCAGGTAGGTGCTCACGGAGTAGTCGCGGATGTCGAGGATCTGCGCGATCTCTTCATCGGGCTGCAGGGCGAGGAGATTCGCCACATGCTGGCCCTTGGCGTCGCGGCCGGCCTCGGGGACCTCGTACGCCTTCGTCCGGTAGACGCGCCCCTTCGTGGTGAAGTACAGCAGCCAGTGGTGGGTCGTCGTGACGAAGAAGTGCTCGACGACGTCGTCGGCGCGCAGCTGGGCACCCTTGACACCCTTACCGCCGCGGTGCTGCTGCCGATAGTTGTCGCTGCGCGTGCGCTTGATGTAGCCGTCGCGCGTGACGGTGACCACCATCTCTTCCTCGGGGATGAGGTCTTCCATCGACATGTCGCCGTCGAACCCGTGGAGGATGTGGGTGCGGCGGTCGTCGCCGAAGCGCTCGACGATGCCGGTCAGCTCGTCGCGGATGATGATCCGCTGCCGGGCCGGGTCACCGAGGATGTCGTTGTAGTCGGCGATCCGGGCCTCGAGCTCGGTCGCCTCGTCGACGATCTTCTGCCGTTCAAGCGCGGCCAGGCGGCGCAGCTGCATGTCGAGGATCGCCTGCGCCTGGATGTCGTCGATGTCGAGGAGCTTCTGCAGGCCCTCGTTGGCATCCTGCACGGTCGGCGACCGGCGGATGAGCGCGATGACCTCGTCCAGCGCATCCAGCGCCTTGAGGTAGCCGCGCAGGATGTGCATGCGCTCCTCCGCCTTGCGCAGGCGGTATCGCGTGCGGCGGACGATGACCTCGACCTGGTGGTCGATCCACAGCGAGATGAACCCGTCCAGCGGGAGGGTCCGCGGCACGCCGTCGACGATCGCCAGCATGTTGGCGCCGAAGTTCTCCTGCAGCTGCGTGTGCTTGTACAGGTTGTTGAGCACGACCTTCGCGACGGCATCCCGCTTGAGCACGATGACCAGGCGCTGTCCGGTGCGACCCGACGTCTCGTCGCGGATGTCGGCGATACCGGTGATCTTCCCCTCACGGGCGAGGTCGCTGATCTTCACCGCGACGTTGTCGGGGTTGACCTGGTACGGCAGCTCGGTGATGACCAGGCAGGTGCGGCCCTGGATCTCTTCGACGTTGACGACGGCGCGCATCGTGATCGACCCGCGCCCGGTGCGGTAGGCCTCTCGGATGCCGCGGGTGCCGAGGATCTGCGCCGCCGTGGGGAAGTCGGGGCCGGGGATGCGCTCCATCAGCGCCTCGAGCAGTTCCTCGCGCGTGGCCTCGGGGTGTTCGAGGGCCCACAGCGCACCGGACGAGACCTCGCGGAGGTTGTGCGGGGGGATGTTGGTGGCCATGCCGACGGCGATGCCGACCGAGCCGTTGACGAGCAGGTTGGGGAAGCGGGCCGGCAGGACCGTCGGCTCCTGCGTCTGGCCGTCGTAGTTGTCCTGGAAGTCGACCGTCTCCTCTTCGATGTCGCGCACCATCTCGAGGGCGAGCTGCGACATCTTGGTCTCGGTGTACCGGGGGGCGGCCGCACCCTGGTTTCCGGGCGATCCGAAGTTGCCCTGCCCCTGCGCGAGGGGGTAGCGCAGCGACCACGGCTGGACCAGGCGCACCAGGGCGTCGTAGATCGCGGTGTCGCCGTGCGGGTGGTACTGACCCATCACCTCGCCGACGACGCGGGAGCACTTCGAGAACGACTTGTCGGGACGGAACCCGCCGTCGTACATGCCGTACAGCACACGGCGGTGCACGGGCTTGAGGCCGTCGCGCACGTCGGGCAGCGCGCGCCCGATGATGACGCTCATCGCGTAGTCGAGGTAGCTGCGCTGCATCTCGAGCTGCAGATCGACCTGATCGATCTTGCCGTGATCGTGCGGGGTTACGGGGCGTTCTTCGTCAGCCATGTCTTCGGACTTTCTGTCGGCCCTTCGTCTCGATTCTCCCGCTCAGGGACCGGTTGCTGAGCGAGGCGGCATCGCCGCCGAGACGAAGCATCAGATGTCGAGGAAGCGAACGTCCTTGGCGTTGCGCTGAATGAAGCCGCGGCGGGACTCGACGTCCTCACCCATGAGGATGGTGAAGATCTCGTCGGCGGCGGCCGCATCGTCGATCGTCACCTGACGCAGAGTCCGCGACTGCGGATTCATGGTCGTCTCCCACAGCTCGTGGTCGTTCATCTCACCGAGACCCTTGTAGCGCTGGATCGCGTTGTCCTTGGGGATTCGGCGGCCCTGGGCCTGACCCTCGACGATCAGCGCGTCGCGCTCACGGTCGCTGTAGGCGTACTCGTGCGCGGCGTTGGACCACTTGATGCGATACAGCGGCGGCTGGGCGAGGTACACGAATCCGGCTTCGATGAGGCCGCGCATGTAGCGGAAGAGCAGCGTCAGGAGCAGGGTCGTGATGTGCTGGCCGTCGACGTCGGCATCGGCCATCAGCACGATCTTGTGATACCGCGCCTTGTCGATGTCGAAGTCCTCGCCGATGCCCGTGCCGAAGGCCTGGATCATCGCCTGGACCTCTTTGTTGGCGAGGGCCTTGTCGAGCCTGGCGCGCTCGACGTTGAGGATCTTTCCGCGCAGGGCCAGGATCGCCTGCGTGTGCGGATCGCGGCCCTGGACGGCCGAGCCACCGGCCGAGTCTCCCTCGACGAGGAAGATCTCGCTGATCGACGGGTCCTTGCTCGTGCAGTCCTTGAGCTTGTCGGGCATCGCCGCCGACTCGAAGACGCTCTTGCGGCGGGCCGTCTCGCGGGCCTTGCGCGCGGCCAGGCGCGCGGTCGCGGCATCGATCGCCTTGCGGATCACGTTCTTCGCCTGGGCGGGGTTGCGGTCGAACCAGTCGCCCAGCTGATCGCCCACGACCTTCTGCACGAACGCCTTGGCCTCGGTGTTGCCGAGCTTGGTCTTGGTCTGCCCCTCGAACTGCGGCTCGGACAGCTTCACCGAGATGACCGCGGTGAGACCCTCGCGGATGTCTTCGCCGGTGAGGTTCTCTTCCTTCTCCTTGAGGATGTTGTTCGCCCGCGCGTACCGGTTCACCAGCGCGGTGAGTGCCGCACGGAAACCCTCTTCGTGCGTGCCGCCCTCGTGGGTGTTGATGGTGTTGGCGAAGGTGAAGACGTTCTCGGTGTAGTTGGTCGTCCACTGCATGGCCATCTCCATGGCGATGCGACGGTCCGTGTCCTCGGACTCCACTTCGATGATCTCGTCGTTCACGACGTCGGCGTGGCGCACGCGGTTGAGGTACTCGACATAGTCGACGAGGCCCCGCTCGTACAGGAAGCTGTCGTGCCGCGCCTGCGGCTCGGCGTCGACGGCATCCACATCGTCGACGACCTCTTCGGCCCGTTCGTCGCGCAGGTCGATGCGCAGACCCTTGTTCAGGAACGCCATCTGCTGGAAGCGCGTGCGCAGCGTGTCGTAGTCGAAGTCGACCGTGTCGAAGATGGACTCATCCGGCCAGAACGTGATCGTCGTGCCGGTCTCGCTGCTCTCTTCGCCCTGGGCCAGCGGTGCCTGGGGCACTCCGCCGTCGCGGTACGACTGCCGCCACACGTGACCCTGTCGGCGGACCTCGACGTCGAGCCGGCTCGACAGCGCGTTCACGACGGAGGATCCGACGCCGTGGAGACCGCCCGAGACCGCGTATCCGCCGCCGCCGAACTTGCCGCCGGCATGGAGGACGGTGAGGACGACCTCGACGGTCGACTTGCCCTCGGTGCGGTGCATGTCGACGGGGATGCCGCGGCCGTTGTCGACCACGCGGACTGCGCCGTCGGCGAGGATCGTCACCTGGATCGCGTCGCAGTAGCCCGCGAGGGCCTCGTCGACGGAATTGTCGACGATCTCGTACACGAGGTGGTGCAGCCCGCGCTCACCGGTCGAACCGATGTACATGCCCGGGCGCTTGCGGACGGCCTCGAGACCCTCGAGCACCTGGATCTCGTCTGCCCCGTATGCGTTGGGAGCCTTCTCGGTGGGAGGCGTTTCGGGTTCCTCGGGAACGCTGTCGGGGTTAACGGACGTCATACGATCAGGCGCTCCACATCTTCGAGAGGGATTCCCCCACAGTCTAACAAGCGGGACCCGCTAATCCACGCTCTGAGGCCCTCTGGAGCGAGGAAATCCGCCGGAACGATCCCGGACGTACGTCACCCGTAGGTATCGCGCGGGCCCCTGCCTGGAATCGTTCTGGGACCCCATTTCCAAGAGGGGACGTCCGGGCCCAGGAATCTGATCGAGTCCACCCCGGCCTCGGGGTACCGGCGGACGATCTCGGAGAGGATCTGCGCGCGCATGAGCTGGAGCTGCTTGGCCCATGCCGTCGAGTCCGCCTGAACCGTGAGCACACCGTCGGCGAAAGCGACCGGGCGGGTGCGCTTGGCGGTGTCGGCACCGGCAACCTCGTCCCACGCCCGGACGACGTCCTCCCTCGCGAGCTGCGGTTCCCAGCCGGACTCGCGCGTGAGGGCCGAGAGCACGTCGCCGATCCCGTGCGGGTCGCGGCCCGGCGTGAACGGCTGGTTCTCGTCGTCTTCCCCCCTGCGGCGCCGGCGCTTGCGGTACGCGCGCGGTGAGGGATCGAGTCCGCGCAGGCGGAGGTACGTCGCGACCGTCTCGGGAATGCGATCGGGGACGGATGCCGGAAGCACCGGAGGCTCGACGCCGTCACTCATCGCCGACTCCACCACCCTGGATCGTGCCGGCCTCGACACGCACCATCCGGGCACGCAGCGGGTCGGGCACGTCCGCCTCGACGGCCGCGGTCACGATGACCTGTTCGAATCCGGCGACCAGCTGCGACAGCCGCAGGCGACGATCGGCATCCAGTTCGGCGAACACGTCGTCGAGGATGAGCACGGGGTCACCGAGCCGCGACTCGGCGCGCAGCAGCTCCGCCGAGGCCAGGCGGAGGGAGAGCGCGACCGACCACGACTCGCCGTGCGAGGCGTATCCCTTGACGGGCAGTCCGCGCACCGAGAGCCGCAGGTCGTCGCGATGGGGGCCGACCAGGGTGATGCCGCGATCGAACTCCGCGGCCCGGCGGTCGGCGAGCGCGCGCCGGAAGAGCTCCTCGATGCGCGCAGGGTCCAGGGGCGAGGATGCCGGACCGGACGTTTCGTCGGCTGCGTCGAGCGGGTCGCCGGGGTCTCCGGCACCGGCGACTGACAGTGACCAGTCCAGCTCGGGCCGGTGATCGGCCCCGGCGATCGCGGTGTACGCGTGCGAGACCGGGTCGGCGAGCTCGGCGGTCAGCGACAGGCGGGCGCGGATCACCTCGGTGCCGAGGGCGATGAGCTTGTCGTCCCACACGTCGAGCGTGGGCAGCGCGTCGCCGCGGAGCCCACGCGCCCGCGCGGACTTCAGCAGCGCGGTGCGCTGTTTGAGCACCCGGTCGTAGTCGGCGAGGACGCCGGCCAGGCGCGGTGCGCGCTGGATCAGCAGCTGGTCGATGAACCGGCGACGGGCGGACGGGTCCCCGCGGACGATCTGCAGGTCCTCCGGTGCGAAGAGCACCACCTGCGCATAGCGCGGAAGCTCCGCGGGCTTCACCGGCGCGCCGTTGACCCGCGCCTTGTTCGCACCCTGCCGGTTGAGCTGCATCTCGAGGAGCACCCGTCGCTCGCCGTGTGCGAGTCGGGCACGGATGATCGCGGCATCCGCACCGTCTCGCACCATCGGGGCGTCATTGGTGACCCGGTGCGAACCCAGAGTCGCGAAGTAGGCGATCGCCTCGGCCAGATTGGTCTTTCCCTGGCCGTTGCTTCCGACGAAGATGTTGGGCCCGGGGTGGAGCGCGACATCGGCCACCGCGTAGTTGCGGAAGTCGACGAGGCTGAGCTGCTCCACGATCACCGGAACACCTTACGTGGCGGCTGCGACCTTGTGCCGCCCGGGCTCGGGCGGGGGCCGCAGCGCCCGGTCACCGCAGCAGCAGGTTGGGCTGCAACAGGTACTTGAACGACTGCTCGCCGGAGGTGTCCACCGACGTCTGCGGCGTGATGAGCACCGGGCTCAGCTTGTTCGCGTTGTCGCTCGAGGTGAAGGTGATGCGGGCGAACTCGCTCTTGACCGCACCCAGCGACTCGAGCAGGTACTGCGGGTTCAGACCGAGGGTGACGTCGTCGCCGACCAGGTGAGCGTCGACGGACTCGGTCGCCCGCGCCTGCTCGGTGCCCGAGGCGTCCATCGAGACGCTGTCGGTCGTGAACGTGAAGCGCAGAGGTGCCGAACGGTCGAGAACCAGCGACACACGACGCACCGCCTCGGCGAGCTCTGCCGTGTTGACCACCGCGTGGTGCTCGTTCTGCTCGGGGAAGAGCCGCCGCACCGGCGGGAAGTTGCCCTTGATGAGCAGCGACGTCACGGTCTTGTTGCCGGCGGTGAAGGCGATGATCTCGCGGTCACCCGAACCCGAGAAGGCGATCGAGATGTCACCGGAGTGGGCGAAGGTCTTGCCCACCTCGGTCAGCGTCCGCGCCGGCACGAGAGCGGTCGTCGGCTCATCCTGCGCATCCGCGCCGCCGTCCCACGGGATCTCGCGGAGCGCGACGCGGTAACGGTCGGTCGCGACCAGGCTGAGCTGGGTTCCGGATGCTTCGAGCTGCACGCCGGTCAGGACCGGGGTCACGTCGTCCCGCGAAGCTGCGAAGGCGACCTGCGCGATGGCCGTGGCGAAATCCTCTGCGGGAACAACGCCCGAACCGCCGCTGACCTCGGGGATCGCGGGATACTCCTGCACCGGCATCGACGCGAGTGTGAAGCGTGCGGAACCGCAGGAGAGCAGGATGCCGCCGTCGGCATCCACCTCGATCTGGATCGGCGCGTTGGGAAGCCGGCTCGCGATGTCGGAGAGCAGTCGCCCATGGACGAGGATCGTGCCGGGCTCGTCGACCGTCGCCTCGATGGTCGTACGCGCCGATGCTTCGTAGTCGAAGGCGGCCAGCGACAGACCGACCTGCGAAGCCTCGATCAGGACGCCGGCCAGGATCGGCTGCGGATTGCGCTGAGGCAGCAGCTTGACGACGAACGACACGGCTTCGCTGAACACATCGCGATTGACGTGGAACTTCACAGATGCTCCCTCGGCAGCGGGTTGGGCCCTCTCATGCTAGTGGTACGAACCCGCGACGCCAGAGCCGCGGCATCCGAAGTCCTCCACCGCAGTCAAGGTGATCGGATCTCTCTCTTCATGTTTCTCTCTGTCATCTTGTTAACAGGTGTGGAAACTGTGGATAAGTCGGTGGATCCCAGCGCGGACACGGGAACTACAAAGTTGTGAGTTGTGGAACGGCTGCGGATTCACCCGGGGAGGACGTCGACGCGATCGGCGTCCGTCCCCGGCTCGTCCACAGGTTGTCCGCCGGCCGCTCACATCTTGTCCGCATGCGCGGCAAGTTATCCACAGGTTTTCCACACTGTGTAGAACCGCGCATGATGGCCTCGGCGACGAGGACTGTCAAGTGCCGGTTCCGGAATGCCGGCGCGTCGTCAGCGCCCGTTGCGGCCGAGCTGCGTGGTGATCTCGGAGACCTGGTTGTAGATCGAGCGGCGCTCTTTCATGAGGTCGCTGATCTTCTTGTAGGCGTACATCACCGTGGTGTGGTCGCGGTTGCCGAAGAGCTGCCCGATCTTGGGCAGCGAAAGGCTCGTGCGTTCGCGGCACAGGTACATGGCGATCTGCCGCGCGGTGGCGACGGATTGCGAACGGCTCGAGCCGTAGAGGTCGTCGACGGTGAGTTTGAAGTACTGCGCGGTCGCGCTGATGATGTCGGTCGGTGAGATCACGTTGGCGTCGTCCTGGTCGACGATGTCGCGCAGGACGGTCTGAGCCAGCGACATGTCCAGCGTGGAGCGGTTGAGGCTCGCGAAGGCCGACACGCGGATGAGCGCGCCCTCGAGCTCGCGGATGTTCGACGAGACCACGGTGGCGATGTATTCGAGCACCTCGTCGGGGATGTGGAGGCGCTCGCTCTGCGCCTTCTTGCGCAGGATCGCGATGCGCGTCTCGAGGTCCGGCGCCTGCACATCGGTGATGAGGCCCCATTCGAACCGGCTGCGCATGCGGTCTTCGAAGCCGGTGAGGTGCTTCGGGGGGACATCGCTGGTGATCACGACCTGCTTGTCATGATCGTGGAGCGTGTTGAAGGTGTGGAAGAACGCCTCCTGCGTCTCGGCGCGCCCCTGCAGGAACTGGATGTCGTCGATCAGGAGGATGTCCACGTCGCGATACCGGGCCTGGAACGCCGAGCCGCGGTTGTTGGCGATCGAGTTGATGAAGTCGTTCGTGAACTCCTCGCTCGAGACGTACCTCACGCGGATGCCGGAGTAGAGACTCATCGCGTAATCGCCGATGGCGTGCAGGAGGTGTGTCTTGCCGAGGCCGGAGTCGCCGTAGATGAACAGCGGGTTATACGCCTTGGCCGGCGCTTCGGCGACGGCCACCGCAGCGGCGTGGGCGAAGCGGTTGGACTGGCCGATGACGAAGTTGTCGAAGGTGTACTTGGGATTCAGGCGCGTATCGCTGCGTGAACCGGAGGGAGCGGCATCCGGGGCGTCGTCGAGGCCGACGCGGCCGATCGTCTGGCCGATCGAGGGAACCGAGGCCGCCGCGGGCGAGGCGTCGACTGTGGATGAAGCTGTGGATGACGTTGTGGATGCCGGATGCAGCTGCGCGTCGACGAGCTCGGGATTCACGACCACGCGGAACGTGCTCGCGGGTTCTGCGACCTGGTCCTCGACCTGCGACAGGGCCTCCATGATGGAGTTCCGCATGCGCTTGGTGAACTGCGCGGCCGTGAGGTCGTTGGGCACGTCGAGGTAGAGGGTTCCGCCCATGACCCCTTGCGGGACGGCGAGATTGAGGAATCCCTGCAACTGCGGGCTGATGCGGTCATCGCCGTCGAGCTCGCGCAGCACGGCCGTCCAGACGGGTACATCTGGAATCTCGTGCGATGACATGGGCCCCCCGGTGAATGTGTGCGTCACAGGCGAGGCGGAGTGTTCACGCGACCTGTGGATAACTGCCGGAGCAACGCTAGTCAGCGGGCCTGTCCGGAGCAAACTCCACTGTAGAACCGCCCCGCGTGTCATTGCCAGGGCCAATGCTCGGGATGCGGATAATGCCGCGGGCCGTTCTCGGTTTGAGTTATCGGCCGACTCGACGTAGCCTTAATCGGTTGACTTATGCCCTCGTGGCAGTCCCCTGTGTACGTCGTCCCCGGTCTGAGCGTCCCGGTGACACCTGATCCGGAAGTGATCCCTAATGAGCAAGCGCACTTTCCAGCCCAACAACCGCCGTCGCGCCAAGAAGCACGGCTTCCGTGCCCGCATGCGCACCCGCGCCGGCCGTTCGATCCTGGCGGCCCGCCGTTCCAAGGGTCGCACCGAGCTCTCGGCCTGAGCCGAGCGGTGCTCGCGAGGCCGAACCGAATCACCCGCGGATCGGATTACAAGGCCGTCGTCCGCCGGGGTCGTCGTTGCGCGGGCGCACACACGGTGACCTACGTCGTCTCCTCGGATGAGGGGACGACGTCGCGTTTCGGATTCATCGTGAGCCGTCAGGTCGGATCCGCCGTCGTACGCAACACCGTGCGCCGGCGGCTCAAAGCCGTCTGTGCACAGTCGCTTCCGGGAGTTCGGCCCGGCAGCGACGTCGTCATCCGCGCACTGCCGAGCGCGGCATCCGCTTCTTTCGGTGATCTGCGCGACGAGGTCGTTCGCTGTCTTGCCCGGAGGGCCGCATGAGCGTGCTCCCCGCGTACGCCTTCGGTGAGGGACACCTCGAGCCGGCGGATGTCGTCCGCGCGCTGCCGCTCATGCCGAGGAACGCCGGGCTCGCGCTCCTGCACGGTTACCGCGCCACCATCTCGCACACCTACGGCGACGTCTGCAAGTACTATCCGTCGTGCTCCGCCTACGCCGTCGGCGCGGTGCAGCAGCACGGTCTCGCGAAGGGCGTGGTGCTGACCGCGGCCCGGCTTGCTCGCTGCCACCCCTGGGCGAAGGGCGGCGTCGACGATGTTCCGCTCCACCCTCGCTTCCGCCATGAACTCACCCGTCACGGGTTCGTCGTGCCGGGTACCACCGGAAAGGACTGATCCACCCCATGGATCTCATCGGCATCATCCTCTGGCCGCTCAAATGGGCGGTCGAGGCCGTGCTCGTCGCGTGGCACTGGTTCTTCACGGCCGTCGGCCTTCCGCCGGCTGACGGGTTCACCTGGGTCTTCGCCATCGTCGGTCTGGTGATCGTGGTGCGCGCGGCGCTGATCCCGCTGTTCGTGCGGCAGATCAAGAGCCAGCGAAAGATGATGGAAATCGCCCCTGAACTGCGAAAAGTTCAGGAGAAGTACAAGGGCAAGCGCGACCAGCTGTCGCGCGAGGCGATGAGTCGCGAGACCATGGCGCTGTACAAGAAGCACGGCACCACGCCGGTCTCGAGCTGCCTACCGCTGCTCGTGCAGATGCCTATCTTCTTCGCGCTCTTCAGCGTGCTGAACGACGTACAGAAGATCGGCGCCGATCCGAACTTCAGTGGTGTGGGGCTTCTCAACAATGAACTCACCCAGCAGTTCTACGACGCCAAACTGTTCGGTGTCGCCTCGCTCCACGAGACCCTGATCAATGCGATCGAGAGCAACAACACCGTTGCGATCGTCATCCTGCTCATCCTCGTCGTGCTCATGATCGCGTCGCAGTTCTTTACGCAGCTGCAGATCATCTCCAAGAACCTGTCCCCCGAGGCCAAGACCGGCCAGGCGTACCAGATGCAGAAGATCATGCTGTACATCCTGCCTTTCGCGTTCGTCTTCTCGGGTGTCTTCTTCCCGCTCGGTGTCGTCATCTACTGGTTCGTGTCGAACCTGTGGACCATGGGCCAGCAGTTCCTCGTCATCCGCGAGATGCCCACTCCCGGGTCGGATGCGGCGAAGGCGCGCGAGGAGCGCCTCGCTCGCAAGGGCAAGGCGATCGACGCGCAGGGCAAGGTCGTCCCCATGGACAAGTACGTGGCCGAGCAGCAGCGACTGTTCGAAGAGGCCGAGAAGGCACGCCTCGCCGCTCCGAAGCGCCAGCAGCCGGTGAGCAAGCAGCGCGCCAAGAAGCAGGCGCAGAAGAAGCCCGGGTCCACGCCGCGGCCGGCCGACGCCGCCGAGGGCTCGCCCGGCTCGGCATCCTGATTTCCGTCACTTGACCCGGTTTGGAACCTCAATGACCGCTACCCCTGAGTACGCCTCCGACGACTCGGCCCGCCACGACCGCACTCCGGCGACGGTGGAGCAGCTCGAAGAAGAAGGCGACATCGCCGCGGACTTCATCGAGGGACTGCTCGACATCGCAGACATCGACGGTGACCTGGCGCTCGACGTACGCGCCGGTCGCGCGTACGTGTCCGTCGAAGCCGACGACGCGGCCGCGGTCGCTCACATCGCAGATCCCGACACCGTGCAGGCTCTGCAGGAGATCACGCGCATCGCGGTGCAGAACAAGACAGGCCGCTTCTCGCGGTTGATCCTCGACATCGGTGGTTCGCGGGATGCCCGGCAGCAGGAGCTTGCCGACCTGGTGGACCGTGCGATCGTGAAGCTGGACGAGGGTGCTTCGCAGGCCTCGCTGCCGGCTATGTCGAGCTATGAGCGCAAGCTGGTGCACGACATCGTGAGCGAGCGGGGCTTCATTTCCGAGTCGTACGGTGAAGGTGCGGCACGTCACACCGTCGTGCGCCGCGGCTGAACCGTTTCACGTGAAACATCGATGACCGAACTCGAGCAGGAACCGGCCGTAGCGGCATCCATCTTCGGCGACAGGATCGACCTCGCGCGTCGATTCACCGCGACATTGGGGGCGCAGGGTGAGGAGCGCGGTCTCATCGGCCCGCTCGAGCCGCCGCGCCTGTGGAGCCGGCACATCCTGAACAGCGCGATCGCCGCGCCCCTCTTCTCCGGCGTGGTGGGGGACGTCGGGTCAGGTGCGGGGCTGCCGGGGCTCGTGCTCGCGATTGCTCGGCCTGACGTTCAGTGGGTCCTGATCGAGCCCATGGAGCGTCGGGTCACCTGGCTGAACGAGCAGGTCGCTGAGCTCGGTCTCGACAACGTGGAGGTACTGCGCGCACGCGCGGAGGACTGGCGGCGAGGTCCGGTACTGGATGCTGTGACCGCACGCGCGGTGAGCGCCTTGCGCACCCTGGTGCCGATCACCGCTCCCCTGGTGCGTGACGGCGGTGAGCTCATTCTGCTCAAGGGGGCTTCGGTGTCGAACGAGATCGAAGCGGCTGAGAAGCAACTCCGCAAGTTCAAGATCAGCAACGCACGTGTCGAGGTACTCGGTGAGGGTGTCCTCGACGAGCCGACCAGGATCCTCCGGGCGACCGTGCGCTGATTGGCGCGGTGATCGAGTACCGCTGGCGCGCGAAGGTTACGTCGCTGCACCGGTGGGCTTCCGATGGAGCTCGCCGCTGTGTTTCACGTGAAACGAAGCGCTTCAGTGCGTTTCCTGGACAGATGGGCCTCTGGTGAGCGCCGCCGCCAGCGTCCCGTGTGTGCGATCAAGCTGACGGCGACGCACGAGGGCGGATGCGGTGAGCGTCTGTTAGGACGTTTCACGTGAAACAACGCTCCACGCCTATTGTGATGACCGGCAGGACCGCGTGCACCGTACAGTACGCGTGGAGTCTCTGCGCGTAAGTCCTGTCATGGTTGTCGCTGATGACATAGCCATGCCCGCGCGACGGACTCGGGTGCTCACGGGGTTTACGCGTGGGGGTGATGGCCATATCGCGTCGGCCTCCGGGATCCTTCGGGCTGCGCGTGGCAGCCAGACAGGTTTGGTCATCGCTCGAGTAGCCCCGCCTCGAGCGTCGGGTCTGTCGCCACGATGAGTTCTCTGCCTCGAGTTCCCGCCAGCGTGAGAGTGTCAAACGTCCGTCTCGGAACTGCCGTGGCTCAGTGGTGCGGAAGCGTTGGCACCGCTGACGGATGGTGTCGGCCCACGCTCGGAATCTTGCAGCGCCGCGGACGCTATCGCTGGGGTGGATCACGCGATAACGGCGCGCGGCAGGCAGGTCAGTTGATCCCTTAAAATGGCGTTTCACGTGAAACACCGCGCATTGTGTACGACAGGTGCATCTGCGGACCCGACATTGGGGTCGGTACGGGAGGACCACCATGTTCGTCCTCCCAGGGGTGGCCACCAGGGCGCGTGTTCCCAGCTCTAAAACGTGAGCGCTGTTCGCGCCCTAGTCGTCAGGCGGGCAAAAGACGCATTTCGGTGGCTACTCGTACGCCACCTGCGACGTTTAGCGGGCTGGGATGCTTGATATCCGATCCCCTGTGTACCTGGTGTTTCACGTGAAACAGAGCGCTGGTTGCTCCTTAGAGCCGAGTGGGTGCAGGCCTCTCTTGGCGCACCGCGCCGACCGACGTGATTATTGCGCCGACGTGCGCGGCCCACGTACGGCCATCTCCGCGCGCTGTCGGGTACGCCTGACGTGAGACCGGCCGTTGCGCGTGCGTGAAGGAACCAACGGTGCATAACGGTGCTGCATGCAGCGTGTGGGACGCGACCCGCTCCGGCGGGTGCGGTCGTCCGGAAGGCCTACTGCTTGCGACAGCACGAATGTTTCACGTGAAACCGGATCGCGGGAGCCTCAGACGCAAGTTTGATGGGCTCTTGCGGTGTTCAGAGGGCCACTGTCTTGTGGACGTGCGCGCTCCTAGCGTGTCGGGCAGGGCAAGTGCTGACGTGGTCGCTCGCGCATGGCGTGGATGTTTCACGTGAAACGGAGGCCGTGGCTGCGACGTAAGTCGTGGACCATGAGCAGTGCTTCAGGAAGCGCTGTGCCACGAACACAGCGGCTTCTGGCGCGTGCAGCTCGAAGAGGCAGGCCGCACCACAGACCGGCGGGCGCGGATGTTTCACGTGAAACGGATCGTACCAGCCGAACTCAGCCCGCGGACTGTTGCTTATGTGCTTGGCCTCCCCGCGTCGCGGCCGGCAACATGGCGGTCGCGTGCGTAACCGAAGCTCCTCCGTACGACGACGTCGGTTGCTGGCACGGCCGCACGGCTGTGCCTACTTCGTGGCGCGTCATGAACGGCACACGCATGCCTCATGGGCGCATGTACATCTTCCAGCCGGAAGACCGGTCTCCGCGCGTGGTGGGTAGAGGGCCCTTGAACGCTGGCACCGGTGCGCCACCATGGCGCAGATGCCCGATACGCGGGGTTCGGTCCCGCAATGAAGCGTGCTCTCCATTGGGAAGTTCGACGCCTTGAACGGACTCTCAGTGCGAGATACCAAACCAGGAGCACGCGCGGCGGGTCTCGGGTAGCCCTACGAGGCCATGCCGCAATCCAGCTCCATGTCGACGGTCAGCGAGGACCCCCCCGACGGCACGCTTGAGGCAGCGCGAGAATCCTGGCGTGAACGGACTGAACTCCGCGAGCGTACCCGGCACGCTGGCTAGAGCAAGAGGTGCACGTTCGCACGACCGCCGAACCGCCGATCCCCGCGCCGTTTCACGTGAAACACCCGCGGTTTCGCCCGAGACCCCTGGGACACAGCACTAGGTCTGTCGTTTCACGCGAACATTCGTGTGGTCGTGAGGGTCCTCTCTGTTTAGAACAGCCCCACATAACGCGTCGCCGGTTCGCGGGAAGCTGCCTCCGCAGTTTCACGTGAAACATCGTGCTTTACCGCGCCGCTGCATCCGCTCGCGAACAACGGCGAAGGACGGGTCGCCAGCTCGGGCCCACGCTCCTCGCGCAGATCGACAAACGCGTGTCACCTGCTGGGGCGCCCGCCGTCGCGGGACGCGAGAGTCCGGCGCGAACATGCCCTGCGCAGTGGGCGAGGCGGGAAGGGGGAGTCGAATGCGGCGACTAGAGTGGAGGACGTTGTTGTTCGCCGGCAAAGGGAGAGCGTTTCACGTGAAACAATCCGACGAGACCGGCTCCGGCGGCGCATTCTCGTTCGAAGACACACCTCTTGCCCGCGAACTGGCCGACCTTTCCGCCCGACGCCGCGCGCTCGACAAGGTGGACGTCGAACTCACCGGCCGCACCCGCATCCTGACGGTGTCGAACCAGAAGGGCGGCGTCGGAAAGACCACGAGTGCGGTCAATCTGGCCGCGGCGCTGGTCGCCGTGGGTGCTCGGGTTCTCGTCATCGACCTGGATCCGCAGGGAAATGCCTCGACGGCGCTCGGGGTGCCCCATACGGCGGAGACGCCGAGCGTCTACGACGTGCTCATCGACGAGTTCCCTCTGGCTGAGGTCATCCAGACCAGCCCCGAGTCGCCGAATCTGCTGTGTGCACCGAGCACCATCCACCTCGCGGGCGCTGAGATCGAGCTGGTTTCGCAGGTGGCTCGCGAACATCGCCTGCGCACCGCGCTCGAGGACTGGGTGGGGCGGGAAGATGCCGAGCACGTGGACTTCGTGATCATCGATTGCCCTCCGTCCCTGGGCCTGCTCACGATCAACGCCTTCACCGCTGCCGACGAGCTGCTCATCCCTATCCAGTGCGAGTACTACGCGCTCGAGGGGCTCAGCCAGTTGCTCGGAACAGTGCGCATGATCCAGAAGCACCTCAACCCGGGCCTGCGTCTGTCGACGATCATGCTCACCATGTACGACGGGCGCACCCGACTCGCCCAGCAGGTGGCCGACGAAGTGCGCCAGCACTTTCCGAAGGAAGTCCTGCGCACCGTCATCCCGCGCTCGGTCCGGGTGTCGGAGGCGCCGAGCTTCGGGCAGACCGTCATCGCATACGACGGGCAGTCAGCCGGTGCGATCGCATACAAAGAAGCAGCAGTAGAGATCATCCAGCGCGACCACGCGCACACCACCACCACAGAGGAGTCCTGATGGCCAAGCGCACAGGCCTGGGCCGGGGAATCGGGGCGCTCATCCCCACGAGCGAGCCGACGGAATCCCGTCCGGCCGATGTCTTCTTCCCCCGTTCGACCGAGACGGACCGCGCCGGCGACGGGGTCTCGACGACGGCGACCGCCGCCGACGACTCGGCCGCCGACCAGAAGGCCGCTGACGACAGTGCTGCGGACGGTTCGACATCGAAGGACCAGGACGATAACCCCGGGTCAGCGGAGACTTCGGTGGAAGAGGACGCAACCGAGACCGAACTGCTGGCTGTCCCGGGAGCCCGGCTCGAGCACATCGACCCGCACGCGATCGTCCCCAACCCCCGTCAGCCGCGAACCCACTTCGACCAGGACGACCTCGCCGAGCTCATCCACAGTGTTCGCGAGTTCGGCGTCCTGCAGCCTGTGGTCGTCCGCGCGAACGACGACGGCGAGTACGAGCTCATCATGGGGGAGCGTCGCACGCGAGCCGCCCGCGAAGCGGGCCTGACGTCGATACCGGCGATCATCCGCGAGACTGCCGACGAGCACCTGCTGCGCGATGCACTGCTCGAGAATCTCCACCGCTCCGAGCTGAACCCGCTCGAAGAGGCGTCCGCCTACCAGCAGCTGCTCGAGGACTTCGGCATCACGCAGGAGGAGCTGGCGACGCGCATCGGACGATCCCGGCCGCAGATCAGCAACACCATCCGCCTGCTGAAGCTCCCCGTGCCGGTGCAGCAGCGCGTCGCCGCCGGTGTGCTGAGCGCGGGTCACGCGCGCGCCATCTTGTCGTTGACCGAGGCCGAGGACATGCAGCGCCTGGCCGACAAGATCGTCAACGAAGACCTTTCGGTGCGAGCGGCCGAGGCGGCCGCCAAGATGTCGGATGCCGGGACGCAGCGCTCCCCGAAACCGCAGGCCGGGGCTCGCCGCGCTTACCTGAACGAGGTGGCCGACAGGCTCGGTGACCGCCTCAACACGCGGGTGCGAGTCGCATTGGGTGCACGAAAAGGCCAGGTCAGCATCGAATTCGCGAGCATCCAGGATCTCAACCGGATCCTCGAGGAGATCGGCGAATCAGGGTACGGCTCCGCCTGACCCCGCCCGGATCCTCCACAGGCGAACAGTCGTCGCGCCTCATCGCGACGACCCGTCGTACCCTGGATTGGTGGCGAATTCGGACCAGACCCCCGCGCGACGCGCGAGTCTCGAGCTCCTGCGTGCGGAGGCGGGTGACGAGCTTTCGGCGCTCATCGCCGAACGGCTCCGGGGCGGCGAGGATCCGTGGGACTTCATGGAGGACCTGCCCAGCGTCGACGAACTCGTCGTCTTCATGCTGCGGGCAGAGAACATCGCCGCGAACGGCGGGGTCCGCCCGGGTGCGTCCCGGCACTACCGGGTGCTCAGGCAGATCGCCCTGGATTACCCGGCGCTGACCCCGGCGGTCTGGCGCCTGCTGGGGGACGCCAACACGCATCGCCGATGGGACGCGACGGTCCGCGCGGACGTTCCCTGACCCCGGCCCGCACGCCCGAACCCACGCACGACCGAACCCACGCACGACCGATGCCCCACGCAACCGGGGGCCCGCACGACGAAGCCCCGGCGACCGCCCTCACGGGCAGCCACCGGGGCTCGAAGATGTCTGATCAGCCGATGTAGGCGGCGAGGTCCTGCTCGAGAGCGAACTTCGGCTTGGCGCCGATGATGGTCGTCTCGACCTGGCCCTTGTTGAAGACCTTCATCGCCGGGATCGACGTGATCTGGTACTTCATCGCGAGGTCGGGGTTCTCGTCGACGTTGAGCTTGAGCACCGTGATCTTGTCAGGGTGCTCCTTCTGGATCTCGTCGAGGACGGGCGCGACCATGCGGCACGGACCGCACCACGCTGCCCAGAAGTCGACGAGCACGGGCCCGTCGGCGTTCAGGACGTCCTGGTCCCAAGTGGAGGAAGACGTTGCCTTGGCGGTCATGGGTTACTCCTTCGTGAGGAACGATTCTCGGTGGATGGAACGCACCGCCGAGCCCGATTGTTCCGCGACCCTCGGCGGGCCCGGATGCCGGGTCAGACGGTGGTGACCTCGGGGAGGCCTTCGATGGGGTCGGCGTGGGGTGCCGGCTCGCCCGCCTCGCCGAGTCCGGCGAGGTAGTGCTCGAGGTCGAGTGCCGCAACGGTGCCGCTGCCGGCCGCGGTGACGGCCTGACGGTACGTGGGGTCGATGACGTCGCCGGCGGCGAAGACACCGGGCACCGAGGTGCGCGAGGAGCGTCCTTCGACGGCGATGGTGCCCTCGGGGGTCAGGTCGAGCTTGCCGTGCACGAGGTGGGTGCGCGGGTCGTAGCCGATCGCGACGAAGACACCGTCGAGGGCCAGCTCGCGACGCGTGCCGTCGACGGTGTTCTCGAGCACGAGACCGCTGACGGCGTCCTCTCCGAGGATGTCGACGACCTCGCTGTTCCACACGAACTCGATCTTGTCGTTCTTGAACGCCCGCTCCTGCATGATCTTGGATGCGCGCAGCTCGTCGCGGCGGTGGATGACGTACACCTTCGACGCGAACTTGGTCAGGAACGTCGCCTCTTCCATGGCCGAATCCCCGCCACCGACGACGGCGATGACGCGCTCGCGGAAGAAGAAGCCGTCGCACGTGGCGCAGTACGACACGCCACGCCCGGAGAGGCGGGTCTCGCCCTCGATGCCGATCTTGCGGGGCGCTGAGCCGGTGGCGAAGACGATCGCGTCGGCTTCGTGCGACGCGCCGCTGCCGAGTGAGACCTTCTTGACGGGTCCGTCGATGTCGAGCGAGACGACATCGTCGTAGAGCACCTCGGCGCCGAACTTCTCGGCCTGCTCCTGCATCTTGGCCATGAGGTCCGGTCCCTGGATGCCCTCGGGGAAGCCGGGGAAGTTCTCGACCTCGGTGGTGTTCATCAGCTCACCGCCGGCTTCGACCGAGCTGGCCACGACGAGCGGCGACAGATTGGCGCGCGCCGCGTAGATCGCCGCGGTGTAGCCCGCGGGGCCTGATCCGATGATGATGACCTGACGCACGTGCGCCCCTTTCGCTTGGTACCCAGTGCTCAACACATGGTAACGGCGGGGCATTCCGCATCCCCTGTGCGTCGCCGGATGGTCAGCCGCGCGTAACCTCAGCCCGCCGTGCCCGTCGCGCGCGCACGCGCAGCACCGTGCGGATGGCGCCGAGCACCAGCATCACTCCGACGATGACGCTCAGCGCGACGATCCCGACGCCCTCCCACTCGGCGCGCACATCGACGTTCACGCGTTCGGCCGAGCCGACGGCGATGGCCGACGGGCTCCGCAGCTGCAGGTCGAGCGCGACGTCACCGCTGCCCAGCCGGGCCTGCACCGGCACCACGACG
The DNA here is from genome assembly GCF_943181415.1 of Microbacterium sp. Marseille-Q6648. Classification (GTDB taxonomy): domain Bacteria; phylum Actinomycetota; class Actinomycetes; order Actinomycetales; family Microbacteriaceae; genus Microbacterium. The sequence goes on along the minus strand of NZ_CALPBZ010000006.1, from coordinate 114,232 downwards.
CGGGTGTTGCTCTGCGCGGTCGCGATGATCGGCGTCGCGCGCTGCACATTCAGGCGCAGGTCGTCGGGCGAGGCGTACAGCACCAGCTCGACCGGATAGGGCAGGTCGTTGCGCACCCAGAACCGCAGGTCGGCGGTCGAGCCGGCGAGGGTGATGTCGCTCGTGGGCAGCAGCTCGACCGATCCGATCGTCGCCCGGGTGGCGAGGCGGTGCTCGGCGACGGCGACGTCGAACGCGAACGGCTGGCTCAGCCACGCGGTGCCCAGCAGCTGCAGGATCTCGGCCCGTTCGGGGCCGGTCAGCAGGCTCGAGTCGTCGAGGATGGTCGCGAAGCGGGCGAGGTCCTCTTCCGCGGCGAAGAGAGCGGATGCCGCAGCGCGGCGTTCCTCGTCGGTGTCGCTGTCGGCGATCGCAACCGGACGGGGTGCAGCGTCCGTGAGCGTGTCGAGGTCGACGGCGCGCACGCCGGGCGCATCCGTCACCGCGGTGATGGCGGTGCCGAGCCCCACACGCGACCTCTCGGTGGACCTGTCGAGCGCGATGGCCACAGGTCGCCCGCCCGCCTCGTCGGCGGCGAACGCCAGGTGGGCCGTGGCGGCCGTGAGGGCGGCGCCGCGCGGCAGGGTCTCGTCGAGCGCCGCAGCCTCGGTGAGCGCGGCAGAGATGTCGGCGTCGTAGACGATCACGGCGGCGTCGCCCGCCGAACCCCGAGCGGGGACGGTTCGGCCATCGGCGCCCTGACGGGTTGCACGGGAGTTCAGCAGCGTGAGCGAAGCGGTCTCGTCGTCGCCCAGACCACCGAGCTCGGCCACGACGCCGTCGGGGGCCGTGCCGCGCGCCGGCCAATACACGTCGGCTCGGGCCTCGCCGACGGCGAGGAGGGCGTCCAGATCGGGAACCGCCGGCGTCTCGGGGTCGGACGTCGGCGTGGGGGTGGGCGTCGGAAGGGCCGTCGGCTCGGGCACGCCGACGAAGTTCTCGGGGTCGATGTAGGCGGTGAGCGCGCGGGGCTGCAGGGGGGTGCCGGTTCCGGCCGCGAGCTGCACCGCGACATCGGCATCGCCGAACTGCAGCGCGAAGCGGGGGTTCGGGAGCGCCTCGAGTCGGGCGAGCCACTCGCGGGCGGTCTCGGGAGCGGCGATGCCGAGGACGCGGACGGCCGCGGCGATCGCCGGGTCGACCGCGAGGATGGCGTCCGATCCGTCGACCGCGTCGAGCTGGTCGGTGAGTGCGCCACCGGGAGCGGTGAGGGTCTCGAGCTCTTCGGCGGTCAGCATCCCCTCGGTGAGGGCGCCGGCGGTCAGGGGCACGACAAGGCCGACGTCGACGGTCTCGGCCTCGGGGTCGGGAACGGTGATGACGCTCGTCGACGACACGACGTCGTCGCCGGCGGTGAACGAGGCGACGAGCGGGTACACGCCGGGATCGAGGCCTCGCAGCGCGGGGTCGTCTGCCTCGACGGTGAGCCCCCGCACCACGGCCTCGCCGGCCAGGAGCGGCTCGAAGACGGTCTCGGCGACCTCGCGCGTGGCCACGCGGCTCGTCTCGCCGCCCAGCCACGATGCCAGGGCTGCGCGATTCGCCAGCGGGCGGGTGCCGAGGAACAGGGCGACGTCGGTTCCGGCGACGGCGACGCTCGCCTCGTTCGCGAGGCTCACCGACGCGGTGAGATTCTGCCCGGCCTCGAGGATGCCGTTGCCGACGGGGGCGAGCGTGAACGCGACGGCGTCGGCGGAGAGCACGGCGGTCGGTGTCGGCGTCGGAGTCGGGGTGGCGCCGGGAGTCGCGGCGATCGACGGTGTCGGGGCGGGAACCGGGGTCGCCGTGGCCGTGTCGGACAAGGTCGCCGCTCCGGCAGTGGCTGCGCCCCCCGCTGCAGTCCCAGACACCACAGACCCGGACACCGCAGCGCCCTCCGCCCCGGAAGCCGGCCCAGTGACGACGGGGGCCAGCACGAGAGCCGTCACCACCGCGACCGTCGCCAGAGCCCGGCGCGCGGCGCGGCGAGGAAGAGGGAGGGTGACGGTCATGACCAGGTTCGCTTCTGTGCGAAATCCGGACCGGACCGCACGATCAGGTGCGATTCTACGGAACGCTTCCTCTGAGCCTTCCGAGGCCCGGCGCGGTTGAATGGATTCGTGCTCCCCGAACCAGACGCCGACCTGTGCGCCGCGCTCGCCGCCGACCTCGCCGCCGCCGGCTACCACTCCGAAGCGGTGCGCACCGCGTGGGGGCCTCTCGCTGACGACGCCATCGCCCGCGGACTCCGCGAACCCGCCCTCCGCGCCATCGCCGATCGCGACGACGCACTTGCCGTTCTCGCCCGCACCCTGATGCTGGGGATGCCGCAACCCCCGGCATCCGTCGATCGCGCCCTTCCCCGCACGCGCACCGCGGGCCTGGTCCGCCTGGGACTCGCGCGACGGGAGCACGACGAGTGCGTTCCCACCGCGCTCCTTCGGCCGCAGTCGTTCGCCGACGAGCGGGGCGCCGGACAGTGGTGGATCGCGAGCGACCTCGATGAGGCCGCGCTCGGCGGGCCGATCGCCGAGGACCATGTGCTCGGAGTGGGAGGGGCGTCGTTGACGCTCGCGGGGCTCCAACTGCCGACGGCGGCGCACCGCGCGCTGGATCTCGGCGCCGGCTGCGGCATCCAATCGCTGCGGGCGCGGCGCGACGTCGACGAGGTGATCGCCACCGACATCTCACGGCGCGCGCTGCGCTTCACGCGGCTGAACGCCCTGCTGAACGGTGTGGACGACATCGACGTGCGCGAGGGCAGTCTGTTCGAGCCGGTGGCGGGCGAGGTGTTCGACCGGATCGTGTCGAATCCGCCGTTCGTGATCACCCCGCGCGTGGCCGGCGTGCCGAGGTACGAATACCGTGACGGCGGCATGGACGGCGACGACCTGGTGGCCGCGGTCGTCCGCGGCGTCGGGGCGCACCTCGCGCCGGGCGGGGTGGCGCAGCTGCTCGGCAACTGGGAGTCGCGCGACGGGCGGGCCGGGCTCGACCGGGTGCGTGCGTGGGTCGAGTCCTCGGACGTGCCGCTGGACGCGTGGATCGTCGAGCGCGAGTCACTCGACCCGCTCGCGTACGCGCAGCTGTGGGTGCGCGACGGAGGCACCGTACCCGGCACGCCCGAACACGCCCGGATGCTGGATGCCTGGCTCGTGGATTTCGAGGAGCGCGGCGTCACCGCCATCGGCTTCGGCTACCTGCTGCTGCGCCGACCGGTGTCGGGTGTGCCGACGCTCGCGCGGTACGAGGCTCTGTCGCATCCCGTCGCCGACGGACTCGGCGCGCACCTCGCGGCTGCGCTGGCCGCACACGACCGGGCGGCGGCGATGTCGGACGAGGCGCTCGCCGCGGCGGTGCTGGCGGTCGCGCCCGAGGTGACCGAGGCGCGGCACCACATGCCCGGAGAGGCCGACCCCACCGTCATCGAACTCCGGCAGGGCGGCGGCTTCGCACGTACCCTGTCGGTCGACCCGGGTCTGGCCGCACTCGTCGGCGCCTGCGACGGCGACCTCGCTCTGGGCGTGCTGATCGACGCCATCGCGCAGCTGCTCGACGCCGATGCGCCGAGGCTGCGCCGCGAGCTGCTGCCACGCGTGCGCGACCTGCTGGTGACCGGCATCCTCACCTTCGCGCAGGACTGACCGCCCCGGCATCGGCAGGAGCCCTGCGCGGCGCCTCGGTAGGCTGGAAGCCATGCTCAACATGGCCGAGGGTGTCGCGCGCCTCGGCGCGCTCGCCGAGTCGCCGATCGTCGCGACGGTCGCTGCGGCCTTCGCCGATGCCGGCTTCGATCTTGCGATCGTCGGAGGACCGGTGCGTGACGCGCTGCTGGGCCGCGAGACGCACGACCTCGATTTCACCACCGACGCCCGCCCCGACGACATCCTGCGGATCGTCACGCCGATCTCGACCGCCCAGTGGGACATCGGCCGCGCGTTCGGAACGATCGGCGCTCGCGTGCGCTCGACCGGCGGACGCACCGAGCAGGTCGAGATCACGACGTTCCGCGCCGACAGCTACGACGGCACCACGCGCAAGCCGACCGTCGAGTTCGGCGACACCCTCGAGGGCGACCTCGTGCGGCGCGACTTCACCGTCAACGCGATGGCGCTGCGCGTGCCCGCCAAGGCGCTCGTCGACCCGACCGGCGGTGTCGAGGATCTCATCGCCCGACGGCTGCGGACCCCCGCCGACCCCGGCGTGAGCTTCGGCGACGACCCCCTGCGGATGCTGCGGGCCGCGCGTTTCGCGTCGCAGCTCGAGTTCGACGTCGACGATGCCACCGTCGAGGCCATGGCGCGGCTGCGTCAGACACTGTCGATCGTCAGCCCCGAGCGCATCCAGGGCGAGCTCGTGCGACTGCTGCAGACGGCCGATCCGGTCCGCGGCATCCGGCTCATGGTCGACACCGGCCTCATGGACGAGTTCCTCCCCGAGATCCCCGCGCTGCGGCTCGAGGTCGACGAGCACCACCACCACAAAGACGTGTACGATCACTCGCTCACGGTGCTGCGTCAGGCGATCGCGCTCGAGCAGACCCGGCATCCGGATGCCGCGCCCGACGTCCCCCTGCGCCTGGCGGCCCTGCTGCACGACATCGGCAAGCCGGCGACGCGGCGGCTCGAACCCGGGGGTGGGGTCACCTTCCACCACCACGACATCAAGGGCGCCCGGCTGGCGAAGAAGCGGCTGAACGCGCTGCGCTTCGACTCCGAGACGATCCGCGCCGTGTCGCACCTGATCGAGCTGCACCTGCGCTTCTTCGGCTACGCCGAGGGCGCGTGGACCGATTCGGCCGTGCGGCGCTACGTGCGGGATGCGGAGGGCGACCTGGAGCGCCTGCACATCCTCACGCGCGCCGACGTCACCACGCGCAACAAGCGCAAGGCGACCCGGTTGCGCACGGCTTACGACGACATCGAGCGCCGCATCGACGAGCTCGCCGCGCAGGAGGAGCTCGAGGCCATGCGGCCCGAGCTGGACGGCAACCGCATCCAGGAGGTGCTGGGCATCCGCCCCGGCCGCGAGGTCGGTGAGGCATACCGGTACCTGCTCGACATCCGGCTGGACGAGGGCATCATCGGGCCCGAGGCCGCCGAGGAGCGGCTGCGCGCCTGGTGGGCGGGCCGGAGCTCCGGGGACTGAGCGCGTTTCGTCTCGGTCGCTCCGCTCCCTCGCTCAACGTCCGGAACCCGCGCTGAGCGGGAAGCCGCCCCTCTTCGGAGCGGCCGCCGCCCTCGGACGTTGAGCGAGCGAAGCGAGACGAAATGCCGGCACGGCACGATGGCCGCCACCCCCGGGCGTTGAGCGAGCGAAGCGAGACGAAACGCGGTTACGGCACGATCACCGCGCGGCCGCGGACCGTTCCGTCGTGCAGCTTGCCGTACGCGGCGACGGCGTCGTCGATGCCGAACTGTTCCACGTGCACCGACACGGCACCCGACCGGGCGAGGTCGAGCACTTCCATCAGCTCCGAGCGCGTGCCCCAGTAGGGTGCGCGGGCCGAGGCCCCGAACGGCGTCGAGAAGAACCCGGTCGGCAGCAGTCCGCCGCCGATGCCGACGATCTCGATGTGTCCGTCCACCGCGACGACGGCGCGAGCAGTGTCGAGGGTGGGCTGTGCGCCCACGAAGTCGAACACGACGTCGGCGCCGAGGCCGTTCGTGAGGTCGCGCACCCGTTCCGCGGCATCCGGCCCCGACACGACGATGTCGTGGGCGCCGACTTCGCGGGCCAGGGCGAGCTTCTCGTCGCTGAGGTCCAGCGCGATCACGCGCGCCTGGCTGATGGCGCGGATGATCTGCACGCCGACGTGGCCGAGCCCGCCGACCCCGATCACGACGGCGGTGGATCCGGGGACGAGTTTCGGGAGCGCGTTCTTGATGGCGTGGTACGGCGTCAGTCCGGCATCCGTCAGCGACACCGTCTCGACCGGATCGAGGTCTCCTAGGGGGATGAGGTGGCGCTTGTCGTCGACGATCAGGTACTCGGCCATGGCTCCCGGCGCGCCGAGTCCCGGAGGGGCGATGCCCAGCTCCGCCGCGTGCGGGCAGTAGTTCTCGGCGCCGCGCGAGCAGGCGTGGCAGAGTCCGCAGCCCCAGGGTCCGTAGACGGCGTAGGAGCCGCCGACCTCGATGCCCTCGACGCCCTCGCCGAGCTTGTCGACGATGCCGGCGCCCTCGTGGCCGAGGGTGAGCGGCAGGCCGTAGATGTACTGCTCCTCGGGGAGGTCCATGACGAACCAGTCGGAGTGGCAGAGCCCTGCGGCGGTCACCTTGAGTCGGATCTGTCCCGGACCGGGTTCGGGCACGTCGACCTCGACGACCTCGGGTCCCTTGCCGATCTCTCGGTACTGCACAGCCTTCATGGCGACTCCTTTCGTGGGTGATCTCAGACTCACATTCCGCAGCCGGCGCGGACAGGGTCTTCCGTCCCGTCGTCCGGCCGCCTACCCTGCGGCATCCGCCCCCTACACTTGACGCACGCTCCACCGACGCCGATCGGAGCCGCATGTCATCGCCGTGGTCGCCCCGACGCGAGGTGTCGCCCGAGACCTCCCGTCTGCTCATCGAGCGTGCGCACGAAGAGATCCTCGCCGGCAACGACGCCGACCGGCGTCTGCTCGACGTCCGGCCCCTCGTGCGGGATTCGTGGCGTCGCGCGCTCGCGCAGCTGGTCGGCGCCGAGGCCCTTCCGCCGCTCGACCTCTCGGCCGACGAACTCGACGAGTACCGGCGGGCTCACCCGCTGGCCGGCGTGATCGACATGGTGCGCGGGCTGCTGCTGCCGGGCGAGGCGAGCCGGTCCGGCGTCGTGGTGGCCGTCGGCGACGCGGCCGGCCGGCTGCTGTGGGTCGAGGGCGACCACTCCATCCGCGCACTCACCGGGGACATGGGCTTCGTCGAGGGTGCCAACTGGTCGGAAGACGCCGTGGGCACCGCGGCTCCGGGCACCGCCCTGCGGCTCGACCGGTCGGTGCAGATCCACGGCGCCGAACACTTCAACCGGCTGGTCCAGCCCTGGTCGTGCACCGCGGCTCCCGTCCATGATCCCGAGACGCGCCGCATCCTCGGGGTCATCGATGTCACGGGCGGCACCGAGGCGGTCAGCCCCCAGGCGCAGCTGCTCGTCGACGCCACCGCTCGGGCGATCGAAGGGGAGCTCATGGTCGCCCGGCTGCGCGAACGTGCCCAGAGCCGCTCCCGCCCGCGCCGAAACGCACCGCGGGTCGAGACCGACCGTGCGACGCTGCGCGTGCTCGGGCGCGACCGGGGTCTGCTCGAACTCGCCGGCGCCGCCGACGGATCCCCCGCCACCACCATTGAACTGACCACCCGGCACGCCGAGATCCTGCTCATGCTCGCCACACATCGCCAGGGCCTGTCCGCCGAACGGCTCGGCGAGCTCGTCTACGGCGATCCGGATGCCGCGGACACGCTCCGCCCCGAGATGGTGCGGCTGCGCCGGGCACTGGCGAAGTCCGCGCCCGCGCTCGTCCCGGCATCCCGCCCCTACCGCCTCACCGCCGACCTCGAGACCGACGCGCAGCAGGTGCTGTCGCTGCTGGACCGCGGGGCCCATCGCGTCGCGCTCGCGGCCTACCGCGGCGACGTGCTGCCCGACTCGATCGCACCCGGGGTTGACGAGCTGCGCGACACCATGCGAACGACCCTGCGCGAGGCGCTGATGTCCGAGGCGTCGGTCGAGGTCCTCCTGGCGTATGCCGAGACGGATGCCGCGGCCGAGGACCCCGATCTCTGGCGGCTGTGCCTGCAGATGCTCCCGCCTCGGTCGCCGAGGCGCGCCGCTATCGTGGCGCGGCTCGAGCGGTGGGAAGCCGACGAGTCCGGCTGACGCGTCGTCTCCTCCGGGTCCGCACCGCCGCGGAGGGCGCAACGTTCTGCAACGTTGCGCCCTCTACCTTCGACCACACGCGACGAGGACCGTCGCGAGCACGTCGAAGGAGACAGCACATGACCATCGTCGAAGAAGGCGTCTCGAGCGTCTACGCAGCCCCGGGCCAGCGCGGATCGGTCGCGGACTACCGCCCCCGCTACGGCCACTACATCGGCGGCGAGTTCGTCGAGCCGATCAAAGGCCAGTACTTCGAGAACATCTCGCCGGTCAACGGCAAGCCGTTCTGCGAGGTCGGCCGCGGCACCGTCGAAGACGTCGACCGGGCCGTCGAGGTCGCATGGCAGGCGTTCGCGTCGTGGAAGCGGACGACCCCTGCCGAGCGCGCCGTCATCCTCAACAGGATCGCCGACCGCATCGAGCAGAACCTCGAGAAGATCGCGGTCGCCGAGACCTGGGAGAACGGCAAGCCGGTCCGCGAGACGCTCGCCGCCGACATCCCTCTGGCCGTCGACCACTTCCGGTACTTCGCCGGGGTGCTGCGGGCGCAGGAGGGCTCGCTCAGCCAGCTCGACGACGACACCGTCGCGTACCACTTCCACGAGCCGCTCGGCGTGGTCGGCCAGATCATCCCGTGGAACTTCCCGATCCTCATGGCCACATGGAAGCTCGCCCCGGCCCTCGCCGCCGGCAACTGCGTCGTTCTCAAGCCCGCAGAGCAGACGCCCGCGTCGATCCTGTTCCTCTTCGAGATCATCGGCGACCTGCTGCCGGCCGGTGTGGTGAACATCGTCAACGGGTTCGGCATCGAGGCCGGTGCCCCGCTCGCTCAGCACAAGCGCATCCGCAAGGTCGCGTTCACCGGCGAGACCACCACGGGCCGCCTCATCATGCAGTACGCCTCGCAGAACCTCATCCCCGTCACGCTCGAACTCGGCGGGAAGAGCGCCAACGTGTTCTTCGACGACGTCGCCCGTGACACGTCGGATGCGTACTACGACAAGGCGCTCGAGGGCTTCAGCTTCTTCGCGCTCAACCAGGGCGAGGTCTGCACGTGCCCGTCGCGCGCGCTCATCCAGCGCTCGATCTACGACCGGTTCCTCGGCGACGGCCTCGAGCGGGTGTCGAAGATCCGGCAGGGCAACCCGCTCGACCCCGAGACGATGATCGGCGCCCAGGCGTCCAACGACCAGCTCGAGAAGATCCTCAGCTACATCGACATCGGCAAGGCAGGCGGGGCGAAGCTGCTCACCGGAGGCGAGCGGGTCGACCTCGGCGGCGACCTGTCGGACGGCTTCTACGTCGCGCCCACGGTGTTCGAGGGCACGAACGACATGCGCATCTTCCAGGAGGAGATCTTCGGGCCGGTCGTCTCGGTGACGTCGTTCCAGGACTTCGACGACGGCATCTCGATCGCCAACGACACCCTCTACGGTCTGGGCGCGGGCGTCTGGAGCCGCTCCGGCGACACCGCCTACCGCGCCGGACGCGCCATCGAAGCCGGACGCGTGTGGACGAACACGTACCACCAGTACCCCGCGCATGCGGCGTTCGGCGGGTACAAGCAGTCGGGCATCGGCCGCGAGAATCACCTGAAGATGCTCGATCACTACCAGCAGACCAAGAACCTCCTGGTGTCGTACGCCGAGGGTTCGATGGGCTTCTTCTGATCCCCGATGTCCCACACCACGACGTACAGCAGGGTGGCCGTGACCGACGCTGCGGCCGCCCTGCTGCGCGACCTCGCCGCGCAGCACGGCCCGCTGATGTTCCACCAGTCGGGCGGATGCTGCGACGGCAGCGCGCCGATGTGCTTCCCCGTCGGCATGTTCCAGACCGGGCCCGGCGACGTCCACCTCGGCGTCGTCGACGCGGGCCTGCCCGAGCCGATCGACGTGTGGATGTCGGCAGCCCAGTTCGATTACTGGAAGTACACGCACCTCACCATCGACGTCGTCCCGGGCCGCGGCGCCGGGTTCAGTGTCGAGTCGCCGACGGGCCTGCGCTTCCTCATCCGCTCCCGGATGCTGGACGAGTCCGAGCTCGCGCACTTCGGTCTCGCGGCATCCCCCTGACAAATCCCTCCGCACCGTCGTCTGCATTTGCATCGCCCCCGGGCCCCCGACCTAGCGTGGAGGGCGACCGCAGTCGGTGAACGGAAGGGGCGCGGTGCAGACGGACGCGTGGGAGCAGTGGGGCGCATGGGCGATGGTGCTGGGGATCCTGCTGGGGGTCGTGGTGGCCGTCGCGGTCGTCGCCACCGTCGCGACCTCGCTGGTCGGCCGCCGCAAGCGCTGGCCGCAGACGCTGAGCGCCCGTACCCGGTGGCCCTTCCGGGTGACGCTGCTGCTGCTGGCGCTGCTGGGTTCGACCGGCGCGCTGCCGGTCGACGAGTCGTGGCGCGGCGGCATCCGGCATTCACTCGTCATCGCGGTCATCATCGCCGGCGCCTGGCTGCTGGCGAACCTGTTCCTCTTCTTCGTCGACACCGGCACACAGCGGTACCGCCTCGTCGAGAGCGACAGTTTCTCGGCGCGCAAGGTGCGCACGCAGCTGCAGATCGTCCGGCGGCTGGTGGTGGTGGTGATCGTGGTCATCGCCGCGGGCACGATCCTCATGACCTTCGACGGCGTCCGCGCGGTCGGCGCGAGCGTGCTCGCCTCAGCCGGCATCGCGTCGATCGTCGCCGGTCTCGCCGCGCAGTCGGTGCTCAGCAACCTGTTCGCGGGGGTGCAGCTGGCCTTCAGTGAGGCCATCCGGGTGGGCGACGTCGTGGTCGTGCAGGGCGAGTTCGGCCGCATCAACGAGATCACCTTGAGCTACGTCGTCCTCGAGCTGTGGGATCAGCGGACCCTCGTGCTGCCGTGCACGTACTTCACGACCAACCCCTTCGAGAACTGGACCAAGCTCGGCCGCGAGTTGCTGGGCACGGTGTACTTCGACCTGGACTGGCGGGTGCCCGTCGACGGGCTGCGCGGCGAACTGGCACGTGTGCTCGAGGGCACCGACCTGTGGGACGGGCAGACGCAGGGCGTGCAGGTCACCGACGCCGTCGGCGGCGTGCTGCAGGTGCGTGTGCTGGTGAGCGCGGCGGACTCGGGTCGCATGTGGGATCTGCGGTGCCTGGTGCGCGAGCAGCTCGCCGATTGGATTCGCCGCGAGCACCCCGAAGCGCTGCCGCTGCGACGCGTGCGCATCGACGGCCCGGTCGGCGAGCCGCCGGTAACGGACGGCGGGGCGGCCGCGGCGGCGGACCGCGCTGCCATCGGCTGACGTCCGCAGCAGATTGCCCCCACAGCAAGGCCGGGTTCGATGGCCTGACGCGCGTCCGTCCGAGCGTGGGAGCTCAGCGATTGAAGAGCATCCCGGCGAACCCGCCGAAGAACTGCAGCAGCCACACGCCCACCACCACGGCGCCGATGATGATCGCGACCCACGGGACGCCCTTCTGCAGGCGGCGTCCCTGCGGGGCGACGCCCGGCGGGGGCCGCAGCTGCTCGAGCGGCGGTGAGAAGGGCACCGACTCGTGCGCGGGTGCGGCTCCGGCGGACGCCGGGTTCGCGGTGCCGGATGCTGCGTCCACAGCCGGAGCGGCAGCGGCGGCATCCGTCGATCGGGCTTGCGCACGCAGGCGGTCGTCGCGCCAGCGCGCCCACTGGGCGAGCTTGTCGAGGAGGGCGCCGACTACCGAGAACAGCCACGCCCAGGTGCGCGGGTCGAGGGTCGAGAAGTCGCGTTTGGCGTAGAGGAACAGCCAGTCGTCGACGATCTCGACATCGAGGGCGGCGGCGTTGTCGATGAAGCGCGCCATGATGTCGGGGGTGAAGAGGTAGAGCGCGTCGCGTTCGTAGCCGGCGGGGCAGTACAGCGCGAAGTAGCGGTCGAAGTCGCCCTCGAGGCTGAGGCGCTGATCCTTGTCGAACCCGGTCGGCAGGTTCGAGCCGAAGAGGCCGTTGTTGCCCGTGGCGTCCAGGACGATGTGCGGCAGGGGCGCGTCGAGCTTGACCGCGACGTATCCCCACTTGTGGGTCGTGCGGTTCTTGCCCGACCCGGTCGTGTACTGATAGTTGCCGAACTCGACGAAGCGCGGGCGCTCGCCGCGGACGAGGTCCGACGAGCGGCGGCTGCTGCCGATGCTGAAGATCATGCCCGGCAGGCCGGGGTTCGTGAACGCCGGCACATACGACATCGCGTTCGCCCGCGCGAAGCGGTCCAGGCGGTACCAGCGCTCGCGCTGCCCGCCGAAGCCGCGCACGATCGCGACGACGACCATGGCGATGACGGCGAGGATGAGCACGAACGGGATGATCGCGAACATCGCGCGGGGTCCGCTGTCGCCGGCGACGAGGAACGCGCCGAAGATGGAACTGAAGACCGTCCCGAACACCGACAGGAAGAACAGTCCTGCGATCGAGATGATGACGATCGACAGCGGGCTGGTCGACGGCGCACGGCCGGATTGCTTCAGCTGGCGGGCGAAGGCGCGCACCGTCTCCTTGTCGACCGGCTCGGTCAGCGGGCGCGCGTCGAACGGTGCAGATGCAGCAGCCATGCCGCCAACCTACCTGCGGCCCGCGTGTGGTCTCTCGACCGGCGGCGCGGGTGTCGGGGATCCCCCAGAGCCTCGGATTCGGCGGCTGACCTGGCGTCCGGTACCATAGGAGGGTTGTCCGCACGCGCCCATGCGCGCGAGAAGTCGGATGACGTGCACCACACCCTCCTGCTTCCGGGAAATGCCCGGGAGCCGTTCTAGTCCGAAGGAGGTGGGTTAGTGACGCACCAGTACGAACTCATGGTCATTCTGAGCCCCGAGATCGACGAGCGCCAGGTCGCCCCGAACCTCGACAAGTTCTTGAAGGTCATCACGAATGATGGTGGCTCGATCGACAACGTCGACATCTGGGGTCGCCGCCGTCTCGCCTACGAGATCCAGAAGAAGACCGAGGGCATCTACGCCGTCGTCAACTTCACCGCGACCGCCGAGGCCACGCAGGAGCTCGACCGCCAGCTGAAGCTGAGCGAGCAGATCATGCGCACCAAGGTCCTCCGTGCCGAAGAGGCGCAGGCGATGGTCGCTGCTGAGGCGAAGCGCTCGGAAGAGAAGGCTGCTCGCAAGTCCGCCAAGGCTGCGAAGGCTTGAGCTGATGGCAGGCGAAACGATCATCACCGTCGTGGGCAACCTCACGGCTGATCCCGAACTGCGTTACACGCAGAACGGCCTGCCCGTCGCGAACTTCACGATCGCGTCGACGCCGCGCAACTTCGACCGTCAGGCGAACGAGTGGAAGGACGGCGAAGCGCTGTTCCTCCGCGCGAGCGTGTGGCGCGAGTTCGCCGAGCACGTGGCGGGTTCGCTGACCAAGGGCATGCGGGTCGTCGCGACCGGCCGCCTGAAGCAGCGCTCCTACCAGGACCGCGAGGGCAACAACCGCACCGCGATCGAGCTCGAGGTCGACGAGATCGGCCCGTCGCTGCGTTACGCGACCGCGCAGGTCACCCGTGCAGCGGGTGGCGGCGGCGGTGGCGGAGCGCCCCGTCAGCAGGCGCAGGTCGCCGACGAGCCGTGGTCGACCCCCGGTTCCTCGAACGCCAACGCCAACGCCGACGCGTGGAGCGCCCCCGGCGCCTACGGCGACGACACCCCGTTCTGAACACATCTTTTTAAGGAATCACCATGGCTGGAAAGTCGAGCGGCGACCGCCGCAAGCCGCGGAAGGGTGGCAAGCCCACCGCTCCCGCGAAGTCGATCCGGGTCGGCGTCATTGATTACAAGGACGTCGCCACGCTTCGCAAGTTCATCTCGGAGCGCGGGAAGATCCGCGCCCGTCGTATCACCGGAGTTTCGGTTCAGGAGCAGCGTCTGATCGCCAAGGCGATCAAGAACGCACGCGAGATGGCGCTCCTGCCCTACGCCGGCGCTGGCCGCTAAGGAGCACCGGAATGGCAAAGCTGATCCTCACGAACGAGGTCACCGGGCTCGGTAGCGCCGGTGACGTGGTCGAGGTCAAGAACGGGTACGCCCGTAACTACCTCATCCCCCAGGGCTTCGCAGTGGCGTGGAGCCGCGGCGGCGAGAAGCAGGTGGCGTCCATCCGCGCCGCTCGCGAGTCGCGCGCGATCCACGACCACGAAGAGGCCGTGGCCCTCAAGAACAAGCTCGAGTCGAACACCGTTCGTCTGTCGGTCAAGGCCGGCAACGAAGGACGCCTCTTCGGTTCGGTCAAGACCGTCGATGTGGCCGACGCCGTCAAGGCTGCCGGTCTGGGCGAGCTCGACAAGCGCAAGATCCACATCACGTCGCCGATCAAGTCGGTCGGCGAGCACGAGGCGACGGTCCGTCTGCGCGACGACCTCACCGCTGTGATCAACCTTCAGGTCGTCGCCGCCAAGTAAGGCCCGACACCCGCGGATGCCGCGTCCTCTGCTCCCTCGGGAGTAGGGGGCGCGGCATCCGTCGTTTCGGGTGGGTTCTCGGGCGACCGGACTCGGGTGCTCGAGTAGCCTCGCAGCGAGCGACTCGAGCGGTCGAGTGGCTCGCAATCACGAAGATGCCGACTTCCCCGCGCAGCGGCGGCACGGGTACGAGTTCCGCGCGGCGCCCGCGAACTTGACGCTGTCTGCGCTCATCATCCTCGGTCACCGCACATGGCGCCAACCGAGCCGCCGTTGCTCGCGCGAGCTCGTCGCAGTCTGCTGCTACCCGCGCAGATACCCGCATCCAGCGCCAAACAGGCATGCCGGATGCCGCGACCTCCCCTCCGGTGGAGCGGAAGGCCGCGGCATCCGTGAGTTCCCTCACGTGGTGGTCGGGCGTCCAGGCACGGTACGCCCGACGTCACGCGTCAGGCGGTGCGGCGGCGCGCGAAGAGCAGGCCTCCGATTCCCGCGAGGAGCATCAGCACACCGCTGAAGAGCGCTGCGAGACCGTCGTTGCCGCCGGTCATCGCCAGAGCCGTGGCGGTGGTGGCAGCCGGCGCACCGGTCATACCGTCAGTACCGGTGAAGCTGCCGCCGTTCGAGCCCGGTGTGGCGGGAATCGTAGGGTCGGTCGGGTTCACCGGGGTGGTGGGTTGGTCGGGTCCGTCGGGTTCACCGGGGTGGGGGGGTCCGTCGGGTCCGTGGGGTCGACCGGGTCCGTCGGGTCGACCGGGTCCGTCGGGTCGACCGGGTCCGTGGGGTCGACCGGGTCCGTGGGGTCGACCGGGTCGGTCGGGTCCGTCGGGACGGTGGGGTCGGTCGGCGTCACGATGACCGTCGAGTTCTCGGTCGTGCTGTCGCCGATCACCGAGATGGCGTTGCCGCCGATGGTGATCGGTGCCGTGATGGGGGCGAGGATCTGCGTGCCGCCGAGGATCCCGTCCTCGCCGTTCGTCGATCCGGTGGTGCCGCCGTTGCCGGTGGACACGACCGTGGTGGAGCCGGTGCTCGTGCTGTCGCCGATACCCGAGATGGCGTTGCCGCCGACGGTGACGGGTGCCTCCACGGGTGCGACGACCTGGGTGCCGCCGAGGATCCCGTCCTCGCCGGTGGTGGATCCGCTGGCGCCGTCGCCGTTGCCGGTGATGACGCCGGTCGTCGAGCCCTCGGTGTGGCTGTCGCCGATACCCGAGATGGCGTTGCCGCCGATGGTGATCGGTGCCGTGATGGGCGCCAAAACCTGGGTGCCGCCGAGAACGCCGTCCTCGCCGGTGGTGGATCCGCTGGCGCCGTCACCGTTGCCGGTGATGACGCCGGTCGTCGAGCCCTCGGTGTGGCTGTCGCCGATACCCGAGATGGCGTTGCCGCCGACGGTGACCGGTGCCTCCACGGGTGCGAGGACCTGGGTGCCGCCGAGGATCCCGTCCTCGCCCGTGGTGGATCCGCTGGCGCCGTCGCCGTTGCCGGTGATGACGCCGGTCGTCGAGCCCTCGGTGCGGCTGTCGCCGATGACCGAGACGGCGTTGCCGCCGACGGTGACCGGTGCCTCCACGGGTGCGATGATCTGGCTGCCGCCGAGGATCCCGTCCTCGCCGGTGGTCGAGCCCGAGGTCTCCCCCTCGCCGCTGCCGGAGGCTACCGCGGTGTCGGAGCCCTCGCTGTGGCTGTCGCCGACAACCGAGACGGCATTGCCGCTGACCGTCACCGGTGCGTTGACCGAGACGATGCCCTGGGTTCCGGAGAGGATCCCGTCCTCGCCGGAGGTCTCTGCCTGGCCGGCGTCGCCCGAGTCCGCCGGAGCGGTCTCGACGTGCGTCGCGCTGTCGGATGACGAGCTGTCGCCGACGACCGAGACGGAGTTGCCGCTGACGGTGACCGGCGCCTCGACGGTGACGATGGCCTGCGAGCCTGAGCCCGCGGCATCCTCACCGCTTGTCGTCGCGACTGGCTCGGCTACCGGAGCAGGAGCAGGAGCAGGAGCGGGCTGCGCCGCGGGTGCCACCTCGACAGTGGACGACTCGCTGCTCGAGTCGCCGATGCCCGACACGGCGTTGCCGCCGACGGTCACGGGCAGATCGACTTCGATGAGGGCCTGGGTGCCCGAGAGCAGACCGTCCTCCCCCGTGGTTTCGGCCGCGTTGGCGGCCGTTGCGCCGAACAGCGTTATGCCGCCGGCGACGAGCGTGCCCAACAGGGCTCGCGTGATGAACGTACGCATGATTGGTTCTCCCCAATGAATTGACTGATCGAAGGACGCGCGAGTGCGCGTCGATAAGCTTCTGTCGCCGAAGATCGGCGACGCAGCTGTCGTCAGTCGGGAGAGACGTCGGTGCCGAAGAAGGGCGCCGGCGGCACGTCGTCGTCCCCTGCCCCGTGTCGGCGCACCCAGGCACGGTGTGCGGCGAACGGGAAGAGGGCGAGGAACGCCCAGGCGCCGGGACCCGCACCGTTGGATCCCGCGGAAAGCTGTGCAGGGCAGAGCTCACCCATAGAAGGCAGGGTGAGCGTCGTACCGAGAAGGACCGAGAAGCCCGAGATCACGGCGGTGGCGCCGTTGACGGCTACGCCCGGCACCCCGGTGAAGCCTGAAAAGGATGCCTCATCGGCGGTCGCAGAAAGCTCCGCCGTACCGGCTTGCGAACTCAGGTCGGCGACCGCGTGGTTGACGGCGCCGACGTCGATGCCGGCGCCCTCACCGGTCACCGCGTCCACATCGAGGTCGGGGACGGTGGGAATGACGGGCGTCGACGGCGCTGCGGGTGCTGTCGGGAGGGGCGGAACATCGATGGTTCCGTCGATCACCTCGACGACCTCGGTGGTCGAGTCGGACACCGAGCCCAGTGCCTTGTCGGTGGATTCGGCGACGTCCTTCACGGCGTCGCCCGCGCCGGTCTGCTCGACGATTCCGCCGACGACCGGGACGCTCTCTACGACGTCGACGACAGGCGTGACGACGGCGGAGACGACGTCGTTCGACACGATCTCGTCCACCGGTGCGGTCACGGTCTCGGCGACCGTCTCGACGACCTTCACGACGTCCTTCACAGGCTCGGCCACCGGGGCCGGAGCCGTAGTCTTCACGGTCTCGACGACCTTCGCGACGGGCTCGGTCACGGTTGCGACGGCCGAGGTCACGGCATCCGTGGTCGTCGACACGGTCTCGTCGACGACCGACGTCACGCCGCCGAGAAGTCCGCCGGCACCCTCATCGTCATTCGCGAGGGCGTCCGATGATCCCAGTCCGAAGAAGACCGAGACCGCGACCCAGGCGAACGCGATGCCGACGCCCGTCAGGGCCAGAGTGCGCAGCCGCTCGATCGGGCTGTCTGCTGTCGATACCACGTTCACCTCCCACGACGAAGAGCGTCTTTCGATCCGCGAGGATCGTCCTTGAGGGTGCCTGGAACAGTGACGCTAGCGTACTGGTATATCGGGTGTCTACCCCTCGATCCGAAATGCCCGGGATTTCTTCGAGTTGCGCGGCGGGCTCATCTGTGCACAACTCGACCCCTCGTGCACAACCTTCAATGGGCACTTCAAGCCCGTGTTTGTCCACAGAGTGTGGAAACACAAAGAGCCGATCAAGTGCTATTTATGTGACGAAAACTCGCCGAACTAGGAAAGTTCTCCACAGGGGTTCTCCACATGCGCCACGGCGTTTCACGCAATCTCTCCACACACTTATCCACAGGCCGTGTTGCAGGTGTCGGAGGCCCTTCATAGCGTGTACTTCGTCTCATCGGGGGGATGAGGACTTCGTCTTGTCAGGAGGCTCCGTACGTCATGTCGATCGCTGACATCTCGCAAGAACGACTTGGCCCACCCCGCGAGCACGAGCGCACCCCTCCGCACGACATCCTCGCCGAGCAGAGCGCCCTCGGTGGAATGCTGCTGTCGAAGGATGCCGTCGCCGACGTCATCGAAGGCTTGCGCGGCTCGGACTTCTACATCCCCAAGCACGAGCTCATCTTCGAGGCGATCCTCTCGCTCTACTCGCACGGTGAGCCGACCGATGTCGTCGCCGTCACCGACGAGCTGATCAAGACCGGCGAGCTGCAGCGCGCCGGCGGCGCCGACTACCTGCACTCGCTCACGTCGATCGTGCCGACCGCTGCCAACGCCGGCTACTACGGGTCGATCGTCGCCGAGCGGGCGCTGCTTCGTCGCCTGGTCGACGCGGGAACGCGCATCGTGCAGATGGGGTACGCCGGTCAGGGTGACGCGGTCGACCTGGTCAACAACGCCCAGGCCGAGATCTACGGCGTCACCGGGGCCGAGACCGTCGAGGACTACGTCCCGCTCGAGGTCGCCGTCGGCGCCGCGATCGACGAGATCGAGGCAGCCCGCGGCCGCGACGGTCAGATGACCGGCATCCCCACCGGCTTCCAGCAGTTCGACGAACTCACCAACGGTCTGCACCCCGGTCAGATGATCGTCGTCGCCGCACGACCCGCGATGGGTAAGTCGACGCTCGCGCTCGACTTCGCCCGCGCCGCCGCCATCAAGCACAAGATGCCCACCATCTTCTTCTCGCTGGAGATGGGGCGCAGCGAGATCGCGATGCGCCTCATGAGCGCCGAGGGGTCCGTGCCGCTGCAGAACATGCGCAAGGGCACGCTCGACTCGCGCGACTGGACGACGATCGCGTCGACGCGCGGCCGCATCAACGACGCACCTCTCTATATCGACGACAGCCCGAACATGACGCTGGTCGAGATCCGGGCGAAGTGCCGTCGGCTCAAGCAGCGCGCCGGGCTGAAGATGGTCATCATCGACTACCTGCAGCTGATGACGAGCGGCAAGAAGGTCGAGTCTCGCCAGCAGGAGGTCAGCGAGTTCTCGCGTGCCCTCAAGCTGCTGGCGAAGGAACTGCAGGTGCCGGTCATCGCGCTGTCGCAGCTGAACCGTGGTCCTGAGCAGCGCACCGACAAGCGCCCCGCAGTCAGCGACCTGCGTGAGTCGGGCTCGATCGAGCAGGACGCCGACATGGTCGTGCTGCTGCACCGCGATTCGGTCTACGACAAGGACGTCCGCCCCGGCGAGGCCGACCTCATCGTGGCGAAGCACCGTAACGGTCCGACCGCGACGCTCGAGATCGCGTTCCAGGGCCACTTCTCGCGCTTCGCCGACATGGCCGTCGGCCTCTGATCCCACATGTAGGTTTTTCTTGAAGTTGTCCATTTCGCAGATGAAATGTCCACGGTGTGTCCATCTGGACATTTCGATCTCGCGGGCCGGCAAGAGCAACGAGGGCGGTCGTGCTGTTGCGGGGCCGAAAACGAAGCCGCTTCAATGCGTCATCGGAGCAGTCAGTTGTTACTCGCCCACTCGAAGGGTCGAGTGTGTCGTCCGCGGCGGGGCCGTGAGGTTTGAAAGGACTTTTCTGAAATGTCCTTTTCGCGGGTGAGATGTCCACGCGATGTCCATCCGGACATTTCTTGATGCGCCCGGTTGGTCGGGTCCTCGAGCGCCGCGACGAAACGAAACCGGCCGCTCGACTGGGGTCGAGCGGCCGGTGTGACGGAGGTCGCTCAGTCATGGACGCACGCGGTGCGCCGGAGCGGGCTTGGGTATTCGGGTTGTCAGCGGGGTGTGCGGTCGGGCGCCGCGGGGAGTTGCGGGAACGCCTTGTTGATATCCGTCTGGTACCAGTAGGCCGTGGTCGAGATGTCGTCGGATCGCTCAAAGAGTCCGTGCTGCCAGGTGCCGATCTGCTGGACGGTGACGCGGAGTCGTTCCTGGAAGTAGATGGGGTCGGGCAGGTGCCACCGGTAGAGGCCGTGCATGGGCATCATGGCGGTGGAGAATTCGGACGCCTTTGTGGTGTCGGTGGCGCTCGCGAACGGGTATCCGAAGTAGGGGGCGCTGAAGGTGAGGATGTTGGGTTCGGGGTCTGCGCGGAGCGCGTCTTGGAATGCCCACGCGCCGCCGGCATAGTCCTCGAGGCCGGTGCTGCAGAGTGTGGGCAGGGTGGTGTCGTCGTCGATGTAGAACTTCACTTCCCCTTCTCCCCACCAGTAGCGGTGCAGGGAGGCGAGAGCGACGTAGGTGCCGATGTATGTGCCGGAGCCTTCGACGCCGTCGAGGATGAGGTGGTCTTTTCCGAGCGCGGTGGTGCCGTTGCTGCGCCGCCATTGGGCGTGGAAGTAGCCGGGCCACTGGTCGAAGTCGTCACCGGTGGTGTAGTCGATCTGGAAGAACACGTGGCCGAGGTCGCCGCCGTGTTCGCTGGTGAGTTCGATGCGGGCGCCGGTGCGGAACGGCATGGGGAAGTAGGAGTTCATGCCGCCGGTGGGCGCGACCACGATCGGTTCTGAGGTGACGAGGGTGCGTTCGCCGAAGCCGTTGCAGAAGAAGTCGCCGAGGGGGACTTCGACGGATGGGTGCGGCGAGTTGTCCCAGTAGGCGCGGAGTACGAGGTCGCGGAGGACGAAGGGTCCGGCGGGGGTCTTGTCGGTGACGGTAATCCAGATGTGGCGGATCACGCCAGGGCCGGTGATCTCCGCGAGGGTGAGGGTCTCTCCGGCGGGAAGCTCGTACCAGGCGCTTCCTTTTCGGCCGGGGCCGAGGTGGGAGCTCGCGGTGCCGGCGGATCCGGGCGCGCCGGTGGGGTTCTCGGCGTTGATGGCGCGGCTGCGGAGGGTTCCGTTGTTGCGGAGGGTGTTCCACTGGGTGGGCATTGCGATTCTTTCGGTTCGGCGGAATGACTTACTTGACGGCGCCGGCGGTGACGCCGCGGCTGATGGTGCGCTGGAAGATGAGGAAGAACACCAGCGTGGGGATGAGGGACAGGAGCGAGCCGGCGTTGATGACCGTTATGTCGATGGAGTGCTGCCCGCGCAGTGTGGACAAGGCGATGGGCACGGTCTGGGAGGCGGGGTCGCCGAGCAGGATGAGCGGGATATAGAACTCATTCCATGACCAGATGAAGATGAACACGACGAGCACAGAGAGGGTGGGGCGGACGATGGGGAAGACGACCTGCCAAAGGATCCGCCATCGTCCGGCTCCGTCGATCGCAGCGGCTTCCAGCACTTCTCGCGGGAACGTGGACATCACGCTGGAGAGGATGTAGGTGCCGTACGCGGCCCAGAGGATGGTGAAGACGATGATGATGGACCAGATCGAGTTCAGCAGTCCGGTTGCCTGGGCGCCGTAGAACATCGGGTAGATCAGCGCCTCGTGCGGCACCATGGTGGCGATCAGGAGAAGCGCGGTGATCGCGGTGTTGGCCCGGATCCTGCCGATCCCGATCGCGTAGGAAGCGAGCAGTGCGAGGGCGGTCCCGGCGAACGCGATGATGGTGGAGCTGAGGATGGAGTTCCACAGCGCGCGGGGGAAGTCGACGCGGTTGAGGTAGCTCACGAACGCGTCGAGTGTGAAGGTTGTGGGCCAGGCGAGGGGTCCGTTAGTGGAGTAGTCCGCACCGGTCTTGAAGGCGTTGAGCACGAGCAGCAGGAACGGTGCGGCCATCACGACGGCGACGAGAATGGCCAGCCCGAGCATGAGCCAGTTCAGCGGGGTGCGCCTCGTCTTGTTGAGGGGCAGCGTGTGGGTGAGCGTTGCGGTCATCAGCGGTGCTCCTTCCGGGTCTCGCGGTGCTGCCAGGCGAGCATCACAGCGGCGACGACGAAGATGACGATGGACATCACGGTCGCGATGGTTGAGCCGTAGCCGACACGGGACAGCTCGAAGAAGTTGCGGTATGCGTAGTACGACGGCACCACGGTCGAGTTCTCCGGCCCGCCGCCGGTGAGGATCAGGATCGGAGCGAACACCTTCAGCGCAGCGATTGTCGCGGTGAGGACGACCACGAAGATCTCGGGCCGGATCTGGGGGATGGTGATTGCCTGGAATCGGCGCCACCATCCGGCGCCATCGAGTTCTGCGGCCTCGTACAGCTCCGGATCGACCCTCTGCAGCGCGGACATGAAGATCACGACCGGATACCCGATCTGGAGCCAGACCAGCATCAGCATGACCGAGTAGATGGCGATGTTCGGATCGCCCAGCCAGTCGGGTGGGGACTGGATCCCGATGCTCTTGAGCATCAAGGTGAGCGAGCCCTGCTGCGTGTTGAGGATGGTGGACCAGATGAACCCGGCGACAGCGATCGGCAGGATCTGCGGCAAGTAATAGGTCGCCCGGAGGGTGGCGATCGCCTTGTCGCCATAGCGGCGGCCGAGGTAGTCGAACAGGAGCGCGGCGAGAAGGATCCCGATGATGGTGGGGATGACGGTGATCGCGACGATCATCGCGATGCTGTTCTGGAAGGACCGCCAGAAGGTCTCATCGGTGAACAGCGTCAGGTAGTTCTCCAGCCCGGCCCACCGCATGGGTGCTTGCCCACCTTTCCAGTGGAACAGACTCGTGTAGACGTTCATCGCGAACGGCACGGCGACGACGGCGACGAATCCCGCGGCGAGCGGCAGCAGGTAGAGCCAGTAGGTGCCCCGACGTTCGAGGGTGCGACGGGTGGTTTTCAGAGGTATAGCCATGGTGGTTTCTCCGGGAGGTGGGGGCCCGCCCTAGGCGGGCCCCCACGGGTTTAGCCGGCGAGGGCGATCTCGCGGCCCTCGTCATAGAACTCTTGAAGGTCCGCGGTCCACTCCTCTGCGGTCATGTTGCCGTTGGACATGGCCTGCATGCCGGACTGGATGAAGTCCAAGAACCCTGGGACGGGGTAGTCGGGGTAGAAGCTCAGCGTGTCCGCCTCGAGCAGCTCGTTGAACCGTTCGGTGTACTCCCGGGTGAGGTCGTCCTCGATGGTGGACGCGTCACCGGCGAGGGGGAGGCCGCCGAGCTGACCGATCTTGTTCTGCACTTCTTCGCTCAGCGTGATGTCGATCCAGTCGTACGCGAGCTCCTTGTTGGTCGCGTTGGCGGGCACGCCCCACAGGTGGCCGCTGGAGCCCATCTGCATGTTGGCGCCGGGAAGGGTGAAGTAGCCCCACTCGAAAGGTGCCTGCTCGCGGATACGGGCGAACTCGCCCTGGTTCCAGATCAGCATCGCCTTCTCGCCGCTGAGGAAGTTCACGGTGGCCTGCTCGAAGTTCAGGCCACCGAGCTCGGTGCCGACGTAACCCTTGTCGATCCATTCCTGGAACTTCTCAGCGCCGTCTCCCCACGGGCTCGCCGAGAAGTCCACCGGTTCGCGCAGGAACATGAAGTCGTCGATCGATTCCCGGTTGGCACCGGCTGAGACCAGGGAGTACCACACCCACATCTGGTTGAACCCCTGGCTGGTCGCTGCGGACGACGAGATCGGGGT
The DNA here is from genome assembly GCF_943181415.1 of Microbacterium sp. Marseille-Q6648. GTDB lineage: Bacteria > Actinomycetota > Actinomycetes > Actinomycetales > Microbacteriaceae > Microbacterium. The sequence continues at coordinate 90,669 of NZ_CALPBZ010000006.1, read as the reverse complement.
GATGCCCGCGGCTAGGAGTTTGTCCATCGCCGCTTCGAACTCGGCCAGATCTGTCGGCTCTTCGGTGATGCCCGCCTGCCCGAAGAGGTCCTTGTTGTAGTAGAACATCACGTACTCGCCGATGTTCGGGATCCCGTACCAGTCGCCGGAGCCCGCGAGGCCCTGCTCGTCGTACTTCGCGAAGGCTTGCATGCTGCCGGTGATCTTCTCGTCCCAGCCGTACTCTTCGACGGCGTCGGTGAGCGGGGCGAGCAAGCCCTGCGCGGCGAGCTGACCGCCGTCGGCGTTGCCCTTGTTGAACTCGATCACGTCCGGCACGTCATTGCCGGTGAGGGTGATCTTGGCGTTCTGGCGCATCGCGTCGAAGCTGGTGGTCTGGAAGTCAACTTCGACGTCCGGGTGCTTCTCTTTGAAGATCTCCAGGGCCAGCTGCCAGCCCTGACCCTGCGCGGTGTCGGGATTCTCGTACTGCAGGATGGTGAAGGTGTTGTCTCCTTCGGCGTCGCCGCCGGAGCCGGCGCAGCCGGCCAGGGAGATTGCCACGGTGGTTACGGCAGCGGCGCCGAAGGCCGTGCGCATGATGCTGCGCTTAGTCGATCTCATCTTTCTTCTCCTCGGTGGATGGGTGGCGCAGGAGCGCGCCGGGCACCGGTCTCTCGTGCTGTGAGACCGGACGATTCGGATGCTGTTGTCGTGCGCTAGGTGCTGGGTGGCGGTGCAACCGATGCGCGAACCACCAACGGGCAGGGGATCTTCTGGGTCTGCGGGGCGCCGGTCTCGTCTCCGTGAATGCGGTCGGTGACTCGTTTGGCCGCCCACGCGCCCAGGTCGTGATGGGGCAGCCGCACCGTGGTGAGCCCCGGTCGCAGCGCGTCTGCGATGAAGCGCTGATCGTCGAAGCCGATCACGGAGAGGTCTTCGGGGATGCGCAACCCGAGGTCATTGGCTGCCTGGTAGACGGCGAACGCGATCTGATCTGAGAAGCAGAACACCGCGGTGGGACGATCCGGACGCTCCAGCAGTGCCTTCATCGGTCCGTAGGCGGTAGCGGTCGCGGTGTCGTCAAGGAACAGGTGGAGGCCAGGGTCGGGCTCCACGCCGTGGTCTCGAAGCGCCGCCTCGTAACCGGCGTGGCGCAGCTTGGACGCCACGAACACGTCGCCGCCGATGTTGCAGAAGGCGATGCGGCGATGCCCTGCCTGGGCGAGGTGGTGTGTCGCGTCGTATGCGCCGCCCTGTTCGTCGGGGACGACACCGTCTGCGATGGCGTCGCCAGCGGGGAATCCGTCGAGGATCATCACAGGGATGGTGGGGGGGACGGCGGGGACTTCCACAGCGCGGTGATACTCCGCAGCGATGATGAGCGCGTCGATGTCGCGCTGGAGCAGAGACCGGGAAGACTGGTCGAGAAGCTCCGTTCGATTGGTGGTGTCGATGATCATCGCGAGGTACCCGGATTTCCAGGCCACGCTCTGAACGCCCTCGAGCATGCGGCCCGCAAACGGCACGCTGGCGACCTGATCGGTGAGGACGCCGATTGTGTGGGTCCGCTTCGTCTTCAGGCCCCGCGCGAGCTGATTGGGGATGTACCCCATGTCCTCCGCCGCGTGGCGGATCCGCTCGGCGGTCTCCACGTTCACACGACCGGTGTGGCGGTCATTAAGGACCAGTGACACCGCAGAGGGTGAAACCCCTACTGCGGCGGCGAGGTCCTTCAACGTGATCACAATGACTCCCTTGGCATCAATCGTTTAACTTGCGGTGCGGATGCCCGCGTCAAACGTTTGATGTGACGGTAAGGACGTCAAACGCGTTGACGCAAAAACCCGTTACTTAACCGTTACCTTTTGGTTGCGCCTAGGTCGCTCGTGCCGGGCGCTGTCCGCCCCCGTTGCGCCGGCGGCCCGAACCATTTGAATTCGAACGCGGGAGGAACTCAGGGCACGCGGCGGAGGAAGGTCAGTTCGCTGGCTGGTTCGACGATCAGGGGCGTCAGTTCAGTGTTGAACGCCTGTCCGGCGGGGGGCGTGGAGGTGCTCACGGAATGCTTCTTCGTCGAGGTAGGCCTCATAAACGAAGAAGCGCTCGGGAGTATCCCGCACCAGGTTGACTTCGAACATAAGGTTCCCGGGCTCTTGCTGGACAACCCGGGCATATTGACTGATGAGGCGTGCGACGCGATGCTCCTCGCCCGCTCGAGCGGTGAAGGTCGCGTGCAAGATGACGGGTTCGCTCATCGCAGGGTCTCCTTCGCCGTAACTCCTGATTGCGCTTGGAGCGCGGCGTGCACGTCCTTCGTCGTAGGGAGATCAGCTCCTGCTCGTTGCACGGTGATGGACGCTGCGATGACTGCAAAGTGAACCGCGCGGATCAACTCGGACTCAGACGTGCTGTGCAGGAGGTCTGGTTGGGTGACGAGACGGTGGATGAGCGCAGCCATGAACGTGTCGCCTGCACCCACGGTGTGCCTGTGCAAGGCGACAGACCGTCGACACAAGAGAGGCACTTCAATGAAGAGTGGAAAGTACGTAGCCGTCGGCGCCACCGTCGCCGTTGGTGCACTGCTGCTCGCCGGTTGCGCAGGCGGCAACAACGATGCGGCCGGCAACGGTGACGGTGATGTCGAACTTCGGTGGATCATGTCGGCCGAATCCCAGAAGGAGGTCGACGTGTGGAACCACCTCGCGGAGATGGTCCACGAGGAATACCCGAACATCACGGTGAAGTTCGAGAGCACGCCGTTCAAGGATCACTACAACAAGCTCACCGCGCAGGCCGCCAGCAACGATCTCGCCTGCATCGCGGGACTGCAGGCGCAGCGCGTGCCCGACGTCGGATCGCTGTTCACTGACCTAACCTCCTCGTTCGAGTCCACCGACGTCAACATCGACGACTACGCCCCCTCGATCGTGGAAGGTCTCCAAGAGGACGGGAAGCAGCTGGCGGTGCCAAACCCTGATGCTTAAAGACCCCGGCGGACGCCGTGAAGCTCGGGTGATCGGGTCGATCCTCGAGTACGTCTTCGCTCCGGCAGATCGTCGCGAGGCCGTGGAGCGTCTGACCGACCCGAACATCAGAATCGTGTCGCTGACCGTGACCGAGGGCGGGTACAACGTCGATCATGCCACCGGGACCTTCCTCGAAGGTCATCCCGGAGTGCAGCACGACGTCGCCCACCCGAACGAGCCCGAGAGCGTGTTCGGCCTCGTCGTGGAGACGCTGCGGCTGCGTCGCGAACGCGGCGTGGAGCCCTCCACGGTTATGAGCTGCGACAACATCCCGAGTAACGGCGAGATCACGCGTATCGCGTTCACGTCGTTCGCACGCCTGCGCAGCGCCGAGCTGGCCGATTGGATCGAGCGGTCCGTCGCCTTCCCGAGCTCCATGGTCGATCGCATCACTCCGGTCACCACCCCCGAGGACATCACCGAGGTTCGGGAACGCTTCGGCATCGACGACAGATGGCCGGTGGTCTCGGAGAGGTTCGAGCAGTGGGTCCTCGAAGATCGCTTTCCCACGGGGAGACCGCCTTTCGAGCAGGCCGGCGTCCAGATGGTCGACGACGTGGTGCCGTATGAGCTGATGAAGCTCCGCCTGCTCAATTGCACCCACCAAGCTATGTGCTACTTCGGAGCCTTGTCCGGATACACCTACGTGCACGAGGCGGTCGGCGATCCGCTGATCCGCGGGCTCATCCGCCGATACATGGACGATGAGGCCACGCCGACACTGCCGCCTCTTCCCGGTGTCGACTTGGACGTCTATAAGGACACGCTGTTGGAGAGGTACGCGAACCCCGACGTCAAAGACACGCTCGCCCGCCTGTGCGCCGACTCATCGAACCGCATCCCCAACTGGCTGGCGCCCGTCATCCGCGAGCAGCTCGCGGCGGGTCGTGACATCGGAATGAGCGCCGCGATCGTGGCCAGTTGGGCGCGGTACGCCGAGGGCGTCGACGAGCAGGGGGCTGCGATCGACGTGGTCGATCAGGATCGCGATCGGATGATGGGCGCGGCCCAGCGGGATCGTGATGAGCCGGGCACGTTCCTGACCGAGTCCGGCGTCTTCGGCGATCTCGCGCAGCATCCGGTGTTCGCGGAGGCCTATCGCGAAGCGGTCACCCTGTTGCGCGAAGGCGGCGCTCAGGGCGCGCTGCGGGGGATCATCCTCGGCGGCGCGCCCGACAACGTGGACATTTCTATTCGCTGACGGATCGTCGTCTCGTGGACATTTCGTCGTGGCACCCCCCAGGACGGCAGGAACGCGGCGGACATCTCTGAGCGATTCCTACACCACCACAGGCGCTCCAGCCGGAGGGGTGGATCGGCAAGGCGTGGCTAGCGCGTCCGCGGCGCGATAGAAACGCAACCGGACCTCACCGGAAGAAGACACCGTGATCGATCGCGCAGGGCTGGCCGCTTTCCTTCGACATCGACGAGAGTCGCTGCAACCCGAAGACGTGGGCATGCCCCGCGGCCCGCGGCGCCGCACGCAAGGCCTCCGCCGCGAAGAGGTGGCGGCGCTGTGCCACATGTCGACGGACTATTACGCCCGCCTCGAGCGCGGGACGGGGCCGCATCCTTCCGAGCAGATGATCGCCTCGATCGCCCAAGGGCTTCATCTCTCACTCGACGAACGCGATCACGTGTTTCGGCTCGCCGGTCAGCAGCCGCCCGTGCGGGGCGCCGCCAGCGACTTCATCAGTCCAGGACTCCTGCGCATCCTCGACCGCCTCGACGACACTCCGGCGGAGATCGTCACCGAGCTGGGCGAGACGCTCCGGCAGAGCCCGCTGGGCGTGGCGTTGACCGGCGACGCGTCCGTGCGCACGGGGCCGGAGCGCTGCGTGGGCTACCGCTGGTTCACCGACCCGGCCGTGCGGGAGCCCTACTCGGCCGCGGAGCGTGAAGAGCTGTCGCGCGTGTACGCGTCGGGACTGCGCCAACTGATGGCCCTGCGCGGACCCGAGTCGCGGGCTGCCCAGCTGGCGGCCCTCCTGCAGGAGAACGACGACTTCCGCCGGGTGTGGGACACCCAGGAGGTCGGGGTGCGTCCGACGAACCTCAAGCGCTTCCTGCATCCGTCGGTCGGCTCGCTGGAGCTGCACTGCCAGTCGCTGCTCGACCCCGATCAGTCGCACCGTCTGCTGGTCTACACCGCCGTGCCGGGCAGCGACAGCCACGAGAAGCTCCGGCTGCTCGCCGTCATCGGCGCGCAGCCCGTCGCGCCCTGAGCTGCGGAGCCAGGACCTCGCAAGCCGTGGATCAGCGGGCCCTGGATGTCATCCGGCTGCCCCTCGAGCATGGGTCGTACACCGACCACGACAACCGCAGCTCGCAGAAGGAGCCCCATGCCCCGCGCATCTTTCACCGTCCCCGACCTCACCGGCAAGCTCGCCGTCGTCACCGGCGCGAGCGACGGCATCGGCAGCGTCATCGCCACCCGACTGGCCGAGGCCGGAGCTGAGGTCATCATGCCCGTCCGCTCGCAGGCGAAGGGCGACCAGGCTGCCCAGCGCATCCGCGATGCCGTTCCCGGAGCCGCCGTCAGCACCCGCTCGCTCGACCTGTCGTCCCTCGGGTCCGTCTCGGCGCTCGTCGAGCAGCTCAGCGGCGAGGAGCGCCCGATCCACATCCTGATCAACAACGCCGGCGTCATGCGCCCGCCGCACCGTCAAGAGACCAAGGATGGGTTCGAGCTGCAGCTGGGCACCAACCACCTCGGCCACTTCGCCCTCACCCTCGGACTACTGCCGCTGCTCCGGGCCGGCCGAGCGCGGGTCACGCACCAGACCAGCGTCGCCGCACGCAGTGGCGAGGTCGACTTCGATGACATCAACGGCGAGAAGGACTACGACGTCATGGCTGCGTACTCCGCGTCAAAGATCGCCATCGCGCTGTTCGCCCGCGAGCTCGACCGCCGCAGCCGCGCCGAAGGATGGGGCATCACCAGCAACATCTCGCACCCCGGCATCTCGCCGACCAACCTGCTGGCTGCGCAGCCCGGCATGGGCCGCGCGACCGTCTCGCCCGCGCGTCGGGTCATCGGCTTCCTCTCGCGGATCGGCATCGCCGGCACCCCGCAGACAGCCGCCCTGCCCGCGCTGATGGCCGCCACCGCGCCGGACTCCGCAGGCGACGAGTTCTACGGCCCCAAGCGGATGGCCGCCGGCCCGCCGGCGAAGCAGGCGCTGTGGTCACCGATGACCGACATGGATGCCGCACGCCGAGTCTGGGAGGAGTCAGAGCGACTCGTTCGCGCCCGAACCTCCGCCTGAGAGCAAGGCCTACCTTCATCTGGCGCTGGCCACGAGGGACCTGGGCGGTGGCTGAGCGGTCGGAGTGACCCGCATTCTGCACCGAACGCAGTGACAAGCAGGCCAGCGTGGCGGCTGGTGTCAGCGGGTGGGTCTACGGTGCGAAGATGGTCGCCGCATCCGCCAAGCCCGAGCTGCATGTCGACACCGTCGGGGAGTGGGAGAGCTGGCTGGAGTCCGATCCCGATCCCGTCGGGGTGAGGCTGCGGCTTCGCAAGGCGCCGTCGAAGCGGCCCGGCATCACCTATGCGGATGCGTTGGACGTCGCCCTGTGCTTCGGATGGATCGACGGGCAGAGACTGTCGTTGGATGCCGACTATTTCCTGCAGGTGTTCACGCCGCGCCGGCCTCGCGGGCTGTGGTCGAAGGTCAACCGGGAGCACGTGGCCCGTCTCATCGAGGCGGGTCGGATGCGGCCCGCCGGACTTCGCGAGGTCGAACGGGCGAAAGCGGACGGGCGGTGGGATGCCGCATATCGTCAAAGCGACGGCGAGGTCCCGCCCGAACTGCAGGCGGCACTCGACGCCGACCCGGAACTCGCCGCCGCGTTCGCTGCGCAATCGGCGCAGAACCGCTTCGCAATGGCATTCCGGGTGAGCAGCTTGAAGCGACCGGAAACGCGTGCCGCGCGCGTCGACCAGTATGTCGCCATGCTTCGGCGCGGTGAAACGCTCCACTGAGCCGATTAGCGAAGGCCGCCTCTTCGCCAGACCACCGCGGAGCGTATCGGTGCCGCGCCCCGCGACGACTCCGTCACGCGTCGACGGCGGCCTGACTACCCGCCCCCGCGGGGTGCGACTGCCGCCTGCGCACCACGCTGACGACGGCGACACCCAGAAGAGCACCGAGCGCGTTGGCGACCAGGTCGCGCGGATGGGAGATTCGATCCAGAGGGATCTGCGCGAGCTCAATCATCAGGGTGAGTGCGATGGGCGCGAGGACTCGGCCTGGCCCGCGCAGGAAGTATCCCGTGATCATGCCGACAGGCAGGAACATCGCGACGTTGAACGCCACCTCGAGTGGCCGCCCTTCGGTCCAGGACGCCGCCTCGAGCCAAGCTGCCGGATCGAGGATCCCCCACTGCTCCTGATCGCCCTCGGTCGCCCACGGCAACGGGCGCAGCGTCACCCACAAGACGGCGCTGATGTAGAGCGCACCGGCGACGATCGCCCACGTCCTGGTGCCGCCACGCGGCGCGGAGCTCCCGCGTTCCGAAACAGTCATGTCCTGATGCAAGCCTTTTTGTGACGGAGTGTCAAATGCGATCTGACGCCTGTTTGCTTATCTCTCCCAACCCATCAAGCGCGTAAGCACGAACCCCTTGCCCAATCCGGAGAGCTCACGGACCCTCTGAGTTGGCTGTGAGGAGGACACAAGATGACAGCCTGTCGCCATAATTTAAACGACAACCTGTCAACTAACGTCAGAAGGGCACGCCATGACACACACGATCTCCGAGCCGCCAACTCAGACTTCTCCGCCACGCGGGGTCGGCAGCGGACGTATCCGCTGGTGGCTGGGATGGATCGCCGTCACTGCGGCGGCGCTGATCGCCGTGGTCTTCCCGCTTGCCGGCTTCGTCGGCGGGTCGCAGATCCTCGCTCAGTGCGCGGTCGCCCTCGCCTTCATCCAGGGGTCGCGGCGGTACGGGTGGCGGCTCCTGATCGCCTTCTTCGTGATCTGCTACGTCATCAGCAGCTTCTGGGAGAACTTGAGCGTGATGACCGGCTTTCCGTTCGGCAACTACACCTACACGTTGATGCCACAGCTGTTCAATGTGCCGGTCATCATCGGGGTGACATACTTCGGTATCGGCTGGGTGAGCTGGATGGTCACCAATGCGATCCTCGACCGACCTGACGAGCGGCTCGACTTGCGCACCCGCGCCGGCAGGATCAACGTCTTCGCGCTTCCGCTGCTGTCGGGCGCCCTGATGAGCATGTGGGATGTGGGGGCCGACTCCCTCATCTCGACCGTGCGCGGCGTGTGGATCTGGGAGGACGGCGGCGGGGTCTTCGGCGTTCCCTTCACCAACTACATCGGCTGGTGGTTCGTCACGTGGAGCTTCTTCCAGGTCTTCACCCTGGTGCTCGCTGCCCGCCAGACACGGCGCCCCGCCGGTGCGCTTCAGCCGCTCCCGCGAGTGTCGTATGTGCAGCCGGTGCTGGCGTACATGATGTTCGCCGTCTGCTCGGTGACGACCTTTATCGCAGCTCGCGGACCCGAGACCGCGACCGATCCGACCGGAGTGGTGTGGGATGCCGGCGCGATCAACGAGACGCTCATGGTGATCAATCTCTTCACCATCCTCCCGGTGGCATTCTTCGCGCTGACCAAGATCGCCCGCGGCGACGGCGTTCGCGCGTGAGGCCTGGCGAGCGGGCGGGTGCCGAGCCCGTCCGCTCCCCCGCGTCCGTATCATTCAGGGGGAGGGGATGCTGTGCCGAAGATCACTGCCGCGACCGTCGCCGAGCACAAGGTGCGCACGCGCGATCTCCTTCTCGACGCCGTCGAGTCACTCGTGATCGAGCGCCCGTTCGCGTCGGTCTCGATGCGCGACATCGCCGAGCGCGCCTCGGTGAGCCGCACCGTCATCTACAACTACGCGTCCGATCCGATCTCGCTTCTGGTCGAGGCAACCCACCGCGGCAGCGCCGAGGTGAGGGCGGCCGTCGCCGAACAGGCCGATCAGGTGACGGTGTCGCCCAGCATCCGGCTGCGGGAAATTGTGACCGTCCTGCTGCGGGACTACGCCCGATCGACCCACACGATGCTGACCGTCCTGGGTATGGAACGGCACTCGACGAACGAGCAGCTCACCGAAGCGCTGGTGTACTTTCGGACGCGGATCGGCCGCTCGATCATGGATGTCGTCCGCGACGGGGTCGAGGCCGGCGAATTCGCTCCTGTGGCTGACCCGCAACTGACCCTCGCCTTCATGGTGGGCGTGATGCAGTCGGCGGTTCACAAGATCATGGACCTGCCCGACGACCGCCGCGACAGCGTCGCCGATGCGGCCGCGGACTTTCTCCTCAACGCCCTCAGCGGGACGAGCACGCGCGGTCGAGAATGATGCCTCCCGCCCCGGCACCACTGTGGCGCCCTAGTGTTGCCCCTGTGCGAGAAAGCGACGCGGTCCGGCGAACAGCGACGCCACGTCGAAATCGGCCCAGCCCAGCGAGCGCAGCCCCTCGAGATGCTCGACGAGGGTGGAGCTGTCGCCGGGAAAACCGAGGATGGCGTCGATGACCACCACGATCCGGGAGTCCGCGATCGGCTTGCCGAGCAGATCGACGAGCGCATCGTGGATGAGGGGGTTCGCGATCCCGTTGGACGTGAGCAGCATCCGCATCGGCCAAGGCTAGAGGAGGCAGGCCCCTCTCGGCAGTCGGTCCACTTGATCGCATGCAGCCTTGTCGGCGGCCGATCCGTGGCTGGTTGGATCAGGGGCATGGTCCAGGATCTGATCTTCTCCGCCGACGCATCGGCCATGGATGTCGAGCGCGTGCATCGCTGGCTCGCAGAGGAGTCGTACTGGGCCCGCGGACGGACGCGCGAGGCCCATGAGGCTGCCATGGCCGGCTCTCGCAACTACGGCGTCTTCGACGCGTTCACCGGGCAGCAGCTCGCGTACGCCCGCGCCATCACCGACGGCGCGACGTTCGCGTGGATCGCCGATGTCTTCGTCGATCCGACTGCGCGGGGTCGAGGCGTCGGCAAGCGCATCATGGCGGGCATCATGGACGACCTCGAGCCGCTCGGGCTCAAGCGGACAGCCCTGTTCACCGAGGACGCCCACGGACTGTACGAGCAGTACGGCTTCGAGCGGCTGAAGGACCCGGATTCATGGATGCTGCGATGGGGCAAGGGCTACGCGCCGAACCCCTCTTCGCGTCTGACTAGCCAGCGCGTCATCCCCGGCGCTGCCGCGCTCGCGGCATCCGCTCTATAAACCCTGCCGAACTCGCGCACCAGCCTCTCGCACCAAACGGGTGGGGACCCTAGCGTTGAGGGATGGCGCGCGACGAGCAACCGGAAGATCTGTACACCGGCCCCATCGACCTGGCCGGCATCGAAGCGATCGAAGGTGAAGAGCCCGATCACGAGCTGCCCGAGATCAGCTACGACGAACAGCGCTATCCCGCGCGGCCGAGGCGCCTTCGCCCGCGAGACCACCTGCGCGGCAGCAGCGTGCGGCGCATCCGCACCGACCCGCGCACCGCCAACGGCACCAATCCCTCGTACGTCGAGTGGCTCGTGCGGCAATCGATGCTCAAAGACGCCGACGTGCTCGCGCGCCAGCTCTCGGGTCAGCCCACGATGTGGCGGAACGCCTACGCGCGACCCGACGCGCGCCGCGCGATCGCGACGAGCGACGTGTGGTTCACCGCCTATCCGATCTCGCTCATCACCCGACCCGGGCAGTCGTTCCTGGCGGCGCTCGGCGACGACGAGCTGTGGGCGGCGTTCGAGCGCATCGGCATCAGCGCGGTGCACACGGGTCCGGTCAAGCGCGCGGGCGGCATCGCCGGGTGGCTCGACACCCCGAGCGTCGACGGCCACTTCGACCGCATCAGCACCCAGATCGACCCCGCGTTCGGCACCGAGGACGAGTTCCGCGCCCTGTGCGACGTCGCCGACAACCATGGCGGCAGCATCATCGACGACATCGTGCCGGGTCACACCGGCAAGGGGGCCGACTTCCGGCTCGCCGAGATGGGGTTCAAGGACTACCCCGGCATCTATCACATGGTCGAGATCCCGCCCGAGGACTGGGCACTTCTGCCCGACGTGCCCGAGGGCGTCGACAGCATCAATCTCGACCCGACCACCGAGCACGAGCTCATGGAACGCGGGTACATCATCGGCGCCCTGCAGCGCGTCATCTTCTACACACCCGGGGTGAAAGAGACCAACTGGAGCGCGACCGCCCCCGTGCTCGGCCCCGACGGGGTCACGCGTCGTTGGGTTTACCTGCACTACTTCAAGCAGGGGCAGCCCTCGATCAACTGGCTCGACCCCACGTTCGCGGGCATGCGCCTGGTGATCGGCGACGCCCTGCACTCGCTCGGCGAGCTCGGCACCAGCGCCCTGCGCCTCGACGCGAACGGTTTCCTCGGGGTGGAGAAGAGCGCTGAGGGCCTGCCCGCCTGGTCAGAGGGGCATCCGCTCTCGCACGCGGCCAACCACATCATCGCCGGCATGGTGCGCAAGGTCGGCGGCTTCACCTTCCAAGAGCTCAACCTGACGATCGAAGACATCCGCGACACCGGCGCCGTCGGAGCCGACCTGTCGTACGACTTCATCGGCCGCCCGGGCTACCATCACGCGCTCGCCACCGGCCAGACCGAGTTCCTTCGACTCGCGCTCACCACGTCGCTGCGTCTCGGCGTCGAACCCGTGCACCTCGTCCACGGCCTGCAGAACCACGATGAGCTCACCTACGAGCTCGTCCACTGGGCGACGCGGCACGGCGACGAGACCTTCCGCTTCCGCGGCCGCGAGATCTCGGGCGGCCAGCTCGCCGAGGAGATCCGCGCCGACCTCACCGAGAGCCTCACCGGCACCGCCGACTTCAACCGCGTCTTCACGCAGAACGGCATCGCCTGCACGACGACGTCGCTCATCGCGGCCACGCGCGGCATCGCCCGCCTCGACGACGTGACCGACGACGACCTGCCCGCCATTCGCGATGCCCACCTGCTGCTCTGCGCCTACAACGCCTGGCAGCCCGGCGTCTTCGCCCTCTCGGGCTGGGACCTCACCGGCATGCTGACCGTTCCCGCGAGCGAGGTCTCCGACCTCATCTCGGCCGGCGACACCCGGTGGATCGAGCGCGGCGCCCACGACCTGCTCGACGTCGACCCCGATGCCCGGCGCTCGGCGGCGGGAATGCCGCGCGGCCGCGCCCTGTACGGCGCGCTGCCGGCGCAGCTGAAAGACCCGGCATCCTTCGCCTCGCGGCTGTCGGGCATTCTGCGCCTGCGCCAGCAGCACGGCATCGCGACGGCGTCCCAGGTCGACATTCCCGAGGTCGCGCATGCCGGGATGCTGGTGCTCGTCCACCGCCTCGACGACGGTGATCCCCACGCAGACGCGCCGATGCAGGTCACGGTGCTGAACTTCTCGCACGAGCCGACCGAGGGCACGGTGCGCTCCGAGCAGCTCGTGCCCGCGAGCGAGGTCATCGACGCTGCCACCGGAGACACCGTCGGGCACGTCGACGACCTGTGCAGCTTCTCGGTGTCGCTGCCTGCCTACGGCGCGATGTTCCTGCTGCTGGAGCCTGCGGAGCCCGAAGCCGAGTGAGCGAGGATCAGGCGAGAGCCGCGTCGATGCCCGCGAGCGGCACCGGCAGCCAGTCGGGGCGGTTGCGGGCTTCGTAGATCGACTCGTACACCGCCTTGTCGAGCACGAGGGCCCGCAGAAGCACCGGGTCGAGGGCGACGGATGCCGCGGCGCCCGCGTACGCGTCGACGAACGCGGTCTGGCAGGCAGACGCCCATGCGGCGCCATCCGGTCCCGCGGCGACGGCGGCCGCGTAGTCGAACGACCGCAGCATGCCGGCGACATCCCGGGGCGGAAGGTCGGGGATCGCGCGTTCCTCCATCGGCCGCAGCGGTTCGCCCTCGAAGTCGACGATGCGCCAGCCGCCGCCGTCGGGCACGGCGAGCACCTGGCCGAGGTGCAGGTCGCCGTGGATCCGCTGCAGTCGCGGCCACGTGCGTTCGAGCGCAGCTCGGTAGACGGCGTCGATCGCGTCGACCCGGTCGGCGACCGCGGGCACTTCATTTGCGGCGATGCCGAGTCTGCGCCGCCACGCGGTGGCGGTCGAGGCGACCTCGTCGGGTCCGGCATCCCGCGTCTCGAGTGCCTCGCCGAGGGCCGCATGCACGCCGGCGAGGGCGGTGCCGAGGTCGCGCGCGGCCGCAGTGAAGTCGCGCCCCTCGCGCGCGGCGTCGAGGGCCACCGCCCATCCGTCGCGCACGCCCGGCAGGAACTCCTGCGCGAAGCCCAGGGTGCCGTGCGCCGTGCCCTCTGCGCGCCCGACGTCGGGCCATTCGGCGTCGAGGCTGCCGAGGAAGCGGGGCACGTACGGCGAGCCGGCTTCGCTCAGCACGCGCTGCACGGTCACGTCGGGGTTCTCGCCGTGGTGCAGGGCGCGGAAGAGCTTGAGGATGATCGTCGGCTTGCCGTCTTCATCGAAGACGATCGACGTGTTCGATTGCTCCCCGGTGAGGATGCGCGAACCGGTCACGCGGCTGACGTCGACGCCCATTTCGGCGAGCAGTCCGGTGGCGAATTCCGGATGCCGGGCGGCATCCACCAGGTAGCCATCGTCTTCGCGGGTGACGACGGCCTGCGGCTCGGGGGCCTGCGTGACGCGCGCGAGGGGCACGTGGTAGAGCGTCGGCAGCCTGCCGGCGTCGTCCATGAGGAGGTACCGCGTCGCGCCGGGGGCGGGCTGAGCGTCGAGGATCCGGAACCGAGGTGCATGGCTCTTTCCCGCGTACCACCGCTGCTGCGCCACCCAAGCGCCGAGATCGTCCGTGAATCGCACACTCCACCTTGGCCGGTTTCGGGCTCGGGGTGAAAGGGGTGGACGCGCGTTGCGCTCGTGGCGTATGGGCGGGAGGCCCGCGGTGGCCTCACTCGGCGGTGTCGGGCCACGAGGCGATGTCGACGCCGTGGTTGTCGGGAGATGCGAGCGACCACCATGCGGGTGCGTGTGAGTCGTCGGCGAGCCTGCCTCCGGCTGCGATCGCGGCATCCACTCTCGCTTGAGCCTGATCGGCAGGAACGTACACGTCGACGTGTGTGCGTCCCCTGCCGGCGGTGTCGCCGGTGATCGGGTTGAACGCGAGCTGCGGTCCGCGGCGCAGGGGATCGATCGCGTCCGAGTCGCCGAGCGGGTCGTAGCCGAGCGCGGCCATGAAGAACGGCCGCGCATCGACCTCGGAGTGCTGGGCGACGTAGATGCCGACGAACTGTGCGAGCGACGGATCCGGGGTGAGCCCCAGTTCGCGAGCCGCCTGCGACACGATCGCGGCGAAGGGCGCCGCGGTCGACGGGATCCCCTCCCAATTGCGGTCCGTGACGCGGACGACTACGCCCTCGGGCCGCAGGTCGACATCGGGCAGGATGCCGTGGCTGTCGGCCGCGGCGACGATCGGCGCCACGAGGCTCGCCGCCTGCGCGAACGACGTCGCGGTGAAGACGGCCTCGGGACCGTTCGCGGTGACGCGCCAGTCCGCGACGCCGGGCGCGCGGTGGAACTCGGCTGCGGTGATGGTTCCGGATTCGTTCATGGTTCCCCCCTCTGCGGAGCCGGCGTCCCGGCCGCTCTACACCTTGCCGCGCGCCAGCCTCCGACGAAAGGGGGGCGCGTCGCGGCCTGGCGGATGCACCGCCGGGGCCCGTAGGTTGGGGGCGTGGGAGACGAGCAGAATCCGCTGACACGCGGTGCTGCCGCTCTTGTGGCGCTCGCCGCCGCGGTGTTGCTGCTCGCGGGATGCAGCGGGAGTGTCGCCCGGTCGAGCGAGCCCGGCATCCCCGACGGGCTGAGCATCGACCAGAGTGAGGATCTTGGGGCGGCGGCGGGTTGGATCGTCGAGGGAGAGATCTTCGCGGTCGTGACATGGGGCAGCTCGAGCTGTCCGCGCGCCCCGGTCGGGCTCGAGGCGGTGAGCGTTGACCAGCTCGACCTGACGTTCGACGCCCCGAGCGGGGTCGTGTGCACGGCCGACATGGCGGCGACGACTCACACGTTCGACCTGCCGACGGTCATCACGGAGCGACCCATCACCATCACGGTCAGCTATCGAGACTGGGACGGAACCGACACCCTCACCCTCGACTGATCCCGCCCTCAGGCGCCATTCGTCGCGGAGTCCTGCCCGCCGCGCTTCCGTGGCGTCATGTACCACTCGACGAACTTCTTCGCCCTGCCGTCGTCGGCGAACCACACCTCCCACATGTTCGAGTACTTCTCGTGGCCGGGGTAGTTCACCGTGCCGGTGATGATCGCGAGCGTGTCGTTCTCGATCAGCACCGACAGGTCGTGGTCGGGGTCGCTCGGCTCGGGGTCACCCCACATCTTGACGATGGCGTCGATGCCCGTCACGGGCCGATCGTCGTCGGGTCGGAACCAGTACTCCGCGTCGTCGGTGAAGATCGTGCGCACGTCGGACTCGTCCTTCGACGCCCACGCGGCGATGTAGCCGTCCAGCCAGTCGGATGCTCTCGTCATGACGACGTGTCTACCGGTCCGCGGGGCTCCACCGCTACGGTGACGACGTCTCGACCAGCGCGGCGAGCCGGTCGAGATCGGCGGCGACCAGCGCGACGTCGCGCTCGAACTCCTCGTCGGTGAGCTCGATCTGACGCACGGTGAAGATGATTTCGGCCCCCTCGGGGTGGGGCACGACGCGCAGCGGATTCGCGACGACCGTGCCGGACGGCAGGGTCACGTCGTGGTCGAGCACGCCCAGAGTGTTGCGTTCCACGAAGCGCAC
This sequence comes from Microbacterium sp. Marseille-Q6648, assembly GCF_943181415.1. GTDB lineage: Bacteria > Actinomycetota > Actinomycetes > Actinomycetales > Microbacteriaceae > Microbacterium. Next base: position 74,838 of record NZ_CALPBZ010000006.1, on the reverse strand, counting down.
GCGCACCTGACCCATCGGCGAGTCGACCAGCAGCTCGTCGCCGTCGCGCTGCACGTCCGCCTCCGCCAGGCCCGCAGCCCAGCGCGGGAGGTTGTCGACGTCGGCCGCGAAGGCGTAGACGGCCTGCGGCGTCGCTGCGATGACGCGGCTCACATGCCGGCTCTTCATGGCGCCATCCTGCCAGCGCTCTCCGACGCGCCATCCAGGACGAGCTCGAAGCAGCGCGAGTTCGGCATCGTCTCTGCGTAGGGCTCGTAGACGGGGATGGGAGTGAAACCGGCTGACCTGTACATCGCGATCGACTCCGGCTGCGGGTCGCCGGTCTGCAGGATCACCCGCCGCGCACCCTCACTGCGTGCGCGGTCCACGACCGCCTGGGTCAGCGCCCTGCCGACCCCGCGGCGACGCGCGTGCGGGGCCACGACCAGCCGCTTCAGCTCCCACTCTGGGCCGAGCCGCCGCAGCATCACGTGGCCGAGAGGCTCACCCCCGGCATCCAGGGCGACCCAGGTCGCCGCCACCTGATCGTCGGGCGTGTGCAGCGCCGCACGCCGCTTCGTCCTGCGTTCGTCGGATTCCCCGGCGTTGAGCGGGGCGTAGCGGGCGTGCAGATCTTCGTCGAGCAGCTCGCGCATCGCGAGGGCTCTCGGGTCGTCGACGGCGACCTCCTCGAGGCGGATGCTCACATCGAGGGGCCGAGGTACAGCATCCCCAGCGGGACGAGCATCAGGATGCCGAGCACGACCCCGATGATCGACCACACGATCTTCGTGCCGCGCCGGACGCCCACGATGATGCCGATCACGCCGAGGATGAGCGCGATCACCCCGCCGATGCCGAGGATGGGAAGGGTCACGATCAGCAGCCAGAAGATCATCTGCATCTCGGGAGCGATCCCGATCAGGAAGATGATCAGCGACGGGAGCAGGCCGACGAGCGCGAGGATCACGGCGACGATGCCCAGCACGTCGGCCCGTCGACGCGGAGCGGCGGGCGCGGTTGCCCCAGGGGCAGGCGCGGCTGGGCCGGGGGCGGGGGCCGGCGTGCCGGGCGCCGTTCCGCCGGTGGAGGCGCCAGGGGTGGGGGCGTCGGGGTGCGGCATCCCAGTCATGGATCGACCGTACCGGCTGCGCCGCTCGCCGCCGGTTTAGGGTGACAGCATGCGTGCGCGCGTCGCGACGGAGCCCGCCGGTCGCCGGACCGGGCGCACCGACGTGCGCCTGACCGCCGCCGTTGTGGTGGCGGTGCCCCTTATCGCGGTCGTCGCGTGGGTGGCCGCGGTCGCCCCGCCCGCACCCGTGGCCGTCGCCGCGGTGGTCGTCGCCCTGATCGTGCCGGTCGTCACGGCGATCGCCCTGCTGCGCCGCCGGCCGCCCGTGGTCAGCCCCGCCGACCGGTTCACCCTCGGCCGCGTCGCGCTCACCGGCGTCGTCAGCGGGGCCACCGTGCTCGTGCTCGCGGGTGAACTCGCCCCGCGCACGTGGCTGGTCGCGGCGGTGGTCGGTCTCGCCCTCGCCCTCGATGCCGTCGACGGCTACGTCGCGCGTCGCACGGGCACGGCCAGCGCCGCCGGAGCCCGACTCGACATGGACTCGGATGCCGCGCTGCTGATGGTCCTCTCGGTGCTGGTCGCGCCGACGGTGGGCTGGTGGGTGCTCGCGATCGGCGCCCTGCGGTATGTGTTCGTCGCGGCATCCTGGATCAGGCCCCGCCTTCGCGGCGAACTCGCGTTCAGCCAGTTCCGGCGGGTGGTGGCGGCGCTGCAGGGGATCGGGCTGGTGTTCGCGCTCATCCCGATCGTGCCCGTGCCGCTCGCGATCGCGGTCGTCGCGGTCGTCCTGGCGCTGCTGCTCGTGTCGTTCGGACGCGACATCGTCACCCTCGAACGCCGGACGGAGCCATTGTGAACCCACCCCTGCATCCCCTCGTCGTGCACGCCGCTGTCGTCTTCGTGCCGGTCGCAATGCTGCTGGTCATCACCGCGGTGTCGTGGCGCCGCGTGCGCGTGCAGGTGGGGGCGGTCGGCGCCGGAATGGCGCTCGCCGGAGCGGTGGCGTTCTTCGTCGCCCACCGCACCGGCACCGCGCTCGCCGCTGTCGTCGGCACCCCGTACGAGCACATGGCGTGGGCCGACCCGGGCCTGGCCGCGGCGATCGTCTTCGGCGTCCTCGCCGGCGGGTGGTACGCGTTGCTGCTGCTCTCGCGGCGCCCGAACCCGCACCGCGCGCTGCGCCCGGCCGCGCGCTGGACCGGCGTACTCGCGGCGATCGCGGGTGTCGTCGGGACCGTGTTCACGGTGCTCCTCGGACACTCCGGAGCCTCCTCGGTCTGGACCGGCATCACGGCGGCGGGGCTGTGACCGCGGCTGACGGGGCTGCGGGCCCGGCTGGGCGCGCCCGGCCTGCCGGGGCGGCCGGGCCTGCGGGGGCAGCGGAGTTCGACGGGGCCGACGCGGCCGCCGGGGTCGAGGCGACGGCGTACTGGGCGACAGGCCCCGGTGCCGGAGAGCTGCGCCGCGAGACACTCCCCGCGCTCGGCGAAGGGGACGCGCTGGTCCGCACGCTCTACAGCGGCATCAGCCGCGGCACGGAACTGCTCGTGCGCCGCGGCGAGGTGCCGCCGTCGCAGCACGACCGCATGCGGGCGCCCCTCCAGGTCGGCGACTTCCCCTTCCCGGTCAAGTACGGCTACCTCGCGGTCGGCGTCGTCGAGGACGGCCCCGCGGCGCTGATCGGCGACCGCGTGTTCTGCCTGCATCCGCACCAGGACCGCTTCGTCGTGCCCGCCGACCGCCTCGTCCCGGTGCCCGACGATGTCCCGTCCCGCCGCGCGATCCTCACCGGCACCGTCGAGACGGCGCTGAACGCGATGTGGGATGCCGCCCCCTGCGCCGGCGACCGCATCGCCGTCGTGGGTGGGGGACTCGTCGGAGGCGCGGTCGCGCTGCTGCTGCGCCGCTTTCCGCTCGCCCGCCTGCAGGTGGTGGAACCCGACGCCGGCCGCCGGGCGCACCTGGCGGGGACCGGCCTGGACGCCGTCGCCCCCGACCAGGCGGAAAGCGACTGCGACCTGGTCTTCCACGCCTCGGCTACCGAGGCCGGTGCAGCGACCGCCCTGTCGCTGCTCGGCGACGAGGCGGACCTTGTCGAGCTGTCGTGGTTCGGGCAGAGGGCTCCGCGCCTGCCGCTGGGTGAAGACTTCCACTCCCGCCGCCTGCGGATCATCGCCAGCCAGGTGTCGCGTATCGGCGCCGCCCGCCGCCATCGCCGCGACCCCGCCGCGCGACTCGCATTCGCCCTGACGCTGCTCGCCGACGACGCGTTCGACGCGCTCATCGCCTCCGAGTCGTCGTTCGCCGACATCGGCACCGCGTTCGCCGACCTCGACAACGGCGCCGGATGCGTCGCCATCCGCTACGCGTAACCGCCTCGCCCCCCGCCCCGGCATCCGCCCCGCCCGCCCGGCCCCGGTTCGCCGAGGTTCGCCGAGGCCGGGATCGCGGCGAGACCGAGGGCGTCGCCCCCGGTCCGACGGCAGATCCCCGGTCTCGCCCGCTCGCGCCGCCACCCGACCGCCCCCGCCCGCCCCCGCCCTCGGCCCCGACCGGCAGCCGGCCCCTACGCTGGGACCACGACCGAGAGGACACCATGTTCGGCCTGACCGTCCGCGATCACATCATGATCGCCCACAGCCTTCCCGACGAGTTCTTCGGACCCGCCCAGGGCCTGCACGGCGCCACGCTCGTGGTCGAGGCGACCTGGCGGCGCCGCGACCTCGACGCCCACAGCGTCGTCATCGACATCGGCGAGGCGAGCGGTCACCTGTCCGAGGTGCTCGCCCCGCTGCGCTACGCCAACCTCGACGAGCACCCCTCCTTCGCCGGCACCCTGAGCACGACCGAGGCCATCGCCGCGCACATCGCCCACGCGCTCGCCGACCGAGTGGATGCCGCTACGATCGCCCGCATCGACGTCGTCGTCCGCGAGCATCCCGACGCCTGGGTGACGTATGAGCTCGACCTCGCCTCCCGCTGACGCTCCGCCCGCCCCCGCACCCGCACCCCCCGCGTGCTGATGGTCCCCGGCGACCTCGGCGGCCCGAGCGGCGGCTCCCTCTACAACGCGCACCTGCTCGAGGCCCTGCGCGCCGACGGCCTCGCCATCGCCGAAACCGCGGTGCCCGGGTCATGGCCGCGGCCGCGTCCGGAGGACCTCGAAGCGCTCGCGGCAGCGCTGCGCACCGCCCCAGACGTGCTCGTCGACGGCATCGTCGCCTGCGCCGCGCCCGACGAGATCGCGGATGCCGTGGCTGACGGCATCCGGATATCGATCCTCGTGCACCTGCCCCTCCCTGCCGAAACCGGACTCGGCGACGACGAGGCCGCCGACCTCGCGCGCCGTGAGCGCGCCGCCGTGACCGTCGCCGACGCCGTGGTGTGCACGAGCGCGTGGGCGCGCGACGACCTGCGCCGCCGGTACGGAGTCGAGGCCGCGGTCGTCGCGCCCGGCGTCACCGCCGCACCGATCGCCGCCGGCAGCATCCCGCCACGGATGCTGATCCTGGGCTCGCTCACCCCGCGCAAGAACGCCGTCGGGGCGCTCGAGGCGCTGCTCCCCCTCACCGACCTGGCGTGGAGCGTGTCCGTCGCCGGACCCCGTCACGCCGACCCCGGGTATGCGGGGCAGGTCGACCGCGCCGCCGGCGACCTCGGCCCGGGCCGCGCCGATGTGACCGGGGCGGTGACCGGAGACGACCTCGAACGCCTGTGGCGCCGGGTCGACCTGCTGCTCCTGCCGTCGTTGACCGAGACCTACGGCATGGTCGTGACCGAGGCTTTGGCGCGCGGCATCCCGGCCCTCGTCCCCTCGGGAACCGGAGCCGTCGAAGCCCTGTCGGCCGGGCGCGGACCGGATGGGCTGCCCGGCGCCGTGCTCGACCCGCGCGACCCCGAGGCGTGGTCGGCGCTGCTCTCGCGATGGCTCGCCGACCCCGAACTGCGTGATGCCTGGCGGAGCCGGGCCCGTCTGGCGCGATCTAGACTCCGGACATGGCCCGACGCAGCGAAGGAGCTCAGGGGGGCGCTGGCATGGTGACCCGCCCCGTCGCCGCCGACTGGCTGACCCTGCGCCGCGCCGCCGACCACCGCGCGCGAGAGGCCAGTGCGCCGCTGCTCGCCGACCTCGCCCCCGCCCTCGCGGCGGAAGGCCGGGTCGTGCAGATCGTGGACGTGGGCGCCGGCACCGGGTCCAACCTGGCGTGGCTGGCGTCGCGGCTGCCGTTCGCACAGCGGTGGGTGCTCGTCGATCACGACGCCGCGCTCATCGACGCCGTCGATGCCGACGTCCCCCGTGAGGTGGTCGAGGTGACCCGCCGGGTGGCGCCGCTGGGCGAGCTGGGCGAGGTGGTCTCGGGCGACGAGTCCGCGCTCATCACGTGCGCCGCTCTGCTCGATCTGCTGACCCCAGAGGATGCCGCGGTCCTGACCGACGCGATCGTCCGCGCCGGCGGCGTCGCCCTGTTGAGCCTGAGCGTCACCGGCGAGGTGGCGATCGACCCGTCGCACCCCGGCGATGCCGCGATCACCGACGCCTTCGACGCCCACCAGCGCCGCGACGGCATCCTCGGGCCCGACGCCGCCGCGCACATGGCCGACCTTCTGCGGGGCCGGGGGTGTCGAGTCGATGTGGTCGAGACGCCGTGGCGGCTCGCGGCGACGGGTGAGGCCCCGCTCGTGCGCCGCTACCTCGCCGACCGCGCCGCCGCGGCCGTCGAGCACGATGCCGCGCTCGCCACCCTCGCGGCCGAGTGGCTGGCGGCTCGGGAGTCCGACGTCGACGCCGGCGCCCTCACCGTGCGCGTCGGGCACGCCGACATCCGGTGCCTGCCCGGTACAGCGGTGACCGGCGCGAGCTCAGGGACGACAGCGCCGTGACGGAGACCTCCCCACGCACGAGCCGCCATCGACGGTCCGACGGCACCGCCGCGCCCGCCGAACGGCCGCCCCGGCTCCGCCGCCGACCCGGCACGGGCCGGACCGACGACACCACCGCGCGCCCCGGCCGGCGGCGCCTCATCGTCGTGTCGCTCGCGCAGGTCGCGGTGACGGTCGGGCTGCTCGCCTTCGTCATCTGGCGCTGGGGACCCGACCCCATCGTGCACGCCGTGTCGGCGCTGCCGTGGTGGGCGTTCCCGATCGGCATCGCGCTCGGCGGCGCCGGCGTCGTCGCGCAGGCGCTGCGGTGGCGCACGGTCGCCCGCCACCACGCGATCCGCATCGACACCGGACCCGCCATCGCCCGCTGCTGGCAGGCTGCGTTCCTCAACAGCGTGCTGCCCGGGGGCCTCGCCGGCGACCTCGTCCGCGGAGCGGACGACAGCAGCGACGCGACGGTGAGCGCCGGCCGCCGCGCGCTGGCCAGCGCCTTCGCCGCGATCGCGGCCGAGCGACTCGTCGGCACCGCCGTGGTCTTTGCCGCCGCCACCGTCGCCCTCGTGCCGCTGTCTCTTCCGGGCGCCGCGGTCTGCCTCGCGATCGCGCTCGCCGCGGTCGGGGTCGCCTGGCGGTGGCTGCGGCCGCTGTCCGCCGGCGAACTTCTGCGCGTCGTGCTGCTCTCGATCGCGGGCTGGGCCGCTTTCGCGGGGATCTTCGTCGTCGCGATGATCGCGCTCGCGCCGGCCGCGCCGCTGGGTCAGGCCCCTGCTCTGGCGTCGATCGCGATCGCGGGCATGTCGGTGCCGATCGGCGTCGGCGGCTGGGGCACGCGCGAGGCCGCGGCGGCGTGGGCGTTCGGCTTGGCGGGTCTGGCTCCCGGGCTCGGTGTCACCGTGTCGGTCGGGTACGGCATCCTGGCCCTGTGCTCGACGCTTCCCGGAGCGGTCGTCGTCGCCGCGCGCTTCGCCCCGCGCGTGCGCGAGCTGCGACGGGCGCGGTCACGCCGTCGTGCTCGCCGAGCCGAAATCGAACTCCGTGCAGATGTCGTCGCCGAGCGTGAAGCGGCGGACCCGGCCACGTAGGGCGTCGGCCAGGCGGTCTTCGCCGTCGAATCGGATGCCGGGGATGCCGTCTCCGATGAGCATCGGCGCGGTGGTGAGGTAGAGCCAGTCCAGCGCGCGGGCCTGCACGAATCGCGAGATGGTCACGCCTCCGCCCTCGATGAGCACGCGCTCGAGTCCGCGCGCCGCGAGAAGGTCGAGCAGATCGCTCGGCGGCCGCTCGCGCAGGTCGTCGACGCGGATGACCTGCACGTGGTCGGCGATCGGCTCGTCGACGGCGGTGCCGGCATCCACGACCCACAGGGTCGGCGCGGCGCCGTCGTGGAGGATTCCCGACGTGCGCGGCATCCGCGCCTCGGGGTCGAGCACGACGCGGGCCGGGTTTCCGCCCTCGACGGCGCGGACGGTCAGCCGCGGGTCGTCGTTGCGGACGGTCCGCCACCCGATCACCACGGCGTCGACGAGGGCACGCAGCCGGTGCAGATGCCGGCGGTCCGCTTCGCCTGTGACGAAGCACGCGTCGCCGGTGCGCGCGGCGATGAAACCGTCGAGGCTCTGCCCGAGCTGGCCGATCGCGACGCGGCCCGGAGCGCCCACGAGCGGCCCGTAGAGGGTGCAGATCTCGTCGCTTCCCGACTGCTCGCCGGCGAGGAATCGTCTCCAGGCGGCGTCGTTCGGGTCGGTGGGCGTCGCAGACTCCGATGATCCTCCATCGGTGGTCGGCGCCATCGTTCCAGCGTAGACGAGCGCGCTTCTCACCGGGCAGGAGCGGCGAGCCGCGGCATCCGTGCCCGCGTCACGTGTCGCCCGTCAGCGTCGCCGTCGGGGTCACCGCCGGCGCAGGCGAACGGTGCGGGTGTCGTCCACCGTCACCCGCGAGGGGCCGTCGACGGCGAACCCCGACCCGGGTCGAAGCGTCACCTCGCCGGTCGGATTCAGCCACCGCGCCTCGGGCAGCATCCGAAGCTCGACCTCGGCGCCGACGTCGTCCCAGGTCAGGCGGTCGACGATGATTCCACCCCGCGCACGGAGCCCGGTCACCTCGCCCCGCGGCCATTCGTCGAGCAGCGCGGGCAGAAGACGCAGCTCGCCGATAGACGAGCCGAGCAGCATCGCCGCCACAACTGCCGGCAGCGCCCCCGACGCGTCGAGGTTGAAGATGCGCCCGTTGTCGTGGGTCGTCGTCAGCGCGGGCTGCCAGTGATCGAGCACGAGCGTGCGCACACACGAATGAGCGGATGCCGCATCCCCGAGCGCGGCGGCGGCCAACCCGAGCTGCGCCAGACCGAACGCCATCTCACCCCTGCCGGGAGGCGGCCCGGGGTCCTCCGCCCGCCACGCGAGCTTGCGGCGGATGGTCTCGCCCGCAGCATCCCTAAGCGCACGGGCGGAAGCGGAGTCGCCGAGGAACGCGGCATCAGGGTCGTACCAGAGCGGGTACAGCTGCGAGACATGGCGATGGGCGAGCTGTTCGTCGTACCCGGGTGCGATCCACTCGGCCAGCGTGCCGTCACCGGCAACGCGATACTCCGGCAGCAGCTCGACGACGCGCGCCCATCGATCGTCGAGCGCGTCGTCGCCGCGGGCCCTCCCGAGCAGTGCGGTGGCGCGCGCGGCGTCGCGCAGCACCGCGACGTCCATCGTGCTGTCGGCCGCGAGCGGTGCGCCGGCGCCGCCGGGGGTGTTCTCGGGAGAGTAGTTCGGCACCAGCCGCGCATGATCGCCGTCGCGGATGAGCGCCGTCTCGGCGAAGCGCAGCACCCCTTCGGCCAGCGCCCACAGGCGGTCGTCGACCAGCGAGCGGTCGCCGGTGGTGGCGACCAGGTCCGCGGCGATCCGCAGGATCCAGCCCCCGCAGCCGGTCCAGAACACGTGGGGGAAGTCGCCGTTCGCGTGGTTCGCGGCACCGTGGGTCGACATCCTGCTCGGCAGCAGCATCCCGTCGGCGTCGAAGACGCGGGCGGCGTTCGCGCGGAAGTCCGCCAGGTGGGGAAGCACCAGATTCAGGATGCCGCGGGCGAGGTCGGGTGTGCCGGTCGGGATCAGCGGGGCCAGCGTGCCGTTCTGCACGTTCCCGTTCAAGGTGTAGTCGGCCGACCACGCCGGGGTGAAGGTTCCCTGCCAGACGCCCTGCAGCGTCGCGGGCAGCTCGCCCGTCGCCGCGATCGTGTGCGCGCGTCCGCTGAGATACGCGATGTCGGTCGCACGGCGCAGCGCCCGCGCATCGCCGGTCCGCGCACGGTTCCACAGGTCTTCGACCGGCTCGGGCGCGCTCGGTGCCTCGAGGGCGAGCCCGGACGCCGCGACGAGTTCACGGTGCGGAAGGGTCTGGCTCGCCCGCACGTCGGCCCACGCGGCATCCGGAGCCGGACGCGCGGCATGCCCGGCGACCGTGACGTCCAGGCGCAGCAGCGCGGGCGCATCGGGAGTGACGCGGACGGTCGACCGGATCGCTGCGTCGTGCTCGCCCTCGCGGTGCCACCCGCCCGACGCCCGGGTGGTCGCGATCACCGTGTCGTCGGGACCGACGACGTCGAGGCGCCCGGGGTCGCCCGCACGCGGGCGGGCCGAGACCGCACCGGTGTAGTCCGGCGCGAACGACGCGGCGGGGGTGCCGTCGACCTCGAGCGAGAGCGTCAGGTCCCACGTCAGCTCGACCTCGGCCGACAGCGACACCCACACCGTGTCGTAGCCGCGCGGCGCGACCACCCGCACGTGGACCCCGGCCCCCTCGGCGGTGCGGGCGTCCACTCCGACCACACCGGCGGCGGGGTCCATGCTCCGCCGGGTCTGATCGAGCGGGATGCCGGGGCGCAGCGCCAGCGCCGCGCACATCCCGAGCGGGTCGGTCCAGACCAGGTGTTCGAACCCGGCGTCGCCGAGCGCTCGCGAGAATCCGGCGGCGGCATCCGGGTCTCCGGCGAGAAGAGCCGCGCGGATCGCGGGGAGCGCCGGTCGCAGATCCGGTGCGGCCGGCCGGGGGTTGGCGGGGATGAAGAAGCGCTCGTGGGCGAGGGTCACCGTCAGGCGGTCGGGCGGCCCGTAGACCAGCGCGCCGACGCGGCCGCTGCCCGTGAGCAGGCCGTCCTCCCAGGTCGGCGCCGCCGTGCGCGTCTCGAACGCGGTATCGGATGCCGGGGGGCCCGCCGTCCGGGCACCGCCCGTCCGGGTGTCGCCGGACGGCATGGCGTGTGTCTGCATGTCGCCGGTCATCGGCCCTCGTCGCCGCGGCCGAACGCCCGCAGCTTGGCGAACATGTCCTCGATGAGCCAGCGGGTGTCGACGGCCTCGCACACGCGGATGCGACGTGACGTGTCGATCGTGCCGATCACCTCGCTGTCCGTGTTGAACCGCGGCGGCGGACGCAGGCTCCACCGCGCGCCGAGCGGGTTGAGCAACGCGCCGATGGCCGGGCTGTCGCCGAGCGAGCGGTGGTCCATGGGCCCGTAATCGACCTGCGCGTTGAAGGCGATGACGCGCTCGACCAAGTAGTCCGCGAGCTCTCCTGTGCCGCCGAGGCGTTCGACGAGCTCGGCGTGACCGACCCCGATCATCGTGTAGACGGGCATCGGAACCTGCCAGACGTCGACCCCCGAGGCCATCACCGCGTTGGCCGCGGCGACGTCGTTCGACAGATTGAACTCGGGCGAGTACCCGACCACGCCCTCATACGGCGGGCCGCCGATCCACACGACCAGCGGGTCGGCGTCGACGAGTGCCGGGTCCTCGAGGAGTGCTGATGCGACGTCGGTGAGGGGGCCCAGCACCGCAATGCGCAGGCGCCGGTCGTCGGACCGCGCTTCGCGCCGGATCAGGGCCGAGGCCTCCGACGGGCGCGGCGTCCGCTCGTCCGGCAGTGCCGCGTCCGCGCCGTCGGCGACGACAGCGCGCCCGGCGGCTCCGAGCAGGGAGTGCAGGAGGTCGACCTCGGCACGGGATTCGGCGCGGCTGCCCTCTCGTCCGAAGTGGGCGGGCAGGATCCCCCGTACGTCGAGGACGGGCGAGAGCAGAGCATGCACGACGGCGAACTGGTCGTCGACCTCGTTCGCGGCATCCGTACTGATGAGCACCTTGTGCGGGGGAAGCGGCATGTCAGAGCGACTCGCGACGGACGAGCGACGTGGGCAGCAGCTGCTCCTTCTCGGCAGGCAGTCCGCGGATCGTGGCCAGAAGCGTGTCGGCCGCCGCGCGGCCCATCTCTTCCAGCGGCTGCCGGACGGTGGTGAGCGGTGGGTCGGATGTGCTGGCGATGAGCACGTCGTCGAAGCCGACGACCGACACGTCCGCGGGCACGCGGCGCCCGGCGGCCTGGAGGACGCGGATCGCCCCGGCGGCCATGAGGTCGGACGACGCGAAGACCCCGTCGAGGTCGGGGGCTCGTTGCAGCAGGCGCGCCATCGCCGCGGTGCCGCTGTCGAGGGTGAAGTCGCCGTGGACGATAGGGCCGGGCTCGATGCCGTGGCGGGCCAGCTCGTCGGTCCATCCGCGGGTTCGCTCGCGGGCCTGCTCGAGATCGAGCGGACCGGTGATGATCCCGATCGAACGCCGCCCCCGCTCGATGAGCGCGCGGGCGGCCTGGACACCACCCCCATAGTTGTCGGAGTCGATCACGATCGGGTCGGGGCCGATGTCGGCGTGCGGCCTGCCCACCCAGGCCACCGGGATGGGGGAGTCGGCGAGGCTCTCGACGAGATGGGTGATCTCGTGCTGCAGGATGACGATCACGCCGTCGAGGGCTCCCGAGCGCAGGAACCGGGGGATGCGGTCGAGGTCCTCGTGGTCGGCGGGAAGCAGAACCGGCTGCACCTCGCCGGCGGACAGTCCCTTCGCGGCACCCTTGAGCACGGCGGTGAAGAAGGTGCCGCTGAGGCTGCCGAGCTCGTCGAAGGCGATGACCAGTCCGATCGACCCGGCTTTTCCGCCACGCAGCACGCGCGCGGCGAAGTTGGTCTCGTACCCCAGCCGTCGGGCCTCGCGCGCCACGGCCTCCGTCATCGCGGGGTCGACGTTCGTGGCCCCGGCGAGCACGCGCGCGGCCGTGGCGCGTGAGACGCCCGCAGCCTGGGCGACGTCGACGATGGTGGGTCGGGCCATGGCTCCCCTCCGAAGAATGCACATCGGCCGTAGATCGATCTCACGACCACCTCGATCATTGCACGGTCCCCGCGATCGTCGTCGGCCTCGTCGTGTTCTCGCTACCCTAAGCGGCTCGGCGACGTCGGCGACAAGCGTTTTCCGACACGGGGCTTGTGCTCTTCAACGTTGCATGGCTACTCTGGCTCGCGGGTGAGAGAACGATCTCTCACATCGGCGAGATCCCGTCATCTCCCGCACTCACATGTCCCCGAAGAAGAGGAGCAGTTGTGAATCGTCGCAAACTGGCCCTGCCCATCGCCGCTGTCGGCGCACTCGCGCTGCTGATCTCCGGATGCTCGGGAGGCTCCGGCTCCGGCTCCGAAGGCGGAGACCCGAACGCCGAGTTCGAGTTCTGGTCGTTCACCGGAATCGGCCAGAAGGACTCGGTCGACCGGTACCTGGAGAAGAACCCCGACGCGAAGGTGAAGCTCTCCGAGGTCGGCAGCACCACCGAGACGGCCACCGCCCTGACGGCCGCCCTGGCCGGGGGGCGGGTGCCCGACCTCGTCATGATCCAGAACGACGACCTGCCCAAGTTCGTCGAGAACGCCGGCAACTTCGTCGACCTCCGCACGCTCGGCGGCGACGACATCGGCGACGGCTACCTGGATTGGGCCATCGACGGGGCCACCGCCGAGGACGGATCGATCATCGGCATCCCCACCGATGTCGGCGGCCTGGCCTTCGCCTACCGTGCCGACCTGTTCGAAGAGGCGGGCCTGCCCACCGACCCGGCCGAGGTGGCCGAGATGTGGTCCACGTGGGACGACTTCATCGCCATGGGCGAGCAGTACACCGAAGCGACCGGCGAGCCCTTCGTCGACAACGTCGAGACGTCGATCTTCTTCTCGACGGTCAACCAGGTGAGCCAGAAGTACTACACCCCCGAGGGTGAGCTCATCTACGACACCAACCCCGAGGTCGAGGAAGCCTTCGACGTCGCGGTGCGCACCTACGAGGCCGGCCTGAGCGCCGACATCCCGGCATGGTCGTCGGGCTGGGCGCCCGGCAAGGCCAACGGCGCGTTCGCCGTCACCACGGCGCCGTCGTGGATCCTCTCGGGTCTCAAGAACGACGCCCCCGACACCGAGGGCAAGTGGCGCATCGCCTCGATCCCGGGTGTCGGCGGCAACTGGGGCGGCAGCGTCATCGCCATCCCCGCCCGCGCCGAGAACAAAGAGGCGGCGTGGCAGTACATCGAGACGATGCTGTCGCCCGAGGGCCAGACCGAGCACTTCGCCACGACGGGCACCTTCCCCGCGGCCGAGGCGGCGCTCGAGAGCGACGAGGTCAAGAGCTACACCGACCCGTTCTACGGCGACTCGCCGATCGGGCAGATCATGAGCGACTCGGTGATGAACTTCCAGTCCTTCTACAACGGTCCCGACACCAGTGCGATCGGCGGTGCGCTGCTGAACGCGCTCGTCGACATGCAGGCGGGCAACGTCGCGCCCGAGGACGCCTGGCAGACAGGCCTCGACAGCGCGAAAGCAGCCATCGGGGGCTGACCCCCTTCGACAGACGGTGGCCCGGGCGCGCCCGGGCCACCGTCCCGACCGAGGCAGAGGAACATGACAGTCACCGCTCCCGCGACCGCCACCCTGATCTCCGTGCGCAAGACGCGCCGACGCGACCGACCGCCGTCGCGCATCCGACAGAGCTTCGGCGAACGCATCGCGCCCTACGTCTACATCGCGCCGTTCTTCGTCATCTTCGCGATCTTCGGGCTGTTCCCGCTCGTGTTCACCTTCTACGTGGCGCTGTTCGACTGGAACCCCATCGGTGAGCAGACCTTCGTGGGACTCGCCAACTTCGAGCGGCTGTTCCAGGATCCCCGGTTCTGGAACGCATTCGTGAACACGTTCGGCATCTTCCTCATCTCCACGATCCCGCAGCTTCTGCTGGCGCTGGGGCTCGCCCACCTGCTCAACCACGCCACTCTGAAGTGGGCGAACTTCTTCCGCATGGCGCTGCTGGTGCCCTACATCACGTCGGTGGCGGCCACCGCCCTCGTCTTCGCGCAGATCTTCGACCGCAACTTCGGCCTCATCAACTGGGTGCTCAACATCTTCGGCATCCCCGACGTCAACTTCCTGTCCTCCCAGGTCGGGTCGTGGATCGTCATCTCGTCGATGGTGATGTGGCGCTGGTTCGGCTACAACACGCTCCTCTACCTGGCGGGGCTGCAGGCGCTGCCCCGGGAGATGTACGAGGCGGCCTCGGTCGACGGCGCATCCGGGTGGCAGCAGTTCATCCACCTCACGATCCCGTCCCTGCGCCCGATCATCATCTTCACCGTCATCATGTCGACCATCGGCGGGCTGCAGATCTTCACCGAGCCGCTGCTGGTGGCGCCCGAGTCCGGCCTCACGTGCGGTGGCGGACGACAGTGCCAGACCCTCGCACTGTTCCTCTACGAGCAGGGCTTCGGGCAGTTCGAGTTCGGATACGGCTCGGCGATCGGCGTGGCGCTGTTCCTCATCGTCGTCGTCGTCTCGCTCATCAACTTCTACCTGACCACTCGCACCCGGAAGGCGCGCTGATGTCCGACGTCATCGATCAGGCGGTCCCGCAGGCGGGCCAGGAGGCGCTCACGCGTCCGCAGAAGCGTCGTCCCGGGCGCGGTGCCCGAGCGGGCCGCGTCGGGTGGCCGGTCTACCTGATGCTCATCATCGCGGTGCTCATCAGCGTCTTCCCGCTGTACTACATGTTCGTCATCGCCTCGGTGGGCGCGACGGCGGTCACCTCGATCCCCCCGCGCCTCTATCCCGGGTTCAACTTCTTCGACATCGCGGGCAAGGTCTTCGACACCGTGCCGTTCTTCCAGTCGCTGCTCAACAGCACCATCGTGTCGCTGTCGATCGCGGTCATCGCCTCGCTGCTGTGCGCGCTGGCCGGCTTCGCCTTCGCCAAGCTGCAGTTCCCGGGTCGCAACGCCCTGTTCCTCATCGTGCTGCTCACCATGACAGTGCCCGCGCAGCTCAGTGTGATCCCGCAGTACCTGATCATCTCGTGGCTCGACTGGGTCGACACCCTCCAGGCGATCATCGTCCCGGGACTCGCGAGCGCCTTCGGCATCTTCTGGATGCGTCAGCACATGGCCACGACGCTGAACGACGAGCTCATGCAGGCAGCCCGCATCGACGGTGCCAACAGTTGGCAGATCTTCTGGCGCATCGGCTTCCCCGTCGTGCGTCCGGCGGCGTTCGTCCTCGGGCTCATCACCTTCACGGCGGTGTGGAACGACTTCATGTGGCCGTTCATCGTGCTGAAGTCGCCCGAGCTGTTCACCGTGCAGATCGCGCTGAAGCAGCTGCAGGCCAACCGCACAATCGACCTGGCGCTGACGATGGGCGGGTCCTTCATGGCCACCCTCCCGTTGCTGATCGTCTTCTTCTTCGTCGGCCGTCGCATGGTCGCGGGAATCATGGACGGAGCGTTCAAGGGCTGATGAGCGCGAACGCGGGCGTCGTCGACGAGGGTCGGTGGCGCGATACGACGCTGAGCGCGCGCGAGCGCGCCCAGGCACTGGTCGACGAACTGACCTTGGAGGAGAAAGTCGCTCAGCTGGGGTCGGTGTGGCTCACCGATTCCGCCGACGCCTTCGCCCCGAAGCTCGAGGGCGACACGGACGCGGAGGCCGGCGACCCGTTCGCCCACGGCCTGGGACAGCTGACCCGGGTGTTCGGCACGGCGCCGGTGACCGTGGCCGAAGGCGTCGCCCGGCTTCGCGAGCTGCAGCGGAAGGTGACCGCCCACCAGCGCCTCGGCATCCCGGCGCTGGTGCACGAAGAATGCCTCACCGGTCTCGCCGCGTTCGGCGCCACCGCCTTCCCCACCCCACTGGCGTGGGCCGCCAGCTTCGACGAAGACCTCGTGCGCGAGATGGCCCGCGCCATCGGCGAGGACATGCGGGCGATCGGCGTGCACCAGGGACTCGCCCCGGTCCTCGACGTCGTCCGGGACTACCGCTGGGGCCGGGTCGAAGAGACCCTCGGCGAGGATCCGTATGTCGTGGGCCAGCTCGGGGCGGCCTACGTCGCCGGGCTCGAGAGCGCAGGCGTCATCGCCACCCTCAAGCACTTCGCCGGGTACGCCGCGTCGCGCGGTGCCCGCAACCATGCTCCGGTCAGCATGGGCCCGCGCGAATTCGCCGACACGGTGCTGCCGCCGTTCGAGACAGCCCTCCGGCAGGGCGGGGCCCGCAGCGTCATGACCTCGTACACCGACGTCGACGGCATCCCGAGCACCGCCAACCGGGAACTGCTGGACGGTGTGCTGCGCACCGAGTGGGGCTTCGACGGCACGGTCGTCGCCGACTACTGGGCGGTGCCGTTCCTGGTGTCCATGCACCGCGTGGCCGTGGACGCCGCCGCCGCCGGTGCGCTCGCGCTGCGGGCGGGCGTGGACGTCGAACTGCCCTCGACGGTGGCATACGCCGCCTTGCCGCGTCTGGTGCGCGAGGGGCTGGTGGACGAGAGCGACATCGATCGTGCCGCTGTCCGGCACCTGCGCCACAAGATCGAGGCGGGACTGCTCGACGGCGGGGCGATCGTCCCGGACGGTGCGGAGCAGGTGTGCCTGGACGGCGAGCGCAATCGTGCGCTGTCTTCTCGGCTGGCCGAGGAATCCATCGTCCTGCTCAAGGACGACGGCACGATGCCGCTGGGACCGGGGGCGCGGATCGGCCTCATCGGGCCGGCGGCCGCCGAGTATCGCAGTCTGCTGGGCTGCTACGCCTTCCCGAACCACGTCCTCACCAAGTACCCCGGACACGACCCCGGCATCGCGATCCCGACGATCGACCAGGCGGTGCGCGCCGAGTTCGAGGCCTCCGTCGTCCGCGCCGAGCCCGGATGCGCGATCGCGGGCGAAGAGAACGCCCGGATCGCGGAGGCCGTGGATGTGGCGCGGGACAGCGACGCGGTGATCCTCGTCGTCGGCGACGTCGCGGGCCTCTTCGGCGCCGGCACCTCGGGCGAGGGCTGCGACGCCGACGATCTGCGACTGCCCGGTCGCCAGGACGAACTCGTGCGGGCGGTCCTCGCCACCGGCACCCCCACGGCGCTCGTCGTCGTGTCGGGGCGGCCGTACGCCCTGGGCGCCTATGGCGCTGCCGCCATGATCGTGCAGGCGTTCTTCCCCGGAGCCGAGGGAGCCGCCGCCGTCGCCGGGATCCTCTCGGGGCGCGTGGCCCCGAGCGGAAGACTGCCGGTGCAGATCCCGCGGACGCCCGCTGCCGCCGGCACCTACCTGCAGCCGCCCCTGGGCCGGCACAATGCCGGCATCACCGTGGCCGACCCCACCCCGCTGTATCCGTTCGGCTTCGGCCTCACGCGCGGGCGGATCGCCTACAAGGATCTCTCCACGCCGCTCATCGTCCCCACGACCGGGGCCGCCGAGGTGACGGTGACGGTCGGCAACAGCGGCGCCGACTGCATCGAGGTCGTCCAGCTCTACGCATCCTTCCCCTCGTCGTCCGTGGTGCGTCCCGAGGTGCAGCTGGTCGGCTTCGCCCGCATCCACGTGCCCGCGGGGCAACGGCGCACCGTGCGCTTCACGCTCGAGGCGGCGAGGCTGGCCGCCACCGGCGCCGATGGGCGGCTGGCCGTCGACCCCGGTGTCGTCGTGCTCTCGGCCGGGCCGTCGGCCGCGGACCGTCCCGTCGAGGCGCGGGTGCGACTGTCCGGAGACCGGCGCGTCCTCCTGGCCCGAGCCGGCCGGACCGCGTGGGATGAAGACGAGACGGAAGGGACGCCGACCCAGTGACATCAGCACAGACCCCGGGAATCCGCGTGCTCGTGTGGGGCGAGAACCACCACGAGAAGCATGACGAGACGACGCAACGGCTGTATCCCGACAGCATGCACGGCACGATCGCGGCGGGACTCCGCCGGCTTCTGCCCGAGGATGCGTCCGTCGAGACCGCCACGCTCGACGATCCCGAGCACGGCTTGACCGAGGACCGGCTCGCCGCGACCGACGTGCTGTTCTGGTGGGGCCATCTGCGCCACGGCGCCGTCGACGACGCTGTCGTCGAGCGCGTCCATCGCCACGTGCTCGCCGGGATGGGGCTCGTCGTGCTGCACTCGGGTCACTTCTCGAAGATCTTCATCCGCCTGATGGGCACGACGTGCTCGCTGCGCTGGCGGCAGGCCGACGATCGCGAGCTGGTGTGGACGGTCGCGCCGACGCATCCCATCGCCGTCGGCGTCCCGCATCCGATCGTGATCCCCTCGCAGGAGATGTACGGCGAGTTCTTCGATGTGCCCGCCCCGGACGAGCTGGTGTTCGTGTCCAGCTTCACCGGCGGCGAGGTGTTCCGCTCGGGCATGACGTTCTCGCGCGGTCACGGTCGCATCTTCTACTTCTCACCCGGCGACCAGGACTACCCCGTCTACCACCAGCCCGAGATCCAGCGGGTGCTCGCCAACGCCGCGATGTGGGCGAGGCAGGAACGCCCGCGGGTCGTCCCTCGCCTCGCGATGCATCGCGCCGGCGAGTTCGACACGCCCCGCGAGTGGGACGGCGAGGTGCTCGCGTGAGGGATGTCGTCGTCGTCGGCGCTGGCGGAATGGGCCGCGCGTGGCTCGACACCGTCGCCCGCAGGGACGACCTCCGGGTGAGCGCGATCGTGGATGTGTCGGTCGAGGCCGCACGTGCGGCCGGCGATCAGCGCGGATGGGACATCCCGTGCGTCGCGTCGGTCGACGAGGCCTTCGCGGCGGTGGGACGCCCGGGGATGCTGCTGAACGTCACCATCCCCGAGGCGCACCGCGCGGTCAGCGAAGCCGCCCTGCGCCAGGGCGTCCCGGTGCTCAGCGAGAAGCCCGTCACGCCGACGGTGTCGGACGCGCTCGCGCTCGCCGCCGTCAGCGAGGTGACGGGTGTGCTGCTCGCCACCAGCCAGTCGCGGCGGTACTCCGCCGGCATCCGCGCCTTCCGTGAGGAAGTGGCCGCCGCCGGCGGCGCTGCCCAGCTGACGGCACTGTTCTTTCAGAACCCGCGTTTCGGCGGATTCCGGGACGAGATGGAGTCGCCCCTCCTCATCGACATGGCCATCCACACGTTCGATCAGGCGCGGTACGTGCTCGGCGCCGACCCCGTGTCGGTGTACTGCGACGAGTTCTCGCCGCCGTGGAGCTGGTACCGCGGGGGCGCGGCGGCCGAAGCGGTGTTCCGTTTCGGCGACGGCGCGCGATTCTCCTATTCGGGCAGCTGGTGCGCCGACGGCCTGACGACCTCGTGGAACGGATCGTGGCGCGCGAGCGCCGCCGCCGGATCGGTGACGTGGGACGGCGAAGTCGGGGTGAGCGCGCAGGGCCGCGAGGGCGACCCGCGGACCGTGCGTGTCGGTGACGCGGAGGAAGGGCTCGATGCCGCGCTGGCCGAGTTCGTCACCGCCCTGGACGGCGGCCCGACTCCCTCCGGCGAGGTGCGGGCCAACATCTGGAGCCTCGCGATGGTCGAAGCGGCACTGGCCTCGGCTCGGACCGGTGAGACGGTGCGCCTCGATGACGTCTTCGCCGCGGCATCCCATCACGCCGCAGAGGCGGCGCGCGCAGCGGGCGACCACGCCGTCGCCGACGCCATCGCGCGCTGGGACGGCGCGCCGCCGCGCTGACGTCCGGTCAGTCGAGCCACACCAGCCGCACGCCGTGGGCGGGCACCTCGAGCGTCATCCAGCCGTCCGTCAGGGGCACGGAGTCGCCCGACCAGCCGTCGACCGCCCGGCGGGCGTCGCCGCGACCCACATCGTCGATGTGCACCCGTCGCTCGCGCGCCGCGTCACCGAGGTGGAACACCGCCGCGGCCGTGCGCCCCTCGAGCTGTGCCGACCACACCACCAGGTCGCCGTCTCTCACGAGCTCACGGGCGTCGGTGGCCCGCTGCAGCGCCAGCACCTCGCGGCGCGTGAGCAGGGCGAGCGTGTCGGCGGGGGTGTCGGGCAGGTGGCCGCCGAACATCAGCGGCGACCGCAGCAGGCACCACAGCGTCATCACCGTCCGCTGCTCCTCGACGCTCAGCCGGCTGAGCCGGTCGGCGCCGACATGGCCGCGGATGCCGATGCGCCCGAAGGGCAGCATGTCGGCGTCCGCCCAGGCGCCCGGACGCTGGTGCGGCGCCCACCGCGCAGCGCGCTGGAACTGCTCGCGCACCGAGCTCCAGTCGTCCCACAGGTCGTCCGAGATACGCCACGCCTGCGCGGTGTCCCGAAGGGTGTCGAGGTGCGCGAGCGACAGCTCTTTGCCCGGTGAGAGGCTCAGCGCCATGGGCCGGTTGGTGCGGTCGATGGCGTCGGAGAGGGCGCGGATCTCGGCGGTCTGCACCGGCGGGTACAGCACGTCGTCGAGCTTGACGTAGTCCACGCCCCACTCGGCGAGCATCGACATGACCGAGTCGTAGTACTCCTGGGCACCCGGCTGCGACATGTCCACACCCAGGTTGTCGGGATTCCACGGGCACACGTTGGCCGGGTCGGCGATGCTCGCGCACGTCGCCCCGGACGCTCCGAGGATGGGGAGCGCCCGCTCCGCGGCGGCGCGGGGCACGCCCCGCATGAGGTGCACGCCGAACTTCAGGCCGAGCGTGTGCACGCGGTCGGCGAGCGCGCGGAAGGTGCCGTCCGACGCCGACGGGAAGCGTCCGACGGCCGGCCGCGGTCGTCCCCAGTCGTCGAGAACGGGGTTCGACACGGTGTTGTAGTCGTGGGTGCCCGGGTCGGGCTCGTACCACTGGATGTCGACCACGACGGTGTCCCAGCCGGCGTCTCGAAGGTGGGCCGCGAGGAACTCGGCGTTCGCGACCACCTCGGCCTCGGTGACCGAGGACCCGAAGCAGTCCCAGCTGTTCCAGCCCATCGGGGGCGTGATCGCTGCGGCACGGCGGGTGGGGTTCATGCGATGGCCTCCAGGTGGAGGATGGCCGCGCGCTCGGGATGGAAGACCGGGAAGTCGAGCCCCACCACGCCCAGCGCGGCGCCGCTGAGCACCGGCGCCGAGGCGTCGTCGCCGTCCAGCGTCGCCGCGTCGAGCCAGGCCGGCACCTGCCAGGGCGGACCCAGCGATTCGGGCGCACTCGCCCTCAGGCGGTAGCGGCGGTTCGGGTCCAGCCCGGGAAGACGCAGGTGCGCCATCGCGTCGGCGCTCGTGGCCGGCGTGACCACGGTGTAGATCGCCTCGTCGCCGGTGGGGGAGACGACACCCCGCAGCGACGGGCCCGCGAGGTCGCTGGAGCCCGACACGGCTCGTCCGGTGGAGATGAGGTCGCGGTGACGACGCCAGCGCGCGATCCAGGTCGAGAGCATCTCCCGTTCGTCGTCGGTCAGTTCGCGGATGTCCCATTCGATACCGAAATGCCCGAGGAGGGCGACGGCGCAGCGGTAGGCGAGCGTCGAGGTGCGCCCGGTGGTGCTCGAGACCGCCGAGGCGACGTGCGACCCCATCATCTCGGGCGGCACGAGCAGGCCCGTCCAGCCGAGGATGTGGAAGCGGTCGACGGGGTCGTGGCTGTCCGAGGGGTGGATGCGGTCGGTGCGCTCGAGGATGCCGAGGTCGACCCGCCCTCCGCCCGACGCGCAGCTCTCTATCTCGAGCTCCGGATGCCGGTGCCGCAGGTCGTCGAGGAGCCGATACACCGCCAGGGTCTGCTCGTGGACGGCCGGGGCGCCGGTGGCCGGATGCCCGGCGTCGACGAGATCGCGGTTGTGGTCCCACTTCAGGTAGCTCACGCCGATCTCGGTGACGAGGGCGTCCAGGCGGCCGAGGATGTGCGCGTACGCGTCGGGGTTGGTGAGGTCGAGGACCTGCTGGAAGCGGTAGCGCGCGGGCAGGGTGTCGCGGGCTCGGAGGATCCAGTCGGGGTGGGCTCGGGCGAGGTCGGAGTCCTCGTTGATCATCTCGGGCTCGACCCACAGTCCGAACTCCATCCCCAGCGAGCGCACCCGATCGGCGAGAGGACGGAGCCCGTTCGGCCACGCGTGCGGATCCGGCTCCCAATCGCCGAGGCCGGCGCGGTCATCCCGTCGCCCGCGGAACCAGCCGTCGTCCAGCACGAATCGTTCGACGCCGAGGGCGGCGCCCTGTTCGGCCAGCGCGGTCAAGGTTGCGGCATCCTGATCGAAGTAGACCGCCTCCCACACGTTCAGCGTGACCGGTCGCGGACGCGTGCCGGCGCGGTTGCGATCCCGCAGGTAGGCGTGGAAGCGCGCGGATGCCGCGTCCCACCCGTCGCCGTACGCGCCGAAGATCCACGGTGACACATACTCGCCCCCCGCCTTCAGCCGCACCTCCCCGGGCAGGAGCAGTTCGCCGCCGCGGAAGGCCAGGAAGCCGTCGGTGCGCTCGACGGCGTGCTCGTGGTCACCGCTGAATCCCACGTGGAAGAGCCACGTCTCACCCGCGTCGGCGGCGAAGCCCGGCACGCCGAGGGCGAGGACCGTGGTGGCATCGAGGCCGGTGCGGCCGCGACGCGAGACGCGCGCATGCGTGCCGCGGACGACGGGGTGACGCTGCGGGATCCGCTCGTGGGCCCACCTGCCGCTGAAATCGAGGATCTCGTTCGCGCGCAGGGGCACCGGCAGCGCAGGCAGCGCTTCGACGACGTCCACCTCGTCCGCTCCCATGCCGAGATTGCGCACCCCGACACGTGTGCGCAACAGGCCCGCGGCGGTGAGATCGATCTCCAGGACGATGCCGATGCCGGCCCCTTCGTCGCTCGCTTCGACGGTGATGCTCCCGGCTCCGTGCGAGGTCGCGCCGGCGGGAGCCGGCGTCCCCGCCACGCCCATCGGCATGGCACGGAACCGCGGAGACCACGCGCGACCACGGCGGTGCACGCTCAGACCGGGGCGTCCGAACCAGCCGCGCGAGTGCTCCGGGAGCACGCTCGGTCGGTACGGCACGTCCGAATCCGCCGACAATCCGGGCCGATCGCCGATGGCAGCGAGCGTGCGCAGGTCGTCGTCCGACACGTCCAGGCGCGCGCCCCAGTGCACGATCGCCGGCAGCTCGTCGCCGCGCTGGGTCACCACCAGCGACACGTCGGCGGACGACAGATGGACCACGCGGAGTTCACTCATACGCCCCATTGTGGTGGTGCAAGGGCGGAGGAGTACAGTCAGAGATCGATCTCACCGAGGAGAACCGTGACTGCGAACCCTGCCGCCCCCCGCTCTGGCACGCCCCGCTCTGCCGCTTATGGCCCCGGCACGCCCGCTCCGGCCGTCACCGCCCTCGCGCCCGGCCGCGTCCGGCTCGCGGCGGGAACATTCGAGAGCCGTCGACGCCTCAACCGCGAGTACGTCGCTTCGCTCACCGAGCGGAATCTCCTTCAGAACCACCTTCTCGAGGCCGGGGTCACCGATCAGGCCTGGCACCTGCACCCGTCGCGCTCGGACGTCGCCGACCGTGGCCTTGATCGCCACTGGGGCTGGGAGACCCCCGGCTCGCTGCTGCGCGGGCACTTCCTCGGGCACTGGATGTCGGCGGCGGCGCGCGAGGTCGCCACCACGGGGGATCCGCTGCTGCGCGGTCGCCTCGAGAACGTGGTGGCGGGGCTGGAGCGGTGCCAGGACGAGAACGGCGGCGAGTGGGTCTTCGCCACCCCGGAGTCCTTCCTGCGGCGACTGGGTGAGGGTCGTGAGACCTGGGCGCCCCAGTATGCGATCCACAAGACCTTCATGGGACTCCTCGACGTGTGGCGAGACCTCGGCGACGAGCGCGCGCTCGGCATCGCGCACCGCGCGGCGGGGGCGATCGCGCGGTGGGCGCGCGGATTCGACACCGACAGGTTCCAGCAGATCCTGGACGTCGAGACCGGCGGGATGCTGGAGGTCTGGGCCGATCTGCTCGACGCCACGGGCGACGAGCGGTACCGCGATCTGCTCGATCGCTACTGGCACCGAGCCCTCTTCGACCCGCTGCGGGAGGGCGAGGACGTGCTCACCAACATGCACGCCAACACCACGATCCCCGAGGTGCTCGGAGCCGCTCGCGCGTACGAGGTCACCGGTGATGAGCGCTGGCGCGGGGTCGTGACCGCCTACTGGCGGTCGGCGGTCGTCGAGCGAGGCACGTTCTGCACCGGCGGCCAGACCTCGGGCGAGATCTGGACGCCGCCCTTCGCCTTCGCCGCCCGCCGGGGGCCGAAGACCCAGGAGCACTGCTCGGTCTACAACATGATCCGGCTGGCGGACGTGATCTTCCGGTGGACCGGAGACGTCGCGGCCCTGGACTACATCGAGACCAACCTGCACAACGGTCTGCTCGCGCAGCAGAACCCGCGCACCGGCATGGTGGCGTACTTCCTCCCGCTCGAAGGCGGCGCGCGCAAGGAGTGGGGGAGCCCGACCGAGGACTTCTGGTGCTGCCACGGCACTCTCGTGCAGGCGCACACCCGTCATGCTCAGTGGGCCGTCTACGCCGGACCCGGCACCGCCCTGACGGTGGCGCAGTACGCACCGGTCCGGGCCGAGCTGCCCGATCAGGACGCGCGCATCGACATCGTCCTCCTCGACGACGCGCGCTACGTCGGCCCCGACGCGAATGCCGGACCCGGCGGCGACCGGCATCGCCCGCGAGCGCTCCGGGTGCGCGTCACCGTCACCGGAAGCGCGAACCGGGTGCGCCTGCGCGTTCCGGCGTGGACTTCGGCCGGGCCCCGCGTGCACACCGACGCGTCGTGGCACCTCGCCGACCGGTGGCTCGAGGTCGATCATCGCGGGGGCGAGACCGAGATCGCCGTGGAATTCCCGTTCTCCGTGCGGACGGTTCCGATCCCCGACGAGCCGTCCACGGTCGCCTTCGTGGAGGGCCCGACCGTGCTGGCGGGCCTGATCGACCGCGAGGTGGCGCTCGTGGGCGATCCGGACGATGCGACCACGATGCTCGCGCCGGACGACGAGCGGCAATGGACGCAGTGGCTCACGCGCTACCGCAGCGTGGGGCAGGCGCAGGCGACCCGGTTCGTGCCGTTGCACGAGGTGGTCGACGAGCGCTACTCGGTGTACTTCCCGGTGCGTCCGGCCTCGTGACGGCGAGCTAGGCGAGCGTTCGGGTCGAGCCCCGCTCGACGAGTTCGGTCGGCATGACGATCGCGTCGGGGGCCACCTCTTCCCCCGCTGCGGAACGGGCGAGGAGCCGCACCGCGGTCGCCGCCATCTCTCGGATCGGCTGGCGGATGGTCGTGAGCGACGGATGCAGCCACCGCGCGCCCCGAACATCGTCGAAGCCGACGACGAGCACATCGCGGGGGATGCCGAGTCTGCTGTCGGCGACCGCCCGGTAAGCTCCTGCGGCCATCTCGTCCGAGCAGGCGAAGATCCCCACCGGGCCTTCGCCGCCGAGCTCCGACAGCGCCCGCGCGCACGCGCGGCGAGCGTCCCACGCGCTCCAGTCCGCGCTCGTCCGCACGCAGGGCGCCCCGGGCGCAAGCTCGCCCAGGGTGGCGGTGAACCCGTCGACGCGCGCTCGGCCGTAGCGGTACGAGGGCGCGCCGCCGATGACGACGAAGCGACGGGCTCCCCGCGAGATGAGGTGCTCCGCGGCCGCCGACCCTCCGGCCCGGTCGGTCGTGCGTATGCTCGGCAGAGGCCTGGACGCCTCGGACGGCGGTTCCATCAGCACCAGGGGGATCCCGGCGCGGTGCATAGCGAGGATCTGTGCGCTCGTGGGGGTGATCAGACCGGTGACGACGCCGGCGGACCCGCGGGAGCGGATGCGTTCGGGCCAGTCGTCGGCCGGGTCGTCCCGCTCGGCTGTCAGCACGAGGTCGTAGCCCAGCGACGAAGCGGTGGTGCGGGCGCCGGCGGTGATCTCCTCGGTGTACGGGTCGTGGAAGTGACCGAGCACGAGGTCGAACATCAGCGCGGTGCCCCGGCGCGGCCGGCCGCGCCCCGCGGTGGTGCCCGGGTAGCCGAGCTCGCTCGCAGCGCGGAGCACGCGCGCTCGCGTATCGGCGGCCATCTCGCCGCGCGCGCGGAGCGCCCGCGAGGCCGTGGCGACACTCACCCCCGCGCGTTCGGCCACGGCGCTGAGGGTCACCCGTGAACCTTCCGTCATGAAGCCAGTTTTGCGCAAAGTTCATCCGGTTCGCATCCGGGCGGTGGCAATGTGACGGCGTAGCACCCGTCGATGCGGAGGGAGGAAGTCGATGACGACGACTCACGAGGGACGCCGCGCCGTGATCGTGCGCGGTGGATGGGAGGGTCACCGACCCGTCGAGGCGACCGAGATGTTCCTGCCGTTCCTCGAGCAGCAGGGCTTCGACGTGCGCATCGAGGAGTCCAACGAGGTCTATGCCGATCGTGACGAGATGGATCGCACCGACCTGATCGTGCAGTGCGTGACGATGTCGGAGATCTCGGCCGATGCGCTCGCAGGCCTGCGCGGCGCCGTCGAGCGCGGCACGGGACTGGCCGGCTGGCACGGCGGCATCGCCGACTCGTACCGGAACAGCTCCGACTATCTGCAGCTGATCGGCGGTCAGTTCGCCACGCATCCGTCCAAGCATCCCGACGCGCGCGAGGGCGACGAGAGCGACAACTTCCTCTGTTACACGGTCGACGTCACCGACCTCGGCCGCTCGCACGAGATCATGGCCGGCGTCGAGGACTTCACCCTTCGCACCGAGCAGTACTGGGTGCTCACCGACGATCTCAACGACGTGCTGGCCACCACCACCCACCCCGTTCAGCCGTACCACCCCTGGCACCGGCCGATCACCTCGCCGGCGGTGTGGACGCGCGAATGGGGTCAGGGCCGCGTGTTCGTAGCGACCCCCGGTCACAGTCTGTCCGTACTCCGCGACGTCAGCGTTCGCACCATCATCGAAAGGGGAATGCTGTGGGCGACTCGCAGCCGATGACCACCACCGCCCGGGCCGTCATCGACCTCGACCTGCCGGGCGACCGGATCAGCCGTCACGTGTACGGGCATTTCGCCGAGCACCTCGGACGGTGCATCTACGACGGTTTCTGGGTCGGTGAGGATTCCGAGATCCCGAACGTCCGCGGCATCCGATCGGACATCGTCGAAGCTCTGCGGGAACTCGACATCCCGAACCTGCGGTGGCCCGGAGGATGCTTCGCCGACACCTACCATTGGCGCGACGGCATCGGCCCGCGTGACGAGCGACCCCGCATCGCCAACACCAACTGGGGCGACGTCATCGAGAACAACCACTTCGGCACGCACGAGTTCATGGACCTGTGCGATCTGCTCGGAGCCGACGCCTACGTCAACGGCAACATCGGAAGCGGCACCGTGCAGGAGATGGCGGACTGGGTCGAGTACCTCACGCGTGACGACGACAGCCCGATGGCGCGGCTACGGCGCGAGAACGGGCGCGACGAGCCGTGGAAGGTGCCCTTCTGGGGACTCGGCAACGAGGCGTGGGGATGCGGCGGCGGGATGTCGGCCGAGTACTACGCCGAAGAGGCCCGGCGGTACGCCACCTTCGCTCACAACCACGGCGGCAACCGCCTGACCCGCATCGCCGCCGGCGCCAACGAGGACGACCTCGACTGGACGCGCGTGCTCATGAAGACCCTCATGGAATGCCACGGGTGCACGCTCTACGGCAACCTGGCGTACCAGGCCGTGTCGTTCCACTACTACACGCACTCCGGATCGGGCATCAACACCGAGGACGCCACCGGGTTCGACGAGCGCCAGTACTACGAGACCATGGCGTACGCGGCGGGCATCGAGCGGATCGTGCGCGGACACGTCGCGGTCATGGACTCGTACGACCCCGACAACCGCGTCGGTCTCGTCTGCGACGAATGGGGCACGTGGTGGAACGTCGAGGAGGGCACCAATCCGGGGTTCCTCTTCCAGCAGAACACCGTGCGCGACGCGCTCGTGGCCGGCATCCACTTCGACGTCTTCCACCGATACGCGCGACGGGTGACGATGGCCAACATCGCCCAGACCGTCAACGTGCTGCAGGCGATGGTGCTCACCGACGGGGACCGGCTCGTGCTTACCCCCACGTATCACGTGTTCGAGATGAACAAGGGGCACCAGGACGCCGAGAACCTGACAGCGCACCTGCGCGAGGTACCGACCGCCACCGTCCGCGGGCAGCAGCTGCAGCTGGTGTCGATGTCGGCGTCGACCAAGGACGACACCGCGCTGGTGTCGCTGTCGCATCTGTCCGCCGACGCGGAGTGCACCGTGACCGTTTCGCTGCGGGGGCGCGCAGCGCGTGTCACCCGCGCCCGGGTGCTCACCGGCGAGAGCGTCGGCGCCTACAACGACGCCGACGCCCCGGACCGCGTCGCGCCGCGCCCGCTCGAGGCCCGCATCGAAGACGACGCGCTCGTCGTGACGCTCCCGCCGCACTCCTTCGCCACGGTCGAGCTCGCGCTGGACTGACACGCGAGCCGACCGCGGCGTTCGGATCAGGCGGCGGCTGTCGCCGTGCTCCTTCGTGCGACGTCGACGTCGACCGAGCGCGCGCCGATCGGGGACCGGGCTGCCGCGTCGACGGTGAGCGAGATCGGGCCGGCGCCCAGCGTCACGAGGTTTGACACGAGGCTTTCGCCGTCTCCGGCGAAGACCTCGAGGAGGGGTCCGTCCAGGCTCACGAGCAGGCGTCCGGCGTCGTCCGCGCGGAGCGGGGCGACGCTCGTCGACGCGAAGTCCGGATGCAGGGCCGCGGCCGCCCTGCCGGTGCGCGAGACGGTCAGCATCCCGGCATCCGGGTCATGCACGATCTCCGCCGCGTCGTCCGTTTCGCCGTCGAGGCGGATGCGCAGGGCGCCGGTGCGGGTCGGATCCCAGCTCAGCTCGACCAGGGAGTGCCCGCTCAGCGTCAGCGTGCGGGGCCGGTCGGCGAGCAGATCGACGGATGCCGCGCCGGACAGGTACTCGTCGACGAACGACGCCGGGCGCTGAACCAGGCGCTCCGCGCCGTCGACGGTGCGCAGTGACAGCGTGCGCGGCAGCGACATGGCCCCCCTCCACGGGGCGCTGGGCACCGCGTGCGCATACCGCCAGTTGCTCATCCAGCCGAGCATGATCGCGGCGCCGTCGGGGGCGCTGTCGAACGTGACCCCGGCGTACATGTCGCGCCCGTGGTCGGCCCGCACGAGCACAGGCTGGTCGGCGGTGAAGCTGCGGCCGTCGAAGTCGCCGACGACGTAGTGCATCGCAGAGCCGGCGGGAGCGGCATCCTCACCGATCGGGTTGGTGCTCAGCAGCAGCACCCAGCGGCTGTGGGCATCGTCGCCGTCCACGCGAAGACGCACGAGGTCGGGACACTCCCACACGACGCCGTCGTCGCCCACCGGGCCGAAGGATCCGACGGGATCCCAGTGCTCCAGATCGGCGGAGGCGTAGAAGAGCACGCGGCGCTCGACCGCCTCGACGGCCAGAAGGATCCAGCGCTGAGTGCCGTGAGCCCGTTGGGATCGTTCATCCAGTGTCGTGAGGGCGTCAGGTGGAACGCCGGCCGCACCATCTCGCTGCCCGACATGCGCGCCTCAGAGCGATGCCCGCGGCACGAGCGGGCACGTGACGAGAAGGCGGTCGGGGGCGCCGGCGGGCTCGAGCCCGAGCAGCGTCCGCACCCCCGCGGCGCCGAGTTCGTAGTGCGGCAGCGCGACGGTCGACAGCGGCGGGCGCAGGTGGGCGGCGATCACGTCCTGGTTGTCGAAGCCCATCACCGCGACGTCATCGGGAATGCGCAGGCCCCGCTCGCGCAGACCGTCGTAGAGACCCATCGCCACACGGTCGTTGTGGCAGAACACGCCCGTCGCCCCGGAGTCGATGACCGCCCCGGCGGCCGCGTATCCGCCCTCCTGGGCGGGTTCGGCCGAGAAGACGAGGGCGTCGTCGTAGGCGATGCCGGCCGCGTCGAGCGCGGCGCGGTAGCCCGCGAGCCTCCCGGTCTGCGCCGGTGACGGCGACGTGGTGTTGATGAACGCGATGCGGCGGTGCCCTGCCGCGAGCAGTCCTTCGGTCGCCGCGCGGCCGCCCTGCTCCTCGTCGGGCACGACGGCGGGGAACGCGTCGTCTTCGGCGAAGCAGTTCACCAGCACGGTGTCGGTGTTCTGCAGCAGCGGCGGGACGTCGATGCGCCGGTGATACCAGGTCGAGTACAGGATGCCGCGCACCTGATGCTCGAGCATCATGGCGATCGCGTCGTTCTCGACGGCGGTGTTGCTCTCGGTGTTGGCCACCAGCAGCACGAACCCGTGCCGCCACGCCTCATCCTGCGCCCCGTGGATGATCTGCCCGGCGAAAGGGGTGGTGGCGATCGCGTCCGCGACCAGGCCGATGAAGCGGGAGGTCCCCTCGGACAGCGTCTTCGCCAGCGCGTTCGGGCGGTATCCGAGGGCCGCCACGGCTTCGTGCACACGACGCCGGGCATCGTCGCCGATGCGGGCGCCCGGCTTGTCGTTGACCACGTGCGACACGGTGGCCACCGACACCCCCGCCGCTTTGGCGACGTCGCGCATCGTCACCGCCGAGGTGGCTCTGCCGTGCTCCATTGCACTCATCCCTTGGTGGCTCCGCTCTCGAGTCCGTTGATCATCGCCTTGTTCAGCACGAGAAAGACCAGCAGCAACGGCGTCACCGTCACGCAGACGGCGGCGAACGTCGCCGTCCAGTCGGTGTTGCCCATCGCTCCGATGTAGTTTTGCAGGCCCAGCGGGATCGTCTTCAGCCCGTCCGAGAGGACGAACGTGTTCGCGAAGATGAAGTCGTTCCAGATGAAGATGCTGTTGACCAGCACGACGGTGATGATCGTGTTGACCGACAACGGGAACGTGATCTGCAGGAAGATGCGGTACGGACCCGCGCCGTCCAGGGATGCCGCTTCGTACATCTCGCGCGGAATGTACTCGTAGAACGACGAGAACAGGTAGACCGCCATCGGCAGCGAGAACGCGGCCAGCGGCAGGATCATCGACATATGGGTGTCGAGCAGCCCCACTTGCGAGTAGTCGATGAACAGCGGCACGAGGGCGATCTGCACCGGCACGATGATCCCGAGCAGGAACAGCGAGCGCACGAGTCCGCTGAAGCGGAACCCGAGCACCTGCAGGGCGTACGCGGCCATCATGCCCGCCACCACGATGAGGGCGCTCGCGCCCAGCGTCACGATGAGGCTGTTGGCGATGTTCAGCCACAGGTTGCCGGTGGCGAAGGCGCGCGTGTAGTTGTCGAGCGTGAACTCGGAGGGGAGGGCGAACGGGTCGCCGCCGGCGAAATCGGATGCCGTGCGGAAACTCGTCAGGAACAGCCACGCCAGCGGATAGACCTGGACGATGACGATCAGGATGACGGTGACCGTCAGCAGGGTGCGCTGCGCCCGCTGACGGGGCGAGCGAACCGCACGGGACCGGGTCTCGCGGGGCGGCCCCGCCGGAGGCGGTGTCGGCGCGGACGCGGCCGGACGGGTGATGAGCGAGGCGGTCATGCGTCGTCCCTCCGACGGAGCAGCAGGATGATGAGGCCGACGGCGACGAGGCACTCGATCACGATGAAGACCGAGATCGCGCTGGCGTAGCCGTAGTCGGTGTGGACGAACGCGGTCTTGTACATGTACGTCGTCAGGAGCTCGGAGGACTGTCCGGGCCCGCCGTTGGTGAGGAGGTAGGGGATGTCGAACCCGCGCAGGGCGAAGGTGGTGGCCATCACCGTCGTGGTGATCCACACCGGACGGATGTAGGGGAAGCGGATGCGCCAGAACGTCTGCCACCATGTGGCGCCGTCCAGGCGGGCGGCTTCTTCCAGCTCGCGCGGCACGGCGATGAGGGCCGCGTAGATGATGAGCATGTAGAGCCCGGTGAAGCGCCAGCCCTCGGGGATGGACACGGCCGCGAGGACCGTCTGCACGTTGGACAGCCAGGCCGTCTGCAGACTGTCGAGGCCCACCCATGCGAGCAGCTGGTTGAACAGCCCGACGGGCTCGAGCGAGTAGATGCGGATGAAGAGGAACGCGATCGCCACGGTCGAGATGACCGCCGGCAGCAGGTACAGCGTCTTGACGAGCTCGCGCGCTCGGGGCAGCGCGGTGAGCAGGCCCGCGACGGCCAGCGCTCCGCCGAGCTGCAGCACGAGGCAGATGGCCAGGTAGCCGAGGGCGTTGCCGAAGGCGGTCCAGAACACGTCGTCGCGGGTGAACATCTTGACGTAGTTGTCCAGGCCGACGAAGGCCATGTCGGTGATGCCGTCCCACGAGAACACGCTGAGCACCAGCGACTGCACGATGGGCAGCAGCACGGCCGCGCCGTAGAGCACCAGCGGCGGCAGCAGGAAGATCGCGACCGACAGTCCCGAGCGCCGGGGCAGCATCGACGTCCGCATCGACGTGCGTGCGGGGGTGGGGCGCCGGGGCGCGCGCGGACGGACCGCGCGCACCCCGGTCTGGGTGATCTCAGTCACCGACGTTCTCCGCAAGGGTCGCGTCCATCGTCTCGATGAACTCATCGGGCGTGCTGTCGCCCTGCACGAGCAGGGTCAGCTCCTGCTGCAGGCGCGTGTTCGTCGCCGGGTCCAGCTGCGTGTCCCACGGCATCGCGATCGCCGAGCCGACGGTCTCGGCCTGCTCCACGGCCCGGGCGTACAGCGGTGTGGCGCCGTCGGGGATCGTGGTCTCGACACCGGTCGTCGGCGACAGGGCGCCCGAGGCGGCGTAGACCTCGGGGTACCGCTCCAGGGCGTAGGCGAGGAAGTCGCGCACCAGCGGGTCGTACGTCGCGGCGTTGACGGCCATGCCGATCCCCGAGGGGGTGACGTACTCGTTGTCGGCGGTCACGGCCCCGTCGATGGTCGGCAGGGTGAAGTAATCGACCGCGTCGCGCACGGCGGGATCCAGCGCCTCGGTGGCGAGGTTGCCCAGCTCCCAGGTGCCGATGTTGTACACGGCGGCGCGTCCCGAGGTGAACTGCGCCTGCGCATCTGCGTAGCCGGTCGACGAGAAGCCCTCCTGGAAGCATCCGGCCTGCCCGAGACCGTAGAGCCACTCGACGGCGGCGCGTCCGGTCTCGTCGGAGAACGACGCCTCGCCGTTCTTGAGGTCCTGCACGTATTGAGGACCGGCCATGCGGAACGGGTAGTAGGCCATGTAGCGCTCGAGCGGCCAGCCGTCCTGGCCGTCGAGGGCGATCGGGGTGATCCCCTGCGCGCGGAGCGCCTCGCACATCGGTGCGAAGTCGTCGAGGGTCGCCGGGATCTCGACGCCGGCCTCGGCGAGCAGGTCGGCGTTGTACCAGAACACCTCGAGCTGGAACTCGAACGGGATCGTGTACAGCGAGCCGTCGTCGAAGCGCTGGTAGTTCAGCGCCGCCTCGCGGAACTCGCCGTCGAGCCCGAGGTCCTCGAGCAGCAGGTCGATGTCGACCATGCGACCCTGCCCCGCGAGCTTCTGCGCGAAGGGGGTGGCGTCGGTGTCGAACAGCTCGGGCAGCTTGTTCGCCGCGGCGAGGGTCTCGTACTTCTGGATGTAGGACGGCCGGTCCGGAGTGGTGATCAGGTTCAGCCCGAAGCCCGGGTTCTCTTCGGCGTACTCCTCGGCGATCTGCTCCATCGCGGTGATGACGCCGCCGTCGGCGGGCCGCGACAGCAGCCACGAGATCTCGCGAGCCGTGATCTCGCCGTCGGGGTTCACATCGGTGGGGTCGCCGCCGCCGCTCGCGCCGGCGCAGCCGGTGAGGGTGAGGGCGACGGCGGCTGTGGCGGCGAACAGGGCCGCCGAGCGCTGTGTGGTGGTCATCATCGGAATCTCCATTGATCTTTCGCGGGTGAGGGAGGGAACGGGCGGGGTGTCACCCGAGGGCTGCGACGAGTTCATCGGCGCGGACCGCGGGGGCGGGGGATCCGTCACGGGTGGTGACGATGAATTCATGGACGACCAGGGCGCCTTCGCCGACGAACGCGCCGACCCTGCCGGTCGGCCGGTCGTAGAGCCGGGTGCTGAGCACCGTCGAGTCGTCGACGGTCGCGACGCAGATGTCGCCGTCGACGATGACCTCCAGCCGATGCGCGCCGGGCGCGAGGTCCACGGGCCTCTCGAGCTCGATGGCGTACGGCACGTCGCCGGAGATCTGCCACTGCTCGCCGCCGGTGGTCCGTCGCGGCCACCGATCGAAGACCAGCCGGTTGCGGCGCGGCTCGAGTCGGAGGGCGTAGCCCTCGTCGCCGTCGGCGCTCGCCCGCAGCAGCACACCGCACTCGGTGGTGCCGGGCGCGATGTCGAACCGTGCCACGAGGCGGAACGCCGGCGGCGACTCGACCGACGCGAGCGCGTCGGCGTACCCGTCGGGTGCATGCAGAGCGGTCCCGGCCGGGATTCCGGCCGCGGGCTGGTCGAAGGTGGCGGCCAGCTCGCGGGGCGGGTGGAAGCGCAGCGTGCCGTCGGCGTTCTGCTCGGCCTCGAGCACCGAGAGCGTCCCCGCCCACTGCCACGCGCCGTCGTCGCGTGCGCCCTCGCGGGACGCGATCCAGCCGAAGAAGAACCTGCGGCCGTCGCGTTCGGCCGATTTCGCCGCGTAGTACGCGCGCCCGTCGAGCGAGTCGTTCACGGGAACCGTCCAGGGGCCCTCGAGGGAACGTGCCATGCGGTACCGGGTGGTGAACGACTCGCTGAACTCGGAGTAGACCAGGTACCACCAGCCGTTCCACTCGAAGACCTCGGGGCACTCGTGCGCGATGTAGCGGCGCGGGTCCCAGAACGGCTCGGCCGGCTCCCACGTCCGCAGATCGCGCGAGACGCACTGGGCGATGACGCCCCGGCGACGGGCGGGCCCGGTCGCGTGGCGTGCCGTGATGAGCATGCGCCACACCCCCGCCTTCTCATCGCGGAAGACGAACGGGTCGCGCCAGTCGGCGCTCTCGTAGCCGGCGGTCGCGCCGAAGGTGTCGGCGGGGTGGCGCTGCCAGGTCTGCATGCCGTCACGGCTAGTGGCGTGCAGGACGAG
The DNA here is from genome assembly GCF_943181415.1 of Microbacterium sp. Marseille-Q6648. Taxonomy (GTDB): domain Bacteria; phylum Actinomycetota; class Actinomycetes; order Actinomycetales; family Microbacteriaceae; genus Microbacterium. The sequence goes on along the minus strand of NZ_CALPBZ010000006.1, from coordinate 39,776 downwards.
CTGCAGCGGCAGGCCGTCGGGTCCGCGACGCTCGGGGTTCTGGCCGGTGTAGAAGACGTGGTGCGTGCCGTGCTCGTCGACCACGATGCTGCCGGTGTACACGTTGAAGTCGTCGGCGTGCGGTCCGCCGGACGCCAGCGCCGACCCGGCTTCGCGGAAGTCGACGAGGTCGTCGGTCACGACCCGGTGCCACGGCATCCCGATCTTCGGGACGCGGCGGGACTCGTGGAGGTAGAAGAGGTGGAAGACGCCGTCTTCCTGCCAGGGTATGACGTCGCCGACCCATGCGTCGGTCGGTCGGAAGAACCCTCGCTGGTCCATGAATACCTCTTCGCTGCGTCGTTGCGACCGATCCGAAATGGATGGTTAATCGGTTACGCAGACGCTAGCAGGCGGCTCAGACGATGGTCAAGCGGTTAATCATGATTGATGCAAGCCCGCACGCGGGCCGGGCGTCGACGGGACCGGTGAGGGTGTCGAGGACTCAGTCGTCCTTCTTCTTGCCCTTGTCCTTGCCGTTGCCGTTCTCGTCGCCGTTGTTCCCGCTGTTGTTGCCGGGACCGCTGTTCTCGTTGCCCTCGTCGTCGCCCTCGTCGTCGTCATCCGCGGGAGGCGCAGGTGCGGGCTCCTCGGGCGTCGGCGTGGGCGTGGGGGTGGAGGTCGCGGTGGGCGTCGGTGTCGAGGTGGATGCCGGGGTCGGCGTGGCTGCGAGCGACCCGAGCCAGACCGCGAGCAGCACCGCGCCGAGCAGGATCGCGCCCGCGATCACGGCGCCGACGATCAGTGCTCGGCGACCGCGCGAGCCGCCGTCGCGTGCGGGGGACGAGCCCGCGGCTGCACCGCCTTCAGCGGTGGCGGCACCTCCCGCTGCGGCGCCGGCGCCCGCCAACGCGCCGCCCGCCAACGCGCCGCCGGCTGCCCACGCACCGCCTCCCGCGGCTGCGCCGGCACCCGCCCGCGAGCCTGGGGTCGCACCCGTCAGGACAGCCGTAGGCGCGTCGGAGCCGACCGCCGTCGGAGCCGCATGCGGGGCGGGAGCGACGCCGCCGTCGGCGACCGCGGCCGCACCCAGGCCGCCTGCGGCGAGTCCACCCGCCGCGACCGCGGCCGGCACGGCCGGCAGAGGCGGCATCCCGGATTCCGCGAATCCCGGCGGCATCGCCCGGGTGACGGTGTCGTCGCGCCCGGCGCCGGCCGCGGCATCCGAGGATCTCAGCTGTTCGGAGGCGAGGGCGACATCCAGTGCGGTCGGCCGGTCGGCGGGGATCATGGCGGTCATGCGAGACAGCAGGTCCTGCCAGCCGGGGGCCAGCGTGTCGGGGACGACCGGAGCCGCCGCCAGGCGCGCGGTGACGGCGGCGATCCCCTCGACGTCGCCGAACGGGCGCGTCGCGGTGAGCGCCTCGAGCAGCATCAGCCCGAACGCGTAGATGTCGGCGGGCGGTGCGGGGGCGGCGCCGCGCGCCTGCTCGGGCGCGAGATACGCCATGGTGCCGACGATGAGGCCAGGGGTGGTCACCCGGTCGGAGTCGAGGAGGTGGGCGATGCCGAAGTCGGCGAGCTTCGCCCGCCACTGCCGGTCCGGCCGGGGCGAGGCGGTGAGCAGCACGTTCCCCGGCTTGACGTCGCGGTGGACGACGCCCGCCTCGTGGGCGTAGTGCAGCGCCTCGGCCACGTCGGCGGCGATGCCGGCGAGCTCCTCGGGGTCGACGGGTCCGCGCGCGATCAGGTCGCGCAGGGTGATCCCGTCGACGTACTCCATCACGAGGTAGCCGACGGCGTCGTCGTCGATGCGGGCATCGAACAGGGTGACGAGCGCGTGGTGGTTCAGCGAGGCGAGCAGGGTCGTCTCGGAGCGCGCCCGCTCGATCACCTGCATGTCGCCGGCGGCCCCTCGCAGCACCTTGATGGCCACGGTGCGGCCCAGCGCCGTGTCGTCGGCGCGGTACACCCGTGCCATGCCGCCCTCGCCGATGCGCTCGACAAGGCGGTACCGGCCGTCGAGGATCTCGCCGGTGGGGGGATACTCGCTCGCGTTCGGGTCGCTCATCTTCCTCCGTCCGCGTCGCGGGTGCGACGGACGACCCTTCACCCTACGCGGATCGGGCGAAAGTCCGCTCCCGCTTGACGGCGGCGCCGTGGACCCTCTGCGACGTCGTCGCGGTCGGTCTGGACCGGCCCCGACCGGCGGGCCGGGGCGGGGCGGGGCCGGCAGGCGGGCCGGGCCGGATCACGTGTCCTCGCCGAGACCACCCGTATCGCGCGCCTGGAGCATGTGTTCTCGCCCAGGTCACGTGTTCTGGGCGCGCTTGGGCACGCCGCGGGCGAGTGTTATCGCCCAGGTCACGTGTTCTGGGCGCGAGTGCGCACGCCGCGGGCGGGTTTGCCCGGCCAGAACACGTGACCTGGGCACGCCCGAGTGTGCGCGGGGGCGGGGCGATGCTCACAGCGCCCGCGTACCCTCGCGAGGGGTGCCCTGCGAGTACCCGTCTCGTCAGGCACTCCCTGGACCGGGCGAGAGGGCGGATGCTTGTTGACGGCCGATCTCGCGGCACGACCCCGGACCCCCGCGACCCCGAGAAGCCGAACCCGGCAACCGAAGCCCCACGAAGGAGCCCCCTCGATGAAAGCCACCATCCTCTACGGTCCCCGCGACGTCCGCGTCGAAGAGCGCGACCGCCCCGGCATCCAGCACCCGACCGACGCCGTCATCAAGCTCGCTGCCGCGTGCGTGTGCGGATCCGACCTGTGGCCATATCGCGGCACCGACGAGGTCACCGAGCCCGTGGCGATGGGCCACGAGTACTGCGGCACGGTCGAAGAGGTCGGCGCCGAGGTCACGACGGTGAAGCCCGGCGACTTCGTCGTCGGCTCGTTCTTCGCGTCGGACAACACCTGCGCGATCTGTCAGGCCGGGTATCACACCGGCTGCGTGCACCGGAAGGGCGTCGGCGGCTCGCAGGCCGAGTACATGCGCGTGCCGCTGGCCGATGGAACGCTCGTCGCCACGCCCGGTCAGCCCGACGCCGACATGATCCCGTCGCTGCTGGCCGCTTCGGACGTGCTCGGCACCGGCTGGTTCGCCGCCGTCGCCGCCGAGGCCGGACCGGGCAAGACCGTCGCAGTCGTCGGTGACGGCGCGGTGGGTCTGCTCGGCATCCTCGCCGCCAAGCAGCTGGGCGCCGAGCGCATCATCGCCATGTCGCGCCACGCCGACCGGCAGGCTCTCGCGCGGGAATTCGGCGCCACCGACATCGTCGAGGAACGCGGCGACGAGGGCGTGGCCCGCATCAAGGAGCTCACCGACGGGCTCGGCGCCGACAGCGTGATCGAGGCGGTCGGCACGCAGGAGTCGATGACGCAGGCGATCCGCGCGACCCGCCCCGGTGGGCACGTCGGGTACGTCGGCGTCGCGCACGACGTGTCGCTCGACGGCTTCGAGCTGTTCTTCTCGCTCGTGACCCTGCACGGCGGTCCCGCACCCGTCCGCCGGTTCCTTCCCGAGCTGATCCAGCTCATCTGGGACCGCAAGATCGACCCGGGCAAGGTGTTCGACCTGCAGGTGCCGCTCGCCGAGGCGGCCGAGGCCTACCGCGCGATGGACGAGCGCCGCGCGATCAAGGCGCTCCTGACGATGTGAGCCCGCGCCGGTGACGGGGCGTCGAGTACCCTCGACGGATGCCTCTCGCCCTCGTCACCGGCGCCGCCCGCGCGAACAGCATCGCCGCCGGCATCGTGCCGCGTCTGCGCCGCGACGGCTGGACGGTCGTCACGAATGATCTGACGGATGCCGACTATGCCGGCGACCTGTCGACGCGCACCGGGCCCGATGACCTCATGGCCGCCGTCGTCCGCGATCACGGGGTCGTCGACGCGCTGATCCTCAGCCATGCCCACGACATCGAGTCCGGCATCCTCGACACCACCGCGGAGGAGTTCGACCGGCACGTCGCCGTCAACGCCCGCGCCTCACTCCTGCTGATCGCGGCCTTCGCGCGGCAGGTCGGCCCGGACGGCGGCGCCGTCGTGGCGCTCACGAGCGATCACACGACCGGAAATCTGCCGTACGGCGCGTCGAAGGGGGCGCTGGATCGGATCGTCATCTCGGCCGCGCGCGAGCTCGGACCCCGCGGCATCTCGGCGAACGTGCTCAACCCGGGGCCCATCGACACCGGGTGGATGGACGACGCCACGCGCGCGCAGCTGACCGCTCACCATCCGCTCGGTCGCATGGGCACGCCCGCCGACATCGCGGCGTTCGTGTCGTTCCTCATCTCGCCCGAAGGCCGCTGGATCTCGGGCCAGCTGCTCCACAGCGACGGCGGCTTCTCGGCGCGGTACTGACGGCGTCGGCACCAGGCGGTGAGCACGCCGACGAGACGACCGGGCGCCGGCTGTCTCACGCGAGGTCGATGAGGTCGACGACGCGCCGGGCATCGGCACTCACGCGAGGTCGGCGAGCACCGCCCGTGCGACGCGGTCGCCTGACACCAGCGCGCCCTGGATGGACGCGGTGTCGCGGTGGTCGCCTGCCACGTACAGGCCGTCCGTCAGTCGCGCCGGGCTCGTCGTCCGCAGCGGCGGAGGCTGCGACGGCAGCGCATCGAACACGTCGTCGCGGCGGAGGAGCGGCCATGACGCGGCGGCCGGACCCCACAGTTCCGACAGCTGGCGCCGCACGTCTGACTCCTGCGCGGCCGTCGCGGGCTTCTCGCGAGCCGCGGCGGGCAGCAGGCAGGTGGCCTGCACCAGGTGACGCCCGGGCGGTGCGTACGAAGGCGCCGTCCGCGACATCACGACCGTGTTCACGATCGGACCGGCCCTGCGTCCGTCGACGGTGAGCAACGGGGATGCCGGAGCCCCGGCATCCGCCTCGAACCACCATGTCTGCAGCCCGCGCGTGGCAGGCGCCGGAAGGTCGACGAGCGCGCTCACGGCATCCGGCCCCGCGGCGACCACGACCGCATCGGCTGACACGACATCGCCGCCGTCGATGTCGACCTCGACCCGGCCGCCCGGGGCGCGGATGCCGCGGACCCCCGCGCCGAGGCGGAACTCGACCCCCAGTTCTCGGGCCTCCTGCTCGAGCTGAGCGGGGAGCGCGGCGATCCCCTGTTCGGGCACCCCCGGGCCGCCGAGCGCGAACATGCGCACGAGCAGCTTGGCGAAGGTGTCCGACGACGCGCCGACACCTTCGGCCAGGACGCCCGCGAGGAACGGCTCGAGCACCTCGGTCCGCAGCGGCCCGCGCAGGCCGACGCGGTCCCACCCCTTCTGCAGAGTGCGGTCGGGTCCGGCGATCACCCGACGGGGCTGCAGCAGGGCCGGTGTCGCCCAGCGCGCCAGCGCGATGAGATCGCGCGGGTCGACGAGCCCGCTCGCGAGGGTGAGCGGGAGGCGGCCCGGATGCCGGAGCGGATGCGCGAGCGCGACGACGCGGTCCTCGCGGCGCACGCGGACCCCGACCGGGAACCGCCGCAGGTGCAGTCCGTCGACGTCCACCCAGCGCCGGACGGCCGGATACGCCGGGTTGAGCACCTGGAACCCGCGGTCGAGGAGGAAACCGTCGATCCGGTCCGTCCGCTGTCTGCCGCCCACGACCTCTTCGCGCTCGAGGACGACCACGCGGCATCCGTTCGCGGCGAGCCGGATCGCGCACCGCAGACCCGCGAGCCCGGCGCCGATCACGACCGTCTCCCGGCCGGTCGCCGGGCGGACGCGATCGGCGCCGTCGTCGCTCATATCGAGATCTCCGGGTGGTTCGGCGATGGTCGCGCGCGAGCCGGGTGGGTCAGATCTCGGTGCGGAGGTCGGTCGGGCCGTCGTCCTCGAGGCTCGACGCGGCGGCCGGGTCGTCCTCGGGTGCGAGGTCGCCCTGCCCGTCCTCGCCGAGCTCCGCTTCGATGGGGTCTTCGCCCTGCGTGTCGGGCTGGTCGATGTCGCCCGCGTGGGTGTCGACGGCGGGGACCTCGCTGCCGTCGATGCCGTCGGTCTCGGCGGCCATGGGCTCGACGCCGGGCGTTTCGGGTTCGATGGTGGAATCGCGGTTCATGGCATGTCCTCCGGTCTGGTCGGTCACTCCAGCCTCGCCCACGCCGGCGTCGCCGTGCAGGCGCTTGACGGTCCGCTCGTCAGCGGGTACGGCCTACGATGGGCGGACGGATCGAGCGGGAGGATGCCGGTGGCCCACGAGGTGCGGATCGTCTACTGCACGCAGTGCAACTGGCTGTTGCGCGCCGCGTGGGTGGCGCAGGAGCTGCTGTCCACGTTCCAGGACGAGCTCACCGGCGGCGGCGTCACGCTGGAGCCGGGCACCGGCGGGATCTTCGAGGTGCACGCCGACGGCGACCGGGTCTGGTCGCGCAAGGACGACGGCGGCTTCCCCGACATCGTGGCGCTCAAGCGCCTGGTGCGCGACCGTATCGCCCCCGGCCGCGTCCTCGGGCACGCCGACCGCGCCGCCCGCTGACCACCGCGGCGCTGGTGCGGTTCGCACCGCCGAAACCGGGGATCCGGCCCGAAACCGCGGGCAGCGGCATCCGTCTCACCGCGTTCCCCCGGTCTCACCGCGTTCCCCCGGTCTCACCGCGCACGCCCGGTCTCACCGAGGCGGCGCCGAAACCAGGGGTCTCGCCCGAGACCGAGGGCGATGCCCCCGGGTCTCGCCGCGCATCCCCGGTCTCGCGAGGGCGTCAGGAGACCCGGACGACGATCTTGCCGCGGGTGTGGCCTTCCTCCAGCGAACGGTACGCATCGGCGGCGTCGTCGAGGGTGAACGTCGCGCTGCGCTCGACCCGCAGCTCGCCCGCGACAGCGAGCTCTGCCAGATGCGCCAGCTGCTCCGGGTTCGGTCGCACCCACACGTAGTCGCCCCCGAAGTCGGTGCGGGCACGCGGGTCCGCGATCGAGACGACGTGGCCGCCGTCACGCCGCAGCGCGCCGGTCGAGTCGAGCGAATCGCCGCCGGCGAAGTCGAGGATCACGTCGTATCCGTCCGGCACGAGTGCGCGCGCGGCATCCACCAGGCCGTCGCCGTAGGCGACCGGTTCGGCGCCGAGTTCGCGCAGGTAGTCGTGGTTCGCCGGCGATGCGGTGCCGATCACGCGCGCGCCCGCCCGGACCGCGAGCTGGACGGCGAACGACGCGACGCCACCGGCCGCGCCGTGGATCAGCACCGTGTCGCCCTCGCCGAGGCCGGAGCGCTCGACGCTCTGGAGCGCCGTCAGGCCCGTGAGCGGGATCGCCGCCGCATCTTCGAACGACAGCGCCTCGGGCTTGCGGGTCGCGGTGCGCACGGGCACCGCGACGTACTCGGCGAGCGTGCCGCCGCGCACGACGTCGGTGCGGGCGTACGCGAGGATGGCGTCGCCTTCCTGGAACTCCGGAGTGTCCAGGCCGGGCTTCTCGACGATGCCCGCGACGTCCCATCCCGGAACGGCGGGAAGCGCGGTGTCGATGAGCCCCTCGAGGTAGCCCTCGCGGATCTTGTAGTCGACCGGGTTGATGCCGGCCGCCACGACCTTGACGAGCATGGTGTCGGGCCCGATGTGGGGGGTGTCGATGTCGGTGAGTTCGAAGCGGTCGGCGCCGCCGAACTCGCGGTAGACGAGTGCCTTCATGCGTCGGGCCAACCGGTCGCGTCGGCAACATATTCCTCGCCGGACGCGATGGAGGACCAAGATGGTGCCATGGATGCCGCGCCCTCACTGCTGACCGAGATGCCCGATCCGCAGTTCGTCATGTCGCCCGAGGGTCACCGCATCGCCACCTACACGTGGGGCGATCCCGACGCCGAACCGGTGCTCTGCGTGCACGGCTTCTCGTCGAGCTGCCGCGACAACTGGGTGAGCACCGGGTGGGTGCGCGACCTGACGCGCGCCGGCTTCCGCGTCGTGGGTGTCGACCAGCGGGGGCACGGCGCGAGCGACAAGCCGCACGACCCGCGCGACTACTCGATGGACGCCCTCGTCGGCGACCTTCACATCGTCCTCGACACGTACCTGATCGACGCGGTCCGCTACGCCGGATACTCGCTCGGCGCGCGCGTCGGCTGGCAGTTCGCCGTCGATGCGCCGGCACGCGTGACGAGGGCTGTGCTCGGCGGCATCCCGGACGGACGCCCGCTCGCGCGGCTGCAGCTCGAGCAGGCGCGCGCCTACGCCGACGACGGCACGCCGGTCGAGGATCAGGTCACCCGCAACTACATCACCCTGGCCGAGCGGGTGGCCGGCAACGACCTGCGGGCGCTCGTCGCGCTCGGCGAGGGGATGCGGCAGGGCGACGCCGACCCCGATCCCGAGAATCCGCCGCTGCAGCCGATCCTCTTCGCCACCGGCAGCGAGGACGCCATCCTCGAGCGATCGCGCGGCCTGGCGGCCGCGACCCCGAACGGCACGTTCGTCGAGATCCCCGAGCGTCACCACTTCAACACGCCAGGGTCACGCGTCTTCCGCGCCGAGGCCGTGGAGTTCTTCCGGGCTCGCTGAACCTTCAGCCCGGGCGCCCCCCGCCCTGGGGCGCCCAGATCACGTGTTCTCGCCGAGGGCACCCGTCCGATGCGCGCAGGACGTGTCATCTCGGCCACAACACGTGTTCGGCACCCCTGGCCCGGCGCTAGCCCTCAGGACCCCGCCGCCTCGGCGCCGCACGTCCGGTCCGCGACGCCCTCGAAGGTCGGCACCGCTCGCTCGGCGGCCTCGGACGCTGAGGTCACCGCGCCGTTCTCGGCGATGTCGGCGATCAACCACTCCATCTCGGCGATCTCGCGGCGCTGAGCGGCGCTGATCTCCTGAGCGAGTTCGCACACCCGCACATCGGCGAGCTGAGAGCGCTCCGACCTGGTGATGGCAAGGGAATGGTGGGGGATCATGCCCCGCATGAAGGCGGTCGAATCCACGGTCGCCTGGCTGCGGTCCAGGGCCACCCCGCCCCCGATCATCAGGATGCTGATGACCACGATCGCGATGTTGACCTTCGTGCTCTTGTACATCCCCAGCATCCAGGCGAGCATGATCAGCCCCATCGTGCCGCCCATGGTGAGAGCCATGAACACGCGACTCTGGCTGAACTGCACGTGACCCCACTCCCACGATCCGAGGAACATCGCGGCGTACATCACCACCATGCTCGTCAGGATGGCGGCTGCGAAGCGCAGGTACATCCCGCGCTGTCGCTGCTTCTCGTCCGGCTCCGCGCCGTGATGGTTCGGCTGAGACATGTCGGTTCCTCCGTCCTCGTCGCCGAACACGCACGGTACCCCGCCCGACGCGGATGCCGCATCGGGGTTGACAGCCCGCCGACGAACGTCCAGCCGGGCGAGCACCCCTCTGACCTGCCTTTCACGGCCACGACTTAGACTGGAGGCCTCCCGTCTTCTTCCGCAGGAAACGCTCGTGACCGCAACGCCTTCTTCTCGCACGTTCGACGTGCGACACGTGCAGTTCGGCCGAGCCCTCTTCGCGGCGATCGCGGCGGTCATGATCACCTTCTCGCCCGATCACTCCGCGCCGGTGGGGCTGGCGGTCTTCGGCGGCTTCGCCGTCGCGACGGGCCTCATCTGGATGCTGTCGCTGTGGCTGGTCTTCCCTGCCGGACGACGGGCGCCGGCACTCCTGCTCGGACTCCTCACGCTGGTCGCGGGCATGGTGAGCGGCATCCCCACCCTCCGCACCGGCACCGGCTTCTTCGTCGTCGTCATCGCGTGGGCCCTGCTCTCGGGCCTCGTCGAGGCGCTCGCCGGTTGGCGGGAGCTGCGCGGTCGTACCCGCCCGGCCGACGCCGCGCCTCGTCGTGGCGCGGTCGCTCCGTGGGTGAGCGCTGCCGGTGAGGCGCCGCAGGCACCGCGGGCCGAGTCGCGCGACGGTGTGACGGTCGGCATCCTCTCGCTCGTCCTGGGCATCGCGCTGCTGTTCGTCCCCGCCGGCTACGCCCTCGACTACACGATCGCCGAGGCCGGCCAGTCGTTCACCCTCACCGGGATCACCATCGCCGTCGGCGTCTTCGGCGGGTACGCCGCCATCGTCGCGGTCTACCTCGCGATCGCCGGCTTCACCCCGCGCGCCGACTCGGGTGACCCGGCCGCCGCGTCCCCGACCGTCGCCGTGCACCCGGATGCCGCGACGGCTACCGCGAGCGAGGGCGTCCGCGCCTCCGCCGACCCGAAGGACACCCCGTGACCGACGACCGCCCCACCCGCCGCGACCTCATGAAGCCCGTGCAGCTGCTCGGGTTCGCATTCGTCGCCGCCGCGTTCGCGGGCGTCGTCACGCTCGTGTCGATGGGCTTCTTCCAGCAGCGGACGGCCGACGAGGCGCAGAGCGCGCTCGTCCTGGCCCTCGTCGTGGCCGGAATCTCGTTCATCGCCGTGCTGCTGATCATGGCGCTGCTGCTACTCGCGGTCGATCCCGCGCAGGTCGCGAAGACCGTCGACAAGCCCGTGCTTCTTCCTGACGACGACGATGAGCCGGATGCCGGAACCCCCGGCATCCGCAAGAGCTGACGCCGGGGGTTCCAAGACTCGGACTCAGGCGGCGCCGAAGCCGACGCGGTCCACGCGACGGTGGTAGCGCATGCCGGCCATGCCGCCGAGGACCGCAGCGGCGAGCGTCACGATCGCCGCGCCGATGGCGGTGAGGATGCCGGTGGTCGTGGCCGTCTCGGCGCTCACCGGGATGCGGGGGAAGCCGCCGAGGTTGGCGAGGATGTCCCACTGGCTGCCGCCGAGCGCGGTGATGATGGCGATCACGATCGCGATGACGACAGCCCACAGCCACACGGCGACACCCTGCTTCGCTCCGCTGAAGCGCGCCATGCGGCCGGCGACGTAGCCTCCGGCGAAGTACGCGATGAACAGCACGAGCGCGATCGCGATGGCGCCGATGATCGTGGCGGCGGTGGGGTTGGCCTCGGCCGCGGCGGCCGCGTCGTCGACGGCCTCGGGGTTTCCGAGTCCGAGCGCGCCGCCGATCGCGGCGACCAGGGCGGTGAGGAGGATGGCGGCGCCCATAGCGGTGAGCCACCCGAAGAAGGCGGATCCGAACTTCATCCCGCCGAACTTCTCGCGTTCGCGCTGCAGGACGTCGTGCTGCACGGCGGCGGCGGTCGCGGCATCCCGGTCGGTGTCGTAGGCGCGGGTCACGGGCTCGTCGTGGACGCGGCCATCATGGACGCGGCCATCGCGGACATTCTCGTCGTGAACGCGCCCATCGCGGACGGGCTCGTTGCGGACGGGCTCGTTGCGCACGGGTTCGTTGCGGATCGGTCGGTCGGACTCGGGCGAGCGGTTGTCGGTCATATTCGGACGCTAGGCGACCGCGGCCGTGCCGCTCACCCCCGTTGCCAGCACGGCGAAGGGGGCGTACCCTGTAGCCCCGTTCCCGGGGCGCACGGCACTCTTCAGCGTGCCGATCCGCCGCCCGGAGCACGTCTCAGCTCCCGCTCCCGAAGCACGTCTCAGCGGAGCGTGTCGACCAGCGACCCCGCCACACCGACGTACCCGGCGGGGGTCAGTGCGAGCAGGCGCTGCTTCGCGTCGTCGCCGATGTCGAGACCCTGCACGAACTCGGCCAGCTCGGGCCCTCCGACCCGGCGACCGCGGGTGAGGTCCTTCAGCAGCGCGTACGGGTCGGTGATGGCCGACCGGCCGGCGGTGATCTCGGCGCGCACCACGGTCTGGATGGCCTCGGCCAGAACTTCCCAGTTGGCGTCGAGATCGGCGTCGAGCACGTGCTGGGCGAGGGAGATCTCCCCGAGGCCGCGCTTGAGGTTGTCCAGGGCCAGCAGCGAGTGCCCGAGCGCCACTCCGATGTTTCGCTGCGTCGTCGAGTCGGTCAGGTCGCGCTGCAGTCGCGAGGTCACGAGCGTCTGCGACAGGGTCGCGAGCAGCCCGCCGGCGATCTCGAGGTTGGCCTCGGCGTTCTCGAACCGGATCGGGTTGATCTTGTGCGGCATCGTCGACGATCCGGTTGCCCCGGCGACCGGGATCTGCGAGAAGAACCCGAGAGAGATGTACGTCCAGATGTCGGTGGCGAGGTTGTGGAGGATGCCGCCCGCGTGCCGGATGCGGTCGTAGAGCTCGACCTGCCAGTCGTGCGACTCGATCTGCGTGGTCAGCGGATTGAACCCCAGACCCAGCGACTCGATGAACTCGCGTGAGACGAGCGGCCAGTCCACTGTCGGGTCGGCTGCGAGGTGCGCCGACCAGGTGCCGGTCGCCCCCGAGAACTTGGCCAGGTGATCGGATGCCGCAACCTGCGCCGCGACGCGCTGCAGCCGCCAGGCGAAGACGGCGAGCTCTTTGCCCATCGTCGTCGGGGTGGCCGGCTGCCCGTGCGTGCGCGACAGCATGGGTGCGTCGCGGTGCTTCTCGGCGAGGTTCTTGAGCGTCGCGATGACCTCGCGGAGCTTGGGCAGCCACACGTCGTGCACCGCGCGCTTGACGGTCAGGGCGTAGGCGGTGGAGTTGATGTCCTCGCTCGTGCACGCGAAGTGCGTGAGCTCGGCGATGCCGTCCAGCCCCATCTGCGTCAGACGGTCGCGCACGAGGTACTCGACGGCCTTCACATCGTGGCGGGTGACCGCCTCCTTGGCGGCGAGCCAATCGATCTCGACCTGACCGAAGTCGAGGTACAGCACGCGAAGCCGGTCCTTCTGAGACTCCGACAGCGGGGCCGTGTCGAAGAGGTACCGATCGGTGAGGGCGATCAGCCACTCGACCTCGACCTCGACGCGGGCGCGGTTGAGACCCGCCTCCGAGAGGTGGTCGGCCAGCGGCGAGACCGCCGCGCGGTAGCGGCCGTCGAGCGGGCTGAGGGGCTGCGGGGGGAGAGAGGTCACGGTGCTCCCGTCATGAGGCGCGGTGCGCGCGAGGATGCCGCCGGCATCACATCGCCGGTCGGATCGCGGGTTCGAGCTGCCGGAAGAGCGCCCGGCTCGCGCTCTCGATCATAGCGAGCACCTCGTCGAACATCCCCGGCCCCGCGTAGTACGGGTCGGGGACGTCGAGGGTGACCGCGCCCGGATCGAACGAGAGCAGGAGCGCGATCTTGTCGGCATCCGATTCGTCGTGGGCCCAGCCGCGGAGGATCCGTTCGTGACTGCGGTCGAGGGCCACCACGAGGTCGTTGCGCGCGAAGTCCTGCTGAGTGAACTGGCGGGCGCGGTGGTGCGCACCGTCGTAGCCGCGCCGCACCAGGGCATCGAGGGTTCGCTCGTCGGCGCGCTCGCCCACATGCCAGTCGCCCGTTCCGGCGCTGGTGGACGCCACCCGCGCACCCAGTCCCGCGGCATCCGCGAACTCGCGGAAGACGACATCCGCCATGGGGGAGCGGCAGATGTTGCCGGTGCAGACGAACACGACGCGGAAAGGTGCGACGGTGCTCAGGGTCATGAGGACCATTGTGTGCACACCCGGGCCGGGATTACAGGGGTTTCCGTCGTCGAATGATCGCCGGGACACTCCGGGGCGGGAAAAAGTTCACGAGACTCTCATGTTGGCGCTCTTCTGGCGTGTCGCGGCCCTCGCCTAGCGTGGCCGATGGGGGTCGGTCGGCCCCCGTTCCCACGAGGAGGATCCGTGCACCGTCCTGCCCGAAAGGCCGCTGTCCTCGCGACAGCTGCCGCCCTCGCCGTGACGGCTCTCGTCGCGCCCGCCGCTGCCGCGGCCGAGCCCGTCGAACCGTTCATCAGCGAGTACATCGAAGGATCGTCGAACAATAAGGCGATCGAGATCTACAACCCCACCGCGGCGCCCATCGACCTTGCGGCGGGGGAGTACGCGATCAGGCAGTACTCCAACGGAAGCGCATCGGCGGGCCTCACCCTGAACCTCGCCGGCACCCTCGCGCCCGGCGACGTGTACGTGGTGGCGCACTCGTCGGCGATCCCCGCGATCCGCGATCAGGCCGACCAGACGACGGGTTCGGGTCTGTTCAACGGCGATGACGCGGTGGCCCTCGTGAAGGGCGGAGCGTTCGTCGACGTGATCGGCCAGATCGGCGTCGACCCCGGCACCCGGTGGGGATCCGACGCGATCTCCACGGTCGACAACACCCTTCGTCGCAACGCCGACATCTGCGTCGGCGACCCCGACGGCAGCGACGCGTTCGACCCGGCCGCGCAGTGGCAGGGCTTCGCGACCGACACGTTCGACGGCCTCGGCGCCCACGCGGCCCAGTGCGGCGACATCGTCCCGACCGACCCGACCGTCGTCATCAACGAGTTCTCGGCCTCGACCGCCGGCACAGACGTGGAGTTCATCGAACTCCTCGCCATGGGAGGCGCGGACCTCACCGGCTACGCGGTGCTGCAGATCGAAGGCGACGCGTCCTCGCCCATGGGCACCCTCGACTCCATCACGACGTTCGGCGCCGCCGACGCCGACGGTCGCGCGACGGCGGACCTCGCGGCGAACACGCTCGAGAACGGCACCATCAGCCTGCTGCTGGTCACCGGCGACCTCCCGGCGGCGGGCACCGACCTCGACGCGAACGACGACGGCACCATCGACGACGGCTTCGGCTTCACCGTCGTCGATGCCATCGCCGTGAACGACGCCGGTGCGGGCGACCTCACCTATGGCGGCACCACTCTCGGCGTGGCCTACGACGGCCAGTCCTTCGCACCGGGCGGCGCCAGCCGCATCCCCGACGGCACCGACACCGACACGACGTCGGACTGGGTGCGCAACGACTTCGACCTGGCCGGCATCCCCGGTTTCACCGGCACACTCGTCGACGGCGAGGCCGTCAACACCCCCGCCGCCGAGAACACCACCGAGGTCTCGACCGACCCGGGCACGGGCGTCGCGGACTGCGGGGCGACCGTCGTGACGATCGGCTCGGTTCAGGGCCCCGGCGACACGTCGCCCGTCGTCGACACCACCGTCCGCATCGAGGGCGTCGTGACCGGCGACTTCCAGGCCGGCGGCTTCAGCGGCTACTTCGTGCAGGATGCCTCAGACGGCGACCCGGCGACGTCGGACGCGATCTTCGTCTACGCTCCCGGCGGCGACGAGGTCGCCCCGGGCGACGCCGTGCACGTGATCGGCGAGGTCACCGAGTTCGAGGGCCTCACCGAGATCGTCGCGGATGATGTCGCGATCTGCGCCGCTGGAGGAGAACTGCCTGCGGCCACCGAGCTGGTGCTGCCCGTCGCACCCGAGGACTACGAGCCGCTCGAGGGCATGCGGGTGACGCTGCCCCAGACGCTGTCGATCCTCGAGTACTTCGAGTTCGGCCGCTACGGCACGATCGATGTCGGCCTCGACCGGCAGATGACCCCGACCGCCGTCTTCGAGCCCGGCTCGCCCGAGGCGGACGAGCTCACCGAGCAGAACCTGCTCGAGCGCATCACGATCGACGACGGCCGCAGCGCGCAGAACCCCGACCCGGCGATCCACCCGAACGGCGAGGAGTTCACCCTCGAGAACTCGTTCCGCGGCGGCGACACCGTCACCGACGTCACCGGCATCCTCGACTACCGGTTCGACACGTGGGCGATCCAGCCCACGCAGGGCGCCGACTTCGCCGTCGAGAACCCGCGACCCGAGGTGCCCGAGGTCGGCGGGGACGTGACGGTGGCGAGCTTCAACGTGCTGAACTACTTCACGACGCTGACGTCCGAGGACTCCGACGCCCGCGGTGCCGACACGGCCGAGGAGTTCGAGCGGCAGGAGGCGAAGATCGTCGCCGCGATGCGCGAGATCGACGCCGACGTGTTCGGGCTCATCGAGATCGAGAACAATGGCACGGCCGTCGCCACCCTCACCGAGGCCCTGAACGACGCCATCGGCGAGGACGTCTACGGATACGTCGACACCGGCCTCGTCGGAACGGACGCGATCACCACAGCGCTGGTCTACAAGACCGCGACGGTCGAACCGGTGGGGGACTTCGCCCTGCTCACCGAGGCCGTCGACGAGCGCTGGCTCGACGACAAGAACCGGCCCGCTCTCGCGCAGACGTTCGCCGAGATCGAGTCGGGCGAGACGGTGACCGTCGTGGTCAACCACCTCAAGTCCAAGGGATCGTCGTGCTCGGATGTCGGCGACCCCGACACCGGCGACGGCCAGGCCAACTGCGCCGGCGTCCGCGCCGACGCCGCCGCCGCGATGGTGGACTGGCTGGCCGGTGACCCCACCGGTCAGGGCGCGGGTCGTGAGCTGATCATCGGCGACCTCAACTCGTACGACAAGGAAGACCCGATCGACGTGCTCGTCGACGCCGGGTACACCGACCTCATCTACGAGTACGAGGGCGAGAACGCCTACTCCTACGTGTTCGACGGGCAGCTCGGCTACCTCGACTACGCGCTGGCGGGCACCGATCTGACGGAGGACGTGACCGGCGCGGCCGTGTGGCGCATCAACGCCGACGAGCCGAGCCTCATCGACTACGACATGTCGTTCAAGCAGGACGCCCAGGACGCGCTGTTCGCGCCCGATCCGTACCGATCGAGCGACCACGACCCGGTTCTGGTGGGCCTCGAGCTGACCGCTCCCGACACGACGGATCCGACGATCGCCGCCACGGCTTCGCCCGGCGTGATCTTCCCGCCGAACAACAAGGAGCGACTGGTCACGATCGACATCGACGCGGCCGACGACAGCGGCGAGGTCACCGTCGCCCTGACCGACACCACGGTGTCGGGGTCGCGAAAGGCCGCGGTGGAGCAGATCGACGACACGACCTTCGAGGTCGTCGCGGCGAACAGGGCGGTGTACACCTTCGAGTACACCGCGACGGACGCCGCGGGCAACACCGCGACCGCCACGGTCACGGTCCAGGTCGCACCGCCGGGTCTCCTCGCTCCGCAGTGATCGACTGAGTGCGGGAGCCATCGGCTCCTCCCCAACCCGGGCCGCGGACCTGTCTCGACACAGGTTCGCGGCCCGGGCCCTTTCGACCCCGCCGCGGCGCACACGATGGGGGCATGACCCTCGCGTATTGCTCGTCCACCTCGTCGGCGGCGGCATCCGCTCATGTCGACCTGCAGATCGCTCTCGGCGAGCTCGATAAGGTCCTCGATCGCCTGCACGACGCCGTGTCGGGAACGTGGTCGCTCGCCGCCGACACGGACTGGCAGGCGCGTGCGGCCCGCGAGTTCCACGCGCAGGCCGACGCGTGGGCGAACGACGCCGTGGCGCTCACCGGCGTCGGCGACACGGCCCGCCACGAGGCGCGACGGGCGAGCGACCACGCAGGACTCCTCGCCTGGAGCTGCCCGTGACAGAGGGGATCGAACTGCGCGGGGGCGGGGCGATCGCCGTCGACACCGAGACCCTCCGCCGCACCGCGGCTCGATTCGACGCGACGGCGAGCGAGCTCGACGCGGTGTGCGCTCAGCTCGGACCCGTGCAGCTGCTGCTTCTGGAACACCGCGGGCTCGCCTGGGAGGCGGCGGCGGCATCGTCGGCGCTCGGCCTCCGCATCCGCGAAGTGAGCGACACCGCGGCACTGCTGGCCGAACGGCTCCGGGCGGCGGCGGCGATCTACGAGCTGGTCGAGCTGAACGCCCGGCACCAGGCGGCGTTCTTCGCCGGAGACGCGGCCGCGATGGAGCGTATCGACGCGCGGCGTGCGCAGATCATGGCCGCCGACCCCGACGCGATGGAGGCCGCGCGCGGATTCGAAGCCGGCCGCGCGGTCATGTGGCCGGCCCACCTGGTGCGGCAGTCCACCGAATTCGGCCAAGACGTCGGGAGCGTCTTCGGGATGGCCGGAGGCGTCATCGGCGGGGTGGGCGTGGGCGGATTCGTGCTGGGCACGGCGGTGACGGTCGGCATCGGCGGCTGGGGCCGCATCCCGCGCGACGCGCGCCTCACCGGTCCGCCGCCACCGGTCGCCCTCGTCGCCGCGCCCGCCGTCGCGGCGACGTCCCCGACCGGCCTGCGCTCGGCGGCCGAACGGATGCCTCAGGGCGGCGATGCGCGGGTCCGGGTCGAGCGGTACACGATGGCCGACGGCTCCCGGCAGTACGCCGTGTACGTCGCCGGCACACGGTCGCCGACGCTCGGCGGTGCGGACCCGTGGGACGCGAAGTCGAACGTGCAGCTGTATCGCGGTGAGCGGTCGACGTCGTACCAGGCGACCGTCGAGGCGCTCGAGGCGGCGGGTGCCCGCCCCGGCGACGCCGTTCACGCGTTCGGGCACTCGCAGGGCGCGATGATCACGTCGCATCTCGCGCTCGAGGGCGATTACGACGTGCGCACGCTGGTGTCGTACGGGTCACCCGTCGAAGCCGATGTGTCGGCATCGACGCTGAACGTCTCGATCCGTCACACGGACGACCCGGTGAGCGCCCTCGCGGGGGGCGGGCACATGGGTGGTGTCGGCGGTCCGGGCAGCCTGATCGCCGAGCGGGAGTTCCACCCCTCGGCCGACGCGGCGGATCTGCGTGTGCCGGCGCACAGTCTCGCGAGCTACGCCGAGACCGCCGAGCTCGTCGATGCGTCCGCGGACCCGCGCGTCGGCGCGGTGCACGACGTGTTCGACGAACTCGGGCGGGCCGTCGACGTCGATGCGGTGGAGTATGCCGCGACGCGGGGGTAGGTCAGTCCTGCTTCTTGGGACGCAGGAACAGGCCGAAGACCCAGTTGATGAGCGTGATGATGAGGGCGGCCACGACTCCCCACCAGAAGTCCTCGACCCGCAGCCCGAAGCTCCAGAACTCTGTGATCCACCCGGTGAGCCACAGCAGGAAGGCGTTGATGATGAGGCCGATCAGCCCCAGCGTGAGGATGTACAGCGGAAAGGCGAGCACTTTGATCACCGTGCCGATGAGGGTGTTCACCAGCGCGAAGATGAGGGCGACCAGCAGCAGGGTGAGCACCAGCTGCAGGGTGTCGCCGGGCTCGAAGGGGATGACCGAGACCTGGAGCGGATCGATGAGGGTGACGATCCAGATCGCGAACGCGTTCACGACGATGCGGAGGAGGAGTCCCATGCGGGCAGTTTCCCAGTGCCCCGGCCGCCGCGCAATCAGCCGCGCGGAGGGGCCGCGTTGTGAGATCTTCGGCCAGCGGGGGTCGGGACCGGGCTCGTAGACTCGGCTCGTGACAGCGCAACCCGGCCCCGTGCCCCCTGACCATCCGGCATCCGGCATCCCCGTGCGGGTCCGTCCCGAGATCGCCGCGCTCCCGCCCTACAAACAGGGCCGTCAGGCCGGCGCCGAGGCGTTCAAGCTCTCGAGCAACGAGAACCCGTTCGAACCGCTGCCCGGTGTCGTCGAGGCCGTCGCCGCGGCATCCGCGTTCAATCGCTACCCCGACGCCACCGCCGGTCGCCTGCGGGCGCGCCTGGCCGAGCGGTTCGGGGTGACCGACGAGGGAGTTCACGTCGGAGCAGGAAGCGTCTCGATCCTCGCCCAGCTCGTACAGGCGACCTGTTCTCCCGGCGACGAGGTGATCTTCGCGTGGCGCTCGTTCGAGGCGTACCCATGGCTGGCCGTGCTGGCCGGGGCGAAGCCGGTGATGGTGCCCCTGGCCGAGGGGGCGCGTCACGACCTCGACGCCATGGCCGACGCGGTCACCGATCGCACCCGCGCGATCATCGTCTGCACCCCGAACAACCCCACCGGCCCGATCGTCACGCAGGCGGAGTTCGACGCGTTCGTCGAGCGCGTCCCGGGCGACGTGCTCGTGATCCTCGACGAGGCCTACGCCGAGTTCGTGACCGACGCCACCGCGGTGAACGGCCTTCGCGAGCCGGGCGGGCCCGCGCGCGCGAATGTCGTGGTGCTGCGCACCTTCTCCAAGGCGTTCGGGCTCGCAGGTCTGCGGGTCGGCTTCGCGGTCGGTCACCCCCGTGTGCTGGATGCCGCCCGCAGCACGAGCATCCCGCTGTCGGTGACCGGGCAGGCCGAGACGGCGGCTTTGGCGAGCCTGGACGCGGAGTCCGAGCTGCTGGGGCGCGTGGCCGTCGTCGCGGAGCGACGCGATCGCCTGGCGGCGGGCCTCCGCGACATCGGGTGGGCCGTGCCCGAGGCGCAGGGGAATTTCGTGTGGCTTCCCACGGCCGGCGACACCGTGGAGGTCGCGCAGGCGTTCGACGAGGCGGGCCTGATCGTGCGCGCGTTCGCCGGTGACGGCATCCGGATCTCGGTCGGTGAGGAGGAGGCTGTCGACAAGGTCCTACGAATCGCGGCATCCGTTGTGAGCGACCTCCCAGAGGCCCATCGGGCGAGGGGCTAGCGTGGAACGGTGACCCCGCCTGAGATCTCGGCCCCCGCCGACGCAGCGGCACCCTCGGACGACCCGCGCCTCGTGCGCGTGCTCGCCGCGGACGGCTCGTTCGCCCCGTCCGCCGCCGCCGAGCCCTACCTGTCGGTCATCGACGGGCTCGCCGACGTCGAGCTCGAGGGCCTGTACCGCGACATGGTGATCATCCGCGCCTTCGACCGCCAGGCCACGAACCTCCAGCGGCAGGGGCAGCTGGCCCTCTGGCCGCCGAGCCTCGGGCAGGAGGCCGCGCAGGTCGGCTCCGCCCGGGCGGCGCGCACGCAGGACCACCTCTTCCCCTCGTATCGCGAGCACGTCGTGACGCGCATCCGGGGTGTCGACGGCATCGACATCATCCGGCTCATGCGCGGCCTCACCCACGGCGGCTGGAACCCGTTCGACCCGAAGAACGGCAACACGCACCCGTACACGCTGGTCCTCGGCGCGCAGACCCTCCATGCGACCGGATTCGGCATGGGGCTGGTGTTCGACGGACGCTGCGGCACCGGCGATCCCGAGCGGGACGAAGCCGTCATCGTGTACTACGGCGACGGGGCGTCCAGCCAGGGAGACGTCCACGAGGCGATGGTCTTCGCCGCCAGCTACAACACCCCCGAGGTGTTCTTCCTGCAGAACAACCAGTGGGCGATCTCGGTGCCCGTCGCCACGCAGTCGCGCTCGCCGCTGTACCGGCGCGGCGACGGCTACGGCATGCCCAGCATCCCCCTCGACGGAAACGACGTGCTCGCCAGCTACGCCGTCACCCGCGTGGCGCTCGACGAGGCCCGCGGTGGTGCCGGCCCCCGCGCTATCGAGGCCATGACCTACCGCATGGGGGCGCACACGACCAGTGACGACCCGACGAAGTACCGCACCTCGGACGAAGAGGAGAGCTGGGCCGGCCGCGACCCGATCGCGCGCATGGCGGCGTACCTGCGGGGGCGCGGCGCGAGTGAGGCGTTCTTCGCAGGGGTGGATGCCGATGCCGACGCCGTGGCGGACGATGTGCGCGTGCGCACGACCGAACTCGGCGGACTCGACCGCGACGTGATCTTCGAGAACGTCTACTCCGAGCCGCACCCGCGCGTCGACGAGCAGCGGGCGTGGCTCGCCTCGTACGAGGCATCCTTCGACGAGGGGAGCGCCTCGTGAGCGACGTCACGACGATGCCGCTGAGCCGTGCGATCAACGCGGGCCTGCGTGCCGCCCTCGCCGACAGCGACCGCGTCCTGCTCATGGGCGAGGACATCGGGCGCCTGGGTGGCGTGTTCCGCGTCACCGAGGGGCTGCAGGCGGAGTTCGGCGAGCGACGCGTCCTCGACACGCCCCTTGCCGAGTCCGGCATCGTCGGCACCGCGATCGGGCTGGCCATGACCGGCTTCCGGCCGGTCGTCGAGATCCAGTTCGACGGGTTCGTCTTCCCCGCCTTCGACCAGATCACGTCGCAGCTGGCCAAGATCACGTACCGGCACGAGGGCGCCCTGCAGATGCCTGTCGTCATCCGCATCCCCTACGGCGGTCACATCGGGGCGGTCGAGCATCACCAGGAGAGCCCCGAGGCGTACTTCACGCACACCCCGGGCCTGCGGGTGGTGAGCCCGTCCACTCCGAACGACGGGTACTGGATGATCCAGCACGCCATCGCCTCGCCCGACCCGGTGATCTTCCTCGAGCCCAAGAGCAAGTACTGGTTCAAGGACGAGGTCGACACCGCCGCGCCGGCGCTGGCGCTGCACGCCAGTCGCGTCGTGCGCCGCGGCACCGACGTGACCCTCGTCGGCCACGGCGCGATGGTGCACACGCTGCTGCAGGCGGCCGCCGTCGCCGAGGGCGAGGGCACGTCGTGCGAGGTCATCGACCTGCGGTCGCTCTCGCCGGTCGACTACGGCCCGATCCTCGACTCCGTCCGGCGCACCGGCCGCATGGTCTACGCGCAGGAGGCGCCCGGATTCACCTCGCTGGGCAGCGAGATCTCGGCCACGGTCATGGAGCAGGCGTTCTACGCGCTCGAGGCGCCGGTGCTGCGCGTATCGGGCTTCGACACCCCGTTCCCGCCCGCGAAGCTCGAGGGCACCTACCTGCCGGACGCCGACCGGGTCCTCGAAGCCGTCGATCGAGCGCTCGCCTACTGAACCCGTCACCGGATGCGCCACCGATCCCGCAGAGCGATCCCGCAGAGGAGATCTTCATGAGCACGCAGACCTTCGTCCTCCCCGATGTCGGCGAGGGCCTCACCGAGGCCGAGATCGTGTCGTGGCGGGTCGCGCCCGGCGACACGGTGGCCGTCAACGACGTGCTCGTCGAGATCGAGACGGCCAAGTCGCTCGTCGAGCTGCCGTCTCCCTTCGCCGGCACGGTGGGCGAGCTGGTGGCGGCCGAAGGTCAGACGGTGAACGTCGGCGCACCGATCATCACGATCGAATCGGCACCGGATGCCGCGGCCCAGCCCGCGACGATCGGTCAGAGCGAGCATGGTGAACCCGCCGAGCCCGCCACGCCCGAGGGCGACGGGGCGGTGCTGGTCGGCTACGGGACCGGCGGACACGTCCAGTCCCGCCGCCGCAAGCCGGCTCCGAGCGCCACCGAGCGCGTCGCCTCCTCGGTCGGGGTGATCGCGAAGCCCCCCATCCGCAAGCTCGCGCGCGACCTCGGCGTCGACCTGGCCGCGGTGTCGCCCACCGGCCCCGCAGGAGAGGTGCTGCGCGCGGACGTCCTCGGCCACGCCTCGCAGGCCAGCGTGTTCCGCAACATCCAGACACCCGAGTGGGGAGACGTCCGCGAGGAGTCCATCCCGGTCGGGGCGCCGTCGTCGCGGGGAGGCGCCCCCGCGGCGCCCGCCGCCCCGCAGCCGTCCGCCGCGGCATCCGTCTCGTCGCGTCCGCCGGCGTCCGCCGACTCCGACCGTGAGGAGACGATCGCGGTCAAGGGCGTGCGCAAGGCCACGTCGTCCGCGATGGTGCAGTCCGCGTACACCGCCCCGCACGTGTCGGTGTGGACCGACGTCGACGCCACGCGCACGATGGAGCTCGTCAAGCGGCTGAAGGCGTCGCCCGACTTCGCAGACGTCAAGGTCTCGCCGCTGCTCATCATGGCCCGCGCGGTCATCTGGGCGGCGCGGCGCACCCCGATGGTGAACGCCGCGTGGGTCGAGAGCGAGGCCGGCGCCGAGATCCGCGTGCGCCGTTACGTCAACCTCGGGATCGCGGCGGCGACCCCGCGCGGCCTTCTCGTCCCGAACATCAAGGACGCCCAGGACCTGTCCATGCGCGACCTCGCCCGCGCGCTCGAGCGCCTGACCCTGACCGCACGCGAGGGCAAGACCTCGCCGGCCGATCAGCAGAACGGCACGATCACCATCACCAACATCGGCGTGTTCGGCATGGACGCCGGAACCCCGATCATCAACCCCGGAGAGTCGGGCATCGTCGCACTCGGCACCATCCGTCAGAAGCCGTGGGTGGTCGACGGCGAGGTGCGCCCGCGCTGGGTGACGACGGTCGCGGGATCGTTCGACCACCGCGTCATCGACGGTGACGGCATGTCGCGCTTCATCGCCGACGTCGCGTCGATCCTCGAGGAGCCCGCGCTGCTGCTCGACTGATATGTAGGGCTTCTTGTCAAGTGGGCAGGGTGAAGCGCCACCGGGCTGGCTGCTCGGTGGCGCTTCTTCGTCCGCGGGGGTGGGGCCGGGGTGCGGCGTGTCTTTCGACGCGTGGTCAGTCTGATATTCGCGGGTTGGTTACCGCAGGACCCTGTTTCGGCGAGAGCATCCGAGCTTGTCTGAGGTCGAGCGTGGCCGTGGCCTGGGGCCTGGCTGCTCACAGTCGAATCGCTGGTGTTCTCTTCACGCTGCATGCGTTCCGGTGTCCGATGTCCGGGGACGGGCTCGGGAAGGTCAGTCCATGACGGCCAGGGACCAGCACCAGCCGGCGAGTTCGCGGGCGATCGCGGTGTTCGCGACGGTGTGCTTCTTCTGTTTCGCGGACAGCACCATCCAGCGGTGGTGAAGACGCCGATTGCCGGCATCGCCGCGGGCTGCCGCGGTGGCTGGCGCGTGAGCCCACCGGTCCCGCATGATTTTCCCGATCCTGTAGGGATGCTTGTGATACCAGGCGGACTCGATCAGCAGCCGGCGGGCGTGGGTGTTCCCGGTCTTGGTGATCGGACCCAACGTACGGGACCCGCCGGAGGAGTGCTCCGATGGGACCAGCCCGAGGTAGGCGGCGATACTCGACCCGGTGAGCCGGTTCCAGTCGCCGATCTCGACCGCGAGAGCGAACCCGGTCAACGTCGAGATCCCACGCAGACATCCCAACCTCGTTGTGACCGCAGTGAACTCCGAATCCGCCGCCATCGCGGTGATGTCCCGGTCCAGGCCGTCCTTGCGAGCGACGATCTGCGTGACCGCGTCGTAGCCGGCATCGAACGCGGCCAACGTCCCGATGCCCGCGCCGTCCAGCCCGTCACGGCGTTCCGCGCGCAGCCAACGGTCGTGGTCTCGACTCCAGGCGTTGGTTCCGGCATACACGATCCCGCGCCGCAGCAGCAGCTTGGATAGCCGATGCCGGGCGGCCATCAGCTCCACCCGGGCATCATCGCGCGCCCGCACCAGATCCCTGGCCGACTCCTCCGCCTCGGTCGGCACCCGCACCGCGACCAGCTCGTCCATCCGTAGCAGCCGACTTAGCAGCAGCGCGTCCCGCGCGTCGGTCTTGATCCGATCCCCTGCGGGCCGGATGATCTTCGACGGCGCCGCGACCGTCACCGCGATACCGGCCGCGTCGAGTCTCCGGGCCAGCCCGAACCCGGTCGGGCCCGCCTCATACGCGGCATGCGCCGGCCCCAGCCGGGCCGCGATCTGCGTCACCCACGCCACGACCTCCGCCGTCGTAGCGGGCAATCGCGCCTCGATCACCTCACCCGTCGACGAGTCGATCGCCGCCGCTCGCACGCTCCGCGCGTGCACATCCAAACCGATCGCCGTACGCTCGTTGAACACCAGGGCCTCCGCTGCATGTCGGCATCCCAAGGCCACTCCTCGGGATGATCCACGAATCTGCACCGTGAGGCCCTGGGCCTACAACCACTTCAGAACCCCACACTCATAGGGTCTGAACCACCCCTTCGGTTTGAGAACGATTATCAATACCGCTATTCTGGGCGCATGCCCGCACTTCATCGCGCCTCGACGATCCTCGGCTTGACCGCCGCCTCCTCCCTCGCCCTCGCCGGATGCGCCTCCGGCCCGGGACCCGCGAGCGGGGAAGCCGCGGACGGTGCGATCGCGGTCGTGGCGTCGACGAACGTGTACGGCCAGCTCGCCGAGGAGGTCGGGGGCGACCTGGTCGAGGTCACCTCGATCGTCGACTCCGCCTCGCAGGACCCGCACTCGTTCGAGCCCAGCGCCCGCGACCAGCTGACCGTCGCCGACGCGCAGCTCGTCATCGAGAACGGCGGCGGGTACGACGCCTTCATCGACGCCCTCCTGGAGTCCAGCGGCAGCGAAGCCCATGTCATCACGGCGGTGGAGTTCTCGCACTCGTGGCCCGAGAACGCCGGCCACGAGGACGAGCACGCCGAGGACGAGCATGCCGAGGACGAGCATGCCGAGGACGAGCACGCTGAGGACGAGCACGCTGAGGACGAGCACGCCGAGGACGAGCACGCGGACCACGGCCACGTCGAGGGCTTCAACGAGCACGTCTGGTACGACCCGCACACGATGGCCTATGTCGTGGAGGAGATCGCGGCCGAGCTCGCAGAGCTGAGCCCCGACGACGCCGAGACGTTCAGCGCCAACGCCGACGCACTCCTCGCTGAGATCGAGGGACTCGAGTCCGAGCTCGCCCAGCTCGAGTCCTCCTTCGGCGGCGCCCAGGTCTTCGTGACCGAGCCCGTGTCGGTGTACCTCGCCGCAGCGGCCGGTCTCGACATCGTCACACCGGATGCGTTCAGCGAGGCCGTCGAGGAGGGGCAGGACGTTCCCCCCGCGACGCTGCTCGAGGCGCTCACCCTGCTGCGCGACGGCGAAGTGGACGTGGTGATCGCCAACGCGCAGACCGGTGGCGCCGAGACCACGCAGGTGCTCGACGAAGCCGAAACCGCGTCCATTCCGGTCGTCGAGTTCACAGAGACCCTTCCCGAGGGCCAGACTTACATCTCGTGGATGCAGGAGAACATCGCAGCGCTCGGCGAAGCGCTCGAGGCGTGACGGACGCCGCTCCCCTCAAGATCCGCGGGGCGGGACTCCACCGCGAGGACCGCGAACTCTGGAGCGGGCTCGACCTGACCGTCGAGCCCGGCGAGCTCATCGCCGTTCTGGGGCCCAGCGGCTCCGGCAAGACGACCCTGCTGCGCGCCATCCTCGGCCTTGAGCAGCTGAGCACGGGAACCATCACCGCCCTCGGCGAGCCCGTGCACCGCAAGGGCAATCGCCGGATCGGCTACATCCCCCAGCAGCGTCCGCTGCCGCGCGAGACCGCTCTGCGCGGTCGCGATCTCGTGCGCCTGGGCGTCGACGGCCACCGCTTCGGACCGCCGCTCCCGCGTCGAGGCGACGCCCGCCGGGTCGATGAGCTCATCGCCGCGGTCGGCGCGCAGGACTTCGCCGATCGGCCGGTCGGCCTGCTGTCGGGCGGCGAGCAGCAGCGCCTCCGCGTGGGGCAGGCCCTGGCCGACGACCCGCGTCTGCTGCTGTGCGACGAACCGCTCACGAGCCTCGACCTCGCCAACCAGCGCGCCGTCGTGAACCTCATCGACCGCCATCGCAAGAACACCGGAGCGGCCGTCCTGCTCGTCACCCACGACATCAACCCCGTCCTCGGCAAGGTCGACCGCATCCTCTACCTCGCCGGCGGACGGTTCACCCTCGGCAAGCCCAAGGACGTCCTCACCTCACAGGTGCTCACCGACCTGTACGGCGCTCCGGTCTTCGTGCTGCGCGCCGGCGACCGCCTGGTCGTCGTGGGCGCCCCCGACGCCGAGGCCTCCCACCATCACCACGAGGGACACCTGTGAACTGGGACGAGATCGGCGACGCCATGTTCGGGGGCCTCCCCGTCTACGGCGAGATCCTCGCGCTCGTGTCGAATTCGGTGTGGGCGGGCGCGGTCCTCGGCCTCGTCGGCGGACTGATCGGCGTGTTCGTCATCCAGCGGGACATGGCCTTCGCGGTGCACGGCATCAGCGAGCTGTCGTTCGCCGGCGCCGCGGCCGCGCTGCTGATCGGCTTCGATGTCGTCACCGGCTCCATCGTCGGATCCCTCGTCGCTGCCGCCCTCATCGGCTGGTTCGGAGCGAGGGCTCGCGAGCGCAATTCGATCATCGGCGTGCTCATGCCCTTCGGTCTGGGCCTCGGCATCCTTTTCCTGTCGCTCTACGACGGCCGCAGCGCCAACCGCTTCAGCCTGCTCACCGGGCAGATCGTCTCGGTGCAGAGCGGACAGCTCGGCTGGCTGATCGGCATCGGTGCTGTCGTCCTACTCGGGCTGGTGCTCGTGTGGCGGCCCCTGCGCTTCGACTCGCTCGACCCCCAGGCCGCAGCCGCCCGCGGCGTCCCCACGACAGCGGTCTCGCTGACGTTCATGCTGCTGCTCGGGCTCATCGTCGCCGTCGCCGTCCACATCATCGGCGCGCTTCTGGTGATGGCCCTGCTCGTCACCCCCGCCGCCGCGGCGATGCGCGTCGCGTCCGGCCCGGTGTCGGTTCCCGTGCTGTCCGCACTGTTCGGGTTCGTTTCGGCGGTGGGGGGCATCCTGCTGGCGATCGCCGGCACGCTCCCGGTCAGCCCGTACATCACGACGATCTCGTTCGCGATCTACCTCGTGTGCCGCGTGGTGGGCTCGCGTCGCGGCCGCTACGCGCGCACCGCCGAGAACGCGTGAGCACCACCTCGCTCCCAGGAACCTGATCAGGACGCGCCGGTAGACTCCCCGCCATGGCTCAGCGCAACACCTGGCAGCGCGAACGCGTGCGCGAAGCGCTCGCCGGCGCGCCCGGGTTCGTCAGCGCCCAGGCCCTGCACGCGACACTGCGCGACGAGAACACCGGCATCGGACTCGCCACCGTCTACCGCGCACTCGCCGGACTCGCCGCACAGGGCGACGCCGATTCGCTGCAGAGCCCCGAAGGTGAATCGCTCTATCGTGCGTGCACCAGCACCGGCCACCATCACCATCTGATCTGCCGCTCCTGCGGGCTCACCGTCGAGATCGCCGCGACCGACGTCGAAGAGTGGGCGCAGCGCACCGCCGCGACGCACGGCTTCCGCGACGCCGAGCACATCGTCGACATCTTCGGACTGTGCGCCGCGTGCGCCCAGGCCTCCGTGACCGACGCGGCCGAGAAGCGTGACGCGGACTGACCCGCCCCGCACCGCGCGCCTGGATCCGACTCCGACGGCGCGCGCGTTCGCCGCACTGGGCATCGGTGCGGCGGTCATCGCCGTGCTGTTCGTGCTCGACGCGTTCGCTCCGGCACTGTTCCCGGCGCCCCTGTCGACCCGCACGCAGGACGGCCTCACCCTCGCCATCAGCGTGCTCATCGAGTCGCTGCCCTTCGTGGCGCTCGGCGTGGTGCTGTCGATCGTCGTGCAGGTGTGGGTTCCTCCGGGCGTCATCGAGAGATGGATGCCGCGCCGGGCGTGGGCGCGCCGCGCGGTCCTCTCGCTTCTGGGCATGTTCATCCCGGTCTGCGAGTGCGGCAACGTGCCGTTCGCCCGCGGCCTCCTGATGCGCGGGTTCACCGTCTCCGAGACCCTGTCGTTCCTCATCGCGGCGCCCATCGTCAACCCCATCGTCATCATCACCACCCATCAGGCGTTCGGCTTCGACGACGGCATCCTGGTGGTGCGCCTCATCGGCGGGTACCTGATCGCCAACCTCATCGGGTGGCTGTACAGCCGGCATCCCTCGCCCGACGCCCTGCTCACCGACCGCTTCCGTGACACGTGCGCACTCGTCACCCACGAGCCGGGCAGCCGCTGGCGGCGCACCCTCGCCCAGTTCGTCGTCGAGCTGCGCGCGGTCATGCCGGCCCTCGTCATCGGCTCGGCGATCGCAGGTGCGGTCCAGGTGCTCGTGCCCCGCGAGGCGCTCCTGGCGATCGGCTCGAACCCCGCCCTGTCGATCGTGGCGATGATCGCGCTGGCGATGGTGGTGTCGATCTGCTCGAACGTCGACTCGTTCTTCGCGCTGTCATTCGCCTCGACCTTCACACCGGGCTCGATCGTGGCGTTCCTGCTGGTCGGGCCGCTCGTCGACGTGAAGATGCTCGCGCTGCTGCGGACGACCTTCACGACGCGCACGCTTGCGGGCATCGTCGTCGTGGTCGTCCTCGCCGCATTCGCGATCGGGACGGGGGTGAACCTCGTTGTCTAGGCGTCACGCGCTCGCCACCCGCTGGCTCGGAGTGGGGCTGTCGACAGTCATGGCGGTCGTCACGATCTCGCTCGCGCTCACCGGTCGTCTCGGTCTCTACATCAACCCGGACTCGACCTGGTTCGCCATCTCGATGTCGGTCCTCGTCGTCGTCGGCGCGGTCGCGTCGTTCGCGCTGCCGCTCGGCGCCGAAGAAGACCACGGGCACGACCACGGCACGCCCGCCTCGCATGACCACTCGCCGGGCGAGGGCCACGGACACACGTACCCGACGACGAAGCTCGGCACCGTCGCCACGGTCACCGGCGGCGCCCTCGCGTCGGGTGTCGTGCTGCTGACCCTGCTGCTGCCGCCGGCATCGCTGTCGGCCGAGCTCGCGATCTCACGCGACGTCGGCGCACCGCCGCTGTTCGCCGGATCGGATGCCGTCACACTGGCCTCCACCGGCGACACGGCGTCGTTCGGGGTCGGGGAGTGGTCGGCGGTGTTCGCCACCTCGACGAATCCCGAGGCGTTCGACGGCGAGACGGTCGAGCTCACCGGCTTCGTCACGCCCGGTGAGGACGGCGACTTCGACCTCAGCCGCCTGGTGATCACCCACTGCGTCATCGACGCCCAGTCGGCGAGCGTGCCGGTGAGCGCCGACGACGTGCCGTCGACCGGTCAATGGGTCACGGTGACCGGAACCGTCCGGTCGACCTCCGACGGCCGGCTCACGATCGACGCGACGGAGCTTGCGGTGATCGACGAGCCCGAGGACCCGTATGAGTACTGACGGCCCGACCCGGCGCGCTCAGACACGGAGCCGCCGCGGACGCGCCTTCGCCGCGAGCTTCGGCCTCGTGGTAGGTGTGCTCGCGGTGCTCAGCCTCATCGGCGCGGTGATCACGGTGATCCAGGGGCCGCGGGTCTCGAGCGTGCAGGTCGATGCCGAGGCGGCGGTCGCGGCATCCGGTTCCCGTCTCATCTTCACGACGTCGCAGTCGCTCGCCGAGGTCGACCCTGCGCAGGTCACGGTCGAGCCCGCGACGCCGTTCGCCGTCGACACCTCGGGTCGCAGCGTCGGCATCCGCTTCACCCTTCCGCTGTGGGACGAGACCGAGTACACGGTGCGCATCGACGGTGTCACCGGGGTGGGCGGGGGTCCGGACGCGTCGCTCGAGCACACGTTCCGCACGCCGGCCACGCAGACGCACCTGCTCCAGCGGGGCGCGGACGAGGACGTCGTGTTCTCGACCGATCTCGGCGGTGAGAACGGGGTGCCGGTGTTCCGGCATCCGCACATCGAGGACTTCCGCACGACGGCGGGTCATCTGATCGTGTCGGTGCGCACCGACGACGACCGGGCGGCACTGATCGTCACCGATCTGGACGGCGGGAACGCTCGCGAGGTGGAGCTCCCGGGCGACGGCTTCGTCTCGGCGCTGCAGTCGGCCGACCGCGGCGAGCTCGTCGGCTTCGTGTTCTCGGACGCCGATCTCGGCGCCGACGGCGGACGCGAGAGCGAGCTGTTCACGGTCTCGCTCGCGGACGACGCGCTCGAGCCGCGGGCCGTGGCTCCGTCGGGCGCCGACCCGCGTGTGGCGGAGTGGCGGTTCGTGCCCGACACCGACAGCATCCTGCTGCTGTCGTTCGACGGATCGCTGCTGCTCACCGGGTCCGAGGGTGAGAACGCGACGTCGCTGGGGAACGCGCTGTCGATCCAGGGCATCGCGCGCGGCTCGTCGGTCGCGGTCGTCGAGCGGCTCGAGAGTCTCGTGGCGATCGATCTCACGGATGCCGGTGAGGAACCCGTCGTCGACGCCGAGCCGTCCCTCGGTCCCCTCGACTCCCTCACGCCGCTGCCGGACGGCGGGACCATCCGCTCCGCCGCCGTGCTCGAGGACGACGTCCCGACCGGCGAGACCGCGATCGCGGTGGTGGCCCCCGATGGCGCTTCCGAGGTTGTGTACCAGGCGGCATCCACCGAAGCGGTGCTGCAGACGTGCGTCTCGCCCAGCGCGCGGTATCTGAGCGTCCTCGTCGCCCCGGATGTCGTGGACAACCGCTACGACACGTACCTGCTGCCGCTGCCCGAGCGGCTCGAGACCCGCGTGCTCGACCTCACGACGGGCGATGAGGTCGTCGCCCTGGCCGGCTCTTCGATCTCGTGGTGCCAGACCCCGCCCCAGTAGGCGGGACCCGATCGGCGGGTGCGGCATCCGTTGCCGCCGAGCCGGCGGGAGTGTCGGGCGCGGCATCCGGCTGGGGTGCGATCGTCGCCGGCAGTCCGCGTGAGAGCAGCAGGGCGATCACCGACAGCGCGAAGACGAAGAAGAGCGACTGCCGCAGCGCCGTCACCTGCGTGTCGACGTAGGTCTGAGCGACCGACGCGGCGACGTCGGCATCGGCGCCCGCGGCCAGGACGGCATCCTCGGCCTGCTGTCGGGAGACGATCGGCGCACCCGTCGACGTCTCGGCGGTGATCTGCTGCCGCACGTCGTCGGGCAGATCGTCGCTGTTCTGGATAGCCGTGGTGAAGCCCGACGTCAGCAGCAGGATGAAGACCGAGCCCACGATGGCGGTGCCGAACGACGAGCCGAGGTTCTGGAAGGTGCCCTGAAGACCACCCACCTCGGAGGTGTCCTCCGTCGACACCGCCGACATGTTGACGTTCCCCAGCTGCGAGGCCAGCAGGCCGAATCCCGCGCCGACGACGAACATCCCGACGGCGAACAGCCCGCCCGCGAGCGTCGGCTGCACGGCGACAACGATGAACAGCAGTCCCGCCGCCAGCGCGATCTGCCCGAGCCGGGCGATGTGACGCGCCGAGTGCACCGTCGCGAGCTTCGAGCCGACGATCGAGAAGACGATGAGCCCGGCCGACAGGGGGAGGATCTTCAGACCGGTCTCGAGGGCGTCGTCGCCCAGGATCGTCTGCAGGTACACGGGGACGACGAAGAACAGCGCGGCGATCGCGAAGTACTGGGCCATGAACAGCGTCAACCCGCTGCGCAGCGCGGGGATCGCGAGCATGCTCACCTTCAGCAGCGGCGCGCGGCCGGTGCTCTCGAGCCGGCGCTGCCGGTTAACGAAAGCCCACAGCACGACGACCGCGGCCAGCAGCAGGTACGCCACCGGTGAGATGCCGAAGGGGGCGATGACCGTGTCGCCGATCCGCGGCGGATCCAGCGGCACGACCCATCCCCAGACCTTGCTCTGCAGAACACCGAAGACCAGCAGCGCCATGCCGCCCGCCGACAGGACGACGCTCAGCGGGTCGATGCGCACGCCGCGCTGCGCGGGGGCGTCGTGCAGGCGGCCCGACAGCAGCAGGACGACGATCATGATCACCGTCTCGGCGACGAAGACGTACCGCCACGACGAGTAGGTGGTGACCAGCCCGCCGATCAGGGGACCCGCCGCCGCGGCGACACCGGTGATGGCGCCCAGTGCTGAGAACGCCACGACGCGATCGCGACCGGTGTAGCTCGCCGCCGCCAGTGCGGCGATGGCCGGGATGACCAGCACGGCTCCGAGTCCCTCGACCAGCGACCAGCCGAGCAGCAGCACGGTGAGATTCGGGCTGAGCGCGGTGGCGAGCGAGCCCAGTCCGTAGACGATCGCCCCGACGCGGAACGCGGTGACCCGCCCCCAGCGGTCGCCGAGCTTTCCGCCGGTCAGCATGAACGCCGCCATCGTGAGGGCGTAGAAGGTGATCGCGGCCTGCATTCCCGAGATGTCGGTGCCGAGGTCGGCGGCGACGGTCGAGATCGACACGTTCATGACCGTGCTGTCGAGGACCATGACGAACTGCGAGACGCCCAGCAGGGCCAGTGCGAACCATCGGCTCATGCGCGAAGACTATCGCCGCGGAGTTCTAGACTGCTCGCCATGTCTGCGCCGCCTCTTGTGCCCGCGACGCGGGAGCAGCTGAGCGCGCTTCCGCTCGAGGTCGCACCGCGACTGCTGGGCGCGCACCTGTCGACCGTCGTCGACGGCGAGCACGTCACCGTGCGGCTCACCGAGGTCGAGGCATATCACGGGCGCGGCACCGGCGAGGTGCCCGACCCCGGGTCGCACGCGCGGATGGGACCCACCGCCCGCAACGCCACGATGTGGGGCGAGCCGGGCCATCTCTACGTGTACCTGAGTCACGGCATCCATTCGTGCGTGAACGTCGTATGCGGGCCCGACGGGGTGGCCGGCGGTGTGCTGCTGCGCGGGGGCGAGATCGTCGAAGGGCGGGATGCCGCCTTCCGGCGTCGCCCGGCGGCGCGGCGTCCGATCGACCTCGCCCGGGGGCCCGGTCGGCTCGGCGACGCGGTCGGCCTGCGGCATCCGATCCACGACGGCATCGACGCCGTCACCGGGGAGGAGCGCGCGGGCGCCGTCGCGCGCCTTCACCTTCGGCGGGAGCCGCTGGAGCGCGTCGCGACAGGACCTCGGGTCGGGGTCGCCGGCGTGGCCGGCGGCGAAACGTTCCCGTGGCGGTTTTGGGTCCCCGACGAGCCGACCGTGTCGGTGTTCCGCTGGGGGCGGGCGCAGGGCCGTCGGGGGCAGGCGGCGCAGGGGGCGGGGCCGGAGGGGCGGGACAGCTCCCGTGCTAGACTGACTCTTTGTCTGCGCGCACTCCAGCACGCAGTTCGCGTTTCGTCACTCTTCGTTCGCTCCACGACCGGTGTTCCGGGCGTGGGTGACGTGTGCGACGAGATGCAGACAAGGGATCTTGGGTGGGGCCGTCCGGCTCCACGGTACTAGGGAGAAATCACTATGGCAGCAGTGTGCCAGGTGACTGGAGCAGTTCCCGGCTTCGGTCACAACATCTCGCACTCGCACCGCCGGACGAAGCGTCGCTTCGACCCGAACGTGCAGAAGAAGACCTACTTCGTTCCTTCGCTCGGTCGCAAGATCACGCTGAACGTGTCGGCCAAGGGCATCAAGGTCATTGACGTCCGCGGCATCGAGTCGGTCGTGAAGGACCTGATCGCGAAGGGTGTGAAGCTCTGATGGCCAAGAAGGCTCAGGACGTCCGTCCGATCATCAAGCTGCGTTCGACCGCCGGCACGGGGTACACCTACGTGACGCGCAAGAACCGCCGCAACAACCCCGACCGCATCGTGCTGAAGAAGTACGACCCGGTCATCCGCAAGCACGTCGAATTCCGAGAGGAGCGCTGATCCATGGCCAAGAAGAGCAAGATCGCGCGCAACCAGCAGCGCCAGGAGGTCGTCGACCGCTACGCCGCCAAGCGCGCAGAGCTGAAGAAGGCGCTCGTTTCGCCGACGTCGACCGACGAGGAGCGCGAAGCCGCTCGCCTCGGTCTGCAGAAGCTTCCCAAGAACGCGTCGCCGGTTCGCCTGCGCTCGCGCGACGTCATCGACGGCCGCCCCCGCGGTGTCCTCACGAAGTTCGGCATCTCGCGTGTCCGCTTCCGTGACATGGCGCACCGCGGCGAGCTGCCCGGCGTGACCAAGTCGAGCTGGTAAGCCAGCACGCATACGGCACGGGCGAGCTGGTAAGCCAGCACGCCTCGCTTGAAGGCCCGGAGTTCCTCGGAACTCCGGGCCTTTCGCGTTGTCAACCACCGGGTCCACGCCTCCGCGACGGGTGAGGATAGGCGCATGCCGCTCGACCCGTTCTTCTCGGAGCGCCTGCGCGTGCACCGCCGCTACCTGTTCGACCAGGCGCTCGGCACCGTCCGCTCGCGCGTGCGCAGCCTTCTCGACCCGCTTCGCCTGCCCTGGTCGGCCGCGTCCGCGCCTTCCGGGCAGGTGTCCGCACCACGGCAGCCGCACGCGGCTCCGGCGGGCACCGCGGCAGGCGCACGTGCGGCCGGGCCGGGGCCGCGCGCACGAGCTCGGGCGAAGCACCGGAGGGCGGCGCTGGCGTGGGATCGCACCGAGCTTCGGACGGTCGGGACGCCGGGCCCCGGCATCCGGACCACCGAGCACGAGGTCGACGTGCCCGGCTATCCGGCCGTGCGCGTGCGCATCTACCACCCCGATGCCGATAGGCCGGTTCCGGGGGCGCTGGCGTTCTTCGGCGGAGCGTTCCGCATCGGGGGCATCGACTACCCGACCACGGATGCCGCATTCCGGCGTCGCGCCGCGGACGCGGGAGTCGCGATGGTGGCCGTGGACTACGCCCTGGCACCTGAGCACCGCTACCCCACGCAGGTGGAGCAGGCGCACGCGGCGCTGGAGTGGCTGTTCGACAACGCCGACGCGCTCGGGGTGGACGCCGGGCGCATCGCCGTGGCAGGTACGTCGGCGGGCGCGAACGTCGCCGCCGCGCTCACGCTGCTCAACCGCGATCGCGGGCGTCGTCCGCTGAGACTGCAGGTGCTCGAGGTGCCGGTGGTCGACCTGACCGGGCGCATGCTCGATCTGCGCGCGACGCGTGCCCTCGGGGTGCCGAACGTTCTCGCCCGGCGCGAGCTGCGCTCGGTTGCGCGCACGTACCTGCCCCGGGCCGAGCTCGCTCGCGAGCCGTACGCGTCGCCGTTGCGCGCCACCTCGCACGCCGACCTGCCGCCGGCGGTGATCCTCACGGCGGAGTACGACCCCCTGCGCGGCGATGGCGACGCCTATGGTGCGGCGCTGCGTGCGGCCGGCGTCGACGCCTCGGTCGTGCGCTACCAGGGGGTGACCCACGACACTCCGGTCTTCACCGGCGCGCTGCCCGCCGCCCGCCGCTGGCACGACGATGTCGTCTCGGCGCTGCGGCGCCTGCACGCCTGACGAGCGCGCCGTCTCGCGGTGACGCGTGCGCACGCGCCCCGAGACCTACCCCCCTGGCACCCCGGCGGTGACACGTGCGCACGCGCCCCGAAACCTACCCCCCTGGCACCCTGCCGGGGACGCGTGCGCACGCGCCCCCAGCGACGATCAGTCGTGGGCGGAGTGCCCGTGGCTGCTGGCGACGTGGTCGAGCACCTCGGCCGGCGACTCGCCCCGCACATGGTGAGCGCTTCCAGGGGCGAGAGCGCGCGGATCCACGGCTCGGCCGGGATCACATCGCCCAGGCCCAAGGTCGTCAGGGCCACCATCGAGAAGGTCAGCGCTTCGACGAACGGCACGTAACGCTCGGGATCCACGCCGGAGTACGAGAACCCCTCGGGCACGTGCGGCAGGTAGACGAGGGCCCAGCCGACCGTGACGAGCGCCAGCCACATCGCGATGGTCATAAGCACCGTGAGAGCCCCGCTCGAGAACAGCGAACGCCGGCGACGCCGCGCCAGAGCCCATGCGAGGCGGAAGACGACGTGCGTCAGACGACCGGTGGCGCTCGGGCGCAGGAGCGTCTGGAACACGTCGTTCAAGGCGATCAGGATGAGCGCCGTGCCGATGACATTGCTCACGATGACCATGGCCTCAGAGTACGGCCGCACCTCACCTCACGGGTCCCATTGGCCACTCCAGACCCCGACACGCCGGGGCGAAAGGCCGTAAAGGGTCAAAATCCGCGAATTTCCGCGGTTTCTGGCTATAGTCGAGGCGGTCGATCCGACCAGCCGGAGGGCATGCGCCGTCCGGTCCGAGCAATGAAGAAGGCGGCGGATCCCGCGCCTTTGGAGGACATACCTATGGCCGACAAGTCCATCACCAAGACCGAACTCGTCGCGAGCATCGCCAGCGCGACGGGCCAGAGCCAGTCCGCTGTCTCGGGCGTGCTCGACTCCCTCTTCTCCACCGTGTCCGACGCGGTCGCCAAGGGCAACAAGGTCTCGATCCCGGGCTGGATCGCGTTCGAGCAGGTCGACACGTCGGCTCGCACCGGCCGCAACCCGCAGACCGGTGAAGAGATCAAGATCCCGGCCGGCAAGCGCGTCAAGGTGACCGCCGGCTCGAAGCTCAAGGCTGCCGTCAAGTAAGACGCCCCACGCCTCGCCAGAAGGGGGATGCCGCACCGCGCGGCATCCCCCTTCTGTTGCGCGATTAGGCTTGCAGGGTGAACCCGACCGCCCTTTCGCCCGCCGCCGCGGCGCCGCGCGAGGGGCGGGAACGCGCCGGATCCGCGGGCCGGTTGCGCATCGCGGGCCCACTGATCCTGGTCGGGTCCGCGCTGGTCGTCCTGACGTGGGCGCTCGCGTACGGCGGCGCGGCCGAGCCACTGGCGATCGGCGACCCCGGGCCTCTCGTGCGCTGGGGTCTGCCGGTGGCGAAGCTGCTGGTGAACCTGTCGGCCGCCGGGCTCGTCGGCGTCCTCGTCCTCGCCCTCTTCGCCCTGCGCTCCGGCGAGCGCGAGTTCGACGTCGCGCTGGATGCGGCATCCGTCTCGGCGTCGATCTTCACCGTCGCGGCCGCCGCGACCGGGTTCCTCACATTCGTCGACGCCTTCAACCCCGAGGTGAGCGCGGGGCCCGAGTTCGGGGCTCAGCTGGCTCGCTTCCTGGTCGAGACCGAGGTCGGCCGCACGTGGCTCATCACCACGGTGGCCGGAGCGGTCCTGACGATCCTGACCTTCGCCGTCCGCTCGTTCACCGCCGTGTTCTTCGTCGCCCTGCTCTCGGCTGCGGCGCTGGTGCCGATGGGCACGCAGGGACACTCCGGCGACGAGGCCGACCACAACTCCGCCGTCGTCGCGCTGGTGCTCCACATGATCGCCGCGGCGGTGTGGCTCGGCGGGCTCCTCGCGCTGGTCATCGTGCGACCCGCGCTGGAACGCTCGCGCCTCGTCCACATCGTCGCGCGCTACTCGAGCCTGGCCCTCGCCGCCTTCGTCGTCGTATCGGTCTCGGGCGTCGTGCGGGCCGCGGTCGGCTTGCGCGTCTGGGATGCGCTGCTGTCGCCCTACGGACTGATCCTCGTGGTCAAGGTCGGCGCGCTCGTGGCCATGGGCGTCCTCGGCGCGTGGTACCGCCGCCGGGTCATCACGCGCCTGCACGAGGATGCCGCTTCGCGCGCCTTCTGGAGTCTCATCGCGTTCGAGCTGGCACTCATGGGCGTCGCCAGCGGCGCGGCCGCGGCCCTGGCCCGCACGCCTCCACCCGCGGACGCGGGGCTTCCGCTGCAGCAGACGCCGGCCGAGATCCTCACCGGCGGGCCTCTGCCGCCCGAACCGACGTTGGCGTCGTGGATCACGGCGTGGGACATCGACCTGCTGTGGGCGGTGCTCGCCGGCTTCGGCGCCTTCTTCTACCTCGCCGGCGTGTGGCGGCTGCGACGTCGGGGCGACGCGTGGCCGATCCACCGCGCCGTGCTGTGGCTGGCGGGACTGGCTCTGCTCGTCTGGGTGACGGGCGGGGTCGTCAACGTCTACCAGGACTACCTGTTCAGCATGCACATGATCGGCCACATGCTGCTGACGATGGCGATTCCGCTGCTGCTCGTCCTGGGTGCTCCGGTCACGCTGGCGGCGCGCGCCATCCGCAAGCGCGACGACGGGACGCGCGGCGGGCGGGAGTGGATCCTGTGGGCCGTGCACTCGCCCGTCTCGCGCGTGATCACGCATCCGTTCGTGGCCGCCGGCCTGTTCATCGGGTCGCTGTGGGTGTTCTACTACACCGACCTGTTCCGCTGGTCGCTCTACGACCACCTCGGGCACGAGTGGATGATCGCCCACTTCCTCATCACCGGCTACCTCTTCGTACTGTCGCTCGTGGGCATCGACCCGGTGCCGTACCGGCTGCCCTACGCGGGTCGGCTGCTGCTGCTCATCGGCGTCATGGCGATGCACGCGTTCTTCGGCATCGCCATCATGATGCAGGAGGGCCTCATGGTCGCCGAGTGGTTCGGCGCGATGGGCCGTACGTGGGGCGCGACGCCGCTCGAGGACCAGTACACCGGTGGTGGTGCGGCCTGGTCGATCGGCGAGATCCCCACGCTGATCCTCGCCGTGATGGTGGCGATCCAGTGGTCGCGCAGCGACACCCGTGAGACGCGTCGGCGCGACCGGCACGCCGACCGCACGGGCGACGCCGAGCTCGAGGCCTACAACGAGCAGCTCGCGCGCCTGGCCGAGCGCGACGCCCGCGCCAACCGCTGACGACGCCGGAAGGCGGTCCCACCGCCGCGGCACCTCGCGGCATCCGCGCCACCTCGCGGCGCGTGGACCCCACCGACGCGCCACTTTGCGGCATTCGCGCCAGCTCGCGGCGGGTAGATCCCACCGACGCGCCACCTTGCGGCATCCGCGCCAGCTCGCGGCGCCTGGACCCCGCCGACGCGCCACCTCGCGGCATCCGCGCTATCGATCGGTAC
>NZ_CALPBZ010000005.1 GCF_943181415.1 Microbacterium sp. Marseille-Q6648 | reverse complement strand
TCGCTTGTAGGGCACGAAGCGCGAGACGCCGAGGAGGAACTCGGTAGGCAGCGCCTTCAGGATGCGCTGCTCGGCGACCGTGTGGACGAGCGCCGCCGTCGAGAAGTCGGCCACCCGCACCGGCGGGGGGATGACCTCGGCCTCGCGGCCCCCCTTGTCGGCGGTGCGCTCGGCGATGTAGGGGCTGTTGGGGGGGGGCGCCCGGGGCCCCCCCCGTCGCCCCCGGGCCCCCGGGGCCCCCGCCGCCCCGCCTGCAGAAGGGATACCTGCCGGTCCTGCGGTGGACCCTGCGGCACTCGTGGGTGACGCTTCTGCTCGCGGTGCTGGTGCTCGGGGGAACCGTCGCGGTGGCGCCGTTCATGAAGACGAACTTCCTCGGCGACTCCGGTCAGAACACCTTCACGATGACGCAGGAGATCGGTGCGGCCCCGAGCCTCGAAGCCGAGAGCGCCGCCGCCGAGCAGGTGGAGGAGGTGCTCAGCGGCATCGACGGCATCCAGACCTTCCAGGTGTCGATCGGCTCCAGCGGCTCGGCGCTGCGCGACGCCTTCGCCGGTGGCAGCTCGGGGATCACCTACTCCATCACGACCGACCCCGACGTCGACCAGGTCGCGCTGCGCGAAGAGGTGCAGGACGCCGTGGCGACCCTCGAGGGCGCCGGCGAGATCGCCGTCGCGGCGACCGGCGGCGGATTCGGGTCGAGCGACATCGAGATCGAGGTCACCGCCGCCGACTCGGCCACCCTGCGCGAGGCGACGGATGTCGTCGTCGAGACGGTGTCGGCGGCCGAGGGCGTGGGTCAGGTCACGAGCAATCTCGCCGGGTCGCTGCCCTTCATCGCCGTCGAGGTCGACCGCGAGCGGGCCGCGGAGCTCGGGCTGTCGGAAGTGGCGGTCGGCGGACTCGTGTCCAACGCCATGCAGCCGCGTTCGATCGGCACGGTCGAGATCGACGACACCGCGCTGACGGTCTACCTCGCCACGGACGCGACCCCCGCCTCGCTGCAGGAGCTGCGCGAGCTCACCGTTCCGACGGCGAGCGGGCCGGTCGACCTCGACGAGGTCGCGACGGTCGAGGAGAGCGAGGGTCCCGTTTCGATCACGACCCAGCGCGGCCAGCGCACCGCGACCGTGACGGTGACGCCCTCGACCGACGACCTGACCGCGGCCAGCGCCGCGGTGACCGAGGTGCTCGCCGACGTCGAGCTGCCCGCGTCCGCAGACGCGGCGCTCGGCGGCGTCGTCTCACAGCAGCAGGACGCTTTCACACAGCTCGGGCTCGCCCTGCTGGCGGCGATCCTCATCGTCTACGTCGTCATGGTCGCCACGTTCAAGTCGCTCCGGCAGCCGCTGCTTCTGCTGGTGTCGGTGCCGTTCGCGGCGACCGGCGCCATCCTGCTGCAGATCATCACCGGCGTCCCCCTCGGCGTCGCGTCGCTCATCGGCGTCCTCATGCTCATCGGCATCGTGGTGACCAACGCGATCGTGCTCGTCGACCTCGTCAACCAGTACCGCGAGAAGGGCCTGTCGGCGCACGACGCGACCCTCGCGGGCGGGGCGCGTCGCCTTCGCCCCATCCTCATGACGGCGCTCGCGACGATCTTCGCCCTCACCCCGATGGCGCTCGGCATCACCGGCAGCGGCGGCTTCATCTCGCAGCCGCTCGCGATCGTCGTCATCGGCGGACTGGTGTCGTCCACGGTGCTCACTCTGCTGGTGCTGCCGACGCTCTACAACCTCGTCGAAGGCGCGTCCGAGCGCCGCGCTGCGCGCCGGGCCGGGGGCGCGGATGCCGGGGGTGCCGCGAGCTCGGAGCAGGCGGTCGCCGAGCCGGTGCTCGCCGGTGCCGGCGCGACCGAGACCCGCCGCGCGCGGCGTCTGCGAGAATCAGCCGCGACCGCGGGAGCCGCCGCGACGGGAGGGATGGACACCGTGCCGAACGACGATGTGAATGTGCCGATGATCGAGGAGGCGCCGGATGTCGAGGTGGCGGCATCCGCTCCCGCGCCCGAGGGCGCGCGGGACGCGGCCGCGGACGCCACCCCTGCGCACGGTGAGCCGATCGCCGTGCCCGAGGCTGATGTGCCGATGATCGAAGAGGCGCCGGATGTCGAGGTTCCGGAGTCCGCGGGCCCGCCGGCTGCGGCCGCCCACGGCGGGCCGACGAGCGAGGACCCGTCAGACGAGGCGCTCAGCGACGACGTCGAGGCGAGCGATGAGGATGCGTCGCGACCGGACGCCGATGCGGATGTCGGGGGAGGGTTCGAGCCCGGCTCTGCGACCGACCCCGGGCACGTGAGCGCGCAGCCCGAGGATGCGACGACCGACGGGGACGATTCCGCGCGGTGATGCTCCGGTTCACCGCGGCGCCGCTGCGGCGAACCGTCCCGCGCAGGGCGACGTGGCGGCCGCTGCGCAGGGGGATGTGGACCGCGATCTCGTCGGTCACGGCGTCGAGTGCGATCGCCGGGAGGGCCTCGTCGATCACCGGCGCGTCGCGCAGCATCCGGTTGAAGTACGTGACCCAGACGGCGACGGTGCCGAACGCGATGGCTTCGTAGCTGGCGAGGTTGATGACGCCCGTGATCAGCGCGGTCATCCCGACCGCCAGCAGGACCACGCAGATGATCGTGAGTCCGCGGAAGCGGCGGGTCACCCCGCGCAGCCCGAACGCCGACGCGATCAGGGCGAGGAACGACAGGGCGAGGCCGGCCGCCGCGCGGTCGTGCATGACCTCGTCGATCGGTATGGGCACGATGCCGACGACGATCATGTGCGCGCCGGCGGAGATGAGCGACCAGCGGATTCCCCGCGAGGTGCGGCGCCCGACGGTCGCGGGCAGGTCGGCCCCGAGAAGGATGCCGTAGCACGACAGCAGCAGGCCCGCGACGATGACGGTGGAGTTGAAGGTGCGGGCCGAGAGGTCGCCGAACGTGCCCAGCTGCGAGAAGTGCAGCTGCCACCACAGGGGGTCGCTGGTGGTGATGATCGCCACGAGGACGCCCACGGCGAGGAAGGCCATCGCCACCTCGAAGGTGCGGTGCGACAGGGGCCGGTCGATCCAGCGCGATCCCGGCGCGGGCACGACCGGGTGCGCAACGACGGTCGCCACCGCGACCGGTGCGTACCCGGGTGCTGCACTGAGAGTCGTCGAAGTCATTCTGCCCACCGTGGGGGCCGTGGCTCACGTGCTCCGGGTACGGCAAGACCATCCCGAAGCAAGTGGCGCCGCTGGCCCGCTGGATCCCCCCTAGCATGACGGCACTCGCTTTTGACGAATGTTATCGTCGTCTGCCTCGGGCTTGCGTCTGTAGTCTCTCAGGAAAACGCGGCTAAACTGTAGCGTCGGCTCGGGACACCGCGTGGGATCTGCTCTACGCGGCTGCTTTTCTGTGAGTTCCAGGGGCCGATGGTGGGGGCGATCGCCCCGACGACCATCACATGAATGGCCCCGGCCGACGGATGTCCGGGTTGATCGAGCGTGCGCGTTCGACGCTGTTCTCGTGCAAGAGAACCCAGAAGGACACCACCGTGCCCAAGAACAAGAAGCCCGCCGGCGGCCGTGCCGCCAAGAACTTCGAGCCCCGCTACGGCGCCAAGACGTCGTTCCAGGACCGCAAGCGCCGTCCCGGAGAGGCGTCCGCCGGCAAGCCCGGGAGCCGCAGCGCCGGACACCGCGGACACCAGGCCGAGGCCAAGGATGCCGCGCCCAAGCGTCGATGGACCGCGCAGGAGCGCGCCGGCCGAGATGAGGCGCGCGGCATTCGCACCCATGCCCGTGACGACCGTCCGGCGCGTCGCGACGACCGTCCGGTGCGTTCGGACCGTCCGGTTCGTTCGTTCGACGACCGTCCGCGCCGGGACGACCGTCCCGTGCGTGCGGACCGTCCGGTTCGTTCGTTCGATGACCGTCCGCGTCGCGACGAGCGACCCGCCCGCGGATTCGACGACCGCCCGCGCCGGGACGACCGTCCCGCTCGTTCGGACCGTCCGGTTCGTTCGTTCGACGACCGTCCGCGTCGCGATGACCGTCCCGCCCGCGGATTCGATGACCGCCCGCGCCGGGACGACCGTCCCGCTCGTTCGGACCGTCCGGTTCGTTCGTTCGACGACCGTCCGCGTCGCGACGAGCGTCCGGTGCGTGCGGACCGTCCCGCGCGTTCGTTCGACGACCGCCCACGTCGCGATGATCGTCCCGCCCACGGATTCGACGACCGCCCGCGCCGGGACGACCGTCCCGCTCGTTCGGACCGTCCGGTTCGTTCGTTCGACGACCGTCCGCGTCGCGACGAGCGACCGGCGCGTGCGGACCGTCCCGCGCGTTCGTTCGACGACCGCCCTCGCCGCGATCAGAGCGCCGGACGCTCGGACTGGAAGGCGACGCCCGCCCGCGACAAGGCGCACGAGGACCGCGTCGACGTGGTGCACGAACGCCTGCAGGCGCAGGCC
This sequence comes from Microbacterium sp. Marseille-Q6648, assembly GCF_943181415.1. Classification (GTDB taxonomy): domain Bacteria; phylum Actinomycetota; class Actinomycetes; order Actinomycetales; family Microbacteriaceae; genus Microbacterium. The sequence goes on along the minus strand of NZ_CALPBZ010000005.1, from coordinate 460,583 downwards.
ATCCAGGCCGAAGAGGTCCCTGGTTCGTTCGACGAGCTCGGTCTCGGCCAGAACATCGTGCGCGTGCTCGCCGACCTCGGCGCGTCGACGCCCTTCCCGATCCAGGCGGCCACGGTCGCCCCGATCCTCGAAGGCCGAGACGTCCTCGCCCGCGGCCGCACCGGCTCGGGTAAGACGATCGCGTTCGGCGCCCCGCTGGTCGAGTCGATCCTGCGCTCGCAGGCCGGCAGCCGCCGGGAGTTCGGCCGGTCACCCAAGGCCCTCATCCTCGCCCCGACGCGCGAGCTCGCGCTGCAGATCGACCGCACGATCCAGCCCATCGCGCGCAGTGTCGGCCTCTTCACGACCCAGATCTACGGCGGCGTTCCCCAGGGTCGCCAGGTCGGCGCGCTGAAGAAGGGCGTCGACATCATCATCGGCACGCCCGGCCGCATCGAAGACCTCGTGCAGCAGGGCAAGCTCGACCTGTCCGAGATCCGCATCGCGGTGCTCGACGAGGCCGACCACATGTGCGAGCTGGGCTTCCTCGAGCCGGTGCAGCGGATCCTCCGCCACACCAGCGACGGCAGCCAGAAGCTGCTGTTCTCGGCGACCCTGGATCGAGAGGTCGCAGCGCTCGTCGATGAGTTCCTCGTGAACCCCGCCGTCTACGAGGTCGCCGGCGAGGACCAGGACACCGGCACGATCGACCACCGCATCCTCGTCATCGATCACCGCGACAAGGCCGACATCCTCGGGTCGCTCGTCGACCGTGACGGCAAGACGCTCGTCTTCGCCCGCACGCGTGCGTACGCCGAGATGCTGTCGGAGCAGTTCGACGACGCAGGCATCCCCGCGCTCGCGCTGCACGGCGACCTCAACCAGGCCAAGCGCACCCGCAACCTCGAGAAGCTCACCTCGGGTCGCGTCCGGGTGCTCGTCGCCACCGACGTGGCCGCTCGCGGCATCCATGTCGACGACATCGACCTGGTCGTGCAGGCTGACCCGCCGGACGAGTACAAGACCTACCTGCACCGCTCCGGCCGCACCGGCCGCGCCGGCCGCTCGGGCACGGTCGTGACGCTCATCACACGTCAGCGCCGCCGCCGGATGACCGAGATGCTGGACCGCGCCGAGATCGAGGCGCCGTTCGACGAGGTCCGTCCCGGCGACGACCTCATCGAAGAGCTCAGCGGACGCCAGGTCGACCCGACGGTCTGATGGGGAGGATCTACTCGCGCGGGGCGCCGTCCGAGTAGACCCTCACGCGGGAGCCGTCGAGGACGAACTGCAGCGACGTCCCCACCCGGAATCGGTCGCGCAGTTCGCTCGGCGTCGATCCGGTCACCGTGAGCGCACCCGCGGCGGGGAACTCCCCGGCGGCGCAGCCGCCGGTCGACACGGTCCCCTGCGATGAGGACGGCGCCAGTACATAGAGGCACGGGGCCGACTCGGTCGAGCCCCAGCCCGGCACCGAGACGACGATGAGCCCGGCGAAGTCGTCGAAGCGCTGAGCCCCCGGCGGCTTCTCGCCGAACAGGTCGTCCGGCCAGTCGTCATCCTCGTTCACGCTGAGAAGCGCGACCTGCGGGGCGCCCGTGCTCGTGATCGCCAGCGTCACGCCCGAGGCGACCAGTGCCGTCGCGATGAGCGACACCGCCCACAACAGGCCCAGCCGCTTGGCGGTGAGGGAGCGCACCCCGCGGCGTCGCGCCGGGCTCGCCGAGCCGGCGTGATCCGCGGGCTCGGACTCGCGGTTGCGGTCTGTCGCGCTGGGTGTCGGTTCCGCGCCGTCCACCGTCCTCCCGGTCTCGGGATCGGGATCGGGATCGGTGTCGGGATGGCGGGGCCCGACAGCGGCGATCTCGGATGGCGCATGAGCGGGAGTCGAAGACCGGGCGTCGGGCGACGTGGAGTCGTGACCCTCGCCGAGAAGCGGCGCGAAGGCGGCGAGCGGATCCTCGGGCGCTGCGGTCGGCGACGTCGGCCGCGCGGTCCCTCCTGCAGCAGGCCGTGCGTCGGTCATCCGCGGGCGGGCCATGAGGCGTGCTTCGTCCTCGAGTTCGTGGAGGCGGGCGAGGGCGGCCTCGTCGTCATGGATGTCGGCGTTCGGCCCGTAGGCGCGGGCACGCAGCATCCTCAATTCATCGACGCCGGAGTCTGCCACTCCGCCATCCTGACATCTCAGAACAGCGCGATCGCCGATTCGGATGCCGTTGCGCGGCCTCGGGACGTCGTGATCACCGGACCCGGCGACGACGCCCGCGCAGGGCCGCGAGGGTTCTCGTCCTCTTCGCGTCCGTCGAGGCGGTGCACGCGCAGGAGCGGTCTCACGCGCTTCGCCAGCCACGCGCGGTAGGGCTTCGGCGCGTTCGCCGAGGCGCCCGGGTAGAGCCCGCGGTAGGCGGGGACGAGGTCGGGACGGTGCTGCTGAAGCCACGTGAAGAACCACTGCTTCGCACCGGGGCGCAGGTGCAGCGCTCCGTAGATGACGCGGACCGCCCCCGCCTCGCGGATGCGACCCAGCGCGTGGTCGATCGCGGCGACCGAATCGGTCAGGTGCGGAAGGATCGGCATGAGGAACACCGTGACGCGGAAGCCCGCCTCGGTCGCCGCCCGCACCGTATCGAGCCGGGCGGACGCGCTCGGCGTCCCGGGTTCGACGAGCTTCTGCAGCTCGTCGTCGAACACCGCGATCGACATCGCCAGCGAGACGGGCACGGATGCCGCGGCGTCGCGGAGCAGCGGCAGATCCCTTCGCAGCAGCGTGCCCTTGGTGAGGACCGAGAACGGCGTCCCCGATTCGGTGAGCGCGCTCACGATGCCCGGCATGAGCCGGTACCGTCCTTCGGCCCGCTGGTACGGGTCGGTGTTGGTGCCGAGCGCGACGGACTCGTGCTGCCACGCGCCGCGGGCCAGTTCTCGGCGGAGCACCTCTTCGACGTTGATCTTCACGATCACCTGGGTGTCGAAGTCACGACCGGCGTCGAGCTCGAGGTACTCGTGCGTTCCCCGAGCGAAGCAGTAACTGCAGGCATGACTGCATCCCCGGTACGGGTTGACCGTCCAGTTGAATGGCATCGCCGACGACGACGGCACGTGGTTGAGCGCGGACTTGCAGAGCACCTCATGGAACGTCACGTCTGCGAAGTCGGGGGTGGTGACCGAGCGCACCAGCGAGTTCAGCTTCTCGAGGCCCGGCAGCGCCGCGGCATCCGCCTGCCCCAACTGCTGTCCCTGCCACCGCATCTCCACAGTCGAACATATGACCGAATCGGAGTCAAGTGCGGCGCGGACCCTATCGAAACCGGTGGCCGGGCGCGGCATCCGTGTTGTCGACCTCCGCTCGCGGCCTCCGCGGGAGGAGCCGTGGCCGTGGGGAGGACGGGAAGGGCGTGAATGCTCCTCCGGTGGGCCGATCGTCCTCCGCTCGTCGCGACGCGCGCAGGTCGGTCACCGCGGCCGAACGACGAGGTCCAGTGAAACTGCGTACCATGGGAAGTGGGATCTGATGCCAGCGCCGGGGATCTGCGACGGCTCGACGACGAGAGGAACACACGAATGGAACGCGACATCTACGACGAGGACCACGAGGCGTTCCGAGACGTCGTGAAGGAGTTCTGCAAGCGCTACGTCACGAACGAGAAGCGCGAGCAGTGGGACGCGGCCGGCGAGATCGACCGGCAGACGATGCGTGCCGCGGGCGACGCCGGCATCATCGGCCTCTCGGTCCCCGAGGAGTTCGGCGGCGCGGGGATGCTGCAGGACTACCGCTTCCGCACCGTGGTCATGGAAGAGGTCATCGCCGCCGGCGCCGGGTCGCTCGCCGGTGCGTTCGGCATCCAGGACGACCTCGCCGTGCCCTACATCGTGCACATGGGCACCCAGGAGCAGAAGCAGAAGTGGCTGCCCGGCATGGCCACCGGCGAGATCCTCGGCGCACTGGCGATGACCGAGCCCGGTGCCGGCAGCGACCTGCGAGGCATCAAGACGACAGCGAAGAAGGTCGACGGCGGCTACATCGTCAACGGCGCGAAGACCTTCATCTCGTCGGGCAAGACCGCCGACATGGTCGTGACGTTCGTCAAGACCGGCGAGGGGAGCCGTCCCGACGCGTTCAGCCTGCTGATCCTCGAGAGCGGCATGGCCGGCTTCGACCACGGCAAGAAGCTGCACAAGATGGGCTTCCAGGGTCACGACACCGCCGAGCTGTCCTTCAGCGACGTGTTCGTGCCCGAGGCCAACCTGATCAGCGGAAAAGAGGGCTTGGGCTTCGTTCAGCTCATGATGAACCTGCCGCTCGAGCGCCTCTCGATCGGTGTCGCCGGTGCCGCGGCCGCTCAGGCCGCCCTCGACTGGACGATCGCCTACACGAAGGACCGCGAGGCCTTCGGTCAGCGGATCATCGACTTCCAGAACACCCGGTTCCAGCTCGCGGACGTCGCCGCGACCGTCGACGCGCTGTGGGCGTACACCGACCGCGCGCTCCTGGCATACAAGGACGGCAAGCTCTCGGCCGAGGAGGCCGCGAAGGTGAAGTTCTGGGCGACCGAGCGCGAGTGGGAGATCCTCGACACGTGCGTGCAGCTGCACGGCGGCTACGGCTACATCACCGAGTATCCGATCGCCCGCGCGTTCCTCGACGCACGCGTGCACCGCATCTACGGCGGCACCAACGAGATCATGCGCGAGATCGTCGGTCGTCAGCTCGCCGGGAAGAAGTAGCGGTCAGGCCGCTCCCCACGGGAAGAGCACCCAGAAGATCGCCCCGGATGCCGCGACGAAGGCCGCGGTGAACACGCCGTCCCGGACGCGCCACGGCACGAGGTGCCTCTCGGTGCGGTCGGGGTGCGCTCCGAAGGCGCGCGCGTCCATCGCGAGGGCGACCCGCTCTGCGTGACGGATCGCACCGGCCAGCAGCGGTACGAGATAGCCCGACCAGCGTGCGGCCGCGGCAAGGGGTCCGCGGCCGCCGTGGGCGCCGCGGACGCGGTGGGCGTGGCGGATGACCTCGAGTTCGTGCCCGAAACGCGGGACGAAACGGAAGGCCGCGAGAGCGGTGTAGCCGATGCGGTAGGGCACACGCAGCTGCTGGACCGCCGCCCGGACGAGGTCCGGTCCGGTCGTGGACAGTCCGGCGATGAGTGCGAGGGCGATGATCGCGGCGATCCGCAGGCCGGTGGCGAAGCCGACCAGCAGCGCACCGCCGTAGAGCGTCCACGACCCGACGCGCCACACCACCAGGGACTGGTCGACGCCGCTCGGGTCGATCCACAGCGAGAACCCGAATCCGATCGAGACCGCGGCGGCGGGGACCAGCGCCAGGAGCACGACCAGCAGTCGCGGGGTGATGCTCACCCCGACCAGGAGCACCGCGTACGTCAGCGCCAGGAACGCCGCCGGTGTGGCGAGATCGCGCACGAACGCCAGCAGCACCATCGCGGGGAGCGGGGCCAGCAGCTTCGCCAGCGGATTGAGCCCGTAGAGGAACCGCAGCGGTGACGCGCGGACGCGTTCGGCGTACGGGTCCATTCGCGAGCGCGCGCCCTGCGATGTCAGCACTGGTCCGGTGGCGGTCACAGCGGCACCGCCGCGGTCGGCTCGTCCGGCAGATCGGCGATCCGTGTCACTTCCGCCAGGGCGGGGTGCGAGGACAGATCGCGCAGCGCGCGGCGCAGCGGAGGGGGAAGCAGTCCCGATCGCTCGATGAGGTCGTCGTCGGCGAACACCGCGTCGGTGTCGCCCACGCGCAGGATGCGGCCCCCGGCCAGGACGACGGTGCGGTCGGCATGATCGGTGACCAGCTGCATGTCGTGGGTGACCACGAGCACCGTGGTGCCCTCGTCGTGCAGCTCGCGCAGGAGCGCCAGGAGTTCGTCGGCTCGCGAGCGGTCCTGGCCGAACGTCGGCTCGTCCAGGGCGAGCACCGGGGCTCCGGTGATGAGCGCGGTCCCCACCGACAGCCGTCGCTTCTGTCCTCCCGACAGCTGGAACGGATGGACGTCGCGGTGGTCGGCCAGCCCGAACCGGTCGAGCATCGCCAGGGTGCGCGCGCGGACGTCGTGCTCCGGCATCCGACGCACGCGAAGCCCGTGCGCGAGCTCGTCGAAGGCCGTGTGCGCGATGAACTGATGCTCGGGGTTCTGGAAGACGAACCCGATGCGATCCGACAGTCGGCGCGCATCCGTGCGGGCGACATCGCGACCGGCGACGCGGACGGTGCCGCGCGGAGGCCGGATGACGCCGGCGATCGCCTGCAGCAGCGTCGTCTTGCCGGCGCCGTTGGCTCCGACGATCGCGGTGAACTCGCCGGCGCGGACCTCCAGGTCGACGTCGTGCAGCACGGCGGTGCGTCCGCGGCGCACCGTGAGGCCGTTCACGCTGACGATCGCGGCGGCGGCGGCGGCGGCGGCGGTGGCGGGGGCGTCGCGGCGTTTCTCGTCGGCGGTCCGGCGGCGGGTGCCCGCGGGGTGGTGCGGGCCGGTTGACCGTCGAGCGCTGCGCGCAGCTCGGCCGGGCTCAGCGGCAGCGGCTCCATCGTGTAGCCCGCACGTCGCAGCCGGAGGGCCGCCAGCGTCGACACCGGCAGCCACACCCCGAGGGAGTCGAGCTCTTCGGCGCGTCCGCGCAGCACATCGTCCACTGCGCCGTCGGCGATCATCCGGCCGGCGTGGTCGAGCACGACGACGCGATCGACCAGCTCGATGGCCTGGTCGAGGTTGTGCTCGACCAGCAGGATCCCGCGCCCGCCGTCCGCGACGAGGTCGGCGAGCGCGCGGTAGACGTCGGCGATACCGCGCGGGTCGAGGTTCGCCGTGGGCTCGTCGAGCACGAGCAGCGGCGAGCCCATCGCCAGCGCGCAGGCGATGGCCAGGCGCTGTCGACCGCCGCCCGACAGCCGGTCGGGGTTCTCGCGCCGGCGATCCCACAGCCCCACACGTCGAAGCGCGGACTCCGCCCGCTCGAGCACGTCGCCCACCGGCATCCGCAGATTCTCGGGCCCGAAGGCGACCTCGTCGAGCAGGGTTCCGGTGACCAGCTGCGCGTCCGGGTCCTGGAACACCATGCCGACGTGCGTGCTGAGCTCTGCGACGGTGGTCAGGGCGGCGTCGAGCCCTTCCACGCGAATGGTGCCGGCCACGTCGGCGGGCACCGCGTGCGGCACAAGGCCGTTCGTCGCGAGCGTGAGCGTGGATTTACCCGAACCGCTCGGGCCGAGCAGCAGGACCACCTCGCCGCGGGCGATGTCGAAGGATGCCGCAGCCGGCGCCGGAGCACCCGCGCCGTCGTAGGTGATCGACACGTCGCGCACGCTCAGCAGCGCGGCGGTGTCGGTCACGCGCTCCACGCTAGCCCGTCGCCGGAACGCGGAGTCAGACGCGGCGGCGGGGCACTCCCGCGCGGCGCAGGGCTGCGCCGGCGCCGAGGCCGACCGCCGTCCACGCGACGGGGCCGACGGCGAAGAGCGCGACGTAGACGGCCTGGCCCCAGAACGGGAAGCGCGCGACGTCGGCGGCGAACCAGATGGCGACGGCGATGACCGCCCCGACGATGACGGCCGAGACGAAGAAGCGCCACGGCTCCCATCGTCGGTAGCGCGCGAGCGCCGCGATGCCCTCCTGCAGGGCGCCGATCAGCAGCGCCGTGCCCACGTAGCGTCCGATCCACAGGGGGACGACGGCGCTGGCGACGAGGGCCGCGACCAGGTGCGTCACGAGGGCGACCCACGGGGCCCGCAGCAGTTCCTGCGCGATGACTCCCGGCAGCACGTGGATGCCGAGAACGAGGCCGTAGACGATCGGCACCGCGGCTGAGATCGGACCGCTGATCGCGCCCGCCGCTGCCTGCAGAATGCCCGTCGCGACCCCGATGGCCGCGCACGTGAGCAGAATGCTCGTCGACAGTCGGGATGGGTGGCCCACCCGCTCAATGCTACCGGCGGCTCTCATACGATTCTCACAAATCGGCCGTTCACTGAATGGACCCTGTGAGTTACGTTTGCATTCGTTGCGCGCCGAAGACGCCGCGCAACATCTCTCAGAACACCACCCTTGGGGGGCCACAAATGGGTCGATCCTCCGTCAGGGCAGCTGCGGTCGTCACACTCGCCGCACTGTTCACCGGAACAGCCACAGCAAGCTTCGGCGCGAGTTCCGAGGAGGTGAACAGACCCATCCCGATCGATGCGCCCGACGGCCACTACATCGTGCTGCTGAAGGACGCGCCGCTGGCGACGTACGAAGGCGGCACGCCCGGCATCGCGCCCACCAAGCCCGCCAAGGGCACGCAGCTGGATGCCGCGACGCCCAACTCGCAGAAGTACGTCGCGCACCTCAAGAACGAGCAGCGCAAGCTCGCCGAGAGCGTGGGCGTCGAGGCCGCCGCCAGCTACCAGATCACCCTCAACGGCTTCACCGCCGACCTGACCGGCGACGAGGTCGCCGAGCTGCGCGGCAGCAAGGACGTCCTCGGCGTGTACGCCGACGAGATCCGGCACCCGCAGGCGATCCCCTCGACCGAGTTCCTCGGTCTCGGCTCGTTCCCCGACGGCAGCGGCGGGGTCTGGGACGAGGTCGGCGGAGTGGAGTCCTCGGGCGACGGCGTCGTGGTGGGTGTCGTCGACACCGGCATCGCGGCCGACAACCCCTCGTTCGCGGGCGAGAAGCTCCTCGGAAAGCCGGGCGCGAAGCCCTACATCGACGGCAACCACGTGCTGTTCCGCAAGTCCGACGGCAACATCTTCCGCTCCAAGCGGGTCGCCGGCGAGGGCTGGAGCAAGCAGGACTACAACACCAAGCTGATCGGTGCGCAGTACTTCTCGTCCGGCGCGCAGGCTGCCGGCTTCGACTTCGGTGCCGACTACCTCTCGCCGCTCGACGGCGACGGCCACGGCTCGCACACCGCGGGCACCGCGGCGGGCAACTTCGGCGTCGAGACCGAGGTCGCCGGTATCGACTTCGGTCAGATCTCGGGTGTCGCCCCGGCCGCGAAGGTCGCCTCGTACAAGGCGTGCTGGGTCGGTCCCGACGTCCTGAGCACCGCCGATGACATCTGCGCGCTGAGCGACCTGCTCGGCGCCATCGACCAGGCCGTCGCCGACGGCGTGGACGTCATCAACTACTCCATCGGCGGCGGCTCGGCCACGAGCGTGCTGCAGCCGGACGACATCTCGTTCTTCAACGCGGCAGCCGCAGGCGTGTTCGTCTCGGTCAGCGCCGGCAACTCCGGTCCGGACGCATCGACCGCCGACCACGCCTCGCCGTGGTACATGACGGTCGCCGCATCGACGATCCCCACCTATGAGGGCACCGTCGAGCTGCCGAACGGCTTCCAGGCCGCCGGCGCCTCGGTCACCGTGCCGTTCGGCGAGTCGATCACCGACGACGTCGTGTACTCGGGTGATGTCGCGGCAGCCGGCGCGACCGCTGCCGACGCCGAGCTGTGCCTTCTCGGCACGCTCGACGCGGCCAAGGTCGACGGCAAGATCGTCGTCTGCGACCGCGGTGTCAACGCGCGCGTCGAGAAGTCGCAGGAGGTCGCCGAGAAGGGCGGCGTCGGCATGATCCTCGTGAACGTCACGCCGGGCTCGCTCGACAACGACTTCCACTCGGTGCCGACGGTCCACATCGACCACACCCACCGTGACGCTCTGCTGGACTACGTGCAGAACACCGAGAACCCGACGGCCACGCTGGTCGGCGAGAACACCACCGGTGTCGAGACCCCGACCCCCCAGGTCGCCGGCTTCTCGAGCCGTGGCCCGATGCTCGCCGACGGCAGCGACGTGATCAAGCCGGACGTGACCGCGCCCGGTGTGGCGATCCTCGCCGCCGAGCACAACGCCCCCGACGCCGAGCCCGCCTTCGGGTTCAAGTCGGGTACGTCGATGTCGTCGCCGCACGTGGCGGGCCTCGGGGCCCTCTACCTCGGCGAGAACCCGACGGCCACGCCCGCCGAGGTGAAGTCGGCGCTCATGACGACCGCGTACAACTCGGTCAACGCCGACGGTTCCGAGAACACCGACCCGTTCGCCCAGGGAGCAGGACACGTCGACCCGACGAAGTACTTCGAGCCGGGTCTGCTGTACCTGAACGACGCGCAGGACTGGGCGTCGTACCTCCAGGGTCTCGAGCTGTACGACTTCGGGGTGGAGCCCACCGACGCCAGCGACCTCAACCTCGCCTCCATGGGCATCGGCGCGCTCTCGGGCCCGCAGACGATCACCCGCTCGGTGACGTCGACGCAGGCCGGCACGTTCACCGCCTCGGTCGACCTGCCCGGTATCGACGCCGTGGTGGAGCCCAGCTCGCTGAGCTTCGCCGAGGCGGGCGAGACGAAGGAGTTCACCGTGACGTTCACGAACGCCGGTGCCGACGTCGAGGCCTGGACGACCGGCTTCCTCACGTGGACCTCGGGTACCACCGAGGTGCGCTCGCCGATCGCGATCTTCCCCGTCACCGCCGACGCTCCGGCGTCGGTCGAGGGCAGCGGCGCCGACGGCTCCGTCGAGGTCGAGATCACGCCCGGTGTGACCGGCGACCTGCCGCTGAACCTCGCGGGCCTCACGCCCGAAGAGCTTCTGGTGGCCGGCGACGAGACCACCGGCGCAGCGGACGACGGCTACAGCTACTACGTGGTCGAGGTCGAAGAGGGCGCCGAGCTGGCGAAGTTCGCTATCGACTCCTCGGATGACACCGGGTCCGACATGGACCTGTTCGTCTACCGCGTGGTCGGCCCCACCGACTGGCGCTACTACGAGTCGTGGACCTCGGCGACGGCTTCCGCCGACGAGGCCGTGACCCTCACGGCGCCCGCGAAGGGCACCTACCTGGTCGAGGCGCACGTGTACTCGTACAGCGCTCCGTTCACGTGGGACCTCACCTCCGCCGTCGTCAGCGGCGAGGGTGTGGGCGACTTCACCGCCACGCCGAACCCGCTCCCGGCCGAGGAGGGCGTCCCCACGTCCTACGAGCTGTCGTGGTCGGGTCTGACCTCCGGTGACTACCTGGGCGTCGTCCGCTACGGCGACTCGCAGGTGCGCACCGTGGTCTCGGTCGACGTTCCGTAACCACCGCACGCAGAGAGGGCGCTCGGGCTTCGGCCCGGGCGCCCTCTTCGCGTGGCGGAGCGGCTGCTCAGAGTCTGCGGCGACGCCGCGTCAGCCGCACGTTCGGCAGCGGCGGGGCCGGGATCCGCTCGTCGCCGTGATCGACGACATGCCCGAAGCGATCGGATGCCGCCTCCCACGCGTCGCGCGCGGTGACGATCTCTTCGTGGCTGCGCGCGACGAAGTTCCACCACATGACGATCTCTTCGTCGAAGGGCTCGCCGCCGAGGAGGAACAGCGTCGCACCGGCGGAGCTCGCCAGCACGACCTCGTCGCGTCCGGTGCCGAGATACAGCAGATGCGTGACGTCCAGTTCGACGTCGCCCCCCGTGGCGGCATCGACCAGCCGGGCGTCGCCGGAGATCGGCAGGACCGCGTACTCCCAGGCGGCGGTGAGTGGAACTTGCACGCGGGCGCCGGGTTCGAGGTGGATCTCGGCCCCGACGATGGGCGTGTGCATCGTGGCCGGCGACGCGACGCCGGCGAAATCGCCGACGACGACGGTGGCGTGCCCGTCCGCCCCCTCGAGCGCGCCGAGCGCGACCACCGGCAGATCTTCGTGCCGTTCGAACTCGGGTCCGCCGTGACGGCGGCCCTCGGGCAGCGCCACCCACAGCTGCAGCGCGTCCAGCGGCACGGCGCCCTCGCCCACCGAGTACTCGGAGTGGGCGATGCCGGCGCCGCTGGTCATGAGGTTCAGCACACCGCGTCGCACGAGGACGTCGCTGCCGACCGTGTCGCGGTGGCGCACCTCGCCCTCGAACGGCCAGGTGACCGTCTGCAAGCCGATGTGCGGGTGCGGCTCCACGCGCATGCGCGTCACCTGAGGGCCGAACCGGTCGAGAAAGCACCACGCCCCGACGAGCGGGAGGTCGCGCTGGGGGAGGGCGCGGCGCACCGACATCGCTCGGACGCCGCCCAGGGGCACCTCGCGCGCCTCGAGCTGGACGACGCGGGGCCCGTCGCACTCGGCCGAGGACTCCGTGGCGACCGCGTCGTCCGCGTCGAGCCGGGTCATTCCGGGTGAGGCTGGTCGGGCCAGTCGACGTCGAGTCCGTCGACCGGGTTCTCACGCAGATAGCGCGACACGAACGGGCAGTGAGGCACCACGGTGTCTCCGCGCTCCGCGGCCTCGGCCATCGCCTGTGCGACGAGTTCTGTCGCGAGGCCGCGTCCCTTGAAGGCGGGATCCACCTCGGTGTGAGGGAACAGCACGCGCCCTCGGGAGTCGGTGCGGAACGAGGTGAAGCCGGCGAGGACGTCGCCGACGTGGATCTCGTAACGGCGCTGAGTCTCGTCTCGGGTGACGGTGATCTGATCGGCGGAGTGTGGCATCGGCATCCCTTCGTCGTGGACTTCAACGTACGGGGGCGGTCCGCATTCCGCCACCGCCGCCGGGGCCCTGGTGCGGGGCTCGCAGCGGGTCTATTCTCAGCACAGATCGTGGCTCTGGGGGCCGCGCGCGATGGTTCGAAGGAGAATCATGAAGCGACGCATCATCACACTCGCCACGGCTGCGGCCCTGGCGCTGGCAGCGCTCCTGGGCGGGGCGCCGGCGGCGACGGCCGAAGGACATCTCGGGGAGGCCTACGTCGCCCTCGGCGACTCCGAGGCCGCCGGCACCGGAAACCTGCCGTACCTCGATCTGGAGTGCCTGCGCTCGGCGCGGGCCTACCCCGAGATCCTCGGAGCGGGGTTCGGCGGCGCCGCGTCGAGCGCGTGCGCGGGGGCGACGACCGACCACGTCCTCTACGGGCAGCTCGGCGACCTGGGTCCGGCGACGCAGCTGGTCACCCTCACCGCCGGTATCAACAACGCCGACTGGCAGGCCGTGCTCGCCGCGTGCAGCAGCCTGGGCACACCGGTGTCATGCCAGACGGAGTACGGCGAGGCGGCTCTCGCCCTCGCTGATCTGCCGCAGCGCATCGCACAGCTCGTCGGAGCCATCCGCACGTACGCCCCGAACGCCTACATCGCCGTCACCGGATACCCGCTGCTGTTCGGCGACGTCACCGGGACCTGCAGTGTCGGCGCCTTCCAGCGGACCCCGGTCAAGGTCAGCGCGCAGCAGGCGATGCTCGCCAACACCGGTGTGACGAACGTCAACGCGGCCATCGAGGGCGGTGTCGACCTCTACCAGTTCCTGACCTCCGACCCCGGCGTGGGCTACGTCGACGTGACCGCGGCCTTCGACGGGCACGGACTGTGCGACACCGGCGACCGGTGGATCAGCGGACTCGTGTCGGGGCAGGCGACCTTCGATCGCAGCTTCCACCCCAACGCCGCCGGCCAGCAGGCCTACGCGGGGGTGATCGCGGCAGCGCTCCCCTGGTAGAGCAACGGGATGCGGCGACCGCCGGCGCGCCGGATCGGTGACAGAGTGGAGGGGTGCCCTCGCCGCTGATCGTCCACGTCCCGCGCGGGGCCGATGACGACACCGCCTACCTGGGGTTCGTCGAATGGGCTGCCGAGCGCGGGCTGACGCTCTATCCGGCGCAGGACGAGGCGATCATCGAGATCGTCTCGGGCGCGAACGTGATCCTCTCGACGCCGACGGGCACGGGCAAGTCGCTCGTGGCCGTCGCCGCGCACGCGGCGAGCCTCGCCCGCGGCGGCCGCACCTATTACACCGCGCCGATCAAGGCGCTGGTGAGCGAGAAGTTCTTCGCTCTGGTCGACATCTTCGGCGCCGAGAACGTCGGCATGGTCACGGGCGACTCGTCGGTCAACCCCGACGCTCCGATCGTCTGCTGCACGGCCGAGATCCTCGCCAACCTCGCGCTCCGCCAGGGTGCGGATGCTCACGTGGATCAGGTCGTCATGGACGAGTTCCACTACTACGGCGACCCGGACCGCGGATGGGCGTGGCAGGTGCCGCTCCTGTTGCTGCCGCGCGCCCAGTTCATCCTCATGTCGGCCACCCTCGGCGACGTCACCGCGATCGCCGACGACCTCACACGGCGCACCGGCCGCGCCACCGCCCGGATCACCGGCGTCGACCGCCCCGTGCCGCTGCACTTCTCGTACGCGCGCAGCGCCGTGCACGAGACGGTCGGCGAGCTGCTCGACACCCGGCAGGCCCCCGTCTACATCGTCCACTTCTCGCAGGCCGCGGCGATGGAGCGGGCTCAGGCGCTTTCCAGCATCCGCATCGTCTCTCGCGAGCAGCGAGACGAGATCGCCGAGGCGATCGGGGGCTTCCGCTTCACCACCGCCTTCGGCCGAACCCTGTCGCGGTACGTGCGCGCCGGCATCGGCGTGCATCACGCCGGGATGCTGCCGCGGTACCGCCGCCTCGTCGAGACGCTCGCCCAGCGGGGACTGCTGCGGGTCATCTGCGGCACCGACACCCTCGGCGTCGGGATCAACGTGCCTATCCGGACGGTGCTCATCACCGCCCTGGCGAAGTACGACGGGCAGCGGATGCGGCAGCTCAGCGCGCGGGAGTTCCATCAGATCGCCGGTCGCGCAGGCCGGGCCGGCTACGACACCGCCGGCACCGTGGTGGTGATGGCGCCCGATCACGAGATCGAGAACTCCGCCGCCGTCGCCAAGGCCGGAGACGACCCGAAGAAGCTCAAGAAGGTCGTGCGCAAGAAGGCGCCGCAGGGCTTCGTCAACTGGGGGGAGGCCAGCTTCGAGCGGCTCGTCGCCGCCGAGCCCGAGCCGCTCGTGCCCCAGCTGCAGCTGACGGCGGCGATGCTCATCAACGTCATCGCCCGCGGCGGCGACGTGTTCTCGAACGTGCGCTCGCTCGTCTTCGACAACCACGAGCCGCGCGCCCGCCGGTACGAGCTCGCGCGGCGCGCCCTGGCGATCTACCGCACACTGGTGACGGCCGGCGTCGTGACCCGCGACGGCGGCCACGTGCGCTTGACCGTGGACCTGCAGCCGAACTTCGCCCTCAACCAGCCGCTGTCGCCGTTCGCGCTCGCCGCGATCGAGCTGTTGTCGCCCGACGACGACGAGACCGGCCCTTCGTCCGAGCTCGGGACCGGCACGGGTCACTACGCGCTCGATGTGGTGAGCGTCATCGAGGCCACCCTCGACGATCCGCGGCCGGTGCTGTCGCAGCAGCAGTTCCTCGCGCGGGGCGAGGCCGTCGCGGCGATGAAGCGCGAGGGCATCGAGTACGACGAGCGCATGGAGCTGCTCGAGGGCATCACCCACCCGAAACCCCTCGAAGACCTGCTGATGCAGTCGTACGAGGTGTTCGCCTCGAGCCAGCCGTGGGTGCGCGACTTCGAGCTGTCGCCGAAGTCGGTGGTGCGCGACATGTTCGAGCGGGCGTTCTCGTTCGCCGAGCTGATCAACCACTACCAGCTGGCCCGCAGCGAGGGTCTCGTGCTGCGCTACCTGAGCGACGCGTACCGGGCGATCCGCCAGACCGTGCCGACCGATGCGCAGACCCCCGACCTCGTCGACCTCATCGAGTGGCTCGGCGAGCTCGTGCGGCAGGTGGACTCCAGCCTCGTCGACGAGTGGGCGTCGCTGGTGAACCCCGTCACCGACCCCGACGCCCCGGTCGTCCCGCCCGCACCGCCGTCGGTGCTCACCAACCGGCGCGCGTTCGTGGTGCTCGTGCGCAACGAGCTGTTCCGGCGCGTGCAGCTGGCCGCGCTGCAGCGCGACGAGGACCTCGAAGCCCTCGACCCCGATGTCGACTGGCCCGCGGTGCTCGACGCCTACTTCGAAGACCACGACGAGATCCTCACCGGGGGCTCGGCGCGGTCGCCGCGACTGGTCGAGATCGACGAGACGGATGCCGCGTCCACGGGCGTGTGGCGCGTGGAGCAGATCCTCGACGACCCGGACGGCGACCACGACTGGCGCATCCGCGGCGTCGTCGACCTCGCGGCATCCGAAGAGAACGGCACCGCCGTCGTCCGCGTCACCGAGGTCATCCGACTCTGACCGCGGAGGCCCTCCGCCGTCGCCCGCGTGCGGCAACCCTCCTTGCGCCGCGCCGGGGGGAGGACATGTCGCCGAGATGCGGCCGGATCCGGCGCTCCCGACCTCCGCTCGGCGACATCTCCTCCGCTCGCGGCCGGCGGGGGAGGAGCCCGCGCGGCGAGCAGGGCAGCGGACCTGAGTCGGCGCGGCGAGGAGCCTGCCGGCCGGCGCGGTGAAGAGCCCGCGCGCGGCAGCCCGGGCTGTGGACGGGCCCGAGCGGTGTCGGCGGGGCGGGTTACCCTTGAGCGGATGAGCACGCCCCCCGCAGACCCGTACGCCGACCTCGCGTGGGCTGTGGACGACGCGCCCCCGCCCGACGCGTACGACGACGGCTGGGCGCCTCCGCCCGAGTCCGACGGGTGGATGCCGCCCCCCGAGGATCCTGGGATCGCGGTGCCCGTGGCGTCCGAACTCCCCGCCCGGCGGCACCTGGTCGGCGCCGACCCGCGCGCGGTGCTGCACGAGGTGTACGGCTACGACGCGTTCCGGGGCGATCAGGCCGACATCGTCGCGCACGTCGCCGGGGGTGGCGACGCCGTCGTCCTCATGCCGACCGGCGGCGGCAAGAGTGTCTGCTACCAGGTGCCCGCGCTGGTGCGGGAGGGCACGGGACTGGTCGTCAGTCCGCTGATCGCCCTCATGCACGACCAGGTCGACGCGCTCGTGGCCAACGGCGTGCGCGCCGCCTACCTGAACTCCACGCAGGCCCCGGCCGAGCGCCAGGCCGTCGAGCGCGCCTATGTCGCCGGCGAACTCGATCTGCTCTACGTCGCCCCCGAGCGACTGAACACCGAGTCGGCGATGCGGCTGCTCTCGCAGGGGCGCCTGAGCGTCATCGCCATCGACGAGGCGCACTGCGTGTCGCAGTGGGGTCACGACTTCCGGCCCGACTACCTCGGGCTCGGCGACCTCGCCGAGCGCTTCCCGGGCGTGCCGCGGCTCGCGCTCACCGCGACGGCGACCCCGCCCACCCACCGCGAGATCACCGACCGGCTGCGGATGCCCGAGGCGCGGCACTTCGTCGCCAGCTTCGACCGCCCGAACATCCAGTACCGGATCGAGGCCAAGGTCGACCCGCGCCGCCAGCTGACGGCGTTCATCCGCGCGCAGCCTGAAGGCTCGGCCGGGATCGTGTACGCCCTCAGTCGCAAGTCGGTCGAGCAGACGGCCGAGCACCTGCGCGGCCAGGGCATCGACGCACTCCCGTATCACGCAGGACTGGACGCATCGGTGCGCGCCAAGAACCAATCGCGGTTCCTGCGCGAGGACGGCGTCGTGATGGTCGCGACCATCGCGTTCGGCATGGGGATCGACAAGCCCGACGTGCGCTTCGTCGCGCACATCGACCTGCCGAAGTCGGTCGAGGGCTATTACCAGGAGACCGGGCGAGCCGGCCGCGACGGCGACCCCGCCGTGGCCTGGATGGCCTACGGCCTCGGCGACGTCGTGCAGCAGCGACGCATGATCGACCAGTCGCCCGGCGACCGCTCGTACAAGCTGCGTCTCGGCCAGCATCTCGACGCGATGCTCGCGCTGTGCGAGACGGTCGGATGCCGCCGCCAGAACCTGCTGGGCTATTTCGGCCAGCCGTCCGAGCCGTGCGGCAACTGCGACACGTGCCTCGAAGCGCCTGAGACCTGGGACGGGCTGATCGCCGCGCAGAAGCTGCTGTCGACGATCGTCCGGCTCCAGCGCGAGCGCAATCAGTCCTTCGGCGCGGGTCACCTGATCGACATCCTGCGTGGCGCGTCGACCGAGCGCGTCCGCCAGCAGGGCCATGACACCCTCTCGACCTACGGCCTCGGCGCCGACCTGAGCGATCAGGACTGGCGGAGCGTCATCCGCCAGCTTCTCGCCCGCGGCATCCTCGTCGCGCGCGGCGAATACGGCACGCTCGCCCTCGGCGACCCCGCCGCCGGTGTGCTTCGGGGTGAGACGCCGGTGCCCCTGCGCCGCGACGTCCTCGGACGCACGGGCAGCGCTCCGCGGGTGCGGCGCGTGGCGGCATCCGATTCGCTCGCCGACGGCGACCGCGGGCTCTTCGAGGCGCTGCGCGAGTGGCGCGCCGGAGTGGCGCGCGAGCTCGGGGTGCCGGCCTACATCGTGTTCGGCGACGCGACCCTGCGCGCACTCGCCGAGCACCGCCCCGCGACCCTCGCCGACCTCGACGGCATCACGGGCATCGGCGCCAAGAAGCGCGAGGCCTACGGAGAGGCCGTGCTGGAAGTGGTCGCCGCGGCCTGACCGCGCACCGGCGGAGTGCTCGCCGACGGCTCGCCCGGATGTGCGGTTCGACACCACCGACCCGCTGTTCCGCCACGAGCTCACGCTGTAGGCCATCCGAGCGTGGTGCCGGCGGGAAGGATCTCACCCGACCCGCCCTCCGGCGGCACCGACAGGGGCCACTGTGGGGACCGCACAATCCGGCCGAGCGTCGCCGCCGCCGACCATTGTCGCTATCCTCCACTCGGTTTGAGCATGAGTTGTGGGAGTCCTACCGTCAAAGGGACTTTTCACGAGTTCACTGCCGAAAGGTGAGGCACATGACCGACGCCGCCGTCCGTTCCCGCAAGCCGTCCCTGAGCAAGCGCACCCCCGCCGGGGGAGCGCCGACTGCCGCCCACACCGCCGACGAGGCGGCCGAGCCGCGCATCGACGTCGACGCCGTCACCGACCTGCTGCTGGGGACGTGGGCCGCGACCCGCCGCGAGGCGCGCGAGATGATCAAGGATCCCGCGTTCTGGCGGGTCGAGGGCATGCCGATGCCCGAGCACCGCGAGCGCGTGCTCACCCAGCTTCATCTGCTGGTCGAGAACGGCGCCTCGGGTCGCGCGCTGCCGAAGGAGTACGGCGGGCTCGACGACAACGGCGCCAACCTCGCCGGCTTCCAGGAGCTCGTCCTCGCCGACCCCAGCCTGCAGATCAAGTCCGGTGTGCAGTGGGGCCTGTTCGGGTCGGCGATCCACCAGCTCGGCACCAAGAAGCACCACGATCGCTGGCTTACCGCCGTGACGAACATGGAGCTGCCGGGCGCGTTCGCCATGACCGAGACCGGGCACGGTTCGGACGTCGCGGCGATCGCCACCACGGCGACGTACGACCCCGCCACCGAGGAGTTCGTCATCCACACGCCGTTCCGCGGCGCGTGGAAGGACTACCTCGGCAACGCCGCCCTGCACGGCAAAGCGGCGACGGTCTTCGCGCAGCTGATCACCGGCGGCGTCAACTACGGCGTGCACTGCTTCTTCGTGCCGCTGCGCGACGACGACGGCGCCTTCCTGCCCGGCATCGGCGGCGAGGACGACGGGCCCAAGGGCGGCCTGAACGGCATCGACAACGGCCGCCTTCACTTCGACCACGTCCGCGTGCCCCGCGAGAACCTCCTCAACCGGTACGGCGATGTCGCCGCCGACGGCACGTACTCGAGCGAGATCCCCAGCCCCGGCCGCCGATTCTTCACGATGCTCGGCGCGCTCGTGCAGGGCCGCGTGTCGCTCGACGGCGCGGCCACGACCGGCACCGCGCTCGCGCTGCACATCGCCCTGACGTACGCCAACCAGCGACGCCAGTTCGACTCCGGAGCGGGATCCGACGAGGTCGTGCTGCTGGACTACGGCAAGCACCAGCGGCGCCTGCTGCCGCTGCTGGCGCAGAACTACGCGCAGTTCTTCTCGCACGACGAGCTGCTGCGCAAGTTCGACGGCGTCTTCTCGGGCCGCACCGACACCTCCGAGGAGCGAGAAGACCTCGAGACCCTCGCCGCAGCGCTCAAGCCGCTGTCGACATGGAACGCGCTCGACACCATTCAGGAGTGCCGCGAGGCGTGCGGCGGCCAGGGCTTCCTCGCCGAGAACCGCATGGTCGGGCTGCACCAGGACCTCGACGTCTACGCCACCTTCGAGGGTGACAACAACGTCCTCCTCCAGCTGGTCGGCAAGCGACTGCTGAGCGACTACGCGACGCAGTTCAAGGGAGCGGATGCCGCCAAGCTCGCCCGCTACGCCGTCGAGCACACCGCGGGCAAGGTCTTCCACGGCGCCGGTCTTCGCCAGCTCGGTCAGGCGGTGGCCGACTTCGGCTCCACCGCGCGCTCGGTCGAGCTGGGACTGCGCGCCGAGCAGCAGCACGAGCTGCTCGCCGGGCGGGTCGAGCAGATGGTCGCCGACGTCGCTGCGGCGCTGCGCCCGGCATCCAAGCTCGATCCGGCCGAAGCTGCCGCACTCTTCAACGCCCATCAGGTCGAGCTCATCGAGGCGGCGCGGGCGCACGGCGAGCTGCTGCAGTGGGAGGCGTTCTCGGACGGCGTGAAGGCGATCGCGGACGACGGCACCCGCCAGGTGCTGACGTGGCTCCGCGACCTGTTCGGCCTGCACCTGGTCGAGAAGCACCTCGCGTGGTACATGATCAACGGTCGGCTGTCGGCCCAGCGCGCGGCCTCGGTCACCCGGTACATCGACCGCCTGTGCGCGCGGCTCCGCCCGCACGCGCAGGACCTCGTCGACGCGTACGGCTTCGCGCCCGAGCACGTGCGGGCGCCGATCGCGTCGGGGGCCGAGATCGCCCGACAGACCGAGGCGCGCGAGTACTACGCGGCGCTCGCGGCGGCCGGTCAGCTGCCACCCTCGGAGAAGACGCTCAAGAAGAAGTAGTCGGCGCACCCGGGTCGTAAGTGGGGACTTGTGTCCGGATAGCATCTCGGCTACTTTCGACGGCGGGGGGAATCCGACGCGGGGCCCGACCATCGGGAGAAGCAGTCTCGCTTGGGGGGCCGTGCCACGGCGTCTGGGGCGCCGCCGGTACTGGGGAGTGACCGGAGACGGAACAGGGCTCCGCGTCGAAACCCTCCGGCCCGGGCACTCCGCATCTAGGCTCAGGATGATGACCGACGACGGACGGACGCGCGCCGAGCGCATCGAGGTGCAGCGCAGCCGCGACCTCATCCTCGCTGCGGCCGAGCGGCACTTCACCCGCCACGACGACGCGCCCACCATGGCGCAGCTCGCGCGCGCGGCGGGGGTGAGCAGCGCGACCATGTACCGACGGTTCGCTTCGGTCGCCGACGTGATCTCGGCGCTCTACGACGAGCACCTGCGGGCCCAGCAGCTGGTCATCGACGAGATGGAGGCGAGCGCCTCCGGCTGGGACGGCGTCGTCGCCCTCGTCGTCGGCATCGGCCAGCTCGCCGTCGCGCGGCCCGCGATCCTGCGGGTCATGCGGCGCAAGCTCGAGCTCGACCCCACCCTGCAGCACGGCGTCCAGTGGGACGCCTCGTTCCAGGACGTGGTGCGCCGCGCGAAGGAGGAGGGCGCGCTGCGGACGGACGTCTACGCCAACGACATCTCCATCGCCGCCTGGAGCCTCGGCGAATTCGGCACCTTCCCCGAGGGCGCCCGCGCGCAGGTGGTCGGGCGGCAGCTGGGGATCATGATCGACGGACTGCGTGCCGGAGGAGGCCCGACGCCGCTGCCGGGCCACAGTCTCGGCACCGAGGAGATCCACCGCTACCTCCGCGCCCGCCCGGCCTGACGCGGCCGCCGCGGGATACTGGCCACATGGACGTGCGGGTGGGCGAGGACGGGCGGGCGCGCTGCGCGTGGATCGGCGACGGCGGGCATCCGGCCGCCGAGGAGTACCGCCGCTATCACGACGAGGAGTGGGGCCGGCCTCTGCACGGCGACCGGCCGCTCTTCGAGAAGATGAGCCTCGAGGGCTTCCAGGCGGGGCTGTCGTGGATCACCATCCTGCGCAAGCGACCGCGCTTCCGCGAGGTGTTCGCCGGCTTCGACCCTGCCGCGGTGGCGCGCTTCGACGAGGCGGACGTCGAGCGCCTGATGGCCGACGCCGGCATCATCCGCAATCGCGCCAAGATCCTCGCCACCATCTCGAACGCCCGGCTCGTGCTCGACATGGCTCCCGGCGAGCTGGATGCGCTGCTGTGGTCGTTCGCGCCCGACCCCCGCCCGCGTCCGCGGACGCTCGGGGACGTGCCGGCCACGACGCCGGAGTCCGACGCCCTCAGCCGCGCCCTCCGGTCGCGCGGCTTCCGGTTCGTCGGCTCGACCACGATGTACGCGCTCATGCAGTCGAGCGGCATGGTGGACGACCACGTCGAAGGATGCTGGCGCGCGGCCTGACGCGCGGCATGGTGCATTCTCCCCATCGTCACCGCTGCCGCGGGCCCCTAGGCTCGCCGTGCACGGGCCGGCCGGCACCGACCGACCCGTCGCAGGCACCGATCGACGCGGAGGACCGATGGACGACATCGCACTGGACATGACGGCCCTCCGCGCGGCGAAAGCGCGTGTCGCCCACGCTCTCGCGACCTTCCAGGACGCGGATCGCGTCGGCGACGACCTGGCCGAGCTCACCGGCGAGCCCCGTCTCGCACGCCGGGTCCGGGACTTCGCCGACAACTGGGACCACAACCGCGGCAAGCTCGAGGAGCAGCTCGTGGTCGTCCGCGACTGGCTCGAGGCCCTCGACGAGACCTTCACCGACCTCGACCGCACCATGGCCGACGCCGTCGAGACGGCGGACGTGCGATGACGTCGGGTCTCGCCCTCGAGTTCGAGGACGTCTTCGCCGGCCGCCCGGGAGAGCTCGAGCCTCGCGCGCGGGCGCTCGCCGCCACCGCGGCTGCGATCACGCAGGCTGCCGACGCCCTGCGCGACCTCGTCGACGCCCAGCGCAGCGCCGCCACCGACGAGATCGCCGATGCCGCCGCCGAAGCCTCGTCCGGGCTGCGGCGCGCCCACGGCCGCTACGCCGGCACCGCCTCGGCGCTGACGACGTTCGCCGTCGACCTCGAGCCCATCCAGCAGGACGCCCGCGCGGCGGTCGCGGACGCCGAGTACCACCAAGCGCGGGCGACCCGGCTCGAGGGCGAGCTCGACGACCTCCGGACCGACATCACGCGCGCCGAGGCCGACGGATCCTCCACCGACGGGCTCTACACCGATCTGTGGACGACCACCGACGGGGTGGGCTTCTCGAACGGGCAGATCGCCGAAGCCCGGCGCCGGCTGAACGAGGCGCGTCGTGAGATCTGGGACGCCGCCGACCGCGCCATCGACGCGATCGAGACGGCGATCGAGGACGGCGCCGACTCGTGGCGCGACAACTGGGACCAGTTCTGGGACGGCGTCGGCGACTTCCTGTCGATGGTGGGGGAGTGGGCCTCAGAAGTGCTGTCGGTGGTGGTCGACGCGCTGAAGGAGCTCCTCAGCGCGCTCGTGTCCGCCCTCGTCGTCGCGCTGATGGTGGTCGCCGCGGCCCTCCTCATCGGTATCGCCTTCCTGCTGCTCGGCCCCATCGGGATGCTGGTCCTCGCCGGCCTGCTCGCGGCATCCCTGCTGGCGCTGGCCATCGCCGAGGTGCTCCGCAACCCGCAGCGCGTGGCCGAACGCAACGAGTCCACGGCCCCGACCGGAGACGCCGACGAGGACGCCCGCAACGACGCGCGCGAAGCCCGCGACTACCAGGACCTCATGGCCCAGCTCGCCCGCCAGGACGCCGCCGGCGGCGAGGACGCGACCGAGATCCGTGTCGTCGCCGTCCGCGACGCGCAGGGGAACATCGTGTCGTGGCGCGTGCAGCTGCCGAGCACCCAGAACTGGAGCCTGACGAACACCGACGGGGCCCTCAACGATGCGCGCACCGACGCGATGCTCTCGCTCTTCCCCGGCGTCCCCACCCAGTACGAAGAGGCCGTCTGGGACGCCATGACGCAGGCCGGCGTCTTCGAGAGCGATGCCCCCATCATGTTCACCGGCTGGTCGCTCGGCGGCATGATGGCCGGTGAGCTGGCGACGAACCCCCGCGTCGAGGGTCGTGTGCAGTCGGTCTTCACGGCGGGGTCGGCGATCGACAAGCACTACAGCGACATGCCCGACGGCGTGCGCGTCACGCAGATCAACAACGGGCTCGATCCGGTGCACACCCTGGAGTTCCTCGGCCTCGACCCGATCGACCGCGTCCGCGTCGACGGCGATTGGCGGACCTACCGGCCGCTGACGTGGCCGGTGCACCACGCCGGAATGTATGGTGCAGAGGCCGAGCGCTACCTGCCCGAGCCCCGGCGCGGTGACGAGATCTTCTTCGCCGCAGAGGGTGCCGGCGGCTACGAGGACGTCTACGTCGCCGACTACACGCGAGGATCGTGAACGACATGAAGCGGATGCCGGTGCGCACCGTCCTGGCCGCGACGCTGGCGATCGGGGCGCTCGCCCTCGGCGGGTGCGCGGCCGATCCGGACGTCGCCGGCCTCGAGGCCGGGCTGTCCGGAGCCGAGGGCGTCAACGGCGCGATGGTGTACACGACGCACTCGGGAGCGCCGTGGAACACCCAGGTGCAGGTGCTGCTGTTCGTCGACGACCCGTCGGACGAGGGCCTCGTCACCGCCGTCCGCGGCGCCGCCCCCGTGCTCGCCGAGGATCCGGTCGCATCGCGGCACGAGGTGACCATCCGGCTCATCGACGGCGAGCGATCCGACTACCCCGACCGCTTCGCGGCATCCGCGGACGAGATCACCGTGCTGCCCTCGGTGTTCGACGCCCTCGGAGTGCCCGACACCGGACCGTACTCGCTCACCCTGCAGCCCGACGAGGTCCGTGCGATCGCGGAGGGCGCGTGACGATCGAGGCACCCGCCCCGCCCCGGCTGAGCTTCCAGCTGCCGGGGCGCTGGCTGACGGTGGACCCGCGTGACGAGCCCGCCGCGACCGCGCAGGTCGATCTCGCCGTCGCCGAACTGGTGGGCGTCGCCGACGACGCCGCGCTCGCACGACGGCGCCTGCGCGCCCATCTCCAGCGCGCGGTCGATGCCGCGCGCGATGCCGGCGCGCACGCCGTCTTCCTGTGCCTCGAGCTGTCTCCCGGGGTGGCCACTCCGGCGTCGCTGACGGTCCATGCCCCGTCGGGCATGCGCATGAGCCCCGCGGTGGGCACCGACGCAGACGCCGTGCTGGAGGTGCTGCGGCGCAGCTTCGTCGAGCTGCGCTACCCCGGCGTCGAGACCGCCACGCGGCTGGACGGGCCGCGCGCGCGGATGCTGCGCCTCGAGCGCCTGTACGAAGAGGAGGTCGCCGAGGATGACCGGACCGCGACGGCCACCCGTCTCGAGGTGCAGTACTGGTACGCCGTCCCCGGCTCCAAGCAGGTGGTTCTGGCGAGCTGCGCGTCGCCCCTCGGCGAGCTCCGCCACGCGATGACGGCACTGTTCGACCAGATCGCACTCGCGGCCGCGTTCGGCCCGCAATAGCCTGGCCGTCATGGCCACCGCCCCCGTCATCCACATCGCCGACTCGCACGCCGTGATCCGCGTCGTCGGCGCGCGTGAGAACAACCTGCAGAACGTCGACGTCGAGATCCCCAAACGGCGACTCACCGTCTTCACCGGCGTGAGCGGATCAGGAAAGTCCTCGCTCGTGTTCGGCACGATCGCGACGGAGTCCCAGCGGCTCATCAACGAGACGTACCCGACGTTCGTGCAGCAGTTCATGACACAGCTGAGCCGGCCCGACGTCGACGCGCTCGAGAACGTCAGTCCGGCGATCATCGTCGACCAGGAGCGCATGGGGGCCAACGCCCGCTCGACGGTGGGCACCGCCACCGACGCCCACGCGATGCTGCGCATCCTCTTCAGCCGCCTCGGGCAGCCGCACGTGGGGTCGCCGCAGGCGTTCTCGTTCAACATCCCCTCCGCCAAGGGCGGCGGGGCCATCACGGTCGACCGCGGTCCGGGGGCGCCCAAGCGCGAGCGCCGGTCGTTCGAGATCACGGGCGGCATGTGCCCGCACTGCGAAGGGCTCGGCGAGGTCAGCGAGGTCGACGTGCACGAGCTGGTCGACCACGACAAGTCGCTGGCGGACGGTGCCATCACGATCCCCGGGTACTCCGCGGACGGCTGGATGGTGAAGATCTACACAGAGTCCGGTTTCGTCGACCCGCACAAGCCCGTGCGGGAGTTCACCGAGCAGGAGCGCCACGACTTCTTCTACAAGGAGCAGGTGAAGGTCAAGGTCACCGGCATCAACATGACGTACGAGGGACTCGTCCCGAAGATCACCAAGTCGATGCTGCAGAAGGACCGCGACGCCCTGCAGCCGCACATCCGGGCCTTCGTCGACCGTGCGGTGAAGTTCACGGCCTGCCCGGAGTGCGGCGGCACGCGGCTCAACGCCGGCGCCCGCTCGTCGACCATCGGCGGGGTGAGCATCGCCGACGCCGCCGCGATGCAGATCACCGACCTCGCCGCGTGGCTCGCGACGATCACCGACCCCGCCGTCGCCCCGCTCCTGCGCGGGCTTCGCCAGACGATCGGCTCGTTCATCGACATCGGACTCGGGTACCTGTCGCTCGACCGCGCCTCGGGCACCCTCTCGGGCGGCGAGGCGCAGCGCACCAAGATGATCCGCCACCTCGGATCGTCGCTCACGGACGTGACCTACGTCTTCGACGAGCCGACCGCGGGGCTGCACCCCCACGACGTCGAGCGGATGATCGCGCTCCTGCAGCAGCTGCGCGACAAGGGCAACACGGTGCTCGTGGTCGAGCACAAGCCCGAGGTCATCGAGGTCGCCGACCACATCGTCGACCTCGGTCCCGGGGCGGGGCGCAACGGCGGCCGTGTGCAGTACACCGGCGACGTCGCGGGACTCCGCGCCTCCGACACCGTGACCGGACGCCACCTCGACGACCGAGCCCGCCTCAAGCCGGCCACGCGCGAGCCGAAGGGCGTCATCGAGATCCGCGACGCACGTCAGCACAACCTCGTGGGTGTCGACGTCGACGTGCCGCTCGGCATCCTCACCGTCGTCACGGGCGTCGCGGGTTCCGGCAAGTCCTCGCTCATTCACGGCAACGTGCCCCGCCACGATGGTGTGGTCGTGGTCGACCAGACGCCCATCAAAGGCTCGCGACGCAGCAGCCCGGCCACGTACACCGGGCTCCTCGACGTCATCCGCACCGCGTTCGCGAAGGCCAACGGCGTCAAGCCTGCGCTGTTCAGTGCCAACTCCGAGGGTGCGTGCCTCGCCTGCAAGGGCCTGGGCGTCATCATCACCAGCCTCGGCTACACCCAGAGCGTCGAGACCCTGTGCGAGACGTGCGACGGGTCCGGCTTCAGCGACCACGTCCTCGAGTACACCCTCGAGGGCCGCAACATCGCCGAGGTGCTGGCGATGTCGGCATCCGAAGCGGCCGAGGTCTTCACGAAGGGACCGGCCGCGCTCACCCTCGCGCGGCTCATCGACGTCGGACTCGGCTACCTCACCCTGGGGCAGGCGCTCAACACCCTCTCGGGCGGTGAACGCCAACGGCTGAAGCTCGCCATCTCGATGGCCACCCAGGGCGCGATCTACGTGCTGGACGAGCCCACGACGGGACTGCACCTGGCCGACGTCGAGAACATGCTCGGGATGCTGGACCGCCTGGTCGACGCCGGCAACAGCGTCATCGTGATCGAACACCACCAGGCCGTCATGGCGCACGCCGACTGGATCATCGACCTCGGTCCCGGCGCCGGGCACGACGGCGGTCGCGTGGTGTTCGAGGGCACGCCGGCCGACCTCGTCGCCTCCGGCGACTCCCTCACCGCGCAGCATCTGCGGGCCTACGTCGCCGGATGAGCCGGGGGTCGCGGGTGGGTGATTCTCCCCATCGCGGCACCCCCGGTATACCGGGTTAGGCTGAACCGTCCACACGTCCGCGAAGTGTGCGCCCGATCTCGCCGTCGGGACCCGACGCCACGCATGAAAACGACCACCTCGGAGGAGGCCGAGCTCGATGAGAGCTTTTGCGTGGCTCCGCGCACGCCCGCGCGCGATCGCCTCGGCCAGTGCCGTCACCGCCTCGGCCGTCGCGCTGACGACGATGGCGTTCCTGTACGACGGCTTCCCCACCACCGAGGTCGATCTGCACGACGGCGGAGTGTGGGTCACCAAGCAGTCGAGCCTGCTCGTCGGCCACTTCAACTACGAGTCGCGCGTCCTCGACGGCGGCCTGCGCACGGCCTCCGAGGAGTACGACATCCTCCAGTCCGGCGATGACATCGTCGTGGTGGACCAGGCGGCATCCTCGGTCACGGCCATCGACCCGGCCATGGTGACGATGACCGATTCCGCCGACGTCCCCGGCGGCGCGGCGGTTGCGCTCGGCGGCACCACCGTCGCGATCCTCGACCCCGAGAGCGGCGCCCTGTGGGCGCTTCCCGCCGACGGCGTGGGCGGTTTCGACATCGAGGGCACCGAGCCCGTCGACACCCTCGGCGCCGGTGCGGCGCTCGCCGTCGGGACCGACGGCACCGTCTACGCCGCCTCGTCCGAGCAGAAGGAGCTCGTCACCGTGCCGGCCGTGCCGGACGGCAGCTTCGGCGAGCCGCAGCGCACCGAACTGGGCGACATCGCCGACAGCGCCGAGCTCGCCGTCACCGCCGTGGGCGGCACCGCGGTCGTGCTCGATCGCACCGGCGGCACCCTCGTGAGCACGGGCGGCCTCCGCGCCGATATCGCCGACGCCGAAACCGCACGGCTGCAGCAGCCGTCGGGGGCATCGGACGCCGTGGCCGTGGCCACCGCGTCGACCCTCGTCCGGGCGCCGCTGGACGGCTCCGAACCGGTCGTCGTCGACGCCGGCGCCGAGGGGGCTCCGGCCGAGCCGGTGTCGCTGGCAGGCTGCACCTACGGCGTGTGGTCGGGTTCGGCATCCTTCATCCGCGACTGCATCGGCGAGGCCGACGACCTCGCCACGACCGTGGAGGGCGTCGACGACGACGCCGAGCTGGTCTTCCGCGTGAACCGCGACGTCATCGTCCTCAACGACATCCGCGGCGGATCCGCGTGGATGGCTGCTGACGACCTGCAGCAGGTCGACAACTGGGACGACATCACCCCGCCCGAGGGCGAGGCCGAGGAGAACGACGAGGAGACCACCGACGAGACGGTCGAGACGACGCTCCCCGAGCGCACCGACAAGAACACCGTCCCCGAGGCCGTCGACGACGACTTCGGCGTGCGCCCCGGCCGCACCACCGTGCTGCCCGTGCTCGACAACGACACCGACGCCGACGGTGACATCCTCACCGTGACGCTGCCGGACGGCGGCCCGTCGCTCGGCGAGGTGCAGACGATCAACAACGGCGCGGGGCTGCAGATCGCCGTGCCCGAGTCGGCGAACGGGTCCGCCCGCTTCCAGTACCGCATCGACGACGGCCGCGGCGGCTCCGACACCGCCACGGTGACGCTGTCGGTTCGCCCCGACACCGTCAACGGCGCTCCGAGCCAGAAACGCACGACCTCGCTGCAGGTCGAGGCCGGCGGTGTGGTCACCCACAACGTGCTGCCCGACTGGATCGACCCCGACGGAGACGACATCTTCCTCAGCGGCGTCGAGGCCGAGCCCGGCGACGAAGTGGACTTCACCCCCGACGGGCGCATCACCTACCGCTCGATCAACGGGGTGCAGGGCCGTAAGGACATCGCCATCACGGTGTCCGACACGCAGAAGTCCACCGCCGGCATCCTGCGCCTGGATGTCCGCCCCGTCGGCTCCACCTCTCCGGTCACCAACGCCGACCACGTGGTCACGAGAGCGGGTGTGCCCGTCGAGGTCTCGCCGCTGCTGAACGACCTCTCGACCGGTCGCGAACCGCTGCGGCTCACACGGGTCGACGAGGTGCCGGGCGCTGCGGTCGTGCCTGATTTCTCGGACTCCACCTTCACCTTCACCTCGAACGCCGTCGGTACCTATTACGTGCAGTACCTCGCTTCGGCCGGCGCCAAGAACGCCCTTGGCGTCGTGCGCGTCGACGTGCTCGAGGACGCCGACGAGGATGCCGCACCCGTCGCGGTGCGCGACGTCGCTCTGCTGCCGAGCGGCGGCGAGGTGCTCGTCGCGGCGCTCGCGAACGACATCGACCCGGCGGGCGGGATCCTCGTGATCCAGTCCGTCTCGATCGAGTCCGACAGCGGTGTCTCGGTCTCGGTCCTGGGGCACGAGACGCTGCGCGTCAGCGACCAGGGTGCACTGTCGACCCAGGTGACGCTGAAGTACACGATCTCCAACGGCATCCGCAGTGCCGAGGGCGAAGTGGTCGTCATCCCCGTTCCCGGGCCCGAGAAGCTGCGCCCGCCGGTCGCCGACGACGACGAGGCCGTGGTCCGCGCCGGAGACGTCGTGACCATCCCCGTGCTCGACAACGACTACCACCCCAACGGCGACACCATCCACGTCGCCCCCGATCTCGTCGAGCCGCTCCCGGCCGCCGACGCGGGCGACATCTTCGTCTCGCAGGACACCATCCGCTTCAAAGCGGGCCCCGAGGCGGGCACCGTCTACGCCACCTACGAGGTCGTCGATTCGACCGGGCAGAAGGATGCCGGCTACGTCACGATCCAGGTGCTCCCCGTCGACGAGGAGACCAACCAGACGCCGCGCCCCCGTGACGTGACCGCGCGGGTGCTCGCCGGTTCCCAGGTGCGCATCCCGATCCCGCTGGACGGCATCGACGCCGACGGCGACTCGGTCGACCTCGTGGGCCTGGCCTCGGCGCCCGAGAAGGGCCGCGTCGTCGAGACCGGCGCGACGCACGTGGAGTATCAGGCCGACGTCGAGGCATCCGGCACCGACACCTTCACCTATCGCGTGCGCGACCGCCTCGGCGCCGAGTCGACCGCGACGATCCGCGTCGGCATCGCCCCGCCCGAGGCGCGCAACCAGGCGCCGTACGCCGTCAAGGACACCGTCGTGATGCGCCCCGGGCGCTCGGTCGCGGTGCCGGTGCTCACGAACGACTCCGACCCCGAGGGAGATGCGATCGGCCTGGTCGCGGGGGGACTGATCCTCCCGGACGTCCCCGGGCTCGAGGCCGAGGTGCTCGGCGACCGCGTGATCGTCACGTCGCCGGACGAGGAGCTCGAAACCTCGCTCCAGTACACGATCCGCGACGCCCGCGGCGCCGAGGCCATCGCGGTGCTCCAGGTCACGGTCGACGAGGAGGTCCCGCTGCTGCGCCCGATCGCACGCGACGACCGGGTCCTCCCCGAGGACGTGGACGGACCGACCGTCGACCTCGAGGTGCTCGCCAACGACGAGGACCCCGACGGCACGGTCGCCGCGCTCACCGTCGAGGTCGACGACCCGGTGGCCCAGGCGCGTCCGGACGGCACCGTCCGCATCACGCTCGACGACGAGGAGCACCTCGTCACCTACACGATCACCGACGAAGACGGCCAGATCGCGTCGGCGTTCATCCGCGTCCCCGCGCTCGACGACCTGCCGCCCACGCTCATCACCACCACCGGGATCGAGGTCGACAGCGGCGAGACCGTCGAGATCCCGCTGTCCGAGCACGTCCGCGCCGCCGGCGACCGCGACGTCGTGATCACCGAGGCCGCCAAGGTCAGCGCGGTGCACTCGAACGGCGCCGAGCTCGTGAAGGACCAGCGCACGCTCGTCTACACCTCCGCCGACGGCTACTACGGCCAGGACGCCATCACCTTCGAGGTGACCGACGGCACCGGGCCCGACGATCCCGAGGGCCGGAAGGCCACGCTGACGATGCCCGTCACCGTCCGACCGCCGGCCAACCAGCAGCCGACGTTCGTCGACGGCGAGATGAACGTCGCCCCCGGCGAGGACGCGACGGGGCTCGACCTGCGCTCGCTCACGACCGATCCCGACGAGGGCGACATCGACGGCATGAGCTACACCGTCGTCGGCGGTGCCCCCGCCGGTCTGACGGCGAGCATCGAGGACGGCTCGACGCTGCGCGTCGGCGCCGCCGCCGACACCCCCAAGGGCACGCAGGCAACCATCGGGCTGCGCATCACCGACGGCGAGACCGACCCGATCGAGGGGACGGTGGTCGTCACCGTCACCGCCTCCACCCGGCCGCTCGCCACCGCGAACGACGACGTGCTGCCGCGCGTCGATCAGGGGAGCACCGTCGAGGTGCCGGTGCTCGACAACGACTTCAACCCGTTCCCCGAGACGCCGCTGACCCTCGTGTCGGCCGTCACGCAGACCGGCGACGGCCGCGCCGAAGTGAGCGGAGACCGCGTCGCGGTGAGTCCGTCCGCCAGCTTCGTCGGCACGATGGTGGTCCGCTACCGCGTGCAGGACGCCACCGGCGACCCCGACCGCGAGGTCGAGGGCTTCATCACGATCACGGTGCAGGGTCGCCCGGACGCCCCGGGGACGCCGACCGTCTCGAGCGTGCAGGACCGCACGGTCGTGCTGGCGTGGACCCCGCCCGTCGACAACGGCTCGCCCATCACCGGCTACACCGTCAGCTCGACGCGCGGCGATTACGTCAAGCAGTGCGCGTCCACGACGTGCACGCTCGACGGGCTGACCAACAACGTCGAGTACAACTTCACCGTCGTCGCCACCAACGCCGTCGGCGAGTCCGACCCGTCGCCGCCGTCCGAGACCGCGCGCCCCGACGCCCGCCCCGACACCCCGCAGCCGCCGACGCTGACCTTCGGCGACCAGAGCCTCAACGTCGCCTGGCAGACCCCGACGACGCCGGGCTCGCCGGTTGAGACGTTCACCCTCGAGATCTCGCCGGCCCCGCCGTCGGGTGTCTCGCAGAAGACCAACGTCACCGGCAACACGCTGGTGTGGGAGGGCCTCGAGAACGGCGCGTCCTACCAGGTGCGCGTGCGTGCGCACAACCGCGCTCCCGAGCCCTCGAGCTGGAGCGGCTGGTCGGCGAGCGAAGTGCCCGCCCGTGCCCCCGAGCCCGTCGCTGCTCCGTCGACGCAGCGCCTGGAGCCGGTGGGCGAACAGGCCCAGATGCAGGTCTCGTGGTCGCCGCCCGCGAACAACGGCGCCGCCATCTCGGTCTACCAGCTGCAGGTGCTCCGCGGGGGCGCGGTGGTCAACACCATCGAGACCTCGGCGACGAGCCAGGCCGTCGTGATCGAAACCTCCACCACCGACTACACCTTCCGCGTCCGCGCGAACAACAAGGCCGGGTGGGGCGAATACGGGCCGAACTCGGCGCCGCGGCGGGCGTTCGTCGCACCCGACGCGCCCACGAACGTCTCGGCGCGCCCGGGCGATCGCAGCCTGCAGATGTCATTCACCGAGCCCGACGGCAACGGTGCGACGCAGGCCGAGATGCGCTACGAGTACTCGCTGAACGGCGGCAACTGGCAGGCGCTCGCCGGCAACCGGCTCATCACCGGTCTCAACAACGGCACCGACTACCAGGTCCGCATCCGCGCCTACACGGCCCTCGACGGCGTGCGCTACAACGGCGCTCCATCGGCGCCCTCCGCGGCCCAGCGGCCGTACGGGCCCGTGGGTACGCCGAGCGCGGACGCGAGCCGCAGCGGACGCGACATCACGTTCTCGTGGGGCGCGCCCGCCCCCAACGGCCGTGCCATCCAGCAGGTGCAGATCCGCATCGACGGCGGTGGGTGGCAGGACGTCGCCAAGAACGGTTCGCGCACCAACACCTACGCCTACAGCACGACGCACCGCATCGACGTGCGCGCCTTCGACACCGAGGGCCAGGTGAGCCCCATCGCGTCCGCGCAGGCCACGACGGTCGACGCGCCGCAGCCCGTGGCGCAGGCGGGCAAGGGCTCGCGCACCAACAGCGCGACGTGCACGTCGAGCCAGTGCGCCTATGTGACGCTCAGCACGCAGGACTTCCCCGCGGGCGACTACTACCTGACGTGCAATGCGACAGGACCCTTCGGCGGCGAGTTCGGCGGCCGCACGTACAACGTCCCGCGCAACGGCACGATCCAGCTCGGCTGCTACTTCGGCGACGCCGGCGAGCAGGTGTGGGTGAACATCCGCGGCTGGGGCGACTCGCGACGCGTGACGTGGTGACCGGACCAGAACGAGAACGAGGAAACGACTGACATGACGATGACCCCGGAACAGGCCGCCTGGTTCCAGTCCACCTTCACGCGCTTGGTCGACAACGTCGACCGCGCGCTCATGGGCAAGCGCGAGGTCGTCGGGCTCGTGCTTTCGGCGATGCTCGCCGAGGGACACGTGCTGCTCGAGGACGCCCCCGGCACCGGCAAGACGAGCCTCGCGAAGGCCCTCGCCGCCACCGTCCAGGGCACGAGCGCGCGCATCCAGTTCACCCCCGACCTGCTGCCCTCCGACGTCACCGGCGTGACGATCTACGACCAGGCCCAGCACCGCTTCGAGTTCCACAAGGGACCCGTCTTCGCCTCGATCGTGTTGGCCGACGAGATCAACCGCGCCTCCCCCAAGACGCAGTCGGCGCTGCTGGAGGTCATGGAGGAGTCGCGCGTGACGGTGGACGGCACCGCGCACGAGGTGGGCCGGCCATTCCTCGTCGTCGCCACGCAGAACCCGATCGAGCAGGCCGGCACCTACAAGCTTCCCGAGGCGCAGCTGGACCGCTTCCTGGTGAAGACGTCGATCGGCTACCCCGAGCTCGACGTCGCCGAGCGCATCCTCGCCGGCTCGGCCGACCGCAACCCGTCGGCGCACCTGCCCGCCATCATCACCACCGGCGCGGTCGCCGACATGGCCGACCTCGCCTCGACCGTCCACGTCGAGGGCGCCGTGCTGCGGTACGCCGCCGAGCTGGCCGCCGCGACGCGCGAGGACCCGGCGACCCGCCTGGGCGTCTCGGTGCGCGGCTCGATCGCGATGATCCGCATCGCGAAGGTCTACGCCGCCTCGAACGGCCGTCACTACGTCACCCCCGACGACATCAAGACCCTGGTCGGCCCGGTGTGGACCCACCGTCTGGTCATGGACCCCGAGGCCGAGTTCTCGGGTACCACCGCCGAGACGGTCATCGCGCGCGTCGTCGAGTCGATCGCCGCACCGCAGGCGAGGTCCGCCGCCTGATGACCGCCGAGACGCTCGCCCCGGCCGCTGCGCCCGCGCAGCGGCGTTCGTGGACGGATGCCGTGACCCCGGTCGCCGCATCCGTGCAGCGGCGCGCGCGTCTGGTGCTGGGCGTCTTCCGACCCGCGGCCTGGGTGCTCGTGGGAGCGGCCGTCGTGCTCTGGGTCGCCGGGCAGGGGCTCGGGTGGTGGGAGCTGACGGTCTCCGCCGTCGTCATCGCCGCCACGCTGGCGCTGTGCGCGCTGTTCCTCATCGGCCGCACCGCCTACGACGTCGCGCTCGACCTCGGGCGGACGCGGGTCATCGTGGGGGAGCGGGCCGTCGGCACGCTGACACTGTCGAACACCGGCGACCGCGCGATCCTGCCGTCCCGGGTGGTGCTGCCCGTCGGTGCGGGCCGTGGCGAGTTCGCCGTGGGCCGGCTCGGTCCCGGTGCCTCGGTCGACGAGCTGTTCGCCATCCCGACCACCCGCCGCGCCGTCCTGGCCGTCGGCCCGGTCAGCGTCGTCCGCGGTGATCCGCTCGGCCTGTTCGAGCGCGTGCACAACCGCGACGAGCCGGTCGACCTGTTCGTCCACCCGCGCACCGTGCCCTTCGAGGGGCAGTCGCTCGGCTTCTTCCGCGACCTCGAAGGGCTCGCCGCGCGCGATCTGTCCCCGGACGACGTGTCCTTCCACGCCCTGCGCGAGTACCAGCCGGGCGACGACCTGCGGCACGTGCACTGGAAGTCGACCGCCCGCACCGGTTCGGTCATGGTGCGCCAGTACGAAGAGACCCGCCGCTCGCACTTCGTCCTCGCCCTCTCGTGCAACCCCGCCGAGTACGCCGGCGACGACGAGTTCGAGCTCGCCATCTCGGCCGCCGGCTCGCTCGGGCTCCGCGCCGTCCGCGACTCGCGCCAGGTCGACCTGCAGGTGCAGGGCCGGCGTCACAGCGCCGAGACCGGCAAGAAGCTCCT
Source organism: Microbacterium sp. Marseille-Q6648 (assembly GCF_943181415.1). Taxonomy (GTDB): domain Bacteria; phylum Actinomycetota; class Actinomycetes; order Actinomycetales; family Microbacteriaceae; genus Microbacterium. The sequence goes on along the minus strand of NZ_CALPBZ010000005.1, from coordinate 424,738 downwards.
CGACGCCCTGTCCGCGCTGGAGCCCTCCAAGCCCCGTGGCGGCGGCATCCGCGACCTCGCCGTGAGCGTCGCGGCATCCCTTCCCGCCGCCAGCGTCGTCGTCCTCCTCACCGGTTCCCGGACGGACGCCGCCACCCTGCGCGCCGCGTGCGCGCGCCTGCCGTACGGCACTCGCGTGCTCGCCATCGTCGCCCACGCCGGCGCCGCCCCCGCCCTCCGCCGCATCGCGGACGCCGACGTCGTGACGGTGGGCGCGCTGGAGGAGCTCCCCTCGGCCCTGCGGCGGGTGCTCGCATGAGGCCCGCCGCGCTCACCACGCGTCGCTGGATCCTCGACCTGACGGCGGCGGCGCTGCTGCTGGCCGTGCCGGTGGCCGGATTCTGGCCCACCTACTCCGGCCCCGGCTACCTCGTGGCGGCGATCGGCGGCCTCGTCCTCGGGCTGGCCGTGGCCGCGCTCGGCGCGTGGCGACGCTTCGGCGTGCTGACGCTCGCGGGCATCACGGTGCTGGTGTACTTCCTCTTCGGCGGAGCGCTCGCGCTGTCGCACACCACGATCCTGGGCGTCATCCCGACGCTCCAGACGTGGGGCATGCTGGCGCTCGGCGTCGTGACGTCGTGGAAAGAGCTGCTCACCACCGTGGCGCCCGTCCCCGCGGGTGAGGGCTTCCTCATCGTCCCGTTCCTGCTCACCCTCGTGGCGAGCGTGCTGACGGCGAGCATCGCGCTGCGCGCGCGCCGCGCCGCGTGGGCGCTCCTGCCTGCCGTGGGATTCCTGGCCGTGCAGATCGCGCTCGGCACCGCCCAGCCCGCCGTCCCCGTGGTCGAGGGCGTCGTGTTCGCCGTCGTCGCGACCGGGTGGCTCGCGATGCGCCAGTCGTGGACCCCGCAGCAGGCCGCCATCCCGCTCGGCGACGACGGCGACCCCGCCGCCCAGGGAACCGTGCGGCGCCTGGCGCTCGGCGCCGGGGTCGTGGCCGTCGCCGTGGCGGTCGGCGTCGTCACCAGCGGACTGGCCGCGCCGGCATCCCCCCGATACGTCCTTCGCGACGTGGTGATCCCGCCGTTCGACATCCGCGAGTTCCCGAGCCCGCTGCAGTCCTTCCGCGCGTACGTGCGCGATGCCGCCGAGACGCCGCTGTTCACCGCGACAGGCCTGCCCGAAGACGCGCGCGTGCGGATCGCCGCGATGGACGCGTACTCGGGCACGGTCTACAACGTCTCGGACGAGGGTGCGGGCGCGTCGAGCGCCTTCACGCCCGTCCGCTCCGAGATGTCGCCCGACGCTCAGGGCGAGTCCGCCCGCGTCCGCATCGAGATCGGCGACTACGACGCCGTGTGGATGCCGGGGGTCGGCGCTGTGGAATCCGTCGCCTTCGAGGGAGAACGAGCCGAGGAGCTGCGTCGCACCGCGCACTACAACCCGTCGACGCAGACCGGCGTGGTCACCAGCGGGCTCCGAGAGGGCGACGCCTACGACCTCGAGGTCGTCGTGCAGTCGTTCCCGAGCGATGACGCCCTCGCCGACGTGGCCTTCGCCCCCGTGAAGATGCCGACGCAGCGCGCCGTGCCGCAGGAGTTCGCCGAGCTCGCCTCGGACGCGACCGCCGACGCCGAGACCCCGATCGAGCGGGTGCGGGCACTGCAGACGATGCTGTCCGAGGGGGGCTTCTTCAGCCACGGCCTGGAAGGGGAGCCGCTGTCGCGCGCGGGTCACGGCTCGGAGCGCATCTCGACGCTGCTCGGCTCGGAGCAGATGGTCGGCGACGACGAGCAGTACGCCGTCGCCATGGCGCTGCTCGCCCGGCAGATCGGCATCCCTGCCCGCGTGGTCATGGGCTTCCACCCCGACGAGGACTCGCCGCTGACGGGCGACACCTTCACCGCGACGGGCGAGAATCTGCACGCGTGGGTCGAGGTCGCGTTCGACGGCGTCGGCTGGGTGCCCTTCGACCCCACGCCGCCCGAGGATCAGGTCCCGAGCGATCAGACCACCAAGCCCCGCGCCGACCCCAAGCCGCAGGTGCTGCAGCCGCCGCCCCCGCAGCAGGCTCCGGTCGACATGCCGCCCACCATCCCCGACGAGCGCGAGGCCGACGAGGACGAGGAGGGGCCGGCCGGTCTCATCCTGCTGATCGCCGCGATCGTCGGCATCAGCCTGCTGGTGCTCGCACTGCTCGCGTCGCCCTTCCTCATCATCGGGGCGATCAAGGCGACGCGTCGCCGGCGGCGCCGAGAGGCGGAGCGGGCAGCCGATCGCATCAGCGGCGGGTGGGACGAACTCGTCGACCGCGCGGTGGACTACGGCACCCCCGTGCCCGCCGGCGCCACCCGCACCGAGGACGCGGACGTCGTCCGCTCGGCCTTCGACGAGCCCGCGGTGGCGACCCTTGCGCACCGCGCCGACGCCGAGGTGTGGGGCCCCTCCGACCCCAGCGCCGAAGACATCGACGAGTTCTGGCGTCAGGTGGACGAGATCGTCGGCACCATGGGTGCCCGCTCGTCGCTGTGGCGCCGCATCCGCGCGCGGCTGAGCGTGCGCTCGCTCCTGGCCGGGACGAGATTCGCCCGCTCGGCGCGGAAGGGAGCCCCGACCTCATGACCACGATCCTCGACGACTCCCTGTCGCGGACGGGGCTTCTCGCCTCGCTGACGTGGGACGACGGCACGTGCACCGCCGTCTACGGACGAACGGTGTTCGGGCGCAATCCGACCGACGAGTCGGGAGCGGTCTGCGTGGCGGTCCGCGACGAGACGCTGACGATCTCGAAGACCCACTTCGAGATCGGCGCCGACGACGCCGGACCCTGGATCGTGGACCGGCACTCCTTCAACGGCACGGTCCTCGTGCGCGGCGGAGTGCGGCGAACGCTCGTGCCCGGGCTTCCGACGAGTCTGCGCCCCGGCGACCGGCTCGAGTTCGGCGACCGCAGCGTCGCGGTGGACGCCCCGTGAGCGTGTCGCGGCCGATCACGGTCCGCGCCGGCTCGGCGACCGACACGGGCCTGCGCCGAAAGGTGAACGAGGACTCCCACCTCGCCGCGGCCCCGCTGTTCCTCGTCGCCGACGGCATGGGCGGTCATCGCGCGGGCGAGATCGCCAGCGCCGCCGTCATCACCGCCTTCGCTGAGTTCGCCGGGCGCGAGAGCCTCACCATCCACGACGTGCGCTCGGCCTTCGATGCGGCGAGGCGGCGGGTCGTCGAGCTGCCCCCGGGCGCCGGCGCGGGTGCCGGCACGACGCTCGCGGGCGTCGCCGTGGCCGACGTCGACGGTGAGGGCTACTGGCTCGCCATCAACCTGGGGGACTCCCGCACCTACCGCCTGCACGGCGAGACGTTCGAGCAGATCAGCGTCGACCACTCCGTCGTGCAAGAGCTCGTCGACAGCGGCGAGCTCGATCCCGCGGACGCGGCGCGCGACTCCCGGCGGCACGTGATCACCCGGGCGATCGGCGCCGGCACCGTCTCGGAACCGGACTACTGGCTCCTCCCCGCCGAGACCGGCGACCGCATCCTGGTCTGCTCGGACGGACTGACCGCCGAGGTCGCCGACGCGCGCATCCGCGAGCTGCTCCAGGGCGAAGCCGACCCCCAGCAGGCGGCGACCCGCCTCGTCCACGAGGCGCTGCTGCACGGCGGGCGCGACAACATCACCGCGATCGTCGTCGACGCCGTCGAGGTCGCGCACCGCGGCCGCCCGGAGCCCGGGTTCGACGACACCGCACCTGCGCTCCCGGCGACCGAGGATGTCGATGGCGATACACTGCCGCGAGTCATGTCCGGAGGGGGAATCTGATGGCGGTGCTCTACGCGCCCGGAGACATGCCCGTCGTGGTCACGGCACAGGGCGTCGCCGTCCTGGGAGCCGGGGTGGAGGCGGACCTCGCCGTTGCGGTGTGGCGGAAAGTCGCCGACGGGCGCGGGCTGGGCGGCGTCCTCGAGGCCCTCACCGGCGCCTTCGGCGCGTCGCTCGACGCCATTCCGCCGTTCGTCGTCGCGCTCGCCGAGGGCGCGGGCGTGCGCGTGATCGTCCGCGGTGACCTCGAGGCGACGGTCCACGCCGCCGGCGGAAGCCAGACCGTGTCGGGCGCCGGCGTCACCACGTGGAACGAGCGCGCGGTGCCCGACGTGTCGCGCATCGAGATCGGCGCATCGGATGCCGCGGCCTCACTGCCGGTCTCGGACGGGGTCGTGCTCGCCGCGGCCCTGGCCTGGGTGCGCAGCGACCTCGCCGCCGGTGCCGATGACGGCGCCGACGTGGTCGCTCCGGCGTCGGCGCCGACGCAAGTGCCCGCGCCGACGGACGCCTCCACGCCGGTACCGGCGTCTGCGCCCGCCGCCGAGCCGATCTCCGAGCCGAAGGCGGCCCCACAGCCCGAGCCCGCACCGGAGCCCGAGCCCCGGTCAGCGCCGACCTCTGAGCCTGAGCCCGAGCCCGAGCCCGAGTCGGCGCCGAGCCCTGAGCCCGGGCCCGCCCCGGAGCCCGATCCTGCCCCGGCGCCCGCGGCATCGCCGGTCCCCGTCCCGCCGCCGTTTCCCGCGCCCGTGGTGATCACACCCCCCGCCGCGCCCGCGCGCCCGGCCGTACCCGCGCGCCCCACCGCTCCGACGGCGCTCATCGACTCCGCCGCGGTCAAATCCATGGCCGACACGCTGCTGCCCGTCGACTCGACGGTGTCGCCGCAGGCGGCGGCCGACGGCGAGGTGGACGAGACGGTCGTGGGCGTCCGCGCGTCCGCGCGGGCGGCCGAACGCGAGGCTCCCGCCGAGACGGTCGTCCGCGGCGACGTGTCGACGGCGCAGACCGGCCCGGACGTCGGCGATCACGACGGCGCCACCATCTCGGTCGCCGAGGCCCGGCGCCTGCGTGAGACCGGCGGCGCCCTCGACGACCCGGGCCCGCTCGCGCCTCCTCGGCTTCCCGCCCCGGGGCGGCTGCGGCTGTCGACCGGGCAGGTCCTGCGGCTGGACCGCACCGTCGTCATCGGCCGGCGACCCCGCGCCACCCGCGTGTCCGGCACCGACCTGCCGCACCTGGTCGCGGTCGACAGCCCGCAGCAGGACATCTCGCGCAGCCACCTCGAGCTGCGCGTCGAGGGCGACAGCATCGTCGCGACCGACCTGCGGACGACCAACGGCACGACGCTGCTGCGCACGGGCGCGGACCCGGTGCGCCTGCACCCCGGCGAGGCGAGCGTCGTCGTTCCGGGTGACGTGCTCGACCTGGGCGACGGCATCACGGTGACCATCGAGGACCTGGCATGAGCGCACAGCGCGCCCCCATGCGGCCGCCTGCGCTGCCGGGCTTCACATACCTCGACGTGCTCGGCTCCGGCGGATTCGCCGACGTGTACCTGTACGAGCAGCAGCTGCCCAAGCGCCGTGTCGCGGTCAAGGTGCTTCTCACCGAGCGCATGTCCAGCGGATCGGTGGCCGAGTTCACCGCCGAGGCGAACGTCATGGCCATGCTGTCGACGCACCCGGCCATCGTCACGATCTACCAGGCGGGGGTCGCCGACGACGGCCGGCCGTATCTGGTCATGGAGTACTGCCCCAAGCCGAACCTGCAGGCGCGCTACCGCCGCGAGCCGTTCTCGGTCGCCGAGTCGCTGCGAGTCGGCGTGCAGGTCGCCGCCGCGGTCGAGACCGCGCACCGGGCCGGCGTCCTCCACCGCGACATCAAGCCGGCCAACATCCTGGTGACCGAGTACAACCGGCCCGCCCTGACCGACTTCGGGATCGCGTCGACGACGGCGGCCGCCGCCGACTCGCAGGGCCTGTCGATTCCGTGGTCGCCGCCGGAGTCCTTCGCCGACGTCCCCCGTTCCGACCCGCGGTCGGACGTGTGGGCACTGGGGGCGACCGTCTACTCGCTGCTGGCCGGCAGATCACCCTTCGAGACCCCGGGCGGTCGGAACACCGCGGCCGACCTGATCGACCGCATCGAGCGCGGACCGCTGCCCCCGCTCGGCCGCGCCGATGTCCCGGCCGCCCTCGAGGCGACGCTCGAGCGGGCGATGGCGAAGTCCCCGGCCGACCGCTACGACACCGCGATCGCCTTCGCGCGCTCGCTGCAGAAGGTGCAGATCGAGCTGTCGCATTCGGTGACCGCCATCGACATCCTCGACGACGGCCTGCCCGAAGACGAGGTCGACGACGAGGACGACGGGCTCACGCGCGTGCGCGGCATCGTCAGCATCGACCCCGAGACCGCCCCGGCGGCCGGCCCGACCCGGCCCTCGTTCGTTGCGCCGGTCACCGACACAGGGGTCGACGCCACGGTCGTCCGCGACTCCCGCGACCGCACCGCCCGCAGGGAGATCCCCACGTTCGGGACCGCCGACTTCGAGACCGTCGTCCGCGCCGATGCCGCGTCGTCCGAGACGGATGCCGGGCACACGGTGCTGCGCGCCCCCGCACCGCGGGCCGCGCCCGCTCCGGCGGTCGTCGCCGGAGCGGGACCGACCGACGCGGCGCCCGCGCCCGAGACCACGGGCACCACCGGCCCGGCCGACAGCCACCGCACCCGCACTCCCCGGTGGCTGTGGTTCGCCGCGGCCACGGCGGTCGTCGTGATCGCCGTCGTCGTCGCGGTGTCGCTTCCCGGCATCCTCTCGCCCGACACCGGTGCGACTCCCGCGCCGACCACCGCGGCCCCGCAGGACCCGGTCGTCCTGTCGGTGCCCTCGCCCGAGGACCTCGCCGGCAGCGCCTCCGGCGACCGCGTCGTCTTCACCTGGAACAACCCGTCGCCGCAGGACGGCGACCGCTACCTGTGGGGCGTCGTCACACGCGCCGATGAGGACCCCGACCTGCAGCCGGTGTCCGAGGCCTCGGTCACCGTGCCCGCCGACCCGTCCGGCTCCACCTGCATCGAGGTCCGCACCGTCCGCGAAGGCGGACAGGCCTCCGATCCCGTGCGGGGGTGTGCGCCGTGACCGTCACCGAGGCCTCACCCGCGCTGGCCGTCGAGTTCGCCGGCGAGACCTTCACGGTCGACCCCGACCAGGTCTTCACTGTGGGGCGGGACGGCGATCTGGCGATCGATGACAACCTCTTCCTGCACCGCCACTTCTTGACGATCGAGCACGTCGGGGGGCTGTGGCTGCTCTCGAACGTCGGCTCGCGCCTGTCGGCGACGGTCACGGACTCGGCCAGTCGCGTGCAGGCGTGGCTCGCGCCGGGCGCGCGGCTGCCGCTCGTCTTCGCCTCGACGTCGGTGATCTTCAGCGCGGGCCCGACCACCTACGAGCTGACGATCCACTCCACGGCTCCCGCCTTCCGGGAGATGTCCCAGCTCGACGCTGCGGAGGACGGGATGAGCACCATCGGCGAAGTGCCGCTCACCCTCAGCCAGCGCCTCATGATCCTCGCTCTCGCCGAGCCCGTGCTCAAGCGCGAGGGCACCGGCATGAGCGACCTGCCGACGTCGGCGCAGGCCGCCGAACGGCTCGGGTGGACCCTCACGCGATTCAACCGCAAGCTCGACAACGTGTGCGACAAGCTCGACCGCATCGGCGTGCCGGGGCTGCGCGGCGGCGTCGGGTCGTATGCGACAAACCGCCGGGTGCGCCTGGTCGAGCACGCGATCGCCGCGCGCCTGGTGACGCGGGAGCATCTGCCGCTGCTCGACGCTGCGGACGAGGCCGGCGACGACGCCTGAGCCCCGTCCGGCTCATCGTCCGGGATCGGCCAGGTGCCGGCTGCCGTGACTGAGCACCTTCACCACGACGCCGCGGCGGTGCAGCTCGGCGACCGTGCGCGTCTCCTCGTCGATGTTGCGCCCCAGCGCGTGGACGTTCGCCACCACCAGCACGTCGCCGCCCGTCAGCGTCCCGAACAGCCGGACCAGACGCTCCTCCCACGACTCGAGCGTCTCGGGGGCCGGATGCCGGAACCCCTCGATCGGCACGCCGAACCGCGTCAGCTCGTCGCGCTGCTCGACCACCGAGGGCATGTCGTCCCTGGAGATGACCAGACCGACCAGTCGTGACCCGGACGGACGCGCACGCCACCAGTGCCGGTCCTGCTGCAGCTCCGTGAAGCAGCGCGGGCATTCCGCAGCGGGATGGGGCAGATGCAGCGGCGCCGTGTCGACCCCCGTGGCGGGCGCATGCGTGTGGGCGTGCGTCGCGGCATCCGTCGAATGCGTCGTGTCGGTCATGGGGGCTCCCTCGCTTCGGACCATTGTCCCCTACGACGCCGGGTCAGAGGATGCCGAGGGCGGCCACGGCCTCGCGCTCGGCGACGAGCTCTGCGACAGACGCGTCCAGTCGGGCGCGTGAGCGGTCGTCGAGCGAAAGACCCTCGACGACCCGGTAGCCGGTGCCGTCCGAGACGACGGGGAACGAGCACACCAGTCCCTCGGGAACGCCGTACTCCCCGTGCGAGACGACCGCCGCCGACGTGCGGCGACCCCGCGTGCCGAGCACGTCGTCCCGCACGTGGTCGATCGCCGCGCTGGCTGCCGAGGCGACCGACGATGATCCCCGCACCTCGATGATCTCGGCTCCGCGTCGCGCCACCCGTGGCACGAACACGTCGTCGAGCCACGCGCGGGCGGCGTCCGGGCCGCCCAGCCGGTCGGCGAGGACGTCGACCACCGGCACGCCGTCGACCGTCGCATGTGCCACGTCGGGGAACTGGGTGGCGGAGTGGTTGCCCCAGATGATGACGCCTTCGATGCCGCCGGGTCGCACGGCGAGGGTCTCGGCCAGCTGCCCGACCGCGCGGTTGTGGTCGAGCCGGGTGAGCGCGGTGAAGCGCTCGGGCGGGATGCCGCGCGCCGCCGACGCCGCGATGAGGGCGTTCGTGTTGGCGGGGTTCCCCACCGCGACGACGCGGACGTCGGCGGCGGCGCCCGCGGCGATGGCCGCGCCCTGCGGTCCGAAGATGCCGGCGTTCGCGGCCAGCAGGTCGGCGCGCTCCATGCCCGGGCCGCGCGGGCGCGCGCCCACGAGCATGGCCACGTTGCAGCCGTCGAACGCGGTGCCCGGATCGTCGGTGACCTCGACGTTCACGAGCCGCGGGAAGGCGCAGTCCTGGAGTTCGAGCGCTGCGCCCTCGGCGGCGCGCATCCCCTGCGGGATCTCGAGCAGCCGCAGGCGGACGTCGCGGTCGCCCAGCATGTCTCCCGCGGCGATGCGGAACAGGAGCGCGTAGCCGATCTGGCCTCCCGCGCCGGTGATCGTGACGGTGACAGGTGGCGGGGTCATGGGGCGAGCTTATTGCCGCCTGTCAAGCGGCGTCGGGAACCGGCGACGACGGAGTACGGTGTGGCCATGACGTTCAACGACAACGCCAACGTCTCGGGCAACCGGGCGCGTCGGCGCGGGCGCGGTGCAGCCATCGCGGGCGGTGGAGTCGGCATCGGCGCCATCGCGGTGCTGCTGATCAGCCTCTTCACCGGCACCGATCTGTCCGGTCTTCTCGGGGGCGGTGGAGGCGGCGGGGCGCCGGCGCCCGAGAGCGAGATCCAGGACTGCGAGACCGGAGCCGACGCGAACGAGGACGACGCGTGCCGCATCGCCGCCGGGTCGCTCGCCATCGACCAGTTCTGGGCCGAAACGGTCGAGGGCTACCGTGAGCCCGGCGTCATCGTCGTCGACGGCGAGACCTCCACGCAGTGCGGCACCGCGTCCAACGCGACGGGGCCCTTCTACTGCCCGCCCGAAGAGACGATCTACATCGACCCGACCTTCTACGCCCTGCTGCGCGAGCGCTTCGACGCCAGCGCGGGCCCGCTCGCCCAGCTCTACGTGCTCGCCCACGAGTACGGCCACCACGTGCAGTACATCACCGGCGTCATGGAGCAGAACCCCAACAACGGCACCGGCCCCGACAGCAACGGCGTGCGCATGGAGCTGCAGGCCGACTGCTTCGCCGGCGCCTGGGTCGGCCAGATGACCGAGCAGGAGGACGAGAGCGGCACGCCGTTCCTCGAGCCTCCCACGCAGCAGCAGGTCGCCGATGCGCTCAACGCCGCCGAGACCGTCGGCGACGACCACATCCAGGAGCAGTCAGGCGGACAGGTCAACCCCGAGTCCTGGACGCACGGTTCCAGCGACCAGCGCGAGCGCTGGTTCCGCGAGGGCTACGAAGGCGGCGTCTCGGTGTGCGACACGTTCTCCATCGCGGGGGACCGTCTGTGAGCGGTCTCCTCGACGAGATCCTCTACCCGCCCATCGAGCCGTACGAGACCGGAGAGCTGCTGGTCGGCGACGGGCATCGTGTCTACTGGGAGCAGTCCGGAAACCCCGACGGCAAGCCCGTCGTGTTCCTGCACGGCGGCCCGGGGGCCGGCACGTCGCCCTGGCACCGGCGGTTCTTCGACCCGGATCGCTATCGCATCATCCTGTTCGATCAACGCGGCTGCGGACGGTCCACGCCGCATGCGAGCGAGCCGGCCGCCGACCTGCGCTTCAACACGACGTGGCATCTGGTCGCCGACATCGAGTTGCTGCGCCGGAACTTCGGCATCGACCGCTGGCAGGTCTTCGGCGGATCGTGGGGGAGCGCCCTCGCCCTCGCGTACGCGCAGTCCCACCCGACCGCGGTGAGCGAACTGGTGCTGCGTGGGGTCTTCACCCTTCGCCGTCACGAGCTGGAGTGGTTCTACGAGGGCGGCGCGGCGGCGCTGTTCCCCGACCTGTGGGAGGAGTTCATCGCCCCCATCCCGGTGCTCGAGCGCCACCGCATGATCGAGGCGTACCATCGCCGGCTGTCGGATCCGGATCCCGCGGTGCACGTGCCCGCCGCCGTCGCGTGGTCGCGGTGGGAGGCCGCCACGCTCACGCTCCTCCCCGACGAGGAGCTCATCTCGGGGATGACCGAGGATGCCGCGGCGACCGCCTTCGCGCGCATCGAGAACCATTTCTTCGTGCACGACGGCTGGTTCGAACCCGAGCAGCTCATCCGCGGCGCGCACGCCCTGCGCGGCATCCCGGGTGTCATCGTGCAGGGGAGATATGACGTCTGCACGCCGATGATGACCGCGTGGGACCTGCATCGGGCGTGGCCCGAAGCCGACCTCGTCGTGGTGCCGGACGCCTCTCACGCCGCTTCAGAGCCCGGCATCGCCCGCGCTCTGCGTGCCGCCGCCGACGGCTTCGCCGGCTCCTGACGGCGGCCGCCGAGCGTCGCCCTGCTAGGGTGGGGGGATCTGGCAGCGCTCCGACGCGCTTCTTGCGTCGTAGAACGCTTCCCTCGCCGCGGTCCCCCGGGATTCTCGCAGGCTGACATCTTTCGTACGGCGACCCGCGGACGAGATCCGACGCGGCACCGACCCAGGGCACCATCGTGCCCGGAGAACACACATTCATGACTGACATCACTTTCGGCGCGCTCGGCGTGCCCCAGAACCTCGTCGACACGCTCGCGGCGGACGGCAAGACCACCGCCTTCCCGATCCAGATCGACACCCTCCCCGACACCCTCGCCGGTCGCGACGTGCTCGGCCGCGGCAAGACCGGCTCGGGCAAGACCCTCGCCTTCGCGATCCCGCTCGCCGCCCGACTGGATGCCGCGAACCAGCGTCGCCGCAAGCCCCGCGGCCTCGTGCTCGCACCCACCCGCGAGCTCGCCACCCAGATCAACGCCACGCTCGAGCCCCTCGCCCGTGCCGCCGGCCTGTCGACGACCGTCATCTTCGGCGGCGTCAGCCAGCAGCGCCAGGTCCAGGCGCTCAACGACGGCGTCGACATCATCGTCGCCTGCCCCGGTCGCCTGGAAGACCTCATGAAGCAGGGCTACGTCAAGCTCGACGCCGTGCAGATCACCGTCATCGACGAGGCCGACCACATGGCCGACCTGGGCTTCCTGCCGGGTGTCACCCGCATCCTGTCGGCCACGCCGGCCGGTGGCCAGCGACTGCTGTTCAGCGCCACCCTCGACAACGGCGTGGACAAGCTCGTGTCGCGGTTCCTCAAGAACGAGGTGCTGCACTCCGTCGACGAGGCCACCTCGCACGTCGCCGCGATGACCCACCACGTCTTCTCAGTCGCCGACCCGGACGCCAAGAAGGAGGTCGTGCGCGTGCTCGCCTCGGGCACCGGCCGCCGCATCCTGTTCCTGCGCACCAAGCACCAGGCCAAGAAGCTCGCGCAGCACCTCACCGCCCGCGGCATCCCCTCGGTCGACCTGCACGGCAACCTGTCGCAGAACGCCCGTGACCGCAACCTCGCGGCGTTCTCGTCCGGCGAGGCGAAGGTGCTCGTCGCCACCGACGTCGCCGCCCGCGGCGTCCACGTCGACGACGTCGAGCTCGTCGTGCACGTCGATCCGCCCACCGAGCACAAGGCGTACCTGCACCGCTCCGGCCGCACCGCGCGCGCCGGCGCCGAGGGCTCGGTCGTCACCCTCGTGCTGCCCGAGCAGCGTCGCGACGTGACCCAGCTGCTGCGCGCCGCTGCCATCTCGGCGACGCCCGTGGCCGTGCACCACGAGTCGGCCCAGGTGACCGAGCTCGTCGGCGAGGTCGCCGCCTTCGTCACCCCCGCCCCGAAGGCCGCGCCGGTCGCCGGCACGAGCCAGGGTGCCAACGCCCAGCGCAAGCGCGCCGCACGCTCGGAGCGCGAGGGCCAGGGCGGCCAGCGTCAGGGTCAGGCTCGCGGTCAGGGCCGCGGCCGCGGTCAGGGTCAGGCAGCGCAGAGCGCCGACCAGCCCGCGCGCACCGGCCAGGCCGCCGGTGGTGGCCAGCGCCGCCGCAGCGGTGGCGGCCAGGGTCGCGGGGCTGCCGCTCCGAAGCTCATGGTCGGCTCGGTCGTGCGTCCCAACGGCGGCGGCGCCCGTCGCGGCGGTCGCTGACCACTCAGCTCGTCACACTCGACGCCGGGGCTCAGGCCTCGGCGTCGAGTGCGTCTGCGACCGCCCGCAGCCCGCGTAGGGTCTCGGCGAAGCTCGTCGACAGCGGCGACAGGCCGATCCGAAGTCCCGCGGGGTCGCGGTAGTCGGGGATGACGTCCTCGCACCACAGCCGCGCCGTCACCGCGCGCATCGCCGGGTGCGAAAGGGTGACGTGTCCGCCACGGGCTCCCGGGTCGCGCGGCGAGGCCACCGTGACGCCCCGCGGGCCCAGCAGCCCGTCGGCGGCGTCGATCGCGAACGACGTCAGCGCCAGGGACTTGGCGCGGACGGCTTCGATTCCGACGCGGTCGAGGATCGACAGGGTGTCCTGCATCGCCAGCATCCCGACGATCGGGGGCGTGCCCGACAGGAAGCGTCGCATGCCGTCGGCGGGAACGTACTCCGGTCCCATCGCGAAGACGTCCGCGGCACCCATCCAGCCCTGGATCGGCTGCGCGAGGGACTGCTGGTGGCGCGCCGCGACATAGGCGAACGCGGGTGATCCCGGTCCGCCGTTGAGGTACTTGTAGGTGCAGCCCACCGCGAGGTCCACCCCCCACGCGTCGCACTCGACCGGCACCGAACCGGCGCTGTGGCAGAGATCCCACAGCACCAGCGCTCCGGCATCGTGGGCGACCCGCGTGAGCGTCTCGGCATCGGCGAGATGCCCCGAGCGGTATGCGACGTGGCTGAGCAGCACGACGGCGGTCTCGGCCCCGACCGCGCCCGAGAGAACCTCGGCGGTCACGCCCGCGGAGCGGTCGACGTCTATCCACCGCACGCGCCCGCCGCGCTCGCGCGCGATGCCGTCGACGAGGTAGCGGTCGGTCGGGAAGTTGTCGGTGTCGCACACGATCTCGACACGCGCGGGATCGACGGCGTGCTGGGCGTCGAACGCCGCCCGCAGCAGCTTGTAGAGCAGCACGGTCGTCGAGTCGCCGACGACGGTCTGGCCGGCGGCCGCACCGATCGCGACGCGGCCGATCGTGTCGCCGATGTCGAACGGCAGCTTCATCCACGACTCGTCCCACCCGCGGATGAGCCGCCCGCCCCACTCGTCCACGACGAACGACGACAGGCGGTCCACGGTGGCGCGGGGTGGGCGGCCGAGCGAGTTGCCGTCGAAGTACACCAGCGGCGTCTCGCTGCCGATGAACTCGTCGCGCAGGCCCGCGAGGGGATCGGCGGCATCCAGCTTCGCGGCGCGCTCGTCGAGGTCTTCACGTGCGGCGGGGGCCGCGGGATCGGTTGCGGGGTCAGTGGTCGTCATGGACGAGTTCCTCGATCGGGGTGACGGTCGCGCCCGCGAGCCACGCGGGGATCCCGTCGTCGGACGACGGGGCAGGACCGGGGATGAAGGTGGCGACGCCGCGCGTGGCGACCCCGCCGGGCCAGGCCGCGGTGAGCGCGGCGATGAGCGACGGGCCTCGGACGCCGGCGGCGTGGAGCGCCTCGAGCTCGGTGACGTCGATGCCGGCGGGCCGTTCGCCGTTGCCGAGGTCGGTGCCGTAGAGAACGTGACCGCCGGCGCGGGCGAAGGTCTCGAGGTTGAGCATCGCGCGCTCGCGCTCGACGCCGTCGTGGATGGCCAGCGTCGAGATCCATCGCTGTCCGAGCGCCACCGCTCGCGCGATCGAGGCTCCGTCGAGCCACTCGCTGAACGGCGTGTGCGCGAGGGCGTCGACCCCCGCGTCCAGGGCCCGTCGCGTCATGCCCTCGCCCTCGACGTGCGCGACCACCGGCAGCCCGCGTTCGCGCGCACTCGCGACGATCGCCTCGAGCGTGGGCGGGTCGAGCACGCCCGGAGCGCCCGCGTGGAGCGCGACCTTGATGACGGATGCCGCGCAGGACGCCTGTTCGTCGACCGCCGTCGCGGCGCCGCCGGGCACCCCCGGGTGCTGCGAGGCCGACGACACCTCGCGCACCGTCGCCGCCGGCGCCCAGGACTTTCCGGAGGGGTAGCCGCCCGGCGCCGTCAGGAACGCCCCCGCGTATGCCGCGTGCGGCATGGTTTCGCGGGAGCGTCGAGCGAGAGCAGTGGGGTCCCCGCCGAGGTCGAGCACGGCCGCGATCCCTCCGGCGGGCAGAGCGTGCTCGTCGATCAGGTGCAGGTGCACGTGGTGGTCGATGAAGGCGGGCAGCGAGACGCCGTGCTCGCCGGTGAGAGCACGTCGCGCGAAACGGGCGTCGGGTCCGAGCAGCTCGATCATCGCCCGATCTCCGTCCTCACCGCGTACAGCTCCGGAAAGAAGGTGAGCTCGAGTGCGCGCCGCAGGAACGGGGCCCCGCTGGATCCGCCGGTGCCCGTCTTGCCGCCGATGATGCGCTCGACGGTCTTCAGGTGGCGGAACCGCCACAGCTGGAAGTTGTCCTCGAGGTCGACCAGCTCCTCGCACGTCTCGTACGCCGCCCAATGCGCCTGCGGATCGTCGTAGATCGCGGCGAAGACCGGCACGAGCTCGGGCGTGAAGGTCCAGGCTTCGGTGACGTCCCGTTCGAGGACGCCGTCGGGGATGTCGTAGCCCGCACGCGCCAGCAATCGCAGGAACTCGTCGTAGAGGCTGGGTGCCTCGAGGGCGTCCTGCAGGAGCGCGCTCGACGCGGCATCCGCGTCGAACACCCGCAGCATGGCGGCGTTCTTGTTGCCCAGCCGGAATTCCACGGCGCGGTATTG
The DNA here is from genome assembly GCF_943181415.1 of Microbacterium sp. Marseille-Q6648. Taxonomy (GTDB): domain Bacteria; phylum Actinomycetota; class Actinomycetes; order Actinomycetales; family Microbacteriaceae; genus Microbacterium. The sequence continues at coordinate 409,221 of NZ_CALPBZ010000005.1, read as the reverse complement.
GGCCGACTGGAAGCCGCTCGAATTGCCCAGGATGCCGCGGAACTGCGCGTACTCTGCGGGCGTCAGGGTCGCCAGCACCGACCACTGCTCGGTGAGCGTCTTCTGGATGTGCTTGACCCGCGCGATGCACTTGAGGGCCGGGGCGAGCCGGTCCTCGCGCAGCAGGTCCGCGGCGCCCGTCAGCTCGTGCAGCACCAGCTTCAGCCACAGCTCGGTGGTCTGGTGCTGGATGATGAACAGCAGCTCGTCGTGGTGCTCGGGTTCGCTCAGCGGGCGCTGCGCGCTCAGCAGCGTCCCCAGGTCGAGATACCCGCCGTAGCTCATGCGGTCGGTGAAGTCGGTGACCACCGAACCTTCGATCCGGCGCGTATTGCGCTCGACGCCTTCGTTCACGCCCCGAGCCTATCCACCGCCGCTCGCGGGCGGCAGAGCCGGTGGGGCGCGGCGGATCAGATGAGCGAAAGCTCCTTGAGCTTCTCTTCGACGTCGGCGTTCGAGGGCTCGACGTGGTGGGTGGAGTCGGGGTACACCACCACCGGGATGTTCGTGCGACCCGAGATGTCGCGGGCGACGTCCGCTGCGGACGGGTCGGCGACGAGGTCGACGTACGTGTACTCGACGCCGAGCTGGTCGAGCTGCTTCTTGGTGCGGATGCAGTCGCGGCACCAGTCGGCGCCGAACATGGTGATCGAGGACGAAGCGTCAGAAGTCATGCGCTCCATTCTCACGGATGCTTCCTGAGCAGGGCCCGGATGCCGCTCCTCACGTCCCGCGACGACTCCACATGCCCACACCGCCACTCGAGCCGGCGGGCGCGAACTCCTCGGCGAACCGTCCGGGACCGCCTCCGGCGCGCGGCGCAGGCTCGGTGCCGAGCACGACGCCGTCCGCACGCTCGAGCTGCCGCCAGGTGTGCTGGTGCACGACGGGTTCGTCCTGCACGGCGTCGCCTGCGGCATCCGGTCCGACGAGGACGAGCCCGACCCCGAACGGATCGACGTCGAACGCGCAGCCACGGGCGATGTTGCGCTGGACGGTGTCGGCCTGGATCAGCTTCGTCGGATCGCCCCAGACGCACTCCCGCGTGGACGACCAAGCAGTCACCTCGTCGATGCGCAGGCTCGTCGGTCGCACGGCCGTCAGGCCCGCGATGACCGTCACGACCGCGACCGCCGCGATCCCGGCGACGAGTCCGCGCCGCACCCGCCGATGCGAGAGGGCGGCGACGGCGGCGCCCGTCGACAGCGCGAGCGGGGCGAGCACCCAGGTGGCGTAGTGGTTGTAGAAGACGCCGCTCGCGGCGATGAGCACGGCGTGGATCACGGCGAGGAGCCCCCACCACACGGCATCCGGCCAGACCGACGCGCGAGTCCTCGCGCGGAGCGCGCGTGCGAGGGGGAGCAGGGCGATCACGAGCAGCGCCACGAGCAGCGCCGCCCACACGAGCCACGGCACCAGGGCGTCCAGCCACGGCACGTCGACGAACAGCGAGAACCGGTTGGCCCGTGCGGCCAGGCTCGTTCCCGCCGGCGGACGCGACAGCTGGGTCATGACGCTCTGCTGCCACATCTCCGCAGGGGCGCGGACGAAGAACGGCAGCGCCACGACGGCCGCCGCCCCCGCGGCGCCGGCGACGAAGCGCACGAGTCCGCGCGCGCCGAAGCGCACCGCCACGATGACCGCGACGACCGCGATGTCGACGACGGCCCAGTACTTGACGGTGAGGGCGACGCCGAGCGCGATGCCGGCGATCCACGTCATCGCGAGCGCTCGCCGCGACAGGGACCACAGCGCCACGAGCAGCAGCAGGTTCAGCACCGGTTCGAGCAGGTACACCTGCTCGGTCGCCACCGCCACCGGCCACACCGCGTACAGCAGCGCACCGGTCACCATGGCCGCCGTACCGAAGCGGCGCAGCAGCACGCCGATGAGCACCGTGTTCGCCACCCCCGTCGCCACCGCCAGGATCCGGGCGACGGCGAAGGCCGTGGCCTCGTCGACGACGCCGGCCAGCAGCGCGGGCGGTGCGAGCCACAGGAACGAGCCCGGCGGATGCAGGTAGACGAAGTCCTCATACGGCCACTGGCCCGACAGCATCGACAGCGCTGCGGCGAACATCACGCCGTCGTCGTATTCGCGCTGCGTGACCAGCACCCCGGGCAGGACATACGGAAGGAACCGCGTCGTGAGGGCGACCAGAGCGATGCCGGCCAGCAGCAGCACCCCACGCCGATCCCGCACCACGGTTCCCCCTCCGCCGGTCCTGCCGCCAGCATAGGGACCGGACGCCGCAGCGCACGCATGATCCGGGGCGAGAAATCCGCGCCCTGGCGGGCGAGGGCGCGTGCGACGATAGACCCGGTGCAGCTCTCGATCATCGTCCCGACCTACAACGAGGCTCCGAACGTCTCGGAGCTGGTCCGTCGCGTCTCGGCGGCGGTGGACGGCCTCGATGCCGAGATCGTGTTCGTCGACGACAGCACGGACGACACCCCCGACGTCATCGAGGCCGTCGCCGCCACCGCGCCGCTGCCGGTGCGCGTCATCCACCGTGCCCACGCGGCCGGCGGACTGGGCGGGGCGGTGCTCGAGGGGTTCGCCGCGGCGGAGTCGGATGCGTGCCTGGTCATCGACGGCGATCTGCAGCATCCCCCCGAGACGATCCCGGTCCTGTGGGAGCGCTTCGAACGCGGCGACGTCGACCTGGTGCTGGCCTCGCGGTACGCCGGCGGGGGCACGTCGGGCGGCCTGGCCGACCGGACGCGGGTGATGGTGTCGAAGGCCTCGACGGCGATCACCCGCGCGATGTTCCCGGTGCGGCTGCGGAACGTCTCGGACCCGATGACCGGCTTCTTCCTCCTCGACCGGCGCAGCGTCGACCAGGCGCTGCTCCAGCCCCGTGGCTTCAAGATCCTCCTCGAGATCCTCGCGCGCCGCGCCCTGCGGGTGGCCGAGGTGCCGTTCGACTTCGCCGATCGCCATGCCGGCGACTCCAAAGCGTCTTTCCGCCAGGGGCTGCACTTCATATCGCAGCTGGCCGCGCTGCGGTTCGGCAAGATGTCGCTCTTCGCCGTGATCGGCGGGCTCGGGGCGGTGGCGAACCTCGCGATCGTGTGGGCTCTCACGCAGCTGGGGGTCGACTACATCGTCGCCGCCGTCATCGGCGCCGAGGCGACCATCATCGGCAACTTCCTGCTCATGGAGCGGTTCGTCTTCCACGACATGCGCGATCAGGCCTCCACTGGCTGGGTGCGCTTCGCGAAGTCGTTCTCGTTCAACAACGCCGAGGCTCTCATCCGGATCCCGATCATGGCGTTCATGGTCGAGTCGTGGCACCTGTCGGCCGTGGTGGCCACGGCGATCACGCTCGTGGTCGCGTTCGTCGTGCGCTTCGTCTTCCACTCGCTCGTGGTCTACGCCCCGCGCAAGCCCGACGCCGAGCCGAGCGCCGCGCGCCGCTTCGTCGACGAGCTCGATCGCCAGGCCACGTCGCCGGGCGAGCTCTGACCCGGATCCTCAGCCGCGCCCGCTGCCGGGACCGAGGGGCGGCGTGCCCGGCTCGGCCGGGAAGCGGGCACCCGCGAGCTGCGTCAGCACGTCCCACGCCCGTGCGGCGGCGAGGGGGTCCGCAATGCTCCGGTACGGCTTCCTCGCTCGGGGGCTCCCGTGCAGCTCGAACGCCCCCGAGGGCACCACCAGCTCTCCGGACGACACGTCGGGAGACGTCACCGCCCGCAGCGCCGGGAGCGCCGCCTCGCCCGCGCTCTGGCTCAGGATGCGGCGCTCCATGAGCGCGCGCCCCAGCCGCGCGCCGGGGGAGCGGCGCCCGCGCAGCTCTGCGGGCGCGATGTTCGTGAGGGCGATGCCGGGGTGGCAGAGCGCGACCCGCACCCCCCAGTCCCCGGCCCCGCTGCGGCGTGCCAGCTCGACGGCGAACAGGCCGAGTGCGACCTTCGACGCCGTGTAGGCGCGGAGCGGGCGGTATCCGCGTTCGACCTGCAGGTCGTCGAACGCCAGCGTCCCGTGCTTCACCGCGAGGCTGCACTGCACGGCCACGCGAGAACCGCGCGCTCGCAGCAGAGGCAGGATGCCGGCGGTCAGCGCCACGTGCGAGAGGGCGTTGGTCTGGAGGTGCAGCTCGAACCCGTCGGTGCTGACGTGCCGCGCCGGATCGCCCAGGAGCACGATCCCGGCGTTCAGCACGAGCATGTCGATCGGCTCCTCCTCGGCCAGCAGCTGCCGGACGAGCCCGTCGACCGACCCGAGCGACGACAGGTCGGCCAGCCGGACCGACAGCTGCGCGTCCGGAGTCTCGGCGAGGATGCGCTGGGTGACCACCGCGGCCTTCGCCCGCGAGCGCACCGGCATGACCACATGCGCGCCCGCACCCGCGAGCGCCCGCGCGATCTCGGCCCCAACCCCGTCGCTGGCGCCGGTGACCAGAGCGCGGCGGCCCGAGAGGTCGGGAAGATCGACGTGCCAGCGCGCGAGCACGGGTCGTCCGGCATCCGTCATGCAGCCCCCCTCGGCGATGCGGCCTGAGGCAGATCATGCCCCAGCGGCCGCCGTCAGCACCAGAGGGCAGGTCCGGGCGGGCTGGACGCGCGGCGCTGACGCGGCCCGGGCGCGAGCGCTACGCTGGCGCTCGTGATCACCCTCGTCCTCACCGTCGTCGGCGACGACCGCGCCGGTCTCGTCGCCACCGTCGCCGACATCGTCGAGGAGCACGGCGGCAACTGGGAGAACAGCCGCCTGGCAGAGCTCGCCGGCGCCTTCGCCGGCGTCATCGAGGTCTCGGTCCCCGAGGATCGCGCCGACGAGCTGCGCGTCGCGCTCACCGTGCTCGACGGACTGCTCACCGTGGCCGTCCACACCGGAGCCGCCGAGAAGGATGCCGCGCCCTCGCGCCACCTCACGCTGCAGGTGCTGGGCAACGACCGTCCCGGCATCGTCCGCGACGTCAGCGCCGTGCTCCGCGAACACGACCTGAGCATCGAGCGGCTGAGCACCGAGACCCGCGACGCGGCCATGTACGGCGGGCGCCTCTTCGAGGCGACCGTCGTGGCGCGCGTTCCGGCATCCGTGGATCTGGGCGTGGTCACCGGCGAGCTCGAGCGTCTCGCGACCGAGATCCAGGTGGACGTCACCCTCACCGAGTGACGGGCCGCGACTCAGCGCCTCCGTCCACCGCGACGGGCGGAGGAGTCGTCGCCGAGCGGAGGATGCTCCGGCCGCGGGAGGTCCTCCCGTGGGCGACACGTCCTCCCGTCGCCGCGACGAGCGGAGGAGAGCCCCGCCCCCGGATGCCGCGACTCAGCTGCGGTGCGAGCGGTAGTACGCCAGCAGGGCCTGAGTCGACGCATCCTGAGCGGCCAGCGCCTGGTCGTCGCCCTCGATGGCGGGCGCGATCTGCAGCGCGAGCTGCTTGCCGAGCTCGACGCCCCACTGGTCGAAGGAGTTGATGCCCCAGATCACCCCCTGCGTGAAGGTGATGTGCTCGTACAGCGCGACCAGCTGGCCGAGCACGGCAGGGGTCAACGACGGGGCGAAGATCGACGTCGTGGGCCGGTTGCCGGCGAACGTGCGGGCAGCCACGAGGGCGCCGGTCGTGCCCTCGGCCTCGACCTCTTCGGCGGTCTTCCCGAACGCGAGCGCCTTCGTCTGCGCGAGGAAGTTCGCCAGGAACAGCCCGTGCACGTCACGGCCGTCGTCCGCGAGCGGGTACGCGGGGTTCACGAACGCGATGAAGTCGGCGGGGATCAGGCGCGTGCCCTGGTGGATGAGCTGGTAGAACGCGTGCTGGCCGTTCGTGCCCGGCTCGCCCCAGAAGACCTCGCCGGTGTCGGTGGTGACAGGGCTGCCGTCCCAGCGCACGGACTTGCCGTTGGACTCCATCGTGAGCTGCTGCAGGTAGGCCGCGAAGCGGTGCAGCTGCTGCGCGTAGGGCAGCACGGCGTGCGACTGCGAGCCGAGGAAGTTCACGTACCAGACGTTCAGCAGACCCATGAGGACCGGGACGTTCCGCGTGAGGGGCTGCGTGCGCACGTGTTCGTCGACGGCGTGGAATCCGGCGAGCAGTTCGGCGAACACGTCGGGTCCGAGGGTGATCGCCAGTGACGTGCCGATCGCCGAGTCCACCGAGTACCGGCCGCCGACCCAGTCCCAGAAGCCGAACGCGTTGTCGGTGTCGATGCCGAACGCGGCGACCTTGTCGAGCGCCGTCGAGACGGCGATGAAGTGGTGGGCGACGGCATCCGTCCTGGCGGTCTCGTCGTCGGCGATGGCGCCGGTCTCGGCGAGCTTCGACCACAGCCAGTCCCGCGCCAGGCGGGCGTTGGTGAGGGTCTCGAGCGTGGTGAAGGTCTTCGATGCGACGATGAACAGCGTCGTCTCGGGGTCGAGGTCGGCGGTCTTCTGCGCCAGATCGGTCGGGTCGATGTTCGAGACGAAGCGGGCCTCGATGCCGGCATCCGCGTAGGGTTTGAGCGCTTCGTAGATCATGACGGGACCGAGGTCCGAGCCGCCGATGCCGATGTTGACGACGTGCGTGACCTTCCTGCCCGTGGCGCCCTTCCAGTCGCCGGAGCGCACGCGCCGGGCGAACGCGGCGACCCGGTCGAGCACCTCGTGCACGTCGTCGTCGATCTGCTGCCCGTCGACCACGAGCGCGGGGGTCGCACCCTTCGGCCGGCGCAGGGCCGTGTGCAGCACCGCCCGGTCCTCGGTGGTGTTGATGTGCTCGCCGGCGAGCATTGCCGCGTACCGCTCGGCGACGCCGGTCTGCTCGGCGAGGCGGACGAGCGAGGCGAGGATCTCGTCGGTGACGAGGTTCTTCGACAGGTCGACGTGCAGGTCGGCGAGAGTGAAGGTCAGGCGCTCGACCCGGTCGGGGTCGGCGGCGAACCAGCCGCGCAGGTCGGGGGTGAAGGCGTCCCGGTGCGCAGAGAGCTCGGCCCAGGCGGAAGTGGCGGTGGCATCGATCGGAGCGGTCACGCGCCTAACCTATCGAGCCCGCGCCGCGCGCGCCCGGGGCGCGTCACATCCCTTCACGCATCCGCGCCCGTCAGGTGGGTGACGGTGCGCGTCGCGGCATCCCATCGCCGCAGCGCCGTCGCCGTGCCGTCGAGCTCGCCGCCGACGAGCGGCAGGGCGGTCGTGAGATCGGCCAGCCGCACCCGCCGCGCGAGCGTGACGTGGGGGAACCATGCGCCCGGTGTGGTGTGCGCAGCGTCTTCGCCCGCTCCCAGGGCGCCGTGCAGGTCGCGGTGCAGGTCGACGAGGGCGGGGCTCGGCGCCACCGACCGCGCGAGCACTCGCCGGTCGCCCGTGCCGAACAGCACCGGCGCGCCGAGCGTCACCGGCAGAGGGAGCCGTCGTGCGATCCCGTCAGTCTCGAACGCCGCGATCCGCGTCCGCACGACCAGGGTGATGTGCGGCCGGTTGCTCGGGGCGGTGTGCGCGGCAAGACTCGACAGACCGGATGCCGCCAGCGCCGCCCACTCGTCGCGCACGGCCGCTTCGGTGCGGCCGTCGAGGAGGAGCTCGAGGCTGACGATGGCTCCGGACATGCCTCCAGCCTCGCATCGCGAGGCGGGCGGCGGGGCATGAAGAAACCCCCGTGTGTAGAAGCCACACGAGGGTCCCAGTGGCTCCGACGGGCGTCGATCCCGTGACCTCACGATTTTCAGTCGTGCTGGAAGTAGCAGCGCAAGCTGGGCCTGCGACTCCTCCCCAGGCCGTGTCTGATCTCAGATGTGCACGGTGATCACAGAATCGCTTCCCCCTGGCGGCCGGTTGTGGCCAAGATGTGGCCAACCGGATCTCTGCCCTATGCCGACGAAGCAGTGCGCCGGGTCTCGCCGCCGCTAGTCTCAAGTAGACGTTAGGGAGTGCCATGTCTCAGTTTCGCGAGGACACCTCCAGTCCTTCGGACCTCAACTTCGATCTGCGCAATCCGCGCATGCCGGACAACCTCTTTGCGAATGAAGAGGAGGCCATCCAGCACCTAGTCGATAACGCCTCACTCTCCGAACTGATCGACTCGATCACCAGTTCGGGTTGGATGAACTACGAACCCATGATCGTGCTCGATCGTGACGACGTGCTGAAGGTCGACGACGTTGTCATTGAAGGAAACCGGCGGCTCGCCGTGTTGCGCCTGCTCTCCGACCCAGCATTGGCGAAACGGGTCGGTCAGACGATCCCGAAAGACATCCCCGCAGGGAGTATCCCTGACATCGTCACCGTGTGGCGCGTAAAGACGCGCGCGGAGGCTCGGGATTTCATAGGGTTCAAGCACATCAATGGAGCCTTCAAGTGGGACTCCTTCGCCAAGGCAAAGTACGCCGCGGAGTGGCTTGCTGAAGAACCCGACCTAGCCACAGTTAGTCGCCGGCTGGGCGATACACACAATACGGTCGTACGCCTAGTGAACGGGTACCGCGTATTGACACAGAGCGAACGGCAAGGCTTCGATCGCGGCGCCATTTCAGGACGTTTCGCCTTCTCGCACCTTTACACCGGGCTGACGCGACCCAGCCTCCGTGAATACGTCGGTCTTACGGACACTGGGACGCTCCTGCCTGAGAATCCGATCCCCGACAGTCATGCCGCTCATCTGAACCAACTCATGGTCTGGCTTTACGGTCAGGGTGACACCCCACCAGTCATTCAGAGTCAAAACCCTGACCTAAAGCACCTCGCCTCGGTGCTCGAAAACCCGTCAGCGATCGCGATGCTGTCCAGCACGAACGACCTTGAGGTCGCGTACGAGACGGTTGAGGACAAGCCAGCCCGCTTCTCGGCCGAACTCACTGCGCTTCTTGCCCAGGCCAAGACCGTTTCCTCTTTGATCGGGAACTATGACGGCGACCCTGAACTGCTCGAAATCGCCAGTACCGCCTTCAAGACGACCCGAGCTATCCAGCAGTCAATGCTCAGTGAGGCGCGTGACGTCAATCCCGGTTTAAGAGACGCCTGAATATGCCCATCGAGCTCTTCGACGCTGGATCCACGCGATCGATCATGGCTGACTGGGTGGAAATTAGGGCATTCCGCACAGGCGAGCGAGTTTCCCATGCCGATCTTTCACGGAGCCAGAGCGTTCGCGAGGATCCGACAAACGGCCGGCCGGAGCTGGACGACGAGGTCGGTGAATTCTTGGATGCAGAGATCCTCGATTCTGAGTCCGAGCGAATCGTGAACGACGTTTGGATGGAGCTACGCCATAGGCAAACGACCCTCGGATCGTCGTACCCATTCGCGCTTCGAACGCAGGGCGACGGCGGGTGGTCGCTCGCCGTATCGGAATCGGATCCGACTGTTTCGCTGCCGCGTCTCGCGTACCTTGTGTGCTTGCTGATTGCGGGGTTTCGCCGCGGCGTGCTCCCCAAGCCCACGTCGGACTGGCCCAAGACGCTAAAGAGTCGATACAAATGGATGAAGTCAGGTGCCGGCGATGTCTTCCAGGCCGTTTCATTCCTCGCGGCACCAGCGTTGGTCGGTGGCATGGCCCACTGGTTCGGGTGGCCCCGTCCGGACGCGACTCCGAAGCTTCGTGCCGCGCTAACCGTGCTCGTCGAGCGTCTCGGTCACGGCAAGATCAAACAGGAAGACCCCGAATGGACAACGGGGTACGAGAAAGACGGCACAGTCGATATTGTCATTTGGCGGCCGTTCGTCGACGGGCAATATGCGGCGCTGACTGTCTTTGGACAGGTAGCGTCGGGTGAGAACTGGCGAGGGAAGTCTGTTCTCACCTTCATTAAGGGTCACTTCTTCGACTGGTTCGAGGACGTGCCTGCCGAGCACTTTCTGCCGGCCATGTTCATGCCGTTCATGTTGCACGATGATGCCACCGCGTCGAAAAAAGTGACCTTTGCAGTGTCCGCTCGAGGTCATGCGCGTCAGGATGAGCGCAACTTTGGGCTGGTTCTCGATCGTTTGCGAATCGTAGAGCTAGCGACGATTCAAGTGGCTCGCGTGGCCGAGGGAAGCGACGAAGAGCTGCGCTTGATAGCCAAGATAACGCGCTGGCTTGTCGTCGCTCGGCTGTACGCCCAAAGTCCTCTTGTCACCGTGACGGTGTGAACTCCTCCATGTGTCGGGCGACTGCCGACGACACAATCATCCGTTCAGCAAACTGTGCTGACCGATGCGCGGAGTACGGAAGCTCGAAGGTGCCTTGAAACCTACCCGAATACAGTCGTCGGATCTCGGGCGCATCGTCGTAGGTCAAGACCCACGGCGCGGATGTGTTGGCGTTCAGAACGTCAGCTAGAGCCGAGTGCATGGCGTCGTCGAACGCGTTCAGATAGAGAAACGAACCCTTCTCGAAGTACGGAGGATCCGCGTAAACGAACGACGTGTCCGCGAGAAAGTGTCGCTGAATAAAGGTCGTGCCGTCCTCCTGCGTCACGTCGATCTGCTCGCGCAGATCCCCCAGCACCTTGATGCGCTCCGCAAGCGATGCTCGGTTGAACCGGGCGTCAATTTTGTAGGTGCCGCTCTGGGACTTTCCGCCAATGACCCCCGCGTTCATGACGCCGGACCGATTCGTCCGGTTTAGGTACAGTGTCGCGAATCCGAGCTCGCGCCGCGTCGCGTCGACCTCGCCTCGATATACGCGGCGTTGGTGGCCCCACTCGTCGAGGGTGAGCGGAACTTCCTGCACCCGTTCCTGCATCCAGGCGCTGTCCTCTGTGGCTGTTTTCCAGAAGGCAAAGATTGCAGGATCAAGATCGTTGATGGCGATCCGAGGCACCACGCAATCGATGAGCAGGCTTATCGCTGCCCCTGCGCCGCCCCCGTACGGTTCAGCGTAGGTTCGCTGATCCCAGCCACCGCTTTGGATGACGTTACGAAGGAAGCCGGTTAGGCGGTTCTTGCCGCCTGGGTACCTCAGAGGGGTGTAGGTGCGCCCGCGATGGGGGCGCACGGAGGCTAGCCTCATGATCCTCCCACCGCCAACCGTCTATCTTCTTCTCGAAGATAGCTCAGGCGGCGGACTCGCGCCGACGTGACGCTCGTGAGGTTGTAGGGCTGCCGCAGGTTGCTCCGCAACCCCTTGCCATCGAAGGACGGGCGTTTCTTCAGCGGTCAGCATCGACGTATCGGGGTTTTCGCAGTGCCGTGGGAGCGGCGACGTGGTCAGGCTCGGGCTGTGTGGTCGCATAGTGGGGCTCAGGATCGAGTTCGGGATCATACTCAATGCCCATCTCGCGGCCGGCGCGTAGAGCACTGCGCAACTGGCTCTCAACCTCGTGCACTGACCGCACGAGGGCTTGGAACTCGGCCGGCGAGTCGTAGCGCTTCTTCATCCTCACGGCCTTCTCGACTCGCTCAAGACGCAGACGTCGGATCCAACGCAATTGATCGACGGTGCGGGCATTCAGCAGCTGGTAGACCTGCTCAGGGAGGCCCAGTTGAACATCACGTAGGTCGTCGTTCCGCCCCTGCATCCACGCGTCAAATTCGATCGCCGTCATGCGATCGAAGTTCGTACCGAGACCAGCGATTGACAGGGGAGCGTCGGGTTCAGCGAAGTCGACGAGCAGGACTACTGGAGAGACCTCCAGGGCTCTAGCGATCTCCAACAGATGCACGACGGATACCTCCGCCTTCCGGCCGCTCTCAATGTTCTGGAGCACGCTCGCGGTCAGCGCGGCGTTTCGGATGATCTCGACTAGGTCTGCGGTCGACCTATAGCCGGCCGCCTTTCGCATGCGCTTGATGCGTGCGCCGAACTGCGCTGCAAACTTTTCTGTCATATCGACCTCTGTAGGGACTCTACTCTGTCAATTCGACATAGAGCGGCGGGAGTCTGATCGCACTCGATCACAACAATCGGAGGCGATCACATGGAATATCAATCGGTGCTCATGACTCCCCAAGAGGTGAGCCAGTGGACGGGTCTATCTATCGGCGCACTGGCTCAGCTTCGTTACAAGGGGCAGGGGCCGCAGTTCGTCAAATTGACACCGAAGACGGTTCGTTACGTCCGCGAGCAGGTGCAGGCATGGATCGACTCTCAGATGCAAACGCAGTCCGGAGGCGGTCGCTGATGCGACTCGACGACGTGCACGTCGAGAGACAGATACTTCTCGCTGCGCGCATCTTTGAGTCCAACAGAGATGCGGCGCGGTACTGCGTACTGGCGTTCGGCACCGATCGCATTCTGGCCGCCATGGGTCAACTCTTGCTTCAGCGGGGGACCTCCTGATGAGCAGGGGTGCCGTCGTCCTCCATGCGGTGCGGTCGGCGTTGCAGGACTACTGCGTACTGCCGTCGGCAACCGCGCTGGACGCAATAACTCTCTGGACGGCACTCACCCACGTGTCCGGAGCATTCGACTTCGCTCCACGGCTTGTCATCAAGTCGGTCGAGAAGCGCAGCGGCAAGACGAGAGTGTTGGAGGTCATCGACGGTATGTCGCACGACCCAATACGGCTCGTGAACGCGTCAGTTGCTTACCTCTTCAGGAGAGTGGAGCTGGCGGATGAAGTGCCACCCACCCTGCTCTTGGACGAGGCAGACGCGTTGTTCGGATCGCCGCGACAGGCGGAGAGAAATGAGGATCTGCGCGGGCTTCTCAACTCGGGATTCCAACGCGGCGTCGTCTATGGCCGCGTCGAGGGGCGATCCTTGCAGCCGAGGGAGTACCGCACATTCGCAATGGCAGCGTTAGCCGGAATTGGGGACCTCCCCGACACGATCGAAGATCGCGCCGTGGTCATTCGGATCAAGCGTCGAGGTCCAGGAGAAGTAGTAAAACCATTCCGGAGCCGTGATGGGGGCGCGCGGCTCGGTCGCGTGCGCGACGAGCTGAGCGAATGGCTGGCCGACAAAGGCGACGTCCTCGCTGAGTTGCGCCCAGACTTGCCCGTCCACGATCGCGCCGCCGACGTGTGGGAGCCCCTCACCTGTATTGCGCACCTTGCCGGAGAGGATTGGCCGACGCGCGCCCGCGGCGCGGCGCTCGAACTCACTGCTATGCAGTACCAGTCGAGCGTCGAGTCTTCGTTTGCCAGTCGGCTGTTGAACGATATCCGGCACGTCTTTCGGTCGCTCGATAACCCGAAGTCAGTCCCGACTGCATTCCTGCTCGACCGGCTGAGCGCGCTCGACGAAGCGCCTTGGCGCACGCTCAATGGGTCGGGTCTCGACGCTCGAACTCTCTCGCGACGTCTCGCGCCATTCGATGTGCGCCCCGTCAGCGTTCGTGTCGGTACGGACATCGTCCGCGGCTATCGGTTGTCAGACCTCATCGACGCGTGGACGCGATACCTCGAACCGGACGGTGTTACGGCCGCAACATCCGCGACATCGGTGCCGCTGTTGTAGCGCTTCTGCTTCCCCGTAGCGGCAACGCCCGCTACATCCCCCGAAAGGAAATGTCATGCGATCGACCAACTGCTCCGTCATCAGAAAGTGTCGAGCAAGCTATAGCGTTAGGTGCCCTTCGCGGGCACATCCGTCCACAAGGTGGAACGTTCGCTGCGCTGGGCCGGGGATGAAGCCGTGAGTGGGACGGGAAATGACGGCCCACGTCGGCAGCCCAACACAGACGTCGCGCGCAGCAAGCGATACGTCGTCAAGGTCACGACCGATGACCGCGATCGCCTCGAATCCAAGGCTCAGCTACGAAACGTCACCGTCGCGAGACTGCTTGTGGAGTCCGCGCTACTCGAACCTGCTCAGCAGCGCGAGGCCACGATGCCTACCGCGGGGGAGCGTCAAGCCATCCTCGCCGGCCTGTTTCGCCTGGAGCGGCTGGCGTTGAGCGCCGCCAACAACGTGAACCAGATCGCTCGGTACGCGCATGAAGTACGTGGGTTTCCGGCCGGCGCTGAGGAAGCGCTCCTCACGACTCGCGGCCTCGTCGAGCGTATCGACGAGTTCCTGCGCGAGTTCGGCCTCGAAAGCCGAGGAGCGAAGCGAGGTAGGCGCAAAGCCAGCCCCGCCAATCCCAATGCAACATCGCAAACCGATTGGAGTGAATGATGCGCAAGACAACTACTGGTCCAAGAAGTCCGTTCCGATCTGTGTCGTGGATCGCCTCGGCCGTCTTCGTCGGAGCGTTGGCATCGATCGCGCTCGTCTTCACGATGCAGGGGCTGCGCACCCAAGGTGAGGAGAGGATGCCCAGCACCTCGACCGCTCCATCGGCTGCCTCCGCGATATGCGCGCCGTTGAGCGGCGACGACCTCGGCGACACGAAGTGGTCGCCGCTCGGATCCTCCTATGTCCCCTCGCAGGCTGATGTTGGGCCGGGAGTGATTGAGTCGGACGGGTTCCGCCGCTGTTTCGCGCCGACCCCCGCGGGCGCGGTCATGGCTGCAGCCAACTTCGTTATTCAAGGTTCAGCGGGCGCCGATCTGCGCCTTCGTCTTGCTGCCGAGGCAACTATGCCGGGACCTGGTCGAGATGCTGCGCTTGCAGCAACTGGTACCGGCGGCAGCACGAACAACTCCGTCCAGATCGCTGCCTACCGAGTTGACGAGGTAGACGAACGCGCAGCCTTGGTTACAATCGTCGTCCGCACCGCGGACGGTCGGCTCATCCAAGGATCCGTGCCGCTGGCATGGTTCGACGGGGACTGGAAGTTGGTCGTGGACCCGCTCACGGGCGCGTACACCGTCCTCTCTCCTGTGGCGAATCTCGGCGGAACGACGCCCTGGAGCGCAGGCTCATGAACTGCGACTTCGGTGACTGGGCATGCGGCGTCGGTAATATCATCGGCGAGTGGGCCAACAGCGCGACTGGAAAGACGCTGGAAGCGATCGGGGGCGCGATCGCTGACGGACTCCTACAAATGGTCCAGTCGCTTGCCTCAATGTGGATCACGATTCCGACGCCGAACCTCGTGTCGGCTAGCGGCGTCGCCGCTCCATCGTCGGCAGACGCGGGATTGCAAACCTTTCTCGGGTGGGCCATGTGGCTTGGACTCGTCCTGTGCGTCCTTTCGCTCATTGCTTACGGCGGGTCGATGGGTCTGCGCACGCGATACGGTGATCGATTCAGTCGGCTCGGGTCAATTGGACTGGGGGTGCTCCTGATTGGCGGTGCGGGAGCAATTATTGCCGCACTCCTCCGTGTGGGCGGGAGAAACTTGGCTGCCCCAGCCGTCGCATATGTGCAGCAATCGATAAGCGGAGTTGTTGCTGCCCTCGCCGTGCTCGGATTGATCATTGGTGGAGCGCGAATGGCCTGGGAGCAGCGCGCGGAGGGCGCCCGGAAGGCGCTTGGGTCGTTGCTAACCCTCGCGTTGGTGTCGGCCGGCGGGCTCGTAGGTGTCGCAATGCTCGTGCGCATCGCAGACCTCATCGCATCCGAAGTTATGGCGGGTGCCGCCGAGGGCTCGACTGTCGACGAGAGCCTCAAACTGATGATCGGAGCATCCAACGCGGCGACCGGTGGCGCCGGCCTACTGATCTTCATCGTGGTGGGAGCACTCGCGCTCATCGCGGCGATCATCCAGGTAGGACTTCTGGTTCTGCGTGGCGCGATGCTCGTCCTCCTAGCCGGAGTCCTACCCCTCGCGGCAAGCGCTACGAATACCGACATCGGGCGAGCTTGGTTTCAGAAGACGATTGCGTGGTTGCTCGCGTTCATCGCATATAAGCCGGCGGCGGCGATCATCTACGCGATGGCGTTCAGATTGTTGCGTGACGATAGCCCGACCGCTGACCCGACCGGGATCTGGGCAAACATCGCCGGGGTGGCTCTTATGGGCATGGCGCTTGTGGCGCTTCCGGCGATGATGAGGTTTCTGGTTCCGGTGATCTCGAGCCAGACAGGCGGGGGAGGCGCAGGCAGCGCCTTGATCGCCGCTAGCCACGTGATGCCGTCGGGTGCACGCGCCGGAGGGCGGGCGTCGGCACACTCACCGCTCGCGTCACAATCCGCGGGAGCGGCCACGCCGCCGACCGGGGCCGCGAGCGCTGCGAAGACGGGATCTAGCGCCGCCGCAGGCGGCGGAGCGAAAGCCGCTGCTGGAGGCGCAGCTGCTGCGGCCCCGGTCGCAATGGTCGCCACAGCCTCCGCCGCGGTCGGGAGTGCAGCGACAAAGGCGAAGCAACGACTGTCCGACGAAGCAGAGGACGGGCCGAGCGGGTCAGGGGGTCCAAGCTGATGACCCGCCTGTTCGATTACGCGGGCAAACCCCATCGAGTCCGGGTGCGGCGTCCCAGCTCGTCGACATCGAACTCTCCCGCAGCATAGGCGACTGCGTCGGCGCGGTACTCGGCGCCGGCGGTGAGCCCCTCCATCGCGGAGCTGTGGGCGGCGTCGGCCACCGTCCGTTTGCGCAACTCGCGCTCGCTTGCCGAGATGTCGCTCTTCTTGATGCTCATAGCGCTCCTCTCGAGTCTGAGCCCTATTCTCCAACAAGCTGTTGGAGAATAGGGCTACTCGCCGCCGTCAGCACCAGGGAAGGCTGTGATGTCGCGCGGCACTCCCCCGGAACCGGGGTAGGTGTACTTGTCGTCGACGCTCACGCCTGGTGGAACGCCTGGCGAATCTCTCGCATCGCGTCTTCTTCGGAGATCTCCCCCACCAGCACGCGCCGCGCCCGGGCGAATGCGCCGGCATCCGGGAAGTGGCCGGCGAGCTGCTGACCCTTCTCGATTTCGGCCATGACGTTTCCCACGTCGATCGGCCGCTCGAGCCCAGGCGCGGCGATTGCCGAACCGCCGATGCGCGGATCGCTCATCGTGACCTCCCTGCTTACTCTTCTGGTCTACCCGACTTGCTCAAAAACCTATAGTGGAGGTTTTGCACAGAATGGGGTTTCGACAAGGGTTTTGAGCACCGGAGCCTCCCCGACATCTCGCGGCCCGCACCGCGCGTTGCTCGGCCTGCTCAGAATCGATCGTTTCCGGCACTGCCGGGTGCAGCACCCGGCAGTGCGGAGGTCAAGTCCCTTGCCACAAACAACTTCGTGAATACCGTTAGAGCATGCCCGAGGACAGGAGATCTGCGCTTCCCGTTCTTCCCGTCGATCGAACGCTCGAGTTCCTCGTGCGCGGATACGCGTTCGGGCAGCACGGGTTCGATGCGGTGGGACGCGATGCGTTCACGACTCGCCTGATCGGGAGACGTGTGATTTTCGCCCGCGGCAGCGGCTGGGTGCGCTTCTTCTACGAGGGTGACCGATTTACTCGGGATCGGGCGATGCCTCGCTCGGTGAAGCACTCATTGCAGGACGAAGGAAGCGTGCAGACCCTCACCGGGGGCGAGCACCGGAATCGGAAGGCACTTTTCATTGACGTGCTCGATGCGTCAGCTCGCCTCGATCTGGATTGCCATGTCGCGGAGGCGTGGCAGAAAGAATGGGCCGCGGCGTCCGGAAACCGCGTATCTCTGCTGGAGTTGGCTGGGCGCGCTCTGACCGCTGGGGTGTGCACTTGGGCGGGTACTCCGCTCAGCGGCCGCGACCTTGATCGAAGAGCGTCCGAATTTGCAGGGATGATCGATGGCGCAGGTTCCTTCGGGCCACGAAACCTGCGAGGACGGGCGCTCCGGCTGCGCACGGAAGCATGGGCGCGACAGGTGCTTCGCGACGCGCCGCCGGAGACCATCGCGGCCAGGGTGGCAGGCCATCGGGACGCAGACGGTCAGTCGCTCGACGAGCGTACTGCAGCCGTGGAGTTCCTAAACCTGCTTCGACCCACCGTTGCGATCGCGCGCTTCATCATGTTCGCGGCTCTCGCGTTGCATCTTCATCCCGAATGGCGCTCGCGTGTCGCCGAGAACGAGGAGTCCCGACTCGCCTTCGCCCAGGAAGTGCGCCGCACTACGCCGTTTTTCCCCGTGGTCGGCGGGACCGCCGCACGCGATGTGGAATGGGACGGTGTCCGTTTTAGGCGCGGTGATTGGGTGATCCTTGATCTTTTCGCCACCAATCGTGATCCTCAGCTCTGGCCAAATCCGTGCACCTTTGCTCCCACCCGGTTCATGTCGGGTGAGCCGCACCACAACGCGCTTGTGCCGCAAGGCGGTGGTTTTTACGAGGACGGCCACCGCTGCCCGGGCGAACCGGCGACGGTAGACCTCCTCGCTTCCGCTGTGGGACGGCTGGCCACTGCGGAGTACACAGTCCCCGGCCAGGACTTTCGAGTCGACCTGCGGCGATTCCCGGCGCAACCCGAGGACGGGTTTGTGCTCATTCCCGTCTAACCACTGCGGGTGAACGCTCATGATCGGAACGTAGGTCCCCGGCTCGGCCTGCTTCCTTTTGGTGATCAGAGCCCGAATGCGCCGCCACTGATCAGGATGAAGATGCCGAGGCCGATCAGAACGATCGGGAACAGGGTGTGCTCCCAGCGCTCCAGGATTTCCGCGATCGGACGTCGGGTAGCGATGAACTTGGCTACGTACACCAGGACTGCGACGAGCGCGAGGAACACTACACAGTAGGCGACCACGGCGGCGGGTCCCACACTCAAGAAGACCGGCACGTAGACCCCGATGTTGTCCCCGCCGTTTGCGAAGGTGACACCCGCTACGGCCCAGACCGCGACCTTTTTACCCTCGATCTTGCCCTCATCGTCATCGTCGTCGTCGTGACGTCGACGCCATGCCTGCCAGGCCGCCCATAGTCCCAGGCCCAACGGGATCAGACCGAAGTAGGGGATGACCTCTGGAGGCAGGAATGCTCCGGCGCCGAGAGCTACGAGTACAGCCGCGCCGAGAATGCCTGCGAATCCCAGATACTGCCCGACCAGGATTCGAGCGGTCGTGCCCCGTTGTCCCGCGCCACGGGCGAAGAACAGCGAGAGCACAATGATGTCGTCGATGTTCGTGACAATGAACAGGCCGATCGCTTGCAGTATGGAGAGGAAGATCATGCCGTCGCCTCCGTCGTGCAGCATTCCGGGGCCGCGCAGGAGGGATCGATGCACCCGGCTGCATGGTCCACGGCCAAGGTCGTGTCCAGCAGAGCGGTGAGCGCCCGGGTGAGACGGGGATCTGCGACCTCGTACCGAGTTCGGCGACCCTCGGGCTCCGCAACAACGATGCCACAGTCACGAAGGCAGGTCAGGTGGTTGGAGACGTTGGACGGACTGAGATCCAGTTCACGGGCGAGTGCCGCGGGATAGATCGGGCCATCAAGCAGAGTCATGAGAATGCGTGAGCGTGTCGGGTCCGCCATGGCGCGGCCGAGACGGTTCATCACATCCAGACGATCGGTAATAGTCAGCACGCAATGAACATACACGCATCACTGTATGATTGCCATCTGTTCCGTATGTATCTAGCGATGGTGAAAGTTGTCCCAGCTCATGCGCCGTGAATTCTTCTTCGGCTTGTTCCTCGCGCTGTGTGGCGCCGTCGGGTTGACGGCATCGATGGCCCTGTCCGTTGAGAAGATCGAAAAGCTGACGAGCCCCGATGCGGGCCTCAGTTGCGACTTCTCCGTGCTGGTGCAGTGCTCTGCGAACCTCGAGAGCGCTCAAGGGGCCGCGTTTGGGGTTCCCAATCCGTTCCTCGGACTGGTCGGGTTCGCGCTCGTGGTGTGCGTCGGAGTCGCGCTGTGGGCGGTACCGCACTTCGCTCGCTGGTTCTGGATGCTGTTCAATATCGGTGTCGCGGGTGCGTTTGCGTTCGTGGTGTGGCTGATCGGGCAAAGCATTTATGTGCTGGGGACGCTCTGCCCCTGGTGTCTTGTGGTGTGGCTGGCGACGCTCCCCCTGTTTTTCATCGTGACGGTCCGGAACCTGCGCGAGGGCGTCTTCGGTCAACGGGCACGGCGGGTTGGTGCGGTGTTGTGGCCGTGGATCACGCTCGTGACGCTCGCCGCTTACCTGGTTGTCGCGGTGCTCGCGCAGTTCCGTCTGAATGTGCTGGCGAGCATCGTCTAACCCGGATGACCTGTAATCGGGCCGAAGTCACTTCTCCTGGGGGGAGGTTGCCCCCGGGTGTTCGCTGCGCGTCTGGGACCGGTGGCTGAGGAGCACCTGGAGGATGCCGAGTCCGACGCCGATTCCGATGGCGATGTCGGCGATGTTTCCGATGAAGAGGTTGCCATAGGCGAGGAAGTCGGTGACGTGGCCGCGGCCGAACCCGGGAGGGGCGAAGAGGCGGTCGATGAGGTTGCCGATTGCTCCACCCCAGACGAATCCGATTGCGACCGCCCATGCCGTGGATGTCGCCCGCCATGCGGCATAGAACAGCGCGATCCCCGCCACGATCCCGATCACAGTGAACACCCAGGTGCTGTTCGAGCCGAGAGACATGACGGTCCCGGGGTTGAAGGCGAGTTGCAACCCCAGTAGGTCGCCGATCAGCGGAATTCGTTCTTGCTCGCTCAGCTGTGCGAGCGCGATGGCCTTCGTACCCTGGTCGACGACAGCCATGGCCAGTGCGACCAGGCACGCGACGGCCAGTCTCCGGCTTCGACCGCCGTTCATCGTGTGCTTCGCACGTCGGAGACCGAGGACACGCCGTGGCGAGGGCGGGTGTACGTCGCCGCCGGCGGACGCGGATACCAACCGGGGTCGAGCAATGGTGTGGGCATGGAGGGGTGAGTCCTTTATGGTCGAGCGGTCGTTGGTCGTCAGCTGAGGCCGGAGTAGGCGTGCAGGCCTTTGAAGAACATGTTGACGATGGTGAAGTTGAACAGGACGGCGGTGAACCCGATGATCGACAGCCACGCCGATCGGGTACCGCGCCAGCCTCGTGTCGCGCGGGCGTGGATGTATCCGGCATAGAGCACCCAGATCACGAAGGTCCAAACCTCCTTTGTGTCGAACCCCCAATACCGGCCCCAGGAGTCGTTTGCCCAGATCGAACCAGCAATGAGAGTGAAGGTCCAAAAGATGAACCCCACAATCGCGAACCGGTAGGCCAGGGATTCCAGCGTGTCGGCGGTCGGCAGCGTGCGCAGGTAGCCCGACCGGGCCGCTTGAGTGTCCTCCCCCTGCGCTGCGGCCCGTCGTTCGCGGCGGGACTGGAGCAGTTGTGTGGCGGAGAGGCCGCAGGAAATCGCGAACAGGGCGGTGCCGAGGGAGGCGACGAAAACGTGGATGACGAGCCAGACGCTCTTGAGGGGGTCCATCAGCGGGGTGACTTCGACGTAGAACGCCAAGGTCGCACCGCCCAGGAGCAACGCGACCATACCGATGAGGAACGAGCCCAGGAAGCGTAGATCGTATCGGCGGAGCACGGCTAGGTAGACCGCGACGATCAGCAAAGTCCCGGTGAGCGCGAACTCGTACATGTTCGCCCACGGGACTCGTTCTGCGGCGAGTCCTCGCCCGATGGTGCCGGCGAGATGGAAGATGAACGCGAACCCGGTAAGCACGGTGCCGATGCGTGCCCAGAGCAGACGTTGCCGCTGGCCCGGCCGGGCGCGGACCTCATTCAGCTCGGCGCGTTCGTCGCCGGCGCTCGGCGTGTCTGCGCCGCCCGCGGTCACGAGCGCGGGCACCCGCTGAGGTTCGTCGCGGCGTACTGAGCGTTGCGCGAGGTCAACCGCGTAGGCGACGAAGGCCAGCAGGTACACGGCGATCGCGGTCCACACCAACAGCAGGGAGACGCTGTCCAGGGTCAGGGATTCAGGGTCAGGCATCACTTGCTCCTCGTGCGGTTTGGGGTCGGTGGTGGTGGCGTCGGTGTCCGATTCCGGCGATGGTGAGACCGGTGATCGCGCCGAGGGCGATCAGAGCTGTAAGGACCCCGCCGAGCACGACGGCGGGGGTGAGCCCTTCGCGCAGCGGGACCCGGGTGATCGCCGCGGCCGCTTTGTCGACTCCGGCGCCGTCAATGATCTGTCCGTCCGGGGCGATGACCTGGCTGGTACCGACGGTGGAGACGTTGACCACGGCGCGTCCGGTCTCGATAGCCCGCATCCGGGCGAACGTGAGCTGTTGAAGATTCTCGTCGGTGCCGCGGAAGTCGGCGTTGTTGGTCTGGAACACGTAGACCTGTGCGCCCTCGCGGGCGCCGTCCCAGATGACGGAGTCGTAGATGACGTCGAAGCAGATCGCCAGACCGACCGTCACGTCGTCGACCGTGACGAACGGAGGGTTCTGGCCGGCGGTGTATTCGCGTTGGATCAAGCCGATGAAGTCGGGCACGATCCGCTCGTAGAACCAGCGGTCTGGGACGTACTCGCCGAACGGGACGGGGTTGACCTTGTCATGCAGCTACGGAGTGCCCTGCCCGTCCCACAGAATCGAGGTGTTGAACACGTCACTGCCGCGAGCGGTGGCGGCGTTGGCCAGCAGCGGTGCGCCAGCCTGTGCGGCGAGATCGGTGAGGCGGCGGGCGGTGGCAGGGTCGGTGAGGGGGTCGCTGTCGACGGCCCCTTCGGGCCACACCAGCAGGTCCATATCCTCCCCAAGCAGGGGGGCCGTCGCTGTTGTCTGCGCGGCCAGCACATCACCGGGGGTGCGGTCATCGAAGTACCCGGAGGGCCCGTTGCCCTGTACCCAGCCGATGTCCAGCCGGCCGGCGTCGCCGGTCGGGAACTGCGGAACGACCAGCAGGGCGGTCACGATCACCGCGGCAGGCAGGAGGCCTGCCATGCGTCGGAGTCCACCGGCTCGCCACCACTGCACGAGGCTCGCGCAGGCGGCGACAATGAGGAAGCTCAGCCCGGTCACCCCGACCCATGATGCCGCCTCTGGTAGCGGTCCGTTCGCTTGGGTCATCCCAATCCGCGCCCATGGGAATCCGGAGTAGGGCCAGGACCCCATCACCAGTTCTCGTACGGTCCACAGCCCTGCCACCAGCAGCGGCACGCCGACAAACCAGAGGATGACATGTCCGCGGGCACGGTCGGTCCACCGGTAGGCGAGGGCGAGCGGGATCGCCCCGACCCCGAACAGCACCGCTTCCAGGCCGGCCAACGCCACCCAGGGGACGGGGCCGAGGTAGGTGCCCACCCACACCAGATGGATGAAGTAAAACGCGGCGCCGAAGGCCGCACCGACTAGGAACGCACCGCCGATGCTGCGTCGGATAATCGTGCACAACGCGAGGATGATGCTCACGAACGTGAGTGGCCACCACCCCACTGCGGGGAAGGATAGGTCCAGGAGTCCACCGGCGATCGCGGCGAGGAGTATCGCGGCCCACAGCGGCACTCCCCGTCGCGCAGCGGCGGGGGCCACGACGCGCGTCGGCGTGTCAGTCTGCGAGGGCGCGGTCGAGAGCATTGGTCAGATCGGTCAACTGGGTGAGCTCGAGTCGTTCGCCGTCGAGGAAGAACGTGGGCGTGCCCTGCACGCCCATGTCCTGCCCCTCGGCGAAGTCTTCCTCGACCCGCTCCCGGGTGGCGGGATCCGCGACCGCCTCATCGTAGGCGGCCATATCCAGGCCCAGCTCCTCGGCGAAGCTCCGGAACAAGCCCGCTTCCGAGACCTGCTGCTCGCCCCACTCGGCCTGCGTCTCGAACATCCGGTGGAACATGTCCTCCACCCGGTCCTGCTGCGCGGCCGCTTCCACCGCGAGGGCGGCATTCATAGAGTTGTAGTGGCTGGGGATCGGGTAGTACCGGAACACATAGTTGATCTGCCCGTCGTACTGCTCACGGATCTCTTCGATGTAAGGGTAGAACGCCCCGCACGCTTCACATTCGAAGTCAAGGAACTCCACCAGGGTCGGCGCGTCAGGTCCGGCGCTGTCTAGCAGGTGGGAGTTGCTGCGCGCGCCCGGGAGTGCGACAGCGGCGTTGTCGTCTGCGGGCGCTTGGGGGCGGGTAGTGGCCGTGTAGACGATGGCGCCGATGACGAGCACGACCACGGCGGCGATCGCGATGAGGGTCACTTTCATGGGGGTCTTCATCGTGGGTTCCTTCGGCTGGGTGTCTGTGGGCTGGGGTGTTCACGGGCGGCGAGGTGGGTGTCGCGGATCCCGGTGATCGCGTCGGGGAGCTGGGGGTCCTCTCCGCGCGCGAGACCGGCGTATTCCAGGCGCAGGGTGGGCTCGTCCCGGTCGCCGGTGACGGATGCTTTGATGAACACGCGGCGTCGGGGAACGAGAAGGCCGGTGATCAGACCGAGGGTGGCGAGGGTGGCGAAGGCGAGCACCCAGGTGGCGCCGGTGTCGCGTTTGATGTCGAGCGACGCGAATCGTTTTACGGCCGCCAGGGGGTTCGTGCCGCCGGAGGCGTCCTCGAAGGTGACCGTGCCCCACCCATTGGGCAGGTCGGCGGTCTGCCCGGGAGTGAGCTGGATCGAGTCGGCACCGCTGCTGCCGCCGGTGAGCTGGGTCATCCCGCTGGTGTCGAGGGTGTAGACCGACCGGGGCACCCCGTCGTCGATGCCGAGGCTGCCGGAGAACACGTTGAACGTGACGACCGGGTTCACCACATCGGGATACACGGAGGTAAACGCCCCGGTGTCAAGAGCACCCTGGGTGGGGTAGAAGAAGCCGACGAGCCCGACCTGTTCGGGGAGCCCGTCTGGGACCTTGATGATGCCGAGCGAGGTCATCATGCTGTCTTGCGGGAGGAAGGGCTGCGACTCGCTGTACACGACCGTGCCCTCGGGGTTTCGGACGGTGATAGTGGGTGCGTAGCCGTTGCCGAGCAGGTAGACCCGGTCATTGCCGACGGTGATGGGATAGTTCACGCGGACGCTCTCAGTGTCCTCCGTCCCGGTGCGGGCGTCTCGGATGGTGAGGTTCGCGGCGAAGTCGCCGGCTTGACCGCCCCCGGGCACTCCCGGGGGCACGTAACTGACGTCGAAGCTGTCGAGGGTCAGCGAGTACGGGTCCAATTGCGTGCCGTCCACGAACCTGCCCGGGGTGAACGAGGAGTAGTCGTTGAGGGTGTTGACGAACGTGGTTCCCTCGACGATGACTCGCTGCCCGGTGTAGGAGAAGCCGCCGGCGGCGAGCACGGCGACCAGTACCCCGACGAGGGAGGCGTGGAAGATCAGGTTGCCCGTCTCACGCAGGTAGCCGCGCTCGGCCGACACCGACCAAGACGTGGCGGTGTCGTACCGCTCGACACGGTATCCGCGGCGACGCAGATCCGCGGCGGCGACTGTGATCGTGTCCGCCGCGTCCGCGGCGGGGTCCTCGGGCTTTGCCGGAACGTCGACGAGAAGGTGGGCGCTCAGCCGACTGAGCCGTGCCGGGGTGCGTGGTGGGCGGGTGCGGAGGGCTTTCCAGTGGTGTCGGGTGCGGGGAATGATGCAGCCGATCAGCGAGATGAACAGCAGCAGGTAGATGCCGGAGAACCAGGCGGAGTTGTACAGGTCGAACACTTGGAGGCCGTCGAGGATGGGCGCCAAGTCGGGGTTGGTCCGGAAATATTGGAGGACCCCGTTGGGATCCGCGGTGCGCTGGGGGAAAATTGACCCGGGAACCGAGGCGATGGCCAGCAGGAGCAGCAGCAGGATCGCGGTGCGCATGCTGGTCAGTTGTCGCCACCCCCACCGTAGCCACTCGATGGGCCCCAGCGTCGGGGAGGTGACGGCGTCCGGCTCGTCCTGGTCGATGTGATCGGCGGGGCGGGAGGGGTCGGTGGACGGCTGGTCAGAGAGGGAGCGTGACACTGAGCATCACCCCCTGCAGAACCGACATCAACATGCCCCAGATGCCGGTGACCATCAGCACGCCCAGCGCGATCAGCAGGCTGCCGCCGATGATGTTGACCACCCGGATGTGACGGCGGAGGAAGGTGACTGACCGGGTGGCCCAGCCCAGTCCGAGCGCGAGCAGGAAGAACGGGATACCCAGGCCGAGGGAGTACGCCAGCCCCAGTAGCGCGGCACGGCCGGGGTCGCCGAGATTCCAGGACACCGACATGATCGCCGCCAACGTCGGTCCGATGCAGGGGGTCCAGCCGATCCCGAGTGCAATGCCCAGCAGGGGTGCGCTGAGCAGGCCCAGGTTGCCGCGGAAACGGGGTCGGAGTGTGCGTTGCGCACGGGGGAACGCACCGATGAACACCAAGCCCAGAACGATGACGACGACCCCGAGTACCCGGGTGAGGATGTTCGCGTATTCGAGGAAGAACAGTCCCGCCACCCCGCCGAGCACCGTGACGGTCATGAACACGAGCGTGAACCCGGCAACGAACAACGCCACCCCGCCGAGCAGCCGCCCACGGCCGGCGGCCTGGGTTTGTGTCGCGGAGGTGGACAGGGAGGACCCGAGGTAGCCGAAGTATCCGGGGACAAGCGGAAGCACGCATGGGGAGACGAAGGAGATCAGGCCCGCGAGCATGGCGATGAGCACGGCCACCCATAGCGCGCCGTCGAAGATGAACCCTTCGGCGCTCATTCGTTCTCCGCCAGCGCGTCCGCGACGAGGGTGGACAGGATCGACGCGGCCGGCAATTGCCCGATGATCCGCGCGGCGACCCTGCCCTGACGGTCCATGACCAGGGTCGTCGGGGTCGCCTGGATGGGGGTGACCGCGGCGAAGGCGAGCTTGGTCTTCCCGTCGACGATGTCGATCACGCTCGGGTAGGTAATCCCGTAGTCCTCCGCAAACGACAGCGCGGTGGCGGGCTGATCGTAGATGTTCACCCCGATGAAGCCCACCCCTTCGGGCTGGTAAGTCCGCCATACCTCTTCCAACAGGGGCGCCTCGACCCGACACGGGCCGCACGCGGCGTACCAGAAATTCACGACGTACACTTCGCCGGCGAAGTCGTCGTTGCTGACCGGGTTGCCGCGCTCATCAATGCCGGCGAACGCCACCGTTTCGCTGCGCTCCGTCTCGGGGATCTCGACGATGCGCTCGTCGACGCTGGCGGAACCGGTGCCGTTGTTGACCGTCGCGGCAAGCCCATCCTGGGATGTGCACCCTGCGACCGCGAGCACGGCAGTCACAGCGAGCATTGCGCCAGCCGCGCGGAACGTGCGCCGGGATCTTCGATGGGCAGCCGGGTGTACGGCGCGGGTGACCGAAGTCACCCGGAACGGGTTTGCCACAACGTACTCCAATGTCAGGACTCAACAGGCGTGCGATCTGGCAACGCCAGAGTTCGCACGCTCTCACGGGTGCGAGGGGGTTGAGTCGTGACTCAGGTTCGGGAAACGCGCAGCTGGGTAAGAGTGAGCACGGGCCTCTGGGACGGCGGGACCGCGAACAGCTCACGTACCGCCCCGGCGACATGCTCGAGACGGTACGTGCGGGATGGTGCCCGCCAGGCGAGGACAACGAGCGCCAACGCGCACGCCACTCCCAACAAGCACAGCGCCGCGCCGAGATCTCCGGCGTCACCTGCGTGCTCACCCGCGGTCATCCCTGCGAGAACGGTAGCCGGCCTATCAGCACCGATCGACCCCGCGATCGGCGCCGACGGGCCGCCTTCAGCATCCAAATGCGTCGCCGCCCAGCATCCCATTAGGAGTGCGAGGACCAGACCCAGCCCTACTAGCACCCGGGCCACCGGCCACGCTGCGCGCACATCGATAGCGCGGTCAGCTGGGGTGGTGCGGATCATTGCGGATGGTCCTACGCTCGGGGGTGCACAGTGGGTCGGGTTATTCGTCTATTAGACATTATCAGATGTATAGTCAGCAGATGCTGACTATTGCGTCTCGTGTTGATGTGATGAACCGTCTCGGCCGCGCGATGGCCGATCCGACCCGTTCCCGTATTCTCCTCGAGCTTCTTGAATCCCCCGGGTACCCTGCCCGGTTGTCGGAGTCGCTGAGCTTGACCCGGACGAACGTCTCCAACCACCTCGCGTGCCTCCGCGGCTGCGGCATCGTCGTCGCAACTCCGGAAGGACGCCAGACCCGGTACGAGATCGCGGACCCACATCTGACTCGCGCAATCTCGATGCTCGTGGACACCGTGCTCGCCTACGACGACGGCGCACCCTGCACCGACGAGAACTGCGACGTGCCGTTCTGCTGCGACACCATGACCACGATGGGTGCCGCACTGTGAGCGAGGAATGCTGCGGACCGGACGAGCCACGCAAGACCCGCACCGTGCGCCGGATTGAACTGAGCCACCCGCTCACCACCGGTGACGCCTGCTGCGACCCCGGCAACGCCCGCACGACGGCCGATACGCCCACGGCGGCCCGGAAGCATGACGACGGCGACGCATGCTGCGGACCAGACCCCGCCACGATCCCCATCGACACGAATGCGGGAGAGATCGAGGTGCGTCCGCCGTGGTGGCGGGACACCGCACTACTGCCTTCCGCGATCGCGGGCGTGTTCCTCCTCACCGGATACATCCTGGAATGGACCGGGGTGCCGATCCCGGCCCTAATTTTCCAAGCGATCGCCCTGATCGCCGGCGCGTACACGTTTGTCCCCGGTGCGATCCGCCGGCTGCTGCGCGGCCGCCTCGGTGTCGGGCTGTTGATGACGATCGCCGCGGTCGGAGCGGTGCTGCTTGGCCACATCGGCGAAGCCGCCGCACTGGCGTTCCTGTTCTCTCTCGCCGAAGCCCTCGAAGACCGGGCGATGGACCGCGCCAAAGAAGGCCTACGGGCGCTTCTGTCCCTCATCCCCGCCACCGTGCGGATCTCCCGCCTGGGCGGCGACGTCACGATCCCCGCAGCCGACGTCCGTGAACTGGACATCCTCGTCGTCGGCGCTGGCGAACGGATCGCCACAGACGGTGTCGTCGTGGAGGGCCGGTCAAGCCTGGACGCCTCCGCGGTCACCGGCGAGTCCATCCCCGTCGAGGTCGGACCCGCAGACGAGGTCACCGCCGGCTCGGTGAACGGGTCTGTAACCCTCCGGATCGAAGCCACCGCGAATGGACGGGACAACTCCCTTACCCAGATCGTCGCGCTCGTCGAGCAAGCCCACGCCCGCAAGGGCGACCGGGCACGCCTTGCTGACCGCATCGCCCGTCCCCTCGTCCCAGCCGTGCTGATCCTCGCGGCCCTCGTTGCCCTGTTCGGTGTGCTTGTTGGCGACCCGTGGACGTGGATCGAACGAGCCCTCGTCGTGCTGGTAGCCGCGTCCCCGTGCGCCCTGGCGATCGCGGTGCCCGTCACTGTCATCAGCGCCATCGGTGCGGCCTCGAAGTTCGGTGTTGTGATCAAATCCGGCGAGGCGTTCGAGCAGCTCGGCACGATTCGCGCTGTGGCCCTGGATAAGACCGGCACCCTTACCCGCAACGAGCCGACCGTCGTCGATGTGCAACCGTCTGCCGGGGCCACCCGGGACGACCTCCTCGCCTGGGCGGCGGCCGTCGAGGCGTCCAGCACGCACCCGCTCGCTGCGGCCATCACCGCCGCCGCACCCGGCACTGCTGCTGCGATGAACGTGATCGAAGAGGCGGGCCACGGCGTCACTGGCCAGATCAATGGCCGAACGATTCGTATCGGCAACGCCCGCTGGCTCAACCCCGGCGACCTCCGCATCACGGCCGACACTATGGCCGCTCAGGGCATGACCGTGGTCGTCGTTGAGACGGACGGGCAGATCGCTGGACTCATCGGAGTGCGAGACGAACTGCGTCCAGAATCCGCCGAGACCGTACGGATGCTGCACGATCAGGGCATCCAGACCATCATGCTCACGGGCGACAACGACCGCACCGCCCGCGCGATCGCCCAGGAAGCCGGAATCACCGACGTGCGTGCCGAGCAGCTGCCGAAAGACAAGGCCGACGCGATCGCCGCACTCGTAGCATTGCGCCCCACGGCGATGGTCGGGGATGGGATCAACGACGCCCCTGCTCTCGCGACGGCGACGGTGGGGATCGCGATGGGAGTGAAGGGGTCTGCCGCCGCGATCGAGTCCGCCGACGTCGCTTTCACCGGGCATGACCTGCGCCTCATCCCCGGCGCTCTAGCGCATGCGAAGCGGGGTCGGCGGATCATGACCGCAAACATCGTCCTGGCATTGGCGATCATCATCGTCCTGTTCCCGCTCGCCCTGTTCGGCGTGCTGGGCCTTGCTGGTGTCGTGCTGGTGCACGAGATCGCCGAAGTCGTCGTGATCCTCAACGGTGTCCGCGCGGCCCGGCGTCCTGCTCTGGCCCGCAACGTTGTTCCAGCCGCGCCAGAGCCTGCGCTCTCGGCGGTATGACGTGGGTGTGGTGACCCCTGATCCGTGGACGGTAGACTGCGAAGGATGATTTCGGCCGCTCGAACACAGGATGCTGTGATTCTGAGCGAACGTCTGCTGATAACGAGGATCATTACGAGCGTGGCTCTCGCGCTGCTGCTGATCGTCGGCGCGTGGATGGCGACTCACACCGAGCCTGAGGCAGCCGCACCAACCGCGTCGTCCGTCACGGAGCATGTGGACGCGCACATCGCGCCCATCGCCGCTGGTGCACCGGTGATCGATCAGGGAACGACGAGTCCCACTCTGCTGGGCGTCGCAGCGTGTGTGCTTGGGGTGTTGTGCGGGCTGCTGCTGATCGTGGCGACCCGGTGGGTGCATCGCACCCGACGTCCGCAGCCTGAACGAGGACTGCTGCCGTTGCTGAGAGCGCTGTTGCCTGCGCCAGCACCGCCCCGCGCCGCCGCGTTTTCGCTGACACAGTTGAGCATTTCCCGAACCTGACACCTGGCACGCCACCCGCCTGTGGTGGCAACCTTCTCCGGCGCGCCTGCCGGGGATATCTCTCTCATGCCCACGTGTCGCGACCGTTCGGAGTACCCCCATGAAAACCCCTGTGAAAGTGACGTTGATCACTGTCGCTGTCGTCGTCGCCATGATCCTGGCGGCGGTCATCTATGTCCTTGTCAATCAACGCTCGACGCCTTCCCCGGGAGGGGAGGGGGAGCCCGCATCGGTGGTGCGACCGAACTCGCATGTTCTGGACGACGGGGGTGAGGGTGCGGTCACGGTGGTGGAGTTCCTTGACTTCGAATGTGAAGCGTGCGGTGCGTTCTACCCAATCGTCGAAGACATTCGGGAGAAGTTCGCCGGGCAGATCACCTATGTCGTCCGCTACTTCCCGCTCCCCGGTCACACCAACTCCACCAACGCGGCCCTTGCTGCGGAGGCCGCAGCCGGGCAGGACCGGTTCGAGGATATGTATCACCGGCTGTTCGAGACGCAGGCCGAGTGGGGCGAGTCACAAGAATCCCGCGCTGATTTGTTCCGCGGATTCGCGGAAGAGCTCGGGCTGGACATGGCCGCCTACGACGCTGCCGTCGCGGACCCGGAAACGCTGGCCCGGGTGGAGATGGACCTCAACGAGGGTCAGGCGCTGGGTGTTTCCAGCACCCCGACGTTCTTCGTGGACGGGGAACCACTGGAGCTGCAGCAGTGGAACGACCTCGAGGACGCCATCATTCAAGCGCTGAGCACGGCCCCGTGATGCCTGCCAGTCTTGCGCGCCGTCGGGCGATCATCGTTGGCGCCGGCCAGTCGGGCCTTGCGGTCGCTGCGGCGCTGAGCGCGGAAGGGCTGCGACCACAACAGGATTTCGTCGTGATCGATGCGGCAGCTCCGGGTCAGCGCAGCTGGTCGTCAAGATGGCACTCGATGGTGCTGCTCAGCGACGCCCGACACAGTGCTCTCCCGACTCGGCGGCATCCGGGAGATCAACGGCTGCACCCCAGGGTGGATGAGATGGTCGACTACCTCAAGGTGGTCGAGGCGGGGATCGGTGTCGAAACAGCCTGGGGTATCCGCGTCACCGGGGTCGAGCGACGTGGCGACGGAACCACCCTGCACCTGTTCACCACCGTGGGGGAGGTGCAGACCCGCAACATCGTGTGCGCCACGGGCGCTGCCGCCCACCCCCGACTTCCCGAATGGGCCACCGCATTGAGCGTCCCCGGTGTCGCGATCCATACCAGCAGCTACCAATATCCCCGCCAGATCCCCACCCAGGATGTGCTGATCGTCGGCGGCGGCAACAGCGGTTTGCAGATCGCACGGGAACTTGCCGCTTCCCACACGGTGACCGTGGCGGTGCGTACCCGCCGCGCGCACCG
Source organism: Microbacterium sp. Marseille-Q6648 (assembly GCF_943181415.1). Classification (GTDB taxonomy): domain Bacteria; phylum Actinomycetota; class Actinomycetes; order Actinomycetales; family Microbacteriaceae; genus Microbacterium. The sequence goes on along the minus strand of NZ_CALPBZ010000005.1, from coordinate 377,381 downwards.
GCCCCTGGCCAACTACCCATTGGCCGCCGGCGGCCGTCGGCCGTTGTTCGGCGGGGATCTTCGTCCCGAGCCGGTGTTCGGTGACAGTTACGAACGGCTGCAACAGGCCGGGGTGCGAGTCGTCCCCGCGGTAACCGATGCGCGGGGCGGCGCAGTGACCTTCGCGGACGGGACGACGGCATCACCGGGCTCGGTGATCTTCGCGACCGGCTACCTCCCCGGAGACGACTGGCTCCCCAATGAGGCACGCATCCGTGGGCCGCGGCGCACAACGACCCCCGTACCTGGCCTGTTCGTCGCGGGATTCCCGCAATACAGCCGCCGCGGTGTCGACACCATCGCCGGGGTCTTCGCGGACGCGACAGCGATCGCACACCACATCATCAACCGGCCGTAAGAGAGGGACCAACATGGGCGCTGGACACAGCCACGACACGGGCGAGGCCACCCCTCGGAACAGATTGCTGATCGCGTTCTCAATCACCGCATCGGTGTTCGTGATCGAAGTCATCGGCGCAGTCATCACCGGCAGCCTCGCGCTGCTCGTGGACGCCGCACACATGCTGACCGACGTGATCGGCCTCGCGATGGCGGTCACCGCCGCGCATCTGATGAACCGGCCCCCGTCTGACCGGTACACGTTCGGGCTGCGGCGTGCGGAAGTGCTCGCCGCACTCGCCCAGGCCGCCCTGCTCCTCGGTGTGGGGATCTTCGCGCTGGTTGAGGGCGTACGTCGCCTGTTCGAGCCGCCCGAGATCGCGTCCGGCAGCCTGTTGTTCTTCGGGATCGTCGGCCTGGTCGCGAACATCGCGTCCCTGCTGGTGCTGATGAGCGGTCGCACACGCAACCTGAACATGCGCGCCGCGTTCCTCGAGGTGTTCAATGACGCACTTGGCTCCGTCGGCGTCATCGTCAGCGCCATCCTGATCGCCACCCTCGGCTGGTACCAGGCAGACGCGATCGCCGGCATCCTGATCGCTCTCCTGATCATCCCGCGCACCTTCATCCTGCTCCGCGCATCCGGCAGCGTCCTGCTCGAATCCACCCCTCCGGGCCTTGACCTGGCGGAGGTACGCCGACACATCCTCGAGCTCCCGCAGGTGGTCGCCGTGCACGACCTGCACGCCTCCCAAGTTTCCACGGACCTCCCCACTCTGAGCGCGCACGTCGTCGTCGACGACACTCTCACCCCGGAACAGTCCGCCGAGCTGCTGCAAGAGCTCCAGGAATGTGTCGCCGAGCACTTCCCGGTGAGCATCGAGCACGCCACGTTCCAGATCGAACCGCAATCCCACCCCGGAGAACACACCACCCATGCGTAACCCCCGCCGTTCACTCATCACCGCCCTGGCCACCCTTCTCCTCGGAGCGGGACTGACGTTGGCTGTGGCGACCCCCGCCCAAGCACACGACGAACTGGTCTCCTCCTACCCGGAGGCAAACTCCACCATCACCTCATCGCCCACGGAAATCACTCTCTCCTTCAGCGGTGAACTCATCGCGGGGATGCAATCCGCTGCCGTCGAGGTGATCGCCTCAGATGGGCAAAACATTGCCACCGATGCACCGTCAGAGGATGGCACCTCCATCACTCAGCACCTCGCCCCGGACCCGCCGGCAGGCATGTTCACGGTCCGGTGGAAGGTCGTCTCCAGTGATGGCCACCCGATCAGCGGCGATTATACCTACACCGTCGCACCCACCGACGCTGTCCCGAGTAGCCCCGCCGCCACACCGAGCACGGCTCCGCAAACCCCCGCACCGTCCCCGACCGCGACCGCGACCGAAGCGCCCGCTGACAACGGATACGGGGGCGAGACCTCGGGGGGCGGCGATACCTTCGCGATCCTCGCTGTGGTCGGGGGAGTGGTTGTCCTCGGCGGCGCCCTCGTCATCGTGTTGATGGTCGGCAGGGAACGTCGACGCCGCGACCGTGCCGACGCCGCGCGAGCCGCCCGGGACACGACCGCGGGGAAGGACTTGACTGATGAGTCGTGACCAGGCACGCAGGTTCGCTGTCGCCTGCATCGCGGCAGCAGGAGTGGTGCTGATTGATCAGGCCAGCAAGGCGGCCGCGTTGTCCTCCCTGAGTGAGGAGGAGCGGATCCCGCTGCTGGGTGATCTGCTCGGTCTCCAACTGGCTTTCAACCCCGGAGCGCTCCTGTCCCTCGGGTCCGGGGCGACGTGGCTGCTTACTCTGCTGGGGGTGGCCGCGACCGCTGTGCTCATCGTCGCCGCCACGCGCGCCCGCACCACCGGCTGGGCGGTCGGGATCGGGCTGATCCTGGGCGGCGCGATCGGCAACCTGATCGACCGGCTGTTCGCCCCGCCCGCGTTCGGCCGCGGCCATGTCACCGACTTCCTCGCCTACGCCAACTGGTTCATCGGCAACCTCGCCGACGTCGCTCTCGGCGCCGGCGTGTTCGTCCTGGCCGGAAGTCTCTGGATCCGTCACCGCCGCACCCGCACAACAACGGCAAAGGATGATCCCACGGCCCCAGCTGCCACGGTGGAGGCGGGTCGATGACGGCGAAACAGCGAATCCCCTCGACGTATCAGCGCAACGCGTTCGCGCCCAGCCTGCTCGCTGCAGCTGCCTTGTTCGTTGCCCCCGCGCTCATGGGTAACGACTGGTTCCTGGCGGTGCTGTTCCTCACCGCCATCCTGGGTGTGATTGTGGCGTGGTTTGCGGTGCAGGCGCGGCAGTGGTGGTGGGTGCCGGTGTTCGCGGTGATCGTGGTGGTCTGGAATCCGGTCTTCCCGTTCCCGTTCGCGGGGCCGGTGTGGACGGCTGCGCAACCGGCCGCAGCGGTGGTGTTCCTTGTCGCCGGTGCGCTGATCAAAGTGCGTCGTCCATGACCCCCCACACGGGTCGGACCCGGACTGCTGTCGCCCTGGTGTTCGCAGCGACATTGCTGACCGGTTGCGCGGCGGATGACTCCCTGGCGCAGCAATACCGCGAAGGCGACGAGAAGGGCTATATCGCCGGCGATTTCCAGGTCGTGGAGATCCCGGAGCCGGAACGGGGTGACCCGGTCGTGTTCGAGGGTGTCACCGAGACCGGTGAGACAGTGACCAGCGACGACTACCGGGGTGGGGTGCTGGTGGTGAACTTCTGGTACGCCGCGTGCGGGCCGTGCATCGTGGAAGCGCCGCTCCTGGAGGAAGTGTGGCAGGACTACCAGGATCAGGGAGTCGCGTTCCTCGGGGTGAACACCTACGACCAGCCCGCCACCGCGCTCTCCTTCGCCCGCGACAACAACATCACCTACCCCAGCGTGATCGACGTCAACGACGGCCGGGTCAAACTCGCATTCGCACAGCTCACCCCCATCCAAGCCACCCCCACCACGCTCGTCATCGACCGCGACGGGAGAGTCGCCGCCCGGATCATCGGACAACTGGCCACCGCCTCAATCCTCTCCACACTCGTCGCCGATACTCTCGCGGAAGAGACCCCGTGAACCCGGGGGCGGCGATCGTCGACGGTGCCCTGTGGGTGGCTGTCCCGGTCGCGGTGCTCGCCGGGCTGGTGTCGTTCCTGTCCCCGTGCGTGCTGCCGCTCGTGCCCGGCTACCTCGGCTACCTCGGCAGCACCACCACCGACACCCCGACAGTCGGAAACGGGTCAGGGGTCGCGGTGCGGGCACAGCGTGCACGGCTGCTGCTCGGGGTGGCCCTGTTCATCGCTGGGTTCACCGTCGTCTTCGTGGCAGTCACCATCCTCGGGGGCACCCTCGGATTCCTGTTGCTGCAGTACGCGAACGTCCTCACCCGGGTGTTCGGGGTCGTCATCATCATTCTCGGGCTGGTTTTCCTCGGTCTGTTCGGGCTCGCCCAACGCACCCTCCGCCCCCGCACCCGAGGCCGGGCCGGGTTGATCGGCGCGCCATTGCTCGGCTTCGCGCTCGGCGTCGGGTGGACGCCCTGCATCGGCCCCACCCTCGCGGCAATCATCTCGATGTCCTGGAACCTGGGCGACCCGGCTCGCGCCGGCCTGCTCGGCCTGGCATACTCTCTCGGCCTGGGGATCCCGTTCCTGATCCTCGCAGCCGGCTGGGGATGGGCATCCCGGTCCGTGACATTCCTGCGCCGCCACATCCGCGCGCTGAACATCATCGGCGGAGTGATGCTCATCCTCCTCGGCCTGCTGATGGTCACCGGACTGTGGACGGCGCTGATGTCGGCACTGCAACAGGTGGTGATCAATGTCCCCCTCCCGCTCTGAGACCGACACGACGAACGAGGCCGTCGATCCGCTCCGACCTCGCGACCACGCCGACAGCGCCGACGGTGACAATGCCGCGGACGTGACCTCCCCGGCGCTCGGCATCGTGGGCTGGGCGAGGTGGGCGTGGCGGCAACTGACCAGCATGCGTACCGCCCTGGTGCTGCTGCTGTTCCTTGCGATCGCCGCCGTACCGGGGTCGCTGTTCCCACAGCGCACCGCCGACCCCAACGGCGTCATCCAATGGGAACGCGATAACCCGGACGTGTTCCCTCTCGCGGACGCGATCGGGTTGTTCGACGTGTACCAGTCGCCCTGGTTCTCCGCGATCTACCTGTTGCTGTTCACCTCCCTCATCGGCTGCGTGATACCCCGCGCAAAGCACCACTACAAAGCCCTCCGGTCCCAGCCGCCCCGCACCCCGCCCGTCTCTCCCGCCTCCCCGACTACCGGGAAGTCACCGTACCCGCAGGGGCGGCGGCCCAGAATGCGGCGGAAGAGGCCGTTGAGCTCGCGGAGCGGCAACTGCGCCGCGCCGGCTACCGGGTGCACAGGTACGACGGCCGCGGATGGGCATCGGTCTCGGCGGAGCGCGGCTACCTGCGAGAAACCGGGAACCTGGTCTTCCACATCGCTCTGATCGGGGTGCTGGTCTCCGTCGGCATCGGCGGCGGGTTCGCATACACCGGACAGCGGGTCGTGGTGGAGGGCACCACGTTCGTGAACGCCCTCAGCGATTACTCCTCCTTCAACCCAGGCCGATTCATCGACGGGACCGGCCTCGCCCCGTACTCGATGACCCTCGACGCGTTCGAGGTCACCTATCAGCTACCTGGTACCCCCGGCGCGGGGCAAGCAGGGAACTTCTCCGCCAACGTGACTATCCGCCAACCCGGGCAGGACGACCGCAGCGAGAGCGTCATCGTCAACTATCCGATCACCGTCGAAGGTGACCGGATCTACCTGCTCGGAAACGGGTACGCGCCCACCCTCACCATCCGGAACTCGGAGGGGGAAGTTGTGTACAGCGAATCGCAGCCGTTCCTGCCGCAGGACTCATTCATGACGTCCCTGGGGGTCATCAAGATCCCGGACGGGATGCCTGAGCAGCTCGGTCTGGTCGGATTTTTCTACCCCACCCAGGGTGTGCTGCCGTCCGGCGCGTATACATCGGTGTACCCGGATGCGATCAACCCGGTGCTCACTCTCAATGTGTTCAGCGGTGACCTCGGGATCGATGACGGCACCCCCCGGTCCGTCTACACCCTCGATGTCGACGGGCTCACCCAGCACACCGGCGCCGACACCGGCGCCGCGTCGCTCGAGCTCACCCCCGGCGCGACCGCTGACCTTCCCAACGGGTGGGGGACGATCACCTGGGAGGACGACACCGCGGTGGTCGGTGAACCGGTGAAACGGTTCGCGTCGCTGCAGATCCAAAACGACCCCTCCGGTGCCTGGGTGCTCGCCTTCGCCACCCTCGCCACATTGGGACTGATTGCCGGGATGTTCGTACCCCGCCGCCGCGTGTGGATCAAAGCCCACACCACCCCTGCGGGCGTCCGCGTCGAATACGCCGGCCTCGCGCGCGGCGAGGACCCGACCCTCCACAAAGCCGTCCGCGACATTGCGGACACTCATGCCGCCGCGCTGACCGGCACCACAAGCCACACCCTTCCCGAAGGAGGAAACCGATGAAATGTCCCATTGACGATGCCTTGCTCGTGGTGACCGAGCGTTCCGGTGTCGAAATTGACTACTGCCCGCAATGCCGCGGCGTCTGGCTGGACCGCGGCGAACTGGACAAGATCATCGACCGCGCCCCCGACACCCGCGCACCGGAATACCCCGCACCACCATCACGCGACTCCCACCACGGCCGCAGCGACTCTCACCCGAACCGAGGCGATTCCCGTCACGACCGAGGAGGGAAGCGCCGTCGAGAGGGTTTCCTCGGCGACCTCTTCGACTTCTGATCACTCAACCGAGATGACACCGTGAACGACTGGATCCCCGGGGCACCGCCGACACTGCTCGGCTTTCTCAGCCCTGGACCGTTACCGCTGCCGCTGCTGCCAGTCGTGGCCGGCATACTCGCCGTCGCCTACCTGGCCGGCGCGGTGCGGCTGTGGTCGCTTCGGCGTCAGTGGCCGGTATGGCGCACGGTCAGCTTCCTGCTCGGCTGCGTCGCCCTCGCCGCGGTCACCGGGCTCGGAGTCGAGGGATACGGGTACGCGCTGTTCTCGGTGTTCATGTTCCAGCAGCTCACCCTGATGATGACAATCCCACCGCTGCTGGTTCTCGGCTCTCCCGGCACCCTGCTGCTCCGCGCCACCCCCCACCACGGCGCCGGCCTCCTGATACTCCGTGCAGCACATGCGGGGCTGCGCAGCCGGACCGCCCGGTGGCTGCTCAGCCCGTGGCTGGCGGTCCCGTTGTACCTGGCCGCGTTCTACGGTCTCTACCTGGCGGATTTCGCCGACCCGATCCTTTCCACCGTCACGGGCCATACTCTTCTCGAGGTCGGGTTCCTGGTTGCCGGGATGCTGTTCACGATCCCGATTCTGTCCTCAGACCCGCTCCCGGTGCGGATGAGCCACGGCGGACGCGCTCTGGACGTGTTCGCCGAAGCCGCCCTGCACGCGTTCTTCGGCGTGTTCCTGATGATGGCCACCAGCACCCTCGTACAAGGGTTCGCCGGACCGACGAGCGCGCTGGGCATCGACCCGATCGAAGACCAACGCCTCGCCGGCGGCCTGGCCTGGTCCTACGGCGAAGCTCCCACCCTGCTGATGCTCATCTACGTGATGCACCGCTGGTTCCGCGAGGACACCGCCCAAGCCGTCGCCGCCGACCGCCGCGCCGACGCTCACGGTGACCCCGAACTCGACGCATACAACGACTACCTGACCCGACTGCACCAGAAAGACACCTGACCGATGCCCACGACCCTGCCCCCTCCAGCCCCGACTGCTGCGCCGGAGCGCGGGACGCCACAGCGTGCGCCGTCATGGTCGATGCCGCTCTGGGCTGCGGTAGCGGCGGCCGCCGCTGCCGGGTTCTTCCTGGATGTGGCGTCCGCGCCGGTCGGGTGGTGGCCAATGACTTTCGTGAGCGTCACGGTCGCCCTTCTGACCCTGATCGGCCGCAGCATCGGCGGTGCACTGCTGGTCGGCACCGTCTTCGGGACCGTGTTCTACACCGCCCACTTGGTGTGGGTGGGGGAGTTCCTCGGCCCGGTGCCGTGGCTTGCCCTCGCCGGGCTGGAAGCGATCTTGTTCGGCGTAGGCGCGGTGCCGATCGCCCTCGCCTACCGGTGGACCACACGTCACCGGCCACGCGGCGCCGTGCAGCTGCTCGCGGTGTCGCTGCTGGTCGGGGGGCTGTGGGCGGTACGCGAGGTGGTGATGGGAGCGTGGCCATACTCCGGGTTCCCGTGGGCGCGGATCGGGATGACGCAGGTGGGCGGGCCGTTCGTCGAGGTCGCGTCGTGGACGGGCGTGACCGGGTTGTCGTTCCTGATGGTGATGGTATGCGCCGCCGTGGTGCAGTGGCTGCGTGCGGGCGGGTTCCGATTCGCCCGCGGCCTGCTCCCCGTCGGCGTCGTCATGGTTCTCCTGGCTGTGATGCCGCAGTTCCCCACCACTGCGGCCGGGGTATTCCGGGTCGGGTGGGTGCAGGGCAACGGCCCGACCGGGTACTTCGACGTAAAGGCGCCCGGCGACGTCCTTGCCGCTCAGACCACCGCGACGCGCCCTCTGCACGGGCAGCCGATGGATCTGCTGGCCTGGCCGGAAGGCGGCGTCGACGCCGACCCGCTCCGCGACCCCGCCGCCGCTGCGGCGCTTGACCGTGTCGTGAAGGCAGCGGGAGCACCGCTGCTGATGAACGCCGCCACTACCCGCGGCGACAGGATCTTCAACACGTCTCTGCTGTGGACCGCAGATCCCGCGGACCGGCAGTGGCATGACAAGGTCAACCCGGTCCCGTTCGGGGAATACGTGCCCGACCGGTGGTTCTACGAACTGATCGTCCCTGACATGGTCGGTCTGATCCAACGCGAATACACCCCCGGCACCAACCCCCCGCTCGTGCAGGTCGGAGACGTCGGTGTCGGGCTGGCGATCTGCTTCGACGTGATCTACGACACCGTCATCTGGGACGGCGCCCAGCAGGGTGCGCAGCTGTTCGTGTTTCAGACCAACAACGCCGACTTCCGTGGCACCGACGAGAACCTCCAGCAACTCGCATTCGCCCGCATGCGCGCCATCGAAACGGGCCGCGCCGTCGTCAACGTCTCAACGGTGGGCACCAGTCAGGTGATCGCCCCAGACGGCACCACCCTCGACAGTGTCGGCGTCGACACCGCTGGCGCCGCGGTCAGCACCGTCCCGCTGCGCACCGGGCTCACCCCATCGACCGTGCTCGGTCCCTGGCTCACCGGGTTGATCGTCCTCGCCTCCGGTGTTGCGCTCACGGCCGCCGGCATCTCTCACCGTGCCCGCACGCGGGCGAGTGCCACGAATCATCCGACCGGCCGAAGGAGTCTTCCATGAACGCGGCACGGACGGGATATGCCGAATACCAACACGACCACGCGCGGCGAACGCTACAAGTGATCCCCACCAATGCCACGGGGGAAGGCGCATGGGGCGTCGAGGAATGCGGGTGCGCCCCGACGCCTGCCGAGAGCCGAGCGCTGCGGGCGGGTGTCAGCCGACGCACCCTGCTGGGCGTGGGGACGGCTGGCCTGGTCGCTGCGATCGTGGGTGGCCCACTGCTGCCGGCAGCGTTCGCGGCCACCTATCCATCCTGGGACGACGTGGAGGCAGCCAAAGCGAACGAAGCGACCAAGGCCGCCGAGGTGCAGCGGATCCAGGGTTTCATCCAAAGCCTCACCGGTGAGGTGGCGCGCACCCGCACCGCCGCTGAGCAGGCCGCGGGCGCGTTCTACACCGCCCAGCAGGAGTACTTCGGGGCGGCCGTCCGAGCGGACACGTTGCAGTCCCAGGCCGACGCGGAAGCAGCGAACGCGACCGACGCGGCGAACAAAGCCGGCCGTGTGGCCGCGCAGCTGTACCGAGACGGCGGCGACCAGACCTCTCTCGAGCTGTTCTTCTCGGGCTCCGCCGCGGGCGCGGACGACCTGCTCACCCGGCTGGGCGTGATGGACAAACTGCTGGAACGCAACCAGAGGGTGTATGCCACCGCGATCACCGCGCGCGATGCTGCCCAGAGTTTGACCGATCAGGCGGTCGTGGCCCGAGATGAGCGCGACCGGCTGCAGACGTTAGCGGAGCAGAAGATGGCCGAATCGCAGCAGGCCGCCGATGCCGCGCAAGCAGCCCTCGACGCCCAGACACTCAACCTTGGTCAGCTGCAAGCCCAACTCGCCGCTCTCCAAGACACCACGGCGAAGACCATCGCCGATTATCAGGCCGGGGTCGAAGCTGCCCGCATCGCCGAGGAGCAACGCCGAGCGGCGGAACGAGCAGAGGCTGAACGTCTCGCCGCCGCAGGCAACGGAGGGGGAGTGGTCAGTTCCGGGTGGGCACGGCCCACATCCGGGCGCCGCACATCGGATTTCGGGCCGCGCAGCTCGCAATGCGGCAACGGGTACTGCTCGACCAGCTACCACTACGGGGCCGACCTGAGCGGTGGCTGCAGCGCCGGGATCTACGCCGCCGCGGCCGGCACCGTCGTCTACGCCGGATACAACGGCGGCTACGGCAACTACATCAAAATCGACCACGGCGGCGGGATCGGCACCGGATACGCCCACATCCGCAACGGCGGGTTCAACGTGGGATACGGCCAGCGCGTGAACGCCGGCGACCTCATCGGCAGCGAAGGCAACACCGGAAACGCGTTCGGCTGCAACCTGCACTTCGAGGCGTACGTCAACGGGTCACCCGTCAACCCCATCAACTTCCTCGCCGACCGCGGCGTCTCCATCTAGCCCGAAACGAAGGAGGACATCATGACTGACCAGCCCACCTCACCAGCCGGCGATCACCCCCAGAGCGCCCCCACCAGGCGCAGCCTGCGCCACACCGCATCCCTGCCACATGCCGGCATCCTGCCCCCACCACCCCTACGGCGCACGACCGCAGGTAAGTCCGCTCCCCGCGGGTCCAATGCGCTCCGCCCGATGCGGTCCCTGGCGGTCCTCACGATGGTCACCGGCCTGGTCGCCACCGCCGCGCTACCCGCATACGCTGCCTGGCAGCCGGCAGACGCAGAGATCTCGACACTGCAGCGAGTTGCCTCGGACGACGCACAATCCCTCGTCGTGGCCTCCGACTCAGCCACAGGACAGCTCTCCCGAGAAAGCTACGCCGCAACCACCCAGGCAGAGATCGACCAGAAGAAGGCGGCAGAAGCAGCCGCAGCCCGCGCCCGCGACGCGGCCCGCGTCGCCTCGGTGCCGTTCGACTACAGCATGGTGAGCCCGGGCAGCGGGACCGTGCGCTGGCCGGTGGGCGGTCCCTTCACCGTGACCGACAGGTTCGGCGCTCGAGGCGGCGCGCACATGGGTACCGACATGGTCGCCGCCGGCGGAACCCCCGTCTACGCGTCCGTCGACGGCGTCGTGCGGATCTCGCAAGACAGCTACAACGCGTACGGCGTCACCGTCGTGGTGGAATCCGTTCTGAACGGGCAGCAGATCAGCACGGTATACCCGCACATGCAGACCGGAAGCCGACAGGTCACCGCCGGCCAGTCGGTCTCTGCCGGCCAGCTGGTCGGTCTCGTCGGCAGCACCGGCCGCTCCACTGCGAACCATCTGCACTTCGAGGTCTACCTCGACGGAACCGCCGTCGATTCGCTGGCCTGGCTGGAAGCGAACGCAGGCTGACCGATGCCCCTCACGCATCTGCCACCCCACGCTCTTCCCCACCCCGTGACCGCAATGATGAAGAGGACGACCCTGCCATGACCGGACCCGACGCGCTCTCCCTCGACGGCATCTCGTTGCTGCTGGTGTGGACGGCGATCGCCACCTACCTGCTTGCGTTCATCGCCTACACCATCGACCTCGCCCAACGCTCCGTCCCCGCCAACATCCCGCAGCGGGAGCCGCTCCTGGTCGGCGCCGCCGCAGCCGCGAACTCTCAGACCGAGACCACTCCGGCGGAGCCGCTCGACAGCATGCACACGCCTCCCTCGCAGCGACAGCGGCTGATATGGGCGCGGATCGGGACTTCCCTGACGGTCCTCGCGTTCCTGTTCCACCTCGCTGGCACCATTCTGCGCGGGATCGCCGCCGAACGGGTGCCGTGGGCGAACATGTATGAGTTCGCGCTGACCGGCACCGTGCTGATTGTCGCGGTGTACCTGGCGGTGCTCCGCCGCTTCGACCTCCGGTTCCTGGGCGCTTTCCTCATCGGCATGGTGGTGCTGCTCCTTGGCGGGGCGACGATCACGTTCTACGTCGACGTCGTCCCGCTGATGGACCCACTCAAGAGCGTGTGGCTGGTCATCCACGTCTTCGTCGCCTCGCTCGCCACCGCCCTGTTCGCAATCGCATGCGGACTCTCCATCACCCAGCTCCTGCAAGCACGCCGTGAACGCCGCGCCGGAGCATCCTCGGAAACCGCCCGCCCCTCCGGCCCCGGGTTCCTGCGCACTCTGCCCCCTGCCGACGCGCTCGAATCACTCGCCTACCGGTTCGCGATCGTGGGATTCGTGTTTTGGACATTCACTCTCATCGCCGGCTCGATCTGGGCGAACGATTCCTGGGGTCGCTACTGGGGCTTTGACACCAAGGAAGTGTGGACGTTCGTGATCTGGGTGCTCTACGCCGGCTACATCCACGCCCGCGCGACAAGGGGCTGGCGGGGCAGCCGATCTGCGTGGCTGTCCATCATCGGGTTCGTTGCGGTGCTGTTCAACTTCACGATTGTCAACATGTTCTTCAAAGGACTTCACGCCTACTCCGGGCTCAGCTGAGTCCTCTTCCGTGAATCCGCCCGACCTAAGAACCGAAAGCGCGCATATGACTCCAAATCGGTCTAATCCGGCCAACAACGCTCAGCACGGTCAGTTGACCGTCAAGCAACAGCGCGAGCAGAAACGCCAGGAGAAATTAGCCGAGTATCAGAAGCAGCTCGCCAAACGCCGTCGGAGCAAACTGGTCTGGTGGGTCGTCGGTTCGACGGCGGCTGTGGTGATCATTGGCCTCGTTGTCGCGTCAGTAGTGCTCGCGCCGTCACCTCCACGACAGTACGAGGCCGGTAGTGAGGGGGCCACTATCGAAGGTGTCGAGACCTTCGAGAATACGGCTGAGCACGTCGAGGGTGTTGTGGAATATGAGCAAAGCCCCCCGGCGGGCGGGCCACACAATGCTGTCTGGCTGAACTGCGGCGTCTATGACCAACCGGTGCCGAATGAGAACGCGGTCCACTCCATGGAGCACAGCGCCGTGTGGGTCACCTATAACCCCGACCAGGTCGCGGGCGATGAACTAGCAGCGCTCAAGAGCCAGTTGCCCTCGACCTATGTCGTTCTTTCCCCCTATGAGGGTCTGGAGGCGCCGATCGTGATGTCCAATTGGAACCAGCAGCTGAAGGTTGACTCGGCCGATGATGAGCGAATAGGTGAGTTCTTCGAGGAGTACTGGCGCAGTCAGAACGCCCCCGAGCCGAACGCCGCCTGCACTGGCGCGTACGACGCCCCCGGAAAGCAATGAACCGCAGCGAGAACATGCATGCGGCCCCAGCTCGAGGACGGCGTCGGTGGTGGAACGTCATCCTTGTCCTGCTCGCGATCGGCGTGCTCGCGTTCGCCATGGGACGCTTCTCGACCTTTGGGTCGCAGGGCGCCGGTACTCCTGGTGCGGACTCTCCTGAAGCTGGCTTCTCACGTGACATGCAGGTGCATCACGCGCAGGCCATCGAGATGGCCATGGAGATATACCGAAAGACTGCCGACGACGAACTGAGGATCCTCGCCTACGACATCGCCACCGGGCAGGCGGGCCAGCGCGGCGAGATGTACGACTGGCTCGTGCAGTGGGGACTGTCACAATCGGGTAGCCCGATGATGAAGTGGATGGATGCCTCTCCGGCCGGAAGCGGTCACGACATGTCTGACGGTGCGGCCATGACAGAGGAAGAGGCACGCATTGAAATGGGGATGGCTTCAGCTGACGAAATCACCGCTCTGCAGGACGCGACAGGGCAGCAAGCCGATTGCCTCTTCCTCGGGCTGCTCATTCGCCACCACGAAGGCGCCATCCCGATGGCCGAGGCGCTCATCCAACTCGGCTCAGATTCGCGTGCCCTGACCGTCGCAGAAAATATCAAGAACGGACAGACCGCCGAAATCGACGCGATGAAGTTAATGCAGGCGCGAATCGACTGCGAATAGCACACGATATCGCTCACCCGCGGCTGGTGTAGCGACCGCTCCGCCTGGCTGCGCATGATCCAAACGAAAGAATCCCCGTGACCCTGACACCCAAAGAACCGTGCAGGCGAGCGCGCGGTAATCCTGTGCACGCGAGGGACAACTGATGCCGCCCACCACAGATGTAAAGTACCGAAGACTGCGGGCTATTGGGCCGACGATCCTTGTCGCGGTCGCACTCGTCGTCATGGTCTGGGCGTTGGGGTTCGGCGGCGGTGCCGCGGAGCTGTCATTGGACGACGCCGGCCCGATCGCACGCTGGGGGCTTCCCGTCGCAAAGCTGTTGGTGAATCTCGCTGCCGCGGGTATGGTCGGCGTTCTCGTGACCGCGCTTTTCACGCTCCGCGCCGGTGAGCGCCAGTTCGACGTCGCCCTTGACACCGCCTCGATTTCCGCCGCCGTGTTCACCGTCGCGGCGGGCGCAACCGGATTCCTCACGTTTCTAAGCGTGTTCAACCCCGCGCTCGACGCAGGACCGCAGTTCGGTGCGCAGCTCGGTCGGTTCCTCGTTGAGCTTGAGGTGGGCCGCACCTGGCTGATCACGACGGTTGCAGGCGCAGCACTGACCGTGCTCACCTTCGCCGTACGATCCTGGGTCGGCACGTTCGTCGTTGCGCTGCTCGCGGTGGCCTCGCTCGTGCCGATGGGGACGCAGGGACACTCCGGCGACGATGCCTTCCACCACGAGGCGATGATGGCGCTCATTCTGCATATCATCGGCGCCGCGGTGTGGCTCGGCGGGCTGCTCTTGCTTGTCGCGATCCGTCCGGTCCTTGATCGGCGCCGCATCCCGGATGTCGTCGCCCGGTACTCGAGCATTGCTCTGGTCGCGTTCGTGCTCGTCGCGGTGTCCGGCACGGTCCGTGCGGCTATCGGACTGCAGGAGTGGTCTGCGTTGCTTTCTCCCTATGGCGCGATCTTGGGCGTCAAGGTCCTCGCGCTCATCGGGCTCGGACTCTTCGGGGTGTGGTATCGCGCTCGCCTGATCGGCAGGATGCGCGACTCCGGTGCGGCATCCCGCGTCTTCTGGACACTGATCGCCTTCGAGCTAGCGCTGATGGGTGTGGCCAGCGGCGCCGCGGCAGCGTTGGCGCGCACCCCGCCTCCGAACCCAGCCCCACTTCCCGAGATCCCGTCACCGGCAGAACGCCTCACCGGTGCACCGTTGCCCCCGGAGCTCACAATCGAACGGTGGGTCACCGCATGGAACGTTGACCTGTTGTGGGCGGTGGTCGCTGGCTTCGCGGTCTTCTTCTACCTCGCCGGGGTGTGGCGGTTGCGGCGCCGTGGCGATGCGTGGCCAGTCCACCGCACGATCGTGTGGGTCGCGGGGATGGTACTGCTGGTGTGGGTCACCGGTGGTGTAATCAACGTCTACCAGGATTACCTGTTCAGCATGCACATGGTTGGGCACATGCTGCTCACGATGGCGATCCCGGTGTTGCTGGTGGCTGGAGCTCCGGTGACGCTCGCCGCCCGAGCGATCCGCAAGCGTGACGACGGCACCCGCGGCGGCCGTGAGTGGATCCTGTGGGCCGTGCACTCCCCAGTCGCGCGCCTGTTGACGAACCCATTTGTCGCGGCCGGCCTGTTCATCGGGTCGCTGTGGATCTTCTATTACACCGACCTGTTCCGTTGGTCGCTGTACGACCACCTCGGCCACCAATGGATGATCGCCCACTTCCTCATCACCGGCTACCTGTTCGTCCAATCATTGATCGGCATAGACCCGGTGCCGTGGCGGCTGCCATACCCCGGCCGGCTACTGCTGCTGATCGGAATAATGGCGATGCACGCCTTCTTCGGCATCGCCATCATGATGCAATCGGGGCTGATGGTCGCCGAGTGGTTCGGAGCGATGGGCCGCACCTGGGGAGCCACACCGCTGGAAGATCAGTACATCGGCGGCGGCATCGCCTGGTCGATCGGCGAGATCCCGACCCTCGTCCTCGCGATCACCGTCGCGATCCAGTGGAGCCGTAGCGACGCACGCGAGACGAAGCGCCGCGACCGGCACGCTGACCGCACCGGCGAAGCCGAACTGGATACGTACAACGCACGCCTGCGCGAGCTCGCCGTGCGCGACACTCGCGACCGCAAATGATCGCCTCATCGAAAGGATCTATCGAGATCCGCGCAGGAGGCGCCGCATGACAACAAAGGAACAGCTCGACGAACGCTACGGCCGCGCTTCGCACCCCGCCCGCCGCCGCGCGTGGTGGATCATCCTCACGGTTGCGGCCGCCGCGGCCGTCGTGGCGCTCTCATGGTTGACCGTCTCGAACTCCGCTGACGATGTCGGATACGACGAGACCGGTTTCGAGCTGGTCGACGCACGCACTGTGACCGTGTCGTTCCAAGTCACCCCACCTACGAACACAGCCTTCGCCTGCGCCATCAAAGCCCTGGACGAAGACTTCGGCGTCGTGGGTTGGCGAGTCGTGGAATACCCCGCCTCGGAGACGGTGACGCGAGCGCTTCTGGAAACTATTCCGACTGTCGCCCAGGCCACGACCGGCACAGTCCACTCATGCTGGGCCAGATAGCCGCCTCCAAAAAGCCAACCCAACAGGGTGACAGCGCTAAGGAGCCTGGGTTCGCTTCTATCGCTCTTTGAGCCGCCGTCGTCTGGCTAGGAAGCCCGCCAGTCCCCCCAAAACAAGGCAAACGACAGCGATCGGCACAGCAACCTTCCACCAGGCGTTGCCGGTGAGCAGATTCGCCAGTAGCACCACCAGACACAATGCGTTAAACGAAAAAGCCCAAAGGACGAATCGGGTGGATGACCAAAGTTCGCGCTCGGCCGGACGTTTGACAGCAGAAGACACGACAATCCATTCACTGGAGAAGATCATCCGAGAATACAAGCAGGAAACGCGCGATACCCGGAATGTTGTCAGTCAGGTGCGTCCCGCGGTAGGCGCCATCTGTTCGCCCTGTTCGCCCTGTTCGCCCTGTTCGTCGCCGAGTGCGCAGCTTCTCCTCCAACGCGTGCGGGGAGGTCTCCCGTCGGAAGCGTGAAGCGGATGTCGGTCAAACTCCCGCAAGTTGCCTCCCGGCGTGACCACTAGCGCGCAACTGCTTGACAGCGCTAGGCGGGACGACGATCTTTGAGCGCGCGAGAGGCTGAGTCTGACGGGCAAGTCAGACTGACATGTTGTCGCCAGTCAACGTCGATGGAGAGTTTGCGACAATCCCAGTCGATCTCCGGAATTGATCCAGTAACCGGCCCCAGACCGGCCCAGACGCCTCTCGGGCGGTCGCCAGTGACATCCGATCTGGGCGTTTCATCTCGTTCGGCGTGCATGACGGGAGGCGGTTGTAGCCCCTGACCGGGCAAAATAAAAGGCCCTCCTCCAGTAGAAGCCTGAAGAAGGGCCAGTGGCTCCGACGGGCGTCGATCCCGTGACCTCACGATTTTCAGTCGTGCGCTCTACCAACTGAGCTACAGAGCCGCGCAACATCCGCGGATGCCGCGTCCTAAACGAAAAGCCCTCCGAGAAGGGCTTGTCGCTCGGAGCGACCCTGACGGGACTTGAACCCGCGACCTCCGCCGTGACAGGGCGGCACGCTAACCAACTGCGCTACAGGGCCATGCATATTCAGTTGTGTCCGGCAAGAGTGACCCCAACGGGATTCGAACCCGTGCTACCGCCGTGAAAGGGCGGCGTCCTAGGCCGCTAAACGATGGGGCCGAGATGAACCCGGTGGGCTCTCGCTTGCCGACGCTCAAGCATACGAGATCATTCCGCGATTCGCCAATCGAGCGCGCGTCCCCCTGGTGCGCAGGGGGGCATCGCGGTAACGTGCCCACACGCGAAGAGCGTCTGGGGCGCCTTCGTATGCGCGCCGCAGGGTTGCGGATGTGACTCGTGTTGCTAATGTGAAACACATTGTCGCGCGGAAGGAGGGGTCTGTGAGCTCATGGCACGACCTCGACGACTGCGGCTGCGCGCCCGCCGACGGCCCCCAGCGACTCAGGTTGCCGACCATGTCCCGGCGCAGCGCGCTCGGCCTCGGCATCCTCGGCGCCGCCGTCATCGGCGCCATCGCGACTCCCCTGCTCCCGGCCGCGTTCGCCGCGGACTACCCCACGTGGGACGACGTCCAGCGGGCGCGGAAGAACGAGGCGGCCAAGGCCGGCGAGATCTCGAGGATCCAGGGACTCATCGAGTCCCTCAAGGCGGACGTCGCGGCCAAGCAGGCGGCGGCGAAGAAGGCCGCCGACGAGTTCTACGTGGCTCAGCAGGAGTTCTTCGACGCCTCGTATCGCGCCGACCAGTTGCAGGTGCAGGCCGATGACCAGGCCGCCCTGGCGCTGGAGTCGGCCAACAAGGCCGGCCGTGTCGCCGCGCAGCTCTATCGCAACGGCGGCGATGACACGTCGCTCGAGCTGTTCTTCGCGGGTTCCGCGGCGTCGGCCGACGACCTGCTCGCACGCCTGGGCACGATGGACCGTCTCATCGCCCGCAACAACGACATCTACGCAGAGGCGGTCACCGCCCGCGACACCGCCCAGAGCCTCACCGATCAGGCCGTCGTCGCGCGGGACGAGCGCGACCGACTGCAGCAGGTCGCCGAAGAGAAGATGGCCGCCGCGCGGAAGGCCGCCGAAGAGGCCGAGGCCGCGCTCGAGCGCCAGACCCAGTTCCTCGGCACCCTCGAGGCGCAGCTGGCCGCGCTGAAGGACACCACGTCGAAGACCATCGCGGACTACCAGGAGGGCGTCCGCGTGCGCGAAGAGGCGGCTCGTCGCGCTCGCGAAGAAGCCGCGCGTCGCGCTCGTGAAGAAGCCGAGCGCCTCGCCCGCGAACGTGCCGCCGCGGCGGCGGCTGCCGCGGCTGCGGCCGCCGGCGGTGGCGGTGGTGGGGGCGGATCGTCCGGCGGCGGCGGTGGCGGTTCCAGCGGCGGCAACGGCGGTTCCGTCGCCGGGTCCGGCTGGGCGCGGCCCTCGTCCGGCTACTTCTCGTCGGGCTACGGCCCTCGCTCGGGCCAGTGCACGTCGAGCTACTGCTCGAGCACGTGGCACCTCGGCGTCGACCTCGCCGCCGGCTGCGGCGCCGGCATCTACGCCGCCGCGGGCGGCACCGTCGTGTACGCCGGCTACAACGGCGGCTACGGCAACTACATCAAGATCGACCACGGCAACGGGCTGGCCACCGGCTACGCCCACATCCGCGACGGCGGCATCTTCGTCGGGTACGGCCAGCGCGTCGGCGCCGGTCAGCTGATCGCCAGCGAAGGCCGTACCGGAAACTCCTTCGGATGCCACCTGCACTTCGAGGTGTACGAGTGGGGCCGGCCCACCAACCCGTCGCCGTTCATGTCGGCCCGGGGCGTCAGCCTCTAGAGCGTCGCATCGAGCGCCGTGCGCGCGCTCTCCGCGTCGCGCGCGAACCTTGCCCGTTCGTGCTCGTCGTAGTCCGCGTCGGCGACCGACCGCTCCAGCCGCTCGAGCTGACTGCGAAGCACCGCCCGATGCTCGGGATGACGCACC
Organism: Microbacterium sp. Marseille-Q6648; assembly: GCF_943181415.1. Taxonomy (GTDB): domain Bacteria; phylum Actinomycetota; class Actinomycetes; order Actinomycetales; family Microbacteriaceae; genus Microbacterium. The sequence goes on along the minus strand of NZ_CALPBZ010000005.1, from coordinate 358,245 downwards.
CGCCACGCCACGTCCTCGATGACGCCGAACAGACGACTCACGACATCCGGATCCCCGGCTCCGTAGCGACGGACCTGCTGCACCCCGATCTCGACCAGCGCGCCGAAGTCGTCCGCAGCCGGGATGAGTCGCACCGCACCGCGCTGATCCGCGTAGCCGAGCGCGGGACGCTCGCCGTCGGCGAGGTCGCCGAGCAGTGAGGCGATGTGTCCGAGCGCGTGCACGGCGGTGGTCGGGTCGTTCACGCCGGGCGAGAGCGCCTTCGCGGCGATGTCGGCGAGCTGGCGCAGACCGAAGCCGACGTCCTGGTTCGCGGTCCGCTCGTACGCCGCGGCGAAGGCTGCCGAGATGCGCTCCTCGATCCCGTCTCGATCCGCCGAGGCGGCCGAAACCGGCCACCACTCCACCAGCGGCGTGCCCTCGACCACGGCGCTGCCGATGGTGCGCAGCTCACGCACCACGATGTCCGCTTCAGTGGCCAGGCGCACCAGCTCGGCGCGGTCCACCCCGGTCAGGAATCCGGATGTCGGCGCCATGACCCGCCGCGCGTCTGCCGGTCGTGCCGGTATCGACGCGGCTCCCGCCGCCGACGCCGGGACGGCGACGCCCGGTTCGGCGTCGGCCTGGAGCGCGATCGTCCGGGACGCCTCGCGGTGGACGTCGCGCATCATCGTCTCGACCCGCAGCTGCCGGGCGAGGTGCGCCAGGAAGAAGGTGAGCACCACCACGCTCGCGAGCGTGAGCAGCGAGGCCGCCGTCACCGCCAGGCGCGGCACGAACTCCTCGGCATCCTCCGTCGCGTCCTCGACGGTGCGGAGGACCGTCAGCGCGTACGCGAAGGTTCCGAGGAACAGCGCGAGCGTGGCGTGGACCATCCCGTCGGACGAGAACATCCGCAACAGCCGCGGCGACGCCTGACTGCTGGCGAGCTGCAGCGCCACGACGGTGAGCGAGAAGGTCAGCGACGCCGCCGTGATGAGCGAGCCCGCGATAGCCGACAGGACCGCGCGTGCGGCATCCACCCCGCCCGAGAAGACGAGATCCGCCACCGACGCCGGAAGGTCGTCGTCGACGGCGCGGTCCACGAGGGGGAGTGCGATGCCGAGGATGACGGCCAGGACGACGGCGGCCAGCGGCACCGGCCAGAGCCGTGAGGCGACGGCCTCGCGCGCCGAGGCCAGTCGCCGACGTACCGCCCCCTGCCGGGTCATGGTCGGAGGCTACAGCGTGTTGGGCGCTTCGCCCTCGCCCTGCGTGCGCGTCTCGCCCTCGTGCTGCTCGAAGCGCTCGAACGCCTCGGTCACGAGACGCTCCGCCTCGTCGGCACCGGCCCACTCGTCGACCTTGACCCACTTGCCGGGCTCGAGGTCCTTGTAGTGCTCGAAGAAGTGGTTGATCTCGTTCTTGGTGAACTCCGACAGATCCGTGACGTCCTGGATGTGCGCCCAGCGCGGGTCCTTCGCCAGCACCGCGACGACCTTGTCGTCGCCGCCGGCCTCGTCGGTCATCTTCAGCACGCCGACCGGGCGGACCTTCGCCAGGATGCCGGGCGCGAGGTCGTGGTCCAGGAGCACGAGCACGTCGAGCGGGTCGCCGTCCTCGCCGAGGGTGTTCTCGAAGAAGCCGTAGTTGCTCGGGTAGCCCATCGGCGTGTACAGGATGCGGTCGAGGAAGACGCGGCCGGTACCGTGATCGACCTCGTACTTGATGCGGCTGCCGCGGGGGATCTCGATGACGGCGTCGTACGCGCCCATACTGGTGCTCCTTCGAAGACGGTGGGGTGCCGCGACAAGCCTAGTGCGGGCGCATAACTCCTGCAGTTCTCGCGGGGCCTGCCGTCGCCCGCCGCGGAATCACGCGGAAGAACGCCGCGCGCCCGCGCCCGGGTGCAGGAGTTGTGATCCGCCGGGCGACCCGCCGCAACCCCCGGGCGACCCGTCCGCGCCGCCGGTTACTCGCCCGCTCCGCCGGGCGACCCGCCGCAACCCCCGGGCGACCCGTCCGCGCCGCCGGTTACTCGCCCGCTCCGCCGGGCGACCCGCCGGACCCCGGGCGACCCGCCCGCGCCGCCGGTACCGTGGCAGGGTGACCGACCACCGCCCGGGCCTGCGCCCCGCCGGCGCCGAGGTGCGCCGAGCCGTCCGCGCCGCGCTGCAGCCCCTCGAGCCCGGCGGCCGCATCCTCGTCGCGCTGTCGGGCGGGCCCGACTCGCTCGCGCTCGCCGCGGCCGTCGCGTTCGAAGCGCCCAAGCGGCAGCTCGCCGCCGCGGCGGTGACGGTCGACCACGGCCTGCAGCCCGGATCGGCCGAGGTCGCCGCCACGGCTGCCGCTCAGGCCCGTGCCCTCGGGCTCGATGCCCGTGTCGTCCGCGTCGACGTCGGTTCGGCCGGGGGCCCCGAGGCCGCCGCCCGCACCGCCCGCTACGCCGCGCTCGCCGCCGTGGCGCACGACCTCGACGCAGCGGCGATCCTCACGGGCCACACCCTCGACGACCAGGCCGAGACGGTGCTGCTGGGCCTCGCCCGGGGCTCGGGTGCGGCGAGCCTGCAGGGCATGGCGCCCCGCTCCGACCTCGACGGCATCCCGCTGCTGCGTCCGCTGCTCGAGGTCCGCCGCACCACGACGCGAGCCGCCTGCGCGGCCGGGGGTCTAGACCCCTGGGACGACCCGCATAACCTCGACCCCGCCTTCGCCCGGGTGCGCGTCCGCCGCACCGTGCTGCCCGTCCTCGAGGACGAGCTCGGCCCCGGCGTCGCCGAGGCCCTGGCCCGCACGGCCGCGCAGCTGCGCGAGGACGCCGAGGCGTTCGACGAGATGATCGACGAGACGATCGAGGACATCGTCGAGCACGCCGAGGCGGGCATCTCGGTGTCCGCAGCGGCCCTGGCGGCCAACCCGGCGGCGCTGCGACACCGCATCATCCGCCACGTCGTCGCCAGCGAGTTCCACCAGTACCTCTCGCGCACCCAGACCCTCGAGGTCGCCCGCCTGGTCACGGACTGGTCGGGGCAGGGGCCGATCGACCTGCCCGGATGCCGCGCCCGGCGCATCGGCGGACGCATCGAGTTCGCCGCCGCCGACTCCTAGACTCGAAGCCATGCGCGCGACCGACATCGAAAGCGACCTGAACGACGTCCTCGTGACCGAGGAGCAGATCCTGGCGAAGCTCGACGAGATCGCCGCGCGGGTGGCGACGGACTACGAGGGCAAGGACCTGCTGCTGGTCGGGGTCCTCAAGGGCGCCGTCATGGTGATGGCCGACTTCGCGCGGGCCCTCCCGACCCTCGTGCCCATGGACTGGATGGCGGTGTCGTCGTACGGGGCGGGGACGAAGTCCAGCGGCGTCGTCCAGATCCGCAAGGACCTCGACACCGACCTCACCGGCAAGCACGTCCTCATCGTCGAGGACATCATCGACTCCGGCCTCACCCTCAGCTGGCTGCTCGACAACTTCGCCTCGCGCGGCGCCGCGTCGATCGAGGTCTTCGCGCTGCTGCGCAAGCCCGAGGCGGCCAAGGTGCACGTGGAGTGCAAGTACGTCGGTTTCGACATCCCCACCGACTTCGTCGTCGGCTACGGCCTCGACTACGACGAGCGGTACCGCAATCTGCGCGATGTCGCCGTGCTCGCCCCGCACGTCTATTCGTGAGCGGATGCCGCGGTGTACGCCGTCGGCGAATGCACAGATGACCCCTAGGTGACCCGCGATACCCTGAAACCCACTGTCGCCGGGGCATCCCGCCCGCGACGGCTGTCGACGAAGGGATCGGGCATCGCCCGCACCATGGACTTCAAGAAGATCACGCGCAATCCGCTTCTCTACGTGCTGCTGATCGCGGTGTTCCTGATCGTGGGCTTCACGCTCATCTCGAGCCTCAACGGGGCCAAGCAGATCTCCACCCAGCAGGGTCTCGAGCTGCTCGATCGCGGTGCGGTGACCGAGGTCCTCACCACCGACGGTGACCAGCGCGTCGACATGACGCTCGCCGAGCCCTTCGAGGGCTCCACCGAGGTGCAGTTCTACTACGTGACCGCGCGCGCCGACGAGGTCGTCGAGGCGATCAACGCCGCCGATCCCGAGGACGGCTTCAACGACGCCGTGCCGCGCGCGACGTGGTTCGACGGGTTCCTGTCGCTGATGATCCCGATCCTGCTGCTCGGTCTGCTCTTCTGGTTCCTGCTCTCGAACGTGCAGGGCGGCGGTTCGAAGGTCATGCAGTTCGGCAAGTCGCGGGCCAAGCTCGTGACGAAGGAGATGCCGCAGGTCACCTTCCAGGACGTGGCCGGCTCGGACGAGGCGATCGAAGAGCTCGAAGAGATCAAGGACTTCCTGAAGGACCCGTCGAAGTTCCAGGCCGTCGGCGCCCGCATCCCCAAGGGCGTGCTGCTGTACGGCCCTCCCGGAACGGGCAAGACCCTCCTCGCGCGCGCCGTCGCCGGCGAGGCCGGCGTGCCGTTTTACTCGATCTCGGGCTCGGACTTCGTGGAGATGTTCGTCGGCGTCGGCGCGAGCCGCGTCCGTGACCTGTTCAACCAGGCCAAGGAGAGCTCGCCCGCCATCATCTTCATCGACGAGATCGACGCCGTCGGCCGCCACCGCGGCGCCGGCATGGGCGGCGGCCACGACGAGCGCGAGCAGACGCTGAACCAGATGCTCGTCGAGATGGACGGGTTCGACCCCAAGGTCAACGTGATCGTGATCGCGGCGACCAACCGCCCCGACATCCTCGACCCGGCACTGCTGCGTCCGGGCCGCTTCGACCGCCAAATCGGGGTGGACGCGCCCGACCTGAAGGGCCGCAAGAAGATCCTCGAGGTGCACGGCCGAGGCAAGCCCCTCGCGGACGGGGTCGACCTCGAGGTCGTCGCCCGCAAGACCCCGGGGTTCACCGGAGCCGACCTCGCCAACGTCCTGAACGAGGCCGCCCTGCTGACGGCGCGCTCGAACGCCCAGCTGATCGACAACCGCGCGCTCGACGAGGCGATCGATCGCGTGCTGGCGGGTCCCCAGCGCCGCACGCGGGTGATGAAGGACAAAGAGAAGCTCATCACGGCCTACCACGAGGGCGGACACGCCCTCGCGGCCGCGGCGATGAACCACACCGACCCGGTCACGAAGGTGACGATCCTCCCGCGCGGCAAGGCCCTCGGGTACACGATGGTGCTGCCGCTGGACGACAAGTACTCCGTCACCCGCAACGAGCTGCAGGACCAGCTCGCGTACGCGATGGGCGGCCGGGTGGCCGAGGAGATCGTCTTCCACGACCCCACCACCGGTGCCTCCAACGACATCGAGAAGGCCACCGGCATCGCCCGGAAGATGGTCACCGAGTACGGCATGACCACCGACGTCGGGCCGGTCAAGCTCGGGCAGTCCTCGGGTGAGGTCTTCATGGGCCGCGACATGGGCCACGGCCGCGACTTCTCGGAGCGCGTCGCGGAGCAGGTCGACTCGCAGGTGCGCGCGCTCATCGAGCAGGCCCACGACGAGGCGTACGAGGTCATCAACGCCAACCGCGAGGTTCTCGACCGCCTCGCGCTGAACCTCCTCGAGAAGGAGACCCTCGATCACCTCGAGCTGGCCGAGATCTTCCGAGACGTGAAGAAGCTCCCGCCGCGCCCGCAGTGGCTCTCGAGCGACGAACGTCCGGTCTCGACGCTGCCGCCGGTCGATGTGCCGCGCCGTGTCGAGGAGGCCGCGGGGATCGCGGCATCCGTCGAAGCGGAGCAGCCCGCCGCGCAGCGCGCGACCCAGCGCCGCACGAGCGGTCAGGCGCGCCCCGCGACCGCGTAGGCTCGGCCCGTGGCCGTAGACCGACAGCGCGTCGCCGCGCTCGTGCGAGAGCTGCTCGAGGCGATCGGCGAGGACCCGGATCGTCCGGGCCTGCGGTTGACCCCCGACCGGGTCGCCGACACGTACGCCGATTTCTTCGGCGGTGTCGGTGAGGATCCGGGGGCGCCACTGGCCAGCACGATCTCGGTGACGCGGGGACCCGCCCCCGAGACGCTGCCGTCGGGCGCGGTGATGCTCCGCGGCATCCGCTTCCGCTCGGTGTGCGAGCACCACCTGCTGCCGTTCCGCGGCACCGCCCACCTGGCCTACCTGCCGGGGGAGCAGGTCGTCGGCCTGGGCGCGCTGCCGAAGGTCGTCGACATCCTCGCCTCGCGCCCGCAGGTGCAGGAGCGCCTGGGCGAGCAGATAGCCGACGCGATCGCGAGCGCCCTCGACACGCGCGGTGTGCTCGTCGTCCTCGAGGCGTCGCACGAGTGCGTAACCATGCGCGGCGACCGCCAGTCCGACGCCTCGACCGTGACCATCGCCGCGCGGGGCGAACTGGCCGAACCCTCCGCCCGCGCCGAACTCATCGCCTTGCTGGGAGCACCCCGACCATGACCCTTCTCATGGGGATCGTCAACGTGACCCCCGACTCGTTCAGCGACGGGGGGCGCTTCTTCGATCACGACGCCGCCGTCGCCCACGGCCTCGCCCTGTGCCGCGCGGGGGCCCACATCCTCGACATCGGCGGCGAATCGACCCGCCCGGGCGCCGAGCGGGTCGAGCCCGCCGTCGAGCAGGAGCGGATCCTCCCGGTGGTGCGCGCGCTCGCCGAGGCGGGCGCCGTCGTGAGCGTCGACACCATGAACGCCTCGACCGCTCGGGCTGCCGTCGACGCGGGTGCCCGCATCGTCAACGACGTCTCGGGCGGGCTCGCCGATCCCGAGATGCTGTCCGTCGTCGCGGCCACCGGTGCCGACATCGTCCTCGGGCACTGGCGGGGGCATTCCGCCGACATGTACGCGGCGGCCGAGTACGCCGACGTCGCGGGCGAGGTGGTCGGCGAGCTGGCGTCGCGCATCGACGCCGCCGGAGCCGCCGGCATCCCGCCCGCCCGCGTGATCGTCGACCCCGGCATCGGCTTCGGCAAACGCGGCGAGCAGAACTGGGCGGTGCTGCGCGCGACCGAGCGCATCACGCGCCTCGGCCCCCGCGTGCTGGTCGGGACGAGCCGCAAGAGGTTCCTGGCCGAGACGCTTGATCCGTCCGACCCCGCCTCGGTCGACGAGGATCGCCGCGATCTCGCCACCGCCGTCACCACGGTCCTGGCCGCACAGGCCGGGGCATGGGGCCTGCGCGTCCACGACATCAGCGCATCGCGCGACGCGCTGGCGGTCCGCCGCGCATGGGAGGGGGAGAGCCGATGGGCACCGACCAGATCACGCTGACCGGGCTGACCGTCGTCGGCCACCACGGGGTCTACGACCACGAGCGCCGGGACGGGCAGGAGTTCGTCGTCGACCTCGTGCTCGATCTCGACACGACGCCGGCTGCGGCATCCGACGACGTCGCCGACACGGTCCACTACGGCGAGCTCGCCGAGCAGGTCGCGGCCGTGGTCGCCGGCGAACCGGTGAACCTCCTCGAGACGCTCGCCGCCCGCATCGCCGGCGTCGTGCTGAAGCATCCCCTGGTGGATGCGGTGCAGGTGGGCGTCCACAAGCCGCAGGCGCCCATCCCCGTCGCGTTCGGCGATGTCGCCGTCACGATCCGCCGCGAGCGGGGTGGGCGATGAGCCGCCGGCTCGCGCACGGCATCGACCGCGAGGGCACGGTGCACGGGCTACCGGCCGGGCACGCCGTCGTCGCGCTCGGGGCGAACCTGGGCGACCGTCGCGCGACCATAACCGCCGCCGTGCAGGATCTCGCGCGCATGCCCCTGACCACCGAGGTCGTCGCCGCCGAGCCCATCGAATCGGTCGCGATGAAGCCCGACGGGCCGGATGCCGGGGCTCCCGCCTACCTGAATTCCGTCGCCCTGCTCACCACCCGCCTCGCACCGTCCGTGCTGCTCGGGTTCCTGCACGCGATCGAGGCCCGTCATGGGCGCGAGCGCGCGGAGCGCTGGGGAGACCGCACGCTCGACCTCGACTTGATCGCCTTCGGCGATGCGCGCAGCTCGGGACCCGGGCTCGTCCTGCCGCACCCGCGGGCCGCGGAGCGGGCGTTCGTGCTCGTGCCGTGGCTGGCCGTCGACCCCGACGCGGTCCTCCCCGGCGCGGGCCGCGTCGACGAGCTGCTCGCGCGGCTCGAGGGGCGCTCGTGAAGCGCACGGGCGCCGGCGTGCTGCTCGTGGCGGCCGTCATCGGCACCGCGGTGGGGTTCGCGCTCGACCAGATGCTGACCGCGTCGGGGCGGCCGACCTTCACCCCCGCCGTGACGCTGCCGATCCTGCTGATCGCGCTCGGCGGCGCTGTCGTGGCGCTGGCGTATCCGATCCACCGCGCGGCGCGCGGCGACGCGCCGGCGCGGATCGACCCGTTCCGCGCGGTCCGCGTCGCGATGCTGGCGAAGGCGTCGAGCATCGTCGGGGCCTCCGTGGCCGGACTCGCGCTGGGGCTCGCCCTGTTCCTGCTGACCCGCCCCGTGCCGCCCTCGGTAGGCTCGATGGTGGCGATCGTGGGCACGGCCGCGGCCGGCGGCATCCTCGTCGCCGCCGCCCTCTACGCCGAGCACCTCTGCACGATCCGGAAGGACGACGATGACGAACAGCCCGGACGCGCAGCCGGTGGGATCGCCCCCGAGCCCCACGACTGAGCCCGCAGCGCGGGAGGCATCGGCGGCGCCGGAATCCGCGTCGCCGCCTGCGCTGATCGACACCGGCGACGTGCCCGCGGCTTCCTCCGCCGCCCCCGACCCCGCCGCCGGCGCCGCCCCGGCCGCCGCTCCCGCGCCGGCCGGGCTGGACGACGGCACCTTCCCGCGGCTGGTCGAACCGCGCTCGCCCCACCGGCTTGTGCTCGAGAACGGTGTCTGGCACCAGATCTCGCCGAAGTACGTGCGGGTGCAGCTGATCTCGACGGGTTCATTCCTGCTGCTCGTCGTCGCCGCCATGCTCGTCCTCACCCTGGGGCTGCAGCAGTGGTGGGCATGGATCCCGGGCGGGGTCATGACGGTGATCATGGTGTGGACGCTCGCGATCCTGCCGCGCCAGGCCCGCGCCATCGGCTATCAGTTGCGCGACGATGACCTCGTGTTCCGCCGCGGCATCCTGTGGCAGCGGATGGTGGCCGTGCCGTACGGGCGCATGCAGCTGGTCGACATCACGCACGGCCCGCTCGACCGCGGATTCGGGATCGCGCAGCTGAAGTTCGTCACGGCGGCCGCGTCTACCGGAGTCGTCATCCCCGGGCTCGCGCAGGGCACCGCCGAGACGCTCCGCGACCACCTCGTGGCGGTGGCCGAGAGTCGGCGCACCGGACTATGACCGACGTCGCCCCGCCGCCCCCCGAATCAGCGCCCGCGCCGGCGCCGGCCCCGCCGCCCGCGCTCGTACGGTCTCCGCTCAGCGACGGGGAGTGGCATCGCCTGCACCCCCTCACACCGCTGCTGCGGGGCGGGCTGACCCTCCTGGTCGTGGCCGGCGTGATCGTCGCGAACCTGCGCGACCGCCTGACCGCGACATTCCTGCCGTGGCTGATCCCCGAGTCGGGCGACGAGTTCACCGACTTCAACGGCGACGACCCCATCGACTTCGTCATCGAGAACGACCTCTACATCGTCGCGTTCGTCGCCGTGCTGGTCGTCCTCGCCGTGCTCGTGGGCCTGTTCTACCTCTCGTGGCGGTTCCACTCCTTCCGCATCACCGGTGACGACGTCGAGGTGCGAAGCGGCGTGCTCTTCCGCACCCAGCGGCGGGCACCGCTCGACCGCGTGCAGGGCGTCAACCTGACCCGGCCGATGATCGCGCGCCTCGTGGGGCTGGCCAAGCTCGAGGTCGTGGGCGCCGGCGCCGACGCGAACGTCAAGCTCGAGTACCTCTCGACCGCGAACGCCGAGACGATCCGCGCCGACATCCTCCGCCTGGCCTCCGGTCGCCGGCTGGGGGCCGCGGGGGTGGATGCCGCGACGGCCGAATCCCGCGGAGTGGCCGCCCTGGGCCACACCGTGAGCCGTGGCATCACCGGTCTCATCGAAGGCGAGGAGGCCCCCGTCGCCGAGCCCGCCTCGGTCGTGCGCATCCCGGTCGGGCGCCTCATCGCCTCGCACGTCCTCAGTCCGACCACGCTGTGGCTGCTGGCCGGGCTCGTCGCCGTCGTCATCGGCGTGGCGAACAGCACCCCGTGGCTGCTGTTCGGGTTCATCCCGGCCATCATCGGCGTCGGGGCCTACTGGGTGCGCTCCATCACCCGGTCGCTCCGGTACTCCATCGCGCCCACCGAGGACGGTGTGCGCATCACGTTCGGCCTGCTGACCACCGTGACCGAGATCGTGCCACCCGGCCGCATCCACGCCATCGAGGTGTCGCAGTCGATCCTCTGGCGCCCCGCCGGCTGGTGGTCCGTGCGCATCAACCGCCTCTCGGGCCGGAGCGCGTCGGACGGCAGCACCGATCAGTTCACCACCGTGCTGCCGGTAGGCACGACGGCCGATGTCGAGGCGGTGCTGCGTCTCGTCCTGCCGCACGTGCCCGAGACGGAATGGCCGCTCATCGTGCACGAGGGAGTGCGGGGCACCGGCGCCGCCGACTCGTTCACGACCTCGCCCCGACGAGCCTGGCCGATCCGTCCGCTGTCGTGGCGTCGCAACGGCTTCCGCCTCACCGCCGACGCGCTGCTGCTTCGCCGCGGCGCGATCTGGCGGACGCTGGCCATCCTGCCGCTCGCCCGCCTGCAGAGCCTCGCCGTCCACCAGGGCCCGGTCGATCGGATGCTGCGCGTGGCGTCGCTGCGCGGCAACGTCGTCGCGGGGCCGGTCACCACCGACCTGGCGGCGGTCGATCGCGACGTCGCCCTGGCCGCCTTCGGCGCGGCGGCCGACGGCGCCGTGCGCGCAGCCGGCAGCGATCGGACCCACCGATGGTGGGCCACCGAAGAGAGCGCGACATGAACCGCGATGGACGCCTCGGCGTCGGCGTCATCGGCGCCGGCCGGGTCGGGCCGGTGATCGCGGCGGCGCTCGCCGGCGCCGGGCATGCCCTGGTCGGCGTCACCGCGGGCTCGGACCCCGAGCGGGTCGAGGCGATCCTTCCGGGCGTGCCGGTGCTCGACGCCGTCGAGGTCGCCCGTCGCAGCGAGCTCGTCATCGTGGCCGTGCCCTCCGCGGAGCTCGCGGGCCTGATCGCCGGCCTCGCCGACGTGGGCGCGTGGCAGCCGGGACAGCTCGTGCTCCACACCGATGCGGCCCACGGCACCGGCATCCTCGCCCCCGCCGTCGCGCGCGGAGCCATCCCGCTCGCCATCCACCCGGCCATCGCCTTCACCGGGACGTCGATGGATCTGCGCCAGCTGACCAACGCCTTCGCCGCCGTCACGGCACCCGGGCCCGTGCTGCCCATCGCCCAGGCCCTCGCAGTCGAGCTCGGGTGCGAGCCGGTCGTCGTGGCGGAGGCAGACCGTGCGGCGTATGCGGAGGCGATCGCCACCGCCACCGAGTTCTCGCGATCGATCGTCGGGCAGGCCGCAGGGCTCCTCGCCCAGGTCGGCGTTCCGAGCCCCGGCCTGTACCTATCGGCGCTCGTGCACTCCACGATCGACCACGCACTGGCCGACCCGCCTTCCGGGCCCGCGGAGCCCCCCGCGGGCCTGGTCTGACGATCCTCGGGAGGATGAGATGCGCATCGCCGTCGCCATGACCACCTGCAACGGTGCGCGTCACCTCGGCCGGCAGCTGGAATCCCTCGCCGCCCAGGAGCGCGTGCCCGACGTCCTCGTCGTCAGCGATGATGCCTCCGAAGACGGAACGCTCGACATCCTCGAGCGTTTCGCCCGCGACGCGCCCTTCCCGGTAGAGGTCATCGTCAACATCACCCGGCAGGGGTTCGCCCGAAACGTGAGTGCCGCTCTCGCGCGGGCGGCGACGCTCGCCGAGGTGGTCGCCCCGTGCGACCACGACGACGTGTGGCCGGCCGGAAAGCTCGCGGCGATCGAAGACGCCTTCCGGACCCGTCCGGCGGCTGCGCTGTGGTTCTCGGACGCGGAGCTCATGGACGAGAACGAGCTCGACACGGGCGTGCTGCTGTCCGAGCTCGTGTCGCTCGACGCCGCCGCGCTCGCGCACCTTGAGGCGGGCGGAGGCGTCCGCCGGCTGCTCCACGGCGGCACGATCAGCAACGGGACGATGGCGGTCCGCTCGGAGGTGGTCGAGCTCGCACTGCCCGTACCGGAGGATCGCGAAGGCGCGTATCCGTACTTCTTCGCCGACGCCTGGCTGGCGATCATCGCCAGGCTCCTTGGAGAGATCGTGGCGGATCCCCGACCCCTTCTCCGATATCGACGACACGCCGGCCAGATGTCCGAGGGGCCCGCGGCCGAGGATCTCGAAGGTCGGGACCGCGCGGACCGGGTGCGACGCCATCTCGCGCGCATCACGCTCGTGCTGAGCCGCGTTCGAGAGCACCCCGATGCCGGGTGGAACCCGGCGCGGGTAGAGGAGCTCGAGGCGCTCGAAGCGTTCTTGACGGCACGCGCGATGCCCCGGGGCGCCGGGGGGCGGCTGCGCGCCGTGTTCGGTCAAGCGCGGATCGGCGCGTACGCCCGCTTCGCGGGCGGAATGCGCACCCTGGCGAGCGACCTGCTGCCATCAAGGGTCACGAGCCCGCGCCGGTAGACTTGCCCGGACTTTTCGAGGAGCTCACCCCATGACCGATCCCGCCGCGCCCGCCGATACCGAACCCACCGAGGAAGAGGTCTTCGAGCAGAAGGCGGTCCGTCTGGCCAAGCGCGAGCGGCTGATCGACGAGCGGGCCGACGCCGCGGGCGGTGCCTACCCGGTGGCGGTGCCGGTCACCGACACCATCCCCGCGCTGCGACGGCGTTTCGGCGACCTCGAAGCGGGAGCCGAGACCGGCGTGACCGCGGGCGTCGCCGGCCGCATCGTCTTCAGCCGCAACACCGGCAAGCTGTGCTTCGCCACGCTCCAGGCCGGCGACGGCAGTCGCATCCAGGCCATGGTCTCGCTCGCCGCGGTCGGCGAGGACTCGCTGCAGGCGTGGAAGGAGCTCGTCGACCTGGGCGACCACGTGTTCGTGTCGGGCGAGGTCATCTCGAGTCGCCGGGGCGAGCTGTCGATCATGGTGGCCGAGTGGCGGATCGCCGCCAAGGCGATCCTGCCGCTGCCGAACATGTACGCCGAACTCAGCGAGGAGAGCCGGGTGCGCAGCCGCTTCCTCGACCTCATCGTGCGCGACCGGGCTCGCGAGACGGTGCTCGCCCGCTCCGCCGTCAACGCCAGCCTCCGCCGCACCTTCGCAGAGCGCGGGTTCGTCGAGGTCGAGACGCCGATGCTGCAGGTGCAGCACGGTGGGGCCTCCGCACGGCCGTTCGTCACACGCTCGAACGCCTTCGATGCCGACCTGTACCTCCGGATCGCGCCCGAGCTCTTCCTCAAGCGCGCCGTCGTCGGCGGCATCGACCGCGTCTTCGAGATCAACCGCAACTTCCGCAACGAAGGCGCCGACTCCACCCACAGCCCCGAGTTCGCGATGCTCGAGGCGTATGAGGCCTACAGCGACTACAACGGCATCGCCGACCTCACCCAGCAGCTGATCCAGGATGCCGCGACCGCCGTCGCCGGCACCACCACCGTCACGTGGGCCGACGGCACGGAGTACGACCTGGGCGGGCAGTGGGACCGCCTGTCGATGTACCCCTCGCTCTCGGAGGCCGCCGGTCGGACGATCACCCCCGAGACGCCCTTCGACGAGCTCGTCGCGCTCGCCGAGTCGGCCGGCGTCGACCTTCCCCCGCACCCCATCCACGGCAAGCTCGTCGAGGAGCTGTGGGAGCACTTCGTCAAGCGCGATCTCGTGCGCCCGACCTTCGTCATGGACTTCCCGCTCGACACCAGCCCCCTGGTCCGCGAGCACCGGTCGATCCCCGGCGTGGTCGAGAAGTGGGACCTCTACGTCCGCGGCTTCGAGCTGGCCACCGGGTACTCCGAGCTCGTCGACCCCGTCATCCAGCGCGAGCGCTTCGTCGAGCAGGCGAAGCTCGCCGCCCGCGGGGACGTCGAGGCCATGCGCATCGACGAGGAGTTCCTGCGCGCGCTCGAGCACGGCATGCCCCCGACGGGCGGCATGGGCATGGGCATCGACCGCCTGCTGATGGCGATCACCGGTCTCGGCATCCGCGAGACGATCCTCTTCCCGCTCGTCAAGTAGCGCTCGCCCGCGCCGGGGTGAACGCCCACTCGGGCAGGTGACCGGCGCCGACGAACGAGGCGACGATCTCGGCGAGACCGTGCTCGGGCTCGATCTCGCACGCCCATCCGGCGTAGAGCGCGGCGTGCGTGGACTTGCCGAGCGCCCACGACAGCCACCCGCACATCGCCAGCGCGCCCGCTCGTCGCGGCTCGGGGCAGAGCGCCGCGAGGGTGCGGGTAAGCGCGAGCGCCGATTGGAGGCGCTCCGGTTCGGGCCGATCGCCTTCGCCCCACATGACCATGGCCAGGTGCGCGGGGTACTCCGCTCCCTGCTCCCATCTGAGCTGCGCCTCGAGCGCCTCGTCGCCGGCGACGACACCACCGCACCACCCCACCATGGCGATGTCGCGCAGCGACGGGCGCTCGAGACACCAGATCATCGCCGCGGCGTCATAGGGTGCGAGCGCCTGGGGGTCCCAGCCGAGCGCCCGTTCGAAGAGCCGGGGCAGATCCTCGAGCACGCACGCGGTCGCGAGCGCCTGCGGGTCGATGCGGCGATCCGTGCGCGCGCCCGTTTCGCACAGGAGGGTGACCGCGTCGCCGAGCGAACGCAGCGCGTCCGCGACGCGTCCGACGGTGTCGTCGTCGATCACGGGCAGTTCCGCGCCGGCGGACTGGTCGTCGGCGGGCTCGGGGAAGTCGCCCCAGGCCGCGGCATCCCCCAGCTGTGCGAGCGGCCGCGCCCCGCCATGCTCGGTGAGATACGAGCCCCACGCATCGGCGGCGACGCAGAGCGCGTCGACCACGCGCAGCCCGCACGCGTCGGCCCGGGTCTCGATCGCCCGCACCAGCCCGGCGTGCGGGATGCCGTCCGCGAACGTCGCCGAGGTGAACGCGACCACCGCGATGCCGTCCGCGTCGGGGATCTTGCACGCGAGGCCGAGGAAGGTCGCCGCGAGGCGTTCGATCTCGTCGCCGTCTCGCGGGAGGTCGAAGCGCATGGCGCCGCACGTGCGCGCGCCGTCGAAGGGGACGAGCACCAGGCTGTCGGTGGGGTGGTAGCCCAGCAGGCGCGGGACGAGTGACAGGAATTCCGCCGCGTTCGCGGCCTTGACGATGGTGGTCATGCGTCGACTGTGGTCGGCGCACGCACGGCGGATCGAGGGTACGGGCCGGCTGGGGACGATCGGTCGCGCGGCGGCCCTTGGGGAGGGCAGCCTGAGACCCGGACAGCGCACGGCACGTACACTTGGGGGGTGGATGAATACTGGCTCGCGGTGCTGTGGTCGCTTCTGCCGACCGTGGTCGTGAGCGCGCTGTTCTTCTACGTGCTGCGCAGCACCGTGCGGGCCGACCGCAACGAGCGCCGCGCCTACGCCCGCATCGAGGCGCAGGAGCGCGCCAAGCGCGGTCTTCCGCCCGCACCGGCGACAGCGGCATCCGAATCGTCCCCGGTCACCTCCGAGAACTGACCCCCGCGCACACTACGCTGGGCTCAGCCGGTCCGGCGTCGAGGGGAGGCGCGGTGGAGTTGACGATCACCAGCTGGGCGCTGATCGCGGTCATCGTGTTCGACGTCATCGTGCGCGTCACCGCCGTGATCGTCGTCCCCCGCAACCGTCGCCCGACGGCCGCCATGGCGTGGCTGCTGGCGATCTACTTCATCCCGATCATCGGGGTGTTCCTGTTCCTGCTGATCGGGAACCCGCGGCTGCCGCGCAAGCGCCGGCAGATGCAGGACCGCATCAACGACTACATCCGCGAGACCAGCCGGGGTCTCGACTTCGGCACGCTGCGGCCCGGTGCGCCGGTCTGGTTCCGCTCGCTCGTGACGCTCAACCGCACCCTCGGCGCCCTCCCGCTCGCCGGCGACAACGCCGCCACCCTCATCCCCGACTACCAGGAGAGCCTCGACGCGATGGCCGATGCCATCCGGTCGGCGAGGGCGTACGTCCACATCGAGTTCTACATCCTGCAGTCCGATGTCTCGACTGACAACTTCTTCCGTGCCATGGAGGAGGCCGCCGAGCGCGGCGTCGTGGTGCGGGTGCTCCTGGACTACTGGGCGAACCGCGGCAAGCCGTTCTATAAGGACACGACACGGCGCCTCGACCGGATGGGCGCCCACTGGCGCCTGATGCTCCCGGTCCAGCCGCTCAAGGGCAAGTACCAGCGCCCCGACCTGCGCAATCACCGCAAACTGCTCGTCGTCGACGGCCGCATCGCGTTCACCGGTTCGCAGAATGTCACCGACTCCACGTACAACCTTCGCAAGAACATCAAGCGCGGACTGCACTGGGTCGACCTGATGGTGCGCGTGCAGGGTCCGGTTGTCGCATCGATCAACGCCGTGTTCCTCTCGGACTGGTACAGCGAGACCGAGGAGATCCTCACCGACGAGATCAACCTCTTCGACGTGAAGCCCGGCCCCGGCGATCTGGACTGCCAGATCGTGCCGTCCGGTCCCGGGTTCGAGTTCCAGAACAATCTCAAGCTGTTCGCCGGCCTGATCTACGCCGCCCAAGAGCGCATCATCATCGTGAGCCCCTACTTCGTGCCGGATGAGGCGCTGCTGCTGGCTGTCACCACGGCCTGTCAGCGCGGCATCCACGTCGAGCTCTTCGTCTCGGAAGAGGGGGACCAGGCGATGGTCTACCACGCGCAGCGCAGCTACTACGAGGCGCTGCTGCGCGCGGGCGTGAAGATCTGGATGTACCGCAAGCCGTACATCCTCCACTCGAAGTGCATGACCATCGACGACGAGACCGCGATCATCGGCTCCAGCAACATGGACATGCGCTCGTTCGGTCTGAACCTCGAGATCTCGATGCTCGTGCGCGGCGAGGAATTCGTGCAGGACATGCGCCGGGTCGAGGACATGTACCGTGGTCTCTCGCGCGAGTTGACCCTCGAAGAGTGGATGAGGCAGCCGCTGCGCTCGACCGTGCTGGACAACCTGGCGCGCCTGACCTCCGCCCTGCAGTAGCCGCCCATGAACCACGACGTCCCCGCCGAGGTCGCGATCCCGCTGCCGGTGCGCCTGCGCCTGGGGCGCGCCGCGGCGCAGACGATCGCCGACCGAGACGGCCTGGACCTGCTGCACATCAAGGGCGACGCGGTGGATCTCTCGCTGCGACCGCACCCCACGCCCGGCACCGACATCGACGTGCTGGTGCGTCCCCGCCACCTGAGCGGGTTCGACGCGGCGCTGCGTGCGGAGGGCTGGCGCGTGTACACGACGTTCGCCTACGGGTCGCCGTTCGAGCACGCCCAGACGTACACGCACGAGCTGTGGGGCTACCTCGACGTCCATCGGTTCTTCCCCGGCGTCGGGCTCGACCCCGACCACGCGTTCGACCGGCTCTGGCGTACGCGCGGATCCATGGACTTCGGCGGCGTGTCGTGCCCCGTGCCGAGCGTCCCCGCGCAGGCGGCGATCCTGGTCCTGAACGCGGCACGGAGCAGACCCGGTTCCCGCGCGGACGTCGACCGGCTGTGGCGACGAGCGGATGCCGCAACCCGCGCGAGCATCGAGCGCGAGGTGTCTGCGCTCGACGCCCATGTCGCCCTCGCCGCGGCGACCGGCGGCCTGCGCACGTACCGGTCCGCCCGCGACTACCACCTCTGGCGGGTGGTGTCCGAGGGAGGCAGCCGGCTCGAGGAGTGGTGGGGACGCCTTCGCGCCGCGGACAGTCTCGGCGCCCGCGCGCGCATCGTCGTGCGGGCGCCCCTGGTGAACGTGCCGCACCTCGAGCATGAACTGGGCCGTCGGCCCACACCGGGCGAGATCGTCCGCGAGTTCTTCGCGCGTCCCGCGCGCGGCGCGATCGAGCTGGTGCGCCGCCTGACGCGGAGGCGATCGTCATGACGCGCTTCATGCCGGCATCCGATCTGGCGACTGAGGTCGTCGACGACGCGGTGTACGCCGCCCGCCTGCCGTCCGGCCCGATCGTCGTGCTCGAGGGAGTCTCGGCCGTCATCTGGGAAGAGGCGTGTGCGGACGGCGACCGCGTCGTGGAGCACGTCGCTGCTCGCACCGGACGCGCGTCCGATGAGATCGCCGGGACGGTCACGGCTTTCGTCGACGCGCTGGTCGCCGACGGCCTGCTCGTCCGACGTTCCTGAGACCTGTCCCGCGTGCCCGGCCACCTGCGATACTGAAGCGACTCCACCGGGGGGACGGTATGGGATCCAGCAGCGCGCAGGCGATCCGCCGGCGCGCGCGCGTGGCCGACTGGTGGGCCGGGGCCTGGCGCTGGGTGCTCATGGCAGCCGGGGCGGTCGTGGTCATCTACCTGCTCCTCGACGTCGGCGCGAGCGACAACGTCACCACGGCGATCGCTCTGTCGGCCATCGTCATCGCAGCGATCGCGACGTACTCCACGCCGATGGCGATGTGCCTCATGGCCATGCCGGCGCTGTTCGTTGTGCAGCGCGTGGGCCTGGGCGGCCTCGACCTGTCGATGTCGGATGCCGCGCTCGCAGCCGCGCTCGGCACGGCGCTGCTGCTGGGGAAGCGTCCCTACAGTGCCCCCATGCGCCATCTGCTGTGGTGGAACATGCTGTATCAGTTCGCCACGATCTTCACCGTGATCGTGAACCCGCAGATCCAGAACACGGTGGAGTGGTTCCACGCCTGGCTGCTGATCTCGGGCGCGCTCGTGGTCGGCTGGTCCCTCGGACGGGCCGGATATGCACGGACGGCGCTGCTGCTCATCCTCGGTGCCGCCGCCGTGATCGCCGTCGGCACCGTCGGCACCGGCATCGCGCAGTTCGCGACGGGGAACTTCGCGCCCGTCTACCCGGCGTGGCCGGTGCCCATGCACAAGAACTTCGCCGGCACCGCCTTGGCGCTGGCGGTGCTCATCGTCTACATCAACCCCTCGTGGGCGGAGCTTCCGCAGCGGTGGATCCGCCCCCTCTTCTGGCTGATGCTGGTGGCCATCGTCATGACGCAGGCGCGGCAGGCGATCGTCGGCCTCGTCATCGCGATCATCATCGTGGTGATGCGGCGCGGGGCGACCGCGCACTCGCGGTGGGCGCTGCTGCTGATCATCCCGGCGGCGTGGCTCATCGTCACGCTCGTGGTCGATCAGGTGGAGTCGCAGAATCAGCACAACTCCCTCTTCCAGCGCCTGGACTGGCTGCGGGAGGTGTACGCCTTCTGGAAGCACGCGCCGATCTTCGGCCATGGTCTGCGGTTCTGGTACTACAACCCCGCGGTGCCGTATCAGCCGCCGCAGGCGGAGCTGGAGGTCGCGGCGAGCGCCGGAATCGTCGGTCTCGCCGGGTTCCTGGCGATGTGGGCGGGGATCGTCTACGTCCTCTGGCGGGTGGACCCCGCCTACGGCACGCTCGCCCTCGCCATCACCGTCAGCCGGTTCGTGCAGGGACAGTTCGACCTTTTCTGGGCCGCGTCGCAGGTCTCGGTGCCCTTCGTCGTCGCCGGCATCTGCCTCGGGGCGATGGCCCGCGCGAGCGACCGCAAGAGCCTGCCGGAGCCACCGCGGATGCGGGTGCGAAGACGCGACGCGGCGCGCGCGGTCGGTTGACATACGATGGTGCCACTGAGACTCCGGGCGCGGCGGCGCGCGCGGGGTCGGCACCCGGGGGAGGGCCATGGAGCTGCGCGACTATTTCCGCGGTTTGCGCAGGCATTGGCTCGCCATCGCGCTCATGACCCTGGTCGGGCTGGGAGCATCGTTCGGCTGGGTCCAGCTGCAGACCCCGGTGTACGAGTCCTCCGCCAGCGGACTCATCCAGATCCGCGACCTTCCCGAGGGTGCGGACTCGTCGTTCGGTGACAGTCAGGCCCGGTCGAAGGTCGACACCTACCTCGACATGGCCACGTGGCAGCGCACGGCCGACACCGCCGCCGAGGCCGTCGGCCTGAGCCCGTCGGTGGCGGCATCCCGCATCAGGGTCCAAGCCCCGTCGAACACGGCCATTCTCCGGGTGACCGCACAGGGCGAGACCCCGGAAGACGCCGCAGCCCTCGCCGAGGCGTGGATCGTCGCGCTCGGTGAGACCGTCGACGAGTACGAGAGCATCGACGGGGTTCCCGCGCCGCTGCAGATCATCGTGGCCTCGCAGGCGGCCGTTCCGACCGAACCCGTCTTCCCCGATCTGCAGACCTCGCTGATCGTGGGTGGGGTGCTGGGCCTGGGCTTCGGCATCGCGTTCGCGCTCATCCGCACCGTGTCGGATCGTCGCATCCGCAACGCGGAGGACGTCGAGGCGCGCACCCAGCTCTCGGTGGTGGGGACCATCCCGCTCACCGACGACATGGGCGGCGACGACCGCCTGTTCACCGGAGACGCCTCGTCGTCCAAGCGCGGCGGCTTCGCCGTGGCCGAGTCGCTGCGGACCCTGCGCACCAATCTGCAGTTCATGGATGTCGACAACCCGCCCCGCACGATCGTGGTGACGAGCCCCCTTCCCAGCGACGGCAAATCCACGGTCGCGTGCAACCTCGCGCTGACGCTGGCGGCGAGCGGACGGCCCGTCGTGATCGTCGACGGCGATCTGCGTCGTTCGACGGTCGCCAAGACCATGGGCGTGCCCGGCGGTGCCGGACTGAGCGACGTGCTGTCGGGACGCGCCGAGATCGCCGACGTGCTGCAACGCTCGCCCGCGTCCGAGAACCTCTTCGTGCTCACCGCGGGGAGTACGCCGCCCAACCCCAGCGAGGTGCTGGGCTCCGCGCGCATGCGGAGCCTGCTCACCGACCTCGCGCGGCACGCGATGGTCATCATCGATGCTCCGCCGCTCATCCCGGTGACCGACGGCGCGGTGCTCACCCATCAGGCCGACGGCGCGCTGATCGTCGTGAGCCTCGGCAAGACCACCTACGATCTTCTCGACAAGTCCATCGACACCCTCGAGAAGTCCCGGGGTCGCGCCCTCGGCATCGTCATCAATAAGGTCCCCATGCGCGGTGTCGACAGCACGTCGTACTCGTACGAGTACCGGCGCACCTACGGCGCCGCCCCGTCCGCATCGCCGGCGTCGCCGGATGCGCCCGCCGACGACCCGCTCCTCGACGAGGTGGCCGTGAGCGCTCCGGGCGTCCCTCCCAAGAAGGGCGTCGCGAAGAAGACGCCCGGTCCTGCCCGAAGCACCGGTGAGGGGCTCGACGCGCTCTTCAACGGCAACTCCGACGCCGTCGACGCGGGCGACCTCGAGGCGGGCAGCGCCCGCCGTCAGCGCGCGCGGCGCGACTGAGGCCCTCCTCTGCGATGAACTCCTCCGGTGCCCGCGAACGCGTCAGCGTCGTCGTCCCGCTCTACAACGGCGCGCGCTACATCGCCGAGACGCTGACGGCGATCCAGTCGCAGACCCACGCGCCGCTCGAGGTGATCGTCGTGGACGACGGCTCGACCGACGACGGCGTCGACATCGTCCGCGCCCACCCCGTCGGCGCCCGAGTCCTCGAGCAGGCCAACCTCGGCGTCGCTGTCGCCCGCAACCGGGGGATGTCCGAGTCATCGGGCGACTGGGTCGCCTTCGTGGACCAGGACGACCTGTGGCACCCGAGCCACCTGGAGCGCACGCTCGGGTGGCTCCGGCTGCACCCCGGTGAGCGGATCGTATTCGCCCGCGAGATCGCCTTCTCGGTCGCCGACGAGAAGGACCACCTGACCGATCTGGATGCGCTGGCGGGCGGCTGGGCCAGCATCCTCGCCCCGCGTGAGGGAACCCTCGCCCATCTGGTCGCCCACGCCGATGTGACGGGCTCGGACGCGATCGAGCGTCACGACGTGCGCGCGATGCTGCGGGGGCCGATCTCGGACACGACGAGTTTCGTCGCCGACCCGACGCTGCTGCAGGCCGCGGGCGGTTTCGCCCCCCACGCGCTGGCGATGGACGACTACTGGCTCCTCGTGAACGTCGCGCGGCTGCACGGGATCCCGCACCTCGACCAGCCCACCGTGTTCTACCGCGTCCACGTCTCGGCGACCTCGCGCACGACGAAGCTGGGGTTGCCCTTCCTCTCGTCGGCGATCGCGCTCCGCCTGGGCGGGGGCCTCATCGGTGCGGAGGAGGGTCTCCGCGGAGGGCTCGACGGCAAGCTGCACCGGCATCTGCTGACCGAACTGCTCGCTGCTCCGGAGCTGCGGTCGGCGTCGTATCGGCGCGCGGTCGGTCACCTCGCGGCACTGCTGTGGCCGCCGCACGGGCGGCGGAGGCAGCGCGCGCGGGCCCTCGCGGCGCAGCGGCTGCCGTGGCTTCGATCCGCCGCGCGGCGGCTGAGGGGAGTCCGATGACGACCGGTACGAGCGGCGAAGAGCTGCGCGCGCGGGCGATCGCCTTCTACCTGCCCCAGTTCTTTCCCATCCCCGAGAACGACCAGTGGTGGGGCCCCGGGTTCACCGAGTGGACGAACACCGCCCGTGCCCGGCGGCTCTTCCCCGGGCACGTGCAGCCGACCCTGCCCGCCGACCTCGGCTTCTACGACCTGCGGGTGCCCGAGACGCGCCAGGCGCAGAGCGATCTGGCGCGCCAGTACGGCGTCGAGGCGTTCGCATACTGGCACTACTGGTTCGGCGGCGGCGAGCGCATCCTCGAGCGCCCCTTCCGCGAGGTCCTCGAACGAGGAGAGCCCGAGGTGTCGTTCTGCCTGGCCTGGGCGAACCAGACGTGGACCGGCGCATGGCACGGCGCCCACGACAAGATCCTGAAACAGCAGACCTACCCGGGCGCCGAGGACGACGCGGCGCACTTCGCCACGCTGCTGCCCGCCTTCCGCGACGCGCGCTACCTGCGCGTCGACGGGCGTCCGGTGTTCTACGTCTTCCGCCCCGAGGAACTGCCCGAGCCGGCGGCCTTCGTGGACCGCTGGCAGCGGATGGCGCGCGAGGCGGGGCTCGAGGGGCTGTACCTCGTGGCCGAGATGAGCGACCTGCTCGGGCGTGGCGCGCGCTACACGAACGGCGACGCGGACGGCTTCGACGCGAGCGTCTACATGCGCATCCCCGCCCGCGTGGACCGGTGGAGCACGCTGCGGATGCGGGCCGTGCGGAAGAGCCTCGGCGGTCCCGAGATCTGGCCGTACTCCGACGCCATCGTCGACGAGATCCCGGATGCCGCACACGTGCAGCCGTGCGTGTACCCCAATTGGGACAACAGCCCCCGGGCGGGGCGTCGCGGGCTCGTGCTGCAGGACGCGACCCCCGAGAAGTTCGAACGCAACGTCCGCGACGCCGTCGAGCGGCTCGCCGACCGGGCGCCGCAGGAACGGCTGCTGTGGGTGAAGTCGTGGAACGAGTGGGCCGAGGGCAACCACCTCGAGCCCGACCTGCGTCACGGCCACCGCTGGCTCGAGGCGCTGCAGCGGGGCCTCACATGACCGAGGACGAGCGGCCGCTGCGCATCGCGATGATCTCGTACTACCTGCCGAGTGAGAGCAAGATCGGCGTCGGGTACCAGGTGCACGCCCTCGCGAACGAACTCGCCCGCCGCGGTCACCACGTCGACATGTACAGTCCGTGCGCGCCGGTGGCCGGCGCCCGGTACAGCCATGTGCACCTGCCGCTCACCGGGCCGCTGCGCACGTTCCGCTTCGCCTTCGTCATGCGCGCCCGCGACCTGTCGTCCTACGACGTGCTCCACGCGCACGGCGAGGACTACTGGATGTGGCGACGTCGCGTGCCCGTCCATGTGCGGACGCTCCACGGCTCGTGCTTCGAAGAGGCGCGGCACATCCGGGGCGTGAAAGAGAAGCTCCGGATGGTGCTGCTCGGCTTCTCGGAGGTGCTCGCCAGTCTCGTTGCCGACCGGACGGTCCTGATCTCGCCGCAGACCCGCCGATGGACGCCGTGGGTCTCGACCGTCATCCCGAACGGCGTCGACGCCGGGGTGTTCGCGGGCGGCGACGCCGTCAGATCCGACGCTCCGACGGTGCTGTTCGTCGGCACGTGGCGCGGCCGAAAGCGCGGGGCGGAACTGGCGCGGATCTTCTCCGAGCAGGTGATTCCGCGGATGCCGCACGCGACGCTCCGCATGGTGACGCAGGACGCCCCCGAAGACCTGCCGCCCGGTGTCACGGTGCTCGGGCGCCTGAGCGATGACGACCTCGCCGCCGAGTACCGCCGTGCCTGGGCGTTCTGCCTTCCCTCGTCGTACGAGGGGTTCGGCGTCCCCTACGCCGAGGCGATGACAGCCGGACTCCCCATCGTGGCGACCCCGAACATCGGCGCCCGGTACGTCACGGACGAAGGTCTCTACGGCGTGCTCACGCCCCTGGAGGGGCTGGGCGATGCGCTCGCGCTCGTGCTCGACGATCCGGAGCGGCGAGAGCGGCTCACCGAGGCGTCGCTGCGGCGAGCGCCCGAGTTCGACCTCACGACCGTGGCTGATCGCTACGAGCAGGTATACAGGGGAGGCGACCGTGCTGGGTGAGGGCGAGGCGATGCAGGAACCGATACGGGTGAGCATCGTCCTCGCCACCAATCGCAACAGTCCGTACCTCGCGGAGGCGCTGCAGAGTGTGCGCGACCAGACGTATCCGCATTGGGACCTCCTGGTCGTCGACAACGGCGTCCCCGATACCGCCCAGCTGACGGACGCTGTCGGCGACGACCCACGGATGTCCGTGATCCGAGTCGATGCGACAGCCACGGCCGGCCGCGCCAGGAACATCGGCGTCGCACGTACCGAAGGCGCACTTGTGACGATCCTCGATGACGACGACGTGTGGCGCACAGACAGGCTGCAGCTCCACGTCGAGGTACATCGTGAGCATCCTGAAGCTCCCGCGTCGTTCTCGGGGTACTGGCATATGGATGCCGCGGGACACCCTTTCGGTGTCGATTGGCGGTCTAGGCAAACGGACTCCGCTGAGATGTTGCGCGGTGGGGCCGAGACGCCGCTGGGCCCCACTCTCGTGATCCGCCGGTCGGCTTATAACGCGATCGGAGGATTCAGCCCCGAGATCCCGATCCTGGTGGACTTCGAACTGGCATTGCGCCTGGCGATGCTGGGCGACCTTCGCTATCTCGACGCAACCCTTGTCGGCTACCGCCGGCATGACGCCAACATGACGTCGACCGCGCCAGCGAACGCGCGCCTGCGCCGAACGGCGATGCAGATGATGCTCGACCGCCAAGTCTGGGCAGCGCAGGGTCGCGGCGACACCACAGTCGCCCGGCTGCTCGGTGAGAGGCGTCGGCGATTCGAACTGGCCCAGGCTCGCCAGTGCGGCGAGGAGATGATGCGCGCCGCGCGGGGTGGACGGATTCGCGACGCGGCGGGAGACGCTGCCTGGGCTCTTCGCCGCGCGCCCTCCGCGTTCCTCGCCCACGCCGTGCGTTTCGCGTTGTCGCGACTGCTGAGGACGGGCGCAGCGTGACGTTCTTCGACACTCCCAGACCCCGCTTGACGGTGTGCATCGTCACATTCGAGCGCACGCCCTTCCTGCTCCGGTGTTTGACGTCGATCCGGAGCGAGCTCACGGCAGACACCCAGGTCGTCGTCGTCGACGCCTCCGCGGTCAGCGCCGAACAGGACGTTCAAGCGTTGGGACGGCCCGTCGACTACATCCATGACACTTCCGTGGCCGGGTGGATGACGCGCGCCCGAAACCGGGCGCTGCTGTCCGCGCGCGGCGAGATCATCACGTTCCTCGACGACGACGTCGTGCTGCGGCCGGGCTGGCAGTCCGCCGTCCTCACCGCGTTCGCCGACCCGTCGGTCGACGCCGTCGCCGGCCGCACCTGCAACGGACTGCCCGGCGAAGAGACCTACGCACCCCCGATCGGGCGACTGCTCGACGATGGCTCCCTCACCGAGGGTTTCGCGTCGCTGCCGGACGGTCAGGTCGACGTCGATCACGGGATCGGCGCGAACATGTCCTTCCGGGCGTCGACCCTCGCGAGACTGGGCGGGTTCCGCGACGACTACCCCGGGACGGCGATCCGCGAAGACACCGACCTCTACCTGCGGATCCGCGCCATCGGCGGGCGCGCCGTGTTCTCGCCGGACGCGGCTGTCGACCACCTTCCCGCTCCCCACGTCAAGGGTGCGCGCTTCGACACCCGCTACAAGCTCTACGGCCGACGCAACCACATGGTCCTGCTCGCGCGCGAGGGCGGCATCCGCTCGCGCCGGCTCGCGCCCTGGATCGCAGCGCAGCTCCGCTCGGCGGCACAGGTGCCCGGGCTGGTCCGCAAGCTGCAGCGGTTCGGAGTGACGGTGCTGGGCATCGGGTGGGGTGCGCTCGCGATGCTGCGCCAGGCGCGCTGGAACCCGCTGCCGCCCGAGCGGACGGATGCCGCGGGCCGAGAGATCCGGGCCGCTCTCACCCGCGCGGCGGGGTGACCGGCGTCGTCAGTCGAGCTTCCCGAGCTCGACCAGGCGCGCGAAGTCGGCGTTGGCGGCCCGCACCTCGGCGAACGTTCCCGTGTCCTGCAACCTGCCGTCCTTGAGGAAGGCCAGCGTGTCCGCCCCGCGCACGGTGGACAGGCGATGCGCGACGATGATGATCGTCATCCGTCCGCCCAGACGCGCGAGGGTCTCGGCGATCTCGTGCTCG
The DNA here is from genome assembly GCF_943181415.1 of Microbacterium sp. Marseille-Q6648. Lineage (GTDB taxonomy): Bacteria > Actinomycetota > Actinomycetes > Actinomycetales > Microbacteriaceae > Microbacterium. Next base: position 331,577 of record NZ_CALPBZ010000005.1, on the reverse strand, counting down.
GTGACGTTGTCGAGCGCCGACGTGGCCTCGTCCAGCACCAGCACGCGGGGCGCGCGATACAGGGCGCGGGCAAGGCCCAGCCGCTGACGCTGCCCGCCCGAGAGCCGTGTGCCGCGCTCGCCGATGACGGTGTCGAGCCCGTCGGGGAGTTCGGCCACGAGGTCGGTGAGCTGAGCCATCGCGATGACCTCGCGCATCCGCTCGCTGTCGCGGTCGGCCGGACGCAGCCCGAACGCGATGTTGGCGGCGAGGGTGTCGTTCATCAGGATGACGTCCTGGGGCACGACGCCCAGGTTGGAGTACCACGAGGCCTTGTCGTCGAGGATGGGGCGCCCACCGCACTCGATCGTGCCGGCGCTGGGCTCGAGCAGGCCCAGCAGCAGATCCAGCAGGGTGCTCTTGCCGGCGCCGCTGGAGCCGACGAACGCCGTGGTGGTGTTTTCGGGGATGACGAGCGACACCGCGTCGACGGCGGGGCGCTCGGCACCGGGGTACTGATACGTGAGGTCGCGCAGCACGATGTCGCCGGTGTAGCGCACATCGCCGCGGGGACGCTCGTCGTGGGTGCCGCCGGCGTCGAGTTCGGCGACGGCGCGCGAGAGGATGCCGAGCCCGACCTGCCCGGTGCGGATGGTGGCCAGGTTCGCGCTCACCCGGTTGAGCGTCGGCAGGGCGCGAAGGGATGCCGCGGCGAACACGCCGAGCACGGTCAGCGCCTGCTGCGGGGTGCCCGTGGTGAAGAGGATGGCCGAGATCCCCATGATGGCGATGATGAAGCCGATCTCGAGCACGTACCGCGGTGAATCGGCGATGATGCCCATCTGCCGCGCCGCGCGGGCGCTGCGCAGCCGCGAGGCGCGGAACCCGTCGACGAACGACGCGGCGCTCGAGGTCAGACGTGCTTCGCGGAAGCCGTCGAGGGCGGGCATCAGGTACTGCCAGGACTGCAGGCCCGCCTCGGCCATCTCCTCGCCGATCCGGGACTGACGCCCGCGCAGCAGCCGCTGCACGCCGAGCACGAAGACGACGAAGAGGACGACGGTCATGAGCGTGATCACGGGCGCGGTGATCGCGAGCACGGTCACGATCGCGGCGAGCATGAGCGTGTCGGTGCCGAGGCTCACGATGCCGAGGAGCACCGACGCCGATTGGTTCGTGCTGTCGTTGATGTTGCGGTAGATCTCGCTCATGCGCCGGCCGCGGTGGTCGGCGTAGGGCGCGAGCACGTACCGGCGCATCAGCTCGGTCGACACCAGCGCCGAGATGCGGGTGGTGCGGCCGAGCAGCCACCAGCGGAAGACGATGGCCGCGATGCTCTTGCCGACGAAGATGATCGCGATCGCGGCCGCCACCACGGGGATGAGGGTGGAGGGCGACGACGTTCCGACGACGGAGGCGACCCATCCCAGCACGCCGCCGTCCACCTCGACGCCGCTGACGAGCTGGGTGAGCGGGATCATCGCGGCGACCCCGAGGGTGTCGAGCGCGGCGAGCAGGATCGACACCGTGATGGTCGCCGCGATCCAGCGCTTGGGCCTCACCCCGGCCATGCGCAGCAGCAATCGCAGCTGCCCGATGAGACCGTCCTCGCGCGTCGCGCGTGCCATCCTGCTCCTTCTGCCGGCCTCTATCGACGTCGGCCGATTCCACGCGTATGGGTCGATTGTGTTACACCCTCTTGCGGAGACTCGCTGGTACGGTAACATCCTCAATGTTCCCTGAATGCGGGGAGCTTCGGGCTCGAACTGGGGAAATTCGAGCCGACACACCGTCTTTCCCTCTCCACGTATACGGAGGGAACTTACCGTGACCGAAGAGACCAGCAGTTCAGAACCGCCCGCCAAGGGCATCAGCCGCCGCACCGTGACCAAGGCCATGGCCTGGTCGGTGCCCGCCATCGCCGTAGCGGCGTCGGTGCCGGCGTACGCCGCGAGCGGGGGTGGACCTTCCGTGGTGTTCGGCGACGCGTGCAAGTTGCCCGGCAACTCGTGCGGCAACGTCTTCGTCAAGGGCTACATCTTCGACGTGACCATCACGAACAACACCAGCAAGCCGCTCTACCTGTACAACCAGGCCGGCTACTTCATCACTTTCACCGAGACCAACCCCGACCTCAGTCTGTTCTTCCAGGCCGCTGTCGACGCCACGACCGGCGAGGAGATCACCTTCCCGTATCTGCTGGAACCGGAAGCGTCGATCGCGATCATCCTCAACGCGGGTGAGAACGGCGACAGCAGGAACCAGTCCCTCGCGGGTACCATGTCGCTTCCTTGGGGGCACACGCCGACCCCGCCGGACCCCGACAACCACCCGCCGATCGTGACGCCTTTCTCCTACGCCGATACGCCGCCGGTCCAGAATCCGGCATGCAATGTCGTTCTGCCGCCGAACTGCGGGCAGTAGGTAGTGCTGAAGGGGTGAGGGCGTCGAAGCTACGACTTCGACGCCCTCACCCGTTCCCCAATGCGTTGAGAACGGCAGCCATCTGGGTTGCCCTATCGTCCCAGTCTGCGAGCGACCCCCGGATCGGATTGAGCGCGACCGGTGCCGCGAGTGACAGGTGGACGGCTTTCGTGAACTCATCGGGCTCGGCCACGCGGATGCGAGAGTCGTCGGAGTCCTTGAACCCCGCGACCGGTGTGCTCACGACAGGGCGGTCAGCGGCCTGGTACTCGTAGAGCTTGATGGGGTCGAGGCTGTCGGTGAAGGCCGTCACGACGTGGGGCACGATCAGCACGTCGGCGTGCTGCAGATAGCCGACGACCGCCGCGCTCGGCTTCGGCCCGAGGAGCACGACGCCGGCGCCGCGCAGTCGCTCGCGCGCACTCGAGCTCAGCACATCGGGGCCGACGAGTACCACCGTCGCGCGCCCGGTGAGCGCCCCGGCGAGACGGACGGTGAGGCCGACGTCGAGCCGATCCGCATGCAGCGTGCCGACGTAGAGCGCGACGGCGCCCGGGGGCAGGTCTGCCGGGCGCTCGTGCGGCTCGCGGTAGGCCGCCGTGTCGACGGCGTTGCGCACGAGCGCGACCGGGTCGTGCTCGGGCCCGCGCCGCGGCTGTTTGCGGCGTAATAGCTCGGGTGAGCACGCCACCACCTGCGCCGCCCGGGCCAGCAGCCAGCGCTCCTGCTCGGCGACGCGGGCGAGCTCGCCGGGGGCGCGGTCGGCGGCGAGCCAGTCGTCCGTCATGTCGTAGAGCGTCGGCCACCCGGTCCGTCGCGCCACCACGGCGCCGCCCGGGTCGTTGACCCATAGCACGGGCGCCGTCATCCCGATGTCCCGGGCGGCGCGCTCGATCTGCGATGCCAGGCGCTCGTCCGCCCGGAGGTCGATCCGCCGCGGCAGCGGCTTCAGAGGGCGCATGCGCCACAGCCTTCCGGGCAGGATCGTGTCGTCGGGTCGGTGCCCGAGCTGGGGGCGTCGCCGCGAGCGGAGGTCGTGGGTGGGGTCGGCGGGTGGCTCGACGAAGAGCACGCGCAGTTCGGCGTCCCGCTCGAGCAGCCGCCACACCAGGTGCTGGTTCCGGCGCCACACGGCGTCCCACTGCTCGAGCGAGATCACGACGAGGTCCATCACGGCCGCCGCCTCACTCCGCTTCGGGGGTGCCGCCCGGCGAGAGCATCACGGTAGACGGCGTCGGTGCCCATCACCTGCGCGGTGAGAGAGTACTCGCTTCGCTGGCGCGCCCGCGCTCCCTCGGCATAGGCCGACCACGCGCTCGGGTCGTGGGCGAGGGCGCGCAGGGCCGACCCGCCGGCGACGGCGTCATCGGGGTCGTACAGTGCGTGCGGTGAGAGACCGTCGAGCACCTCGACGTGTCCGCCGCCGCGCGCTGCGACGACCGGCAGGCCCGCGCGGAGCGCCTCGAGCACCGTCAGGCCCAACCCCTCGACCGGGCACGGCGCGAGAAGCAGTGAGGCCGCTGCCATGAGCGCGGGAACGTCGGTGCGGTAGCCGAGGAACTCCACCGACCTCCCGATCCCGAGATCGCGGGCGAGCTCCTCGAGCATCGCGCGCTCGGGGCCGTCTCCGGCGATCCGCAGCGTCCATCCGTCGGCCGCGAGACCGGATCCCGCGAACGCGCGGATGCCGTCGCCGGTGTGCTTCTCGGGCTGCAGCCGCTGCGCCATGAGCACGACCGGCGCCCGGGGGGTGACGGCCTCGTCGAGCGTCGGCGCTGCGGCATCCAGTCCGGTGCGGACGACCCTCGCCTGCACGCCGGTCGTACCGGCCACCGCCTGGCTGATCGCCAGCTCGCGATCCACGACGAGGCTCACGACCCGGTCCCACGGCAGGGGGCCCACCGTTCCGCGGGACCGGGCGAAGTGCCGCGTCGACACGACCGCGGGCCGCCGGCGACGACCGGCGAAGGCGAGCACAGCACCGAGATCGGCCGCCGTCATGTGGGTGTTCACGACGTCGGCGTCGTGGCGCGCGGGGCGCAGGGCGCGGGCGACGCCGGCCGTGGTGCGGGCGGCGCGGTGCGGGATGCCGATGCCGGTCCCGGCGAGGGCAGCGCGCATGCGCGCCGGGTCGCCCCCGATGACCCGCACCCTGTGTCCGGCTTCGGCCTGCGCCCGCGCGAGCTGCGCGATGTAGCGCTCGACACCCGAGAACCCGTCGCTGCGCACGGCGTGGACGATGCGCAGCGGTGCGTCGTCGCGCCGCACGTAGTCGGCTGCCGATGCGAGCCGGGTCGCGAGGTCGAGGTAGCGTTCGGCGATTCCCGTCCATCCGAGGTCGGTGACGCTCGCTCGGGCCTCGGCGCGCATGGCGCTGCGGTCACCGTCGAGCACGGTCCGCAGACCGCGGGCGACATCCGGGCCGGTGCGCTCGACGAGCTGGCCGTTGCGTCCGTCGACGATCCGCTCGGGGGCGACGCCGACCCGGCTCGCCACGACCGGCAGTCCCGCGGCGAGGGCCTCGAGGAAGACCAGCCCGCTCGATTCGTAGGCGCTCGGCAGCGCGAAGGCGTCCGCGGCCCACAGCAGGGGCGCCGGGTCGGGGCGGATGCCGAGGAAGCGCACCCGGCTCGCCACCCCGCGGTGCGTGGCGAGGCGCTCGCCGTGTCGCACCTCGTCCGGCGCTCCCCCGATCACCACGAGCTCCACGTCGGTCAGGCCGGGGTCGGCGAGGGCGTCGAGGACGAGGGGAAGCCCCTTGCGGTCGAACTCGTGGCCGATGAAGACCACGACGTCGGTCTCGTCGTCGACGCCGAGGCCGGCGCGCGCCCTCGCCCGCTCCTCTGCGGTGGGCGGCCGGAAACGGTCGAGGTCGACGCCGTTGGGGATCACGGTGACGGGTGCGGCGACGCGGCCGTAGGTCTCGGTCAGGCGCCGGGTCTCTTCGGCGCTGAGGGTCACCACCGCGGAGTGGATGCCGCGGCGGTAGCGGACCCGGTCGCGGACTGCCGTGAACACGTGGACGGGGTTGCGCAGCATCCGCCAGATGTAGTTGCCGCGCGCCCGCATGGACGCCTGCAGCAGGCCGTGGTTGACGTAGACATCGCCGATCATGGCGTCGTTGTGGCAGATCGAGACGGCTTCGGGGCGGGTGGCGAGGAATCGGCGCGCGCGGGCGGTGCCGACGGTGCTGAACCACACGACGTCCCACGCGTGGGCCAGTCGCGAGCGGGGCGACGGCAGCGGGCGGCCACCCCGTGCCTCGGTCATGGTGAACCGCTCGACGACCACGCCGGCGGCGGCGAGCTCGCGCTCGAGGTCGAAAGCGACACCGGCGATGCCGCTGCCGGGCGCGATCTCGGGCGCGATCTGCACGATCCGCGGCACCTGCGGTGGGGTCATCGGTGCGGCTCCGCGGCTCGGGTGCCCGCGAGCTCCTGGGCGAGCGCCAGATACTTCTCGGCGATCCCGCGCCACGAGTAGTCGGCCACGCTCGCGCGCGCCCTCTCGCGCCACCGGTCGCGGTCGCCGGCGGCGACGCTCTCGAGGCGATCGCCGATGCGGGCCGGGTCGCGCGGCACCAGATAGCCGTTCTCGCCGTCGCGGACGACGTCGGCGGCGACTCCCACGGCGGTCCCGATGATGGGGATCCCGCTCGCGAGGGCCTCGAGGAAGACCAGCCCGCTCGACTCGTACGCGCTCGGGAAGACGAACATGTCGGCCGCGGCCAGGAACGCGGCGAGGCCGTGCTGCTCGCCGACCAGCAGCACCCGGTCGGCGACGCCGTGACGTTCGGCGAGGCGGCGCGCGCCCTCGACCATGCCGGCGTTGCCGCCCACGACCAGGAGCAGCACCGTCGGCGCATGGCGCAGCGCCTCGATCGCGACGGGCAGCCCCTTCCGTTCGAAGTCGTGCCCGATGAAGAGCGCGACGCGGTCGTCGTCGTCGAGCTCGAAGCGCTCGCGGGCGCGTCGACGCTCGTCGTCGGTGGGGGGACGGAACCGGTCGAGGTCGACGCCGTTCGAGATCACGACGGTCCGCGGGCGGATGCGCCCGTACGTGCGGCGCATCGTCTCGACCTCTCCGGCGGTGAGGGCGACGACCGCGCGATGGATGTCGGTGCGGTAGCGGACGAAGTCGCGCGCGAACGTGAACAGATGCGTGGGGTTGCGGATCATGCGCCACGCGGTGTGCCCGCGCGCCCGCATGGCGGCGTAGAGCACGCCGTGATTGACGTAGACATCCCCGGCGAGCACGTTGTTGTGGCAGATCGCCACCGCGTCGGGTCGCGCCGCCAGGAACCGTCGCGCGCGGAGGGTGCCGACCGTGCTGAACCAGATCACCCGCCACGCCTGCAACAGCCGCTCGCGCCGGGGGCCCTTGCCGAAGGTGATCCGTCGGCCGCGCAGCGCCGTGGCGTAGGTGAACCGCTCGACACGGACGCCGAGCTCGCGCAGTTCGCGCTCGAGGTTCCACGCGACCCCGGCCACGCCGCTGCCGGGACCGATGAACGGGGCGATCTGCACGATGCGCAACGGCGGCGTTCCCGGATCCCTCACGGCGCCGCCTCCACCAGGCGGAGCTCGGCGCGGACGGGGCCGCGGCGGTACAGGCTCGCCCGACGGCGTGCGAGCGAACCGCGCTCGCCGCGGAGGGCGACGGCGCGCACGACGGCGCCCGCCCACACCGCCGCGCGCGCGAGGTGCCATCCGGCCGCCCCGAAGTGCTTGCGCAGGTATCGCTCCTGCGATGCGTGGAAGTGCGTCTCGCGCCGCGCGCCGTCGCCGCTCGTCCCCGCACCGACATGCACCGCCCGCGCGCCGGGGACGGCGGCGTGCCGCCACCCGAGCCGATGCGCGCGGTAGGCCCAGTCGGTCTCCTCGGCGTAGAGGAAGAAGCGCTCGTCGAAGCCGCCGATCTGTTCGAGCGCCTCGGCACGCAGCAGGAGCACCGACCCGATGACGAAACGGGCGCCGCGCTGCAGGCGTGCCAGCCCCACCGCCTCCAGCCACGCGTTCGCGGGGGAGGGGAAGACCCATTCCACGCGGGCCGACGCCCCGGCCTCGTCGACCTGGGCCGGCCCGACGCTCGCGATGTCGGCAGCCGCATGCAGCGCCCGCTGCAGCACGGCGATCTGCGCGGGCTCGACGCGGGCGTCCGGATTCAGCAGCAGCACGTCCGCCCCGGGGATGAGCCGGTCGGCGAGAGCGATGTTCACGCCCGCCCCGAATCCGCGGTTCGCGCCGGCGTCGATGTACCGCACCCCCAGCTCGTCGCAGAGAGCGGCGATCTCGGGCAGCGACGAGTTGTCGACCACGGTCACGGCGAGCGACGCGACCGGCTCCAGCGCCGCGCGGAGCAGGGCGGGGGCGCCGTAGGCGACGACGACGATCTCCACCGGACGATCCGCGCCGCCCGGCTCGTGAGTGAGCGAGCGGTACAGCTCGACGTACTGCGCGGCCACCGCATCCCACGTGCACTCCGCCGCGCGTGCGAGCCCCGCGGCGCGCAGCGACGCCCGCTCCGGTCCGCCGGCGCGCAGGATCGCGTCGGCGAGCGCGGCCGCATCGCCCTGGGGCACCACGATGCCGGCACCGCCCACGACGTCCGGCAGGGCCCCGGCGTCGCTCGCGACGACCGGAACGCCCACGGCCATGGCTTCGACGGCGACGCGGCCGAACTGCTCGGTCCAGCTCGGGGTGGCCAGCGACGGCATCGCCACGACGTCGACGGAGCGGTAGAACGTCGGCAGGGCGTCCGGATCCAGAGCGCCGACCAGCTCGACGCGGTCGGCGATGCCCCGTCCACGGGCGAGCGCGGGCAGCTCCGCGGCGAGCGGGCCCGACCCCGCGATCTTCGCGCGGATGCCCGGGGTGCGGGCGACGGCATCCAGCAGCACCTCGAGACCCTTCTCGGCGACCAGGCGTCCGGCGAAGCCGACCGTGATGGCATCGGATGCCGTGTCCGCCGCCGCGGGGGCTACGCCGGTCGCCGTGTCGTCGGCCGGCATGTCGACGCCGAGCGGGATGACGCGAGCCCGACCGGGGAACCCCTTGCCCTCGGCGATGCGGGCGGCCGCGGTGTTGCACGCCGACACGCCTGCCGCGCGGCGCAGCGCCGCGCGCTCGAGCCAGCGGAAGGGGATCGGGTAGCGCTTGGCGAGGTTCTGCGCCGTGTACAGCACGAAGGGCGCGCGGCAGCGGCGGAGCGCCTTGATGGCGAGGATCTCGGCCGTCGCGAGCGCGAACGGCTCCTCGTGGATGTCGACGACGTCCCACCGCCGCCCGAGGGCGCGCCACAGCGGGCGCGGATCGTAGACGAAGAGCGCGGGGTGGCGACCCCACGTCCGCACCGGCATCGTGTCGGGCTCTTCACCGGGGGAGAGACTGACCGGCGTGCCACCGGCGTGCCAGGAGCGGGCTGCGAGCAGCGTGACGTCGAGGCCGAGCGCGCGGAGGGCGCGCTCCCGGCCCCGCCACGCGGGCACGGTCGCGCTGTGCGAGATCCGAAGTACGCGCACCGCACCTCCCGACTATGCTTTCGCAGTAACCCTATTCGTCGCGGGGGTGCGGCGAGGGGTTCGTTCGCTTGTGGGGGTGACGATGGCTGTCTCGTTCTCGATCCTCACCGTCTGCACGGGCAACATCCACCGGTCGCCGCTGGCCGCGGAGCTCTTGCGCACCTGGGTCGGCTGGTACCTTCCGGCGCCGCTGTCGGGGCACGTCGTCGTCCGCAGCGCCGGGCTCGGGGCACCGGTCGGCGCGCCCATGGGGCAGCGCGCGCAGCGGATCGCCCGCAGCCTCGGCGCCGACGGCTCCGCCCACACCGCCACCCAGATCACCGACGGCCTCATCGCCGCCTCCGACCTCGTCCTCGTCGCCACGCGCCGCCAGCGCGACGAGGTGCTCGGGCGCGTGCCCGCGGCGCTGCGCCGCACGTTCACCATGCGCGAAGCCGGACGCATCGCCGCGGCGCGGGATGCGGCATCCCGGCCCCTCGTCGTGCGCGATCTCGCGCGGGTGGTCGCCGAGCTCGCCGACCACCGCGGCGCGACCGCCGGCGACGCCGACGACGTCATCGACCCGCAGGGGCGCGACGACGCCGCCTACGTGCAGATGGTCGCCGAAGAGGTGGCGCCGCTCGCGCACCTCGCCCACGCGCTGTTCGGGATGCCGCGCCCCGACCGCGACGCCTACCTCGCGGCGGCGGCGGACGGCGAGACGATGCTGACCCGTCTCGCCGGTGCGGAGCCGCGGTGAGCGATGCGCCCGTGCGCGGGATGCTGCGCGTCGTGCACCTCGACCACACGTCGGTGCCGGGCGGCGCGGAGTTCGCGCTGTTGCGCCTGCTGCAGGCCGACCCGGAATGGAAGCCGCTGCTCCTGCTGCCGCCGAGCGCGGCGGGCGGCGTGTACGCCGACCTGGCCGGTCGCGTGCCGGTGCGGATCGCCGGGGTCGCTCAGCGCGCCGGGGTGAGCGCGGGCGGGGTCGGCGCGGCCGCGCTCGCGGCGGGGCGGCTCCTCGTCCAGGCGGCGGTCACGCGCCTGGACCCGGCCTTCCGCACCGCCGACGTCGTCAACGCCAACACGGCCCGCGCGGCGGCGTACGGCGCGCTCGCCGCCGTCACCTCGCGCGTGCCCTTCGTGGTGCACCTGCGCGACCTCGTCACCCCCGAGGCCCTCGGCGGCTTCGGCTTCTCGGTCATGTCGCGCCTCGCACTGCCGCGGGCGGACGGCGTCATCGCGAACTCGCGCGCGACGCTCGATTCGGCCCGGCCGTTCCTGCGAGCCGACGCGGCGACGGTGGTCATTCCGAGCGCCTCGGGGCTGCGACCGGCAGATCCGGCATCCGATCGCCGTCCCGGTGACACCACGGTGCGGGCAGCCGGGCCGCTGCGCATCGGGATGCTGGCGCGCATCGATCCGTGGAAGGGGCAGTCGCTGCTGCTCGAAGCCTTCGCGCGCGCTCACGGCGACACCGACGCCGTGCTGGAGTTCGCCGGTGCGGCCCTGTTCGGCCACGCCGACCACCTCGACCGGCTGCGGGAACGGGCCGAAGAGCTCGGGGTGGCGGATCGCGTCGTCTTCCACGGGCACGTGGAGCAGCCGGCCGAGGTGCTGCGGCGCTGGGACGTCGCGGTGCAGTACTCCACCCGGCCCGAGCCGCTCGGGCAGAACGTGCTGCAGTACCTCGCCGCCGGACGCACCACCGTCGTGGCGGGCGAGGGCGGGCCTGCGGAGTGGGTCGAGCACGAGCGCAACGGACTCGTCGTGCCGCCTCGCGACGTGCCCGCCCTGAGCGCCGCGCTCCACCGGCTCGCCGAGGACGACGCGCTGCGCGCCCGCCTCGCCCGCAACGCGCTGACGACCCCGGGACTGCTCTCGGACGCCGAGGTCGCCGCCGCGCACGCGGCCTTCTTCCGCACCGTGCGCGACCGCGCCGGTCACGCCGGCGCGCGCCGAGAACGCGTGGCAGTGGACCGTCGGCGCTGAGGGCGCCCAGGTCTATCATCGGAATCATGCCGGGCCCGCTCGCGATCGTCCTGCCTCTCGTGCTCGCGGGTGTGCTCATCGCCAGCGCGTTCGCGAAGCTGCGAACCCCCGACGACCTCGCCGGCTGGACTGAGATGGGCGTCCCCCGTCCGCTGCGGAGACCGTGGCTGCTCGCCGTCCACCCGTGGGCCGAGCTGGCGCTCGGTCTCGCCCTCGCCGTGCTCGGCGGGGTGCTGGGTCTTCTCGCCGCGTTCGTGGCGGTCGCGCTGATGGGCGCGTACCTGTGGATGGTGGTCGCCGTCCACCGCCGCGCCCTGGGCACGAGCTGTGCCTGCTTCGGGGCACGGACCCCCGTCACCGGCGTCACCATCGCTCGGAACGCCTGGCTGCTGCTGCTCGCGGTCATCACGACCACGGTGGTGTGGACCACTCCGCTCGTCGGCGGGGCCGTCGCCGCCGCGGCGGACGGTTCGGGATGGCTCTGGCTCGTCGGCGCGGCGGTCGCCGCGGCCACGGTCGCCCTCATCCTGTGGCCGGTTGCGGCATCCCCCGTCGTCGAAGCGCCGGCGCACCCGCTGACCGTCGGCGAGGACGGCGAGGACGAGTACGTGCGCCTGCGCACCCCCGCCGTGCCCGTGACGCTCGCCGACGGAACGACGATGAACCTGCGGCGCCTCGCGGCCAAGCGCCCGATGCTGCTGATGGCGGTGTCCGAGACGTGCGGCGGATGCGAGCCCGTGATCGAGCGCGTGCCCGAGTGGCGGACGCTCCTGCCCGAGGTCGACATCCGGCTGCTGATCGCCCGGCCGCCCGGTGACAGCACCCTGACCGAGACGAGCGAGCCGCAGTCGCTGCACGACCCGCACGGCTACGTCAGTGGGTCGATCGAGGACTGGCCGACGCCGACGGCGGTGCTGCTGGGCATCGACGGGCTCCTCGCCGGGGGACCCGAGATCGGGTATCTCAAGATCGCGGACTTCGTCGCCGATATCCGCGCGACCCTCGACGAGCAGCTCGCCGCCGTCGCACAGGTCGCGGAGTAGGCAGAGGACGCGGAGCGAGACGATGGGCGGGTCGCCGACACTCGATGGTCAGCGGCACAGCGGCACAGCGGGGCTGCACCCGGGATCGACCCCGGGTGAAGGACGAGGAGACGACATGAAGCGCATCGGAGCCGGGATCATCGCGCTGGCGCTCGCCGCGGGGCTGGCGGGCTGCTCGACCTCGACCGGCGCGGGCGGCGTCGTCGACGCGCCGCGCGCGGTCGACGGGAGTCCGTCGGCGTCACCGTCGCCGGCACCCACATCGAGCGCGGATGCCGACGACCAGGGCGGTGACGTCGAGGCGGCGTGGCTGGACGACGGCCGCGCGATCGGCCTCGTCACGTCGGGCAGCTCGTCGTGCCCGCCCATCGCACAGGAGGCTGAGTACGCCGACGGCGTGCTGACCGTGCAGCTCGACGACCGCGAAGGCGAGGCCTGCACGCGCGACCTCGTGCCCCGGGGCACGTACGTCGGCCTCCCCGAGGGCGTCGACCCGGCCGCCGACCTCGAGATCGGCGTGACTGGAACCTACCCGGACGACCTCGACCTCGACGGCGACGCATCGCTCGAGGGGATGCCGGGATCCGAGACCTCATACGAGCCCACCGCGGGGTGGGCCGACGACGACCTGCTCCTGCTTCTGACGTGGGGCTCGTCCGGGTGCGTTCCGGTGATCGCATCGGCCCAGGCGAGCGGCAGTACCGTCACCGTCGCGGTGCAGGACCCGCCGGCCGACCAGGTCTGCACGATGGACATGGCCCCGCGCGTCACCGTCATCCCCGTCGACGATGCCGATGACGCCACCGAGCTCGTGCTCACCGGGGCGGAGTTCGACGCCCAGGTCAGGATCGCCGGCTCCGACTGACCCGCCCCGCGGCCGGCGCGGCCGGCGCGGCCGGCGCGTGGTCGAGGGTCAGTCCGACCTCACCAGCAGGTCGCCCACCTCGCAGTCCAGTGCGCGGCAGATCGCCGACAGCGTGGAGTAGCGGATGGCGCGGGCGCGGTCGTTCTTCAGCACCGACAGGTTCACCACCGAGACCCCGACGAGCTCCGACAGCCGCGCCACCGTCATGTTCCGCTCGGCGAGCAGCTCGTCGAGGCGGCAGTGGATGCCGGTGGGTCCGTCCTCGTCGACCGCCGCCGGCGTCATACCAGCCCCTCGGTCTCGCGACGCAGGCGGTCGCCGACGGTGAACGCGAGGCTGGCGAGCGCCGAGACGAACGCCAGCAGCACGAGCGTGAAGGGCTCGACGGCCACGATGACGTTGTCGAACGTGCGGTCCGAGATCCACGCGAACGCGCCGTTGGCGCCCATGTTCCCGAGGAACGGCACGAAAGCGACCCCGAAGAACGTCGTGAGACCGGCGGCGGTCACGAGCCGGGTGTTGGTGCGGCTGAACATGCGGCCGCGCAGCATGTTCCAGGTCAGCACCAGCAGGCACGCCACCACAGCCCACACCGCGGCCGCCATCACCACCTGCTGAAGCACCAGCGCCCACAGCGATGCGCCGGGCAGCTGCGGTGCGATCACCCACGCCGTGTCGAGCTCCACCGTGGCGGCGGCTCCGTTCGGGCCGATCGGGGCCTCGCCGGTGGTGCCGGCGAACTCGGCGAACACCCGCACGTCGCGATTGGGCAGCACCTCGATGATCCGCGCGATGGCGGCCACCGTCGTCCACACCGCGATCACCACGCCGGCGACCATGAACAGGGCCATGGCTGCGGCATCCGATCGTGACATCACTCTCTCGCGGGTCTGGCTCATCATCACTCCATATCGATAAACGTTGTTATCGAAAAACGATACGTCGCCGGTAGGCGCACGTCAACCGCGGCGCCGCGTATGCCCCTGGCGAACACGGGCATGCGGCATCCCCCCGCTCGTTAGCCTCTATGTACAGCGCCCGCAGTGGGCCTATCGCCCCGAGCCGGAGGGAAGAGCGATGTTCGAGAGATTCACCGACCGAGCCCGTCGTGTGGTCGTCCTCGCCCAAGAAGAGGCGAAGATGCTCAACCACAACTACATCGGCACCGAGCACATCCTGCTCGGTCTCATCCACGAGGGCGAGGGTGTCGCCGCCAAGGCCCTGGAGTCCCTGGGCATCTCGCTCGACGCCGTGCGCGAGCAGGTGCAGGACATCATCGGCCAGGGTCAGCAGCAGCCGACCGGCCACATCCCCTTCACGCCGCGCGCCAAGAAGGTCCTCGAGCTGAGCCTGCGCGAAGCGCTGCAGCTCGGACACAACTACATCGGCACCGAGCACATCCTCCTCGGCCTCATCCGCGAGGGCGAGGGCGTCGCCGCTCAGGTGCTGGTCAAGCTCGGCGCCGACCTCAACAAGGTGCGCCAGCAGGTCATCCAGCTGCTCTCGGGCTACCAGGGCAAGGAGCCCGCCGCCGTATCGGGAGCCGCGAACGAGTCCCAGGCGTCCGCGCAGGGCGGCTCGCAGGTGCTCGACCAGTTCGGCCGCAACCTCACGCAGGCCGCGCGCGACAACAAGCTCGACCCCGTCATCGGGCGCGAGAAGGAGATCGAGCGCGTGATGCAGATCCTGTCGCGCCGCTCGAAGAACAACCCCGTCCTCATCGGCGAGCCCGGCGTCGGCAAGACCGCCGTGGTCGAGGGCCTCGCGCAGGCCATCGTCAAGGGCGATGTGCCCGAGACGCTCAAGGACAAGCAGCTCTATTCGCTCGACCTCGGCTCGCTCATCGCCGGCTCCCGTTACCGCGGTGACTTCGAAGAGCGGCTCAAGAAGGTCACGAAGGAGATCCGCACGCGCGGCGACATCATCGTCTTCATCGACGAGATCCACACCCTCGTGGGTGCCGGCGCCGCCGAGGGCGCGATCGACGCCGCCTCGATCCTGAAGCCGCTGCTCGCCCGCGGCGAGCTCCAGACGATCGGCGCGACGACCCTCGACGAGTACCGCAAGCACTTCGAGAAGGATGCCGCTCTCGAGCGTCGCTTCCAGCCGATCCAGGTCGCCGAGCCGAGCCTCCCGCACGCGATCAACATCCTGAAGGGGCTGCGCGACCGGTACGAGGCTCACCACAAGGTGCAGATCACCGACGGCGCGATCGTCGCCGCGGCGAACCTGGCCGACCGGTACATCTCGGACCGCTTCCTGCCGGACAAGGCGATCGACCTGATCGACGAGGCCGGCGCCCGCCTGCGCCTGTCGATCCTGTCGAGCCCGCCCGAGCTGCGCGAGTTCGACGACAAGATCGCCAAGGTCCGTGAAGACAAGGAGCGCGCGAGCGAAGACCAGGACTTCGAGAAGGCCGCGTCGCTGCGCGACGAGGAGAAGTCGCTGCTCGCCGAGCGCCTGCGTCTCGAGAAGCAGTGGCGCTCCGGTGACGTCGCGACCCACGCGGTCGTGGACGAAGGACTGATCGCCGAGGTGCTCGCCCAGGCCACCGGCATCCCGGTCTTCAAGCTCACCGAAGAGGAGTCGAGCCGTCTCGTCTTCATGGAGAAGGCGCTGCACCAGCGCGTCATCGGCCAGGAAGAGGCGATTTCGGCGCTGTCGAAGACGATCCGCCGCCAGCGCGCGGGTCTGAAGGACCCCAAGCGCCCGTCGGGCTCGTTCATCTTCGCCGGTCCGACCGGTGTCGGAAAGACCGAGCTCGCCAAGGCGCTCGCGGAGTTCCTGTTCGACGACGAGGGTGCGCTGATCTCGCTCGACATGTCGGAGTTCGGTGAGAAGCACACCGTCTCGCGGCTGTTCGGTGCCCCTCCCGGGTTCGTCGGCTTCGAAGAGGGCGGCCAGCTCACCGAGAAGGTGCGGCGCAAGCCGTTCTCGGTCGTGCTCTTCGACGAGATCGAGAAGGCCCACCCCGACATCTTCAACTCGCTGCTGCAGATCCTCGAAGAGGGTCGACTGACCGACGGTCAGGGCCGCGTGGTCGACTTCAAGAACACGGTCATCATCATGACCACCAACCTCGGCGCGCGCGACATCGCGGGCGGCCCGGTCGGGTTCCAGGTCGAGGGTGACACCGCGACGTCGTACGACCGGATGAAGGGCAAGGTCAACGAAGAGCTCAAGCGTCACTTCAAGCCCGAGTTCCTCAACCGCGTCGACGACATCATCGTGTTCCCGCAGCTGAGCAAGCCCGAGCTGGTGCAGATCGTGGATCTGTTCACCAAGCGCCTGGCAGAGCGTCTGCTCGACCGCGACATGACGATCGAGCTCAGCCTGCCCGCCAAGGAGCGGCTCATCGAGATCGGGTTCGACCCGGCTCTCGGTGCTCGCCCGCTGCGTCGCGCGATGCAGCACGAGATCGAGGACCGTCTGTCCGAGAAGATCCTGCACGGCGAGCTGGACGCCGGCGACCACGTCAAGGTGGACGCCGAGAACGGCCAGTTCGTGTTCGAGCACGGTCCTCGCGGCGAGAAGGTCGCGGTCGGCGTGGTCGGCGGCGGCGAGATCACCGCCAGCCCCGACCTGGCGATCACCTCGGACTGAGTCCTCGCGACAGGGTTCGAGAAGCAGAGTTCGATTAGACGAAGAGCGGATGCCGCAGCACGGGTTGCTGCGGCATCCGCTCTTCGTCGTGGTCGGACCGGTGCGACGGGATTGCCCGGCCCGCGGTCGTAGTCTTGAGCGATGAGCGACTTCCAGGTGCGCACCGCGCGCGCCGCCGACGTCCGCGGCATCCAGCAGATGCTCGAGCCGTACGTCCAGCGGCGCATCCTGCTCGGCAAGGACCTCGTCGTGCTCTACGAAGCCGTGCAGCAGTTCGTCGTCGCCGAAGATGCCACGGGACAGCTGATCGGATGCGGCGCCCTGCACGTCATGTGGGAAGACCTCGGCGAGATCCGAACCCTCATCGTCTCGGACGCGTGGCTCCACCACGGCGTCGGCCGGGCCATCGTGGAGCGGCTCGAAGACAACGCTCGCGCCCTCGGGCTCACGCGGCTGTTCTGCCTCACGTTCGAGGTGGAGTTCTTCACCCGCCGTGGGTTCGAGCCCATCGGCGAGCAGGTGGTCGACCCCGACGTGTACTCGCAGCTCATCCGCAGCCCGGACGAGGGCGTCGCCGAGTTCCTCGACCTGGCTCATGTGAAGCCGAACACCCTCGGCAACACGCGCATGCTGAAGACGCTCTGACCGCGTGCCGCCCCCGGGTCCCGCCGAAGCGCGACGTACCCTGAGTGGCATGAGCGGCACTCCTCGGCGACGGCATTCCCCGGCGGTCTACCGCCGGCGGCGCCTGCTGTTCGTCGTCGTGCTGCTTGCGATCGTGCTCGGCATCTGGCTGCTGATCGCCCAGCCATGGCGCGGCGCCGCCGCCGAGACCGATGCTCCCACCGTCACCGGACCCTCGCTGCTGGACGTCGCCACCTCGCTGCCGATCCCACAGGGCGGCACCGGGACGGCTGAGGGCCAGGCCGGGGACGGTGACGCCGACGATGAAGCGGACAACGGCGAGACGGGTGCCGCGACCGACGCCGAGGCCACCCCGTCCCCGGTGGCCGAGCCCGTCGCCGAGCCGTGCGCCGCGCGGGACATCACGGTGGAGGCGGTTGCGGACAAGGGCGCCTATCCCACCGGCGAGAACCCACAGCTGTCGATCCGGCTGACCAACGACGGCGTGGACGACTGCGTCATCAACGTCGGAACCACGACCCAGGTGTTCACGATCACCAGCGGCGAAGACACCTGGTGGCGGTCGACCGACTGTCAGGATGACCCCAGTGACATGTTCGTCACCCTCGCTGCGGGGCAGAGCGTCGAGAGCGCCGAACCGCTGGAGTGGGACCGCACGCGCTCGTCGGTGGATTCCTGCGGCCGCGGCGACCGTGCCCGTGCCCCCGGCAGCGGCTCGACGTACTGGCTCGAGGTCGAGATCGCAGGCATCCCCGCGATCGAGGCCATCTCGTTCCAGCTGTACTGAGCTCGGCGGGCGCGATCGCGCGGACTACCCTTGACGGATGGCCGGAAAGAAGCGCGCGAAGAAGGAACAGCTCGAGTTCCGCAACACCCAGCTGAGTGACGCGCTGCAGACCCAGGACATGGCCGCCGTCGCGTTTGCCCTGCGCCACGGGCCGACCGTCGTGCCCCTCATGCGGCCCGGTCAGCGCGACAACCCGCTCGACGTCGGCGAGGTGTGGACCTACCGCGATCCGAAGACCGGCGACATCGCGCTGCTGCTCTTCAGCGATGCCGCGCACAAGCCCGCCACGCTTCCGCCCGGCGTCGCGCTGCAGTCGCCGGCATGGCTGCGGGCGTTCCTCGGCGCGCATGAGTCCGAGATCACCACGGTCTTCTTCGACATCGCCGGCCCGCATCCGCTGCAGGCGACACCCACCGACCTGATCGCCGCGCTCGACGCCTGATCCGGGCTGTCGCCACCGGGTGGGCCTCGGCCGGGCGGGCCCGGCGTGCCCCGGCCGGGTCAGAAGTCGGGGATGTGCTCGTCGCGGCCGGGCCGCAACCGTGTGCGCACGTCCTCGAGCGCTCCGCGGAGCGTGCTCGAACGGTTGTCGATGACGTCGGTGTAGCCGAGGCGCGCGGCCTCGGTGCGCCGCTGTGCGGCCTGGGTCACCGGGCGCACCTCTCCAGCCAGGCTCAGCTCACCGACCGCGGCGAGGGTGCGGGGAGTGGCGGAGTTGCGCACGGCCCCGGCGACGGCGACCGCGATCGCCAGATCGGCGGCGGGCTCGGTGAACCGCACGCCGCCGACCGTCGAGACGTAGACGTCCTGATCGCTCGTGACGACGCCGGCCTTCTTCTCGAGGACGGCGAGCACCATCGCAACGCGGGCGGAGTCCACGCCGTTGACGATGCGACGCGGGTTGGGAGCCGTCGTCTTGATGGTGAGCGCCTGCACCTCCACCGGCATCGCCCGGCGCCCCTCGAGCGCGATGGCCACACACGTGCCGGGCTCGGCGACGCCGTGTCCGAGGAACAGAGCACTCGGGTCGGGCACCTCGGCGATCCCCGCGCCGGTCATGTCGAAGCATCCGACTTCGTCCGTCGGGCCGAAGCGGTTCTTGAGGGCGCGGACGAACCGCAGCGACGTCTGCCGGTCGCCTTCGAAGTGGCAGACGACGTCGACGAGGTGCTCGAGGATGCGGGGGCCCGCGATGGAG
Source organism: Microbacterium sp. Marseille-Q6648 (assembly GCF_943181415.1). Lineage (GTDB taxonomy): Bacteria > Actinomycetota > Actinomycetes > Actinomycetales > Microbacteriaceae > Microbacterium. The sequence goes on along the minus strand of NZ_CALPBZ010000005.1, from coordinate 312,542 downwards.
CCGTCCTTCGTCACGTGGCCGACGATGATCACCGGAAGGCCGCGCTCCTTCGCGACGCGGATGAGTGTCGAGGCGACTTCGCGCACCTGCGAGGGGTGTCCGGCCATGCCGTCCGACAGCGACGAGGCGACGGTCTGCACCGAGTCCACGATCAACAGCTCGGGAGCGACTTCGTCGACATGGCCGAGGATCGTGGCGAGGTCGGTCTCGCTCGCGAGATAGAGCTCGTCGTGCAGGGCGCCGGTGCGCTCGGCCCGCAGTCGCACCTGCGCGGTGGACTCCTCGGCGCTGGCGTAGAGCACGCGACGCCCGGCCTTCGCGGACTGCGCCGCGACCTCGAGCAGCAGGGTCGACTTGCCGACGCCGGGTTCGCCCGAGAGCAGGATCGCCGCCCCCGGCACCACACCGCCGCCGAGCACGCGGTCGAACTCGCCGACGCCGCTGGTGCGCCGCGGGGCGTCGGCGGTGTCGATGCTCGTGATCGGCCGTGCCGCGCGGCCCGCGCCGGGTGCGACCGGCGTCACCGCCCGCAGGAGACCTGTGGGCTCGGCCGCCTCGACGACCGTTCCCCACTGCTGGCACTCGCCGCAGCGCCCGACCCACTTGATCGTCGTCCAGCCGCACTCCGTGCAGCGGTACGGCGCCGTCGTCGACGCGCGTTTGGATGCCATGCGCTCCAGCGTAGGCGCGCCACCCGACACCCCGGCATCCGACCTGGCTGCGTCATGGGCCCGGATCTTGCCCGGATGACGTGATGTGGCGCGCTCGCATGCGTCGCTAGCCGTTCCAGATGACGTGTTGTGGCACCCGACGGCGGGGCGTGGCGTGCGGATCACGTGTTATCGCCGAGCGCACCCGTTGTGAGCGCACGGGACGGGTGCGCTCGGTGAGACCACGTGATCTGGGCGGGCGCTCGTCCGTCCAGCCGTCCAGACCACGTGATCTGGACGAGCCCGGTGGTGAGCTGTCGCCCACGTCACGTGTCGCCGCACCCGACGGCGGGGCGTGGCGTCCGGATCACGTGTTGTCGCCGAGCGCACCCGTTGTCAGCGCACGGGGTGGGTGCCCTCGGTGAGACCACGTGATCTGGGCGGGCGCTCGTCCGTCCAGCCGACCAGATCACGTGATCCGGACGCCGGAGGGCCAAAGGCAGGGCAGGATGCCGCGACGCGCCGTCCGCGCGGGGTCAGCCCCGCAGCGAGGCCGCGACGTCGCGCAGGGCGTCGGCCGAGCGGTGCAGCAGCGCGAGCTCCTGTTCGGAGAACGTGGTCTGGCCGATCGGGTGGGCGCCCTTGGCGTTGACGATGGAGGGGACCGACAGTGCGACCCCGTCGACGCCGTGATAGTTGTGAAGGACCGGCGAGACCGGGAGCACCGCGTTCTGGTCGCCGAGGATCGCCTCGACGATGCGCGCGCTGGAGAGCCCGATGGCGTAGTTGGTCGCACCCTTGCCCTGGATGACCTTGTACGCGGCATCCCGCACATCCACGGCGATCTGGTCCAGCTCTTCGACCGTCATGCGGTCGCCCTTCGGGGTGACCCAGTCGAGGATCGGCACGGTGCCGATCGTCGCGTGCGACCACAGCGGGAACTCGGTGTCGCCGTGCTCGCCGACGATGTACGCGTGGACGCTCGAGGTCGAGACGCCGGCGCGCTCGCCGAGCTTCCACCGCAGACGCGACGTGTCGAGCACGGTGCCGGACGCGAAGATCCGCTCGGGCGGCAGGCCGGTCTCCTCCTGCGCCAGCACGGTCAGTACGTCGCACGGGTTGGTGACGACGACGTAGATCGCGTTCGGAGCCGCCTCGAGCAGCTGCGGCATCATCTTCCGCATGATGCCGGCGTTCACTCCGGCGAGCTCGGTGCGGGTCTGGCCCGGGTTCTGCTTCGCCCCGGCGGTGATGACCACGACGTGCGAGCCCTCGACCACCGAGATGTCGCTGCCGCCGATGATGTCGCTCGACCCGGTGAACTGCGTGCCGTGCGCGAGGTCGAGCACCTCGGCGTCGACCTTCTGCGTGGCGATGTCGTAGAGGGCGACGTGGCGGGCCGAGCCCCGGATGAGCGCGGCGTACGCGACGCTCGAGCCGACGCTGCCGGCTCCGACGACGGTGACTTTCGAGTTCTCGATGACGGTCATGCGCTCAGTCTGCCAGGGCGCGCGAGTGCTCGCCGAGCGGCATCCGATTCGTGCGCAGCACCCCCAGCAGCAAGAGGTCGAGCCCGACCTCGATCAGACCGGCCTCCTGGCTCAGCGGGGGTCGTGGCGGTGCTCGGCGCCGTAGACGGCGGCCTGGGTGCGCCGTTCCATGCCGAGCTTCGACAGCAATCCGCTGACGTAGTTCTTGACCGTCTTCTCGGCCAGCCCGAGGCGTTCGCCGATCTCGCGGTTCGTCATCCCCTCGGCAATCAGGTCGAGCACCTGCCGCTCGCGGTACGACAGGCCCGCGTCGTCGTGCACACCGGCGGCTGGCTCGGGGGTGCGCGGGACGAGCGATTGTGCCGCTGCGCGCAGCGAGCGGGACGACTGCACGGTCTTTCCTGCCGCGGCGGCGCGGATGGCGTCGAGCAGCTGTCCGCTGCGGACGTCCTTCAGCACGTACCCGCTCGCGCCGGCCAGGGCCGCGGTGCGCAGGGCCGCGTCGTCGTCGTAGGCCGTGAGGATGAGGCACGCGATGTGCGGATGCCGCGACCTGACCTCGCGGCAGAGGTCGATGCCGTCTCCGTCGGGAAGTCGCACGTCCAGCACCGCGACATCGGGGGCGACGGCCTCGATGCGGCGGAGGGCTTCGCTGACCGACGCCGCCTCGCCGGCGACTTCCAGATCGGGCGAGGCATCGATCAGCTGGGCGATGCCGCGGCGGACGATCTCGTGGTCGTCGACCAGGAACACGCGGGTCATGCGGACACCTCTTCGTCGGGGAGGGGGACGGACCAGGTGACGGCGGTGCCGGCATCCGCCCCCGGTTCGGTGCGAGGGGAGTCGATGCGGCACTCGCCGCCGCGCAGCCGCGCCCGCTCGGCGAGGTTGGCCAGCCCGCGGTGCACGGCGCCGGGGGGCATGCCGCGCCCGTCGTCGGTGACGGTGAGCGTGACCCGCTCGTCGTCGACCATGACGGCGGCGTCGACGACGCGCGCGTCGGCATGCTTGACGATGTTCGTGAGGCACTCGCGCAGCACGGCGGCGAGGTCATCGGCGAGATCGGCCGAGACGAGGCTGTCGACCGGGCCCGAGAACCGCAGGCGCGGTGCCGAGGGGAGTCCGGCCATCGTCGCCGACGTCACCGCCAGCAGCCGGTCGCGCGTGCCGCGGACGGCCGAGGTGTCGCTGCCCAGGGCGTAGATGACGGTGCGGATCTCTTTGATCGCGTCGTCGAGCGTGTCGATCTGCTCGCCCAGAGCGGCCGCCGTCGCCGGTGACGTCGACGAGGCGATGGCCTGCAGCGACAGTCCGGCGCCGAACAGACGCTGGATGACGTGGTCGTGGAGGTCGCGCGCGATGCGGGCGCGGTCCTGCGCGAGCTCGATGCGGCGTCGGTCGTCGCGCCCGCGGACCACCTCGATCGCGACGCCCGCCTGGCCGGCGAAGACGAAGGCCATCTCGAGTTCGGCGTCCGTGAAGGGACGGGCTCCCGGGCGCCGCGCGATGCTCAGCACCCCGAGCGGTTCGGGTCCGGCCATGAGCGGCACGGCCACTGTGGGCCCGAGTGCCGGCTGCTCGGGGAAGAGCCGGCCGGCCGCCTGCTCGGGGATGCTCACCGCGCGTCCGGACTCCAGCGCCCGCGCGCCCGGGGTGCCGTGCCGGGGCAGTGAGCGCCCGCGCAGGCCCGCCGCCGCGGCGCCCCACGCGGCGAGGATCTTCAGCTCATCGTCGCCCGAGGGCACCGACACCGTCGCGACGTCCGCCTGCACGAGCGGTGCGACACGCTCCACGATGACGTCGAGGGCGTCGTCGCTGTCGATGTCGAGCAGGGCGCCCATCACGTCGGCGAGCGCCGCGCTCCACTGCTGGCGCGTCCGCGCCTGCTCGTAGAGGCGGGCGTTCTCGATGGCCACGCCCGCGGTCGCGGCGAGTGACACCATCAGCGCCTCGTCATCCGCCGTGAACACGCCGGTCGCGGCATCCGTGAGATAGAGGTCGCCGTACACGGCGTCGCGCACCCGGATCGGCACACCCAGGAACGAATCCATCGGCGGATGATGCGCGGGGAATCCGACCGAGCGAGGGTCGTCGGACAGGTGCGGAAGCCGCACCGGCCCGTGCGCGGTGATCACCGCGCCCAGGATGCCGTGGCCGCGCGGAAGGTCGCCGACGCGGCGGGCGGTCTCGGGCGCGATCCCGCGGTGGATGAAGCGCTCCAGCATCCCGTCTGCGCCGAGCACCCCGAGCGCGCCGTAGCGGGCGTCGACGAGCGACATCGCCGTCTCGACGATGCGCCCGAGCACCTCTTCGAGGTCGAGGTGCTCGACGACGGCCGTGCTCGCGCGCAGCAGGTCGTCGAACCTGCGCTGGGGCACGGCTTCGTCAGCGATGGCCATCGGCGCCTCCCGTCTGTCGCGAGTCTAGCCAGGCGAGGCGACGCCGCCACGGGGATGCCGGGACGGCCGGTCACCGCTCGTTCGAGACGATCATCACCGGGCACGCGACCTGGCCGAGGACATCCTGCGCCACCGATCCGAGCAGGCCGCCGGTGAGCACACCGCGCCGATGCGTGCCGATCACCAGCAGCGAGGTCGCGTCGGCGCGATGCAGGAGCGCGGCGGCCGGGTTGTCGGCCACGAGCATCTCCTCGATGTCGAGGTCGGGGTACGACCGCTGCACGCGGTGCACCGCGTCGCGCAGGATCTTGCGGTGCCCCTCTTTCACCTGCAGCGGTGAGGCCAGCAGCGCCGCAGCGCCCTCGAGCGTCGGCGTCGGCATCGACCACGCGTGCACCATGCGAAGCGGAACACCGGATGCCGCAGCCTCCGCCGCGGCGACCATGATCGCCTCGTCCGATGACGGGTCGTCGTCGACGCCCACGGTCACCGGCTGGTCGTTCGCGCTCCAGTCCTGGGGCACCAGGCACACGGGTGAATGAGCGCGCGCACTGAGGCGTTGCGGCATCCATCCCCGAAGGGCATCGCGGACGGGACGAGCCCGGTGCATGCCGATGACCAGCAGGTCGGCCGTGCGGGCGTCTTCGACGAGGGCGTTCGGCATCTTGCCGTCCACGCGGTGCGACTCGACCAGGACGCCGGGTGCCAGGTCGTGGAGCAGCTTCTCGGCGCGGTGCAGCTCGCGGTCGGCATGCTCGTAGTTCGTCGTCACCATGTTCGTCACGGTGATGAGGTCGACGCGGGCGCCTTCGCGTGCCGCGCGCAGTGCGACCCAGTCCAGCGCGGTGCGTGCCGCGTCGCTGCCGTCGTAGCCGAGGGCGATGTGGGTCATGACTGCTCCTTCCGGGTCGAGGCTGTGGACGTGCGTCGAGCTTCGGTGATCCGACGCTACGCGGGCGGTCGGCTGCCGGTGAGGGCCTAAGGTCCCGGCCGGACAGCGGGACCTTCGACCCTGCGCGGCCTGCGCGGGGCGGGATGGGATGGGGGAGGAGAAAGGACGTGCCATGAACGTCGCCACAGACCGATTCGCAGGACGCACCGTCATCGTCACCGGAGGCGGCTCGGGGATCGGTCTCGCCACCGTCGAGCGGATCGTCGCCGAAGGGGGCCGCGTCGTGGCCGTCGACATCTCGGCCGAGCGGCTCGACGCGCTCGCCGCATCTCTGGGCGACGCCGTCATTCCCGTCGCGGGCGACCTCACCGATCCCGCGGTCGTCGACCGCGCGGTCGCGGCCGCCGGCGCCACCATCGACGGGCTCGTCAACAACGCCGGCATCATGGACGGCTTCGAGCCGACCGCCGAGATCACCGACGAGACGTGGGCGCGCGTCATGGCCGTCAATGTCACGGCGGTGATGACCCTCACCCGAGCCGTGCTGACGCGGATGCTGGAGCAGGGCCGCGGGTCGATCGTGAACGTCAGTTCGGAAGCCGGCCAGCGCGGCTCCGCCGCCGGCACCCCCTATACGACCTCGAAGCACGCCGTGAACGGGTTCACGCTCAGCACCGCCTTCTTCTATACGCCGAAGGGCATCCGCTGCAACGCGGTCGCGCCGGGACCGGTGCAGACCAACATCGAGGCGCCTTTCCATTCGCAGTGGGCGGGGGAGCGGCTGGGCCCGCTCTTCAAGAGCAACATCCCGCCCGTCGCCCAGCCCGACCAGCTCGCCGCCGCCGTCACATGGCTGCTCAGCGACGAGTCGTCGAACGTCTCGGGAGCCATCCTCCCCGTCGACGGCGGATGGGCGGCGATCTGATGAACGACGCCATCGGGCCCGCCCCCGAACGTCAGGCGCTCGCCGCGCACAGTGTCGAGACCCTGCGAGAAGAGGACTGCTGGGGCCTGCTCGGAGATCGGGGGATCGGCCGGCTCGCGGCGATCGGGGCCGATGGCGGACCCGACATCTTCCCCGTGAACACGCTCGTGCACGAGCGGAACGTCTACTTCCGCTCCGGCCCGGGAATGAAGCTCGTGCAGATGACCGCCGAGCCGCGCGTGGCCGTCGAGTTCGACGGCGGCGACCCGCCGTGGCGGTGGAGCGTCGTGATCCGCGGCGCGGCGCGACGGCTCGACAGGGACGACGAGATCGAGGCATCCGGGGTGGCAGAGCTCGTCTCCCTGTCTCCGACGCCGAAAGACGACTTCGTCTGCATCGAGCCGTCCACGGTGAGCGGGCGGCGGTTCCGCACCGACTATCCCGCGAAGGGGTGAGGATGCCGCCACGGCCGCGATTCGCGGCATCCGTCGTGGTGTCGTAAACTAGTCGGCGGTGACGTGTCCGAGCGGCCGAAGGTGCAACTCTCGAAAAGTTGTGTAGGGTAACCCCCTACCGTGGGTTCAAATCCCACCGTCACCGCCATCGTCGAAGCCCCGCGATCCCTTGTAAACACTGGGATCGCGGGGCTTTCGCTTTGGCCCGCAAAGCCCTCGTGGGAAGAAAATGGGAAGATTCGTTCTTCCCACAGGCCAAGCTCCGCTCCGGTTTGATCGCATCATCGCCGCGCTGCCGCGCTGCCGCGGTGAGCGGGGTCGGAGGTCACCGATACTCTGTGCCGGAGATGGGGGAGCGTTGGTGAGTGCGGCCGGGGAGCCTCGACGGCTGTCGAACTACGGTGAGGGATCGGACCTACTCGCGACCCTTATCGATGTGATCACGTCTGCTCGCGCTCGGGTCTGGGTGAAAATTCCTTGGTGGGACGCCTCACCGACCGCCCGACGGCTGCTCGATGCGGTGCTTTCGTCAAAGCGACGCGGTGTCGATGTCACCGTGCTCTGCCGGCCGGAGGCATCGAATGACGCGGTTGTACGCGAACTGCGGGATGCCGGGATCACCGTCGTTCCGGTGCGGTACATCCACGAGAAGGAAGTGCTTGCAGACCAGGTGGTCGTCACGCATTCCATGAACTTCACGGCGACCGAGATCGGCCGCAACCAGAACTCCGGATTCCGACACGTCGACCCGATCATGGTGGAGGCCGTCGTGGCCGGGTTCGCGACGCTGATCGACAACGCGACCGCGGCGGCCACCGGCGACGAGGTGTGGACTCCGGCCGCCACGCTGATTCCGCCACCGCTACAGAAGTACCTCGACAAGTTCGACCGACTGAACCCCCTTCAGTCGAAGGCGGTGCCGGTGGTGCTGTCAACGTCGGGGCACGTGATGGTGGTCGCGCCGACAAGCTCCGGGAAGACGCTCATCGGCGAGGTCGCGGCGCTGCGGTCGATCGTCGGGGAAGGCAAGCCCGCGGTCTGGCTACTCCCCGCCCGCGCCCTCGCCGCGGAAGTGGCGGAGATCCCACGGCGGTGGAGCGCCCACGGTATCCGGACGATTGAGCTGACCGGCGAGACGAACATGTCCAGCGACGCCGTCAAGCAGGCCCAGCTCTGGGTGGCAACGACCGAGAAGTTCGAGGCTCTCTACCGGCGGGCCTCGCTCAAGGACGTGATCGGGCGAATCGGGTGCCTCATCATCGACGAAGTCCACCTCGTGGGTGATCCCACCCGCGGCGCCACACTGGAATCGTTGATTGCCCGGCTGCGGGTCGCGGAGGGTCGGACTCGCATTGTCGCCCTATCAGCGACGGTGTCGAACGCGGACGAACTTGCCGCGTGGTTCCACGCAGACCTCGTGCGTTCGACGTGGCGACCGACTGTACTCACCACCCAGCTCATCCCGTACGACCTTCCCACCCACGGCAAGCGGGAGGCATACGAGAGCGCCAAGGACGATGTCGTCGTCCCGCTCCTGAGAACCCTCATCGGGTCGGACCTCGGCAGTTCGAACGAACCTCATCAAGGGGACAGGACATCCAGCGCCGTCGTGTTCTGCGGCAGCAAGGCGGCTGTTCTCCGCACTGCGGCGCGCGCCGCGGGAGTGCCTTTCCGGAACGTCGAGATCGACACGCTCGTCGAGTCCTGCTTTCGACGTGGCGTCGGCATCCATTTCCGGGATGCTCCGCGTGCAGGCCGCGCGCTCGACGCGTTCCGTGCCCGCGAGCTTCGCGTCCTGGTCGCGACTTCAGGCCTGTCGACCGGGGTGAACACACCCGCCAAGTTCGTCGTGATCCGCGACCTCGAGCTGGGGATGAGCCCGCTCGAGGTGAGCCAGGCGCAGCAAATGTTCGGCCGCGCCGGCCGGGCGGGGCAGGAACCGGAGGGCTTCGGGTTCATGCTCGTTCCGCGCGCCGACGAGACAACGTGGAAAGTAAAGCTCGCCGACGGGTACGCCGCCAACAGTCGCATCGCCACCCAAGCCGGCGACGCCATCCTCGCCGAACTGTTGCTCGGCTCAGTCGTCGACCGTGCCAGCGCGAGGTCGTGGTTCGAGCAGACCCTTGCGTTTGCGCAGAACCGCTCATCGGTCGACATCGACGACGCCGTGGATACCCTGGTGCGCCGCGGGTTCGCGTCGGAGATCGACGGTGAACTCGCCCCGACGGAGATCGGTGCGCTGACCTCGCGGCTGATGATCGATGTCGAATCCGCCGGAGAGATGATCCGCACGCTCGGCGAGCTCCCCATGCCCACGACCGCGGACGAGGCTGAAGAACTTGTTCTGCAGGCGATCACGACCGCCGTCACCGCGCTCCGCGAGCGGCCCGTCAACGAGCGCACGTACACCGACTACGTCAACGAGCTGCTCCGCACCTGGTCCCCTCGCGTCGTCGCCCGCACCGGTGAGTGGTTCGGCGCTCGCGTCTGCATGGCGGCCGCGCAGATCGTGCTGCGCGAACCCTCCCGAGTGCGGGACAGCCTCCCAGCCGGAGTTTCAATGGCGGAGTTCCGCAGGGCGGTAGATGACATGGCCCGATATTTCGCATGGGTCGCTGCACTCGGCTATGCAGATGCCGCGACTTGGCCTCCGGCTATTGCGGGTGACCTCACCCGTCGCCTGTCATGGTGGCACCTCTCGCCGCATCCCGAGCGCGGCGCTGGCCGACTCCTGTGGATGCTCGAGCGGACGCTGGACCCTCAGAACCGTCGGCACCGAATGCAGGATCTCTGGCGTCGGGCTCGGGCGGCTGGGTTCACCTCGCCAGACACCGTCAACGCGCGCCCGCGGGATGTTGACGTCTCGCCGGACGGATTTAGGGACCTCATTGGGTCCCGTGCGGACATCGCACTCGACCCGGTGGTCGAGCTCGAACTCACCTACCGCACCCCGAACCGTCACGCACGGGTGACGGCGCTTAGCAACACCGGAACCAGTCGGGCCATCACATCGATGCGCCCCGCTGCAGGACCGATCGACCTCGTCTTGCCGCCCCGGTCCGCGGGCCCGCTCGCCGCGGACATCTTTCTCTACACTCGCGACGGCGACTACGGGTACGGCAGTCTGGTCGCCGACGTACCCCAGTCCGCGCGCCCCGCGGACCCGCTCGAGGAAGCGGCGGCGCTGCTGGACCAGCTCCCCGCGACACATGCTGTCCTCGCGCACGCGCGCGGCGTGCGGCGGCTGTTCATGGGTGAACGTAAGCGATTGCGCGAGAACATCCTGCCGATGATCGCCCCCGACCCGCGCCTGCAGCCACTTGGTCGCGCACTCGCCGAGCATCACAGCGAACCGGCTGCCATCATCGTCGCGATGCGCGCGAACCTCCGCGCCATGCTGCGGGAGTCGAGCCGTCCCGACTTCCGCCCGCCGATGTCGGTGCTGCTCTCACGGGAAGCCTCGGAGGCGGAGGTCCAGGTCACGCTTGCCGCGTTGCTCGCATCCCTCCAGGTGGATGTCGGTATCGCGACTTCGGAGGGGCAGCCGCTCGCGCTCGTCCAGCTGAACGACCGGTGGATGCTCGCTGCACCCCGTCACGCGCAGCTCGGGCGGATCGAGCCGTTGTTCCCGACGCCCCTACCAAGGCAGATCGAGGCGGTGACGCAGCCGAAGGCGGTCTCTCCGACCAAGGCCGAACCACGGTGCACGTGGATGGCCGAGTTCATCGGTGGCGGGCGTGCAACTCGGTGAGTCTCGCGGTGGGCCAGATGGGTTGCCGAGGTGACGTGTGCGCCCCGATCACGTCCATCTCAAGCCACCGTATCCAGTGCCGACGTGGGCGGACTTTCGGTCGGGCGATTCACCGACCGAGCATCCCGGGAGTGCTTCCGGGGCTGCGGTATCCCGCTGGTCCGGTTGACGGGGTCTCGGCGACGGTGATGATTCGATCTGAGTTGCGAGCGCGGCTGAGTGCGGCTGCGACGTAGTCGAGGTCGTCGTCGAAGAGGTCGGCGTAGGTATCGAGAGTCATTGCGGCGCTGGCGTGACCCAGCATGCGTTGAACGGCTTTGACGTTCGCGCCGGCGCTGATCGCCAGGCTTGCAGCCGTGTGTCGGAGGTCGTGTGGCGTTATCCGCGGAAAGTCGAGGTCGCGCTGTTGTGATCGTCGGACGGCGGCAGCGAACCAGCCGTCTTGGGAGTTCGGCTGCCGTAGGTGGTCGACGCCGTTGCCGAAGAGGAGTTGGTCGGGTGCTTTGCCGCGGAGGGCGATGCGGATGAGTCCTTCGATGAAGTCGGGATATGGCACGGACCGGGTGGCATGTGTCTTGGGGGTGCCGGTGCGGATGGCGCCGTTGACCATGACGGCGTTCTCTTGGACGTAGACGCGGCGGCGTTGCGGATCGATGTCTCTCACTCGAAGTCCGGTGGCTTCTCCCCAGCGGAGACCGGTGTAGGCGAGGAACAGCACGAGCTCGGGGTGCTGGGATTCGCTGGCGAGAAGCTCGACCTGCCGGTGACTGAGATACACCCGGCGCTTGGGCTGCTTTCGTGGCAGCCTGATCCCGCGGATCGGGTTCTCGCTCAGTCGGCGGTCGCGGACGGCGACGTCCAGGAGTGCCGCGACGATGCCGTAGGCGCGGATGACTGTGGTGGCGCCGCGGCGGGCGCTGAGCTCGGTGACCCAGCTGCGGACGTCGCTGTAGCGGATGTCGCTGGCGCGTAGGGATCCCCAGCGGGGCTCCACGTGTACCCGCCAGCAGGATTCGATCGGGTGCATCGATGAAGGCTTCAGAACGGCAGCCTGATCCTGCAACCACACAGCGCCGAGGGCGCTGATAGTGACGTGTCCATCGCCGGGGTCGATGTACTGGTTCTTTCCGATCGCCACTTCCACTGACGCCAGGTACGCCTCGGCATCCCGCTTGGTGCGAAAGCCGCGCTTACCTGCCTGCGAACGGTCGGGCTTCAGATAACGGACAAGGTACCGCTTGCCGTCCTTGGTCGAGTAGGAGTGAATGCTACCCATCCGCCTGGCGGCCGACGATGTACGTCATGCCTTCCAGGCGTCCTGCGGCGCGGGCTTTCTTGATCCAGTCCGAGGCGGTCCGGTGGGGGACGTCGAGTTCTGTTTGGACGGCTTTGACCGGGGGGAGTCCGGCGAGGGCTGCGGTGCCGTAGAGGATCTCGATGGTGTCCATCCGCTCGGCTTTGCTGCCGCGTTTGACGACCTCGGCTGCGAGCCAGGCGGGGATGATGCGTCCTTCGGTGGAGCTGAGTTCGGCGGCTGTCGTCCAGGACGCGTTGGGGTCGTCTTCGGCGTCGAGGGTGAGGGCGATGCACTGCGGGGCGGCGGTTTGCATGATGCTTTGGATCGGCACGTCGCGGAGGGTCCGGTTGTTGACCTCGACGTCGGTGCGGGTGGCGCGGTTGCGGACTTCGCCGACGAGGTAGCGGCCTTCACCAGCGTCGTAGTGGGCGTGGATGGTGGTTTCGAGCCCGGCGTCCTCGTCGGTGGTGGTCGCGGTGAAGGCGGGGGCGATGCGTAACGCGGAACCGACGGGGAGCGTCGCGTCCTGCCAGCTCATGGGCTTGCCGTCGGGGGTGCGCACGTCGACCTTCACCTCCCTAGTTTGTCAGACCGCGTTACGGATAAGCAGAAAGCTCTTGACCGACTATAGCAAACAGTGCTCTACTCATGTCAATACGTGGGACGCATGCGTAGAGGAGGACATGATGACGACATTCGCGCCCATCCCCGACCACATCGACCCCGACGGTCGTTACAGCCCCGCGCAGGTCGCCGCCCGACTGGGCGTGACCACCAACGCCCTGGCCATCTGGCGGTACTACCGTCGCGGGCTGACGTTCATCAAGGCGGGCCGAAGTGTGATGTACCGGGGCAAGGACATCATCGACTTCGAAGAGGCCAACACCATCGTGTGCCGGCCCGAGATCCACCATCTGCGGCCGGGCCGATGATCAGCGTCACCGTCTACTCCACCGGCCCTAACTGCATGCAGTGCACGATGACGTGCCGCACCCTCACCGCCGAAGGCATCAGCTTCCACATCGAAGACCTCCGCGACTCCGCCGCCGCGTTGGAATTCGTCGCCGAGGAGCTCGGGTACACGCAGGCGCCGGTGGTGATCCTCGATCAGGAGCCGCAGTTCCACTGGTCCGGGTTCCGCCCCGACCTGATCGCGCAGCTCGCCCAGCGGGTGTCCGCCTCCCACCCGCCGACGGCGCCGCAGCCGGTGCGCGGGATCGGGATGAGGTGAGCGGCCATGGCTGATGACGGCAAGAGCGAGGCGGAGAAGGAAGAGGCACGTCGCCGGGCGGCGGCGGAGTGGAAGCGACAGTGGAAGCTGAAGAACCCGGACAAGGTGAAGAAGTACCGCGAAGAGCACCGGTCGAAGGACCCGGAGGCGTGGCGGAAAAAGCACCGTGACCAGGAGCGGGCGCGTCTGGCTCGGAAAAGGGCCGAGGAGGCTCAGCGGGAAGCCGCCAGGCAACGTGCGCGGGACTGGTACACGGAGAACGCCGACCGGCACCTCGAGTATCAGCGGCAGTACCGGGCCCGCAAACGTGCCGAAGATCCGGAGGGCTACCGGGAGGCGAAGAAGGAGCGGAACAAGCGGTGGCGCGACGCCCACCGTGACGCGGAGAACGCCAAGCTCCGACAGAGATACCGCGACAACCCCGAGGCCAAACAGCAACAAGCGTCCCGGTACTACGCGACCCATGCGGAGGACGTGAAAGCCCGTCGCCGGGCCTACTACGCCGCCAACCGGGAGAAGGAACTCGAGAAGCAGCGGCAATGGCGGGAGCGGGAGAAGCGTCGCCGCGACGCCGGCCTCCCACCCCGCAGAATCCACCGCGTCCCGAAGGCCGAACGCGTCGAGAACACACGCTCGGCAGAGACGTTCTTCACCAGGACCTACACCCCGGTCCAGCTCGACGCGGTGCGTCAGGAAGGGGTGGCGCCGTTCGAGGAGGGGACGCCCCCGGACCTGTATGCGGCGTGGGTGCGGGAGTGCGAACGAGCCCGCGCCGCCTACCGCAACGCCCACGGACCCAGCCGACAACCCAACACGGCCGCGGCCCGCCGCGCAGCCGAACGTGCCCGGGAGGAGGAGCGTCTTGACGCGATCGCCCGCGCCATCAATGACCAACTCCGCCACGGACCCCGCCCCACCCACCCCCACCCGGGAATCGGCGACGCACCGTCCACACCACCCGCAATTCCAAGCAAGGGAATGACACGATGAACACCACTCCCCAAGGAGCCAGATGCTGGACCGCGCAGACGTCGAAGAGGTGATCTACCGCGTCGCCGTCAGTGCCTTCCGCTACTACGTCGACAAACCCGCCAAGGAACTCGGCTACACCGTCGACGAAGACGTCCGCTGGTGCACAGCCCCTCTCACCGACCACCCCGACATCGACCTCGCGGCGCTGGAACGGGAGATCCGTCAGCTCATCACCAACCCGAACGCCGACCGACAAGCCTTCATCCGCAACCTCAACGCACAAGCCGAATAACCTCGACGACAGCGAAGTAGATCATGACTGTGGGAAGGGGGGCTCCGAGCCGCCCGATGGTAGCTCGCTCCGCGCCGCTCCGTGCCGGGCTTTCGCGGCGTATGCTCCCTCGCTGCGCTCAGTCCGCTACTCCACGGTCCCGGCACTACGCGACCCTGCACTCGCAGAATCCGCAACGGTCCCGGAAACCCCCAGAATCGTCGCCGCGATCGACGCGCAAGCGCTGCCAGATTGGGTCGCGAGGGCGGGCGTTGGAGCCTGCAGCGCTCGAGGCCCTCCGCCACCGCAGGAAGTCAGAGGGAGGGGCCGCCCGGTGAGCGGGTCGGTGTCGCAACCGGGCCTGACGGCTGCGGTGTCGGAGCCGGGGGCTGTGGGGCGGTGCCGAACTCGGTCTGCAGCCAGCGAATCTCACTGCGCAGACGTTCCTCCTGCACGGCAACGAACGATGACTCCCGTGGGACAGGCATCTTAGGGAGTACATCCGTAAGGGCCTGCTGGTGCAGCTCGCGGAGCACCTCGGCCAACGGGGGCGCCAGCTCCCGCGACCGACGGGCGAAGTCAGTCACCGCCCGCAGCTCCCCGAACCATCGCGCGCCCTCCAACACCGTCACCGGTGCGGTGTCGACGGCCTCAACCACCGCCGCCGCGCCCGTGAACTTGCCGGGGCGGGACGCGTCGAACAGGGCGGCGCCAGTTCCGTCGAGCACCGTGAGCCTGTCCAGGGCAGTGGCTGTCTCGGCCTCGTGGGCGAGGAGTCGGGTACCTGTCCAGCCGCGGTCGTGCGTGGCCTGATCGGTGAACCGGGTGGGGAGGCGCAGCCGACGCGCGTTCAGGTAACGGGAAGCTGTGGCCAGCAGGCTCTCATGCCGGCGCTCCGCGACCACCACGATCCGGGTCGAGAACCCGGCCTCTCGGAACTGTTCAGCAGTGGCAATAACCGGTGCCGGGGTGGTGACGCTTGTCTGGAACAGCAGTGACCGGCGTGTCTCACGGGCATGATCGAGGGTCCGCCCGATCCACTCCGCGACCTGCGGGGCCATCACCCCGGGAGCTTCGAAGGGCCGCCGGCTCGTCACCTCGAGAAACGACGGGTGGAACGCGGCGAAGTCCTCCGCCGCGACAGCACCCACGTTCCTTTCGCCATCCATAAGGGTCGACACGAGGCGGGTGGCGCCGGAGCCCGGCTGTCCCACCACGAGCACAAGCTCCGGATCTGAACGCGGCTCAACCCCCGCGAAGACAACAGAGACCGGATCGACGGCACTCACGCGGGCAGCTGCGCTTCCCTGGCCCGCAACTCGTCGACCGTAGCCGCCACAGCATCCGGGTCTTGCGGATCGAGTTCGCGGAGAACCCGGCGAACCTCCACGATGTCGTCCGCGAGCGACTCGTTCGTCGTGGTCTGCGCTGCGGTGCGCGCGATCACACGATCCCTGAGATCCCGGGCCGAGTCGAACGCGGCGACATCCCCGACGAGCCACGCCATCGAGTTACTCCGCGCTACAGGGCCCATCCCTCCAGTCTAGTTTTGGGCGGCCGTTCTCGGGGTTGGACCAGTGCGGTGGACGAGGGTCCGCGCCAATGCGACGAGCGGCGGAGACAGGGCGCCACGCCGTGAGCTGTCAGCCGGCGGTGCTGAGAACGCGCGTGGCCAGGTTGGGCTGGTCAGGACTGGAGGTGCTCAGGTCCACGACGATCGGCTGATGCCCTTCGGCTTCAGCGGAGTCGTAGGTGGCGTAGGACATCACGATGACGATGTCGCCGGCGTGCACCAGTCGCGCGGCGGCACCATTGATCTGCATCGTTCCCGACCCACGCTCTCCCGCGATCGCGTAGGTCTCGAACCGCGCGCCGTTGTTCACGTCAACCACATGGACCTGCTCGTGCTCGACGATGTCCGCCAGATCGAGGAGGTCGGAATCGATCGTGATCGACCCGACATAGTTTAGGTCGCTTCCGGTCACCACGCCGCGATGCAGCTTGGACTTCAACAACGTGCGCAGCATGGGCAACTCCTCAATTCTCTGACCGAGTTCAACAAATATGTCAGGACCGTGACGGTCCAAAGAAATGCGAGCGGACATTGTTGCCGCCAACGTGGTCGGCGCAAGTCGCCGAGTGGGCCGTCTGCTGCTGCGCCCGGAGTCGTTGGGATAATCGCCGGATGTATGGCGAACGCATCAAGAGGTGGGACAAGAGCGTCGAGTGGCCGCTCACGATCACCGCCATCCTCTTTCTCTTGGCTTACGCCACCCAGATCATCGCCCGCCCGAACGGGCCGCTGAACACCTTGTGTGAGGTGATCCTCGTGGTCACGTGGGCGCTTTTCGCGGCGGACTATATCGTGCGGCTCACCATCGCGCACAACCGATCGCGCTGGTTCTCCCGGCATCTGCTTGACCTCGCCATCGTCGTGCTCCCGATGCTGCGACCGTTGCGGCTGATGAGATTCCTGACGGTGCTCGCGCTGATCGGACGCAACACCGGCAACATGCTGCGCGGCCGAGTCGTCCTGTACACGGTGGGAGCGACGGCCCTCACCATCCTCATCGCCGGGCTCGCGGTGCTGGACGCCGAACGTGAAGCCGGGAGTATCGAGAGCTTCCCCGACGCGATCTGGTGGGCCTTCGTCACCATCACCACCGTGGGGTATGGGGACCTTTACCCCGTCACCGTCACAGGACGGGTGGTCGCTGTCGGACTCATGGTCGGGGGCATCGCCTTGATCGGTGTCGTCACAGCCACGCTGGCATCGTGGATCGTTGAGCGAGTCGCTGACCAATCAACGAAGACGGCCGCGGCCACGGAATCTCAGGTCGAACAACTCCGCCAAGAGGTCGCGGAACTGAAGGATCTGATCCTCGACCTTCGCGCACCGCGCTGACAACGGTCCACAAAGCCCCTCGGCAAGGGATCGCGACCTCGTCGTCGCGAAGCGGCGGCGCCGTGGTCTGGAGAAGGCCGGCGGACCGAGGCTGGCTCAGTTGGGTTCGCAGGCGAAACCGTCGCCGTCTCGGTCGAGCTGGTAGATGTCTGAGCCGACCACGTGCGCGATCCCGTCGAAATACGCCGGACCGTTCCCGCTTCACCCGCACAGTCCACGTCGCTGGAGACGGGGACGCACTCATTCGCGTAGTTCGGGTCGCAACCGGACGGTTGAGCTGGCTCTGGCTCCGGAGCGAGGGGAGGCGGCGGCTCAACATAGGTGCCGACGGCGGTGACCTGCGTGACCGGCTCGGTGGTCACGACGTCTGAAACGAGCTCCCGCTCGGTCTCGACACCGTCGACGACAGTAACCCGGTAGGTCAGCGTTCTTTCCCCCGCCCGCCCCGGTGTCGTGACCTGCGTCTGCCCCTTCGGGAGGTCGGCGTCGTCGATCGTCGTCTCTTCGAACGCTACTGACTCCGTGACGATGTCCTCCTCCACCGTCGCGACCGGTGTCGGCGTCGGTGTCGGCGTTGGCGATGAGGTCGTCGCCCTTTCGGATTCGGTGTCCCGGCCACTCGTGAAGGAGTCCGAGTCCGCCAACCGGGCAGCATCGAGCTGCGCTTCCGATCCGTCGGGTTGCACTGCTGCTGCGGCCCCACCGAACACCAAGAACGCCGCTGCCGACACCCCTCGCAAACTGATTCCGTTGCATGCCGCGGGCAGTTGACGGCAGCTTGCCGGTGCGCGAGCCGCACCCCACCGCCTCCCCGATAGCATGCGATTATGCGCATCCATTGAGGATGGGCGCGGAGACTGGGGCTTGGGGTGGCGTTCGACACTGACGATCTGGACTTTGCAGAAGAAGAGAATGCCGGGATACCGCCCAGCGTCCCGCCTACTCCGACCACGGCAACCAGAAGAGGTACGAGAATCTGCAGGGTTCGTCCACCTCAGCGAACCTACCGTTCAGGTCGGTTGCCGGCCACGTGACGAAGCATTCCCCCGCTCGCTTCGTTCGCTCCTCATCCCTCTGCGGGCTGAATTGTCGTCGCGGCGAACGAAATGCCCGCTGAAGACACTCGAGAGACAAAGTCCCCGCCCCGAGCGGTCCCCATTCCTTCCGTTTGGGCGATAAGCCGTTTCGCGGAACCGCCATCGACGCGGACGAATAATGCCGCAATGGGCGGTGCACCGATAACGTGCAGTCAGTACTCGACGCGCGACGAAGAACGAGGCACCATGACCGCATCGGCTGGGAATCCGCCATCCGACTGGTATCCCGACTCTGAGCGTCCCGGTTGGCTCCGCTACTGGGACGGTTCAGCGTGGACAGATCACCGACATCCGGCGAACGTCCCTGGTGCCGATCTTGCTGTCGTGGGGTCGGAAACACTGCCTGCTGTCGACGAGTACAGCACGACGGTCGCACGTGTCCTTCCCGACTATGCCGCTGCTCTGAGATCGGGCGATGTCGGACGTGAAGCGCAGATCTACGCGTACTTGCTTGAGTTCACACGGCTCCATGGCGGACGAGACGCACTCGACCGGCTCAACACTCAACTCCACGAGACCAGACTCCCGACCGGTGTACCGTATCCGCGGTTGATCGGCCAGGTGCAGCCAGAGTTGATGAGTAAGGCGCGCAGACGTGCCATCGGATTGTGGAGGTACGTACCTGGACCACCGATCGTCGTCTACGAGGATCGAATCGTGCAGGGGAGTGTTGCTCACCGCATCGACCCCTACACGCAAGCGCAGGTCTACGTGGACGGCCAGACCCAGATCACGACTCGGCCCACCCTGACACGCATGGCGCTGCTCTCGCCACTTCCGGGAAGCACCCTCGGGGCGGGCCTTGCGACAGCGAAGAAGACTGTGAACGACATGCGCGTGGCTGAGTTCCAAGTGGGAGGCACGACTTGGTCGTTCTCCATGCTCATTCACCCCGGAAATGTTTCAGGACCGAGGATGCTGGCGCAGCAGGTGAACCAGATTGCGTCGGCAATGCAGGATCGAGCGCAAGCCCAGCATCGATCAGTGCCGGAGCAGATTGACCTCGTGGCGCAGATCGAGCGGATTGTTGCGCTGCAGCAGAGCGGTCAGATCAGCTCGGAGCAAGCTGAGGCTATGAAGGCTCGCCTCATATCCGGTTGAGGCGTCGCGCCGAGCTCTGTAGACGTGCGAGAGAGCACTCCAGCGCGCGCCACGCGGGATCCCCTTGCGGGCATTGCGCGCATGCGGGACCTGGGCGGGCTGCCGTTGGCCGTGGGTTCTGGCCGCTGTGGAGGGGACGTGGAGGGGCCGGCGAGGGCGGGCGAGCGGTCGAATCGAGCGGGGTTGTTTGCGCTCGGGAGTCAGGTTCTCTGGGAGGACGGTGGTGCTTGTTCCGCTGGCGTCTTGATGGTGGCGGCCCAGGTGGCGAGGAGTGTGAGGGCGTCTTCGGATGGTGAGCCGGGTTCGGCGGTGAAGGTCGAGAGTTGCAGGCCGGGGTCGGCGGGCAGCTCGAACGCTTCATAGGTGAGTTCGAGGTCGCCGACGAGGGGGTGGTGGATGCGTTTGACGCCGGTGCGGTGGTAGCGGACGTCGTGTGCGGCCCAGAGGGTCCGGAACGTTTCGGAGCGGGTGGCGAGTTCGCCGACGAGGTCGGTGAGGCGTTTGTCGAACGGGTTGCGGCCGGCGTCGCCGCGCATGGCGGCAACGAATTCCTGCACGACTTTGTCCCAGTCGGGGTAGAAGTCGTGCGCGGCAGGGTTGAAGAAGGCGAACCGGGCGCTGTTGGGAGCGGGTTCGGCGAACACGGGTGAATAGAGGGCGCGGCCGAGGCGGTTCGCTGCGACGTAGTCGTAGTAGTTGTTGCGGATGATCGCGGGTGCTTCGGTGATGGCGTCGAGAAGACGCTGGATGCTGGGTCGAAGCGTTGTGGTGCTCTTGCGCGGTTTCCGCGCGACGGGGGAGGTGTTCGCGGCGTGGGCGAGGTCGTGCAGGTGCGCGGTCTCGGCGTCGTCGAGGTGGAGGGCGCGGGCGAGGGAGTCGAGGACGCCGGGGGAGACGCCGGAAAGGTCGCCGCGTTCGAGGCGGGTGTAGTAGTCGACGCTCATTCCGGATAGCAGGGCGACTTCTTCGCGGCGCAGCCCGGGGACGCGCCGGTTGCCCCCGAAGGCGGGGAGCCCCGCGACGTCGGGGGTGATGCGTGCGCGGCGGGTGGTGAGGAATTCCTTCACCTCGCTGCGATTGTCCATGCCATGACCGTACGCCGGTCGCCGTGGCCGAGGGAGGGGCTGGCAGTACCGGTTACGGCCGCCACTCCCACATGACGCACGGACGCGGTTGTCTGGAACCACACCGACGAAAGGCGGACCGGAATGCACACCAGGACACTGGGCCAGGGGCTTGAGGTCTCGGCGATCGGGTTGGGGGCGATGGGCATGTCGATGTCGTACGGCCCGAATCCGGGCGACCGGGACGACATGATCGGCGTGCTCCGGTACGCGGTCGAGCAGGGCGTCACCTTCATCGACACCGCCGAGGTGTACGGCCCGTACGTGAACGAAGAGCTCGTGGGTGATGCGATCGCCCCGGTCCGGGACGAGGTCGTGGTTGCGACCAAGTTCGGGTGGCGCATTGTCGACGGGACGATGCAGGGCACGGATTCGCGGCCGGAGCAGATCCGCCGCGTCGCCGATGCTTCCCTGAAACGCCTGGGCGTTGAGGCGATCGACCTGTTCTACCAGCACCGTGTCGACCCGGACGTCCCGATCGAGGACGTCGCCGGGACGGTCGGGGAGCTGGTCGCGGCGGGGAAGGTGAAGCACTTCGGGTTGTCCGAGGCCGGCGCTGACACGATTCGCCGCGCGCACGCGGTGTTTCCGGTGACGGCGCTCCAGAGCGAGTACTCGCTGTGGACCCGGGACCCAGAGGCCGCGGTGCTGCCGGTGTGCGACGAGCTGGGCATCGGGTTCGTGCCGTTCAGCCCGCTCGGCAAGGGCTTCTTCACCGGGACGGTCACACCCGACGCCACTTTCGCGCCGGGCGAGATCAGAGCCCGGGTGCCCCGGTTCGAGGCGGAGAACCTCGCCGCGAACCAGACTCTCATCGACCACGTCACGGCGCTCGCCGCCACGCGCGCCGCATCCCCCGCGCAGGTCGCGCTGGCATGACTCCTCGCCCAGCGACCGTACATCCTCCCGATCCCGGGGACCCGTCGGCGGGATCGGATCGATGAGAACGCCGCAGCCACCACCGTCGGGCTGTCCGCAGATGACATCGCCGACCTGAACAGCCTGGTCGATCGGCTGGGGGTCGCCGGAAACCGATACGACGACGCCGGCATGGGAATGGTCGGCCGGTAGTCGGCGACCACAGGATCATCTACTGCTGGGAAGGCGAAGAAATGGAACTCACGCTCAACAACGACATCATGATGCCCGCACTCGGGTTCGGAGTATTCCAGACCCCGCCCGACGAGACCGTCGCGGCGGTGCAGGCCGCCCTGGAGACCGGATACCGGCTCATCGACACCGCCGCTGCGTACGGCAACGAACGTGAGGTCGGCGAAGGAATCCGCCGCTCGGGTCTGGCACGGGACGATGTGTTCATCGAAACGAAGGTATGGATCAGCGACTACGGGTACGACCAGACGCTCCACGCCTTCGACAAGAGCGCCGGCAAGCTCGGCGTCGAACGGATCGACCTGCTCCTGCTGCACCAGGCACTGCCGTCCCGGTTCGACCTCACCCGCGGTGCGTACAACGCCCTCGAGACCCTCCTCGCCGAGGGGCGGGTGCGGTCGATCGGGGTCAGCAACTTCATGCCCGACCACCTCGCCGCCCTCCTGGACCAGACCAGCATCGTGCCCGCGGTGAACCAGGTCGAGGTGCACCCGTACTTCGCGCAGCGCGCGGTGCAGGACGCGGATGCTGCCGCCGGCGTGCTCACCCAAGCCTGGTCCCCGATCGGCGGGATCACCGCCTACCGAGGCGGCGGCGCGAACGCCCTCCAGGACCCGACGATCACCGCGATCGGAGCCGCGCACGGTAAGTCCCCCGCGCAGGTGATGCTTCGCTGGCACCTGCAGCAGGGCCGTTCCGCGATCCCGAAGTCGGTGCGCCCGGACCGGATCCGCGAGAACTTCGACGTGTTCGACTTCGAACTCACCGCAGACGAACTCGACGCCATCGACGCACTGGACACCGGGATCCGCCGCGGCCCCGAACCCGCGGACATCACGCTCGAGACCTTCGGTCGCGACATCCCCGAAGCCTGAACCACGGAGACGGTCATGACCGCATGGACTCCCACCGAGCTGGCCGGGCTCGCCCGCGCGTCCGAGGTACGGGTCGCCGGGCGCCGCGCGGACGGCTCATCGCGCACCCTCACGATCGTGTGGCACGTCGTCGTCGACGGGAACCTGTACCTGCGATCCGTGAAAGGGCCCGAGGGGCAGTGGTACCGGGGCGTCGCCCGCCACTTCGAAGGCTTCCTCCACAGCGCCGGCACCACCCGCCCGGTGGTCTTCACCCTCGACCACACCCACGACAACGCGATCGATGACGCCTACTTCGCCAAGTACGGCCGAGGCGCGCCCTCCCGCTCGATCACCAGCGCGCTCGCACGGCAGACCACACTGCGTGTCGCCCCCCGATAACCCTCCCCGGAACGACGATCCCCAAGCGGGCATCGGACGAAAGCCGCAGCTCTATCGCGCATCGCGCTTCTCGCGGTCGGTGAGGCGGAGTTACTCAGCGTCAGTAACCATACGATCACTACACATCGTTCCCACGGGCCTGCCCGAACAGGAACCTGGCGCACGAGTCGCACACGGATCCGAGCGCTACTCCGCTCCCGGCGACCAGTTGCTCAAGGTCGCTGACAGTCGCGCGCTCGTGTGCCTTGCACGGCGTGCAATACGGTACGAGCAGTTCTCCACCATCCGTCCGTCGAAGACCTGCCCTTGGTAGCGAATGTTCGAGCCAGGCACCTACACGACGGCCACCGCACCGAGCGCAGAATCATCGGGCAGCCCAGTTAGCGCCCAGATTGGCCGTCCCGCCATCTGCTCGCGTTGCTCAGAACTAAGCCCACTCAAGACATGACGGACGTCCGCATCGTCGCCAAGAAGAATGGCACAGCCCGCCTCCACGACATCAGCGTTCTCGGCGTGCGCGCCCCGGACCCGAGTCCACGGCGATCCCTGCGGAGTTGTCGAGGCATGAGTCTGTGGTCGCTCGGACCGTCGGCCGACGCATCTGCACTCAGTCGGGAGAATAGTGCAGGCATCATGATCAGGAGGACAACAAAACATGAGTGACCTGAGCGGCTTTGTCTGGAGCATCGCGGACCTGCTTCGCGGCCCGTACAAGCCCAAGCAGTACGGGAACGTCATCCTTCCGTTCACGGTCCTTCGGCGTCTCGAGTGTGTGATTGAACCCCATCGGAACGTGATGAGCGAGGTGCTTCGCAAGGCGAGGAACGACACTGCTCGTCGGTCGTTGCTCCGACAGGCAACGCGGAGTGAAGCGGACCCCGGCCTCACCTTCTGGAACACGTCGTCGTACACACTTGCCAAGGCGTTGCAGGATCCAGAGAACCTGGCCGCCAACCTGATCGACTACATCAACGGGTTTTCTTCGGATGTCGATATGTTCAAGCATTTCGGGGAGGACGGCTTCGAGCCCACGATCCGGAAGCTGGACGAGAACGGGCTGCTCGCGCTGGTCACACGTGAGTTTGCGGAGCTCGACCTCAGTCCGGCAAGAGTAGACAACGCCGGAATGGGTGACCTGTTTGAGCACCTGATCTTTAAGTTCGCTGAGGCGTCCAATGAGGAGGCAGGTGACTTTTACACTCCGCGGGACGCAGTTCAGCTCCTTGTCGATCTCGTCTTTTCCGAGGATACGGATGGGCTTCGCGGTCATGCGGTGCGGAGTGTATATGACCCAGCAGCTGGGACCGGTGGAATGCTCTCGGTAGCCGAGCAACACGTCAAGTTGATGAACCCGGATGCGGAGCTGCGGCTTTACGCGCAGGAGATCAACGGCGATTCGTACGCGATTTGCAAGGCGGACATGCTGATCAAGGGCCAGGACATCGCGAGCATCGCTAAGGGCGACACGCTCTCGTCTGACCAGCACGAAGACCGGAATTTTGACTACGTTCTGTCCAATCCTCCGTTCGGGCAGGACTGGAAGAAGTCGGAAGTGGCGGTCCGTAAAGAGAACGCCGGCCAGTCCTTCCAGCCCGGTGTGCTTGAGCAGCCCTTCGTGGGTCGGTTCGGCCCCGGCTTACCTTCTGTTAGTGACGGCGCCATGTTGTTCCTCTTGCATGCCATCTCTAAAATGCGGGCCGTCGACGAGTTTGGCCGGGGAGGACGTGTGGGAATTGTCCTGAACGGCTCGCCACTGACCAATGGCGCAGCAGGTTCGGGGCCGTCTAACATACGCGGATGGCTCCTGGAGAATGACCTTGTGGAGACGATCGTCGGGCTCCCGAACGACATGTTCTACAACACAGGAATCGCAACATACCTGTGGATCCTGACGAACACGAAGACTGATGAGCGCCGCGGACGAGTGCGGTTGGTCGACGCGACGGGCTTCGGCACGAAGATGCGAAAGAAGCTTGGCGACAAGGCCGTTCAGATCAGCGAGCGACACCGCGATCTGATCGTTAAGGCGGCAGCTGGCGGGGAGAACGAAGTCCCCTTCAAGGACTTCGATGTCCTGGACTTCGCGTACTGGAGCGTCACAGTGGCGCGGCCGTTTCAATGGCGGTTCCAAGTTTCGGAGGAGCGCGTCCAGGCGATCGAAGCCGCGGCGAACACTGAGGCAAAGACCGGCAAAGTTCCGAAACCATCGCTCGGCGATATCAAGGGGCTACCAAAGGCGCTTCGGGAGTTCGGCGACACCGTCTACCTGCACCGGGAGACATTCCTTGCGGCGCTCGACTCGCATCTACAGGACGCCGGCGTCACTCTGAGTACAAGCCAACGCAAGAGCCTCTGGCAGTCGCTTGGCGAGCACGACCCGAAAGCCGAGGTCGTCTCGAACAAGAAGGGTGTACCGGAGCCGGATACAAGTCTGCGCGACGCCGAGATGGTGCCATTCGGTTGGGGCGGCCACGCCAAGCATCATGACGCTCGAGATGAGACGATTGCCGCGTACTTCGAGGCGGAAGTGGTCCCGCACGTCCCTGACGCGTGGATCGACAAGTCTAAGACGAGGGTCGGGTACGAGATCCCATTCACGCGCCACTTCTACCGCTACTCACCACCTCGAGCTCTCACATCGATCGACGCGGATCTGGAGAAATCCGTCGCGCGGATCCTCGAGATGCTCCGCGAGGTCGAAGGATGACTGATCCTGCCTCGTGGCTCACTGGAATACCGCGTGGCTGGGAGAAAGTCCCACTAGTGCGGCTAGCTCATCCCGTGAAGCGAACCAACAACGTCAACGCTCGGCTGCTATCCCTGTACCTCGGCGAGGGAATCATTCCCTATAAGTCTGAGCGGGTCGTTCACGCTACCAGTGAGGACACCTCGGACTACCAGCTAGTGGAGGCGGGAGATCTGGTGATGAACAACCAACAGGCTTGGCGGGGGTCCGTCGCCGTGTCGACGATGCGCGGCATTGTGAGCCCGGCATACATCGTCTGCCTGGTTTCCCCGCGGCTTGACCCGGCGTACAGCCGCTACATGTTTTCCTCGTCCGGCGCGACATCCGCGTACGTGGTTTCCTCACGCGGGGTGGGCTCAATCCAACGCAACCTTCATTGGCCTTGGCTGCGGTCCCAGCTGTTTCCCGTGCCGCCGCGACCCTCGCAAGTCGCGATCGCGCGCGTCCTTGATCAGGAGACCGCGCAGATCGATGCGTTGATCTCGGAGCAGAACCACCTGGTCTCGCTTGCAAAGGAACGCTTGCGAGCGGTTCTCGATTCGGAGTTTCAGCGAGAGCAGGGCAAGCGTCGAACCACCGTGCGCAGAACGCTCACCAAACTGACGCGGCCGCCGAAGATGGCAGCGGGAGTTATCACGGCTTACCGGGACGGTGTCGTCACACTGCGGTCTAACCGCAGGGAGGACGGCTATACGTTCTCCGACACAGAGGCAGGCTATCAGGGAATCGAGAAGGGCGACCTGGTCTTCCATGCTCTGGATGGGTTCGCGGGTGCCGTGGGTATTTCCGACAGCGACGGAAATGCGACCCCCGTTTATCACGTAAGCGCCCCGTCGACGGGAGACGACGCCGAGTATCTTGCGCTGCTCCTTCGCTACCTCGGCACATCGGGTTTCCTCGCGGCGCAAGCGCCGAACGTGAGACAGCGAAGTGTCGACTTTCGCAACTGGACCACGTTCGCGAATGTCCCGCTGACGCTCCCGCCGGTCTCGGACCAGCGACGGTTTGTCCGCGAGTTCAGGCATTATGAGTCACGAGTGCACGCCCTCATCGCTGAGACCGAGCGCAACGTGGCTTTCGCAAGGGAACGCCGCGCGGCATTGATCACCGAAGCTGTAACGGGGCACATACCGATCCCTGGAGTCCAACTTTGAGTCTTGTAGATCCCGCGGCCGAGCTGGCGCTTGAATCCTTCATCGCTGGGTATCTCTCGACGCACGGATGGCTTCGTTCCGAAAACTCGAAAGGTTATGACCGCAAGCGCGCGCTCTTTCCGGAAGACGTTTTCGCTTGGCTCGAGGAGACCCAACCGGCGGAGCTCGCCAAGGTGGTGAAGGTCGGGTCATCGTCGGAGCAGAAGGACCGCGATCGGCTGCTAGACCGGCTTGTCCAGCAGTTGGATGCTCCGATGACGAGCGGCGGCGGCTCTCTTAACGTCATTCGTCAGGGGTTCAAGCACGTCAATGCAAAGTTCAAGATGTGCCAGTTCAAACCCGCGACGACACTGAACACCAAGACGGTCGCTGACTACCGGGCAGTGCGCCTCCGCGTTATGCAGCAGGTCACATACTCTGCGAAGCCCGAAAACAAGAATCGTCTCGACCTCGTGTTCTTCGTGAATGGCGTTCCTGTTGCAACTGCTGAGCTGAAGTCGCAGTTCAAGCAGGATGCGGAGGCAGCCAAGAAGCAATACCGGGAAGACCGCGACCCGGCAGGCGAACCGCTGCTCGGCTTTGGAACACGAGCGATCGTGCACTTTGCGATGGACGATGACACGGCTTGGATGACGACGAAGCTTGGCGGCGGGAGAACCGTCTTTCTGCCCTTCAACAAGGGCACGGCCGACGGCGGCAAGGGAAACCCCCCAAATCCAGCGGGCCACGCAACCGCATACGTCTGGGAGGAGGTCCTGCAACGCGACGCATGGCTGGGAATCCTCGGGAGCACCGCCTTCCTCCAGACAGATGAGAGCGAGGACCCCACAACGGGGAAGAAGAACAAGACGACAAAGCTGATGTTCCCTCGGTACCACCAGTGGGACGCAGTGCGGCGACTCATTCAAGCGGTCCGAGAGGAAGGTGCTGGTCTTCGGTACCTCATCCAGCACTCTGCAGGTTCCGGCAAGACAAACACGATTGGCTGGCTGGCGTATCAGCTCGCTCGCCTTCACCGCGACGACAACGAGAAGATCTTTGACAAGGTCATCATCGTTTCTGACCGCCGTGTCCTAGACCGGCAACTTCAGGACGCAATCAGACAGATTGAATCCGGCACGAACGCGCAGGTAACTGTCATCGATGAACGGGCGGCGCGCGCCGCTGAGGGCTCGAAGCGCAAGGCTCTCATCGATGCGTTGAAGGGCAAGAGCCTCATCGTGGTAGTCACCCTGCAGTCCTTCCCGATGGCCTCCAGCATCATTGCGGACGAGCTCGCGGAGGGGCGATTCGCGGTCATCGCGGACGAGGCGCACTCATCGCAGTCTGGAAGCGCTGCGGTCAACTTGAGAAAGGCGCTTGCGGCAGGCGACATCGAGGTGGAGATTGCCGAAGGGCATGAGATCTCGCAGGAGGACGTGCTCAACGCACAGCTGGAGAGGCTCGCGAAGCTGCGCGCAGAGGCACCAAACATCTCGTACTTTGCCTTCACTGCAACGCCGAAGAACAAGACTCTCTCACTCTTCGGGCGGCGCGATCCAGCAGACTCGGAAGCTCTCCCACATCCTTTCCACCTGTATTCGATGCGGCAGGCTATCGAAGAGGGCTTCATCCTTGATGTGCTCCGCGGGTACCAGTCCTACAAGACCGCATTCAAGATCGAGCAGGCAGCCGGCGCACAGTCCAAGACAGTGGACTCGAAGACAGCACTGCGAAAGATCATGCGGATGGTCAAACTCCACCCGACCAACATCGGACAGAAAGTCGAAATTATCGTCGAACACTTCCGGGCCAACGTCGCCGGGCTGCTCGACAGTCATGCCAAAGCAATGGTTGTTACGGAGTCGCGAGTGGCCGCTGTGAAGTACAAGCGCGAGATTGACGCGTACATCTCCAAGAATGGGTACGACTTCAGGACGATAGTTGCCTTCTCCGGCAAGGTAAATGACCCTCAGGAAGGCGTCGTCGACGAGACCGAACACAGCATGAACCCCGGGCTGGGGGCGGATCTCGCAAAGGAATTCCGTAGGCCTGAGTATCGGGTAATGCTGGTTGCGGACAAGTTCCAGACGGGGTTCGACCAGCCGTTGCTCTGCGCCATGTATGTCGACAAGAAGCTCGAGGAGGTCTACGCCGTCCAGACCCTGTCGCGGCTGAATCGGACCTATGTGTCGGCTTCCGGCGAGGTCAAGGATTCGACCTTCGTCCTCGATTTCGTCAACGACCCGCTTGATATCCAATCTGCATTTGAGCCTTATTACTTGGAGGCTCGGGTCACGGATGAAACGGACCCGAACGCGGTTCATGCGCTGGCTGCGAAGCTCGTTCTGTCGGGTATCTACGATCTCGACGAAGTGAACGCATTTGCCATGGCTTGGTTTGGGGGTGGAGGCAACGCCGCACTCTCAGCGGCGATCAAGCCCGCAAAAGATCGCTTTGCGGAGGCATACCAGGACGCTAAGGACGCTGGTGATGACTCTCGGCTCGAAGAGCTCACGATGTTCCGGAAGGATGCAGCGAGTTTCGTGCGCCTCTACGACTTCATGTCGCAAGTGATCGACTACGGCGACACCGACCTCGAGAAGCTCAGCGTGTATCTGCGCCATCTGGTCCGAGTAATCGAGATCGAGCGGCTTCGGAGCGACATCGATATCTCGGACGTTCTTTTGAAGACCGTCACGCAGATCGACAAGGGCAAGGCCGCGCTCTCGCTGACTGGTACAGGGACGGTGGGAGGCGGCATGAGTCCGGGCGGCGGACTTGTTCGCCCAGTGGAGAAGCCGCTGGCGGAAGTCATTCAGCAGATCAATGCCATGTTCGCGGGCGAATTGCCACCTGACGTGATCGAAGGGTTCGTTAACCCGGTCGTTCGTAAGGCGCTTGAGTCGAAGGGAATCAAGGGTCAGATAAGCACCAACGCCCTGGATCAGTTCCTCAATAGTCAAACGCTCCGCGAGGCGCTTGTTGATGCGTCACTTTCGACGGAGACCGACGTCAACCGGCTAATTGAACTCATCACGGGCG
This sequence comes from Microbacterium sp. Marseille-Q6648, assembly GCF_943181415.1. Classification (GTDB taxonomy): domain Bacteria; phylum Actinomycetota; class Actinomycetes; order Actinomycetales; family Microbacteriaceae; genus Microbacterium. The sequence goes on along the minus strand of NZ_CALPBZ010000005.1, from coordinate 282,692 downwards.
AGGGCGAGATAACCGATCGGCTCATAGAGGTCCTTGGGCGCTACATGTACGAGCAGGAGCAGTCGACGCCGGAGTGACCGTCGGGCGGTGACCGCGCCCCACGAAGCTCGAGCTCTGGTTCGGCCGGCGCCCTCACCTAGACGGAGCATGCGGAGTCGCGTGAACAGCAGCCTCCTCAACGGATCTGCGGGGCCTTTCCTGTTGCCGCCGAGACTGAGCGCGACCCTTCTCATGGTCAGTGCGTCAGCGATGTCGCGTGCGTCCCACACCGATCGGGCGAGCCGGTCGGGTTTGGTGACCACGAGCGTGTCACCTTCCCGGACGGCGGCGAGCGCTTCATGCAGCCCGGGCCTGGCCAGGTTGGTGCCGGTAAGCCCGGGATCGACCCATAGATGTTCGAATCGAGGACTCCCAGTGGCAGCAGTGCGTCTCGCTGCGAGGTGAGGTCTTGATCCGCTGTGGAGACCACCCTGGCGTAGGAAAGCAGTATTCCGTTCATGCCGCCGACGGTGCCACCGTCAGCGGCGATGCCACTAGGTTGGATCGCTAGTCGGGCTATGAACGGTTGAGAGACGTGGCCAAGCAACACTACCCGCGCGGCAGTCAAGGTGCTGTACGTGTCTGCGTCTTGCTAGCGAAGCGCGTCCTCGTACGCGGCCAGCCACACGCCACAGGTCATGCGTCGAGCGTGAGCGGCGAAGGCAAGCTTCGCAAACCATCCGCCGAGAAGAACGCTCCCGACAGCCAAGACCCATGCGATCGCGACTCCAAAGTCCGACAGTGAGGATATTGAGCTGATGAGAATCGCCATTGCGGCGAGGAGGATAGCGACGACTGCAGACGGAGTCTCGGCGCCGTTCATGCTGTGCGCACGGAGAGCGCCGAGTACTGCGAGACGCATATTCGGAAAATCCTTGGTGCCCTCGACGAATGCAGTAACACGGTCGACATCCAACATCTCGTCGGGGTCGCCGGGGAGGTACTGCTTCGCCTGCTCCAGCACACGATCGTTCACATACGGCACGGCAGAGGAGACCAGCGGTGAGCGAGATTTCGACATGTGCGAATCATCCCTAAGCCCACCGACATTGGCGACCCGCGCGGGGTCGATCTCCGCGACGGTGAGGTGCGGGCCAAGAGTGAGCGCCGTTGGTGGATCCCTCTTCACCCAGAAACCGAGACTGTCTGCGGCGATTCTTGCAGGCGCTGCGGTCTGGCGGCGGGTGCTGTCGCCGTCGGGCAATAGCCTGATCGTCATGATCACCCCTCGAGGCGCGTGGACGCTGACATGACGGCTCCTGAGATCCGGTCGCTCTCGAACGCCGAGGTCACGCAACTTCCCGTAGATCGTCTGGCGCTTCTGGTTCTGCAGGACGCGCTGCGTGTGAACACGTGGAACTGGCGAAACTGGGCACTCGGATTCGCTCAGGAGCGACCGCGGGACGGCCTGCAAGATGCTCAGAATGCGGTCGCCGAGGCATGGGGGTGGTTGATGGCGAAAACCCTCATCTCGACGAAGGGCAACTCGTACGACTTTCACGACTTCTACGTGACGCGCGCTGGCCGTGAGGCGCTTGAGCGTGGTCTGCCGTACGTACGCACGGCAATTCGCCTCGACGTCGAGTTGGTCCAGCAGCTGGAGCATAAAGTGCGTCCGCAATTCCTCCTCGGGGACTTCGAGCTGGCCGCCTTCGCCGCCATGCGAGAGGTAGAGATTGCGGTTCGTGAGCAGGGGGGGCTTGGCACGGATCTCGTTGGTGTCCCTCTCATGCATAGTGCGTTCCGCGAGGGCGGACCGCTTCACGACCCCGAGGTGCACGCTGCTGAGTCCAAGGCCCAGATGAACCTCTTCGCCGGCGCGATGGGGCTGTTCAAGAATCCCGCCTCGCACCGCCGCGTCGACTATCAAGACCCGGGCGAAGCAAGCGAGGTCATCCTCCTCGCCGACCTGTTGCTCCGGATACTGCGCCGTCAATCGGACGACGCAAAGGCTCGGTGACGCGATGCTGACGATGGAGGCACGAGATCGTCAGGAACTCACCAGCGGAGTGCTGCGGGTGGTGCTCGCGTCGCAACGATTGATGCGTGAAGCGTTGGATCAAAACTCGCCCCCGACTAACTCTTGGGCGGGAACCATGGCCGCCGATCCGCTCGACGACGAGCCGGGCTGGGACCGGAACCACCCTTTCCAGACGGCACGACTCCAGCTCCGCACTACAACTGAGTCCGCCTGCCAGCACGGGCTCTCGCTCTTCGAGTTGAGCCGTTCGAAGCGTGAGTTGGCAGTGCCGCTCGCGACTGTGACACGCGGAGGTATCGAAGCGCTGGGACGGGCATTCTGGCTCATCAACTCGACGTCGATGCGAGAGCTCGTTAGCCGCGTAGCGTCGCTTGAGTACTACGACATGGAGTACCCCTCGAAGTACGGCCAGAAGCTTCGGCGGTTGCCCGTCGAAACCGAGCCGACCATCTTGGTGAGCGAGTACCGCGCTGAACTCAAAGCCTGGCTCGATGCGCGCCGTATCCCGCTCGTGAAGAAAGGCACGACAGGACTCGCGACCGATCTGCTCGAAGTCTCGTACGGCGATGGACGTGTCGTCTACTCTGACCTTTCCGCCGCCGCACACGGCCAGGGCTGGGCTACTGCCAACTTCTACAGTTTCGAGACCACCCGTCTTCAGCGAGACGACGAGATGCTGCTGGCCTACTGCATGTGCTTCATCGAGTCGATGCGGACCGCCTCCGTGCGACTCGCGCGGGCGTTCGGAGTCGCGGCGATTGACATCGACCGGTGGCGCCAGGCGATCGATCAGGTTGACGCAATGATCGGTGAGTTCGTGAAGCCAGCTCCGGACCGCGCTGAGCGCCGCGCGGCGGCTGAGAACCCGGACCACCAGCAGGGCGTTGTGAAATAGACGACGCGTAGGTGACATTTCGAATCGACTGTTCATACTCAGTCATCCGCTCCTCGACCTCTAACCGACCCGGGGAGTGGCGAGCAGAGGTTCGGGTGCGCGGCGACTCCGCCTGTCACCCGAGCCTTGCCACCTACACCGACTACTTCGAGACGCTCGTGTGATCAACGGTGGCGCTCAAACGGTCCGAGACGCCATGGGGTGCGCGTCGTCTCAGCTCGTTCGGGGTCGGTGCGCGCGCCCTGGAGCAATGCACGGAAGTGGCACGTCCTGTGCGGTACCGCCCCGCTCACTAGCTATCCCCACGCGGGCAAAGAACGAGGACGGCTCACGAGCGAAGCGTCGGGTCAGCGGGACATGATGATGACGTCCTGCGTGGCGGTGGCGACGGCAACTCCGTCCTTAACAATCCACGCCTGCACCCAGTGAGCGCCAGGGAAGTCGCTGGTCTCACGGATGAGCTCGCCGCGCTTGAGGATCTCGCCACGGAAGGCCTTCCTGCTGGCAGCCTCGGGTCCGGCGTTGCGCACCTTCCAGTACACGTCGTAGGGGCCCTCCACCGTGCAGTCTGTGATCTGGAACTCAAGGGCCCGGCCGATGGGGACAAGGTTTCCATTCGTCGCCAGTGGACGGAAACGACCTCGTCCCTTCTTCGTCGGCGACATCTTCCCGACGATACGGAACGTCGACGTGGGATCCCGCCGCTCCGGGAAGCCGTACTGCTCGGTCAGCGTCTTCTCTCCGGGAACCATCTGATGCTCGTACGTGGGCAGAGTGGCTGTGGCGGCCGAGGCGGACAGGACGAGAGACGACGTCGTGCTCGCACCGAACGAGTCCCCGAACAGCTTCTGCCACTTCTCGATGCTGTCAGATGCTTCAGCGTCAAGGGCTTCGCGAGCGAGGCGCGCCCACCGCCTCAGCTGGCTCTTGAGGTTGTCGAACCCTGTCTGGGTGAGACGGTCCGCGAGGTTCTGGCCGATGCGGTCATCCACCCACGGTGGGGCAGAGTGCATATCGAGGTAGTCGCGGAGGTCTTCGAGCAGGGCAGTGAAGGTCGTCGCGACGTTGCCGTAGTCATCGACTCCTGCGAAGCTCTTCACCCGTTCGGCCAGCAGTGCACCGAGTACAACAGAGGGGCAGTCGATGGAACTGCGGTCGCGAAGCCACTTTCCAAGGCGAATGACGCGAATGAGGTGGCCGTTGGTCGTGCTGTTCTGCTCCTTGAGCCAGCGCGTGAACTCCGTCGGGTCCTGGCGCAGGAACTCGTTCTTCGTGCGGTGAGTGATGTACGTCCTGCCGTCGGAGCGCTCCAAGAACGGTACGACGTCGATATGGAAGCTGTTCGCGAACTGGATCGTCACGCATCGCTTGCCGAGAACGGTCTTGTCGGCGTAGCGCGGCACTGCGTCGAGCGCCTTCTTGAGTTCGACGGTGTACTTCTTCGGTTCCCAGTCCACCTGTTCGACCATCGGCAGGAGGACGTCGGCGTCGAAGTCGTTGCCGGAGAGCGGCTTGATGATGGTGCCGTGAGCGAACGAGCCCTGCGGGATGAGGCTTCCGTCGAGCTTGTCCTCGAGCAGCGTGCTCTCCTCCAGCGCCGAGTCCAGTGAGGACGTACGGGTGTGGAGCAGGTCGAGACGAGTCTGGTTGAGATTGACGTGGTCGCGGAGGAAGAGGTTGAACTCCTTGATGCGCGCGGTCATTCGCTGACCTCCATCGCCGCCTCGTAGGCATCATTCGCGAGCTGGTACACGACGATGGTCGGCTGCGCGGCCCGCATCCGATGCCGACCCATCGTGATTGCCGCCGGCGCGGGTACAGCGGCGACCAGGTGCAGAACGCGTGCGCTCGGAAGCTCGTTCTCGATGCGCGCGAGCGCGTCCCTCCACGCAAGTGCGAACGACTCCAGGGCTGCCCGGTTGCCGGTAAGGTCCGGACGCGGCGGCTGGTCTCTCGGCGTGATGGTCACCCTCGGGAGAGTTCTCAGGTGGTCGGGGAGACGCTCTTCCTTCACGGGTGCGCTCAGCTCGACGAGGACTGTGACTTCCGTCGAGTCGCCGGTAGGGATAACGGTGTCGAACACGAGGGCGTCATCGCCTCCGTCAGTCCACGCCCAGGCGGTCACCTCATCGGTGCGCTTCCGGGCGAAGAGCCGCGTCTCCGTCTTGTCGTCGAGCTTGGAACCCAGGTAGACGAGCGACGGGATCGGGGCGAGAGCGAAGATGCTGAGCGACTCGACGTCGCCGGCGGCCACCGCCTCCGCGATGCGCGCCGCGAACCGGTCGATCTCCGTTCGATGAGCGTCCCACGCCCACCCGTCGCCGTCGTTCCCAGAGAGGTGGATGGTGAAGGCCCCGTTGCGAGTGTCTTCCCCCATGCCCGTGTAACCGTCGCGACGCAGCGCCTCCGCAACTTGCGGAAGCGACACCGGCGCTCGTGTTCCACGGATGGCAGCGCTCACTGTCACGACGGATGTGGGCCGCAAGGTTGCGAAGTCGGTGACTTCCCGCACCCGCTTCTCATGGAGCAGCTTCTTGGCGGTCAGGAACTCAACCGTGTACTGGTCGCGGTAGGCCTTGTCGTCGATCCTCTTGTGGCACGAGTAGCAAAGCAAGATCAGGTTCTCTTCGAACGCGCGCTCGTCGGCGGTGAGGGTCGAATAGCCCCGAGGCGACTCAGCGCCCGACCCCGCACCGACGATGTGCGCAATCTGCCCGTTGGGGATCGAGTGCCAGGACCAGTCGGTGGCGTCCAGGAGGTACGCGGCGCAGAGCACGCACCGTCCCGCCGCCTTGGCCCAAAGGCGCAGCCGCGTGCTCTCCGGTACATCCTTCCGAAGCACCGCAGTGTCGCGTTCCGGAACCTCGATAGGCTTCTTTGTCAATTGTGTCGTCATCATGCGCCGCTCCCCGTGCGGACCGAAGCAGGCTGACGTGTCGGCCTTTTCGCGGGCAGAGCGAGAGCACTGTCATCCCAGCTGCGCACTCGACGGCTGCTCTCCACCCCGGATCTCGAGATGGTCCTGCTTCGGGGACCTAACAGTACATATGGGTACCGACATTCGATAGCACCACAAGAGCGGATGGATACACGGTTGTAATTCGAACTGAGCCTGTCTCTGCACTGCGCGGGAACCCGCTAGCCCGCTAGCGGGTCCCTTCACGGGCACTGCCCGCGAGCAGGCCTATGTGACCAGCGCGGCGCGTCCGAGGTGCCGAATACACTCGCGCCATGACGTCGCCTCGCCACACAGCGGAGCAGCTGGCGGCATTCATCGGTGACGGTGAGACTCGCTTCATTGCGGCGAGCTACCGCGATTCAGATCGCGCGGGCGAACTGTTCGTGATGCCAGACGGCGAGGCAGCGATGCTGCGCACTTTCACGCGCGTGAATCTGCGATGCCTCATCGATGACTGCTCAGCCCCAGACATCATCGCCGTCTCACGCGAACGCCGCCGGGACGGCTTCAGCCACCGCGCCGGCGGCGGCGCGCACGCACCCGAATCGGTCAACCACCTGCAAGGCAAGGCAGTTCTCGCGCTCTGGCTACGATCGCAGCTGCCCGACTGGAAGGTCCAAGTGGAGGGTGCGACTGACACGCAGCGCAGCCGAGTGGCAGATGTGCTCGCAACCCTGCCAGACGGAAAGCGGGTCGCGTTCGAGATCCAGTACGCGCCGCTGACCGTGGCGGAGTGGCGCGAGCGACACGCATCGTACGTGTCACAGGGGATTACGGACGTCTGGCTCTGGGGGCACACCCGCCTGCATCGATCGAGATCGTCCCACGATCCGCCAGTCCGGCTCAGCGATGTGCAGGACGAGGTACGGCGAGCCGGGCTTACAGTTCATTGGCTCAATCCAGACACCGCGGAAGTCGCGACCGCCGTGACGCGGCTACGCAGCGACCATCTCGTGTCAATTGAGGATCGGTTCGGCGAGGTTGTCGTGCAGAAACTAGATGAGCTTGGGCTTGCGCCCGACGGATTCACCTCCGGCGAGCTGAGTAGCATCGCGGCCCTCACAGGACGCTGGGATGCGGAGAAGGAGCTAGGGCGTGTCGAGCGTGAGCGGCGGCAGGCCGAAATGGCAGCGCAGCGGCAACGCCGTGCCGCTGAACAAGAGGCGCAGCGTGCCATGGCTATCGCACCGAAGCCGGACCGGACGGTACCGACTTCGCGGGCGCCGGATGGAACGCGTCCGTGTCGGGTGTGCGGGAAGCCGGTTGCGGCCTTCCTCGCTTCGGGCATGCACATCGGATGTGAGCCTGGCTTCTGGACCGGACCTCGGCCCCGACGCTGACATCACGCGCCCGCCGTCGAGATACGGGGACGATCCCTGAGCGGGCAGTGCCACCATAGCTTCGCGGCCAGCAAATCGACGGTTCGGGCAAGTTTCGTGATTGGGTAGGTGCGCGCACCGGAAGCGCCTCTGCGGATCTTTCGGAGCACCCGCTTCGAATGCCTGGGGGCACTGTAATGGATCGGCAGTATGAGGGCTCGAGTGGCGTGGAGCGGTTCTGGGCCCCACAGACTACTTCGCCGCCCCTCACCGTGGAGGGCTGGCTCCAGGAGCAGAACGGCCCAATCTGGCTGCGTTCGACGGAGCCCCTCATGCGCACCGAGGAACTCAAGTCGAAGCGTTGCCTTGTCCTGCTCGGTAGCCCGGGCATGGGAAAGTCCAGGGTTCTCAACGACCCTGTTTCACTAACTCCAGACCATGCGGATCAGGTCGCCGTCACTTTCGATCTCGGCGTCTGTACGACCGACGTCTTTGTCCATCAGCAGCTGTTCCAGCACCCTCGCATAGTTGAGTGGCAGGGCGGTAAGTCCACGCTCGTGCTTGCGTTGGACGGTCTTGACGAGGGCTTGTCGCGAATACCGACCCTGTGGCGACTGCTGGCCGACTGGCTGGGCCATGCGGACCGCGAGCGGCTGTTCTTGCGGGTAGCCTGTCGGACCGCCGACTGGCCGACATCTCTGGGAGCGCGCCTTTCGGACCTGTTTCCAGAGCCAGTCATCGTCGAGCTCCTACCCTTTCGCCGGAGCGACGTCGCACGAATTGTCGACGCGCAATCACTCGATGGTGACGCCTTTGTCCGCGACGTGGAACGGCATGGTGTCTCGGCCCTGGCAGCACGCCCTTTGACCTTGCGCCTGCTGACCGCAGCGTTTTCCTCCGAGGGAAAGATCGCAGAAGGGGGCGCGCAGGTTTACGCCCGCGGATGCCTTGCTCTTGCGGGTGAGGCAAATCAAGAACGTCGCGACTCGGTGTCGTCAGTGGTGTCGGAGAAGTCATTGATGGAATCCGCCGAACAGTTGGCAGCCTGCACACTGTTTGCCGGGACCCCTACCTTCTGGATCGGAAACCCCGTCTCAAGGCGTGCCGATGATGTCGCGATCGATGATTGCTTCCGCTCAGACGACGACAGCGGGCGACGCGCAGCCAAGGCAGTGCTGCACTCGGCGCTCTTCTCCGGCGCCGGCGAGGCCCGCCTGCGGTGGTCCCACGCGACGTTCATCGACTACTTGGCAGCTCGGTGGGTGATCCGGATGAGACTCACCGACGAAGATGTCGAAGCGCTATGTGTATCGACGAGCTCGCGGATCTTCAGCCCGGTCAGACAGATGGCTGCATGGCTGGTCGCACTCGAGTCGACGAGGTTCGAGTGGCTAATTGACGGAGACCCGACCGCGTTCCTAACTAGCGTTGACCTTCCAAGCGAGAGGCTCCGGGCGAGGCTCGTCGAGCACATGCTGAGGGATCTTAGAGCCGGTCGTGTCTACGACGACTGGACCTGGGCCCTCGGTGGTCTGGCACATGCTCACTCGGCCGAACAGTTGCGGCCCGCGATTCAGTCCAGGGACTGGTCACTGGTCGACTTTGCCATTCGGGTGGCTCGTGCATGCAAAGTGGTTGAGCTCGGCGACGCGCTGGTCGCGGTCGTTGCAAATCCTGACGCACCGCGGTCCATTCGGACATCCGGCGCGATCGCAGCCCGTGAGATCGGTATCCAGGCGAACGCTTCCGAGCTGTTGCCCCTCCTTACTGACGGCTCGCTTGACGACATCGAAGACGGTGCGGAGCTCTGGGCAGCCATAGCGTGGTTGTTCTGGCCAGCTGTGCTGGACACTTCTTCTGTTCTACGCATGCGCCCTCCGAGGCCACGCGAAAGCTTGCTCGGGATGTATTCGATCTTCATGCACGAGCTTGCCGCGGCACTGGGATCAGACGACGTGGCGGCCGCGACTGAGTGGGCCCAAGCTCACACCGCTGACAAGCTCACAACGCATGAGCGGGTGCTCGACTCGGCGATAGTCAAGGTATGCATCGATCACCTGGACGAGCCTGGAGCGCGCGATGAGCTGAAGCGTCGGGCCGCACAACGCAGTCGTACATTCGAGCCGATCTTCGGCGACGACGTGCCGGTCGGAACGCTCCCCGAGGATGTTCGGCACAGACTCACGCACGTCGTTGCTGAGGGCGCTGACGAGGACCTCGCATACGCCCTCGTGACCCGGCACAACGGAACCAACGGCGCCCTGCTCAACGCTGATGACTTTGGATGGATCCTGAAACAGCTCGATAGTGGCCCGAAGTCGAGCATCAGTGCACTTGGACGAGCCGCAAGGTACCTGTTCAATGTCACGGATTTCGATCACGTTGACCGGGTGCTTAGTCTCGATCCCGGCGGACCGGCGCATAGATTCTTCGAGGACCTGCTGGGTGCTTGGGAGCTCGAGTCGGCGGAGGCGATCGCGGCGCGGGAAAGGTGGCTGGAGGAAAGATCTCGATGGTCCGCAATTGAGGCGAAGCGCAACGAAGGCAACGGTTCGTGGGTGGATAGGCGAATCGAGGAGCTACTCGCCGACTTCGAATCTGGCGATCTGAGTGCCTACTGGCAGGCATCGAGGCTGCTAACTGTCCGTCCGGGAACCGACCGATACTTCGACGAACTCGAGCCTGATCTGACAAAGCACGACCGCTGGCAGTCGCTGTCCGCAGGGTCGCAGGAACGATTTCTTCGGCAATCCATGGACTTCCTCGTCGGAGGTGAGTGTGAGCGCACCAGCTGGTTCGGCCAGTCCATGCGCCACTTCCCGTCCGAGGCCGCGTATCGAGCACTCACTCTGTTGCTTCACCTCGCGCCTGATCAGCTCGAAGCCGTTCCGCCACGTGTTTGGCGAGAGTGGGCACCCATCATCATCAGTTGGCCGGCGGTGACGAACGGGGCTGATGGCGCTGACAAGACCGCATTGATCTCCCTCGGCGCGGATCATGCCCGAGCCGAACTGGAGAGCTGCCTTCTAACGCTGATCGACAAAGCCATCGGAGACAGTGAACCCGTGTTTCTCCGCACCGAGCTCGCCGCGCTACAAAGCCGGCACCTCGCGGAGGAACTGCACGCGAGAATCGATCAGCTTGGCGACTGGGGCGGGCAGGAAGCTCTCCTGGACTTCCTCCTGAAAGCGGCGCCTGATCTTGGACAAGCCACCCTTGAATCCTGGGTTCAGGATTCGTCGATCTCTGAACATCCGTCCCGTGCAGCTTACGCCGCACTCCGACTGCTCCAGGAGTTCGGCGTTGCTGCCTGGTCAAGGATCAGCCAACTGATGACGGACAACAGCGAGTTCATGCGCTCAGTGTTCTTGACTGCACGACTCGTCTACGATCACCGCGTTCCCCCACTCGAGGAGGCGCAGCTCGGTGAGCTCTGGCTGTGGCTTGAGGAGGAGTTCCCTGCAAACGAGGACCCCGATTTCGATGAAGTCCACACAGTTGGGCCCCGCGAGACCGTAGGTAGATTCCGGGACGATGTTCTCGGGCGGCTTCGTACAACACCGAGTGATGCCGCAGCGGAGGCAATCCGCTCGCTATTAGTCCGTCACCCCGGACGGGCCAGCCTTCAGCGCGCCCTCGTCGATGTTGAACGCGCAGCGGCTGATGCCGTGTGGCGACCAATCAGTTGTGATGCGCTTCTTACTCTGGCGCTCGAGGATCGGCGCACGTTCATCCGGAATGAACGCGACCTCTGGCTGCAAACGCAGGCGGCGCTGGCTGGGATTGCAAGCCGACTTCAGACGGACACTCCACTCGCTCACCTCCTATGGGACACATACTCACATCGGCCAAAAACGGAGGACGAGATCTCGGACTTCCTCCTGCATGAGCTGCGCGAGCGATTAGCTTCCGCAGGCGTAGCCGTAAATCGCGAAGTGCCGAGCCGCAGGAACGCGCCGAGCGGGTTGTCCAATCGTCCAGACCTCCGAGTCGAGGCACTCGCGGTGTCCGCACCTTCGGGTACGACGCCCATGGTGCTCCCCATTGAAGTGAAGGGCTCGTGGCATGCCGACGTCCTAACTGCGGCGACCTCTCAACTTGCTGGCGGCTACATGCCTGACCTTGGCGCGCGGTATGGCGTGTTCATCGCCGTCTGGTTTGACGTCGATTCTTGGGACTCGACGGATAGTCGTCGACGCGCTGGCAAACGATTCCCCACAGCGGCCGCGCTGCACGACGCCATCAAATCCGCTCTGGGTGCCAGTGGTCAAGCGGATGGAGTCGCGATTGTGGTGCTCGACGCGTCGATTCGGTGGTCAGTTGGCTGATGTTGGGGAGCGAACTGCTTCCCGGGGAACTCTCGCCAATGAGCGGGCGTACGTTCAGGAATAACACCGGATCGAATAGCTCGCAAGCCGGTCCTTGAGTGCAACGACTGACGGCAGAGGAGCCGGCTGGTTAGTCGATCGGTGAAGTGTTCCGCAGTGGGCCCCGGGTAGGGTCTGCGTCGTGGATGAATTCGAGCAGCCTCGCTGCCCTTCGTGCGGGACGGTGCTTCGTGACGTGCGAGGCGGCTACCGGTGCGAAGAGTGCCAACTGCATTACCTACCCACCGTTGGCGCCGAGCGAGGCAAACGGGAGTAGCCCGCGCTGCGCGAGGCGGCCGCGTAGCCGGCGCGGATGTGAGAGTCGGCTGCAGATGTTCGTCGATTCCCACCTGCAGTCGGCGGGATTCGAGTGGCGAGTGCATGTCGGGACAAAGACGGGTATAGCTCACAAGCCCCGCCCGTCAAACCGCCCGATTGAGGAGGCGCATCTGACTCACGTGACTGCGCGACGCCGACCGCACGGAAGAACTCTGATGCAACCCACAGAGGGACCGATGCACGCAGGCACTTCTGTGAATCTATGTCATGGTAGTGCAAGATCGCGTAGCCTGTGGGCATGCGCGGGGGCTTGGAGCGGTGGAAGCGGGGCGTTGATTCGGGCGGCGTTCGATCCGCGATCGCGTATGCGCTGAACGGCGGCTGCGACGCGGCGTCCCGCCTATCGACCGGCGCTGCAGCGCTCGCCGCGTACGGCGACTCGGGCTCCGTGACGGTGACACGCTTCACCGTCACTAACGAGGTCACAGAGGTTGACGAGCTGGATCGGGAGCAGCTTGCCGCGTGGGTGGATGGTTTCGATCCGCTCACGAGGGAGCGGCGGGGTCGTGACCTGTCAGCGCCGAACGCGGATCTGGTGCTGGATGGCACCATCAACGCACCGAAGTCGTACAGCCTGGTGTCGCTACTGCACCCCGAGCTCGCAGGCGAGTTCGAAGCGTTGCAGGACCGGCTCCGGGATCGCATCATCACCACCTGGCAGCGGGAGCTCAATGCGCGCCGGGGAGCGGGTGGCCGCATCCGGGAGCGGTTGCACCAGGTGGAGGTCGTTGAGCTTCAGCATCGCCGCTCCCGTGCACTGGACCCGCACATCCATCGTCACTTGTGGTTGAGCGTGAAGGTGCTGGGGGCGGACGGTGTCTGGTCCAATGTCGATTCCCGGGTGGCGATGAAGCTGCACACGTTGATCAATGCGGAGGGGGATCTCGCTGCCCGCACCGACCCCGAGTGGATTGACGCTCTCGCCCGGCACGGGTACACGCTCAACGCCGACGGGGAGGTCGCGGAGGTGGCGCATGCGGTTCGTGCGCTGTCGCGTCGCTCGAACCAGATCGAGGCGAACCGTGCGGTTCTCCTCGCGGCCTGGCGGGCCGCGCATCCCGGTCAGGAACCCAGCCGCGACGTCCTCCAGCAGCTCGACCGTCGTGCCTGGGCGCAGGGCCGCCCGGGCAAACCCAAGGACCTTCGCGAGGACCGGTGGGAGCTGATGATCCGCGACGAGCTCGCGACCATCGACCCCGCCCTCCTCGCCGTGCGTCCCCCCGTCACGCTCGAGGCGATGCCCGCCGGGGACCTGGACATCGAGATGCTTGCCGCACGAGCGGTCGTTGATGCGGACGCGCGCTCGTCAGCGTACGGCGGACGGTTCAGCATGTTCGATGTCCGCGCGGGCGCGACTCGGGCGGTCGCGGCAGCCGGGGTGGTCGCGCCCCGCGATCAGCTTCAGGTGGTGGTCGACGCGGCCGTGAACCGTGCCCTTGGGCACACCGTTGACCTGCTCGATGAGGACCCGCAGCGGCCGCAGCACGTGAAGGGCTATATGGCCGTGATGACCGCGGCGCTGAAGGTGGAGTTGGCGCGCAGGTTCGAGCTGCTCAGCGCCCCCGGCGCGCCGCTGTCGGTAGACGCCATGATGCTCGTTGCCGAAGGCGAGCTCCCGCCCGGGGCCGTTCTCGATCCTGGGCAGGGCCGCGCGGCCGGAGCCATCTCGGGTACGGACCGTCTGGTCACCGTGACTGGCCCCGCCGGCACGGGCAAGACCACCATGCTCCGGGTCGCCCATGCCGCGCTCGCGCTGCAGCAACGCCGCATGATCGTCGTCGCCCCGACCAAGAAGGCAGCGACCGTGGCCGGGCAGGAGATCGGGGCAGTCGCATCCAGTGTTCATGCGCTCCTCGCCGACCACGGGTGGCGATGGGGCCGGGACGCCGCCGGCGCGGCCGAGTGGTCACGCCTCGCACCCGGCGACACTGACCCCAACACCGGACTCCCGTATACCGGTCCCGCCCGCTACGCCGTCTACGAAGACGACCGCATCGTGATCGACGAAGCCGGCATGCTCGACCTCCACACCGCCAACGCCCTCGCCGCCCTCGCCATCGAAACCGGCGCAGGGCTCGCCATGGTGGGCGACCACCTCCAGGCAATGCCTGTGGGTCACTCCGGCGCCATGGCGACCATGGCACGTCGCAGCGGCACCGTCGTCGAACTCACCGCCGTCCACCGATTCCACGATCCCACCTACGCGGCACTCACGCTCCGGCTGCGCGAGCCCGAGTCACGGGAGGCGGCGCTGGAGGTTGCGGCGGAACTCGATAGGAGGGGACTCGTGCGCCGAGTTGATGACTTCGCCGGCGCCACCGACCTCATGGTCGAGGGCTACTTCCGGTGGGCTGGCGAGCGCAAACGGGTCGCTCTGGTAACCAGCACCAACGAGGAAGCGGATGCGGTCAACGAGAGCATTCAGCAGCGACGCCTCGAGCTCGGAGAGCTGAACATGCAGCGGGTCGCCGTCGGTCGCGGCGAGCAGCGCCTTCTTGAGGGCGATGTCGTCCAGACTCGCCGGAACGATCGAAAGGCGGACGTGGAGAACCGAGCGCTGTGGATGGTCCGTCGCATCCGCCCCGACAGTGTCGACCTGGTGAGCCTGACAGACAGCGCCGACTTCCGTCGAGTCTCCACCGACTACGTCGCGGAACACGTCCACCTCGCCTACGCCTCCACCGTCCACGGTATCCAGGGCGAAACGACCGACGCCGCGATCGTCGGTCCCGGCGTCGACGCGTCCGGTCTCTACGTCGGGATGACCCGCGGGCGGACCCACAACGAGGCGATAGCGATTTCGCGGACACAGGACGCCGCGATCGCGGCGCTCGCCGACAGCATGACCCGCGGAGTTCCGGAAGTGACCATCGACGACTCTCGCCGCGCCGCGACCATCGAACTGCAGCGCGCCGCGCGTCCCCAGCCGGACACACACACAGGCCCGCTCGCGTCACAGGGAGCCCCCATACAAAGCAGGACCCCCACCCGCTGACAAGCCGATGAGCGGGCACATTGACTCGGCACCCAAGCGTGGGATTCGGAGCTCGCGAAGTCCAGTGTCTGCGACCGTACGGTAGCCGTCATCGTCTATAGACATGGCCGCGGGTCGCTCTGCGCCGCCCGTTCGGCGGCACCACGGTCACCGATCGGCTTGCGCCGTCTTTGCTGCAACCTGTTGTCGACGCAGGCTCGGTGGTTGAATCTCTTGATGAAGCCTCGCGAGAGCCCGGCCGGCGACTTTGACTACGAGGCGTTGGGGTCGTCGTACGCCTCGGTACGCCGGAGCGATGCGCGGCTTGAGTCATTGGTGCGCGACGCGTTAGGTGAGTGCCGCACGGTGCTCAATGTGGGCGCGGGTGCGGGGTCGTATGAGCCGGTCGACCGGTACGTGGTGGCGGTCGAGCCGTCGAGGTCGATGCGTGCGCAACGGCCTCAGGGCGCGGCGCCCGCAGTCGACGCGACCGCCGAGCGGCTGCCTTTCGACGAGGAGAGCTTCGACGCCGCGATGGCGGTCATGACCGTGCATCAATGGCAGGACGTGACGCAGGGGCTCAAAGAGCTGCAGCGAGTCGCGCGGGATGCGGTCGTGGTGATGACTCTTGACGCGCCGGCGCTCCGCGACTTCTGGCTGACCGATTACATCCCGGAGGTCGTCGATGTAGAGGTGACCCGGTTCCCTCCGATCGAGTTGATAGCGCGCGTGCTGGGCGGGAAGGGCTGGGCGGTTGATGTCGCGCCGGTGCCCGTGCCGCGCGACTGCACCGACGGATTCGGGGAGGCGTTCTATGCGCGTCCTGAGGCGTTCCTCGATCCAACGATCCGCAGGGCGACATCGGGCCTCGTGCTCTCTCCGCCCGCCGCGGTTGAACGCGGCATCGAACGCCTCCGTGAGGACCTGGCTAGCGGCGTATGGGACAAAGAGTACGGACTTCTCCGCGCCCTCCCGCAACGGCGTGGCGCGATCCGACTGATCACGGCAACTCGTATCCAACGATAGGGAGCGAGCTTCACCGGGTGTTGAACACGTGCGTGAGTGCCTCTCACAGCAGTAATGGCCACGACGGCGCGCACGTATTCTGCTCACCGCCGAGCCCGGCTCACCCGACCATCACACACTGAAGCTGCTTGGCACGTGGGCGGCATCCCGCGCAACGCCGGCAACACCTGCAGGGGTGCTCCGCACCCGCGCCCCAGGACCGGCCGAGAACGTGACCGACTCCTGACCGCCGACAGCAGCGGCGATCGACGCCGGTGTGCTCTGGAGACGTGGTTGCGGGCAGGAGTACGCTGACTCCTGCCCGCAACCTGTGGAGATGGGTCAGCGTGCGATTCCAGCACCGGCGTACGAGGCCGGTGTTGCTACCGGCCCCGAGGCGTGAGCTTCGGGGCTGTTAGCTTTTGGGGAGCGGTCGACGGTGACGCCGGTGAACTTCAGTGATGCGCCGACAGTGTCGGCGACGACGTCGCGGGTTTCGCGGGTCTGGCCGGTGTCTTTGTCGGTGTAGGTGCCGAATCGAAGGTCGCCGGCGACGACGACGGTGTCGCCCTTGTGGAGCGAGTCGGCGACGTGGCGGGCTTGCTGGTTGAACACCACGACGCGGTGGAACACCGTGCCGGCGTCTTCCCATGTCCCGGTGGTCTGGTTGAGTCGGCGGTCGTTGACGGCGACGGTGAACCGGGCGTACTCGTTGCCGGATTCTCCGGCGCCGTGTTCGGGGTCGCTGGTGAGGTTCCCCTCGATGGTGACCGGGATTCTGGTTGTCATCCTTCTTCCTTCCTGTAGGAGACGCGGGTGCGTCTCAGTGCGCGTGGCTCTGGGTGATCCACGCGGTCCATTCCTCCTCGTCAACCGGGGGCCGGGAAAGGGGGAGGGGGGTTTCGGTGTCCGTTGCTGCAGCCGCCGGTATACGCGCGGGTCAGGCGGGGGAGGGCGAGGGTCAGGCGTTCGTGCCAGCCGATGGGCCCGTTGCCGTTGTCGGTCGGGTCGAACGCGGCCCGGTGCGAACAGTGCAGCGCGGACAGTTCCTCGACCAGACCATCGTGCTGCCACCAGCAGGCGGGAACGGTGGACAGGGGGAGGTGGTAGCGGTGCACGAACCACTCCACCCAGTCCCGCAGCGCCCCCCACGCTTCAACGGCTTGGGCGTCGGTCAGGGTCCGCCAGTTCGTGGACCGACCGCCGATCGCCGCGGACGACGCGGTTTCACGCACGCCGGGATAGCCAGCGGGGACAGTCGGAACCCCGGCGGAGTCGGCCGCGAAGAGGGCGGTGGACTGGCGGGCGGGGTCGGTCACGACTGCCCCTGCCGGTGAAGCGCGTCCTGGAGACGGGCCAACGCGATGAGGGTGGCATCCCGGCGGGTCCGCTGCCGGGACAGGACCGTGTCGCGGTCGATGAGCCGGTGGACGAGGTCGTGACAGGCCGGGTGCAGCGGGATGAGGTCAGTGTGAGCCTCCATGGCCCGCCACCGGCCACCGGTGATCGTGACGCCGGTGTAGTCGAGGTGGTGCAGCTCGAGCGTGACCGGGGTCCCCGCGATCGTGCAGAGGGTGCAGGTGGGTGGGGTGCCGGTGCGGGCGTGGGTGCGGAACCACCGAGCGCGGCGGGCGTGCCAGGCGGGGGAGCGGAGGAACCCGCCCCGGTAGTCGCTGGGCCCGGGCGTGCGTCGGTTGCTCATCCTTCGACTCCCTCGGTGGGGGTTGGGGTGATGCGGGGGCGGGTGGTGCTGCGGAAGACGTCCTGCTGTTCCTGTTCGGTTTCGCGTTTCCCGGTGCGGATGGCGTGCGCGTCTTGGCGGTCGTCCCAGCCGGCGAGGTCCAGGAGGACGCCGCGGCGGTTTCGGTAGGCGAGGAGTCCGGTGGTTTCGGGCATGCGGCGGATCTCGTCGACGGACATGAGGGGGCGGCGTTCGTGTTGTTCGCTGGTGTTGTGGCCGTGTTCGCGGGTGGACCAGGACTTCTGGGTGCGGCGGGTGTCGCGGGTGCCGAGGAGGGTTTCGATGTCGCGGAGGTGGTCGACGTGGGAGGCGCCGCCGAGGAGGACTTTCGCGGTCGCGGCGGCCCAGATGGTGTCGGCCTCGGCGCGGGACCAGGCCGTTTCGGCTTGGGAGAGGGCTTGAAGTACGACGAAGGTGCATATGCCGCGGCCGCCGCCGTCGGCCATCACCCGGGGCAGGTTCGCCCACCGGAACATGTTGACGATCTCGTCCAGAATCAACCCCAACGGCATCCCCAGTCGGGATCCGGGGGAGGCGAGGGCGCGGGCGCGGGCGACTTCGACGATGTCGTCGACGATCGCACCGAGAAACCCGCCCATCGCTGACGCACCCGACGCGGACCCGATCAGATACAGGGTGTTCGGGGCGTCAAGGAACTCCTGTGGATCGAAGGCGGGGTCGCCAGGCTGGGGGATGAGCGCGTCACGGATCTGTGGGACGGCGAGGGGGGCGACGGTGCCTTGGACGCCGAACCAGATGGAGGAGAGCAGTTTCTCGTCGCCGGCGATGGTTGCTTCGAGGCTTTCGGCCCAGCCGGGGGCGCCGCCTGAGCGGAGGTAGTCGACGGCTTCGTTGGCGCGGGCGGGGCTGGATCCCCAGGCGTAGACGTCGTCGATGGTGCAGTGACCGACGGCGGCGGCGTGGAGGAGCCGGCCGAGGATGACGCCGGAGGCTTGTGCCCATTCTGCGTTGGTGGTGGAGGTGCCAAGGGCGGTGCCGGTGATGATCGCGGTGCCGCGTTGCATCGCCACGAGGGGGTCTTCGCACCCGACGAGGGGGTTGATCCGCAGCGGGTGGCGGATCCCGGAGAGCCCTTGCGGGTCGAACACGTGCACCTGCCCGCGTTTCTGGCGCATCCGCATGGTGGCGGTCAGGTTGTCGTTGGTGGTGGATGTGGTGACGAGGGGGCCGGACCAGTCGAGGATCGCGGAGATCAGTACCCGGTATCCCTTCCCGGAGCGGGGTGGGCCTTCGAGGGCGACGGAGTCTTCGATGGACACGTACACGTCCAGGCCGCGGGAGCGTCCGACCCGCCACCCCACATCCGTCGGTGTCGGTCGGGCAAGGTCCGGGCGCAGCTGTCCGGCACGGCGGAGGACGGCTTTCGCGGACAGGTGCTGCCGGATCTCCCCCGCCTGCGCGAACCCAGGCCGCATCCGCAGATCCGCGATGAAGGACTGATCCGACTGTCGGTATCGCTGCCACCGCACCACCCCCACCACCGTCCCCGCTGCGACCAGGGTGAGAAGAAGGAGGTCGGCGACCCGGATCTGCCACACCGGCAACCCACACCCACCCGCGAGTGAATAGGTGGTGGGATCGCCAGTCAGGGCGAGCCGGAGTCCGGAGAAGATCCCGGACGCCGCCGGTGCTTCCCCGCAGATCAGGTGCGTGACTCCGACGGCGATGGCGGAGGAGGTGAAGGCGAGTGTGGCGACGATGGCGATGCCGACGGCGACGATCTTGCCCAGCAGTCCCTGATTCATCGGAGCGGGCCTTCCCGGTGGCCCAGATCCATCAGCTCGTCCGCCCACTCCCCATCCGCCGGCCCGTCCCCGTCGGGTGCCGGGGTGTCCGGCCAGAGGGTCTCGAGGTCGTCGATGGCTTCGGGTGGGGTGGGGTCGTGGTGGTCGGCGGTGCGGACGGCGTCGTCGGTGGAGAACAGGTTGTATTCCCAGTCGGTGGAGGTGGCGAAGCAGTCCACGAGGTAGGCGTATTGGCCGACGTAGGCGAGGAACTCGCCCTTCCCGAGCTGCCGGGCCATGTCCACATGCGGGGCGGGCATGTTCAGGCGGGTGCGGAGGCTGGTTTGTTCTTGGTGGTTGACGCGGAAGATGAACTTGTTCTCGATGTCGCCGACGATGGAGTAGGCGAGGTTGCGTTCTTGGGAGTCGGCGTCGCCGACGGCGTCCAGGTCGCCCATCTTGTGGAGGATGACGATGTTGCTGATCCCGTAATGGCGAGACAGTTTCAGCCACTGCTGGTACATCTGCAACGACGCCAACGACGTCATGTCCCGCCATCCTTCTTCCCGGATGACGTATCGGGTGCGGCGGGCGGAGCGGTCGGAGACGACGGCTTGGATCCAGGCGGTGGTGCACACCTGGGTGAGTTGGGCGACGAGTTCCCCGCGGGAGAACAGCTCCGAGGTGTCCACGACCACAAGGGGGGCGTCTTGGTCGAAGGCGACGGTCGATTGGTCTTCGAACAGTCCGGACAGGTCGCCGTCGACGAAGCGGCGGAGCACGAACCGGGGTTGCACGGCGCCGTCGGCGAGACGAAAGTCGCCGCTGGTGTCGGCGACCATGAGCCCCAGCTGGTCATACACGCCACGGAGGGTGGGCCGGTCGTGGGTGTCGTGGATGCAGCGGGCGAGGGCTTCGTGGACGGCGGCGTGCTCGACCGCGGTGAGCCGGTTCCCGCCGAGCGCCATCTCCACCAGGGCGATGAGGGTGGCGATGCGGCGTTGGCGCACCATCTGCTCGTGCTGGTCATCGGACGCGTCGCTGCGACGCGGCCCGCGATCGAGGGGGTTGAGGCGGGCGGGGGTGCCGTCGCCGAGGCGGATGACGGTGCCGCCGGGGATCGCGTTAGCGACCACGACCCATTCGCCTTTGGCGTCGGAGGGGACGACGGCTTGGTGGCCGAAGGCGAGGGAGCGGGTGACGAGGGTTTTCACGGCGGCGGATTTCCCGGCACGGTAGGCGCCGAGTACGAGGATGTTGGTGGAGAAGGATCCGCGGTCGGTGGCGTCGCTGTAGGACTCCCAGGGGGAGAAGTGCCAGAGGGCGTCGGCGTTGAGGTCAACGCCGACGATGGGGCCGCGCGAGCCGAGGCCGGCGTCGGCGACGAACGGATAGATCCCCGCCAGATGCTGCGACGTCGCCTGATGCGGAGGCACCGCCGGGCGGGCGAGGTTCCAGTAGTTGCCGTGGATGATTCCGGGCCCGAAGGGGCCGGGGACGGCCGGTTCGGGAAGGCCCCGTTCGCGGCGGGGGCGACGCGGCGTGGGGGGTTCGTGGTGGGCTTCGTAGACGGCGCGGCGCAGGGAGCGGCGTTGTTCGTCGGTGAGGCCGGCGGGTTGGAAGACGACGGTGCGGCGGACCATCACTTCATCCCCAACCCGATCGGCAGCGCGTTGACCATGAGCGCTTCGGCTTGCTGGCAGTACAGGATCTGCGCTTCCATCCCCGCCCGGGCCAGGGCGTTGCGCATGCCGGCGAGGGCCTGGTCGAGGCGTTCCTCGTCGGGTGCGGTGATGGTGAGGTAGCCGCCGTAGCGGAACTCGCCGTGCCCGGCGATGATCTCCTCCTCCTGCTTCTCCAATGCCGCCCAGTCCGCCGCGTCCGCCGCGGACCCATCCGCACCCCGTTTCGCGCGCAGCTGCTCGTTGCCCCGCCACACCTTCTTCTCATCCCTGATCCGCTTGAGCGCTTTGGCGACGGGGACGGGGGTGAGGACGAGGGAGAGGATGTGGGTGACGGCCTCATTGGTGTGGGGGTGGCGGGCGAACACCAGCGGCGACACGAATCCGACCGGCGCGTCGGAGCGGGGCCATTCGTGGATCCACAGCGTGGTGTGGACCCCGGAGTCGGAGTGGACGACACCGTTTCTGCCTTTGGGCTCTTCCAGGTACATGGGGCCGATGGCGGCGGGGTCAACCCCTGCCTGGGTGTCGGGGCGGTTCTGCACGTTCGCGGCGGACTCCGGGTCCATCGCCAACCGGCTGAGCGCGGCGATGTCGCGGGAGGACAACCACCGCCGCACCTTCACCTTCGCGGACTGCAGCGCGTCGGCGAGGTTCCCCGCTTCGATGCGGGCGAGGTCGATGATGGCGTCCTTCCCACCGCCGAGGGATTTGACCTGCGGGGTGAGGGCGACCAGGTCCAGGGTGAAGGTGAGGTAGTTGCGGTGGGTGACCGCGAACCGCTCCGACCGGTTCATCACCTCCGCATAATTCGCTGCCACCGCCGAGCGCGGGTCAAGGCCGCGGCGGTCGACGACGGTGGCGTAGTGTTCCCGGGCGGCGCGGATCGTGGTGGGGATGGTCCGCTCCTGCAGGGTGACCCGCTTGATCCCCGCCCGCTGGGTGAATGATGCCAACACCCGGGACCACTGCTGGGCAAGATCAAACCGCTCCGGGGTGTCGTGCATCAGAAACCCCTGCACCTCGAGCTCGGCGGTGACGGACACGCTCCGGTCGTGGGGGTTGTACACGCACGCGATCCCATCGGTCTCCCACAGCTGCAGCGACGCCCGCGTCCCCGGCAGATTCAACGTCCCGGTCAGCTTCGGCTGCTCCGGCCGGAACGTGTACGTCGTCGCACCCATCGCGTGCCGGACGCGCTTCAACATCCACAGGCCCGCGATGCGGGGGGCGGAGATGCCGTGCACGGTGGTGAGCGCGGCGCCGCCGAGGGCGAGGTAGATCGGTGCCGTGTACAGCAGCCCGACCGGCCCGAACCGGTTCACGGCGATCAGGACCGTAATGCCGGCGGCAGCGAGGAACGCCAGCTGCCACGGGTCCATGCCGAGCACGACGCCCTGCCGGGAACGCCGCGGCAGCCGCACCGGGCGGCTGAGGTCAGGGGTGGAGGTGGTCATCGCGGAGTCCTTTCCGGGTGCGACGGAGACATCGGAGGTGAAGCAGTCGGCCGTGGCGCACCCGAGGACGCCGGAGTCGGGGGAGTCGGGGGAGTCGGGCTGGCGGTGCGGCCCGCAGGGCCCGGCTGACCGGGCGTCCCGGTGCGACCCGCGGCACCACCGGCGCCGGTTCGCGCAGTGACGCCGCCGGGACGGCCGCCGCCCGCGGCACCCGCCGGGAGGGGCGCCGACGACCTGGAGGCGCGTGCACCCGCGGTTGCCGTGGCGGTGCGGGCGGCGGCGGGTGCCATCCCAGCGGGGCGGCGCCCAGGCGGGTGGGGATCGGCGGGGCGGTGCGGCCGGCGCCGGTGGCGGCGGGGCTGGTGGTGGCCCCGGGGGCCCCGCCGATGCTGTCGGCGGCGACGGCGCCGACGAAGCTGAACAGTCCGAAGATCGCGAACGGGGCGAACGCGACCAGGACCAGGCCGACGAGGAGGGGCCAGGACTGGGGGTCCCAGATGGTGCGGACGGTGGCGAGCCCGTTGATGATGAGCGTGACGAACCCGACTGTGAGCGGCCCGGTGAGCAGGAGCACGGTGACGGCGGAGACGTACCGGACCACCCACTGCGGGCCGATGCCGCGGATGGGGAACAGCATCCACGCGACCGGGCCGACGGCGATGAGGGCGGCGAGGACGATGTTGCGGAACGCGAAGACGAGGGTGAGCAGCAGCATCGAGATCAGCAGCAGACCGTGGATGAGGAACGCGAAGAAGTAGTTCGCCTGCCCGCCCGCCCACATCACTCCCTGCAGGGTCCCGAACAGTTCGGTGGGGCCTTGTCCGTTGAGGATGTACCAGGTCATGTCATCGATCGCGTTCAACAGGTGCCCCGTCATCCACAACGTCAGCGGCACCGCAGGGACGGCGACGAAGGTGCGGATCAGCGCCCCGACCAGCTGCTCCCGGTCGCCGGAGACGATCCCCGCACCGACTGCCCACACCATCGCGGCGAACAGGACGATGAGGACCGCCCACTGCCAGAACGACCACTCACTGGTCGCCGCGGCCCACAGCAAGGTGCTGGTATCGAACTGCATGTTCTGCGCGACGAGGAACATCGCCGACGTCGCACCGAGCGCCATCCCACGGCCGGCGTTCTCGAACGTCACACACACGACGTCCCCGATGCTGCACCCGTACTCCACCGTGACGGCCTTGCCGCCAGATGCTTTGATCGCTTTGACGTGCTCCTCGTAGGTGGTGCAGACGGTGGCGCGGGCTCCGTCGGTGAAAACACCGAGGAAGCACTGTTGGGGCTCTACCGCTGAGGGGTCCAGCGGTGTGCAGCTGACTTGCCCGCCGGAGGTGAGGCAGGTCACGGGGTGTGATGGTGCTGACCACGGCTCGCCGGTGACGGTCGATGACGCAGCCGGCCGGGGCGCGGTCGCGTCCACGTCTGTAGCGGAGGCGGGGGTGAGCGCGCCCATGGCCAGGGCAAGGCCGAGAGCCAGGCCTGTCGCGAGGGTGCGCCAGATGGTCATCGCCGTCAGAATCCGAAGTCGAAGTTCACGAACCACGCGAACAGACCGGACGCGGCGCCGAGGACGGCGGCGGCGATGAAGATCCAGAGGATGTTCTCCCCGGCCCAGGTCCGTACCCGGTCGGAGGCGAGACCGCGGAAGGCGAGGGCGGCGCCGGCGATGATCAGCATGATCAGAACGACCAGCATCGCGCCCGCGAGGATGTAGGACGCGATGACCTGGAAGCCCTGGAAGAACGGGGCGGAGAAGTCCGGCTGAATCTCGGGGATGTCAACGTCGGTCGCAATAGGGAGTGTGTGCTTCACGGTCTGCTTCCTGTTCAGTGGTGTCGTGGCTAGGTGAGGGGCAGGCCGCGGGCGGCCATGAAAGGCGCGGGATCGATGGGGACACCGTTGTGTCTGACCTCGAAGTGGAGGTGGCAGCCGAACGAGCGCCCGGTGTTGCCCTCTGCCCCCAAGGGGGTGCCGGCGGTGACTTCTTCGTCGGCGGTGACGCGGAGGGATCCCCACTGCATGTGTCCGTAGAGGGTGAGGACGCCGTCACCGTGGTCGATGGTGACGGTGTTGCCCCACCCGCTGAGGGACCCGGCGTGGGTGACGGTGCCGGGGCCGGCGGCATAGACGGTGGCGCCGCATCCCTGGGCCATGTCGTAGCCCAGGTGATCGATGGAGCAGTAGCCGCACCCGATCACCGGGTTGTATCCGAAGCCGCGGCCGAAGGTATAGGCGCCCGCGTACGGATACCCCCAGTCACCCTCAACGACCGGTATCTTCACGGGGTCTTCGGCGGGGTTGGAGAGCGTGCTACCGGCGATGGCGAACGGGATCGCGACCAGCGGGGTCAGTGCGACGCCCGCGAGGAGCGCGGCGACAGCGAGGGCTCCGATCGCGATGCGGCGTCCCGTCCTCGTCTGGCCGAGGACAGCGATCGCGGTGACCGGAGCGGGCATCTCAGGGCTCCACCGGCTCCGAGAAGAACCGCACAAGCTTGCAGTCCCCCGCCTGCTGCGCGCTATCCGGTGTCGGGATCGACCCCGGTCCGCACAGAACCTGCACGCTCAGCCGGGTGCTCTCCTCGTAGGAGACGTCTCCGCCAGCGCCGTCTGCGCGGGTGAACGTGATCGTGACATCAGCGGTGCCGATCGACATGTCGCCGGATTCGTCCTGGGGCACCGGCGCCAGGGTTACCCCGCCGATGACGATGGAGGCCACGCGGCCGTCCTCACGGGCGAGGGAGTCCCACTCCTCCTCGGGGAAGACGACACTCTGCCGCATCTCCAACTTCGCCGCCTCAAGCTCCGCCTGGCGGTCAGCATTGCTGGTGTAACGGGTGTCGGGGGTGAACCAAGTGTGGAGGTAGGAGATCCAGTCCTCGTAGGTTGCACCTTGCGTGGTGTCGAAGGTTCCGCCCGCGGCCAGCGCCGCCCGCACATAGAGTTCTGGGTCCGTCGTCACCGGCTCGGGAACCCAGCCTCGATCCGCCGCGGCCTCGTCGACGACAGGCCCCGCCTCACCCTGGGTTGGTTGCGGACTCGAGGTCACCGACGTGGAGGTCGGTGCGGGAGTCGGCCCTTCGGCGGGAGGGCGCCCGAGCGACGCGATGATGAGCGCCGCGACACCGACAAGAAGGACCACGCCCCCGGCGATCGCCCAGTACAGTCCGCGTCGACCTGACCCAGCCATCACCGTCGCTCCTCACCCTCGAGAGCAGCGCGTGCGACAACCGGCGCGCAAAGATGCGACACACGCTGTGGCGGCATCCTAAGCATGAGTGCGGCGAAAAGGGAAAGACCTGATGAAAAGCTAGTTCCGAAAGGAACGACAGCATGGCGAGGCGGCGAAACATGGGGCCTCCTCGCGTCTGCACCGCAGGTTACGTCCCGCCCGACGACAGTGTCTGTAGGAACTTTGGAGGACATCGCCCCGGCGCGAGCGGCGGTCCCCGTCTCGTCGTTCGGCTCCTGAGTCCTTGACATGAGTGCATGGTACATAGCTACACTCGACGAAGTAAAGCAATATCTCATGCGGTTCTCTAGACAGGTGCCGCCGCCCGTCGAGAGAATGGGGCGTGCCCAGATACGCCCGCCCCGCCAATAGCGATCGCGCGGAGGATCCCATCGAAGCGTTCGGCAACCGGCTCCGCGCCGGCATCATCGGATACCTCAGAGTCAATCCGAACCAATCCCGGGCAGAGATCGCTGCTGCTCTCGACATTCCTTCGCCCACCGTGTTCAACGCGCTCGAGAAAATGCTCGAGGCCGGTCTGCTCATCTCCGACCCGCCCCGGACCGAGTGGGAACGCGGCGGACGCGTGCGCTACAGCGTGAACAGCGAACTCGTCTCACTGCTCTACCTCCAGCTCGGCCAGGCGTTGGGTGAGATCTGAACGTCGCGCCCTCGCGTGATTCTGGAGTTAGGCCCTGCATCCGTACGGACCGCTCGTAGGACCTCACAGATTCCACCGAACGGGTCGAAGCCCGCATGCCGTCGCGTCACTCCCCGCCGACCTGGTCGCAGTTCTCGACGACGAGAGATAGCTGGCGTCATCCCCTCCGCCCCGCAACATGGTGAGTCGCCACCATGTCGCCGGGGCTCCTTGCGATCCCTGGCCACCCCAGGGTGCGCGTGAAGGTGAAAGTCATCTGAACTCTGTGGACTGGGATCCGCCATCATTGTCCGCTCCGAAGACGGGGGCTTCCTCGCGATGTCGCTCAAATTTTGACCAGTTGACACCGTCGCTGCGTTCGTTCTATCGTGGTCAAGTGTTCAGAGGACTTTGAACATCAAACGCCCAAACGGCAGCGTTTCGGCACTCAACGAGGAGTCATTTCATGGTTCTAACGCGTCGACCTCAGATCGCGGCCGCAGTGGTATCGGTCGTAGCGGTGGGTCTCCTTCTCACCGCCTGCAACCGCGGCGGCGATGCCGCCGCCGGCGACAGTGGGGCGCCGGATGACGGTTGTACGGTCGCCTATTCCCAGGGCTCGCTGAGCGGCGAGTGGCGGGTGGCCAACTCCGAAGATATGAAGGCCCAGGTCGAGGCGGCCGGATGCGAGTTCATCCAGATCTCGGCCGACGACGATGTCGCGAAGCAGCTGCAGGACGTCAATGATCTCCTCGCCAAGCAGCCCGATCTCCTGGTGGTGGCGCCCGTGCAGTACGAGCCTCTCGCCCCCGTGCCGGGGCTCGCCGAGGCTGCCGGTGTCCCGCTAATCGTCGTCGACCGCGAGCTGCCCGGAACGCCCGGCGAGGGCCAGTACAAGGCGCTCATCACGATCGACTTCGTCGAGTCGGGCGTCAAGGTGGCGGAGAGCCTGGTGCAGGGTCTGACGGAAAAGAACGGCGAGCCGCGCGGCAACGTGCTGCACATCACCGGGACGACCGGTTCGTCGCCCGTGATCGATGAGCAGGAGGGCATCGACCAGGTGCTCGCCGACAACCCCGGCATCCAGATCGTCGGCTCGTGCGACGGCCTGTACGCGGCCGAGCCCGGCCGCAGCTGCATGGAGGATTTCCTGCAGCGCTTCGACGCCGGCCAGATCGACGGCGTCATCGCCGACAACGACGAGATGGCGCTCGGCGCGATCCAGGCGATCAAGGCCGCGGGCCGCACCGAGCTGCTGCCCTGGGTCTGGGGCAAGGATGCGCAGCGGACGGCACTCGAAGCCATGCTCGCCGGCGAGATGTACTACACCATCTCCACACCGCCCCAGTACGGCGCGATCACCATGGACACGTGGCTGAAGATCCAGGACGACTCCCTCGAAGACCCGGTTGTCCTGATCCCCAAGACCGAGTTCACACTCGACGACGAGGACGCCATCCAGACGGCGATCGACACCCTCACCGAGCAGAACATGAACTGCTGCTCCGAATGAGCGACGCGCGCAGCGCCGGCGGCCCCGTCACCGTGGTCAGGATGTCGGCGATCAAGAAGAAATACGCGGGAGTGCAGGCCCTCAAAGGCGTCGACTTCGATGTCGCCGCCGGAGAGGTGCACTGCCTGATCGGTGAGAACGGTGCGGGCAAATCGACCCTCATGCGCATCCTCACCGGTGCGGAGGTTCCAACCAGCGGAACCATCGAGATCGGCGGCGAAACGCACACCGGTCTCACTCCGCCGCTGGCGCTGCGCTCCGGGGTCTGTGCGATCTACCAGGAGACCGACCTGGTGCCCGAGCTCACGGTCTGGCAGAACATGTACCTGGGGCACGAGCGCCGCACGCGCCTCGGCATCCTCGACGTGCGCAGCATGCGGCGCGAAGCGACACGGATCCTGCACGAGATCGACGTCGACCTCCCCGTCGACGTGCCGGTGTCGGCGCTTTCCGCAGCAAACGCGCAGCTCGTGCAGATCGCGAAGGCGCTGACGCGAGACAGCCGGGTGATCATCATGGACGAGCCGAGCGCCGTGCTCAGCGATCACGAACTGGCAGGCCTGTTCCGCATCATCCGTTCGCTGTGCGAGCGGGGCATCGCGATCGTGTACATCTCGCATCGCCTGGACGAGGTGGTGCAGCTCGGCGACCGGGTCACCGTGATGCGGGACGGCCTATGGGTCAAGACCGTGGCCGTCGCGGACACCCCCATCCCCGAGATGATTCGGGCGATGGTCGGCCGCGATCTCGACGACCAGTTCGCCAAGACCGTCTCGGTGCAGGACACCGTCGCGCTCTCCGTCGAGAGTCTGACGGCACGCGGCCGTTTCGAGGACGTCAGCTTCGACGTGCGTCACGGCGAGGTCCTTGGGATCGCGGGCCTCGTCGGCGCGGGCCGCAGCTCGGTCCTCGCCGCGATCTTCGGTGATGTCGCGCCGGACGCCGGGCAGGTGGTCCTCAACGGCCGCAAGCTCGCGGGCGGTTCGGTGCGCGACGCCATCCGCAACGGCATCGGATTGGTCCCGGAGGATCGCCGCGGAGCGGGGCTCGTGCTTGGGCGATCCGTCGAGGAGAACATCGCGCTGCCCTCGGTCGATCGATTCGCGACCGGTCCGTTCGTCAACGCGAAGGAGCGCCGCGCGGCCGCGCAGCGCTTCATCGAGGAGTTCCGCATCCGCACGCCATCGCGCGATCAGCTCGTGCGATTTCTCAGCGGCGGCAATCAGCAGAAGGTCGTGCTGGCCAAGTGGCTGGCGCGCAACGTCTCGGTGCTGCTGCTGGATGAGCCGACGGTCGGCGTGGACGTGGGCGCGAAGAGCGAGATCTACGCGCTCATCAATCGGCTCGCCGCCGAGGGCCTCGCGATCGTCATGGTGTCGTCAGACCTTCCGGAGGTATTGGGAATGAGTGATCGGATACTGGTCATGTCCGAGGGGCGGGTCACGGCGGAACTGTCGCGCGCGGACGCCACACAAGAGGTCATCATGGCAGCTGCCGTGCCCGTGTCGGCGGCGGTGGCATAGTGCGCCGCGCGCAAGCGATCGCGGTGGCTGATGGCATCGCAGCACTCCCCGGCACCCAGCCGTCCACCCGTGGGCGGGCGATCACCCGCTACCTCGGGCGACACTTGGTCGAGATCCTCTTCCTCGTGGTGGTCCTGCTCGGCTATATCGCCAGCCCCAACTTCCTCACCGAATTCAACGTCTACGGGCTGCTCCAGCAGGCCTCTGTCCTCGGCCTCCTAGCCCTCGGGCAAGCCGTCGTGATCATTTCGGGCGGCTTCGACCTCGCCGTGGGCTCCGTCCTCGCACTCAGCACGATGGTGACAGCTGTCACGATC
This sequence comes from Microbacterium sp. Marseille-Q6648, assembly GCF_943181415.1. Lineage (GTDB taxonomy): Bacteria > Actinomycetota > Actinomycetes > Actinomycetales > Microbacteriaceae > Microbacterium. The sequence goes on along the minus strand of NZ_CALPBZ010000005.1, from coordinate 252,950 downwards.
AGCGATCTCGGCCTCCTGTCGGTCCCCGTGGCCATCGGCGCGGGCGCCGCCATGGGCGCAATCAGCGGCATCGCCGTCACCTGGGGGCGCATCCCGCCCTTCGTGGCCACGCTCGCCGTGCTCGGGATCGCGCGGGGGCTGGCCTTCTCGATCGACAACCAGGGGATCATCATCACCGATGCGAACCTGCTCGCCCTCAACGCCACCCGCTTTGGGCCCGTCCCGCTCTCGGCGGTCATCTGGGTGCTGATGGTCGTGCTCGTCGCAGCGATGCTGCGCTTCACCCGCACCGGCACGCACCTGTACGCGGTGGGCGGCGACATCGACAGCGCTCGGCTCGCCGGCGTGCGGGTCGGATGGGTGCGCTTCAAGGCATTCCTGCTTTCGGGCGCCCTAGCGGGCCTGGCTGGCGTGCTGTTCGCCGCGCGCTCGTCCAGTGGAAGCCCCGGCATCGCGGTGGGATGGGAACTGGACACGATCGCGATAGTCGTTATCGGAGGCGTCAGCCTGTTCGGCGGGTCGGGCAGCGTCGTCCGCGTCGCGCTCGGCGCGCTCATCTACCTCATGCTCACCAACATCATGAACCTCGTCAACGTCGACACCTACGCGCAGAACGTGCTGAAGGCCATACTGATCCTGGCCGCCGTCACGATCCCGCTCATGGTGAAGAACCGGGGCGCGAGAAGGGGGTCCGCATGAGCGGGGTCACCGTTACGAATCCGCCGAGCGTGGACGCAGAGGCGCCGCAGGACCCGAGGAAGCGCCTCCGTTTGAAGGCGCTGCCCGGTGGCCCCATGCTCTGGGTGCTGATCGTGGTCGTGATCCTCGCGATCGTCATCACCCAGGGCGTCTTCATCCGCCCGTCCAACATCACTACGGTGCTGTTCCAGAGCGCGGTGATCGGCGTGCTCGCCCTCGCGCAGGGCTTCGCCGTCCTGGCCAAGGGCCTCGACCTCTCCGTCGGGGCGACCGCGGTGCTGGCGGCCATCGTGGCCGGGGGTATGAGCTCCGACAGCGTCACGTTCCTGCCGACCGTCCCGCTTCCGCTCGCGCTACTCGCCGCGATCGGCGTCGGTGTGCTCGTCGGCCTGCTGAACGGGGTCCTGGCCGGTTACACGCCGGTGCCGCCGTTCATCATCACGCTGTCGACCTTCCTGCTCGTCGGAGGCGTGACTTATCTCCTGACCAACGCCACGCCGGTGACCCAGCCGGATCCGTTCTTCCGGGCCTTGGGCGACGCGCAGCTCTTCATCGTGCCCGTCCCGGTGCTCGTCTGGGTCGTGTTCATCGTGCTGGCCGCGGTGATCCTGAACCGCACCACGCTGGGCACGAAGGTCTACGCCATCGGCGGCAACGACTCCGCGTCGCGCCTGAGCGGTGTCGCCGTGCCGCGCGTCAAGGTGATGGTGTACGTGATCGCGGGCGTGCTCGCGGCGATCGCCGGCATCATGTTCCTCTCACGGACGGGGACGGTGCTGCCGTCGGACGGCGGCAACTTCATGCTCGATTCGATCGCGGCGGTCGCGGTCGGCGGGCTCAGTCTCATGGGCGGGGTCGGGCGCGTGCGCGATGTAGTAATCGGGGTGCTCCTGCTGGCGATCGTCGGAAACGTGATGAACCTCCTGGGCATCTCGCAGTACCTCCAGCAGTCGGTCCAGGGCTTCATCATCCTGCTCGCCGTCGGCGTGAGCTTCCGGCTGAGCGGCAGCCGCTCGGGTCATGCCTGAGTCGCTGCTCGCGCCCGGCGCGCAGATGGAGCGCATCGTGTCGGGATGCGTGTTCACCGAAGGTCCGGTGTGGTTGCCCGACCGATCGCTGTTGTTCAGCGACATCACCGGCGACAAGCTCATGCGCTGGAGCGAAGAAAGCGGCACGGAGATCGTGCGCTCACCCAACGGCAAGGGCAACGGGATGACGCTCGACAACGAGGGTCGCCTGATCGTGTGCGAACACGCCACGAGCACCGTCACGCGGACGGCGGACTACCGCGCTCGCCGGGAGGTGATCGCCGCCACCGCCCGTGGCGCGGAGCTCAACAGCCCCAACGACGTCATCGTGCTCGCCGACGGCAGCATCCTGTTCACCGATCCGGACTTCGGGCGGACACTGCCGACCGTGGGTGTCGTGCGGGATGTTCCGCAGTCGCTGCGAGGCGTGTACCGGATCCCGCCGAGCGGCGGTGAGCCGGAGCTGCTGGTCGCAGATCTCGAACAACCGAACGGCCTCTGCGTCTCTCCGGACGAGTCGATCCTGTACGTCGGCGATACCCCGCGCGCGCACGTCCGCGCATTCGCGCTGCCCGGTGCCGGGCCGCTGACCGAGATCGGCGTCTTCGCCGAGCACATCAGCGCATCTGAGTGCGACGACGACAACTTCGTCGACGGGCTCAAGGCGGATGAACACGGCAACGTGTACGTGACCGGCCCCGGCGGCATCTGGGTCTACGCCCCGTCCGGCGAGCGCATCGCGGTGATCGAGGTGCCGGAGCAGGCCGCCAACCTCAACTGGGGCGACGACGACGCGAAAACCCTGTACATCACCGCGCTGACCTCCGTCTACCGCATCCGCATGGCCGTCTCCGGAAACCCGCTTCCGTATCTGCGGCAGCCATGACCCGGCTCCGACCGTACATCGCCACACCCACCACGTAGGAGAAGTCCATGAGATTCGAAGGCCAGAACGTCGTTATCACCGGGAGTGCCGCGGGCATCGGGCAGTCCATCGCCCTGCGCTTCGCGGCCGAGGGCGCGCGTCTGATCCTCGCCGATTTCCAGCCGGTCGACGAGACGCTCGCGCTCGTCGCGGAGACGGGGGCGGCCGCCTCGTACGTGGAGTGCGACCTGCGCGATGAGGCAAGCATCCGGCGTTTCGCGCAGCAGGTGACCGAGCTGACCGGCGGATCGCTGGACGTGCTCGTGAACAACGCCGGCATCAACGGCGAGGCGCAACTCGTGCGCGACATGCCGCTGGACAACTGGAACCGCACGATCGGTGTGAACCTCACGGGGACGATGCTCGTCACTCGCGAGCTGATCCCGGCTCTGATCGCCGCAAGGGGGAGCGTCGTGAACACCTCGAGCAACGTGGCGCGCCGGGGGCTGCCGTTCCGTGCCGACTACGTCGCCAGCAAGTGGGCGCTGCTCGGCCTCACGCAGACGCTCGCGCTCGAACTCGCGGCGTCGGGCGTGCGCGTGAACGCCGTGTGCCCCGGCCCAGTCGAAGTCGACCGGATCGAGAAGGTGATGGCGTCGCACGCGGAATCGGAAGGGCGTTCGGTGGAGGAGGTCCGCCGGGAATGGGAGTCGGACAGCCCGATGGGGCGCTTCATCCAGCCCATGGAGGTCGCGAACGTCATCGCCTTCCTGGCGTCTGACGAGAGCAGCGCGCTCACCGGCCAGGCACTGAACGTCACCGCCGGCGCCATCATGACCTGAGTCCGCGAGGCAGATCGCGCGAAGGGCGTTCCCGTCAGGGAGCGCCCTTCAGTTGTACCGCCACCGCGGCATCGAGTGCCCGCAGCTCTTGACGGACCGCATCGACGTGCTCCCGGGCGAGACGCGCCGCCCGCTCGGAGTCGCCCGCGAACACCGCCTCGGCGATGTCGCAGTGATCCAGATGCGCACGCCGCTGCCGCCCGGGGATGTCGATCACCTTGAACGAATACTGCGTGAACTGCGGGGCGATCGAGTCCCAGATGTCCAGCAGGAGCGGGTTGCTGCTGGCCTCGGCGATCTGACGGTGGAACTGCGCGTCGAGCGTCACGAAGACCTGTTGCGACACCTCGCGCGGGGCGGCGGCGGCCAGGATCGACTGGATGACCTCGCGGTGGTGGTCGGACATCCGCGCCGCAGCTAGCTCGGCGCAGCGCGCTTCGATGGACTCGCGCGCCTCCAGCAGGTCGGTCATCGTGTACCCGCCGGACAGCGTGCGATCGTTGACCGCCGTGTTGACCGGTCGATCGCTCACGACGAAGACGCCGCTGCCGTGGGCGCTTCGCAGGTACCCGGCCGCAGACAGGGTGCGCACCGCTTCGCGCATCGAACTGCGACCGACGCCGAAGATCTTGGCGAGCGCCGGTTCGGCCGCGAGCTTCGTGCCGACCGGGTATTCGCCCGACCTGATTTTCAGCTCGAGCTGTTCCGCCGCGACGTCGGAGACCTTGCGTCGTGTCCGGGGGAGATCGGAGCGGGTCGGCCCTTCGGCAGTTTCCACGGGCGAGCACTCCTCCAGGATCTTGCTGTGACTCTACTGCATCGGCCGCGGACTCGGCTCAGACGAAGATGTCGGCGATCAGCACGAAGACGAGGACGACGATCGAGAGCATGGACTGGGCGAGGGTGTACGTCTTCAGAGTGCCGCGCGTGGACAGTCCGAACAGGCTCCGCAGCATCCAGAAGGCGTTGTCGCTGAACTGGCCGCCGAAGCAGCTGCCCGCGCCAGCGGCGAGAACTACGAGGATCGGCGACACCCCCAGCTCGCCCATGAGCGGCGCCATGATGCCGATGGCTGTGATGCCGGCGACCGTCTGACCGCCGATCGCCATGCGCAGGATCGCAGCAATCACCCAGACGGTGACGAGGGGCAGCACCGCGTTCGCGCCGAGTAGTCCCGACAGCACGTCCTGGATGCCGGTGCCCGCGATGATCGCCCCGAGCGAGCCGGCGACCGCGGTGACGACGAGGATCGTGCCCACCGTCTCGAGGGCCCTGCCCACCTCGACCTCCTGGGCGGCGAGTCCGCGCTTGAGGACCGTGATCACCAGGGCGGTGAGCGTGCCGAGCAACAGGGCGATGACGGGCGACCCGAGGAAGTCGATGACGGGGACCTCGACGCCGAACAGCGGGATGACGATCGACGAGATGATGAGCACGAGCACGACCAGCACGGGAGCGAGTGCGGTCAGCATCCCCAACCGGGGCGAGGGTGCGTCGTCCGCGGGATCGGGTACAGCCTCGTCGCGGACGTCTTCGTCAAGAGCGGGCTTCCACCAGCGCAGGCGCTCGATGAGGAGCAGGTAGAGGAAGGTCGTGAGCAAGACCGCGGGAATCGCGACCACGAAACCGGGGATGAGCATCTCGCTCACCGAGATGCGCATGGCGCCGAGGTAGGCCAGCAGTGCGGCGCCGGGGAGCACGAGCGCGTTACCCGCCGCGAGGCCCATCGCCACCGGTCCGGCCAGGGATGCCACCGGCCGTCCGGTCCGGTTCGCCACGGTGCGAGCGATGGGAGCCACCAGCACCAGCAGCACGTCGAAGTAGATGGAGGGAGTGAGGGTGGACAGCGTCAGGCTGAACGCGTACGGCGATGCTCGTCGGCCGAACAAACCGACGATGCCGCCGACGATGCGTTGTACGGCTCCGTAGCTCGACATGAGCGTTCCCATGATGACGCCCAGGCTAATCAGCAGTCCGACCTCGGCCATCAGAGCCCCGAAGCCCTCGTTCACGCCCGTCACGACGTCGTCGAGGCTCATCCCGGATGCGACGCCCAGGACCACCGTGCCGACGAGGAGCGCGATCGCCGGGTTGATACGCAGGCGCACGATGAGGAGCGCGATCCCCACGAAGACGGCTACAAAGAGCACGATTACCCAGGCTGTCGACATCACTGTCACCGCTTTCCATCGAAGTTAACGAGTCCTCAGACAACTGCACGCTAACTCGGCCACTGTCCGGCTGTCAATTCATGGTCGTTCCGCTAGACCTATGGCCAAAGTCATCTGAGGACTGGTACCGTGGTAGAGCATGAGAGAAGGGCATCAATGAAGATCGAGCGCGTCGAGACCTTCGTGCTGCGCACCCCGCTGGGTGCCGACACGTTCTATTCCTCGCAGGCCAGATTCCCCGAACGGACGAGCCTGCTCGTCCGTCTGACGACCACCGACGGCGTCGTCGGGTGGGGTGAGGGCGGCCAGTACGGCCCGCCCGAGCCGGTGCAGAGCTGCATCGACGACGTCCTCGCCGAGCGCCTGCTGGCAGCGCCCGATGCGAGTCCGGGGGTGGTCTGGGATCTGTTGTACTCGACCACGCGCGACTACGGGCAGAAGGGACCGTACATCGAAGCCATCAGCGCCATCGATATCGCCCTGTGGGACATCCTGGGCAAGACGCTGAACGCGTCGGTGTCGACGCTCATCGGCGGACGGTTCCGCGAGAGCGTCAAGGCGTACGGCACGGGTGGCTACTACTCATCCACCGACTTCGAGCCCGGGCGTGACCTCGATCGACTCTCGGCCACGGTGGCGGGGTACGCGGCTGATGGCTTCGGGATGCTGAAGGTCAAGGTGGGCCTGCTCGACGTGCGCGACGATGCCCGCCGCGTCGCCGCGGTCCGCGACGCGCTCGGCGAGGACTTCACGCTGCTGGCCGACGCCAATCACGCGTACAACTCCAGCTCCGCCATCGCGATGGGCCGTGTGCTCGAGCACTACGGGTTCCAATTCTTCGAAGAGCCGGTCCCGCCGGAGGATCGAGCCGGCTACGCGCGCGTGCGCTCACGGCTCGACATCCCGATCGCCGGCGGCGAGGCGGAGTACACGCGGTACGGCTTCCGTGATTTCATCGCGGACGGGTGCGTCGACATCATCCAGCCCGACATCTGCGTGTGCGGAGGCATCTCCGAGGTGCAGCGCATCGCGACGCTCGCCTCCGCCCACAACCTGCGGACCATCCCGCACGTGTGGGGATCGGGCATTGCGCTGGCGGCAGCCCTGCAGGTGTGTGCCGCGTTGCCGCTCGCCCCGTACACTCACGTTCCGCGCGCGCTCCAGAACGAGCCCGTGATCGAGTTCGACCGCACCCGCAACCCGTTGCGAGATGATCTGCTCGCGAGCGAATTCGTGCTCGACGACGGTCGGGTGCGTGTGCCCGACGGCCCGGGTCTGGGTGTCGATGTCGACGGCGACGTGGTCGAGCGGTATCTCGTACGCAGCGGTGACAGCGGACGGGTCCGGGTATGACCTCGCTGTCGGGGCGTACGGCGCTCGTCACCGGCGGCGGGGTGGGGATCGGCGCGGCGATCGCTCGCGCCTTGGCGCAGGCGGGCACGCGCGTTGCCGTCACCTACCGCACGCACGCTCCAAGCCACGAAGAACTCGCATCGCTGAACGGGCCAGGCGGCCCGGCGCTGGCGCTGGCGGTGGACGCGCGCAACGAGCCGGAGGTGCGCGATGCGGTCGGGCGCGTGGTGGAGGAGTTCGGACGCTTCGACATCCTGGTGAACAATGTCGGCGGCCTCGGCCGACGGGCAGGACTCGCGGAACTCGATTTGCCGACGTGGCGCAGCATCCTCGCGCTGAACCTCGACTCGACCTTCCTCTTCAGCGCCGCAGCGCTGCCCCATCTGCCGAACCACGCAGGCGGGCGCATCATCAACGTCGCCTCCCTGGCTGCCCACACCGGCGGTCACGCGGGCGCCCTCGCGTACGCGACAGCGAAGGCGGGGATCCTGGGGTTCACCCGCTCGCTCGCCACCGAGCTCGGGCCCGTCGGGATCACCGTCAACGCGCTGGCGCCGGGGTTCATCGAGGCCACGCCGTTTCACGACACGTTCACGACCGAGGAGTCCAAGAGCCGGACGATCTCCGGCATCCCTCTCGCTCGCGCCGGGCGGCCGGCAGACGTCGCCGGCGCCGCGCGTTGGCTGGCTTCAGATGACGCGTCTTTCGTCAGTGGTGCAGTGATCGATGTCAATGGCGCGCAGTACTTCCACTGAGGGAGGAGCAATACATGGCGAGGTTCGAAGTGCTTTGCGTCGGAGAGGCGATGGTGATGTTGACCGACGCCGGCCCGGTCGGCCCGCTCCTGCCGGCGACACTGTCGGTGCACGTCGGCGGTGCAGAAGCGAATGTGGCCCGTCATCTCAGTGCACAGGGCGTGCGCGCCGCATGGATGTCTCGGCTCGGCGACGACCCGTTTGGGCGGCTGGTGAGGTGGGTGCTCGAAGGCGAGGGGGTGGACACCTCAGCGGTGACCGTCGACACCTCCGCGCCGACGGGGCTGTACTACAAGGAGCGGACCGCCGATGGTGGCGCGCGTGCACACTACTACCGCGCCGGATCGGCGGCCTCGGAGCTGTCACCCGGTGACGTTGGTGGGCTCGAGCTCGCCCGGGGCAGCATCGTGCACACCTCGGGCGTGCTGGCCGCCATCTCGCCGTCGGCGGCCGGATTCGTCGACGCGCTCTTCGCCCACGCGCGCCACGCCGGTGCGACGATATCGTTCGATGTGAATTTCCGTCCGCAGCTCTGGCGCGGCCGCAACGCCGCCGACGCGCTGCTCGCCCTGGCGCAGCGCGCCGACATCGTGCTCGTCGGCCGGGACGAGGCCGAGTCGCTGTGGGGCACGTCCACGGTCGATGAGATTGTCGCGTTGCTCTCCGGCCCCGCCACGGTGGTCGTGAAGGACGGAGATGTGGCTGCGGTCGAAGTCGACCGCAGCGCGCGCGAGCGGCGCGTCACCTCGGTGCGCCCCGCACCGGTCGACGTGGTGGAGCTGGTGGGCGCGGGAGACGCGTTCGCCGGCGGCTATCTCGCCGGGTATCTCCGCGGTGAGGTGTCGCGGGCCAGGCTCGCGCGCGGGCACAGCGCCGCCGCATGGACGATCGGCGGCATCGAGGACGTACGGCCGGGTCACCAGCCGGCGGCATTCGCGACGACAGGAGACGGCCGATGACCGATTCTTTCCACACCCGCGCTTTCGACGAGCTCTTCGCCTCTCAGCCGATCATGGGCGTCTTCCGCAACATGACGCCGGCGGATGCGGTGGCCCGCGCTGCGCGCGCCTGGGATCTTGGTGTCGTCCACGTCGAGATCCCGGTCCAGACGCCCGACGCCCTGCCGACTCTTCGCGCGGTGGCGGGCGCCGCGCGCGAGCGGGGGCGTCAGGTCGGAGCCGGAACCATCGTCGATGTCGACCAGGTAGCGGAGGTTCAGGCGGCGGGCGCGTCGTACACGGTCTCGCCGGGGCTGTCCGACGACGTCGCGCGGGCCAGCGCAGCGCGCGGGCTGGCACATCTTCCGGGCGTCAGCACCCCAAGCGAGGTGCTCGCGGCCCGCCGCGAGGGGTTGCTGTGGACTAAGGCGTTCCCCGCCTCCGTGCTCGGTCCGAGCTGGGTGTCGGCGGTGCTAGGGCCATTTCCCGATCAGCGCTTCGTCGCGACCGGCGGGATGGATGCGCACTCGGCCGCCGAGTTCCTGGCGGCGGGTGTGCGGGTCGTCGCGGTCGGCGCCGCGTTCGACGATCCGGTGCAGAGGGCGCGGATCACCGATCTCCTTGAGGCACACGGCCGTCGCTGAGCGCCTCTCATAGCAGAGGACCACTCGCGTGCCAGGCTGATGGATGCGGCGCGCGTTGTCTCCCAGGACCGCCCGCGGGTCGCTTCTACGCGCACGACGTCGCAGTTCGTGAGAGCCCGTTCACCACCTGCCTGGCTCGAAGATGGAAGAACGCCGCCACGTTTCTGCCACGAATGGTCCTGAACCAGGCGAGACCGACCGACGCTGTGCGTTCCTGTTTTAAGCGAGAAACCGCGCGTGGACGCGAGACATATGGTGCGCGCGCTAGTTCAGATCACTCCGTCTCCGCGGAAAGAACCACCGGTAAAGCGGGTGTTTTCGCGGGGGATGCGTTGCGCGGACTCGGAACTTTGCCGACAGAAGCTCTCCATGTCGGCGACGGTCGAATCTGAAGCGTTAACGACGGGCGAAAACGAGGCCACCCAGAGGACTACCTCGCCGCCGTCCTCGAGCGCGAGGTCTCCGCCCGCAACGCGTCGGGCGCGGAGCTGCGCATCAAAGCAGCAGGCTTCCCGGCGCGGAAGACGCTCGAGGACTTCGATTGGGATGCGCAACCCGCAACCCGTCAGCAGATCGCCGGCCTGGCCTCCGGCGGGTTCCTTCTCGAAGCGCAGAACGTCGTCCTCCTGGGCCCGCCCGGCACTGGGAAGACGCACCTTGCCACCGCGCTCGGGATCGTCGCCGCACGCCACGGGCACCGGGTGTTGTTCGCGACCGCGACGGACTGGGTCACCCGCCTCACCGACGCGCACCGGCAAGGCAACCTGCCCCGAGAGCTCTCCCGACTACGCCGCTACGGTCTGATCATCGTGGACGAAGTCGGCTACCTCCCGTTCGAGCAAGACGCCGCGAACCTGTTCTTCCAGCTCGTCTCGTCCCGTTACGAACACGCATCGCTGATCCTCACCTCGAACCTGCCGTTCTCCGGCTGGGGCGGAGTCTTCGGCGACCAGGCCGTCGCCGCCGCGATGATCGACCGGATCGTCCACCACGCCGACGATGGCGGCGCCTGGGTCATGGACATGCAGGGTATTCAGTACGGCCTCGTCGCCGGTCTGCTCAAGAATCTCGACGCCGACATCACGATGGCGATCTACCCCCTCGCACCCGAGCGTCACTGGAAGGAGACGATGGCCTTCTGCCGCGACCTCTACTTGGAGATGGTCGAGGAACACGGCGCCGAGAGTATTGTCATCACGGGTGATTCAGCCGGAGGCAACATCGCAATGCTGCTCGCCCAGTCTCTGAGAGACGATGGGGGCCCCCTTCCGGCGGCGCTCGTGCTCTACTCACCCGTCCTCGACCTCAGCGCATCCGGCCACGATCAGGCGGAACTCGAACGCCGCGATCCCAGCGTGACCCGCAGCCTCATCCGCAACGGCGCCGCGCTCTGGGCGCCCGGGCTTGAACCGAAGGATCCGCGAATCAGCCCGCTCTACGCAGATCAGGCAGGTCTTCCGCCGACATTGATCTTCACAGGCGATCGTGAGGTGCTCGATTCTGATGCTCGCCGGCTCGTCGAAGTCAACCCCGAGGTGGACCACCGTTGCTACGCCGAGATGGCGCACGTCTTCCCGATAGGCGGCACCAGGGAGAGTGCGCACGCCTTCCGTGAGACGGCGGCCTTCGTCGCCAGAGAGACCCGCAAGGGATGACGCAGCCACGCTGTGTAAACCGACGAGACCAAGGAGAATGCTGAATCGACAGAAGGTTGCAGGGGAAGGTCGCGATCGTCACCGGCGGCGGTGGTGGTCTCGGCTCAGCCGTCTGTCGCCGACTCGTTGCAGACGGAGCCCGCGTCGTGCAGCCGTTGCTCGGGAGTCGGCGCGCGCGAAGCGCTCGGCCGCGGGGCTCAATCGAATGAACGGCTCGGCGAAGAGATGCTCCGCCGTTGTCCCGCTCCAGCTCGCGGCAGGCGTAATGCGTCGGCTGAATCCTCGAGGTCCCGCCACGCGTCACCTGCCTGCCGCGAAGAACTGAACAATCACACGGGACGGACACGCGGGATGGCGCGCCGGCCCAGTCTCCGGAGGACAGCGCCTCTTGGCGATCAGGCGGAGCCATCCTCCAGCACGCGCGTCCAGCGACCGTTTTCGCTGGAGCGCGCGGACGCCTCCAATACCTCGGCGACGCGCCACCCCTGCTCGAACGAGGGATAAGCCTGCGTGCCGTGGAGGATCGCGTCGAAGAGGTTCCTGATCTCGACCGCCTTGAGTTCGTGCAGGCCGATCGTTACTCCGGGAAACGGCCAAAATGCGGCGTAGTTGGGGTGACTCGGGCCCAGCGTGACCGTCGTCGTGCCGGGGAACCGGTGAATGCTTCCGTCGCGGAGGAAGAGCTCGACTTTGTACGATTCCTGCTGCGAGAAGCGCAGGGATCCGCCGGAACCGAGAATCTCGAAGCCGAGATCGAATGGATGGCCGTTGCCGACGCGATTCGCCTCGATCGAGGCTGTCGCGCCGGAAGTGAGGCGTCCGAGGACGAACGCGATGTCGTCGTTCTCGACGGGAAGCAGCGGTGCGTCTGCCGAGGCGGTCGACCCGTAAGAAAGCGCACCGACCGCTTCGGGGCGTTGCTTCACCGCGGTCGAGAGTTCCCCGAACACTTCGACGAACTCGCCGGCGACTGCCTCGACGATCGACACTGCGTGCGAGCCGATGTCGCCCAGCGCGCCCAGGCCGGCCTTGGACCGTTCGTAATGCCACGTGCGCGGCAGCCGGGGGTCGGCGTTCGCGTCGACGATGAAGTGCGCCTTGATCGACCAGATCTCGCCAAGAGTGCCGTCCTGGACGAGTTCACGTGCAAGCTGGATTCCGGGATTGCCGAGGTACGAGAAGCCGACGATCGTCGCGACCTTCGCGGCGCGTGCCGCCTCCCACATCTGCTTCGCTTCCGTCGCCGTGATCGCCAGCGGCTTTTCGCAGTACACGTGCTTTCCTGCCGCGATTGCCGCCATGGCGATCTCGTAGTGCAGCCAGTTGGGGGTGACGATATCGATGATGTCGATTTCGGGGTCGGCCACCGCCTCGCGCCAGTCGCTCGTCCACGCAGCAAAGCCCAGGCGCTCGGCATTCGTTCGTGCAAGCTCTTCGGATGCATCAGCCAGGATCGCGAGTTCGGGCTTCGCGCCAAGATCGGGGAACAGAATCGGGAGAGCGTCGTAAGCGACCGAGTGCGACTTCGCCATCAGGCCGCCGCCGATCAGGGCCACGCGCAGCGTCCGCCCCCAGGGGGCGGTAGAGGTAATCGTCATTGAGCTTCCTTCTTCCGTGGCGCGTGCGTCGCGCCAGCGGTCTATGTTAGGACGTATTGACAATATTTGTCTAGTCGGATTACGGTGGATCCGACCGCATCGAACAACAGCGTTCGCCGACCCTGGAGTGGGTCTCGTGCGACGTCGCCTGGAGATTCACATGAAAGTCGGACTTTTTCTTTCCGCATTCCTCGACCTCAGCCTCGCCGACGCTCTGGATCGACTCAATGAGTGGAACATCACCGAGGCGGAGGTGCCCGCTGGCGGATTCTTCGGCAACGTGCACTGCGATCCCAGTGCGCTCGTCGCCAGCGCTGCGGCGCGCGACGAGTTCCTCGGGCTCTTCGCCGACAAGGGCGTGAATCTTGCGATCCTCAACGCGAACAGCAATCCGATCCACCCTGATCCGATGGTGAGCCAGCCACATGCGCGCGAGTTGCGCGACGCTATCGTGCTCAGCCGGCAGCTTGGCCTCGATCGGCTCAACGTCATGTCGGGGAGCGTGGGCTCCGGGCCGGGAGCGACACTGCCTACGTGGTCGCTCGTCCCCTGGGAGAGCGGCCTGCTCGAGGTGCGCGACTATCAGTGGTCTGTCGCGATCCCGTACTGGAAGGAGATCGCGAAGCTTGCAGAGCAGCATGACGTGCGACTGGCACTCGAAGTGCACCCGCACATGCTCACCTACAACCCCGGCACCTTGGAAAGGTTCATCGACGAGGTGGGCTCCGAGTATCTCGGCGTGAACATGGATCCCAGCCACCTCTTCTGGCAGGGCATTGACCCGAACCGCATGGTCAAGCGGTTCGCGGGCCGGATCTGGCACGTTGCCGCGAAGGACACGGTGCTCGTCGCGGACGGGATCGCCGAGTACGGCGTGCTCGACGATCGATTCACCCGCATTCCCGCCGAGGAGCATCCTCTCCCGCTCGGAGGGCGGTACCTGACTACCCGCCCACCTGCCGACGGACCGTGGAGGTTCGTCGCCGCGGGTCGTGGTCACGATGTGCAATGGTGGGGCGGGTTCCTCCGCAACCTTCGCGATGCGGGGTTCGACGGTGCGGTTTGCATTGAGAACGAGGACTGGGATCTTCCGCGGGAGGAGGCTATTCCGATTGCCGCCGACACCCTCCGCCAGGCGATCGAGTTGGCTTCGTGACGGACCGGACGATCAGGATGCGAACCGAGGGAAACGAGAACACGGTGGTCGGGCCGGATCCGACGGTGTCAACCACTCAGTCGGAGCTTCCCGAATTGAGGCCCGGACGTCATGACGGGCGGCTGCGCACCGTTGCTGTGGTCGCGACTTTCGGTGGACTGCTGTTCGGGTACGACACCGGAGTGATCAACGGCGCGCTGGCGCCGATGACGCAGGAACTCGGCCTCACGCCACTCACCGAGGGTGTCGTCACGAGCTCTCTGCTGGTCGGTGCGGCTATCGGGTCTGTGCTCGGCGGCCGGATCTCCGACGCTGTTGGGCGACGCAAGACGATTCTCGGACTGGCTGTGCTCTTCTTCTGTGCAACGTTCGCTTGCGTGTTCGCCCCCAACTTCGAAGTCATGGTCGCGGCGCGGGTCGTCCTCGGACTCGCTGTGGGGGGCGCGTCGGTCACGGTGCCCGTCTTCCTTGCGGAGATCGCTCCGACAGAACGACGTGGATCGATCACCGGGATCAACGAGCTCATGGTGGTGAGCGGGCAGTTCGCAGCCTTCGTGATCAATGCCATCATCGGAAACGTCTGGGCCGGGCATGAGGGGATCTGGCGCGTCATGCTTGCGATCGCCGCGCTCCCCGCGATCGTTCTGTTCCTCGGCATGCTTCGCGCACCTGAGAGCCCGCGATGGCTTCTGTCGCAGGGCCGTGAGGACGACGCGCTTGATGTTCTGAAGCAATTGCGGACTGTTGATCGCGCCGAGGCCGAGATGGCGGAGGTCGCCCGCTTGACCGAGGAGGAAGAAGAGTCCAAACTCGGCGGATGGCGCTCGCTGCGTATGCCGTGGGTGCTCCGAATCGTCCTGGTCGGGATCGGGCTGGGGGTCGTCCAACAGCTCACCGGGATCAACTCGGTCATGTTCTACGGGTCGCAGCTGCTCACTGAGGCGGGCTTCGAGGCGAACGCCGCGCTGATTGCGAACACAGCGAACGGGCTCATCGCAGTGATTGCGATGGCGGTCGGCTTGAAGATGCTCAATCGCGTCCGGCGCCGCGTCATGATCATCTCGGGTTTCGTCATCATCACCGTCATTCATCTGCTCGTAGGGTTCATCGCCAACGCGATGGCGCCCGGCGTGGTGAGGGCATCGATCGTGCTCGCACTGCTCGTGCTCTTCGTGGGCGTGATGTCCCTGACCCTCGGCCTCACCGTCTGGGTGATCCTCGCAGAGATGTTCCCCCTAAAGATCCGCGGCTTCGCGATCGGGATCTCGGTGTTCTTCCTGTGGATGGCGAATGCCGCGATCAGCCTGTTCTTCCCGACGATGGTCGCCTCGCTCGGCATCTCGGGGACATTCTTCCTCTTCGCTGCATTCGGCGTCGTGTCGACGATCTTCGTGGTGACGCAGGTTCCTGAGACGCACGGGCGCTCCCTGGAAAGGCTCGAAGAGGATCTGGCCACCGGCGTCATCTACACCACCCGTCGTCGCGGAATCTGACGACGGCAATCACTAGAAAGGAACTCTCATGAAGATTGCACTGGATCCCCTGCCGTTCCGCCATCTGCCCATTCCCGAAATGATCAGCACCGTCGCTGACCTCGGGTACGAGTGGATCGAGTTCTCACAGCGCGACGACTTCTTCCCGTTCTACCTGCACCCCCGTGCGAACGACGATCTGGTCCAACTGCTGAAGAAGTCGCTCAAGGATACGGGCGTCCAGATCGCGTCGGTGCTCCCGATCCTGCGGTGGTCCAGTCCCGACGAGGACCAGCGCCAGGCGGCTGTGCGGTCGTGGATGCGGTCGATCGACATCACCATCGAGCTCGGTGTCGATCAGATGAACTCGGAGTTCTCGGGCCGTCCGGAACAGTCGGAGCGCAGCGAGGCGCAATGGCTCAGGTCCATGGAGGTGATCCTGCCGCGCCTCGAGAAGGAGGGCATCAAGCTCAACATCGAGCCTCACCCCGATGACTTCATCGAGGACGGCATCGAAGCCGTGCGCATGATCCGGGGGCTCAACTCGAAGAACGTCGGGTTCCTCTACTGCGTGCCCCATACCTTCTACCAGGGGCATGACATCGCCGACATCGTCGAATATGCGGGGGCCGACCTCAAGCACCTTCACCTGGCCGACTCGTTCGACTATCGCGCGTCCGGCGGGCGCCGCTACCTGCTCAACCCGGCGGAGACGAACGCGACCGTGCATCAGCACTTGCCGTACGGTCAGGGCGAGGTCGACCTCGATTCGTTCTTCGCAGCGCTCAAGCGCGTCGACTTCGACGGAATCGCCACCGTGGCGGTCTTCTCCCAGGAGGAGAAGGCGGTTGAGAACTCCGTGTGGATGCTCGAGGAGACCAAGAGGCGCCTGGGGGCATAGCCGGCTACCAGACGCAGGGGCCGCTCGTTCGTACTCGAACGAGCGGCCCTTTCTCTTTCGAGAAACAAGATAAGAATGTCTTTACATAAGTACGAACTCGCGCTACCATCGGACCACCCAGGAGTTAGCAACGCAGCTATCCGTTCGGTTCGCACAGCAGCTAGCCCGACTAGACGAAAGGAGCCTGGGACGATGAAGGTCTCGAAGCTCGTTCACAACCGCAAGCGCGCCCGACTGCTCGCGGGCGCCGCGGCCATTGCTGCGGCAACATTCATCCTGTCCGCGTGCACCGGCGGCGGCGGCGGAAGCTCATCCGACAGCGACAGCGGCGATGACAACTCCGCAGCCGGAGTCAAGATCGTGGTGATCGGCGGTGGAGGCGACCCGTTCTTCTCTACCGTTCAGCGGGGTGTGGATGCCGCGGCCGAGTCTGTCAAGGCGGCCGGTGGCGAGGTCAGTTACCTCGCCCTGAAGAATTACGACAACCTGGGCCCTGACACGGCCCAGCTCACGAAGACCGCGATCGCTCAGAAGCCGAGCGCCATCGCCGTGCCCGACTGGGTCCCCGACGCCCAAGACGACGCGATCAAGGAGGCTGTCGCCGCGGGCATCCCCGTCGTCATCTACAACGCCGGAGATATCGACAAGGCCGAGGAACTTGGCGCGATGACGTACATCGGCACCGACGACCACCTCGCGGGCGTCGCCGCCGGCGAGACGTTCCTCGACGCCGGGTCGAAGAACGTCATCTGCGTCAACACCGTGCCGGGCAGTGCGAACCTGGAGGCCCGCTGCGCGGGTGTCAAGGAAGGCATGGAGAGCGGCGGTGGTGCGTCGGAGTCGCTGAACCTGCCTTCCACAGCTTTCGGCAACCAGACCGCCGTCACCCAGGCGATCAAGTCCGCGATCCAGCAGGACGACACCATCGACGGCATCATCACGATCGGTGTCACCGACTCGGAGTCGGCCGATGCCGCAGTGACGCAGGCGGGCGCTGAGGGGCGGGTCAAGCTCGTGAGCTTCGATGTCGCGACGGCCGTCCTCGAGCGGATCCAGTCAGGCAAGCAGTACGCCGCGATCGACCAGCAGCCGTACGCCCAGGGCTACTATGCGGTCTCGGCTCTGTTCCAGTTCGCCGCATACGGCATCGAGCTGCCCACCAAGCCGATCCTCACGGGTCCGCTCGTCATCACTTCGGAGAACGTCGACGCCGCGCTCAAGGGCGCTGAGGCCGGCACTCGCTGAATCCCCGGGCGTGTCCGGGGATTCCCCGGACACGCCCCTGGGGCCGCGCACGCGGCGCCACAACGATAGGAGTCGAAATGACCATAGACGTGTCCACGGAGACACTCAAGACCTTCCCGTCCGTCCCACCCGAGCCGCGAGAGTCCGCATTCCTTCGACTCACCCGGCGACCCGAGATGGGCGCCCTCGCGGGCACCGTCCTCGTATTCGTGTTCTTCGCGATCCTGGGCGGGCAGCAGTTCCTGGCCGTCAGCGGCACCGCCAGCTGGCTCAACATCGCCGCGGAGCTCGCGATCATCGCGATCCCGGTCGGCCTGCTGATGATCGCAGGCGAACTCGATCTCTCCGTGGGCTCCGTGCTCGCAGCCAGCTCGATGACCCTGGCGATCACCTCGGGATACTTCGGGCTGCCGATGGTCCTCGGAGTCATCCTGGCCCTCGGCATCGGCGCACTCGCCGGCTTCGTCAACGGCCTGATCACGGCGCGCACGAACGTTCCCTCCTTCGTCGTCACGCTCGGCATGAACTTCGGGCTCGTGGGAATCACTCTCGGCCTCTCACGTGCGATCACGGGGACCACGAGCGTCCCGCTGGACGTCGACCCGTTCTTCAAGGACGTCTTCGGCACCCTCATCGCCGGTCAATTCGAAGTCGCCATCTTCTGGGCGCTCGGCGTCGCGGTCGTCATCGCGTGGATGCTTCAGATGACGCCGTTCGGCAACTGGATCTTCGCGATCGGCGGTGACAAAGACAGCGCTCGGGCAACCGGCATCCCGGTCACGCGCGTGAAGATCTCGCTCTTCGTGATGAGCGGTCTCGGCGCCGCACTGGTCGGTGTGATCCAGACGTGCCTCTACAACGGTGCGCAGACCGCTACCGGTCAGTCGTTCGTCTTCAACTCGATCATCGCCGTTGTCATCGGCGGCGTCCTGCTCACCGGTGGGTACGGCTCGGTGATCGGCATGATCCTCGGAACCCTCACGTTCGCGATCGTGAACCAGGGCATCTACTTCACGGGCTGGAGCTCCGACTGGGCGAGCTTCATCCTCGGTGCGCTGCTGCTGGCAGCCGTGCTCATGAACAACACCTTCCGCAAGCTCGCCCTCTCCGGCGGGGCGCGGAAGTCGTCTGGAAAGAAGGCCTGATCATGGCTCAGCCACTCCTGAGGCTCGACAACGTCAGCAAGAGCTTCGCGGGCACAGACGCCCTGTCCGACATCTCTCTCGAGGTCGAGCCGGGCCAGGTGCTGTGCCTGCTCGGCGACAACGGGGCCGGCAAGTCCACACTCATCAAGGTGCTCTCCGGCTACCACAAGCCGACGTCGGGCACCATGAAGGTCGACGGCGAGGAGGTGGTCTTCAATAGCCCCCGCGACGCGAGTGCGAAGGGCATCGCCACCGTTCATCAGTACGGCGGCACCTTCCCCCTGATGAGTGTCGGCCGCTCGTTCTTCGTCGGCGCAGAGCCCACGAAGGGATGGGGTCCGTTCAAGTGGTTCGACAAGCCGAAGGCGAACAAGATCGCGATCCGCGAACTCAAGGCGCTGGGGATCACTCGAATCCACGACGGAAATCGACTGGTCGGCGGAATGTCGGGCGGTGAGCGTCAGTCGCTGGCGATCGCCCGCGCGGTGTACTTCGGTGCTCGGCTACTGATCCTGGACGAGCCGACGGCCGCCCTCGGCGTGAAGGAGGCCGCTCACGTCCTGCGAATCATCATGCAAGCTCGCCGCAAGGGCATCGCGGTGATCTTCGTGACCCACAACGTCCTGCACGCGATGACCGTCGGCGATCGCTTCGCGGTCCTGATCCACGGTCGCAAGGCCGACGACTTCGCCAAGGGGGAACGCACGCGCGAGCAGATCACCGACCTCATGGCCGGCGGAGAGGCGATGGCGGAACTGGAGGCGGAGATCGCCGCGTACGAGAAGGAGGCGACTGCGTGAGCAGTGAAGGGGTCGCGACGACGGCGTCTCCGACGCTCCGTGTCGCCTCCGTGGCCAGCCCCACCGCGCTGTGGAACGATTCCGCGGATCCCGACGAGCTGTCGGCGGCGATCGGGTGGGGTGCGGTGGGGGCGACCTGCAACCCGGTGATCGCCCTGAACGCGATCAAGAACCACATCGACGTCTGGGGTCCCCGCATTCGCGCGCTCGCAGCTGAGCGTCCGTCGGCGAGCGAGTCCGAGCTCGGCTGGGCCGTGGTCGAGGAGCTGTCCGTCGAGGCGGCGCGGCTCCTCGAGCCCGCATTCGTCGCCAGCGGGGGCAGGAATGGGCGGCTGTCCATCCAGACCGACCCGCGCCTCCACCGCGACGAACACGCGTTGGTGGAGCAGGCGGTGAGGTTCGCTGGACTCGCAGAGAACATCATCGTGAAGATCCCCGCGACTTCTGTCGGCATCCGTGCGATCGAGGAGGCCACCTTCCGTGGGGTGAGCATCAACGTCACCGTCTCGTTCACCGTGGCCCAGGCCGTGGCCGCCGCCGAGGCGATCGAACGTGGCCTCGATCGCCGAGCGAAGGCCGGGTATGCACAGAGCGAATTCGGCTCGGTCGTCACGATCATGGGCGGACGCCTCGACGACTGGTTGAAGGCGTGGTCGAAGCGAGAGCGGATCCTCATCGACCCGGGCTATCTCGAGTGGGCTGGGGTAGCAGCGCTGAAACGGGCGTACCGGATCTTCAGCGAACGTGGGTATCGCTCACGCGTTCTGTCGGCCGCATTCCGCAACCACATGCAGTGGTCCGAGCTGCTCGGCGGCGACCTCGTGGTTTCGCCGCCGTTCGACTGGCAGGAGCGCATCAATGAGAACGAGCTCGAGGTACACGATCGCATCGACGTTCCGGTCGATCCGATCATCCTCGAGACGCTGTGGGATCGGGTGCCCGAGTTCCGGCGAGCATACGAACCGGACGGGATGACTGCTGCGGAGTTCGACGACTTCGGGGCCACCCGCGCGACTCTTCGGCAGTTCCTGGAAGCCGATGCTCAGCTCGACGCCCTGGTCCGTGACGTGATCGTGCCCGCGCCCTGAGTTCCTCTCATGCCCTGCCCGCCCCGCTTGTCACTTCGCGACCAGAGTCGTCTCGAAGCTGTACATGTCGGGGCGGTAGCAGTGTGTGCCGTACTCGATGGCTCGACCCGAGTTGTCGTAGGCCACCCGGGTCATCGTAAGCACCGGGCCGCCCTTTTCGATGTCGAGCAGCTCACTCTCATCTCCGTCGGCGCGGCGGGCGCCGATCGACTGCTTCGCGATCCGAATCGTGACGCCCCGGCTGCGCAGGATCTGGTAGAGCCCGCGCTCGGCGAGCTGCTCGCCGGTGATGTCCACGTAGTCGCGCGGCAGATAGTTCTCCAGGATCGCTACGGGCACCCCGTCAGTGCTCCGCTGCCGACGGAGGTAGAGCACGTCGGAGCCCGCCGCGACGCCCAGCTGCTCGGCGACCTGCGGCGCCGCGGGGATGACCTTCCGCGAAAGCACGACTGTGCCCGGCTCGTGCTGGGCGGTCTGGAGATCCTCGTACAGGCTCGTGAGTTCCACCTGGCGCGTCACCTGCCCCTGAACGACCTGCGTGCCGATGCCACGGCGGCGCACGAGGAGGCCTTTGTCGACGAGTTCCTGAATCGCGCGCCTGACGGTCGGCCTCGACATGTTCAGACGCTGGCCGATCGCGATCTCGTTCTCGAGTCTGGCCCCGGCGGGGATCTTCCCCGAGCGGATGGCTGCCTCGAGTCTGCTTGCAACCTGGAAGTACAGGGGAACGGGTCCTGTCCGGTCCACGTCGAGGAACAGCTCATCAGGCCAGTGGGTCTCTTGCGCTGCCATTGCAGCCTCCTCGCGACAATAGCGGGCACTTCAAGAACTAATGTCCCAACAATATGGCAACTGGACGAGATTGTCATCGCGCGAAGGTTGATTTGTGTTATTGTAAAGACATACCTTATCTGTTCGAAGACCTGGGAGTTGCGGGATTCAGTGATGAATGAAGCCAACAGAGTGGACATCCTCGCGATGGGGCGCCTGGGCGTGGATATCTACCCACTGCAGGATGGCGTGGGCCTCGAAGATGTCCAGACCTTCGGGAAATACCTCGGGGGCAGTGCGGCGAACGTCGCCGTGGCAGCGGCACGCTACGGCGAACAAGCCGGCCTGGTGTCGCGTGTCGGCGACGATCCGTTTGGACGATTCCTCCTCCGCGAACTGGGCAGGCTGAACGTCGATGCAAGCGCCATTCACGTCGATCCCGTCCTGAAGACGCCTGTCACGTTCTGCGAGATCTTCCCTCCCGACGACTTCCCTCTCTACTTTTATCGAGAGCCAAAGGCCCCCGACCTGAACGTCGAGACGGCCGATCTCGATCTCGACACCATCCGCAACGCAGGGGTCCTCTGGGTCACGGCGACCGGGTTCAGTCAGGAGCCGAGCCGCAGCGCCCACGTGCGAGCGCTCGAGGCTCGGGCACGGAGGCCGCACACCGTGCTGGACCTCGACTACCGCCCGATGTTCTGGGAGAGTCCTTCGGAGGCGGCGGCACAGGTTGGCCGCGCCCTCGAGCATGTCACGGTGGCGGTGGGAAACCGCGAGGAATGCGCCGTCGCTGTCGGCGAGGAAGACCCTCACCGGGCTGCTGACGCGCTCTTGGCGCGCGGCGTCCAGCTCGCGATCGTCAAGCAGGGTCCCAAGGGCGTCCTGGCGAAGACGGCCGACGAGACGGTGGAAGTTCCGCCATTCTTCGTCGACGTGATCAACGGGCTCGGCGCCGGTGACGCGTTCGGCGGTGCTCTGTGCCACGGTCTGCTGAGCGAATGGCCGCTTGAGAGGATGCTGCGCTTCGCGAACGCCGCTGGTGCGATCGTCGCTTCTCGCCGCGAATGCTCGACTGCAATGCCTACGCAGGCGGAGGTCGACGAACTGCTGCTGACGGAGGTAGCTCATGACTGACAACCCTGGTGTCGCCGAATTCGCGCGCCTTCGCCACTACCGCGCGACGGCACCGGAACTGATCTCGAATGCGCTGACCGGGCGTCGGCGACGTGATGTCCTTCGCGGCGATGGACGTCTGTTCATCGTCGCAGCTGATCACCCAGCTCGCGGCGCGCTCGGGGTCGGGACCGACCCGATGGCGATGGCCAATCGCTACGATCTCCTCGCCAGGCTGGCGATCGCCCTCGGCCGCCCCGGCGTGGACGGCGTGCTCGGAACCCCCGATATCATCGACGATCTCGCCGCGCTCGGGCTGCTGGACGACAAGATCGTCGTCGGTTCGATGAATCGCGGCGGGCTCCGCGGTGCCGCGTTCGAGATGGACGATCGCTACACCGGATACCGCGTCGAGGAGATGGTCGCATCCGGGATCGACTTCGCCAAGACGCTCATCCGCATCAATCTGGCCGACCCCGCGACGGCGCCCACCCTCGAGACAACCGCGAATGTCGTCACGGAGTCGGCCGCGGCGCGACTGCCCATCATGCTCGAGCCCTTCATGAGCACCTGGTCGGACGGCCGCATCGTCAACGACTTGTCGACGGAAGCGGTGATCCAGTCCGTGGCGATCGCTTCCGGGCTGGGGGCCAGCAGTGCTTACACGTGGCTGAAGCTGCCCGTCGTCGACGACATGGAGCGAGTCATGGATGCGACCACGCTTCCGACGCTCTTGCTGGGCGGAGACTCCGGCGTCGACCCTGATGAGACGTTCGCCTCCTGGGAGGACGCTCTCACGCTGCCCGGAGTCCGCGGCCTCACCGTCGGCCGCACCCTGCTGTATCCGCCTGACGGCGACGTCGCGGGCGCCGTCGACATCGCCGCGAGTCTCGTCCATCCCACCGGTCTCGTCGCCATCCCCTGACCATCACGAACGAAGGAATACCCATGAGCATCACCGATGCGGCCGCTGGCGCCGCCTTGATCGACACCGACACCGCGGTCGTGTCGCACTGGATCGACGGCGCTGAGCGCCCGTCGAACTCTGGTCGCACCGCTCCGATCCACAATCCCGCCACCGGCGCCGTCACCGCTCACGTGGCGCTGGCGGATGAGGCGGAGATCGATGCGGCGATCGCGTCCGCAGTCCGCGGGTTCCAAACGTGGTCGCAGTTCTCGATCGCGAAGCGGCAGACGGTCCTCTTCAATTTCCGGGAGATCCTGAACTCGCGCAAGCGCGAGCTGGCCGAGATCGTCACGGCGGAGCACGGCAAGGTCGTCTCCGATGCGATGGGCGAGATCCTCCGCGGTCAGGAAGTGGTCGAGCTGGCGACCGGGTTCCCGCACCTGATCAAGGGCGCGTTCAGTGAGAACGCGTCGACCGGGATCGACGTGTATTCGTTGAAGCAGCCACTGGGCGTGGTGGGTGTCATCTCGCCGTTCAATTTCCCGGTGATGGTGCCGTTGTGGTTCGTGCCGATTGCGATCGCCGCGGGCAACGCCGTCATCCTGAAGCCGTCGGAGAAGGACCCGTCCGCCGCGCTCTGGCTCGCGCAGGCGTGGCAGGAAGCGGGGCTGCCGGACGGGGTGTTCACGGTGCTGCAGGGAGACAAGCTCGCCGTGGACGGCCTGCTCACCTCCCCCGACGTGCAGTCGATCTCGTTCGTCGGGTCGACGCCGATCGCGCAGTACATCTACGAGACCGCCTCGAAGCACGGCAAGCGGGTGCAGGCCCTCGGCGGTGCCAAGAACCACATGCTGGTCCTCCCCGACGCGGACCTGGACCTGGTCGCCGACCAGGCCGTCAACGCCGGGTACGGCGCCGCGGGCGAACGCTGCATGGCCATCTCCGTCGTCCTCGCCGTCGAACCCGTCGCCGACGACCTCATCGCGAAGATCCAAGACCGCATCGGCAAGCTCCGCATCGGCAACGGGGCGGGCATCGACGGTGTCGAACCCGACATGGGCCCCCTCATCACCGACGTCCACCGCGACAAGGTCTCCTCCTATGTCGACATCGCCGAGCAGGATGGCGCGAGGATCGTGGTCGACGGCCGCGGCTACACCGTCGAGGGTCACGAGGACGGGTTCTTCTTCGGCCCCACTCTCATCGACAACATCCCCACCACCAGCCGGGCGTATCAGGAGGAGATCTTCGGACCCGTCCTCTCCGTCGTCCGGGTGCAGTCGTACGACGAGGGGCTGGAACTGATCAACTCCGGTCAGTTCGGCAACGGCACCGCGATCTTCACCAACGACGGCGGCGCGGCCCGCCGCTTCCAGAACGAGGTGCAGGTCGGCATGATCGGCATCAACGTGCCCATCCCCGTGCCCGTCGCCTACCACTCCTTCGGCGGCTGGAAGCAGTCCCTGTTCGGCGACGCGAAAGCCTACGGCGTCCACGGCTTCGACTTCTTCACTCGCGAAAAGGCCATCACCAGCCGCTGGCTCGACCCCGCCAGCCACGGCGGCATCAACCTCGGCTTCCCCCAGAACAACTGACCCCATTACCGGGGCGTCGCGGACTTCCGATCTTGGCCGCGGCGCCCCACACTCGGCGGCATCAGCCCGGCTCGTGCCCGGTGCAGTGTCTACGCGCTGCCGCGGCCGCGTATCCGGGGGAATCGCGGCCGCGGCATCCGTCCCACAGAATCGACCTACGAGAGCACTCATGAGCACTTTGCACCAGCGCTGGTTCCATCGCCGAGGCGATCTCGCCCGTGACGGGTGGGAGAGCGTCGTCGACGAGAACACTCCCGGCTGGGAGCACACCGGCATCGGTGTGGCCGACCTGACGGCGACCGATTCGCTGGCTCTCGCCCCCGTGGGCGTCGAGCGGATCGTTGTGCCGCTGTCGGGGTCGTTCACCGTTGTCTGCTTCGAGGGTGCGGAGACCACGACGACGCGGTTGAAGGGCCGGGCGTCGGTGTTCGACGGGCCGACCGACGTGCTCTACCTCTCGTCCGTCGCGACCGCTGTGCTGACCGGCGTCGGTCGTGTCGCGATCGCGACGTCGCCGACCGAGGTCGTGAAGCCGAGCGTGTACATCCCGGCGTCCGACACTCCCGTCGAGCTGCGGGGAGCGGGGCGCTCGAGCCGTCAGGTGCACAACTTCGGCACGCCGCAGGCGCTGGACGCGGCGCGGCTCATCGTGTGCGAGGTGATCACGCCGGCCGAGAACTGGTCGTCGTACCCGCCGCACAAGCACGACGAGCAGGTGCCGGGTCACGAGTCGCGTCTCGAGGAGATCTACTACTTCGAGACGGCGCCGGTGGCGGGATCGGATGCCACGGCCGAGAGCGCGTTCGGCATGTTCAGTACCTACTCGTCCCCGGCGGGGGAGATCGACATCAACGCGATGGTGCGCACCGGCGACATCGCGCTCGTGCCCTTCGGGTACCACGGCCCGGCCGTCGCCGCGCCGGGGTACGACCTGTACTACCTCAACGTCATGGCCGGCCCCGACCCGGAGCGGGAATGGCTGATCAGTGACGACCCCGCGCACGCGTGGGTGCGTGACACCTGGGCCGGGCAGAGCGTCGACGAGCGACTGCCCTATACGAACGACTCGAACGACAAGGAAGGCGACCGCTGATGGGCGCGACGCGACGGATGACGGTCAGCCAGGCGCTCGTGGAGTTCCTGGCACACCAGTGGACCGTGGACGGCGACATCCGGGAGCGGACGATCCCGGGCATGTTCGGCATCTTCGGCCACGGGAACGTGGCCGGCATCGGCCAGGCGCTGAAGCAGTTCAACGTCGAGAATCCCGACCTGATGCCGTACTACCAGGCGCGCAACGAGCAGGCGATGGTGCACCAGGCCGTCGGCTACGCCCGCATGCACCGCCGCCGTGGCACCTATGCGTCGGCGGCGTCGGTCGGCCCGGGCGCGGCGAACATGCTGACCGCCGCGGCACTCGCCACCACCAACCGCCTGCCGGCGCTCCTCCTGCCGAGCGACACGTTCGCGACGCGCGTCGCCGACCCGGTGCTGCAGCAGCTCGAGCAGCCGTGGGACATCGGCCTCACCGTCAACGACGCGTTCCGCCCGCTGTCGAAGTTCTTCGACCGCGTGCAGCGCCCCGAGCAGCTGTACTCGATCGCCCTCGCCGCCATGCGCGTGCTCACCGACCCCGCCGAGACGGGCGCGGTCACCATCGCGCTCCCCGAAGACGTCCAGGCCGAGGCGCTCGATGTGCCCGTCGAGTTCCTGCAGGACCGCGAGTGGCATCTCCGCCGGCCGGTGCCCGAGCGTGGCCCGCTCGCCCGCGCCGTCGCGGCGATCCGGGGCGCGCAGAACCCGCTCATCGTCGCGGGCGGCGGCGTCATCTACTCGGGCGCCGAGGAGCAGCTGCGGGCGCTCGTCGAGGCGACCGGCATCCCGGTCGGCACCTCGCAGGCCGGTGGCGGGTCGCTGAACTGGGACCACCCGCAGAACCTCGGCGGCATCGGCGCGACCGGCACGCTCGCCGCCAACCGCCTCGCGGCCGAGGCCGACGTGATCATCGGCATCGGCACCCGCTACAGCGACTTCACCACCGCGTCGCGCACGGCGTTCCAGAACCCGGACGTCGTGTTCGTCAACATCAACATCGCCTCCTTCGACGCGTACAAGCACGGCTCGCAGCTGCCGGTCGTCGCCGACGCGCGCGAGGCGCTCACGGAGCTTGCGATCGAGCTCGAGGGGTTCGAGATCAGCCGCGAGTACTCCGAGCGCATCGCCCGTGAGAAGGTGGAATGGGATGCCGCGGTCGATGCCGCGTTCGTCCCCTCCGGTCTCGCGCTCCCGGGTCAGCCGGAGATCATCGGCGCCGTGCAGTCCACCAGCGCCCCGGAGGACGTCATCGTCCAGGCCGCGGGTTCGCTGCCGGGTGACCTGCACAAGCTGTGGCGTGTGCGCGACCCGCTCGGCTACCACGTCGAGTACGCGTTCTCCTGCATGGGCTACGAGATCGCCGGCGGTCTCGGCGCCAAGCGCGGCCTTCTCGCCGACGGCGACGACCGCGACGTCATCGTGATGGTCGGCGACGGGTCGTACCTGATGCTCAACACCGAGCTCGTCACGGCGGTCGCCGAGGGCATCAAGCTCATCGTCGTGCTCATCCAGAACCACGGCTACGCGTCGATCGGCCACCTGTCCGAGACGGTCGGCTCGGAGCGCTTCGGGACCTGGTACCGCGAGTACGACGGCGACGCCCGCAACTTCCAGGGCGAACGGATCCTCCCCGTCGATCTCGCCATGAACGCGCGCAGCTATGGCCTGGACGTCATCGAGATCGAGCCCGGCGCCTCGGCCATCGACGACCTCAAGGCGGCCGTCACGCAGGCCAAGGCATCCGAGAAGTCCACGTTCATCCACATCAACAGCGACCCGCTCATCTACGCGCCCAACGGCGCCGGCTGGTGGGACGTCCCGGTCGCCGCAGAGTCGACCATTGACAGCTCGAAGGCGGCCCGGTCGCGCTATCTGGAGCATCGCCGCGGTCAGCGCCCGCTGCTGGGCTAGGACCGTAGCGGGATACGCGGTCTCCGGCGGTCGACCACTCTCCTATCCACGTCGTGCCGTCCAGGGCCACGTCTACAAGTAAGAACAAATCGAATCGGGAGTTCCAATGCCGCTTGTTCGAATCGACCACAGTGCGCACCGCGCGAACGGGGCTGACATCGCGGCAGCGGTCCATGACGCCATTGTCTTTGTCTTTGGCATCCCCGAGCGGGATCGATTCCAGGTGATCACAGCCGGGGCCACGATTGTCGCCGAGGACGCGGGGCTCGGATTCGAGCGCACGGACCCGGTGATCATCCAGATCTTCACTCAGCGTGGGCGAAGCGATGAGATCAAGCAGCGGCTGTACGCCGAGATCGCGAAGCGTCTCGAGGCCGTCGGGGTGCCTGGCGTGGACGTATTCATCGGGTACGTGGAGAACGGACCGCAGGACTGGTCGTTCGGCTTCGGGCGGGCGCAGTACCTGACCGGCGAACTGGGTATCCCGGCGTCTGAGGCTCCGTGACCCTCCCTGATGGCGCAGTGACGTTCCGTTCCCGACGATGGGTCCGGCCTGAAGACCTCAATGCGCACGGAACTCTGTTCGGGGGAAGCCTGCTCAGATGGATCGACGAGGAAGCGGCGATCTACGCGATTCTGCAGCTCGGCAATCCGCGCGCAGTAACAAAGTACATGTCCGAGATCGACTTCGTTTCATCCGCTCGTCAGGGAGACCTGGTTGAGCTCGGCATCCGTGCCACCGGGTTCGGCCGCACATCACTGACCATGCGCGCCGAAGTTCGGAACATGCTCACTCGCGACCGCATCCTCGCAATCGACAGGATTGTTTTCGTAGGACTCGATGAGGCGGGAGTGCCCACGCCGCACGGGTACACGGAGATCACTTACAGTCGCGACCGCCTGCCCGGGGGTCACTCGCCCAGGGGACAAGAGCATGCTGACCCGCGAGCACTGTAATCGTTATCGCGAGCCGGGGTGTCTGTCCGTGTTCAGGCCGCAGGTTCAGTCCGTCATCTTTGAGTAATCGTTTTCCAGATCTCTTGATCGTGCCGCAATCCTGCCGTAGGTTCCCGGTGGGGAAACGTTTCCCCGCTACGAGAGGACTCAACGATGAGATACATGTACAGGACCCCGGGGCTCGCGGCATGCGCCGCGCTGGCGATTTGCGCTGTCGTCGCCACGTCAGTCCCCGCCGCTGGCGCGAGAACCCACACCCAGTCCGTCCTGCTCGAAAACCTCGACCGAGGATTGGTAGCCGCACACACAGAAGATGGGATCTTCCTCAGTTGGCGGTTGCTGGCCTCCGAGGTGACGGGGTCTGGCTCGTCGGGTCTCGTGGGCGTGGACTTCAATGTCTACCGCGACGGGCAGCTGCTGGCGACGGTTAGCGACAGCACCAACTATCTCGATACGGGCGGCACCTCGTCGGCGGAGTACCGTGTGATCCCCACGTCCGGGGGGAAGGAACTCGGGTCGGCTGCTGTTGCGACGGCGTGGGAGCACGCCTTCGTCGACATGCCGCTCATCAAGCCGGCTGACGGCGTCACACCCGCTGGCCAGGCGTACACCTACCGCGCGAACGACATCAGCGTGGGCGATGTCGACGGTGACGGCGCGCTGGAATACGTCGTCAAGTGGGACCCGACGAACCAGAAGGACAACTCGCAGGTGGGTTACACCGGGTCCGTCTACGTCGACACCTACGAGCTGGACGGCACGCTGCTCAACCGCATCGACCTAGGCGTCAACATCCGGGCGGGTGCACACTACACGCAGTTCCTCGTCTACGACTTCGACGGGGACGGCCGTTCGGAGATCATGCTCAAGACGGCTCCCGGAACAAAGACCGTGCGCTACCAGGGCAATGTTCCCGCCGGCGAGTCGTACGTCACCATGCCCGCCGAGGACATCGCGGCCGGCTATTCACAACAGGATGACTACCGGCTCTCGTCGGCCGGCTATTACGAGCACCTGGTCGACGTCTTCCAAGGCTGGGGCCAGCATCCGGAAGTCCTGAACGGGGACTGGCCGGCCACACTCGAGGAGGCTTTCGGCATCGCGGCGACGTACTCGTACCCGCTCTCGGAGGCCGATGCGCGCTCACTCGTCGACTACTTCATGGACGTGTACGCGCCCTCGCGTTCGAGCAACAACAAGTTCCGTCAGTTCGAGGGGTTCATCCTCTCCGGACCCGAGTACCTGTCGGTCTTCGACGGATCGTCGGGCCAGGAGCTCGAGACGATCCGCTACGAGCCGGGCCGTGAGGACGATGGCCTGCTCTGGGGCGACTACGCCTCCGCGCGGATCGAGCCGGGCAACCGCGTCGACCGCTTCCTCGCCGGTGTCGCCTACCTCGACGGCACCAGCCCATCGGCGATCTTCGCCCGCGGCTACTACACACGCTCGACCGTCGCCGCCTACGACTGGGATGGCGAGCACCTGTCCCGTCGCTGGCTCGCCGACAGCGGTTGGACACCGTCGACGAACCCGTTCGCGAACGGCGCCTCGGTGGGGGAGGACCCTGAGTGGGGCACCCTCGTCGGACAGGGCTTCCACTCGCTCAGCGCAGCCGATGTCGATGGCGACGGCAAGCACGAGATCGTCTACGGTTCTGCCACGCTCGACGACGACGGAAAACTGCTGTACTCGTCGTCCGACGTGACCCCGCCCCAGAGCAGCGTTCCCAACCAGGTGATGCCGCTGGGCCATGGCGACGCGATGCACGTGACCGACATCGACCCGGCACGGCCGGGACTCGAGATCTTCACCGTGCACGAAAACACCCGAGCGCCCTATGGGATGGCGATGCGTGCGGCGGAGACGGGCGACGTGCTCTTCGGCACCTGGGCCGGTCGTGACACCGGACGCGGCATGATCGGCGACGTCTTCCCCGACGTCCCGGGCATCGAGGTCTGGGGGATCGGCCTGCACACTGCGGACGGCCAGCAAATCTCCTCGGATATCCCCGGCACCAACCAGTCGATCCGGTGGGCGGCAGATATGACGACTCAGACGGTCCGCAATTCCGGCGACGTGGCACCGATCATCCACGATTACGCGAAGTCGATCCCGGTGTGGGAGGACGGGATCGTGCTCAACGCGACAGGTACGCTGACGAACAACTCCACGAAGGGAAACCCGGGGCTGGTCGCAGATGTCTTCGGCGACTGGCGCGAGGAACTCCTCGTGCGCACGACCGACTCGAGCGCCATCCGCATCTACCTGTCTACTGACGTCACTGACAGGAAGATGTACACCCTCCTCCAGGATCCGCAGTACCGCGCGGAGGTGGCACGACAGCAGACATCCTATAACCAGCCGTCCTACCCGGGGTTCTACCTCGCCTCGGATGTCGACTGGTCGACGATTCCCGTTCCCGAATTCCTGCCGACCGGGGCCTTGACACAGTTGGCCGCGTCAGTGGCAGATCTCGCCGCGACTGGTGACATCTCGCAGGTGCTGTCTCGTCAGCTCACAGAGGCCGTGGAGGCTGCCGCACATCACCTCGACGCTGGTCGAGTCTCACAGGCGCTCGACGCGCTGGACAGGTTCGAGAAGCACCTCGGAAAGCGGGGAGACGCGGGGGTCGTCCAGCGGCTCTCGTATCAGACCGCGCTCATTCGTGGCGCGCTGACCTGATGCTGTGTCATGGGATGCGACGGTGGGGCGTCGCATCCCGTGGCCGCACCATCGTATGACTCGGTGTGGGTCCGCCCACAGCGCGAATGGCGTCGATCTGATGCATCGTCCGGAGCGTCATCTCATGGCTGCAGTCGGGGTGCTCTTTCCAACCCGCTAGCAGCGCGTGCGCGACCGCCTCGAGCATGTCAACGTAACCTCGACCTCTCGGACTCGCTCGCACAATCTCGGGGTCATGGCCGCCGCGGATTATCTCGACGTGTGGCGGATTCCAGAAGAACGTGGGGAAGAGCACGCGCCCCTCGGCGCAACCAAGGTCTGCCTGGCAAGGCAATGCGGCACGGATCGACGTCGCGAAGAGTGAACTCCGATTGTCTGAGTGACTGACCCTGACCGCGAGTTCGGTGTCCACCAGGACGGGTTCATTCCGATAACCCTCGTGGACTGCTCGGGCGGAGATGTCGACTGCCCGGCCAAGGAGGAGATCCCCCAGCACGAGTGGGTAGACCACTTGATCCAGAAGGCTGCCGCCTCCGGAGACGGCTGACCATAGGCGATGATCGGGCGGGGCAGCGAATCCCGCTGTCGACACGAGAACTCGAGGTTGGCCCAGTCTGCCGGACCGCAGCTGGTCAGCGATCGACCTGATCAGAGGGTTGAATCGCATCCACATCGCTTCCATCAGGAATAGCTGCTTTTCGCGAGCCAACTCGATGAGACGCGAAGCCTGATCGGCCGTCTCCGTGAAGGCCTTCTCGACGACCACCGCTTTGCCGGCGTGCAGGGATTGCGAGGCCAGAGCGAAATGAGATCCCGGTGGCGTGGCGATGTAGACGAGATCGACGTCCATCGCCAGAAACTCCGGCAGGCTGTGGGTCTGCTGGAGCCCGAATCTGTCAGAGAAGGCTCGCAAACGGGCCGGATCGCGCCCGGTCACTGTCGTCAGTCGGAGATCCCGAACGTGTGTCAGGTCATCAGCGATCCGCTCCGCGATCCACCCGGTGCCGATCAGCCCGACGCGCGCGGGGGCCCTCACGCGCTGGCCCTGACGACGAGTTCTCCTCGGAGCTCAATGTGTGTTGCCTCGGTGACATCGGCGCTTACAGCCAGACGCAGCGCTTCTCGCCCGATCGAATCGAACGGCTGACGTACGGTCGTAAGCCCAGGGAACACATCCTGCGACATGGGGCTGTCGTCGATTCCTCCGACCGCTATTTGGCGAGGGACCTCGATCCCCAAGTCCCGCAGTGCTCTCATGGCCCCGATCGCGAGGGCATCGGACGCGGCCAAAATCATCGTTGGCTCCGCCTGAGTAGCGATCGCAGATCGTACTGCTGACTCGGCGCCAGCGCGGTCATTCGACGAATGCAGCACGCTGATGTGCTCGGGGGAGATCCCCGAATCCTCAAGCTCGCGCACGAAGGTGCGTGCTCGAGCGGCGAATGCCACATGGTTCGCTGATCCGGCCAGCACGATAGCGCGTCTTCTGCCGAGTGAAGTCATGTGGTTGGTGAGCGTGCGCGCAAGGGCCTCTTGCGACAGGCCGACCGACGGGAATTGCAGCCAGGGTGTCGGTTCGAGCACAACGACGCGCCCGCCACCGGCCGCATAGTCGGCGAGTTCCAGGCCGATTTCGCGCAGGTCAGCTTCCGCGTCCACACCACCCGAGACCATGACGATCGCACGCGGGTTGAGGCCGCGGAAGACGCGCAGCGCATGTAGGGTCCGCTGGGCAATGGCCGACGTGCCGGACACAAGAACGAGTGTTCCATCTGCTCTTCCGGCAGTCTGCATCGCGGTGACCATGGCTGCGACCGATGCCGTTGTGATGTCGTCCACGATGACGGCCACAGCGTTGCGCTTGCTGCGCAGCGCCTGCGCCGACATGTTGGCGACGTACCCGATCGAATCCGCTACTGCGCGGACTCGGAGCCGAATGTCATCGCTGACCGATTCATGCTGACCCAACGCCCGCGACGCGGTGGCGAGCGACACGCCGGAGATCCTGGCGACTTCACGAAGCCCAGGAGGAGCAGGAGTGTCTGTCATGGTCTGAAAAGATACCTTCATGTCGCTACCACCGTCGGTTTCGGGGCCGTCGCCAGCCAGACGCTCGACGCTGACCGATGTTGCATCGATGGCCGGTGTCTCCCGAGCCACCGCTTCGCGCGTGCTCAACGATGATCCGCGTGTCGGGGCTGAGTTGCGCGAACGAGTTACGCAGGCAGCGCTGAGTCTTCGCTACACGGCGAATCTCACGGCTCTTGCGATGAAGAGCGGCACGACTCAAGTCATCGCAGTCATCGCGAACGACATCCGCGATCCATACTTCGCCGCGATCACACGTGGGGTGATGGATGCCGCCGAGGAGACCGGACTCACGGTCACGCTCGCTAGCTCCCTCATCGCCGGCGACGACCTTGCCGTTCTGAGAGAGGTGAAGACGCTGCGGCCGCGGCTGATCGTTCTCAGCGCGACGAGCTTCCACGCGGAACCGACACGTTCCGCAGCAATACGGATCCTCCAACAGGGCGGTGGCGCGGTGGTCGTTGTCGGGTCCGAGTCGATGCCTTTCCCGACCGTGAGACTCTTCGAGCGTGCCGCGGCAGGCGAACTCGCGGAGGCGCTCGTTCGGCAGGGGTACCGCCAACCGGCGGTCATCGCCGGTCCGCGGGGGCACGTCGGCGGCGACGCTCGCCTCGACGGCTTCCACCAGGGCATGTGGAAGGCGGGCGTCGCTGTCGCCGACGCGCGCGTTTTCCGTGGCGACTACAGCCGTGATGGAGGGTTCGCGGCTGCACGTCGGCTGCTGGTTGGGGGCCTCCGCGATGTCGATCTGATCTGGGCAGCTAACGACCGCATGGCAATCGGCGCCATGGCCGCGATCCGGGAAGCGGGTCTGACTCCCGGTGTCGACGTCGGAATCGCGGGTTTCGACGACATCGACGCCGCGCTCGACATGAGTCCTACGCTGACCACCGTGCATCTCGCGCTGCACGAGGCGGGGTATGCCGCTGTGCGAATCGCGGCGGGGCATGACTTGGCCGGTGCTCATATCCCTGCTCCCGAGGTGCGCTTGCGCGGCACAACGCCGCGCCGCGCGTAGTAGGGGGATCCGCCATTTGTTGGCGGATCCCCCTACTGGCGGAGATGCTTAGATCGCCGCGTTCAACTCCGAGATCAGCTGATCCGCAGCCTGTTCGGGTGTGAGGCGATCGAAGAGCACCTCCTGCTGGATCCGGGTGATTGTCTCCGTGAGCCCGCTGCCGATGTCCGCATTCATCCGAGCAAGCGGAGCAGGGTCGGCTTCGCCGAGTTCCTGGAAGAACGAAGCCACCTCCTGGTCGGCCGGCGAGAGATCCGGCGTGATGGCAGCGAGAACCTCCGCGTTACCCGGGATCCCCCGGTCGAACTGCAGGATCTTCCCTGCCTCGACGTCGTTGGCGAGGAAGTCGATGAAAGTCGCAGCGGCTTCGGGGTGCTCGGTCTTGGCGGCCATGGAGTAGAACTGGCCCACGCCGACATAGCTGCCGACCGCGTCGAACTGCTCGTCTCCCGGGAAGCGCAGGAGCACGTAGTCCTTACCGGACGCGGCCTCGGCGGTCCCAACCTGGTTCACTGCGACCTCCTGCATAGCGGCCTTGCCAACCACGAGCGGTGACGCCTCGATGCCGAGACCCATGTTCTCCACGGTGGCTGCGACGCTCATTGCGCCACCGCTGTCTCGGAGATCCAGAAGCTGCTCGAACCACGACGTAGCTGTCTCGGCATCGAATCCGAGCTTCTGTCCGTCGTCCTTCCAGAGGTCCTGGCCGTGCTGGCGCAGCCACACAGTGAACGCCTGCTCGTTCGTGGAGAGCTGGGTGCCGGCCACGCCGGGGACAGCGGCCGAGATATCCTTCGAGATCTCGACGTAGTCGTCCCACGTCCAACTCGCGTCGGGCAGTTCGACACCGGCCTGCTTGAAGAGTTCAGGGTCGGCCAGAATTCCGAACGAGCCCCCGCCGGCCGGGACGCCGTAGATCCCGTCGTCGACTCGTCCCACGTCCAAGGCGCTGTCGGAGAACTCGTCGGTCTTCACGAAGTCCGAGTAGTCGCTCAGGTTCGCGAGTTGCCCGCTCTCGGCATACGAGTAGATGTGAGGAATCGTCATCTGCACGACGTCGGGCAAGTCGTTCGAGGCGGCAGTCGTGGAAAGTTTGTCCCAGTACGAGGCGAAATCGGCGTACTCAGGAACGATTGTGATGTTCGGGTGCTCGGACTCGAAGAGGTCGATCACCTCCTGGGTAAGTTCGGCGCGCGCGTCACCGCCCCACCACGTGTAGCGGATCGTGACTTCCTCATCCGCATCGAGAGTCTTCGCTGCCTCGGGTGCTGCCGGGCCGGCGCAGCCGGCCAGAAGTCCGATGGTCAACGCGCCGCCGATGACGGCGGCAGTGCGCCGCGCCGAAGCGCGGCCGAAAGAGACGCCCATTGAGAGCTCCTTTGCTTCTAGCAGTTCGCTGTGTCACCCGATGCGTGGTCGCGCGGGCGGGTCGTGCAGGCCGCGAGGGGCCGTCGATTGGCCAGTGTAGCCACAAAACGAACTTTCAGGAATCGTTTTCTCAAATTGACGTATACTCGCCGTACGGAGCGAGTAATCGTTTCCATCGGATCCACACTCGGAGTTGAGAGATGACCACTGTCACGAAGACGCGACGCAGAACGTTGATGCAGCGGCGCGAGGAACGCGCTGCCTGGTCCTTCCTAGCCCCGTGGATGATCGGCATGCTGGCGATCACGATCGGCCCGATGATCGCGTCGCTCTATTTCTCGTTCACGGACTACAACCTCCTTTCGCCGCCCGAGTGGATCGGGCTCCAGAACTACGCAGACATGCTGACGGACACGCGCCTGCACCAATCGCTCGTCGTAACCTTCACCTATGTGTTCCTCGGCGTGCCTCTGCTGCTGGTTGTTGCTTTAGCGCTCGCGGTACTGCTCAACCGGGGACTGCGGGGGCTGTCGTTCTACCGATCCGTGTTCTACCTGCCGTCTTTGCTCGGCGGCTCCGTCGCAGTCGGAATCCTCTGGCGCCAACTGTTCGGCGAAGAGGGCCTGGTCAACCAGTTCCTCGCCGTGTTCGGGATCGACGGGCCCGCCTGGATTGCTGACCCAGATACGGCACTCAGCACTCTCATCGCGCTTCACGTTTGGACATTCGGCTCGTCGATGGTGATCTTCCTCGCCGGCCTCCGCCAGATCCCCGAGGAGTATTACGAGGCCGCCGCGATTGACGGCGCGGGACGATGGCGACAGTTCTGGAGCATCACGATGCCCTTGCTCACCCCGATCATCTTCTTCAACCTCGTGCTCCAGATCATCAACACCTTCCAGAGCTTCACGCAGGCGTTCGTCGTCAGCGGCGGGACGGGCGGCCCCGTCGACTCGACGCTGTTCTACACGCTCTACCTCTATCAGCGCGCCTTCGGGCGCCTCGACATGGGTTACGCCTCGGCGATGGCCTGGCTGCTCGTGGCGATCATCGCGATCTTCACCGCGATCAACTTCCTGTTCAGCAAGCGATGGGTGCACTACGGCGATGAGTGAGACGACGACCATGGAACCGGCCACCGAGGCGGCCCCGGAACGAGCCTCGACCTCCAAAGCTCATCTACGCGTCGAACGGAGGCGGAGTGCCTGGGCTGCGACGCGCGCGGTCGTAAAGCACATCTTGCTGATCGTCTTCGCAGTTGTGATGCTCTACCCGCTTCTCTGGATGGTCGCCAGCTCGTTCAAGCCCGAAGCGCTGATCTTCCAAGACCCGACACTGCTCATCCGTGAGTTTGACTTCAGCAACTACTCCGACGGATGGAATGCTCTCGCGTATCCGTTCTCGACATACCTGTGGAACTCCGCGATTCTTGTCGCGGGATCACTGCTGGGCAACCTGCTTACCTGCTCGATGGCGGCATACGCCTTCGCCCGGCTGCGATTCCGCTGGAGCAAGGCCTTCTTCGGTGCGATGCTGCTCACCCTGATGCTCCCGTTCCACGTGCTGCTCATCCCGCAGTACGTGCTCTTCGCCCAACTCGGATGGGTCAACACGTTCCTGCCGCTGATCGTCCCGAAGTTCCTTGCAACGGACGCGTTCTTCATCTTCCTGATGGTGCAGTTCTTCCGCGGACTCCCCAAGGAACTCGACGAAGCCGCGCGCATCGACGGTGCGGGCTACTGGCGCTCCTACTTCAGCATCATCCTCCCGCTCTCCGTCCCGGCCCTCGCCACGACGGCGATCTTCACCTTTATCTGGACGTGGAATGACTTCTTCAGCCAGCTGATCTACCTCACGAAGCCCGAAATGCAGACCGCTCCGGTCGCGCTGCGGAACTTCGTCGACGCGACGAGCACCTCGTCCTGGGGGGCGATGTTCGCCATGTCGATCGTCACACTCATCCCGGTGTTCCTCATCTTCCTGTTCGGACAGAGGTTCCTCATCAAGGGCATCGCAACGACAGGTATGAAGGGTTGACCGTGTTGGGGCGCACCGACCACATCATCGTCCTTCCGGGTGGCGGCTACGAGGCGCTCGCTGACCACGAGGGCGAGCCGGTCGCAGCGTGGCTCCGCTCCCTGGGAATCGGCGCCAGCGTGTTCCACTACCCGGTTCGCACGCGACACCCCTCGCCGCTGCACGCCGTACGCGCGGAGGTAGCCATTCGCCGAAGTGAGGGCGCGCGGCGCGTGGGCCTCGTCGGATTCTCGGCGGGCGGGCACGCGGCGGCCATGGCGGCATTGGCCCCTGGCGCCAAAGCGGACGAGAGAGTCGATCTGGCCATCGTCGGATACCCGGTCATCTCCATGCAGCTCCCCACTCATCAGGGCTCTCGACATGCACTCATCGGGTCGGATGCCGACGACGAACTGCGCAAGCAGACCTCGGCCGACCTCCTCGTCGACGCCGGTGCTCCGCCCTTCTTCGTCTGGCACACGGCCGAGGACACGTCGGTGACGCCCGAGCACTCCATCCGTCTTGTGCGCGCGCTCGCCGAGGCCGGTGCACCCTACGAACTGCACATCTACCAGCGTGGCCGCCACGGCATCGGCCTGGGGGAGGGCTTCGGCACGGCGCAGGATTGGACCCGTGCCTGCGCGCAATGGCTCCGCGCGCTCGGCTGGGGCGAGGAAGGCCAGGCGTGACAGAACAGTTCGATCCCATCCGCGAGCCGCAGTCCATCGTCATCGAACCCGACGCCTCCGACCTCAGGTTCGACGGCATCGGCGCAGTCAACGGCGGCGGCGCGACCTCAGTGCTCCTCAAGGACTACCCCGAGCCGCAACGAAGCCAGATCCTCGACCTGGTGTTCAGGCCGAAATTCGGCGCGTCCGTGAGCGCCCTCCTCGCTGAGGTGCCAGGCGACGGAAACTCCACGCAAGGGTCCATGCCGAGTCACAGCCACACCCGGGACGACCTCCACACGTCCCGCGGCTACACCTGGTGGATCCTGCAGCAGGCTCGTGCCCGCAACGCACGGCTGTCCCTTGACGCCGTCGCCTGGAGCGCTCCGGGGTGGATCGGGAACGGCGAGTTCTGGTCACAGGACATGGCTGACTACTACGTCACGTGGCTGCGCATCCTGCGAGACGAGTACGGGCTCGAGCTCGACGCGATCGGCTGCCGGAACGAGAAGGGCGTCAGTCTGCCGTTCGCCCGAACGCTCCGCGACACGCTGGATGGCTCCGGCTTCAGCAATGTGCGCTTGCACGCCTTCGACAACTGGCCCGCCGACAAGTTCGACTTCGTGCGCGACCTCGCGGACCATCCGGACGCCCGGGACGCGATCGACATCATCGGCGCACACGTGATGTACGACAAGCCCGACGGGCACATCCCCGCGGATGTCCTCGCCCTCGCGCGCCAGATGGGCAAGCCCATCTGGAACACCGAGGACCACGTCTACAAGGACGGCTTCGACTGCCTCATCAGCATCGTGGAGTGCTTCAACGAGAACTACCTGCACAGCGCAGCCACGAAGACGATTCTCTGGTACGACGTCGCCGGCGTGTACCCGATGCAGCCATACTCCGTGCAACCGGCCATGATCCTCGCACACTCGCCGTGGAGCGGCCACTACGAGATCCGGGAAGCGCTATGGGGATACGCCCACTACGGGCAGTTCACCGAGCTCGGGTGGGCGTACGTCGACAGCGCCTGCGCCGTTCTCGACGGCGGTGGCACAGCTGTCACGCTGGCCAGCGGCCACGGCGAATACAGCGTGATCGTGGAGACGAAGGATGCCTCGGCGCCCCAGCGGCTGCAGTTCGCCGTTGGCGGCGACCTCACATCGGCGTCCGCACTCTGCGTGTGGCGCAGCACGCAGGACGAGCAGTTCGTCCGACTCGACGACATCGTGCCGGTCGGTGGGCGATTCGAGCTGTGGGCCGAGCCGGACGCTGTCTACTCGATCTCCACGACCACGGGACAGCAGAAGGGCTGCTTCCCCGACGTTCCGGATGATGTGCCATTCCCGATGCCGTATCGCGAGGACTTCTCGTCGTACTCCGAGCCGGAGCGTCACGGGATGCTGCCGCGCTACACGGCTGACATCGCCGGCGCATTCGAGATCGTCGACAGGCCGGAAGGCGGACGCTGCCTGCAGCAGGTGGTCCCGGTCCCGACCCTGTCCTGGGCGCCGGATTGGCGTCCGTACACGATTGCTGGAGACGAGTCGTGGCAGGACGTGGAGGTCTCCGTTCGGGTGTCCGTCGAGCCTGCGGAATCCGCTGCGCTGATGGCACGCGTGAATCATGTCGGCACGGGGTACGGGATCGAGCCGAAAGGCTATTACCTCGAGGTCACCGGCGACGGCGAGTGGCGTCTGGTGTCCTCAAACGGGAAGCTTGACAAAAGTGAGCTCGTCGGCGATGCCGAGCAACAGGCGATCATCCGGGCACAGGGGGACGCGGGTCGCGGCGGGGAGAGGGTCCTCGCCGAGGGACGGCTCAGCCCCAGTGCGGGCCTGTGGCGCGTGTTGAGGCTCCGATGCGAGGGCAGCATTGTCGAGGCCGCGATCGACGGCGAGGTCGTCTGCGCGGTGAGCGACAGCACCCATGCTCACGGCATGGTCGGCCTGCTGGCGGGAGCGATTGGTGAGCGGCTTAGCCGGCCGTTGTTCGACGATCTCCGCATAGGCGACGGCGCGCACGTCGCGAGCGAGTCGACCGGGCCGCACCCGTCCTGGCGGCCGATCTACGGCGGTTCCACCCGCTGACGGCGGGTGCTGGATAACGCATCGCCATGGATACCGTCATGCTCGGCCGGAGTCGCCTGGAGACCTCGCGGCTGGGGCTCGGCGCGATGAGTTTTGGCTCGGTTGTCGATGCCGAACAGTCGCATGTGCTGCTGGACGAGGCGCTGGAGCTCGGCATCAACCTCGTCGACACCGCGAACATGTACGGCACGGCCGATCGGCCGCACGCGTCCGAGGAGATCATCGGCGACTGGCTGGCCGGCGCACCCGCCCGGCGGGAGCGGGTCGTCCTCGCCACGAAGGTGTTCGAGCCGACCGCCGCATGGCCGAACCACTCGGGCCTCTCGGCTCTCAACATCCGTAGGGCGTGCGACGCTTCGCTCAAACGACTCAGAACCGACTACATCGATCTCTTCCAGATGCATCACATCGACCGGGATGCGCCGTGGGACGAGATCTGGTCGGCCATGGACATCCTGCGGCAGCAAGGCAAGATCGTGTATGTCGGCTCCTCGAACTTCGCGGGCTGGCATCTGGCCACCGCGCAGAGCGCGGCGGAGCGGCACGGCGTGCCCGGTTTGATCTCCGAGCAGTCCGTGTACAACCTGTCCCGCCGAGACATCGAGCAGGAGGTAGTGCCTGCTGCGCGCTACCACGGAATCGGGATACTCGCGTGGAGCCCTCTCGCCGGCGGGCTGTTCGCGGGGGATGCGACGGGGGGCGTGCGCAGCATGTCGCCCACCACCCGGGCGCGGCGAGCGCGATTCCGAGGGCAGCTCGATGTGACCGCACGGCTTTCCGTCGAAGCAGGGCTCGACATGACATCGCTCGCGCTCGCCTGGCTCCTCCGCCGTCCGGCGGTCGCCGCGGCCATGATCGGGCCGCGGACGCCGGCGCAGCTTCGCGCGCTCGCTGCCGCCTCGGCGGCGTCTCTCGACGATGCTCTGGTAGCCGAGCTCGACGATATCTGGCCGGGTCCGGGGGAGGCGCCCGAGTCGTACGCCTGGTGAGGCCACTCGGACGGGACCCATCCACTGAGAGCCTCGCGAGATGGCAGGTGTCATTCTGTTGAAGTAGATGTACCATGTTGTCGAACCCTGGTCTGCCGATGAAGTTCGACTCGGGAAGGACTCGCACCACGAAGACGTTTGCGGATCCGGCCCCGGCCGCTTTGGGGACGTTGGCGAGCACGTTCCGCATGAAATGGACCCGGCAACGCTGCCACGAGGCGCCGGAGAACACCGTCTGGATCGCGGCGATCAGCCCGGTGTGCGCATCCGAGATGACCAGTTGGACGCCATCGAGCCCGCGGGCCTTGAGGGAGCGGAGGAACGTGGTCCAGAACGGCTGCGATTCCGTCTCGCCGACCTCGAAGCCGAGGATCTCCCGCCGCCCGTCGGCGGCGACGCCGACCGCGACCACGACAGCCTGCGAGACCACGCGGCGGCCGACGCGGGCTTTGCAGTAGGTCGCGTCGAGGAACACGTACGGGTAGGACTGATCCGCGAGCGGTCGGTCGCGGAACGCGGCGACGTCCTCGTCCAGGTGCGCGCAGATCCGCGACACCTCGGACTTCGAGATGCCGGTATCCGCGCCGAGCGCTTTGACGAGGTCGTCGACCTTCCGGGTCGAGACGCCGTGGACGTACGCCTCCATCACGACCGCGAACAGCGCCTGGTCAACCCGGCGGCGCCGCTCCAGCAGCGACGGGAAGAACGACCCGGTGCGCAGCTTCGGGATCCGCAGCTCCAACTCGCCCGCTGTGGTCGTGAGAGTGCGGGGGCGGGTGCCGTTGCGCTGCGCGGTGCGGTCCGGGGTGCGTTCGAACGGGGCAGCACCGATGAACGCGGCCGCTTCCGCATCGATCAGCTCCTGGTAGAGCGTCTCGGTCGCGACCCGGATCCGGTCGGTGACATCGGTGAGTTTCAGTTCCCCGAGGAGCTCGAGGAGGGCAGACTGGTCAAGAGCCATCGTGCGTTTGTGTCTTCCTGTGTGAGTAGCTTTAGTCGGTTCTCACCTGACCATCGCACGATGGCTCGCCACGTCAACGACGTGACACTCGAGCCCAGGAACTACACCACCCCAGGGGACGTCACCCACCGCGGGTGAGTCCCATAGCGTGGTGTCACTTCCCGCGGGGGTCTCGTCGTCGTAGACGATGAAGGGCCACCGTGGGATGACCAGTTGTTTCCGGCAAGAAGCAAAGCAGAGATCCCACGATGACCCACCACCAGTCTGCCCTGACGACCCTGATCGGCGAAGTCCTCGCCGATCCCGACCTCGCCCACTCGGACGTGTTCCGACGGATGCTGCAGGCCGGCCTGCAGGACCTGATCAACGCGGAAGCGACGGTGAAGATCGGCGCGGCGCCGCACGAGCGCACCCCAGAGCGGACCACGCGTCGTAACGGCACCCGCCCGAAGACCCTCGCGACCCCGGCTGGCGAGGTCGACCTTCAGATCCCGAAGCTGCGCGAGGGGTCGTTCTTCCCGTCGCTGCTCAGCCCCCGCCGCCGGGTCGACAAGGCACTCTACGCGGTGATCTGCCAGGCGTGGATCGACGGGGTGTCCACTCGCAAAGTCGATCAGCTGGTCCGGGCGCTGGGCAACGACACCGGCATCTCGACGCGACCACGAAGAAGCTCGAGGAAACCTTCGTAACCTGGTCAGATGAGGACGTCGATGCCCTCCGCCGGGTGCTGGCCAAGTTTGCGCGCGAGGCAGTCCTCCAACTCGCTTCCAGGGCTCCAGCGGGACTCAGCCCGTCGGCGCTCACCCGCAGGTAGGCATCGGAGCGTCCCCACGCGCTATCCCGCTCGTATAGCGAACGCGTTCAGTCCGGATCGGAGGGGTCCACGGGGGAGTGATGGTCGAATCCGATCGTCCCGCTCTTCCAGTAGCCGCTGAGCGCGACTTGCTCCGGCGCCAGCGCCAGGTCGCGCCGCAGCAGCCGGCGAAGGGGGATGAGGGCGGCTGCCTCGCCTGCCGCGAACACGAAGGTCGAAGCATCCGGACGCAGACTCGCGACGGTCGCGGTGAGTTCTTTAGAGGAGGAGCGGAGGAGACGGATGTTCGCGTCGGTCCTCGCGGAGGTCTCGGCGAGATAGTCCGCGACCCAACCGCCGTTATCCTCCACCGAGGCCACGACGTTGACCGCGGTCGAAAAGGGAAGCTCGGAGAGCCAGCGGGTGATGGAGGGTAGTGCCGTCTCGTCGCCGACGAGGATCGCGCGCGCTGCGCCTTGCGGGGCCGCTTTCGATCCACGAGGCCCCACGACCACGATCTCATCCCCCATACGAGCGCGGGCCGCCCACTGTGCGGCCGGACCGGGCGACGC
Source organism: Microbacterium sp. Marseille-Q6648 (assembly GCF_943181415.1). GTDB lineage: Bacteria > Actinomycetota > Actinomycetes > Actinomycetales > Microbacteriaceae > Microbacterium. The sequence goes on along the minus strand of NZ_CALPBZ010000005.1, from coordinate 208,995 downwards.
GTGCAGGAAGAAGTCGAGATCGACGACGATGTCGTCGCCCACGCGCGACACGCTGAGCGGCGTGAAGTCGCGTGCGTGGGTCGGGGCCTTCGGGCGCAAGATGCCGTCCTCGCCCGGACCGACGGGGCTCGGCGCAACAAGTGCGCCCGTGACCGGATCCGGGAAGAACACTCGAACGTGGTCGGCGGGTCCGTCGCTGACGAAGTCGACGAAGTCCGGCCCGGAGACACGGACACGGACCATTACCGGCGCGACTTGCTCGACGGAGACCACTCGTGCGCGCCGCGCCGTAAAGCGGTTTCGGCCGCCGGAGCGGAAGAACGGTGACGCCGGATCGGGGCCCGTCCGGGGGCCCCTTGCGGTGTCGCCAAGGCCTGCGATCGGCGTGTCCGTCATGGCATCCTCCCTGAGCCGCGGGGTCGAAACGACCAGAACCCAGCAAAGCACGCCGCGATCCTTTGCTCACAAGGCGAAGGATGCACGATCCGTAAACCTAAACGTGCGTGCCCGGCCCTGGATCGCTCCCAGGGGCCGGGATACGTTCGCTTGCACTGGAGCCCGTTGGCGCCAGCCGGTGATCAGGTCACCGCCGACCAGGCAGACCGGCACGCAGCACTCGAACGTTAGGAAGCCCGTTGTTCATCGTCGACTCGCAGATCCATCTCTGGAAGGAAGAGACGCCGGAGCGTCCCTGGGTCCCGGGAGCGCGTGAGCGCATCCGCCTTAACGGTCACCGCGAGGAGGCCTTCCTCGCCGAGGAAGCCATTTCGCTCATGGACGAGGCGGGGGTGAACCGTGCCCTCATCCTTCCCCCGTCGTGGGAGGGAGACCGCATCGACTACGCGCTGGAAGCGTCGGAGCAGCATCCTGACCGCTTCGGGATCATGGCCCGCATCCCCCAGAACGACCAGGAGGAGGGTGAGAAACTGCTCCACTTCATCAAGGACAATCCATACATCAAGGGCACGCGCCTGACCTTCCACCGGCCGCAAGACCGGAACTGGATGATCGACGGCACCAATGACTGGTACTGGCCGATCGCCGAGAAGCTCGGCATACCCACCATGGTGCATGCCCCGATCTGGAAGGCCGAGCTCGGAGCCATCGCCGAGAAGCACCCCGACCTGAAGATCATCATCGATCACATGGGGATCATGGCGCGGTGCGTCGACGACGCCATCGGCTATTGGGTGCAGGAGACCGCGGACCTGCACGTCCACCCAAACATTTACGTCAAGGTGTCGGCGCTCCCCGGGTACTCCACGCAGCCGTTCCCGAACCTGAACATCGAGAAGTACGTGCGGCAGATGGTAGACGCCATGGGGCCAGAGCGTTGCTTCTTCGGGACCGACATCACCCGCCTGCTCGGCCACGGGCTGACGTGGACCGACACCATCGAGCAATTCACCAAGTACTACAGCTTCTCTCCCGAGGAGCTGGAGTGGATCATGGGACGAGGAATCAGCGAATGCTTGAACTGGCCGATCCCCGAGCCGCTGCCGGCCGGAGCGACGAGCGGCGCATCAGCGCAGAACGGGTGACAGTGGCGGGGACGTATGACGGCGGTGAGTTGCTGATCGCTGCCCTCGACGACCTCGGCGTCGAGTACATCTTCTCGTCGCCGGGTTCGGAATGGGCGCCTGCGTGGGAAGCGCTCGCACGCCGCCAGGCGAAAGGCACCCCGACCCCTGCCTACCTCGACCTCACCCATGAGACTGTGGCCGTCGGAATGGCGACGGGCTTCGGATTGGTCACCCGTCGCGTACAGGCCGTGCTGCTGCATGCCGCGCCCGGCCTTCTTCAGGGATCGACCGCCATCCACGGGGCACTGCTGGCCGGCGTCGGCATGGTCGTCGCATCCAGCGAGTCGACCACATACGGCGACGGTGCGGGACAGGACCCCGGCGGGCAGTGGTACCGCAATCTTTCGATCGTCGGGGGGCCCCACAACGTCGCGCAGCCGTGGACGAAATGGTCGAACATGGTCGGCAGCGTCTCGACGCTGTACACGATGGTCACCCGCGCAGGCGAGCTGGCAGCCCGGCAGCCGACCGGGCCGGTGTACCTGAACGTGCCTCTGGAGATCTTGCTCGAGCCCACCACCCCGCCGGTGCGTCCCAAGGCCGTCGCTGCACGGGGACGTCGAATCAGCGCTCACGACGACGTGGACACCGTGGCCCGGCTCTTGGCAGAGGCTCGTAACCCGATCATCATCACCGAAACCGGCGGCCGTGAACCCGGAGGCTTCGAAGCGCTCACCGCACTCGCCGAGGACCTGGGCATCGGTGTGATCGAACCCTCCTCGGCGGTCTGCGCGAACATCAGCAAGGACTCGCCCGCGCACCTCGGCGCAGACCTCGAGCCGCACATCGACGACGCCGACCTGATTCTCTTGGTGAACTGCCGCGCGCCGTTCTACCCGCCGAGCCGACGTCCCGCCCGGGCGACGATCGTCGTCATCGACGAGGTGCCGCAGCGCCCGCACATCGTCTACCAGGTGCTCAACGCCGATCACTATCTCGAAGGCGCGCTGCCCGAGACGCTCCAGCAGTTGCGTGAGGCGTCTCTCGCTCTGAGCGACGAGAGTGCGGTGGCGGTCCGCAGGGACGCTGTGGAGCGTTCCCGCGCGCGATGGCGTAGCGAGACGGATGCCGCCGAGCAGCGCTCCCGCGACGGTGCAGGCATCGACCCGATCACCCTCGCGTCGGTTCTGCGCGATATCGTCCGCGCAGAGCGAGCCGTCGTCGTCGACGAGACGATCACCCACAGCCGCGTGGTTCAGCGCCACGTCGGCTGGGACAGGCCGGACTCGTACTTCTACGTGCAAGGCGGCCTCGGCCAGGGCATCGCCGTCGCACTGGGCGTGAAACTCGCGGTGCGGGACGGACTTGTCGTTCTGACTATCGGCGACGGGGCATTCCTGTACAACCCCGTCGTGCAATCGCTGCTCGCGGCGAAGGACTTCGGGCTTCCTCTGCTCATCGTGATCTTCAACAACAAGAAGTACCTGTCGATGAAAATGAACCACTTGCGGTTCTACCCAGAGGGATCAGCGGTACAGACCGGCAACCATCTCGGCGTCGACTTGTCGTCGCAACCGGAGCTGAGCGCCTTCGCCGCTCCGTTCGACATGTTCCACGCCAGCGTCGACGATCGCGGTGACCTCGCCCGTGTCCTCGGCGACGCCGCAGCCGCGGTGAAGGCGGGCACGACCGCCGTCGTGAACGTCACCGTCACACGCTGAGACCCGGGGCGGGCCGATCGCACCGACCGGCTCGCCCCGCACCACGCTTCCACCGAAAGGCCCTGCCATGCCCGACTCCGTCACCCTCGCCCCCGAGGCGCTCGAGAAGCTCATCCGTGACCTATTCGTCTCCGCGGGGGTGAGCGAAACTGACGCCGCGATCGCCGCGCCTGTGTTCGTGTGGGCGAACCTGCGCGGTGTGGATTCCCATGGACTGTCCCGTGTCCCCCGCTACCTCGAGCTGTTCGAATCGGGCGAGGCGAACGCGACCCCCTCCATCGCGGTGGACTCGACCCGACCCGGCGTCGTCGTCGTCGACGCCGACCGCGCCCCAGGACCGGTTGCCCTCACCCGTGCCGCGGATCTCGCGATCGATCGTGCGCGGGAGCAGGGCATTGCCCTCGTCGCGGTGCGCACGACCGTGCACACCGGGGCGATCGGCTATTACACCTCCCGGATCGCTGACGCGGGACTGGTCGGACTGGGCATGGTCGCCGGCATGCCCAATATGGCGTACGACGGAGCAGCGGGGGCGTCGGTGGCGACGAGCCCTCTTGCCGTAGCGGTGCCAGGCACAGGGGCCAAGCCGACCGTTCTGCTCGACATGGCCACCGCTGTCATCGCGCTCGGCAAGATCGCTCAGTTCAAGCGCGCCGGCAAACCCCTGCCCGAGGGGGCAGCTGTCACCGCCGACGGAGTGGCGACGACCGACCCGAACGAGGCCAAGATCCCGCTTCCCGTGGGCGGGGCGAAGGGCTCGGGCCTCTCGCTGATGTTCGAGTTGCTCACCTCCGTGCTGGTGACCGCCCCGATCCTCACCGGCTTCCACGCCCACGTCGAGGGCGGCCGCACGCATCGGCAGAACGCCACCCTGATCGCCATCGATCCGGCCGCTTTGGGGCCCATCGAGGAGTTCCAGGCGAACGTCGATGCCACCGTCGACACCATCCACGATCTGCCGCTCGCCCCCGGATCCGCCAGGGTCCGCGTCCCCGGGGAGCGCGGTGCGGAGACCTACGCACAACGTTCTGCGGCTGGCGTTCCCGTGCCGGAGAAGCTGTGGAACGAAGTCGTCGAGGCAGCGACAGCGCGTGGCATCACCGTCCCGGATGTCGGCTGATGGCCAGGCGTTGGCAATTGCCGCATTACGGCGGCATCGACGCGCTCGAATGCGTCAGCGCAGATCCCCCCGTCCCTGCGCGGGGCGAGGTGAAGATCAGAGTGACCGCGGCGGGGGTGAACCCCTCCGACTACAAATCCCTCAGCGGCGGGTGGAATGCCGACCCGACGAAGCTGCCCTTGCCCATCGGTCAGGAGGCGGCCGGGGTGATCATCACGATCGGTCCCGACACGTCGATCGCCAGCGGCCCGGCCCAGGCCGGAGATCGCGTCGTCGCCTTCAAGATCTCCGGTGCGTTCGCCGACGTCGTGACGGTCCCCGCAAGTGACGTCTTCGCGATCCCTGCCGGCGTTGACGACCTGACGGCCGCAGGAATCCTGCATGTCGGAGTCGTCGCCGCCGAGTTGCTGATGCTGTGCGGTGCTGATGAAGGGGAGACCCTCCTCGTGCACGGCGCGTCAGGGTCTGTAGGTGCGCTGGTGCTGCAACTCGCCCGGCGTGAGGGCATCCGGGTGATCGGTACGGCCTCTCCGGCCCAGCACGACAAGGTCCGGGCTTTCGGCGGGCAGCCGGTCGCCTACGGCGACGGGTTGGAGGGCCGTATTCGGGAGATCGCGGCCGGTGGTGTGGACGCCGCGGTGGACGCGGCCGGCACCGACGAAGCACTGGACGTTTCGCTCGCGCTCGTCGCGGACCCCGCGCGCATCGCCACCGTCGCGCCGGGAAAGCGCGCGACGGAAGCCGGGGTGCGGATATCGGCCGGTATGCGGCCCGAGAGCATCGCTTTCCGGATGCCGCATCGCCGAGTCATCCTCGATCTCGCCGCCAACGGCGACCTGACCCTTCCGATCGCTGAGACTTTCGATCTGGCCGAAGCGAAGTCCGCATTGCGTCTCGTGGCGAGCGGACATCCGGGTGGCAAGGTGATCCTGACCGCCTGAGTCAGCTCCGTCCGCCCATGGCGTCCTCCGCGGTCAGGTGCTCCACCGTCTTGCCCGTGTCCGCGAAAGTGCGGGTGACGTACGCTCCCGGATAGATCCACAGGATCCGCAGCGGCACGTCTCCGGTGTTGTGGTACCGGTGGAAGACCTCAGCGGGAACGTACGCGGTGTCGTCCTTGACGAGATCCTGCCGAATGAGCCCCTGCACGGGATCATGCACCTCGACGAAGCCTTCACCTTCCATGATCAGCACCTGCTCGCCGCAGTTGTGCGAATGCAGCGGAGCGCCCGCCCCGACCGGGTACACGCTGATGCCGGTCGTGACGTCATTGGTCCCACCGGCGGTGTCCTTGGTGATGAGAGGCCAGGTCCGGACCGCGCCGCCGCGGTCGAGCGCGTCGATGTCGGAGAAGAGGCGGATGGTGGTCATGCGGTGTCTCCCGTCGGGTGGTGCGCGGACTGCAGGGCATCGGCGACCGCAACCAACGTCGCGTCGTCGGCGAAGATGAGCGCGTCACGGAGAGTGCGGCCCGGGGTGTAGAGCGCGTTCGCCTTCACCGCGCCCGCGAGGAACCGGTTCGGCTGCGCGGCGAGGGTGGCATGAAAGGCACGGTACGCGGCGGGGTCGTCAGCCAGGTCCGCAAGCGACGAGTCGAGCGTCACCGCCGCACGGGGACGACGCTCCGGCACGGCGCAACGCCACTCGTGTCTGCCCGACCCGACCTCGAGCTCACGTCCATCGGGTAGCGTCACGCGCGCTGTCGTATTCGCAGGGATGGCGGCGACCACGCGGAGCGAGGCGCCGTCGCGTTCCCAGCCCGCCTCTGCCGGTCCGTACGGTGTGAGATGGCGGAAGTGAGCCCTGGTCAATCGCTGCAGCGGTCGTGGCGCGATCCTCAGCCGCCGGTAGCCCGGCCCGTCGGCGGACATGCCCGCGACGGTGGTGTGCAGCCAGTTCGCCACCGATCCCAGCGCGACGTGGTTGAACGAGACCATCGCGCCCGGGTTCAGCGATCCGTCCTCACGCAAGCCGTCCCAGCGTTCCCACACGGTGGTGGCGCCGACGGTGACCGGGTACAGCCAGGAGGGCGCCTCGGTCTGGAAAAGAAGTCGTTCGGCGGCATCCAGATGACCGGCCATAGTCAGGGCGTCGGCGATGACGGCCGTGCCGACAAGTCCGGTGGCGATGCGGTACCCATCGCGGCGCACCACGTACGCCAGCCGGTCGCCCACGCGCCGGCGAAGTCGCTGATCCTCTACGAGGTCGAATGCGATCGCGAGCGCGTAGGAGGTCTGCGTGTCGCACATCATTCGGCCGCTGGGCGCCACGAAGGCGGTGACGAAAGCGTCACGTGTGGCGGCTGCCGAAGCGGCGAACCGCGCGGCGTCGGCGTCCTGCCCGAGTTCCGCGGCGATGTCTGCGGTGAGCTGTGCGGTGCGCGCGAGGTAGGCGGTGGCGACGATGTCGGTGTCGGTGCGTCCGCGCGAGGGGGCGTTCGGCGGGGCGTTCGGGTCGAGCCAGTCCGCCAGCTGCCTGCCGCTCGTCCACAGGCCCTCCTCGTCACGGTGGTCGAGCACGAGCTCCAGCCAGGCCCGCATGCCCGGGTAGAACTCGCTGAGCACCGAGAGATCCCCTGATGTGTCAGCCAGCACCCGCGGAACGATCGTGATGGCGTCGCCCCACGCGGCGACCGGGCCGCGGTCGCTGAAACCGGGCACGACGTCCGGGGCGAAGAGCGGCACCAGGCCATTCAGGCGGCGCTGCTCCAGCGCCAGATCCCGCAGCCACGAGCGCAGGAACGCATGGCAGTCGAACAGCGACTGGGCGGTCGGTGCGAACAGCTGCGTATCGCCGGTCCAGCCCAGCCTCTCGTCGCGCTGAGGACAGTCTTGTGGGACGGCGAGGTAGTTGCCGCGCAGCGTCCAGACCACATTCTCGTGGAAGCGGTCGAGCGTCTCATCCGACGACGCGAACCAGCCGGTGCGACGAAGGTCGCTGCCGAGAACCACGGCCTCGACATCGGTCGGATCGAACTCGCCCGGCCAGCCGTCGATGTCGGCGTAGCGGAAACCGTGGAACGTGAAGCGCGGCTCGAACACCTCATCTTCCGCCCCGGCGAGGGTGAACGAGTCGGTGGCGCGGGCGCGGCGCAGCGGGCGCAGGGCGAGCTCGGGCTTGTCGTCCCACCGACCCTCGAGCACTTCGGCGTGGCGCACCGTCACGACGGTTCCTCGTGGGCCTCGAAGCCGCAGTCGTAGCCGGCCGACGAGGTTCTGCCCGAAATCGAGCAGGACCCGACCACTCGCCGTCCGAGTGACGGCTTTCACCGCGTGTGTCTCCAGTCGGCGGACAGGCGGAGCCATCCGCGGCTCGATCCCCCGTAGGGACTCGGACGTCTCGATCGCGGTCGGCCAGTGGCCGTCATCAAATCCGGGCCGGTCCCAGCCGGCGGGTTCACGGCGCGCATCGACATGCTCGCCGTCGTAGATGCCGGTGGCTATGACCGGTCCGTCGAGCCATGCTCGCCAGGCGGTGTCGGTCATGATCGTCTCGCGAGTCCCGTCCTCGTAGATGAGCTCGAGCTGTGCGGTGAAGCGGGGCTGATCGCCGTAAAATCGTCGGGGAGTCGTGAGGACGTGATACTCCTCGGTGTACCACCCCCCGGCGAGCCGGGAGCTGAGGATGTTCTCGCCCGGATGCAGCAGAGCCGTGACGTCGGCGCTGTCGTAGATGAGGCGCTCACGGTACGAGGTCCAGCCAGGCGACAGAACGGCATCGTCTGCCGCGATGCCGTTCACCGCGGTATCGGCCACGCCGAGGGCAGTCCAGTGGAGCGTGGCGCTGGTAAGTCCTGCGCGCACCTCGAAGCGACGCCGCAGAAGCACCGGCTGCGCGGCCATTTCGGGCTCGGCTGCGGCGATGGGTGGGGCCGTCCACTCGGCGGTGAACAAGGCCCACACCTCGAGCGGATGACTCCACGCGGTCAGTTCCCCATTGGTCGCCGCCGATCGCACCGACACCTGTGCCCTCTCGCCCGGTTCCAGCGGTGAGAATGGCCAAGCCACGAGCACACTGTCCCGGTCGTTCCTGCGAGCCACTTCGTCACCACAGCGAATCTCAGCCCATTGCTGCTCCCAGCCCGGTTCGTCGGAGTCCACCGTCCACGTCAGGCGCGGGGTGCTGGTGGCAACGGCGGGTGAGTCGTGGCGGAGCTCGGCGACGAGCGTGCGGATACGTGAGGGCACTCCCTCACGCTAGGGCGTGCAACCCCACCGCGGATGCACGCTAACGTTGCCCGTCCTGATCTGGCCCCGTCGGCGCGGGCCACCTAATGTCGCGGACGAACCCACTCCCGTCACCCGGAGGCCTCATGAGACTGGACGTCACCCCCTACGAAGACATGACCGAGCGACAGCAGGAGCTCGCCGACCGCATCATCGCCAAGCGCGGAAAGATCGGCGGACCCTTCAAAGTGTGGCTGCACAGCCCCGAACTGTGCGACAGAGTCGAGGCACTGGGAGCCTTCGTCCGCTTCGACTGCAGCATGCCCGAACGCATCCGCGAGTACGCACTGCTGATCGCATCGCGCCAGTTCGACGCGCAGTTCTCGTGGAACTCTCACGTGGACAAGGCCATCGAGACCGGCGTCCCCGCAGCCGCTGTCGCCGCGCTCGCCGCCGGGCGAGTGCCGGAGTTCGGCGACGATGAGGAACTGCGTGTGTTCCACGATTTCGCCGCCGAGCTGCTGACGACGCATTTCGTGTCGGACGCCACCTTCGCGCGGCTGCGGAGCGTGTTCACCGATCAGCAGCTCGTTGACGCGATCGGTCTACTCGGTAACTTCACGTTGCTCTCGATGTGTCTGAACACGTTTCAGGTCGACCTGCAACCTGACCGCACGCCGCCGTTCCCGGATGTCCGCGGCTACGCGAAGGTCGAGCCGAGCAAGGTTGGACCGTGAGCGTCCTGGCGCCGCGCCGTGTTGCCGACAGGGAGGTGCCCGACTGGTTCTGCGACGACGAGGGATGCCATTTCTGCGCCGGCGCCGAGACCGACTAACACGAAAGGGGAGTCCCGCTCGAGGCGGGGCTCCCCTTTCTGCGTGTCCTGATCAGGTCAGCGCGATCTCGGCTTCGTGGATCTGCCGGAACGCCTCGCGCCGCGCTCGTCGCTCCTCGCGCCCCTCGGGCGTCGCCGACGGGCTCGCGCCCAGGAGCTTGCGGGTGTACGGGTGCGTCGCTGCGGTGAACAGCTGCTCGCCGGGCGCCAGTTCGACAAGGTGCCCCTGCTTCATGACGGCGATCCGGTGCGAGAGGTGCCGGACGATACCGAGGTCGTGCGCGATGAAGAGGTAGCTCACGCCGGTGGCCTCTTGCAGATCGGCGAGCAGGTTGATGATCTGCCCCTGGGTTGACAGATCGAGCGCGCTGACGGCTTCGTCACAGACGACCAGCCGAGGCTTGAGCACGAGCGCCCGGGCGATCGCGACGCGCTGCTGCTGACCGCCTGACAGCTCGTTGGGGAAGCGGTGGAGGTGGTCGCGGGAGAGGCCGACCTGCTCGAACGCTTCGAGGGTGCGCATCCGCCTCTTGGCGGGGTCGTCGACTCCGTGAGTGCGGAGGGTGTCGTCCACGCAGCGCCCGACGACGTGGCGGGGATTGAGGGAGGAACTGGGATCTTGGAAGATGGCCTGCACGTGCCGCCTGTAGGCGAGCGGGGTGCGCCGACCCATCGCCGTGACTTCCTGACCATCGAAGCGGATCGACCCTGCCGCGGCCTCCGCCAACCGAAGGATGGCGCGCCCCGTCGTGCTCTTGCCCGACCCCGATTCGCCGACCAGCCCGAGTGTCTCACCGGGACGGATGTCAAAGGAGACGTTCTCAATCGCGCGGGACGTGCGCCGGCGCCACGGGAGCGCGCCGCCGGTCTCGTACTCGACGGTCAGTCCCTCGACAATGAGCAGAGGGGAGGTGTCCATGGTCATCGGGCGGCGACCTCCAAGGTCAATTCGTGTGCACGGACGCACCGCACCTCGTCGATCATCGGTACCGGGGCCAATGTGCACTCGGTGGTCGCGAACACACAGCGATTCGCGAAGTGACAACCGCGCGGCCACTCGCCGGCGAGCGGAACTCGGCCCGGGATGGTCGGCAGCCGGTCCACGCGGGCATCGGCCGCGGGGTTCGCGGCCAGCAGTGCGGCCGTGTAGGGATGCCGGGGTGTGCGGAACAGGTCCGTCACCGTCCCGGTTTCGATGATCTGGCCCGCGTACATGATCGCTGCCCGGTCGCATGTCTCCGCGACGACGCCGAGATCGTGGGTGATCATCAACACTCCCATCCCGTACTCGTCGCGGAGGTCGAGGATGAGGTCGAGCACTTGCGCCTGCGTTGTGACGTCCAGCGCCGAGGTCGCCTCGTCGGCGATCAGCAGCTTCGGGTCAGCGGCTAGCGCCATCGCGATTGCGACGCGCTGCGCCATCCCGCCCGAGAACTGGTGCGGGTAGTGGTCGAGCCGTTCGCGCGCACGACTCACGCCGACACGTTCCAGCAGTTCCACGGCGCGGTCTCGTGCCTGCGATCTGGACATGCCCTTGTGCTCCCGCAAAGGTTCGACGAGCTGGCGGCCGACCGTGTGCACCGGCGAGAGCGCGGACAGCGGGTCTTGGAAGACCACGCCGATGCCTGCCCCGCGGACGGTGCGCAACATTCGCTGCGACTGGAACGCCAGTTCGGTGCCGTCGAAGAGGATCGTGCCGGAAGCCAGCCTGGTGCGGGGCGGCAGCAAGCCCATCACAGCCTTGGCGAACATCGACTTGCCCGAGCCCGATTCCCCGAGGAGCCCGACGATCTCGCCAGCGCCGATGGAGAGCTGCGCATTTGACACGAGCGGGACGACGTCTCCCTCGGGGCGTTCCAGCTCCACCGACAGTTCGCGCACGGCCAGCACCTGGTTCGTCGCGACGGGGAGGCGATCGTCAGCGGTGATGCCGGTCGGCGCGGGGGCGGGCGTGCGGTGCGACGGGAACGGGCTCGCCGCATCGGGTGCGGCATCGTCGGGGCTCTGCGCCCCGAGCGGTGCGTCCTGTCCGGGAAGCGTTGCCGCTGCGGCGGTCGGAACGTTGCTCATCGACGGCAGGGCCGCCTTGCCCTGAGCCTTGCGCGGTGATCGGCGGATGCCGCCGGTGATGGCGTCGTTCATGCCGTCGCCGAAGAGGTTGAACGCCAGCACGGTGATGATGATGGCGATGCCGGGTGGGAAGGCGAGGAAGGGCTGCTGCGCCTGATGCGCGACGGCCATGCTGAGCAGGCCACCCCACGTAGGGGTTTCGCGATTGAGCCCGAGGCCGAGAAAGCTGAGCCCGGACTCGATCATGATCGCCGAGCCGAAGAACACCGCAGCCTGGATGACGAGCGGGCCGATCAGGTTGGGCAGCACCTGCCTGAAGATGATGGTCCGCTCCCGCATGCCTGCGACATGTGCGGACTCGACATAGAGCTTGTGTCGCTCGGTGAGGGCGATGGCGCGGGTCACTCTCGCGAAGCCCATCGTGAAGATCAGGCCGATGGCGAGCATGAGCGTCCATAGGCTCCGCCCGAGGATCGCGATGACAGCGAGGGCGACCAGGAGCCCTGGCAGGGCCTGGGCCACGTCGAGCAAGCGAGAGCCGAGGCGGTCGGTCCACCCACCGCGATAGCCCAGAAGCAAGCCGATCGGCACACCCAGCGCCATGGCGATAAGAACCGAACCCAGCGCTACCACGAGTGCCACCCGCGTGCCGAAGATGAGGCGGCTGAAGTAGTCCTGACCGAGATTGTCGGTGCCCAGCCAATGCGTCGCCGACGGGCCTTGAAGGAGAGCCGAGTAGTCCGACACGTTGGGGTCATACGGCGCGATCACAGGGGCAAAGATCGCAATGAGTGCCAGCGCGACGATGGTCCATAGGGCGACCAGCGTCAGTGGTTGTCGACGCATCCGCCCGATCACCCGGGAGAGCCCCGATTGCGGGCGACCGTCGGGGGAGCGGCGCAGCCGGGAGAGGTTCAGCGAGTAGGTGTCGGTCATTGAGGTCGCGCCTTGGGGTTGAGCAGGCCGTAGCAGATGTCCAGGACGAGGTTCACGACGATCACGATGACGGCGATCATGAGCACCCCGCCTTGGACGACAGGGAAGTCCTTGCCGATGACGCTGCGGAGCATGATGTCGCCGATTCCGGGGAATGCGAAGACCTGGCCGACGACGAAGCTGGCGCCGATGAGGATGCTGACGGTGAGGCCTGTCGAGGCCAGCACCGGGACGAGGGCGTTTTTGAGTCCGTAGCGGTAAATCACGCGGGTGCGGGACATTCCCGTCGCCGTAAGTGTGTCGACCCACCGGGCAGAGAGCGTCTCGGCCATAGAGGTGCGCATCGCGCGAGCGATGAGGGCGGCAGAACCTACGCCAAGAGCGATCGACGGCAGGATCAAACCCTGCGCCCAACGGGCCGGATCCACATCGAGAGGTACGTATGACACGACCGGTACCCATTTGAGCTGGACCGCGAAGATCAGCAGCAGCACGATGCCGAGCCAGAACTCCGGAATGGCCACGGTCACAGCGGTGATGGTGGTCGTCACCCGGTCCGTCGTCGATCCAGGTCGTGTGCCGCCGAGCAGTCCGAGAGCCAGCCCGATAATGACCGAGACGATCAGCCCGCCGACGACGAGCGACAGCGTTGCCGGCATCCGCTCGAGCAGCATGTCGGTGACGGGGCGGCCGATGGCGAAAGAGGTGCCGAGGTCTCCCTGGGCGGCTGCGGCGAACCACGACACCAAACGGGTGAAGAAGGGCTGGTCGAGGCCGAGCTGGGCTTCGACCTGTGCGATACGGTCGGGGGTCGCGCTGGTGCCGAGGATGGCCGCAGCCGGGCTCCCCGGCACCAGATAGGTCATGAGGAACACGACCATGGCGACCAGGATCAGTTGGGGGAGGGCGAGGGCGAGGCGGAAGGCGATGAGCTTGGCCATCAGTCCTCCCGCCCCGCCGTGGTCTTCATGACTGTCACTGGATTCCGATATTGATCGTCAGCCCGCGGGCGTGATCTCCCGCAGGTTGATGTTGTTGGCCTCGAACGGGAAGTTCGACTCCTCCACACCCTGCACGGTATCCGCGTTGAACGCGATGATCTCGAACCCGCGAGCGTGGGCGCAGGTGAGCGCCTCGTCCGCGATGATCTTCGTCACTTCGGCCCAGAGGCCTTCGGCCTCCTCGGAGTCGCCCGCCGCGATCGCGGCGTCGGCCGCCGTCTTGAGCTCGTCGCTTTCCGTGCCGGACGGGTTGCCGCCGGCGTCGGCGGCGAACCACGCCTTGTACCACTCGAAGGGGGTCTGCTCGTCGTTGGAGCCGATGCCGATCGGGTACGAACCGCTGTTCCATCCCTGGAACCACTCCGGGGGCGGAACCGTGGTGACCTCGATGCCGAACCCGTCCAGCTGGCTTGCCTGATCCATGTAGATGGTGGATTGCGTTGTCGTGAAGGGCGCGGCGATCATCTCGCCCGCGATCTGGGGGCTTCCCGCGCTCTGCCACAGCGACCGTGCTTGCTCGACGTCGGTGGGGTAACCGGCGATGTCGGGGTTGTGGCCCAGGGTGCCTTCGAGGAAGTGCTGCGTTGCCGCCTCGCCACCGCTGACGTCGACCATCTGCTGCACATTGATGGCGTAGCAGACCGCCTGACGAACTTCGACGTCCTCGAACAGGCCACCGGCCCCCCGATCGAAGAACATGACGTTGTTGCGGATTGCCGGGTATTCGAAGGACTCCACCGTGGTTCCGTCGAAGCGGGGCAGTACCTCTTCCTCTGTATCGGTGATGTCGATCTCTCCGTTGACGACGGCAGCTGCCGCGGCCTCGTCGTCGGGGATCGCGTACAGCTCGATGTTTTCGAAGGCGGGTGCGTCTCCCCAATAGTCCTCGTACAGGGTGAAACTCATGACGGTGCCTGCGGTCGATGCTGCTTCGTCGTATGCCCACGGGGCGGTACCGACGGGGTTTGTTGCGACGCTGCCGTCCTCGATCGCTGCGGGGCTCGCAATGGGTAGCACTCGCGTCGACAGGGTGTTGGGCATGGATGGTGTGGGCGCGGAGAAGTTGATGATCACGGTGTGCTCGTCGGGCGCGTCCACCGAATCGATCGGTGCGAGCTGGGCGCCGAACGGCCCGGGCGTGTTCTTCACCGTGTCGATGTTCTGCGCTACGGCCTCCGCGTTGAACGGCTCGCCGTCGTGGAAGCTGACGCCCTGGCGGAGAGTGAGGGTCAGCGATGTCGAGTCGTCGTTCAGCTCCCAGCTCTCAGCAAGGCCGGGCGCGAGTTCGCCGGCATCGTCGCGGGTGATGAGGTTCTCGTAGACGATGCGCATGGGTCCGCCTTCGAACTCGTACCCCGGTGCCCAGGTCTCGGGGAACGCGCCGAAGTTCACGCGGAGCGTGCCCGATGCTTCAGGGGCGCTCGATTCAGTGGGAGTGTCGGTGTCACCCTGCGTGCAGCCGGTGAGCACGAGGGCGAACACCGCCAAAGGGATGGCGGTCTTCCGGGTCGCTGACTTCATGAGGCGCCTCCTTGCGCGGACAGTCATGTGGTGTGCCCCGCGGGTCGGGGCGGCTGTGTGTGCTTGAAGCTACCTGCGCGGGCTGGCAGGCACAGTGCCCGGCGGCGCAACATAACCGTGCACGATGAGTGGGATGATCACGCTGCATGCGCCGCGGGGCGGGACCGGAACCACACCGTCATGAAATCGAGGAAGATCCGCACGCGCTCCGGAGTGTGACCGCCGGGTCCGTGCACCGCGTACAGTGCTCGCGCCGGAGGCTGATGTTGCGGCAGAACCTCGACGAGATCGCCGGAGGCCAAACGCTCAACGGCCGGTCGGCGCGGAATCAGGGCGATACCGGCCCCCTGCTCCACCAGCTTCTCGATGACCAGATACGAATTGGCGACGACCGATGGGTGTTGCACCTTGTGATGGGACGTCTCGGCGCCCGCGCCGAGACGCCACACCGGATCGTTGGGGTGAAGGATGCACTGATGCTCGGCGAGCTCGGCGGTCGTCGTCGGAGCGCCATGCCGGCGCACGTAGTCGGCGGCGGCGACGAGGACGAAGGGCAGCTCCGACACGCGTCGCACCAGAACATTCGAGTCGCGCAGATCCCTGGTGTGGAAGGCGACGTCGTACCCGCGCTCCAGGAAGTCGTAGTTGCGATCAGACATCCCCCCGAGCTCGAATCGCATGGTGATCAGAGGGTGCGCCTTGACGAAAGCGGCGATGGCGTCACCGAGATCGAGGGTCCCGATCCACTTCGGGCAGATGACCGACAGCGTGCCCTCTGGTCGATCCCGCGACTCCGACAGCGCGGTGTCCTCCTCATCGATCTCAGAGAGAATGCGGCGCGCGAAGTCCGCATAGCGCGTTCCCGCATCGGTGAGACTGACCGATCGGGCCGTGCGGTTCACCAGGCGCACCCCGACCTGCCGTTCGAGGTCGGCGACGTGCCGGGAGACGAGGGAGCCCGAGATGGCGAGTTCGCGTGCTGCGGCACTGAAGCTCGACGACTTGGCGACGGTGACGAAGGTCTTCATCACGATGAGGCGATCCACTTTGATCCTCCTTGCAGAATGCGTCTTGCGTCATGCAAGTCGTGCATGCAACTGTACGGCAAAGTAATTATGATTCAATAATCAAATGGCGAGGAGGCCGTATGAACGAGGGCGCAACAGACGACGTGCACACGCAGCTGGCCGAAGTCATCGTTGACGTGGCTCGCGAGATTCAACTGCGTGCTACCCAGATCACACCCGTGGTCCCGCTCACGCCTACTCAAGGGCAGGTCATGCGGTACGTCCACAAGAACCCAGGATGCTCCGCGTCCGACATCGCCGATGGTGCGCGGCTGCAACGCGCCAATGTCTCGACCGCGTTGCGCGAGCTGCGAGCGCGTGGCTATCTCACCTCGCTTCGCGACGAACACGACGGACGCGCCATCCGTATCACAGCGACCGCACTCGCCGATGCGACCATCGCCAAACTCACCGAATCCTGGGCCGACCTGATCCGGCGTGCCTGGGAAGCGAGCCCCGAATTGCAGGACCCCCGCATCCCCGAGACGGTGCTGAGTGCGCTCTGCGCCGTGCGTACGGAGCTCACGGCCGACCGCGATGCAGATCGTGCAAGGACAGGCTACGTACCGGCTACTTCTGCCACCGCCCCGCCGGGCGAAGACTCAGTTCCACCCGGGTGAAAGGTTCCGAGCATGTCCATCGAACGCATCGAATCGGTCGTGTACGGCGTCGACGACCTCGACGAGTGCTCACGATTCTTCATCGACTTCGGACTCGAGCTCCTCGAACGCACCGACACCCACGTGGTCCTGACCACCCGAGTACGACAGCGCCTCGTCCTCAAACACGTTGACGACCCCACCCTCCCCTCACCCGTCGAGACCGGCCCCGGAATCCGCGAAGTCGTGTGGGGTATCGACTCTCACGAGGCGCTCGAACGCCTCGTGGCCGACCTCAGAACCGACAGAGAAGTCACAGTCGACAGCGACGGCATCGCGCACACCCACGACGAAACCGGCTTCGGTATCGCCTTCGCGGTCACCCGACCGGAGCACCAGGACTACGACCCCCGTCGCTACAACAGCTCCGGCCGCATCGATCGATGGAACCAGCCGCACGCTCCGATCGCCGACGTGCGACCAATCCGCATCTGCCACGTCGCCCTCAACATCCCCAAGGAAGGCAGGGGCAGGGCGGTCGAGTTCTACCTCGAGCGACTCAACTTCCGAGCTGTCGATGTGGTCAAACCGATGGGCGTCTTCATGCAGATCGAGGGCGACGATGATCAGCACAACTTCCTGCTGTGTCACCGGCCCGACCGAGCGGGCACCAATCACACATCCTGGGAGGTATCCGGATTCGATGACGTCATCGAGGGCGGCAACCACATGATCGCCAGAGGCTGGCGCGAGGCCCGCCGCCTGGGACGACACACCGTCGGCTCCAACGTCTTCCGTTTCATCCACTGCCCCGCCGGCGGCCGAGTCGAATACGCCGCGGACATGGACCGCGTGGATGCCGACTACCCCACCCGCGTTCACGACGAGACCCCACCCCACCACATCTGGGTTCTCGAAACCAACCGCGACCGAGCGGTCCCCAACACGTCGGAAGGAACGGCCCTGCAATGACCATCGCAACCGAGGCCCCCAGCAGAGCGGCCGAGATCTACGCGCAGGCGAAGCTCGGCCTCTACATCGACGGCGCATGGCGCGAAGGCGCCGCCGGCCGCACCTTTGACGTGCTCAACCCCGTCGACGACGGGGTGATCGGTCAGGTCGCTCGTGCCGAGGTATCCGATCTCGACGATGCCCTCGCGGCAGCGGAGCGCGCCTTTCCCGCGTGGCGCGACACGTCGGCGTTCGAGAAGAGCCGGATCCTCATGAAGGCCGTCGCGTTGCTTCGCGAGCGGGCTCCCGAGATCGGCCGCCTCATGGCGGCCGAGCAGGGCAAGCCGGTGAAGGATGCCATCACTGAGGTCATGCGTGTGTCGGGCACGCTCGAATGGTGCGCGCAGGAGAGCCGGCGCCTCTACGGACGGATCATCCCGACCGACACCGACACGTCACTGACCGTCCGCTACGAGCCGGTCGGCGTGGTCGGAGCGATCGTGCCATGGAACTTCCCCGCAGGTTCGCCCATGCGCAAGATGTCCGCCGCGATTGCGGCCGGCTGCTCGCTCGTCATCAAGGCGTCACAGGAAGTTCCGGCCACGGTCTGCGCGCTGGCGCAGGTCTTCCACGATGCCGGACTGCCCAAAGGCGTCCTCAACCTCGTCTTCGGCCGCGGCGCCGAGACCGCAGAGCAGCTCATCGACTCGCCGATCACCCGGCTGATCGCCTTCACGGGATCGGTGCCGGTCGGCAAGGAGCTCAACGCCCGCGCGGGCGGGCTCATGAAGCCGACGATCATGGAGCTCGGCGGTCACGCCCCGGTCATCGTCGCCGCGGACGCCGATCCCATCGAGGCCGCCCGCCGCGCGTCCGCCGCAAAGTGGGCCAACGCCGGCCAGGTGTGCACTTCGCCGAGTCGCTTCCTCGTGCACGAGTCGATCGTCGAGGAGTTCACCGCCGAGATGGTCCGCCAGGCCGAGGCGCTCGTCGTCGGCGACCCGCTCGACGACGACGTGACGATGGGCCCGCTTATCAACGCGAAGCGCGTCGAGTCGACCGATCAGCTGGTGAAGGATGCCGTCGCACACGGTGCGACCATCGCGACCGGTGGGGCTCGCATCGGCCGACGCGGCTGTTTCTACGCCCCGACCGTCCTGACGAACGTGCCGCTCGATGCCGAGGTCATGAGCGAGGAGCCCTTCGGCCCCATCGCGCCGATCACCTCGTTCTCGAACCTCGACGAGGCGATCGCGATCGCGAACTCGCTCCCCTTCGGTCTTGCGGCCTACGGCTTCACCGAGTCGGCGGCCACAGCGGACGTCCTCGCCCGCGGCTTCGAGGCCGGCATCCTCTCCATCAACCACTGCGGCGGCTCGGTCACAGAGGCGCCGTCGGGCGGAGTCAAGGAAAGCGGCCTCGGACGCGAGAGTGGTCCGGAAGGCGTTCAGGCGTACCTCATCACCAAGCGCGTCTCGCACAAGCTGCGCTGAGGGCGAGGGACGACGGATGCGGTACGCCCGATGCGCGCTCGACGGTCGCGAGTTCTTCGCGATCGTCGAACAGGACGAGGTCGTCGAGATCTCGGCCGCGCCGTGGTGCCCGCACGAGCGAGGCGCGCGGCATTCGCTGCCCGCGGTCGCCCTGCTGCCGCCCGTGATGCCGCGCACCTTCTACGCTGCCGGGTTCAACTACAAGGCGCACAATCGCCATCACGAGGACCTCGGGTACGACCCGGTCAAGGTCGGCCCGCATCCCGAGGTCGGGTACCGGGCGCAGAGCGCACTCATCGGCCACGGCGACGCCATCGTCAAGCCAGCCGAGGTCGAGGGCCGCTTCGAGACCGAGGCCGAGGTCGTCGCGGTGATCGGACGGACGCTCAAGCACGCGACCCGCGACGAGGCGAAGGCCGCCGTGTTCGGCTGGACGATCGGCAACGACGTGAGTGCGCGGGCATGGCAGCACGCCGACCGCACCTTCTGGCGGGCGAAGAACGCCGACACCTTCAAGCCGATGGGCCCGTGGATCGACACCGAAGCCGACCCGTTCAACTCAACGACCACGGTGCGCCGCAACGGCGTCGTCGACGCGGAGTTCGCGACCGGCGACATGATCTTCGACCCCTACGACTTCCTCGTCGAGATGACGAAGTACATCACTGTCCATCCCGGCGACGTGCTGTGGATGGGCGCAGACGGCAACACCCCGATGGACGTCGGCGACGTCATCGAGATCGAGATCTCGGGCATCGGAACACTTGCGAATCCTGTCGCCGGCGAAGCCGCCGGTGCCGACGAAGAAAGGACGATGCGATGAGCATCACCGAGACCACCAACGGTTCCGCGCCCGCGGCCGGCGGGTTCAGCCTGCCCGAGCCCAAGACCGACGATAAGGGTCGCAGCATCGAGCCGAAGTACATCCACCACGTCAACTTCCCCACCACCAACGTCGATCGCACGGTCGAGTGGTACACGAAGGTGTTCGGCCTCAAGCGCGTCATGCCCAAGAGCAACACCCGCGTGGTGCTCATGACCAAGGGACGCTTCGACCTGCACTTCACGCCGGTCGAGGAGATGGACCGCATGGCGCCGTACCACTTCGCCATGGAGGTCGAGGACTGGGACGGCTTCCTCGGCCACCTCGACAGTCTCGGCATCCGCCACACGCGCACGGTCGAGCGCCCGGAGAACCAGTCCAAGTTCTGCTACATCCACGACCCCGATCACACGATGATCGAGCTCGTCTTCCACGGCAAGCGCCCCGCCTGATGCCCGTCGTCGACAACAACGGCACTCGGATCTACTACGAGGTGCACGGCGACGGGTCGCCGATCGTCTTCGTGCACGGCTCCGGCGGCCATCACGCGGCGTGGTGGCAGCAGGTTGTCGCACTTCGCGTCACCCATACCGTCGTCACGCTCGACCTCCGCGGCTTCGGCAACTCCGATCCCGACGAGACGTACGACAGCCTCAACTTCCCGGGTGACATCGTCGCAGTGCTCGAGGATGCCGACCTCACCGACGCGGTCCTCGTCGGCCAGTCGATCGGAGCCGCTGCGGCGCTCAAGGCCGCTTTGCGCGTACCCGAGCGGATCCGCGGGGTCATCCTCGCCCACTCCCTCGGCGGCATCGACGCCCCCGAGGTCACCAAGCTCGTGAAGGAAGACCGCGCCGAAGCCGAGAAGCTCCCTGTCATCGACCGGCTGCTGACCCCTCAGTTCCGCGCCGGCGAGCAGGCGAAGACGTTCCTGTTCACCCAGATGGGCACCTTCAACGTTGCGCGCATGCAAGACCTTCGCAACCTCGCCACGGACGGTCCCACGGTGGACGACATCGTCGACTCAGGAATCCGCGTCGCCTTCCTGGCAGGGGAGAAGGATGCCGTCATCCGACCGGCGACGGTGACCCGGGCGCACGAGCTCGTTCCCGGATCCCTGCTCGAGGTCGTCCCGGGCGCGCCGCACTCGATGTACTGGGAGCGCCCCGACCTGTTCAACGCCGCCGTCGCGCGGCTCACCGACGCCCTGGTGCGCGAAACGGAAGAGGTGCGCTGATGGCCAATGTCCTGCAGGACGACGCCGAACAGATCATGGCGATCGCCGAGCGCGAGGCGCTGCGGCTCGGCAAGGGGCTCTCCATCGCGGTCGTCGACTCCGGCGGCTTCATCGTGAGCATCCGCCGGTTCGACGGCGCACGACCGATGACGCCGCTCATCGCCTTGTCCAAGGCGTACACGTCGGCGGTGATGCAGCGTCCGAGCGCAATGCTCAAACCGTGGTCGAATTCCGATCCCGCCTTCTTCAGCCAGGTCTCGACCATGGGACAGTTCCCGATCGTGGCGACCGGAGGCGGCGTGACACTCAAGCGCGACGGCGAATTCGTCGGCGGGGTCGGCGTCTCCGGCGGCACACCGCAGGAAGACGAGCAGCTCGCGCAGACGGTTCTCTCCGAGCTCGAGTACGAGGCCGACTTCGCCGAGTGGGCCGGCGCCCGCGCGGCATCCGACGAGAAGAACTGAGGGCACCGGCGATGGCCAATCTCCACACGTACCGCATCGACAACCACGGTGACAGCATCCGTCCAGACAGCATCCAGCGGGGCCGCGCCCAGCGTCGCGCCGGCGAGATCGGCGAAGACGAGCTCCGCGACATCGAGGACGAGGCGATCCTCGGCTGGATCTCGCAGCAGCGCCACCTGACGCTGTCGGCGTTCACCGACGGTGGGTACCGCAACGGCGACTACCGCAGCCCCGTCCTACAGTCGGTGGCCGGCTTCAAGCGGGTCCCGGACCAGATGACGTCCACGGGCCTCGGCCGTTGGACCGTCGACGGACCGCTGAAGCAGCGCAAGCCGATCGCATCGGAAGCCGCGGCCTTCCTGCTCGAGCACACGTCTTTCCCGATCAAGGTCAATCTGCCGTCTGCTGCCCACATCGCTGCACAGACATACTCCGACGACGCCGTCCGTGCCTACCCCGGCGCGGCCGCCTTGGGCGACGCGATCGCCGAACTGCTGCGCGACGAGATCGAGCACCTGTTCGAGATCGGCGTCAAATTCGTGCAGCTCGACAACCCCGACTACGCGGCCCATCTGGCTGGTCGCGATGAAAGCGAGCTGTCGTTCGAGGAGGCCCTAGAGGTCGACAATGCCGTGGTTGCCGGCCTTGAGTTGGAGGAGGACCAGAAGGTCGCGCTGACGATCGGTTGGGGCGATCACCTGGATGCCGCGCCCGACCGCGCCCGCGCGGAGCAGCTCTTCAGCCTCGACTACGACAAGTTCATCTTCCCGTTCCACAACAATGCGGCGTTCGCGCAGGATCTGCCGCGCCTGGTGCCCGACCACAAGCAGATCGGCATCGGCGTCGTCGATGCGACGAACCCCGCACTCGATGACATCGACACGGTGCTCGCCCGCATCGATCATGTGGTGGACGTGCACGACTTCGACCGGATCGCCCTGCTCCCGCACCGGCCGTTCCATCCTGTCCACTACAAGCCGGTGAACCTGACCGCCCAGGACCAGCGCCGCAAGCTCGAGCTCGTCGAGACCCTCGCCACGATGATCTGGGGGAACGAGGCATGACCGCGGTGACCGTCGTCGCACGGTTGCATCCCCACCCGGAGAAGACCGATGCCGCGCTCGACGCGGTGCGGGCAGCCCTCGCCGGCATCCGTGCCGAAGACGGCTGTGAGCAGTACGACCCGCACCTCGCCGATGACGGCACCATTCTCATCGTCGAACGGTGGTCCTCGCGCAAGGCGCTCGCCGCCCACAACACCGGCGCCGCCGTGCAGGTGCTGCGCGACGGAGTCTCGGGTCTCATGGCGACGGCCACAGAAGTCACGGTGGCCGTCGCAATCTAGTTGCGAGAGTGCGGCACGTACCGGGGCACGTAACGCGCGAACCCGACGGCGCCAAAAAGTCCGAGCATCCCGACGACGACGGTCGCCGCGGGCAGAGCGATCAGTGCGGTGATGCCCGCGATGAGCAGCGGCGTTGCGGCCGCACCGGCATCGGTCAGAGTCCGCCACGAGCCGAGGAACGGGGCGGGGTGGCCTGCCGGCGCCACGTCAGCACCGAGAGTCATGAGGATGCCGCTCGAGAGGCCGTTACCGATGCCCACCACCACCGCCGCACCCACGAACCACGCCGTCGCATCGGGAAGATCGTGCGTGGACGCCAGCCCGACGAAGGCCCCGCCCATCAGCACCATCGACGGCAGGCATGCCCAGAGTCGTCCCCACCGGTCCATGATCTGGCCGCTCGAATAGAAGAGCGCAAATTCCAGCGCGCCTGTGATGCCCACGATCAGGGCGATTGCTTCAGCATCGAGTCCGAGCGAGACGCCCCACAGCGGCAGTAGGTAGACGCGCGCCTGACGCAGGCCCGACAGGGCGGCCGCAGGCAGTCCGAGACGCGCGAGAACCGCCCGATGCCGCCACATCGAGATAAAGACCCTGTCCGAACTCCGGCGCCTTTCAGTCCCCACGCGGACGCCGGATGCGGTAGGCGATGAAGGCAGGAGGCCCTCCCACTCGAGCTGTTCTTCGGGATCCCGTCCGACGAGTACGAGCACCACCAGTGCCACGAGCGTCGTGATGAAGAACCAAACCGCCGCGTCGGCGGTGCCGAGCACGGCCAACAGGGCAGCGGCGATGAACGGCCCGGCGAACATTCCCAGGCGGAACGAGCCTCCGAGCACCGACAGCGCGCGGGCCCGGTAATGGCGGGGCACCCGCGTCGTCATGAACGCGTGGCGGGCAAGTCCGAACGCCGACGCGCAGAGGCCGATGAGGAGCGCCGCGACGGCCAGCAGACCGAGCCCCGGGGCGAGGAGGACTCCGATGCCGCCGGCGAGGGCGAGGCATCCGGCGATCGCCATGGTCCATCGTTCGCCGATGCGTGCGACGAGCCACCCCGCCGGAAGGTTGCCGATCAGCCGCGCGACGACGATAACCGAGACGATGAGAGCCGCCTGGGCGACGTCGGCGCCGAGGGATGCCGCGATCACCGGCAGGAGCGGCAGCAGCGCTCCTTCGGCAAGACCGAACAGCAGCGTCGGCCCGTAGATCATCGGCGCGAATCGCCAGAGCATCCGCAGTGTGCCCGGATCGAGCCGTTCGGCATGCTCGCTCATGTGCCGATCTCGGCCAGTACGGCGCGCGCCCACGCGACCCCGAGCTCGACGTGGTCCTGGCGCGACATGACGTCATGTTCGCCGAAGGGGCCGACGCGCGTCGCCCCGAGACCGGCGAGGAGTTCATCGAACTGTCTCGCGCCGCGCAGGTACCGCTCCTCGTAGGAGGTGTCGCCGAGGCCGAACATTGCGTACCTGACGCCGATCAGGTCGGGCGAGAGGTCGCGCAGATCGTCGTGGAGGAACTGCGCGAAGCCGGGCAGCTCGCCGCCGCCGTGCGTCGCGCACGAGATGAGGAACAGCGTTCCCGGCACGAACACCCCGGGTTCGGCATCCGCCATGTTGATCACCTCGACAGCGCGCTGCGGGACTGCGTTCTCGATGCCGCGCGCGAGCTCCTCAGCGTGGCCGGACTCGGTCCCGTAGAGGGCGACGATGCGCATGAGACGACCTCGAGGCGTCGGCGCAATGCCTACGCCGCCGCCTTCACCAGGTAGTGCTCGATGATGTACTCCGCGATCGCGATCGAAGAGGTCGCCGCTGGCGACGGCGCATTGCGCAGCAGCGTCACGGGTCCGACCTGATCGACCGCGAAGTCGTCGAGAAGCTCGCCTGCGCGCCCCCAGGCCTGCGCGCGAACACCGGCACCCGACTTGCGAGCGAGGTCGGAGCTCTTCAGCTCGGGGATGAACCGGCGCGCCTTCTGGAAGTACAGCGGCTTGAACAACGATCCGGAGATCTCGTCGACACCCATCCGCCAATGCTGCTTGGCCAACGGCCAGGCGCCGGGCCAGCGTAGCGACTCCCAGGTGTCCTTCGGCGAGATGCTCAGCCATCTGTAGCCCTCGCGCGCGAGGGCGGGCACGGCGTTCGGGCCGACATGGACGTTGTCGTACACGCCGCGGGTGAAGTGCACGCCGAGGAATGGGAACCGCGGGTCGGGCACCGGGTAGATCATGCCCTGCACGAGGTCGGTGCGCTCGGGCGCGAGCTCCCAGTACTCGCCGCGGAACGGCAGGATCTTCGGAGATGCATCGACCCCCACGAAGCGCGCGACCACATCCGACTGCAGTCCGGCGCACACGACGAGGCGGTCGAACACACTCTCCGACCCCGGCGTGGTGACATGCACGCGGCCGTTCTTGGATCGGATGCCGGTCACCTCGTGCCCGAGTCGCACCGACCCGCCTGCCATCCGAACGTCCTGCGCCATCGCCTCGGTGATCGAGGCGTAGTCGACGACGGCGGTGCGGGGGGAATGGACGGCGGCGACGCCGGCGACGTGCGGCTCGATCTCGCGCAGACGGGAGGGGTCGTCGATGCGGGCGAGGTCGGGAACGCCGTTCTCCGCGGAGCGGCGCTCAATCTCGGCGAGGGCACCGAGCTCGGACTCGTCGACGGCGACGACAAGCTTGCCTACCTCCCGGTAGGGCAGCCCCTTCTCCTCGCAGAACTCGCGGATCGACACCCGCCCTGCCGCGCACAGCGTCGCCTTCAGCGATCCCGGCTTGTAGTAGAGGCCGGCATGGACGACGCCGGAATTGTGCCCGGTCTGGTGCTGAGCGAGGCGGGCCTCCTTCTCGAGCACAGTGACATGCTCCCCGCGCGCGGACAGCGCGCGCGCGAGCGCGATGCCGACGATGCCCCCTCCGATGATCCCCGTCGTGCCTGCCATCAATGGGTCCTCACGGCCGCGGTCTTCACTCGCGTATAAAAGTGAAGCGCCTCGAGGCCCTGCTCCTTGAACGCCGAACCCGACTGCTTGAATCCGCCGAACGGCTGGTGGATGTCCCATCCGCTCGTCGGCTGGTTCACCGAAACCTGCCCGGTGTCGACCCCGTCGATGAAGCGGAACGCGGCGTCGAGGCTGCGGGTGTACACCGCGCTCGACAGACCGTATGCGGAGTCGTTGACTGCCTCGATCGCCTCGTCGATGCCGTCGACAACGATCATGCCCAGTACCGGGCCGAAGACTTCTTCGCGCCAGAGAGTGTTCTCGCGGTCGACCGAGAGGAAGAGGGGTTCGACGAAACACCCCCGCTCGGCGAGTCCTTCGGTGAGCGCCGCGCGGCTGACGATCTCAGCACCGTCCGCCAGACCGGCCTCGACCAGACTCCGGATGTCGCGCTGGGCGGTCCGACTCACCACGGGTCCGACATCCGTCCCGGCGGCGCCGCCCGCGCCCACGCGCAGCCCCTCGACAGCGGCGGCCAGTCGGCTGCGCACCTCATCGGCGATGGCGCGGTCGACGATCAGCCGACTTGTCGCCGTACAACGCTGGCCGGCCTGGCCGAAGGCTCCCGCCATGAGCACCGGCACGGCCAGGTCGAGGTCGGCGTCGGCGAGAACGACCGCCGCGTTCTTGCCGCCCATCTCCGTCTGCACGCGGATGCCGCTGCCCGCGAGCTTGCGCTGAAGTCCCAGGCCGACCTCCGTCGATCCCGTGAACGACACAGCGGCGAGGCGCGGGTCGGCGGCCAGCGCGTCGCCGATCACCGAGCCGCGGCCGGTGACAGTGCCGAGCGCGCCGGCCGGGAGGCCCGCGCGATGGAGAATCTCGGCGAGCCGGAGAGTGATGAGCGGCGTTTCGGTGGCGGGCTTGATCACCACGGCGTTGCCGGCGACGAGTGCCGGGGCCATCTTGCGCGCGGGGGTCAGAAGGGGATCGTTCCAGGGAGTGATGAGCAGGACGACGCCGACGGGCTCACGTCGCTGCAGGGCGAAGGTGCCGGGTCGCGCGTCGGGAATGAGTTCGCCGAACGGCGCCCGGCCGAGCCCGCCGTAGAACTCGAAGAACTCCGCCGCTTTGCCGACCTCGCCGCGGGCCTCGGCAAGGGTCTTTCCCATCTCCGTGACGATGAGCTCGGCCAAGGACGCGGCATCCTGTCGGATCAGCGCTGCTGCATCCAGGAGCACGCGACCGCGGTCGAGCTGCCCTGTCGTCCGCCACGTGCGCGCGCCCTGGACGGCGGCCGTGAGTACGGCGTCGACGTCCGAAGCGTCCATTGCCGGCACACGGCCGACCAGCGCACCGGTCGCCGGATCTCGGACCTCGATGGGCTCGCCCGCCGCGTCGATGGTGAATCGACCGCCCACGAGGTTGGGCTCGACGTTGGTGCTCACGCGGATCCTCCCGGAACCGCCGCAGCAAGCGAGGGCCGCCCGCCGTGGCGCCCCTCCAGCATTACCGGGCCCGGTCGGCCGGGCAACGCGCGAGGCGCTCGGATCTCGCAAGCGTTGCTTGCCCAGCGTTCACACTCGCACTCACGCGGTTCCCCAGGCGGGATGGCAAGCGTCATTGAGCGCAACCGAGCAAACCTGGATCCCCGGCACGGCGTCCCCCTGATGAAGCTCGTGCGTGCGCCTCGCCCATGAACAGCGGATGACGGTGGTCGTGGTGCTGCACGACATGAACGTCGCCGCGCAGTGCGCGAACGACATCGTCGCGATGCGCGACGGGCGGGTGGTGCACTACGGAAGCGTCGCTGAGGTCATCACCGAGGAGGGTCTCGCTGAGTTCTACGACACCCCCGCGTGTGGCCGAGATCACCGGCTGTCCGATCGTGCTGTGGGAATGACCGGATAAGGTGCCGCGTGTGCGGCCCACAACCCTCGCAACGCTGCATCTCCGACGGCAGCGCCCGGATGGATCGCCGACGGGGTCGAACTCGGGAGCAGCGCTCGCACAGATCGGTCTCGCGGCGCGGCTCATGCCCGCCGACCGACTCGAGCAGAGCAGGAGGCGCGAGCGGCGGATGGGTGCTTCGCCGCGAGCAAGTCCGTGAGAAAGATTGTGTCGCGATCGACTGCTTCCGACACATCCGCGAAAGGTCGACTTCCGCGGAAACACGGGGGAGAACGACCTCGCACACCCGCGAAATGACCCGGGGTATGAGTTCAAATCCCACCGTCACCGCCATAAATCCCAGGTCAGAGGCTATTTTCGAGTCTCGTTGAACGGGAGTGAGAAAGCCGTCGCATCCTCAGGTGCGGCGGTTTTCTCGTTTGATCAAGGTTTTTCTGGGCACGCGGCTGGGAAGAAAATGGGAAAGACGATTCTTCCCAATCCTCTCCCACGCGGCGGAGTAGGGCGAGGTGCGGACGCAGAAGTCCTGGTGGCGGGCGGTTAGCCGACGGCACCTGCGGTGGGATTGTGGACCACGGTCACTCGCCGTCGTCGAAGGCACGGCGCCGACCCCGATCCCCATTCCGGTGGCTTACGCGGCGGGGGTTGTCCGGGTTCGTAAGAGGGTGCGCACGTACTGCGAGATGTCGGTGGGGTTCACGCCGTAGGTGGTGCTCGTGCTGCGCATGTCGATGATCGAGTCGTAGGTGTCGAGTGCGGTGAGGAGGTGGCTGACGAACTCGGGTAGGCCGGGTATGACTTCGCCGGGCGCGATGTGGTGGATCGGCAGGCTTAGCTGGAGTGTTTCCTCGAAGGCGGCGACGATGTCGTGCCAGCTGAGCGGGGTGGGGCCGCCGATGGTGATGGTCTGGTTTTTCGCTGCGGGGTGGGTCAGGGCGGCTGTGGCGTAGGCGGCGACGTCAGCGGATGCGACGAATGAGTGCTTTCGTTGGCCGCGGCCGACGAGGAGGACGGGCTGGCCGGCGAGGGCGGGTCGGGCTACGACGAGGGGGATGAGGAGGTCCATGAATGTGTCTGGTTGCAGGATGGTCCACTCGAGGTGGCTCGCCTTCAATCGGCGTTCGCTGGCGCCCTTCGCAGCGAGCAGGGGCATCGGGTGGTCGGGGCGTGCTCCGAGTGCGGAGACGAACAGGAATCGCTGCACTTCCGTCTCTTCGGCGGCACGGATGAGGTTCGCGTTGCCGAGGTCGTCGACGGTGTGCAGGGTGTCGGGGTGCTGACGGCCGGCTGCGTTGGCTGTGGTCACCACGGTGTCGATGCCCTCGCACGCGCGTCGCAGTGATCGCGGGTCTTTGAGGTCCGCGATGACGTGTTCGACGGAGGGGTTCGCGGCATGTGGGGGGGGAGCCGGGGCGGGTCACCAGCCGCAGCTGCTCGCCGCGTTCGGCGAGGTTGGTGACGATCTGGCTGCCGAGCATCCCGGTGGCTCCGGCGATGAGGATCATGATGGCTCCTGGCGTTGGGGTGATCTGCCGAGGACGCGCTGGACGCCCTGGTCTGGGCCGTCGGCCGAATCGTCGTCTACCGGTTCGAGGTAGAGCGTGGCCGATTGAATGAGCTGCGCGGGGATGTCGAAGAGGATGACGCCTCGCAGGTCGAATCTCTGGGCGTCGGTGCGGGTGCCGGTGAGCATCCACTCGCTCCAGATTGTCGAGCCGTCGGAGGTTGCGCTGGTGACGGCTGCGGTGATGTCGGGCACGGTCGCGAAGATCTGCACCCAGTTGCGGCGCACCTGATGGCGGCCGGTGAACCCGCGCTGAGGGTGCGCGGGTGTGCGGTTGCGGTAGTCCTCGGCGAAGCAGGCGACGACAGTGTCGATGTCGTGCGCGTTCAGTGCGGACACGAGTCGATCGAGCGTGCGGGTGGGGATCGTGTCGGTGTGCATCGGATACCCTAATTCCGTTACAGTTGACTGTAACTAAATCTCAGTATGGAAGGTGCGATGACCCCCGTCAAGACCCCTCGCTCCTACGACGCGCGCGGTCGACGCGCGGGCGCGGCCCGCAATCGAGAGGCTGTGCTCGACGTCGCCGAGCGCCAATTCCTCAGTCACGGCTACGCCAGAACCACGGTCGCCGCGATCGCGTCCGAGGCTGGTGTTTCCGCGGAACTGGTTTACAAGACCTTCGGCGGCAAGGGGGGCCTGGTGCAGGCCATCTACGATCGCCGCCTCGCCGGGGTCGGCCCCATTCCCGCCTATCAGCGCTCAGACGAGATGCGCGAGCGACAGAGCGATCCCGCTGACATCTTCAAGGGGTGGGGTCGGCTGACTGCCGAGGTAGCCGAAACCGTCACGCCCATACGACTGCTCCTGCGCACCGCCGCCGCCACGGACCCCGACATGGCCCAGTTGCTCGCGCGCTTCGAGGATGAACGCCTCGACCGCATGCGCCACCACGCGCAGTTCCTCGCTGAGCGAGGCTTCCTCCGATCAGGCGTGGACGTCGAAACCGCCACCGACGTGCTGTGGGCGTGCAGTTCAGTCGAGTTGTACGAACTCCTGGTCCTGCAACGACAATGGCCGCCAGACCGCTTCGCAGCATTCATCACCGACATGATGCGAGCCGGGCTCCTACCGCGCTGACCGGGAGGCGGCCGCCGACGTGTGGGCCAGCGAGGGGCAGTGGACACTCCTCGGTCGAGCCGCCGTTAGCCCATTAACGTGCCCGCATGACTTTCCGTCTCGCGCTCGACGCTGAGGAGATCCCTCGTGTGTGCGGCTCCCATGGAGTGCGTCGACTGCGCGCGTTCGGTTCTGTCACAGGCGATCGGTTTGACCAGTCGAAAAGCGATGTCGATCTCCATAATTGAGTTCGACTCAGGCGTCGCGGACCTTTTCGACGCGTACTTCGGGTTGAAAGAGGATCTGGAAGCACTCTTCGGCCGACGCGTGGACCCGGTGATGGCGGATGCGGTGCGCAACCCGTTTTTCCAGGCTGACGCGACCGCCGATGCTGAGGAACTCTATGCGGCCTGAGGCGTCCGCCTTCCTGTGGGACGCACGCACCGCGGCTGACCTGGGATCGCGGGGCTTCTGCTTTGGGCCCTGCGCCAGCGTGGGTCAGGCGGGAACACCAGCGGAGGCGGTCAGATCGAGTAGCGCTGTACTCGCTCCGCCGACACGACGATCCGCACCAGATCCGCGTCGCGCCACTCGTCCAGTAGGGCGAGCTTGGCCGGCTCGTCTGCGTAATAGCGCCTCGCCAGGCGATCCGCCAGTTCGTAGGCGCCGTCCTCGTGCACCGTCACGGCTCCCTCGAGCGACACCCACTGTTCGGGCTCGCCCAGGGGCGCGGCCACGACGATCGACGCGCGCGGAACCTCACGCACCCGCGCTACCCGGGGCGTCGAGGCGAACGAGAAGATCTGTACCTCGTCTGCGTCCGTCAGCTCGAACCACACGGGCCGGGGGGCCGGCCACCGATTTCCCGACGGCGCCACAGTGATCATCGCCTGCAGCGGTCGCGACAGCAGTGCCCGGTCGGACTCAGTGAGCCGGGTCATGTCACACTCCCAAGTCGTGGTGGCGAACCGGTCCGGTCGACTCTCTCACGAGGAGGTGCGTCGGGATCAGGGTGGTTCCGGTGCGGGCCGGCTCACCGTTGAGGATGGCAATGAGTCTGCTCGCGGCGAGCCGGCCGGCGTGCTCGGTGTCGCCCGCGATCGTCGTCAGCGGAGGCGCGCTGAAGTCCGCACCGAATATGTCATCGCACCCGATCACGCTCATATCCTCGGGTACTCGCACGCCCCGTTGGCGGAGACGCTGCAGAACACCGATCGCGAGGAGGTCGTTGAAGGCGACGCATGGGGTGGCGCCGGTGAAGACGAGCGCATCCGCGGCCGCTTGCCCGCTGGTGACCGTCGGGGTGTATGGCCCGACCATGATCGGGATCAGGCTATGTACGCGGATCAGCTCCTCGAACTCCTCTGACCGCCACCGGATCCCCGCTCGGCCGCTTCGGAATGCTCAGGGGGCCAGATGCGGATGCCGAGGCAGAAGTGGAGATGAGGCGCATCATCCGCTCCAGCAGGGGCAGGACATCCCGGCCGGGGTCGAGGAGTGCCTGGATGCGCAGCCCGTCGATCATCGCCAGCACCATCGTCACTTTGTCGTCCGCGGTCAGCTCGGCATCGTCGTGCGTGGTGGCAAGGCGGCCCGACGTGAAGCTTTGGCGCATCCGGTCGCGTCGGGCGAGGAAGAAATCGTGAGCGGGGTGGTCGGGGTTCGTGGCCGCCACGGTGATGGCGAGCCAGTTGCGCTGCTGATCGGGGTGCGCGAACTCCTCTCGGAGGACGGTGGAGAGCACCCGCTCGGGCGGGACCGGTGACTCCATGATCTGCCGCGCCAGCTCTTCGTCCTGTGCATCGCGCTGCGCGAGGGCCGCGATGAGCAGCTCGTCCTTGCTTGCGAAATGACGGAGGAGAGCGGCGTGGGTCACGTTCGCCCGGGCCGCGATATCGCGGAGGGAAGCGCGCTCGTATCCGTGCTCGGCAAAGCTCGCGGACGCCGCCTGGACGATGGCTGCTCGACGGGCCGGCGTCGTGGAGTACTGGCCGCGACGGCGGCTTTCGGGCTTGAGGGCGCGGTCGGCGTCGTCGGCATCGCCTGCGTGGGTCACGACTCTCCTTCGGCGCTGAACTGTCGAGCGCCCAGCACTTGCCAAGTGTAACCAGAGCGGTTACATTCTACGAAGAGTTACCGCTGTGGTTACTTTTGGGTGGCCCGCCGCCCCCGCGGAGTCGCGAACGCTGAGTCTGGCAAATGATGAAGGAGTCATGGTGACGAACGACGAGCCGCAAGGCCGCCTGCTTACCGAGGGGTTCAACGCTGCCGAGCCTTTACCGGGGAACGTGAGCGGGTCGCAGGACACTGCATCGCCGTCACCGACCGGCGAGCCGCTCGTCCCGGTGAGCCGGTCGTACATCGTCTGGCTCATGCTGGCGAGCTTCGGCGCCTCGATGGCCATGATGGTGCCGCTGGCGTACGGTATCGCGGTCCGCATCACCGAACTGGCGCCGGGAAGTGAAGAGGTCCTCGGATACATCACGGGCACGGCTCAAGGTGTCTACCTTCTGATCAGCCCTCTCATCGGGATCTGGAGTGATCGCACCCGCTCTCGCTGGGGCCGGCGCACGCCGTTCCTGTATCTCGGTACCGTGATAGGCCTTGCAGGCCTGATCGTCATCGGACTTGCGCCGAGCCTGCTTCTCGTCGGCGCGGGATGGATTCTGGGTATGACGGGCTGGTCCATCGCCGGCGCCGCACTGCAAACGCTCCAGGCCGACAAACTGCCGGAGCGACAGCGCGGCAAGGTCTCCGCGCTGACGGGCCTGATGACCCAGATCGCCCCGGTGCTCGGGATCGGCATCGCCTATGCGGTCTCCTCGAGCACGATGCTCATCTTCCTGGTGCCGGGCGTCATCGGCGCGGTGATGCTGGCTCTCTTCCCTCTGTTCAAGCCCGAGGGCAGTTCGAAGAGCATCTCGCGAACAGATGGTGTGACAGTGAAGTCGGTCGTCAGCAGCTACGGCTTCAACGTGCGCAAGTATCCGGACTTCGCGTGGAACTGGCTGGGGCGCTTCGTGTTCTTCATCGGCCTGTACTTCAACACGACCTTCGGCACATTCTTCTATGCCCAGCGGCTCGACCTTCCCGTGCGGGAGGTGGCGGGAGTCGTCGCAACCGTAGGAATGATCGGTGTCCTGTCAGCGGCCGCCGGCGCACTCGTCGGAGGCTTCCTTTCAGACAGACTTCAGCGTCGACGGCTGTTCGTGATGATCGCGTCGCTCCTCTTCGTCGTCGGCGCGGTCGCAGAGGCCACTGCATGGTCTCTGCCGCAGATCATCGTCGGGGCAGTCCTGATGCAGATGGCGATCGCGGTCTTCGCGACCGTCGACCAGGCGATCGTGTACGCGATCATCCCCGAGCGGGACCAAGCGGGTCGGTACATGGCGGTGATCCAATTCGCTCAGAAGATCCCCAGCGCCGTCGCCCCGCTGCTCGCAGGTGTGGTGATCACACTGGGCGCGGTCGGCGGGGAGAAGAACTACACGCTTCTTTATCTCGTCGGCGCTGTGTTCGCTCTTGTCGGTGGGCTCATCATCCTGCTCAAGGTCAAGTCCGTCCGCTGATCCCTGACCCGAAGATGCCGAGCATGAGTGTGTCCCCCGCCCCCTATGCCCTGTCCGTCGACAGCGGCGGCGACGCGTTCGCCGTGACGACAGCCGAGCCCCGGCTGTCGTGGAAGCACCCCGTCGACGGCCCAGAGATCTTCGTGGTTGAAGCGACCGTCGAGGACAGTGACCCCGTAACCGCCGAGGTCTCGGGGCATCTCTTCGTCGCCTGGCCATTCGATGCTCTGCGCAGCAAGAACCGTGTCCAGTGGCGGGTGCGGGAGGCGGCATCCGAGGATTCCACCTGGTCGGAGCACGCGGTGTTCGAGGTCGGCCTGCTCGACCAGGACTGGACGGCCGCCTGGATCTCACCGGCCGAACCGACCGACCCCGGGTATGGGGAGCGCCCTGCGTACGTGCTGTCCGGCGCTTTCGGCCTGCCCGACGATGTCGTGTCGGCCCGCCTGTATGCCACGGCGCTCGGTGTCTACACAGCGACGGTCAACGGATGCCGGGTGGGCGGCGACGAGCTCGCGCCCGGATCGACCTCGTACGACCGCACTCTGTACGCCCAAGCCCACGACGTCACGTCACTCCTGGTCGGGGGCGACAACCGGGTCGAGATCGAACTCTCGGACGGCTGGTATCGGGGTCAGGTCGGTGCCTTCCGGCTTCCCTCGCAGTGGGGGACCGCAACCGGTGTGCGGGTGGAACTGCATGCGCAGTCTTCCGACGGGACCGTGCACCGCTTCGGCAGTGACGAGACCTGGAAAAGCGCAAGTTCCCTCACGACCCGCGCCGACCTCATGGGCGGTCAGACCGTCGACTTCTCTTCGACGCGTTCCGAGCCCGTGCCGGTGCGCGTCGGAGCCGTGGCCGACGTGCCACGTATCGACTATTCGCCCGCGCCCCCGGTGCGGGTGGTGCAGACGCTTCTCCCAGCGGCCGTGCGCGAGATCCGCAACGGTGTGTGGGTGATCGACTTCGGTCAGAACGCCTCGGGCTGGGTCCGCCTCGGCGATCTGGGCGTGCCCGGTACGCGCACGGTGATCGAGTACGGCGAGTATGTGGACGCCTCAGGCGATCTGTCCACCGCGCATCTCGATTCGAAGCGGCCGGACGTGGACCCGATTCCGTTCATCCAGCGCGATGAGGTGATCGCGGGTGCCGCGGGGGATGTGTTCGAGCCCCGTCACACGGTTCACGGGTTCCAGTACGTTCGCATCACCCGCCCGGGTGGCCGCTTCGACGCGGCAGCGATCGCCATGCAGGTCGTGCACACCGATCTCGTTCCGACAGGCTCGTTCGTAAGCAGCGACGACGACCTGAACAGGCTCCATGCGATCGCCGAGTGGAGTTTCCGCGGCAACGCGGTCGACGTCCCGACCGACTGCCCGACGCGCGAGCGTCTGGCCTGGACGGGCGACTATCAGGTGTTCGCGCCGACTGCGACGCGGCTGTACGACGTCCTCGGGTTCACCCGCAAATGGCTGCGTTCGGTGCGGGATGACCAACTCGACGACGGCCGCATCGCCAACTTCTCACCGGACGGGCGCCGCATCAAGCACCACCTCGACGACCAGTTCGCGATGATGACCGGCTCCTCCGGCTGGGGAGATGCCATCGTGGCGGTCCCGTGGGAGATGTACCTCTCCTACGGCGACCGTGACGTGCTCGAGGAGAACTACAACGCGATGGTGCGCTGGATCGACTGGGCGCTCGACCAGGCCCGCACGTCCCGCCACCACACCCGCGTGGAAGCCTCCCCCGAACCGGAGTGGTTCGAGGAGTACCTGTGGGACGGTACCTTCCATTGGGGTGAGTGGACCGAACCCAAACAGCGCGACGCGGACGGCAACGCCATCGATCCGATCGCGCACAACCCGATGGCCTGGTTCATGGCAGACAAGGGAGAAGTCGGCACCGCGTACCTGCACCGCTCGGTCACCACCGTCGCGCGCATCGCGTCCCTGCTGGGAAGGACACCCGACGCCGAGCGCTACGCGGCCACCGCCGAAAGCGTGGCCTCCGCCTGGCGAGCGGCCTACCTGCGCGAAGACGGCACGACCGTAACCGACAGCCAGGCGGCGTACGTCCGTGCGCTGTCGTTCGGTCTCATCCCCAAGGCGCTGCAGACGGCCGCCGTCGACCGCCTCGTCGAGCTGATCCGATCGGCAGGCACGCACCTCGGTACCGGCTTCCTCGCCACCGGTGATCTGCTTCCGGTGCTCGCGGATGCCGGTCGCGCCGATGTCGCATATGAGCTGCTCCATCAACGCACGGCTCCTTCGTGGCTGTACATGGTCGACCGCGGAGCCACGACGATCTGGGAGGACTGGGAGGGCATCGACGAGCACGGCGTCGCGCATGACTCGCTCAATCACTACAGCAAGGGCGCCGTCATCCGGTTCCTCCACACGCACACGCTGGGACTGCGGCAGGACGCGGAGTCCGTCGCGTGGGAGCGCGTCGTGATCGCGCCGGTCCCGGCGCCCGGGATGACGTGGGCCCGCGGATCACATGATGGCCCGCAGGGGGAGATCGTCGTCGGCTGGCGCATCGAGAACGGGCGATTCCACATCACCGCGGACATCCCCGCGGGCACCACGGCTCGCGTCGTCTTCCCCGGCGGCGAGGTCCACACCGCATCACCGGGCCGATTCCGACAATCCGCCGCATTGCCGGCATCCGACCTCGTCCCCGCCTCGCGGTGACACCTGTACACATCGACGTGAAGGAGAGCATGACCATGACTGACACCCGCTTCCCCGCCGGCTTCCTCTGGGGCGCGGCGACGGCCGGACACCAGATCGAAGGCAACAACGTCAACAGCGACTGGTGGGCACGCGAGCAGATGATGCCCGGAATGGAGCTTTCAGGTGATGCTGTGGACAGCTACCACCGTTACCGCGAGGACATCCAACTGCTCGCCGACGCAGGCCTGTCCTCTTACCGATTCAGTCTCGAGTGGTCGCGCATCGAGCCGGTACGCGGGCACTTCTCCAAAGCCGAGCTCGCGCATTACCGCCGCATGATCGATCACTGCCTCGAGCGGGGTGTCACTCCCGTCGTCACCCTTCAGCACTTCACCACTCCGCAGTGGTTCGCCGCTCTCGGGGGGTGGGACGGCCCCGAGGCGCAGGAGCTGTTCTGCGCGTACGTCGAGCAGGCATGCACGATTCTCGACGGTGTCGAGTGGGTCGCGACCATGAACGAGCCGAACATGCAGGCGGCGATCATGACCGCGATGCGACGCCTCTCCGCATCCGGTGGGGATTGGACGAGCCCTACGGTCGAGGCCGACGGCGACGACGAGAAGAAGCAGACCCACAGCGAGTTCCTCACGTACGCGGACCCCGAGATCGGTCGTCTGTTCACTCGCATCCATCACGCGGCGCGAGAGATCGTCCGTGGCCGCACAGGCGCGAAGGTCGGTTGGACCATCGCCGCCGGAGCGCTCACCGCTGCCCCGGGCGGCGAAGAGAAGTTGCAGCAGATCCGGTACGGCAAAGAGGACGTGTACTGGGAGGGCAGCCGTGGCGACGACTTCGTAGGGGTGCAGGCGTACTCCAGCCAGCAGGTCGACGCGAATGGCCTCGTGCCGCACCCTGCGCACCCCGACAACACCTTGGTCGGCACCGCATACCGGCCGGATTCGCTCGCGATGGCGGTGCGCCACGCCTGGGAGGTCAGCGAGCACACGCCGATCCTCATCACCGAGAACGGCATCGCCACCGCTGACGACTCTCAGCGCATCCGTTACACCGGGGAAGCGCTGCAGGGGCTGCTGGGCACCATCGACGACGGCATCGACGTGCGCGGTTATCTGCACTGGTCGCTCCTGGACAACTTCGAATGGGGCCACTGGGAACCGACCTTCGGTCTCATCGCCGTCGACCGCGATACCTTCGTCCGCACTCCGAAGCCGAGCCTGGCGTGGCTGGGGCGCGTCGCGCAGCGCAATGCACTGGCGGACGCCGAGGTGTCGGCATGAGCTACCCGTTCGCCGACGTCTCCGAGCGTTCCCTGGCGGAGCTGTTGTCGCTCGAGGGGCGCACCGCCGTGATCACCGGTGGGGTGCAAGGGCTCGGGCGCGCCATCGCCCTGCGTCTGGCCGAAGCAGGCGCGCAGATCGCGATCGCCGACCTCGATCCGAAGAAGGCGACGGATGCCGCGGCCGCCGTCGAGAGCGAGCACGGCGCCCGAGCGATCGGCGTGCGTATGGACGTCACCGACTCGGAGACGGTGCGGACGGCGACCGACGAGATCGTGGAGAGTCTCGGGGGCGTGGATGTCTGGGTCAACAACGCCGGCGTCTTCCCCAGCATCCCCGTTCTCGATATGACCGATGAACAGTGGGACGACGTGTTCGCCGTCAACACGAGGGGTGTCCTCAATGGATCCCGTGAAGCCGCCCGCCGCATGACACGCGGAGGCGTCATCGTGAACGTGGTGTCGACCGCGGGCTTCCGCGGCACCGCGCCGGGGCTCTCCGCCTATGTGGGTTCCAAGCACGCAGTCCGCGGCATGACCAAGCAGATGGCGCTCGAGTTCGCGCCGAACGGCATCCGCGTCCTCGGAGTGGCTCCCTCGTACGTTCCTACCGAGGGCAACATGGCCATGGCGGAGGCGGCGATGGCTGCGGCCGGAATCGACGCCGGCAACATGCCTGCCGCGATGACGCGGAGCCTCATCGGTCGTGTGGGAACGCCGGACGACATCGCACGCGTCGTTCTCTTCGCAGCCAGCGACCTCGCCACGATCATGACCGGGACCACACTTCTGGCCGACGCGGGCGAGACAATCTGACCCTCGAGGAGACAGCCCCACGCGAAAAGCCCGCCGGTCATCCGGCGGGCTTTTCGCATAGCAGGACTGACGTGGGTGACCCTCGGAGCGCCCGGAACGCGTGTGCACGTCGTGCTGATTCTCTTCTGACTGTGCATCTCTCGTTCTATCAAGGCCCGTCCGCCCGGCCATAGCGTTACCGTCATCTCGGGAAGCGGCGCACCGATCAGGCGCCGACGCACCCGGGGCATACCCGAAGGAGAGTGAACGCGATGGTGCGTGCCCCCAAGCAGACAGCGAGCGAAGCGGATGGTGTCGCGTACCGACGCGCACGCACGTGGGAGATCGCGTTCTCGCAGATGAACAACGGTTCGGCGATGATCTTCTACGTCCTGGTAGGGCTCATGAGCTACCTCCAGAACGCCGGATACGGAATCGCGGTGGCCGTTGCGGGTCTTATCCTCACCGTCACCCGAGTGTTCGACGGCATCATCGATCCGCTGCTCGCGCTGGTCATCGATCGGGTGACCCTGCCGTTCGGCAAGTTGCGGTTCTTCATGCTGACGGGATGGCTGATCCGGTCCCTGGCCATCCTCATGCTGTTCGTGTGGGCTTCCGATGCCGGTCTCGGGATCGTGTTCTTCATCGCCGTGTACGTGGTGTACATCATCGGTTCATCGATGAACGACATCGCCGGCCAGATGTCGGGACCGGTGCTCACCAACGACCCGCGTCAGCGGCCCACGGTGCAGGTCTGGGCGACCGTGTACGCCTACCTGGTGCCCGCCATCTTCACGATCATCTCCACCGTGGTCTTCCTCCCGCGGCACGGGAACGAGTTCACGGTCGGGATGCTGCGCGAGACTGCGATCACGTACGTCGCCTTCTCGCTGGTGTTCCAAGTGCTCGCCTGCATCGGCGTATGGCGGATCGACAAGCCCGAGAGCTTCGCACACATCACCGCCGCGCGCGCGAAGTCGGATGTGACTGCGCGCGACATGTGGCACCTGCTCACACGGAACGGGCCGTTCCAGCGCTACCTCATCAGCGGCGCGTCCGACAAGCTCGCCCAGGTCGTGCGCTCCCAGGCCGTGATCGGCACGCTGATGTGGGGCATCCTGCTCGGCAACATGCAGCTGGGGACGACGCTGAGCCTGATCGCGATCCTCCCCGGAATCCTGTTCGCGATCCTGGGCGCGCGTTACACGGGTCGCCGTGGGTCGAGGGCCGCGACAGTGACCTGGACGAGCATCTGCCTAGGGCTCGCGGTCGTGCTGATGGTGTTCTGCCTTGCGGTCGACCCGCGGGCCATCCTGGGCAGCATCCCGCTCGCCGTCGTCTTCTTCGCGCTCTACCTCCTGCTCAACGGCGCATCCATGATCGTGACCGTCGCGTCGGGGGCCATGCGCGCTGACATCATCGACTACGAGCTCGATCGGTCGGGTAAGTATCTGCCGGCTACGGTGACTGCGACGTACAACATCGTCGACCAGGTGATCTCGTCGCTCGGCGCCGCGCTGGCATTGGGCGCAGTCTCGCTCATCGGCTTCGTCACCGTCATGCCCCAGCCCACGGACAGTCTGACCACCCCGATCCTTTGGATGACCATGGTCCTGTTCTTCGGGCTCCCGATCCTTGGGTGGGTCTGCACCCTCATCGCGATGGCCGGCTACAAGCTCGACCGTGAGGAGATGATCGCGGTGCAGAAGCGCGTGGCGTCGAAGAAGAACGCGCTCCAGGAACAGTCCGTCGAGGAGTCATTCGCCTGACCCGTCGAGGCGCGTCGTCGACCCCGGTGCTGATGCCAGCCCCGGGGTCCGAGCCGTCAGCGGCCTTGCGCCCTCCGGTACGTCGTCGGAGTCATCCCGTACACCGCGCGGAACACCTTGACGAAGTAGTTCGCGTCGTCATAGCCCACGAACATGGCGATCTCGCTCACGCTCTGCGACGTCGTCGCGAGCAGCTTCGCGGCACGATCGGCCCGCTGCTTCGCGGCATACTCGGCGACGGTCATCCCGGTGGCTTCTTTGAACCGACGCGCCAGGGTGGATGTGGAGACCCCGAGACGCGTGGCGAGGTCCGCAGGGGACACCCGGCGGTTGAGATGCAGTTCTATCTCATCGGTCACCCGCCTCACCAGGAGCGGGTAATCGCGTTGCCGATGGCGGCGCACGTGCAGACAGAAGTCCGTGACCATCTGGGCGACGAAGTCGAGTGATCGCGAGTCCGCTGTGTGACCGATGCGGTGCAGACGCTGCGCGTACTCCTGCGAGATCGCGTCGATGGTGACAGGCGGAAGGCCACCGCGCTGCGCCGCGACGCGAGCCATGATCCGCAGAATCGTCGACCCGAGAAAAGGAGTGTTCAGATAGGTGATGGTCTGCGGCATCCCACCGAGCCGGTGGAGCGCGCCGAGGGCGAGCTCGGCTGACCCGTCGGTCACAGCATCCATGAACTCCTGCTCCAGGCGATACCGCTCGTCGATGACGTCGAACGAGGCGGACTGCGGCACCTCGCCGTAGCCGGGCGCGATGGTCCCTCCCTCCGCCTTGACCCTGCGCAGGGCGCCCAAGTCGTCGTCGGATCCCGCGGCGCGCAGGATCGCGACGGCGGAGCGGTGCACGTACTCCGCATCGACGATCGGGTAGCGCGTTCGATACAACTTGTAAGCACCCAGGTATGCAGTCGGTATCCCGAGCCGGCTCACCACTTCCTCGGCGACACCGGGGAACATCGGTTCGTGCGTGTACGGCCCGATCAACAGCAGCTGGTCATCCCAGCGGGCCAGGGCGACGGACATCCCCAACGGCTCGACGATCTCGTGCACGATTCCGGGTTGCATCGTGCGCACGAACTCACGCAGCGCCGGAGCGGCGAACGCCGGCTGAACGCGGGGGTCCAGGCAGTGCGCGCCCTCGAAGCCCGTGACGGCGTGCTCGATATCGGTGACGACGACCACGGGGCAGCTGAGGATCCCGGAGACGGCGTCTATCACCGCGGACACTGCAGGCTCAAGGCTCGCGGCGGAGAGCTCCATGCGGTGACCCTCCTGATGGGAGACGACCTGCGGATCATCGCTTGATCCGTTCTGATCATGCGTGACGAATTCTATCCTCGGATGGGTCTCGACTCCTACCGTGAATGAGGCCGGAACGACACCGGCCCCTGCGCCGAAGGAGACACAGATGACGCGGACACCGACGCTCTCGCCCCGCCGACAGACCCCGATCCTGGATGGCTGGGCTTTCGCGCCCGTCCCGCTGCCGGTGGAATCCGACTGGGAAGCGGTCATCGAGGCAGGGACGTCCATCACCCTTCCCCACACGTGGAACGCGAAGGACGGGCAGGCGGGCGGTGACTATCATCGCGGTCGCTGCACCTACGCACGGCGCATCGTCGCGCAGTCGGAGACCGAGCAGACATGGGTGGAGTTCGACGGAGTCAACTCCAGCGCAGAGGTCTTCGTCAACGGCCGACGG
The DNA here is from genome assembly GCF_943181415.1 of Microbacterium sp. Marseille-Q6648. Taxonomy (GTDB): domain Bacteria; phylum Actinomycetota; class Actinomycetes; order Actinomycetales; family Microbacteriaceae; genus Microbacterium. The sequence goes on along the minus strand of NZ_CALPBZ010000005.1, from coordinate 166,822 downwards.
CTCGCCACTCACGACGGCGGATACTCGACCTTCCGTGTCAACGTGACCGATCATCTCGTCGAAGGAGAAGGGACGCTGCTCGTCCTGGTCGACAACACCCCGAACGATCGCGTCTACCCGCAGCAGGCCGACTTCACCTTCTACGGCGGCATCTACCGTGACGTGCGGCTGGTCGGCGTAGGGGACGCGCACTTCGCGCTGGACGGGCACGGCGGACCAGGCGTGGCGGTGACGCCGGCGCTCGACGGTCTTCGCGCCGAGGTCGCGTTGGAGGCTGCTGTCGTCGGCGCAGCCTCGGCGGTGCGCTTCACGATCGACGGCGAGGGTTCGATCGTCGTGCCCGTGATCGACGGCGCCGCGCGCGCTCTCATCCCCATCGAGAAAGTGCGGCGGTGGCACGGCCTGCGTGATCCTCATCTCTATTCCGCGCGTGCGGAGCTGCTGGCTGCTGATGACGTCGCCGACCTCGTCGAGATTCGATTCGGATGCCGCGAGTTCGCCGTTGATCCGCAGCGCGGCTTCCAACTCAACGGTGAGGACTACCCTCTCCGCGGCGTTTCGCGCCACCAGGATCGCGAAGGCGTCGGAAGCGCCGTGAGCGAGGCGATGAAGCAGGAAGACCTCGCACTGATCCTGGAACTCGGCGCGACGACGGTTCGCCTTGCCCACTACCAGCACGACCAGCGGTTCTACGATCTCTGCGACGAGGCCGGGCTCGTCGTGTGGGCGGAGATCCCGCAGATCACCGTGTTCCTCCCCGCAGGTGTCGAGAACGCCCGTGACCAGCTCACGGAGCTGATCGTCCAGAACCGTCATCACGCCAGCATCATCTGCTGGGGCCTGTCGAACGAGATCACGCTCGCCGGCGCCGGCGAAGACGTCGTCGCCGCCCACCGTGAACTGAACGATCTTGCGCACAGCCTCGACCCGACCCGGCTGACCGCCATGGCGAACCTGTTCCTGCTCGAGATCGGCCACCCCCTCGTCGGCCTTCCCGACGTCATGTCGTACAACCTCTACTTCGGCTGGTACGTCGGTGAGGTCTCCGACAACGACGCCTGGCTGGACAACTTCCACGCGACGTATCCGGACATCGCGATCGGTCTCTCGGAGTACGGAGCGGACGCCAACCCCCGTTACCAGTCAGCCGAGCCCGCCAAGGGGGACTACACCGAGAGCTACCAGGCGCTCTACCACGAGCACATGCTCGACATGATCGAGCAGAGGCCGTGGCTGTGGGCCACACACGTGTGGAATCTCGCCGACTTCGGCTCGGCGGGGCGCGACGAGGGCGGCGTCGCGGGGCGGAACCAGAAGGGATTGGTCACCTTCGACCGGGCCCTCAAGAAGGACGCGTTCTACGTCTACAAGGCGGCATGGTCCCGCGATCCATTCGTGCACATCGCGGGACGACGGAGAACCGAGCGTGCGGAGGACCTCACCGAGGTGATCGTGTACTCCAACCAAAGCACCGTGACGCTCCTGATCGACGGCGTCGAGCTCGACACCGTCTCGAGCCGGAGAGTGTTCAGATTCCGGGTGCCGCTGACGGGGGATCACGAGATCACCGCCCGCGCCGGCATCCATTCCGACACCATCACGCTGCGCAAGGTGGACGATGCACCCGACGCGCACGTCATGCCGACCACCACGATCGCGAACTGGTTCGACGACGCAGACCTGCCGAACCCCGACGGCTACTTCTCGATCCGAGACACTCTCGGAGAGATCAAGCAATCTCCGGACGGTGCGCGACTCATCGAGTCCGTGATGGACGCAGTGGCGACCAGCCGCGGGGAAGTCGGTCGAGGAGTGGAGATCCCGTCCGCCATGCAAGCCATCGTGGACCGCATGACTGTTCAGAAGCTCATCCTCCAGGCCGGAGGTGTGCCGACAGAGCAGGTCGCCGCCCTCAACGCGCAACTGAACCTGATCGCGAAGTAGGGCGATGCACAGGTGGGCCTGCATCGGCACGGGAGATATCTCGGAGCGAGTCGCCGCCGACATCGCGGCCGAATCACCCGGCTCGCTCGTGGCCGTGTGGGGGAGGACGCGCGAGCGCGCACAGCGATTTGCTCACACCTACGGCATCGGCTTCGCCACCGACTCGATGTCGGATGTGCTGACGCGCGACGACGTCGACATCGTCTACATCGCCACCCCCGCCCACACACACGCCGAGATCGCGATCGAAGCACTCACTGCCGGCAAGCACGTGCTCGTCGAGAAGCCGCTCGCGACGAACGCCGCCGACACCCGGCGGGTCCTCAACGCAGCTCACGCCTCCGGGCGGTTCGCGATGGAGGCGATGTGGACGAGATTCAACCCTGTCCACGTCGAAGTGCGCGCGCGCATCGCCGACGGCCTCCTCGGCGAGATCAGCGGTGTACGCGCAAGCTTCGGCACACCGTTTCGGGCCCGCGGTCGGGTGCTCACGCCGGCTCAGGGCGGCAGCATCCTGCGAGACCGGGGCATCTATCCCGTGACCCTGGCGCACGGGTATCTCGGGACGCCGGTCAGGATTCACGCCGTCGGAGCATTCATGGACGGCGTGGACATCAGTGGTCACTCCACCTTCGACTATGAGCGCGGCATCGCTCAACTCGCTTGGTCGGGTGTGCAGTTCCTCGACTTGTCAGCCACGGTCAGCGGCGAACGGGGCTGGGTGACGTTCGATCCGATGTTCTGGGCGGGCTCCTCCGCGAGGGTGCACGCGGGGTCCGCGGAGCGGATCTTCGGCGAGCCCGAGGTGATCCACTATCCGCGGGAGGGGAACGGCTACCGCCCGATGGTCGCCGGAGTGCGCTCGGCCCTCGATGACGGTCTTCTCGAGCATCCGTGGCACACGCACTGCGACACGATCGCCATTGCGGAGACCCTGGACGCGGTGATGGCCGGGATGACCGCCGACATCGCCGAAGACAACCCGCTCGACTGACCACGATCAACAGCAAAGGACGCCTATAGATGGACATCGCAGAGAAGGTCTTCGTCGTCACCGGAGCAGGCGACGGCATCGGCCGGCAGGTGACGTTGCAGCTGCTCGCCGAGGGGGCCTCGGTCGCAGGCGTGGACCTCAGTGCGAGCGGTCTTGAGCAGACCGCCGGCTTCGCCGCGGCAGACGCCCGCTTCTCGTCGCACGTCGCCGACATCACCGACCGACACGCCGTCGAGGCTCTACCCGCCGCAGTCGGCGCTGCGCACGGACAAGTGGACGCGGTCATCAACGTCGCGGGGGTGATCCAGCAGTTCGTCAAGGTGAACGACCTGCCCTTCTCCGAGATCGAGAAAGTCATGAACGTGAACTTCTGGGGGACGATGAACATGTGCAAGGCCTTCCTGCCTCACCTGTTGGCTCGCCCCTCCGCAGCGCTCGTCAACATCGCGTCCATGGGCGCCTACGCCCCTGTTCCCGGCCAGGCGGTCTACGGCGCGTCCAAAGCGGCCGTGAAGATTCTCACTGAGGCGCTCTACGCTGAGCTTCTCGACACCAACGTCGCCGTGACTGTGGTCTTTCCCGGCGCGGTCGGCACCGGCATCGCCGCGAACTCCGGAGTGGAGTTGAGTCCTACCTCGGGGGAGGCGCCGACGTACAAGACGACTTCTCCGAGCGATGCCGCGCGGGTGATTCTCACCGCCGTCAAGAAAGGCAAGTTCCGCGCGACGATCGGCGGCGATGCCGCAGCGATGGATCGACTGGCGCGGCTAAGCCCGCGCCACGCCGCCACCCTCATCGCGAAGCAGATGGGCAGGCTGCTCGCCGGCTAGTTGTGACGCCCCCGCGGTGCCGCTCGAGGCCAGCGAGGATGAGGTCGAGGCCGAAGACGAACTGCTCAGTGGGCCTTCTTCTCCGGCGTCAGGGTCTCCGGCAGTAGGCAGTCACAGCTGCCGCCGCGGATTCACGGCACGCTGTACCCGGCGGCGCGGAAGAGCTCGTACCACTCCGATCGGGTCAGCGGGATCTCGGAGCCTTCGGCGGCGGCGCGGACACGGTCGGGGTTCGTGGTGCCGAGAACCACCTGCATGTTCGCGGGGTGCCGAGTGATCCATGCCGTCGCGATGGCGATCGGACTGACCCCGTACTCCTTGGCGAGGCGGTCGAGCACGGCGTTCAACGCCGGGTACTGGGGCGAGCCGAGGAAGGTTCCGGTGAAGAATCCGGCCTGGAACGGCGACCAGGCCTGGATGGTGATGTCGTTCACGCGGCAGTAGTCGACGATCCCGCCGCCATCGAGGGTGATCGACTGCGTCACGTCGGCCATGTTGCCTGCCACGCCCTGCGCGATGATCGGCGCGTGCGTGATCGAGAGCTGAAGCTGGTTGGCGACGAGAGGCTGGTGAACGTACTTCTTGAGCAGATCGATCTGTCGCGGGGTGTGGTTCGAGACTCCGAAGGCGCGCACCTTGCCGGCGGCGTGGAGGGTGTCGAACGCGCGGGCGATCTCCTCCGGTTCGGCGAGCGCATCCGGACGATGAAGCAGAAGTATGTCGATGTAGTCGGTGTCGAGAGCGGCGAGCGACCCGTCGACCGATTCGAGGATGTGCTCGGCGGAGAAGTCGAAGTACGGACCGTCGGGCACGATCCCCACCTTCGTCTGGATGGTGATGGCCGCCCGCTCGCTCGCGGTCAGGGAGAGCGCCTTGCTGAAACGACGCTCGCACTCGTGGAGCGCGCCGCCGTATACGTCGGCGTGGTCGAAGAAGTCGATGCCGACGTCACGGGCCGCGCTCACGAGCTGCCGGATCTCGTCGTCGGACTTCTCCGCGATCCGCATCAGGCCCAGGACGACGTTCGGCGCGTCGATGTCGGTGTGCGGCAGGGTGATCCGTTTCACAGCAGCTCCTCCAGATCAGCGGCGATTCGGTTCTCACCCTATGACTCTTGGTGTGGCCCTGGGCTCAGTGGGTATGCGCGGGGGTGGAGATGGCAGCGGCGGCGGTTGCGGCATCCGTGCCCTTGCGGCCGATGAGCAGCAGGCAGGATGCCGCGGCGAGCAGTACGGCGACGGTGGTGGTCAGGCCCAGGGGGAGGATGCTGAGCGCGCCGGCGACGCCGACGAACGGTGCGGCGATTCCACCGAAGCCGAACCGCACCATGCCCAGCAGGGAGGACGCGGTGCCGGCCATCTGCGGATAGTCCGTCATCGCGAGCGTCGTGGCCGGGGGCGCGGTCATCGCGACGCCGCTGGACAGGGCGAACAGCGACGCGATCACGACCCAGAGTGGCATCGGCGAGAGGCCGGCGACGAGCAGACCGAGGGCGCCGAGCCCGGTGACGGCGACTCCGACGGCGAGGGTCCCCGCGATGCTCCAGCGCTCGGCGGTGCGCCCGGCGAGGTAGCCGAACAGCATGTGGCCGGCCGAATTCAGCCCGAAGGCGGCGGCGTACCACTGCGGGGAGAGTCCGTAGATGTCCTGCAGCACGTAGGTGGATCCGGCAAGGTAGGCGAACAGCGCCGCGTACAGGAACCCCTGGTTGAGCACCGCGCCGAGGAAGACCCGGTCGGCGAGAAGGGTCCGGTAGTCCCGGAGAGTGCGCGCGAGCCCGCCCGACGTGCGCCGGCCGGAAGGCAGCGTCTCGCCGAAGCCGATGAGGGCCGCGACGAGGATCGCGACGCCGATGACGGCGAGGAACACGAAGAGGCCGCGCCAATCCGTGAAGGTGTTCAGCAGTCCGCCCAGAAGCGGGCCGACGATGGCGGCGAAACCTCCGATCACGGTGAGGCTGCCGTAGAAGCGGGTCAGGGCGCGGCCGGAGAACACGTCCCGCCCGGCGGCGGTCGCGATGACGATGCCGACTCCGCCGGCAAGGCCCTGGACCAGCCGCGCCAGAATGAGCAGTTCGATCGAGGGACTCAGGGCGCACAGTGCCGAGGTGACGATGTACGCCACGATCCCCACGAGCAGGATGCCGCGACGGCCGAATCTGTCGGACACGGGGCCGGCGATGAGCTGACCCGCGGCCAGCCCGATCAGGCACGCGGTGACCGTCAGCTGGGCGACCGACGTCGTTGCCGCGAGCTCGATGGTGAGGGCCGGCAGCGCAGGAAGATACAGGTCCATGGAGATCGGGCCGAACACCGTCAGCAGCAGGAGCAGCGCGGGCAACCTTCGGCGCACAGCCGTCGTGGGCGGGGGTGGGATCTCTGGCATGCTCCTCAGTCTCAGCGCCACGCGCGCGGAGAGGGAGTCACTGGCGAGAGGTGTACCGGCAGGGCATCCCATCTCGGTGCAGGGTCGGCCTAGCCTGAGCGCATGGACAATCGAGACGAGGTCCGCGAGTTCCTGATGTCCCGCCGCGCCCGGGTGTCTCCGGATGCCGCGGGCATCACTGCCGGGTCGAACCGACGCGTGGCGGGGTTGCGCCGCAGTGAGGTAGCGGCTCTGGCCGGCGTCAGCGTCGAGTACTACGCCAAGCTGGAGCGCGGAAGCATCGCCGGGGCATCGGGAGCCGTGCTCGACGCCGTGTCGCGGGCCCTCCAGCTCAACGATGCCGAGCATGCGCACCTCTTGGATCTCGCCCGCAATGCCGACGGCATCCCCTCTTCCGGGCGTCACCGCCGTCGAACGACCAAGGCCGGGCCGCCGCGGGCCAGTCTTGAGTGGGCGCTCGCCGCAGTCACCGACGCCGTCGCGGTGGTCCGCGATCAACGGCAGAACCTCGTCGCCTTCAACGACCTCGGCAGGGCCTTCTACTCGCCGCTCATCGGGGACGGCGGACGGACACCGAACTTCGCGCGCTTCCAGTTCCTCGATCCCGCCGCACGGGACTTCTACCCGGACTGGGATCTCTTCGCGGACATGTGCGTCGCCGTCATCCGCGCGGAGGCCGGCCGAGACCCGCATGACAAGGGAATTCAGGACCTCGTCGGTGAGCTCTCCACGCGCAGCGAGACCTTCCGCGCCCTCTGGGCGGCGCACAACGTCCGGACCCACGGCACCGGCACGAAGCGGTTTCACCATCCTGTCGTCGGCGACCTCACGCTGGTCTACGAGGAGCTGGCGATCACCGCCGACCCCGGCCAGGTGCTGCTGATCTACAGCGCCGAGCCCGGTTCGCCATCTGCCGAGCGCCTGCGCCTGCTGGCCTCGTGGGCGGCGAACCCCAGCACGTCCTCACCCAGTGCTTCTTCCTGACCGGCCGGCCCGTCCCAGCCCTTTTGCTAGGCCATCTAGGTACTCTGGTAGTGCATCGACACGGTGCGTCCGGTCGGAGGTGGCATGAGGATCCACAGGGTACGCGTCGACGGCCAGACCTTCGTTCTGCGCCCCGATCAGGACGTGGCAGCGCTGAAGAAGAAGGTCGTCCGAGCGGCCCGCGAAGGCGCGGGCTTCGTGAAGTTCAAGACGGTCGGCCGATCCACCATCAGTGTGCTGATCACCGCGCAGGTGGGCGTGAGATTCGAGTCGATCCACGCGGCTCCGGAACAGGTCGAAGAGTGGGAGCAGCATCCTCCCAGCATCGATCTCGACATCCCCGAGCACCTTCTCGACTACGAGCAGGTTCTCTGATCGGGTCACCTATGGAGTCGGCGCCCCAACCAGGTGGCGCGGTTCGTCATGCTCGGGGACATGACCGCCGACCACCTCGTCAGCGGTCAGCACGATTCCGGCGGCGGAGCTCGCCTCGTGGGCCAAGTGTTCGAGCCATCGACGGTCGAGTGGATCCGGCGGTGCAGGCGAGTCGAACTCGAATCCCAGTTCGATGGAGGGGTGGAGCCACAGAGTGGACCTGCCGGGCGGCCGGTCCGGCGGGTGCTGCCATGACACCGTGAAGCTCTCGCTGCGGCGCAGCTTCGTGACGATGACCACCTTCAGGTGGGCGAGGGTCGCGTCGTCGAACTCCAGCCTGCGAGGCGGACTGCCGTAGAGAAGTGTTCCCATGATGGATCCTTCGTCGATCGGTCAGAAAATCTCGGTGCTCTCGTACTCGTCGTGCGTCCATCCCTCGTCGGGCTGGGCCGTCAAGGGACGGGTCAGGGCCTCGATGCGCTCCCTCATCTCGGCGACCGCCTCGTCGTTCTCGGGTGCCCGTACATCCGAGTTGGTTCCCTCGACGATGAGACTCGTGCTCGAGTTCAACAGTATGCCGACTTCGACGGTGTTGCCATCGGGTCCGATGGCGTTCAGCGTGACGGTGTCAGCCGTGCCCGCGTCACCGATCACGCGCGCGTACTCCAGGAGTGCGTCCGCCGCATCGTCGCCCACGAGGATTGCCTTCTCGCCGAACGTGACGTGTTTCATGACCAGCACGATAGGGAGTCCCATGCCGCTCACAACACGACCTTGACAACAACACGGACTTGGTTCCGCGGGACTGGATCCGAAAGCGATCTCCGTAAGGTGGGGGAGGACGACTCGATTCTTCGCGGAGGTGCACATGCCCGTCACACACGTGGTGCTCATCACCTGGGCGGATCACGCCGACGCCCCTGCGCGCCACGCCGTTCGCCAGGCGATCCGGTCTCTTCGGGATCGGGTTCCCGGCGTGGACGATCTTCAAGAGGGCGAGAGCACCAGCCCTGAGGGGCTGGAATCCGGTTTCGAGTACGGCTTCGTCATCACCTTCCCGGATGCCGCGGCGCGGGACGCCTACCTGCCACACCCGGAGCATCTCGCGGTCGCGGGGGAGATCCAGCGATCGGCGGCCAAGGTGCTGGTCTTCGATATCTGAACGCGGCGACAGTCCGCCGCCGCGCTACGCCTGCGGCTGCGGCTGTGACGCGGGCCCGACACGGTGGTGCGGCGCGCGGATCAGCGTCGCCGACAGCAGCTCAGCGCGCCCGGCGACCCGGTCGGCTCGCACGCGACGGTCGACGAAGAAGTCCGCGTCGCCGTTCCACGGCAGGATCTCGATCCGCAACGGAGAGACCGCGAGCTGCGGCAGAAGCCGCGCATCGATCTCCCACGGGCGCCCGTACCAGAACTGATCCGACACCAGCTCGTCACCCACCCAGGCGCGGGCGACGTCCCCCGCCCACTCGAGCGACACGACCTGGGCCCCGGCGAAATCGTCGTCGAGCGGCACATCGACCTCGAAGACGGCCGCACCGGCATACTCGGCGTCGCGCGGGGCGCTGTACCGGTCGGCCGGCCCGCCCCTTCGTGTCTCGGGCAGCGATGTCGCAGCGGCGACCTGACGCACGCCGAGGGATGCCGGGGTGCCCCCGGTCGGGAGGGCCAGACGACGGAACGGACCGACCCATCCCGCCGATCCCTCGAGAGCGGGAATCGTCAGGATCTCGCTCGCGGCGCCCCAGCGCTCGAGCGTGACGTGGTCGTCGGCGAACGTCAGACCGCCGTCCCACAGCGCGACGACCCGCTCGCCGGCGATCGAACCCGCCCAGACGCGCGAACCCGATGTCGCGTCCAGGATCACCAGGCGCGTCGTGCCGACGGTGATGACCGATTCCGGCCCGGGCGCGGTGGTGAGAGTCCACCGAGCGCCGTGCTCGGTGTCCAGCGCTCGTGCACCCGAGACCGCCGCGTCGCCGCTGTCGATGTCGAGTTCGACGGGTACCCCGTCGGTCGCGCGGAAGATCGCGACCAGCCCGGCATCCGTCTCGATCTGGGTGACGGGCTGTACGGTCCCCGTCAGCGAACGGACGTCGCCATAGGGCTGGCCGACCGGCCATACGAACGCGGTGCCCGCGGGGATGCCGGTGGGCACCGCCGGGAGCATCGCACCGTGCGCGAGGGCGAGCTGGAAGTCCACCACGTCACCGGGCGGTGCCGCAGCCGGTCGGTGATTGGTGCCGAAGACGAAACCCCTGCCTTCGGACACGCGCACCGAGACGGGCATGCCCGTCTCGGCGGGATCCGGGAACTCCCACGGAAGCTCGAGCAGCTGCGCACCCCACTGCTGCAGGAACAGGTGCTGCGCGCGCAGCAGGTGGTAGTGGGGGCGGAGGGTTCCCGCCGAGCCGATCGGGGCGTAGAAGTCGTAGTCCTTGCGCGGGAGGTCGTTGGGATAGCCCGAATCCTGCGTCTCCTGCATCCCCGTGGTCGTGCCCGTTGGCTGCTCAGTGCCCGTTGGCTGCACAGTGCCCGTTGGCTGCACGGTGCCGTGATAGACGTAGTAGCCCTGCCAGGCCGAACCGCTGCCCAGCTTGGTGAGCGCGAGCGCGTCGATGTCGGCCGCGTCCACCCGCGGCCGCCGGTGGTAGGCGACGGCCATCCCGCCACCGAGCTCGCAGGTGAGGAACGGGAAGCGCCGATCGTCGCGCCCGTTCGTGGGTGGTGCGAGGCGTACGTCCGCGCCGACCGACAGGTCGTCCCGGACGTCGCTGAAGGTGAAGTGCGCCGACGAGAAGTCCGGCAGCTCGACGTCGGATTCGTCCCAGAACCCGTCGGAATAGCCGCCGTACACCGAGATCAGCGCATCTTGCGGCACCTGCGCGCCGCCCCACCCGGTCGCAACCCAGAACGGAACGTGCATGCCCGCTTCTTCGGCGATGTCGCGAAGCGTCGCGAGATGCTCGGGCTGGTCGTACAGCTCGTTGTCGACCTGCACGGCCACGATCGGGGCGTCGGGGTGCGCGTCGTCGCGGAACAGCCCGCGCAGCTGCGACGCGATGTCGGCGTACCAGTCCCGCACGTGCTCGAGATATGCGGGGTCGTTCGTCCGATGCGCGATCGGCAGCTCCTGAAGCCAATCGGGGAATCCGCCGTTCCGGGCCTCGCCGTGCGCCCACGGGCCGACGCGGAGGACGACCTCCAGTCCCGCGCGCCGGGCGGTTTCGACGAATCGCCGGACGTCGAGGTGGCCCTGCCAAGTGCGTCGGCCGGGCTGCTCCTCATGGAGGATCCAGATGAGATAGGTCGCGATGAGGTCGACGCCGCCCGCCTTCATCTTCCGCAGCTCGTGCTCCCACCGCTCGGGAACGTCGCGGCTGAAGTGGTACTCGCCCGACACCGGGAACCATCGCCGACCGTCCCGCGTCAGCGAGACGGCGTCGATCGAGAGTCCGGCTCCGCCCTGCCGTGCGCGCGGGTCGAGGGCGTCGGTCATGATGGCGTTCCCTGTGATCCGGCGGTTCTGTGCGCTCTGCCACTCCCGCAGCTGCCACATCGGGTGGTGCGGTGCGGCGTTCGAGCAGAGCACGACACCCCATACGCCGTGTTCGAGCGCGGTCGTCACGCCGTGCTCGGCGAGCGCTCGGCCGGTGTCGCCCTCTTCGAACGTGCCGTGCAGGGGGGTGTAACCCACCCACCCCTCGCCGACGAGTGCGGGGATGCCGTGCCACCGCGCCCACTCGGCGACGGCGATCACCCTCGACTCGATCTCGCGCCGCATCACGTGCTCGTAGGGGCCGTAGTGCTCATCGAGCCACGCGTCCCAGGCCGCCGGGTCGATCCAGTCGTAGCCGTAGATCATCTGGTCGGTGACAACGGTCGCGCGGTGCTTCCATCCGGCGGCGCGTCCGTACTGCTCGAACGTGGGTGCGTCGGGCCGCAGCAGACGGCGGAGCGCGGCGTTCGGGAAGCCCTCGGTCCCCTCGGACCGGATGTCGATGCGCTGCTGCAGCGCGTCCAGCACGCCGTAGCTGTACACGTGGAACTGCGCCGCCCCGAGCCCCTCGGGCACCTGATGCATGGCGAGGTGGGGCGGCTTGCCGTAGCTGGCGGTGATGAGAAGGTCCGGATGCCGCGCCCGCAGCCGCTGCACCTCGTGCGCTCCGCCGTCGGCGAGAGCCGGGAGGATCGAGAAGTCGACTTCGTTGTGGAGCTCGACGAGCGCGATGCGCTCGCGGTGGCCCTCGTCGGTCAGCCAGTCGATCATCCGCTCCCACGCTTGAGAGAGGACGCGGTAGCGGTCGCCGAGCGGGATGGCGTCGATGGCCTCGAACCACCGTGGCGACGCGGCGAAAGCGGGCGACTGCTGCAGTTCCCAGCTCGCGAGGATCACGACCAGGCCGTGCCGCGCGGCAGCCGTGAACAACGCGAGCAGCCGTTCCCGCAGATCGAGCTCGTATCCTCCCGGCACGTCGTACCACCGGGTGCGCCGACCGAAGTATCCGCCGTCGGGGGCCGGCCCGAGGCCTTCGATCCGCAGCGACGCCGCGAGGTCATCGAGTCCGAGCGCCCCGAAGAGGAGGAGCGGCGCCGCGCAGATGCGGATCGCGTTGTACCCCAGTGAGGCGGCGTCGGCGCACGCGGAGTCGAGATTCGCGTAGGGCTCGCCGTCGCCGGCGCGGGTGTACCACGAGAAGTCCCACAGCGTGATGGCCAGACGCTCGGGCAGGTGCGCGGGTGTGGCGCCGGTGAGGCCCGTCGTTCCGGTGGCGACCGTCCCGGATCCCAGGTAGCGCTCGGTCATGCTCTGTCGCCTTTCGTCGTGCCGGCGAGCGTGCGGATGCGCCGACCCTCGGCGGCGAGGGCCCGCAGCCGGTCCGCCTCGTCGGCGCGTGCTGCCGCCGTATCGACGTCAAACAGCAGCAGCTCCGGAAGCGAGGTTGCGAAGTAGTCGACAGCATCCTGCGACCGCGCCAGGTCATCCGCCCGCCGTTCGAGCGCGGACCAGATCTCTTCCGCCGCCGCGTCTTCGCCGAGGCGGAGGTGCGCGACGCCGACCCAGTAGTCCGCTTCGACCGGGGGTCGAGGAGCCACCGCGTGCGGTGTGCCGCTGCAGGCGCCCCACCACGCCGCGGTCGCGGCATCCCGGTCACCCGTGGCCAGCAGCGCGTCGCCCCACACGACCAGGCGCTCGGCCAGCGGAGCAGCGGGGTGGCGCCCTTCTCCGAGGTGGGCGGGCACTCGGATGCCGTCTTCCATCAGCCTCGCCGCGGCGGTCGGGTCGGTCCGAATGAGGTCGCGCGCGATCTCGCACGAGGCGCGGTCGAACGCCGCGATCACCCGCCCTTCACCGCCCTCGAACGGACGGAAGGTGCGCGCGGTGAGGATGTCCCAGGCCTCCGCGATCCGGTCCACCTCCAGGAGCAGCGTGACGTACGCCAGGGCGAGATCGTCGCGCTCGAGCAGGAGATCGGGCTGCTGCTCGAGCAGCGCGAGGCGCTCGACCGGTGACAGCCCGCGAAGCCTGCCGAGGACGTCCCTCTCGAGGACGAGGCGGGCGTCGCGCCGCAGCGTCAGCGCGTGCGCGAAAGCCCGGTCGGCGGCGTCCTTGTCGCCGCCCGATTCCACGGTCGCCAGCGCGAGGTTGCGCCACGCGACCGGGTCGTCCGACCCGCCCGCGGTCGCGGCCATCAGGTGGGGAAGCGCGTCGTGGATCCGCCCGGCATCCAGCAGCCACATACCCAGGAGTGCGTGCGCGCGGAGGTCGTCGGCGTCCGCGTCGACGGCCGATCGGAGCGCGTCGTACTGGTCGAGGCCCGCGGGAAAGGCGTACGCGGCATCGGCTTCCCTCGCCTCTCGTCGCGCCTCGCGTGCCTGATCTCCAAGTTCCTGCGCGTCGAGCCACACCGCGCGCAGGTAATGGCGCAGCGGCTCGGGATTGACGAACGCGCCGAGCGCGGGGGAGGACGACGCGGAGCCGGCGGTCGTGCGCACCGCGTCGTCCCAGGCGCCGGCGCGGGCGAACTCGGTGGCGACGTCGAGCGGGGTCCGCGGATCGACGACGTCGAGCGCCCCGGCGAGGGCGGCGGTCGCGGCATCCAGCGGATCGGTCCGTCGGAGCTCTGCCAGCCGTCTCGCGGCTTCGCCGTCGTGTCCCTGCCGCCGCAGGGCGAGCACGACGATCCGCTCGGCCTCGGGAATGCCTCCCGCGGATCGGGCGTGGAGGATCGCGTCGGCCGTGCGCCCCGTGCGCAGCGCGATCCGGGCACGCGCAAGGGACGCCGCCGCCGTCCAGGCGTGATTCCAGGCTGCCTTCGCGAAGTCGGCGTCCGCGGCGACATCGTCGCCCAGTCGCTCGTGCACCAGCCCGCGGAGGTAGACCGCTTCACCGTCGCGCGGGTTGAGGTTGCGCCGCGTCAGCCGATCGACAGTGGTGTCGAGCAGGTCCTTGGCCTCGTCGTAGCGTCCGCGCCGCAGGCGCTCGGCCGCCAGCGCCGTCGCCGACCGCGAGTCCGCAGGGTCCCGCCTCAGCGCTTCTTCGAGGTAGGGGAGGGGAGACCTCGTCGGGTGCCGGTACTGCATCAGGTGCACCGCGGTGAGATAGAGCTCGTCGTTCGACGCGACCTCCTCGGGAGCATCGGGCGCGGTGGCGACCCACGGGACCACGGCCTCGCCGGTCGGCCGCTCCCACGCGACCAGGACCTCATCGCCCGACCGGACCTCGACGCGGGCGACCGCCGCGACGGTGTCGACCTCGAGAAGGTGCGGCCGGGCGGGCGAGAGCGTCGTGGTGGCGGTGGTGAGGATGCCGGAATCGTCTGACACCGTGATGAGGGCGTCGTCGACGGCGCGGGTCGCAAGTACGCCGATGCGCACGAGACCGTCGGCGCCGGACACCGAGATCGCGGCATCCCGACTCGCCTGGCGAGCCGGACCGATCCGGTGGATCGGGTACCAGAACTGGCTGAAGCGCTTCGTCTCGCCCGGTGCGAGCCAGCTGAAGTCCGGCTGGTTGTCGGTGTAGACGCCCGCCATCAGTTCGACGTACGGTCCGTCGTCGTCGGTCAGCTGGGCGTCCCACGCGTGCCCGATCGGACCGTCGCCCCACGTCCACTGCTTCTTGCCCGGCGAGACGGCGCGGTCCGCCCAATGCACGAAGCCGGCCTCGGCGGCGTGATCGTAGCCGCCGAAGAAGTCGTGCCGGGTATCGGTGATCATGTACGAGGTCGGAACCGGGATGCTGCTGTAGACGTCGAGTCGATCCGCGTCGGGTTCGACGTCGCGCGCGAGCGCCGGGTAGTCCACTCCGTAGTACGGCCGGTCCGCGCGGGGGAACGCCGTGATCGCGCGGCGGGCGTGGTCGGCGACGTACCGGACGTCGTCGGGGAAGAAGGATTGGTATCGCTCGTGCGCGCGGGCGGCCACGTTCGCCCACCAGAGGAAGGTCTGCGCAACGTCCGTCCGGTTGTGGAGGACGACGTCGGCTTCGATGAGGGAGGATCCGCCGCGAAGGCGGACGCCGTGCGTGCCGCGCATCCGCTGCAGCGGATCCAGGTCGGTGTGCCACACGACGACGGAGTCGTCCGCCTCGCGTTCGATGCGCCACTCGACCGGGAGGAAGGTCGCCGGGCGGTGATGCTGCGGCCAGTTGAACTCGACCCCACCCGAGATCCACGGTCCCGCCAGGCCGACCAGCGCCGGCTTGATCACGTTGTTCCGGTAGAAGAAGTCGTAGCCGGCGACCTTGTCGTACCCGATGTGGATGCGCCCGCCGATCTCGGGGAGCAGCAGCAGCCGGACGTAGGCGTTCTCGAGGTGCACGGCCTTCCATGCGCGGGGGGACTTCACGTGCGCCACGGTGTCGATCATCGGCATCGGGTACACCCGCCCGCTCGACCCCTGGTAGACCCGCCGTTCGAGAAAGAGCGGGTACGGGTCCGGTGTTCCGGGCTCGTAGGTGTCGATGATGACGTCTTCGCTCCAGCAGGCGACTCCGCCCGCGTCGAGCAGAGCGCGCTGATCATCCGGTGCGTCGGGCAGGACGATGCGGCTCGCGGCGTCGGGGTCCCGGGTCATCAGGCCAACGTATGTGGCGGCTCGCGAGGTGACCATGGCTGATCGGATGCTGCGCCTGGACGATCCGCTGGTTCATCGCCGCGTGAGGGATGCCATGATGTCGGGATGGAGCGCGGCGACGGGTTCGAGCGGGAACGGCTGACCGTCGTGCCTCGCCCGCGGGTGGACGCGGCGCTCGCGCGACCGGTCACCCGTCGGGCGGTCGTCACCGACGCGGGTTGCTTCCCTCGCGCGCGATCGCACGCCAGGTACCGTCCTGACGGTGCCGCTGAGACGATCGTGATCGTCTGCGTGGCCGGCGAGGGGTGGTTGGATGCCGCCGGAGAGCGTCAGCGCGTAGGACCATCGACCGCGATCGTGATACCGAGCGGGGTGGGGCACTCCTACGGGGCGAGTGAGAGCGATCCATGGACGATCTGGTGGTGTCATGTGCGAGGCACCGACATCCCGGAGCTCGTCGGGGCCGCCGGCATCCGGCACGACCGCCTCACGCTGTCGTTGCGTGCGCTCGACCGCATCACCGCGCTGCTGGACGAGATCTCCACCTCCCTCGCCCGGGACTCCACGCCCGCGACCCTGCTGGCCACGTCCGGTATGGTCTGGCGGCTGTTCACTCAGCTCGCCGTCGACCGGCTGCTGCCTGAAGAGGGCACCCCGCTTCAGCGGGCGCTGCGCTATCTCGAGCAGCGGGTCGACGGGCGGGTGCAGGTCGCGGAGCTGGCCGCGATGGTGGGGGTCTCGCCCTCGCACCTGACCGCGCTGTTCCGCGAGGCCACCGGCGGAGGCGTGCTGGCCCACCACATCGCCCTCAAGATGGCGCACGCGCGAAGCCTCCTCGACGGCACGACGCTCGCGGTGGGCGAGATCGGCAGGCGGGTGGGGATGCCGGACCCGTTCTACTTCTCTCGCCAGTTCACGCGCGTGCACGGCCTGAGTCCGACCGCGTACCGCGCGACCCGCAAGGGGTGAGCGACCGCGCCGCCTCAGTCCTGGGGTGTCGCTCGGGTCGTGCTGCCGGTCCAGCGCTTGCGCAGCTGATGCGCGACGGCCTTGGGCCGACGGTCGCGCGTGAAGGCCCCTTTGCGATTGCCGTCGGCCCGCACGATCGCGAGACTGGTCTGGAAGTCCGCGAAGTTCCACAGGTGCTCTCCCTGGACTCCGTCGTGCGCATCGAAGACCTCGGTGTACATCTCCACCAGCTCGGTCTGGAACTCCTCCGACCACATCGCGCCGGAGAGGGTGTGCAGACCGGCGATCGTGTCCGCCCCGAACTCGGTGACCAGGATCGGCTTGCCGGTCTTCTCCCACTCCGCGAGCTCGGCGTGCAGGGCGTCGCGCGCGGCATCCAGATCGCCTGACTGCGTGTACCACCCGAAGTAGCGGTTGATCATGATGACGTCGCTGAGTGCCGCGAGCAGGCACTGACCGGCGGGGGAGAACTGCACATTGACGAATCCGACCGGCCGCGTGGGATCGAGCTCGCGGGTGAGCTCGAACAGCGGCGTGAAGTACTCGACGGCCTCGGGCGTGTGCGACTCGGGCTCGTTCGCGATCGACCACAGCACCACGCTCGGATGGTTCTTGTCACGGGCGACGAGGTCGCGGATGTGCTGCGCGTGCGCGCGTCGGGTGTCGTCCGAGACATAGTCGGGTCCGTAGACGCGGTCGATGTTCGCGCCGATGACGTTGCCGACGGTGGCGTTCATGCCCACCGCCGCGGTCTCGTCGATGACCACGATGCCGTGGTCGTCCGCGTAGTCGAGGAACTCCTCGGCGTACGGATAGTGCGACGTGCGGAACGAGTTCGCGCCGATCCACTTGAGGATCTCGAAGTCGTGCACCATGTCGACGTCCGAGTGGCCCTTGCCCTGGACGAGGTGGTCTTCGTGCATCCCGAACCCGCGGAAGTAGAACGGCTCGCCGTTGATCAGGAACTCGTGGCCGCGCACCTCCACGGTGCGGACCCCGACGCGCTGGGGGTACTCGTCGACGAGCTCGCCGCCGCGCCGCACGCGCACCACGAGGGTGTACATGCCGCCCGTCCCCGGTGTCCACAGGGTGGCGTCGTCGATGCGAAGGGATGCTGCGCCTCCTGTCCCGCGCGAAACCACGCGTCCGGCCTCGTCGACCAGCTCGGTCTCGATCTCGGCGACATCGGCATCGATCCCGGCGAGGGCGACCTCGTAGTCGACGATGCCGGTCACCGGGCCGCGGACCGGGTCGCCGTCGACGCGCGTGACCACCGTGACGTCGTCGACGAAGGTGACGGGTGTCGTCGAGAGCCACACCGACCGGTGCAGACCCGCGTAGTTGAAGAAGTCGTGCATCTGCTTCTGGCGGGGGCCGTGCGCGGTGTCGACCACGAACCCGGGCGGGAGGGTGTCCCACCGCAGGCGGTTGTCGACGGCGACGGTGATCCTGACGGGCTCGCCCGGGGTGACGGCGTCGGTGATGTCGGCCTCGAACGGGAGGTAGCCGCCCTCGTGGTCTACGACCTCGCGGTCGCCGACCCACACGGTCGCGCGGTGCGTGGCAGCGTCGAATCGCAGCACGATGCGCTGCCCGGACCACGTCCGAGGGAGGACAGTCTCGGTCTGGTAGAACACCTCGCCGACGTAGTCGTGGAGGGTCCGTCCGGGGACGATGTCGTTGTAGCTCGCCGGCACGGGCATGGTGATCGCCTCGGCCAGTGGGCCCCCGAACCACGCCGCGGAGCGGCCGACGCCGTCGGGGTCGGCGCGGAAGCGCCACAGTCCGTCAAGGCGGCGTCGCTCGCGGGTGCGGGTGTCTTTCGGCTGCAGCATGCTGCCTATCCCTTCGTCGTGAGCCCGGCGGTCGACGCCCCCTCTACTTCACGGCGGTGATTCCCAGTGACCCGTAATGAACATATCGCGATCCGCAACCGATTGACAACAATCGCGTCTGGAGCCCGCTAGGCCCCGTGAAAAGCGTCACTCGGAGCGGAAATCGGTTGACAGACCCGGGTGGACTCGATCACGCTTGAGTCATGTCGAAGACGATCCGCCCGCAACTCTCGCGCCTGCTTCCCCCCGACGGCCTCGCGCGAGAGGTCGCCGAGGAGCTGTACGCCGAGGTCGCCACGGCGCCGATTCTGTCGCCCCACGGTCACGTTGAGCCGTCGCTGTTGGCCGAAGATGCGGCGTTCCGGAATCCGACCGAGCTTCTCGTCTCGCGTGATCATTACGTCACCCGCCTGCTGCACTCGTTCGGAGTCCCGCTCGCCGAGCTCGGGGTCGCCGGGGCTCCCGCCGACCCCCGTGAGGCATGGCGGACGCTGGCTTCGCATTGGCACAAGTTCACCGGCACCGCCAGCGCGTACTGGATCACCCACGAGCTGGAGACCCTCTTCGGCGTCGACGAAGAGCTCGCTCCGGACTCGGCCGATCGCATCTACGACCGCATCGACGAGGCGCTTCGCCGCCCGGAGTTCCGCCCCCGCGCCCTCTTCGAGCGGTTCGACATCGAGGTGCTCGCCACGACGGACGACCCCCTCGACGATCTCTCCGTCCACCGTCGCCTGGCCGACGACTCCACCTTCCGCGGTCGGGTGCTCCCGACCTTCCGTCCCGACGCCTATCTCGACCCGGCCGGCGCCGACTTCGCCGACCGGGTGGAGCGACTGCTCGCGACCACGGCGCAGCCGCACAGCTTCGCCGGCTATCTGCGCGCCCTCGA
Source organism: Microbacterium sp. Marseille-Q6648 (assembly GCF_943181415.1). Lineage (GTDB taxonomy): Bacteria > Actinomycetota > Actinomycetes > Actinomycetales > Microbacteriaceae > Microbacterium. The sequence goes on along the minus strand of NZ_CALPBZ010000005.1, from coordinate 147,535 downwards.
GGAGCGCCGGGCGCATTTCGCCGCGCACGGCGCCGTCTCTGCGGATCACGGGGTGTACGAGCCGTTCACGACCGACCTGGACGCCGCCGATGCGGAGCAGCTGTTCCGACGGGTGGCCGGAGGGGGAGCGGATGCCGCGGACGCACGCCTCTTCCGCGGCCACATGCTGTTCCAGATGGCGCGGATGAGCGTCGCCGACGGCCTCGTCATGACGGTGCACCCCGGCGTGCACCGCAACCATCACCCCGAGACGCTCCGGGCGCACGGCGCCGACACCGGCCACGACATCCCGGTGCGCACGGAGTACACCGAGAACCTCCGGCCGCTGCTGCAGGCCTTCGGCACCGCGCCGGGGTTCCACCTGGTGCTGTTCACCGTGGATGAGACGGCGTTCTCACGCGAGATCGCCCCGCTCGCCGGGTTCTACCCGAGCGTCTTCATCGGTGCGCCGTGGTGGTTCCTCGACGCCCCCGACGCCATGATGCGCTGGCGTGCCGCGACCACCGAGACGGCGGGGCTCTACCGATCGAGCGGCTTCATCGACGACACCCGCGCCTTCCTGTCGATCCCCGCCCGCCACGACACCGCCCGCCGCGTCGACGCCGCCTTCCTGGCGCGCCTGGTCGTCGAGGGGCGCGCCACGCTCCCGACGGCACGGCGGATCGCCCGCGATCTCGTCGACGCCATCCCGCGAGAGGTGTTCAAGCTGTGATCGCCACCGCCACCCCGCTCACACGGAAGGCCCTCGCCGAGCGCGAACCCGGCCGCGTCGAGGCGCCCCCCGTCCGCATCGTCCACCTCGGGCTCGGGCACTTCTTCCGGGCTCACCAGGCGTGGTACACCTCCCGCGCCGCCGACGCCGGTGCATGGGGCATCGCCGCCATCACCGGTCGCTCCACCCGCATCGCCGAAGACCTGACCGCGCAGGACGGCCTGTTCGCGCTCGTCGAGCGCGGCCCCGAGGCCGACCGCGTCGAGGTCGTGACCAGCCTCGTCGAGGCGGTCGCCGGTGTCGACGTGACCCGGCTCGCCGACCTGCTCGCCGACCCGCGCGTCGCGATCGTCACCCTGACCATCACCGAGAGCGGCTACCGCCTCCGGCCCGACGGCGGACTCGACCTCGACGACCCGCTCGTGCGCGCCGACCTCGAGCAGCTGCGCTCCGCGTCGCCGCGGCCCGAGACCGTGCTCGGTCGGCTGCTCTTCGCGCTCGACGCGCGTCGTCGGGCGGATGCCGGTGCGATCGCGATCGTGTCGTGCGACAACATCCCCGACAACGGCTCGTTTCTCGCCGCGGGCCTCGCCGCCCTCGCCGAGCAAGTCGACGCGTCGCTGGCCGCCTGGATCAGCACCCATGTCTCGTTCGTGAGCACCTCCGTCGACCGGATCACCCCTCATATCGACGAGGCGCCGGCCGTCGTCGCCGAGGCGGGGTGGGTCGACCGCGCGCCCGTGGTCACCGAGCCGTTCGCCGACTGGGTGCTCGCGGGCGACTTCCCCGCCGGGCGGCCCGACTGGGAGAGCGCCGGGGCCCGCTTCGTGGACGACATCGAGCCCTGGGAGAACCGCAAGCTGTGGCTGCTCAACGGTGCCCACAGCATCCTCGCTTTCGCGGGACTGCGCCGCGGGCTCCACACCGTGGCCGACGCCATCGCCCACCCCGAGTGCCGTGCTCTGGTCGAGGCCTTCTGGGCCGAGGCCGTGCAGAACCTGCCGCCGGGAACCGAACACGTGGCGTACCGGGCGCAGCTTCTCGAACGCTTCGCCAACCCGCGCATCGTCCACCGGCTCGGCCAGATCGCCGCCGAGGCGACCACCAAGGCACAGTTCCGCTTCGCCGCCGTCGCCGAGCGCTCGGTGCGCGCCGGACGAGAGCCGGCCGGGTCGGCCGCGGCGCTCGCGGTGTGGATCGACTGGGTGCTCGCCGGCGACCTCGCCCCGGACGCACGCGCCGACGACGTCCGTCTGGCAGCGGCCTCGGACGATCCCATCACGGCACTTCTCGCGCTCGTCTCGCCCGACTCCGCTGCATCGCCCGGCCTCGTCGCGCAGATCGATGCGGCTCTCCCGGCCGTCACCACAGGCATCCCCCTCACCCACGAAGGAGCACGTCAATGATCATCGACAAGGCCGAGGTGATCGTCACCAGCCCCGATCGCAATTTCGTCACCCTGCGACTCACGACCGACGAAGGTCACGTCGGGCTCGGCGACGCCACCCTGAACGGGCGCGAGCTCGCCGTCGTCGCCTACCTGCGCGAGCACGTCGTGCCGCTGCTCATCGGCGCCGATGCTTCGCGCATCGAAGACACGTGGCAGTTCCTCTACCGCTCCGCCTACTGGCGACGCGGACCCGTCACGATGGCCGCCAGCGCGGCGGTCGACATGGCGCTGTGGGACATCAAGGGCAAGGCCGCCGGGATGCCGGTGTACCAGCTGCTGGGCGGCGCGTCGCGCAACGGGCTGATGGCCTACGGGCACGCGTCGGGCAAAGAGCTGCCCGAGCTGTTCGACTCCATCCGCGCCCACCAGGAGCAGGGGTACAAGGCGATCCGGGTGCAGACGGGTGTGCCGACCCTGAAGGCGATCTACGGCATCGCCGCCCAGGGCGCCGATGTCGGCGACGCCACCGTCCGCTACGACCACGAGCCCGCCCGGCGCGGAGCGAAGCCGATCGAGGAGGACTGGGACACCCGCGCCTACCTCAACCACCTGCCCGGCGTCTTCGAGGCCGTCCGCAACGAGTTCGGCCCCGACATCCCGCTGCTGCACGACGGCCACCACCGCATGACCCCCATCCAGGCCGCACGCCTGGGGAAGGACCTCGAGCCCTACGACCTGTTCTGGCTCGAGGACTGCACGCCCGCCGAGAACCAGGAAGCGCTGCGGCTGGTGCGCCAGCACACCACCACGCCGCTCGCGATCGGCGAGATCTTCAACACGGTGTGGGACTTCAAAGACATCATCCGCGACCAGCTCATCGACTACGTGCGTGGCGCCGTCACCCACATGGGCGGCATCACCCCGCTGAAGAAGACCCTCGACTACGCCGCGATGTACCAGATCAAGTCGGGCATGCACGGCCCCACCGACATCTCCCCGGTCGGCATGGCCGCGGCCATGCACCTGGGCCTGGCCATCCACAACTTCGGAATCCAGGAGTACATGCAGCACGGACAGTGCACCGACCAGGTGTTCCAGCAGTCCTTCACGTGGACCGACGGCTACCTGCACCCCGGCGACAAGCCCGGCCTCGGTGTCGACCTCGACGTGGACGAGGCCGGCAAGTATCCGTACGCGCAGGCATATCTGCCCTACAACCGGCTGCTCGACGGCACCGTCCATGACTGGTGAGAAGGTCGATGCCCCGGGTGGCGCCGCGCTGTCCGCCGCGCGTGCCGCGGCGCGCGAGAATCACTTCATGGCCCCCGCACCCCTGACGTCGCAGCCGGCGACCCTCGAAGCCCATGGCTGACGCCGAACCGGCGCCCGCGCCGTCACCGGACGGCATCCCGCTCGCCGTGATGGAACGCATCCGCAAGCGCGGCGGATCCGCGACCATCTACGACATCGCCGAGCTGGCCGGGGTGAGTCCGTCCACCGTCTCGAGGGCGCTGTCGACCCCGGGTCGCATCAGCCAGAAGACCGAGGCGAGGATCCGCGACGCCGCCGCGCGGCTGAACTTCCGCGCGAACCCCATGGCGCGGGCGCTCAACACCGGCCGCAGCCACACGATCGCGCTCGTGGTCGCCGACATCACCAACCCGGTCGTGTTCGGCATCGTGCGCGGGGCCGAGCAGGCGGCCAGCGCGGCGGGCTACACGCTTGTCGTCGCCGAATCGCAGGAATCCGATGTCGCCGAGGCCGAGACGATCGAGCGGCTGCTGCCGAGCGTCGACGGCCTCATCCTCGCCACGACCCGGCTCGGTGACGATGCGCTCGCCGCTGTCGCGGCGCGGAAGCCCATGGTGCTGATCAATCGCGCGGTCACCGGCGTCGACAGCATCCTGCCCGATGTGGATCACGGCGTCGGGCAGCTGATGACGCACTTGAGCGGGCTCGGCCACCGCTCCATCGCCTACGTGTCGGGCCCTGAGACGTCGTGGATCAGCGGTCGACGGTGGGAGCGCATGCTCGAGCACGCCGAGGGGCTCGGGATCGCGCTGGTCGAGATCGGGCCGGTCGCCCCGACGATCGAGGGCGGGCGCGACGCGATCCGACGGGTCCGGGCAGCGCGGGTGAGCGCCGTCGTGGCCTTCAACGATCTGATCGCGATCGGGCTCATGCAGGCGGCCGCCGAGAGCGGGGTCATCGTGCCGCGCGATCTCAGCGTCACCGGGTTCGACGACATCTTCGGCAGCGAACTCGTCGTGCCGGCCCTCACCACCGTCCGCTCCCAGCTGGAGCTGGCCGGTCGGCGCGCGGCCGACAACGTGCTCGCCCATCTCGCCGCCGACCCGGCGGCTGCTGTCGATGGCGGGCTGCTCCAGACGGAACTCGTCATCCGGGCCTCCACGGGCGCGGCCTCTTCGTGACGGCGCCTTGGTGACGGTGGAGCCCGTCACTCCCTCATGAGCCGGCACGCGGCCCGCAACGGATGCCGGCCGCGCGCCAGGGGCCGGGTCAGTCTCGGGGGAGGACCGTGAGCACGCGCTCGATGTGATCGCGGAACTCGGTCATGTACTCGCGGAGGAAGGTCTCGAGCCCTTCGTCCTTCACCTCGCCCTCCGGGGTGAACACCTCGTCGGAGAACTGGATGTAGGCCTCGGGCGCGGTCATCTGCCGGGCGTTGCAGTAGCTGAGCACGCCGCGCAGGCTCTGCTGCGCCACGGCGGTGCCGATCTGACCGACCGATGCGCCGATCACGGCCGCGGGGATGTGGTCGAAGGAGTTCTCGCCCCACGGGCGCGAGGCCCAGTCGATGGCGTTCTTGAGGGCACCCGGTATGGAGCGGTTGTACTCGGGCGTGAGGAAGAGGAGCGCGTCCGAAGCGGCGATCGCCTCTTTCAGCGCCGTCGCCTCGGCCGGGTAGTCGCTGTCGAAGTCGGGGCTGTAGAGGGGGAGGTTGCCGATCGGGATCTCGGAGAACTCCAGATCCTTCGGCGCGAGACGGATGAGCGCCTTCGACAGTGTGCGGTTGATGGATGTCGACGACAGGCTTCCCACGAAGTAGCCGACCTTGTGCGTGACCATCAGTCATCCTTCCGTTCGGGGTCCGCCTCGCATGAGCCGGTCCCTCCAGCATCCGCCTCGGCGCTCTCCCAGCGCGAGGGCTTGCGCACGTCCGTGATCTCTGCCATTGCCGCCGCGATGCGTGATGCGTGATGATTGATGCATGAGAACCACGGTCACGATCGATGACGACGTCCTGGCCGCGGCGAAACAGTTCGCCGCGGCGCGGGGCCTCACCCTCGGAGAAGCCCTCTCGCAGCTTGCGCGGGCGACCTTGACCGAGCGCAGGCGCCACAGCACCCGGAACGGCGTCGTCCTGCTGCCGGCGCCGGCGACAGCGGGCAAGGCGACCCTCGAGGACGTCAACGAGCTGCGGGACGAAGCCACCTGATGGCGCATCTGCTCGACGTGAACGTGGTCATCGCGCTGATCGACCCGCTCCACGTGCACCATGAGCGCGCGCACCGCTGGTTCTCGAAGCGGGAAGGCTGGTGGCACACGAGCCCGACCGTGCAGAACGGCGTGATCCGCGTCGTGAGTAACCCGAAGTACCCGAACAGTCAGCCGGCTCCGGTGGTGCTGGCGAGTCTGGCGAGCCTCGCGGCGCAGGCGGACCACGTCTTCCTCCCCGACGCGGTCAGCCTCCTCGACAGTTCGGTTCATACGGAGCGGCTGCTGTCGAGCTCGCAGGTGTCCGATACCTATCTGCTGCACCTCGCGGCGTCCAACGACGCGCGCCTGGCAACCTTCGACACCCGGATCGTGACGACCGCGGTGCCCACCGGTGCCGAGGTCGTGTTCATCGTGCCATGAGCGCGCCAGAGCCCTCCGCGCATCCCCAGTCGCGCGGAGGGCCGACAGCGGCGTCCCCTACCGCTTGTCGCCGAAGACCTCGCCTTCCATGGCGTCGTAGCCCTCCTCCTGCGGGTCGCCGTGCCGGCCGCCCGACAGTGCGTATTCCTCTTCGGGCGAGAGCACGAGGCGGTGGCGGAAGAAGAGGGCGAAGCCGGCGAGGATGATGATGTACACCACCACGATCGCGATGATCGCCGGCAGGAACGTCGGGTTCAGCAGGAACCCCACGAAGATCAGCGCGGCGATCGCGGCGGCGATGACGGCGCCGGGGATACCCCACGGGCTGCGGTAGGGCCGCTCGACGTCCGGAAGCTTCTTGCGCAGGAGCACGAACGACACCATCTGCAGGAAGTAAGCCAGCACGGCGCCCCACACGGCGATGTTCAGCACGATCGCACCGGCGACGGCGCCCGCTCCCTCGTTGAACGCCGCGAGGGTGTCGAGGATGGCGAGGGCGATGAAGCCGATGACGGCGCCGACCAGGAGCGACACCCACGGTGTGCGTCGCTTGCCGGTGAGCGACAGGAACTGCGGGTAGTAACCGGCGCGCGAGAGCGAGTACATGTTGCGTCCGTAGGCGAACATGATGCCCTGGAGCGAAGCGAGCAATCCGACCAGCGCCAGCAGCGCCAGCACGGCGGCGGCCTCGTCGCCGACGATGGCGCGGAAGCCGTCCAGGAGCGGTTCGCCCGCGACGCCCGTCGCTTCGGCGCCGATGACGCCGGTGTTGAGGAAAAGCACGAGCAGACCGGTCACGATCAGGGTGCCGCGCGCCCAGAATCCGGCGCGGGGGATGTCGCGCACGGGGTTGTGGGACTCCTCGGCCGCGAGCGGGAGCTCTTCGATCCCCAGGAAGAACCACATCGCGAACGGGAGGGCGAACAGGATCGGCAGCACGCCGTGCGGCAGGAACTCCGTCTGGCCGGGGTCGGGCGCGATGTCCCACAGGTTCGCCCACTGGAACGCGCCCGAGGCAAGGGCCATGATCGAGAAGACCACGATGATCCCGATCGAGATCACCGAGACCACGATCGCGAATCTGAACGAGATCGCCGCGCCCGCCGCATTGAGCCCCACGAAGGCGGCGTAGAGGATCGCCCACCACACCCAGGCCGGCAACGAGACGCCGAGCAGCTCGCTCGTGATGGCGTCGGCGTACGAGGCCGAGAAGTAGACGATGACGGCGGTGGTCGCGACGTACTCGATGGTCTCGGCGGCGCCCGTGACCAGGCCGCCCCAGGGTCCCATCGCCGACCGCGCGAACGAGTAGGCGCCGCCGGTGTGCGGCATGGCGGCGGCCATCTCTCCGATCGAGAAGATCATTCCGTAGTACATGACGACGAGGATGGCGAAGGCGATCAGCATCCCGCCGAAGCCGGCGAAGTCGATGCCGAAGTTCCATCCCGAGAAGTCGCCCGAGATGACCGCGGCCACAGCGAGGCCCCACAGCCCCCAGATGCCGGCGCTGCGGGTCAGCCCCCGCTTCTCGAAGTAGTCCTTGCCTGCACGCGTATAGGTCGCTCCTGCGACCTTCGCGTTGACCTCGCTCGACCGTGACATCTGTCCTCCGTGCGCTCGCGCTCGACGCTGGGGTGCGCGTCTGGGCACGATTGTGGCCCTAATGGTTGGCTGTGTCTACCTTTCAGGAGGGAAATCTCGTTACAGTGGACGCGCGCACGGCCGGTCGGATCCCCCTCGGCGGCGTGAGGTGAGGAGACGACGGATGCCGGGAAACCTCAGCGTCTCGCAACTGGACGCCGCCATCGCCGAGGGCGAGATCGACACCGTCATCGTCGCCTTCGCCGACGCGCAGGGACGCCTCGTGGGCAAGCGGGTGTCGGCCCGGCTGTTCCAGGAGGAGGTCCGCGACCACGGCGCCGAAGCCTGTAACTATCTGCTCTCGGTCGACGTCGACATGAACACCGTCGACGGCTACACGATGTCGAGCTGGGAGACCGGCTACGGCGACATGGTGCTGATGCCCGATCTCGAGACGCTGCGCCGGGTCCCGTGGATGCCGGGATCGGCCATGGTGATCGCCGACCTCGGCTGGCCGCAGGGCGGACCCGTCGTGCAGTCCCCTCGCGCGATCCTCGACCGGCAGCGAGAGCGCCTGGCCGAGCGCGGTCTGGTCGCGTACTCCGGCACCGAGCTCGAATTCCTCGTCTTCGACGACACGTATCGCGAGGCGTGGGGGAAGGGATACCGCGATCTGACGGCATCCACCGACTACAACGTCGACTACGACCTGCTCGCCTCGGGGCGCATCGAGCCGCTGCTGCGCGACATCCGTCTCAAGATGGACGGCGCCGGGCTCTACACCGAAGGCGTCAAAGGCGAGTGCAACCTCGGCCAGCAGGAGATCGCCTTCCGCTTCGCCGAGGTGCGCGAGACGGCCGACCAGCACACCATCTACAAGAACGGCGCGAAGGCGATCGCGGGCGACCACGGCAAGTCGATCACGTTCATGGCCAAGTTCGACCAGCGCGAGGGCAACAGCTGCCACATCCACCTGTCGGTGCGCTCCGACTCCGGTGAGGCGGTGATGGCCGGCGAGGGCCGCCACGGCTTCAGTCCGTTCATGGAGCACTGGATCGCCGGCATCCTGGCGACCCTCCGCGAGTTCACATTGCTGTACGCCCCGACCATCAACTCCTACAAGCGGTACGTGCGCGGCTCGTTCGCGCCCACGGGAGTGGCGTGGGGCGTGGACAACCGCACGTGCGCGCTGCGCATCGTCGGCCACGGGCCTTCGCTCCGCGTCGAGAACCGGGTTCCCGGCGGCGACGTCAATCCCTACCTCGGGATCTCGGCGATCATCGCCGGCGGTCTTCACGGGATCGAGCACGAACTGCCGCTGCCGGATCCCCTCGCCGGCAATGCCTACACCGCCGGCGTGGACCACCTGCCGACGACGCTTCGCGAGGCCGCGCAGCTCTTCGACGAGTCGGCGATCGCGCGCAAGGCGTTCGGCGACGACGTCGTCGAGCACTACCTCAACCAGGCGCGCATCGAGGTGGAGGCCTATGACGCGGCCGTGACGGACTGGGAGCGGGTGCGTGGTTTCGAACGCCTCTAATGCCCCGCCCGTCATCGGCCTGACGACCTACCTCGAGCAGGCCAAGCAGGGCGTCTGGGATGTGCGAGCGGCCTTTCTGCCGCAGCAGTACTTCGCATCGGTGACCGCTGCCGGGGGCATCGCCGTGCTGCTTCCGCCGCAGGGCGACCCCGACCCCGAGGCCGCTGCGGCTGCGGTGCTCGAGGGCCTCGACGGCCTCATCCTGACCGGCGGACTCGACGTCCAGCCCGAGCTGTACGGCCAAGACCGGCACCCGCTCACCGACCCCGCCCGTCCGGATCGCGACGCGTGGGAGCTCGCGCTCTTCCGCGGTGCCGAGGAGCGCGGCATCCCCGTGCTGGCCATCTGCCGCGGCCTGCAGCTGGTGAACGTCGCCCGCGGCGGCACGCTGCACCAGCACCTGCCCGAAGCCCTCGGCACGGAGCGATACCGCATCGGCGGCGGCGTATTCGCCGACAACATCGTCGAGGTCGCGCCCGACACCCGGTTGGCGGGGATGCTGGGGGCCGGCCCGTTCGCGGTGCACAGCTATCACCACCAGGGCGTCGACCGGCTCGGCGAAGGGCTCGTGGTCGTGGCCCGCACCGACGACGGCCTCGTGCAGGCGTTCGAGTCCGAGGGCCCGGGCTACCTCGTCGGCGTGCAGTGGCACCCCGAGGAGAACGCCGAAGACAAGAGGCTGTTCGCGGGACTGGTCGCGCAGGCCGCCGCGTACGCCCGAGCGAAGGAACCCGTCACATGAGCTTCACCCTGGTCGATCCCACCACCGGTCGCGCGTTCCGCGACGTCCCTCGGGCGAGCCTCGACGAGGTGGATGCCGCGATCGCGAGCGCGGTGGCCGCGCAGCGCGGGTGGGCCGACCTCGCCCCGGTCGCCCGTGCCGACGCGCTGCGCCGGTTCGCGAGCGTCGTCGACGCTCACGTGGAGGAACTCGCTCAGCTCGAGGTGCTCAACTCGGGTCACCCGGTCGAGTCGGCCCGGTGGGAGGCCGGACACGTCGCGCAGGTCCTGAACTTCTACGCCGGAGCACCCGAGCGGCTCTCCGGTCAGCAGATCCCCGTCGCCGGGGGACTGGATGTCACCTTCCACGAGCCGTACGGCGTGGTCGGCATCATCGTCCCGTGGAACTTCCCCATGACGATCGCGTCGTGGGGCTTCGCTCCGGCTCTCGCTGCGGGCAACGCCGTCGTCCTCAAGCCCGCCGAGCTCACGCCGCTCACCGCGCTGCGGCTGGGCGAGCTGGCGCTCGAGGCGGGCCTGCCGGAGGGGCTGTTCACGGTCGTCACCGGATCGGGGTCGCTCGTCGGCCAGCGTTTCGTGTCGCACCCTGACGTGCGCAAGGTCGTCTTCACCGGCTCGACCGAAGTCGGCGTCGACGTCGCCGCGGGGTGCGCCCGCATGCTGAAGCCGGTGACCCTCGAACTCGGCGGCAAGAGTGCGAATGTGGTCTTCGCCGACGCAGACCTCGAGCAGGCGGCCGCGGCAGCCCCCGGGGCGGTCTTCGACAATGCGGGCCAGGACTGCTGCGCACGCAGCCGCATCCTCGTGGAGCGCTCGGCATACGACCGGTTCCTCGAGCTTCTCGAGCCCGCCGTCGCCGCCTGGCGGGTGGGTGACCCCGCGCGCGATGACACGCAGATGGGACCCCTCATCTCGGCATCCCATCGCGACACCGTCGTCGGGTTCCTCGACGGCGCGCGCGTGGCGTTCCGCGGAAGCGCACCCGAGGGTGACGGGTTCTGGTTCGCACCCACCGTGGTGCTCGCCGAGCCCGGCGACCGCATCGCGCAGGAGGAGGTGTTCGGACCCGTCGTGGCGGTGATGCCCTTCGACGACGAGGCCGACGCCGTGCGGCTCGCCAACAGCACCGTTTATGGCCTCGCAGGTTCTATCTGGACCCAGAACCTGGGGCGTGCCCTTCGGGTCTCGCGCGGCGTGAAGAGCGGAGTGCTGTCGGTCAACTCCCACTCCTCGGTGCGGTACTGGACGCCGTTCGGGGGGATGAAGGCCTCGGGTCTCGGGCGCGAGCTCGGCCCCGATGCCGCCGAGCACTTCACCGAGACCAAGAACGTGTTCTTCGCCGCGGACTGATCTCCGCGGCCACAGCACGAGCATCACCAGCACCAGGAGGAAGTTCCATGAACGTCGATCTCACCCAGCGCCTGCGGGACCGCGTCGCCATCATCACCGGTGGGGCATCGGGCATCGGCCTCGCGACCGCCCGCCGCTTCGCCGCCGAGGGTGCGCGCGTGGTGGTCGCCGATCTGGACCCCGCCTCGGGGGAGCGCGCGGCGGCCGAGGTCGACGGACTGTTCCGTCCGGTCGACGTCGCCGACGAAGCATCCGTCAACCAGCTCTTCGACTCGGTCGCGGCCGACCTCGGCAGCGTCGACATCGCCTTCAACAACGCCGGCATCTCGCCCGCCGACGACGACTCCATCGAGACGACCGAGCTGCCCGCGTGGGATCGCGTGCAGGACGTCAACCTCAAGAGCGTGTACCTGTGCTCGCGCGCCGCTCTGCGGCACATGGTCCCCGCTAGACGCGGGTCGATCATCAACACCGCCTCGTTCGTCGCGCTGCTCGGCTCGGCGACGTCGCAGATCTCCTACACCGCGTCCAAGGGCGGAGTCCTGGCGATGACGCGGGAGCTCGGCGTGCAGTTCGCCCGGCAGGGCGTCCGCGTCAACGCCCTGTGCCCGGGACCGGTGAACACGCCGCTGCTGCAGGAGCTCTTCGCCAAGGACCCGGAGCGGGCGCAGCGTCGGCTGGTGCATGTGCCGATGGGGCGGTTCGCCGAGCCAGAGGAGATGGCCGCCGCCGTGGCGTTCCTGGCGTCGGACGACGCCTCGTTCATCACGGCGACCGCCTTCGTCGTCGACGGTGGGATCACCAACGCCTACGTCACCCCGCTATGAGCCCGCCCGCGATGAACGCCCCGGGCGGTCCGCTCCCCGAGGTGCGGCGGGCGGTGTACCGGCCGGTGCGCGAGGGCAATGCACTCGAAGACACCGTCGCGCGGCTCGTGCAGACGATACGGCTCGGGGTGGTGGCACCGGGGGAATCCCTGCCGCCGGAGCGCGAGCTGGCGCTGCGCTACGCCGTGAGCCGTGACACCGTGCGCGAGGCGATACGCGAACTGGCCGTCGCGGGCTATCTCGAGCGGCGCCGCGGTCGTTACGGCGGGACGTTCATCGCCGACCCGCTGCCGCAGACGGCTCCGGCGCCCGTGGACGCGGCCGAGCTCGACGATGTCCTGGGCCTTCGCCGCGTCATCGAGGCCGGGGCGGCGCGCGCTGCCGCCGAGCGCACGCTCGACCCCGCGACGCGAGACGACCTGTGGCGTCGGCACGAGGCCGCCACGGCAGCCGACGAGGCCGACTACCGTCGACTCGACACCCTGCTGCACCTGTCGATCGCCGAGATCGCCGGCATCCCGTCGCTCGTCGCACTCGCCGCCGAGAACCGCGCGCGCGTGAACACCTGGTTCGACACGTTCCCGCTGCTGCCGCGGAACATCGAGCACTCCAACGCCCAGCACGAGCGACTGGTGACGGCGATCCTCGCAGGCAGGCCGGATGCCGCCGAGCGGGCAGTGCTCGAGCACCTCGCCGGGTCCGAAGCGCTGCTGCGCGGCTTCCTCCTCTGATCGCCCCCCGGACCATCGCCGCGCACACAGGTCAGGAGCGCGCGAACCGGATGCGGATCGGGCCCTTCGCCGTCGACGGATCGACGACTCGCCCGCCCTGGGTGATCTCCACCTCGCCGGCGGCGACCATCCGGCGTGCGGCGCGACGAGCGGGTTCCATGAGGTCGCGCCAGTCATCATCGCCCACAGATCGCGCGGCATCCGAGGGGCAGATGCTCGCGTCGCGAGCCCTCGCCGCCAGCAGTGTGCGGATCTCGTCTTCGAGGCGCCGGTCGACAGCGGCCACTCCGCGCGAGCGGCAGGCACCCGAGCAATACCTGACGTCGTCCCAATTCGCCGCCCATTTGGCGCGCCATTCGATGCGCCGGCCGCACGACGCGCACGTCTTCGCCTCGCGGCTGTCGTGCGCGTCGGCGGTGCGGCGATGGGCCATGCGAACCAGTGTGCCTCAGCGGGGTGTACCTCAGGCCGGTGCGTCAGAAGCGGCATCCGCCTCGGCATCAGCGGCGAACGCGGTCAGATCCGTCGCCGCGGGCGTGCCGTCAGGAGCCGTCGCGCATGTCGGCGAGGGAGGCCGTCGAGAACGACACGTCTGAGAAGGCCACGTCGCAGCCCTCGCCGGTGGGGGACTGGGCCTCGAACCCGATGCGGGGCGCGACGCCGTCCGCCTCGAGCGCGAAGACGCGCACGAACCGCCAGGTCACGCCGTCGAGCGACGCGTGGAAGGCGTACACGCCGCCGGCGCGCGCGATCCGCAGCCACACCGCGCCGCCCTCGACGACGAACGAGTTCGCGTCGTCCGCGACGTCGCGGCAAACGACCGAGACGACCATCGGCTCACGATCGGCGGAGTACTCGAAGCACAGCTTCGCCCAGTGTCGGTCGTCGAACCACAGCAGCAGCACCCCGGCGTCGAAGGTCGCGGCGAACTCCACCTCGACGCGCGCCCGCAGCTGGAAGTCCCGTCCGGCACGTCGCCGAGCAGGGTCACGGCGTTGAGCATCGTCTCGGCGTTGACCTGGGCCGCGCCGGCCGGGTCGACGAAGATGTCGCTGTGCGGGGCGGCCGTGACCCGCAGGGCTGCGGACGCGGCATCCGTTGACCAGGTGGACCCCGACGACGGCGTCAGGGCGAACGGGATGCCGGAGATGTACGTGTTGGAGGAGTCGGCCATGCGGGCAGGCTACGCCGCGGTGACACCGCACACCCGCGGATCTGGCTAGCGTGGGACTCAGCCGGCCAGACGGGAGCCTCGATGAGCCACACCCCCACCGCGATGCCCGCCGACGCGCCCGACGCGCATGCGATGACGGCGGAGCAGGCGCTCGCCGATCTCGACGCGACCGTCGAGGGGCTGACCGAGGAGCAGGCGCGCGCGCGGCGCGCGCAGGTCGGCCCGAACGCCCTGGACGAGAAGGCGCCCGACCCACTGTGGCGCAAGTTCCTGCGCTCGTTCAAGGACCGCATGATCATCGTCCTGCTGGTCGCGGCCGTGGTCAGCGCGGTCGTCGCGCGCGAGTGGGAGACGCCGATCGCGATCCTCGTCGTGGTACTCGCCAACGCGATCCTCAACGTCTGGCAGGAGCGCCAGGCCGAGGTGAACCTCGCCGCGCTCGACGACGACGAGACCGCCACGTCCCGCGTCGTGCGCGACGGCCGCATCCGCGAGCTGCCCGACGATGAGATCGTGCCGGGCGACATCGTGCACGTCGAGGCGGGCGAGGTCGTGCCCGCCGACGGGCGCCTCATCGAGACGGCCGCGCTCGAGGTGCAGGAGGCGGCGCTCACCGGCGAATCGGCGCCGGTGGGCAAGGACGCCGACGTCGAGGTCGCCCCCGATGCCGCGCTCGGCGACCGCGGGAACGTCCTCTTCCGCTCGACCACGATCAGTCGCGGCCGCGGGGTGATGGTCGTGACCGCCACGGGCATGCGCACCGAGATCGGCCGCATCGCCGAGATGATCGGTTCGGCGGGCGTCGAGAAGACGCCGTTGCAGCGTCGCATCGACCAGCTCGCGACCGTCTTGACGCTCCTGGCCCTCGGCGTGATCGCGGTGGTCTTCGTGATCGGGCTGGTTCGCGGCACGGAGCTGGTCGACCTGATCCTGACCTCGGTATCGCTCGCGGTCGCGACCATCCCCGAGGGGGTGACAGCGGTGGTGGCCTTCACCCTCGCGATCGGTGCGACCCGCCTTGCCCGACACGGCGCGATCCTCAAGCGGCTGTCGGCGGTCGAGACCCTCGGCAGCACCACGCAGATCTGCACCGACAAGACCGGCACCCTGACCTTCAACGAGATGACCGCGCGACGTCTCGTGGTCGCCGCCCTCGAGTTCACGATCGACGGCGAGGGCTACGCCACCGACGGCGCTGTCGAGGCCTCCGACGAGGACGCGGACGCGCCGGCCGAGCTGCTGCGCGCCGCCGCCGAGGCGATGGTGCTGTGCTCCGATGCGACCGTGCGCGACGGCGAGCTCGTGGGGGATCCGACCGAGGGTGCGCTGATCGTGCTCGCCCGCAAGCTCGGCGTCGATCCGGATGCTGCGCGTCGAGGTCGTCCGCGCGTGGCGGAGCTTCCGTTCGACTCCTCCTACAAGCTCATGGGCACGTATCACGAGCGTGACGACGGGCGGGTCGATGTGTTCGTGAAGGGGGCGCCCGGCGTCGTCTTCGAGCACGCCGAGACCGTCGCCGGCCGCGAGGGCGCACGCATCCGGCTGGCCGACGCCTACGACGACCTGCACGAGCGCACCGTCGGCTACGCGGAGAAGGGGCTGCGCACCCTCGCGGTCGCCCGCGCGACCCTGGACGCGGTGCCGGGCGACACCGACCCCGCCGCGCTGCTCGATGCCCTGCCGCCGCTGGAGCTCCTGGCGCTGATCGCCATCGTCGACCCGCCACGGCCGGACGCGCGGGACGCCATCGACGCCGCCCGCGGCGCCGGCATCGGCGTGCAGGTCATCACCGGCGACCACATCACCACGGCCGCCGCGATCGCCGAGCAGCTCGGGGTGACCGGGCGGGCGGCCTCCGGCGCCGACATCCAGGATCTCGACGACGCCGAGCTGACGCGCGAGGTGCGCGACATCGGCGTCCTCGCGCGCGTGTCGCCGGCGCACAAGATCCGGGTCGTCGAAGCGTTCCAGCGCGGCGGTCACATCGTGGCGATGACCGGCGACGGGGTGAACGACGCTCCCGCGCTCAAGCAGGCCGACATCGGCGTGGCCATGGGACGCACCGGCACGGACGTGGCCAAGAGCGCCGCGGCGATGGTGCTGCGCAACGACGACTTCGCGACGATCATCCGCGCGGTGCGCGAGGGGCGCGGCATCTACGACAACATCGTGCGCTTCCTCACCTTCCAGCTGACGACGTCGTGGGGATTCCTCCTGGTCTTCCTCGCCGCCGGCATCTTCGGCATCGCGGGGGGAGCCCCCTTCACCGCGATTCAGATCCTGCTCGTGAACCTGGTGATGGACGGCCCGCCCGCCCTCTCGCTCGCGGTCGAACGGCCCGCCGACGACATCATGACGCGCCGGCCCCGCGCGGTCGACGAGCCCCTCCTCACCCTCGCCCGGGGGCTTCGCATCGTCTTCCGCGCGGTCGTCATGGCCGCGGGGACACTCGCGGTGCTGCTGCTGCACGGCGACGGCGGCATCGCCGAACCGTCGGACGAGACCCTCACGCTCGCCTTCACGACCTTCGTGTTCTTCCAGGTGTTCAACCTGCTGAACGTTCGGGCCGGGGCGGCCACCATCTTCACGGCGAGGCTGCTGCGCAACCGCGCGTCGTGGATCTCGCTGGGCGTCGTTGTCGCGCTGCAGGTCGCGCTGGTCTACACCCCGTTCCTTCAGGCGTTCTTCGACACCACCGCCCTCGGCCTCGTCGACTGGGCGATCGCGATCGCCGTCGCCTCGTCCGTGCTGTGGCTCGACGAGCTGCGCAAGCTGATCGCACGCCGGATGCCGGGGCGACGGTCGTGAACGGAACCGCCGCGTAGGCTCGATCGCTATGGCCCTCGGTTCGACGATGTACACCTTCACGGTCCAGCTGGCGGACGTCGACCGCGGTGTGTACGACGATCTCGCCCTGCGGGTCGCCAGGCACCCGTCCGAGACGGACGCCTACATGGTGACGCGCGTGCTCGCCTACGGGCTCGAGTACACCGAGGGCATCGCGTTCAGCGAGGGCATCTCGTCGACCGAGGAGCCCGCGGTGGTGGTGCGCGATCTCACGGGGCGGCTGCTCACGTGGATCGAGATCGGCGCTCCGGATGCCGAGCGGCTGCACCACGGCAGCAGGCTCGCCGAGCGCGTCGTCGTCTACACCCACCGCGACCCCGAGAAGGTTCGCGGTCCGTGGGCGGGCAAACGCATCCACCGCGGCGACGAGATCGTCCTGCGGAGCTTCGACCCGGGATTCGTCGACGCCGTCGCCGCGCGACTGGAGCGGCGCAACGCGCTGACCCTCTCGGTCACCGAGCAGCGGATCTACCTCGAGCTCAACGGCGCGACGCTGGAGTCCGAGATCCACGAGCAGCGCATCGGGTGACGACTACGCGGTGCCGCCGCCGCTCGAGCTCGTCACGCGTCCGTCGTGCAGCTCGATGACGCGATCGGCGCGGGCCGCCAGCAGGGGATCGTGGGTGGTGACGACGGCCGCGAGGCCCTGCGTGCGCACCAGATCTTCGATGACGTCCATGATCGAGGCGGCCGTCCGCGAGTCGAGCTGACCGGTCGGCTCGTCCGCGAGCAGAACGCGCGGGCGGGCGACCACCGCCCGCGCGATGCCGACCCGCTGCTGCTGACCGCCCGACAGCTCGCCCGGTCGCTGCGCGGCGTGCGCCCCGAGGCCGACCAGGTCCAGCGCCTCCGCCACGCGCGCGTCCCGTTCCCGAGGGTCGATGCGTGCGATGCGCAGCGGCAGCTCCACATTCTCGGACGCGGTCAGCACAGGCAGCAGCCCGAAGGACTGGAAGACGAATCCGACGTGTTCGCGCCGCATCCGCGCCAAGGCGTCTTCGTCCAGCGCCGTGGTCTCGACCTCGCCCACCCATACCCGTCCGCCGGTCGGGCGGTCGAGGCCGCCCAGCAGGTTGAGCAGCGTGGTCTTTCCCGCCCCCGAGGCTCCGCGCACCACCAGCAGCTCGCCGGGGGCGACCGTCAGGTCGACGTCGACGCACGCGTGGACGTCGCCCGCAGGCGACGGGAAGGTGCGGCTGACGCGCTCGGCGCGGATGGCCGGGGTCATCGCCCGTCCTCCTCTGCGTCGTCGGCGGCGGAAGCACCGCCGCGGTTCTCCCGCCCGGGCCAGACGCCGACGTGATCGGGTTCGAGGGCCAGTCGCACCCGCTCGCTCAAGCCGAGCGTCGCGACGAACTCGTCGGGCAGCTGCAGGCGTCCCACCCTGTCGAGCACCGCGTACTCCTCGGCAACGTGCCGCTCGGTGCCGTGCTCGTCGCGCTGCGTCGACCGCAGGACCTCGGTCGAGGTGCGCCCGTCCCGCATCTGCACGGTGCGAGCCACGTGCTCGGAGACCCCCGGGTCGTGCGTGACGATCAGGGTCGTCACCCCGAGCTCGTGGTTCACCGCGCGCATGGCCTCGAGAACGTGGGCGCTGGTGACGTCGTCGAGTTCGCCGGTGGGCTCGTCGGCCAGCAGCACGCGGGGTTCGTTCGCGATCCCGACGGCGATCGCGACCCGCTGCTGCTCGCCGCCCGACATCGCGGCGGGCGATCGATCGGCGCAGTGCGTGACCTCGAGCAGATCCAGCAGCTCGGCGACGCGGGTGCGCCGCGCCGACGCGCCCCGGACCCGTCCGGCCACGGCGAGCGCGGCGCCGACGTTCTCGGCGGCGGTGAGGTAGGGCAGCAGGTTCCGCGACGTCTGCTGCCAGACGAATCCGACGCTCGCCCGACGGAACTCCACGCGCTCCTTCTCCTTCATGGTCAACAGGTCGTGTCCCGCCACCCACGCCGCCCCCGCGGTCGGCCGGTCCAGACTCGACAGGATCGACAGGAGCGTGGACTTCCCCGACCCGGATGCGCCGACGACCGCGACGAGCTCGCCCCGCCCGATGCGCAGGTTCAGTCCCTGCAGCGCCTGCACCTCGACGCCCTGGGCCGTGAAGATGCGCACCAGGTCGACGCACAGGATGTCGGCGCTCGGATCCTCCATGGGCATGATGACTATCCTTCCTCGACCAGGCGCAGGGCGGATGCCGCCCCCACGCGGCGGCCGGCGATGACCGCGACGGCGGTGGACACCAGTGCGATCGCGACGAACCCGCCGATCGTGACGGCGAGCGTGGCGGCATCCGCGGTGAAGAGGGGCTGCACGGTGGATCCGGTGAATGGCCGCAGATCGACCCCCGCCAGGACGACGACGGGGATCAGCAGGCCGAACACGGTGCCCCCGACCACGGCCGCCACGGCAGGCGGCGCGATCTCCCACAGCAGAAGGGGGGCGACGCGGCGCGATGGCGCGCCGAGGGTGCGCAGCAGCGCGACCACGCGCTGGCGCGCGCCCGAGGCCAGGATGATCGTCAGGGCGATCGCGACCGCCGACAGCAGGGCGGCCAGGGCGGTTGCGGCGAGCAGGGCGGATCGCATGCCCGCGACGGCGACGCCGGATCGCGCCTGCTCTCGCAGGTCTTCGATCGTGTCGACCCGGACGTCACCGAGCGTCTCCGTCAGTCGGTCGACGACGTCGCTCGGCGTCGCCGCGTCGTCGAACCGCACGAGGACGGTGCGATCGACCGGGTCGCGGCCAGCCGCCTCTGCGGCCGCCGATTCGTCGAGCACGATCCAGTTGTCGCGCGCGCCCACGGGATTCGGCCCTCGACTGACTCCGACGACCTCGACCTCGACATCCCCGACCCGGACGTCTGCCGAGTCGCCCACCAGCTCGGCCGTCGCGCCGCCGATCACCACCGGAACCGATTCGCCCGCGGGTACGACCGAGACTCCTTCGGGCAGCAGCCCGGGGATCGTCCCCTGCACCTCGCGGAGCCGCTCGCCTTCGACCACGATCACGAAGGCGGGGCGCCGCTCGCCGTCGATGCGCAGTTCCACGGGTTCGAAGCCCGACAGCCCGGTCGCGGCGGCGACGCCATCGATGCCGTGCACCCGGTCGAGGTCGTCTCGCGTGAAGGTGTCGCCCGAGATGCGGGCGTCGGCGCCCACGCGCGCTCCCGCGGCCTCGTCGATACCCGTCTGCAGTGTCGAGAGCAGCACGCCGGATGACACCGCGACCGACATCCCGACAACCAGGGCGAGAACCGGGGTGACGCCGATCGACGGTTCCCGGAGTGTGCGCGCGGCCCCCAGGAAGGCCACGAACCCCGAACGGCTGCGCGCCCGCGCGAGAATCGCGCCCAGAGGCAGGGGATACAGCCGCAACGTGATCAGGCAGGCGGTGAGGGCCAGCAGCAGCGGGGTCGCCGCGATCAGCGGGTCGAGCTGCGACGACGGACCGCGGACGAACAGCAGCACGACCGCGACGACGGTCAGGATGACGACCACGGCCTCGGCGATCAGCCGTCGCCGGGGCGCGCCCCGCCCGACGTCGGTGCGCGTACGCCGTTCAGCAGCTGTCGGAGCCAGCACCGCGAGGATGAGGACCACCGCGAGCCCCGGCATCCCCGCCGCCACCACGCTCGCGGGCGGCAGTCCCGTCCCGCCCCGCAGAGCGTCGGCCGCGGCGACCAGCCCGATGCCGATCACGGCGGGCAGCGCGCCGACCATCAGGCCCTCGGCTCCGAGCAGCGCACGCAGCTGAGCGTGAGAGGCTCCGCGCGCCGAGAGCAGCCGGATGCCGGCGCGACGCCGCTCGACGATCAGCCGGCACGCGAGGAGCAGCACGGCGGCCGCCACGCCCGCGGGGCCGGCGATCATCATCGCCAGGACGGCGGTGGTCGCCCCCTGCTGCGCCGTCGCCGTCTCGAGTTCGGTCGCGAGCGGCGCCTCGAAGCGGAGGGTCTGGATGCCCGGGCCGTCGGCCGGGTCGCCGAGCGGCTGCGCGGCCGCGGTGAAGCCGCGCAGCGCGGCCGCTGCTGTGTCAGCGTTCCCGGAATCGAGTGCACGGGTGCTCAGCGGGTACCAGGTCGTCGTCGTCGCCCTGCCGAACATGTCCAGCATCGCCGCCTGTGCGGGGTGGACGAAGGCGGTGGCGGTGACCACCCGGGGGGCGTTGCCGTCGTCGAACACGCTCGGCTCGAGGACGGACCGGACGTGCTGCCAGTAACCGCCGTTCGGGTCGGCCGGTTCGAAGACGCCGACGAGCTCGATGTCGAAGGCGTCGACGAACACGCGCACACCGCGCACCTCGCCCACCGCCCACTGCAGCTCGTCGGCGGCGCGCGTCGACAGCACGACCTCGAGCCGACTCGAGCCGGATGCCGCCTCCACCGCCCCGCCGAGGGGCGCGGGCAGCCTCCCCTCGGCGATCGTGATCTCCTCGGCGAAGCGCGGGTCGGCGGCGAGGCTCAGCAGGTCGGGCGCCCGCCCCTCGCCCAGCGGAGTCCCGTCACTGCGGACGATGACGCGTGCCGGGTCGAGCAGCGAGGGCAGCGGATCG
Source organism: Microbacterium sp. Marseille-Q6648 (assembly GCF_943181415.1). GTDB lineage: Bacteria > Actinomycetota > Actinomycetes > Actinomycetales > Microbacteriaceae > Microbacterium. The sequence continues at coordinate 126,206 of NZ_CALPBZ010000005.1, read as the reverse complement.
TCGGCGCCCTCGCGGACCCGTTCGAGTGCCGTGGTGAAACCCGCCCACACCTCGTCCGCCCCGACAGCTGCGGGGTCCAGCTGCGGGGGCTCGGGCGCGGTCGCCTCGACATCGCGGACGGTGGCGGGCAGTCCCGCGAGGCGGTCGTCCAGGGCGGCATCGCCGAGCGCCGACAGTGCAGCCGGAGTGGCCGCCGCGACGCTCGAGACGAGGAGGACCAGGGCGAAGACCGCCACGCCCCCGCGCAGCCCGGCGCGCAGGTGCCGGCGCAGCATCGCGGCGACCGAGAGGCGGTGACTCATCGCGCGTCCTCTCCGACGGTCGCCCGCGACGCGAGGCGTCGCACGTCTCGCGCGGTCCACACGGCCGCGCCGCCCAGTCCGACGGCGAGTGCCGCGAGAGCGGCGACGAGGGGGATGCCGGCGATCGCCGGAGTCGCCGCACCGACCTGCGCGGCGACCGCGTCGACGAGACGCGGCACGGTCAGCGCCGCGGCGACCGCGCCGGTGCCGACGCCGAGGAGGAGGGCACCGGCCCCGACGGCTGCCAGTTCGAGCATCCGCGCGTTCGCCTGGGTGCGCGCGGGCACCCCCAGTGCGCGCAGCGCCGCGACCTCGCCGCGGCGTGCGGTCGACAGGGTCTGCAGGGCGGCGATCACCCCCACCACGGCGAGGACGAGTGCCGCGGCCGTCGCGATCCACCATCCCGCCACGAGCGACCCGGCGACCGTCGCCGCCACGCCCGGCCGGGCTGTGGTGACCTGGCCGTCCACCATCGATTGAAGTGCCGTTGCGGCATCGGGAGCTCCCGAGGCCCACACCGAGCCGGGGGCGATGATCGTCGTGCCGCGCTGCAGCATCGACAGCGTCAGCTCTTCGAGCGGCACGAAGACGGCGTCCGGCTCGGCGGCACCGGGAATCACGGGCACGACGGCGGCGACCACGATCTCACCGCGGCGCCCGGCACCCGCATAACGGAACTCGAGGGTGTCGCCCACGCCGGCGCCCAGGCGTTCGGCGAGCGGAGCCGACATCGCGGCTGCGACCGGCGGTGGCCCCTCGACGGGCTGCTCGCCTCGCCACAGCACGACCGTGCCCGAGTCGGCCGAGAGCACGCCGGTGCCCTCGGCCGGTATCGAGCCCGTGGGCGACAGCGATATCTCGACAGCGGCTGTTCCCGCGCCCGCGCGCAGCGAGGCGGTCACGGCGAGCAGGCGCCACGGACCCGCCGCGCTCGGCAGGTCGGTTTCGGCGACGATGCGGATGCCGCCCCCGGCGCCTGAGGCCCGATCGAGACTCAGGGCATCCAACCGGATCGTGGCAGGGGTTCCCCGCGCATCGAGCACGACGATCGAGAGCCCCACCCGTTCAGCGAGGGCGACGCGCTCGGTGTCCAGCGTCGCCGCGAGGCGCACGCGGTCGCCGTCCATGGCCAGCGGCTCGATGGTCACCGTTGCGGGGCGGCTGGTCAGCGCCTCGGTCAATGCGCGGGAGTCCAGGCCGGTCGCGCGCGGGATCACGCTCGCCGCCGCAGCCGCCGGCAGGGCGACGATCCCGGCCTCGGTCCCGCCGAACTCGACGTCTGCGATGAGGGCGGCCGCGGCGTCGTCCACGCCGGCCACCTCTGCCGTATCGGCGACCAGCTGCGGCGTGACGGGATCGCCGGCCAGGTCAGCGCGAAGGTCGGCGCCGGTGCGCAGGGCTGCCGAGACCTCGGCGGTTCGGGTCCAGGTGCCGTCGTAGGCGGCAGCGAAGACCGCCTGCGCCGCCGTCAGCGCGACCAGCGCCACGACGACGGCGTAGACCGGAAGGCGACGGGCGAGCTGTCGTGTCGGGAGCGACGGCACGAGGGCGGGACCGAGCCCGCTGGAGCGGTCTGCGAGGGCCGCGAGGCCCGCGAACGCGGCGACGGACGTGACCGCGGCGGCGAGCAGCACGACGGACGGGGCGACGACGACGATCGGATCGACACCGCGGGTGAGCGCCGTGCCGAGCTGGGTCAGCACCACGACGACCCCCGTGCCCAGCAGCACCACCGAGGCGGCTGTGGCTGCCCGGGCGCCGCGCGCGCGGATCGTGGATGCCGGACGCCGCACCGCGAGCATGGTCGCGCCGACGACGACGGCGCCGAGTGCCGTCGATGCGGCGGCGGCGACCGGCCACGTCGACAGGCCCCGTTCGGTCCCCGCGCCCAGCGCGATGAGCACGCCCAGCCCGAGGACCCAACCCGCCGCTCCGCCCGTGCCGGCGATGATCGCGGCTTCCCGCAGTTCCATGACGAGGATCTGCGCACGCGACAGCCCGCGAGCCCGCAGCACCGCGGATTCGGCTTCGCGCGAGGCGCCGCGCAGTCCGCTCAGCCGGGCGGCCGCGGCGGCTGCGCTCAACAGCACGACCACGACCAGGGCCGGACCCATCGAGGCCAGCGACGCGGAGCCCGCCGCGATCTGCGCGGACACATCATCGGCGCTCATCCCGGGGCCGGCCGCGGCCCGCGCCCGGTCGGCTCCGGTGGGCAGCCAGCCGACGACGATGCAGACACCGGCGACGGCGACGGCGACGGTGGCCGCCGTGGTCGCCAGCAGCGCACGGCGGGCTCCGGACCGGCGGCGGAGAAGCCGCAGCGTGCCCGGTGGGGTCGAGGGGAGATTCACCACGGGTAGTTCTCGGGCCCTCCGATGTGGCGGATCGTGCGACGGCGTTCGATGACGATCGCGATCGAGCCGAGCAGCCACAGCGGCAGCTGCGTGAGGAACGCGATCCGGAAGGCGTCGAGCGAGTAGGTGTCGGGCGTGCCGGCGCCCTGCACGTCCATGGCGATGCCGATGAACAGGATGGCGATGAGTGCGGCGAGGAACCCGCCGCCGTTGACGATGCCGGTCGCCGTGCTGAGCCGGTGCGACGGATTGAAGGTGCGGGCATGGTCGAAGGCGATCATCGAGGCCGATCCGCCGGTCGCCAGGGCGACCATCAGCACGATGAGAAGCCACACCGGGGCGGGTCCCGGCCAGGCGATCACCACGAGCCAGACGACGGCCTGCAGGGCGACGGTCGGCAGGACGAGCCAGCGGGACCGGCGCGTCGGATGCCGGCTCGACAGCGCTCCGATGATGGGGCCGGCCACGATGCTGAACAGCACGAGCGAGCTCATCACGAGCGACGCCGCTGCGGGACTCAAGCCCTGCCCCGCCGTGAGGAAGGGGAACCCCCACAGCAGCACGAACGCCGTCCCCGCGAACGGGGTGGTGAAGTGCGACCAGAACCCGAGCCGCGTGGCCGGGTGCGCCCACGACTCCCGGAACCCCTCACGCAGGTCGGCCGAGGATCGCACGACCCGGATCGCCCCGGTGTCGGTGTCGACCGTGGTGTCGACCGGGTCGGCGCGCCGCTCGGGGGGTCGGTTGCGGATGATCGCGAACGTCAGGACCGCGAAGAGGACGGCCAGGCCCGCGAGGCTGCCGAACGCCACGCTCCACGAGGTCGCGTGCAGCAGCGCCGCCAGCGGAGCGACCGCCACGATCTGCCCGAGTTGCCCGATGATGCCCGTCAGCTGCACCAGCACCGGCGAGCGCTGGGCCGGGAACCAGGTGGCGATCACGCGGAGCACGCTCGGGAACACCGCGGCGTCGCCCGCCCCGATGAGCACGCGTGCCAGGATGCCGATGCCCACCGCGTCCGCGAAGGCCATCACGAGCTGCCCCACCGCCATGAGCACCATCCCGGTGGCGATCACCGGTCGCGCGCCGACGCGGTCCAGCACGAGGCCCACCGGCACCTGGAGCGCGCCGTAGACGGCCAGCTGGATGACCGCGAACATCGACAGCGCCGAGGCGTCGGCGTCGAAGCGGACCGCGGCGTCGACGCCGACCGATGATAGCGATGTGCGGTTGATGATCGAGACGACGTAGGCGACGACGCCCACCGTCCACACGGTCCACGTGCGCCAGCCCGGCGCCTCGAGGCGGGTGGTGGGCGTCACGCGTCGTCCCGTCTGCTGGAGGGTGATGCGCCGGGACCGCGGCGCCGTTCCAGGCTAACGAAGACGTGTGGGCTCGACGACGCTCTTGATCGTCGTCGGATCTCCGGTCGAATCGAGAGCCTCCCGCACCTCGCCCAGACCGAAGGTGCCCGTCACCATCCCGTCCAGGTCCACCTTTCCCGTCGCGACGAGCGAGATCGCAGTCGGCCACGTGTTGGCATATCGGAACACCCCGGTGAGAACCAGCTCGCGGTTCTGGATCGCCGTGATCGGAAGGGCGATCTCGCTGGCGCCCATGCCTACCAGGACGACGCGCCCTCCGGGACGCACTGCCTCTATGCCTCCCCGCACCGCCGAGGCCGCCCCCGATGCGTCGACGAAGGAGTCGACCGCCGGGGCGGCCTCGGTGGGTGTGGAGACGGTGGGGTCGAAGGTGGACGTGGCTCCGAAAGCCAGTGCTGCATCTCGCCGCTGTGCCGAGATGTCCGAGACGATCACCTCGCTCGCACCGAAGGCGCGCGCCACCTGTGCGATCGCGATGCCGACGGGGCCGGCGCCGGTGATGAGGACCCGGTCGCCAGGGGTGAAGCACGCCTTGCGGGCGGTGGCGATCGCCACCGACAGAGGCTCCATGAGGGCGGCTGCGTGATCGCTGACGCTCTCAGGGACGGCGTGCGCGAAGTGGCTCTGGATGGTGACGTACTCCTGGAACGCGCCGTCCGTTCCCGGTACGGCGTAGAAGCGCATGTGCGGGTCGAGGTTGTAGTCGCCGCGCATCGTCTCGGCAGACGTCGTCGACGGGCGCTGGGGCTCGATGGATACTCGCTCGCCCACTCGCGCGGAGTCGACATCGTCTCCCACAGCCACGATGACCCCGCCGGACTCGTGTCCGAGCACGAGCGGTTCGGTGACGGTCCAGTCGCCGAGGTGACCGTCGTGGTAGAAGTGCACGTCCGATCCGCAGACGCCGACCGCCGTCACGCGGACGAGGACCTCGTCGGCGCGGGGCGTGGGAACGGGTCGCTGCTCGATGATCACTCTTCCGGCTGCGACGAGAACCGCAGCGTTCTGTTCGGTGGGGGTGGTCATGCGTTCTCCTCGAGGGTTTCGCGTGCCGCCTGGACGACGGCGTCGGCGGTGATGCCGAATTTGTGGAACAGGGTCTTGTAGTCCGCGGAGGCGCCGAAGTGGTCGATGGCGATGGTGCGTCCGGTGTCGCCGACGATGCCGCGCCAGGTGAGCGCGGAGCCGGCTTCGACGGACACGCGTGCTTTGACGGCGGCGGGGAGGACGCTTTCGCGGTAGGCGGGGTCCTGCTCGTCGAACCATTCGAGCGAGGGGGCTGAGACCACGCGGGCGTTGATCCCGTCGGCGGCGAGGGTCTCGCGTGCGGTGATGGCGAGTTGGACTTCGGAGCCGGTGGCGATGAGGATCACGTCCGGGGTGCCGTTGGGTGCTTCGGCGAGGACGTATGCGCCCTTGGCGACGCCGGCGGTGGAGGCGAACACGTCGCCGGCGGCGGCGCCTTCTCCGCGGGGGAACACGGGGATGTTCTGGCGGGTCAGGGCGATGCCGGCGGGTCCGTCCTGGCGGCGGAGGATCTCCAGCCAGGCCGCGGCGGTCTCGTTCGCGTCCGCGGGGCGGACCACGGCGAAGTTGGGGATCGCGCGCAGCGTCGCGAGCTGCTCGACGGGCTGGTGGGTGGGTCCGTCCTCACCGAGTGCGACGGAGTCGTGGGTCCATACGAAGATCGAGGGGATGTTCATCAGCGCGGCCAGCCGGACGGCGGGGCGCATGTAGTCGCTGAAGATCAGGAACGTGCCGCCGAACGGACGCGTCGGACCGTGCAGGGTGATGCCGTTGACGATCGCGCCCATCGCGTGTTCGCGGATGCCGAAGTGCAGCACCCGACCGTACGGGTCCCCGGACCACTCGTGGGTGGACCACTGGGCGGGGATGAAGGAGGCCGCGTCCTTGATCGTGGTCAGGTTCGACTCGGCGAGGTCCGCCGACCCTCCCCACAGCTCCGGCAGTTCCGCGGCCAGGGCGTTGATGACCACACCCGACGCGGCACGGGTCGACACGTCCTTGCCCGCCTCGAACGAGGGAAGCGCGGATGCGACATCCTCGGGCAGCTCGCCCGCCTCGAGACGGTCCAGCAGCGCCTTGCGCTGCGGGTTCGCCTCCGCCCACGCGTCGAACGTCTCCTGCCAGGCGGCGCGCGCCTGGGCGGCACGCTCTGCCAGGGAACGGGTGTGGGTGAGGACGTCGTCGGCGACGACGAAGGACTGCTCCGGGTCGAACCCGAGCACGGTCTTGGTCGCGGCCAGCTCGTCCGCGCCCAGCGCGGAGCCGTGGATCTTGCCGGTGTTCTGCTTGCCCGGCGAGGGCCACCCGATGATGGTGCGCAGCACGATCAGCGACGGCTTGCCCGTCTCGGCCTTCGCGGCCTCGATCGCGGCGTGCAGCTCGGCGACGTCCTCGACGTACTCGCCGGACTTCTTCCAATCCACCGTCTGCACCTGCCACCCGTACGCCTCGTACCGGGCGGCGACGTCCTCGGTGAACGCGACGTTGGTGTCGTCCTCGATGGAGATCTGGTTGGAGTCGTAGATCGCGATCAGGTTCCCCAGCTGCTGGTGACCCGCCAACGACGACGCCTCACTCGTGACGCCTTCCTGCAGGTCCCCGTCACCGGCCACCACATACACGAAGTGATCGAACGGGGACTGCCCCGCCGGCGCCTCCGGGTCGAACAGGCCCCGCTCGTACCGGGCCGCGTACGCGAACCCGACCGCCGAGGCCAGACCCTGACCCAACGGGCCCGTGGTGATCTCCACACCCTTGGTGTGTCCGAACTCCGGGTGACCCGGCGTCAGCGAACCCCACGTCCGCAGCGCCTTCAGATCATCCAGCTCCAACCCGAAACCACCCAGATACAGCTGCACGTACTGCGTCAGCGACGAGTGCCCCGCCGACAGGATGAACCGGTCACGGCCCAACCAGTCCGTGTCCGCGGGATCGTGCCGCATCACCCGCTGATACAGCAGGTACGCCGTCGGCGCCAGGCTCATCGCCGTGCCAGGGTGGCCGTTGCCCACCTTCTCGACAGCATCCGCCGCGAGCACACGAGCGGTATCCACCGCGCGCCGATCGATTTCATCCCAACGCAGATCCGACACCGGGCCGCTCTCCTTCGAGGTCTGGCGGAAGTCTCTCTTGACATCCACCGCTTTGTGATTATGGTTTATCTAACGTGAGTCTTGTTCAAGATCACATAAAGATAACATGAGACCTTCGGGTCGGCGAGGTCTCTCGGCGCAGCGCTGCAGGGATGATCACGCAAGGATCGTCGCCTTCAACGCCGGAGGCGGCAGACCGAAAACGGGAGCAAAGATGCGCGCAGTGGTTTTCAGTTCGGAGGGGCAGCTTGCCCTCGAAGAGCGATCGACACCTGAACCGGGTTACAAGGAGATCCTGATCGAGACCGCAGCGGTCGGTATCTGCGGAACCGACACCCACGTTCTCGACGGCGAGTTCGAGGGGACCGTGTTCCCCCTCGTGCCCGGACACGAGGCGACGGGAACCATCGTCGCCTTGGGCGAGGGGGTCAACAACGGCGTCTTCGACTTCAAGGTCGGTGACCACGTCGCGGTCAACCCGAGCACCACGTGCGGCGAGTGCGAATTCTGTCTCAACGGGCACCAGAACCTCTGCCGCTTCTGGAACGGCCTGGGCGTCGTCGCCTCGGACGGTGCTGCCCAGCAGTACTTCACCGCCCCCGCGGGCAACGTGTACAAGCTCAAGCCCGACACCGACATCTTCGAGGCCGCTCTCATCGAACCCCTCGCGTGCGCCATCCGCGGCTGGGATGTGCTGCCCCGTCGTCTGGGCGATCACGTGCTCGTCTACGGTGCCGGAACCATGGGCCTGATGATGGCTCAGCTGGCCAAGCGCGCCGGCGCCGCCACCGTCTCGATCGTGGATCTGAACGAGGCGCGACTGAAGACCGCGGAGGAGTGCGGTATCGAGCTGCGGTTCACCTCGGCGGACGATGCCGACCGCGAGAAGTGGGACGTGGTCATCGACTGCACCGGCAACATCCGGGCGATCGAGGATGCCCTCACGCGGGTGAAGCCGGCCGGCTACTTCCAGGACTTCGGTGTCGCGCCGGCTGACAAGACCGCTCAGTTCTCCCCCTTCCGCGTCTACCGCGACGAGATCTCGATCGTCGGGACCATGGCCGTCCTCAACTCCTTCGGAAGAGCCGTCGAGCTGTTCGAGGCGGGCGCGATCAACGCCACGGCGATGATCAGTCACTCCTTCACACTCGACGACTACTCCGACGCGCTCGAGATGTTCCGTCGAGGCGAGGGCCGCAAGCTGCAGATCCGCCCCAACGACGCCGAATCGCGGGTGCTCCTGTGATGACGACGACGAGCTCCGCGCCGACGCGGAGCCGGCTGCAGCCGGCGGTTGTGAAGCGGGCGATCTGGATCGGCGTCGCCGTCATCGCACTTCTCTTCGTGGTGCTGGGCACCAAGGTCGTCCCCAACGACGATCCTCGCGCGCAGAGCGACGTCGCCTTCGACCCGGCCACCTTCGGCGCCGAGACCTTCCCCGCGGTCCGGGACGGGGTCATCGACCGGGCCGTGGATGCTTCGACTCTCGCCCAGGCGATCGCAGAGGACCCGGAGGCCGCGGCCGAGGAGTATTCGATGCCGAGTTCGGGCGGCCCCGTCTACAGCGTGACCTTCACCGGCGTCGCCGGAGAGGGCCAGTCCGGCATCTATCCGATTTCCGTCGAGGGCCTTCCCGAGGATCTGCTCGTGCGGGTGCAGACCGGACCGGCGATCAACGGCACCGACCTGCGCGATGCCACCGGAGACATCCAGTTCGGGCAGTTCCGCAACCAGATCGAATTCCAGAACGCCGCCGCCGCCCTGAACGAAGAGGTCAAGACCCAGGTGCTCGCCGATGTGGACACCGCGGCGCTGGAGGGACAGACCGTCCAGGTCACAGGCGCCTTCACCCTGGTGAACCCTGCCGCGTGGCTCGTCACGCCCGTCGAGCTGAGCGTCCAGTGAGCGGCGGCGAGTTCGATGAGGTCGTCCTCGAGGCGCGCAACATCGTCAAGAACTACGGCGGTACGCGCGCGCTCAAAGGGGTGAACTTCGAGATCCGCAAAGGGACCGTGACGACCCTGTTCGGAGAGAACGGCGCCGGCAAATCGACGCTGATGAAGATCCTCTCGGGCGTGGAGCGTCCGACCTCCGGTCAGATCATCCTCGACGGGGAGCCGGTGGAGTTCGCGTCGACCAACGACGCCCGAGACCGCGGGATCTCCATCATTCATCAGGAGCTGAGTCTCGCGCCGAATCTCTCGGTCCGCGACAACATCTTCATGGGTCGTGAGATCGTCGGACCGTTCGGCGTGGACTACGCCGAGGAGGCGCGGCAGACGCGCGCTCTCCTCGAGGAGATGCAGCTCGCCATCGGTCCGGACACCCTGGTCCACGACCTGCGGGTGGGGCAGCAGCAGATCGTCGAGATCGCACGCGCCCTGTCGGTGAACTCGCGCATCCTCATCATGGACGAGCCGACGTCCGCCCTCGCAGCAGCCGAGGTCGAGGTCCTCTTCGGGATCATCCGCGATCTGCTGGCTCGCGGAGTGGCGATCGTCTACATCTCCCACCACCTCGAAGAGGCGCTCGAAGTGACCGATCACGCGGTCGTCCTGCGCGACGGGACCATGACGGCGAAAGCCGAGCGCAAGGACATCGACCTGGAGTGGATCGTCAGGAACATGGTCGGCGACAACTTCGACCTGGGGTCACCGCCGACCGGGTACGACTTCGGGCCGCCCGCACTCGCGGTCACCGGTCTGACGGTGCTCGATCGCGAGAACCCCGAGCGCGCCGTTGTGAACGGACTGGATCTCGAAGTCCGCGCGGGTGAGATCGTCTGCCTGTACGGGCTCATGGGTGCCGGCCGCACCGAGCTGCTGGAGGCGATCGCAGGACGGGAGCCCATCGCCTCGGGCGACGTGCTGCTCGAAGGCCGGTCGATCCTCAAGGACTCCATCGCCGAGAGGATCGACGCCGGTGTGGGGCTCGTGCCCGAGGACCGCCAGCGGGACGGGCTGGTGCAGACCTTCGATGTCGGCACGAATCTCACCCTCGCCAGCCTGGGCCGCAGCCTCGTTCGCGGCGTCATCTCGCGCCGTACCGAGAACGACAGGGCCAAGGCGCTCATCGCGGACGTCACCGTGAAGACGCCCGGTCCGGATCTGCCCATCGGCGCCCTGTCGGGTGGCAACCAGCAGAAGGTCGTCATCGGCAAGATCGTCGGCACCCACCCGCGGGTCATGCTCCTCGACGAGCCCAGTCGCGGCATCGACGTCGGGGCGAAGGCGGAGGTCTTCCGGCTGCTGTCCGATCGGGCGCGGCAAGGCTTGGCGATCGTCTACTCCACATCCGAAGTCGGCGAATGCCTGAGCATCGCCCATCGGATCATCGTGCTGCGCCGAGGCCGCATCTCTGCGGAGTTCGGGCCCGACGCCACCAAAGAAATGATCATGGCCGCCTCTGGCGAGGCCGTGGCCGCCTGACCTTCAGAACGGACCTGAACAATGACGACAACGAACGTCATCATCGAGAACAAGAAGAGGTTCTCGGTGGCGAAGCTGCTCCTCGAAGGGCGCGCGTTCCTCGCGCTCGTCCTCATCATCGTGGTCTTCTCGATGCTCTCGCCGAACTACCTCACGGTCGGCAACCTGCTCATCATGGCCTCCCATGTGGCGATCTACGCCATCCTGGGCCTCGGGATGCTGATGGTCATCCTCAACGGCGGCATAGACCTGTCCGTAGGCTCCACACTCGGCTTCTCGGCCATCATCGCCGGGTTCCTCCTCCAGGGCGTGCCGATCAACATCTTCGGCATCACCCTCTTCCCCAGCGTGCCCGTGGTCGTGCTCCTGTCGTGCGGGGTGGGTGCGCTCGTCGGCCTCGTCAACGGCGTGCTCGTCGCGAAGTTCAATGTCGCGCCCTTCGTGGCCACCCTCGGCATGCTCTACGTCGTCCGCGGGCTCGCGCTCCTCATGACCAACGGCCTGACGATCAACGATCTGGCGGGCGACGCCGAGCTGGGCAACACAGGCTTCAACTGGCTCGGATTCAACCGCATCTTCAACATCCCGATCGGCGTGCTGATCATGGGTGTGGTCGCGCTCATCCTCGGGTTCGTCCTGGGGCGCACGCGCTTCGGCCGCTGGCTGTACGCAGCGGGCGGAAACGAGCGGGCGGCTGAACTCTCCGGGGTGCCCGTTCGCAAGGTCAAGATCTCGGTGTATGTGATCTCGGGACTGTGCGCGGCGATCGCCGGGCTCATCCTGGCCTCGACGCTGACCAGCGCCAGCCCGACGGCGGGCAACACGTACGAGCTCACCGCGATCGCCGCGGTGGTCATCGGTGGTGCTGCGCTCAGCGGTGGTCGTGGAAACGTCCGCGGCACTCTGCTCGGGGCATTCGTGATCGGCTTCCTCGCCGACGGACTGGTCATCGTCGGAGTCTCGGCGTACTGGCAGATGGTGTTCATGGGTGCGGTGATCGTCGTCGCGGTGCTGCTGAACACCCTGCAGTACGGACGTCGACGCCGGCCGGCGCCCGCATCCCCCACAACCCCTCGGCGCCGCCCTCGGCGAGCGCGACGCCGCCCCCCACTTCGTCGGAACAGCAGCGACCGGTCTCCACCGAACGCTCGAACTGACCGTCGATCTCGGCGGCGATCACCGCCGCCGAATCATCAAGAAAGGACAATCCACATGAAGCGCATGAAGGCACTGGCCGCCCTCGCAGCAGCGGGCGCGCTCGTCATCGGACTCGCCGGCTGCGCCGGCGACTCGACCACCGGCGGAGGTGCGACGGACGGCGGTGACGCAGGGGCGGCCGGCGGCGACGCGGGCGGCCTGATCACCATCATCGTCAACGACCCGGCCAACCCCTACTGGAAGACCGAGGGCGACGTCGCCGCGGCCACCGCTGAGGAACTGGGCTACGAGGCGACCGTCGGCGCCCACAAGGGCGACACCAACACCGAGAACACGCTGATCGACACCGCGATCTCGAACCAGTCCGTCGCCATCATCCTGGACCCCGCGAACGCGGACGGCTCGGCCGCGGCGGTCAAGAAGGCGACGGACGCCGGCATCCCGGTGTTCCTGGTCAACGCCGAGATCAACGAGTCGGGTATCGCCAAGGCTCAGTTGGTTTCCAACAACGCGCAGGGCGCGGCGATCGGCGCTCAGGAATGGGTGCGTCTGATGGAAGAGAAGGGCGACTATGTCGAGCTCTTCGGCGCACCTTCGGACAACAACGCCCAGACCCGCTCCAACGGCTACACCACGGTGATCAGTCAGTACCCCGAGCTCGTCCAGAAGGGCATGGAGGTGGCCGACTGGGACCGCACGAAGGGCCACGACAAGATGCAGTCGCTGCTTCAGGCCAACCCCGACATCGACGGCGTCATCTCCGGTAACGACGAGATGGCTCTGGGCGCGATCGCCGCGCTCAAGGAGGCCAACAAGCTGGAGGGCGTGCTCGTCGGAGGCTTCGACGGCTCGCCGGACGCCGTCGACGCCGTGAAGGCGGGCGAGATGGCATACACCGTCCTGCAGCCGGTCGCCGTCTTCTCGAAGACCGCCGTCGAGATGGCGGACGAGTTCATCCGCACCGGCGAGGCTCCGGAGACGGAGAAGCAGGCCTTCGACTGCATCCTCATCACTCCGGAGAACGTCGACAAGATGACGGAGCCGTTCACCTACTCCGGCTGAGTCCGGTCAGATCGACCGTGCGCTCCCGCGCGGTCCGCGGGGGCGGACGCCCGGCGTCCGCCCCCGCACCACCATCGAGAGAGCAGCCATGAGCTACATCGTCAACGACCCCGACGACTTCGCAGCCGAGTCGACTCTGGGCTTCATCGCCGCGCACCGTGGCCTCGTCCGCCGCGTGAACGGCGGAGTCGCCCGCGCTTCCGCCACTCCGGCGGGCGAGGTCGCCGTCGTCATCGGCGGGGGGTCGGGTCATTACCCGGCGTTCGCCGGACTCGTCGGCCCGGGGCTCGCGCACGCGGCCGCGATGGGCAACGTCTTCGCGTCTCCGAGCGCGCAGCAGATCTACTCCGTCGCCCGGTCGGTTGCGACGGAGGCCGGCGTGCTCTTCAGCTACGGCAACTACGCGGGCGACGCCCTGAATTTCGACCAGGCGCAGGAACGTCTCCGCGCCGAGGGCATCCCCACCGCGACGGTGCGGGTCACAGACGACATCTACAGTGCTTCCCTCGCCGACCGCGCGAAGCGCCGCGGCATCGCCGGTGACCTTGCCGTTTTCCGCGCCGCGGCGTGGGCGTCCGCACAGGGCATGGGACTCGCCGAGGTCGAGGCGCTCGCTGCCCGCGCGAACGAACGCACCCGCTCGGTCGGGGTGGCTTTCTCGGGCTGCACGCTCCCGGGCGCCACCGCGCCCCTCTTCACGGTTCCCGACGGGATGATGGCCGTGGGGATGGGGATCCACGGCGAGCCGGGCATCGATGTCGTCCCCCTGCCTTCCGCGGGCGAGATCGCGGATCTCCTCGTCACCCGTCTTCTGGAAGAGCGTCCCGATGATCTCGGCGACGGCGCCTCCGCTCGAGTCGGGGTCATCGTCAACGGCCTGGGATCGGTGAAGTCCGAAGAGCTCTTCCTGCTCTACCACTCCGTCGCAGGGCTGATCACGCAGGCGGGCCTTGAGATCGTGGACCCGGAGGTCGGTGAGTACGCGACGAGTTTCGAGATGGCCGGGGTTTCACTCACACTGATATGGCTGGATGACGTCCTGGAGCAGGCGTGGTCGTCCCCGGCGTACGCGCCTGCATACCGCAAAGGCGTCGTGGACCTCGCCGACCGAATCGCGGACGAGAACGCCGCCGAGGGCGAGACGGCAGAGGACGACGCGATCCAGCCGGCGGCGACAGTCGATGCGCAGCGCGCAGGAAAGGACGTCGCCCGGGCTCTGAGCGCGATCCGGGCGATGATCGATCGCGAAGTGGACGAGCTGGGACGGCTGGACGCCATCGCGGGCGACGGCGACCACGGCATCGGGATGCAGCGCGGAGTGCGGGCCGCAGACGCCGCTGCGCAGGCGGCAGCCGATTCCGACGCGGGACCGGGCACCGTGCTCGCGCGGGCCGGCGACGCATGGGCGGACAAGGCGGGTGGCACGTCGGGGGCCCTGTGGGGACTGGGTCTTCGCGCCGCGGCGAAGGTGCTCGGTGATGCGACCGCCCCTGACGGGCGGACCGCCTCCGAGGCGGTCGCCGCGGCGAGGGATGCCGTGCAGACATCCGGCAAAGCGCAGATCGGCGACAAGACGATGGTGGATGCGCTCGTACCGTTCGCCGAGACCCTCGCCGAGCGGATCGCCGGCGGCGACGACCTGGCCACGGCGTGGGAGGCAGCAGCCGCCGTGTCGATGAAAGCAGCGCGAGCGACGGCGGACCTTCTCCCGAGGATGGGCCGTGCCCGGCCCCACATGGAGAAGAGTCTCGGGACACCGGACCCCGGGGCGGTGTCCCTCGCTCTGGCGATGGCCGCGGGGGCTTCAGCATGGAACGACGGAACGACGGAGGAGAAACGATGAATCGAACGTGGCGCGTGGTCGTCGGCAGTGATGACGCTGGACTCGAGTACAAGGAGATGCTGAAAGCGGATCTCGAGAGCGACCCGCGGGTCGCCGAGGTCATCGACGTCGGCGTCGACGCTGACGGGCACACCGCGTACCCGTCGATCGCCATCAACGCGGCGGAACTGGTGAAGGACGGCCGCGCCGACCGGGCCCTCCTGGTGTGCGGAACCGGTCTGGGCGTCGCCATCGCGGCGAACAAGGTCGCGGGGATCCGTGCGGTGACCGCGCACGACAGCTACAGCGTCGAGCGCAGCGTGCTGAGCAACAACGCGCAGGTCCTGACGATGGGCCAGCGCGTGATCGGACGCGAGCTTGCTCGCAGGCTCGCGAAGGAGTGGCTGGGGTACGAGTTCGACGAATCCTCCGCCTCCGCGGAGAAGGTCGCGGTCATCGACGGGTACGAGCAAACCGGAAGCTGTGGCTGACCCCGGGACGACCGGCCCGGACGAGGCGCGCTCCGTCGTGCTGGGCGTGAGCCTCAAGCTATACATGGACGTGGCGACGACGCTGTCATGGGCCGAGGACGTGGCCCGGATGGCCGCGCGTCACCCTGCAATGCAGGACGGCAGGGTGACCCTGTTCGTGCTGCCGTCGTTGCCCGCCCTGACCGGAGTGCAAGCCGCATTCGGGGGCACGCCGGTGAAAGTCGGGGCGCAAGACCTCCACTGGGCCGATCGTGGCGCATTCACCGGCGCCGTGAGCGGTGCAGATCTGAGAGAGGTGGGATGCGCCCTGGTGGAGGTAGGGCATGCCGAGCGCCGGAGCGTCTTCGGGGAAGGTGAAGGCACGTTCCGCCTCAAGATGGCAGCGGCCGTACGCAACGGGCTCACTCCCGTGCTGTGCGTGGGAGAGCGTGTGCGCACCGACGCCGCTGATGCCGCCGTGCAGTGCTGTGCTCAGCTCGCCGCCGTGCTGGAAGGCATCGACGACCCCGGCGAGCTCATCGTGGCCTACGAACCGGAATGGGCGATCGGGTCGACCGAGCCTGCATCGGCCGAGCATGTCGCTGTCGTCGCCGCGGCACTGCGTCGACACGTGATCTCGCTCGGGGCAGCGGCATCGTCATCGGTCATCTATGGCGGAAGCGCCCAGCCCGGGACGCTCCGGGCGCTCGCCGGTCAGGTCGATGGGCTCTTCCTCGGTCGTTTCGCTCACGACCCCGATGCGCTTGCGCAGATCATCGACGAGGCGGCGCTAGCGTGAAGAGGGTGACGCACCCCGCATCATCTGCGACGGACAAGCTCGCCGATGCGCGCCAGAGCCGGCAGGCCGAGCGCCAACGCGCCATCACGGAAGCCGTCATGGCGGAGGGCACGGTGCGGATCGAGGACATGGCGAGTCGTTTCGGCATCAGCGTCATGACCGTGCACCGAGATCTGGATGAACTCGAAGCGCGGGGCCTGCTGCGAAAGAGCCGCGGAGTGGCCTCGGCGCTGTCGACGTCTCTCGTCGAGTCGAGCGACGTCTACCGCGCGAGCCGCCAGCTCGTCGAGAAGGACGCGATCGCGCACGCCGCACTGGAGTTCATCGAGCCTGGCCAGGCGATCTTCCTGGACGACTCGACCACGACCCTCCACCTCGTGCCGCTGCTGGCAGCGAAGACGCCGTTGACGATCATCACGAACACCCTGACGATCATGAATCAGCTGCAGGGTGTGCGAGGGATCACCCTTCTCGGAGTGGGCGGCCAGTACTACAACTGGTGCAGTGCGTTCATGGGCCGGATCACGACCACCACCATCGCAGGCATGCGAGCCGATCTCGCCATCATGTCGACGCCTGCGATCACCGACGGCCAGGTCTTCCACCAGACGCTGGAGACGGTGGACGTGAAACACGCCATGTTCGACGCAGCCAGCAGGCGTCTCCTGCTGGCGGATCACACGAAGTTCGAGCGGCGGGCGCTGCATGCGCTGTTGCCGCTGTCGGATTTCGACGCCGTCATCGTCGACACCGGTATCGACCGGGATACGCTGCGGGCGATGCGCGATAGTTCGGTCAACGTGGTGGTCGCCCGTGGACAGCACGTCGGGCGGGGGTGACGCGATGACGCCGGCGGAAGCCGTGGTGCTGACGGTGCTGGGTGCGGTGAACCTCGATCTGACAGCGCGTGTGACTGCGCTGCCGGCGGCCGGGGAGACGGTCGGCGGCGGTTCTCTCAGCCGTGAACCGGGGGGCAAAGGCGCCAATCAGGCTGTCGCCGCAGCCCGGCTCGGTGCACGCGTGAGGCTGGTCGGCGCGGTGGGCGCAGACGGCGAAGGCGCGTCCATGGTCTCCAACCTCGATGCGGCGGGCGTCGACACGAGCGCCCTGCAACGCGTGGACGAGCCCACCGGGACGGCGCTCATCGTCGTCGACGATGAGGGCGAGAACTCGATCGTCGTGTGTCCCGGAGCGAATGGGCGGATCGACCCCCGCCGTCTGCAGGAGGAGCGACCCGACGCCCTCCTCGCGCAGCTGGAGGTCGATCTGCGACTGGTCGCCGATCTCGCGCAGCGCACGTCGGGCCTCGTCGCACTCAACCTGTCACCTGTCATGCCGCTGGACGACGGACTTCGGCAGCGCGTCGACCTGTTCATCGTGAATGAGGGGGAGTATGCGAAGGTGCCATACCTCGCCACTGCGCCGCTGGTCGCCGTCACCCTTGGGGGCGACGGAGCACTCCTCCGACGCGACGGCGTCGTCATAGCCAGGGCGCGTGCGGACGCTTCGACGGTGGTGAACACGGTCGGCGCCGGTGACGCATTCGCCGCCGCTCTCACGGTCGCCATGCTGCGAGGCATCGACGATGCGGCAGCTCTGCAGCTCGCGTGCAACGTCGGCGCAGCGGCCGTTGCGGACGAGCGCTCCCAGCCGTTGCTCCAGCCGCTCGAGGCGTATCTCGGGATCTGAGGCTCAGCGCTCCGCCTCGTCGGGCAGTTCGGAGCGGGTGATGACGACGACGTCCTGCACTTTCCAGTCCAGGCGGGTGATCGCCTCTCGCAGTCGTTCCACCCGACCCAGTCGCACCCACGAACGTCGCGGGACGACGAACACCTCGACGTGGAACACCTGGCCCATGTCGCGCATCCGCACCGCGCACGCGCGCACCCAGGGCTCGGCTTCGACGCGGTCGCGGATCCGGTAGAGCAGCGGGTGCGTCCGGGCGTCGTCCTCGGTGCGGGCGCGCTGGTCGATCAGATCGAGCACGGCGGCGCGGGCGTTGCGCCACCCGTCCCACACGATTCCCGCCGAGATGAAGAGCGCTGCGGTGCCGTCGAGCCACCACCAGCCGATGCCGATCCCGAGGACACCGACGATGGACGCGACGGAGGTGGTCCAATCGGCCTTCGCCATGTCGGCGTCGGCGTAGAGCACCTTGTTGTGCAGGACCGGGGCGAGCTTCGCCTTCGCCCGGCCGTAGATGAAGGGCCCGATGACGATGACGCTCATGACGGCGACCATCAGCCAGCCGAGCCAGATGGTCTGGCCGAACAGGCGCACGGTACCGATCGCGGGATGCTCCGCGCGCACGAGGCCGAGGATCGACTCGACGGCGAGGCTGCCGCCGATCGCGAGCAGGGCGACGCCCGCGACGAGATGCCCGACCCCCATGACGCGGTGAAGTCCGAAAGGGAACGCGCGCGAGGGCGGATGCCGGATGAACAGCAGCGCGACGAGGAACGAGATCTGGGGGATCAGCGAGAGCATGTCCTCGATCCACGCCGTGCGCATGGCCTGCGATCCGCCCACGACGAGGGCGATCAGTCCGATGGTCACGACCGTGTAGCCGATCGTGAACCACTCCCACCGGATCGCCTTGTGCAGCGCCTCCTGCTGCTCACGGGGGAGGTCGGTGCGCCCCATCGACTTCATGAGCCGTATTCCTCGTCGAGGTAGGACTCGAGGGCGCTCTGCAACGCGTTCTCGCCCATGGGGAGGAGAACGACGACGGCCGCCCCGTCCGCGCCGGGAAAGTCGGGATAGCCGCGAGTGACCGACACCTCGGTCGCCCACAGGGTCTGGTCGGTCATGCCGCCGATCGCCAGGTCCAGCTGCCCGCCCACCAGGTCGTCGACGAGATCCTCCTCGCCGTCCACCGACCACTGCACCCGCGCGTCGATGGATGATGCGAACCCCTCGATCGCGTTCGCGAGTGGACCGGTGACCTCCTCTCCGGCGACGGAGACCAGACCCTCTGCGGGCGACGCACCGACGCGCAGGACATCGCCGCGCGCGGCCTCGAGCGTACCGTCGGGGTCGGTCGGGATCGTCAGTGCGCACCCCGACGCGGTCGACGCGACCAGCAACGCCGCGGCGACGCATCCGCCGACTCTGCTCCAGGTGATCACGTCCACACTGTCGCCCTCGCCCTGCGCGGGCGCGACTCCCTTGACGGTCCGGCGGGCCCCTGCTAGCCCAGGAGGACGTCATCGGGCGGTCTACGCTGACGGGACGACGAGCGGAGGGGAGTCGATGGAGAACCTGATCGAACGACTGGCGGAGGCGGCGCAGCGCGCGCGTGTGAGGGTCGCCGTCGCCGAGTCGCTCACGTGCGGAATGCTCGCCAGCACCGTCGGCAGGGGCGAGTCCGCCCAGGACTGGTTCACCGGGGGAGTGGTCGCGTATCAGACCCGCACCAAGAACGACGTGCTCGGAGTGGCGGAGGGGATCGATGTCGTGTCCGGGGAGTGCGCCGAGCAGCTCGCCGGGGGCGTCCGCTCGCTCCTGGGCGCCGACATCGCGGTCTCGACGACCGGTGTCGGCGGTCCGGACGCCGAAGGTGAGCACGAACCGGGCACCGTCTACCTCGGGTGGGCCGACGCGGGGGGCACCGCTCACCGGCTCTGCCGCTTCGAGGGCGGCCCCGAGGAGGTACTCGAGCAGACGGTCGAAGCGGCCATGGCGCTGCTGGCCGAGCTCGTCGAAGGGGCGGCATCCGCTTCTCGTGGCCAGGCGGACGGCGCACCGGAGCAGGAAGCGGATGCCGGGGTCTCCGGTGTCCGGATCCGCCCGGTCGAGGAGGACGACGCGGGCGAGGTGCTGACCCTGCAGCGGGCCGCGTTCGTGCAGGAGGCGCTCATCTACGACTCGGTGCAGATGCCGCCGCTGACGCAGACGCTCGAGCAGGTGCGCGCAGAGCTGGAGGCCAACCTCGGCTGCGTCGCGGTCACCGGCGGCCGGATCGTCGGAGCCGCCCGCGCCCGGCGGGACGGCGACCTGCTGCTGATCGGCCGCATCTCGATCGCGCCGGACCAGCAGGGCGCCGGTCTCGGAAGCGCGCTGCTGGACGCGGTGGAGGAGCGCGGCCGGTCGGCGGGATGCCGCGAGGCGGAGCTGTTCACCGGATCGCTGAGCGAGGCGAACCTTCGGCTCTACGAGCGGTGCGGGTATCGGGAGCGCGAGCGCGTCGACGGGGACGACGGCATCCAGCAGGTGTTCCTGCACAAGACGCTCGCCGCCCCCTCCGACGTCACTTGATCGAGCCGCGTGTGACCCCCCGAGATGACCCAGCGCTGCGAGAAGATGTAGACGATCAGCAGCGGCGCCATGGCCATCAGGTACGAGGCGAACGCCACGGTGTAGTCGGTGTTGAACTGCCCCTGGAAGACGTACTGCGCCAGCGGGAGCGTGCGGGCGCCGGGTTCGGTGAGCACGACCAGCGGCATGATGAAGTCGTTCCAGGCCCACACGCAGGTCAGGATGCCGACCGTGGCGTTCATGGGCGTCAGCAGCGGGAAGATGATCTGCCAGAACACCCGCCACGTGCCGGCGCCGTCCATGCGCGCCGCCTCTTCGAGCTCGATCGGGATCGAGCGGATGTAGGCGGTGTAGATGAAGATGTTCAGCGACAGCCCGTAGATCGTGTAGAGCAGGATCAGCCCGGCCTGGTTGTCGAGTCCCAGGATCGCCGTCTGCTTCACCAGCGGCAGCATGATGATCGGGAAGGGGATGAACAGCGCCGCCAGCAGGTAGAAGAACACGCCCTTGAAGAACGGCCGGTGCATGTTGCGGGCGAGCGCGTAGGCCACCACCGAGCTGGTGAGCAGTGTGAAGACCACCGAGCCGACCGTGATGAACGCGGTGTTCGCCAGTGCCTGGGGGAAGTCGGTCCGTGCCCACGCGTCGGCGAAGTTCTCCCACCGCACGGGGTTCGGCCATTCGAAGCCGGTGCCCGACGCGAGCTGGGCGGGTGTCTTCAGGGCGACGACGACGGCGAGGTACAGCGGCACCAGAACCGTGAGCGAGCACACCGCGATCAGGGCGGTCGCCCACCAATTGACGGGTCGGGTGTCCTCCGACGGTGTGCGTCGCCACCGGCGCCGCGCCGGCGCGACCGGCTGGTCGAGTTGGACAGGGGTGTTGGTCATGGTGGTCATCAGTAGTCGGCCTCTCTGCGCTGAAGGACCCGGAATTGCAGGAGCGAGACGACGGTGATCACGATGAAGAAGATCACGGCGTTCGCCGTCTGGTAGGCGAACTCTCCGCCCGAGAAGCCCCCGCGGAAGATCAGCAGCGTCACCGACTCGGTGGACGTGCCGGGACCGCCGTTGGTGAGCGCCACGATCGGGTCGAACACCTGCAGGAACCCCTTGAGGCTCAGCACCACGTTGATGGTGAAGAACGCGCTGATCAGCGGGAACGTGATCGAGCGGAACTGCCGGCCGCTGCCGGCTCCGTCGATGGATGCCGCTTCGTACAGCTCTGCGGGGATCGTCTGCAGCCCCGCGAGATAGATGATGATCGAGAAGGCGCACGCCTGCCAGACCGCCAGTGCGACGATCGCCGTCCAGGCCCACGTCTCGTTCGTGAGGATGTTGTCGCGGAAGATCGGGATGTCGGCGAGGATCTTCGGCAGCGAGTTCGAGAAGAAGAACTGGAACACGTACCCGATCACGAGGATCGCCAGGACGTAGGGCACGAAGTACACGCCGCGGAAGAAGTTGCGCCCGACGATCTTGGCGTTCAGTCCCATGGCGATCGCGAGCGAGATGGCGTTGGTGAGAACCGTCGCCACGATCGCGAACAGGAACGAGAAGCCGTACGCCTGCAGGACGCGGTCGTCCCGAAAGAGGTTCACGTAGTTCGAGATGCCGACGAAGTTCCACGCGCCGTAGCCCGCGTAATTGGTGAAGCTGAAGAAGATGCCGATCACGACCGGCAGGGTGTGGAAGGCGGCGAAGGCGATGACCGCGGGCCACACCATCCAGTAGTAGGCGGACGGTGCCCGCTTGGCGCCCGTCTGCATCCGGTTCGCCCGCGGGGGCTTCGTCTTGGTCGCGGTGCTGCGTACCGCCTGGGTGAGGGTCATCGGTCTTCTCCCGTCGTGACCGGAATAGTCCGGGCGGCGACTTTGCGCCACTCGTTGTCGAGCGCGGCCAGAGCCGCCTCCGCGTTGCCGTTGAACAGGAACTCCTGATCGATCGGGATGAGCGGGATGCTGGGCGGGACCTGGTGGTCGATGAACCCGGTGATCATCCCTGCGTCGAAATAGGGCTTGACCGATTGCAGTGCGGGGTCGTCGCTCAACTCGGCCCCCTGGACGGAGGGCACCATATTCTGCGAGGCGGCGAACTCCTCGATCACGTCCTTCTGGAAGGCGTACTCGATGAAGCGCATGGCCTCCTCCTCGTGGGGGGAGTCCTTTCCCATCGTGAAGACGACGTCGACGCCGGATACGAGCAGGCGTTCGTCGGGGTCGTCGGTTCCGGGGTACGGGAAGATGCCCATCTCGATGTCGGGATTGACCTGCTTGATGGGGTTGGTCGCCCAGATGCCCTGCAGCAGCATCGCCGCCTCGCCGTTGGCGAACGCGGCGTTGCCGTCGTCGTAGGTGCGGCCGCGGTAGCCGTCCTGCATGTAGCCGAACAGCGTGTACTGCTGATCCATGACCTCGGCGAAGTCCTTCTGGAACGACACCTCCGATTCGGCGCCGACGTCCTCGCCGAGCTCGCGCATCTTGTCGAAGAACCCGTTCTGCGCCGGGTAGGCCCCGAGCGCGTTCCACGAGGGGATGGCGGTCCACGAGTCGGCGAGCGTCCCGTAGAACGGGGTGATTCCGGCATCCTGGAGCGCGTCGCAGACGGCGACGAACTCGTCCCACGTCTCTGGGACAGCCAGCCCCTGCTCCTCGAAGATGCGGGTGTTGTAGATCACCCCGTTGGCGTTGTTGACGTAGCCGAGGCCGTTGACCTCGTCGCCGAAGGTGCCGAGATCGGCCAGGATCTGCTGCACGGCGGGGTTGATGGTGTCCAGCACCGGTTCGTCCGAGAAGTCGTGGAAGACCCCCGCCTGCGCCAGTCGGCCGAAGTTGCCGTTGGCGTTGAGGGTGACGATGTCGGGGATGCGGTCCTTCACCAGCAGGGTGCGGATGAGGGTGTCGGCATCGGCGACCTGATTCTGGACGATCCGGATGTCGGGGTTCTCCGCCTCGAAGTCCGCGATCATCTTGTCGAAGTCCTCGATCGCCTCTCCCTTGAACTGGAAGAAGTTCAGCGTGGTCACGCCGCCGGGCTGTTCGCCCGCGCAGCCGCCGAGGGCTGCGGCGGTGCCGATCAGGGCGATGCTCGCCGCGATCCGCATCCGCCGTCGTCGAACGGTTCTCATGTGCGCCTCCTTGCGCTGGGTGGTGCGTGGTGGGGTGTCAGTCCGTCGCGGTCAGTTCGACGACGACGGCGGTCTGGGGGTGGAGCACGGGCGGACGCACGCCGATCACGGCGAGCTGGCGTCCAGAGAGCACCGTGTCGTGCTCGGCCCACGCGAGGTTCGACTGACCCGCGCCGTGCGGCGGGGTGAGTTCGAGCACCCGGAGCCGATAGCTGCGCGCGGGGTCGAGTCCCGGCATCCGCACCCGGCCGGCGGGGTAGGCGATCGAGGTCTGCGTCTGCACGATCGTGAAGACGGCGGACGCGGAGTCGGCGGCGACCATGCCGCGCACGTCGATCCCCGGCTCGGTGCCGTCGACGTCGATCGTGCGGCCCTGCGCGACGAGCGGGCGCAGGCGCTTGGCCAGGGCCACCCACTCGGCGATGCGCGCGCGGGTGGGCTCGTCCGTCTTGGTGAGATCCCATTCGATCCCGAAGTGGCCGAAGAGGGCGACGCTCGCGCTCAGCGCGAGGTCGACCGTGCGGCCCGACGAGTGCACGACCGGGCTGGTGAGGTGCATGCCCATCAGCTCGGGCGCGACCACGAGCGCGGTGTGCCGCTGGTTGGACAGGCGCTCGAGCGGGTCGAGGCTGTCGCTGGTCCAGATGCGGTCGGTGCGGTCGAGGATGCCGAGATCGACACGCGCACCGCCCGAGGCGCAGCTCTCGATCTCGAGCCCGGGGTGCGCCGCGCGCAGCTCGTCGAGCAGGCGGTAGACCGCCAGCGTGTGCGCGTGGACCCGGGCTTCGCCTTCGGGGCCGGTGCCGGCGTCGACGAGATCGCGGTTGTGGTCCCACTTGAGGTAGGCGATGTCGTACTCGTCCAGCAGGGCGTGCAGTCGCGCGGCGATGTGCGCGTACGCGTCGGGGTGCGCGAGGTCGAGCACCTGCTGCTGACGGGCCGACGGCGGCAGCTCCATGCGCCCGCGCAGGATCCAATCCGGATGTGCCCGCGCGAGGTCGCTGTCGGGGTTCACCATCTCGGGCTCGACCCACAGGCCGAAGTCCATGCCGAGAGAGCGGACGTGGTTCACGATGGGGTGCAGTCCCTGCGGCCACACGTCCGCGTCGACGGTCCAGTCGCCGAGACCGGCCGTGTCGTCGCGACGGCCGTGGAACCAGCCGTCGTCGAGCACGAAGCGTTCGGCGCCGACCTCGGCGCCCGCGTCGGCGAGCGCGGTGAGTCGAGCGAGGTCGTGGTCGAAGTACACCGCCTCCCAGGTGTTGAGCGTGACAGGACGCGGGCGACGGGGATGCTGCGGGCGCGCGCGCCACTCGTCGTGGAAGCGGTGCGACAGCTCGCTGAGGCCGTCGCCCCACGAGCCGATCACCCAGGGTGAGGCGACCTGTTCGCCGGAGGCGAGGATCAGCTCTCCGGGCCCGTAGAGCTCACCGCCCGCGAGGAAGGCCTCGCCGGTGACGCTGCGTTCTGCCAGGGTGCGATGGTTGCCGCTCCATGCGACGTGGATGCCGTGGACGCGGCCGGTCTCGAAGCCGAAGCCGGGGCGGCCCGCGGCCAGCAGCAGCGTCGCGTCTGCGCCCGGTCGGCCGCGGCGGCTTTCGCGCAGGTGCGTGCCGAAGGTGAAGTCGCGCCGCTGGGGCGACCGCTCGCGCAGGTGGCGGCCGGTGGTGTCGAGGATCTCGGTGGCATCCCACGGCACCGGAAAGGCCAGCTGCAGCGCCTGCACGGTGTACGGGGTGTCGCCGGCGTTGCGCAGCAGAACGCGCTGGTGGAACAGACCGCTCGGTCCGACGCGCAGCTCGATCTGGGCCGCGAGACGCGCCTCGGCGTCGACGAGGGCGAGGGTGGCCCGGTGGCCGTTGGACTGCACGCCGGCGAGGGTCAGTCGCGCGCTGAAGCCGGCGCCGGCGCGGTGGCCCTCGAGCGCCGGGGTGCCGAGCCAGCCGCCGGCGGGAGTGGCGAGGACGGTGAGGCGTGCGGTGGCGTCGAGGCCGCCGGACACCCGCTGAGGCTGCGTCGCGCGGGCGAGGCCCTCGAGCGTCCGCGGCGTCGCCTCGTCGAGCTCTTCGCCCCAGTGGACGATGGCGGGGGTGGGTGAGGCGTCGAGGTCGACGACCACACTGGTGCCGCCGCGGCGGAGGTGGAGGATGCGGGAGGTGGCGCCTTCGCGAGGAGTCTCGGCGCTGAGATCGGTCGAAGTTGACTGCATGGATTAGTTCTACCATGGAATCAATGGTTTGTGCCAGGATGAAACCAAATGCGCACGACGACCCGGAGACAGCGTGCTCACTGCCAGTGAAGCCGCGCTCGCGCGCGCCGTCCTGATCCATGGGCCGGTATCGCGGAGCGCTCTCACCTCGCGCCTCAACCTGTCGCCCGCGAGCCTCACGCGACTGGCGAAGCCCTTCCTCGACCGCGGCCTTTTCGTCGAACGAGACGAGGACGCCGTCGGCCGCGTGGGCAGGCCGGCGCGGCCACTCGATGTCGCACCCGGCCTGGGCACGTTCGTCGGCGTGAAGCTCACCGGGGACGCCCTCTACGCTGTCGCCACCGACGTGCGCGCGACCCCGCTGGCTGCGTCTGAGCATGAGCTCGTCGGGCACGATCCGGGTCTGGTGGCCGCACAGATCCACGAGGTGATCCAGGGATTCGCTCTCGACGACCTTCGCGGCGTCGGCGTATCGGTGGGCGGATCGGTGCGTGACAACCTCGTGGAGTTCGCTCCGTTCCTCGGCTGGGTCGGGGTCGATCTCGCGGGCCCGCTCAGCGAGTCCCTCGGTGTGCCGGTGACCCTCGACAACGACCTGCTGGCCCTCGCCGAGGCCGAGCACTGGTTCGGCGCGGGCCGTGGTCTGCCCGGATTCTCGGTCATCACGATCGGCGCGGGGGTCGGGCACGCGCTCGTCATACACGACGACGTGGTCCGCTCGCGCGAGGCGGGTGTCGGGCTCGCGGGCCACCTGCCCCTCGCGCACGGAGGGCCGCCCTGCGCGCAAGGGCACCACGGGTGCTCGCAGGCCATGCTCACCTCGGGGTCGATCGCCGGGCAGGTCGCGGCAGAACTCGGACGCCCGGTCGACTACAACGGCGTCCTCGCGCTCGCCGTTGAAGGCGACCCTCTTGCGCGCAGGGTGGTGGATGCCGCCGCAGACGCCCTCGGCCGCTTCATCGCGCTCGCCGCCAATCTCACGCAGCAGCCGGCGATCGTTCTCGCGGGTGACGGCATGCAGCTGTTCGCGATCGCCGAGAAGCGGGTGAGGGCGGCGATCGCCGGCGACCGCGACCCGCGCGCCGATCCGGTCGAGCTGTTCGTGGACGACAGCGGCTTCACCGGCTGGGCGCGAGGAGCGGCGGCGGTGGCGATCCAAGCGGCGGTGCGTCGCATCGATCTCAGCGCGTCGTGAGCGCTGGTGCCGGGTTCTCGGCCCCCGACCTCAGTAGGATCGGCGGGACGGTGACCGTGACGACGTCGTCCTGAACGCGGTGTGAAGAAGCAGCACACCGAGAAGGGGGTGACGTGTCGCGCGTTCCTCAGGCTCCCTTCTCGCGGGCCCTCTCGGTGCGAACCTCGGTGCGCCGCGCATGGTCGCGCATCGCCCGGGGAATGTCGGCCGGGCTCGTCCTGGGGGCGCTGGTCGTCGCCTCGCCGGCGTCGGCCGCGCTGCTCGAGGCGGATGAAGCCCCACTGGTCCCGGAGTCCGGCGCCTACTTCGGCGCGACGCTCGACTGGGGGACCGACAGCGCCGCGGCGCAGGCGGAGCGACTCGGCGCGGTGCCGGCGGTCTTCGAGCACGTCACGCCGCTTCCGGTCTCCGACGCCGGGGCAGGGTATCTCGAGCAGTTCCTGCGCCAGGCGGCGGCGCAGGGCGCCCTGCCGGTCGTGAGCCTGCACCCGGACACGGGCCTCGCCGACTTCGAAGAAGCCGACGCCCGCGAGGCGGTCGCTCACCTCGTCGAGGCGCGCGGCGACCAGACTTCGCCGCTGTACGTGCGATTCGCGCCGGACATGAATGCGCCCTGGGTGCCGTGGGGACAGGACCCCGACGCGTACGTCGCCGCCTTCCGGGCCTTCGCCGACGCTCTGCGCGAAGGGCTTCCCGACGCGGCGCTGGTGTGGTCGCCCTTCGAGGGCACCGGGTACCCCTTCGCCGCAGCCCGGGCGTCGACCGACCCCGCTGCCGATACCGACGGCGACGGCGAACTGACATCCGGGGACGACCCGTACGGCCCGTACGACCCCGGGGCGGAATACGTCGACTGGGTCGGTCTGACGGCATACCACGACCCGAGCGGGGGCGGCTCGCCGGTCAACCGGATCCCCGGCGACGGTGACCTCGCCGCGAAAATTGACGGCGAGGGTGCACTTGCCTTCTACACGCGTTTCGCCGCGGCATCCGAGAAGCCGATGATGCTCGACACGGGCGCGATGTACGCCCCGGGTGCGGGCGGCAGCGCCGAGCTCCCCATCAAGCAGAGCTGGTGGCGGCAGGTCATGGACGCGGTGGGCCCGGACGCCTACCCGCTCATCGACGTCGCGCTGTGGCGGGATGCGACCACGCGGCGCGCGGTGGTCGGCGAGGTCGTCATCGATTGGAGCCTCACCGAATCGCCCGCGATGGCGACGGCATTCCGGCGCGACGCCGGGGAATCCGACCTGGTGTTCGGTCCCGTCTTCGAACCGTCCGCGCTCGCCCCGGGCGGGGTCGGGCTCACGATCGAAGGCGCGTGGGCATGGGCCGTGGCGATCGGCATCCTCATGCTGGCGATCGCGCTCACCTTGTGGCTTCTCCTGCGCCGCAGACCCGGACCGCTCGCCTATGAGGGGCCCGGCAACCGCGATCTGCGCATCGACCTCCTGCGCGGCGTCGCCATCGTCTTCGTCATCGTCAACCACCTCGCGCTCACCTCGCTCCTGCAGAACGCCACGCAGGAGGCGATCGGCATCGTCTCGGGTGCCGAGCTCTTCGTGCTCCTGTCGGGCGTGGTCCTGGGCATGGTCTACCGGCCGAAGGTGCTGGCCGGCGGCATCGGCGAGGTGACCGTGCGCACCGGGCGGCGCGCGTGGAAGCTGTATGTCACGGCCCTTGCCATCTCGCTCATCGTGGGCGCCCTGAGCCTGCTGCCCTTCCTCGACACCCGCTCGGCGACCACGTTCGTCGATGAGGGCACGGGCGCTGCCGGGAGCGCCGGTGCCGGACGCGTCTACGACCTGTACGCGGGGTTCGACCGGCTGACGACGTACCCGGTCGACCCCTCGGTGATCGTCGACCTGGCGCTGCTGAAGATCGGCCCCTGGCAGGTCAACGTCCTCGGTCTCTACGTGATCCTGCTGGCGATATCGCCGCTCATCCTGTGGGGCCTCGGGCGGGGCCGCTGGCTGATCGTGCTGGCCGTCAGTTGGACGCTGTACATCGCGCAGGCGTTCCTCGCGCTGCGGATCCTGCCGTCGCAGTTCGAGGACTCGTTCCCGCTCCTCACCTGGCAGGTGCTCTTCGTCACCGGGATGGTCGCGGGGTTCTACCGCCGAGAGATCATCGCGTGGTTCCTCACCGGGCCTGGGCGCGTCGTGCTGGCGTTGTGCATCGTGGGGTCGGTCAGCCTGATGCTCCTGTCGTGGAGCAACCCCTACCTCTCGAGTTCGGGGGACGTGAGACTGGGCCTCGTGCCGGCCAACGAGTTCACACAGCTGTACGTCACCTGGTTCGAGCGCACCACTCTCGAGGTCGGGCGGCTGCTCAACGTGCTTCTCTTCACCATCACGGCGTACGCCGTGCTCAGCGTGTGCTGGAAGCCGTTCGAGCGCGCGCTCGGGTGGTTCCTCATCCCCCTCGGGCAGGCCACCCTCTACGTCTTCGTCATGCAGATGCTGTTCGTCCTGATCGTCGCCAACGTGCCGGTCCTCCGCGAAGGGAACGTGCTCATCAACACCCTGGCCTACGTCGCCGTGCTCGGTGCGCTGTGGGCGATGGTCAAGACCCGCTTCCTGTTCGGGATCGTGCCGCGATGACCTCCGCCCCGCCCGCCACGCGCCGCGACACGCGCAGCACCCTCGCATCCCCCGGACGGATGCTGGCGCTGCGGATCGTGATCCTGCTCACCCTCGTCCTCGGCGGCAACTATCTGCTGTGGCGGTGGACCGCATCGCTCAACTGGGACGCATGGTGGATCGCCGTGCCGCTCGTGGTCGCCGAGACCTACAGCTTCATCGACGTGTGCCTGTTCGGCCTGACGATGTGGAGAGCCAAGGGCCGGCCCGCACCGCCCCCGCCCGACCCGACGGCGACGGTGGACGTCTTCATCACCACCTACAACGAGCCGATCGAACTGGTCATGGCCACGGCCCTAGCGGCCCGGAAGATCACCTTCCCGCATCGGACGTGGATCCTCGACGACGGCAGCCGGCCCGAGATGCGCGAGGCCGCCGAGGCGGCCGACCTCGGCTACATCACGCGTTCATCGGCGTGGGACGACCGGCCTCGGCACGCGAAGGCGGGCAACCTCAACAACGCCCTCGAGGTGACCACGGGCGAGTACATCCTGATCCTCGACGCCGACCAGATCCCTCGCCCTGACATCCTCGACCGCACGCTCGGCTACTTCCGCGACGACAGGGTCGCGCTCGTGCAGACTCCGCAGGTCTTCTCGAACGTCGCCACCGGTGACCCGCTCGGCAGCCAGGCGCCGCTCTTCTACGGGCCCATCCAGCAGGGCAAGGACGGCTGGAACGCCGCGTTCTTCTGCGGCTCGAACGCCGTGCTCCGTCGCGACGCGCTCATGCAGCTGGGCATCGTGGGCTACGTGCGCGAACTCGACAAGCGCATCGCGCGCGCCCTGCCCGCAGCCGCGCGGGCGATCGCGAAGGCGTCGTCCCACCCCGCGGCGAAGGACCCGACGGTGCGCGCCGCGCTCGACGACGTCGCCGCCGCGATCGGCGACGCGCGGCGCGCGCTCGACGCCGGTGAGCCGGTGGCCTCGGTCACGTACTCCCTCGGTCGTCGGGTGGATGCTGCGAGCCTGTCGCTCGTGGCCTCCGACGTCGCCGAGGTCGAGCGCGACCTGGCCGAGATCCGCGCTCTGGCTCTGGCGAGCACGTCGGACGATCCGGATGCCGATGTCGACGTCGAGCGGATCATGGCGGCCCTCGTCGAGCAGGACCTCTCGCCGCTGAACGCCCTGGAGTCGGTGCAGGCGATCCTGCAGGACATCACGATCGATCGCCCCGGCGAGGCACAGCCGATCATGCCGCTGGCGACCATCTCGGTCACCGAAGACATGGCCACGTGCATGCGCCTG
Source organism: Microbacterium sp. Marseille-Q6648 (assembly GCF_943181415.1). Taxonomy (GTDB): domain Bacteria; phylum Actinomycetota; class Actinomycetes; order Actinomycetales; family Microbacteriaceae; genus Microbacterium. The sequence continues at coordinate 95,631 of NZ_CALPBZ010000005.1, read as the reverse complement.
CACGGACTCGGCTGGAAGAGCGTGTATCACCACGAACTGCTCGCCGACGGCCTCGCCCCTGAAGACCTCGGCACGATGCTGACCCAGCGGCTGCGCTGGGCGCAGGGCACCATGCAGGTCTTCCTGCGGGAGAACCCCCTCGTGCAGCGCGCGTTGACGATCCCGCAGCGGCTCATGTATTTCGCGACGATGTGGAGCTACCTCAGCGGCTTCGCCGCCGTGGTCTATTTCGCGGCGCCGATCGTGTTCCTCGTCCTCGGAATCCTTCCCGTCGACACGCTCTCGTTCGACTTCTTCATCCGGTTCATCCCGTTCATGATCGTCAACCAGCTGCTGTTCCTCGTCGCCGCGCGGGGAACCCCGACATGGCGGGGCCAGCAGTACAGCCTGGCGCTGTTCCCGGTGTGGATAAAGGCCTGCAGCACCGCGTTCGAGAACGTCGTCCTGCGCATCCCGCTGGGGTTCGCCGTCACGCCCAAGACGCGTCCTCAGAGCACCGGACCGCAGTGGCACCTCATCCGCGTGCAGCTAGTGGTGATGGTGCTGCTGGTGTTGGCGATCATCATCGGATGTGTCAACCTCTTCCTGAACGACGCCGAAGTGCTCGGGACCGCGGTCAACATCGCGTGGGCGATCTTCGACCTGGTGGTTCTGAGCGTCCTGTTCAGCGCTGCCACCTACCGCGGCTTCACCCCCGAAGACGCCCCCACCGACGAGAGGACGCCGTGAAGTTCGAGATCGAGAAGGCCCGACGGGGAGTCGCCATCCTCCGCGGTTCCGGCAAGCTCAACATGGTGAGCGCCCCCGACCTGCGCGCGGCGGTGCTCAGCGCCGTCGAGGACCAGTTCACCCACATCGTCGTCGACCTCAGCAAGATCGACTTCATGGACTCGTCCGGACTCGGCGCGCTGGTGGGGTCGTTGAAGACCGCGCGGCAGGCGGGCGGCGATCTGCGTATCGCGGCGCCCAGCGCGCAGGTCACCATGGTGCTGCAGCTGTCGAACCTCGACCGGGTCCTGGCGAGCTTCGACACCGCCGAGGACGCCTACCGTGACTGAACGCACGCTGGTGTTCCGCACTCCGCCGGACGGAGTCGACGTCGTGCACGACCGGCTCGCCGCATTGTGGAGCGAGTTCCCCGCGGTGAGCGACACCGATCGCATGATGTTCGAGACCGCCCTCATCGAGCTGACCAGCAACATCGTCCAGCACGGCAGCTCCGACACCACGATCGTGTGCCGCCTCGACCTCGATGCCGACGACGACGCGCTCCGGGCGGTGCTCGTCGACACCGCCGAGCCGCCGCGCATCGACATCGGGGACGCGACCATGCCGGACGAGCTCGCCGAGTCCGGACGCGGCCTGGCGCTGATCTCGGCCATGGTCGACGAGTTCCGGCTGGAGCGCGACGGCGGCAGCAACGTCTGGACGATCGTCAAGACGCGTTCTTCGCCCCCTTCATGACGTCGGCGCCGACGGCGACGCGCACGGGCGCCGCGCCGGCCGTCGACTCCCTTGCGCTGGCGGCGATCGCCCTCGGCGAGCGTTCGGCGCTCATCAAGCAGCTGCCGGTCCTGGCGCTGTTCATCGTCGCCGCCGTGCTCAGTCTCGCCCTCCCGACGATCTCGATCTCGAGTCCGGTCGCGTTCGCGGCGGCGGTCGCGATGATGCTCGCCGCGACCGTGATCGCCGCCGTCTTCCACCGCATCGACGTGTCCGACCGGGCGGTGCTGCTCGTCCCCGCGATCGATTTCGCCGTGGTGGGGGTGCTGAGGTTCGCCACTGGCGAGAGCGCGTCGATCTTCGCGTCGCTGGCGATCCTGCCCGCGGTCTGGATCGCCGCCATGCCCGGGCGCCGATTCGTCGTCTGGGCGTTCCTGGGGGTGGCGCTCGGCCAGCTCGTGCCGTTCCTTCTCGGTTCGAGCCTCGAGGAGAACCCGAACGAACTGGCCCGCACCGTCTTCTCGGCCGTCGCTTTCGGTCTTGCGGCGGCCATCGTCAACGATCTCGCTCGCGTCGCCAGGCAGCACGTGGCCGACATCGCCTCGCGCGAGCGGTCGACGCTGCTCGAGCTGGAACACGCGTCCACGGTGCAGCGCGCGCTGCTGCCCAAGGCCGGTACGCACGTGGCGGACTTCGGTCTCGCCGCGGTGTGCGTTCCTTCTCGGGCGATCGGCGGCGACTTCTTCGACTGGTACGACACGGGCGGCGGCACCGCGTTCACCGTCGGCGATGTGATGGGCAAAGGCGTCGGCGCGGGGATCATCGCCGCCACCGTGCGCGCGGTCGTCCGCAGCGCCCGAGGCGAGCGCGACCTCTCGGTCGCCGTCGAGCGCGCCTCAGAGGCGCTCGCCGCCGATCTCGGGGACGCCGGCGCGTTCGCCACCCTGTTCCACGCGCGCGTTGATCCGCTGACCGGGGTGGTCCGCTACGTCGATGCCGGGCATGGGCTGAGCATCGTCGTACGCGCCGACGGCACGTGGACGCGGCTGCCGTCCCGCAACCTCCCGGTGGGTATTCCCGTCGACGAACCGTGGGTCGTCGAGGAACTCGAGCTCGCGGCATCCGAAGCCCTCGTCGTCTGCAGCGACGGCGTCCTCGAGTTGTTCGACGGCGATGTCGGGGCACTCGGCCGGATCGCCGACCTCGTCGCCGCCGAGCGCAACGCGGATGCCGTCGTCGGTCGGATCCGCACGCTCGCCCGCGACAGCGATCCGGACGACGACGTCACGGTGCTGGTGCTGCGCCGCGACGCCGGTGAGGCCTGACCGCTACTGGCGGCGCTGCGCCAGGACGGCCGCGAACGCCGTCGCCGACGCTGCGGAGCTGTCGATGCGCCAGTCGGTCTCCTTGTCGTGGTGGAACCACACGAACCCGACGACGTCGGGCTGAGCGGCGAGGTACGACACCAGTGCGGTGTTCCAGTCCGCCTTCGACCCGCCCGCTTCGGCCGAGGCGGTCTCGGCGATCATGATCGGCTTGCCGGGTGCGATCGTCCGCAGCTCGCTCAGGCCGCCGGCGAAGAGGGCCTCGGGGGTCGTCCACGAACTCCATGTGGCCGACGTGCCCCAGTTGTACCCGTCCAGGGCCACGACATCGACGAAGGCGTCACCGGGGTAGAGGCCGGTCAGGGGCACGGATCCCGTGTACGGGACATTCGGGCTCCACACCCACTTGACGTTCGTGGCGCCCTGTGAGGTCACCACATCGTGCACGTGGCGCCACGCCGCGGCGTACGATCCGGGCGCGTTGCCGTTCACGCCCTCGGCCCACGGGTACCAGTTGCCGTTCATCTCGTGGGCGTAGCGAACGTACACGGTGCCGCCCCACGCGGCCAGCGCCGTACCCCACTGCCGCAGGTACGCGTCGTGATCGCCGGCGGCGACGCGCGCGTTGGAGTAGGCGGACTGGGTCACGCCTCCGCCCCATCGCCACGGCTCCCACGTCAGCATGCTGTCGGCGCCGCGGGCTGCGACGCTGTCGAGGCCCGCGGTCGGTGCCGGCTGGCCGAAGTCGTAATACGACATCACGATCGACGGATTCTCGCCCGCGAGGGCCGCGACGGCATCCAGTTCGGCGTTCGCCGTGGCGCCACCGGGCGTGGTGACCCCGAACCGCAGGGCCGCCGTCCCGGTCGGCGGGGTGTCGGGCTGACCGGTCACGGTGAAGGTCGCGGCGGCCGACGTCCGACCGACCGTGGCGGTGACGGGGAGGGTGGACGCCGTTCCCGAGGGGATCGTCACCGTGGCGGTGAAGTAACCCGATCCCGTCGTCGTGACGCCGACCGTCATGGTGCCCGCCGTGACGGTTCCGGTGGACTTCTTCGGAAACCGAAGTCCGGTCACGGTCACGGTCGTTCCCGCAGGTCCCGAGGTGGGGGAGAGGGCGATCTCGGCAGTGCTGGACGCCGAGGGCGGGGCGGCCGCCGCCGGTCCGGCAGAGGCCAGGGCGCCGACGATCGCCAGCATGAAGGTGAGAAGCACGGCGGCGACGAGCCGCACGTGCCGGATGCCGACGGTCATGGGTCACTCCTGAAGAAAAACGGGTCACGGAAACGCGGGGGTTTTGCTTCGGGTGGTGTGATCAGAGTGCACGGCGCAAGGTCGCCGGTCAAGTGCGGTTCGGCCTCCGAGGCAAATCATCGGTATCGGGCCGCGCGCGTCGAGACCTCGCTACCCTTTTCACTAGCCGAACTAGTGAGGTGCATCGTGGCGAAGAAGCACGAACAGACCTCGGTCGTCGAGTACGACCGCGTAGGAGACACCGACGTCCTCGAGGTGCGTCAGCATCCGCTCGCGCCTCCGGGGGACGGCGAGGTGGTCGTCGAGGTCATCACATCGGGCATCAACCACATCGACGGCTTCATCCGCAGCGGCGCCGAGACCGAGTGGGAGGAACCGTGGCCCCGCCGCTCGGGCAGCGACTTCGCCGGCATCGTTTCGGCAGTCGGGCCGGGTGTCGCCCGCTTCCGAGTGGGTAGCGAGGTGATCGGTCACGTCCGGTCGGGCGGGCACGCGACCTTCCTCACGGTGCCCGCGGCGGCGCTGGTGGCCAAGCCGAAGACCGTCTCGTGGGAGACCGCCGGCGGTCTCTACCTCGCCGGCGTCACCGCCCTCGACACCCTCGATGACCTGCGCGTCACGAAGGGGGACGTGGTCGTGATCTCGGCGGCGGCCGGCGGGGTCGGCAGCATCGAGGCGCAGATCGCCAAGCACCTCGGGGCGACCGTCGTCGGCACCTGCGGCGACCGCAACTTCGATTACCTGCGGCAGCTCGGCATCAAGCCGGTGCGTTACGGCGACGGCATGGCCGATCGCATCCGCAAGGCGGCCGGGGCGCCGGTGACGGCGTTCATCGACAACTTCGGCCAGGACGGACGGGACCTCGCGGAGGAGCTCGGGGTGCCTGATGAGCGCTACCGTTCGAGCGCGGATCGCCGCGACGTCGAACTCCGCCTGCTGCGAGACGACCCGGAAGAGCTCGCGCGGCAGACCGCGCAGCTGGAACGGCTGACGCACTTGGCGGAGCGCCGGGCGTTCACGGTGCTGATCTCGGGTTTCTACCCCTTGGGTGATATCGCCGAGGCGTATGCCGACTTGAAGAAGCTGCACTCCCGCGGCAAGGTCGTCCTCGCCACGCACCCGGTCACGACCTACCGCAGCCTGAAGGCGCGCGACATCCACGAGGCGAGCTGACGACCGACCGGAGCCCCGCTAGATCACGCCTCCGCCGACCTGTCAACCCCCGGGGCGACAGTCGGGTGTGCGGGGCAGTATCGATGGCGGAGGTTCGAAAATGTCGCTCATTGAGGTCGAAGACGACCGGTTCACCGGAGATCGGGACGAGAGCGCGGGGGATCGGGCCGAGGATTCACTTCATCAGCTCGAGTTCCAGCCGCTCGACGACTGCTCGTGGCGCCTGTGCGATCGCTCGCTCGCCGCGGACCACCCGTCCAGTGTGGTCGCGTATGTCGAGAAGGTACCCGACGGCCTGTCCGTCGTCTGGCTCGTCGGTCCCCGAACGCCGCGCACGGCGCTGTCGCTGGAAGAGGTGCTCGCCCGCGCGGTCGAGCGTCTGTCCGCGCCGGTGAGCGCCGGTCCGCGACGCCCGACGCACATCCCGCACCGCCAGCCCTGGTGATCCAAGCCGGTTGACAGCCCCGGCCGGTCGCATTCCTTCGCGCCGATCGACGCCGCAAGACGCGGTGCCGTCTACGCTGGCACCGTGAGCCCGGCCGACGAAGAAGTACCCGAGGCGCCCTCCGAGGCGCCGCTGACCGATCCCGACGCGCGCCGCAACACCGCCCTCATCACCGGGGTCGCGGCGACCGTGGCTTTCGTGATCTGGCGTGTCGTGGTCGCCCTCAACGGGCATGAGCCGCTGCCGATGGACATGTGGTGGCAGGACCTCATGGTTTCGCTCCGCAGCGACGTGTGGCTGATCCTCGCCTGGATCCCCGCGGTCGGCGGCGGCACGGTCGCGATGATCGTCATCCTCATCGTCAGTGTGCTGCTCTTCCTGTGGCGGAAGCGCAAATGGGATGCCGTGAACATGGCGTCCGCGATCGTCCTGGTCGTGGCGATCGGCGCCCCCATGGCCGCTGTCATCGCCCGCGAACGTCCCGAGGGCTCTCTCGCCGAAAGCGTCGACACCTCATTCCCTTCGGGGCATACCGCCGTGGCGACCACCTTCGCCATCACCCTCGCCCTGCTGCTGCGGAAGTGGTGGCTGTGGCTCGCGGGGGCCGTCTGGGTCATCTGGATGATGTGGAGCCGCACCTACCTGAGCGCGCACTGGCTGAGCGATGTCTTCGCCGGATTCTTCGAGGGGGTCGCGGTCGCGACGATCGTGTGGTGTGCCGTCGAGGCGCTGCGAGACCGCCGCGCGAAACGACATCTCGCCGATCCGTCGCGGCCCGGCGAGCTCCCCGAGAGCGTGCGCTGATCCATCCACCGGGCCCGGCGCCCACGCTCGCGGGTACCGTTTAAGGCATGCAGCTCTCCGAGACCCTCGTCACCTACCCGGGCGGCGCCACCGAGTCCGACGGCATGGTGATCGCGGTGCAGTCGCTGCCCGACGGCAGACAGGCGGTCGTGCTCGACCGCACCGCGTTCCATCCGGTCGACGCGCACTGGCCAGATCAGCTCGCCGACCGCGGACACCTGCGCCTGGCAGACGGGACCGCCATCCGCATCGAGGACGCGGTCGTCGCGGGTTCCGACGGCGCAGAGCTGCTGCTCGGCGCGGACGTGCCGGTGCGGACCGGGACGGCGGGGTGGGTCTTCGTCGTCGCGCATGTCGTCGCCGGTGACGCCCCTGTCGCGACGGGAGACGCCGTCACGGTGGTCGCCGACGCCGACCACCGCCGTCGCCTGTCGCTCGGGCACACCGCGTGCCACCTCGCCTCGCTCGCCCTCGACCGGGCGCTCGCCGACGCGTGGAGCAAGGACGTTCCCCCCGATGCGCTCGGCGCCCCCGGATTCGACGCCCTGGCATGCACGTCGTCCCGCATCCTCGAGAACGGCTCGGTCGACACCTACCGCGTCGGCAAGTCGCTGCGCCGCAAGGGGTTCGACGCCGCCGCGTTCGACGACCCGGCGGCACTCGCCGCGCGGGTCGAAGAGCAGCTCGCGTCCTGGATCGCCACCGGCGCCGAGGTCCGCGTCGACGTCGAGGGCGATTCCCTCGCCGCGCGCCGGGCATGGGTGTGCGCGCTCCCGGACGGCGACGCCACGATCCCCTGCGGAGGCACGCACGCGCACAGCCTCGCAGAACTCGGCCACGCACATGTCCGGTTCGAGGTCGTCGACGTGCCCGGCGCCCGCGAAGTCGTCATGCACACATCCGTCACACCGGAGTGATATCAACGAACCGGCATCGACCGTGACGGAAGGACGTCCATGACCGCTCACCTCGCCGAGATCCGCGGTGTCGTCCGCGACTACGCCTGGGGCACACCGGGAGGGATCTCGCGCGCCCTCGGGATGCCGGCGTCCGACGCGCCCGAGGCCGAGCTGTGGCTGGGGTCTCACCCGTCGGCGCCGAGTCGCTTCCACGAGTCGGCGAGATGGGCCGATCTAGCGCACTGGGAGCGGAGCGAGGGCGCACGCGTGCCGTTCCTGCTGAAGCTGCTGTCGGCGGCATCCCCGCTCTCGCTGCAGGCGCACCCCACCCCCGAGCAGGCGGCCGAGGGGTTCGCGCGGGAGGAGGCTGCGGGGATTGCGCGGGACGCCCGGGAGCGCAACTACAAGGACCCTCACGCCAAGCCCGAGCTGATCGTCGCGCTCGAGGACGGCTTCGAGGCGCTCTGCGGATTCCGGCCGGTCGTCGAGACGCTCGCGGTCATCGACGCCCTCGCCGCCGAGGCGACCGACCCCGAGCCGTTCGCCGTCTGGCGGGACCGCCTCGCCGCGGCAGGGGGGATCCGTGCGGCCTTCGAGGATCTGCTCGCCGGCGGGCCCGCCGTGCAGGGGCTCGTGGCGCAGATCGCCGACATCGCCGCACGCCTGCCCGGACGATTCGAACCCGCCGGACGCATCGCGACGGAGTACCCCGGCGATCCGGGCATCGCGATCGCGCTCATGCTCAACCACGTCACGCTCCGCCGCGGCGAAGCGCTGTGGCTTCCGGCGGGCAACATCCACGCCTATTTGTGCGGGACGGGCGTCGAGCTCATGGGCCCAAGCGACAACGTCCTGCGGGGCGGTCTCACCCCCAAGCACATCGACATCCCCGAGCTCACGCGCGTGCTCGACTTCACACCCGGACCGGCGCCGTACCTGCCGCCGCTCTCGCGCACGCAGCACGCGGTGACCTATCGGCCTCGCTCGCTGGCCACGGGCTCCGACGTGCCGTTCGAGCTGATCGAGGTCACCGCCGATGACACCGTCGCCACGACCGGGCCCGCGATCGGGCTGCTGGTCGACGGTGCGTTCACCATCGACGTCGACGGCGAGACGATCGAGCTCGAGCGCGGCCGAGCTGTCTTCGTCTCGGATGCCGCCACCCTCGGCATCCGCGGATCCGGGCGCCTCTTCGTCGCCACCGTCTGATCGGACGGCATCTCGCTACAGTGGGCGACGTGGACCCCGTCGTCGCGACGCTGTCGATCCTCGCCGTGGCCGTCGTCGCCTTCATGAGCAATCGCGTGCCGCTCGGCATCGTCGCCATCGGCGTCTCTCTCGCGCTCTACTTCACCGGTGTGCTGACGCTCGACCAGGCCCTCGCCGGCTTCGGGGATCCGACCGTGCTCTTCATCGCCGCACTCTTCGTCGTGAGCGAGGCGCTGGACTCGTCAGGGGTTACCGCGTGGGCCGGCCAGCAGGTGATCGGCCGGGCCGGCTCCGGCCGGGCGACGCTTCTGATCGTGATCGGCCTGCTGGCCGCCGCCGTCTCTGCCGTCATCAGCGTGAACGGGGCGACGGCGGCGCTGGTGCCGCTCGTCGTGGTGGTCGCCGCCCGAGCGGGGCTCGCCTCATCGCAGCTGCTCATGCCGCTGGCGTTCGCCGCTTCGGCGGGATCACTTCTGCTGCTCACGGGCACGCCGGTGAACATCATCGTCTCGGAATTCGCCGCGTCGGCGGGGGAGCGCCCGTTCGGATACGCGGAGTTCGCGCTCGTGGGTGTGCCGCTCGTCGTGGGCGCGCTCGCCATCCTCGTGCTGCTGGGCCCACGGCTGCTCCCCGACAGACCGGGGGCTCTCATGCCCATGGACCTGGCTCGACACGCCCGACTGCTTCGGGAGCATTACTCGCTCAGTCTGGACACCGGCCTCATCCTGGGGGCATCGAGCGGCGTCACGGAGGTGATCATCGCGCCGCGGTCTCCGCTCATCGGACAGAGCGTCGCCCTCGGCATGAAGACGCCGGACGCGGACCTGGTCGTTCTGGCAGTCCGCCGCGGCGACGACCTGCTGAAGATACCGGACCTGACCCTGCAGGCGGGCGACGTACTACTCCTGCAGGGCACGTGGGATGCGCTCAGTCGGCAGGCGAGGGCTCCGGGCGTCCTTGTCGTCGATCAGCCCGATCACCTGCGGCGCTCGGTGCCGCTCGGTCAGGGCGCGCGGCGGGCCCTGACGATCCTCGCCGCGATGGTGCTGCTGCTGGCGTCAGGGCTGGTTCCCCCTGCTGTCGCCGCGCTGCTCGCGGCGGGCGGTCTCGTGGTCTCGGGTGCCGTGACGCCGACCCGCGCGTTCAGGTCCATCTCGTGGACGACCATCGTCCTCATCGCCGGGATGATCCCGCTGTCCACCGCCTTCGCCACGACCGGGACGGCCGACCTCGTCGCGGCGTGGGTGCTCGCCATCCTCGGCGGCGCCGGTCCACACGCCGCCCTGCTCGTGCTGGTTCTATTGACGGCGGTGCTCGGCCAGCTCATCAGCAATGCAGCGACCGTGCTCGTCATGGCGCCGATCGCGATCGCTCTCGCCGGTGCGCTGGAGGTGTCGGTGCTGCCGTTCCTCATGGCCCTGACTGTCGCCGGCGCGGCGGCCTTCCTGACGCCGATCGCCACGCCGGCCAATCTCATGGTCATGGAGCCCGGCGGCTACCGATTCGGGGACTACTGGAAGCTCGGCCTGCCGCTCGTCCTCTTCTTCGTCGCGATGGCCGTGCTCTACGTCCCGCTGGTCTGGCGGTTCTGAGCCGCAGACGCCCGGGCTATGCTCCAGACATGGGCAGGTTCATCTACGACACCATCGGCAACGCCATCGACATCGAAGATCGGACCCTCGCGCACCTTCGCATCGTGATGATGAACAAGCTCCGGCGTGGAGAGTCCTTCATGTTCGACGTCGAGGTCGGCGATGGCACGGGGCGGCGCAGCTTCTGGATGCACGCGTCGGTGCCCATGCAGTTCCACTTCTACGGCAGCCGGCCTCCGCGCATCAACCGCGCGTGGGTGGACGAGATGATGATCGCCGCCAGCGGACCGCACGGGCTCACGATCGTGCCCGAGCCCACGGAGGAGAAAGAGAAGCCGGCGAACGGCAATGGCACGACCTCCGAAGAGGCTGCCCCTACGGGCTGATCAGGCGCTTCGGGGCTTGCGCGGGCTGGGCAGGGCTCCGGAGACGTCCGCCCCGTTGACCGTGAGCTGGTCGACTTCGAGGTTCTCGATCTCGACGGTTCCGAGATTGACGTCGGCGCCCTCGATCGAGGCGGACGTCGCGCCGCTCTGGTCGTCGACGGCGACCGGGCCGGTGTCGAAGTGCTCGGCCACCAGCATGATGCCGCCCGACGAGGTGGCCGAGTTGGCGAGCTCCTCGATCCACTGACGGCTCAGCTCGGTGGGCTCGGGGGTGTCGAAGACGAACCGCAGGGGAATCGACGGGTGCAGCCAGATCGTGCTGCGACCGCGCGGCTGGTCCTCGGGATGCGTCCACGACAGGGTGAACGTCTCGTTGCGACGCAGCTTGGTCGCGATGACGACCTTCAGGTGCGCCAGCGCGCGATCCTCGATGTTGATCGGAGTGTCCGACCCGCCGTAGTAGATGGTTCCCACGTCGTTCACAATAGCCCGCTTCGCGCCGGGAGTACGGCGCCGTGTGACGTTCGATGCCGGACGACTTCCCCCGCTCGGCTACCGTGCTGGAGGAGGGGGGCACGTGAACAGCGCGATCGGCGGAGCGAGCCCGCATCGGCGAGGACTCGCCGTGGCCGTCGACGCGGTCGCCAGTCTCTTCAGGCTCGCGCCCTCGCACGGCCCCCGCTGGCCGGTGGCGACGCAGGCCGCGATCTCGATCACGGTCCCGATCGCGGTGATGTCACTCGTCGGGATGCCGCAACTCGGCTTCCAGGCTGCGGCCGGTGCCTTCACGGCCCTCCATGTGTCGAGCCTGCGCCCGCGGGAGCGCGCGAAGGTGCTGCCGTTCGTCGCGCTCGTCCTCGTCGCGGCGACCGCCGTCGGGATCGCCGCCGGCGGGTCGATGCTGTGGACCCTCATCGGACTCGTGGTGACGACGATCGCCGCGAGCGCCTTCGTCTACGGCTTCGCGCTCGGTGCTCCCGGTCCGCTGTTCTTCGTGCTGGTGTTCGGGCTCGCCGCGCACATCACCGCGACGGTTCCCGATGTCGATCCGGTCGTGTTCCTCATCGCCGTGGCGGCCGGATGCTGCTTCTCGTACCTCGTCGCGCTTACGCCGCTCCTGCGCTCACACGTCAGGCGCGAGCCGGCGCGCGCGCTGCGCGAGATCATGCCGGGGCCGGTGTGGGACGAGAAGGCGCTCACCCTCCTCGTCCGCGCGTCCACCGTCGCTGTCGTGGGGGCGGCGCTCGGGGTCGTGGTCGATCCGGAACGGGCGTACTGGATCGTCAGCGCCGGCGTCGCGGTCGTCGGAATAGCCGTGGAGCGGCGGGTGGCGGTGACCCGGGGACTGCACCGCATGGTCGGAACCGTCGCGGGTGCGGCGATCTATCCGCTGCTCATCCTCGTTCCGTGGGGCGGGGTGTGGCTCGCCCTCCTGCTCGGGGGCCTGCAGTTCCTCATCGAGCTGGTCGTCGTGCGTCACTACGCGCTGGCGCTGCTGTTCATCACCCCGCTGGTGCTGCTCATCACCGGCGCCGCCACCGGCGACATCGGCTCGGCGGCCGTCGCCGGCGAGCGCATCGTCGACACGATCGTCGGATCAACGGTCGGTGTGCTCACGGCCGTGCTGCCGCGGATCGGCGGGCGCGGCATCCGCTCGTCGTGACCGACGGCGCCCCGGGGGTCAGAGGCGCGCCCACGCCTCGGTGAGGACGCTGCGGAGGATCTGCTCGATCTCGGTGAACTCGCTCGGGCCGATCGTGAGCGGCGGTGCGAGCTGGATGACCGGGTCGCCGCGGTCGTCGGCGCGGCAGTAGAGCCCCGCGTCGAAGAGCGCCTTCGAGAGGAAGCCGCGCAGGAGGCGCTCGGACTCGTCGTCGTCGAAGGTCTCTTTCGTCGCCTTGTCCTTCACGAGCTCGATGCCGAAGAAGTAGCCGTCTCCGCGCACGTCGCCGACGATGGGCAGGTCGGTGAGCTTCTCCAAGGTCTGGCGGAAGAGGGGAGAGTACTCGCGCACGCGCTCGGGCAGTCCTTCCTCTTCGAAGATGTCGAGGTTCTCCATCGCCACCGCCGCCGAGACCGGGTGTCCGCCGAAGGTGTAGCCGTGGTAGAACGCCCGGTCGCCGTGGGCGAAGGGCTCGTAGATGCGGTCGCTGACGACGGTGCCGCCGAGCGGGGAGTACCCGCTGGTGACCGCCTTGGCGAACGTGATCATGTCGGGCTGATACCCGTACGCGTCGCACGCGAAGATGTGGCCGATGCGGCCGAAGGCGCAGATCACTTCGTCCGACACCAGAAGGACGTCGTACTTGTCGCAGATCTCGCGCACGCGCTGGAAGTAGCCGGGCGGGGGAGGGAAGCAGCCGCCGGAGTTCTGCACCGGCTCGAGGAAGACCGCCGCGACGGTGTCGGGGCCCTCGAACTGGATCATCTCCTCGATGCGGTCGGCGGCCCACACGCCGAACTCCTCGAGGCTCGAGGTGGGGGCACCCATGTCGGCGGCCCGGTAGAAGTTGGTGTTCGGGACGCGGAAGCCACCGGGGGTCAGGGGCTCGAACATCTCCTTCATCGCGGGGATGCCGGTGATCGCGAGCGCGCCCTGCGGCGTGCCGTGATAGGCCACCGAGCGCGAGATCACCTTGTGCTTGGTGGGCTTGCCCTGCAGCTTCCAGTAGTACTTGGCCAGCTTGAACGCGGTCTCGACGGCTTCGCCGCCGCCGGTCGAGAAGAAGACCTTGTTGAGGTCGCCCGGAGCGTAGTCGGCGATGCGGTCGGCGAGCTCGATCGCGGCGGGGTGGGCGTACGACCAGATCGGGAAGAACGCCAGCTGCTCGGCCTGCTTGGCGGCGACCTCGGCGATGCGCTTGCGGCCGTGCCCCGCGGCGACGACGAACAGGCCCGCCAGGCCGTCGATGTAGCGCTTGCCCTTCGAATCCCAGATGTGGTGGCCCTCGCCCTTGACGATGATGGGCACGCCGGGGCCGTCGGTCATCACGGACTGCCGGGCGAAATGCATCCACAGGTGGTCCTTGGCCATCTGCTGCAGTTCGGCCTCGGTGCGGGCTGCTCGTTCGGTGATCGTCGACATGCTGCCTCCCAGGGGCGTCGCTCCCGACGATACCCGCGGCCCCGGCATCCGGTCATGGACGGTTCGTCCGGATCGGGCGCGGCGCTCGCCGGACTGTGTGTCGGCGTGATTCGTCGGATGCCGCAACATATGCCCCGCCCGCTCTAGAGTGGGCGCGTGGCGGAGGTCGAAGGCGTGCGGCAGCGGAACCTGTCGCGTCTGCTGCGCATCGTGCACCTGGACGGGCCCCTCTCGCGCGCGGCGCTGACGGGCGCGACCGGTCTGAACCGGTCGACGATCGCGGATCTGGTCGCAGAGCTCGAAGGCGCGGGGCTCGTGATCGAGCGGGCGCCCGACCCGTCGCGTCGCGTCGGTCGGCCGTCGCCCGTGGTCGCCGCCGACCCGCGGGTCGTCGCCGTCGCCGCCAACCCCGAAGTCGACGCCCTCACGCTCGGCGCGGTCGGGCTCGACCGTGAGATCCGGGTGCGGGAGCGCATCGAGGTCGACCACCTCCTCACCCCGGACGAGACCGCCCGGCTGATCGCCGACCGCATCGTGCAATGGCGTGCGGGACCGCTCGCGGAGGCCCGCATCGCCGGGATCGGGCTCGCTGTCCCCGGGCTCGTCCGCGCCGTGGACGGGCTGGTCCGCAACGCCCCGCACCTGGGATGGAACGACGTCCCCGTCCGCGACCTGGTGTCGGCGGCGACGGGCCTTGCGACCACGGTCGGCAACGACGCCAGCCTCGGTACCCTCGCCGAGCACCTCTTCGGCGCCGCGCGCGGCATCGACGACGTCGTCTACCTCAACGGCGGTGCGAGCGGTATCGGCGGCGGCCTCATCGTGCAGGGGATGCCGGTGGGTGGCGCCGGCGGATACTCCGGCGAGTTCGGCCAGAACCGTCCCGGCATCGCCGCCGCCGCCGACCGACGGGCCGACGACGGCACGCTCGAGGACGAGGTCAGCCGCGCGCGCCTTCTCGCGGTGGCCGGTCTCACCACCGCCGACGAGCCCGCTCTCGCCGTAGCCCTGGATGCGGCCGGCCCCGCCGCGCGCGACGAGATCGACCGGCAGCGACGCATCCTCGCCACCGCGCTGGCCAACGCCGTCAACGTGCTGAACCCCTCGGTCGTCGTGCTCGGCGGCTTCCTCGCCACGCTCGCCGACGACGACCTCTCGGGGCTCACCGCGCTCGTTGCCGCGCAGGCGATGCCTGCCAACATGGAAGACCTCAGCATCCGCGTCGCCAGTCTGGCGGAGGACCGCCTGCTCATCGGCGCCGCCGAGTCGGCGTTCGCCGAGCTCCTGCGCGCCCCCGCCGCCTGATTCAGCGGGGCAGGCGGTGACCTTTCGGGAGGGCGATGGTCAGGGCCCCGGGGTCGACGCGCACGGTGATGTGGACGGCCTCGCCGAACTCGTCGCCATCGAGCTGAACCGGATGCGCGCCCTCGGCCGCGCCGACCTCGACGGCCGTGCCCCGGGAGTAGAGCACCGAGCTGTCCTTGGTGCGCAACGCCAGGATGCGGCGGCCCGCGCGGAAGCGCCGGAGCACGCTGTTGTCCCACGCCACCCGCCGCCACACGAAGATCCAGCCGAGCGGACCCTTGGGCTGGAAGATCACGATGTCGAGTTGACCGTCGGCGATCGAGGCCTCGGGGATCAGCTCGAGCCCGGCCGGCAGCGAGCCGCAGTTGGCGAACAGGATGCTCTGTACCCGGGTCGAGTGCAGGCGGTGCCCGACGATCTGGTAGACGACGCGGAACGGCCGGGCGTTGACCAGTGAGCGGGCGGCGCCGTCGACGTACGCGACCCAGCCGACCGTCTTCTTCAGCTGCGGGCTCGTGTTGGCGATCATCGCGGCATCGAGTCCCATACCGCCCATCACCACGAATGCGCGTTCTTCATACGAGCCGTCTGCGCGCCGCATGCCGGCGTAGCCGACGTCGATGGCGGCGCGGTCGCCCTCGAACGTGCCGCGGATGACGCGCTCGCGATCCTCCATCGGCAGCCGCAGATTGCGGGCGAGAAGATTGCCGGTGCCGCTCGGCACGATCGTCAGCGGCACGCCGGTGCCCGCCATCGCCTCCGACACCGCCCTGACCGTGCCATCCCCGCCCGCGACGAGCACTGCGTCCGCGCCGCCGTCGACCGCCTGCTGGGCGACGCCGTCGCCCAGGTCTTCGGGGGTGGTCTCGAAGAAGGCCGGAGCATCCCATCCGGCATCCGCCGACGCCCGCTCGACCATCGCGCGCAGGCTCCGCTGTTCGACCTTGATGGGGTTGTAGACGAGCGCCGCGTGGCGTCGGGGTTCCGGCCCGTTCGAGGGGTCGGATGCGGTCGCCATGGGTACAGGCTACGGCCGAGCGGTCAGCGGATGCGGCGACCGCCCTCGCGGCATCCCCTCTCGGGCCGAGACTAAACTGAGCGGATGATCGATCCCGCCCTCCTTCGCGACAGTCCTGAGCTGGTCAAGCGCTCGCAGGAGGCGCGGGGGGAGTCGCCCGACACCGTCGACGCCGCGCTCGCCGCGGACCGCGAACGGCGGGCCGCCATCACGGCGTTCGAAGAGCTGCGATCGGCGCAGAACGCCCACGGCAAGCGGGTCGCGCAGGCGCCGAAGGAAGGGAAGGCCGCGCTCGTGGCCGAGGCGAAGCAGCTCAGCGAGCGCGTCAAGCAGGCCCAGCACGCCGTCACCGCCGCCGAAGAGGCCTCGGCCGAGGCCCTCGCCCGCATCGAGAACATCGTCATCGACGGCGTGCCCGCCGGAGGCGAGGACGACTTCATCACGCTGCGCACCCACGGGAAGCCCGTGAAGTTCGACTTCGAGGCGCGCGACCACCTCGCCCTCGGCGAACTGCTCGGCGCCATCGACATGGAGCGCGGCGCGAAGGTCTCGGGGAGCCGCTTCTATTTCCTCACCGGCATCGGGGCGCGACTCGAGCTCGCCCTCATGTCGCTTGCGCTCGACCGGGCGTTGCAGGCTGGGTTCACCCCGATGATCCCGCCGACGGTCGTGCGCCCCGAGGTGATGCGCGGCACCGGCTTCCTCGGGCAGCACGCCGCCGAGGTGTACCGGCTCGAAGAGGACGACCTGTACCTCGTCGGCACGAGCGAGGTGCCGCTGGCCGGCTACCACATGGGCGAGATCCTCGACCTCTCGCGCGGCGCCAAGCGCTACGCCGGATGGTCGACCTGCTACCGCCGCGAGGCGGGGTCGCATGGCAAGGACACCCGCGGCATCATCCGGGTGCATCAGTTCAACAAGCTCGAGATGTTCGTCTACACGACCATCGAGGATGCCGAGGCCGAGCACCTGCGTCTGGTCCAGCTGCAGGAGTCGATGCTCCAGGACCTCGGGCTGTCGTACCGCGTGATCGACGTCGCCGCGGGCGACCTCGGCTCCAGCGCGGCGCGCAAGTACGACGTGGAGGCGTGGGTGCCCACCCAGGGCGCGTATCGCGAGCTGACGTCGACCTCGAACTGCACGACGTATCAGGCGCGCCGGCTCGACATCCGGCACCGGCCGCCGGTCGAGGCGGGCGCCGCGACGGGCGGTGCGAAGACGCAGCCGGTGGCGACGCTCAACGGCACACTCGCCACGACCCGCTGGATCGTGGCGCTGCTCGAGACCCACCAGCGGGCCGACGGGTCGGTGACGGTACCCGAGGTGCTGCGCCCGTACCTGGGCGGCCTCGAGGTGATGGAGCCGATCGCATGACCGAGGCGCACCTGCCCAAGACCGGCAGCATCAAGGTCGTCAAGCCCAAGAAGGCCGCGAAGCTGGTCGAACGCGTCGCGCGCGACACCGAGGACCCCGCGAAGAAGGTCGAGCGCCTTCTCATCGTGCTCGACATCGACGGCACCGTCCTGCTCGAAGACGAGACGCTCAGCCCCGGTGTGGTCGGAGCCGTCGAGCACGCGCATCGCACCGGCCACGAGGTCATGATCGCGACCGGAAGGTCGTGGGAGGGCACGCGCGGCATCCTTCGCGTCCTGGGTATCGCGCCCGAGTACGTCGTGTGCTCCAACGGCGCCGTCGTGCTGAAGCGCCGCGATGCCGACGACCTGGATTATGAGCGCTGGCACATCGAGACCTTCGACGCGTCCGAGGTGCTCGCCGATCTGCGGCAGCACCTGCCCGACGCGCGCTACCTCGTCGAGCTCCCCAACGGCGACCGCCTCTACACCGAGTACCTCGACGACTGGAACCTCGTCGCCGCGCGCCGCGTCGCCTTCGACGAGCTCGGGAAGCAGCGGGTGTGCCGCGTCGTCGTCGTCGCGCCCGACCAGGCCGAGCAGGACTTCGTCGAGCTCGTCGACCGCATCGGCCTGAACCACGTGTCGTACGCGGTCGGCTGGACCGCCTGGCTCGACATCGCGCCCCTGGGTGTGGACAAGAGCACCGGACTGGAACGCGTGCGAACGGAGCTCGGTATCGACCCCGCGCACGTGCTCGTCATCGGCGACGGTCGCAACGACGTGGGCATGATGCGTTGGGCCGTCGAGAACGGCGGGCGTGCGGTGGCCATGGAGCAGGGACCGCCGGAAGTGCACGACGCGGCGGGCGAGATCACCCTGTCGGTGCAGGCCGGCGGCGTCGCCGAGGTCCTCCGCCAGCTCTGACCCCGCGCGTGCGCTTCGTCTCGCTCCGCTCGCGGCCCGGTCGCTGAGCGAGGAGCGGAGCGACGAGACGAAGCGCGCGTGTGGACGCCGCTTCGTCTCGCTGCGCTCGCTCAGCGTCCGGAGGGGGCCGCGCTCGCTCAGCGTCCGTTGGGTCCGGTCGCTGAGCGAGGAGCGGAGCGACGAGACGAAGCGCGCGTGTGGACGCCGCTTCGTCTCGCTGCGCTCGCTCAGCGTCCGGAGGGGGCCGCGCTCGCTCAGCGTCCGTTGGGTCCGGTCGCTGAGCGAGGAGCGGAGCGACGAGACGAAGCGCGCCTGTTAACGCCGCTTCGTCTCGCTGCGCTCGCTCAGCGTCCGGGAGGGGCCGCGCTCGCTCAGCGTCCGTTGGGCCCGGTCGCTGAGCGAGGAGCGGAGCGACGAGACGAAGCGCGCCTGTGGACAGGCCGGCGGTCTGCACTGCGGCATCCCGTACCGTCCTGAGATGCCTTTCGTCTACATGCTCCAGTGCGCCGACGGGTCGTACTACACCGGCAGCACGATCGACCTCGAGCGGCGGATCTCCGAGCACCAGTTCGGGCAGGGGGCTGTGTACACACGAGAACGGCTTCCGGTTGCACTCGTGTGGCACGCCGAGTTCGACCGGATCGACGAGGCGTTCGGTTGGGAGAAGCGGATTCAGGGGTGGAGCCGAGCCAAGAAGCGGCTGCTCATCGAGGGCCGGTACGGCGAGCTGGCGGGCTGGAGCGCCCGGCAGAGAGCATCTCGTGAGCGGGACGGCTGAAGTGCGCTTCGTCTCGCTGCGCTCGCTCAGCGTCCGGAGTGGCGCGCTCGCTGATCGTCCGTTGGGTCCGGTCGCTGAGCGAGGAGCGGAGCGACGAGACGAAGCGTGTGGTGGGACGCCGCTTCGTCTCGCTGCGCTCGCTCAGCGTCCGGAAGGGCGGGCGCGCCGTTCAGCGCGTCCACAGGCGTGGTGGCGAGAATGGGGTGTTCGTGCCGGTCGGATAGACTCGCCGTTCGACGGATGCTGCGGCATCCGCCGGGAGGGTTGTCCGAGCGGCCGATGGACCTGGTCTTGAAAACCAGTGGGCAGCAATGTCCCGTGGGTTCGAATCCCACACCCTCCGCTCAGGGTTGCGTCGGGTGTGCGGACCCCGCCCGTCATCCGAGAGGACCCGAGTGAGCACGCCGAACACGCAGCCGCGGCGCCGCCGACGCACTGTCGCGCGCCACGCCGCGCTGTCGTCGCCGAGCCCGTTCGGCATGGTCATGAAGGTCCTCGGCATCGTGCTCGCGGTCGTCCTGGTCTCGGGCGCCGGCGTCGCTGTATACGCCGCATACGACCTGTCGTCCAACTTCGCCGACGACGCGGTCGCGCTCGAAGGGCAGGAATCTGTCGCCCCCGACATCGGCGCCATCGAGGGCGGCGTCAACATGATGGTCATCGGCACGGACGAGTGCGAACCCGAGTACGCCAAGTACTTCGGCGACCGCTGCACCGGCGAGGACGCCGAGGGCCAGCTCAACGACGTCAACCTGCTGCTTCACATCAGCGACAACCCGCGCCGCGTCACCGTCATCTCGTTCCCCCGCGACCTCATGGTGCCGCTCCCTGAGTGCACCGCCGAGGACGGCACCGTGAACGCCGCGATCGAGCGCGCTCAGATCAACCTCGCGTGGGAGCACGGCGGCATGAACTGCGTCGTCAAGACCGTCTCGCAGCTCAGCGGCGAGAACATCCCGTTCGCCGCCAAGGTCAGCTTCGGCAACGTCATCAACGTCACCGACGCCATCGGCGGCGTCGACGTCTGCATCGGCAACGGCGGCATCCGCGACCGCTACACCGGCATCGACTGGCCCGCCGGCGAACGCACGGTCCAGGGACTCGAGGCGCTGCAGTTCCTGCGCACCCGCTACGGGCTCTCCAACGGCAGCGACCTCGCCCGCATCTCGAACCAGCAGCAGTACATGTCGAGCCTCGCCCGCAAGCTCGTGAGCGAAGAAGTCCTCTCGGACCCCGCAACGCTGCTGCGGCTGGCGACCACCGCGGTCGAGAACGTCACCCCGAGCCAGAGCCTCACGAACCCCTTCACGCTCGTGCAGATCGCGCTGGCGGTCAAAGATGTGCCGTTCGACGAGATGGTCTTCGTGCAGTACCCGGTGCAGGAAGACCCCTACGACTCCAACCGCGTCGCCCCCGACTACGAGGCAGCGGCCGAGCTGTGGGCCGCGCTCGAGGCCAACCAGGCCATCTCGATCGCGGACGAGGCCGAAGACACCGGTGGCGTGACGAAGCCGTCGGCGACCCCCGAGCCCACGCCGAACGAGACCGCCGAGCCCGAGCCCGAGCCCGACCCGGTCGAGTCGCCCGCCCCGAGCGCGACGCCCGGTGCGACGCCGGCTCCGACCGATGAGGTCGTCGAGCTGCCCGATTCCATCCCCGGCACCACCGCGGCCGAAGTCACGTGCTCGGCCGGCAATCTGGCGGCACAAGGCTGATGGCCGCGACGCCCACGCCCCCGGGGTCGGGGCGCCGACCGGTCGCGCGCCACGCGCGCCGCACGCACCGGCATCCGCTTCTGCGCATGGTCTCACTCGCGGCCGTCCTCGTCTCCGTCGTCGCGACGAGCGTCGTCGGGGTGGGCGCCTTCACGGTGTGGGATGCCGCAACCGCGCTCGGCTCGAACGCGGTCGTGCTCGACGAGGAGCGGGAGTTGCCTCCATCGCTCGGTGCCATCGAGGGCGGCGTGAACATCCTCATGGTCGGCACGGACTCGTGCGAGGGTCAGGACCTGGAGCTGTTCCCGCGCTGCGCCGAGGACGACGGGGGCGAGCGCAACGACGTCACGATGCTCGTGCACATCAGCGACAACCCTCGCCGGGTCACGGTGGTGTCGTTCCCGCGTGACATGATCGTGCCGATCCCGGCGTGTTCGGACGGGCAGGGCGGGGAGTATCCCGCAATGACGGCGCAGATGCTCAACGCGTCGTACCTCGAGGGTGGGCTCGCCTGCACCGCGCGCACCATCGAGGAGCTCACCGGCGAGCGGATCCACTTCGCCGCCGCGATCCGCTGGACCGGCGTCATCAACATGTCCGACGCCATCGGCGGGGTCGACGTGTGCGTGTCGGGCGACGTCAGCGACCGCCACACCGGTCTCGAGCTGACGGCGGGGAACCACACGCTCGTCGGCGCCGAGGCACTGCAGTTCCTGCGTATGCGGCACGGGATCGGCGACGGCTCCGACCTCGGGCGCATCTCGAATCAGCAGCAGTTCATGTCGTCGATGGTGCGCAAGCTGCAGTCGGATGCCGTGCTCGCGAACCCGTCGGCCCTGTTCACCCTCGCCACCACGGCCGTCGATCAGGTGTCGCAGGAGCAGCTGGTGCTCAGCTCGGGGCTCACCAACCCCACGCTCATGGTGCAGATCGCCATGGCCGCGAAGGACGTCGCGTACGAGGACATCGTGTTCGTGCAGTACCCGACCGTGTACTCCGTCGACGGCATCCACGTGCAGCCGGTCGCCGAGACCGCCGAGGTGCTCTTCCAGGCGCTTCGCGACAACGAACCCCTCACGCTGACCGGGGAGGCCAGTCAGGGCTACGGGGTCGAGGTCACGGGCGAGGCAGACAAGCCCGAACCGGATGCCGCACCCGACGCCGAAGCCGCGGCATCCCCCTCGCCCGTCGAGACGGCAGCGCCGTCGCCGGCACCATCGTCGTCGCCCCCTGCGGTCGAGCAGAGCGACGAGCGTGTGGCGCTTCCCAGCGACATCGCAGGCACGACCGCGGCGCAGGTGACCTGCACCGTTCCGGAGGGATAATCTGAGCGCGGAAAGGAGCACGATGGACGTGTGCGATGTCGATTCGCTTCCGGTCGGCGTCATTCGCCTCGATCGTGAGGACCGCGTCGTGGCGGCCAATGCATGGTTCCGGCGGTGGGCTGGAGAGGACGTCATCGGGCGGCCGCTCAGCGACACGCTCGTGCGTGTGCCGGACTTCCTCGACGGGGGCGGGCGGAACTCCGTGATGATGGCGGCGGTCCGCGATCCGGAGCGCGCTGTTCTCGCTGTGCGCGCCGCGGACGGCGACGGCGCGGTGCTGACCGTCATGGATGCCTCCGACCGGTATGTGTCCGGCCAGCGTCTCCGGGACTCGTTCGCCCTCGCCGACCGCACCCGCAATCGTCTGCAGTTGATCATCGACGCCTCGATCGCGTTCTCGGACGCCACCAGCGAAGAGCGACTGAGCGAGATCCTCGCCGCGGCGGCGGCCAAGGCCTACGGCGCCGACGAATCAGCGGTCTTCCTCTTCGACGAGCACGCGCACGCGCACCGTGTGGCGGGGGAGAACCCGCTCGATCTCGAGATGTCCGCGGCCGCCATCACCGCTGCGGCACGACAGCTGCACTCCGTCGTCACCATCACGAGCCGGGCCGAGGCGGACGGCTTCGCCCCCGAGCTCGGTGATGCGATGCAGGGCGCCGGCGTGCGGGCGCTCATCGCGGCGCCGTTGGAGGTCGAGGGGATGACGCTGGGTGTGTTCGCGTGCTTCTTCCGACACCCGCGGGTCTTCGACGCCGAGGCCGGCCCGCTGGCCGAGGCGCTTGCAGGCCAGGCCGCGCAGACCCTCGCGACGGTACGTCTTCAGCGGCAGCTCGAGCACGCGGCGACCCACGACGAGACGACCGACCTGCCCAACCGGCGCCGCCTCGACGAGATCGCCCGCCAGGTGGACCACGCGCGTGCGGCGGTCATCTTCATCGACCTCGACGGCTTCAAAGACGTCAACGATCAGCTCGGCCACGACGTGGGTGATGAGGTTCTCCGCGAGGTGGCTGCGCGCCTTCGCCAGCACATCCGTGACGTCGACGTCATCGCACGCTACGGCGGCGACGAGTTCGTCGTCGTCTGCGACGCCGACGCCGAGGTCGCCACCGAGATCGCCGCGCGCTTGCGCGAAGCACTGTCGGAGGAGTACTCGTTCCTGCCTGCGGGGCTGTGCGTCGGAGCGAGCATCGGAGTGGCCATCGCAGACGTCAGCAACGGGGTGCTGGGCATCGACCGCCTGATCCGCGACGCGGACCAGGCCATGTATCTCGCGAAGGGCCGTGGGGGCAACCAGATCGCGGTCGCCGGGCTCGCCGTCGGCGCCGGGTGAACGAGCCTTCGTCAGTTCGTGGCCGGATGCGCCATCGGGTTATGATGTGCGGGTGCGTTCGCGCGGCCGAGGCTGCCGGATGCGTGGAGACGTCGCATAGTCAGGCCTAGTGCACCACCCTGCTAAGGTGGAGTCCCCTTACGGGGACCGAGGGTTCAAATCCCTCCGTCTCCGCCAAAAAATGCCTGGTCATGAGAGTATCGGTGCCATGTCAGACGCTGTCGCACGCCGCACGAACAAGACTGCCTGGGCCGCCTTCTGGGTCGCGCTGGCAGGCCTCGTCCTCATGCCCATCCCGCTGTTCATCGGGCTCATCGTGGGCGGTGGACTGTCGATCATCGCCGCCGTCCTCGCCGTGATCGCGTTGCTCAAAGGTCTCGCGCGCAGCGGCAAGGGCATCGCCCCCGTCGTCTTCGCCGGGATCTTCATCGCGCTCACCTGGGGTGGCATCTCCATCGGCGGCGGCGTCATCTGGTGACGACGCCCGAACCCGGACTCGCACGCGGCCCGCGCCTTCCAGGGACGCCGTAGGGTCGACCGATCATGGACACGCCCGAGCTGATCCTCCAGCAGCGTCGACGGGACGTCGACAGCCGTGTCGAGTATCTGAACGCCGGGATGGCCGCGCTTCGAGTCGACCGCGCAGCTGACTCCGCGGACGACGAGCACGACCCCGAGGGCGTCACGCTCTCTGCGGAATGGTCGAGACTCGAGGGTCTCCGAGAAGCAGCGCTGGTCGAGCGCGCCGAGATCGACGCGGCACTCTCACGTGTCGGCGATGGCACCTACGGCGTCTGCGAGGACTGCGGGCGCGGCATCCCCTCGGGTCGACTCGACGCCCGCCCGACGGCGACGCGGTGCGTGGACTGTGCGGCGAGAGCCGAGTCGCGCCGGTAGACCCGAACCGCGGTTCGCGC
Source organism: Microbacterium sp. Marseille-Q6648 (assembly GCF_943181415.1). Lineage (GTDB taxonomy): Bacteria > Actinomycetota > Actinomycetes > Actinomycetales > Microbacteriaceae > Microbacterium. Next base: position 71,343 of record NZ_CALPBZ010000005.1, on the reverse strand, counting down.
ACGCAGGGCTGCGGGATCATACCGCTCATGGACCGCCCGCGGTAGGGCGGTCGGCGGCGCGAACCGCGCTGTTACGTTGATCTGCACTCGACCGGTGGGCGGAGATTCATCCGGCCACCCCAACCAAGGAGGCAACATGTTGTGGACCATTCTCGGACTCATCCTCGTCGGCCTCATCGCCGGTTTCATCGCTCGTGCCGTCATCCCCGGAAAGCAGAGCATGGGCATCCTCATGACGATCGTCCTCGGAATCGTGGGCTCGTTCGTCGGCGGATTCCTCGGCTTCCTGATCTTCGGCGCCGACCCGATGGGCGGCTTCCTGCAGCCTGCCGGCATCATCGGCTCGATCATCGGCGCGATCATCGTGCTCGGCATCTACGTCATGGCGACGCGCCGCCGCACCACCTGATCCCCGGTTCGCCGCGGCCGCGTCAGCGCGCCGCGGCGAACGGATCCGTGGCGCCGTCCACGCACGCGTGGCGAGCGAGGTCCCACCCGGCCGGTTCCGCGCCCGCGCGATAGGCCGCCTCCCAGAAGTCCAGCACCGCCGATCTCGGATCGGCGGTGCTTTTCGCTGCCTCGAGGGGATAGATCGCCAGATGCGACGCACCGCGATCGAGCCACTCGGCGCCGCCGGGCAGTGCCCGGTCCGCGACGCCGTCGGGTTCGGGTGAGACATACGCGTAGAAGGCGGGGTACGGCACCGACGGGTCGCCGAACCAGAACCCGAAGCTGATCACCTCGCGCGAGTACGCCTCACGCGTCACCGGGTCGGTCGTCGGCTCATGCTCGACGACCGCGTGCGAGAACCGCGTCGCGGCGATGTCGCGGCTTCGCGTCGACGATGGGGTTCGCGTCGATTCCGAGCGAAGGCTCATGCGTGCTCTTCAGACGACGCGTGGCGTCGCTCGACGGGGGTGTGAGGCAGGAAGTGCTCGCGGGCGAGCGGCGCGATCTCGACGTGGTCGACGTCGGCGCGGCTGACCCACCGCATCTCGGCGATCTCCGCTCCGATCGCCGGCTGCTGCACGCCGATGTCCGCGGCGAAGACATCCGCCACCACGACGTGTCCCGGTTCGTTCGCGGCGGCTGCCCTGAACGACCCGAGCGCCCGCAGGTCATCCGGGGCGACGGCCACGCCGAGCTCTTCCGCCAGCTCCCGGCTGAGGGTCTGGCTCGGCGACTCGCCGGGCTCCGGTTTGCCGCCCGGCTGCATGAACGCCGTCGTCCCGGCCTTGCGCACCACCAGCAGGCGGCCTTCGGCATCGGTGATCACGGCCGCCGAGACACGGATGCTGCGCTGCGGCGCCGGGGCAGGAGTTCCGCTCTTCACGCTGGCACGCTAACAGGTCCTGGGCGCACCGAGGCCGCTGACCGTCGGCTGCCGATCGGTCGCGCTGGTCGTCCACGCTGCCAGGCGGCGCCCATCCGGCTCGACGTAGAATCGCGTGTGCCTCCCGAGACCTCGCCTTCGTCCACCCTGCCGCCCAGCGGCATCGATCCGGACGAACTCGCCATCACCTTGAAGGTGCTGGACGGGATGGCAGGCCTCGACGAGACGCACCCCGACTTCGTCGCTGTGCGGCAGGCGACCGCGAAGATGTTCAAGGCGGTCAAGAAGGTGCGTCGGCGCGAGATCCGCGAGGCCATCGCGAGCGCCGACCGTGCGGTGGTCGCCGCCACCGCAACCGGTGCACCGGACCGCATCGACGACGAGACGCGCGGCATCCCCATCAGCACCGCCACGACCGCACCGACCGCGGGAACGCTGCTCAAGGCCCGCGGCTGCTACATCTGCAAGCAGCCCTACACCGTCGTCGACGCGTTCTACCACCAGCTCTGCCCCGCCTGCGCGGCGCTCAGCCACGCCAAACGCGAGGCGCGCACCGACCTGACCGGCAAGCGGGCGCTGCTGACCGGCGGACGGGCGAAGATCGGCATGTACATCGCGCTGCGCCTGCTGCGCGACGGCGCCCACACCACCATCACCACACGCTTCCCCCGCGACGCGGTGCGCCGCTTCAGCAGCCTCCCCGATGCTCCCGAGTGGATCGACCGGCTCAAGATCGTCGGCATCGACCTGCGCGACCCCGCTCAGGTCATCGGGCTCGCCGACGACGTCGCCGCCGCCGGGACCCTCGACATCCTCATCAACAACGCGACGCAGACGGTGCGGCGATCGCCGGGCGCGTACCAGCCGCTCGTCGACGCCGAGCTCGCGCCGCTGCCGGACGGGCCTCTGCCGGAACTGGTCACCTTCGGGCACACCAACGACCAGCATCCTCAGGCGCTCGAGCGCTCGGTGACGGCGCATCCGATCCTCGCCGCGGCGGCCGCTCGCGCCGAGGAGCTCACCGAGCAGGCCATGGCTGCAGGATCGAGCTCGCTCGAGCGGCTCGCCGCGGGCACGGCGATCGACGCCGGCGGTCTCGTCCCCGACCTCGACCACGTGAACTCGTGGACGCAGCGCGTGGACGAGGTGGATCCGCTCGAGATGCTCGAGGTGCAGCTCGCCAACACGACCGCGCCCTTCCTGCTGGTGTCCAAGCTGCGACCGTCGCTGGCGGCGAGTCCCGCGCGACGCACGTACGTCGTGAACGTCAGCGCAATGGAGGGCGTCTTCGGTCGCGGCTACAAGGGCCCGGGTCACCCGCACACCAACATGGCCAAGGCCGCGGTCAACATGCTCACCCGCACGAGCGCACGCGAGATGTTCGAGACCGACCGCATCCTCATGACCAGCGTCGACACCGGCTGGATCACCGACGAGCGCCCGCACCCCACCAAGGTGCGACTGGCCGAAGAAGGATTCCACGCTCCGCTGGATCTCGTCGACGGCGCCGCGCGCGTGTACGACCCGATCGTGCGGGGCGAAGCGGGCGAGGACCTGTTCGGCGTCTTCTTGAAGGACTACGCGCCCGGGTCATGGTGAACCTGCCCGCCCCTGGACGCCGCGTCGTGGTGCGCTATCTGCTGCCCACCGGCCAGGCGACCGACGCGCTCGGCGAACTCGTCAGCGCCGACGAGACGACGGTCGTCGTCGACGGCAAGCGAGGTGTCGAGCACATCGCGGTGGGCGACATCATCGCCGCGAAGGAAGTGCCGCCGCCGCCCGCCCCGCGCACCCGGCGCACCGCCGGCTGATCGGTCGGATCAGTCGGTGTCGTCCGTGCCGCCCGGGCGGACGGGCGCGTCGTCTCGGATGTCGATGCGGGTCACCCCGTCGTGCTCGGTCACCTCGATGCGCGGTGCGGCGTCCTCCTCCCGCGCGTCGGGCGCGGAGAGCAGCTGATCGCGCCGCTTCTCGTCGTCTGTCATCCCTGTCGACATGGCTCGCCTTCCTCGTGCCACGCACGCTATCGCGGAGATGATTCCCGGGGCGCGGGCTTGACAGCCGGCGTCAGGCGGGGGGAGAGGCGTGCTCGGTGACCGAGACGAACCGACCGTCCGCGACCGTGACGGCGTGCACGCCACCGGTGAGCTCGACCGTTGTGGACGTCTCTCTGGTCGCGCAGTCCGGCCCGACCCACAGTTCGATGCGGCCGGGCTCGACGATGCGGATGCCGTCGCGTCCGGTGAAGGCGAGACGCGCGGTCGGCACATCGAACTCGACGATGCGCTCCTCGCCCCCGTCCAGCTCGAGGCGGTGATAGCCGACCAGCTGCGCGACGGGACGCGTGATGCTCGCGTGCACGTCACGGGCGTAGAGCTGGACGACGTCGGCGCCGGCACGGTCTCCGGTGTTGCGCACGCGCACGGTGACGCCGAAGCGTCCCGAGGTCGGCGTCGCGGCATCCGTCGTGAGTTCCGTGCGCGCGAACGTCGTAAAGGACAGCCCGTGTCCGAACGGCAGTGCGGGGGTGGTGTCGGCGCTGGTGATGTCGGACGGACCGCCGAGCACCGGATGCAGGTAGCTGTACGGCTGCGCGCCCGCGGAGCGGGGCAGCGACACCGGGAGTCGACCGGAAGGCGACGTGCGCCCCGACAGGATGCCCGCGATCGCCGACCCGCCCTCCTCCCCGGGGAAGAAGGCCTGCAGCACCGCGCTGACCCGGCCGTCCAGGGCCCAGTCGATCGCGTACGGCCGACCGGACAGGACGACCAGCACCACCGGCGTGCCGGTCGCGGCGACCGACTCGACCAGCTCTCGCTGGCGACCCGGCAGTTCGAGGTCGGCGACGTCGTTGCCCTCGCCGACGGTGCCCCGGCCGAACAGTCCGGCGCGGTCGCCCACCACCACGACGGCGACGTCGGCATCGGATGCCGCGGCCACGGCCGCGTCGAGGAGCGACGTGTCGCCGCCGTCGGCCTCGTCCTCGACCTCGCACCCGCGGGCGTGCGTGATCTCGACCCCGGGGAACTCCTGGACGAGGGCTTCATGCACGGTCGGCGAGGCGAATCCCTGCGCGACCTCGGGGTGATGTGCCAGGACGTGGTTCACGAACGAGTAGCAGCCGAAGAGCGCCTCGGCCGCGTCGGCGTTGGGGCCGATCACCGCCACCCGGCCGGGTGAGCGCAACGGCAGCGTGCCGTCGTTGCTCAGCAGCACCACCGACTTCTCGGCGAGCTCGCGTGCAACGGCCCGATGGGCGGGGGAGTCGAGGTCGATCGACGCGGGAGGCGCGTCGAAGGTCTCATCCAGCAGGCCCAGCTCCTCCTTCTGCGCCAGGACGCGCCGCACGGCCGCGTCCACCGCGCGTTCGTCGACCAGGCCCGCCCGCACCTTCTCGGCGAGCGGCTCGAGGTAGGCGTCTCCTGTGGGCAGTTCCACGTCGATCCCGGCGGCGAGGGCCAGTGCCGCGGCTTCGCCGAGGTCGGCCGCGACGGCGTGCATCGTGTGCAGGAACGCCACCGAGAAGTAGTCCGAGACGACGACGCCGTCGAACCCCCACTCGTCGCGGAGGATGCCGGTGAGAACGGCGGGGTCCGCGGCCACCGGCATCCCGTCGATCTCGGCATAGGAGTTCATGACCGAGCGCGCGCCGCCGTCGCGCACGGCCATCTCGAACGGCGGCAGCAGCACGTCTCGGATCTCGCGGGGTCCGGCGTGGACCGGCGCGTGGTTGCGTCCCGCCTGCGACGCGGAGTAGCCGACGAAGTGCTTCAGGGTGGCGTGCACCCCGGCGGACTGAAGCCCGCGCACGTACGCCGTCCCGATCGTCCCGACGACGTAGGGGTCTTCGGCGATGCACTCGTCGACGCGCCCCCATCGCGGGTCGCGCACGACGTCCAGCACCGGAGCGAGGGACTGATGGATGCCGAGCGCCCGCATCGACTCGCCGATGAGACCCGCCATCCGTTCGACCAGCTCGGGGTCGAAGGCGGCTCCCCAGGCCAACGGCGTCGGGAAGGTCGCCGCCTGCCACGCCGCGAGACCCGTGAGGCTCTCTTCATGGACGAGGGCGGGGATGCCCAGCCTGGTCTCGGACCGCAGACGACGCTGCTCGCCCCACAGCCACGCGGCGCGCTCCACCGGGTCGACCGGCCGGGTGCCGTACACCCGCGTGAGGTGCCCGAGACCATGGACGCTCGCGTCCTCGTAGCGCGCTGAGGTGGCCATCTCTCCCTGCATGGGCGCGACGACGTCGTCGCCCTGGTCGACCCAGAAGCCGACCAGCTGGGCGAGCTTCTCTTCGAGGGTCATGCGCGCGAGCAGGGATTCGACGCGCGCGGAATCGACGATGGTCACGGTTCTCCTTGAGAGGGGGTCAGCCTTTGACGGCGCCGGTCAGGCCGCCGACGATCCGGCGCTCGAACAGGCTGAAGAAGACGAGGGCGGGGATCATCGACAACGACGTGAACGCGAGCACCCGTGCGGTGTCGACGGAGTACTGCGACGAGAACGCCTGCACGCCGAGGGGCAGTGTGAACACCGCCTCGTTGTTGAGCACGAAGAGCGGCAGCAGGTAGCTGTTCCAGCTGCCGATGAATGCCAGGATGCCGGTGGTGATCACTCCGGGCATGGCGAGCGGGATCACCATGCGCCAGAAGAATCCCAGCCGCGAGGCCCCGTCGATGAACGCGGCCTCCTCGATCTCGTCGGGGATCGCCCGCAGGAACGGCACCAGGATGATGATCGTCGTGGGGAGGGCGAACGCGATCTGCGGGAGGATCACACCGGGCAGCGAGTTCATGAGGCCGAGGTTGCGGATCACGATGTACAGCGGGGTGATCGCCACGGTGATGGGGAACATCAGGCCCGCCGCGAACAGCGCGTACAACGCTCCACGACCCTTGAAGCGGTAGCGGGCGAGTACGTAGCTGGCCATGAGACCCAGCACGACGGCCCCGGCCGTGGTCGCGATCGCGGCGATGGCGGAGTTCAGCACCTGCCGCCAGAACATGTCGCCGCCGAGGACCACGAGGTAGTTCTCGACGTTCCACGGGTTCGGCAGGCCGGCGGGGTCTGTGGTGATCTGCGCGTTCGTGCGGAACCCGCCGAGGATGATGTACGCCACCGGCACGAGCAGGAGGGCGATGACGACGAGGGCGACGAAGTAGACCAGCGGGTTGCCCCAGGGCAGCTTCTCGCGGGGGGTGCGCCGCGGAGGGCGCTGCTCGCCGGCAGGGGTGGTGGTGATGACAGCGGTCGCAGTGCTCATCGGCGCTTTCCTCCCGTCAGCGCGCCTTCCGTATCGCGTCGCAGCACGAAGCGCTGGTAGAGCAGCGCGACGACGAGCGAGATGAGGAAGATCACGACGGCGACGGCGTTTCCGTATCCGTAGTTGCCGGCGTTGCGGCCCTCCGACACCATGTACGTCGCCATGGTGGAGGTGCCCGCCGTCGAGGCCACGTACTGACCCCAGATGATGTAGACCAGGTCGAACAGCTGCAGCGAGCCGATGATCGACAGGAACGCCCAGATCCGCAGCGTCGGGCCGAGAAGCGGGATGGTGATCCGCCACTGGGTCTGCCAGAAGGACGCGCCGTCGATGGCGGCCGCTTCCGAGAGCTCCTCGGGGATGCCCTGCAGTCCCGCGAGGAAGAGGATCACGGCGAAGCCGATGTACTTCCACGTGATGATGACCATCAGCGTCCAGATCGCGAGGTTCGGGTCGGCGAGCCAGTCCTGCTCGATGCCGCTGAGGCCCATCTGATCGAGGAAACCGTTCAGGGCTCCGTTCTGCTGGAGCATGAGACTCCAGCCGACCCCGACCACGACTTCGGCGATCACGTAGGGCACGAAGATCAGCACGCGGATGACCGACTGTCCGCGCATGCGCCGGTTCAGCAGCAGGGCCAGCAGCAGGGCCGCCGGACCCTGCAGCACGAGCGACATGACGACGATGAAGGCGTTGTGGCTCAGCGCCGCGTGGAACGCGGGGTCCTGCAGGATCAGCAGGTAGTTGTTGAAGCCGACGAAGTTCGTCGGCACGCCGTAGCCCTGCCAGTTGAAGAAGCCGTAGTAGGCGGCGGCGACGACGGGGAAGATCACGAAGCCGAGGAAGACCAGGAGGGCGGGGCCCACCAGCAGGGCGACCTCCAGGCGGCCGCCCCATCCCAGACCCTTCCGTCGCCGCCGCACCGAGGGGGGCGACGCGCTGACGCCGCCCCCCTCGTGCTGCGCGAGCTCGGCAGGAGTGGAGGTCTCCGTCAGCGAGTTCTCGCGGACACGCATGCGAGTGGTCCTATCCCTTCGCCGCGGCGGTGTTGACGGCCTCGACCAGCTGGTCGGGCCCGCTGTTGCCGGCGAGCAGGTCGACGACCGCCACGTTCAGGGCGTTGCCGACGTTCAGGCCGTAGACCGTGTCGAGCCACTGCGACACGTAGGGTGCGGCGTTGTAGGCCTCGAGGATCTGCTGGAGGTACGGCTCGGTGACCGCTTCCTGCGCGACTGTGTTCACCGGGGGAGCGTTGAAGGCCGCGTAGTAGTTCTCCTGCACGTCCGACGTGGCGAGGTAGTTCAGGAAGTCGACGCACGCGTCGGGTGCGTCGACCGAGCACGAGTAGCCGTCCACGCCGCCGAGGATCGAGCCGGGCTCGCCCTCGCCGCCGGGGACCTCCGGGAACGGGAACCAGCCGAGGTCGGGCAGCGGCTCCTGGTCGGGCGTGAGCGACGCGATGACGCCCGGGTTCCAGGCGCCCATGAGTTCCATGGCCGCCTGGCGGTTGGCGAGGAGTCCGGCGGACGATCCGGCGCCCTGCTGTGCGGAGGTGGTGAGGAATCCGTCGTTGTACGGCTCGGTGTCGGCGAAGCTCTGGAGGTTCTCCGCCGCCTCCAGCCAGCACGGGTCCTCGAAGTTCATCTCGGCGGCGGCGTCGGCCATGGTCTCCGGGCTGCAGGCGCGCAGCGCGAAGAAGTAGTACCAGTGCGCGGCGGGCCAGGCGTCCTTGCCGCCCAGGGCGATCGGGGCGACGTCGGTGGCCTTCAAGGCCTCGACAGCGTCCTCGAGCTCGTCGATCGTGGCCGGGGTCTCCTCGATGCCCGCCTCGTCGAAGAGGTCCTGGCTGTAGAAGATGCCGCCCGGCAGCACGGCCACCGGCATCGCGTAGACGCTGCCGTCGATCGTGTTGGCGCGGAACGAGCCCTCGGGGATCTCGCTGGTGGCGGTGTCGGACAGCACGTCTGTGAGGTCCTTGAGCTGACCGGCCTCGACCATCGCGGCCATCTTGCCCCCGCCGCGCTGCAGGAAGATGTCGGGCGCGTCGCCGGAGTTCAGCGCGGTCTGCAGCTTGCCGTCGAGCTCTTCGTTCTGCAGCGACTGGATCTCGATCGTGACGTCGGGGTTCTCGGCCTCGAAATCGGCCACCGTCTGCTCCCAGAACTCCTGCCCCGGTCCGGTCGTGGAGTTGTGCCAGAGGGTCATGCTCTGGCCGTCCGCGCTGTCGCCGGACCCGCCCGCGCAACCGCTCAGGGCGAGTGCGCCGATCGCCAACGTCGCCGATGCGACGAGGATCTTCTTCGCGTTCATGTGATTCAACCTTCTCCTCTTCGAGTGGACACCTGGGCGCTGCTGCGCGCCTTGCTCGGACGAGTGTCACCCGCTCCGCCGATGTCGTCAAACGTTTTCGAAATCCTTTTCCATGACTACACTCACCGACATGGGACGCCGACCGACAATCCACGACGTCGCCGCCGAAGCGGGCGTTTCGGTGTCGACGGTGTCGAAGGCGGTCAACGGTCGGTACGGCATCGCCGCCGACACCGTGCAGCGCGTGCTCGACGTCGTGGAGCGCCTCGGATACGAGTCCAGCCTCGTCGCCAGCAGCATGCGATCGTTCCGCACCGGGGTCATCGGCGTGCTGGTCGCCGACTTCGAGCCGTTCAGTGCAGAGATCCTCAAGGGCGTCGCGCAGGCGCTGCACTCCACCCGCTACGACCTGCTGGCCTACAGCGGCTCTCGGCAGGCCGACAGCACGGGGTGGGAGCGGCGTTCGCTCAGCCGGCTCAGCGGCACGCTCATCGACGGAGCGATCATGGTCACTCCCACCGTCGTCAGCGCGTCCGTCGACGTGCCGATCGTCGCCATCGACCCCCACACCGGTCGAGCAGACCTTCCGACCGTCGAGTCCGACAGCTACCACGGTTCTCTCGACGCGATGGAGTACCTCCTCGGCCTCGGCCACCGCCGGATCGGATTCCTGGCCGGCCGGCCCGACCTGCGTTCGGCTGCCGCGCGCGACGCGGGCTATCGGAAGTCGCTGCGGGATGCGGGGATCGACATCGATCCCGCTCTCGTGCGCAACGGCATGTACCTGCTCGAGACCGCGCGAGACGAGGCCCGCGTGATGCTCTCGAATCCGCGCCGGCCGTCGGCGGTGTTCTGCGCCAACGACATGTCGGCGATCGCCCTGATGGAGGTCGCGGGCGAGCTGGGCATCCGGGTTCCCGACGACCTGTCGGTGGTCGGATTCGACGACGTCCCCGAGGCGGCGCGGGTCTCACCCGGCCTCACGACGGTCCGCCAGCCGATGCGGCGCCTCGGTGCGCTCGCGGCGGAGTACGTGACAGGGCTCCTCGCCGGCGAGCAGCCCCCGTCGCTGCATGTGCAGCTGCCGACCAAGCTCGTCGTGCGCGGATCCACGGCTCCACCGCCGGTCAGCTGACGTGCCCGGTCGACCCGCGCACGCCCGTGCCTGTGGGTCACGGCCTATATTGCGCAAATTTCTGCGCCACGGTGAGCTCGGATGGCATCGTGATGACCCGGCGTGCACCGGAGTCGTCGTGCGCCGAGAGAGGATCCGACGATGCCCGCCACACTGCGCGTCGCCCTGATCGGGCCCGGCTTCATGGGACGGATGCACGCCCACGCATGGCGCACCGCCCCGCGCTTCTTCGACCTGCCGGTCACGCCCGAGCTGGTCGTCCTCGCCGGACGCGATGCCGAACGCACGGCTGCAGCCGCGGCATCCTACGGCGTGCCGGAGTCCACGGACGACTGGCGGACGGTCATCGATCGCTCCGACATCGACGTCATCGACATCTGCTCGCCCGGCGACACGCACGCGGAGATCGCCCTGACGGCGCTCGCGGCCGGCAAGCACGTGCTGTGCGAGAAGCCGCTCGCCAACAGCGTCGCGGACGCCGAGCGCATGGTGGCCGCCGCCGAGCAGGCGTCGTCTGCGGGAGCGGTCAGCATGTGCGGCTTCAGCTATCGCCGCACCCCGGCCCTCGCCCTCGCGCGACGCCTCGTCGAGGACGGGCGCATCGGGCGGATCCGTCACGTGCGGGCGCAGTACCTGCAGGACTGGCTGAGCGATCCCGAGGCCCCCTTCACCTGGCGGCTCGACCGCGAGCGCGCCGGCTCGGGCACTCTCGGCGACATCGGCGCCCACAGCATCGACACCGCGCAGTGGCTCACCGGCGAGGACATCGTGCGGGTCTCCGCTGCGCTGCGCACCTTCGTGCCGACTCGCCCGGTGCGCGGCGAATCGGTGGGTCTCGGCGGCCGCGCCCGCGAGGACGCCCCGCATGAACGGGTGACCGTCGACGACGCCGCCGCGTTCACGGCCTCGTTCGCATCGGGGGCGCTGGGCGTCTTCGAGGCGACGCGGATGGCGACCGGGCACCGCAACTCCAACCGCATCGAGATCAACGGCGACCGCGGGTCGATCGCGTTCGACTTCCGCGAGATGAACGAGCTCGAGTTCTACGACGCCGCCGATCCCGCCGGCGAGCAGGGCTTCCGCAGGATCCAGGTGAACGAGCCCGAGCAACCGTATGCCGGGGCGTGGTGGCCGGCAGGTCACGGGCTCGGCTACGAGCACCTCTTCACCCACCAGGTCGTCGACTTCGTACGCGCGATCGGCGGCGGCGAGACCGTGGCCCCCACGTTCGCCGACGCAGCGCGGGTGCAGCGGGTCCTCGCGGCGGTCGAAGAGAGCGCGGCGAACGACAGCGCGGCCGTCGACGTCGCGCCCGCATCGATCGAAGGAGCACCCGCATGAGCACGCCACAGGCACTCGTCGTCCGCGGCGGCTGGGACGGGCACCGCCCCGTCGAGGCCACCGACATGTACATCCCGTTCCTCGAGGAATCCGGGTTCACGGTCAGGGTCGAGGAATCCAACGAGGTCTACGCCGACGAGGCGGCGATGGCGGCGACCGACCTCATCCTGCAGTGCGTCACGATGTCCGAGATCTCGCGGGAGGCCTTCGCGGGTCTGCGCGGAGCCGTCGAGCGCGGCACGGGACTCGCAGGCTGGCACGGGGGCATCGCCGACTCGTATCGCAACACCTCCGACTACCTGCAGCTGATCGGCGGCCAATTCGCCACGCACCCGTCGAAGCATCCCGACCAGTGCGGCAACGGAGAATCCGACAACTACCTGCCCTACACCGTCGAGCTCACCGACCTCGGCCGCTCGCACGAGATCACTGCGGGACTCGACGACTTCACGCTCGACACCGAGCAGTACTGGGTGCTGCACGACGACCTCATCGACGTGCTCGCCACCACCACCCACCCGGTGCAGCCGTACCACCCGTGGCACCGGCCGATCGTGTCGCCGGCCGTATGGACGCGCGAATGGGGAGCAGGGCGCATCTTCGTCGCCACCCCGGGCCACAGCCTCGACGTCCTCGCCGACGCGAACGTCCGCACCATCATCGAAAGGGGACTGCTGTGGGCAAGCCGCACGGCATCGGCATCGTAGGCCTCGGAGTCATCTCGCGGGCGTACCTCGACACGCTCGCGGGGCACCCCGAGCTGCAGATCGTCGCCGCCGCCGACCTCGACCGCTCACGCGCCGAGGCGCTGGCCGCTGAGATCCCCGGATGCCGCGCCCTCACCGTCGCGGAACTGGTGGCGGATCCCGCCGTGCAGACCGTGGTGAACCTCACCATCCCGGCTGCGCACGCCGAGGTCGCGATCGCCGCGTTCGAGCACGGCAAGAACGTCTACGGAGAGAAGCCGCTCGCGGCGACCTTCGACGACGCGCGCGCGATGCTCGAAGCGGCGAACGGGTCCTGGGTGGGGGGTGCGCCGGACACCGTCCTCGGAACCGGTGTGCAGACCGCGAGATCGGCGATCGACGCCGGCGCGATCGGCCGTCCCGTGTCGGCAGTGGCGACGTGGGTCTCGGGGGGCCACGAGTCCTGGCACCCGCATCCGGACTTCTACTATCGCGAGGGCGGCGGACCCCTGCTCGACATGGGCCCGTACTATCTCACCTCGCTCGTGCACCTGCTCGGGCCCGTCGCCCGGGTCTCGGGCGCGTCCTCCCGCACCCGCGACACCCGCCGCATCGGCTCGGGGCCCCGCGCCGGCGAGATCATCCCCGTCGAGGTGGACACCCACGTGACGGGCATTCTCGAGCACGTCGGGGGAGCCCTGTCGACCGTCACCTTCAGCTTCGACGCCGGCGCGTCGACCGCCGCGCCGATCGAGGTGCACGGCGAGGCAGGGTCGCTGCAGGTACCGGATCCGAACAACTTCGACGGAGAGGTGCGGGTGCGCGCCCGTGGGGCGGACGAGTGGACCGTGCGCCCGACCGATGCCGGCTACGAGGACGCCGGGCGCGGCATCGGCGTGATCGACTTCGTGCGCACCGGCGTCAGGCGGGCGGACGGCGGACTTGCGATGCACGTGCTCGACATCATGCTGAGTCTGCTGGCCTCGGCGCGAGAAGGTCGACGCATCGAGCTCGAGACGTCGGCGGAGCGCCCCTCGCTCGTGCCGTTGACGCCGGCGTCCGAGTGGCGAGCACGCTGACCCGTACCCCCGATCACACGGGATGGCCGCGCCGCTCCAGCACCGCCCGGATCTCGCCGTGCGCGGCCACGTCGTAGGCGACCAGACGAGCTTCTTCGACACGGGTCGCTGCCGCGGCGATGGTGTCGACCGCGGTCTCGATCGCGATGTCACGTGGCCACCCGTAGACGCCGGCGCCGACGAGGGGGAGTGCGACGGATGCCGCACCGACCTCGTCCGCGACCTCGAGCACGCGGCGATAGCAGCTCTCGAGCAGGGCGCGGTCGCGCTCGCCGGCGCTGTAGTTCGGACCCACGGTGTGGATGACCCAGCGGGCGGCGAGGTCGCCGGCGGCCGTCCATCCGGCATCCCCCGTCGCCAGTCCGCGAGGGAACCGCTCGACGCACTCGCGCAGCAGCGCCGGGCCCGCCGCGCGGTGGATGGCTCCGTCGACGCCACCCCCTCCGCGCATACGGGTGTTCGCAGCGTTCACGAGGGCGTCGACCTGCTGCTGGGTGATGTCCCCTCGGACGACCGTGATCCGTGCCATGACGCGCCTCGCCTCCCCGTCGCCGCCGTGTGACGGCCTGCAGGCACGCAAGCTATCGCCGCGCCCGACGAGGGTCAACCCCGGTGCGCGCCGGGGGTGCGGGCGGCATGCTGGGCGCCGTGAGCAGCCACCTGCAGGTCGGCGAGGTCCGTGTCGGAACCTCGGGCTGGGCCTACGCGCACTGGAAAGGCGTGCTCTACCCGCCGGGCACCGGCGCCCGGCAGCTCGAGGTGTACGCAGCAGAGTTCGACACCGTCGAACTGAACGCGAGCTTCTACCACTGGCCACGAGCGGACGCCTTCGCGAAGTGGAGGGCGAAGCTGCCCGGCGACTTCGTCATGTCGGTGAAGGCGCCCCGCGGACTCACCCACGCACGGGCGCTCGCGAACCCCGAGGTCTGGGCGGAGCGCATCAGAGACGGGATGCTGCCCCTCGGCGACGCGGCCGGATTCCTGCTGCTGCAGCTGCCACCCGATGCCGAACGCGATGACGAGCGGCTCGAGGGGGCACTGCGGGCCCTGCCGGCGCCCCTGCGCGTGGCCGTGGAGCTGCGGCATCCGTCCTGGGTCCACGACGACGTGTTCGCGCTCCTCGAACGTCACGGCGCGACGTACTGCGTCATGAGCGGTGCGCACCTGCCGTGCGAGCTGCGCGCGACGAGCGACGTCGTCTATGTGCGCTTCCACGGTCCGGACCCCGACGTGCTCTACGCCGGGAGCTACTCCGACGCCGATCTGGACTGGTGGGCCGCGCGGATCGCGGAGTGGCGCGAGTCCCGCGCGGTCGTGGCGTACTTCAACAATGACGGGCACGGGTACGCCGTGCACGACGCGCGGCGGCTGATCCAGCGGCTGTGATCCACGGGTGGTCGCCGCTCCCGAGTACCCGATCGCGGCCGGGCATGCTGTCATGTGAAGAGCGCCATCGTCCCTGACAACCGACCTGCGGAGAGCCGTGACCGACATCCTCATCACCGCTGACGACCTCGCCGACCTGATGGTCTCGCAGCCGCGCCCGCGGATCCTCGACGTGCGATGGCGGCTGGACCGACCCGATGGGCGACCCGCCTACGTCGACGGCCACATACCGGGCGCGGTCTACGTCGACCTCGATGCCGAGCTCGCCGAGCACGGCGCCCCGACCGACGGACGGCATCCGCTTCCGCCCGTCGAGAAGCTTCAGGCCGCCGCCCGCCGATGGGGTCTGCACGGGGACGACACGGTCGTGGTCTACGACGACCTGGGTTCCATGTCGGCGGCGCGCGCGTGGTGGCTGCTCGCGGACGCCGGAGTCGACATCCGCATCCTGGACGGCGGTCTGCAGGCGTGGACACGGTCGGGCCGTCCCCTCGAGTCGGGCATCGTCGTACCCGCCGCGGGATCGGTCGTCCTCACGACCGGGAGGCTGGCGCGCGCGTCGATCGACGAGGCGGCCGCCCTCGGCACAGAGGGCCTCCTGATCGATGTACGGGCCGCCGAGCGCTACCGCGGAGAGGTCGAGCCGATCGATCCTCGGGCGGGTCACATCCCCGGGGCGCTCAACCTGCCGACGACCGGGAACATCGCCGCCGACGGGCGCTTCCTGAGCCCGGACGTCATCCGCGCGCGTGTGGTGGCGGCGGGCATCGCGCCCGGCGCCGGGGTCGGCGTGTACTGCGGCTCGGGAGTGACGGCCGCCCATGCGTTCGCCGCGCTCTCGATCGCGGGATTCGCCCCGCGACTGTATGCCGGATCGTGGAGCCAATGGTCGAACCACCCGGATCGTCCGGTCGCCGTCGGCGCCGCGCCTTAGCGGCCGCACGCACACCAATAACCCAGCGGGACGCCCTTTGGCAAGGGGGGCGGTGATTCCCGCAGACCGCGTCTAGGAATGCCCCTACCGGCCCCACCGGCCGGCTCTCGAAAGGGGCAGAAATGTCGAACAACCACGATGCATACGCGTCGAGTGGACCGGGCGCCGTGCCCACAGACGCGGGCAAGGTCGAGACCGCCAAGCACGAGGCTTCGGACTTGGCGCACACGACGGCCGACAAGGCCGGCGGTGTGGTCGACACCGCGAAAGAGGAGGCGTCGGCCGTTGCCGGCGAGGCCAAGAACCAGGTGCGCGACCTGTATGCGCAGACCAAGCACGAACTGAGCGACCAGGCCCGCACTCAGCAGCAGCGCCTCGCGAGGGGGATGCGTTCGACGAGCGACGAGCTGCAGTCCATGGCCGCCGGCTCGACGACCTCGGGGCTCGCGACCGACCTCGTCCGGCAGGCCTCCACACGGCTGGCGAGCATGTCGGCCTGGCTCGGCGAGCGCGAGCCAGCCACCGTGCTCGACGAGGTGAAGCGCTTCGCGCGCCGCAAGCCGGGCACCTTCATCCTCGCCGCCGCGGTCACCGGCGTCGTCGTCGGCAGACTGACCCGGGCGCTGGCCTCATCGGCAGCCGATGAGAAGAAGGCCGCCGAAGCCCGGGCGAACGTCGTCGGGCCGGGGTCGACACCGGCCGCTGCGGCGCCGTCCCCCCGCGCGGTGCCTGCCGCCGGAGCGGTCCCTCCCACGGGCGTGATGCCGCCGCCGAGCCCGGCGACGGGCGTCGCCTCGGAAGGCCCGGCTGAGGAGACGCCGATCTACTCGCAGTCGTCTTCCGATCTCATCGGAGACGCGCCGACGGAGGATGGCTATGTCCGACCCAACCCCTAGCGAGCAGAAGGCGGCGACCACGTCGCTCGGCGACCTCGTCGGAGAGGTGAGCCGCGACCTCTCGACGCTCATGCGCCAAGAAGTCGCCCTCGCCAAAGCCGAGCTGAAGCAATCGGCGTCGACGGCCGCGAAGGCGGGCGGTGCCCTCGGCGCCGCGGGCTATGCCGCGCTCATGGCGATCTTCTTCCTATCGGTCGCACTGTGGTGGGCGCTGTCCACCCAGATGGGCGGCGGATGGGCGGCGGTCGTCGTCGCGGTCATCTGGGCGCTCATCGCGCTCGTGCTGTGGTTGGTCGGCCGGTCGCAGCTCAAGAAGGTGCAGGGTCTGCCGCAGACCGCCGAGACAGTCAGAGAAATACCGGAAACGCTGAGAAGAAATGAGGAGAACCGATGAGCGATTCACCGGATGTCATCCGTCACAACATCGAACAGACCCGGCGAGAGTTGGGCAGCGACGTCGACGCGCTCGCCGACAAGGTCTCGCCGTCGAAGATGGTGGAGCGTCAGACCAACAAGGTCAAGGGCGCGATCGGATCGGTCCGCGACCGCGTGATGGGGGCGGCGGACGATGCGGGTTCGTCGATCTCGCACGCCGGCTCATCGGCGGCGTCGAACGTCGGCGATCTGAAGGATCGAGCCGTCACCAAGGCCGAGGGCAATCCCCTGGCGGTCGGTCTCATCGCGTTCGGGGCGGGTCTGCTCCTGTCGTCGCTGATCCCGGCATCCGATCGTGAGAAGGAGGTCGCCGAGAAGGTGAAGGAGCAGGCGCAGCCTCTCGTCGATGAGGTGTCGGGGGTCGCCAAGGAGGTCGGGGAGCACCTTCGCGAGCCGGCTCGCGATGCCGCGACCGCCGTGAAGGATGCCGCGACCGAATCCGTCGAACATGTGAAGACCGAAGCCGCGACAGCGGCCGACGACGTGAAGACCCAGGCGAAAGGGGCGGGCCAGAACGTCAGCGGTCACTGATCCGAGGAACGGCGAAGGGGCACCCACCGACCGGTGGGTGCCCCTTCGCCGTGACCGAAGCCCGTCGGCGTCAATCCAGGTCGGTGTCCGGCACGAGCCATTGTTCGCCGCGGTCGGGGCTTGCCTCGGGGTGGCGCAGGCGCCGTGCACGCAGCCGGAGGTCCTGGACGACGGCTTCGTCGACCTCCACTTCCGCGCCGGCGCCGTCGGCGGGCGTGCTGTAGAGCTGGCTCGCGGGCCCGAGCAGCATCTCGGCCATCACGACGTCGCCCCTCTGGTCCAGGATCGGCACGACGACGACGTCCGACGTATGGGAGTCCGCCAGGGCCGAGGCGTAGGCCATGAGTGCGTTCGCGACATCGTCCGTCGTGAGGAGGGTGTCACCGGTGTAGTGCAACAGCTGCATGCCGCCATCATCCGGTCACCCTCGGAGCGCGTCGCGGGGGTTGCGTGCTCGCGATGGGATGCCTATTCTGTGCGGGCGATCAACCCTTCAGTCCGCCGGCGCTGATGCCGTGGATGATCTGGCGCTGCCCGATGAAGAAGATGATGATCATCGGCACCGTCGCGATGACGCTCGCTGTCACGATGATCTCCCAGTGCCATTCCCCGCCGAATCCGAAGGCGTCCACGAGCGCTTTCAGCCCACGGGGGATGGTGAAGGTGGCGGAGTCCCGCAGATAGATGAGCGCGCGCATCAGGTCGGTCCACACCGCCTGCACCTCGAACACCAGCGTCACGGCGATGGCCGGTTTGCTCAGCGGGAGCGCGATCCGCCAGAACACGCCCCACTGCGAGGCGCCGTCCACGCGGGCGGCGTCGAAGAGATCGCGCGGCAGCCCGAGCATGAACTGCCGCAGCAGGAAGACGTAGAAGGCGCTGGCGAAGAGGTTCTGCGCCCACATCGGGGTGAGGGTGCCGACCATCCCCAGTGCGTTCCAGATCAGGAATGTGGGGATCATGGTCACCGCACCGGGAAGCATCATCGTGGCCAGGACCAGGCCGAACAGCATCCCCCGCCCGCGAAAACGGAAGTATGCGAATCCCCACGCGACCATCGCGCTCGAGATCGTGACGGTGACCGCCGCCAGCACCGTGACGATGAGGGTGTTGGTCAGCCACAGGGCCAGCGGCGCCTCCTGCCAGACGCGCACATAGTTGTCCCACGTGAACGTCTCGGGGATCAGCTTGTTGTCGAAGACCTGGCCGCGTGGCTTGAACGAGGCGCTGATCAACCAGACGAACGGGTAGGCGAACACGACAGCCAGCAGTGCGAGCGCGACGCTCACCAGCACGCGGACCACGCGCTTGCGGCTGCGTCGAGGGGTCCGCTCCACGCGGACCGGCGAGACGCGCTCGGGCGGATCCGCGTCCGCGCTGACGGTGGGCGGCGGAAGCACTCCGGTC
Organism: Microbacterium sp. Marseille-Q6648; assembly: GCF_943181415.1. Taxonomy (GTDB): domain Bacteria; phylum Actinomycetota; class Actinomycetes; order Actinomycetales; family Microbacteriaceae; genus Microbacterium. The sequence goes on along the minus strand of NZ_CALPBZ010000005.1, from coordinate 52,601 downwards.
ATTTCTGGTCCTCGCCCTCGTAATAGACCAGCCGTCTCGACACGACCAGCTGAACGACCGTGACGGCCATGATCAGGCCGAACAGGATCCACGCCATGGCCGAGGCGTACCCCATGTTCAGGAACTGGAACGCCTGCTGGAACAGGTAGATCACGTAGAACAGCGCCGCGTCGTTGCTGTACGTCGTATTGCCTGCTCCGAAGAGGGCGGTGTAGGCCTCGTCGAAGGTCTGCAGGCCGGCGATCGTGTTCACCACGACGATGAAGAACAGCGCGGGGCTGATCATCGGCAGAGTCACACTCAGCGACTGACGCCAGAATCCGGCGCCGTCGATACGCGCGGATTCGTACAGCTCCTCGGGAACGCTCTGCAGTGCGGCGAGCAGAATGATGACCGACGCGCCGACCGTCCACAGACTCATGATGATCAGGCCGGGCTTCACCCAGGCCGGGTCCGTCGTCCACGCCGGCCCGTCGATGCCTATCCACCCCAGAGCGGTGTTGATGAGGCCGTTCTGACCGTTGAACAGCAGCAGGAAGAGTACGCCCACCGCCACCGGAGGCGTCATCTTCGGCAGGAAGAACACCGTGCGATAGAAGCCCGCCGACCGGCCCGCGCGGTTCAGCAGCAGCGCGAGCACGAGCGAGACCAGCACGTACAGCGGCACCTGCACGGCGGTGAACATCAGCGTGTTGCCCAGAGCCAGGGCGATCTTCGGGTCCTGCATCAGCTCGACGTAGTTCGCCGTCCCGATGAAGGAGGGATCGTTGATCACGTCGTAGTCGGTGAACGAAAGGTAGGCGCTGTAGATGAGCGGCCAGGCGGTGAAGACGCCGAATCCGATCAGCCAGGGGCTGAGGAACAGCAGGGCGGACCCGGTGTTCCGGCGGCGGGCCCGCCGCCGCGCCACGCGGCGATCCGGTGGAGCGGCGACGGCGGCGGACATGTCAGCCCTCCGACTCCAGCGCAGCCCAACCTTCGTCCAGGGCTTCCTGCGCCTGCTCCTGCGCGGTGGCGAGGGCGTCGGCGGGCTCGGCCTGGCCGTTGAGGACCGCGTTGACCGCGTCGAACAGGGCGGTCTTGAACTCGGCATCCGCGGGGTTGGCGGGCAGCGAGAAGGTGCTGTCGTTGGCCTCGTACATCTTCGACACCGCGGTGTCCCAGGGCTCGCCGCCCGAGGTGGTCATCTCCTGGATCATCGCGTCGGCTTCGGCATTGCCGGTGAGGATGCCGGTGAATGGCTTGCCCTCCGCTTCCCGTGCCTCCAGGCGGGCGTTCGCCGCAGCCTCCCACGCGTCGAGCGAGGTCATGACCCTCGCGAACCGGCACGCGGCCTCGGGGTTCTCGCTGCCCGCGGGAATGGCCCAGGCCGAACCCGAGGCGTACGCGAGGGTTTCACCGTCGCGGGACTTCACGGTGTCGAACGCCATCGGGGCGTCGGGCGAGACGTCGTTGAGGACGTTCACGTACCACTGCTCCATGGGCATCGCGCCGAGAACCCCGGTGGCGAACTGGTTGCCCTCGCCGAAGAAGTCCGCGGAGTCGCGGTACGCCTTCACCGCGCTGAAGCCGCCCTGCGCGTCGTAGATCGACACCGCCCACTCGAGCGCCTCGATGACGGCGGGAGCGTCCAGTTGCGCGGTCCGGCCGTCCTCCGAGATGAGGTCGGCGCCGTTGGCCTTGGCCCACAGCGGCAGGAACTCGGGGAGTTTGCTGTCGACGCCGATCACCGACACCGAGTCGCCGTCCCTCTCCAGCAGGGCCTCGTTCGCCGCGACCACCGCATCCCAGTTCGAGAAGTTCACATCCTCGATGCTCAGGCCGGCCTCGCTCAGCAGGTCGGCGTTGGCCATCGTGAGCTGGACGGAGTTGAACTCCGGGATGCCGTACACCTTCCCATCGAGGGTCACCTGCGCGAGCGCTGCCGGTACGAACTGGTCGGTGGGGATCTGCTCGCCCTCGATGCAGTTCTCGAGCGGAACGATCGCTCCCCGTGCGGCCAGGGAACCGACCTGGTCGCGGTTGGCGTAGACCAGATCGGGGGGAGTTCCGGTGGCGACGGCGGAGAGCAGCTGCTGCAGATCCAGCTCGCCCTCGGTGAGCGAGACCGATGCCTCGCCCAGCGCCGCTTCTGCGAGGTCCAGGCGCGAGGTCGCGACCTCGTCCACTCCCGAGAACCCCATGACCGAGACGTCGCCCGACAGCTCGGCGTCGGCGGCGTACTCGGCGTCTGCGTCGTCGGCGCCTCCGGTTCCGACGGCGCAGCCGCCCAGGACGAGTGCGCCTGCGGCGACGGCGGCCGCGGTGACGCGGCGGATACCCGTGTTCATGAGTCCTCCTGACACTGAGAAGTGATCGGTGGGGTGAAAGTAGGCAGGGGTCGGTGCCAGCATGGAGGGGGTTGACCCTGCGCGAAGGCGGATCTACAGTTCGTGCCCGATAGTGCGCGCACGGGAAACCTGTCAACCCCCTTCTTCCGAGAGGCTCGCCCTCGCATCGTTCCGGATATGAGAGCGGTGACCTGGCAGGGAAGAAGACACGTCGAGGTGCAGGACGTCCCCGACCCGCGCATCGAAGAGCCCACGGACGCGATCATCCAGGTCACCTCCACGGCGATCTGCGGGTCGGACCTCCACCTGTACGAGGTTTTCGGGCCCTTCCTCGACGCGGGGGACATCCTGGGCCATGAGGCGATGGGCGTGGTCGAGGCGGTCGGCGCCGACGTCTCCCGGCTGCGTCCCGGTCAGCGCGTCGTCGTTCCGTTCAACATCGCGTGCGGCGCGTGCTTCATGTGTCTTCGGGGACTTCAGTCGCAGTGCGAGACGACGCAGAACGACCTCTACGGCACCGGCGCCTCCCTCTTCGGCTACACGAAGCTGTATGGGCAGGTGCCCGGCGGCCAGGCCGAGGCGCTGCGCGTCCCCTTCGCCGACTACAACACCATCCTCGTTGAAGACGACCTGCCCGACGAGCGGTATCTGTTCCTCAGCGACATCCTGCCCACGGCCTGGCAGGCGGTCGAGTACGCCGACGTGCCCGAAAAGGACGGGACCGTCGTGGTCCTCGGATTGGGGCCTGTCGGACAGTTCGCCTCGCGGATCGCCGTGCAGCGGGGGCATCGCGTCATCGCGATCGATCCCGTGCCCGAACGTCGCGAGATGGCGGCGCGTCATGGCGTCGAAGCCTGGGAAGGCGACGACGACGTCGCGCGCGTCATCGCCCGCACCCAGGGCCGGGGTGCCGACGCCGTCATCGATGCGGTCGGGCTCGAAGCGCACGGGAGCCCCTTCGCCCATGCCGCGCACATGATCACCGGCATGCTCCCCGACGTGGTCGCGCGCCCCGTCCTGGAGCACTCCGGCATCGATCGGCTCGCCGCGCTGCACGCCGCGATCGAGATGGTCCGGCGCGGCGGAACGATCTCGATCAGCGGCGTCTACGCAGGCGACGCCGACGTTCTGCCGATGAAGACGATGTTCGACAAGCAGCTCACCCTGCGCATGGGGCAGTGCAACGTCAAGCGGTGGATCCCCGACCTGCTGCCGCTCGCACGCGACGAAGCGGATCCCCTCGGAATCGGGGATCTCATCACGCATCGCGGTGGACTCGAGATCGCTCCCGACATGTACGACCTGTTCCAGAAGAAGTCCGGCGGCTGCGTGAAGGTGGTCCTCACTCCGACGACGTGATTCCCTCCTCCTCCGGGATGTCAACCCCGTTGGTCGGGGGGCTCCGCGGTGGCACCGTAGAGAAGGCGTCGGTCATCCGGCGCATCCAGGTCCTCGGGGCTTTCCCCCGCCGTCTCGGAGGAACATATGGGCAAGTTCATCTATGAAGCCACCATCAAGGTGGACTTCGAAGATCGCACCCTCGCGCATCTGCAGCTCGTGATCGGAACCAAGCTGCGGCGCGGCGAGGCGTTCCATTTCACCTGGAAGGACGACACGAGCATCGGCGACGGCCGCACCACGGTATGGGTCCACCCCCGGTGCTCACTCGTCTACAAGTACTACGGCAGCCGCAGGCCGCAGCTGAACATGGCGTGGGTCGACGCGCTCGCCTACACCGCCAACTCGCCCGCCGGGCTCTATGTCGTGCCGGAGCCCGCCGTCATCGCCGAGCCCGAAGAGGTCGAGGTATGAAGCGCATCGACATCATCTACGGCGGGGAGCACTACAGCGTCGGGGGCCGGAACTTCGCCGAACTGAAGCAGGAGATCGTCGACGGCGTCTCACGGGGAGTGCACTGGCTGCTCGTCAACGACGGCGAGGGTGCTCCGCGGCCAGCTCATCTGCTCATCACACCGGGTGTCCCCATCGCGGTGATCCCCATTCCCGACGACGCCCCCGAGGTGGCGGGCGGATCGATGTGGGATCCCGACGGTCACGAGATCCGGTTCTGACGAGCGCTATGCTCCGCGTGTGAAGCTCGCGCGGACTGTCGCCCTGATCGCGCTCATAGGCGTGCTCACCGGGTGCGGGCCGCAACCATCCGCAGAGCCGACGCAGGCCGGCATCCCGGGAGAGATTCTCGAACAGGCATGTACCGATGCCGCGTCCGGCATCGTCGATGCCGTAGCGCAGCTGGCCGCCGGGTACGAGCCGGATGCCGCGGGCGAGCCGCCGACGACGCCGGATGACGACGGGCCGGAGGCGGAGGAGGACCCCCTCACCGCCGCGGTGACCGACGCACGTCGCGCCCGCGACCGGCTGGATTGCGACCGCGAAGCCTTCGCCGCGGAGCTCGCCGACGGACTCGGCGCGATCGAGCCGTCGACCCCGGTCGCCGAGGCCGTGTGGCGTCGCGCCTCCGCATCGATCCTGGGCACGGTCGAGCAGGAGGCGGGGGAGCGCGCGCTCACCCCGACGGACGACCTGCGAGACGCCCTCGCGCGTTCGGCCGAGGGCACCACCGTCGTGCTGCCCCCTGGCACCATCGACCTCGACAGCACCCTCGTCCTGCTCACCGCCGTGACGCTTCGGGGGTCGGACCGCGACGACACCGTGCTGCGCACGCGTGCGACGGACGCCGCCATCATCGTCGCCACCGGCGGGCTCGTGCGCCTCGAGAACCTCACGCTCGAGCTCGTCGGCGACGACCCCGCTTCGGGGCTGGTCGCCGGGCCGTCTGCATCCGTCGCCCTGTCGAACGTGCGGATCGCGGGAGCTCGGGCGGATGAAGGCGGCGCCGGCGGCGCAGGCGTGTACATGTCGGCGCAGGGCGACGAAGGCTCCGGGCGCGGAACGACGCTGGAGGTCACCGACTCGGTGTTCGCCCGCAACGGCTGGGCCGGCGTCGCGGTGGCGGGCGGGCATCGCGTGAGCATCGAGGGGTCGGTGTTCGCCGACAACGGCGAGGTCGGCTTGCTGTTCCTCGACCAGGCCGGCGGATCGGTCGGCTCGAGCAGCTTCCGCGACAACCGCGTGGGGCTCGCCGCGACGGGATCCGCAGATCCGTCGTGGGCGGACAACGCCATCTCGGGTGGTGACGTCGGCGTCCAGGTCGATGCGGACGCCGCCCCGGCCATCGACGGACTCCGCGTCAGCGGAACCTCATCGGCGGCCGTGATCTTCGGGGGATCGTCGGGCGGATTCCTCGGTGACGCGACCTGCGCCGCGAGCCCCTACGGGATCGTGATCTCGGATGCCGCCGCGCCCACGCTAGGTGCGAACGAGTGTCAACTGGCCCGCGGCGGATCCTAACCCCCAGGGTGGTTTGTTCCCCTAACGACACGGCGCCGCAATATTTCACACAGCCTCTGTACAGGTTCGCCGTGAGGTGCAATACTCACGGCTGTCGTCCGCGCGGGGGGACCGGCCAACACGGCTGGTCAATGCGCGGGCTCGGGCTTGGGGGCACGGGTGCCGATTCGGGATTACAGGGGACGCAGCGCAGCGCGCCGCGTCCGTTTCGCCGATGGGCCGCGCCCGTCGACGAACCTGTGGCGCCGCGGCACCGCCGCGCTCGCGACGATCGTCGCAGCGGCGATGGTCGTCACGCTGGGGGCCGTCCCGGCGGCTGCCGACGCCCCGGCCCCGTCGGTGCCCGTGTCGCGTCCCGCGCCGCTCGCGCCGGCGCCCCAGACCATCGAACCCGGATCGACCGTCATCCACCTGCGGGACGCGGAGATCCTCATCGTCCCCACCCTGCCGCGGGACGAAGCGCGTGCCGAGATCGACGCCGTCTTCGCGGCCGAGGCCGCGCGACTGCGCGCGCTCGCCGAGCAGCAGGCGCAGGTCCAGCAGCAGCAGTCCGAGCAGGTGACGTACGTGCAGCAGGTGCGCCAGCAGCAGGATGCCGCCCGTGCCGCTGCGCAGAAGGCCGCCGAAGCGCAGGCGAAGGCCAATGCGCAGCTGCAGGCGGCGCTCGAGGCGCTGGCGAAGGCGCTCTCGACCAGCCAGTGCACGACGGTCGGCGGAACCAACGGCCAGCCCGCATCGATCTCGTGCCCGATGGCCGGCGGCGATGCCACCATCTCGGGCGACGACGGTGTCGGAGTCACAACTCCCGCGCCCTCGACCCCCGGCGGGACGACGACGGGCGGCTCGACGACGGGCGGCTCCACGACGACGGGCGGGTCCACGACGACGGGCGGGTCCACGACGGACACCGCCGCGGAGCCCGGGGCAGACGCGGAGGCCATGACCGCGGCGTCGCTGCCGGAAGACCCGATCGGCCCCGACCAGCTGCTCGACGGCGGGACGCTCGGCTCGGCCGTCGCCCAGGCGACCTCGGAGTGGGCCGCAGTCGGCGCCGACGTGTCGGGGATCTCGGCCTCGGTCGCCGCCCTGCCGGGCGCAACGCTGGGTCACGCCTCCGGGCGCACGATCGTCATCGACGACGACGCCGCCGGATGGGGCTGGGGCCGCATGGATCTGCTCACCGTGGTCCGCCACGAGATCGGCCACGCGCTCGGCGCCGGCCACGGCGGCGGGCTGATGGACGAGACCCTCACGCCCGGTGAGAGCTGGGGCGTCGACGCATCCGTGCTTCCGGCCCCGGCCCCGGCCCCGGAGCCCGAACCGCAGCCCGAACCCGAACCGCAGCCCGAGCCCGCGCCCGCCCCGTCCGAACCGCAGTCCGAGCCCGCTCGGGCCGACGATTCGGAGGCCGCCGACGCTCCGGCATCCGAGTCCGCGGGCGGGTCCCCGGCCGACGAAGCCGCAACCGCCACCGACGTCACCGCTGAAGCCACGTCTGAAGTCACCGCGGAGCAGGGCGAGTCCCCCGCACTCGACGGCGTCCAGACCACCTCGGCACCGGAAGAGTCGGCGGCACCGCTCGCTTCGGCGCCCGACGCCGGGCCCACCGCATCGGCGACCGGGTGGGCGGTGGCCGACCGCACCGCCACCCTGACCCTCTCGGCCGCGCAAGCCGAGGCCGGCTCGCTCCGGCTCATGGCCGGCAAGGTCGTCTTCACCCCGGAGTCGGGAGAAGCCCTGAGCGTCGACGCATCGGGCCTCGAGCGCGTCGTCGTGCAGGGCACCGACGGCTCGGCCTTCACCGTCGACCTCACCGGCATCGCCGGTCTCGCACTCGCCATCCGCGGCGTGGCCGAGACCCTGCGGGTCACCGGTCTCGCGGGGCCGGCCCGACTCGTCGGCGACGACGGGCGGCTGACGCTCGACACCCTCGTGGCGAGCCTCAGCTTCCTCGCGCCGCGGCTGGCCGCTCTCATCGAGAGCACCGGGGCGGTCTCGCTCGCCGGCGCCCTCGAGCTGTCGGGCGCCGATCTCACGGTCCGGGGTCGCAGCATCACGGTCGAGGCGGGAACCCGCATCGACACCGGCTCGGCTGCCCTGACTCTGATGGCGCAGGACCTCCGCACGGGAGTGGCGGACGCCGCGGCATCCGTCACCGTCGCGGGATCGACGCTGACCGCGGGAACCGTCACCCTGTCGGCGTCCTCGGCGAACACCACCAGCGCGCGGGCGACGTCGACGGCGACGGTCTCGCTCGTGGATTCGCACGTCCTCGCGAGCGGCGACGTCACCCTCCGAAGCGACTCCGCCGCCGACCTCGTCGCGACGGGATCGTCGGCGGTGGCCAAGGGCTCCTCGGTCGCCCTCACCCGGATCGGCGGATCGTCGTCGATCGACACCTCGGGCGTCGTGCGCATCGAGGCGCGCAACCGGGCCACCGGCTCCGCCTCGGCAGGAAGCGACATCGGCGTCGCGCTCGCCGAGGTCGACCTCACACGTCTCACCCACGCCGTCATCGACGGCGACCAGCACATCGGGGCCGCCGAGGTCCTCATCCTCGCCGCCGCGACCGGGACGATCGACGTCACCGCCCGCGGCTCGCGAGGTGCGACCTCCGGTGCTTCCGGCGACCTCGCTGCTCTCGCGCTGGCGGCGAACCCCGATGCGCAGTCGGTCGCGATCGGGCGGGCGTTCGTCGAGACGGTCGCGCACCTCGCCGCCGATGCGACTCTCGAGGTCGGCCGGGCCGACCTGCACCTGAAGTCCGAGTCCGACTTCGCCGCGACCTCCCGCGCCCTCGGCGCCGGCGGGGTCGCCGCCCTCGTCGTCCGCGACGTCGCCGACAGCGCACTCCGAGACGGCGCCGCGCTCTCGGGAGCCGACGATGTGACCCTCGCGGCCAGCACCCGGCACTCCGCGCTGGCGGACGGGGGAGCGGGCTGGGCCCTCGTCTCGTCGACCGCCGACACGTCGGCCGCCGCCGCGCCGGGCGCGCCCCTCACCGCCACCGGCGACCTCAGCCTCACCGCCACCCAGCGCGCCTCGGCACGCGCCACCGGCGCCGGGGCTGCGCTGGTCCTGGGGACGCATCGCGTGCACGTGGTCCTCGAGCGCGCCGCCGTCGTCGCCGGTGACGTGCGGATGGTGTCGACCGGCACCTCCACGACGGCGGCCACCGCCGCCCCCGCCGCCACACCGCTTCGGCCGGTCGCGGCGCCCGTGCGGCTGCTCGCCGCGCTCGGCGCGGCGGAGACGGATGCCGCGGCCGCCGCCGCTCTGACCGCGACCGTCGCCGGCGTGGAGGTGCGGGGCCTCGCGGCGACCGTGCTCCCCGCGACGAGCACCGTCGGCCTCGGAACCGGACTCGCCCTCGACGACGCGCCGCTGCGCAGCGGGGGCACCGTGGAGCTCACCGCCCTCGCCACGGGATCGAACACCACGGGGCGCGGACTCGACCTCGCCGTCGACCAGGTCGTCATCGTTCCGCTGCACACCCGCAGCGCCGTCGTCGCGGTCAACGCCCCCGTCTTCGCCGGCGACGACGTGCACATCCAGGCGGGCCGCGGTCCTCCGGCTGCGAACGACCAGTCCACCCCCACCTCCGCCATCCGCCTCACCGCCACCGTCGCCCTGCAGAACCCGGGCGCATCCCTCACCCTCGACGACGGGACCCTCCCGCAGACGCCGGCGATCACGCCGCCTGCCGGAGCGATCCTCGTCTCCGCCGCCACCGGCGGAACCCTCGCCTTCCGCGGCGCGACCCTCACCTTCGCCCCCGGATCTCTCCCCGCCGACGCCTGGGTCACGATCACCGCCCGCGACAGCGGCGTCTCGGGACTGCTGACCACCTCGGCGATCTACGACCTGCGCGCGTACGACGCCCGCACCGGCGCCGAGATCACCACCTTCCGCATCGCCCCCGTCCTCACCATCGCCGTCGATGACGCCGTGCAGGGGGCGCGGATCTGGTACGTCGCACCGAACGGTGCGCTCCAGGCGATCGCCACGACGTACGACGCCCGCACCGGCACCCTCACCGCGGCGCTCCCGCACTTCTCGGACTACGTCGCCGGGTCGCCGCTCGCCGGCCTCCTCGGACTCGTCGTCCAGCAGCTGCAGGCGTACCTCGCGAACGCCTCCTTCACCGAGAACCTCGGCGACCTGGCCCTCGGCGATGCGCTGACGCTCACCGACATCACCCTGTCGATCGGATCGCTCTCGGCCGGGCCGTCGTACAGCGGCACGGCGACGATCTCGGCAGGCCTGGTGCTGGCGCTCACCGTCGGCGCCCTGTCGATCACGGCGACGGCGGCGGTGTCGGCGACCTACACGCTGACCGAGGCCGCCACCCTCGATGCCGGGTCGCTGCTCATCACCGCAGGCGCGGTGTCGCCGGACACCGACTTCGGCATCTCGATCCGTTCCGGCGGCACCGAGATCGCCGAGCTCCGCGCGACCGCCGCCACCCTCAGCCAGTCGGGTTCCGATCTCACACTCACCGCCGCCGGCGTGAGCGCCACGATCGGCGGCCAGGTCCAGATCACCGGCGGCTCGCTCTCGCTGGTCTCTCGCGACGACACCGGCGACGTCGACCTCCGCGTCACCGGCGGCACCGTCGGCTTCACCGCCGGCGGGTCCGGGCTCGCGCTCACGGCGGCGGTCCTCACGTACGACGGCACCGCGGGACTCGCCGTCTCGGCGGACGTGGCGATCACGATCGGCACCGCCACGCTGACCGGAGCGGTGCGGCTCACCCGGCAGGATGCGGTCACCACCCTCGCGATCACCGGGCTCCGGGCCACGATCGGCGAGGGTACCGATCAGGTCGTCACCCTCAGCGAGGGCACCGGCGATCTGGTCCTCGCCGCCGCCGGGGTTACCGGAACGCTCGCGGCCACCGTCGTCGCCACCGGCATCGTGGACGCGACCTTCGCCGGACGCATCGAGATCGACACCGTCGCCGGGCGGACCGCGATCGCCGCGGTGGCACGCAACCTCGAGCTCGACCTCGGCGACGGGCTGCGCGTCTCGGATGCGGTGGTCGCGCTCTACGTCGAAACCACGAGCGGCGGCACCGACGTCGCCGTCGACGCTCGCGGAACGGTCTCGCTCACCGGCTGGAACGCCATCTCCCTCACCGGAGACTTCCGGGCACGCATCAACGGGTTCGCCACTGCGATCGACGAGACCGTGACCTTCGCCGACGGGACCGGTGACGTCACGATCGCGTTCACCGATGAGGAGGTGGCCGGAGCGAGCGACCCGTTCACCGCCTTCAGCGGAACGGGACTGACCCTCGTCGTGCTCGGCCAGACGCTGACGGGCGACCTCGCGTTCGCCCGCACGACCGCCGGCTACGCCGTGACCGCGTCCGACCTCGCCCTTGTCTTCGGAGGCGCGACCCCGGTCGCGCAGTTCACGGGCGGCTCGGGCACCCTGACCTGGACCCGCACGACCGGCGCGACGGTGGCCACCCTCGCCGGCACCCTGACGGTCGCCGTGCCCGGCTTCGCGTTCTCGAGCGGCCTCGACCTCGAGGTCGACACCACCGCGGGCGCCTCGTACCTGCGCGTGACGGGTTCCACGGTGGAGCTCCTGCTCGCCGGCCAGTCCGTGACCTTCGACGAGATCACGGTCGCGCGGACCAGCGTCGCCGGCGTCACGCGCACCGAGATCACGGTGAGCGGCGGCGCGTTCGCGTTCTCGCAAGCCGCGTCCGATCTCCTCGCCGTCGAGAACGTGACGGGCTCGCTCGTGATCACCGCCTCGGGGGTCGCAGGCCGGCTGTCGGCAACCGTGTCCTCCGACATCACCGGATTCACCTTCGCGTCCGGCGTGACCGTCGCGGTCAACACCGGCAGCGCCCCGGTCGGGGCGATCCCCGCCGGGCCCTACCTGCGCGTCGAGGCGCTCGGCACCGTCATCACGGTGGGCGGTCAGACCCTCACCGTCGACGTCGCGTTCGAGCGCGGTGTGGATGCCGCCGGCGCCACCGTCGTGCGGGCGGCGCTCACCGGCGGAAGCCTCACCTTCACCGCCGGGTCCACCACGATCCTCGCGGTCAGCGGGGCGACCGGCGCCCTCGTGGTCACCACCGCCGGCCTCGCCGCACGCATCAGCGGACTGGTCACGCTCGCCCTGCCGGGCGTCGGCTTCACCGGCGCGCTGGCGGTGGAGGTCAACACCACCGGCGCGGCTGTGGACACCACCGTCAACGTCGGCGGCGCCGACGTGGCGCTCGTCGTCCCCGCCGGCGGCGGAAGCTACCTGCGGGTGTCCGGCTCGGACATCGTGCTCGAGATCGCGGGACAGCGCCTCACCGGCACCGTCGTCGTCACCCGGGATGCCACCGCCACCACCATCGCGGTCACGCAGGGCTCGCTCGTGTTCGGCGACGGCGTCGCCACCCTGACCGGCATCACCGCGACGCTGACCGCCGGCGCATCCGGGATCTGGGGCACCTTCAGCGGGGCCCCCGCTCTCGCCGTCCCCGGCGTGAGCATCACCGCCGCAAGCCTCACCGTCGAGATCAACACGGATGCCGCCTCGGCGCACGACGGCATCGCCGCCGGCACGATCCGCGTCGGCGCCACGAGCCTGACCGTCCGCGTGGCAGGTATCGACATCGCCGGCACCGTCTGGTTCGCGCGCACCGTCACCTCCGGTGCGGTGTCCTACCGCGTCGACGTTTCGGGCGGCAGCATCGACCTCGGCCCCAGCGCGACGCCCTATGTCGAAGTCCGGGCCCTCACCGGCAGCTTCCTCATCACGGCGGCCGGCATCGCCGGCAGCGTCACCGCCAGCGCCGACCTGACCGTGCCCGACCTCGTGTCGGTCACCGGGACGACGGTCACGGTCGCCGTCAACACCACGCCCGGTCCCCTCGACCCGGGCACCGGCGTCCTGCCGGCCGGGCCGTACCTGCGCATCGAGGTCGATGGGCTCACGGCCACCATCGCCGGCGCCGGCACGATCTCGGGCTCCTTCGCCTTCACCCGATCCACGGATGCCGCAGGAGCGGTCGAGATCGTCGTGGCCATGACCGGCGTCGACGTGACACTCGACGGAGACGCCGACCCGTCGCTGTACGACGGCGAAGGCGCCTTCCTCATCCGCAGCGGAGGGGTCGCCGGATTCCTGTCGGGAGCCATCTCGCTCGGCGGTGACGCGGTCGCCGTCGACGGCTCGGTGCTGCTGCAGGTGAACACCACGGCCGATGCCATCGACACCGTCCTCACCGTCGGCGGCACCCGCATCGTCTTCACGCTGCCGGCACCCGCGCCCGGCGGCATCGTCTTCAGCCTCTCCGCGTCCGACCTCACCCTCACCATCGGAGACTTCGTCACCATCGAGGGCAACATCACCTTCAGCGACACCGTGATCGGGGGCGTTCCCGTCCGGGTCGTGGCCGCAACGGGCGTCACCGTCTTCCTCGGCCGCGGTCCGGCCTTCCTCAGTTCGGGAGCGCTCAATCCCCTCGCGGTGGGCGTGCTGCTGACCGGCGCCACCATCGGACTCGTCGAGACCGCATCCGGGCACGCCCTGGTGGCCACCGGCACCGTCAGCCTCGTCGGCGTCGCGGGTGTGATCCTCACCGGCACCACCAGCGTGCGCGTCAACACCACCGGGGAGGCGGTCAGCCAGACCATCGAGATCCCCGGAAGCACCGAGCCGGGCGTCGCGGTGACCTTCGCGACGGGCGACGCCGTGACCGAGTTCGCCGTCACCGATGCGATGCTCGCGTTCGGCGGTCAAACGCTGAGCGGTGACTTCCGCTTCGACCGGTCCGGAGGCGACCTCGCCCTCTCCGTCGACAACGGCTCCGTGGTCTTCGGCGACGCCGTGCAGATCGGCGAGATCACCGGCGACCTCGTCGTCCGCGCCGACGGCATCGCCGGTGTCCTGAACGCCACCGTGACGATCGCCGCCCTGGGCATCGAGGACGTCGAGGCCGACGTCGCCGTCAACACCGCCCCGGCGTCGGTCACGGTCGACAGCACCTCGCTCCCCGCCGGACCCTACGTCCGGGTCGCGCTCACCGGTCTCGACCTGGCGTTCCTCGGACAGACGATCCGCGCCGACATCGCCGTGGAGCGCACCTCCGTCGGCGGTGTCACCACGACGGTGATCGGTCTCGCCGACGCCTCGCTCTTCATCGGCGACGACGGCGGCACGCCGGGGGCCGAGGCCGCGGACGTCAGCGACGACATCGGTGTGCGACTGAGCGCCGGCTCCGGCATCCTCGTCGTCACCGCCACGGGGCTGGCGGGACGCATCGACGGCACCGTCTCGGTCCGTCTCGGCGCGGACGCCTCCCTGAGCGGTTCCCTTTCGCTCGCGCTCAACACCACCGCCGCCCGTGTGACGGCATCCGTTCTCGTCGGCACCGCCACGCGATCGCTCGATCTGGCCGCCGGTCCGTTCATCCGCTTCGAGGGAACCGGCCTCACCCTGACGGTGAATGGCCAGTCCCTGACCGCGAACGTCGCGATCGAGCAGGTCACCGCGCTCGACCCCGCCACGGGCATCCCCGACGCGGGCCGGTCGGTGCTGCGGATCGCCGCGACGAGCGTGCAGCTGAGCCTCGCCGGGGGAGTGGTCAGCCTCTCGGACGGCACCGCGCTCCTCCTCGTCAGCGACGCCGGCGTCGCCGGTCGCATCACCGGCAGCATCGCTCTCGCGGTACCGCAGGTCAGCCTCACCGGCGACCTCGTCGTCGAGATCAGCACCGTGGTCACCGACATCGACGAGACGTTCCAGGTCGGCGGCGAGACCCTCGAACTCGTGCTGCCCGAAGGCCCCTACGTGCGGATCGCCGGAACCGGCATCGTCCTCACCATCGCGGGCCAGCAGCTCACCGCCGACGTCGAGATCGTCGATGACGCCGGCGCCACCGAGATCACCCTGCGCAACGCGCGTCTCATCCTGGGCGGGGCCGCTCCCATCGTCGAGCTCGCCCAGCAGGCGGGTTCCACGGCCACGATCGTCCTGGCCCCCGCCGGCACCCATGGTGCCATCGCCGTCGACGTGATCGTCACCGTTCCCGGTATCGCGGTCACCGGCGCGGTCACGATCGCCTTCAACACCACCGCAACGGAGCAGACCGTGGCGGGCTGGACGACGCCGCTGCCCGCAGGCGTGGTCCGCGTGGGCGGCGAGAACCTCCAGATCACCGTCCTCGGGCAGACCCTCACCGGCGACCTCGTCTTCGAGCGCGTCGCCACCGGCACCGGCGCCACCGTCGTCCGCATCGGCCTCGCCGATGTCACGCTCACTCTCGGGCCCCTGACGGCGACGAACGGCACCGGCCTCTTCGTCCTCGACGGCTCGGGCATCGCCGGGTCGCTGACGGTGAGCATCGCCGTCGCCGGCGGCGCACCGTTCACCCTGGCGGGTGCGCTCGAACTGCAGGTGAACACGACCGGCGCCGCCGTCAGCCAGACGTTCCAGGTGGGCGACGGCACGGTCGCTCTCGCCCTGCCGGCCGGGCCGTACCTGCGGCTGGCCGGCACCGGAGTCGTGCTGACAGTGCTCGGACAGGCCATCACGGCCGACGTGGCGTTCGAGCGGGCGACGTCCTACGGCGCCGACGGCGTCCCTGGCGGCACCGACGACACCACCCTCACCCGCATCGCGCTCGCGCGCGTGCAGCTGGCGCTCACCGCCGGTGCCGCGCGGCTCAGCCTCACCGGCGGCGAGGCTCTGTTCGTGCTGCCGGGCACCGGCGGGCTGGCCGGGCGGGTCAGCGGCACCGTCGCCCTGTCGGGAGTGCCCGGCGTCGTCCTCACCGGCACCCTCGCGCTCGAGATCAACACCACCGCCGCGAGGGTGACCGAGACGGTGCGGGTCGGCGACGGCACCGTGACCGTGGACCTCCCGGCCGGCGGCGCCGGCGGCTACCTGCGCATCGCCGGAACCGGCGTCTCGATCGGGGTGGCCGGCCAGACCCTCTCGGGCGACATCGAGATCGTCAACGATGCCGGGGTCCTCACCCTCACGATCACCGACGGTGTCGTCCGCTTCGGCACTCCGAGTGCGCCGCTGGTGAGCGCCACTCAGATCTCGGGCGCCTTCCGACTCACCGGCACCGGCATGGCGGGGTCGGTCTCGGCGGTCCTCGCCGTCACCGTCCCCGGCCTCTCTGTCTCGGGCGCCGTCGCGGTGCAGATCAACTCCGGCGCCGCCGACGTCACCCTCGACCCGGGCGGCCCGGACGAGACCGTCGTCCGTCCCGGGTTCAAGGTCGAGGTCACCGCCGCGAGCCTCACCGTCGCCGGACAGACGCTCGGCGCGGACCGCATCCTCATCAGCCGCACACCCTCGGGTGAGACGGCGCTCGCGGTGACCAACCTCACCCTCCGGCTGGGGACCTTCGTCGACATCACCGCCGCCCACGCCTGGTCGGGTGCCATGCTCGTCTCCTCGCGCGGGGTCGCGGCGAGCTTCACCGGCAGCACCACCGGGATCTTCACGCTGCCCGGCATCACGATCGGCGGCGACGTCGAGTTCGCCGTCAACACCACCTCCGCAGCCGTCCGCCGCACCGACCTCGGCATCGACGTTCCGGCCGGGCCCTTCCTCCACGTCGCGATCACCGGCGGCGTCCTCGGCGTCACCGGCGGACCCGCCTTCTCGGGCGACTTCCTGCTGAGCCGCTCGCGGACACCGGGCGTCACGACGCTCTCGGGCACGTTCACCGGGGGCCTCGTCGTCGCCACCGGCGACGTGAACGGCGACGGCCGCGCCGACCTGCTGACCGCCACCGCCACCGGGGCGGCGCTCCACCTCGGAACCGGCGCACCCGGCATCCCCGTCTCGCTGTCCGACGTCTTCACGGCGACTCCCGCCGCGACCTTCACCGCCGGCAGCGGCACGACCACCGCCCTCGCGCTGGCGAACGTCCGCGGCTCCGCCCTCCTCGACGTCATCGTCGTCCGGGGGACGACATCGGCGGTGTACGAGAACCTCGGCGGCTCCTTCGCCGCGGGGATCACGCTGAACACCACCGGCGCCACCGCGGTGGCCGTCGCCGACGTCGACGGCGACGCACGGACCGACATCGTCGTCGGCGCGACGACCGGAGCGCTCGTCTTCCGCGCGACCCCCACCGGGTTCGCCGCCGCACCGTCGCTGACCCTCGCCCACACCGGCACGGTGTCGGTGCTGCTCTCCGACCTCACGGGCGACGACCTCCCGGACCTCGTGGTCGTCAACGCCGGTGCCCCGCACGCGGTGTACGTCAACGCCGGCGGCTCGGGTGCCGCCTGGACCGCGTACACCGCGCCTCTCACCCTCGCCAACACGGCGGCGGCGACGGACGCGGCCGTCGGCGACGTCGACGGCGACGGCTTCCGCGATCTCGTCGTCACCATGAACG
Source organism: Microbacterium sp. Marseille-Q6648 (assembly GCF_943181415.1). Lineage (GTDB taxonomy): Bacteria > Actinomycetota > Actinomycetes > Actinomycetales > Microbacteriaceae > Microbacterium. The sequence continues at coordinate 35,522 of NZ_CALPBZ010000005.1, read as the reverse complement.
GCGGCCCGGTGCAGGTGCACCGCAACGCCGGATTCACCACGACGGGCGGCGTGAGCACCTGGGGCGGACTGTCGCCGGCCGCACCGGTCTCGTCGGCTTCGCCGGTCGCCGACGCGATCGCGCTGGCCGACATGGACGGCGACGGGCGCCTCGACATCGTCCTGGCCACCACGGCGGGCGTGCTCCTCCAGCTGAACCGAGGCACCGGCGTCGGTGGCGAATGGCTCGGCTTCCGGTCGGCGGTCACGCTGAGTGCGGTGGCCGGCACCACGCTGGCCGTCGGTCGCTTCGACGCCGGCGACGACCTCGACATCGTCCTCGCGACCGCCGGCGGCATCCGCTACCTCGCCGGTGCGCCATCGAGCGTCACCACGATCGCCTTCGCCGACGTCTCGGTCTCACTCGTCCCCGAAGGCGAGACCAGCGCGGTCGGCATCACCGACGGCACCGGTGCGTTCCTCCTGACCGCGAACGGCATCGCCGGCTTCTTCTCTGGCGCCGTGGCGGTCGCCGGCGGTGGTCTGGACGCCGACGCCACCCTCTCGGTGCGCTACAACGGCACTCCCGATGCCATCGACCAGACCATCCTCGTCGGCGGGATCGCCGTCCCGCTGCTGTTCACCGCCGCCGAGGTCGCCGACGCGTCCGGTGCGTACGTGGCCGTCAGCGTCTCGGGGTCGATCAAGCTCGGCGACTTCGTGGAGATCATCGGAACCATCAGCTTCGCGGGCGCCGAGGTCACCGTCTCGGACCTCACGGTCTTCGTCGGCCAGGGTCCCGGGTTCATCGACGGCGGGGCCGTCAATCCCTTCGCCACCGGCCTGTACCTCACCGGCGTCAACGGCTACGCCAAGGGCACCGCCGGCAGCCGCTTGGTGGCCATCGCGGGAACGGTCGCGCTCGTGGGCATCCCCGGGGTCACCCTCGGCGGCACCGCATGGGTGTACTACAACGAGACGACCAGCGAGCAGGTCCTCGGCTCGGGCGACGACGCGGTGACCGTCGCCGAAGGCGCGGCGGGCGCACCCCACATTCTGGTGATCGGCGACCTGGTCCTCGGCGTCGCCGGGCAGGAGCTCACCGGCACCTTCGCGATCGAGACGCTCGCCGGCGGCGGACTGCGCATCCGCTTCGGCTCGTCCGCGCGCGACGGCGGAGCCCCCCTGACCCTGAGCCTCGGCGACGGCGTGGCCGTCGCGACCATCGCGGCCGGAGAGCTCGAGCTCACCCCGACCGGTCTGGCCACCGTGCTCACCGCGACGCTGACGCTCAACGCCGGCGACCAGTTCGCCCTCACCGGCGACGTCCGGCTGCAGCTGAACACCGCCACCACCCCGCGCACGGTGCAGGGCGTCGTCCTGCCCGCCGGATCCGTGCGGGTCCAGGTCGGCACGCTCGCCACGCCCGCGGCTCTGACCGTGGCCGGGCAGAGCCTCGGCGGCGTCTTCGTCTTCTCGCAGGTGAGCGGACCCGTCGCCGCGGGGGCTCCCGCGGGCACCGCGGCACCCACGACGACCGTGCTGATCGCCTCCGCACTCACCCTGCAGCTCGGCACCGCCACCGCCGGGGTCCGCCTCACGGACGGCTCGGCGGTCTTCGTGATGACCGCCGACGGCATCGCCGGCCGCGTCGGCGGAACCGTCACCTTCGTCGTCCCGGGCGACGCGGTGCGCTTCAGCGGGACCTTCACCATCGCCGTCAACTCCGGCCCCGCAGCGAACCGCACGTTCGAGCTCGACGGCGCCACGGTCGAACTCGCCCTCCCCGCCGGACCATACCTTCGCGTCGACGGCACCGACGTGGCCATCCTCGTCGCCGGTCAGCGCCTCTCGGGCTCCTTCTCGTTTGAGCAGTCCGGCAGCGGCCTCACCGCGACGACGGTGATCACCGTCACCGGCGCCCGGGCGTCGTTCGGCGACGGGACCCGTGAGTTCGTCGCCCTCACCGGCGGCACGGGAGAGTTCACCCTGGCCGCGGGCGGAATCCACGGCGAGATCGCCGGCACGGTCGCGGTGACGCTGCCGGGCATCGAGGTGACGGGCGACTTCGCCGTCAGCGTCGACACGCGCGGCGGGCTCACTCCCACCTTCTCGATCCAGGGGACCGGCATCACCGTCGACATCGGCGGCTTCCTCCTCACCGAGGGCGAGATCGGATTCACCCAGCGCACCACGGCCGCGGGCGTGCGGATCATCGACATCGAGGTCGCCGCGACGGCGGACTTCGGCGACCCGATCGGCGAACTGACGCTCGACGGAACCCTGCAGATCGGCCCGGCGGGTCTGGCCGGCATCCTCGAGATCACGGATGCGACCATCTCGCTCGGCGGGTCGATCACGGTCGGCGCGGACGCGCTGCGCCTCGAGATCAACCGCTCCGGGCAGGCGGTCGTCCTCTCGGATGCCGCAGCCACGCGCCTCGAGGCCGGACCGTATCTGCGGATCGTGGGCGAGGGCATCCTCCTCGACCTCGGCGACATCTCGCTGACGGCGTCGGTGTCGTTCCAGCAGACCAGCAACGCCGCCGGCGTCACCCGCACCGTCATCGCGATCTCCGGCGGACAGGTCGCCCTCGGCGAGGACGACCCGCTGCTCACCGGCGTCGACGGACTCATCGTCCTCGCTCCCGCGGGCATGGCGATGTCGCTGGCCGGAACGCTCGACCTCGGAAGCCTGCTGCCTGCCGGCGTCACCATCAGCGGCTCCTTCTTCCTCACGATGAACGGCACGGGAGCCCAGGTCACCGAGGCCGTCACCCTCGGGGGTCGCACCGTCTCGCTGAACCTCACGGCCGGCACGTACGTGCGCGTGGGCGGGCGCGGGATCGTGCTCGCGATCGCGGGGCAGTCCCTCACAGGGGACATCTCGTTCGAACGCTCGGGCACCACCACCACGATCGTCCTCGCCGATGTCTCGCTGCGGATCGGCAGCGGCGGCACCGACATCCTCACCCTCACCGGGGGAGCGGGCACGCTCACTCTGGCCACCGCTGGCATGTCGGGGACGATCTCGGGCACCGTCGCACTCACAGTGCCCGGCGTGAGCGCCTCCGCCACGATGCAGCTGACGGTCGACACCGCGACCTCGCTGTTCTCGATCACCGCGACCGGCCTGGCGCTGGACGTGGCAGGTCAGCAGCTCCGCGGCAACTTCACCTTCGAGCAGGCCGGCGCCGGCACCGCGCGCGTCGTGAAGGTCTCGGCGACGGCCGTGTCGATCTTCCTCGGCGACGCCAAGGGCCCCGGCGACGCAGACGACGTCGGGGTTCGGCTGACGAACGGCACGGGTGCGTTCCTTCTCACCGCGACCGGCATGGCGATCGACGTGTCCGCGTCGGTGGCCCTCGTCGGGCTCTCCGGCATCCCCTTCTCCCTCGGGTCGGGTCTGGCGGTGCGTCTGCAGGTGAACACCGCACCGACCGCGGTGAACACCACCGTCGGCGCGCTGACCGTGAACCTGCCGGCCGGCCGCTTCGTGAAGGTCTCGGTCACGGGCGCCATCACGGTCTTCGAGCAGACGATCTCGGGCACCTTCCAGTTCGAGCAGGTCCGCGGATCGGGTCCCGACGGTCGCGCCGGCACCACGGACGACGTGAACGTGCTGCGCATCGCCGCCACGAACGTCGCGCTGTTCGTCGGCGACGACGGCGGGACCACCGTCGACCAGACCGACGACGTCGGGCTGCGCCTCTCCGGCGGAACCGCGCTCCTGCTCCTCACGGGCGAGGGATTCGGCGGCTCCATCTCGGCGACCGCGTCGATCCGCCTCGGCGCAGGGCTCCAGGCATCCGCCACCGTCGGCGTCGACATCAGCAACATGCGGCGGACGGTCGCGGGCAAGCTCGTCCCCGTCGCCGTGAGCGAGCAGTTCGTCGTCGGCGGCGACACCTTCACCCTGGCGCTGCCGGCGGGACCGTACCTGAAGGTGTCGGTGACCGGCCTCGCCCTTACCATCGCCGGCCAGCAGCTGACCGCCGACGTGTCATACGAGAAGGTCACCCACATCGGGGCCGACCTGACGCTCGCGACCGGCGACGACGTCACCACCCAGCGCATCCGCTTCGCCAAGGTCGGGCTGCGGCTGGGCACCGGCGACCGCGACGTGGTCATCGTGCGCGACGGCTCGGGCGCGTTCGACATCATCGGCAAGACCTCGACGGCCGCCGGCGGCATCGCCGGACGACTCGAGGCCACGATCGAGCTGCTGATCCCCGGCGTCAGCTTCGAGGGCACCCTCCAGGTGCAGATCAACACCCTGGCCGCCACGCGCGCCGTCGACGGGGTCGACATCGCCCCAGGCATCGCCGTGGCGGGCCTCGACATCGCCCTCGAAGTGGCAGGTCAGCGCCTCACCGGCGACTTCGCGTTCGCCAAGAACAGCACGACCGGCGAGATCACCATCGCGCTCGCCGACGTGCGGCTGGAACTCGGCGACGGCACCCGCACCTATGTGACCGTCACCGTCGCCTCGGGCACCATTCTCGTCACCCGCAGCGGCATCGCCGCCGCGTTCGTGGCCGGCATCGCACTCAACCCCGACGTGCTCCCGGACGTCACCATCGACGCCGACGTCATCGTCAAGATCAACAACACCACCGCCGACGTCTCGCGCGACGTGGTGATCGGCGGCGCGACCCAGACCATCGCGATCGCCCGCAACACGATGCTGGTGCAGGTGGGTCTTCCCGGCGACCCCGCCGAGATCGTGATCCTCGACCAGACGCTCCGCGGCGTCGTGATGTTCGAGCAGCGCAGGACGGCGACCGGAGCGAAGATCGTCCGTCTGGCCTTCACCGAGGTCGAGATCTTCCTCGGCGACGACGGCGGAGACGGCATCGACGCCGACGGCGATGCCACACCCAACGACGTCGGGCTCTACCTCTCCGGCGGCAACGGCGCGTTCCTCATCACCCCCACCGGCCTGGCGGGCGAGATCGCCGGGGATGTCGACCTGCGCGGGCTCCCCATCACCATCACCGCGCAACTCACCCTGCAGCTGAACACCCTCCAGGTCGCCGGTCAGGGCGTGACCGTGAGCGAGATCTTCGCCTTCGCCGGCGTGAGCGTCGCCACCACGACCGATGGCACCGCCGGAACCCGCGAGGTCCAGACGATCACAGTCGGCGTCCCCAGCGGCACGTTCACCCTCGCGATCGACGCGAATCGCAACGGCACGATCGAACAGGGCGAGATCAGCGCCCCGCTCGCCTTCGACGCCTCGGCCGCCGTCATCGACGCCGCCGTCGAGGGACTGCTCGACACGGATGCCGCAACCGACCGCGTCGGCGTCGTCAAGGTGGGGAACGTCTACACCGTCACGTGGAAGACCAACGGCAACCAGGTGGTCCTGCAGCCGAACGTCCGCGTCCTCACGCTGCCCAAGGGACCGTTCCTGCGGGTCGCCGCCGAGAACATCGCCGTCGCCATCTCGGGTGTCACCATCACCGCGGACTTCGCCTTCGAGCGCATCGGCAGCGGGGCCACCGCGGTATCGAAGATCGCCCTGGCGAACGTGACGCTCAGCGAGACCGCGAGCATCGGCGGCACCAACCCCGGCATCGTCTCGGGCAGCGGCTTCCTGGTCGTCTTCCCGCCGCTTGCGACCACCGACGCCGATCCGGCGACGGTGACCACCACCGGCGGCGTCGCGGGCATCATCACCGGTACCGCCAAGACCGCCGCGGGATCCTTCGCGCTCAACGCGTCGGTCGGCTTCACAATCAACACCACGGGTGTCGCGGTCGAGCAGTCCATCCTGCTCGGCGGCGAGACCCTCACCATCGACCTGCCCGCCACCCCGACGTTCCGCTTCATCGTCCAAGACCTCGACTTCAGCTTCGGGGACGTCCTCGAGATCCGCGCCGGCGAGTTCGCCATCAGCGGCGACACGTTCTCGGGATCGGGTCTGGAGATCTTCATCGGCTCGGGCCCGTCCAAGCTCCCCGGCGGCGGCGCCAACCCCGACGCGATCGGCGTGCTCATCCGCAACGCCACCGTGGAGTTCATCCGCGGCGCGACGGCCGCCGACGGCTGGGCGCTGCGCGCCACCGGCACGATCGCCTTCCTCGGTCTCGACGGGCTGGACATCTCGGGGACCGTGTCGTTCCAGGTCAGCACCGCCACCTCGGGGTCCTTCGCCCTCCCGACCGTCGGCACGATGAGCGGCCCGATCGCCGCCGGTGCGTTCTCGTTCGCGGTGACCGGAGTCGTCATCGCCGCCGGCCCCGTCACCCTGGGTGGCTCGCTGCGGGTCAACCGTCAGCCGAACGGCACGCTCGACCTCGCGCTCTTCGACGCCAAGATCCTCGTCACCGCCGGCGGCCGCAACATCGCCAGCCTCGCCGGCTTCGCGACCTTCTCGGTCTCGCCCCAGACCGGCTTCCAGCTGGGCACCTTCAGGGTCACGTCGTTCGCGATCGCCCCCACCACCGCGCCCACGTTCGCGAGCTCGACCACCCCGCCCGCGATCGTGAGCGGCGACCTGGCCGCACCGCTGCGCGGCGCCGTGCTCACCGGGCCCGTCACCACGATCGACGTCACCTTCACCCCGTCGGAGGGTCTGATCGACACCGCGTCGGTCACGACCGGCGCCCCGGCGATCGAGGTCACCGCGGCCGGCGTGAGCGGGACCTGGACCGTGGGCACCCCGGCGCCGGTGGCGGGCAAAGCCAACACCTGGCGCTACACCGTCAGCGCGCCGGGTGGCGCCGTGCTGCCGACGACGACGATCGTGACGGTGCGCTTCGTCGACGGCGCCGTCACGACCGCCGGCGGGGCTGCCCTTCTGGTCGCCGAGAGCGAGACGTTCTACCTCTTCAGCCCGACCGCGCCCGGGCAGAAGCCCGGTCCGGTCGCCTCCCTCGTCACCCCGAGCATCAGCCAGACCCAGCTCAACGCGCAGGGCTACATCGACGTGGTGTACACCTCCGTGCCGGCGACCGCCGGCGACGTCGCCGCGCCGATCATCAAGAACACGCTCGAGACCGTCGCCCCGTTCCGGCTGTCGGGCCTGCTGGGCGACGTCGCCCTCGACAGCAACGGCACCCCGATCCTGCTCGGTGCCCCGCTGCTCATCGCCGGTGCCGCGGCGGGGGCCACGAGCGTCACGTACCGCTACTTCTTGAAGGACAAGAACCCGAACAACACCCTGGGCCTGTTCACCGGCACGGGATCGATCACCCTGACGATGACGCCGGGCGCGGTGGCCGCCGGTGCGGCGGGCACGACACCCGCGTACAACGGGGTGCAGGCCCTCGCGCTCGCCGTCACGGCCGGCACGGTCGGCGAGCGCACCGAGGGCGGGCCGATCGCGCTCGGACCGCTCACCCTGCAGGGCCCGACGGTCGGCCTCGGCGGGTTCGGGTTCTCGGACGGCAAAGTCCTCGTCTCGGTCATCGTCGGGGTGCAGCGGGCGTCCCTCGCCTTCGGCGGCGACCCGACCACGGGTGCCGCCTCCACCGCGCAGACCAACTCCGGCGTCACGGTCGACCTGATCGGCATCCAGGGGTCGTTCGAGCTCGCCGTCGACGTCTTCGGACTCCTCGGCGGCACCGTCGACATCGGCCTCACCGGCAAGTGGGGACTGCAGGTCGCCGCGCTCGACGCCCAGATCCCGAACGTCGCCCGGCTGCAGGCCACCGGCATCCGGGCGAACTACGATCCCAACGCTGCGGCCGACCAGGAGCTCGTGCGCATCAACACCGCCACGATCACCTTCCCCTCGTTCGGCATCACCGGCTCGCTGCGGCCCTACGACCCCGCCGCGTCGTCGAACATCACCGCCAACAACGACCAGACGCTCGGCGCCGGCGTGATCCCGGGCCTCACCGTCTACGGCGACGGCTTCAAACTCGGCACCGCCGAGCTCGCCTACGGACTGCCTCCCACCACCGGCACCCCCGACGCGGCCAACGCCCTGACCCCGTCGACCCCGGACCGCACCATCAGCTTCGGTGGGATCCTCGAACTCGACGACATCCGCATCGGCGTCTCGGGTCTCGAGGTCCGCTTCCCGGCCGCCGGGGCTCCCAGCACCGCCACCGCCGGCTTCACCGGCGTCATCTTCGTCGCCTCCGGCGGCGCCAGACTCTTCCCGGGCAAGGCCTTCGGCGCCACGCTCACCGACCGCACGACAGCCGACGACCGTCGTCCCGACGGCACGCCCGACGACGAGGCGTTCCGCATCGCGCTCACCTTCAGCGAGGGGAGGGTCGACGCGTTCCAGCTCACCGTCGACACCCTCGAGATCCGCCTCGGCACCTACGTCACACTCACCGCTCGCGACTTCCGGCTCGACACCGGCGCGACCGGCTCGGAGATCATGGTGCAGTTCCAGGCGGTGGGCGCGAAGGTCACGATCGGCTCGCTCGCGATCGCCGGTGAGGGCCGCAACTTCGCCATCCTCGGCGACGGCTCGTTCAACGCCCTGCCCGGGTTCGGCGTCTTCCTGTCGGTCGGCTCCGCGACCGGCGACTCGTTCAAGTGGCCGACGTTCCTGCCGGTGCGCATCGATGCGATCGGCATCCAGTGGGACGACGTCGAGAACGCGCCCGAGGACTTCGTGCTCATCCTGTCGGCCAGCGTCACCGGCATCCAGGGGCTTGCCGGGCTGCAGATCACCGGCGCCGTGCAGGGAATCCGCATCCAGCCCTCGCTGCTGCTCGAGGGCAAGTTCCCGATCATCGGCATCGACTCCATCGGCGTCACCGTCAAGGGCAAGATGTTCGGCGGCGATGTCTCTGCGGGTCTCGTCGGCGGCATCCTCAAGCTCGACTCGGCGTACAACGTCATCGGCGTGTTCGACACCACCACCCCGGTCGCGCAGCGCGTGTTCTACCTCGGCCTCGAAGGCACCATCTCGATCGCGGGGCTCGCCGGCTTCGGGATCCGTCTGGGGCTCTCCGAGCTCGGTCCGCTGCAGGTGTACCTCAGCGTGAACGTCCCTGGCGGCATCCTGCTCGAGCCGAACTCCGGGCTGTCCATCAACGACTTCGCCGGCGGCGTCGAGTTCTTCAAGACCCTGCCGTCGATCGAGGACCCCTTCGCGCTGCGCTCCTCGGCGTTCCAGCTGCCCACGGTCCTCACCGCCGACCAGTGGCTGCTCGGACTCCAGCAGCAGGTCGCCCTGCAGGCCAAGGCGATCGCGCAGAACCCCGGCCAGAGCGGGTTCGCCGCCGCGTTCACATCGCCCATGGTGATCACCGGCTCGGCGAAGATCTTCTCGATCTACACGTCGCAGGCGGTCTTCAACGGGCAGGTGATCATCAAGATCTCGACCGACGGCAAGATCCTCATCGTCGGAAAGCTCAACTTCGCCGCCGACAACATCTCGATCAGCGGGCGTCTCTACGCCGATCTCTCCAAGGTCGCCAGCGGCAACGTCACCATCCTGTTCCTCGCCGACTTCCCCGACCAGGTGCGCCTGCTCACCCTCTACGGCAAGCTCAAGATGGGCTTCCGCAACTCCTCCGGCAACGAGGTCACGTTCGACGTCGTCGAAGGACTGGACCCGATCGCCACCGGCACCGCGCCGACGGTGGGGCTCGGCTCGCCGACCACGAACGGCGGCTCGGTGGACGTCGGCGTCGTCAACGGCGCGAACGGGTCGGTCAAGCACATCGACGTGTCGTACACGCCGCCGGCCGGGGCCAGCCTCGACATCGCCGGCATCCTCGACAACGGCCAGGAGTTCACGCTCTGGTTCGGCGGCACCCAGCGCACCACCATCACCGGGCGACCCGTCCCGATCGTGGCCGTGACGACCGACAGCGGCATGGTGTTCGTCGAGCTGCGCACCGACGCGACGGGCGCCTACTACACCCTCGACGGCGACCGTGTCGACGTCGTGCTCGTCGCCGACCTCGACGCCGGCGCCGACCTCCTCGAGACCGCCGTGCGGATCACCGGCACCACCCGGTTCCGCTACGCCATCGGCACCGCCGCCCTCGGGATGGGCCGGTGGGAGCTGCGCTTCGCGGCGGGAGCGGTCGAGAACGCCGACCTCACCACCGAATCGGGCACGACCGCCGGCGCCGGCAGTGCCGCCACCACGCTGTCGTTCACCGTGGTCGGCGCGACGGCCACCGTGACCAACCCGACCCCCAACGCCTCCGTCGACATCAACGTCATCAACGGCCGCGCGTGGATCCAGGTCACCTTCACCAACCCGACCATGTTCGCCATCGACCCGGCCTCGATCACCGACCTGGCGCCGGAGTTCCAGCTGTCGGGCGCCGGTCTCGGCACGATCCGCCTCGACGGGACGCAGGCGCCCCAGCTCCTCTCGAGCACCGCCACGACCGCGACGTACCGCTACTGGCTCACCGGCCGTTTCGCCACCACCGGCGCCGTCAACCTCACCTTCCTCGCAGGCAGCTGGTCGTACCTGCTCACCCTCACCGGTCCTCTGGTCATCACCGACGAACCGGGCGAGACCGGAGCCGGCAGTGTCGGCATCCGATTCCCCTCGGCGGGGCAGCTGGGCATCCCGGCCGGTTTCACCATCGACCCGGCCTCGGTCATCCAGCGGCTGTCGGGCCTCAGCTTCGGCGCCGCCGGCGGCTGGGCGCTCACCCTCGACCCCACCGTGCCGATCACCGCCACCGAGACCCCGGGCGAGTTCCGGCTCCCCGTCGTCGTCACCGCCGTGGGCACCGCCGGCGCCCTCACCGCCGCCCTCACGGCTTCGGTGCTCGGATACCGCGGCCCCGTCACCGCGGGCGCACAGCCCGGCCAGACCCTGACCGTCACGCCGACGGCCTTCCTCGACGTCGACTTCGACGCGGCGGTCGACGGCAGCCCCCTCGACCTCGCCTCGATCCTCGATCTCGCGCCGGAGTTCGAGCTCTACGGCGAAGGCCTCGGGTCCATCTCGATCGACTCCGCGCGGGCGCCCGTGCAGGTCGCCGGGGCACCCTCGGGCAAGATCCGCTTCCGCTTCTGGCTCACCGGCGAATACGACGCGGGACTGTCGGTCACCCTCACCCGCCTCGCCGGCTCGTGGTCGTACCAGCAGAGCGTCACCCCGACCGTGCCGAGCATCAGCGCTCCCGGCTCGAGCCTGGTGTGGAGCACCGATCTGGTGATCAGCTTCCCGGATGCCGCCACGGCCGGCCTGCCCGCCGGCTACGCCGTCGACCCGGCATCGGTCATCGAGCGCCTCGGCGCGCTGACCTTCACCGCCGCCGCATCCGGCTGGACGGTCGTGCTCGACACGTCGCGCGCGATCCGCGCAGGAACCGTGACCGGCCAGTTCCTCATCCCCGTCCTCGTCGAACGCGAGACGGCCGCGCAGGCGTCGTCCGCCGTCACGATCGGCGCCGTGGACGTCTCGTACGCGGCGACGGCCGCACCGGCATCCGACACCCCGTTCACCGCACCGGGACGCGACTACATCGATGTGCCGTTCACGGCCCCGACCGGGCTGCGCTTCGACCCCGCGACGCTGCTCGACCTCGACGAGTTCACCCTCGAGGTCGTGCGCGACGGCTCCGCCCTGACGATCACCGTCACCGGCGCCACGATCCTCGTCGACGCCGACGGCGTGGTGTGGGTCCGCTACCAGCTGTCGGCCCCGCTGCTGCCGGGCGACGAGGTCGAGGTCGTCTTCGCTTCGGCCGGGTGGAGCTACACGCAGGCGGACGGCACGACCGCGTACACCGGCGCCGCCCCGACCGCGGGCACCCAGCCCGGTGTCCCCGCAGCGGTCACCATCAGCCAGCGCACCATGTCGTACCTCGACGTCACCTTCACGCCGCCGGCCTCCATCGACGGCGAGACGTTCACGATCCTGCCCGGATCCGTCACCGGCGACGAGTTCACCCTCGCCGGGCCCGGCGCGGGCGGCATCCAGATCATCGGGGTCGTGCACCTCGGCGGCAACACGTGGCGCTACCTCCTCAACGGCAGCTTCGCCCCCGGCCGTGTCGACATCATCTTCGACCTGACCGCCTTCGACGTCAGCCCCGCCCGCGCGCCACCGGCCGGCACCACCTTCACCCAGTCCTTCCACGTCGTCGGGGCCACCGCGGATGCCGTCCGCACCACACCCGACAACCCGGCCACGACCGACGTCGACGAGTCGAAGACGACTCCGCTGTCGGGAGCCACCATCGGCCGCGACCTCCTGAACGCCCTGAGGTACCTCGAGATCCGCTTCCGCGGCTCCGACGGCTTCGGCATCGACCACACCACGATCGACGGCAACGAGATCGAGTTCCGTGACGCGTCGGGCGCACTCATCGCCCTCTCTGCTCCGGTCCGCGTCGGCACGAGCGACATCTACCGCTACTCCTTCAGCGCCACGCTCGCCGCCGGCGCCTACACGATCACCTTCCTCGCCGGCCGGTTCGCCGACCTCGGCGGTCGCCTCAACTCCGCTGAGACCGAGACCCTCACCCTCACCGCCCCGACCGCCGTCGTGACCGACCCGACACCCGGCTCGGTGGTCGATGTGAAGGAGCTCGCCGGACGCGGCTGGATCGACATCACCTTCGGCGCCTTCGGCGGCTTCGCGATCGACCGGGCCTCCATCACGGATGCCGGCGGCGAGATCACGATCACGGCCGACGGCGTCGAGCTCGTCGTCCTGGGTTCGCCCATGCTGGTGACCGGCAGCACCTACCGGTACTTCTTCTCCGGCCACCTGGCCGGCGCGCTGGTCGTCACCTTCATCGACGGCAGCTGGCTGAACACCCAGGGCACGCTGTTCGCCGCCGCGAGCCACGCCGGCACCGCGAGCGCGGAGTCCGACCTCTCGTGGGCCACCATCGGTCCCCGGACGTGGGTCGGGGTCCGGCTCACCCCCACCTCCGGCGCCGAGGTCGACACCACCACGCTCGGCTCGAACGACCTCTCGTTCTCCGGCGGCGGCACGCAGGCGCTGGTCTTCTCGGGCGTCCAGTACGCCGGCGGCCTGGCGATGTACTCGTACACGCTCGCGACGGCGCTCACCGCGGGGACCGTCACCGTCACCTTCGCCGCGGGCGCGTGGGCCGACACGGCGGGCAACCTCGCCGCGGGCAGCACCCACACCTTCCGGCTCATCGAGCAGGGAACCAGCTTCTTCATCGAGCTGTCGGGCGGCATCCTGCTGCAGGCGGGCGACTTCCTCGACGAGCCGCTCATGCACATCAAGGCGCAGGTCATCCTCGAGATCGACTACACCCGCCTGGTGTTCATCCTCACCTTCGCCGGACAGCTCGACGTGTACGGCCTGGGCACGCTCGGGTCCACTGCCGGACGATTCGTCCTCGCCATCGGCGACGAGACGACCAACCCGATGTACCCGGTGCCGCAGTTCTGGGGCGTGGCGTCGATCGAGACCAACTTCGAGGCACTGCGGCCCTACGGTCTGCAGCTGAGCGGCTCGGCGCAGCTGCGCATCAACCTCACGAACGAGGTCAAGACCGAGCAGCTCACGCTCACCGGGGTGGGCCCCGGCGGCACCGACCTCACCGAGGAGTTCGTGCTGCAGCCGTTCAGCTTCGGCTTCCAGATCGTCGGACAGGCGATCGTCGCCCCGGGCGGCAACGAGCTGATGCGGATCCAGGGCGGGCTGTACCTGAACATCTCGGCGAACCCGCCGACGCCCTCGATGGAGATCTTCCTCACCGGACGCCTCTCGTTCGGGTCCGGGTCGGCGCAGCTCGAGTACGGCTCGGTCACCGGCGTCCTGATGATCTCGACCCGCACCGACGGCGGCGCGATCCCGGGTGTCGCGGGCAGCATCCGCGTCTCGACCGGTGTCGGCATCGGCCTTCCGAACGTGGGATCGCTGTTCTCGGCCACCGGGTCGGTGAACGTCATCTTCAACACGACCCTCGCCGACCAGACGTTCGTCGTGCCCAACGCCTTCCTGCCGCTCCTGCTGCCCGGCCAGGCTCCGGTGTTCTTCATCCCCAAGTCGCCTCCGGGCATCGACGGCCAGCCCGACCCCGCAGCGCCCGCGGGCGGCAGCATCTACGTCGTCGCCAGCATCCAGGCCGAGCTCACGATCGGCGGGGCCTTCACCCTCACCGGGTTCATCGGGATCACCGCCGCCATCGACCCGTCCGGCACCGCCTACCTCAAGATCGACGGCATGGTGGGGACCACGATCCCCTACCTCGGCTCGCTGACGGGTGCGCTGAACCTCGCGGTGTACGTCGGAGCCCAGACCGGTGTGGTCGGGCGCGTGCAGCTGACGCTCGGCGCGAACGCGATCCCCGGGGTCTCCCTCAACGGCCAGTTCCTCCTCGAGATCAACACGTTCAGCTCGTCGCGGCAGATCCGCACCTTCGTGGTCGACACGCAGACCGTCAACGGAGCCCCGGTGTTCGGCGGATTCCAGCGCCAGAACGGCCAGCTCGTCGTCGCCAACCAGACGATCGGGGTCGTCGCCGGCTTCCGCCTCGAGATGTACGGCTCGCTGCGGGTGCTCAACGTCCTCGAGATCACCGGACACGTCGTGCTCACGATCGGCGCCGGCCAGCTCTCGCTCGTCGTCAACGGCCGGGCCGCACTCGAGCCCTTCGGCGACCTCACGATCGTCGACTCCGGATTCTCCATCACCAGCCGCGGCGTCGTCGCGCGCTTCGCGATCGCCCTCGACGCCGGGTTCGGCGAAGACATCGGCATCGGGTTCTCGGTGAGCGCGCTGCTTCAGCTGAACACCACGGGCGCCTCGGCCGTCATCGGCAGCACGACCGTCGCCCCCGGGTTCCTCCTCCGCCTCGACGGCACCCTCAACTTCCTCGGGTTCGCGCGCGGCGCGGGCTTCGCCGAGATCCGCATCGCCACCGGCGCGTTCGAGATGCGCTTCGGCGTCTCGTTCGACCTCGCGGGGCTCCGCTTCAGCGCCAACGGCGTGGCGGGCGTCTACGACGACGGCTTCGTGATGTCGGTGGCCGTCAGCGCCTCGGCGGACGCGTTCGTCTTCAGCCTGAGCGCGACCGGCACGCTTCGGATCAACACCGTCGGCGAACGCCGCGCGGGCGTCGACCCCGGCTTCAAGCTGCAGCTGACCGGGTCGGTGACACTGCTGAAGCTGTTCAGCTTCAACGCCGGCTTCACGATCGAGGTCGGCAAGACCAGCGCCACCGACACGTCCTACGCCGCCGGCGACTGGTACCTCGACGCCTACGCCTCGCTCTCGTTCTTCGGCTTCAACTTCTCGGGCACGATCTTCCTCAACTCCGACGGCAACTTCAGCCTCGTCCTGTCGGGCCGGATGCAGCTCGGCGGGAGCTTCATGGGCATCCGCGGCAGCTTCTCGCTCGAGGTCTCGTTCCTCTCGCACGAGCAGGACGGCATCGTCTGGTACACCCTCTTCATCGGCGGCTCCGCCAGCGTCGAGGTTTACTTCGACTTCAAGCTCTTCGAGATCAGCCTCGGCGTCGGACTCGACCTCGCCGTCACGGCCGACTCCCGGACCGCCGACTCCAACGGCGACGTCCCGCTCAACTTCCGCGTCACCGTCCGCTTCAAGGTCCTGGGCTCCTGGTACTCCCGTTCCGCGACCATCCAGATCGGCACCGTCCGCTTCCCGGTGGTGCCGTACCTCGCCGGCAACAACGTCACCTACACGGGCGTCAACGCCTTCAAGAGCCTCCGCGAGTGGAAGAGCACCGACCGCGACCTGTACCTCAACGTCGGCGCCGCCGCCCAGCGCACGGCCCGGAGCGTCTCGAGCGCCGTCACAGCCGAAACGGTCTACATCGAGCAGATCGGCAACCTCAGCGGGGGACTGGCGACCATCAAGGTCACCGCCTTCGGCCACTCCCGCACGTACGCCAACGTCCAGCGCATCTACGGCTACTTCGGCGACGGCGTCGACAACCTCGTCATCGACCCGAGCGTGCAGATCCCCGTCACCATCGACGGCGGCACCGAAGCCGACACGATCCTGCTGCAGGGCTCCGGAACCGGATCGGTGCTCAGCGGAGGCGACGGCAACGACGTCATCACCGTGGCGGGCTCCGCGACCGCCACGGTCCACGGCGGCGCCGGCGCCGACATCCTCCGCCACACCGGCACGGGCACCGTGACCCTCAACGGCGACGGCGGCAACGACCAGCTGTTCGGCAACCTCATCACCGACGTGCTCAACGGCGGTGACGACGACGACACCCTGTCGGGGCTCGCCCGCACCTACAGCGGCGGTGCCGGAGACGACACCATCCTCGCCACCGCGGCCGTCTTCACCTCGGGCGCCACCCAGGTCGTCGACGGCGGCAGCGGCACCGACCGGCTCACCCTCGTGCTCGGCGGCGGCTCCGACCTGCTGACCATCGGCAACCCTTCGTCCGAGCTCCTCCGCCACACCCTGAACGGCCTCACCCGCGACACGTACGACATCGAACAGCTGGTCATCGAGGCGGGCGCCGGGTCCGACCAGATCATCCTCAGCGACATCACCGCCAACGCGTCCGGCATCTCGTCGATCGAGATCGCCCTCGGCACCGGCGGCACCGACATCGTCACCGTGCTCGGCTCGGGCTCGGCCGACGCCTTCGTCGTCACCACCGACGGCGCCCGCACCCGCGTGGAGCGCACGACGGCGGCGGGCTACGACGTGTGGATCGGCGGCGGAGTGCGCGCCCAGGGCGACGCGCTCGTCATCGACGGTCGTGACGGTGCGGACTCGCTCTCCGCCGCCGGGGTCACCGCCGACCAGCTGGCGCTCACCCTCATCGGCGGCCTCGGCTCCGACACCCTCGTCGGCTCGCGCTTCGACGACATCCTCAACTCGGGCGCCGGCGACGACATCGTCACCGGCGGGCTCGGACGAGACACCTTCCGGGATGCCGGGGGCGTCGACACTCTCGTCGAGACCTTCTCGGGCGTCGACTTCGGCCTCTACGACAACCTGTTCGTCGTCGGTCTGGTCGTCGGCACCGACTTCGGCGTCGGGTCGATCGCCGAGGACCTGGACGACATCTTCGAGATCGCCCGGCTGACCGCGTCGGGGTCGGCCGCGACGACCTTCCTGGTCGGCGACGCCGACGGCTCGGTGCTCGTCGCCGGCGTCCGCCGCACGTCCGAGCCGTGGACCGGGACCGCCTACCTCGACGGCGGCGCCGGGGACGACCTCGTCCGCGTCGAGCTGACCCGCTCCACCGGCCTCGCGGTCCACATCGACGACTCCGCCGGCACCGACCGCCTCGACGTTCGCGGGTCCACCGCACCCGACGACCTCATGATCGACATCGTCTCTTCGCCGCCGGCCGGCACCGAGTCCAACCGCATCCGACGGGTGTCCTTCGACGGCGCCGGCACGACGACGACGCTCGGGACCATCACCCACGCCGGCGTCGAGCTGGTCGAGATCCGCACGCTCACCGGCGGCGACCGCGTCGCCGTCCGCGCCATCGCCGTCGAGCACCGCATCTTCACCGGCGAGCACACCGACCGCATCGCCGTCGGCTCGAACGCGGCGGGCGCCGGCACCACCAACACGACGTGGACGAACACCGGGGGCGACGTCAACTCCATCTCGGCCCTCCTCGTCGTCGACGGCGGCTCGGGCCCGGGTACCAGCACGGGAGCCGATCTTCTCTCGATCGACGACACCCGCGACACCCTGGCGAACACGGGTGCGCTGACCTTCGAGTGGATCACCGGCCTCGGCATGAGCACCGGCATCCGCTACACCGGCCTCGAGCAGCTCACGATCGACCTCGGGTCGGGCGGCGACACCTTCACGATCCACTCGACCCACGCCGGCTCGACGGTGCTCACCACCCACGACGGCGGGGACACCGTCATCGTGCGCAGCATCTCGGGAGTCACCTCCGTGGCGACCGGGGCGGGCACCGACACCATCCGCATCAGCTCGACCGCGAACGGCGTCGGCGGCGTGCTCACCGGCATCGCCGCACCGCTGACGATCACCGGCGGCGCGGGCACCGACACGCTCTACGTCGACGACACCGCCACGGTGCTCGACCGCATCGGCGTCGTCACGGGGGCGACGATCTCGGGTCTCGGCATGACGGGCGGGTCGCCCACGCCGAACCTGGTGCAGGTCGTGACCGTCCGCGGCGCCGTCGACGGCCGTTTCACCCTGACCGTCGCCGGCGTCGGCACGACGACGCAGCTGGCCTTCGACGCGACCGCCGCGCAGGTGCAGGCGGCGCTGGCGTCGCTGGTGGGCGCGGGCAGCGTCGTCGTGACCAAGGCGGGCGACCGCTGGACCATCGCGTGGACGGGCGCGCTCGCCGGTGCCGCCGGCTGGGCGCGCACGCTCACGATCGGCGCGGTCGCCGGCCGCCCGCTGGTGCCGGCCTCGGGCGGCGCGGTCAGCACCGGGGTGCTGGTCATGACCGACGGTCGCATCGCCTACGACGAGGTCGAGGCGCTCGACCTCACCCTCGGCTCCGGTTCGGACGTGCTGAACATCGACGGCACCCACGCCGGCACGACGACCGTCAATGCGGCCGAAGGCGACGACCGCGTCTTCGTCGAAGCGCTCTCGGGCACCACCACCGTCCGCGGACAGGGCGGCGACGACTGGCTCGTCGTCAACGCCGCGCCCGGCCCCGTCGGGGTCAACCCCATGGCCGGGCAGACGCTCAACCTCGACGGCGGCGCCGACTCCGACTACTTCCTCATCGACCTCTTCGGCGTCGGCAGCAGCCGCATCAACACCCTCGACATCCTCGACGGCGGCTCGAACGTGCTCGTCGTGAACGGCACCGCCGCGAACGACACCTTCCTGATGCGGCGCAACGCCACCCGCGCCCTCATCGCGGCGCTGTCGCAGCCGGGTGCGATCGCGGGCCAGTTCGGCGCGGTCGAGAAGGTCACCTACGGGCAGGAGATCACGGGCGGCGTCGTCATCAACGGCCGGGCCGGCGACGACACCTTCGCCTTCGACGACACCGCGTCGGTCGTGGTCGCGAACGGCGACTCCGGCAACGACCGGTTCCGCTTCGGACAGCTCTACACCGCCTACACCGGCGACGCCGAGTTCCCGGCATCCGCGTTCTTCTCCTCGACGCGCGGGAAGCTGACCCGGGGCGTCTCGTTCACCGCCTCGGTCTTCGGCGGCACCGGCGACGACGTGTTCGAGGTCTTCCGCAACGTCGCCACCCTGAACCTGTACGGCGACGCCGGCGACGACACCTTCGTCATCCGCTCCTTCGTCGGCGAATCCGAGCTCGCCGCCGTCGACGCCGGCGAAGGCCGCAACTTCATCCAGTACGCCGCGAACGCCCCGGTCAACATCGACGGCGGGTCGGGATACGACCTCGTCGTGATCATCGGCACCGAGTTCAACGACACCTTCGTCATCACCGCGAACGGCGTCTACGGCGCGGGCCGGGTCGTCCGGTACACCAACGTCGAGAAGGTCTCGATCTACGGCATGGAGGGCAACGACGTCTTCCACGTCCTCTCGACGAACCCCGCCATCGAGCTGTCGATCTTCGGCGGCCTCGGCTCCGACCGCGTGGAGGTGGGCAGTGCCGCTCCCGCCGTCCAGGCCGACGACCTTCTCGGGCACACCGGCCTCGTGCGCCACTCCGTCGAGAGCACGGTCGCCAACAGCGCATGGGCGCTCATCCCGGTCGACGGCATCGCGACCGAGATCATGGACAACGACGAGCCCACCGTCGTGATCGCCCCCGTCGGCGGCTCGCTCGTCCTCCGCGAAGACGGCCCGCACGGTGCGGTGTCGGTCCGGCTCACCCACGCGTCCGCCTCGGCGGTGCAGGTGACGCTCGTCGGCCCGGCCATCGACCCGACGTCGACGAGCCGCAGCCGCTACATCGAGCTGTCCGTCGACGGCGGCGCCACCTGGCAGACCTCGGTCACCCTGAACTTCGACGCCGGCGACACCGGCCAGCGCACGGTCCTCGTCCGGGCCATCGACGACCTGTCGTCCGAGGGGGAGTGGCTGGCTCCCATCGACGCGATCGTCACCGGCGGCGCCTACGCCGGTGCGCTCGTCGCCACGACGTTCGTCCGCGTCCTCGACGACGACGCCCCCGCTGTGCCCGTCACCGTCCCCGACGGCGGCATCCGCGTCATCGAGCGCTCCGGTGGCGCCGGCGGCACGACCGCGACCTACGAGGTCCGCATCACCTCGGCGCCGCTCGGCACCGTGAACGTGCGGGTCACCGCCCCGACCGGGCTGAAGATCTCGACGAACGGCGTCGACTGGGTCTCGACGCTCGTGCTCGCCTTCACCACCGCCGGAGCCCGGACCATCCACGCCAAGGCCGTCGACGACACCGCGGTCGAGGGCCAGCACGTGCAGGCCATCACCGCCGTCATCGAATCGGTCGACCGCCGCACCGGCACGGTCGCCGGCGCCGGCGGAGTCCCGAGCGAGTTCGTCTTCGCCGGACTCACCGCGGCGCCCGGGTCGCTGAAGGGCCACCTCATCCGCATCGTCACCGGTGCCGGAGCGGGACAGACCGCCCGCATCTGGGACAACACCGCCACCACCATCGAGATCGAAGGCGAGTGGGATGTCGCCCCGACGTCGGGGGATGCCTTCGTCATCACCGGCTACACCGCGCCGATCGTCCAGAACGAGATCGTCGGCACGGTCACCGCGATCTCGCCCGACCAGCGCACCGTCACCCTCGGCGGAGTGGTCCTGCCCACCGCGAACGGCGGACTCAGCGGCGCGCTGCTGCGCATCGTCGGCGCCAACGGCACCGCGACCTACCGGACGATCGCGACGAACACCGCCACCACCATCACCGTCTTCGACCCGTGGGGAACGGGCACCTTCACCCTCGGCGTGACCCAGGTCTACGTCGCCGAGATCCCCGGCGAGATCGTGGAGCGCGTCAACGTCCTCGTCCACGACGGCGACACCGCGGGTGTCGTCATCACGCCCATCGGGGGCGACATCCGCCTCGTCGAAGGCGCCACCGGCGACCAGTTCGGCGCGGAGGCCGCCTACACCGTGCGGCTCACCCGCGCACCGGCATCCGGTGAGACCGTCACGATCACCCTCGACGCGATCGCGTCGTTCACCCTCGACATGGGCGGCCCCGACTGCGGCCTGCCGAACGGGTGCCGCGAGGTGCAGCTGGAGTTCTGGAACGGCGCGGCCTGGGTGGCGCAGCTCGAACTGACCTTCACATCCGCGAGCTGGATGACCGATCAGGTCGTCCGGGTCCGCGCGATCGACGACGTCCGCATCGACGGCGGCGACGTGCAGGAGTTCGCCGACGCGGCCCGCCGGGTCCACCTGATCCAGGGTCCGCTGTACCTCTCGGGCGGCGACGACCCGAACCCGCCCGTCACGCTCGAGCTCGACGGCTACCTGCCCATCGTGCTGCCGGGCGAGAGCTCGTCGAGCCCGCTCCCGGTCACCGCGAGCACCGCCGACGCGATCGAGACCGCGCAGGTGGACGTCCTCATCGTCCACAACGAGGACAGCCCGGCGAACGACACCGGCGTGCTGACCCGCGACCGCATCACAGGGCTCGGCATGGCCGGGGACTACTCGCTCGCCGGCCGCCCCGTGCTCGGCGGAATCCGCTACGCCGGCTTCGAAGACCTCACGATCCTGCTCGGCTACGGCGACGACGTCTTCGTCGTCGAGAACACCCACGCCGGGACCACGACCATCCACGCCGGCCCCGGCGACGACACCGTCACGGTCCGCACCGTCGACGGCCACACCCGCATCGTCGGTGGTCCGGCCGGCTCGGCGGCTCCGCTGTTCGGCAACACGGACGACGACGTCTTCCACGTCGGCACCGCCGGCGCGGTGCTCGACCTGCTCCGGGCGCTCCTCGTGCTCGACGGCGGCGTCGGGAACGACACCGCACACCTGTACGACCACGGCGACGGCGACGACAACCTCGGGTGGCTCACGCAGGACACCCTGACCGGCCTCGACATGACGCCGCGCACCGGCGTCGACGAACTCGGCCGCCCGCTCGACCGGCTCTACGCCGTCACCCCGCGCGGCGCGAGCTTCACGATCCTCCTCTCTCAGATCCGCAACGGCGTGGCCACCGGCATCGGCGCCGTCACCTTCGCCGCGAACACGTCCGCCGCGGACGTGCAGGAGGCACTGCAGCGCCTGCTCTTCCCGACCACGCCCGGCGCCGACCCCGGCGTGTCGATGAGCTGCGGCGACGCGGACGCGACCCAGTGCGCCGCCAGCGTCTACGTCTGGCTGGTGGGCGGCACCTACCTCATCGGCTTCCGCGGCGAGGTCAACGAGAGCACCGCCTCACCGGTGCTCATCCAGCTCGGCGCGCTCGGCGCCGGCACAGCGGATGCCGCAACCGACGCGGGGGCGAGGTCCGGCATCCGCTATCACGGCCTCGAGACCCTCAACCTGTCGCTCGGTGCGGGCCATGATGTGCTCAACGTCCGCGGCACGCTGCCCGTGACGAACGTGGCCTTCGGCCCCGGCGACGACCGCGTGTACATCTCCTCGCGGGCCGACGTCGGACGCACCGAGCGTCCCACCTTCCTCGCCGGCGATCTCGACCGCATCGCCGGCACCCTGAACCTGAACCTCGGCTCCGGCCGTCACACGCTGCTGCTGAGCGACGAGGGCGCCACCGCCGGCGACACCGACGTCCTCATCACCGACGTCGCCGCAGCGGCGCGGGCGGTGGACGCCGCGCTGTCGACCACCGGAGAAATCTTCGTCACGGGACTCGCTCCGGCGGGCATCTCGTGGCGCGCCGATGCCGGCGGCACGTTCGCCGACGGCATCCGGATCTGGACCGGCGGGCTCGCCGACACGATCACGATCGACGGCACCCACACCCGCGCCGGCGTGCGCACCACCACATGGCTGAACACCGGTCTCGGCGACGACACCGTCACCGTCGACCTGCAGGCCGGTGAGGACGGCTTCTTCGTCCTCAACACGCAGGGTCCGAACGACAACGTGCTCGGGCTCGGCGCCGACCTCGACGACGGTGACGAGCCCGTCCGGGCCGACACCGTGGCCACCATCACGGTGACCCGCGACGGGTCGACCTGGACGCTCGACCCGAGCCGCTACGTCGTCTCGACCACGCTCGACACCGCGGGGCTCTTCGACGCCCTCCGCCCCGGCGACCTCGTGCGGGTGACGCTGCACCTGACCACCTGGACGGTCCAGACCGCCGGATCGTACGACCTCGGCGCGACCGGCGACCTCGTCGGCTACCGGGTGTGGGTCAACGGGCGGATGCTGGCGGCCTCCGAGATCGCGCAGGCCGGCGGCCTCCTCACCTTCGCCGCGCCGGCGCAGCGCGACGGGTCGGCCGCGCACGTCGTGGTCGAGGTGACGCGGAGCGCCCTCCGCACCTACACGATGCCGGCGCTCGGGGCGATCCTCCCCTCGGGCACGACCGACGACGACGTGGTCGACGGACAGACCTCGACGCTGCCCCTCATCGTCTTCGGCGGCATCGGCGCCGACCAGCTCCACGGCGGCACCGGCGGCGACATCGTCTTCGGCGACCGCGGCATCGTCGAATGGGTCGACGCGGACGGCGTCGTGGTCGCACGCTCCGGCACCGGCGGCCCCGATGACATCACCGACGGCGCCGTGCGCCCCGTCGGCCTCATCACCACCGTCGACCCGACGATCGGCTCGGCGGACGTCATCACCACCGGCATCGGCGCCGACGTCATCCTCGGCGGCGCCGGTGGAGACGTCATCGCCGCCGACCGCGGCCAGACCGCGGGCGCTCCCGACGGGCGCAACGTCGTCCTCGGCGACCACGGCCGCTTCATCGCCGCGAGCGGCGCGGTCTCGCCGACGTGGGGTGGGACGCCGATCGGCGCGGGTCGCATCGAGACCACCGACCCGGCACTCGGCGGCGCGGACGTCATCCGCACCGGCGCCGATCGCGATCTCGTGCTGGGCGGTGCCGCCGGCGACACCGTCTTCGCCGGCGACGGAGCCGACATCGTGCTCGGCGACCACGGCTACCTCGTCCTGGCCGTGCGCTCGGGTGCGCTGCACGCGCTCACCGTCGCGATCACCGACAACGCGGTCGGCGGCGCCGACACCATCCGCGGCGAGGGCGGCGAGGACCTGCTCATCGGCGGCACCGGAGCCGACCGCATCGACGGCGGGACCGGCCGCGACCTGATCTTCGGCGACAACGTCTCGCTCGATCGGTCCGCGGGCTTCGGCGATCACACCAGCCCCCGGTTCCGCACGCTGACCGGCGCGCAGATCTACAGCACCGCGCTCACCACCGCCGGTCAGGCGCTCGTCACCGACGGGGCACGCAACGACCCGGCCGGGGCGACCGCCTGGAGCGACTTCCGCATCACCCTGCTCGACCACGCCGCGACCACGCCGACGAACCGCTACGGCGCCGACCGCATCGCGGGCGGCGCGGCCGACGACATCATCTTCGGTCAGCTCGGCGACGACGTGATCGAAGGCGACGGCTCCATCGACAACACCGTCGGCGCACACCGCACCGCGGCCGGCGATCTCGTCCTGGCGCCCTCGGTCGCGGCGGCGAGCGACGGCGACGACTACATCGAGGGCGGCGGCGGATCCGACGTGATCTTCGGCAACCTCGGTCGCGACGACATCATCGGCGGCAGCTCCGAGCTGTTCTCGCTCGTCACGCCGGCCCAGCGCCCCGACGGTGCCGACCTGATCTTCGGCGGCGCCGGCACCGCGGTGGGACGCAATGACGACACCTCGGGTCACGCCCGCGACTCCGACAACATCGTCGGCGACAACGGCAACATCCTGCGCCTGGTCACCGTGACGTCGACGGGGGCGACCCAGTACCGCACCTTCGCCTACGACACCTACGGCGAGACCGTGCGGCTGCTGCCGCGCGCGGTCCAGCTGCTGGACTACACGCCCGGCGGGCCCGACTTCTCCGGCTCCGCGTCCGCCGACATCGGGGCAGCGGACGAGATCCACGGCGAGGCCGGCGACGACACCGTCTACGCGGGACGCGGCGACGACGTCATCTTCGGCGACGCCGGGGACGACGACCTCATCGGCGGCTGGGGCCACGACTGGATCTCGGGCGGCACCGGCGTCGACGGCATCCTCGACGACGACGGGCGCATCTTCACCAGCCGCAACGGCATCGCCGAACCTCTGAACGGCGTGACGGCCGCCGACGTCCAGGTCGAGATCGCCACGCCCGGGCGCGTGCAGATCGCCGTGCTGTTCCCGAACGGCAAGCTCACCAAGCGCGTCGATCTCACGCCGTTCGCCGTCAACGACGACCACCTCGACACCCTCTACCGCGCGCTCCACGCCAACGACGTCCTGTTCGGCGGCTGGGACGGCGACTTCATCCACGGCGGCTCCGGCGACGACGCGATCTCGGGCGCCGAAGCGCTGCCCGTCGGCTACGGCGTGGGCGGCGTCCGCAGCGACTTCGCCCGCCCGTTCAACGACGGCTCGCTCCTCGGGTTCGACACCACCAGCGGCGAGTTCGCGCTCTACGACGAATACGCGCCGATGCGGAAGATCCTCGTCGGCAGCGGCGAGTGGTTCCTGAACTTCACGCCCACCGAGGGCCGCCCGGACGCAGGTGCGCTCTCCGACGGCGACGACGTGCTCTTCGGCGACCACGGCAACGACTGGGTGGTCGGCGGCACCGGTCGAGACACTCTGTGGGGCGGCTGGGGCAACGACCTGCTCAACGCCGACGACGTGCTGACCACCAACGGCGGCGAGAACGACCAGCCCGACACCCACACCTCGTACGAGGACCGCGCGTTCGGCGGCGCCGGTCTCGACGTCCTCATCGGCAACACCGGAGGCGACCGTCTCATCGACTGGGTCGGCGAGTTCAACAGCTACCTCGTGCCCTTCGCCCCGTTCGGCCTCGGCACCGTGAGCCGGCAGGTGATGCCGGGTCTGTACGACTTCCTGTACCGCCTCTCGGCCGCGCAGGGCGCCGACTTCACGATCGCGCAGCTCTCGGGCGAGTTCTACGCCGCGCGCAACGGCGAGCCCTACGGCGAGATCGGTCTGATCGTCCAGCAGGACGACTACTGGCAGGACCAGACGGGCGGTCCGCGCGACCCGCAGCCCGGCAACGTGCCCGGCGGCAAGCGGGATGTGCTCCGCTCGGCCTCGTTCAGCAGCGGCAGCGCCGAAGCGTTCTTCGCCGACTCGGGCGTCTTCGCCGTCAGCGGCGGGTCGCTCACCGTCACCGCGACCTCCACCTCGGGCGACGCGGCCGCGGTGTACTACATCGATCAGTACCTGCCGATCTACTACGAGCTGCACGCGCAGGTGAACCTCACCAAGCCCACGGGCGGGTGGAAGGCCAACGCGTACGTCATCTTCGACTACTTCGCACCCGACGACTTCAAGTTCGCCGGCGTCGACCAGTCCACCAACAAGCTGGTCATGGGCCGCCGCACCGCCGCCGGCTGGATCGTCGACGTGCAGAGCTCTGTTCAGGGCGGAGTGAAGTACAACACCTGGTACTCGATGCTCGTCGCCGTCAACGGCACTACGGTGACCGTTCTCCTGAACGGCAAGACCGCCTTCACGCACACCTTCGCGCCTCGGATGGTGGACGGCGTCGCCGTGGGACTCAACAAGGGCTTCGTCGGCGTCGGCTCCAGCCAGGCACGTGGCGTGTTCGACAACATCTCGGTCCAGGTGCTGCCGCCGCAGATCACGCTCGACGTGACAGAGGGATTCGACGACGGAGCGGGGCTGGTGAGCGACACCGTCGGGGGCACGTGGACGGCGTCGCAGGGGGTGCTCACCGGTTCCGCTCCGGCATCCGGGCCGTCCGCGATCGCGCTCGCCGACGTCGCCGCCGCCCTCGCCGCGAACGCCTACCTGGAGCTCACCGCCGCGGTCACCCTGCAGGCGGGCGCGCGCGCCGGCATCGTGTACGACTACTACAACGCCGGGGACTACAAGTTCATCGTGCTCGACCTCGCGGCCCAGGCCGTCCTGTTCGGGCACGTCGCCGGCGGACGCACCGTCATCGACCAGACCGTGAGCCGGGCGCTGGCGGCGGGCGTCCGCTACGAGATGCTCGTCACCATCAAGGGCGCGTCGGTCTCGCTGATGCTGGGCGGTGCGTTCATCGCCTCGCGCGCCTACAACGCCGCGCTGGCCGACGGTCGCTTCGGTCTCGTGGTCGCGTCGGGCACGGCACGCTTCGACAGCCTCCGGGTGCGCACGGACGGGTACGCGCCGCCCGAGACCCAGACGGCGCTCGCCGGCTCCGAACCGGCACCCGCAACCGACCCGGCGCCGGAGCCTGCGCCCGAGCCCGAGCCCGAGCCCGAGCCTGCGCCCGAGCCTGCGCCGGAGCCCGAGCCCGAGCCCGAGCCGGCGCCCGAGCCGGAACCTGCACCGGGGCCCACTCCGCCGGGCCGCGGCAAGAAGTAGGCCTCGCCGCTCTGCACAGCAGGAGGCTCCGGGATCGGAAGATCCGCGGACCGACGTCGGGGTGTCACAACCGTCGGAGGTCTCAGCGCACTGCGGTCGCCGCGAGCCGCTCTCGAGAGTCCGGCTCGGCAGCCGGGGCGAACGACTCGAGCGCCTGCGCGAGGTCGGCGATCAGGTCGTCGGTGTCTTCGAGACCGATCGACAGGCGGACGATGTCGTCGCTCGGTTTCGCATGGGCCGCGACAGGTCGATGGGTCAACGCGGCGGGATGCTGGATGAGCGAGTCGATGCCGCCGAGAGAGACCGCGTGCGTGAACAGACGCACGCCCGTGGTGACGCTGCTCGCTGCCGCGAAGCCTCCGCGCAGACGGATCGCGATCATCGCGCCGGTGCCGCGCATCTGCCGGTGCAGCAGCCCCCGGGGATCGCCGTCGAGTCCCGGGTAGTAGACGTCCGAGACCGCGGGGTGAGTGCGCAGCCACTGCGCGACCCGCTGCGCCGACGACTGCTGGGCCCGCACCCGCAACGGCAGGGTGGCGATCCCGCGGTGCAGCAGATACGCCCCCAGCGGGTGCAGGATGCCGCCCGTTACGGCCCGCACCCGCCGCAGCGCCTCGGCCCACTCCTCCGAGCACGCCACGACACCCGCAATGGCGTCGCCGTGCCCGCCGATGTACTTGGTCGCACTGTGCAACGACATCGCCGCGCCCAGATCGAGCGGGTTCTGCAGGACCGGCGTGGCGAACGTGTTGTCCACGAGCACCGGGACGCCGTCGCTCTGAGCGACGACCGCGGCGATGTCCACCAGTTCGAGAGTGGGATTCGCCGGCGTCTCGATGATGACCAGGGCGGTGTCGCGGCGCACCGTCGCCGCCACGTCGCCTTCCTCGCAGTACGAGATCTCCGTGCCGAGCAAGCCCGAGGCGAGGAGGTGATCCGTGCCGCCGTAGAGGGGCCGTACCGCGACGATGTGGCGGCCGCGACCGGCGGAGGTGGCGGCGAGGACGGCGGCGGTGACCGCGGCCATACCCGAGGCGAATGCCACGGCGGCATCGGCGTGCTCGAGCTCGGCGAGCGCCGACTCGAAGCGCGCGACGGTGGGATTCCACAGCCGCGCGTACACGAATCCGCCGTCGGGCAGCGGACGTCCGCCGGTCGCCATCGATTCGTAGGAGTCGCCCCCTCTGTCGATGTCGGGGAGGGGGTTGGTGGTCGACAGGTCTATCGGGGGCGCGTGCACGCCGAGACCGGCGAGATCCTCGCGTCCGGCGTGGACGGCGGTGCTGTCGAGTCCCCAAGATGATGAACGCATATCTCCAGGGTGTGCGTTTCAACAGGGTTAGGCCAGCTATCCTGCTGACAGAGCAGCATCCGCGGCATTGAGTTGTCGAAACGCGCTCGCCATCCGAGATCGAGGAGCCCGTCTTGCCGAAATCGCAATCGTCCGCTCCTCTCGCGCTCGACGATCTCGACCGCGCGCTGCTGCACGCCGTCGCGACCGACGGCGAGGTGACCAACAAAGAGCTCGCCGCGCAATTGGGTATCGCCGAGTCGACGTGCGCGTACCGGCGGCGTCTCTTGCGGGAGCGGGGCGTGATCGGCAGGGCCCGCACCGTTATCGACCCTGCCGCACTCGGGTTCCCGCTGCAGGCGGTGGTGACCGTGCGGCTGGGAAGCCACAGCAAGGAGCTGGTCGAGGACTTCTACGACGCGATCGTCCGCACGCCACGCGTGCTGCAGGTGTTCCATGTGGCGGGCAGCGCGGACTTCCTCGTGCACGTCGCCGTCGAGAGCCCCGAGATGCTCCGCGACATGGTGCTCGAGCACATCACGGTGCACCGAGGTGTTCGGCAGACCGAGACTCAGCTGGCCTTCGACGTCCGACAGGGTGTCGGCGTCACCGGCCCACAGGCATGACACGAGACGCCGCGACGCACGGAGCGGGGTCGGGGCCGCTGGCGGTGGAGGCGACCGACCCGCGAGGGAGGGCGCATACGATGTCGACGTGAAGCATCTGTCAGACGAGGGGCGGCGGTTCGTCGCGGATCGCCACTTGGCGACGCTTTCGACGATCGCGCCTTCGGGGCTCATCCACGCGGTCGCCGTCGGCTTCACCCTCGACGACGGAATCGTCCGAGTCATCACCAGCGACGGTACGCAGAAGGTGCGCAACGTCGAGCGGGACGGCCGCGCCACCGTGGCGCAGGTCGACGGCGCGCGCTGGCTGACTCTCGCGGGACGCGCCGTGATCGAGCGCGATGCCGACGCCGTCGCACGCGCGGAGGCCCTCTACGCCGCTCGCTACCGCCCGCCGCGGGTCAATCCGAGACGGGTCGTGATCCGGCTCACGCCGGAGCGGATGCTCGCCTCCGCGGGGCTGCTCGAGGGCTGAGCCGGCGCGACACGCCCGGGATGCGCGGCGGATTCGTCACGGCACGGATCCCCGCGTACAGTTACATGTGTTCGCCCCAAAGGGAGAGCGGAGAGGCCAAGGCCCCGCCCCCTCAAGCGGAGAACCACCCCCCTTCGAACAGGATGACCGGCGTGCCGGAAGCCTGCAGATGGAGGTTCCCCTGTGCGCAGGATCGGCTCGGAAGAGTTGAGACGGTGCACGAACGCCACGGCGTGTCGATTTGACAAGCGGCGGCGCGGGGATAAGATAGTGAGGTTGCCCTCCTGGGCTGGTCGTGAGGCTGGTTGGGGGGAGCGTCCGATCCTTGAGAACTCAACAGCGTGCACTTGTCAAATGCCAAATAACCTCGTCCAGCTTCGGCTGGGTTGAGATTCCTTTGGATCAATTTATGGATGTCAGTGACATTCGTTTTTGGTCAGGTTGAACTCGCTGCCTTCGCGCCTTATTCCGGTGGTTGGTGGCAATCGTTTTTTACGGAGAGTTTGATCCTGGCTCAGGATGAACGCTGGCGGCGTGCTTAACACATGCAAGTCGAACGGTGAAGCCCAGCTTGCTGGGTGGATCAGTGGCGAACGGGTGAGTAACACGTGAGCAACCTGCCCCGGACTCTGGGATAAGCGCTGGAAACGGCGTCTAATACTGGATACGAGACGCAACCGCATGGTTAGTGTCTGGAAAGATTTTTCGGTCTGGGATGGGCTCGCGGCCTATCAGCTTGTTGGTGAGGTAATGGCTCACCAAGGCGTCGACGGGTAGCCGGCCTGAGAGGGTGACCGGCCACACTGGGACTGAGACACGGCCCAGACTCCTACGGGAGGCAGCAGTGGGGAATATTGCACAATGGGCGGAAGCCTGATGCAGCAACGCCGCGTGAGGGATGACGGCCTTCGGGTTGTAAACCTCTTTTAGCAAGGAAGAAGCGAAAGTGACGGTACTTGCAGAAAAAGCGCCGGCTAACTACGTGCCAGCAGCCGCGGTAATACGTAGGGCGCAAGCGTTATCCGGAATTATTGGGCGTAAAGAGCTCGTAGGCGGTCTGTCGCGTCTGCTGTGAAAACCCGAGGCTCAACCTCGGGCCTGCAGTGGGTACGGGCAGACTAGAGTGCGGTAGGGGAGATTGGAATTCCTGGTGTAGCGGTGGAATGCGCAGATATCAGGAGGAACACCGATGGCGAAGGCAGATCTCTGGGCCGTAACTGACGCTGAGGAGCGAAAGGGTGGGGAGCAAACAGGCTTAGATACCCTGGTAGTCCACCCCGTAAACGTTGGGAACTAGTTGTGGGGTCCTTTCCACGGATTCCGTGACGCAGCTAACGCATTAAGTTCCCCGCCTGGGGAGTACGGCCGCAAGGCTAAAACTCAAAGGAATTGACGGGGACCCGCACAAGCGGCGGAGCATGCGGATTAATTCGATGCAACGCGAAGAACCTTACCAAGGCTTGACATACACGAGAACGCTGCAGAAATGTAGAACTCTTTGGACACTCGTGAACAGGTGGTGCATGGTTGTCGTCAGCTCGTGTCGTGAGATGTTGGGTTAAGTCCCGCAACGAGCGCAACCCTCGTTCTATGTTGCCAGCACGTAATGGTGGGAACTCATGGGATACTGCCGGGGTCAACTCGGAGGAAGGTGGGGATGACGTCAAATCATCATGCCCCTTATGTCTTGGGCTTCACGCATGCTACAATGGCCGGTACAAAGGGCTGCAATACCGCGAGGTGGAGCGAATCCCAAAAAGCCGGTCCCAGTTCGGATTGAGGTCTGCAACTCGACCTCATGAAGTCGGAGTCGCTAGTAATCGCAGATCAGCAACGCTGCGGTGAATACGTTCCCGGGTCTTGTACACACCGCCCGTCAAGTCATGAAAGTCGGTAACACCTGAAGCCGGTGGCCCAACCCTTGTGGAGGGAGCCGTCGAAGGTGGGATCGGTAATTAGGACTAAGTCGTAACAAGGTAGCCGTACCGGAAGGTGCGGCTGGATCACCTCCTTTCTAAGGAGCATCTGGCACCTCTTGGGGTGTCCAGGCGCCAGGTCAGCACCGAATGTGTGCTGCTGGTTAGCTCATGGGTGGAACATTTGATGGGGTGCGAGGGATGGGTTTCTTCACTTAGTACGCTGCTTGCAGCTGGAAGGGTGGGGTTGTTCTGATCTTGCACATGCACGCTGTTGGGTCCTGAGGGACCGGATGGTTCGGGTCTTCGGATTCGGGCTTGACGAACCTCTGGGCCCATCCTTGTTTTCCGGCTTTTGCTGGTTGCGGGGTGGGTACCGCCCGTACTTTGAGAACTACACAGTGGACGCGAGCATCTTTTGGACCGGTCTTCGGACTGGTTCATATTGATGATCTTAAAGATCATTAGTCAATTTCTGGTCAGGCTTTGTGCCTGGCTTGTTTCTTGATGAAAACTCATGTGATTTCAAGTCTTTAAGAGCAAACGGTGGATGCCTTGGCATCTGGAGCCGAAGAAGGACGTAGCAATCTGCGATAAGCCTCGGGGAGTGGATAAGCACACTTTGATCCGAGGATTTCCGAATGGGGAAACCCCGCCAGGGCGCGTGCGTGCCTGGTGACTCCCGCCTGAATATATAGGGCGGGTAGAGGGAACGTGGGGAAGTGAAACATCTCAGTACCCACAGGAAGAGAAAACAACAGTGATTCCGTCAGTAGTGGCGAGCGAACGCGGATCAGGCTAAACCCAGTGTGTGTGATATCCGGCAGGAGTTGCATGTTGGGGGTTGCGGGACTTTCCGTACTGTTCTGCCGAGCAGTGAACGTGATGCGTCGATATAGGTGAACGGTCTTGAAAGGCCGGCCAGAGTGGGTGCCAGCCCCGTAACCGAAATGTCGGACGCAGCGTGGAGAGTATCCCAAGTAGCACGGGGCCCGAGAAATCCCGTGTGAATCTGTCAGGACCACCTGATAAGCCTAAATACTCCCAGATGACCGATAGCGGACAAGTACCGTGAGGGAAAGGTGAAAAGTACCCCGGGAGGGGAGTGAAATAGTACCTGAAACCGTTTGCTTACAAACCGTTGGAGCCTCCTTAGTAGGGGTGACAGCGTGCCTTTTGAAGAATGAGCCTGCGAGTTAGCGATACGTGGCGAGGTTAACCCGTGTGGGGTAGCCGTAGCGAAAGCGAGTCTGAATAGGGCGATTCAGTCGCGTGTCCTAGACCCGAAGCGAAGTGATCTATCCATGGCCAGGCTGAAGCGACGGTAAGACGTCGTGGAGGGCCGAACCCACTTAGGTTGAAAACTGAGGGGATGAGCTGTGGATAGGGGTGAAAGGCCAATCAAACTTCGTGATAGCTGGTTCTCTCCGAAATGCATTTAGGTGCAGCGTTGCGTGTTTCTTGCCGGAGGTAGAGCTACTGGATGGCCGATGGGCCCTACAAGGTTACTGACGTCAGCCAAACTCCGAATGCCGGTAAGTGAGAGCGCAGCAGTGAGACTGTGGGGGATAAGCTTCATAGTCGAGAGGGAAACAACCCAGACCACCAACTAAGGTCCCTAAGCGCGTGCTAAGTGGGAAAGGATGTGGAGTTGCTTAGACAACCAGGAGGTTGGCTTAGAAGCAGCCACCCTTGAAAGAGTGCGTAATAGCTCACTGGTCAAGTGATTCCGCGCCGACAATGTAACGGGGCTCAAGCACGCCACCGAAGTTGTGGCATTGACATTATTGGTAGGCCTTCGTGGTCCAGCCGTGTTGATGGGTAGGAGAGCGTCGTGTGGCGAGTGAAGCGGCGGTGTGAACCAGCCGTGGACGCTACACGAGTGAGAATGCAGGCATGAGTAGCGAAAGACGTGTGAGAAACACGTCCTCCGAAAGACCAAGGGTTCCAGGGTCAAGCTAATCTTCCCTGGGTAAGTCGGGACCTAAGGCGAGGCCGACAGGCGTAGTCGATGGACAACGGGTTGATATTCCCGTACCGGCGAAGAACCGCCCAAGCTAATCCAGTGGTGCTAAGAGTCCTAACCAGGAATGCACGGATCCCTTCGGGGTGAAGGCGTCCTGGCGAACGCTCGACCCCATGCTGGTGCGGCTAGCGTATTAACAGGTGTGACGCAGGAAGGTAGCCCAACCCGGGCGATGGTAGTCCCGGGGCAAGTGCGTAGGCCGAGTCATAGGCAAATCCGTGACTCATACAGGCTGAGACACGATGCGGATGAAAAGTGGGTGATCCTATGCTGCCAAGAAAAGCATCGACGCGAGGTTCAAGCCGCCCGTACCCCAAACCGACTCAGGTGGTCAGGTAGAGAATACCAAGGAGATCGAGAGAATCGTGGTTAAGGAACTCGGCAAAATGCCCCCGTAACTTCGGGAGAAGGGGGGCCTTCGGCGTATTAGGACTTGCTCCGAAAGCGTTTGGAGGCCGCAGAGACTAGTGGGTAGCGACTGTTTACTAAAAACACAGGTCCGTGCCAAGTCGCAAGACGATGTATACGGACTGACGCCTGCCCGGTGCTGGAAGGTTAAGAGGACCGGTTAGCCGCAAGGCGAAGCTGAGAATTTAAGCCCCAGTAAACGGCGGTGGTAACTATAACCATCCTAAGGTAGCGAAATTCCTTGTCGGGTAAGTTCCGACCTGCACGAATGGCGTAACGACTTCCCAACTGTCTCAACCGCGAACTCGGCGAAATTGCATTACGAGTAAAGATGCTCGTTACGCGCAGCAGGACGGAAAGACCCCGTGACCTTTACTACAGCTTGGTATTGGTGTTCGGTGTGGCTTGTGTAGGATAGGTGGGAGACTTTGAAGCGGATACGCCAGTATTCGTGGAGTCATTGTTGAAATACCACTCTGGTCACTCTGGATATCTAACTTCGAACCGTAATCCGGTTCAGGGACAGTGCCTGGTGGGTAGTTTAACTGGGGCGGTTGCCTCCCAAAAAGTAACGGAGGCGCCCAAAGGTTCCCTCAACCTGGTTGGCAATCAGGTGGCGAGTGTAAGTGCACAAGGGAGCTTGACTGTGAGACTGACAGGTCGAGCAGGGACGAAAGTCGGGACTAGTGATCCGGCAGTGGCTTGTGGAAGCGCTGTCGCTCAACGGATAAAAGGTACCTCGGGGATAACAGGCTGATCTTGCCCAAGAGTCCATATCGACGGCATGGTTTGGCACCTCGATGTCGGCTCGTCGCATCCTGGGGCTGGAGTAGGTCCCAAGGGTTGGGCTGTTCGCCCATTAAAGCGGTACGCGAGCTGGGTTTAGAACGTCGTGAGACAGTTCGGTCCCTATCCGCTGCGCGCGTAGGAAGTTTGAGAGGATCTGACCCTAGTACGAGAGGACCGGGTTGGACGAACCTCTGGTGTGTCAGTTGTTCCGCCAGGAGCACCGCTGATTAGCTACGTTCGGGATGGATAACCGCTGAAAGCATCTAAGCGGGAAGCCGGCCTCAAGATGAGACTTCCATACCTTCGGGTGAGAGGCTCCCAGCCAGACTACTGGGTTGATAGGCCAGATGTGGAAGCGCAGCAATGCGTGCAGCTGACTGGTACTAATAAGCCGATGACTTGATAACACACCGTTTCTGGTGCTTGCGTCCACTGAGTGGTTCTCGATGTACGGTCGAGAACACACACAACAACATACTTGTCGTGTGACTGATTGAAACATCAATAGTGTTTCGGCGGCCATAGCGAGAGGGAAACGCCCGGTCACATTCCGAACCCGGAAGCTAAGCCTCTCAGCGCCGATGGTACTGCAGGGGGGACCCTGTGGGAGAGTAGGACACCGCCGGACTTCTTTCATGAAAGGGCCACCCAACGCTGGGTGGCCCTTTCACGTTAACCCGACG
>NZ_CALPBZ010000004.1 GCF_943181415.1 Microbacterium sp. Marseille-Q6648 | reverse complement strand
CCGGAAGCTAAGCCTCTCAGCGCCGATGGTACTGCAGGGGGGACCCTGTGGGAGAGTAGGACACCGCCGGACTTCTTTCATGAAAGGGCCACCCAACGCTGGGTGGCCCTTTCACGTTAACCCGACGCGTTCGACCGGACGCGGCGGATGCGCTCGTGGGCGCGATCGTGCGCACGGGGGCCGCCGGATTCGAGCACCCGGGCGACGAGCGGTAACACCGCGCGCGTGAGCGTGACGACAGGCAGCACCGACCGTCGGACGCCGAGCAGGCGCCGCAGCTCCTTCGGGATCGTGGCGACAGCCGCGGCGAAGAAGAGCCGGTAGCCGAGCGCCATTCCGCCGTCGACCGGGGGGCGACGCAGGAAGCGCACGACGTCGTCGACGCGGGGCCCGCCCTGCAGAATGCCCCGAACGCGGTACGACTCGAGCGCTCGCGCCAACTCATCCGCGGTGCGGGGAGGTTCCTTCACGCGCATGAGACGTCCTGCGGTGGCCCACTCGGCCACGTACGCGTCCGGGCCGCCCGGTATCGGTCCGCCGTAGGTGCGGTGGCTGGTGAGGAAGGCGTCGGCGAATGCCAGATGCACCCATTCCACCAATTCGGCGTCCGCTGCTGAATAGGGGACCGCGCGTCCTTCGGTGCTCTCGTATGTGCCCTTCACCCGCTGGTGGAAGCGTCCGACGCGTGCGGTCTCGGCATCCGCTTGCTCGGTCGATCCATAGGTGACGCTGATGACCCACCGCACGGTGCCCGCGAGACGCCCCAGGGGATCCTCGCGGTAGCGCGAGAAGTCGTGCACGCCCGCGAGCGCTCCGGGGTGCAGTGCCTGGACGAGGAGGGCCCGGATGCCGGCGATGAGCGTGGCCGTGCCGGCGTGCACCGTCCAGGCCGCGCCGTCCTCGGGGAAGTAGCCCTCGTCGTCCCCCTCGCTCAGGCGCAGCACCCAGGGTGGCGCCCCTTCCGGATCGCCGGCGAGAGCGGTGAGCAGCCGTTGACGCAGGGGCGTCAGATCCATCCGAGGCGCCTCATCACTGGGCCAGCCGCGCCAGGACGACGTCCATGAGGCGATCAGGCAGGGCACGGCGTGCGCCGACGATGAGCTTCGCGGCGACGGGCGTCGCGTAGCGCGTCCGCGGTCGCCGGACCGTTGCGGCGCGCACGATCGTGGCAGCGACCTTCTCCGGAGGCGCCGACATCGGCGAGTGGTCGACCCGGTGGTAGTTGCCGTGCAGGGCGCGTGCCTGGGCGGCGTACGGGCCGTCCCCCGAGATCTCCAGAGCGCTGTCCCGTGCGATGGCGTTCCACTCGGTGCGGATGGGACCGGGCTGGACGATGACGACGTCGATGTTGTGCGGGGCGAGCTCGATCCGCAGTGAGTCGCTCAGCCCTTCGACGGCGAACTTCGTCGCGTGGTACCAGCTGCCCAGCGGCTCGTAGATCCGCCCTCCGATGGACGAGATGTTGATGATCCGTCCGCGTCCCGCTGCGCGCATCCCGGGAAGGACGAGCTGCGTGAGGCGTGCGAGGCCGAACACGTTCACCTCGAACTGGCGCCGCGCCTCGTCCAGCGGCACCTCCTCGAGGGAGCCGTACGAGCCGTACCCTGCGTTGTTGACGAGCACATCGATCCGCCCGTGCGCGCCGGTGATGCCGTCGACGCCAGACTGCATCGACGCGTCGTCGGTGACGTCCATCTCGAGCGTGCGTCCGCCCGCTGCTTCGATCTCGGTCATCCGGTCGGTCCGACGTGCTGCGCCGTAGACGACCCAGTCTTTCTTGAGGAGGGCCAGCGCGGTCGCCAGGCCGATTCCGGATGAGGCGCCAGTGATGAGCGCAACCGGACGGGACGATCGGGAGGAGGAGGTCGTCATGACACAAGTCCATCACGCCGTCGGCGGGCGGGGGTCGGTCGCCGGCGTGGGCGACGTGCGGCGGGGTGGGGGCGAGCGCCGTCGGCGCATGCCGCAGGTCCCACTGGTGCGTGCGCTCGGCGCCTGGGGCGTCGAGGGACTCGAGCGCGCCGGCGATCTGCGCGGCCAGCCGTCCCATCCGTCGAACGACGGGGATC
>NZ_CALPBZ010000003.1 GCF_943181415.1 Microbacterium sp. Marseille-Q6648 | reverse complement strand
CGCTTCCTGGACCGTTGACCGCAGATACCGCCAACCGGGTTGCGTCGCGGGTGGATGCTGCGCCCGCAGTGGGCGCACTTTGTCGCTTCCTGGACCGTTGACCGCAGATGCCGCCAACCGGGTTGCGTCATGGGTGGATGCTGCCCGCAGTGGGCGCACTTTGTCGCTTCCTGGACCGTTGACCGCAGATACCGCCAACCGGGTTGCGTCGCGGGTGGATGCTGCGCCCGCAGTGGGCGCACTTTGTCGCTTCCTGGACCGTTGACCGCAGATGCCGCCAACCGGGTTGCGCCACATGCGCCTGTCCCCGGAGCGGATCGCTGGACACAACTCTCACTTGACCCGTTTGCCTAACACGGGTTAGCATCGTGACACCCACCACCTAACACGAGTTAGCACCACCAAGGATTCCGCAATGTCGCGTCAGACCCCGCACCGCCGCCCCGTGACGATGAAAGACGTCGCCGCGGCAGCCGGGGTCTCGCGCACCGCGGTCTCGCTCGTGCTCAACGACCGGCGGTCGGTCACGCTCGCCGACGACACCCGCGACCGCGTGCTGGCCGCGGCGGCCGAGCTCGGCTACCGGCCCAACGCCGGCGCCCGCGCCCTCGCCCAGCAGCGCAGCGACTGGTACGGCCTCGTCACCGAGATCGTCACCGCCCCGTTCGCCGTCGACATCATCAAGGGCGCTCAGGACCGCGCGCTCCTGAGCGACAAGCACCTGCTGATCGCCTCGACCGAGTCCGACCCGGATGCCGAGAACGCGGCCATCGAGCGCCTTCTCGAGCAGCGGGTCGAAGGCATCATCTACGCCACGACGTGGCATCGCCCGGTCGTCGTCCCCGAGCTCGCGCGCGAGGTGCCGACGGTGCTCGTGAACTGCTTCGACGCCGAGGGGCGCTTCCCCGCGGTGGTCCCCGACGAGCGCACGGGCGGACGCCGGGCGACCGAACGGCTGCTCGCGGCCGGCCACCGGCGCATCGGATTCGTCAACCTCGACCCCGACATCCCCGCGGCCGTAGGGCGGCGCCAGGGATATCACGAGGCTCTGCGGGATGCCGGCATCCGCATCGACGAAGCCTTGGAGCTGTCGGGGCACGCCACCGCCGACGGCGGTTTCACCGCGGCCGAGGCGCTGCTCGACCTCGCCGACCCGCCCACCGCGCTGTTCTGCGCGAACGATCGCATGGCCATGGGCGCCTACGACGCGATCAAAGAACGGGGTCTGAAGATCCCCCACGACGTCGCCGTCATCGGATTCGACAATCAGGAGCTCATCGCGGCCTACCTGAGACCCGGTCTGACGACGGTCGCACTGCCCTTCGATGAGATGGGCGCCCGCGGTGTGGACATCCTCGCCGCGATCACGGCGGGCCAGCCGACCGACACGAGAACCGTGACGGTCGACTGCCCGCTCCTCGAACGCTCGTCCGTGTGACTGGACATCTCAAGACGAGCGCGACCCTTCGGCTTCAACGAAGAAGAAAGGAACAGCACCAATCATGGCACTGCACACCAGGGCGGCACGACTGTGCGCGCTCGCAGCTGTCGGCGCGCTTGCGCTGACCGGCTGCGCCGGCGGCGGAGGAGAGACCGCCTCGAGCGACCTCGACGGCTCGCAGCTTCTGACCATCCCGCGGGAGGACATGGGGACGTTCGACCAGAACTTCAACCCCTTCGCCAACCCGGACTTCCCGATGACGCATCAGGCGATCTACGAGTCGATGCTCATCTTCAACCCGGCCGACGGCTCGACCACCCCCTGGCTGGCGACCGAGTGGGAGGTCGCCGAGGACGGCTCGGGCATCACCTACACCCTGCGCGAAGACGTGCAGTGGTCGGACGGCGAGGACTTCACCGCCGAAGACGTGGTGGTCTCGTTCGACCTGCAGCGTGAGATCCGCGGCGGGTTCGACTACATCGACACCGTCACCGCGGTCGACGACTTCACGGTCGAGTTCGACTTCTCCGAGCCGTTCTCGCCGGCGCTGCTCGACATCGGCCAGCAGATCATCGCGCCCGCGCACGTGTGGAGCGAGGTCGAGGACCCGACGACGTTCGCCAACGAGGAGCCGGTCGGCACCGGTCCGTACACCGAGGTGTCCAACTTCCAGGCGCAGTCGTTCGATCTGCTGCGCAACCCCGAGTACTGGCAGCCGGACAAGCAGAAGATCGAGGGCATCCGGATGCTGGCCTTCGCCGGCAACGACGGAGCGAACCTCGCCGCCGCGAACGGCGATGTCGACTGGGCGCCGCAGTTCATCCCGAACATCGACGAGGCCTACGTCGCGAAGGACCCCGAGAACCGGTTCTACTGGTTCCCGCCCACGGGCTCGATGATCAACTGGCAGTTCAACACCACCAAGGCGCCGTTCGACGACCCGAACGTGCGCAAGGCGCTGTCGATGGCCGTCGACCGCGAGCAGGTGACCGAGATCGGGATGCAGGGCTACACCGGTCCCGCCGACTGCACCGGCCTCTCGGGCGCCTACGACTCGTGGCGCGACGACGCGGTGGCGGGCGACTGCGACTGGACCGAGCGCGACCTCGAGGCCGCCGGCGCGCTGCTCGACGAGGCGGGCATCACCCTCGGCGACGACGGCACGCGGATGCTGCCCGACGGCACCCCGTTCGCGTTCGACTTCTCGGTCGGCTCGACCTCGAGCGACTGGGTCTCGGTGGGCAACGTCATCTCGCAGAACCTCGCCGACCTCGGCGTGACCGTCACCGTCGCCGCACGCGACTGGGGCGACGTCGTCGCCGGGTACGAGAACGGCGACTTCGACTCCGGCATCGTGTGGAGCGCGGGAGCGCCGACGCCGTACCAGTTCTATCGCGGCGTCATGTCGACCGAGACGGTGAAGCCGGTCGGCGAGCAGACGTTCGAGAACTACCACCGGTACGGCAGCCCCGATGCGGACGCCCTGCTGGACGCGTTCGCCGCGGCATCCGATGAAGCCGAGCAGCAGCGCATCATGGGCGAGCTTCAGGCGCTGTTCGCCGACGCCGCGCCGGTCGCGCCGCTGTTCCCCGGCCCTGAGTGGGGTGCGGCGAGCAACGAGCGCTTCACCGGCTGGCCGAGCGAGGACGACCCGTACGCGACCCTGTCGGTCCGTGCCCGCACCGCGGTGCTGATCCTCACGTCGCTCGAGCCCGTCCAGGGCTGATCCCGCCGGCTTCGCCCGGGCCGCGTGCGCACGCGCCCCCTGCGTGCGTGATTCCCACGCACGGATGTGCAGCGTGCGCACGCGTCCCCGAGGCCAAGCCCCAGCCCCCCGACACACCCGCCCCCGCCCCCACCCCGACACACCGCCCCGCCCCGCCACCCGCCCCGCCCTCGAGGAGGACCCCCATGGGCTACATCGTCCGACGACTCGGCTTCTACCTCGCCGCGTTCTGGGTCTCGATCACCCTCAACTTCATGCTCCCGCGCCTCATGCCCGGCGACCCGGTCTCGCGCATGGTCGCGCGGCTGCAGGGCGAGATCCGCCCCGACCAGATCGACGCGCTGCGCCGTTCGTTCGGCCTCGACGACGCGCCGCTGTGGGAACAGTACTTCCGCTACCTGGGGCAGATCTTCACCGGCGACATGGGCTTCTCCATCTCGCGGTTCCCGACCCCGGTGACCGACGTCATCTCGGCCCAGATCGGCTGGACCGTGCTGCTCGGCCTCAGCTCGCTCATCATCGCCGTGCTGATCGGCAACCTGCTCGGCATCCTCGCCGCATGGCGGCGCGGCGGCATCCTCGATTCGGTCCTGCCGCCGGTGCTGATCTTCATCGGCTCGTTCCCGTACTTCTGGCTCGCGATGGGCGCCCTATGGCTCTTCGGCGTCACCCTGGGCTGGTTCCCGCTGCGGCACGCCTTCGCGGTCGGCTCGACCCCGGAGTTCTCCCTCGCCTTCCTCGGCGACGTCGCGTACCACCTCGTCCTGCCGGCCACCTCGATCGTGCTGGTGTCGATCGGGGGCTGGATGCTGGGCATGCGCAACACGATGATCGCGACCAACTCCGAGGACTACATCGTGATGGCCGAGGCCAAGGGCCTGCGCCGCAATCGCATCATGCTGGGCTACGCGGCCCGCAACGCCATGCTCCCGTCGGTGACCGCCTTCGGCATGTCGCTCGGTTTCATCGTCGGCGGAGCCCTCCTCACCGAGGTCGTCTTCGCCTACCCTGGCGTCGGCTACCAGCTGCTGCAGGCGGTGTCGAACCTCGACTACCCGCTCATGCAGGGCCTGTTCCTCACGATCACCACGGCGGTGCTCATCGCGAACTTCGCCGTCGACGTCGTCTACGTCCGCCTCGACCCGCGCGTGCGCGTCAGCTGAGAGGTCTTCACCATGTCACTCGCACAGGACCCCCGCGCCATGGCCGAGCTCGATCTCGGCGTCGCGCCCGACGGGGCGCCCGGCAGCCATCGGGATGCCGCGCCCGCAGCCGCCCGCCGCCCGCGGCGCGCTCGCAGCGGACTGATCCACGGCCTGCTCTCGAACGCCAAGGCGGTCACGGGCCTGATCATTCTGGCGGTGTTCACCCTGGTGGCGCTGCTGGCGCCGGTGATCGCCCCCGGCGACCCCACCCTCATCCAGGGCCTCGGCGCGCAGCCGCCCTCGGCCGAGCACTGGTTCGGCACGACCGCGAAGGGGCAGGACGTGTTCGCCCTGAACGTGTGGGGATCGCGCTCGTCGCTGTTCGTCGGCTTCGTCGTCGGCATCGCCTCGACCTTCGTCGGCCTGCTCGTCGGGCTGGCGTCGGCGTACTTCGGACGCGCTGTCGACAACCTCCTGTCGCTCGTGACGAACGTCTTCCTGCTGCTGCCGGGACTGCCGCTCCTGGTGATCCTCGCCGCGTTCCTGCCGCAGGGCCTCGGCACGGTCATCATCGTGCTCGTCATCACCGGGTGGGCGGGGTCGGCGCGCGTGCTGCGCTCGCAGGCGCTGTCGATCCGCGGCAAGGACTTCGTCGCTGCCGCCCAGGTCACCGGGGAGCGGGGCGTGCGCATCATGTTCCGCGAGATCCTCCCCAACATGGCCTCGATCGTGATGTCGACGCTGCTGGCCTGCGTCATCTTCGGCATCGGCGCGCAGGCGGGCCTGGAGTTCCTCGGCCTCGGCGACATCTCCACGATCAGCTGGGGCACGAACCTCTACTGGGCCAGCAACGACGGCGCCCTCCTCACCGGGGCCTGGTGGGTGTTCATCCCGCCGGGCGTGTGCATCGCGCTCGTGGCGTTCGCGCTCGCCCTGGTCAACTACGG
This sequence comes from Microbacterium sp. Marseille-Q6648, assembly GCF_943181415.1. GTDB lineage: Bacteria > Actinomycetota > Actinomycetes > Actinomycetales > Microbacteriaceae > Microbacterium. Next base: position 472,397 of record NZ_CALPBZ010000003.1, on the reverse strand, counting down.
CGTCGACGAGACCACGAACCCGCGCCTGCGGCGTCCGCGCCGGCGCACGTCGCCCGACGAGCCCACGCCCGTCGCGGCATCCGTGACCGGCGCCGCCGGCGCGACCGAGACCCGGAAGGGGGCCCGCCGATGAGCGCGCTGCTCGAGATCCGCGACCTCACGGTCGAGTACGTCACCGAGGCCCGCACCGTCCGCGCCGTCGACGGGGTGAGCTTCACCGTCGGCGAGGGCGAGGTGTTCGGCTTGGCGGGGGAGTCGGGGTGCGGCAAGTCCACAATCGCGAACGCGATCCTGCGGCTGCTGCGCGACCCGGCCGTCATCGCCGGCGGCTCGGTCCGCTTCCGCGACACCGACGTGCTTGCCCTCGACGCCGACGAGCTGCGCGCCTTCCGCTGGCGGCAGGTCGCGATGGTGTTCCAGAGCGCGATGAACTCGCTCAACCCGGTGATGACCATCGGCGACCAGATCGCCGACATCTTCACCACGCATGAGCGGATGCCGCACAAGCAGGCTCTCGCGCGGGCGGCCGAGCTGCTCGACCTCGTCGGCATCCCCCGGGACCGTCTGCGTTCGTACCCGCACCAGCTGTCGGGTGGGATGCGCCAGCGTGTGGTCATCGCGATGGCGACGGCGCTGCGCCCGCCGCTGCTCATCCTCGACGAGCCGACGACGGCGCTCGACGTCGTCGTGCAGCAGGAGATCATGGCGCAGATCAAGGACCTGCAGCGCGAGCTCGGCTTCGCGGTGCTGTTCATCACCCATGACATGTCGCTCATGGTCGAGCTGTCCGACCGCATGGCGGTGATGTACGCCGGCCGGTTCGTCGAGACCGCCTCCGCACGCACCGTGTTCGCCGACCCCCGGCATCCGTACACCCGGGCGCTGATGAACGCGTTCCCGCCCCTGACCGGTCCGCGCACGAGGCTGCGCGGGCTCGGCGAGGGCGTCCGATTCCGCCGCATCCCCGACCTGGAGCAGGTCGCGGCGGGCCACTTCGTCGCGCCGGTCGGCGCCGACGACCTGCAGACGGCGGTGATGTCATGACCCTGACCGAATCCTCCGACGCGCGCACCGGCACCACCGTGCTGAGCGTGCGCGGACTCACGAAGACGTTCGCGACCGGCGGGCTGTTCTCGCGCGGACGCGTGCGCGCCCTCGGCGGGGTCGACCTCGACATCGCCCACGGCGAGATCGTCGCGCTCGTCGGCGAGTCCGGCAGCGGCAAGTCGACCCTCGCGCGGTGCCTGGCCCGCCTCGAGCAGCCGACCGGCGGCACGTTCGCCTTCGAAGGTCGCGACATGCTCCGTGCCGAGCCGCGCGGAGCCAGCCGGCGGTACCGCTCTGCGGTGCAGATGATCTTCCAGGACCCCTTCGGCTCCCTCAATCCCGCGCACCGGGTCGGGCACTTCCTCGAGCGACCGCTCACGGTCCACGGGGTCGTCGGCCGCGGTCGCGACGCGATGGAGGAGGCGAAGCGGCGCCTGATGGCCAAGGTCGACCTGCCGGCGGAGCTGCTCGAGCGCTACCCGCACGAGCTGTCGGGCGGACAGCGCCAGCGCATCGCGATCGCGCGGGCGCTCGCGGTCGGTCCACGGCTGATGCTCGCCGACGAGCCCACCTCGATGCTCGACGTCTCGGTGCGGATCGGGGTGCTGAACCTCATGCGCACGCTGTGCGAGGAGCAGGGCATCTCGATGCTCTACATCACCCACGACCTCGCCTCGGCGCGATATCTCGCCGATCGCATCGTCGTGATGTACGCCGGCGAGTTCGTCGAGGGCGGCGAGGCGCTTCAGCTGCTCGCCAACCCCGCCCACCCCTACACGCGGCTGCTCATCTCGGCCGTGCCCGACCCCACGCGCACCGAGGGCTTCGACCCGGTAGAGCGCGCGCGGCTGCGCCGCGAGGTGCTGCATCCGACCGGGTGCGCCTACGAAGGACAGACCGACACGGCGTGCGCGACCGACCGCGCCGTCTTCCACCGTCTCAGCGACCAGCCCGAGCACTGGGTGCGCTGCGGCCGGTACGCCCCGCCCGCCGACGCTCCCGGCACCGCCCTGCAGCGCAGCGTGGAGGCCGAGCAGGGCACCCGCACCGGCACCGACATCGACACCGACACGGAGAACCCCGCATGACCCTCATCGACGACTCGCGCGCCGGACTCACCACCGCGGCGCTCGCCGCGCGCGCCGCCGCCGACCCGCACCGCCCGGGGTTCCACTTCGTCGCCCCGGCCGGCTGGCTCAACGACCCGAACGGCCTCTCGCACCGCGGCGGCGAGTACCACCTCTTCTACCAGTTCAACCCCGAACGGCCGGTGCACCACCGCATCCAGTGGGGTCACGCCGTGAGCACCGACCTGGTGACGTGGCGCGACCTGCCCGTGGCGCTCGAGCCGAGTACCGGTCCCGACGTCGACGGGTGCTGGTCGGGCGTGCTCGTCACCGACGACGCGGGCGTGTCGCACCTGATGTACTCGGGGCGGCACGACGGACGCGAGCTGCCGTGCCTGGCGACCGGAAGTGCCGACCTGACGACCTGGACGAAGGATCCCGCGAACCCCGTCATCGCGTCGCCGCCTCCGGGGCTCGATGTCGTGGCGTTCCGCGACCACTGCGTGTGGCGAGAAGGCGGTCGCTGGCGGCAGATCGTCGGGTCCGGCATCCGAGGGGTGGGCGGCACGGCGCTGCTGTACGAATCCGACGACCTGCGCTCGTGGACCTATGTCGGCGAACTGCTCACCGGCGATGCGCGCACCGGGTCTCCCGGGGCTCCCGACTGGACGGGCACGATGTGGGAGTGCGTCGACCTCTTCACCGTGCCCGGCGCCGGCGACGTGCTGGTGTTCTCGGCGTGGAACGACGGTGAGACCCTGCATCCGCTCTACTGGTCGGGTCGGTACGAGGGCGATCGCTTCATCCCCGAGGCGCTTCACCGGCTGGATCTCGGCGGCCGCTTCTTCTACGCGCCGCAGTCGATGCTCGATGAGTCCGGCCGGCGCATCATGTTCGGCTGGATGCAGGAGGGTCGATCGGATGCCGCCACCGGCGACGCGGGCTGGTCCGGTGTCATGTCGCTGCCCCGCGTCGTCACCGCCCGTGCGGCCGGGGCGGGTTCCGGCGGCGGGCTGCACCAGGAGCCGGCACCCGAGGTGGACGCCCTGCGTCGCGACCTGCTGTTCGACGGGGATGCGACCTCCGCCGCGGGCGTCGTCGGGGGCGATCAGCTCGACCTCGAGCTCGACGTCGATCTGCCCGACGGCGGCGGACTCGCGCTGACGGTGCGAGCAACTCCGGACGGCGCCGAGGGAACGGTCTACCGCCTCGCGCGCTCCGGCGACGAGGTGACGCTCGACCTCGACCGGTCGCGGTCGAGCCTCGACGGCACGGTCGACGTCGCACCGCTCGGCGGTGTCGTTGCGGACGGTGTCTCGACGGCGGGTGGTGTCTCGACGGGCGGTGGCATCGAAGGCCACGCGGTCGAGGACGATGCCGGGGTGGTCCCGCCGGCGGGTGCGTCGGGCGCGGCGGCCGCGGGTCGCGGCATCCGTCTTCGGGTTCTCGTCGACCACTCGACCCTCGAGGCCTTCGCCGACGGTGTCCCGCTGGCGGCGCGGGTGTACCCCACGCGAGCCGATGCGCTCGGTGTGCACGCGGCCGTCTCGGGCGGCGCAACGGCGACCCTGCGCGCGTGGCGTATGGCGACGGTCACCCGCTAGCACCTTTGCCGCCGGTCGGTCCGCCGCCCGGTTCCCGGCGGCACACGGTCGACCCGCCGGCACGGTCGCCCGGCGGCGCACCCGCCGGCACGGTCCATCCGGCGGCCCTCCCGCTCCGATTCCTCCTTCCAACGACGAAAGGTGATCCCATGTCCGAATCCCACCTGTCCCGCCGCGGACTGCTGACCGGCGCCTCGGTCGCAGCCCTCGGCAGCGCGGTCGCCCTCACCACGGGCGGCGCCGCCGCTGCGGAGCTTCGGCCCGCGGCATCCGGCACCATGTCGAAAGGACGCACTCGCATGCGCCCGCAGTACCACTTCAGCGTTCCCGACAACTGGAAGAACGACCCGCAGCGGCCGATCTGGCTGGACGGCGAGTACCACTACTACTACCTGTACAACGCCGACTATCTCGAGGGCGGCGCGGGCACGTCGTGGCGTAGAGCGACGACGCGCGATCACGTGTCGTTCCGCGACCAGGGCGTGGCGATCCCGAAGTTCAGCAACGGCAACGGCGACTGCTGGTCGGGAAGCCTCGTGGTCGACGAGCGCGGCACCGCCGGCTACGGCGAAGGCGCGGTGGTCGCCCTCGTGACGCAGGCGCCCCAGGGTCGGCAGGCGCAGTACCTCTGGTACTCGACCGACGGCGGGCGGTCGTTCCGTCCGGGCGGGTCGGCGCCGGTGCTGCCGAACCCCGGTGTGCCCGACTTCCGCGACCCGAAGGTCGTGTGGGACGACGTGCGCGAGCGATGGTTCATGCTCAACGCGGAAGGTCAGCGACTGGGCTTCTACGCCTCGGCCGACCTGAAGTCGTGGCGTGAGGTGGGCCAGTTCCGGCGCACGGACCTCGGGCTGCTGGAGTGCCCCGACCTCTTCCGCATGACCGCCGACGACGGCACGGTGCACTGGGTGCTCGGCACGAGCGCCAACGGCAAGGGCCGCGGGCTGCCGGCGACATACGCCTACTGGACCGGGTCGTTCGACGGGGCGTCGTTCACCGTCGACCATGACGAGCCGCAGTGGCTCGACCGGGGCTTCGACTTCTACGGTGCGGTGACCTACGAGCACCACGACGCCTCGGGCGCGGTCGACGAGTCGCTGCGCCACGCGATCGGGTGGGCGAACTTCTGGGACTATCCGCACAACACCCCGACCCTCGCCACCGACGGCTACAACGGCGACGACATGATCGTGCGCGACGTGCGGCTGGTGCGCAGCGGCAGCGGATACGCGCTGGCCTCGCAGCCGACGGAGGCGCTGCGCGATTACGCCGCGCGCACGCATCGCCTCGGCGATGTCACGGTCGCGGGCACGCGCGACCTGGAGGTGCGCGCCCTCGCTTACGAGCTGTCGTGCGAGATCACCTGGAACACCTCCGCCGCGCCGGGGAACCTCGGCGTCGAGGTGTGCCGAGCACCCGGCGGCGGAAGACATGTCGCTGCGGGAATGTTCCTGCCCGGCCCCTTCACCTACGTCAACCGTCGACCGACGATCAACCCCACCGGAGGCGAGTCGCAGTTCACCGCCGACCCGTCGTCGGGGCGACTGCGCCTGCGGGTACTCGTCGACCGCACGAGCGTGGAGGTGTTCGTCGACGACGGCCAGGTCGTCCACTCCCACCGGGTGTTCCCACTCGAAGGCGACGACGGCATCCGGCTGTACTCGTACGACGGCACGTCGGTGTTCCGAGGGCTGACGGTGAGGGAGCTCGCCGTTCGGTAGCCCGCGGGTTGCGCGTCTGCGGCGGAGGGGTGCGGCCCCGGATGCTGCGTCCGGGAGTTGGCGGTATGTGTCGCTTCCCGCGGCGTTGACCGCGGATGCCGCCAACTCCGCCGCGGCTGAGCGGATGCCGCGCCCGCGAGTTGGCGGTATGTGTCGCTTCCTGCGGCGTTGACCGCGGATGCCGCCAACTGCGCCTCGGCTGAGCGGATGCCGCGCCCGCGGGTTGGCGGTATCTGTCGCTTCCCGCGGCGTTGACCGCTGATGCCGCCAACTCCGCCTCGGCTGAGCGGATGCCGCGCCCGCGAGTTGGCGGTATCTGTCGCTTCCCGCGGCGTCGACCGCAGTTGCCGCCAACTGCGCCGCGCCTGAGCGGATGCCGCATCCGCAGCACTGCGCCACCCGCCGAACTCGCGTTGTAACGCGTTCCGGCGCGGAGTGCAACCCCCCTCGTGAACGGCACTCCAGCACGTACCGTCGATGTCATGGCCCCGGTGCACAACACCGGTCCACTGATCGAGAGGAGCCTCTCATGGGAATCGACGACAAGATCCGGAACGCGGCTGAAGAAGCCGGCGGCAAGGCCAAGGAGGGGGCTGGCAAGGCCACCGACAACGAGCGCCTCGAGCGCGAGGGCAAGGCCGACCAGACGAGCGCCAACATCAAGCAGGCTGGCGAGAACGTCAAGGACGCGTTCAAGTAACCAGACACCCGAAGCCCCGGCATCCGATCGATGGATGCCGGGGCTTCGGCCTGTGCCCGACGGAACCCGTTCCCACAAGACCCGCCCCGAGGTCGCTCGGATCGGCCATGATCGAAGCATGAACGCGTCACGACTTCCCCTCTTGATCTCGCTCGCGGGCGCGGCGGTGATGCTCGCCGCGATCGTCTTCGTCTTCGGCATGGTGCTGCTGAGCATCTTCACCGGTGACAGCCTGGAGTTCTCGGGCGGGCACACCGAGGCGCTCGCCGCGTCATTCGGAGTGGTGGCGTGAGCGGGCGCGACGACGCCGCGGGCGACATGGATCCGTCGGCCGGGAAGCCGTCCGACGAGAACGGCGCCGACCAGACCGACGCCGACCAGACCGACGCCCCGTCGCAGACCGAGCAGCCGGTCCCCGAGACGGATGCCGCACGGGCCGAACTCCAGGACGAGCTGCGCAGCATCCGCGGTTACGGCGAAGACCGCGTTTGACCTGCGGCGTGGGCGGGTGGGCGACGGGCACGTCTGAGGACGCCTCGCAGGTGACCACGTCTGAGGCGCCCGCTGAGCGAGCCCCGCTCAGAGCTGGGTGCTGAGGAAGGACAGCCCGTCGGTCGGGCACAGGAAGCCGCCCGGCACGTCGCGCAGCAGCGTGCCGCACTCCGGACACCGCGGTTGCGCCGCGGCGTCGAAGATGTCCTCGTTCGGGTCGAGGTCTTTCACGTGAGCCCCAGTCTCTCGTCGCTCCCACAGCGACAGGGAGAACTCTACGTCCGATCCCCGACATCGCCTGCACCGCGCCCGCGCTAAACTCGCCCCACACACGCGCGGCACCGTCGCGGCGCCCTTCTCAAGGGAGGTCCGGATGCCGCAACCCGCCGACGATGAGGCGCTCGACGCCGCGCTTCGCGAACTCGGCATCCCGCCGCGGCCGGTGGGCCCGATTCCGCCGAAGCCGCCCCTGCCCGCGACCGCCGCCGCGGCATCCGGTGTCTCGGCCGGTGAGTCTCCGGTGACGCGTGCGCACGCGTCCCGCTCTGCCCCCGAAGACCCGGCCCCCGGGGTGCCGCGTGCGCACGCGGCCCGGCCCGACCCCGCGAGCCCGGCCGCCGGGGTGCCGCGTGCGCACGCGGCCCGGCCCGACCCCGCGAACCGGCCCCACTCCGACCCGGCGACGCGGCCCACGCCGGAATCCCACGCTGAGAGCCGCTGGGCTCGCACGGCGCTGGGGATCTACATCGCCGTGCTCACGCTGATCGCGATCTGGCCGGTTCCCGTCGACAGCGGCGCGGGGCCGCTCATCCGCGCGATCACGCGCGTGCTACCCGTCGTGACGCACGCGCGGCTGGAGTTCGGCGCCAACATCCTGCTGTTCGTCCCGCTCGGGGCGCTGCTGGCCGTGATCCTCGCGCGCCGGTACCTCGTCGTGCCGATCGCGTTCGTGACCACGGTCGGCATCGAGTCGGTGCAGGCGCTCGCTCTCGATCGCCGCGTCCCGAGCGTCATGGACATCATCGCCAACGTCACCGGCGCCTGCCTCGGCCTGCTGCTGGTCGGCCTCGTCGAGTGGTGGCGCTCCCGCCCTCAGCGGCCCTGATCCGTCCGCCTCGCGATCCCACCCCGACAACCCCGCTGACCGGATGCCGCCCCCGGCGACTCTCGGGACGGAGACGGCTTCGGCTCGAACGGGCGGCGCGTCAACAGTGCGCAGCCACCCAGATGTCGTCGCCGGGTCAGCCCTCGCCGGACACCGACACCTCGGCGCCGTCGGGGGCGATGAGGGTCACGGTCACGACGACGGGCGAGCCGAGGGGGACGCCGATTTCGATCGCGGAGCCGGTGAGTCCCGGCATCCTCCTGAGTCGTCGGAAGGTCACCGTCCCGACGGTCAGCGGCGGACGCGGAGCCGCGGGGATGTCGCGTAGCGCCGCCTCGGCCGTGAGCGGTCGGAGGGCGAGTGGTCCGCCGCCGATCGGTCCGCCGAAGCGGCCGCCCGGCCCGAACGGCCCGCCTCCACCGAACCCGCCTCCACCGAACCCGCCTCCACCGAACCCGCCTCCACCGAGCCCGCCACCGCCGAACCCGCCTCCACCGAACCCGCCACCGCCGAACCCGCCACCGCCGAACCCGCCCCGCCGGCCGCCACCGCCAGCCCCGCCACCAACCCCGCCGACCCCGCCGCGCCGACGGACGGCCGAGATCCGCAGCCGGTAGCCGACGAGTGGGGGAGCGTCGGTGAGCACACCCACGACGACGCCCGAGAGGGCGCGCGGGGTGATGCCGAGCAGCTCCAGCGTCGCCTCTGCCGGCGGGGGCGGCGGCGTCCAGCCCGGGATCGCAACCGTACGGCTGGCGGTGCGGCCGAGGGGGTCGGTCAACGACACGTCCACGGTCACCGGCGCCGCCGGATCGGGCCGGGTGAACCACAGCGCGAGGGGCGAACGGCCGGTCACGCGCGCGCCGCGGCGCCACGTCGGGGCCCCGCCGGTGCCGACGGGCACTGTCGACAGGTCCGCCTCGACGACCTCGGGCACGGTCACCGCCGCGACGTCGACCGAGCCGGGCCCCGCACCGAGCCCGCTCACCGACGCCCGCAGCACGTGATCGGCGACGCCGGCCCGGGTCGGTGCGGTCGTGCCGGTGCGGACGACCAGACCCGTGTGCGCGGCATCCTCCTCGACGACCAGGTCGTCGAGCACGGGCGGGCCCGAGGGCACCGCGTCCACCCGCACGATGTCCGACGGCCCGGACTCGAGTCCCCTCACGGCGCGCTGCGGGTCGACGGCCTGCGGCACGGCGACGGCACGGACGAGCCACGGCAGCCAGCCGGCGGGCAGGGCGCCCTGCCACGTCGCCTCGTACAGCGGGTGCCCCGTCACGGCATCCACCGCGGGTCCCCCGCCTGAGGCGGTCATGGCCGTGGCGAGCGGCTCGGCGAACGCGGGTCCCATGGTGTCGGTGCGCAGAGCCGCGCGGTCGCTGCGGGTGCGCAGCAGCCGGAAGCGCTGCACCGGCACGGCGCTCGAGGTCTGCACCCGCAGTCGCACCTCGACACCGCCGCCGGCGGCGACGGGTGCCGAGCGGATGCCGGGGGGCTCGGGTCGCACGAGGCGTGGCGCGATCACGGCTCGCAAGTGCTCGTGCGGCACGGGGCCCTGCGGCCAGGGCGACTCGATCGCCGTCGACGAGACGATGGTCACGGCGAACAGGTGGATGTCGGTCGAGCCGCGCGGCAGCGCGACGTCGGTGGTCCGCGCCGCCGCGACGACTTCGGCGATCCGCCGGAACGCGCCTCGCTGCCGGTCGGCGCTCAGCCCGTCGTATGCCGCGCGCAGGGCGACCAGCCGGTCGGACGGGGTGTCGGCGGCGTCGGCGCGGGCGGGCAGGCCCGCCGTCTGCCGCATCGCGGTCTCGGCGCACTCCCACACCACGGCGGTGCGCGCATCGGCGCCGGCGGCTAGGCTCCACGTCACGGCGGCGTGGGCCGAACCGCCCGCGTCGGGCAGGCTCGCCAGCGGCACGCCCGGCGGCTGCGGCGGCGGCAGCGGGTGCACCGGCACGGGACTTGCCGCCTGCACGTCGGTGCGCGCGCCGAACGGCGTCGGCGTCGGCCCGACCCGCAGTCCCCGCGACGCCCACAGCGCCACGCCCCAGCGCCGCACCGTGGCGAAGTCCAGGGTCGGCACGGTGGCGGTGAGCCGGTAGCGGCGGGCTCCCTCGTCCCGCGCAGCGCCGCCGAGAGGGGCGGTGCCCTCCTGGTTGAGCTCGACGACCGTGCACCCCACCCCGGTCGGGGTGTCGCCGGCGAACGTCACGGCGAGGTCGCGGTCGAAGCATCCGCTCGGCACGGCGCCGGTCGGCGACAGGGCGAACGGGCTGGCGGGAGCGGGAGTCACGGGGTGGAACACCGCGCGCACGTCGATGCGGGACGGGCGTCGCTCCACCCATTCGCACGCGACGTCCACGACGAGCGTCGTGGGGGCGGCGGTCGACCCGGCGTAGCGGGTCTCCAGGCTCGCCGAGACGATGGCCGGCAGCTCGGGCGCGGGCTCGCCGCCGCTGTACGCGGCATCCCGCCACGGCGACCACACCCCGAACACGTCGGCGACGGCGAGGGCGTAGCGGGCGTTGCGGCCGCCGCTGCCGATCGGGATCTCGACGGGGGCGTGCATGAGCGACGCCCGGTCGAATCCCGGCTGGCCCTGCGGTGCGTCGGGCGAGACGGCGACGGTGCGCCACCCCTGCGGGTCGCGGCGTTCGATGATCGCGGATGCCGCACCCGAACCGGTCTCGTCGACGGCGGCGGCCTGCTGGGTGGGCGTGCCGAGCATCGCCGAGGTGAGCGTGCGGCGATACGACAGGCGGATGCTCTCGCCGAACGCGGCGTCGGGAACCCGCGGTTCCACAATGCCCGCGCGCGTCGCCGTCAGCTGCATGGGTGCGGGGATCTGCGCGAGCGAGGCGCCGCGGGGCGCGTAGGCCGCGTACTCCGCCGGTCCGGCGCCCGCGGGCAGCGGCTGGCCCTCGACGACCTGCTCGCCGGGGCCGAGCGTGTTGCGGTAGGCGGCGGTGACGAGCAGTTCGTCGCCGCCGATCTGCACCTGCTCGTCGTCGAAGCCCTCGCTGGTGTAGACGGCGCCGAAGCCGGTGGCGAGGTTCAGGAACGGGTCGACCTGCGCGGTGAGGCCGAGCACCGCCCACGGCCGGGGATCGGTGCGGGTCTGCAGCGACGAGGTGCGTGCGGCTCCCGGCACGTGCGGCGACGTCGTCGAGGTCCAGGCCTCGGTCTGCATTTGCGCGAACTCCGGCAGCGCAGCGTCGTAGAGCGGCTCCACGGCCGGCAGCACGAACTTCCGCAGCTCCTCCACGAGGGCGACGGGGTCGGGCTCCTCCCACGGCGGCGCCTGCAGCCCGCCGGGGGTGAGGGCGTCCCAGCCGAGGGGCGGGGCGCCGCGCGTGAGGCGATGCAGGGCGGCGTCGAACGGGGGGCGCGGGGCGTCGACGGGTCCCTGCTCGCGCGGGTCGTAGTGGGCGCCCGCCCACGGCTGGTCGATCGGCAGGCCGACGTACTCCAACGGCTCCCAGTCCTTGGCGTTGACGATGTCGTGCAGGGTGGTGATGCTCACGTGCGGCGAGTGGGCGTTGACGAGCACGGCCCACGTCGCTCCGCTCGTGCGCACCTCCAGGCGCACCGGCCCGCCGGTCGAGCGCGCGGTGGTCGCGCCGACGGCGCCGACCACGCCGTCGCGCCCCACGCGGTAGACGAACAGGCCCACGGGGCGTCCGGCGTCCAGCGGTGTCGCGCCCACCACGACCTGCCCCGCGACGGTGCCGCCCCAGTCCAGGCGCACGCCGTCGGGATGCGGCGAGTCGACGGCGTCGACCGGTGAGGCCTTCGACCGCCCGACCGCCCGCCGCCACACCAGGAACGGCTCGTGCGGCACGCCCAGCTCGGCCGAGCACGCCCACAGCAGCCGCACGTCCATGGAACGGCGCTTCAGCCGCTCCCAGTCCACCTTCTCGCCCAGCAGCTGCGCGCGCGCCCGAGCCACCGACGTCCAGTCGATCTCGACCGCCTCGGCCCGCAGCCGGAAAGGATCGGCGATGCGTACCATCAGTCCTCCACCTCCCATGGCGCCCGCTGCAGATCCACCCGCAGGGCGGTCGTCGGCGTCTCGGCCACGCTCGTCGGCATGACGTCCCGGTGCACGAGGGCGAACCGGGCCTCGCAGCCGCGTGCGGCGGGTCCGAGGATCGCGATGGCTCTCGTGCCGCCGGGTCCGCGGATGATGCGCTGCACCGTCGCCCGCGGCAGATCCCCGGATGCCGGGGGTGCGGCATCCGCCCGGAGCACCAGCCATTCGCCGGGTCGACCCGCCCAGTACCCGTGGCTCGGGTCGGGGGCGTCGGGCGGCGCGGTGATCCAGGTCGGCACGGTGCGGGTGCGCCACATCGGCTCGCTGCACTCGATGACCACCGCGAGCGGCTGCGGCACGGCGGCGGTGCTCCACAGCACCCGAGTGCGCGGCCACGGGGGCACCGGTTCGACGCCGAGTCCCGCCTGCTGCAGCGCGTCGTCGACGGCGGCGCCGGTGGGCTGGTCGGCAAGTGCCAGGATCGCCGTCAGATCGGCGACCGCCCGGTGCTCGACGGACGCGCCGCCGGTGAGGGCGGCGAGGTCGGCGGCGTCGCGGAACCGCGACGTGGTGAACCCGACGCGGTGCACGAGGATCGGGTCGGCGCCGGTGGTCTTGACGACACTGTGGACGTCGACGAGGTAGTCGGTGAGCGGCTCGAAGTCGTACGCGACGGTGAGCGTGTAGACCTCGCTGCCGTCCTCGTCGACGTTGACGCACGTCAGCCCCTCTTCGCCGATCACCTCCAGCACGGCGGTGTGCCACGGCTTCAGCACCCCCTCCGCCGACTCGAGGGTCGTCAGCACGCCGTCGGGGTCGACCGGCAGCACGAACCCCGTCGCCGGATCCCCGCCGCCGGGGGGAGCGGGGTGATGACCGGATGCCGCGCGCACGGTCACGCGCAGCTCCCGACCGTAGGCGTCGAACAGTCCGGTGACCCGCTGGGTGGCGAAGACGATCCGCACCCGCTCGCGGGTGAAGACACCCGTCTCGTCCATGCTGGGCGCGGTGCTGGTGATCCACGGGTCGAGGTCGATCGGAGCGGTCGCCTGCGTGCGGAACCGGTAGGTCTGCGGGGTGGCGACCGTGGTCCAGCCGTCGCCGTCGTCGGCGGCATCCGGTTGGTCATCGCCTTCCTTCGACGTCGCCTCCCACGTGACCGACAGCGCGTACTCCTGGTTCGGTCGCAGCAGGGCGACATCGTCGGCGCCCTTCGACAGCGCGTTCGACAGCGCGGTGCGGCCGCGGTGGATGCTGGTCTCGTCCCACTCGTAGCGGAGGGTCTCGCTGGCGAAGGATCCCGTGGCCGCGACGACGTAGAAGGCGGTGGCGGGGTCCTTGAACGGGTCCTCGCGGCGGTTGCCGATGACGATGCGGGCGGTGCCGTCAGGAACGTGCTTGAAGGGCACGAACGCCGCCAGCAGCACTCCGCGGTCGTCGCGGCGCAGCCGGCCGGCGATGACGCCCGCGCGCCACACCTCGTCGGCCCAGGGCTGCGCCGGATCGACCCACTCGTCGGGAAGCCGGTGCGCGCCGCCCAGCATGTCGGCGCCGTCGACCGGGCGCTCGTCCAGGACGGTGCCGTCGGCGGTCTCGCACCGGATCACGACGCGCCCGTTGAGGCCGCGCTCGTCCACGAGCAGCAGGACGTGGAAGGCGGTGAACGTGTCGTCCTCGCGGATGAAGGCGACCGCGTCGCCGAGCTCGTGCGGGCGGAAGCCCGAGGCCTCCCACGCGATCTTCACGCGCTCCTGGTCGTCGGGGCTGCCCGCGGGCGCCGGCTGGTCGACGTCGCGGACGGGGGAGCGCAGCACCGCGCCGTGGCAGAGACCGCGGCGGGCCTTCGACGTCGTCGTGCCTTTGGGCGGGATCGGGTCGGGCTCCCATCCGGCGCTCTGCGCGGCAGCGGCGAGGTCGTGCAGCGAGCCGCCGCCGTCGAGGTACGCGGTGGCCTCGGCGAGCGAGACGCCGCCCTCGAGCGCGCCGGCGCTGAAGGTCGCGGGGGCCAGCTGATCCCACCGCGCGAACGGGTCGTGCGGGTCGACGGGGTCGGCGTGCGGATCGAAGCACGCGGCCTGATCGCCGATGACGATCGCGGGGGTCGTGCCCTGTGTCAGGTCCGTCACCGGATCGATGCGCCACAGTTCGACCACGTGCACGCGGGCGTCGGCGGGCTGGCCGCGGACGGCTCCGGGCGGGTCGGGCCACAGCACGCCGGTCAGGCGCCACCCGGTGTCGCTCGGGCCGTTCGGGCAGTCGTCGAAGGTCCACAGCACGCGCGCCGGCGGGGCGCCCTGCGCGCACACCGTGCCGTACTGGTGGCGGACGGTCTCGACGAGGTTCTCGCCGTACGGCACCGCGGTCGGGGTGGCGGTGGGCTGCCAGTCCAGAAGGGCGAGCGAGGGTCCGGCGTGCGGGCCGGCGGTCGCCGGCGGCGTCAGCCATGTGCTGGGGGCGTCGCCGGCGCCGATTCCGCCGGTGAGGGCGATCGCGTTGACGCGGTAGCGCCACCAGCGGTCGCCGACGCGCGTCCAGAAGTTGGGTCCTGCCGGTGGCAGGTTCACCGGTGCAGCCCCGAGGATCTCGACCTCGGCCCCGCCGGCGGCGCCGTCCATGTGCGGCGCGGTGTGGAAGGCGATGATCGGGATCGCGTCGATCGGCACGACGGGTACGGGTTCGGCGGTGCCCGCCGTGGCGGCATCCCCGAGCTTGCCGTCGATCGGCGCCCCGGCGCCGGTGCCCTCGACCTTGGCGGGGGTGCGCGAGATGAGCGAGACGCCGGCCACGAGCGCGCGGGGCTTCGGCGTCGGGGTGGGCGGTTCGCCGATCGTGAGGCTCACGCAGCCCTTGACCGAGAAGAAGAAGAAGTCGACGCTGCCGCAGACCTCGCCGTGCACGTACGGTTCCTGTGTGGTCGAGCCGTCGGGGTTCTGCCGGGTGCCGACCTGCACGATGAGCGTGGCGCTCGCCGAGATGCTGATGATCCACAGCCGCAGCTCGCCGCGGACGTAGATGATGCCGCCGAGGTAGAAGGGGTCGAGCCCCAGGATCGCGTCGAACCCCGCCGCGACCTCGAGGTAGAGCCCGATGGACTTGCTGCCCATGAGGACGGCCTGCAGATGGAAGCCGGTGGCGACGGCGAAGCCCGACGGCACCGTGAGTACCGGGTCGGTGGCGAGGGTGATGCCGTTGCCGTGGACCATGAGGTAGCCGCTGCCGCTGATCACATCGAGCACGCTCACGCTCACCCGCTCGGCCTGCGGGAAGCGGCCGAGGTCGACGAACCAGTTCTCGGGGTTCGCGGTCTCGAAGCTGGCCGTCACCGGCACGCGCACCTTGAGGATGTTCGTGATCTCGTAGGCGGCGACGATGCCGATCAGGATGCTGCCCCGCCCGAAGTCGATGTCCAGCACCGCGAAGAAGGTGGCGGTCTGGTCGCTGCCGAACACCGGCGGCAGGCTCAGCACGTCGGCCTTCATGATGAGGAGCAGCCGCGGGCCGGGGACCTCGATCACGACGATGCCGTCGAGGTGGACGGTGAACCCGGCGTCGACGGTCCCGACGGCGATGCCCGCGGCGAACGCGAACGCGCCGGGTTCGAGGGTCCAGCCCTCGGGGGCCATGACCTGCCCGGTGCGGGGGTACTGGTCCATGACCCAGTCCAGCGCCGGGGTGAGCGAGCCGGCGTAGGGCGACTCGTCGCGCCGGTAGTTGACGCCGATGCCGCCCATGAAGCCGTAGATGCCGAGGCCGGAGTTGCCGAGCAGGATCGGCACGGGGAACTCGACGCGGCCGCCGACGAGGACACCGGTGACGCCTCGCGCGGGGTCGCGTTCGACGGCGAGCACCGCCGCGACGCGGATGTTTACCGGCGTGACGGTGAGGTCGAAGGCGCCCTTGAAGCCGAACTCGGTGAACTCCAGCGACCCCGAGCCGTGCAGCGTGCCGGGGATCTCGATGCTGGCGCGCAGCTTCGTCAGCTGCAGGTCCAGCGGCGGCCCGTCCAGACGCACCCGCACGCGCACGGCGTCGACCGTGACGATGCCGAGGTCGACTCCGAGTCCGACCTCCACCTCGAGGTAGGTGGGGTTGTCGCGGCTCACGCGGAAGCCGAGGATCCGCAGGATCTCGTCGAGCGGCGGTGTGGCGGTGAGCGCGCCGGTGGGAACGTCGAGGCTGTATCCGCGGCTCGGGTCGAAGACGGGGAGCGGCACGTACTCCACGCCGCCGGGTGCGGCATCCGTGCCCCATTGCGACCGGACGCCGATCGCCTTGTAGCGCGCGGTGATGGGGTTCGCCGGATCGACGCGGACGAGTTCGAGGTCGAAGCTGAAGGCGATCTCGAGGTCGAGCAGGATGCTGATCTGCACGCCCCGGTCCGACGCGGCCGTGATGCCGTCGGGGCCGAGCACGCCGCGCGAGACGACGAGTTCGCCGCCGCGGAGCATGAGGGCGTGGGTGTGCAGCACGTCGCTGGCGCCGAGGGCGACGCTGCCGAGGGCGACGATGGCGCCGGCGGCGGGCGAGAGCTCGGTCGCGCTCGCGGTGAGCGGCGCCATGACGGCGAGGGCGCCGAGGATGTTGAGGACGTTCGGGTCGGCCTCGTCGTCGGTCATGAGCGCCAGTCCGTCGCGGTCGGCTTCGGCGGCGCGGAACTCGGCGGTGACGTCCCACGCCGCACGGT
Organism: Microbacterium sp. Marseille-Q6648; assembly: GCF_943181415.1. Taxonomy (GTDB): domain Bacteria; phylum Actinomycetota; class Actinomycetes; order Actinomycetales; family Microbacteriaceae; genus Microbacterium. Next base: position 455,938 of record NZ_CALPBZ010000003.1, on the reverse strand, counting down.
CCTCGCTCAGGCGCAGTCGCACGAGGAAGAGGCAGATGCCGTCGCTGGGGTTGCGGCCGCCGCTGCGCAGCGCGCTTTCCCCGCGACGGGCGAGGGATGCTTCGACCGCCGTCTCGATGTCGAATTCACCGTAGATCTCGGCGCGGACGAGGGTGTCGCGGACGATCTCGACCCGCACGCCGATCTTGCGGAAGCAGTTCGGGCGCTGCGCCTGCGGCGGCCGCGGATCGGTGCGGGGCGCGGGCGGCAGCACGATGCGGACGATGTCGGCGCGGGTGATCTCTTCGGTCGCGGGCGACGGGGTCCAGCGGGCGACGGCGAGCCACCAGTACGCGGCGTTCTTCGCCGGGCGGGGGGTGAGGCCGTCCATGAGCCCGGGGATCGTGGCGGTGCTGTCGGCGAAGCCCGAGCCGTGCGGGGTGCCGGCCTGCACGTTGGTGAACCCCGCCGTGCGGAGGGCGCGCATCGCCGCTTCCATGCGGCGGCGCGAGAGGGCGAGGTTGTGGGTGTCCTGCGCGGTGGAGCCGGGGTCTTCGTGCGAGGCGTAGCCGTCGACGGTGATGAGCTGCCCGGCGCCGATCTGGGTGAGCCGGGCGGCCATGGCCGTCTCGAAGCGCTGCCCGCCGGTGGCGCTCGTGCTGCGTCCGGTGGCGGCGCGGTCGCGCATGTCGTCGTTGCTGTCGGCCCACGCCAGGCGTGCGTTCTCGCGGGCCTGCTCCTCGGGCGAGAGGGGTGGTGTCGGCGCGGGGGAGGGTGCCGGAGGCAGCTGCGCCACCGTCGGCCGGTCGTAGTGGAACCAGCATCCGGCCGTCTGGGCGACGCCCGCCGGGATCGTCGCGCTCACCTGCACGGGTGCGCCCGCGGGCACCGGGACGGTCAGGGTCTCGCCGGTGTGCGTGCCGCCGGCATGGGTCCAGGTGACGCTGCGGCGCGGTTCGAGGCGGACGGTGACGTGGGTCGCGGTCTCGCTCTCTTTCACGATCACATGGGTGCCGCGCTGGGTGGGGCGCACCTCGGTGCTCGAGCCGCCGGGCGCGCTGCCTGCGGGCGTGGCCGTGTCGCGGGCGACGGTGATGGTGCGGACGGTGGCGGACGAGGGACCGGCGTCGTCGGCGGTGACGGTGATGGTGAGGGTGCCGGTGGCGGGGACGACGAGGGGGCTGCGGTCGTCTTCGACCGTGGCATGGCCGGGGGCGGCGATCGTGATCGAGACCGGCGCGATGCCGCCGGCGGTGTCGACGATGATCTCGGAGTTCTCGGGCAGCAGCGCGGTGCCCGTGCCCGGGTCGCCGACGTGGCGTCCGCCGATGCCGCGGAAGCGCACGTGGATGGCGGGGGCCTGCCCACGGTTGACGACTTCGGCTTCGAAGATGCCGGTGATGCCGCGGTGCTCGCCGACGCCGATCCAGAGGTTGCGCACACCGGCGCTGACGGCGATGCCCTCGAGCCCATCGGGGGCGACGAACAGGCGCACTTCGGGCAGGAACAGGCCCTGCCAGGCGTCGGGCTGCACGCGCGCGTCGCCGGGGACGCCGCTGGGAGCCGCGTTGCCCGAGAGGTCGAGGACGGCGGTGCGGTAGGCGAAGCCGACGGTCGAGCCCGGGCCGACGAGGGCGTAGGGCGGTTCCATGCGGACGAACTCGTAGATGTCCTCGGTGCCGCCGCCGGCGCTCGTGGCGGACGAGAGGAGCTTCACGCCGACGGCCTGGGTGCCGAGCTGCATGATGCGCACCCGTAGCTGGGGTACGACGAAGGCGACGTCGGGGAAGGCGGGGTCGGGGATGAGCTGGCCCTGCGGGTCGAGCTTGGCGCCGACGAGGCCCGGGATCCTGAGGGCGGCCAGCGGTGCGGTGACGATGACGCGCCACCCGGATGCCGGGGCTTGCAGGATCCCGACGGCGACGGTGATGTTCGGGTCGCGGAGTTCCAGGAACGAGCCGGTGCTGCCTGTGCCGGCGCCGGTTGCTCCGGTCGCGCCGGTCGCGAGGTCGAGGCCGGGGAGGCCGGCGATGCTCTGCTGGACGGTGGCGACGTCCCACGTGCCGAACTCGTCGGTCTCGGTGGAGGTCGTGACCGTGTCGGTCATCTGCTCGAGCAGGGGGCGCAGTCGGTCGGAACCGCCGCCGGCACCCGCGAGGGAATCCCAGAGGCTCATGTCGCCCCTTCCGCCATGTGTGTCTCACCTGGCGGGCGCGCGCAACAGCGTGGCCCGGTTGTCACTCATGAAGAGTGTGCGCATGCCCTGCTGATACGTCTCCGCTGCAATGGCATCGTGTGCCGGCGGGCCAGTCCAGGTTCCCCCATGCGTGTTGCGATGCACATCATCCTCCCGACCGGGGGTGCCCGCAAGGGTCAGTGCCGTTCGGCCCTCACCTCCTCTGCCGACAGGACTTGACATCTCCGTTTGTATCGGTAAATGTATCGGTACAAACCCCATCGCAAACCCTCCCCGACTATCTCCGGAGCCGCTTCATGCCTGCCGCCGACACCGCCGTCCGTGCCGTGATCAACCTCGACCTCCCGGGGGCGACGATCAGCCGCCACCTGTACGGCCACTTCGCCGAGCACCTCGGCCGCTGCATCTACGGCGGCTTCTGGGTGGGCGAGGATTCCGAGATCCCGAACGAAGGCGGCATCCGGCTCGATGTGGTCGACGCGCTTCGCAAGCTTGACATCCCGAACCTGCGGTGGCCGGGGGGCTGCTTCGCCGACGAGTATCACTGGCGCGACGGCATCGGCCCGCGCGACCAGCGCCCGCGCACGGTGAACAGCCACTGGGGCGACATCGTCGAGAACAACGCGTTCGGAACGCACGAGTTCATGCAGCTGTGCGAGATGCTCGGCGCCGAGCCCTACGTCAGCGCGAACGTGGGTTCGGGCACCGTGCACGAGATGAGCGACTGGGTCGAGTACCTCACCCGCGGCGACGACTCGCCGATGGCCGATCTGCGCCGCAGCAACGGCCGGGACGAGCCCTGGCAGGTGCCCTTCTGGGGTGTCGGCAACGAGCCGTGGGGATGCGGCGGGAACATGTCGGCGCAGGCATATGCCGACCTCGCGCGCCAGTACGCCACGTACGCCCGCAACCACAGCGGCAACGCCCTCTACCGCATCGCGGCCGGGGCGTCCGACGGGGATTACCGCTGGACCGAGACGCTCATGCAGGCGATCAGCAGCGTGGCCGACCCGGGCTCGCTGCGCGACATCTTCCAGGGCGTCTCGTTCCACTACTACACGATGACCGGACCCTGGGACCGCAAGGGCAGCGCCACCGAGTTCACCACCGAGGAGTACTACCGCGCGATCTCGAAGGCCGCCAAGGTCGAGACCTTCATCCGCGGGCACGCCGCGGTCATGGACGTCTACGACCCTGAGAAGCGCATCGGTCTCGTCCTCGACGAGTGGGGAACATGGTGGGACGCCACCCCCGGCACGAACCCGGGCTTCCTCGAGCAGCAGAACGCGCTGCGCGACGCCCTGGTCGCCAGCGTCCACTTCGACGCCTTCCACCGTCACGCCGACCGTCTCGTCATGGCCAACATCGCGCAGACGATCAACGTGCTGCAGGCGATGCTGTTCACGGATGCCGCCACCGGCGCGCTCGTCCTCACGCCGACGTATCACGTGTTCGAGATGAACCGCGGCCACCACGACGCGCAGTCGCTCGACGTGCGCCTGCTCGACGAGGCACCGCGCCGCGAGCTGGAGGATGCGTCGTCGGTCGCCACACTCTCGACGTCTGCGTCGCGGAAGGGTGACACGGCCCTACTGTCGATCACGAACGTCGACGAGTCCACGGCTCGCCGCATGCAGTTCGACCTGCGCGGCGCGCAGGTGACGGCCGTCCGCGGGCGGGTGCTCGGCGCCGACGCGGTCGACGCGCACAACACGTTCGAGACCCCGGATGCCGTCGCGCCCCGTTCCTTCGACGGTGTGACGCTCGAGGGTTCGACGCTCACCGTGGACGTGCCGCCGCACGCATACGTGACGGTGGCCCTCGACCTGGCAGGCTGAGCAGGCTGGGCAGGCTGCGGCGACGCACGGCACGGGACGGAGAGGCGGCTCATGGCGACGATCCGTGATGTGGCGCGCGAGGCGGGCGTCTCGGCGATGACGGTGTCGAACGTCCTCAACGGCCACGCGCACGTGCGGCCGGCGACACGCGAGAAGGTGCTGGCTGCGATGGCCGCCCTGGACTATCGCGTGAGCCCGGCCGCACGGCGCCTGCGCAGCGGCCGCACCGGCACGATCGGTCTGGCCGTGCCCGACATCAGCCAGCCCTATTTCGGCGTGCTCGCCGGCGAGGTGATCGAAGCGGCGGCCGCGCGTGGCCTCCACGTCGCGATCGAGCAGACGAACGCGTCGCGCGAGCAGGAGCTCGAAGCGGTCGCGCTGGCGCGGCGCCTCATGATCGACGGCTTGATCCTGTCGGCCCTGGCGGTGAGCACCGACGACCTGCGCGCCCTCGACTACCCTCTGGTGTTCATCGGCGAGAAGACTCTCGACGACGATCTGTCGCAGGTCGCGATGCCCAACGTCGAGGGAGCCCGCGCAGCCGTCGCCCACCTCATTGCGACGGGTTCGCGCGCGATCGCGGTGATCGGCGGCCAGACCCCCGATGAGGGGATCGGCTCGAGCCGGCTCGCCGGGTACGAGCAGGCTCACGCCGATGCCGGGCTGACCCCCGAACCGGGGCTGCGGGCGGTGACGGGTTATACGAGTGCGGATGGCGCGGCCGCCATCGAGCGGATGCTGGCGCGCGGCATCCGCTTCGATGCGGTGTTCTGCATGACCGACTCGATCGCGCTCGGAGCTTTGCATGCCCTGGTATCGGCGGGTGTGCGGGTGCCGCAGGATGTGGAGGTCATGGGGTTCGACGACCTTCCACTGTCGCGGTTCGCCAATCCGTCGCTGTCGTCGGTGAGTCCCGACCATCACTTCATGGCCGAGGCCGCCGTCGACCAGCTGCAGGCTCTCATCGATCACCGCGACACCCCCAGTCGTCGCGTGACGGCTCCGTTCACCCTCACTCTCCGAGGCTCCACCCGCTGATTGTGGTGCGCGCCTGCCGGCCTGAGCGCTGTGCGCGCTCGCCGGTGCATTCGCCCGCCCGGTCCGACCCGTCCGCGTAGCCGCCGCACGCATGCCCGCGCACGCAGGCCCGCGCACGCAAGCCCGCGCACGCAAGCCGCGCACGCGCCGTACACGCGCCGCCCGCCGCACCCCCTCCACGACCCGTCACGACACCAGGTCGTACCGGGCTCGTCCGCCGAGGCGCGGCGTCCGTGCCGGATCGACGTCGGGCGGTGGGAGGAACCACACGCGACCACGCGTGCCGAGGCCGTCGATGCGTATCTCCCACCCGTTGTCGTGGACGCGGTGGTGGCAGCTTTCGCAGAGCAGGACGCCGTTGGCGAGGTCGGTGGGTCCGGCATCCCTGGCCCACCATCGGATGTGGTGGGCCTTCGTATGGGACGGTGGCGCCCCGCACATGGCGCAGCCCCCGTCACGTTCGACGAGCGCGAGTCGCTGGGCGGGGGAGAAGAGGCGCCGACGGCGTCCCCAGTCGAGGATCTCGCTGTCTGCACCGAGCACGCACGGGATGACGCCGCCGCTCGCCGCCATCCGCCGCGCGGTCGCGACCGAGACGGGCGCGGCGAGACCGTCGATCGTCGCCGATCCCTCGCCCGATTGCAGGTCTGTCAGGTCGATGCGCACGACGACGGTGGCTCCTTCGACCGGCATGTCGCGGTGCTCGCATCCGAGGAGGTGCTCGGCCATCTTCACGAGCGCGTCGGCCTGCATCTGCGGGATGCTGCGCCGCGGCGCCCCCGGCAATCCCGGCGAACCCGACCCCAGACCCGACCCCGAACCCGAACCCGAACTCGCATCCGTCCCGACACCGTCACTCGCGCTCGCGCCCGCACCCGCGGCATCCCCATCCCGCTGCGCACTCAGCTCGGCGCGTACATAGGCCTCGAGCACGGCCTTCACCGGAGCTCCCCGTTCCGGATCGAACACGGCGTTGATGTGCAGCATCCCCTGCTTGTCTTCGAACGAATGCGCCTCGCTCTTGGCGCGCATCTCGTCTTCTCGCAGGACGATGCCGCCTGGGTCGAGCCACGCTTCCGCGCGCGTGAGCAGGCGGTGCAGCTGGTTCGTCGAGAGTCCGCGCGCCTTCTCGACGAGGGTTCGCTCGCTCTCGTCGAGGACGTCGGGGTCGACGCGGAGGGCGATGCGGTCGAGCATCGAGATGATCGCCGCGGCGGGGTTCGTTCCGATCCATCCGGCCTCGATCGCCGCCGCCACGTGGGGTCGGCGGGCCGGTTTGTCGCCTCCGAAGCTCTTGCGCGGCGCGGTCGCCTCGCCGACCTGGAGCAGGCGCGCCGCCTCGCCGTTCGAGGTGCCGGCCGTGCCCGCGATGAGTGTCACCGGCGATCTGTACCCTTGCTTCTTCGCGAGGCCCTCGGGCCCGAGATCGGGGGAGGACTGCCGTGCGATCTCACTCGCCACCCGCGCTCGAGCGGAATCCAGCACGCGCTGCGCCTGCGCGAGCTCGTTGTTCAGCGCGATCAGTGCCGATTGCGAAAGCGCCTCGAGCCCGTCCCCGCCCGACCACAGACCACGCGCGGAAGACACCGCAGTGGCGAGAAGATCGAGCGGATTGGTCATGTGCCAAACCTACTCCGACCCTCGTACATTACTTCGATAAGGGCGGCTCACGGGCCGGATCTGTGGATAACTGACTATCCACAGGCCAACCCCGTCACTCGATTTACGTCGAACAAAGATGCGATCTTTCGCAAGACCCGATAACGCCGCCCGTCACCCGCCCCGCCCCGTCCGTCCCCACCCGCGCCGCCTCTCACTCACCCGCCGTCACCCACTCACCCCCTCCGCCGGAACCGCGCCTTCCACCGCGCGAAGTCCTCCGCGGTCGCGAGCTCCGGATCGGTCACCGCGAACTCGCGGATCACCGGAACCCGCACCGACACGTCGAGCGTCCGCGCCACGACCGGCGCGTCCATCCGCTGCCGCTCCCAGCACACGAGCGCCGTGGTGAGGCTGTACGCGAGCGCCGCGTCCGCGGTGTACAGGTCATCGCGCAGCGCGCCCTGCACCACATCGAGGGCCTCGAGGTCGTCGCCGACGGCTTCGAGTGCGCTCTCGGCACGTTCCAGAGCGGATGCCGCACCCGCCCGCGCTGCGAGCGCGGCGTCGCGGTCCGCTTGAGTGGCGCCGGACGCGGCAACGAGCGTCACCGCCCGGTCGGCGTCGCGGAGCGCCAGCCGAGCTCGCCGGACCTCTGCCTCGGCCGGCGTCCGCAGTCCCTCGACACGAACGCGGGCCCTGGCGAGGGCGCCGTCGACGTCGGGCTCGGTGCGGGGGAGCGGCTCATCGTTGCGCAGAATCATCCGCGCCCGCGTCAGCACCGCGCGCCCGAACCGCAGTCGCTCGACGACGGGCGCGTCGTCTTCGTCGACCCTGGCGATCAGGTGCGTGAGGCTGCGTCGCGACCGGTCGAGGGCTGTGATGGCCCGCGCCCGGTCCGCGCGCGCCTCGAGGTCCGCGAATGCGGCATCCCAGCGACGGGCGACGGCGTCGGCGGCGTCGAACACGCCGGTCGGGCGCTTCACCGGGGGCGTGCCCGCCAGCCTTCGCGCGAGGACGTTGGCGGCGAGGTTCCGCGCCGCGGCCGCTCGCGCGAACATCATCGCCCGCAGCAGTTCGTCGCCCGCACGCTCGTCGCCCGCCCCGCCGAACCCGGCATCCGCCCCGCCCCGGCTCCGCCGCCAAACCCGCCCGCCCCGCCGAACCCGGCATCCGCCCCAGCCCCGGCAGCCGCGCCAGACCCAGCCCCGCCCGCGGACCCAGCCCGTCCCGCGATCCACCGGTCGAGCGTCTCGCCGAAGGCGACGAGCTCGTCGGTGTCGGTCGCGTGCCGGTGCTGCACGTAGGCCAACGAGTACCGTGCGAGGTCGTTGCGCGGGTCGATGCGCAGCGCGGTGGCGAGCAGCGTCTCGGCGGCCGACGTGTCGAGCCGCGTCGCGAACCACTCGATGGCGATGAACTGCAGCCCCACACTGCGGCCCTTCGTTGCCCCGTACAGCCCTGATTCGAAGTCGTCGGGGTACCGCTCGGCCAGCGCGAGCAGCACCTCGGTGGCGACGACGACGGAGAGAAAATCGGATGCCGCGACCGGCGACTTCGCGGGAGGTTTCGCCAGCGGCTCCCATCCGTCCCCGGTGGTCGAGACGGCGCGCACCCACCCGGCCGAGCTGTTGCGGGCGATGGTCACGGTCGCCCGTGTGCCGGAGGCGACGACCGCGGTCGCGACCCACGGTGTGACCCCGATGAGGAAGAGGACGATCTTCTGCACCGCAGCGACCCCGCGGTTGCTCGAGAAGTCCTTGAGCGCGTCGCCGAGTCCTGAGATCGTCGGCCCCGCGGGCAGGTCGATGCGGCCGGACTTCTCCGTCAGCTGGCGCAGACGCGCTGCGACGAGCGCCGAGGTCACCCGCTTGCCCTCGTCGTCCGCGTCGGGCGCGGTGACCTCGATCCGCAGCACCCGCACCGTCGCCAGCCATGCGCACAGCGCGACGACGGTGACTCCCGCGAGGATCGCGATCCCGCCGAGCATCAGGGGAGCGAGGGCTCCGAGCGCGACGGCGTTCGCGCCCACCAGGACCGCGGCGATCGGTGTCGTGGCCAGCAGCAGCCACCCGAGCCACGCCGTCCGGCGACGCGACGCGCGGTCCGAGGTCAGATCCCGCATGCGGGGCAGCTCCACCAGCAGACGTGCGAGCACGAAGAGGGCGAGCCACCCGCCGACAACGAACCCCGCGGCCGCGGCGAGCGGGGTGAAGGTGGTCTTGACGAACGCGTCCCACCCGGATCCGACGCGCTCCGGCATCCCCTTCGCATCGGATGCCGGTGCCGTCGGCGCGGCGAGCGTCCACGTCGTTAGGCAGTCGGCGTCGAGCTCGACCTCGGCGTTGTCGTCGGTGATGCCGGCTGCGGTCAGCAGTGCGTGGGCGCCTTCGGCGTCGGCGCGGGCGAGACGCGCGTCGGCGAGCGCGCAGGCCCGGTCGACGACCGCCGGATCCGGCGCAGCATCCTCCTCGGCATCGTCGTCGGTCGCGGTGCCTGTACTGGTGGCCGCGGGCGAGGGGGCGGGCGCCCCCGCAGCGGCGACGGCGAGAGCTCCGAGCATCATCGCGATCAGCAGCGCGCCGACGACCAGCGCGATGGTTCCCAGCACGAGGACGGTCCGGCGCAGTCCGCCGTGACCGTCGCGCGATCGATGCCCCTGTGCCATCGCCGGCCTCCCCGGGCCGACCCCACCGCCGACCTGAGCCGGCTGCATCGCCGACCCCCGTTGCCGACCATGGTGGACCCGCCACCCGGCCCCGTCAACGGCCCCGGCTCACGCCACACCTCTCGGCTCCTGTCCGCGTGGATTGGATAACTGTCGGTTGGCCAACAGAGAATCTCGATAATGGTGCCGATTACCCACGCGATAATGGGACAGATTACTGCTCGCAGGGCTACGATGAGGGGATGAGCGCTCGCGCAACAGTTTCGTCCCAACGGCCTGGTCTGCAGGCGGCGCAAGAGGCGACCGCGCTGGCTTTGCCGGAGCTGGTCTCGCGCCTGCGTGACATCGTCGGCGTGCGGATTGTGGCGTACATCGGCAACGTCAAGAACACCCGGCCTGTCGCTGACTGGGCCGAGGGGCGACGACGCCCGGGGGTTGAGGATGAAGAACGATTGCGCCTTGCGTTCCAGGCGGCTCTGCTGATGCGAGATCGCTACGAGCCGACGACCATCCAGAGTTGGCTGATGGGATCGAATCCCGCCCTCGAGCATGAAGCACCTGCGCGATACATCCGCCAGAACCGCGCGGTCGACGTCGCCAAAGAGGTCATGGCCGCCGCGAGCGCTTTCGCTCTGGTCGGATGAGGGCTCTCGCGCTCCCCGTCGCAGGCGATCCAGGCCCGGTGTGGCCGGTACCTGTACGACCTGCATGCCGAGGACCGACGACCGCTGGTCGACGGGGTCACGTTCCGTAGCCGCATGGGCGACGACATTCTGCTCTGGGCGGTCTTCGAGCGAGCGGATCAGCCGGTGAGTGAGCGCATCACGCCCGAGCCTGTATTCCATCGTGTGACTGAGGACACGAATGAGCTGTCGGAGGCCATGTCCATGCTGCGCCTTCACTGGCACCGTGACTGATTCATTCGGCCCCACCGCCCCTCTGTCCGCGGCCCTGCGCGTGCGCTAGCATCGCGCCATCGCGGGTCGACGACGACTCCCGCCATGGCCTTGGGGGCGACATGGTGCAGCACGATGCAGGGCGAGCGCCCACCGTCGCGCCCGGCCCGCCCGACGAGCCGCCCCCGCCGGGCATGCCCGCAGCCCTTGCGGCGCCCGTCCGATCGACCATCAGATGGATGCGGCTGGCCATCGCCGCGGCCATCGTGCTGATCTGCATGGGAGAACTCGACCGGCTCATCTCGGCGGTCGCCAGCGGTGAGGGTCGCACCCACTCGCTGGCGACGGTCATCGGGCCGCTCTCGTTCACCGGACGCGGCGCGTGGACGGACTGGGCCGCAACCGACCTGCACGGCCACCTCGCCGGTTGGATCGCCCTGCACACCGGATTCGACATGCTGTTCGTGTGGGTCTACGGGCTCGCCGGACTCGCCTTCCTCACCCGCTGGGCCACGCCGCCCCCACCCCGACACCCATCGCGACCCCCATCCCCGCCCTCCCACAGACCGTCCTCAACCCGCTCACCCTGCGCCGCACGCTGCAGACGCTCATCGTCCTCGAAGCGATCGAGGCGGTGCTGTTGGTCGTGGCCGCCGGTTTCGTCGGCGCGAAGATCGCGACACCCTGGCTCGCGATCCCGATCGCCCTCGTCGCGACCGTCAAGTGGGCGACGGTCGTCGTCCTGATCGTGCTGGTCCTCCGGCACGCCCCCACCCGGCACACGCTCGCCGCGGCGGTGCGTCGCGGCTGGCAGGCGGTCTGGGTGCAGCGGCTGTCGGTGGTGGGAGTCGTGACGCTCGGCATCCTGTCGTGCGTGCCGAGCGACGGAGTCCTCGACCAGTTGCCCGACGTGCAGCGCCAATGGCTCGGCCCGTACGTCGGTCAAGCGGCCACGGCCCTCCTGACGGTCTTCATCGCCTTCATCGCCGCGTTCGCGCTCGGCCGCGCCCGCGCGCGCCTGATGTACGAGCGCTACGGAGCGGTGCAGCGCACCAAGGTCGACGTGCCGATGGCTCGCGTGTTCGGCTGGTGGATGCTGCCCCTGGCGGCCTTCGCCGGCATCCTGCTCCTCGGCTGGGGACTGCACCAGCTCACCCCGGAGCCGCGCTCCGCCCTGCTCGGCCCCGCCCCCGCGATCACGTTCGTGGCCATCCCGCTGATCGTGCTGATCACCTCGAAGCTGGTCGAGTCCAGCCCGATGCCCCCGTCGAGCCTCCGGCCACCCGACCCGGGCCGCGCGCGGTACGCGCAGCTAGTCGGCGACGTCCTGGCGATCAGCGTCTTCGTCGTGGCGGGCCTCGGACTCGTGCGCTCGGCCGCCTCGCCGACCTTCCTGTGGCTGGCGCGCGAAGAGGTGCCGCTGCCGTGGGCGGCTCCGCTCGTCGGCGTGACCGCGGTCGTCGCGGCGCTCGCCGTCCCGAGCCTGCTCACCCGCCTCGCGACCGTGACGCCGAATCCGCGACCGCTGTCGCTCGCGCGTCTGGTAGCCGAGAACGACCCGACCGAGCCCCGAGTGCCCCCTGGGTCCACTCCCGTGGCGACCGCCGAGCAGGGTCGCCAGTGGCGCCTGCACCAGCTGTCGCTCCTGATCATCATCGTCGGCGCCGTCGTCCTGCTCGTGCTGATGACGGTCTTCCCCCAGATCGGGGGAGCGCTCGGCCCCACCGCCACCACCGTGCTCGCGATCACCTGCTGGACGGGCGCGCTCGGCGGCTTCGCGGTCGCCCTGCAGGCGTACGAGCCGCTGCCGATCTTCCGCAAGCTGCACCTCAGCGCGACGCCGGTCCTCACCCTCGGCATCGCCGTGCCGTTCGTCTACGCCTCGATCTTCGGCGTCCTCTCGTGGGACGGCCAGCCTCACCTCATCCGCACCCTCGAGCAACCCGCCGACACTGAGCAACCCGCCGACACCACCGAAGCGGATGCCGCACCCGCCGTCTCCGAGACCCTCACCGCGCGGCTCGACGACAACTCCGGCTGCGTCCTCGAGGCGGGCGGCCGGCCCTTCCGGCCGGTGCTGCTCGTGGCGGCGGAGGGCGGCGGCATCCGCGCGGCGTACTGGACGGCGACGGCGATGGAGCGGATCCTCGGCGCGAGCTGCCTCGACGAGACGGTGCTCGCCTCGAGCGGCGTCAGCGGGGGATCGGTCGGGCTCGCCCTCACCGGCCTCGACCCGGCCGAGCCCGCGCCGGGCACCGCCGACGACCAGGACGACGAGCCGTCCGCCTCCGGCCAGGCAGACCCCGAACCGACCCCGGCCGAGTCGCAGCTCGCGGCGCTCGCCGGCCCAGACACCCTCGGTATGGCCGTGTCGGGTCTCTTCGTCGGCGACGTGATCGCGGGAGCGACCGGGATCAAGCTCCCGTCGCTGGTGTCGACGCCCGAGGGATTCGAGAGGCCCGAGGGCGGGTCCGACCCGTTCGGGTGGCAGTGGCGCGACCGGGCCGCCCTCATCGAGACGGGCTGGATCGCCGACGTCTCCGACTTCAGTCGGCCGCACACCGTCACCGCGAACGAGCGCACGGGCCTGACGATGCTCAACTCCACCGATGTCGACTCGGGGTGCCGCGTCATCGTCGGCGACGAGTCGATCCTCCCGACGCCGTCACCGACCGCGCCGGCAGAGGCGGCATCCGCATCGCCGACCCCAGCAGCCTCACCGCGCTGCGACAACGTGCGCACGGACCCTGCCGTCACCTGGTGGCTCGAGCAGGAGTGTCTGGCGCAGCTCGACCGGGCGACGGCGGCGATGCTGTCGGCGCGGTTCCCGATCGTGACGCCGGGCGGACGGCTTCCGGGCGACGGCTGCGACGGCAACGCGCAGCTGATCGACGGCGGGTACGCCGAGGGGTCGGGTCTCGGCACCCTCGCCGACCTGACCCCGCACGTGACCGCGGCGATCCGTGCCGAGAACGAGGCCTCGCCCGCCGAGCCGCCCCTCGTGCCGATCGTGGTCTACCTGCGCAACTCGGCCGGGTTCGACGTGACCGAGTCGCTGCAGGACGTCACCGCCGAGCCGTTCGTGCCGCTCGTCGGCTACGGCGCGAAGGCGACGCAGCTGTCGGACTGGGCGTGGCTGCAGCGGCTGTCGGCCGGCATGCGCGACGTGTGCCCGGCCGGCGACACCGACGCCGACACCGACACCGACACCGACACCGACACCGACACCGACTGCGCCGACACCGTCGTCGCGGTGCGAGAGATCCTCCGCAATCAGCTCGTCGTGGTGTCGGCGGGCACGCGGCCGGCGGTCGTTCCGCCGCTCGGGTGGGCGCTGTCGGACTACAGCGCGACCTCGATGCGCAACGCGCTCGCCGCCGAAGCCGACCTCGAAACCTGCGCCGAGGCGGCGGGCAGCTCCGACGGCGCCGCGCGCCTGTGCGACCTGCTCGGGCTGCCCGAAACCGGCTGAATCCGCACCCCGCCTCGCGTAAATAGCACAGGGCCCCACCTGACCGGAAGGGGGGCGAGCCCGAAAGCGTCCTGCGCACATACTGAGACGCACCATGGCCCGCAAGCACGCGGCATCCCCCTGATGGAAAGAAGCAAAGGTCATGAACTTCCCAGTTGCATTCCAGAACGCCCTTTCGGCCGTTCTGACATTCATCCCCCTCTTCTTGTTGTTCCTCGTCATCCTCATCGTCGGCCTGATCGTGGCCAAGCTCATTTCCAAGGGCCTCGAGAAGCTGCTCGAGAAGGTCGGCTTCGACCGCTTGGTCGAGCGCGGCGGCATCAAGAAGGCGCTCGCGAAGTCGAAGCTCGATGCGTCCGACATCATCGCGAAGATCGTCTACTACACGCTCGTTCTGTTCGTGCTGCAGTTCGCGTTCGGTGTCTTCGGACCCAACCCGGTGAGCGACCTTCTCGAGGGCATCATCGCCTTCATCCCGAAGATCATCGTCGCGATCATCATCGTGATCATCGCCGCGGCGATCGCGACCGCGGTGAAGACGCTCATCGAGAACACCCTGGGTGGCCTGTCGTACGGCAAGGTGCTGGCGAACATCGCCGCCATCTTCATCCTGTTCATCGGCATCACCGCCGCGCTGAACCAGGTCGAGGTGGCGACCACGGTCACCACGCCGATCCTCATCACGGTCCTCGCGATCATCGCCGGTGTCATCATCGTCGGTGCCGGTGGCGGTCTCATCAAGCCGATGCAGGCTCGCTGGGAGGGCTTCCTCAACAAGGCCGAAGAAGAGGCTCCGAAGATCGCGGCCGAGGCCAAGTCTTCGCCCTCTGCCGGTGACCAGCTGAAGGATGCCGCGCGCCGCGCTGCTCCCTCGTCGCAGTCGCCGTCGTCGCAGCCCACGCGCACCGCTCCGACCGCTCCGGTCTCGGCACCGCCGCAGTCGGCGACCCGCACGCAGTCGGCACCGCCGGCCGCACCGGGTGCGGTTCCCCCGCCGCCGCCCGTGCGTCGTCCCGACGAGGTCTGAGTTCAGACACCGGATGCCCCCGCCACACATCGCGTGTGGCGGGGGCATCCGTTCGTGGCTCAGCGCCGGGTCAGGTCGCGTTCAGCACCGTGAGCCCGCTGTCGTCGACCACGACGATGTCGCCGTCGTCGGTGATCGTCACGGCCTGCACGCCGCCGTGCGCGCGCCCGGCCTGCTCCCACGCGTCCGCCCCGGCTGTCGTCACCCAGATGCGCTCGCGCGCGTCGATGCCGACGACGCGCTGCTGATCGGGCGACGACGACAGCGCGTACATGGACGGGGAGCTTGCCCACGCCGTGAAGGATGCGCCGTCGTCGAGGCTGACCTGCAGTCCCTGCGGGGTGGCCGCGATCAGGCGGCCGGTGGCGTCCACGGCGAGGTCGAGCGCCGGAACGCTCGCGCCGGCTTCGGCCCAGGTCTGCCCCACGTCGGTGCTGACCAAGAGGCGTGAGCTGTCGGTCGAGATGCCGAACACCGCGCCGTCGACACCGGGCGCGAGCACGTGGAAGTCCTTCTCGCCGGTGAACGTGACCGGCGACCACGACCGGGCGCCGTCGCTGCTGCGGATGATCCCCAGGTGCGGTGATCCCCACTCCGCCGGCGAGTTCGGGCCGGGGTGTCCTGAGGCGAGCAGGTCGTCGCCGACGACCGTCAGGCCCATCGCGTCGAAGGCGTGCTGTCCGATCCGTCCGCCGATCTCGCCGTCCACCGAGGCGGCGAAGAGTCCGTCGTGCGTGCCGAGCAGGAAGCCGTCGCCTGACGGGTCGACGACGATCTCGTGCACGTGCGCCGAGGGTGCGGCGTGTTCGGTGCCGGTCGACGGCGGCTCGGGCGTCGCGCAGCCGGCGAGGGCGAGGAGCGAAAGCGCGGCAGCGGATGCGGCCACGCGCCGATGTGCGAGCATCGGGTGTCCTTTCGTCGAGGGTGCGGGGGTGCCGGGTTCTCGGCACCCCCGCACGGGCTCAGAAGTCGGCGAGCAGGTCGCGCATCTCGGTGATCTCGGCCGCCTGGGTTTCGACGATCGTCTCGGCGAGTGCGACCGCGTCGGGGTTGATGCCGTCAGCGATCTCGGCTTCGGCCATCTCGACGGCGCCTTCGTGGTGCTGGATCATCTGCTCGAGGAACAGCCGCGATGCGTCGTCACCTGTGGCGGATTCGAGTGCGGCCATGTCGTCCTCCGACATCATGCCGTCGCCGTGCCGCATGTCGCCCATCTCGGCGCCCGACGGCATGCCCCAGTCGTCGAGCCAGCCTTCCATCTGCTCGATCTCGGGGGCCTGGGCGGCCTTGATGCGTTCGGCGAGCTCGGCGACGCGCTCGTCGACGTCGTCCTTGGCGAGCAGCATGTCGCTCATCTCCACCGCCTGCTCGTGGTGGGGGATCATCATCGACGCGAACATCGTGTCGGCGGCGTTGTACTCGCCCTGCACCTCGACCGACGGGGTGGACGACATGGCCGTCTCATCGGCGTCGTTCGAGCCCGGAGTCGCCGTTGTTCCGGCATCCGTGCACCCGGCCAGCAGCAGCGCGAGGGCGAGCGGGGCGGCCGCGAGCGCGGCCGTGCGGTTCTTCTTCATCAGTGTGTGTCCGTTCCAGTCGTTCGTGAGGGTCGCCCTGAGGGGCGCGGCGCCGTGCCGACTCGGCGAGTCGGCGGCCGCCGGTCACGTCCGGCTGATGGACAGTTCTACGAGCGAGGGCGGGCGCGGTGACGGCTCGACCGGGGGCCGGTCGCCGCCGATGACGAGAATCGGATGCCGGTGGTGCCGCATCGCGCGACCGACCCGACCGATGAGGATCATCGCCACCATCAGAGCCAGGGCGCACGCCAGCATCATGGCGCTGTGGTCGTGGCCGGCGCCGCAGTCGGCGCATCCGACCTCGGCGTCGGTGGCGCCCGATTCGGTGACGGCATGAGCGTGCGAGTGCTCCGCCGCAGCCACCGTGGTGAGCCCGGTGTCGCCGTGGGCGGTCGACAGGGTGTGCATCCCCAGGAGTCCGAGAACGACGAGCGCTGCGAGCAACGCAGACGCAGCCCAGCGCCAGAACACGGGCGGCTGCGCGTGACGTCGAGTCAGAGTGGGGGACATGTGGCTCCGCACACAGCGTACTCCGGCGGGCTGTGTGCGGACGGGTCGGCCGGAGCTGCAGGGTTGACATCGCCGCGACCAGGGGAGAGGCTCGCGTCACGGACGGGCAACGCCGCCTTCGTCCGACGGACATGCGCTTTGGGGGCGACATGGACACACAGTGGATCGAGTCCGCGCGCGACCCGAAGCGTCGTCGACCGCTGAGCCTGTTCAACGCGATCGCGCCGTGGGTGCTGCTTCCGCTGCCCGGCGCGCTGACGATGATGTTCGGCGCTGCGATGCCTGACCTGTTCGCGCCGGCGCTCGACGAGCGCGGGGGGATGCCGGGGGTGATGGTCGCCGTCGTCATCCTCGCGCTGGCCACGGCCGCGACGGTGCTGATCGCGAGGCGCGATCATCGCTGGTGGGTCGTCATCCCGCTCGCGCTCGCCGCGCTGATCATCGCGAACGTGCTGGCGCTGTGGCTGGGGTTCCAGAGCCTGCAGCCCCGGGTGTTCTATCCCGGGGTCGCGTCGTCGGACGTGTGGCTGCCGATCGCCGCGTCGTACCTGATCGCCGGCACGCACGTCTACGGCTGGGGCGGTGCTGCACTGGGTGTGGCCTGCGGCTCGGCCGCGGCGTACCAGCTCGGCAAGTGGGGCGAGCCCCGCGACAACGTCTGAACGGCCGAGCCAGAGACCCACCCGTCACGATCCTTGACCCTCACTCACCCTCAGGCGTACAGTCCATCCATCGCTCCTCACCCGAAGTGGGGCGGTACTGGGGAAAGCAATGACGCTGATTCACAGCCCTGGGCTGTTTGACCGCACCCTCTGGGGATCCCGCACGGTGACGTGTGCTGAGTGCGCACGTCGGATCCCGGCACACGATGCCATCTGGCATGCCGCGCAGCCGTATTGCTCTGTGGAGCACGAGTGCGCCGACAACGCCATCGAGCCGGGCATGGTCGAGGTGCCGATGACGGCTGCCCCGTGATCACGAGCGTGCGCGTCCGGCTGTCCGTATCCGGCCGCACGAACGAGCGATCCCCCGGGAGCCGAAGCTCTCGGGGGATCGCTGCCAAGCGGAATGCTGTGGATCAGACCTCAGCGTGCTGGCGGTTACGGCGAACCGTGGTGGCGACGGCAAGTGCGCCACCGGCGAGGACGAGCGCGCCGCCACCGACCCACAGGCCGAGCAGCGCGTTGCTGTCCAGACCCGTGGCGGGGAGGCCGCCACCCGCACCGGCGCCCGAAGCGGGAACCGAAACGCTGACAGAAACGCCGGGGCTGGTCTCCGAGAACGCCGAGATCGTGTAGACACCCGAGGCGTTGCTCGGGAACACGATGTCGACGGGGGCGACGCCGCCGTCAGCGGTGGCCTCGACGGTGCCGAGAGTTGCGGACTCGACAGCGAACTTGACGAACGCGAGCGATGCGCCGCTGGCGCTCTCGCCCTCGAGCGTGATGGTGACGGGCTCGCCGGGCGTGAACACGCCGGGGTCGACCGAGAACGTGACGGTGCCGCCAGGCGTCACCGTCGTGGACGAAACGTTGGCCGAGTCGGCCGGGGGGTAAACCTCGGCGTGGGCGGCAACGGGTGCGAGGGCGAGCGCGGCGGCGAAAGTCGCTGCCGCAGCTGCCTTGATAAGGGTTTGCTTCATGGTCTTCCTGTCTCTTGGCGGAGAATGCGACACGGCTGTTGCCGCGTAGTGCACCGGAACTGCCAGGTCTCCTCTTGCGAAGAGCTTGCTGTCACTCCGTTTGAAGTTCTGCTTGCCCAGAAATCCACCGGTTTGACATAGCAAGCGCCGTGGTTCGGATTTCCGAGCTACGGCGCCCTATCAGTGAGTGTAGGGAAATTCACAGACATGTGCCAACGGTCGGCGTTACATCCGCGTTAACAGTGGGAGTCTGCCGCACCTTGAGCTGAGCGCCGGTTGGCCCCTCAGACTGGGCGGAAACGCTCACAGTGACGCTATCCCCAGGGGCAAGCGTAACGTCAAAACTCACGACTCGATGACCGTCGTGGGAACCCCCTCCGAGGCCGTCCTCGGTCGAGATCGCCGCATCCAGGAGATCGAAGCCCGTCGGCAAGTAAACGTATCCCACTGTCTTTGCGGACCCAGGCTCGACGCCATAGATCCCGCCCCCGGTGATGTATTCGGGGAGTCCTGAATCTGGGGCACGATTAGCGATGGTGAGAGCCAGCGTTGCTGTTCCACTGGTTGTGCCTTCAACAGGAGGGGCGCATGTTTCCCATTCGGCGACAGTGGTCACTTCTTGATAGAAGTCCATCTTCGAACCGGTGCCGTCGTTGAGATAAACGCCGAACGAGGTCGCGCGCGCGTCCGTCTTGGGCAGCCCCCCGACCAGAGTCGTGTCGGCGAGAACCGCTTGGTCGTCCTCGTGCGCGCTCCATAGCAGCACGCGGTTCTCTTCCCCTGCGCGAGCGAGCGCGCCAAGAAGGGCGCTCGCGTCGAATCGCCCACCCGCTAAAGCGCCGAACACTGCGGACGTCGTCTCAGAGAAGAAGGCGTTCTGCTCGGTGGGGTCGGGATACCGCTTGTAGACCTCGTTGAGCAGTAGGGATACGGCGTTCTCGCTCGTCAGCTGATCGCCTGAGGGCAGCTCGATCGGGCCGGTGGCTTCCAGAATGTACGAAAGCGCCACCGGGTCCAGCGAGATCACTCCGTCCAGCTCGGTGCCGTGCTTGTCCACCCACATGGTTCGCGCGATCTGCCCCGAGACGGCGAAGTCCGGCACTTGTGTCACGTTGTGCATGAATCGGACTGGATACTCGCCATAGATCGCCGCGACGTCGGCTTCAAGTTCCATCACCGCCGGGTCGAAGCGTCCGAAAGAAGCCGCGTAGTCCTGAGTTCCGAGCCGCATGGCTCCGTCGTTCGTGCGGATCTGCGCGAGCGCACCGGCGATCCCGCCCAGCGAACGCCACTCCGCGTTGTTCTGGAAGATCACTAAGTAGTCACGAGGCCCGTCTTGACCGAGCATCTCTGGCAGTAGGACCGATGCCCTAGCGAGGGCGTCGGTCGCGCGACCGGTGGTGTCGAGCAGTGCTTCGACCTCGTCCACCACTTCACGCAGCGGACCGATCACTGCTGCCGAATTGGCGTCGGTCACCGCGTCCGAAGCGCCGCGCATCGAGCTCGCAGCTTCCGCAGAGACATCCTGCACGGCGACGAACGCATCGAGGTTGATGCGACCATCGATGGGCTGGAAGGCAGTGGGCGACAGAGACGAGGCGACCTCGGCCAACGGAGTGAGAGCTTCTCGAGCGACGAGATCGACGGATGCCGCAACCGCCGAGACAGCGCGAAGCTGCGGACCCAGCCACGGGGTGCCCTCCACAAGCTCCCAGACGGGGTCGCTGGTGAGCGCTTGAGCTGCGTTCGCATCGTCAGCGACGGACGCGATCGCGGCCGCAACGGCTGCGGGGTCGTCGATCTGCGCGACGACGTCACTTGCAGAGGATTGCGCGCTGCGCAGGTGGTCTGCGGCGATCGCGCCCCGTGCTCCCACCCAACCGATGGCGATCAGCGTAAGCACTGCACAGGCGACGACTGCCCAAAGGGCGATCCTTCCGGCGACGCGTGCCGGACGCGCCAGCGCGGACTCTGTCATACTCACGAGCCTAAATGGGGCTCCGGGTACGGCACGAACCGGTGTTCAGGGGCGGCCCATGCCGTGGTAGGTCCAGCCGGCGTTGCGCCAGGCGGTGGCGTCGAGGCAGTTGCGGCCGTCGATGATGATGGTGCCGCGGGTGAGGGTTTTGGCGTGGGTGGGGTCGAGTTCGCGGCGGTATTGGTCCCATTCGGTGACGACGATGACGGCGTCGGCGCCGGTGAGTGCTTCGTCGCGGTCGTGGATGTAGGTGAGTTGGGGGTGGATGTTTTTGGCGTTGGTGATGGCTTCGGGGTCGGTGACGGTGACGTGGGCGCCGAGGCCGTGGAGGCGGACGGCGACGTCGAGGGCGGGGGAGTCGCGGATGTCGTCGGAGTGGGGTTTGAAGGCGGCGCCGAGGACGGTGACGTTCTTTTCGAACACGGATCCGCCGAGGGCTTGGATGGTGAGGGTGACGGCGTGGTCGCGGCGGCGGAGGTTGATCTCGTCCACTTCGCGCAGGAACGCCACGGATTCGCCGCGGCCGAGTTCTTCGGCTCGTGCGCTGAACGCGCGGATGTCTTTGGGGAGGCAGCCGCCGCCGAAGCCGATGCCGGCGCCGAGGAAGCGGCGTCCGATGCGGGCGTCGTGGCCGATGGCGTCGGCGAGTTGGGTGACGTCGGCGCCGGTGACTTCGGCGATCTCGGCCATCGCGTTGATGAAGCTGATCTTCGTGGCAAGGAACGCGTTGGCGGCGACTTTGACCAGTTCCGCGGTGGCGTAGTCGGTGACGATGAACGGGGTCCCCTTGCCGACGCTGGGGTGGTAGACCTCGCGGAGGATCTCCGCGGCCCGTTCCCCCTCGGGGCCGTGGGGGACGCCGGCGACGAGACGGTCGGGGTCGACGGTGTCCTGCACGGCGAAGCCTTCGCGGAGGAATTCCGGGTTCCACACCAGCGTCGCCCCCGTCGCGCTGACACGGGGGGCGAGGTCGGCGGCGGTGCCGACGGGGACGGTGGACTTGCCTGCGACGAGGTCACCGGGGGACAGGTGGGGCAGGAGCGCGTCGACGGCGGCGTTGACGTAGGTGAGGTCGGCGGCGTACCCGCCTTTCTGCTGCGGGGTCCCGACGCCGACGAAATGCACCGCAGCGCCCTTCGCGTCGGCCATGTCGGTGGTGAACCGCAACCGGCCCGCGCTGATGCCCTCGGTCAGGATCTCCTGCAGGCCGGGTTCGAAGAACGGCGCCCGCCCACTGGCCAGGGCCTCCACCTTCGCCTGGTCCACATCGATCCCCACGACCTCATGCCCGATCGACGCCATCGCCGCCGCATGCACAGCCCCCAGATACCCACAACCGATAACAGACAAACGCATAGAGACTCCTCGAGTCGAGTGACGCCGGCGTCCCTGGCGGCAATGTGCTGAATCTTCATATCAGAGACACATTTCGATGCGATTGCACGGCCACAATCGAGGGGTGTCGTTCCTGCCCGCTGAGCTGTACCGAACCATCGAGCGATCGATGCCGATCACGTGCGTCGACTTCGTCCCCGTCCGCGATGGAGCCGACGGTCTTGAGGTTGGACTGATTCTTCGTGCTTCTCCGTTCGGCGAGGTGTGGTGCCATCTGGGCGGACGCATCCTCTACGGCGAGACGGTCAGTGATGCTCTGCGTCGCCACGCTTCCGAAACCCTCGCGGTCGCTCTTGACCTACCTGCCGACCCGCAGCCTGCGTTCGTTTATCAATGGTTTCCCGACGATCTGAGGCCACACGACGGAGGCGATTACGGTCGCGATCCGCGGAAGCACGCGATCGGTCTGTCCTTTGTGGTCAAGGTCGCGGGGCCCCCGTCCCCACGTAACGAGGCCATCGACTTCTCGTACTTTTCGGTCGACGCTCTTCCGAAGCCCCTGTGGCCGGGTGCTGGTCAGCTGCTTGCGCGACTAATCTCTAGACCGGGCTCGTAGTCGCCCACCCACCAGTCTGCGATGGCCGCCCAAAGCTCCACGGCCACGCGGTGCTCGTCGCTGTCGCGGAAGAGTTCGAACGACGCACGATCCTCGAAGGTGACGTCCTCGACGATCACGCGACCCTTGCGCGGGTCGAGCGACGTCGTGAGATGCCAAGACGTCGCAGTGGACTTCCGCAACGCCACTTCCAGAGCCTCCATGGCGACATCCACGGCGTCACCGCGAGTGTCGCTCCGAACCTGGAGCAACACGATGTGGCGAAACGTCACTCTCGGAGCGCGCCGACGTGATCCCGGTACCAGGCCACCGTGCGCTCTAGACCTTCCTGCAGGCTGATCTTCGAGGTCCAGCCGGCTTCGGCAAGCTTTGAGACATCGAGCAGCTTCTGCGGTGTGCCGTCGGGCTTGGTGATGTCCCACTCCGTCTCGCCGTGGAATCCGACGACATTACCGATGGTCTCCGCGATCTCTCGGATGGTGACGTCTGTTCCGGTTCCGACGTTGACCTGTTCGGGCCCGTCGTAGTGCTCCATCAGGTGCAGCACGGCATCAGCCATGTCGTCCGCATGCAGGAACTCGCGCCGCGGTGTCCCCGTACCCCAGTTCGTGACGGTCGCCGCACCCGAGGCTGCGGCCTCGTCATACCGGCGGATAAGGGCGGGGAGGACGTGCGACCCCTTCGGGGAGAAGTTGTCGTTCGGCCCATAGAGGTTCGTGGGCATCGCCGAGATCCAGGGCAGGCCGTACTGGCGTCGTACCGCCTGAGTGTGCAGGATTCCAGCGATCTTCGCGATGGCATAGGCATCGTTGGTCGGCTCGAGGTGCCCGGTCAGCAGCGAATCCTCGCTGATGGGCTGCTCGGCGTACTTCGGATAGATGCACGACGATCCCAGGAACGCCACGCGTTCAACGTTGTGAGCGAGTGCCGCGTCGAGCACGTTCACCTGGATCCGCATGTTGTCGCTGAGGAAGTCGACCGGGTACGTGCTGTTGGCGAGGATGCCACCGACCTTTGCTGCGGCCAGGACGATATAGCGCGGCTTGATCTCCGCCATGTACGCGAAGACGGCGTCACGATTCTTCAAATCGAGTTCGGAGGAGCCCTTGCCTACAACGTTCTCGAACCCCGAAGACTCGAGCTTGCGAACGATGGCCGAACCGACCAGTCCGCGGTGTCCGGCAACGTAGAAGGTTGCGCCGCGGTCCAACTCTCGGGGGGTGTAGTCGACTCCGTCGCTCGCCGTCATGACATCACCTCGCTTCCCGGTCGCTGAGCGAGCGCAGCGAGGCGAAGCGCGACGTGAGGAAGCCCAGCGCTCACGCGGCTTCCTTCCACGAGTCCAGCTTCACCTGGTCAATCCAATGGCGACCTTCGTGCTCCAGAGCCTCGACATCTGCATCGACCATGAGCTTCGCGAGGGCGAGTCCGTCGACGGACGCCTTCCATCCGAGCTCGTCCGCGGCCTTGCTCGGATCCCCGATGAGGGCGTCGACCTCAGTGGGGCGCAGGTAGCGCTCGTCGAACTTCACGAACTCTTGCCAGTCGAGCCCGACGTGGCCGAACGAGGTCTCCAGGAAGTCCTTGATCGTGTAGCCCACGCCGGTGGCGAGGACGTAGTCGTCCGGAGAGTTCGCCTGCAGCATGCGCCACATGCCTTCAACGTATTCAGCAGCGTATCCCCAGTCGCGGATGGACTCGAGATTGCCGAGGTAGAGGTCCTTCTGCACGCCGGCCTTGATCCGAGCGACCGCCCGAGTGATTTTGCGGGTTACGAAGGTCTCGCCGCGGCGGGGTGACTCGTGATTGAAGAGGATGCCGTTCACCGCGAACATGTCGTAAGCCTCGCGGTAGTTCTTCGTGATCCAGTAGCTGTAAAGCTTGGCGGCCGCGTAAGGAGAACGCGGATAGAAAGGAGTGGTTTCGCTCTGCGGCGGGGGAGTGGCGCCGTAGAGCTCGGAAGACGATGCCTGGTAAAAACGGGTCTCGATACCCGAAAGACGTACAGCCTCGAGCAACCGAATAGAGCCAGTCCCCGTGGTATCGGCCGTGTGCTCCGGCTCATCGAACGAAACGCGGACGTGCGACTGCGCGGCGAGGTTGTAAACCTCGTCCGGCTTGATCTCGGCCATCAGCGTGACAAGGCGGGCACCGTCGCTGAGGTCGCCGTAGTGGAGGAACAGCTTCGCGGTCGGGTCGTGCGGATCGACGTACAGGTGATCGATTCGCGAGGTGTTAAAGGTGGATGCCCGGCGAATCAGGCCGTGTACCTCGTACCCCTTTGCCAGAAGTAGCTCAGCGAGGTACGAACCGTCCTGCCCGGTGATTCCAGTGATGAGTGCGCGCTTGGCCATGGCCGCGGCTCCGTTCTATCGTGCTTCGATGGTCTGCGTGCGAGGCACGCTCTCGGTGGTGCGGTCATCGCGGTCGATGAGCTGCACCAACAACTGAGTGAACTGGTCGATCGCCGAGTCTTCGTCGAGCACGGTGGAGCAGTAGAGGAGACCATTTGCGCCGAGCTGACTGGCGCGATCAGGATCAGCGCCCAGAGAAACGGCCGCATCGAGGAGAGCCGCGGGATCGCCCGCGGGCACGACGACTCCAGCGTCAGCAGCCCGGATCTCGTCGGCTGTGATCCCAGCCACATCTGTGGCCGCGATTACCGGGCGACCAGCGGAGAAATACGACGTGAGCTTGCTTGGAACGGCCATTTCTGCGACTCCAAACAACTCGTTGACCAGCAGACAGTCGGCGCTGCTGAGCGCTGACACGAAGTCAGCGTCGTTGAGCGGCGCCAAGAACTGCAGATTGGGGATGTCCGCCCCTTCAGATTTCAGGCGGCTGAGCTCCGACCCAGCTCCGAGGAGGACAAACTTGACGGGCTCGCCAGCTGTGTTGGCGGCCCGGGCGGCAGCGATGACGTTGCTGAGACCCTGCTTCACGCCCATGTTTCCTGCGTGCAAGACCACAGTCTCCCTGTCACCCCATTGGTGTCTGGCTCTGGTTGCAGCGACGTCAACGACGGGCGCGGGCGGCAGGTGAGTCCAGTTGCGGATTACCTGGATGCGGTCCCTGCTGACCCCGAAGTCCTGGGCCACACGAGCGGCAAACCGATCGTGAATGACAACGACCTTGTCAGCCCTGCGAAGCAACCATCCTTCGATCGCTGACATGGCCCGAATTACGAGACCTGGGGCCTGACCGGTTTCGGCGAGCCCGAGAGCGTAAAGGTCTTGAACCCAGACGACGAACGGTGTCTTGCGCGCCGTAAGCTGATGGCGCACAGCGGCCATGGCCGAGGAGATGAGCGCAGGCGAGACGGCAACGATGGCGTCCGGCCGCCCCCAGCGACGTCCGAAAAGTCGGGCCCCAAAACTTAGCTCCGAGAACAGGCGGCGAAGACCCTTTGGCGAAACCGGCACGTAGTGAAGCAACCTTGTGACATCCACTCCAGCAAGATGTTCGTTCCGTGACCACTGCCCGTAACCTGGCTTTATTTTCCAGTCCGGATAATGAGGATGCGCCGTCAAGACGCAAGCGATGACGCCTCGGTGGACCAGACCTCGGGCCATCGCCCCCGTGTACGGCGAGATACCGGTGGTCTCCGGGGGGTAGTTCAACCCGAGGATCAACGCGCGGGGCGACGGACGAGACATGGTCAAGAGGCTATCGTCAATGGCATTTCGGTCTGGTTACGGGGAGAGGAAGCGTTATGTCAGAGGTCCCAGTGGTCGACCTATCCAACGCGCCCGGGGAGCGAGCGGCTTGGGATCGCCCTGCGTGGCAGGTTTACATGTGGGCGGTGTGCGAGCTCATTTTTGTGACCAACCCCTGGCAGATCAGCTCGTCTCTCCGCATCCGATTTCTCCGCCTCTTCGGCGCCGAGATCGGCGACGGCGTCGTATTCCGCCCACGTACAAGAGTGAAGTTCCCGTGGAAGCTGCATGTCGGCGACCGCTCATGGATCGGCGAAGGCGTGTGGTTTCATAACCAAGACCACATCTACATCGCCAACGACGTCGTCATCTCACAGGAGACCTTCCTGACAACTGGTTCGCACGCGCACCGTCGCGATATGGCGCTCGTCACCCGACCCATCGAGATCGGATCCGGAGCATGGATCACTTCAAGGTGCATCGTGCTGGGTGGTGCGCGAGTTGGGCGGTCCGCCATCGCTCAGCCGCTGACACTTGTCCGGGGGACCATCCCGCCGAACGCGATCGTCGGTGGGCCGTTTTGCTCCGTGGTGGGCAATCGATTCGAATCCGACCGAGCGGAGCTTGACGCGTGAGGATCGCGCATGTAGTTGCGTTCGTCTCCGCTGACGGCGCATACGGGGGGCCTGTGTCTGTCGCAGTGGCGCAGGCGACTGAACTATCGCGTCAGGGCCATCGAGTGACCCTCTTTGCGGGTTGGGACGGGAAGGCGCACCTAACGGTACCTGGCGTGAACGTAAGGCTTCATTCAGTTGTCCGGATCGGGCGCACGCTGAGCGGGCTGCTATCGGTGGGGTTAATCATGGCGCTGGTCCGGAGTCGCCGCAGTTTTGACGTGGTACATGTGCACATGGGCCGTGACATAGGGTCGCTCGTCGCTGCCCGACTTCTCGCGCTTTTTGGAGTTGCGCTAGTCGTTCAAACTCACGGCATGGTGATGCCTGATCGGCGCTTGAAGGCGCGCATCTCGGACGCGGTTGCAACTCGCAGCGTCCTGCGGCATTCAAGACGTGTCTTGGTTCTCACGGATGCCGAGTCTGTTGGCGTCCGTGCTGTCGCTCGCAGCGCAGCGACCCACATTCAATTGATCGCGAATGGTATTGCCGTGCGCCCGAGGGAGGTCACGCGTAGGGGCGGGGGTAGGCCGGTAGTATTGTTTCTCGCCCGTCTACATCCAAGGAAGGGCGCACTGACGTTCGCTGCCGCATCGAAGATATTGGTCGAGGCTGGTTGCGACGCCGACTTCCGGGTTGTGGGACCGGACGAGGGTGATCTTCAAGCCCTAGTTCAATTCAAGCAGAGGCATTCTCTAGATGCCCTTCATTACTGCGGGGCCATTGGGCCGGGCGACAGCTTGGACGAACTCCGGACAGCCACGGTGTATGTTCTCCCAAGTCGTCAGGAGGTTTTTCCTATGACAGTGCTCGAGGCTCTCTCCGTGGGGACACCGGTTGTGCTTTCGGATGAGTGTGGGATCGCCAAGGGGCTCGAAACACGGTCGGCGGCAATCGTTTGCAGGCCGGAGGAGCGTGCAGTCGCTAACGCGATCGACCTACTGTTGTCGAACCATCAACTGCGTGAAGCGCTGATTCGCGCGGGTTACCAAGCCATTGACGGCTGGCTCAGTATAGAAGCCGTAGTGAAAGATCTGGAGCACGCTTATGGGCACACGCCCGCCTAGACGGGCCGACCCGCGCGATCACGCTCCACATTCAGAAAGTGTCGACCACGCTCCAGAACCAGTCCAGGACGGCGCGGTGGATTACTTTTAGCGTCACACCGTTTCATGGTTCAGCTCGGCTATCAGCGACGTGAAGCGTCAGCGGGAGCATCGTCGTGAAGCGTGAAGCGTGAAGCGTGAAGCGTGGAGCATGAAGCATGATGCGCGAGCGCACCTGTTGCCCATCTGCGTTACGCGAAGATGGGCGTGCGGGCGATCGCGGAACAGTTGGGGAGGTCGCCGTCGACGATCGCCCGCGAACTACGCCGAACCGGAACGAGGCGGGCGTACCGACCGTTTGTCGGCGACGGTTGAAAACGAGGCCATAGCGACGGGGTGGTTTCTAGTGACGATCGCAACGAGGACCGCTCGAAAGGGGTTCTCGTATGTCGTCTCGTCGTGTCCCGAAGGGGCCCGGTCGTCGTCCGATGACCGACAAGCGCCGGCAGTTTCTGGATTTGCTCGCTGAGGGCTGGTCCGTCCGCGGTGCGTGCAAGAAGCTGGGGATCTCGCGGTCCTCGGGTAACCGTTGGAAGAACGGCTCGTTGGAGCGTCAGAAGAATGGCACGGTCAAGTTCGTGCCACCGCTCGAGCCGCTTGCCGCCCGCACGATCTCGCCCCGGTTCCTCTCCGAGACTGAGCGCATCCAGATCGCAGATCTCGCCAGCCGAGGCCTCGGCCCGACGGCCATCGGACACGCTCTGGGCAGAGCGCCGTCGACCATTAGCCGAGAGCTGCGCCGCAACCTTCACGCGTCCGGTCAGTACCGCCCGTTCCACGCCCACTCCGCTGCGGCGACGCGGCGGCGTCGCACCCGCCCGCTCAAGCTGTCCACGGACGGCGCATTGCGCGCGTTCGTGCTCGCCAAACTCCGCGAGCGGTGGAGTTTGCAGCAGATCGCCCGGGCACTCAAGCTCGCGCACCCAACCGACCCAAGTGCGCGGGTGGCGGCAGAGACGATCTATCAGGAGATCTACCGGCCCGGCTCAGGAATCGTCCGCAAGCCGGACCACTCGCCGCTGCGCACCGGGCGTGATCATCGGCGCGGACAGAGCCGTCAGGTCCGCACCCGGCGGCGGTTCGCGCAGCCGATGCTCTCCGTCCATGACCGCGGCTTCGAGCCAACGGACCGATCGATCGCAGGTCATTGGGAGGGTGACCTCATCGTCGGACCGCACAGCCGCTCCGCGATCGGCACGCTCGTCGAACGGCAGACCCGGTTAGTGAAGCTCCTCCGCACCTCCCCGCGCACAACTCGACCGAGCTACTCCGGGCGCTCGTGAGAACGCTCAACGAGCTACCGCCACCGTTGCGGCGGACGGTGACGTGGGACCAGGGCACGGAGATGGCCCGACATCTTGAGATCACCCAGGCGACGGGAACGCGCATCTACTTCTGCGACTCGGGCAGTCCGTGGCAGCGCGGGTCGAACGAGAACACGAATGGGCTCCTCCGCCAGTACTTCCCGAAGTCGACGGACCTCTCCGTCCACAGCGCCCGCGAACTCGCCCGCGTCGAGAACGAACTCAACCGCCGGCCCCGGATCACCCTCGGCGACCGAACCCCAGCCGACCTCTTCGCCGCGCTGCTAGCCTCCCAGAGTCACCCCTCGTTGCGATGACTACTGGAATACAAGACGTCGCAATGGCCTAGTTTTCGGGCGTCGTCGACACCGTTCGACGCTCACCGGCGCGCGACCGCGCGCCGTGCCCGAGACCATGCCCGCCGTGTCGACCTGACCGGTGAGTTGCGCGCGGTGATCGCGGAGAAGCTGTCGCATCGGTGGAGCCCGCACCAGATCAGTCGGCACCTGCGGAAGCAGTTCCCTGGCGATGCCGGATGTGGTTGTGTCACGAGAGCATCTACCAGGCGGGCTACCGTCCTTCGTCAGGCCTTCTCCGGCCGTCGCCGCTGGCTCCGCACCACCGGTCGCCGCTACGGACGGGTCATTATCGTCGGCGCGCGCAGCAGCGGTCGGACCGGCGCCGACCACGGTTCGAGCAGCCGATGCTCACGATCCACCATCGCCCGTTTCCGCCGGACGATCGCTCCGGAACGCCCGCGGATCACGCTTCACGACCGTGCTCCCGCCGAACTCTTTTGGTCGCTGATAGCCTCGCTGAACCATCAAGTGCTGCGACGTTGAATGGAATCCACCCCGTCGAAACTGACCAGTTTTCAGCCGCCGTCGACAGCGGGGCCAGCGGCGACAGTCGCTGAATGCCTGGAAAGGTAAACCGCCTGATCGTTACGCTCGGGACACGACCACATCCGGGCATGATCAGAGAGCTGCTTCCGCAGGCGGCGGCTGATTTGCTGCGGGTTCACCGATGTGACAGCTTTTCCGCGATCACCGCATGTAACTCGTTTCAAGCCGACCCGGCGGGCATGGGCTCGGGCACGGCGCGCGGTCGGGCGCCGGAAGTGTCGAAGTCGTTACGCCCGTCTCGTTCCATTTCGGCTAGTCGCGGGAGATCGTCGACGGCGACCTTCCCAACTGTTCCGCGATCGCCGGCACGCACAGACGCGCACCGCCTTGTGACGCGCCGCACGCTCCACCCACGTTCACGCAACACCATGAACCCACGGCGCTAATCCGAGAGCTGCCGACGCCACCGACCCTCCTTCGCGCGAGAAGATGTTGACAACACAGCTCCCAGAATCTAGGAGCGGTTGCAACCGTCGCTAGAACCCCCCCAGTCGTCTTGGCCTGGATCTCAACCGTCGCGGACAAAAGGTCGGTCTAGACCGAATCCCGAGAAAAGCCGCCAACGTCGTGGCCCCGCGGTAATCTCATGTCGGCAACGTCAACAGCGCAGCGCTCAGTGCGAGAGTTGCGGCAAACCCGGGTATGACCTGTCCCCACGGCGCCGCGCGTCCCATCAGGGTCACTTGGGTGATTGCGAGGACCATCTCTCGAGCAAGGATGGCCCATGCGGCGAGCTCAAGACCCGACGTGGACAAATACGCCACCACTGGCGCGAATACAATCCCGACGGAGGGCGCAATCATCGCTCGTTTAGCGGTTCCCCGGTGAACGTGTACGGGAGCAGCGGACCAAGATATCGCGGACGGAATCGTGGTTAACACAAGAATTGGTACTATCGCAAGCGCGAGCTCCCACGAGGCACCTAAGAGCGGACGGACGATGAAGTACGTCGCACCGATGGTCGCGATTATAGTTGCGGCGCACAGCCAATAACTGGAGCGAAGGCTGCGCGCAACTATTTCGCGTACGGCGGAGTCCGCGCCCTGGGTATGGTTCAAATCGACTCGTAGCACGTTCGCTTGTGATGCAGCCACCGCATCGCCGGCGCTCCTCGCGACCGACGATGCGACCGTCAGGTTTCCGAGGCTTGCGGTACCGGAGAAGGCTCCGACAAGCACACGGTCCATCTGCCCTTGCCCCCACCCCAGTATGCTGTAGCACACCATCGGCAGAAAAGCTCTCACAGCGCCGGTCGCCATCTCGGGATTGCTCACAGGCGGAACCGCGCGTGCCCCGAGGTATGTGTGCGCAGCGAAGATTGCCTCGGACAGTAGCAGTGCCAATGTCGCCCCCACGATTGAGCTTGTCATCAACGCGACAGCTACGCCCGCAGATGTTCCTGCGAGTGCGGCTGCCGTTCGACCAGTCGTTATCACCGACCATCGCTGCGCTAGTTGTAGTCGAGCGGCCGGGACAGTGGCTATCGCCGTGAAGATCGGCGTTAGGCACAACGGGGCGAGGGATCCAAACGCAGACCAAACCATTTCGGAGTTGAGCGTCGAAGCGGCCGAGCAGGCGAGGATCATGAAGACAAGCCCGCCTGCGGCGGCGAAAACTGTGTATCGCCGTAGGAACTTCCTGCCACCACGAGTGGTCAATGCCGACACGGCAACCTGGCGGATGGGTTGGTCCGTGGCGCTTTGGAAGAAGGTGAGGGCTAGGATTCCCCATGAGTAAAGCCCGACTGCGGCGGGATCAGTGGCAAATGCTACAACGAGCCCCACTAGGGCGAGCGACAGGCGTGGCACTATGCGTTCAATCGCAGACCAGATTCGACGCATAGTTATCTGTGTGGATGAGAAATCGCGAAGACTGTGGCGCCCGCTTCTACGTCATGATCTAGGAACCTATTAGCTCCCACGCGTGCCTCCGAGCCCACTCGTACGGGTCCCACTATCGTCGTGTTCGGGAAAATGATGACGCCGCTTTCGATCGTCGGGTAACCGCCCTGGCCGTTCGAGCCCAGAGTGACTCCGTGGTAAATGCGCACTTGCGGATGAATCACGGAACCGGCCCCAATCACGATCCCGATCGGGTGCGGCAGGTAAAGCGATCCGAGGACGGTCGCTCGACTATTCACGTCGCAGGCAAAGCGACTGATCAAACGATTCCGCGCCAAGATTGAGAGCCACTTGGGCCCCCGTCCCGTGATCAAACGGATGAGAAATGCCGCGTGCAGACCTCCATCTGCCCAGAGGGCGAGGAGGCGGTTGCGCTTCACGTACGATGTGCTGATCTCGCGGAGAAAGTCCTGGTCCTGCGTCACGCCGCGCCAAGCGGCGAGGAGGACATTGGCCGCCGAAACAGTCATCATGTACCCCCCGCAGACAATGGATGTAGCATGCGTTCGGAACTGAGCAGGCGGCGGTAATACCATCGATTCACCGGCCTCATCATTGCTATCGACTTCGCGGCGGATTCTTCAAGATCACTCGGAGTCGGTGGCGAATCTGCGGTGAACACCTCGCCGCGAAGACCGACGTCCGTGCGCATTTTGTTGACATGGTTCACGTAAGCCTCTCGCAAGTCGACGGAGGACGCCACCTTGAGGCGATAACTACCCGACCCGCTCACCTGGGTGGCACTCAAGCGGTAAGCGATCATGGGTTCGGCTAGCCGCACCATGGCCGCGCCTGATGTCGCGAGTCGCAGCCATAGGTCGTAGTCCTGTGCGACCCGCAAATCACGGTACCCGCCAACCTGGTGGATTGCGAGACGTTTAGCCGCGAGGGTCGGGTGAAACACCGGGTTGTGGAAAAGCATGGCTACCGGTAATTCTTTCGGCCCGAGCCGGCTCGGAAAGGAGGGCTGCGGTGCACGTCCCCGGCGAACGCGCAAGGCGCCTCCGAAGACGACGTCCGCTAGCGTTAGCGCGCGCAACTGAAGGTGAAACCTCCAAGGGAGCACGACGTCGTCGGCATCCATCGAGGCGATGAACTCGCTGTCGGTAATGCGCAGCAGCTCGTTGCGCGCACGGGCACCACCTACGTTGGTATCGCCGGCGACAACTCTCAGCCGCTTGTCCTCGACCTCCCCTAATCTGCTCAGAGTGGCGTCCGTGCTGCAATCATCCAGGACGACCAGCTCGCTGTCGTCGGGGAGTGCTGAAAGTGTTGAGCGAACGGCCCTCGCGATTGTCAGCTCCGCGTTGTACGCGGGCATCGTGACTGTCAGTCTAGGCATCGCACCGCCATACACCTCGCTCCGGTCGATCCAGCATCAGCCAGCAAGGAGAGCCTCCCCTGATCTGGCGTGCCGATAGGGAAGGAACCACTCGACGAACTTAGCGACCCCGAGGTCGACTGGAGTCGACGGGATAATCCCGATCAAGTCCCGCAGCAGACGTGCATCCGCCGACGTCGCCACGACATCGCCAGGCTGCATGGGAAGCATGTTCCGCCGGGCGTTCTTTCCGAGAGCTTGCTCGACGGCATCAATAAAGTCCAGGAGTTGGACAGGCTGTCCCCCACCGATATTGACAACTCGGTAGGGAGCGATTGTGCTCAGGGAGTCATGCGCTCCGATCCGCTCACCTCGAGCCGGCGCAGTCTCTGTGAGGCGCTCGACGGCGTGGACTAAGTCGTCTATGTAGGTGAAGTCTCGCATCATTCTCCCGTACCCGTAAACGTCGATGGGCTCGTCGCGTTCGATGGCATTGACGAACTTGAAAAGGGCCATGTCAGGTCGACCCCAAGGTCCGTATACGGTGAAGAATCGGAAGCAGGTCGTAGGTAGATCCCACAAGTGCGAGTAGGAATGCGCCAGCGCTTCCATGCCGATCTTGGTCGCCGCATAGAGCGACATCGGCTGGTGGGTTGGGTGCAGTTCTTGAAACGGCAGGAACGCATTTCCCCCATAGGTGGATGACGTTGACGCTATGAGTATGTGGCGAACACCCGAGCCCTTCAACTCCTCGAGCAACGTTTGGGTCCCAATCAGGTTGGAACTCAGGTACGCCGCAGGATTCTCCATGCTGTAGCGAACACCCGCCTGTGCGGCTAGATGAATTACGATCTCGGGAGACCAATCCGCGATTATCTCCCGCATGAGGACAGCGTCCTCGAGATGGCCGTCGCGATGCTCCCACTTATCATGAACGGCGAGTTGATTTAGGCGGTCGCGCTTGAGCTGTAGATCGTAATAGTCGTTCATTGAGTCGAGCCCGACTACAGAATGCCCTGCCTCCAACAAACTTCGAGCAATGTGGAATCCGATGAATCCGGCGTCGCCGGTGACTAATACACGAGTCATATCGTCCTTTCCGTCCTAGCGACTAATGCCAGCGCGCCCGCACCTCAAGCCGAAGTTTCACCTGGCGCCAGTGCGGCGCGAGCTGTTCGAGCGAGGATGCTCAGGTCGCCGATGAGGGACCAATTTTCGACATACGATAGATCCAGTCGAACTGTGTCTTCCCACGTCAATGTCGAGCGGCCGCTTACCTGCCACAATCCCGTAATCCCAGGTTTCACGAGAAAGCGGCGATGAACGTGGTCTGCGTATTTTGCTACCTCGCGAGGAAGCGATGGTCGTGGCCCCACGAGTGACATGGTACCGCGCAGCACATTGAAGAGTTGTGGTAGTTCGTCAAGGCTGTACTTTCGCAAAGTTTTTCCGGCCTTCGTGACTCGGGGATCATCTCTCATCTTGAATAGGACCTCGTTGCCCGCACCACCGAATGGTGCATTGAGCGTGCTCAAGAGATCCTCAGCGTTGGGGACCATCGACCGGAACTTCAACATTGTGAACTCCTTCCCCCCGAGGCCGACGCGGGTTTGGCGGAAAAGCACTGGGCCATCGCTGCTGAGCCGGACGACTATTGCCAGCGCGATAAGCAATGGGCTGATAGCGATGATCGCCAACGTAGCGACACTAAGGTCGAGACTCCGCTTGGCAAAGCGCTGACCTTTACTAAAACGAGGTGTTTCGACATGAATGAGCGGAAGTCCCGCGACCGGGCGCATGTGAATTCTCGGGCCAGCTATGTCGATAATGCTCGGAGCAAGCACAAGATGCTGCTTGCCCGCCTCTAGGCGCCACGAGATCTCCTTGACCTTATGTGGTGGCAACTCGTCGGTGCTGGTCACTGCGACTGTGTCCGCGCTCGTCGCTAAGACCGCTCGCTCGACCGCGTTGACGCTACCCATGATCGGAATGTCGGTGTTCTCAATCGTCCCGGCAACGCGTCCAGACGGTATACATGCTCCGACGACGCGATATCCAGCATGAGGTGCACGTGCGAGCTCCCGTGCAATCTCGGAGACTGAGCGTTCTGAGCCGACCAGCAGAACTCTGGCCGCGTATGCGCCGCGTTGGCGCTGGGAGATTAACCACTGTCGCCAGAGCCAGCGGATGGATACAAGGACCACGACGCCAGCCGGCAAGCTGATCAGAAGGAACCCGCGGGCGACATCGACGCGGAAGAGAAATGCGGCTATGGCTATAACGCCGAACAGACGGAAGCTTGCGTCAACAATTCGCACATACTCACTGTTGCCGGCGCCCATCACCCGATGGCTACGCGAGTCGGATAGCGTGAGCGCCAGCATCCACGCGAGGACCACAAGGCCTGAGAAGATCCAATAAGACAGCTCCGTGATTCGGGAGTCCTCGCGCATAGCCACCTCGGCGTTGCCTAGGCCGAACCACACGATCTGAGTGCCGTACACGACCCAGATCAGCGCGAGTAAGTCTGTGATCCAGATCTTTCGCGCGTAGCTCTGTCTCCAGCCGCTCCTCGGCCGCGCTTCTAGAACGCTCGCGCGTGACGGGGGCGCCAATGGTGCCGTGTCTCGGCCTTCGCCCCCGTTCTTAAGGGTGTGCTGCACTTTCGAATGCGACGTCGGTGTCGCGTCGACCTCCCCAAGGCTCGACGTCACGATCGTCCTCTCGGCGTCTCGACTAACTGCTTCGCATGCGAGCGTAGCGTTGAATTGTGTCGGCAATGTGAAGCGTTCGCGTCGGACTGGAGCAGGAGACCCTCGAGAGTCGCGTATCTGGGCAGGGGAGGGAGACCGTTAAGTGGGGAGATGTGACCGCATCGTAATAAAGCGTCGCGGGCCACACCAGAAGTCCCGCAGCAGGGCCACGGTCAGGTTGTTTCGATGTTCTCTGGTCGGCGGCGAGCTCTCGGTGTTGCCGGACCAAGTCTTCAACGTCTCTGATCGTCGCCGTGCACGCCGTGATCCTCGTACGTGCGAGGAAGGTGGGCGAGCCTTGATGGGAACGCGGGTGCGCGCACAGCTCTCATGCCTTGCGTTTCGCAGATCTCCGAGGCCAGGGTGCACCGATCGCGTAGCAAATATGCGAGAACACCCATGACGAGGACCGGGGCGCCTGAGTAGATCAGGAAGGATGCGAGGGCATTGGCGTCCGCGGCGAGGGTGCGGAAGATCACCAAGGAGCCGAGGTAGGCCCACCCCAGTTGAGCGATTAGGTTCTCGGCCTTGGCGAATCGGCGATCGACCCAACCGGCGAACAATCCGAGCAGGAGCATCCCGACGAATATGCCCGCGTACCCGAAGTTTATGAACAATTCGCTGTTCAGCCCAGCAACGACGTGAGTCTGGTCGGACTGCAGGATCGCTTGGCCCGTGATCTCCGGCATGGACCGAAGGGGTGGGTTGGGGACATACAACCCGAGTAGACGCACCACGCCCAGGGTTACGTTCATGAGGGCCTGTACGAACGTCTCGCCGTGCAGAAATCCGCCCTGCGTGGTGTAGGTGTCAGCGAATCCGAGCATGGAGAATCTTCCCCATTCCCAATCCGCCCATGTAGCTAATGAGCTTGTTTGGCGGGTTCCCGCGAGGCGGTCCCCGGTGACGTTAGCCACGAAAACAGCGGCGGCAATTGCAAGACTCGGCACCACCAGCATGCGCGCAGGATAAAGCCGGTGTGCGGTGACCAGTACAAGTGGCAAGGCCATAACGAAGATAATCGACCGTCCACCGGTCCACTCAAGTGCTACTGCGATCAGAGCCACTGATCCGAGAACGATGATGCAGGCCCATGTCGGGCCATCAAAGTGCCTGAACGACAAGACCCAAAGGGCCAAGAAGCTGATGATCCAGACCGACCAGTGGGACATGAATACGTAGCGAGCGTCACCTTGCTCCACTGACAAGATGCGAACAGTGCTGGAAAGAGCAGCGTTCGCCTGCATTCGAAGGAGCCCGCTCATTACGAAGGGGAATATCACCGCGAGAACCGCAATAATGATCCATTTGTCAGTACGGCGGAGGCGTGGTCGGTTGGTCACGGGCGCGCGCTGAAGCCTCCACACGCAACCGATGCTCATTGCGATCAAACCCAGGACGGACCCAAGCACGGCTGTTGCCATCGCTGGAGTACCTGCGACCGTGACATCAAAGAATCCGCGCGGCTGCCCCTCTACCTTTGAGAGGTGGACAATCCCCGAAATGAGACTCACCAGGACATAGTTGGCGAGGAGTAGAGTGCGGACGTTGAGGATCCGCCCGACCCGACGCGCCACGTAAGCCGCGATGAGAAACCCGACACCGGAAAAGACCGCGAGAACGATGATTGGGAGCACCAAATGCGGACGCCTTCCGATTGTTGGCTAGTGCTGAGCATAGCGAAGCCCCCAACAGCACGTATACGGCATCGCCGTCGTTGCTGTGGAGGACCACCGGGCCCGTAAATGAGTAATCGCGAGCGCCACGCCAGTTGAGCGAGCTGTAGAGATCTGGCGGCGTAGTCCCGATCACCAAGAATCTTGCTATGCGCTCGCCAGGTCGCAGCCGAGCGCCGCGGCAGAGGTGGGTCCGGCCCGCAGCGACCAGTCTCGGGTGTGCCTGGTCAGTCCATAGAGCGGCCACCATGGGGTCGATGACGCGGCCCGGCTGAGTCCAGGGCGGGTCCATCAGGGGGCTCCCTTGTCGCTTGGAGCCGGTGCGGGTGATCCGTTGGGCAGGGTTCGACGCCAATCCGGAAGTCCGCATCCCCACCTTGCGTCG
This sequence comes from Microbacterium sp. Marseille-Q6648, assembly GCF_943181415.1. GTDB lineage: Bacteria > Actinomycetota > Actinomycetes > Actinomycetales > Microbacteriaceae > Microbacterium. Next base: position 417,885 of record NZ_CALPBZ010000003.1, on the reverse strand, counting down.
GTGGACATGCGGATCGCCGGACTCACACTAGAAGCCTGAACAGCCTCCACGAACTGGTCCGCGAGGTAAACGTTGCCCTCGTCGGTCGGGTGGAAACGGTCTTCACCAAGCCAATCGCGGGCTTCTCCGTCAAACCACCCCGCTTCTATCGGATCGATGAACACGGCATCATACTTACGTGCTACCGAAGCTAGCCCTTGGTTCTGGCGATCAATGCCTGGCGACTGCCCGTCTCTGACCTTGATCTGTCCGATGATGACAACGGGCAGGCTGGGGGCCAGAGATCTTAGATACGCCATAGCCTCGGTCGCTCGCGGGATCGTTTGATCCGAAGCGCTCGTCAGATCGTTTACTCCGTTTGCGAACACAACCAGAGACGGATTGAGGGATAGCGCCCAATCGATACGTGCATTGAACGTCCACTCATTAATCCCGCGAGTCCAGCCACTTCCGCCGACGCCGAACGCGCAATCCTTCCACCCTAGGTTCGCGCTTGCGAGCGCGGACCAATTCTTATCGCCCACCCCTCCTTCGTCGGAGCCTCCGATGTAACTGTCGCCGATGAAAGCTACCAACGGGGCGATGGGCTCGGGTTCCGCTTCAGTGAGCGGCTCCGGTGTGTACGTGGCTACGGCTGCAGCATGGGGCTTGGCTGAAGGAAGTAGAGCGAGCGCCGTGAGACTTGCGGTTAAGATGACCGCGACGCTGACACCAGCGAGTACCGGCCATCGTGAGCCTGCGTTGTTGCCGTGGCGCCGGTGTCTTCCCATGAGATGCATCCTACGGCGGCATGCTCAGGCTCAAGACTGCTGCACGAGTAGGTGACATCTGATCTGGCATGCCCGAGGGGTCGGCCTGGAAAAATGTTGCTGTGCCCAAGCCCTACCCGAGCGAGTTCCGTGACGACGTGTTGCGCGTCGCGAGGAACTGCGAGCACGGAGTCACGGTCGAGCAGATCGCGAAAGGCTTCGGCGTTCACCCGATGACCCTGCAGAATTGGCTCCACCGCGCCAAGGTTGATGAGGGCACCGCGCCGGTCGAGACCTGGACCGAGGCGGCTGAAACTCGTGAGCGGCGCAAGCGGATCCGGCTGCTCGAGCAGGAGAACGAGGTCCTGCGTCGTGCGGCGGCGTATCTGTCGCAGGCGAGCCTGCCGGGGGGAGGCTCCCCCCGCTGACTGAGCTCGCCGACGCGGGGATCCCCGTGACGGTTGCGTGCCGGGTGCTCAAGCTCTCCCGCCAGCCCTACTACCGGTGGCTGGCGACCCCAATCACCGCTAGAGAGGTGGTGGAGGCGTGTCGCGCGAACGCGCTGTTCGACGCGCATAAGGACGACCCCGAGTTCGGGCGCCGGCTGCTCGCAGACGAGGCCCGCGACGCCGGCGGGCGATGTCGGACCGGACCGCATGGAAGATCGCGTCAGCGAACGGCTGGTGGAGCACGTTCGGCAAGAATCGGGGCCGTGGCAGCGGGAAGAAAGCGGGCCCGCCCGTCCACGACGATCTCGTCGGTCGCGACTTCACCGCTGACGAACCCGAACCAGTTGTGACTGTGTGACGTCACGGAGCACCGGACTGCGGAAGGCAAGCTCTATCTCTACGCGTTCAAGGCCGTGTTCTCCAACCGGATCGTCGGCTGCTCGAACGACTCCGGATGAAGTCGAGCCTGGCCGTCACCGCCCTGAACCACGCTGTCGCCCGGCGCCGCGACGTCGCCGGCTGTGTGGTCCATAGCGACCGCGGGTCGCAATTCCGCAGCCGGAAGTTGCTGCGCGCTCTACCCCACCGCCGCATGGTCGGATCCATGGGCCGGGTCGGCGCCGCGGGTGATAACGCCGCCATGGAGAGCTTCTTCGCGCTGCTCCAGATAAATGTCCTCAACCGCCGCAACTGGACCACCCGCGACGAGCTGCACATAGCGATCGTGACCTGAATCGAGCGGACCTACCACCGACGCAGACGACAGCCCCGCCTCGGCCGTTTGACGCCCGTTGAGTTCGAGGTCATCATGAAAACGCCAGCCGCGCTGGCTGCGTGACAAACCCACCGTCACCTATCCGTGCAGCAGTCCCCGGTCTCCTATGCGGGTATTGGTTGCGTAGTCGGCTCGCCGGACGTCTGCAGCTTTATAGTGCTTACTGTACGGCCCGGGTGTCCGTAACCGCGTGGCTCTAAGTCCCCCTGGGTTCGCGACGACCACCTGGGCGGATGACACAGACCCGCGGAGTCTGAGGAGTCCGCGTGTTGGCGCGGATCCGCTCGCAGAGACGTCTCTCGAGGTCAGACGCAGTTTGACTCTTGGCGTTGGAACGCATCACTTCGTGCCGTAGACCACGCCGACAGGTTGGGAGCGAACGATCGCCGCTGGTGACCGGCTTTCTTCGTCTGCTCAAGCGCGGTCAGGCTCCTCGCTGACGATGCCCTCTCATTCTTCCACGCTTCGGGATCGGATTCACCAGGCGGCGGCGATAGTCTCGCCGATGACGCGCTGACCGTCGCGGTTGGTGTGAAGTTTGTCGTCCTGGTACTCGAGTTTGACGTCCAGGAGCGAGACGTACTGCACGCCCACCTCGTCGGCGGTCGCTGCGAACGCTTCTTCCACTCGCTGAAGTGCCTCGACCGTGCGAGCCGGGGGAGAAGGGGGACCGACCACCATCACCCGGTCGGCGTCGATCTCGTCGAGGACTGCGGCGAGGGCTTCGCCCAGACGCGTACTCGATGCAGTGGTGTCATTGAGGCCGGCCTGGATGATGACGGCATCCGGCTCGATGCGGTTGATCTCGTCCACGCGCTCGGCGAACGACGCCTCGGGGCAGAAGGTCGAGCCCGTCACTCCCGAGCCGGCGAAGCCGTCGACGTAGACCGTTGTGTCGGTTTGCTCGCCGAAGGTTGCGGGCCAGGCCTCGCTGGGCCCGCCGACCGACCAGCCCTGAGAGTACGAGTCGCCGAGGACCGCGACCGTCTCGTCGCCTTCGGTGATCGGGGCCTCGTCGAGGTGCTCCGAGACGGAGTGGATCTGCGAGCAGATCTCGGCGAGGCGGGCGTTCGCGTTCGCCTCGCGCACCGCGAGCAGGGACGCGACCGCGATCGCGAGGACGGCCACCGCAACGGCGGCGATCGTCCACGCCGGGTGGCGTTTCAGGAGCGCGGGCATCCGGCGATGCTCTCACGGGGTGGCTGGGGGATTGGTGGAGGCTCATGCGCCGAGCCGGCGAGAGTCAGCTACGTACGCTCCGGCCGAATAGCCGCGCTGTCAGCGCTTGATGTGTCGTTCAGGCGCGGGGCGGCACCCCGAGCTCCCGTCAGGAACCAAGCCGCCGGGAGCGCGACAAGCGCCAGCCCCAGCGCCCACGAGGCGACAATCGTGATCAGGAACCCGGCCACCGAGCCGTCGCCCAATGCGTCAAGGGCGCTGGCGATAGGCACGTGAACGAACATCACAACGAGTGACGACATCGACAGCCAAACCACCGTCACCGACAACGGACGCGGCGTCCGTGAGAGGTACGCGCGAGCGGTCACGATGAGCCCGCCACCGATCAGGACGGCTGTGAGAATCCCCACGACGGGCACTCCGAAGTGCAGGCCTTTCACGTCTACGAAGCTGTCGGGGAAGAGCAGAACGAGCGCCACCCCGCCGGCCAGCATCGCCGGGCCCACCACGCCGTCACGACTCATGCGCGCCTGAGCACGGCGCAGCGTCTGCCCCGCCACGACGAAGACGAATGCGCCGAGGCCTTGCCCTATCGCGAGCGGGAGAAACGCCAGCTGAGTGCCCGGCACATAGGCGGTCACGATCAGCAGAGCCAACGCAACGCACCACTGCCAGGGCAACGCGAGTCGAGAGACGGGAACGTACAGAATGGTCGCCACGAACAGTGCCGTGGGGAACCAGAAGGCCCAGAACGGTTCGGACTGAAGGGGGCCACCCCACACCTGTCCTGCCGCAACTCGTGGATTGAACGACCCCTGTATCAGCTGAAATCCCCACGTGATCGCGGCGATGATCGCGAACCAGCACGCGTAGGGGACGAGCAACGTCCGCGCGCGTACCGCGGCCTCGCCCTTGATTCCGCGCCGACCGCTCCACAGGTAGCCCGTGAGGATGAAGAACAGCGGCAAATGCCATGTGTAGAGCCACTGGCGTGTTTCCGGGGTGATCCAGACGTGACCTGCCACGACAGCGACCATGCCCACCACGCGTACCGCGTCGATCGCCGCAGACCGTTCGCCCATAGGAGCTGAGCCTAGCGATGCCGTGTTTCGGACGCGGTCGGGTGGCTTTGCGGCATCCGATGGAGGCTAGAGCCAGTTGCGGCGCTTGAAGACGACGTAGAGGATCGCGCTGGAGGCGAGCATGAGGGTCAGCGCGAAGGGGTAGCCGAAGACCCACGACAGCTCGGGCATGTAGTCGAAGTTCATGCCGTAGACCGCGCCGATCAGGGTCGGGGCGAAGAGGATCGCCGCCCATGACGAGATCTTCTTGGCCTGCTCGGTCTGAGCGAGGCTCATCTCCGACATGCGGTGCATCTCGAGGTTCTGGCGACGGGCGACGACGTTCGCCTCGACCGTGAGGGCGTTGTCGAGGATCGCGCGGAAGGACTCCGCCCGCTCGGTGACGCGGATGGCATGGTCGTGCACGTCTCGGAGGTTGTGCTGCAGTTCGACATCGACCTGGTACTTGTCGAATCCGCGGAGGAGGGCTTCCAGCATCCCGACCAGCGGCTGCGTCGCCCGCTGGAAGTCGAGCACCTCGCGCGACAGTGCGTAGATGCGGCGCGAGACGTCGACACCGTCGTCGAAGAGCTGGTCTTCGATCTCGTCGATGTCGTTCTCGAGCCCGGCGATCACCGGCGCGTACTCGTCCACCACCTGGTCGAGCACCGCATACAGCACGGCTTCGGGACCGCGGGCGAGCAGTTCGGGATCCGCCTCGAGGCGCTCGCGCACCGAGACGAGGTCGCACGACTCGGCGTGGCGGACCGTGACGACGAAGTCGGGGCCGATGAAGACGTGCAGCTCGCCGAACTCCACCGTCTCGCTGTCGTCGATGTAGCGGGCGGGACGCAGCACGATGAAGAGGGTGTCGCCGTAGCGCTCGAGCTTGGAGCGCTGGTGCCCGGCGAGGGCGTCGTCCACCGCGAGCGGGTGCAGGCTGAACTCGGCCGCGACACGGTGGAGCTCGTCGAGGTCGGGACGGTAGAGGTCGATCCAGCTCATGCCGCCGCGGTCGCGCATGGTCTCGAAGGTCTCCTCCAGGCTCACTGGATTCGCCGTGCGGCGCCCGTCGACGTACACGCCGTTGTCGATCACCGTCATCGGTGGGCCTCCTGCTGGTGGGAACCTCTCGACGATACGCGCGTTGGGGCGCTTCGTCTCGCTGCGCTCGCTCAGCGGCCGGTGGAGCCGCGGCGGGGGTCAGGCGGGCTTGGTCGCCTTGCCGTCGAGCCAGAGCGTGTCGGAGTCGTCGCGATGCGTGCCGGTCGTGCCGACATGCTTCCGGTCGATCTGCGGACCCTTCTTGATCACGTGCACGAGAGCCATGCCGTGGCCGCGCCCGAGGTCGTAGTCGGCCTTCAACCATTCGAGGATCTCGCCGGCCTTCACGTTCGGATCGTCGTACCCCTTGCTCTTCGCGATCTCGAGCAGCTGACGCGGCGTGAGACCGGTCTTGTCTTCGATGGTGTCGAGATAGGCCTGGAAAGACATGGCGGGTCCCTTCGTCGGGTCGTTGGCGGTGTTCCTTCAGTGTGGACCGTAGGGCTGACGTTGCGGCATCCGCCCTACGGCGGGTCAGCCGGTGGATTCGACCGTCCACCACGCGATGTCGACGATGCACAGACCGTCATCGGTGTCGCGGAAGAAGAGGTCGCCCGGAAACACCCGGCCGTCCTCGGCCGAGCCGCCCATCTCGAGGTTGATAGACCAGTCCGGCTCGAGCGCGGCCTGGTCGGGCCAGTAGTCGGCCGTGAAGCCTTCGGGTTCGCCGGCGGAGAGGCCGCGCCAGTCCTCCGGCTCGCCGAAGTCGGCGGCCGAGTCTTCGCACGCGAAGGCGGTCATGTCATCGGCCGAGGCAGCCGCGATGGTCTGCTCGGTGGTGTCGATCACGCGGGCGCCGTCGGGCCCCCAGATGAGGAGGTCGGGGGAGCACCCCGTGAGTGCGACGGCGAGAAGGGCGATGGCGGCCGCTGCAGCGCGACGATGTGCGGTCGACATGGTCCCAACCTAAACGCGAGGGGGCGACCCCTGGTCGCGGACGCTCCGCGGGGATACGGTCGCGGTGAGCGCCGGTGCGATGGAGCCCCGGCTGAAGGGGATCATCATGACCGCGCACACCTACCGCGTGACCGAGATCGTCGGCACGTCTCCTGACGGCACCGACGCCGCCATCCGCAACGGACTCGACCGCGCCGCCGAGACCCTGCGGCACCTCGACTGGTTCGAGGTCGTCAGCACGCGTGGTGCGCTCGCCGACGGGCAGCTGCACTTCCAGGTGACGATGAAGGTCGGCTTCCGGCTGGAGTGACCGGGCGGGCGGGCGGGCGGGCGCTTCGTCTCGCTGCGCTCGCTCAGCGACCGGGGGGAGTGCTCGCTCGGCGGCCGGGAGGGGTGTGCTCGGTTGGTGGTCGAGGCCCATACGATGAGGCGGTGTTGACGAACCGCCGCACGACGGCCTCAGCCCTGACCGTTCTGGCGTTGCTGCTGGCGGGATGTGCGGCATCCGTCGTGCCTGGCTCAGACGCCGCGCCGACCCAGACCGTCGGGCCGACCTCGTCTCCGACGCCGACGCACATGCAGGGTCCGGAGTTCGTGGAGCCGACGTCACGGTTCGACTTCGACTGCGATGACATCGCCGACGACGTCGCGCCGTTGTTCGCAGATGGAGTGCCAACGCCGGCGACCATGCCGAAGGCGGAACCGGGACCGACCTGGCGCCTCGGCCCGGGCCAGTACGCGTTCGCGCAGGACGGAGCCGTCTACTGCGACTTCGCGGTCGACCCGAACGACGCCCAGCAGCCGTCGGCTTCTGTGGTGATCGTCGCCGATGGCGCCGGGGCCGTAGAGCATCACGACGAGATGCTGAACGATTCGTGCGCCGAGCAGATCTCGGAGGGCGCGGTGTGCAACGGGATGTCAGTCGTCGAGGGCACCTACCTGCAGGTGTTCGGGACGCCCGGTCCTGAGGTGGCCGCGGACGAGGCCGAGCTCCGGCGCCAGGAGGTAGTTAAGGCCGTGAGCGAGCGAGTGCGGGACTCGACCGTTCGCGAGCAGTCTTGGTCGCCGCCTGCCGGGACCATCCCTCTGGTGAGCGATTGCGAGACCGTCCTGCCGTCCGACGGGCTCGCCTCGGTGCGAAACGCCCCGGGACTCGAAGTCTTGCGTCCGGACGGCGGATGGTCGGTCGAGTGGTGGATGCTCGGCTCGCGGTGGCAGGTCGACCCGTGCCTCTACGTGGTTGCCGGCGCCGGGATGAACCGGCCCTTCTACGGCGAGGTGTCGTGGCTGACAGGCGGTGAGTGGGCATACGACGAGGCGGTCGCCGGAACCGAGTTGAGCCTCGAGGAGGCAGAGGGCTCGGACCGTGCTGCGCTCACCTGCGGCCAGACGCCCTACGTACGGTGCGTGGTCGACGTCGTGGCTGGCGGCAATTGGGTGCGCTACCAGCTTGACGACACTGTGTCGGAAGAGGACGTGTCGCGGGTGGCGACGGATATCGCCGAGGTGATCGTGAAGGCGGTCCGGGGCGGCTGAACGGGGCGCTTCGTCTCGCTGCGCTCGCTCAGCGGCCGAGGAGGGACTGCGCTCGGTCGGCCGACCGGGAGGGGCGCTTCGTCTTGCTGCGCTCGCTCAGCGAGACGGGGGAGTGTGCTCGCTCCGCGGCGGGGAGGGGTGCGGGGCGCAGCTGATCCGGGCATTCGGTCCGTCACGAGGTCGCGTGTGCGACGATCGCAGCATGAACCGGCGGATGCTGCGCCTCGCGGCCGTCGCCCTCGCTTTCGGCGCGGTGTGGCCGACGGGGTGCGCCCCGGGGGAGAGCGGCACCGAGGCCGAGGCGTGCATCAGCTGGATCTACCTCGAGACCCCCGCCGATGCGGTGGAGCAGTCGGACGCCGTCGTGCGAGCCCGCGTCATCGACGAAGCGGGCACCCGGCCGTACGAAGTGCTAACCTCCACGACGTTCACCGTCGAGGTCGACGAGTGGATCAAGGGGTCGGGCGAGAGCGAGATCGTCGTCGCCTCCCTTCCGCGCAGCTGCGGCGACACCGGAGACTCGATGGCCGACGCGGCCGGCGGTGAGCCGGTCGTGCTCTTCCTCCGCTCGACGCCCGAGGGCTGGGAGACGCTGACGCCGTTCCAGGGCGTGGTCGAGCCGGGCCCCGACGACGACGTGCCCGAGGAGTGGCCCGAACCCTAGGCCGCCGAGCTCACTCCTGCGCGAACCCAGCCGCCGTCGTGCGCCACGATCGCACCGGCGCGGGCGAAGGCGTCCAGCCAGCCCCGCATCGGCCAGGTGCCCCAGCGCTCGGCGAAGATGCGGCCGTTGCGCAGGATGTCATCCAGATGCGCCCACGGCGGCGACGACGTCGGATGCCACTGGTGGTACGCGTGGGCGCCGCCCACCCATCGCAGGGGGATGCCGCGCCCCCGAGCCCGCCACGCCAGGTCGGTGTCTTCGGCGCCGTACCCTTCGTAGTCGTCCGAGAAGCCGTCGAGCCGCTGCCAGGTCGCGGGGGTCACCGCGAACGAGAGTGACCAGAAGAGGTCGTACGCATCAGGATCGGCCTGCTCGGTCGTGCCGTCGGACGGAGACGGGCGGGCGGGGTGCGGCCGGGTCATCGCGCCGAGCTCGTCGGCACGGGTCGGGCGCTGAATGCTGGGCAGATAGGTGACCGGACCCGCGAGCAGAGCGTCGGGATGCCGCTGGGCGGCGTCGACGTAGCGCGAGAGCAGGTCGGGACCGGGCAGGCAGTCGACGTCGAGAAACACGAGCACGTCCGCACCCTCGCGCAGCGCGACCTCGGCCACGGCGTTGCGGGCCGCGCCGACCCGCATGCCGGACGCACCGGGCGGAACATGAACGGTGGCGTCGATCCCGGACCGCGGGCCGTGCGTCGCCCGCAGCGGTGGCTCCGGGTCGAGCCACGCCTCGATGCGCAGGATGTCGAGGTCGTCGGGTGTGACATCGCGCAGCACGCCGCGCTGGGTCTGCAGGTGGCCGAAGCGGGACGCCGAGGCGACCGTCAGGACAGCGACCCGGGTCATGCGGCGACCTCGTCACGGTCGGTGTCGGTTGCGGTGGCGGAGGGGGCGGAGTCCCTGGGGGAGTCCGCACGCGCGGCGACCTCGTGGATGACGGCGGCGGCGCGGGCGGCTGCCCCGCGCACCTGCCACATCGACCAGTCGGCGGGCTCGGCGGCCGCCTGCTCGATCAGGCTCACGAGCTCGTCGGGGCTCGGGTCTCCTGCGGCAACGGTCGCGCACCCCAGCGCGGCGACCACTCTCGCGGTGTGGTGCTGCTCGTCGAAGGGACGGTCCTGCGGGATGACGACGGCGGGAATCCCTGCCGCGGCGGCGTCGGCGATGCTGTTCTGCCCGGCCGCGGTGACCACGACGGCACTGCGGCACAGCAGCGGCCAGACGTCGTCGACGCGGTCGTCAGCGGTGCCGGCCGACTCGACCTGCCAGCCGGCGGTTCGCAGCAGCTCGACCGTGTGCGCGAGGTGCTCGGGTGGCAGCATCCGACCGAGGAACAGCACCCGGCGCGGCTCGCGGGGCGTCAGGGTGTCTCGACCGTCGTGACGGGAGATGCCGCCGACGCGCACCACGCGCTCGCCGCGGGCGTCGAGCGACGGTGTGCGATGCATTCCGGGCGCCCACGGGGCGAGGATGCGGTCGGCGAGGTCGTAGGCGAGGGTGTGCGCGGGGTCGGTGCGCTCGCCGGGCTGGGTGACGACGACGGTGCGCGCGCCGAGCAGTCGCACGAAGACGGACACTTCGGCGCTGACGTCGACGACGAAGGCGTCCGGGTGGGTTTCGGCGATCCACGCGGCGATCGTCGCGAGCCGGGCGCGATGGCCCGCATGTCCGATCGGCGCCCAGTGCAGCGCGCCGTTCGCGGTGGGATCGGCGTCGCGGGGATCCCGCGTTGTGCCGTCCGGAGCGACCGCGACGTCGGCATCCGCAGGGAGAGCGACCCAGGTCGTCTCGGGCGGAAGCACCGCGGGCGCCTCCAGGCTCGAGAAGACGGTGACGGGCTCGCGCAGGTGCGGGCGCACGGCGAGGAACCGCGTCAGGTGGCCGTGCCCGTGATGGTGCACGTACCAGCCGATCACCCGACCACCGCGCGTTCCACGGTCGCGGGGCTGCCCATCGCGGTGTGGGCGAGCACGCGCTCGACGTCGCGGTCGCGTCGGTCCAGCGAGTAGCGCGCGACCGCGGCCCGCCGGATCGCCGCGCGCTGGCCGATGCCCCGCGCCTGCGTCGCCAGCATGGTCGCGGCGTCCGACAAGGCCTGCACGTCGCCGGGTGCGACGACCGCGGCCCCCGGCATCCCGTCGAGCACCTCGCCGACTCCGCCGGCGTCGAACGCAGCCACGGGGGTGCCGGTCGCGAGCGCCTCGGCCAGGACGAGACCGAACGGTTCGGACCAGACCGGGGTCACGAGCGCCACGGCCGACGAGCCTACGAGCCGGCTCAGCGCCGGCTGGTGCAGCGGGCCCGCGTAGTGCGCGTCGTCGCCGAGCAGCGGAGCGATCTCGCGCACGAAGTACGTGGGGTCGCCGATGCGGCCGGCGAGCACGATGCGCGCCCCGGCCAGCCGGGCGGCGTGGATGGCGAGGTGCGGCGCCTTCTCGGGAACGATGCGCCCGAACCACACCCAGTCCCCGCGGGTCCTGCCGCCGCTGATGCCGCCTCCGTCGCCGAGTCGCCAGCGGGCCGTGTCGACGCCGTTCGGGAACACGAACGCGTCGACGCCCGCGGCCGACCAGGCCCGCGCGGTGTGCTGGCTGACGGCGACGAACCGATGCGGCGCATCGCCGACGTCGCCCGCGGCCTCGACGATCTCGGGCAGCGGCGGTGTGTGCAGGGTGGTCACGACGGGGATGCCGGCGGTGCTGCTCCAGCGGATCGGGTCGCCGTGCAGGCTGTGGTTGTCGACGACGTCGACGCCGCGGCCGGGGGTCAGCAGGCTCTCGAGCACCCGGTCGAACGCGGCCGTCATCGCCCGCCGGTGCCCGGGAGGGTTGGCGCTGTCGGACGCATCCTGCGCGCGCATCCAACGCGGACTCGGCAGCCGGAGCTCGGGGCGGTCGCCGAGGAAGTCCGACCCGTCGGCCGCGCACAGCGTCACGTCGTGCCCGCGCCTGCGAAGTCTGCGGACGCGGTCCCACACGACAGCCTCGAGCCCACCCGCGTGCGGCTGCCGCAGGGCGTGGCGCTCGGGAGCGACCACGAGCACGCGCAGTCGCCGGTGCCCCGCCGTCACGCGCCGGCCCGTTCGCCGAGCGCCTGGTTCGCCAGCGCTCGCAGGTAGACGTCGAGGTGCTGTGCGCGCACCTCGTCGCGCTGGGTCTGACGACGGGCGCGGCGCCGCGCGACCTCGGCGTCGCGATCGGTGCCGGCGCGGGTGCGCGATGCGACGCCGTCGAGCGCGTCGACGAGCGACGAGGCATCGTCGAGGTCGAAAGCGAAGAAGTCGGCCGGATGCTGCGACCGCACATGCCCGACCCGCGTGCCGACCACGGGGACGGCGAGGTCGTAGCAGAGCTCCACCCAGCCCGAGTGGGTCCCGTGTCGGTACGGGAGGACAAACGCGTCGAGAGTGGAGAGCCAGCCGGCGAGCTCGTCGTCGGACAGGCGCTCGCCGCGGAGGATGCGCACTCTGCTCTCGGCGGTGGCGGCGGCGCGCGCGAGGCGGTCGGCGAGGTCTTCGTCGCGCACGCGCGTGTTCAGTCGCACCTCGACCTCGGCCGAGATGCCGCGCAGCCCGAGGGCGGCGACGGCCTCGGCGAGGACGGCGACGCCGCGTTCGGCATCGATGTTCGGGCGCAGGTCGCGCAGGTGCAACCCGATCCGAAGGGTGTCGGAGGCGTCGGTGATTGCGTGGGGCCCCGGCGCCGGGGACGTCTCGAGCAGGGAGGGGTGCGCGATGACGGTGCACGCGCGGTTCCAGCGTCGGCGCACCTCGGCGGCGGCCGTGGGCGTGAGGGTGAGGACTTCGTCGGCGGACGGCACGATGACATCGAGCAGTCGCAGGTACGCGGCCTGATCGGTCAGCTGCGGATTCTCGAGGTCGTGCACCGTGTAGATCACGGGCCGACCGTGCCTGCGCGCGCGACCGAGGGCGCGGGACAGTTGCTCGGGGGTGAAGGACTCCAGCCCGAAGTGGATGTGGAGCACGTCGAATTCGGGAGCGTGCTCATCGAGCCAGCTCGGCGAGAGCACGCGGGGCGGCCACCACTGTCCAGCCGGAGCGCCGGGGTGGACGGGATCGGGCAGCAGCTCGACGTGCTGCGGGTCGGTGATGGCGCGCACGTAGGGGTGGTCGGCTGGGACTGCGGCGACGCGAACGGGCGTGGTGTTGATGGGAACTCCCTCGTGCGTGGCGTTGCGAGCCGCACGCGTATAAAGCATTCGCGGGGGCGGCGCAATGCAACGGGTGAACAGAAGGGCGAGGAGTCCGACGATGTACGTTCACAGTATGAAGACAGCCTCTGACACCGGTGAGACCATTGCGTCACCGGCATCCGAGGTGATAGCGCGTCGCCGGCACTACGGCGCGTTCTACGGGCTCGACCCGCTTCCCCAGGCCTTCGGACTCGTTGTCGGCAACTGCCAGGCCGAGTCGCTGCGGATCGTGCTCGACGGGCCCGAGCGGCCCACCCTACGCGTCCCGCCCGTGCATGAGATGACAGGGGAGGACGCCGAACTGCTCCACGGCCTCGTTGCGCGGGCGGAGTTCGTCGTCGCCCAGCCGATTCGCGACGACTATCGCGGTCTTCCGCTCGGCACGCGTCAGCTGGGCGAGAGCGCGCGGCGCGGCATCCCGGTGATCACCGTGCCATCGGTGCGGTTCGCGGGACTGCATCCGTTCCAGGTGGCGATGCGGGTGCCGGGCGTGGAGGAAGACCCGCCGATCGTGGCGTACCACGACGTCCGCACGCTGGCCGTCGCCGCGGGGCTGCCGGTGGCCGACCGGCTCGATCCGCAGGGTGTGCGGCGGATCGCCGAGGCGTCCGTCGCCGAACTCCGCCGGCGCGAGGACAGCATCGACGTTCCGGTGTCGGACCTCCTTCAGCCGGTCGCCGAGGGCCTCATGCGGACGGTGAACCACCCCGGCAACGACCTGTTCCTGCCCCTCGCGGCGCGCGTACTCGACAAGCTCGGCGGCGGGGAGCCGACCGACCCCGGGCGGCCGCTGCTGGCCGCGGTCCAGGCGCCGCTCGAGGCGTGGGTCGTCGATGCGTGGCAGCTCGAGACGGAACCGCGCGCGCACTGGATCGTGGGCGGGGAGCCGATCGAGCCCGGCGAGGTGCGCGACGCGCATCGGGAGTGGTACGCACGTCATCCGCAGTTCGTGACGGGTGCCGTGGAGCGGCTCGGTGACCTGCTGGCCGTGTGGCGGGCGGCATGACCGACGCCGTCCACCCGGTGCTGCTGACGCACGAGGGACCCCACGGCGTCGCGATCTACGCGCGCGATCTGGCGGATGCCGTTCGCGGCATATCTCCGTCCGAGGTCGGTTCGTGCGACCTGTCCCGCCTCGACGAGCTCGCGCCCGGAACCCCCGTGCATGTGCAGTTCACCGACCGGCTGTGGGGGAGTTCGCCCGAAGGGGCGGCGCGTGTTCTCGCGGGCGTGGCGCGGCGGCATCCGCTCTCGGTCACCCTGCACGACGTGCCGCAGGCCTCGGACGGCGCGCGCAACCTGCCGCGGCGCCGGGCCGCGTACGCCGCGGTGGCGCGGGCGGCGACGAAGGTCGCGGTCAACAGCGAGCACGAGCGCGCGCTGCTGGTCGAGGAGCAGGTCTGGGACGACGAGGCGACCGTCATCGCGCTGCCCGTGCCGGCTGTGGTCGGCGGCGGGGGAGATCGTGAGGGCGGTCTCGGCGGCGGGGAGCGGCCGGTGCCCGACGGGTCGGTCGGCGTGCTCGGATACTTCTACCCCGGCAAAGGCCACGACGAAGCACTCGAGGCAGCGGTTGAGGCCGGCGCCGGGCGGCTGACCGTTCTGGGCCGCGCGTCGGACGGCCATGCCGACGAGCTCGACGCCTTCGTGCGCCGCGCCGCGTCGACGGGAGTCCACGTCGAGGTGACGGGATGGCTCGACGACGACGCCATGGCCGCGCGGTGTCGGGCGGTGTCGGTGCCGGTCATCGCGCATCGGCACGTGTCGGCATCCGGATCGCTGGTGTCGTGGATCGGCTGGGGGCGTCGGCCGCTCTGCGTCGAGAACCGATATGTGGACGAGATGGCGCGGCTTCGGCCCGGCACGCTGACGCCGGTTCGCGAAGACCGGCTGGCAGATGCCGTGCGCACGGCGCTCGACGTTCCCGGCAGCACGTGGCATGACATCGAGCGGATGCCGATGGCCCGCGCCGATGTGGCGGCGGCGTATCTGCGCTGGTGGGCCGGGGACGCCGCGTGAGCGAGCCGGGTTCGGTGCCGGATGCCGGGGCGTCGGGTCGCGGGGTGGAGGAGCCGGGCCGGGCGGCGGAGCCGGGCCGGACGGACGGTCAGCGCGGGGTTTCGGGGGACCGCTGGGTGCCGGGGGACCGCTGGGTGCCGGGGAACCGCTGGGATCTCGTTGACGGGCTGGTCCCGGATCCGCTGCCCCGGGTGTCGGTGATCGTCGCCCACTACGAGCAGGGCGATGCCCTGGCCCGCACGCTGCGTGCGCTGGCTCGGCAGGAGTATCCGCCCGAGTTGCTCGAGGTGATCGTCGCGGACGACGGGTCGCGGCATCCGATCGATGTTCCCGAGGATGTGCGGGTGGTGCGGCAGAAGGATCGCGGGTTCCGGCTGTCGGCGGTGCGCAACCTCGGCGTGCGGGCGAGCACGGGCGAGGTGCTGTGTCTTCTCGATGCCGACACGGCGCCCGAGCCGGGATACGTGCGCACGCTGACCCGCCTGCCGGCTCTGCTGCCGGACGCGGTGACTGTGGGGCGACGCCGGCACGCCGACCTTTCGCGGCTGCCGGCCGATGCGCCGATCAGCCGTGCGGCCGAGACCGCGCTGCGCGAACCCGAGTGGCTCGCCGACGAGTACGCACGCACCGGGAACCTGCTCGAGGCCGATGACCGCTCCTACCGTTACGTGATCGGGGCGGTGATGGCGTGCTCGCGGGCGCTCTTCGACGAGGTTGGAGGCTTCGACGAGAGCTTCACCGAGTACGGCGGCGAGGACTGGGAGTGGACGCACCGGGCGTGGCAGGCCGGAGCCGTGCTCGCTCACGTTCCCGAGGCTGTCGCGTGGCACGACGGTCCCGACTGGGCCGGCCGCGAGGACGACCGACGCGACGCCGCCAACACCCAGACGCTGCGGTTGGCGGCGGCGATCCCGGTCGCGGGCTCTGCGGGGCGCGGACTCCTGCCGAGTACGCCCGACCTGGTGGTGCATCTGCGAGGGGTGCACGCTGCGGCATCCGTGTTCGTCTTCGTCGATTCGGTGCTGGCGGCGTTCCCGCTCGCGCGTGTGGTGCTCGACGAGGTGCCGGATATGGACGTGCTGCGCGGGGATCCGCGGGTCGTGCAGG
Source organism: Microbacterium sp. Marseille-Q6648 (assembly GCF_943181415.1). GTDB lineage: Bacteria > Actinomycetota > Actinomycetes > Actinomycetales > Microbacteriaceae > Microbacterium. The sequence goes on along the minus strand of NZ_CALPBZ010000003.1, from coordinate 402,131 downwards.
CGGATGCCGGGGGCGGCGCGGGTTCCGTGGGCGGCGGGGCGGGGTTGTTGACGGGGCCGGGTTCGAGGCTGGCGGCGGTGGCGGGCTGGGATTGTTGACGGGGTCGCCGACGCGCGCTGACCTGGACGCTCGATCAGCCCGTCGGCGTGCTCGCCTCGGCGGGGCGGATGCTGGCCGATCGACTCTCCGCACTCGGAACCGGCTCGGTGGGGAGCCTCGAACTGCAGGCGGGCGACGGCAGGCCGGCGGGGACGGTCGTCTCGCGGCGCGCTCGCCGACGCGCGGCGCGGTGGGGGACGGGCGCGGGTTTCGACGTCGAGAGTCTGGTCGTCGAGGATCTGCGCGTCCTGACGGCCACCCCCATATCGAGGCCTATGTCGGCGGGTGGGGAACGCCGGATCGCATCGCGGGCCGGTAGGCGCCGTCCGGCGGGGTGGCGGGTCGGGTCGGCGACTGGGCGGCGGGTCAGGGTCTGGCGCCGGTAGGGGGCCGTCTCAGTTGGGGCTCCTGACGTGATCGTTCCGCAACGGGCGTAGCGCCGCAGATCGCCTCGCGTCACGCAGTTCGCGAACTGCCTCGGTGCGAACGCCATCGACGCACACGTCATGGGCGGAGGACGTCGGTGGCCGGGAACAGCCTTGACGGTGTCTTCAGCTGGTGGCGTTCTATCCCGGGTGGCGGGGTCGGTCGGTTGCGACGCCGGGGGCGATCCGCTGTTGGGTGAGTGTGCGATCTCGCGCAGGCGAGGGGAGTGGCGCGGGACGCTGAGGTTCGATGTCGGAACCCTGTTCTAGTGTTTCTGGTATGACATTCGATTATGCGTTCGATACGCCGGAGGGTGGCGCGCGGGAGCCGGGTCCGATCGGTCCTGGTGATCCGGGTGCGCGGACTTCGGCGAGCGCCGAACCGGACGACTCGAAGCCGGACGGTTCCGGACTGGACGGTTCCGGACTGAACGGGTCCGGAGCGGGCGATGCCGGGGCGGGCGATGCCGGAGCGGGCGATGCCGGAGCGGGCGATGCCGGAGCGGGCGATGCCGGAGAGGGCGATGCCGGACCGGAGGGTGTCGGACCAGAGGGCGTCGAACCGGATGGTCTCGCACCGGACCGTGCCGCTGGCGATGCTGCCCCCGACGATGCGTTCGCGGGTGGAGATTCCGAGGCCGATGGGCTGGATTGGGCCGATGCCGGCGAGAACTGGCCTGAGGTGGATGGTGATGTGAGCGCGGGTCCGTATGGTCCGTTTGGTCCGGATGAGTTCGACCGGGTGGTTGAGGTTGCGGGTTTGCGGGCGGTGATGTTCGCGGAGCAGGTCGCGGCGATTGATCGGTTGCGGTCGGTGCGGATCGCGGAGGCGGGAGTTGCGGGGCGGGCGTTGTCGGATGTGTTGGATCGGTCGTTGCGGTTGGAGTTGGTGGCGGGCTTGGGGATCACCGAGCATGCCGCGCAGGAGTTGCTGACGATGACGGACGCTCTGGTGCACCGGTATCGGGGGGTGTTCGAGGTGCTGTCGCGGGGCGAGGTCACGGAGCAGCACGCGCGGGTGTTCGTGTCGGTGATGGATGCGATCGAACCCGACCTGGCTGCGTCGCTGGAGGGTGAGGCGGTGGGGTTGGCGGTGGCGCATCCGGTGGGGGTGTTCCGGCGGTTGCTGCGCAAGCTGGTGGATCAGGCGCGGGTGGACACGCTCGCGCAGCGGCAGGAGCGGGCTGTGCAGGCGCGGCGGGTGTGGGTGGAGCAGGTCGGGGATGGGATGGCGTGGGTGCATCTGTATGCCCCGGCGGTGGAAGCTCATGCGATCTTCGACCGGGCGACCCGGATGGGTAAGGAGTGGAAGAAGGCGGAGGGGGAGTCGCGGAGTCTGGATCAGGTGCGGGCGGATGTGCTGGCGGATCTGATGATCGACGGGACCGTGCCCGAGCACCCCACCGGGGTGCGGGGGATCCGTCCGAGTGTGGTGGTCACCGTTCCGGTGTTGTCGCTGCTGGATGACGAGCACGCTGCGCGGGCGGATGCGGCGGTCGTGGAAGGTGTCGGGCCGATCCCGATCGCCACGGCCAGGGAGTTGTGTGGTGCAGCCCGCTCGTGGATGCGAGTCCTGACCCATCCGGAGACGGGGATGGTGCTGTCGGTCGGGCGGGATTCGTATGAGCCGCCGGTGGCGTTGCGGAGGTTGGTGAAGTGGCGAGCGGACCGGTGCCTCGCGCCGGGGTGCAGCATGCCCGCGTCCCGATGCGAGATCGACCACACCCTGGCCTGGTCCGCCGGGGGTGAGACCGCCGCCTGGAACCTCGGACCGCTGTGCAAGGGTCATCACATCGTGAAGACCCACGGTGACTGGGACGTCAGGCAACGCCCCGGTGGGGTTCTGGAGTGGGAATCACCCACCGGACGGGTCTACCTCGTCGAACCCGAACGCCGGGTCCCCACCTTCCGACCCGAACCCGACACCACCCCCGCACCCTTCTAACGCCCCACCTCCGACGCAGGGGAGAACTCTGCCTACTTCTCGGTCGCCTCGGTCGGGGCTGCGAGCTGCGCGAGGAACTCATCCGCCATCTGCACCTGCGCGGCCAGTTTGTCGCGCCGTGCCGACGCCTCTGCGCGGATCTCGGCAAGGCGCTCGGCGAGCTCCGCGCTCCGTGCGTCCGCGCCTCGTGCGTCCGTGCCTCGTGCGTCGGCGCCCGGTGCGTCCGCGCCTGGTGCGTCCGCGCCGGGTGCTTGCCCGCCCGATGCTTGCGCGCCCGGTGCTTGCCCGCCTCGAGCGTCGCCACCAGCCGCACGGATGCCGGCCACGACCGCCAGCACTTCGCTCATCTCCTCGAGCGAATACCCGAGCGGCTTCATGCGACGAACCACCATCAGCCGAGCGACGTCGCTCTCGGTATAGAGCCGGAACCCGCCCTCCGTGCGAGCCGACGGGGTGACCAAGCCGATCTCGTCGTAGTGGCGCAGTGTCCGGAACGACAGCGACGTCAACTCTGCGACCTCGCCGATCCGCATCGTCTTCTCGTCGTTCACATCGCCTTCCACGTGCGGTCGCCCTTCGATTCGCACTCAACCCTCACGTTACGTTAGAGTCATGGCCGAGCGCGATTCTCGTGCCCAATTCCCCATTCTTTCGCGTCGATCTGAACGACGCCTGCGCCCTCCGGGGCGTTCCTCGACGATTGCTCCCGCCACGGGACCCTCAGTGGAAGGCACACCATGACAGCCGTCACACCCCAACGAGACACCGCCTCGCGGTATCGCATCGAGCCGACCGTCCTGCAGGCGCTGCGGAGCCCCCGCATCCTGACCCGTGAAGTGCTCGCAGGACTCGTCGTCGCCCTGGCGCTGATTCCCGAGGCGATCGCCTTCTCGATCATCGCCGGCGTCGACCCGCGTCTCGGACTCTTCTCGTCGTTCGTGATGGCCGTCGCCATCGCCTTCCTCGGCGGACGCCCCGCCATGATCACCGCTGCCACCGGGGCGATCGCCCTGGTCGTCGCACCCGTCGTCCGCGATCACGGCGTCGACTATCTGATCGCCACCGTGCTGCTCGGCGGACTCATCCAGCTCGTGCTCGCAGCCCTCGGCGTCGCGAAGCTGATGCGCTTTATCCCGCGCTCCGTCATGGTCGGCTTCGTCAACGCGCTGGCCATCCTCATCTTCACGTCGCAGTTCCCGCAGCTCATCGGCGTGCCGTGGCTGGTGTACCCGCTCGTGGCCATCGGCCTGCTCATCATGTACCTGATGCCGCTGTGGACGAAGGTCGTCCCCGCCCCGCTCGTCGCGATCGTGCTGCTCACCATCGCCGTCGTCGCCCTCGCCATCAACGTGCCGAACGTCGGCGACCAGGGCGAACTGCCGCAGAGCCTGCCCGAACTGTTCTTCCCGGCCGTGCCGTTCACGCTCGAGACGCTCGGCATCATCGCTCCTTACGCCCTGGGCCTCGCGGTCGTCGGCCTGCTCGAGTCGCTCATGACCGCCAAGCTCGTCGACGACATCACCGACACCCACTCCCGCAAGACCCGCGAGGCCTTCGGCCAGGGCGGCGCGAACATCCTCTCGGGCCTGTTCGGTGGCATGGGCGGCTGCGCGATGATCGGCCAGACCATGATCAACGTGAAGGCGTCAGGCGCCCGCACGCGCATCTCGACCTTCCTCGCCGGCGTCTTCCTGCTGATCCTCGTGCTCGCGCTCGGCGACATCGTCGCCATCATCCCGATGGCCGCCCTGGTCGCGGTCATGATCGTGGTCTCGGTCGCGACATTCGACTGGCACAGCATCCGCCCCGGCACCCTCAAGCGGATGCCGAAGAGCGAGACCGCCGTCATGCTCATCACCGTGGTCGCCACCGTGTGGACTCACAACCTCGCGATCGGCGTCATCCTCGGCGTCATCGCCGCGATGCTCATGTTCGCCCGTCGCGTCGCACACTTCGTCACCGTCACCCGCACCGTGGACGACGAGAGCACCGTCGCCCGCTACACGGTCGAGGGCGAGCTGTTCTTCGCCTCGAGCAACGACCTCACCACCCAGTTCGAGTACACCCACGACCCCGACCGCGTCGTGATCGATATGACGCGCTCGCACATCTGGGATGCTTCGACCGTCGCTGCCCTGGATGCCGTCATCACCAAGTACGACCACCTCGGCAAGTCCGTCGAGTTCGAAGGGCTGAACGAGACCGCCGCAGCCCTCCAGGCGCGCCTGACCGGAAACCTCGGCGCCGGGCACTGACCGACGGCGCCGACGACGAGGAAGCGCCCCCGACCTGAGATTTCCAGGTCGGGGGCGCTTCGTCTCGCTTCGCTCGCTCAGCGTCCGGAGGTGGGGGCCTCCGGCGCTTCGCGCGCTCAGCGTCCGGTGGTTGCGAACCTCCGTCGCAGGAGGGCGAAGCCGCCGAGCATCGTCAGGATCAGCCCGAGCGCGATGCCGAGGGCACCGTCCGCGCCGCCGGTGCTCGCGAGAGCTCCGCCGTTGCCGTCGCCATTCCCGTTGCCAGAACCGTTCCCGTTTCCGTTGCCGTTTCCGTTCCCGTTCCCGTTCCCGTTGCCGTTCCCGTTGCCGTTCCCGTCGCCACCGCCGCCGTTGCCCGGGTTGCCCGGGTTGCCCGGGTCGATCGGGTCGACGGGGTCGACGACCTCGGCGAGCAGTTGCAGGCGATCCAGCGACACGCCGCCCACGGCCGCGGCCGCCGGCATCCGCTCGTCATCGGTCGCCACCGCACCGGCGCTCACGCCGTAGCCGCGCACCGCGGTGAGCGTCAGACCGTCGTTCGGTGCACCCTCGGGCTGCGTCGCCGACCGCTCGAACGCGTCGAACGGCACCTCGACGAAACGCCACCCCTCGGTGTCGTCCGCGAACGACGCCTCGAAGCGCTCCGCCGTGTCGGACGCCTGGTAGACGCGCACGTAGTCGACGAGCAGCTCCTGCGGGAACTGAAGGTCAGCACCCAGCGGGCCGCCGAAGTTGCCGCCCACGGCCATGTTCATCAGCATCGTGAACGGGTGCTCGAACACCCAGTCGCTCGGCGCGACGTCCTCGGGCGTAGCGGTGTGGAAGAGGATCTCCTCGCCGCCATCGCGCTGGACGTACCAGCGGATCTCGCCCTCTTCCCACTCCGCCGCGAACGTCAGCCACTCGCCGCCGAGGTTCTCGCCGAAGTCGTACGTGTCGCCGTACGCCTGACCGCCGCTGTAGCCGGGGCCGTGGATGGTGCCGAAGATCTCGTTCGGCAGCTTGCCGACGTACTCCATGATGTCGATCTCACCGGTGCGCGGCCAGCCGACGTCACGGAAGTCGTTGCCGAGCGTCCAGATCGCCGGCCAGATGCCCGGCTCGCCGTCCGGCATCTTCGCCCGCGCTTCCATGCGCCCGTGCTTGACCTCGACCTTGCCCTCGGTGATGAGGCGTGCCGACGTGTACTCGCAGTCGCCGTACCAGCAGTCCAGACCCGCGGCAGCCGGATCCTCGACCTTGCGGGTCGTGATCACCATGTTGCCGTCGCCGTCGTGCGCGGCGTTGTCGGTCGAGTCGCTGTAGTACTGCAGCTCGTCGTTGCCCCAACCCCAGCCGCCGGTCTCGTAGGTCCAGAACCGCGGATCGGCAGGCGTGCCCGCCGCGGCCTCGAACTCGTCCGACCATGCAAGCTCCCAGGCCTCGGGGCCGGGGTCTGCGGCGGCGTTGTCGTGCAGCGTCACCGTCACCGGCGCACCGTCGCCCTGTCCGTAGAACCACATGCCGAGACCCTCGTCGCCCGAGAAGTCCCGCGGCTGCTGCAGCGTGCGCTCGAAGCCGCCGTCGCCGACCATGTCGAGCACGGTCTCGTACGAGTCCTGCGTCGGGTAGGCGTCGGCGTCGGATGCCGCGATCTCACGGTCGTCCAGCTCGGCGTCCCCGGTGGGACGCAGCAGGCCGATGCCGTTCTCGAAGTCCTCGAGCATCGTGCCGTCGGCCACGTCGTTGTCGGCGATGCTGACGCGCGCCAGCGCGAGCGGGTTGAGCTCGGCACCCTGCGGGTCGCTCAGGCGAACGAGGAAGGTCTCGTCCACCTCGGGCTTGGCGTCGTCGATCGTCTCGACCGGGATGAAGGCGCTGCGCTCACCGGCCGGGATCGTCACGGTGCCCTCGGTCGAGACGTAGTCCCGCTCCGCGGTAGCCGGAAGGTCCTCGGTCGACGTGCGCTCGGTCGCCTCTTCGGTTCGGTACGAGACGGTGACGTCCTCGTCGGCGACGCGGGTGAGCCGCACCTCGACGTCGACGGTGTCGCCCTCGGTGACGGGGAACGTCGAACGCGCGACGTTGATCGTGACGGGACGCACCTCGGCCGTGCCGATCAGCTGCACGTCGTCGATGCGGATCGTCGGCGTCACGCGCGTGGAGGTCTGCTCCACGCCGATGCCGAAGCCGTGCACCTCGGTCAGGGTGAACCCGTCGTCGGGAGCGCCGTTGCCGATGTTCTTGCGCGCGAACTGGTCGAAGGGGACCTCGATGAACTTCCACCCGGTGAAGTCGTCGGCGAAGCGCACCGAGAAGCGCTCGGCGTCATCGACCTCGGAGTCGGGGTTGCGGTTGTCGAGCACGTCGAGGAACATCGGCGCACCCGAGTTGGTGCCGTACATCCAGAACCCGAGCGAGTTGTAGGTGCTCCAGTCCTGCGGCGCCCACGTCGACCCGTCCGGCGTGAAGTTGTCGATCACGACAGCCCACGAGGCGGTATCGAGGCCGATCTGCAGCGCGTCGTTGCCCTCGGCCGCGTCAGGACGCGTGGTGTCGGGCGTGCGCTCGAACGTCGGAACGTTGCCCGCACCCGCGACCGCGAACCAGCCGAGCGGCGGAACCGCGGCCGGGTCGCCCAGGATCAGTTCGGACTCGAAGTCCTCGATCACGAAGCCGGGCTCGCTCGGACCGGTGGGCTCGCCCGCGTCGTCGTCGCGGATGGTCACCGTCGAGGTGCCTGCACCGAGCGTGGCGCCGGCCGGGCTCGACAGGGCGACGGTGAACGTGCGGTTGCCGTCGGCGAGGTCGTTCGCCGTCGTCGGAACCGTGATGTTCGCGCTCGTCTCGCCCGCGGGGATCGTGAGCGTCCCCGAGGTCGCCGTGTAGTCGGTGCCGGCGACACCCGTGCCGTCGGCGGTGGCGTATTCGACGGTCACATCCGTGTCGGCTGCGGTGTTCAGCGACACCGGGATGACGGCATCCGACCCCTCGGTGACGTTCAGCGAGGTCGCGCCCACGCCGACCGAAGGAGCCACGACCGCACCGGCGTACAGCTCGATGTCGTCGATCTTCACGACGCCCGCGCCGCTGTTGCCGGGGAAGAGGATGCCGCGCACGAAGTCCAGGTCGAGGCTGCCGTCGTTGGGGGCGCCGCCGTCCTGGTAGTCGGTCGCGCGCTGGAAGTCCGCGAACGGAACCTGCACCAGGCGCCAGCCGACCTCGCCGACGGGAACCACGACGTCGTAGCGGTCGGTCACGCCGGGGTCGGCGCTGACGGCATCGAGCAGCTCGACCTGCATCGTGCCGCCCTGGCCGTCGCCGTACAGCCAGAACTGCACGCCGTCGTACGCCGACCAGTCCTGCGCGGGCTGACCGCCGGCGAACTCGAAGCCCATGCCGCCGTAGTAGTTCGGCCCGGCGACCAGGTCGAAGCCGTACGAGAGCATGTGCGTGTTCGGCTCGGCGTCGGGGGTCGGGATGCCGGAACCCTCGTAGGCCTGGACTCCCGCCCCGGCGTCACCCCACTGAATGTGGCTGGAGGTGCCGTCTTCGAAGTCGTAGAGCGTCAGCTCGGTCTCGGCGGCGCCGGCTGCGGAGGCCGTGGCGCTCAAGGTGGTCGCCGTCAGCGCGACGGCGATCGCAGCCGCCGCTGGGCGGCGCAGGGCAGGGGTTTTTCGCATGGACTTCCTCGTCTTGTCTTCGTCCTCGAAGGATGCGGGAGCGCTCACACGCCGCGGCAAATTTGTTGTGGGAGCGCTCTCACGGGTTCAGGCCATGTTAGGTAACGGGGTCCCCATGTGTCAACCGCTCAGACCCGGGCGGGACCTCCGACCCTCCCGTCCGCGGCCGCATGGCCCATGCTGGGGGTATGAACGAAGCAACCGAGCGCGCCCCGCTGTATCGCCGCATCGTCGTCGGCGTCGACGGCTCGTCGCAGGCCGCGGCCGCTCTCGGTCACGCCTGGCAGCTCGCCGAGGCCACGGGGGCGGAGCTCGTCGTCGTCGCGGCCTGGACGTATCCGCCCGTCTTCACCGGCTACACCGACTCGATCGATCCCGAGGCCGACGCGTGGGCCGTGCTCGATCAGGCGCTCACCGGCCGGTTCGACGGCGCCGTCCCCGAGGAGATCAGCAAGAAGACCGTGCCCGGTCCGGCCGCGGCCGCCCTCATCGAGGAGAGCAAGGACGCCGACCTGCTCGTCGTCGGCAGCCGCGGACACGGCGGCTTCTCGGGTCTCCTCCTCGGCTCGGTCAGCGCCCAGTGCGCCGAGCACGCGCACTGCCCGGTTCTGGTCCACCACTGATGCCGGTGCACCCCTGATGCTGGTCGTCGGCTCGATCGTCATCCGCGTGCAGGATCTCGACGCGCAGCTCGCCTTCTGGTGCGCGGCCCTGGACTACGTGCCGCGAGAACCCGTCGAGGCGGACTTCGCCGTCCTCACGCCATGTGCCGGACGAGGACCGAACGTCTCGCTCGACGCCATGCCGTCCGAGCGCGTGCTCCCGCCGCGCATCCACCTCGACCTGTACGCCGACGACCAGCCCGCCGAGGTGGAACGGCTGCGACGGCTCGGTGCCCGCGAAGTCATCTGGGACAAGCGTCCCGCCGACGCCGACTACGTCATCATGGAGGACCCCGAGGGCAACCGCTTCTGCGTCATCGACGCCGCGGACTGGTCCGGCTGGGAATCTAGCCGACCGGAATGACGGCGTCGCCGACCCACACCATCGCGCCGCCGCCGGGCGCGTCGTCGACCGCGACCGGCCCCGCCGCATCCGTCTCGGCGCAGCCGATCGCCGACGGCGCCGCCCCCGGAGAATCCACCCGTGAGACCGTGACACCGGCGCAGTCCCCGGTGCGAGACGCGACGATCGCCGACTGGCCGTCGAGCGCCACCGCGAGGGCGCTCTCGACCGGCAGCGGCGACCAGCCGCCGCCGGTGTACACCGACGCCGTGCCGTCGCAGACGAGGGCGAGCGTGTCACCCGTGTTGCGCAGACTCCACGGCGCCGCGCACGGCGCCTCGATCGGCCCCACCGTCGCCGCACCGTCGCCGCGCTCCACGAACCGCGACGTCACGAACACCTGGTCCTGCTGTTCCCAGAACTCCCCGCCCGAGTAGGTGCGAAGTCCCTGCGGGGCGCAGTCGCCGCCCGTCGCGACGATGACGTCGGCGTCGTCGCCTCCGAACGCATCCACCGCCTGCACGCGCCGCACATCACGGTCGCCGGGTGTCACCGCGGTCCACGTCGCACCGCCGTCGAGCGAGCGCTCCACCGACCCGCCGCCGTCGTCGCATCGGCCGGCCGTCGCCCGCCACATCGCGTCCGTGTCCACGGAGAGGAACCGCTCGTCCGCCCCCGGCGAAGACACGGATGCCGCTTCGGGCGTCGGTGTCGGACTCGGTGTCTGCACACCCAGCGTGAACGTCGGCACCGGAGCCGGCGTCCCCGTCGTCGCTCCCGGATTGCCGTGCTGCCACGCGAAGACCGTCACCACGGCGACGACCGCGGCGACAGCGATCACCGCGGCGACCCCTGCCGTCTCGCGCGCGCCGAAGCGCCATCGTCCTGCCACGAGCCGCCTCAGCGCACGGACGCGGTGTCGTCAGCCGGAGGCTGCGGCGCCGTCGTCTGCACCGGAGCGCCGTTGCCGCGCCGACGCGCACCGCGCGTCTGCCGGTCGGCGCGCGACTGGGGTTCGGGCTTCAGCTTGTACCCGTACCCGCCGTAGCCGCCGTATCCGTACGCACCGCCGTAGGCGTACGCGTCCGGACCCCGCGTGGGAACCATCGACAGCACGACACCGGCGACCTTCGCGCCCACCGTGCTGAGCGCGTCGATCGCGTGCCCCAGCTGGTGACGCGTCGTCTTGCCGGCCGACACGATCAGCACGGCCCCCGACGTCTCCTTCGAAAGGATCGCGGCGTCGGTCACCGGCAGCAGGGGAGGTGCGTCGCACAGCACGACGTCGAAGTCGCGCTCGAGCGCTTCCAGCAGCGTCCGCATGTGCTGCGACCCCAGCAGCTCGCTCGGGTTCGGCGGGATCTTCCCGGCCGGCAGCACGTAGAGGCTGCGTCCACCCCACGGCAGCATCACGTCGCCGACGCGCGTGCGTCCGATGAGCACGTCGGTGAGGCCCGCGCCGCCTTCGATGCCGAGGTACTCGGCCACCTTGGGCTTGCGCAGATCCGCATCGATGAGCGCGACCTTCTTGCCGGCATCCGCCAGCGCGATCGCGAGGTTGATGGTGCTCGTCGACTTGCCCTCGCTCGGCACGCTCGAGGTGACCACGAAGCTCGCGCGACCGTCCATGTCGAGGAATTGCAGGTTCGTCCGCAGCGCGCGGAACGACTCCGCCCGCGGGCTCAGCGGATCCGCGTGCACGATGAGCGGACGCTCCTTCGCCTTGGGGTCGAACGCGATCGCGCCGATGAGCGGCGAATCCGTGACCGCCTGCACGTCCTGCGGCGTCCGCACGCGCGTGTCGAGCACGGCGCGCAGCACCGCGATGCCGATGCCGATGGCCAGACCCACCAGTGCGCCGAGCGCGAGGTTCAGCGGCACGTTCGGGCTCGAGGGCTCGAGCGGCGCCTGGGCGTCCTTCACCCGGGTGAGACGCACCGGCGAGGTCTCTTCGCCGTTCGGGGTCTCGATCGCCTCGACGGCTGCGGTGAGGCTCGCTGCCAGCGCGTTGGCGATGTCGGCGGAGCGGATCGGATCGGCATCCGTCACGCCGATGGTGATGAGCGTGGTGTTCAGCGGGCTGGAGGCCGTGATCATGCCCGCCAGGTCGTTGGGGCTGATGCCCAGATCGAGCCGCGCGATCACCGGGTTCATCACGATCGGCGTCGTCACGAGGTTCGTGTAGGTCGTGACCCGGCCCTGCGTGAAGCTCGACCCCTGCTGCAGTTCGGCGATCGAGGTGCCCGACTGCGACGACACGAACACGGTCGACTGCGACTCGTACATCGGCGTGCGGGTGAGGGAGTACCCGGCCGCCGCCCCGACTCCGAGAAGGGTCGCCAAGACGATGATCAGCCAGTTCTTCCGGAGGATGCGGATGTAGTCGGTGAGCTCCATGACGCCTCTCGCTCGCGGGTTGCGCTCCTGCTTCATGAGCGCGATGGGGGTCCCACGCGGACTCCATCCTGACATGAACGGCGTTTCCTGATCCCCCTCGCAGCGTGACAGTCGTGTAAACGCGGCGTTCTCGGGCGGCGCGAAGCGCGGGGCGGGCGGCTCAGAGCGCCGGTCGCCGCATCCGGTTCGACAGGGCCGATCCGGCCAGGACGCCGAGGGCGATCGCCACCATCGTGGCGAGCGTCGTCACCAGAGAATCGGATGCCGCGGCGTCCCCGCCCAGCACATCCGCCACTCCGACCAGGCCCAGTGCTCCCGGCACCAGCAGCCAGAACGCCGGCGTGAAGGTCACCATCGGGGCGGGGCCGGTGGGCTGCCGCGCGACCAGCGACGTCACCGGCGTCACCACGAGCGCACCGATGAAGGCCGACAGCACGCCGCCGACGGCGAGGTCGCCGAGCACCTGCGCGGAGTACGCGACGTACAGCACGAGCAGCATCCACGGCAGCGCGCGCGGGGGAGCGGAGCGGTGCACGCAGATCCCCACGGCGAACACGGCGACCGCGATCCACGGCGCGATCTCGCCGAGGGGGCTGGGCTGCTCGCTGAAGTCGAGGTCGGGGACGCCCACGACCGCGCCCGCGGTCATGATGCCGGCGCCCAGCAGCACCAGCTGCATCGCACCGGCGGCCAGGCGCCCGGCGCCCGACAGCATCTGGCCGGTCGTGAGCTCGAGCACGGCCGTCGTCAGCAGCGCACCCGGAAGCAGGACGACCAGCGGTGCGAGCAGGGCGGGAAGGATGCCGGTCCCCAGCCCCGTGCGAAGAAGCAGGAACACCGTGAGCGCCACGACGAACGCGATCGCCACCGTGATGAGGGCGCCGTACCGCGCGGGCACCCGCTCGCTCACCAGCAGCGCCGTTCCGGCCACGAGGCCGAGCGCGACCGACAGCGCGACGCCGTTCCAGGTGGCGCCCAGCAGGACCGAGAGGGCGCCGCTCAGGAACATGTAGCCCACGACGCGGAGCACCCGGCCGTACAGCGGCTTCATCTCGCGGATGCGCTGGATCTTCACGACCACCGAGTGGGGGTCGATCACCCCGGTACGTGCGCCGTCCGCCGTGCGATGCACCTCGTCGATCTGCGACAGCAGCAGCTGGCCGCTGCCGCTCGAGACCGCACCGGTGCGCTGCTGCCCGCCGCCGCGCGCCGAGACGAGCAGGGCGTTCGGGAAGACGAGCGCTTCGCTCTCGGGCAGGTTGTTCACCTTGGCGACGTCGGCGATGACGTCCTGGATGGTGTCGACGGAGTACCCCGCCTGGGTCATGATCGCCCCGAGCGATTCCGCGGCGGCGAGGGCGGCTGCGGCATCCGGCTTCTCGTCGGGCGACACCGGCACGGCGCCGGTGACGGCGGCCGCGCGCGCGGCGACGGTGATGTCGCGCTCGGCACGACCGCGCGAGGCGATCAGCAGGATCGCAGCGGCGACGAGCACGACGATCGCGGCGATGGTCGAGATCACGGGGTCTCTCTTCCGGCGGGGGTGCGAAGCATTCTGCCACGCGCCGGTGAGGATCCGGGCTGCCGGTTTACGCCAGCGCCGCGCGTACCACCCGCTCCACCTGGTCCAGTGCGGGCACCAGCTGCTTGCCGCTGCGGAGGTAGGTCTGCCACGACCGGCGGTAGGGGTCCACCACGTCGTCGTCGTCGGGCGCGGGCGGCGGCACGGCCAGCCCTCGCCTCCCGGCCAGGAACGTCGCCGCCGCGCGGAGGCGGGATGCGGCATCCGTCCCCTCGGCCCTCGCGGCCGCGGTGATGTCGGCGTCGCTGACGCCTTCGGCGAGGCGGGCGAACTCGCGCACCGTGAACGTGTGACGCAGTCGCGTCGGAGCCAGCTCTGCGACGCTGCGACGGTGGTCGCGCGTCATCGTGAGGATGAGGTCGGGCGAGGCCAGGTGCGCTTCGTTCAAGAAGCGTGCCCGGTGCGCCGCCGACGTCGCCGTCGGGACGCCGAGCTGATCGGCCAGCGCCACCGCCTCGGCGGTCATGGGGGAGTCGACCATCCCGCGCGTGCCGGCGCTCGACACGGTGGGATTCAGGTCGGCGAGGCGCTGCGCGAGCAGCAGCTCGGCGAGGGGGGAGCGGCAGATGTTTCCCGTGCAGACGGTGAGGATCTCGACCAAGGCGGACTCCGAAGCGTGAGGCGGTGCTCGTGGGCTTGTGGGGGTGGGCTCTGTTGGTGCGGGGTCGCGGATCCGGCGCGAACGCACGCGCCCGGTGGGATGCGTGCGTCGACGCTGAAGCGGGGCCTGTTCCCCGTCGCGATAGCGTAGGCCCGTGGCGACCCACTCTACCGATGCTCTCGACGAGTCGACCGACACCCCGCCCCGCCGGCGTCCGCGCCGCACCGACTGGCGTCTCGGCGGGCGCTCGACGGCGCGCTGGCGCGAGTCCCTCCTGGCGGCGGCGATCATCGCCCTCGGCGTCGGAGTGCTCGGCGGCGGCATCCTCTCTCAGGTGCTTCCCGGGGGGCTCGCCGGCATCGCGGCCACGGCGCTGCTGTGGGCGGCGATGCTCGCAGTCGTCGTCTGGGCGTTCCTGCGCGGGCGTCCCGTGTACCTGCTGAACTTCCGGTTCACGGACCTCGTCTGGGGGATCGGGCTGGGCGTGTTCGTGCGGATGTGCCAGGGCTGGTTCGAGATCGGGACGGGAGGGTCGGGCGCGCTGCCGTCGTATCCCACGATCGGCGGACAGCTTCCGTCGGGGTGGCTGTTCACCGACGTCGTCGCCACGGTCGCGATCGCCCCCGTGCTCGAGGAGTTCTTCTTCCGCGCCGTCATCCTCGTGACGATCTACACCCTGCTGCGCCGCCGCTTCGGGGGAGTGACGGCGGGCATCGTGGCCGGCCTCGTGAGCGTCGGACTCTTCGTCCTCGCCCACGTGCTCGTCGCCCCGCTCGCCGCCGACGTCGTCCTCTCGCTCACGCTGCTGGGCGTCATCTGCGCCGCACTCGTTCTTCTCACCGGCCGCATCTGGGGCGCTGTTCTCGTCCACGTCGTCTTCAACGGTACGTACGTGCTCCTCGCGCTCGCGGGCACATTCTTCGGCTGAGCGGCCCCTCGCCCCAGGAATACTGATATATCGTCCCGTGTCCCCCAAAATACCGACATACATCCGCGCGGGAAGCGTCTACCGTTAGTACCACGGGCATCCCCAGTGCCCTTCTTCAACCGCCTTCGTCCACTCCGCTTCGGGTGCGTGAGCAGACGAGCTCCGGCGGTCAGCGGCCCGCGAGTCCCCAGCTTGCGGGCCGCTTCACTTTGTCCGGCGTGGGTGCGGGTCGTCCCCCGAAATGCCGACAGACAGCGCGGGGCGCCGCGCCTAGCCTGAGGCGTGGAGGCGCGATCGCCTCCTCCCGTCGGGGCGAAGACTGATCGCCGCAGGCAGCCGACGGCATTGCCCCCGGGCGCACTTTCTCCCCCGCGTCCGGGGGCACGCCTGTTTCTTGTCCCCCAAAGTTCCGACAGACATCCGTTTCGGGGGCGCTTACCGTGGAAGCACAGAGGGTCCCCAGCTCTCTGTTCTGATCCGCCATCGTCGGCATCGCTTCGGGTGCGAGGGCCCACGAATTCTACGGCGGTCAGCGGCCCGCGAGTCCCCAGCTCGCGGGCCGCTCGTTCGTTAACCGCCGGGTGCAGACAGATCGCGACCGGTTCAGGCGTGCGTGAAGCCCTCGAGGTCGGGGTCGTAGCGTGCTCCCTCGGGTTCCGTCACCCCGTCGGCGTCCGACTCGACCGCGCGGTGCGGGTAGGCGTCGTGCGACTTCAGTTCGTGCGCGGCGCGCGAGAAGTCGGGCTCGGCGCCCTCCCACTCCACGGGCACCGACAGCACGTCGTTGCCGACGCCGATGACGAGCTCCGCCTCGCCGATCTCGTCGTTCTCTCGGAACACGATCGGGATGCTCACCGCCTCGGCCGCCCCCAGGGTCGCGATCGCGGCGGTCAATTCCACGAGCGCTTCGGCGACATCATCGGTCGTGATGACCGTCTCGCCCGCGTATGTGATGCATCTCATGCGCTCACTATCTCGTGCGCCGGCGCGCGCACGGGGCCCTTGCCGAATCGGACGGCGCGCGGTAAGCCCACGCCCGTCAGGCGGTACGCCGCGTCACGCCGCTGCGCCACACCACGGTGTTGCGGGTGCCCGTGCGGTCATCCCACTCGACCACCACGACCCGGTCGTTCCAGCCGATCGCCCGAGCGGGGATGCGCTCGGCGGGTTTGTGCGGCCACGAGATCCAGGCCCACACCGCCTGCTTCTCGCCCGGCTTCGCCCAGCGCAGCTCCTGACGGCCGTACGCCTGATGGGGGAGCGTGCACGGTGGGATCCGCACCTCGTCGACGCCCTCGCGTGTCTGGCGGTCGTGAGCGAGGCGGTCGTAGTGCTGCGCGTAGCGCTTCGACGTCGACACGGTGAGCCGGATTCCCTTCTCCGGCCGAGACACCTCCAGCGTACGACGAGGCCGCCGACATCGCTCGTCGGCGGCCTCGTCGCAGGGGTGTCAGCGGGTGGAAGGCGGAGTCAGTCCTCCGAGATCTCGGCGACTGTCTCGCCCGTCTCGGTCGGCGACATCGACAGCGCCACGTCGGCCTGGCTGATGATGCCCACCAGCCGGTGCCCGTCGATCACAGGGAGCCGGCGCACCTGGTGCTGCTGCATCATCGTGAGCGCGTCGCGGATGTCGTCGTCCGCGCCGATGGTCACCGGCTTGCCCTCGGCCAGGTCGCCCGCGGTCGCGGTCGACGGGTCGCCGCCGTCGGCGATGCACTTGACGACGATGTCGCGATCGGTGA
Organism: Microbacterium sp. Marseille-Q6648; assembly: GCF_943181415.1. Classification (GTDB taxonomy): domain Bacteria; phylum Actinomycetota; class Actinomycetes; order Actinomycetales; family Microbacteriaceae; genus Microbacterium. The sequence goes on along the minus strand of NZ_CALPBZ010000003.1, from coordinate 385,490 downwards.
GCATCCCCTTCAGCTTGTCGTCGCTGCCGCAGATCGGCAGGGCTCCGACGTCCAGCTGCCGCAGCAGCCGCGCCGCCTCCACCAGCGTGTCGCCCTCCTTGATGCAGGTGACGTCCGTGGTCATGACTTCTCGTGCCGTGGTCATCCTCGGCTCCTTCCGACGGGTCGGGTTATGGACCCGTCCGACCCTGCCCCGTCCCCTCCGCGCGCGCACGGGGGTTGACAGAACGGGGAAAGAGGTCAGTGACGGGGAGGTGCGACCTCGTCGGCGGCCGGCGTCGCGGCATCCGCTCGCTCGTCGACGATCGCCGTCCGGCGGTCGTCCCGACGCGTCTTCGCAAGGCTCGCCCACGTGGCCACGGCCACGGTCGCCGCGATGAACAGCAGCGAGAACCAGATCGGGATCTCAGGCGCCCACAGCACCGGCTCGCCGCCGTTGATGAACGGCAGCTCGTTGACGTGCAGCGCGTGGAACACGAGCTTGACGCCGATGAAGCCGAGGATGACCGCGAGTCCCTGCGCGAGGTACACCAGACGCTGCAGCAGACCGCCGATGAGGAAGTACAGCTGACGCAGTCCCATCAGCGCGAACGCGTTCGCGGTGAAGACGATGTAGGCCTCTTCGGTCAGGCCGTAGATGGCCGGGATCGAGTCGACCGCGAAGATCAGGTCGATGAAGCCGATCGCGATGATCGTCAGCAGCATCGGCGTGACGAGGCGCTTGCCGTTTCGCACCGTGAAGAGCTTGTCGCCGTCGTACTCGTCCGCCACCGGGAGGTGACGGCGAACGAACCGCATGAACTTCCCGTCCGCGGGGTTGCTGTCGTGGTCGCCGAAGGCCTGACGGTACGCCAGGAACAGCAGCAGCGCACCGAAGATGTAGAAGATCCACGAGAAGTTGGCCACCAGGCTCGCGCCGACGGCGATGAACGCGCCGCGCATGATGAGCGCGATCACGATGCCGATCATCAGCACCTTCTGCTGATAGATCCTCGGCACCGCGAAGCTGGTCATGAGGAGCAGGAACACGAAGAGGTTGTCGATCGACAGGGCCTTCTCGGTCAGGTAGCCGGCGAAGTACTCGCCGCCGAACCGCCAGCCCGACACGACCCCGATGCCGACGCCGAACAGCAGCGCGAGCCCGATGTAGAAGGCCGACCAGCGAGCCGCTTCGCCGATGCTCGGCTCGTGGGGCTTGCGCACATGCGCGTAGAACTCGTAGACGAAGAACGCGATCGTGACCGCGATGGTGATGAGCCAGACGAGCGGGGTGACATCCATGGGTACTCCTGAGACCTGGCCGAACAGATGGGCCCAAGGTCTCTTCCACCCGGATCACCGGACCGACGACGCGGGGTCACATCTTCGGACCCGTAATGACGCATTCGTCGCGTGGGAGTACTCCCCTTGCTGGTGATCAGAGTAGGGGCGTTTTGCTGAGAACGCGCCGAGAATGGATGCCGCGACCGGCGGTCAGGGGCGTCCCATGCCGTGGTAGGTCCAGCCGGCGTTGCGCCAGGCGGTGGCGTCGAGGCAGTTGCGGCCGTCGATGATGATCTGCCCGCGGGTGAGGGTTTTGGCGTGGGTGGGGTCGAGGTGGCGGCGGTATTGGTCCCATTCGGTGACGACGATGACGGCGTCGGCGCCGGTGAGGGCTTCGTCGCGGTCGTGGATGTAGGTGAGTTGGGGGTGGATGGTTTTGGCGTTGGTGATCGCTTCGGGGTCGGTGACGGTGACGTGGGCGCCGAGGCCGTGGAGGCGGACGGCGACGTCGAGGGCGGGGGAGTCGCGGATGTCATCGGAGTGGGGTTTGAAGGCGGCGCCGAGGACGGTGACGTTCTTCTCGAACACGGATCCGCCGAGGGCTTGGACGGTGAGGGTGACGGCGTGGTCGCGGCGGCGGAGGTTGATCTCGTCCACTTCGCGCAGGAACGCCACGGATTCGCCGCGGCCGAGTTCTTCGGCGCGGGCGGAGAAGGCGCGGATGTCTTTGGGGAGGCAGCCGCCGCCGAAGCCGATGCCGGCGCCGAGGAAGCGGCGGCCGATGCGGGCGTCGTGGCCGATGGCGTCGGCGAGTTGGGTGACGTCGGCGCCGGTGACTTCGGCGATCTCGGCCATCGCGTTGATGAAGCTGATCTTCGTGGCAAGGAAGGCGTTGGCGGCGACTTTGACCAGTTCCGCGGTGGCGTAGTCGGTGACGATGAACGGGGTCCCCTTACCGACGCTGGGGTGGTAGACCTCGCGGAGGATGTCCGCTGCCCGTTCCCCCTCGGGGCCGGTGGGGACGCCGGCGACGAGACGGTCGGGGTCGACGGTGTCCTGCACCGCGAACCCTTCGCGGAGGAACTCCGGGTTCCACACCAATGTCGCCCCGGTCGCGCTCACCCTCGGGGCGAGGTCGGCGGCGGTGCCGACGGGGACGGTGGACTTGCCTGCGACGAGGTCACCGGGGGACAGGTGGGGCAGGAGCGCGTCGACGGCGGCGTTGACGTAGGTGAGGTCGGCGGCGTAGCCGCCTTTCTGCTGCGGGGTTCCGACACCGACGAAATGCACCACAGCGCCCTTCGCGTCGGCCATGTCGGTGGTGAACCGCAACCGGCCCGCGCTGATGCCCTCGGTCAGGATCTCCTGCAACCCGGGCTCGAAGAACGGCGCCCGCCCACTGGCGAGTGCTTCCACCTTCGCCTGGTCCACATCGATCCCCACGACCTCGTGCCCGATCGACGCCATCGCCGCCGCATGCACAGCCCCCAGATACCCACAACCGATAACAGACAAACGCATGAGAACTCCTGGGGGCGCGAACGGACGCTCCCATCCTAGAAGTCGCGTCGGCGTGGTCCGGAGCGGATACTCCGCCCGGGTACCCTAGAGTCGGTGGCGCGAAGGTGTCCTTCGTGCTGCGATGCCCGTTGTCTGCCCCCGGACGAAACCTTCTCCACCTGTGCTCTCACTCCTCCTCGCGATCCTGAAGTGGTCCGCCGTCGCCGTGTGCACGGTGATCGGCCTCGCCCTCGCGGCCTACGCCACCACGGTGCTGAGCACCCGCCGCGCCGTCTACTTCCACTACGGCGACTGAGACGCGGAGAGCGGGACCCCCGGCATCCGTGAAGGATGCCGAGAGCCCCGCTCCGGGCGCGTCGTCGGTCAGTCGAGCGACGGATACAGCGCCGGCGCCGTGCGGTGGTGCGTCGCCTGCTCGTACGCGTAGATGAGCCCGAGAAGCGGCCCCTCGGCGAAGTCGCGGCCCAGGAACTCCAGGTTCACCCCCGCGCCCGGGATCGACTCGCTCTCGAGGGCCTGACCCATGGGCACCGTCACCGACGGCATCCCCGTGTTGGGGCTCAGGCGTAGGTTCGTGCCCTGGGTCCCATACGGCGTTCCCGAGGGATAGACCAGCGCGTCGAGGTCTCCCGTGTCGAGCATCCCGGTCACGAGGGTCTTGCCGTTCGCAAGGGCGACCGTGTGCGTCCCTGTCGGTCCCGCCCACGCCTCATACGTCTCGGGGGTGATCGCGTTGCGTGAGATGTAGGTGTTGCGACGCGACGGCACATGGACGCCCTCGGCCACGATCTGCTCGAGGCTGCGGGCGGTGACGTCGGGGTCGAGGTGCGTGGTGATGTAGGCGTCGAGGTCGTGCTTGAACTCGTTCGTGCTGCCGCTGGGCTCACCCAGCACTGCCGAGAATCCCTCGGGTGCGGCGACCTCGACGACGGTCGCGCCCAGCGCCTCCATCTGCGCCTTCGCCTCGTTCCACAGCCGGACCGTCGTGGGGTTCGAGCCGATCATGGACGCGACATAGCCGATGCGGGCGCCGTCGAGGGCGTCGGCGTCGAGATATGCGGTGTACGACTCGGGGACCAGACCCGCCTGGCGGGAGGTCACCGGGTCGGTGTCGTCGACCCCTGTCACGGCGTCCAGGGCCACGGCGGCGTCGAGCACCGTGCGGGTCATGGGACCGCCGGTGTCCTGCGACAGCGCGAGCGGGATGATCCCGTCACGGCTCGCCAGGCCCACCGTCGGCCGCACCCCCACCAGCTGGTTGTACGACGACGGCACGCGGATCGATCCTCCGGTGTCGGTGCCGAACCCGATGCCGGCGAAGTTGGCCGCGATCGCCGCGCCCGTGCCGCCGGACGATCCTCCGGCGGTGCGGGAGGTGACGTACGGGCTCGCCACGAGCGTGGAGGCGCCGGCCGGCTGGAACGAGGAGAACTCCGAGGCGAAGCCGAACGCGAACTCGTCGAGGCTCGCCTTGGCGAGGATCACCGCCCCCGCGTCGCGGAGGCCCTCCACCATGAACGCGTCGGTGGCCGTCTGGTTGTCGTCCCAGCATCCGCAGCCGCCGGTGGTGACCATGTCGACGGTGTTGTAGTTGTCCTTCACCGCCACCGGCACGCCGAGCAGCATGCTCGTCATGCCGTGCTCGGCACGCATGGCGTCGGCTGCGGCGGCGGCGGCCAGGGCCGTCGCGTCGCCGACGGTGATGATCGAGTTGAGTGCGCGCCCGGTCTCTGCCGGGTCGACCTTGACGGTGTCGTACGCGGCGATCCGCTCCATGTACGCCTCGGTGATCTCGACCGACGTCGTGACCCCGGCGTTCATGGCGGCCTGCATGTCGATGACCGAGGCTTCGACCAGCTCGAACGGGCCGTCGTCGTAGATGATGCGCTGCGAGAGCTCGGCCAGCTCGGCGACGGTGAACCCTGCGTCGGTCGCGGCCTCCAGGTCAGCAGTGGTGACCTGTGCATCGCCGGTCAGGTCGAGCTCGGTGTAGTACGGCGAGAGAATCGGCGCGGATGCCGGCGCGGCCGTCGCGGGGGTGACCGCCACAGCGGTCGCCGCGACCGTGCCGAGGATCGCCGCGGCCGCGAGGGTGCGGGTGGTTCGGGTCTTCACGGGGTGGGTCCCTCTGCTCGTGGAGTGATCGTGGCGGGGTGCGAGAGCGGTCATTCGGTCACCGCCCGGCGACGGAGGACGAACACGGTGCCGAGGCCGACGGCCATCGCGGCAGCGAGCGCCACGCCTACCCACAGGCCGCCGTCCACGCCGGTCGACGCGAGCGGATCGCCGCCAGCGTCGTCCGCATCGCCCGCAGGGGTACCCGTCGACGGACTCGGGCTGGGGCTCGGTCCCGGGGTGGGGGTCGGTCCCGGGGTCGGAGGGGGTTCCGGTCGGCCGGGGCGTCGGGGTGGCCGGGGCGGCCGCGATCGCCGGCGTCGCCGACCCCGTGCCGTCGGGCGCGGCAGTCTCGCCGGCCGTGCCGACGAAGGTCGCGGCGGCCACGGCGACCTGCGCCGAGCCCGCCGACAGCGCCGCGAACTCGACGGTGACCAGCGCCTGCGCGCCGGCGAGGCCGGGGGAGGAGCCCAGTCGCGTGTGGGTGAAAGTGGCCGTGCCCGCGGTTGCGGCATCCGTTTCGTCGAACCCTCCGGCCGGGTATGTCACGCCCTCGTCGACGAGCGCCAGCAGTGCGGGGTCGTAGGTGAGGGTGAGTTCGTAGGCGTACAGGTCGGCCGCGGCCGGAGCCTCGACGGTGACCGCGAAGGTCTCGCCGGCGGTCACACCCGCGGGGGCTGAGACGGTGACGGTGCCGGTCTCGGGCGGGGCGGCCGCGGCGGCGGGCGCCACCGCGATCGTGCCGCCGAGGGCGGCGAGCGTCGCGACGGCGAACGCGAGGACGCGTGAGCCGGGTCGCAGACGGAGGGAGGGTGCGGGCATGCGCGAGGAGTCCTTTCGGGTTCTCGTGGAGGACTGCCGACGCACACGCGCCGCGTGTCGCATCGGCGCGTCCGTGAGGGATACCCGGACTCTCGCAGGGGCGCGTTTCGCGGCGGTTACCGAGTGTTGCTCGGGAATGACGCGATCACATCGCGGCGAGCATCTGCTCCATCTGCTCGATCTCGGCGGTCTGCGATTCGACGATCGTCTGCGCGAGCTGCTGCACCTGAGGGTCGGAACCGTCGTCGATGACGTCTTCGGCCATGTCGATGGCGCCCTCGTGGTGCTCGATCATCTGCTCGAGGAACAGGCGCTGCGCCTCGTCGCCCGTGGCCTCTTCGAGCTCCTCGATGTCGTCGTCCGACATCATGCCGTCGCCGTGGTCCATTCCGCCCATGTTGCCCGCGGACGGCATGCCCCACTCGTCGAGCAGGCTCTCCATGAGTTCGATCTCAGGCGTCTGGGCGTCCTTGATCTGCTGCGCGAGGGCCGCGACATCGGCGTCGATCCCCTCCTTCGCCAGGAGGATGTCGCTCATCTCGATGGCCTGCTCGTGGTGGGGGATCATCATCTGCACGAACATCGTGTCGGCCATGTCGCCCGCGCCCGGCGATTGACTGGAGCCGTGGTCCATTCCCGGCATCCCGTTGCCCGGTGCGGTGACGACCGTGCAGCCGGTCAGTGACAGCGCGACGGCGAGGGGGAGGGCAGCGAAGCGAGCGGTGCGTGACGTGCGGGAGGAGGTCATGCCTGAATGATACCCCTGTGGGGTATGAGATGGGGGGTCGCTTGCACAGTTCCCCCGCGTACGGCAACCCCCGGCTATCGCCCAGAAACACCGCGATACACTGACGCCCACCCTGCAGACGACTGGGGACAGGGGCGAATGAGAAGATCTCGAGGCTCAGGCGGCACTCCGAAACCCGATCGGGCCGCCGGCAGCGACACACCAGAGGCCGGCGGAGACGACGCGGCACGCGGGAGCGCGGACGAGCGCGCCCTCACACTGTCCGACCTCTTCGGGTCAGGCGAGCGTGTCGACCCTCCCGCGCGAGACGTCTCGGACGACCGCCTCGCCGCGCTCTTCACCGTTCCCCCGCGTCCGCCGCTGCCGGGCGAAGCCTCGTCGAACGCTGACGATGTCGCGAACGACGATGTCCCGGTCGACGAGGTCCCTGTCGACGATGCCGCGGACGACGACGCTCCCGTTGACGACGAGCCCGCCGACGAGGTCGTCGATGACGACGTAGACGACGTCGTGCCTCCTGCCGATGACCTCGTGCCTCCGGCCGACGACGGCGATGACGACGATCTCGACGACACCACGGTGCTGCACCAGCCGCTCGCGGCCGGCGGGGGCGCCGCAGCGGCCACCGCCCTCATGCCCGCCGCCGCGTCGGCCCGCGCGACCGAGCCCGAGACCGAACTGCTGCCGGCAGACGCCGCGCGTCCGGCCTACGCCCGCTCGGTCGCAGATCTCGACGAAGAGCGCTCGGACGAGGATCCCGTTCCTCCGCGCGAGCGTCGCGGACTCGCGGCGTGGGGTGTGCGGCAGTGGTCTGTGGTCGCCGGAATCGTGCTGGTCATCGCCATCGTGCTGGCGGCCCTCTTCCTCTTCCCCGCACTCGCCGCAGGCGACCGCGTCGCGTCGGCCCGCGCCGGCCTCGAGCAGACCGAGGCCCGCATCGACGAGCCCCGATCGCAGTTGGATGCCGCGGCCGAGGCCTACGCGGCACTCGCCGCCGATGCCCGTGCCGCCGCCGACAGTGCCGCGCCTGCCCTCGCGGTGATCGCCGGCATCAGCCCCAGCGGCGCACGCGTGGCGGCAGAGGACGCACTTCAGGCTCTCCGGGAACGGCTCGACCTCGCCTCGCCTGCGATGCCCGAAGAGTACGCGCGCGAGAACTTCGACGAGTCCGACCCTTCGGCGTACTCCGACGCCGCCGCCCGTGCCGACGAGTACCGCGTCGCGGTGGAAGCGGCCATCGCCGAATACGCCGACGCGACCGCCGCGCTCGAGCAGGCACTCGCCGGACTCCGCGCCGCCCAGTCGGCCGTCGGAACGAGCCTCCCCGGCTTCGCCGAGGAGTTCGTCGCCGAGTTCACCCTGCCCGAGCAGAAGTTCCGCGACGCCGTCGTCTCGGCCGCCAGGGCCGTCGGCAAGGCGCAGGAGGCGGGCGGGTCGGGCGACGCCGAGCTGTGGGACTACTCCCGGGCCGTGTCGGCGCTGCGCGACGAGCAGGAGCGCATCGAGATCGAATCGCCGTGGCTGGTTCCCTTCACTCCCGTGAACCCGGCGCCGCCGCCACCGCCCGCTCCCAACCCGGCCCCGGCTCCCGAACCGTCCCCCGAGCCGAGTTCGGCCCCCGAGCCCCAACCGGAACCCGAACCCGAGCCCGAACCGGAGCCGGAGCCCGAACCGGAGCCGACCGTTCCGATCCCGGCGCCGACCCCGTAGTCGCGCCCCGATGCCGCCCGTTTGGCCGCGGCATCCGGATGACGTAGACTGACTCGTTGGTGCGTGCGTCCTGCTGACTGCGCACTGCGAACGTGAGCCCTCCACTGGCGTGTTCCGCCGGCCCTCGGCCGGAGAACCACCCCGGAGCGGGATTCACGAACTTCTCCGTTCGATCAAGAAAGCAGCACTACAGTGACGCGCACCTACACCCCCAAGGCTGGCCAGACCCAGCGCGAGTGGCTGGTCATCGACGCGACCGACGTCGTCCTCGGACGCCTCGCCTCGCACGCGGCCGCCCTCCTCCGCGGCAAGCACAAGCCGACCTTCGCCAACCACATCGACAGCGGTGACTTCGTCATCATCGTCAACGCCGACAAGGTCGCCCTGACCGGTCAGAAGCTCCAGAAGAAGAAGGCCTACCGTCACTCGGGCTACCCGGGCGGCCTCAAGTCGGTCACCTACGAAGAGCTCCTCACGAAGAACCCCGAGCGCGCTGTCGAGAAGGCCGTCCGCGGCATGCTCCCCAAGAACAGCCTGGGTGCCCAGCAGCTCACCAAGCTCAAGGTCTACCGCGGCGCCGAGCACCCCCACGGTGCGCAGCAGCCCAAGACGTACACCCTCGACCAGGTCGCCCAGTAAGCGCCGGACAGACTAAGGACACTTTCGTGGCGAACAACGACACCCCGCAGAACTTCTCGACCGAGACCCCCGTCGACACCGCCGCCGTCGCGGCCGAGCGCCCCGTGCTCTCGGTTCCCGGCGCCGCTGTCGGCCGTCGCAAGGAGGCCATCGCTCGCGTGCGCCTCGTTCCGGGCTCGGGCACCATCACCATCAACGGCCGCTCGTTCGAGGACTACTTCCCGAACAAGCTGCACCAGCAGCTGGTCACCGACCCCTTCACGGTGCTGAACCTCACCGACGCGTACGACGTCATCGCCCGCATCTCGGGTGGCGGCCCCTCCGGCCAGGCCGGCGCACTGCGTCTGGGCATCGCCCGCGCGCTCAACGAGATCGACGCCGAGCACAACCGCCCGACGCTGAAGAAGGCCGGCTTCCTGTCGCGTGACGCTCGCGTCAAGGAGCGCAAGAAGGCCGGTCTCAAGAAGGCCCGCAAGGCGCCTCAGTACTCGAAGCGCTGATCCCGCGGGTTCCGATGCCGCTTTTTGGCACGGACGGGGTGCGGGGGCTGGCCAACGGCCCCCTCACCGCCGACCTCGCACTCACCCTGGCCCAGGCGACCGCGGTCGTCCTGGGCCAGGGCCGTACGGCCGAGGCGCGCCGCGCCGCCGGCAAGCGCCTCACCGCCGTCGTCGCACGCGACCCGCGCATCTCGGGGGAGTTCCTCTCCGCCGCGGTCGAAGCCGGTCTCGCCTCGTCTGGTGTGGACGTCCTCGACGCGGGCGTTCTGCCGACCCCGGCGACCGCGTTCCTCATCGCCGACATGGACGCCGACTTCGGCGTCATGGTCTCGGCGTCGCACAACCCCGCACCCGACAACGGCATCAAGATCTTCGCCCGCGGTGGCGTGAAGCTTCCCGACATCGTCGAGCAGCGCATCGAAGCCGCCCTGACCGGGCCCAAGCTGCAGCCGACGGGCGCCCAGGTCGGCCGCATCCGGCGCTTCGCCGACGCCGAGGACCGCTACGTGGTGCACCTGCTCGCGTCCCTGCCCCACCGGCTCGATGGACTCCACGTCGTCCTCGACTGCGCGCACGGTGCAGCCTCGGGCGTGTCGCCCGAGACGTTCAAGGATGCCGGTGCTCAGGTCACCGTCATCGGCGCCGACCCCGACGGCTGGAACATCAACGACGGTGTGGGCTCCACCCACCTCGACGGACTCGCCCGCGCGGTGGTCGAAGCCGGTGCCGATGTCGGCATCGCACACGACGGCGACGCCGACCGCTGCCTCGCCGTCGACGCGCAGGGGCGCGTCGTGGACGGCGACCAGATCATGGCCATCCTCGCGCTGTCGATGAAGACGCGCGGACGGCTCAAGGACGACACCCTCGTCGCCACCGTCATGAGCAACCTCGGCCTGCACCGCGCGATGGCCGATCACGGCATCCGCGTGCTGCAGACCGGCGTGGGCGACCGCTACGTGCTCGAGGCGATGACCGAGGGTGCGTACACGCTGGGCGGCGAGCAGTCGGGTCACGTCATCATGAGCGACTACGCCACGACCGGCGACGGCCTCCTCACCGGCCTTCACCTCGTGGCCGAGATGGCCCGCACGGGCCGCACCCTCGCCGAGCTCGCATCGATCATGACCGTCTACCCCCAGGTGCTCGTGAACGTGAAGGGCGTCGACCGCGACGGCGTCTCGGACCCGGAGGTGACCGCGGCCGTCGCCTCCGCCGAAGCCGAACTCGGCGACACCGGACGCGTGCTGCTGCGGGCGTCGGGAACCGAGCCGCTCGTGCGCGTCATGGTCGAAGCGGCATCAGAAGAGGACGCCCGTCGACACGCCGACACGCTCGCCGACGTCGTCCGCGAGCGCCTCGCCCTGTAGCGACCGCGCGACGGGAGCGGGGCCACGTTCCCGAAGACCGCCTCAGACGGCGAGTCCAGGCGCCGCCGGGGATCATAACTCCTGCAGCTCGCCGCCGGTCAGTGACGCGTTCCCTTGGAATCACGGGATTCTGGTCGCGCGCCGCCCCCGCCGAGGGGCCCCGGATGCAGGAATTGTGATCCTGAACGACTGTTCCGACGGGTGTTATGGACGTGTTACTTGACGCGGGCAGCGAAGGAGGTTCATAATCATGCCTGTCGGATAAATCGATTTATCACAAGGATGTGGAAACGTGGTTCGGGCTCGGATCTCTGATGTCGCGGCAGCGGCGGGCGTGTCGGTGACGACCGTTTCGCTCGTCATGAACGACGTCGAATCCCGCATCTCGGCCGAGACGCGCCAGCGGGTGCGCGAGGCCGCCCGGGCGATCGGGTACGCCCCGAGCTCGGTGGCCCGGGGGCTGCGCACGCAGCAGACCCGCACCGTCGGTCTCATCTCCGACCAGATCGCGACGACCCCGTTCGCCGGTGACATGCTCGCCGGCGCGCAGGACGCCGCTCGCGAGAACGGCCACCTCGTCTTCCTCATCGACACCGGCGGCGACAGCGCGATCGAAGCGGACGCGATCCGCGCCCTCACTGCGCAGCAGGTCGACGCGCTCATCTATGCGTGCATGTGGCATCAGGTGGTCGCGGCGCCGGCCAGCCTGCCCGCGGGCACGGTCTTCCTCGACTGCCGGCCCGAGAACGGGGGATTCCGCTCGGTGGTCCCCGACGACCGCGCCGGGGGAGTGTCGGCCGTGCGCGAACTCGTGGCCGCCGGTCACCGACGCATCGCCTACATCGACACCGACGACGCCCCGATCGCGTCGGCGCTGCGCCATGAGGGCTACCTCGAAGTGCTCGCCGATGCGGGCATCGCGGTGGACCCGGCGCTCCACGTTCGCGCCGAGACGACGGCCCGCGGCGGCCGCATCGCCACCGACCGGCTGCTGGAGCTGCCCGAGGACCAGCGTCCCACCGGCATCTTCTGCTTCAACGACCGCATGGCCGTCGGCGTCTACACCGCCGCGCACCACCGCGGCCTCGAGATTCCGCGAGACCTCTCGGTCGTCGGGTACGACGACCAGCAGCTGATCGCCGCGGAGCAGGACCCCCCACTGACCACGATCGCGCTGCCCCATTACGACATGGGGCGCTGGGCGATGGAGGTCGCGCTCGGCGTCCGCGCGGGGGACGAGGACGTCACGCACCTGATGGAGTGCCCCGTCATCCGACGAGACTCCGTGGGCCCGCCGCCGGCGCATGTCGGCAAACAGAACCGGCGACGGGCTTGACACACCGAAGGGTCGCCGACGGCGCCCCCCGACCGGTGCTCCACGCGGGAGTGGAGCACCAAGAAAAGGAAACCACAATGATGCGCAGGACGACGCCGATCTTCGTATCGGCAGGACTCGTCGGGGCTCTGGCCCTGACCGGATGCGGGCAGGCGGGTCAGGGCGACGCCACGACCGAGGACGGCCGCACCCAGCTCACGATGTGGACCCACTCCGCCGGGAACCCGGCCGAGCTCGAGGTCTACGAACGGATCATCTCCGACTTCAACGACTCGCAGGACGACTACGAAGTCGTCCAGGAGTCCTTCCCCCAGGGCGCCTACAACGACGCGATCGTCGCCGCCGCGGCATCCGGGGATCTGCCCTGCCTGCTCGACCTCGACGGTCCGATCATGCCGAACTGGGCGTGGGCCGGCTACCTCCAGCCGCTGGGCCTGCCCACCGAGCTGACCGACTCGCTGCTGCCCACCGCCGTGGGCGTGTGGGACGGCGAGATCTACTCGGCCGGCTACTGGGACGCCGCACTGTCGATCTTCGCCCGCGAGTCGGTGCTGACCGAGAACGGCATCCGGATCCCCACCATGGACGAGCCCTGGACCCAGGACGAGTTCGGCGAGGTGCTGGCCACGCTTCAGGATGCCGGATACGAGACCCCGCTCGACATCGGCGCCGAAGACACCGGCGAGTGGTGGCCGTACGCGTACTCGCCCTTCGTGCAGAGCTTCGGCGGCGATCTCATCGACCGCGACTCCATGCTCAGCGCCGACGGCGTGCTCAACGGCCCCGAGGCCGTCGCATGGGGCGAGTGGTTCGCCGGGCTCTTCGCCGACGGCTACGCCGGCAACGGCGGCACGGTGGGCAACCAGGAGTTCGTCGACGACGAGGTGGCCCTCAGCTACACCGGCGTCTGGAACGCCCCGGCGGCGCTGGAATCGGTCGGCGACGACCTGCTCATCCTGCCCCCGCCGGACCTCGGCACCGGCCCGAAGATCGGCGGCGGCTCGTGGCAGTGGGCGATCTCGTCCGAGTGCAACGACCCCGAGGGTGCCCGCGCCTACCTGGAGTTCAGCTTCCAGGACGAGTACATCACCGAGTTCGCCGACAAGCAGTTCGTGATCCCCGCGACCGAGGGCGCCGCCCAGGCGTCGCAGTACTTCGGTGACGACGGCGAGCTGCGCCCGTTCGTGGAGTTCTCGCAGGAGTACGCGGTGCTGCGCCCCGAGACCCCCGCCTACGCGGTGATCTCCACCACCTTCGAGACGGCCGCGAAGGACATCATGAACGGCGCCGACGTCCAAGAGACGCTCGACCGCGCCGTCTCCGAGATCGACGCGAACATCGCCTCGAACGACGGCTACGGCTTCTAGCCCATCATCCAGGTGCGCCGGCGGGGGCGATCCCGCTCCCGCCGGCGCGCTCGAGAAGAGCACACCATGACTGTCACACCTCCGACGGTCGCAGCCGAGCAGCCTCGGCGCGCCTCCCGTCGCTTCCGCTCCATCCGGGGCCGAGAGACCTGGGCCGGATTCGGCATGATCGCCCCCGCGGGCATCCTGCTGGTCCTGTTCCTGATCATCCCGGTGATCCTCGCCTTCACCCTGTCGTTCACCAACGCTCGACTCATCTCGCCGAACCCGCCGCGGTTCGTCGGCTTCGACAACTTCATCCGCGCCTTCGCCGCCGACCCCGTCTTCGTGCAGTCGGCATGGAACACCGCGCTGTTCGCCCTCGTGGTCGTCCCCGTTCAGGCCGGCATCGGACTGCTGCTGGCGGTGCTGGTCAACCGCCGGATGCGCGGGGTCACCGCGTTCCGCGTGATCTTCTTCATCCCGGTCGTCACCTCGATCGTCGTGGTGTCCATCCTGTGGAAGTTCATGTACCAGCGCGACGGGCTCATCAACTCGCTCATCGACGCCGTCACGTTCGGTGCCTGGCAGGGCACCGACTGGCTGAACAACCCCGACACCGCGCTCGGTGCCATCATCGTGCTGTCGATCTGGCAGGCCGTCGGGTTCCACATGATCATCTGGCTGTCGGGGCTGCAGACCATCCCCGAGGAGCTCTACGAGGCCGCGAAGATGGACGGCGCGAGCCCCTGGCGCCAGTTCACCAACGTCACCTGGCCGGGCCTTCGCCCCACCATGGTCTTCGTCCTGGTCACCATCACCATCGCGGCCCTCGGCCTGTTCGTCCAGATCGACGTCATGACCCAGGGCGGTCCCGTGAACTCCACCTCCACCATCGTCTTCCACGCCGTGCGCAAGGGCTACGAGCAGCAGGAGATCGGCTACGCCGCCGCGATCTCGCTGATCTTCTTCGTGGCCGTGCTCATCATCGCGCTCATCCAGCGCCGGCTGACGCGAGAGAAGGACTGACATGTCCGCCACCAAGCCCCAGAGCGAGTCGTCCCACCGCATCCGCGGCAAGATCGCGCTCTACGTCACGATGTCGCTCTTCGGCATCCTGTTCCTGTTCCCGCTGGTGTTCATGTTCGTCTCGAGCCTCAAGCCGGACGCGCAGATCCTGCAGGACATCGACTCGCCCATGGCGTTCCTGCCCGTCGGCGACATCAGCCTCGACAACTACTTCGGGGTGTTCGACCGCGTGCCCGTCGCGCAGTTCCTGTTCAACTCGGTGCTCGTCACCGTGCTGACCGTGGGGCTCGGACTGGTCGTGAATTCCATGGCCGGGTTCGCTTTGTCGCGCCTGGAGTGGAAGGGCCGCTTCGTCGTCCTCGCGATCGTCATCGCCACCCTCATCGTCCCGTTCGAGACGATCGCGGTGCCGATGGTCTACTGGGTCGCTCAGCTTCCGACGCTCGTGATGGAGGGCGGCATCCTCAAGTACGACTTCGGCTGGCTGAACACCTACGAGGTCCAGATCGTCCCGTTCATCGCGAACGCGTTCTCGATCTTCCTGTTCACGCAGTACTTCTCCACGATCCCGAAGTCCCTCGACGAGGCCGCGCGCATCGACGGTGCGAGCTGGTTCACGATCTATCGCCGCATCCTCGTGCCCCTGTCGGGACCGGCGTTCGCGACCGTGGCGATCCTCACCTTCCTCCCGGCGTGGAACCAGTACCTGTGGCCCCTCATGGTCGTGCAGAAGGAGGAGCTGCGCCCGGTCATGGTCGGCATGCAGTACTTCTTCCAGCTGAACACCGCGTGGGGCGAGGTCATGGCCTACACGTCGCTCATCACGTTGCCGGTGCTCATCGTCTTCCTGGTGTTCCAGCGGGCGTTCGTCTCGAGCATCGCCGCGAGCGGGGTGAAGGGATGACCGGGGGATCGCGCATCGTCGTGGTGGGCGAGGCGCTCGTCGACGTGGTCCACCGCGTCGACGGCACCGTCGACGAAGCTCCGGGCGGCAGCCCCGCCAACGTCGCACTCACCCTCGGGCGCCTCGGACGCGACCCGCTGCTGATCACCCGCCTCGCCGATGACGACCACGGCCGGCGCATCCGCGGCTGGCTCGCCGCGTCGGGCGTCGAGGTCACCGCGACTCCGGCGCCCCGCACCTCGACCGCGATTGCCCGCCTCGACACCACCGGCGCCGCGCGCTACGAGTTCGACCTGGAGTGGGACCTGGCCGCGGATGCCGCGGGGGAGGCCGCGGCATCCGCGGGCATCCTGCACATCGGCTCGGTGGCCGCGGTGATCGAGCCGGGCGCCGGCCAGGTCGTCGCGCTGGTCCGACGCCTGCGGTCGTCCGCGACGGTCACGTACGACCCCAACATCCGCCCGTCGCTCGTCGACGATCCCGCAGCCGTGCGTGCGCGGGTGGACGAGCTCATCTCGCTCGCGGACGTCGTCAAGGCCAGCGACGAGGACGTGCGGTGGCTCCACCCGGGCCGTGCCGTCGAAGACGTCGCGCAGGAGTGGCAGCGGCGCGGTCCCGCGCTCGTCGTCCTCACCCTCGGCGGCGAGGGCGCCCTCGCGGTGACCGCCGACGGCGTGCACCGCATCCCCGCCGTCCGAACCGCCGTCGTCGACACCGTCGGCGCCGGCGACACCTTCATGGGCGCGATCGTCGACGGCCTGGTCTCGCTCGACGCGACCGCCGGCCGCCTGCGGGCGCCGGGGGGCGGCATCCGGCCCGACGACCTCGAACGGATGCTGCGACGCGCAGCCCGCGCCGCGGCCATCACCGTCTCGCGGCCCGGAGCCGACCCACCCCGCCGCGACGAGCTCGACCCGCTCGACACGCACCCCCATACCCCCGCGCCCAGCGCGCGCTGACGACCGAAGGATTCACCATGTTCGACCTCCCCGGCTCCTGGGTGTGGGACTACTGGTTCGCCGACGACGGCGAGACGTACCACCTGTTCTTCCTGTACGCCTCACGCGCGCTGCACGACCCCGACGCGCGCCATTACCGCGCCTCGATCGGCCACGCCGTCTCGACCGACCTCGTCGAGTGGACGCAGGTCGCCGACGCCCTCGTGCGCAGCGACGCCCCCGCGTTCGACGACCTCGCCACGTGGACGGGGTCGGTCATCCGTCACCCGGACGGCACGTGGTTCCTCTTCTACACGGGCTCGTCGCTGGCCGAGAACGGGAAGAACATCCAGCGCATCGGCTATGCGACCTCCCGCGACCTGCTGACGTGGACGAAGTCCGGGGGGCCGGTGCTCGAGGCCACCGGGCCCTGGTACGAGAAGCTCGACAGCGACGCGTGGCATGACGAGGCCTTCCGCGACCCCTGGGTGTTCGCCGATCCCGAGCGGAACGGCTGGCACATGCTCATCACCGCACGCGCGCCCGAGGGTCCCGTCGACGGTCGCGGCGTCGTCGGCCACGCGTGGTCGGCCGACCTGCGCGACTGGGAGCTGCGCGAGCCGCTGTCGGTCCCGAGCGACGACGGCTTCGGTCAGCTCGAGGTGTTCCAGGTCGAGGTGGTCGACGGGCGCCCGGTGCTGCTGTTCTCATGCCTGGAGGGCCAGGCCACCCCAGCGCGGCGCGGGTCCCGCGGCGGCACGTGGGCGGTGACGGCCGACAGCGTGCTCGGTCCGTTCGACATCAGCGCCGCCTACCCGCTCACCGACGACTCGCTGTACGTCGGGCGTCTGCTGCGGCGGCGCGAGGACGGGCAGTGGCTGCTGTTCGCATTCCGCCACGCCGACGACGAGGGACGATTCGTGGGCGGAGTCACCGACCCGATGCCGGTGGCCTGGCACGGAGACCGACTGGTCGCGAAGGGTGCTACGCGCCCGGAGCGTTCCAGCTGAGCGACTCGATGTAGCGCAGGAGCACACCTTCGCGAAGCGCCCACGGCGAGACTTCGAGCTCCTCGACATCCATGGCCTTCATGGCCTGGTGCAGCACCACCGCGCCCGCGACGATCTGGAACGTCCGGTCGGCGGTGATGCCGGGCAGCTCCTGCCGCGTGTCGGCGGGGATGCGCGCGAGCCGCGGGATCCACGCCTTGAGCTCTTTGCGGGGGAGCACCATGCGCTCGATGCCCGACCAGCCGGGCACCGGGTAGCCGGCGAGCTTGGCGAGCGAGCGGATCGCCTTGGACGAGCCGACGACGTGATCGGGCCGCGGCTGGGCGGAGAAGCGTTCGGCGACCGGCGCGAGCACCCCTGCCGCGTGCGCGCGCAGGGCGTCGATCGCGTCGGCGCCCGGCGGATCGTCCGGCAGGAACTGCACGGTCATGCGGCCGGCGCCCAGCGGCACCGACTCGGCCACGTCGGGCAGCTCGTCGCCGCCCGCGGCCAGTTCGAGCGACCCGCCGCCGATGTCGAACAGCAGGATCTGCCCCGCCGACCAGCCGAACCACCGGCGGACGGCGAGGAAGGTGTAGCGCGCCTCGGTCTCGCCGCCGAGCACCTGGAGGGGCTGCCCGAGGGCCTCCTCGATCCGGGCGATGACCTCGGTGCCGTTGGCGGCCTCGCGAACGGCCGAGGTCGCCGTCGCGAGGAGCTCGTGGACGTTCTCGGCGGCGGCGACCCGGCGCGCCTCCGACACCGCGGACACGAGCGCGGCGACACCCTCGTCGGTGATCTCGCCGTCGGGTCCGAGATAGCGCATCAGGCGCAGCACCGTGCGCTGACTGGTCGCCGCGAGGGGCCGACCGCCGGGCCGGACGTCGGCGACGAGCAGATGGACGGTGTTCGACCCGATGTCGAGGACTCCCAAGCGCACGGACCAAGGGTAGTGGTGCGGAGTCCCCCCGCCGATTTCACCGATAGATACCCCCGGGGGTATTATCTCCACGTAGCGCGGACGATCGTCGTCGCGCAGAACAGGAGAGCACCCATGTGCCGAGCCGTCAGCTGCCGCACCTGCGGAAAGACCACGTGGGCCGGTTGCGGTCAGCACGTCGACCAGGTGCTGCGGGGCATCCCGAACTCGCAGCGCTGCCAGGGCCACGACCAGGCGCCCTCGTCCGGGTTCTTCGCGAAGCTCTTCGCCCGCGGGTAGATCCCGTCAGTCCGCATCCGCGGCGGGGCCGGCTGTCGGTTCCGCTCGCGACGGGCGCGCGACTCCCACCGCGGCAGTTCGCGGCATCCGCTACACCGATCGATGGCGCGGATGCCGGAACCTGCCGCGGCGGTGTGACTCGGCTGCCGTGATGTGGCGCGGATGCCGGAACCTGCCGCGGCGGTGTGACTCGGCTGCCGCGATGTGGCGCGGATGCCGGAACCTGCCGCGGGTCTCGTCTCAGAGCTTGCGCAGCAGCACGCGTTCGACCGTGTGGTCCACGGCCTTCTCGAGCACGAGCGTGGCGCGATGCTTGGTGGGGAGGACGTTCTCGCGCAGGTTCGGCAGGTTGATGTCGTTCCAGTAGCCGAGCGCCGTCTCGACCGCCTCGTCGTCCGAGAGGTGAGCGAACACGTTGAAGAACGAGTTCGGGTTGGCGAACGCCCCGCGCCGCAGCGCCAGGAAGCGGTTCACGAACCACTGGGTGATGTCGTCGGTGTCGGCGTCGACGTAGATCGAGAAGTCGAACAGGTCGCTCACCGCCACGTCGTTCGGCGTGGGCGGCGGCTGCAGCACGTTCAGGCCCTCGACGATGACGACGTCGGGGCGGCGCACGGTCACGTGGGCGTCCGGCACGATGTCGTACCGCATGTGCGAGTAGAAGGGCGCCCGCGCCTCGGCCGCGCCGCTCTTGACCTCGGTGAGGAAGGCCACGAGCGCACGGCGGTCGTAGGACTCCGGGAACCCCTTCCGGTCCATCAGTCCCCGCCGCTCGAGCTCGGCGTTGGGGTAGAGGAAGCCGTCCGTCGTCACCAGCTCCACGCGGGGGGTTCCGGGCCAGCGGCTCATGAGCTCGCGCAGCAGGCGCGCGATCGTGGACTTGCCCACGGCGACGGAACCGGCCACCCCCACCACGAACGGGGTCGTGGCCGCGGCATCCCCGAGGAACTCGGCCGTGTCGTCGCCCAGGCGCTTCGTCGCCTCCGCGTACAGCGACAGCAGGCGCGACAGCGGCAGGTAGACCTGCGCCACCTCGGCGATGTCGAGACGGTCGCCGAGGCCCCGGATTTGGACGACCTCGGTCTCGCTGAGCGGCTGCGCCATCCCGGCCGCCAGCCGCGACCACTCCGCCCGGTCGATCTCGCGGTATAGCGAGAGGGCGGGTGCGGTCGCGGTCGCGTCGTCGGCGGACATCGCGCCCATCGTAGCGTCAGGGATGCCGCGCCCGGCTGTCGCGGCATCCGGTCCGTTCAGCCATCTCGCATGCCGGGCCGGGATAGCATCGAGCGCATGTGTGGAATCGTCGGATACGTGGGCCCGCGTCAGAGCCAGCCCATCCTCCTCGCCGGCCTGTCGCGGCTCGAGTACCGCGGCTACGACTCGGCGGGGATCGCCGTCATCGACGGCGGCGGCGACCTGGGGATGCGCAAGCGCGCCGGCAAGCTGAAGATCCTGCGCGACGACCTCACGGCGCACCCCCTGAGCGACGGCACGACCGGCATCGGCCACACCCGCTGGGCCACCCACGGCGGCCCGACCGATGCCAACGCGCACCCGCACCTGGCCGACGACGACAAGCTCGCCGTCATCCACAACGGCATCATCGAGAACTTCTCCGAGCTCAAGAGCGAGCTCGTGGCCGAGGGCTACACCTTCCGCAGCGAGACCGACACCGAGGTCGCCGCCGTGCTCCTCGGCCGCGAGTACCGCGAGGCCGGCGGCAACCTGGTCGAGGCGTTCCGCATGGTCGTCGCCCGCCTCGAGGGCGCCTTCACACTGCTGGCGATGCACCGCGACCACCCCGGCCTCGTCGTCGGCGCGCGCCGCAATTCGCCGCTGGTGATCGGCCTCGGCGACGGCGAGAACTTCCTCGCCTCGGACGTCGCCGCCTTCGTCGAGCACACCCGTCGCGCCCTCGCGATCGGACAGGACGAGATCGTCGCGATCACGCCCGAGGGCGTCGAGGTCACCGACTTCAGCGGCGACGAGGTCGACGTCGAGCCGTTCGAGGTGATGTGGGATGCCGCAGCCGCCGACAAGGGCGGATGGTCGTCGTTCATGGCCAAGGAGGTCTCGGAGGAGCCGGATGCCGTCGCCAACACCGTCCGCGGACGAGTGAAGGACGGCGCGGTGGCCATCCCCGAGCTCGACGGCCTCGACGGGCTGTTCGCCGACATCACGCGCATCATCGTCATCGCGTGCGGCACTGCCGCCTACGCCGGCGTCGTCGGCAAGTACGCCCTGGAGCAGTGGGCGCGGGTGCCGGTGGACGTCGAGCTGGCCCACGAGTTCCGCTACCGCGACCCGGTGATCGGACCCGACACGCTCGTGGTCTCGATCTCGCAGTCGGGCGAGACTATGGACACGCTCATGGCCGTCAAGTACGCCCGTGAGGCGGGGGCCAAGACGCTGTCGATCTGCAACACCCAGGGCGCGACGATCCCGCGCGAGTCCGACGCGATCGTCTACACCCACGCCGGTCCCGAGGTCGCGGTCGCCTCGACGAAGGCATTCGTCGCGCAGATCACCGCCCTGTACCTGCTCGCCCTCCACATCGGACGCGTGCGCGGTGCGCTGACGGCCGAACAGGCCGCCGACAACGTGCGCGAGCTCGAAGCCGTGCCGGCGAAGATCCAGCAGATCCTCGACCGCGAGCAGAGTCGCATCGAGCAATTCGCGCACTGGATGGCCGACACCCGGTCGGTGCTGTTCCTCGGACGGCACGTGGGCTACCCGATCGCGCTCGAGGGCGCGCTCAAGCTCAAGGAGCTCGCCTACATCCACGCCGAGGGCTTCGCCGCCGGCGAGCTCAAGCACGGCCCCATCGCGCTCATCGAGCCGGGTCAGCCGGTGTTCGTCATCGTGCCGTCGCCGCGCGAGTCCGCCGAGCTGCACAAGAAGGTCGTGTCGAACATCCAGGAGATCCGCGCCCGTGGAGCGCGCGTGATCGTGATCGCCGAGGAGGGGGACGCCGCCGTGCTGCCCTTCGCCGACGAGGTGCTGCGCATCCCCCTGGCCGGCCCGCTCTTCGAGCCTCTCCTGGCCGTCGTGCCGCTGCACATCTTCGCGATGGGCCTGGCCA
Organism: Microbacterium sp. Marseille-Q6648; assembly: GCF_943181415.1. Classification (GTDB taxonomy): domain Bacteria; phylum Actinomycetota; class Actinomycetes; order Actinomycetales; family Microbacteriaceae; genus Microbacterium. The sequence goes on along the minus strand of NZ_CALPBZ010000003.1, from coordinate 363,959 downwards.
CGGCCAAGGGCCTGGACGTCGACCAGCCGCGCAACCTCGCGAAGTCCGTCACCGTCGAGTAGGGCGGTAGGGCTCGGGGCACCACCGGCTCCCGGCCCGGTGCAGGATCACAACTCCTGCACCGGGCGGAGCCGTCTCGTGCGGCAACCGCGGAATCCTGCAGGTCGGACGCCGATGCCGACGGCGCCGGTGGTGTACCTGCAGGAGTTGTGATCCACCCGCGTCGAACAGGGGTCCCGGCAGGGCGTGGGAACGGCGCGATAGGGTGGCGGAGCCGCGGGTGCGGCGCGAGGGGAGGACCGGTGATCGTCGGCATCGGGGTCGATCTCGTCGACATCGCCCGCTTCGAGCGGACGATCCAGCGCACGCCGCGGCTCCTCGAGCGGCTGTTCTCCGACGCCGAACGCGCCCTCAAACCGCGCTCCCTCGCTGCGCGGTACGCCGCCAAAGAAGCCCTCATCAAGGCGCTCGGCGGCTCGGACGGGCTGCACTGGACCGAGATCGAGATCACCCCCGAGGCCTCGGGCCGGCCCTGGTTCACCCTCACCGGATCGACCGCCGCCGTCATCCGCGAGCGCGGCATCACGGCGCTGCACCTGTCGATGTCGCACGATGCGGGCCTGGCCACCGCCTACGTCGTCGCCGAGTCGGAGCCCGCATCGGCGTCCGCATCGGCGTCCGCATCGGCGTCTGTGAACGAGCTCGCCGCCACGTCGCCCACGGGAGGCTCCGCATGACCCGCATGCCTCCCGGCGTCATGCGCGAGGCGCTCATCGACGTCTCGGCTATCACCGCGAACGTGCGCCATCTGCGGCGCCTCACCGACAGCGAGGTCATCGCGGTGGTGAAGGCCGACGGCTACGGCCACGGCGCGGTGCGCTCGGCGACGGCCGCCCTCGAGGGCGGTGCGGCACGACTGGGCGTCGCCGACGTGGCCGAGGCGATCGCCCTCCGGCGCGCGGGGATCGACGCGCCCCTCGTGGCGTGGCTGCATGCTCCCGGCGCTTCGTTCGCCGAAGCGGCCGCCCTGAACATCGAACTCGGCGTCTCGAGCTCCGACCAGCTCCTCCAGGCCGCCGCCGCGGCGACGGTCGACCGTCCGGTCTCGGTGCACCTCAAGCTCGAGACCGGCCTCAGCCGCAACGGCATCGCGCCGTCCGACTGGCGTGTCGTGCTCAGCGAGGCCGCGCGGCTGGAGCGCATTGGCAAGCTCCGCGTCCTCGGCATCTTCAGCCACCTGTCGAACACATCCGCCGACGACGACCGCGCCGCGCTGCGCTCGTTCCACGAGGGGCTCGGCGTCGCGGCATCCGTCGGGCTGGCCCCGCCGCTGCGGCACATCGCCGCCACGCACGCCGCCATTGACCTGCCCGAGACCCGCCTCGGGTGCGTGCGCCTGGGCATCGGCATCTACGGGCTCTCGCCCTTCGCCGACCGCACCTCGGCCGACCTCGGACTGCGGCCGGCCATGACCCTCCGCGGCGCGATCGCGGCCGTCCGCCGGGTGCCGGCAGGTCAGGGCGTGTCGTACGGCTACGTCCACCGCACGACCCGCGACACGACCCTCGCGCTCGTGCCGCTGGGGTACGCCGACGGCGTTCCCCGGCAGGCGTCCACGTGGGGCCCGGTGACCATCGGCGGCCGCCGCTTCACGGTGGCCGGCCGCATCGCGATGGATCAGTTCGTCGTCGACGTCGGCGACCACCCCGTCACCGTCGGCGACGAGGCCGTGCTGTTCGGCGACGCCACCCTCGGCGTCCCGTCGGCCGACGACTGGGGCGACGCCGCCGGCACCATCAACTACGAGATCGTCACCCGCATCGGGCCGCGCGTGGCGCGGCGGCAGGTGTCGCAGTGAGCGGGGGAGGACGCCCATGACCGGACTCGACGCGCTGGCCGGGCGCCGCGAGATCGCCTCGCCCGACGACATGGAGGCGCTCGGTGAAGAGATGGGCCGGATGCTGCGCCCCGGCGACCTGGTCGTCCTGACCGGTCCGCTCGGAGCAGGCAAGACCACCCTCACGCGCGGCATCGCGGCGGGACTGGGCGTGCGCGGACCCGTGCAGAGCCCGACCTTCGTGATCGCGCGGACGCACCCGTCGCTCGTCGGCGGAGCCCCGCTCGTCCACGTGGACGCCTACCGCCTCGGCTCCGCCGTCGAACTGGACGATCTCGACATCGACCTCGACGCCTCGGTCACCATCGTGGAGTGGGGACGCGGGATGGTCGACGCCCTCCGTGACACGTGGTGGGAGGTCGAGCTCGACCGGGAGTGGCACGGCCGCGGCATGGACGACGCGTGCGCGGTGAATCCCCAGGCCACCGCAGAGCTCGACGCCGACGCCCCCCGCCTCGTCACGATCACCCGCCGGGCGCGCGACTAACCTGGTACGCGTGATCCTCGGCATAGACACGTCCCTCGGCACCGCGGTGGCGGTCGTCGAGCACGACGGCGTCGTCCGGGCCCAGCTCGAGAGCGCCGATCCGCGCGGGCACGCCGAAGTCATCGGCACGCTCCTGCAGAGGGTGCTCGCCGAGGCGCAGGTCGCGGCATCCGACATCACGCACGTCGCCGCGGGCATGGGTCCCGGACCCTTCACCGGTCTGCGCGTCGGGATCGCCGCCGCGCGCACCTTCGCCCTCGGCCGCGACGTGCCGGTCATTCCGGTGCCGAGCCACGACGCCGTCGCCCTCGAGCTGCTGCTGCACGACGCCCTCACCGGGGGCTACGAGGAGTCGATCGACCAGCCCTTCGCGGTGGCCACCGACGCGCGACGGCGCGAGTACGCCTACACCGTCTACCGCGGCCTCGACGACGACGGACTGCCCGTCCGCCTCTCCGAGGCCGCCCTCGTGCCCCGCGACGAGCTTGACGGCGTCCTCGAGGGCCGGGGGGCGCTGCGCCGGGATGCCGAGCGCATCCCCGCCGCCATGCTCGCGCTCGCCGGTGCCCGCGCCCTCGCCGCCGGACGCACGATCGGTCCCGCCGACGCGCTGTACCTGCGCTCGCCCGACGTGACCGCGCCGACCGGCCCGAAGCGGGTGACGGCATGACCACGCGCCCCGCGACCGTCGACGACCTCGACGCGATCATGGCGCTCGAGCGCGCCTCGTTCCCGACCGACGCGTGGTCGCCGTCGATGATGCGCGAAGAACTCGCCTCGCCCCACGGCTGGTACGTGGTGGTCGAGGAGGCCGGGCGCCTCATCGGGTACGCGGGCCTGCGGGCTGTGCAGGGGGCGGCGGATGCCGACGTCCAGACCATCGCGATCGCCGACGGCGCGCGTGGCCGCGGTCGCGGCCGCGCGCTGCTGCGCACGCTCATCGCCGAGGCCGCGCGACGGGGTGCCCACGACCTCTTCCTCGAGGTGCGCGCCGACAACCCGGTCGCGCAGGCACTGTACGCCTCGGAGGGCTTCCAGGAGCTCGGCCGCCGGGCGAACTACTACCAGCCGGACGGCGTGGACGCCGTCGTCATGCGACTGAAGGTCGCCGGATGGGCGGCGGCATGAACCGCGACGAACCCCTGGTGCTCGGCATCGAGACCAGCTGCGACGAGACCGGCATCGGCATCGTCCGCGGCCGGACGCTGCTGAGCAACACCATCGCCAGTTCCATGGACGAGCACGCCCGCTACGGCGGCGTCGTGCCCGAGGTGGCCGCACGCGCCCACCTCGAGGCGCTTCAACCGGCGATCCGCGCCGCCCTCGCCGAAGCCGGAGTCACCCTCGGCGACCTCGACGCCGTCGCGGTGACGAGCGGCCCCGGGCTCGCCGGTGCGCTCATGGTCGGCGTCGGCGCCGCGAAGGCCCTGGCAGTCTCGCTCGATCGGCCGCTCTACGCCGTCAACCACCTCGTCGGACACATCGCCGCCGACATCCTGGACGCCTCGGCGCCCCCGATCGAGTACCCGACGGTCGCGCTGCTCGTCTCGGGCGGCCACACCTCGCTGCTGCTCGTGCGCGACCTCACCTCGGACGTCGAGATGCTGGGCGAGACCATGGACGACGCCGCCGGCGAGGCGTTCGACAAGGTCGCGCGTCTGCTCGGCCTGCCTTATCCCGGCGGCCCTGAGATCGACCGCGCGGCCGCGAGCGGCGACCCCGCGGCGATCCGCTTCCCGCGCGGGCTCTCGCGCGCCTCCGACATGGCGCGGCACCGGTACGACTTCTCGTTCTCGGGGCTCAAGACCGCCGTCGCGCGGTGGGTCGAGCAGCGCACCGCCGAGGGCGGTGACATCCCGGTCGCGGACGTCGCGGCATCCTTCCGCGAAGCGGTCGTCGACGTGCTCGTCACCAAGGCGCTCGCGGCGTGCCACGACCACGGCGTCCCGCGCCTCCTGCTGGGCGGCGGCGTCATCGCCAACAAGCGGCTTCGCGACGCCGCGATCGAGAGAGCGGATGCCGCGGGCGTCACGGTCCGCATCCCTCCGCTGTCGCTGTGCACCGACAATGGGGCCATGATTGCCGCGCTCGCCGCCGAGCTGATCCGATCCGGTCGGCCGCCGTCGACGCTGGAGTTCGGCGCCGACTCGACCCTGCCGGTCACCGAGATCCAGGTCGCCGCGCGCACCGCAGGCGACCCGGACGACAGCCGCGATAGAGACGGCGACGCCGCATGAGCGATCCCGCCGCCGAGAAGCCGCAGCTGCGGGTCGAGCCGCCGTCGTCGGACGTCGAGTCGTCCGCGGCCTCGTCGACGCTGCCCGGCCAGCACCGCGGCGGCTTCTCGCGCCTGCCCACCGGTCCGGTGGACGTCACCGTCCCCACCGGCCCGACCGTCGACACCGACGCGGTCTGGGCGCCGATCCAGCCCGCCGGACCACAGCGGGGCCTGGCGGCGTGGGCGCTCGCCTTCGCGGTGATGGGGCTCGCCGCCTCGCTCTTCGTCGGCTGGGGCTTCCCGATCGGGCTCGTCGCGGTGATCTCGGGCATCCTCGCCCTCCGCCGGCCCACCGAGAGCCGTTCGGTGGCGATCTGGGCCATCGTCCTGGCCGTGCTGTCGATCCTCTACAGCGCGGGGTGGCTGTGGTTCGCCGCCACGCAGGCCAACCTGCTGAGCGCGATCCCGACGAACTTCCTGGGCTGAGCCGGCTGTCGAACCGGTGTCAGGCGGCGTCGACGCGGTCGGCGAGGATCGTCGTGCGCCTCGACCCGATGCGGGTGACGAACAGCGTCGCGGCCTCGTCGCCGCGCAGCTTCAGCTTCGTGCGCAGCGTCGCGGGATCGATGTCGACGCCGCGCTTCTTGATCTCCAGACGCCCGATGCCGCGCGCCCGCAGCGCCGCGCCGAGCGCCTTGGTGTCGCTGGGCAGCACCTCGCGGACGCGGAAGGACTGCACGAACGGGCTCGTCACCGCGGTGTCGCCGGTGAGGTATGCGATGCGGGGATCGAGCGTGCCGGCCTCGAGCGAGCGCGCCACCTCGCCGATGAGGCGTGCGCGGATCACCGCGCCATCGGGTTCGTGCAGGAACGCGCCGAGCTCGCGGGCCGGCTCGTCCTCGGCATCGGCGGCCGCCGTCAGCTCCCACGCCGCGTCCCCGCGCATCACCAGCGCCGCCCGCGCGACGCCGGGGCGCGCCAGCGCCCCCGACCAGATCACGAGCTCGATCGTCGACCCGTCCGCGCTCACCCACTGGGCCTCGACGCCGTCCGGCAGCAGGTCGCGGTCGAGCCCCGGCCCGAGCTTGATGCCCGCCGGCACCCGATCGGCCAGAGCGAACGACCACTCCAGCGACGGCGACCAGTCCGCCGGCGCGGTCCGCGAGGTCTCGCCGTGGCCCGCCGCCCGCCGGGCCGGGTCCAGCCACACCGCCTGCGCAGCCTCGCTCGCGTCTTCGGCGAACAGGTCTTCCGCCGCCTGCTCGGCCGTCGCGTGACGCACCCGTGCGGTCTCGCCGAACGGAGCGAGGTTGTACGCCGCGATCGCCGCGGTCACCTCGTCGGCGTCGACGGCGTCGACCGTGATGCCGAGCGCGGCGAGTCCGAGGGCGTCTCCGCCGATGCCGCAGCCGAGATCGGCGACCCGCGTGAAGCCGGCATCGCGGAAGCGCGCCGCATGGCGGGCGGCGACGCCGAGGCGCGTGGCCTGCTCGAGGCCCGCGCGGGTGAAGAGCATGCGGTCGGCGAAGGGGCCGAACTTCGCGGCCCCCTTGGCCCGCAGTCGTGCCTGACCGACGACGGCCGACACCAGGTCGGGGGAGTGGCCCGCCTTCCGCAGGCGCGAGACGGCCGCGGCGACCTCATCGGTCGACGTCACCGTGCCCAGATCGTCGAGCAGGCGCAGGCCCTCGGGAGTGAGCAGGGCGGTCAGCTCGGCCATGTCCATCGCACCAGCCTAGGCGCGCTCGCGGTGGGCGCTGCGGGGGCGGCGGATGCGGCATCCGTCATCATCTGGCACTCACGTTGCGAGAGTGCCAGGTGCTTGCCTAGACTCTCGTTAGCACTCTCAGCGTGTGGGTGCTAACGAGTCTTGATTCTCAAGGAAAGCAGAGGTAGACCCGTGTCGGTTTCCATCAAGCCGCTCGAGGACCGCATCGTCATCAAGCAGGTCGAGGCCGAGCAGACCACGTCCAGCGGTCTGGTCATTCCCGACACCGCCAAGGAGAAGCCCCAGGAGGGCGAGGTCGTGGCGGTCGGACCGGGCCGTATCGACGACAACGGCAACCGCGTCCCGCTCGACGTCGCCGTCGGCGACCGTGTGATCTACAGCAAGTACGGCGGCACCGAGGTCAAGTTCGGCGGTGACGAGTTCCTCGTCCTGTCGGCTCGCGACGTCCTCGCCGTCGTCGTTCGCTGACGCTTCGCGCACCACGCGCACAGAGAGGGTCGGATGCTTCGGCATCCGGCCCTCTTCGTCGTCCGGCCGTAGGCTGATCCGGTGAACCCAGATCCCCGCACGGCCGACACGGTCGTGCCCGCGGAGCCCGCTGCCGACGACCCCCGTGAACGCGCGCTGGGCGGTGTGTACGCCTTCACCGCGTACCTGCTGTGGGGCTTCCTGCCGCTGTACTTCCTCGCGCTCGCACCGACCGGTCCGTGGGAGGTCGTCGCATGGCGCATCCTGCTGTCGCTGGCCTTCTGCGCCGTGCTGCTGACGGTCACCCGCACGTGGCGGAAGCTCTGGGCGATCCTTCGCAACCGCCGGCTCGTGCTGTGGACGGTGCTGGCCGGCGGGCTGATCTACGTCAACTGGCAGGTCTTCCTCATCGCCACCCTCACCGGGCACGTGATCGAGACGAGCCTGGGCTACTTCATCAACCCGATCTTCACGGTGCTGCTGGGCGTGCTCATCCTGCGCGAGCGGCTGCGGATCACGCAGTGGGTGGCGCTCGGCATCGCCGGTGTCGCCGTGGCGGTGATCATCGTCGGCTACGGCACGTTCCCGTGGATCGCGCTGTCACTGGCCTGCTCGTTCGCCCTGTACGGGCTGGTGAAGAAGCGGATCGGGCCCTCCGTCGACGCCGTCAGCGGCCTGACCCTGGAGTCCCTGTGGCTCGCGCCGGTGGCCGTCGCCCAGCTGATCGCGGTCGCGGCGACGGCGGGCATCACCCTCGGAACCCTCGGACCGTGGCACACGACGCTGCTGCTGCTGGCGGGCGTCATGACCGCGACGCCCCTGCTGTTCTTCGCCGCCGGCGCCCGCCGCGCCCCGCTCACCCTCATCGGGCTGCTGCAGTTCGTCGCGCCCATCCTGCAGTTCATCACCGGCGCGTGGCTGCTGGGCGAGCCGATGCCCCTCGAGCGCTGGATCGGCTTCGCCCTCGTGTGGGTCGCCCTGACGGTGCTGACGATCGACTCGCTCAGCGCACGAGGCGCGCGATCGCCTGCGAAGCTTCGGTGATCTTCGCCTCGGCATCCGCACCGCCGGTGCGCGCGGCGTCGACCACGCAGTGCCGCAGGTGATCGTCGAGCAGCCCCAGCGCGACGGCCTCGAGGGCCGAGGTCAGCGCTGAGACCTGCGTCAGGATGTCGATGCAGTACTTCTCGTCCTCGACCATCTTGTGGATCCCGCGCGCCTGACCCTCGATGCGCTTGAGCCGATTGAGGTACTTCGCCTTGTCGGTGATGTAGCCGTGGTGGGCGTGCTCTTCGGCGTCGGCCTCGACGGGGCCGGATGCCTCGACCGAGGTGGATGCCGGTGCTTCGAGTGTCATGAGTGCTCCTGACGGGGGAGGTTCCGACTGCGGAAGCGCCGCAGCCGCAGACTGTTGCCGACGACGAACACGCTCGAGAACGCCATCGCCGCGCCGGCGATCATGGGGTTGAGCATCCCGAGCGCCGCGAGCGGGATCGCGGCGACGTTGTAGGCGAAAGCCCAGAACAGATTGGTCTTGATCGTACCGAGCGTCGCGCGCGAAAGGCGGACGGCATCGGCCGCGCTGCGCAGGTCGCCCCGCACGAGCGTGATGTCGGAGGCCTCGATGGCGGCGTCGGTGCCGGTGCCCATCGCCATGCCGAGATCGGCCTGCGCGAGCGCGGCGGCGTCGTTGACGCCGTCCCCGACCATCGCGACGGTCCGTCCCTCGGCCTGCAGCGCCCGCACCACGGCGACCTTGTCGGCGGGGAGCACCTCGGCGGTGACCCGGTCGATACCGACCTGGCGTGCGATCGCGGCGGCGGCCGTGGCGTTGTCGCCGGTCAGCAGCACCGGCTCGAGTCCGAGGGCGCGCAGCTGCGCGACCGCTTCGGCGCTGGTGGGCTTGACCTGATCGGCCACGACGAGGACACCGCGAGCCGTGCCGTCCCACGCGACCGCCACCGCCGTGCGGCCGTGCGCCTCGGCATCCGTCATCGCCTGCTCGAGATCGGCGGGCAGCGCCACGGCCCACTCCGCGAGAAGGGCTCGGCGACCCACGACGACCGCATGGCCCTCGACGACGCCCGTGACGCCGTGGCCGGCGTGGGAGCGGAAGTCCTCGACCGCGGGCAGGTCGCCGCCGGCGTCGGCGATCGCGCGGGCGATCGGATGCTCCGAGGCGTGCTCGACCGCGCCGGCCCGTCGCAGCAGCTCGGCGCGATCCTGACCGGCGGCCGGGACGACGTCGACGAGCGCCATGCGCCCGGTGGTGACGGTTCCGGTCTTGTCGAGCACGATGGTGTCGACCCGGCGGGTGGACTCGAGGATCTCCGGGCCGCGGATGAGGATGCCCAGCTGCGCGCCCCGTCCGGTGCCGACCAGCAGCGCCGTCGGCGTGGCGAGTCCGAGGGCGCACGGGCACGCGATGATGAGGACCGTGACGGCCGCGGTCACGGCCGAAGCGGCGGGGAAGCCCAGCAGCAGCCACACGGCGAGGGCCGCGAGGGCGATGACCAGGACGATGGGCACGAAGACGCCCGAGATCCGGTCGGCCAGCCGCTGCACGTCGGCCTTGCCCGACTGCGCCTGCTCGACCAGCCGTGCCATCTGGGCGAGCTGCGTGTCATCGCCCACCCGGGTCGCGCGGACGACCAGCCGGCCGCCGGCGTTGACCGTCGCGCCGACGACGGGGTCTCCGGGCTCCACTTCGACGGGCACCGACTCGCCGGTGACCGTCGAGGCGTCGACCGCCGACGATCCCGAGACGACGACGCCGTCGGTGGCGATCTTCTCGCCGGGCCGCACGACGAACTCGTCGCCGACGAGCAGCTGGGCCACGGGAACCCGCAGCTCGACGCCGCCGCGCAGGACCGCCGCGTCTTTCGCGCCGACGTCCAGCAGCGCCCGCAGGGCGGCGCCCGCGCGGCGCTTCGACCGCAGCTCGAAATAGCGTCCGGCGAGGACGAACGTCGTCACACCGGCGGCGACCTCCAGATAGATGTCGCCGGCGCCGTCGGAGCGCTGGATCGTCCACTCGAACGCGTGCGTCATGCCCGGCATCCCGGCGTGGCCGAGGAACAGTGCATAGAGCGACCACAGGAAGGCGGCCGAGACCCCCATCGACACGAGGGTGTCCATGGTGGCCGCGCCGTGGCGCAGATTCACCGCGGCGGCGCGGTGGAAGGGCCACGCCCCCCACACCACGACGGGGGCGGCCAGCGCCAGCGACGCCCACTGCCAGTACGTGAACTGAAGTGCGGGGATCATCGCCAGGAGGATCACCGGCACCGAGAGGATCGCCGACCCGATGACGCGCTGGCGCAGCCTCGTCAGATCGGCGTCCTCGGCCGGCGCGGAGTCCGCCGCGGGCTCGCTCCGCGGGGGAGCGGGGACGGCGGCGGTGTATCCGGTCTTCTCGACCACGGCGATGAGCGCGGCGGCGTCGACATCGGGGGGAACCGAGACGAGTGCCTTCTCGGTCGCGTAATTGACGGATGCCGCAACCCCCGGCATCCGGTTGAGCTTCTTCTCGATGCGCGCCGCACACGACGCGCACGTCATGCCTCCGATCTGGAGTTCGACGCGCGCGCCCGCGAGGCCGCCGCCGGTCGCGGACGCAGAGGTCATCAGGCCCGGACCGCCGCGTAGCCGGCCTCGTCGACAGCGGCGAGCACGTCGGCATCGGCCAGGGGCGCCTCGGACTCGACCACGAGCGTGCCGGTCTTCGCGCTGACGTCGACCCCGGTCACGCCGGTGAGCTGCGACACCTCGCTGCGGACGCTGGCCTCGCAGTGGCCGCAGGTCATGCCGGTCACGCGGTACTCGTACTTCTCGGTCATCGTTTCGCCTTTCGCTCGGGGATACCCCTTGGGGGTACTGCTCCTCGAGTGTATACGCCTCAGGGGTATGCAGGGGCCGCCGGTGAGGCTTTCGGGTCCGTTACACATCGTTAACGAATGGCAACATTCGCGAGACGCTCCCAGGGCTAGGTTTAGGGGAACTGGGGGCCCTCGGGCCTGCCCGACTCACACACAGCAAGGAGCACAATGAGCGTCTTCACACGTTCTCGCGCCGGCAAGTTCCTCGGCGGCATCGCCGCGGTCGGCGTCAGCGCACTCATCCTGGCCGGCTGCAGCTCGACCAACGGCGGCGGTGGCACGGATGACTCCGACGGTCCCGCGGAGCCGATGGACGAGATCAGTCTCAAGATCGGCACGGCCCTGCCCCAGACCGGAAACCTGGCCTTCCTCGGTCCGCCCGAAGAGGCCGGCGTCGCCTTCGCTGCGGCGCAGATCAACGAGGTGTCCGAAGAGACCGGACTCGACATCGAGGTCGTCTACGGCGACTCCGGCGACACCGACAACAAGGCGTACGAGACCGAGATCCCCCGCCTCCTGGGCGAGGACGTCTCGGCCGTGATCGGCGCGGCATCCTCGGGCACGTCGCTGCAGTTCATCGACCAGCTCGTCGGCGCCGGCGTCATCCAGTTCTCGCCGGCCAACACCTCGGACGCCTTCACCACCTACGAGGACAACGGGCTGTACTTCCGCACCGCGCCCTCGGACGTGCTGCAGGGCGACGTGCTCGGCAACCTGATCGCCGAGGACGGCAACCAGACCCTCGGCATGATCGTGCTGAACGACTCGTACGGCACGGGCCTGGCCCGTTACGTCACCGAGGCGTTCGAGGCAGCCGGCGGCGAGGTCGTGGCAGCGCCCACGTACAACACCGGCGACACCACGTTCGACGCGCAGATCAGCGAGGTCGTCGCGGCCGATCCCGACGCGATCGCCCTGATCACGTTCGAAGAGGTCGCCACGATCCTTCCGAGCCTGCTCGGCGAGTTCCCCGGCGAGAAGCTCTACTTCGTCGACGGCAACCTGTCGAACTTCGGGGAGGACCTTCCCGAGGGCTCGCTGACCGGCGCCAAGGGCACCCTGCCCGGTCTGTCGATCGACACCCTGACCGACTTCACGTCGGAGCTCGACGCCTTCCTCGAAGAAGAGGGCGACGACCCGCTGACCGAGTACAGCTACGCGGCGGAGTCGTTCGACGCCACCGTGCTGCTGGCGCTCGCGTCGCTGGCCGCAGCCTCGAACGACCCGGCGGCCATCGCCGAGAAGCTCATCGAGGTCTCGGGCGGCTCGGGCGAGGGTGAGAAGTGCGACACCTACGCCGCGTGCGCCGAGATCATCGTCGGAGGCGGCGTCGCCGACTACGACGGCATCTCGGGTCCGATCACCTTCGACGAGGTCGGCGACCCGACCGAGGCGTCGATCGGGATCTACGAGTACGGCGAGGACAACAACTACGTCGCGTACGAGGGCTGAGCACCTCTCGCGCTGACACCGTGAGGGCCCCGGATCTTCGGATCCGGGGCCCTCACTCATGCGGCGGCCGTGCTCCGCCGGCGCTGGTTTCGCCGGTGGGCGCCGGGGTGCCGCGTGCGCACGCGCCCCCGGCGTGCGGGGGAATCACGCACGCGTGTGCCGCGTGCGCACGCGCCCCGGCTCGGCGCCCCGGCCTGGCCTGGCGTGTGCCCGACCACCCGCCCCGCGCGGCGGGGTGGTCAGGTGCCGAGCGTGCCGAGGTAGAGCTCGGTGACCTTCGGGTCGTTCAGCAGGTCGCGGCCCGACCCGGTGTACGCGTCGCGCCCCTGGTCGAGGACGTAGCCGCGGTCGCAGATCTGCAGGCACCGGCGGGCGTTCTGCTCCACCATGATGCACGTGACGCCGGCCTTGTTGATCTCGGAGACGCGGATGAACGCCTCGTCCTGACGGACGGGCGACAGACCAGCCGAAGGCTCGTCGAGCAGCAGCACCTTCGGGTCCATCATGAGTGCGCGGCTCATCGCGACCATCTGCCGCTCGCCGCCCGAGAGCGAGCCGGCGCGCTGCTTCAGGCGCTTCTTCAGCTCGCCGAAGATGCCGGTGACGAACTCGAGCCGCTCGGCGTACGCGGAGGGGCGCTGGTACAGCCCCATCTGCAGGTTCTCTTCGATCGTCAGCGACGGGAAGACGTTGTTGGTCTGCGGGATGAACCCCACTCCGCGTGAGACGAGCTGGTTGGCCTTGAGCCCGGTGATGTCGTCACCTTCGAGGGTCACGACGCCGCCGCGGACGTTGACCTGCCCGAAGATCGCCTTCAACAGCGTCGACTTGCCGGCGCCGTTCGGGCCGATGATGCCGATGAGCTCGCCCTTGTGTGCGACGAGGTTGCAGCCGTTGAGGATGTTCACACCGGGGAGGTAGCCCGCGTGGACGTCCTCGACGACGACGACCGGTGTCCCGGTGGCGGTGGCGCTGGTCACTTCGCGTCCCCCTGCTTCTCTTCGGACTCGAGTTCGGCGGCGGCTTCGGCCTCGATCTGGTCTGCGCTGGCCCGAGCGGATGCCGCGGCATCCGTCGTCCGGTCCGCATCGACGACGTCGATGCGTCCTGTCACGACACCGAGGTCGACCTCTTGGTGGGCCCCGAGGTAGGCGTCGATCACGGCGGGGTCGCGCATGACGCTGTACGGGTCGCCCTCCGCGACGATGCGGCCCTCGGCCATCACGACCACCCAGTCGGCGATGTGGCGGACCATGTGCATGTCGTGCTCGACGAACAGCACCGTCATGCCCTCGTCCTTGAGGTCGAGGATGTGGTCCAGCAGCGACTGCGTGAGGGCCGGGTTGACCCCGGCCATCGGCTCGTCGAGCATGACCAGCGTCGGCTCGGTCATGAGGGAGCGCGCCATCTCGAGGAGCTTCCGCTGGCCGCCCGAGAGGCTGGCGGCGAAGTCGGACGCCTTCGTGTCGAGCTTGAACTTCCTGAGGATCTGCATCGCCCGCGTCTCGAGCGCCTGGTCCTGCTTGCGCCACAGCGCCGGGATGAGGCTGGCGAAGAACTTCTCGCCGCGCTGGTCCTTCGCGCCGAGTTTCATGTTCTCGAGCACCGTGAGCAGTCCCAGCGCCTTGGTGAGCTGGAACGTGCGCACGAGTCCCATCCGCGAGACCTTGTACGCGGGGACGCCCGAGAGGTCCTTGCCGTCGTAGCTCCACGTGCCCTCGTTGGGCTTGTCGAACCCGGTCAGCAGGTTGAACAGGGTGGTCTTGCCGGCGCCGTTCGGGCCGATGAGCGCGGTGATGGCGCCGCGGGGGACCTCGAGGTGGTCGACGTCGACGGCGTGCACGCCGCCGAACGAGCGACGCACGCCGTGGGCGATGATGATCGGGTCGATCTTGGCGCATCCGGGTGCGGCGTCGCCCTTGTGCAGGCCCGTGGTCTTGGGCCGGGCGACCGGCGCGGTCGACGTCGGCGGCTCGGCCGGAGCCTCGTAGGCGGAGTCACTTGACAAAGGTCAGCTCCTTCTTGTTTCCGAGCAGCCCCTGCGGCATGAAGATCACCAGCAGCATCAGCGCGACGCCGACGAGGATGAACCGCAGTGTGGCCGCCTGGATCGACGACATGCCGAACAGCAGGCCGGCCGACGCCAGAGCGGGGAGCACGTTCGAGAGGAACGTCTGCAGCACCCAGAAGATGAGCGATCCGAGCAGCGGTCCGAAGACCGTCGCCGCGCCGCCCAGCAGCAGAGCCGTCCAGACGAAGAACGTCAGCGAGGTCACATAGACGCCGGGGCTGATCGCCGCCGGCAAGGCGTAGACGATCCCTCCCGCCGCGGCGATCACCCCGCCGAGGACCAGGGACTGCATCTTGTACGCGTAGACGTTCTTGCCGAGCGAGCGCACGGCGTCCTCGTCCTCGCGGATGCCCTTGAGCGCACGTCCCCAGGGGCTGTGCGTCAGCATCCACACCACGAGCGCCGCGATCGCGATCGTGATGACGCCCATGATGCGCACCCACCACTGCGTCTCGTTGTAGGTCCACGGACCGAACCCGTAGATGCCGTCGGGGATCGGGTTGGATGCGCGGAAGCTGGCGTGGTACCCGCTCAGGCCGTCAGCCGAACCCGTCACGTCGTCGAAGGCCGTCGTGAGGAACAGCAGGCGCAGCACCTCGGCGGCGGCGATCGTGACGATCGCGAGGTAGTCGCCGCGCAGTCGCAGCGTCGGGATGCCGAGGATGAGCGCGAAGATCGCCGCAGCCACGAGCCCGAGGATCGCCGCGAGCCACCACGGCAGCCCGAAGGTGAGGATCGAGATCGCGTAGCCGTAGGCGCCGATGGCCATGAAGCCCGCGATGCCCATGTTGATCAGGCCCGCGTAGCCGAAGTGCATCGCGAGACCCAGTGCGGCGAGGGCGTAGCCCATCGTCGCCGGGCTCAGGATCGACGAGGCGGAGTTGGAGAGAATCTGCAACCAGTCCATGGGTTCGCCTAACCTATTCTCTCGCGCCGGCCGAGGATGCCCTGTGGCCGGAACAGCAGGATCACGATGAGGATGAACAGCGCGCTGGCGAACTTCAGGTCCGCCGGGATCCACAGGCTCGACGCCTCGACGAGGATGCCGACGATCAGCGCTCCGACGAGGGCGCCGTACGCCGTGCCGAGACCGCCGAGGACGACCGCGGCGAACATGAGCAGCAGCACCTGCGCACCCATGTCCCATCGGATGCCGGGACGGTAGTACGCGTAGAGCACGCCCGCGAGGCCGGCCAGACCCCCCGCGACGATCCACACCACCCGCACGACGGCGTCGACGTCGATGCCGGACGCCGCGGCCAGCGACGGATTGTCCGAGATCGCCCGCGTCGCCTTGCCGAGCTTGGAGCGGGTCAGCCACAGGGCGAAGGCGACGATCACGACGATCGAGATGCCGATCGACACCATGTCGATGACGCTCATCTGCACGACCCCGAACAGCGGGATCTTCGGCGTCGACGAGAAGGGCAGCTGTGCCGTGCCGCCGCCGATGAAGAACTGGAACAGGTAGCGCATCGCCAGCGAAAGGCCGATCGAGACGATCATCAGCTGGACGACCCCGACACGACGACGACGCAGGGGTCGCCAGATGATCATGTCGAGGACGAGTCCCAGCACGGCGCTGAGGATCACCGCCACGGGGAAGCCGAGCCACCACGGCAGGGCGAGGCTCGCCGGCCCCACCAGGATCAGGGCGGCGACGGCGCCGAAGGTCACCATCTCGCCATGCGCGAAGTTCGAGATGCCGGTCGTGCCGTAGACCAGGGTGAGGCCGACGGCGGCCAGGGCCAGCATGAGGCCGAAGCTGATCCCCTGCACGAGACGCTGCACAAGCTGGTCGAAGAAGCCGGTGACGTTGCGCTCGCCCTCGCCGATGAAGAAGTTGACGGTCACCCGACCGCCCTGCGACATCTCCACCTCTTTGACGTTGGGGGTGTCGTCCTCGTCGTCGACCACGGCGATGCCCTCGGGGAGCGTGTTCTCGTCGAGCGTGATGACGTACTCCTCGCCCCGTTCGGGGACGCCCACGCGCCACTGCCCGTTCTCGTCGGTCTCGACCTCCTGCAGCCCGCCGGGACCGTCGATGGTGAGCCTCACTCCTTCGAGCGGCTCCCCGTCGAGCTGCACGTTGCCGCTGATGCGGTACGGGTCGTCCTCGGCGGCGAAGGCGGGCGCCGACGTCGCGAAGATCCCGAGGAGCACCAGGAACAGGGCGAAGAGTGCGAAGACCGTTCTCGGACGCGCGGCGCGCATCGAGACCTCAGTCACAGGACTCACGAAACCTCCCAGTACGGCACACCGCGCGCCGATTACCGGGTCGCATCGGCCGTGATGAACGACGGTACGAGCGTAATGTGTCCGCGGTGTTTCGGGCGAGACACGCTCGCAAGACGTGACCTAATCGGGATCGCTTAGAATCATGCGTGGCGCGGTAGCGCGCGCCGGCCGCCGTCGTCCCCCCTCGAGCAACGCGCCCGATGCAGGCCAGGCACGCGCGCAGGAGAACCACATGGACCAGCACGACCCGTTCGGCTTCGTCGGACTCACCTACGACGACGTCCTCCTCCTGCCCGGTCACACCGACGTGATCCCGAGCGAGGCCGACACCTCCAGCCGCGTCACCCGCCGCATCACGGTGGCGACCCCGCTGCTGTCGGCGGCGATGGACACCGTCACCGAGGCCCGTCTGGCGATCGCGATCGCGCGCGAGGGCGGCATCGGCATCATCCACCGCAACCTCTCGATCGAGGATCAGGCGGCGATGGTCGACCGTGTGAAGCGGAGCGAGTCGGGCATGATCACGGACCCGATCACGACCACCCCTGACGCCACCATCGAAGAGGTCGACACCCTGTGCGCGACCTATCGCATCTCGGGCCTGCCGGTCGTGGGCGACGAGGGGCGCCTCGTGGGCATCGTCACCAACCGCGACATGCGCTTCGTCTCGGGCTTCGAGCGCCAGACGACGCTCGTCCGCGACGTCATGACGACCGAGAACCTCATCACGGCGCCCGTCGGCATCGGCGCCGGCGACGTCATCGCCACCTTCGCCAAGCACCGGGTCGAGAAGCTGCCGCTCATCGACGAGGACGGCAAGCTGGCCGGTCTCATCACGATCAAGGACTTCGACAAGAGCGAGAAGTACCCGCTGGCGACCAAGGACGAACAGGGACGTCTGCGCGTCGGGGCGGCCATCGGCTTCTTCGGCGACGCGTGGGAGCGCGCCGGCGCGCTTCGCGACGCGGGTGTCGACGTCATCGTCGTCGACACCGCCAACGGCCAGTCCGCCGGTGTCATCGACATGGTCCGTCGCCTCAAGGCAGACGCGTCCTTCGCGCACATCGACGTCATCGGCGGCAACGTCGCCACCCGCGAGGGTGCGCAGGCTCTCATCGACGCAGGTGTCGACGCGGTGAAGGTGGGCGTCGGCCCCGGCTCGATCTGCACCACCCGCGTCGTGGCCGGCGTCGGCGTGCCGCAGGTCACCGCGATCTACGAGGCGTCCCTCGCCGCGCGCGAGGCCGGCGTGCCGGTGATCGCCGACGGCGGCCTGCAGTACTCCGGAGATATCGCCAAGGCGCTGGTCGCCGGCGCCGACACGGTCATGCTCGGCTCGCTCCTGGCGGGCACCGACGAGTCGCCCGGCGAGATCGTCTTCCAGGGCGGCAAGCAGTTCAAGCAGTACCGCGGCATGGGCTCGCTCGGCGCGCTGCAGACGCGGGGCAAGAAGACCTCGTACTCGAAGGACCGCTACTTCCAGGCCGACGTCCCCAGCGACGACAAGCTGATCCCCGAGGGCATCGAGGGCCAGGTCGCGTACCGGGGTCCGGTGTCGGCGGTCGCGTACCAGCTCGTCGGTGGCCTGCGTCAGTCGATGTTCTACGTCGGCGCCCGCACGATCGACGAGCTCAAGGCCAAGGGCAAGTTCGTCCGCATCACGCCCGCGGGGCTGAAGGAGTCGCACCCCCACGACGTGCAGATCGTCGTCGAGGCGCCCAACTACAAGCGCTGAGCCCCGCGCGCTGAGGACCCCCGTGACGGATGCCGCGACGCGGCGTATCCTCGCGGGCATGTGCCGGAACATCCACACGCTCCACAACTTCGAGCCCGCCGCCACCTCGGACGAGGTGAACGCCGCCGCGCTGCAGTACGTCCGCAAGATCGCCGGGACGACCAAGCCGCCCAAGGCCAACCAGGAGGCCTTCGACCGGGCGGTCCACGACATCGCGCACGCCACCCAGCACCTGCTCGCCGACCTCGTCGCCACCACCCCGCCCAAGAACCGGGAGGAGGAGGCGGCCAAGGCGCGCGCCCGCGCCGTCGCCTCCGGCCGCTACTCCGCCGCCTGACGGGGGGCCGTCCGACCGCCCGCCCCACCGCCCCGCCCCCGCCCCCGCGGCGGCGTGAGCCCCGGCGGGTAGGCTTGACCCCGTGACCATGGAGATCGAGCTCGGCCGCGCCAAGCGGGCCCGTCGCGCCTACACGTTCGACGACATCGCGGTCGTGCCCTCGCGCCGCACCCGCAACCCCGAGGACGTGTCGACGGCGTGGACCATCGACGCCTTCCAGTTCGACATCCCCGTGCTCGGGGCGCCGATGGACTCGGTCGTCAGCCCCGAGACCGCGATCGCGCTCGGACGGCTCGGGGGCCTCGGCGTCCTCGACCTCGAGGGCCTCTGGACCCGGTACGACGACCCGGCGCCACTGCTCGAAGAGATCGCCTCGCTTCCGGATGCCGGGGCGACGCGCCGCATGCAGGAGCTGTACTCCGAGCCCATCAAACCCGAGCTCGTGCGCGACCGTCTCGCCGAGATCCGCGCCGCCGGTGTCACGGTCGCCGGAGCCCTGACCCCGCAGCGCACGCAGGAGCTGTACGAGACGGTGGTCGCCGCGGGCGTCGACCTGTTCGTCATCCGCGGCACGACCGTCTCGGCGGAGCACGTCTCGAGCGTCGATCAGCCGCTGAACCTCAAGAAGTTCATCTACGACCTCGACGTGCCCGTGATCGTCGGCGGCGCCGCGACCTACACTGCGGCGCTCCACCTCATGCGCACCGGCGCCGCGGGCGTCCTCGTCGGCTTCGGCGGGGGAGCGGCCTCCACGACGCGCGCCACCCTGGGTCTGCACGCTCCGATGGCGACGGCCGTCGCCGACGTCGCCGGCGCACGCCGCGACTACCTCGACGAGTCGGGCGGACGCTACGTCCACGTCATCGCGGACGGCGGCGTGGGCACCTCCGGCGACATCGTCAAGGCGCTCGCCATGGGTGCGGACGCCGTCATGCTGGGCGTCGCCCTCGCCCGCGCCACCGACGCGCCCGGCCGGGGATTCCACTGGGGTCCCGAAGCCCACCACGCCAAGCTGCCCCGTGGGCGCCGCGTCGCCGTCGACCAGATCACCACACTCGAGTCGGTGCTCTTCGGCCCGGCACCCGTCGCCGACGGCACCGCGAACCTCATCGGGGCGCTCCGCAAGTCCATGGCCACGACCGGGTACTCCGACCTGAAGGAGTTCCAGCGCGTCGAGGTCGTGGTCGCGCCGTACAGCAGGAGATGACCGACGCCCCGACACCGGCCGAGCCCGACGTCGGGCCCGAGCCCGAGGTCGAAGTCTTCCCGCCGACGCTGCGCGAGGTCATGCTGCGTCCGCGGTGGATCGCGCTGCTGCTGCTGTGCCTCGTCGTCGCCGGCGTCCTGGGATGGCTGGGCCAGTGGCAGCTCGGCCGCGCCATCGACACCGACCCTCTGCCCCCCGGCGCCACCGAGCAGGTGAAGCCGATCGGCGATGTCGTCGAGCCGGGCGCCTATCTTCCCGAGCCGCTCGTCGGGCAGAAGGTCCAGGTCGCCGGCTGGTGGATCGACACCGACTTCCTCGTCGTCCACTCGCGCTTCAACGACGGCGTCGAGGGCTATTGGGTCACGGGGCAGTTCCGGCTGTGGGACGGCGAGGGAGGCTTCGATCAGACGCCGCCGGTGTCGCTTGCCGTCGCCGTCGGCTGGGCCGAGACCTTCGAGCAGGCCCAGGATGCCGCATCCGCCCTCGAGGCCGACTTCGCCTCGAGGGATGCGGACGCACCCCTCGAGCTCACCGGGCGCCTGGTGTCGGACGAAGGACCCGCCCTCCCGCCGCGCGACGTCGACCCGCAGGTCATGACCCGGATGTCGTCGGCCGCCCTTCTCGGGCAGTGGTCCGAGACCGAGGACCTCGTCGTCTACCGCCCGCACCTCATCGCCGACGAGCCCGCCGGCGGTCTGCAGTCGATCTCGTCGCCCGCGCCGGCCGAAGGCTCCAGCGTCAACTGGCTCAACATCTTCTACGCCGCGGAGTGGGCCGTCTTCGCCGGCTTCGCCTTCTACCTCTGGTACCGCCTCGCCAAGGACGCGTGGGAGAAGGAGCTGGAGGACCTCGAGGATCTGGGCGATCCGGGCGACGGTTAGACTGGTGGCCATGCCTCGCGCCCCCAGACTCTCGTCTTTTCCGGCGATCCGCGGAGCGCTCAGGTTCTACCAGATCGCCTCGATCATCACCGGTGTGGGCCTGCTGCTGCTGGTCGCCGAGATGATCCTGAAGTACACGCCGCTGCACGTCGAGCTGTTCCTCGGCGGCTCCGGCGGCTTCCTCTGGTTCGCTCCCGCGATCGCCGGACCGGAATGCCTCTGGTACTCCCTCTTCATCCCCGGCGGCCAGGGGTGCGAGATGATCTCGACCGGCGACGGCATCAACATCTCGCTGGCGATCCTGGTCGCCCACGGCTGGTTCTACGTGGTGTACCTGTTCGCGTGCTTCCGCATCTGGAGCCTCATGCGCTGGCCGTTCCCGCGGTTCATCCTGCTGGCGCTCGGCGGCATCGTGCCGCTCCTGTCGTTCTTCATGGAGACCCGCGTGGCCCGTGAGGTCCGCACTTACCTCGACTCGCGGGAGGCCGCCGTTGCGGCATCCGCCCCTGACAGCGTCCCCACAGCGGAAGGCACCCGGTGACCGAACAGACCGACACGTCGCCCGATACCGACACGTCGCCCGATCAGGCTTCGGCCACCGAGCAGCGCCCCGTCCTCGTCGTGGACTTCGGCGCCCAGTACGCGCAGCTGATCGCGCGGCGCGTGCGAGAGGCCGGCGTCTACAGCGAGATCGTCCCGCACACCGCGTCGGCCGACGACATCGCCGCGAAGAATCCGGTCGGCATCATCCTCTCGGGGGGACCGTCGTCGGTGTACGAGGAGGGAGCGCCGCAGCTGGACAGCGGCGTGTTCGACCTGAACGTTCCCACGCTCGGCATCTGCTACGGCTTCCAGGTGATGGCGCAGGCGCTCGGCGGCGAGGTCGCCCACTCCGGGCTGCGCGAGTACGGAGCCACCGACGCGAGCATCATCCACGAGGAGGACATCCTCTTCGACGGGCAGCCGGTCGAGCAGAACGTGTGGATGAGTCACGGCGACCAGGTCTCGAAGGCCCCCGCCGGCTTCGAGGTTCTCGCCCGGACCGGTGCCACCCCGGTCGCGGCGTTCGGCAGTGCCGAGCGCAGGATGTACGGCGTGCAGTGGCACCCCGAGGTCAAGCACAGCGACCACGGCCAGCGCATCATCGAGAACTTCCTGCACAAGGCCGCGGGGCTGCCCGCCGACTGGAACAGCGGCAACGTCATCGCCGAGCAGGTCGCCCGCATCCGCGAGCAGGTCGGCTCGGCCCGGGTCATCTGCGGTCTGTCGGGCGGCGTCGATTCCGCCGTCGCGGCGGCGCTCGTCCACAAGGCCGTGGGCGACCAGCTCGTCTGCATCTTCGTCGACCACGGGCTGCTGCGGAAGGGCGAGCGCGAGCAGGTCGAGCAGGATTACGTCGCCTCGACGGGCGTGCGCCTGGTGACCGTCGACGCGCGCGAGCGCTTCCTCACGGCGCTGGCCGGCGTCAGCGACCCCGAGCAGAAGCGCAAGATCATCGGCCGCGAGTTCATCCGCACGTTCGAGCAGGCCGAGAAGGAGCTCGTCGCCGAAGCGGCCGCCGACGGCGAGCCGGTGCGCTTCCTGGTGCAGGGCACCCTGTATCCCGACGTCGTCGAGTCCGGCGGCGGATCGGGCACCGCGAACATCAAGAGCCACCACAACGTGGGCGGTCTCCCCGACGACCTGCAGTTCGACCTGGTGGAGCCGTTGCGCACCCTGTTCAAGGACGAGGTCCGCGCGATCGGGCGCGAGCTGGGACTGCCCGAGGTCATCGTCGCGCGCCAGCCCTTTCCGGGCCCCGGCCTCGGCATCCGGATCGTGGGCGAGGTCACCGCTGACCGCCTCGAGATTCTGCAGGACGCCGACGCCATCGCCCGCGCCGAGCTGACGAAGGCCGGCCTCGACGCCGAGATCTGGCAGTGCCCGGTGGTGCTCCTCGCCGACGTCCGCTCCGTCGGCGTGCAGGGCGACGGTCGCACGTACGGGCATCCCATCGTGCTGCGGCCGGTGTCGTCCGAGGACGCCATGACCGCCGACTGGACGCGCCTGCCCTACGACGTGCTCGCCCGCATCTCGAACCGCATCACCAACGAGGTGCGCGATGTCAACCGCGTCGTGCTCGATGTCACGAGCAAGCCCCCGGGGACCATCGAATGGGAGTGAGTCGCGGCAAGATGGGACGGTGACGACCTTCCCCGACGCCGAGTACCTGATCCTGTCGAGCCGGCTCATCCCGGACCACGACGGCGGGTACACCTTCGCGACCCTCGCACGTGCCCGTCAGATGGCGGCGGCGGGAGTGCACGGCGGCGCAGGTCCGCTGCTGCTGACGGTCGATCCCGGAACGCGCGAGGACCACGCCCGCCACCGGGCGACCTTCGACGGACGCGACCTGGTCGTCGATCCGTCGCGCATGCGCAACCTGTTCGATGAGTCGGATGCCGCTCACGGCGGCGCGGCGGACTGGCTGCGCGCGGCATCCCACCCCGGCGAAGCCGACCCCGCGCTGCAGTACCGCGTCGTCGCCGGGCGCGACGGCTCGCCCGCCGTCGCGCTCCCCGTGATCGCGGGCGACCCGGACTGGCACATCAGCGACGCGCCGGTCGTGGTCTACGGCAGCGGGGGACGCGTCGCGGGCATCGTCGACGGCTTCGGCGCGCTCTACCGGGCGTGGCTGGATCACGTCGTGGCGGAACTGCGCGCGGGCGACCCGGCACGTCCGGTGGTCGTGGTGTGCGAGTCCCGGCAGCTCGGCGAGCTGCTGGCCGGCTGGGCCGATCCGGGCGTCCGCCTCGTGCACGCCATCCACACCATCCACCTCGAGCCCCCGTTCGATCCCGAGGCCGACCTCAACCCGCTGTGGTCGCGCTGGTTCACCGTGGCCGAGAAGTTCGACGCCGTGCTGTGGCCGACGCGCGCGCAGCGCGCCGACGTCGCCGCGCGCTTCGGCGACGCGGGCGTCCACGTCGTGGTGCCGCACGCGGTGCCCGCCGGGTCGTCGGTGATTCCGGCATCCGATCGCGTGCCCGGCCGCGCCGTGATGCTGAACCGGCTGGCGCCCGGCAAGCGGGTGGACCTCGCCGTCCACGCGTTCGTCGACGTCATCGCGCGCGTGCCGCACGCGACCCTCGACATCTTCGGCGCCGGCGCCGAGCAGGAGGCGCTCCAGCAGCTCGTGGACGCGCTCGGTCTCGGCGCCCACGTGGTGCTCCACGGCACGACGGAGGACCCCGGACGCGTGCTCGACGCCGCGTCGGTGTTCGTGTCGACGTCGGCCTACGAGGGCCAGGGGCTGTCGCTGGCCGAGGCGCTCGTGCACGGCACCCCGGTGGTGGCCTTCGACGTGCGCTACGGGCCGCGAGAGCTGCTCGCCGAGGGGGGAGGGGTGCTGGTTCCCGACGGGGACATCGGCGCGCTCGCCGACGCCCTCGTCCGCGTGCTATCCGATCCCGACGAGCACGCCCGCCTCGCCCGCGAGGCGATCACCGCCGCGCGCCGGGTCGACCCGGAGCACGCCATGACGGCCCTCGCGCAGGCCGCGCGCGACGTGCTGTCGCGTCCCTCGCGCCGCGGCTGACCGTCAGGTCTGCTGACCCGTCAGGTCCGGCCCTCCCACGGGTCGTAGTCCGCGATGAGGTCCTCCTGCGCCGGGCGCTCGTCCTCGGGCACGTGCTGCAGGTTCACCCGCACGCGGTACCACAGCGAGCTCGAACCCCGCATGCCGTCGACGAGCACGTCGGCGGGGTGCAGGTGCGAGACGGGGCCCGGATGCCGCGCCTTCCACTCCTCGAGCGCCTCCAGCGCCTCGGGCTTGGTCTTGGTGCGCGCGACCTCGATGAGCGGCATCACCGACTGCCGCCGCCCGTCGCCACTCGAGCCGCGCGGCGGTTTCTCGGCCGGACCCAGTTCCTCGGCGAGGGCGAGCAGGCCGTCGAGGGTGCCCACCGCGTCGTCGAGCCCGGCGTGCGGATCGCCGATCGCGGCGAAGCGCTCGGGCACGGTGAGCACGGTGAACTGCTCGGGTCGGCAGGCGCGCACCTCGTCCCATGCCAGCGGTGTCGACACGCGTGCGTCCGCGAGCGGCCGGATGGAGTACGCCGAGGCGACGGTGCGGTCCTTGGCGTTCTGGTTGAAGTCGACGAACACGCTCTCGCCGCGCTCCTCCTTCCACCAGCGGGCGGTCGCCAGACCCGGCGCCCGGTTCTCGACCTCGCGTGCCAGGGTCTCGGCCGCCAGGCGTACCTGGGTGTACGTCCACCGCGGTGCGATGCGCACGAGGATGTGGATGCCGCGCGACCCACTCGTCTTCGGCCACCCCACGAGGCCGACATCGTCGAGCACGTCGCGCGCCACGAACGCCGCGTCGACGATCTGGGCCCAGTCCACGCCCGGCATGGGGTCGAGGTCGATGCGCAGCTCGTCGGGATGATCGAGGTCCTCGGCGCGGACCGGGTGCGGGTTCAGGTCGAGGCAGCCGAGATTGACCACCCACGCCAGCCCTGCGGCATCCCGGATCACGGCTTCTTCGGCCGACGTCCCCCGCGCGTAGTGCAAGGTCGCGGTGTCGACGAAGGACGGGTGGTTCTCGGGCACCCGCTTCTGGAAGAACGGCTCGGCGTCGATGCCTTTCGGGAAGCGCTTGAGCACCATGGGGCGACCGCCGGCTCCGCGCAGGGCGCCGTCGGCGACCGACAGGTAGTAGCGCACGAGGTCGAGCTTGGTCAGGCCCGGTTCGGGGAAGACCACCCGCGTGGGGCTCGACACCCGCACCTCGTGCCCGGCGGCCTCGACGGTGACGGCATCCGATCTCGACGGGCTCATAGCGCCAGCATGCCCCGCAGCAGCAGCCACAGGAAGAAGGTCAGCGATGCCGCCGCCGACACCGACAGCAGGATGCGGTGCAGCAGCGTGCCGTCGTCCTGCACCCACGCGCGCACGAGGAGCACGATCAGCAGCACCGTCGTGACGAGGGCGCCGAGCGGCAGCAGAAGGGCGGGCCACACCGCCGGCGGCAGGCCGAACGCGAGCAGCTGCCGATCGGCGTTCACCAGGATCAGGCCGAGGATCCCCGCGAACCCGAGATGCAGGGCCGCGGAGGTGACGGCGGCGAGCACGCCGCCCTCGGGGATGTCTCCGCTCAGCCGCAGGCGACTGCGCAGGGCCACGACGGCACCGTAGACCAGGGTCGCCAGCAGCAGGATGAGCGAGACTCCGAGCACGCCGAGCTGCACAGGGTCTCGCTGCTCGAGGACGTCGCGGTCGAGGCGGTAGATCGCCGTGGTCGGGTCGATGTCGGCCGTGGTGAGGAAGGCGGCCGGTCCGGATGCCGCAAGGCACGACGCCTCGAGATCCTGCGCCGGATCGGCCAGGAACTGGCGGGCGAGCGCGCGGGCGCACGCTCCCGCATTCGCTGGCTCTCGGGCCCCGATCGTGCCGTGTCCCGCCCCGGAGACGAGCGCCACCGTTGCGGCCGAGAGCGTCTCTGCCGTCACGAGTCCCCAGCGGTGGGGCGTGAGCGGGTCGAACGTGCCGGTCAGGATGAGCGTCGGCACCTCGCCGGCGACCGGGCTGTTCTCACGGTCGCCGAGCGCCGGCACCTGCCAGATCTCGCACTCCGCGAAACGGTCCGGCACCGGGACGAGGTGGGCTGAGATCGGGTCGCCGGCCGCGACCTCGACGACGGCGGCGGGGTCGTTGAACGGCACCTCCTCCGCGCACTCGAGCGAGAGTTCGAGGCCCTCCACGCGCGCGTCCGCGCGGTCGACGCTGCGCTGGACGAGCGGCAGGGCCGACGAGACGTTCCCGCGATCGAGCTGGTCGATGAGGAAGGGCAGCGAGCGGGTGGCGTCGCCGCGTGCCAGGGCGTCGGACAGGCCCTGCGCGAGGACGGCGTCGTCCAGCTTGACCGTGAGCAGTGAGCCGTCCGCGGGGCTGTCCACCGCCACTTCGAGCGGTGAGCGCGCAGCATCCTCGAGCACGCCCGCGAGGGTGTCGTCGAGGTCCGGGTACCGGTCGGCGCAGGCGGCATCCGCCTCGCACGAGGCGACCAGCTGGTCCACCGCCTGGGCGAACGCCACGGGCGTGCGCTGGTAGACGTCGACGTGCAGCGGCGCGGGCCCGTCGAGGATGAGTGCGCGCAGACCCGCCGCCTGGTCGCGCAGCACCGTCAGCGCCAGACGCGTGTCGTACGAGACGGCGAACAGGTTCCAGGTCTCGTAGCCGAGAGCCGCTCGCAGGTCGGCGAGGTCTCCCGCGGACGCGCGGGTCGTGTACGCGGCGAGGTCGACGCCGTCCTCCACGAGGCGGTCGCGGCACGCCTGCAGGCCCGCGAGCCGGCGATCGCCGCGGGTGTCTCCCGAGGCGACGACGTCGTCGGACGCGAGCCGGTCGATCGCGACTTCGGGGCAGTCGAGCGTGGGCTCGGACAGGCCTCCGCCGCGCTGCTCGATCACGATGACGTCGCGGTCCGCGTTCGCCCAGGCGCCGTCGGCGGCGAAGGTGCGCACCGTGTGGGCGAATGCGCCCTCGGCCGAGACGGTCGCGGGGCGCCCGACCGGGACGATGAGCGGGTCTTCGCGGCGCTCGGCGCCCGTCGCGGAGATGACCGCGTAGGGGATCCGGATGACCCGTTCGGGATCGTTGTCGTCGCCGCGGCGCTCCGGCACGATGAGCACGCCGCACTCCACGCGATCGACCGCCGTGGCGGGCACCGGGACCGGGCACTCCGTGCGCTCGATGGGCTCGGGCTCCACCTCGAACGCGGCGATGCCGGCGGGGGCGGGGGGGGCGGGGTGGCGGGCGAAGCGGCTGCCGGCGAAGCGGTGGGTGCGGCGGAGGCGGAAGCGGGTGCGAGTCCCAGCACGAGCGACGTCAGCACCGCCGCCGTGATGGCCCCCACTCGTGCCCTCGGCGCAGACGGCGTGCGAGCGGCGACCATGCCGTCACTATACGGAGGTTCACGGACGGTCACGCGCGACCCGCGCCGGACACGACGAAGGGGGCCGCCCTCGGGCGACCCCCTTCGTCGTGATGCGTCAGGTGCGACGTGCGCCGCGTCAGTTGCTGCTGCGGACGATCGCGATGATGCGCAGGATCTCGACGTACAGCCACACGACGGTGACCATGATGCCGAAGCCGCCGAGCCAGCCGTACTGGCGGGGAGCGCCGTTGCGCACACCCTGCTGGATCTGGTCGAAGTCGAGCACGAGCGAGTACGCGGCCATGAGCACCACCAGGACGCCGATGATGACGCCCAGCGGAATGCCCATGATCTCGACCGAGCTGTGGAGGCCGAACATCGCGCCCTCGGGCAGCACGCCGAAGAACATGAGCCCCACGTTCAGCAGCGAGAACACCAGGTAGCCGATCATCGCGATCATGAAGATCTTCGTGGCGCGCTTCGAGGCGCGGACCTTGCCGCTGGCGAAGAGGGCGAGGGTCACGCCGACGACCGCGAGAGTGCCGAGCGTGGCCTGCATGACGATGCCGGGGAAGAGCATCTCGAAGAAGGCCGAGATGCCGCCGACGAACAGACCCTCTGCGGCCGCGTAGGCGAAGATGAGCGCCGGGCGGACCTTCTTGCGCGAGGTGAAGATGATGACCATCGACAGCACGAAGCCGACGAGGCCGCCGATGATCCAGGGGAGGATGGTGGGGGCGCCGGTCTCGGCGACGGGGGACATCGTCCACACCCAGCCGACGACGGCGGTGGCGACGAGGATCGCGAAGAGGCTCACGGTCTTGACGACGGTGTCCTCGACGGTCATGCGGTCGGTCTCACGGGCACCGGCGGCGGGAGCGGCGTACATGCCCTCCATCTGCGCCTGGGCTGCGACGTCCGCACCCATCCGCTGCGCGGAGGAGAACTGTCCGGGCCCGCCGATGCCTGCGGCCTGAGGGCCGCCCGGGTAGGTCTGAACGGCTCGAGGGTCCTGGAACGCCGGGTTGTTGAACGCGGGGTTGTTGAGGGCCACTGCTCTCACACTCCAAAGTCGGGGTATACAGCACCGTGCTGTGGATCCACGATAGCCGAGAACCCGCGGTTTTCCGCCGTTGTCCGCTGAGAGAGGACTCGGAGCCGCGCGAGGGTAGCCTGAGACGGTGCCGCGCCGCAGACCGCTCGTCATCGGCCACCGCGGAGCTCCCGGCTACCGCCCGGAGCACTCGCGGTCGTCGTACGACCTCGCCCTCGAGATGGGGGTCGACGCCGTCGAGCCCGACATCGTCGTCTCGCGCGACGGGGTGCTGGTGGTCCGGCACGAGAACGAGATCTCGGGGACGACCGACGTAGCCGACCGGCCGGAGTTCGCCGATCGCCGTACGCGCAAGCGCGTCGACGGCATCGAGCTCACGGGCTGGTTCACCGAGGACTTCACGTGGGAGGAGCTCTCGACCCTCCGCTGCCGCGAGCGGCTGCCGGACGTCCGCCCCCACAGCGCCACGTTCGACGATCAGCAGCCGGTGCTGCGGCTCCGGGACGTGCTCGATCTGGTCCGTGCCGGGGGACTCGCGCAGGGACGTGAGATCGGCGTGGTGCTCGAGGTGAAGCATCCGACGTATTTCGCCTCGGTGGGCTGGGATGTCGCCGCCCTCATCGAGGACGAGCTGCGGGCGGCGGGCTGGGCGGACGGCGAGCTGCCGCTGATCGTGGAGTCGTTCGAGTCGACGCTGCTCCACGACGTGAAGCAGCGCGGCATCCGGGGCTCGTACATCTATCTGCTCGAGGCGTCGGGGAGCCCGTTCGACCTCGTCGCGGCCCGGGGCGCGGCAGCACCCACCTATCGGGCCATGGCCGCACCCGCGGGACTGGACGCCCTCGCGGGGCGTGTCGACGGCATCAGCGTCGACAAGCGCATGATCCTCGCCCCCGACAAGCTCGGGCGCATCACCGGGCCGTCGCCCGTGATCGCCGATGCCCACGCCCGCGGGCTGCGCGTGTTCACGTGGACGTGCCGGCCCGAGAACCGCTTCCTGATGCGCAGCCTGCGCCGCGGCGGGGGCCCCGGCGGCTACGGGGAGTACGAGTCGGAGTGGGCGGTGATCCGGGATGCCGGCATCGACGGCGTCTTCGTCGACCACCCCGATCTGGGTGTGGACTTCTTCGGCTCGTCGGTCTGAGCCCCGTCATGGCGTCCCCCTAGGCTGACGCCATGACGAGCGCCGGAAGCGATTCGACGGGTGACCCGGCGACGGACATTCCCGCGACGGACATTCCCGCGACGGACATTCCCGCGACGGGAATTCATGCGAGAGGGGTGCGGCGGTCTTTCGGTTCCGTCCACGCCGTGCGCGACGTGTCCCTCGACGTGCCCGCCGGACGGGTGACGGGTCTGGTCGGCCCGAACGGCTCGGGCAAGACGACGCTGCTGCTGATGCTGTCGTCGCTGCTGGCCCCCGACGCGGGCGAGATCCGGATCGCGGGCATCGACCCGGTCGCCGAGCCGCAGAAGGCGCGGGCGCTGCTCGGCTGGATGCCCGACGCGCTCGGCGCGTGGGGCTCGCTGACCTCGCGCGAGACGCTGCGGGTGACCGGGCGGCTCTACGACCTGCCGGCGGCCGAGGCCTCGCAGCGCGCCGATGCGCTGCTGGCGGACGTCGGACTGACCGACCTCGCCGACGCGCCGGCGCGCGTGCTGTCCCGCGGACAGAAGCAGCGGTTGGGATTGGCGCGCGCTCTCGTCCACGACCCGCGGGTGCTGCTGCTGGACGAACCCGCCTCGGGTCTCGACCCGCAGGCGCGCATCGACCTGCGGCTGCTGCTTCGCCGGCTCGCCGCCGAGGGCCGGACGATCCTGGTCTCGAGCCACGTGCTGTCCGAGCTCGAAGAGGTCGTCGACGACGCGGTGTTCCTGCTCGAGGGCCGCACCGTCGATCCCGCGCGCGTCGAAGCGGCATCCCGGCGCGCGCAGCCGTGGCGCGTGCGTCTCGCCGGCATGGCGCCTCTCGACGCGGCCGCAGCCGTGTCCGCCGCGCTTCGGCTCGACGCCGCGCTGGTCGGAACGGATCGTCGCGACCTCCTCGTGTCGTTCGCCTCGGACGACGATGCCGCGGCCGCCCTGCGGGAGCTGATCGCCGCGGGTATGCCGGTGGTGGAATTCGCCGCGGCCCAGGGGAGTCTGGAACGCACCTTCCTCGACCTGGAAGCCGGTGCGCCACCGGCATCCGCCGACCCGGCCCCGTCGACGGACGCACCGGAGGGACGAGCATGAGCGCCTCGCGCATCGGCACCATCGTGCGCCTGGAGCTCACCCAGCGCACCCGGAGCCTGGCATGGTTCGTGCTGCTAGGCGTGTTCGCGGTGCTGCTCATCATCGTCACCGTGCTGTCGTTCGCCGCGTGGGGCTTCGCCGAGGAGCCCGGATCGGCGATCTTCTCGACCATCGTGTACATCACGCTGCTGCTGGTCGTGCTCGTCTCGCCGACCTTGAGCGGAAACGCCGTCAACGGCGATCGGGATGCCGCGACGCTCGCTCCGGTGCAGGTCACCCTCGCCACGACGGGGGAGATCATCGCCGGCAAGTTCCTGGCGGCATGGATCACCGGTCTGGCCTTCGTCGCCGTGTCGGTGCCGTTCCTGCTCATCGCCACGATCGGCGGCGGAGCGGACCCGCTGACGGTGCTGGTGTCGCTGGTGATCCTCGTGATCGAGATCGGGGTGATCTCGGCCGTCGGAGTGGCGTTGAGCGGCATCCTCGCTCGCCCGCTGTTCTCGGTGGCCAGCACCTACCTCGTCGTGGCCGCGCTCGTGATCGGGACGCTCATCGCGTTCGCCCTGAGCGGCTACACCGTGCGTTCCGAGGCGACGAACTCCTATCGGTCCTACGACGTGGGAACCGGCGCGTCGGGGTCGTTCCCGTGCTTTCCGGGCGAGGAGCCCTCGGCGGACTACCCGTGCGATCCGGAGCTCGAGATCGAGTGCGGAGACTGGCAGACCGACACCTACGAGGTGCCGCGGTTCGACCGCGTGTGGTGGATGCTGGCCCCCAACCCGTTCGTGATCCTCGCCGACGCGACTCCGTCGCGGTTCGACGAGTCCGGGTACCCGGTCGATCTGTTCGGCCAGATCAAGACCGGGGTCAGGCAGGCTCAGCAGCCGCCGGACCTCGAGACGCGCTGGGACGACTGCGCACCCCTGGTGATGGAGGACTACCCCACGCCCGAGGAGATGATCGACGGGTCCACGCCGAGCTGGTTCGTCGGCCTCGCGCTGCAGGTGGTCCTCGCCGCCGGGCTGCTGTGGTGGGCGTGGGCGCGCACGCGCACGCCCGCACGTCAGCTGCCACCCGGGACGCGCATCGCCTGACCTGCCGGAGTCGGCCGCGCTCGGGGTCGGCTTTCACGCCGGCGCGCCAGGTTGCGGCATCCGCTGTGTCGATCGGTGGCGCGGATGCCGCAAGGTAGCGCGGTGGTGTGGCGTGCGGTGCGGCGTGGTGGCGCGGATGCCGTGAGGTGGCGCGGTGGTGTGGTGTGCGGTGCGGCGTGGTGGCGCCCTGTCAACCCTGCCGTGCGGAACGGGGCCGTCGGGTAGCTTCGCGACAGGAGGTGCCCCTTGCCGCACGACAGCCACGCCGTCCCGCACTCGCTCAGCCTCGTGCCCGGGCAGCCCGCTCCCGAGACCGTCGCCACCGCGCTCCACACCGCCGCGGCGATCGAGGGCTTCGGCACCGACCTCGGCGCGACGCTGGACTGGTGCCGAGAGGTCGGCCGGTGGGCGCCGCGCGCGGGCGAAGGGCGCACGCGCGAGCTGTGGGAGCTGCTGGCGGGCACCGCCCGGCTGAGCGTCGCGGCCGGTCGCATGCTCGAGCCGCACCTGGACGCGCTGACGATCCTCGCGCAGGCCGGGGACGTCGATCTCGAGGGCATCGCCGCGGACTCTGACGCGACGTGGGGAGTGTTCGCCGCCGAGGGGCCGCACGGCCGGGTGCGCGCGACCGAGACGGCGGACGGCTGGACGCTCACGGGCACCAAGCCGTGGTGCTCGCTCGCTCAGCACCTGAGTCACGCGCTCGTCACCGCGTTCGTCGACGACACCGAGCGCGCGCTCTTCGCCGTCGACCTGCGCGACGCCGGAGTCGCACCCCACGCCGGCCCATGGCACGCGCGCGGACTCCGTCAGGTGGTGAGCGCCCCCGTCGACTTCGCCGACGCACCGGCGGTGCCGGTCGGAGGACCGGGGTGGTACCTGCGGCGCCCGGGCTTCGCGTGGGGCGGCATGTCGGTCGCCGCCGTGTGGTGGGGAGCGGCCGAAGGCCTGCGGTCACCGCTCGAACGGGCGGCGTCGTCCGAACGGGCCGATCAGCTGTCGCTCGTGCACCTCGGCACCGCGGACGCGGCCCTGTGGTCGGCGCGCGCCGTCCTCGCCGAGGCGGCGACCCTCATCGACGCCGACGCCGGCGCTCCGGCCCGCGACAGCGACCCCATGGGCGCCGGCGCTCAGCCCGACGCCCCCACCGCGGTCGATCACGGACTGCTCGCCCAGCGCGTCCGCACCGTCGTCGCCCAGGCGGCCGCCCGCGTGCTCGCCGAGGCCGATGCCGCGCTCGGACCGGGCCCGCTCGTGGCGGACGAGCACCACGCCGCCCGCGTCGCCGACCTGCACCTGTATCTGCGGCAGGACCACGCGGCCAGAGACGTCGCCCGCATCGGCCGCGACGTGCTGAGGAATGCGTGATGCCGGCCTTCTCCCACCTCGACGCCGGGACGCCCGAGCGCGTCTGGCGGGAAGATGAGCGGATGCTGCGACTGCCGTCGTGGGCGGAGCCGGTGGACCATCTCGTGGTGGTGGCCGCGCATCCCGATGACGAGACCATCGGCGCGGGCGGGCTCATGCGCACCGTGCACCGGGCCGGAGGACGCGTCACGGTGGTCGTCGCGACCGACGGCGACCGCTCGCACCCCGACTCGCCCACGCACACGCCGGCACGGCTCGCGGCCCTCCGCCGGGCCGAGGTGACCGCCGCGGTGCAGCATCTCGCCCCGGGTGCGACGCTCGTCTTCGCGGGGCTCCCCGACGGTGGTCTGGACGATCGCCGCGATGACCTCGCCGCACGCGTCGCGGCGGAGCTCGAGGTGCGGGGCGACCACGGCGGCGATCGGGCGGTCGTCGCCGCTCCGTGGTCCGGTGACGGGCACCGTGACCACCGCATCGTGGCCGAGGTGGTCTCCGACGTCTGCGCGGGCCGGGCGGCGCTGCACCTGGGGTATCCCATCTGGCTGTGGCACTGGGGTGCACCCGATGACCTGCCGTGGGAGTCGGCCCGCGGCGTGCGCCTGGACGCGGACGCGCGGGGTGCGAAGGCCGCGGCGCTCGCGCTGCACGTCTCGCAGACGGAGCCGCTGTCGGACGCGCCGGGCGACGAGCCGATCCTGCACGACCGCGCGCTCGAGCACTTCGATCGTGATCTCGAGGTCTTCGTCGTGGAGGGCGAGTACGCGCACGGAGCCGGGCGCAACGGTCCCGGCGATGCGACGCTGACGGGGGAGTACTTCGAGCAGTTCTTCGGGCGGCACGACGACCCGTGGGGCTTCGACTCCCGGTGGTACGAGGAGCGCAAGCGCAGCGTGCTGCTGGCAGCGCTGCCCACCCGCGGGCTCGGCAGGGTGCTCGAGATCGGCTGCGCCACCGGTGCGCTGACCGCCGAGCTCGCCTTGCGCGCCGATAGCGTGCTCGCCGTGGACGTCGCTCAGGCCGCGGTCGATCGGGCGCGCGCGCGTCTGGCCGGCGAGCCGCACGGCGAGCGGGTCACGGTGACCCGGCTGGACGTGCCCGGGCAGTGGCCGTCCGGCACGTTCGACACCATCGTGCTGTCGGAGGTGGGGTACTACCTCTCGGACGACGACCTCGCCGCGGCCGTCGCCCGCATGGACGGTGCGCTCGCCGCGGACGGCGCGCTCGTGGCGTGCCATTGGCGGCATCCCGTGGCCGACTATCCGCGCAGCGGCGACAGCGTCCACCGCGCCCTGCGCGCGCACCCCGGCTGGGGGGTGTCGGTGTCGCATCTCGAGCGCGACTTCGTGCTCGAGGTCTTCGAGAGGTCGCCGGTGTCGTCGGTGGCCGAGCGGGAGGGGCTCGCATGACCCGGATGCCGGTGCGCACCGTCGTCGTCGTCGTGCCCGCGCACGACGAAGAGCTGCTGCTCGGGCGGTGCCTCACCGCTCTCGACCGCGCGGTGGTGCGCGCCGAGGCGCGGGGAGTGCGCTGCGTCGTGAGGGTGGTGCTGGATGACTGCTCGGACGGATCGGCGCTCGTCGCCGCGCGCCACAGGGCGCCGGTGGTGAGTGTCGCGCACGCTGCGGTCGGGTATGCCCGGGCGGCCGGCATCGCCGACGCCCTCGAGGCCGTCGAGGATGCGCGGGGCGTGTGGATCGCGAACACCGACGCGGATTCCGCGGTTCCCGAGAACTGGATCACCGCGCAGCTCGACGCCGCTGCGGCCGGCGCCGACGTCTACCTCGGCACGGTGCGGCCCGACTTCGCCGAACTGCCGGCGGTGTACGAGCGTCATTGGAGGGCGACGCATGTGCGGGGCCGGCCGGCGGGGAACGTCCACGGCGCGAGCCTCGGCATCCGGGCCGAGGTGTACGACGCGGTCGGCGGTTTCGGCGGGCTGAGGGAGCACGAGGACGTCGACCTCGTCACCCGGGCGCGTGCCGCCGGCGCACGGGTCGTCGCGAGCGATGTCGCCGAGGTGCTGACCTCGGGCCGGTTCGTCGGCCGCACGCCGGGCGGGTATGCCGAGTTCGTCAGGCGGCAGGCGGCCGTGCTGATGAGCGGCGCGTCGACGCTGAGTCCGGCTGTCCGGTGACTCCGAGGAAGCGGATGAACACCGCGATCCACCCGAAGATGAGGGCGAACACGATGATCTCGAAGGCCGTCAGGGAGAAGTACTGCGCGACGAACAGCACGAGCGAGACGACCAGCGCAGCCAGGAACGCCCACGACGACAGGAAGTAGGTGCGCGGCATCCCTCGCAGCATGCGCGGCCCGCTGGCGAGCAGTACGAGGAACATCACCGCCATCCCCATGGCCGAGAGGTTGTGAAGCAGGAGATTGACGTTGACGGGGAAGATCCCCACGCACGCCAGCATGATGCCCATCACCACGAACAGCACCGACACGAACCGCGGCGAGCCCGTGCGTGCGAGCTTGCCCTCGGCGACCAGCGACTCCATGTCGGCGGCGATGTAGACGGCGAACGTCGTCACGAGCAGTCCGCCCGCGATGAGGGTGCCGTTGAACACCAGGCTCGATAGCGCCCAGAAGCTGCCGAGGTGGCTGAAATGGATCATCCACCACTGCGGATCGGGCGTGGTGACCATGGCGGTCAGGGTGCCGATGACGATGAACGCCATGAGCAGCGACGACATGCGCTGGGTGTCGATGCGCGACACCGAGAGGTAGACCAGGTAGGCCGTCAGCCCGAGGGTGATCGCCATGAGGGTGATCGACCAGAACCTGCTGACGCCCAGCCCGATGAAGCCGCGGCTGAGCACGAGGTAGACCACCAGGGTCGCCAGAGCCGCGAGGACGACGTGGACCACGACCACCGACGTGGTGTTCACCGTGAACTTCCATGACGACAGGCGCAGGCGCCACTCCTGGCCGGTCAGGCCCCGGGAGCGCCAGTAGCCCGTGCCGGATGCCGCTCCGGCGACGATCGCGGCCCCGATCGCTGCAGCCGTGCCGAACGACCAGTCCTCGCCGGAGAGGGGCAGGGCGGGCCAGATCAGCGCGACGATCAAGCCCCACAGTGCACCGACGACACCGGTGCCGAGTGCGGCGTAGACGGCTTCGGATTCCGCGCGCAGTGTCGGGCGCGCCGGAGGCGCGCCCGAGGATGCGGGGACAGCGGGCGAGGTGGGCGAGGGCGCCGTCATGGCCACAGTGTAGGGCCGGCTGCGCGCGTCCGGGAGGGACCTTCGACCCGCACGTGGGACGCGACGTGACCTCGCCCCGACGTCTCGCGACACGCCCGGGGCGGTCTAGGGTGGAACGATGGCGACGGCGGCGCGCAAGGGCACACTCGCGGTGGCCCTCGCCACCGGCCTGGCGGTGCTGGGCGGGATCGCCGTTCCGCTCACCGCCGCGCTCTTCCTCGTGCGCCCCGGGGCGGCCGGCGACGCACCAGCGCTCACCTGGGCTGCGCGCGGGCTCCTCTTCCTCGCGCTCGCGTGGCTCGTGATCGGGATGCTGGCCGCCCGCACCCGTCTCGTCCGGCGTCCCGGTGCGGCTGCGGCCCGGGCGACATGGATCTCGTCGACGCGGCCGTGGCGCGCGCGCGAGTCCTCGCTCGGGCTGCTCCCGCTCGACCGGTGGCTCATGCTCGGCGTGCCGGCGGCGCTTCTGGTCGGGACACGGGTCCTGCAGTCCGAGCTCACCGCCTGGAGCCACCTGATCGCCGTCCTGGCGGGGTGGGCCGTCTTCGCCGGCGTCGTGAGGCTCCTGGTCGGCCGGCGCTCGCCGTGGCCGGTCATCGCGGCGGTCGGCGGCGGCGTCGTGATCCACAGCATCCTGGCCCTGGCCGTCACCTCGATCGGCGGACCCGACCAGTGGTGGGGCGCCCTCGCGTCGTCGCGCATTCTGCTCACCGTCAGCGCGGCGCTCGCGTTCGCCGCCATGGCGTGGACGTTCGTGGCGGGCGGCTGGGCGCTCGCCGGAACGTTCGGTGCTCGCCGCGCGGCGGGCATGATGCTCGCGGGAGTCGGTGCCGGCGTCGCGGTGACCGCCACCCTCCTCGCCGTCCTCGAGGACCCGGCCGGGCCCACGGCGCTGCCCTCGCCGTGGGCGGTCGCGGTCGTGGCCGCGCTGGTGGCCGTCGCAGGTGCGGTCACCGCCCTGGTCGTGGGCGAGCGAGCGGTCCGTGACCGGGTCTGACGACGACCCGGGCGGCGCCCTGGGCGATGTCGCCGCGAGGATCGTGCGCGCGGCGGCGGACGAGGTCCGCCAGACGTGGGATGCCGCGAAGGCCGACGAGCCCGACGGCGTCCACCAGCACCGGGTGCGCGTGCGACGGCTGCGCAGCATCCTCGCCGGGCTGCGCGACGTGCTCGATCCCGCCGCCGCCCGGCGGCTGCGCGTGCGCTTCGACGAATGGGGCGCCGAACTCGGCACGGTGCGCGACCTCGAGGTCCTCGCCGAGCTCGCCCGGTCGGCGCTCGAGGACTGCGGCATCGACGATGCGAACATGTCCCGGCGGCTCGTGACCGACGTGCGCGCGGAGTACCAGCGCGCACACGCGCGACTGCTCGTGCTCGCGGACCACCCGAGAGCACACGAGCGGGAGCGTCTGCTCGCCGTGTTCGCCGACGATCCGCCGATCGTGGAGCCCGCGGCATCCGCTCGATCGGCACTGGCGCGCACTCTGCGACGCGAGGCCCGGCGCGTCCGCCGCGCGGCCAAGGGCGCGGACGGGACGATCGAGACCCTGCACGATCTGCGCAAGGCGGGTCGTCGGCTGAGGTACAACGCGGAGGCCGTGCTCGCCGCGGCTCCCGATCTGTTCGGCGACGAGCTGTCGGAGCTGGCGGAAGCGGGCGATGCGCTCCACGACGCCCTGGGAGACCACCGCGACGCCCTGGTGCTCGGGCGCTCGCTCGAGCTGACCCGGGCGCGTGCCGGTCGCGCCGGTGAGCCGGTCGCCGGCTACGACGTGCTCATCTCCCATGTCCAGGCCGGGGGCGAGCGCGCGCTCCACGAGGTCGACGACGCGGTCGCCCGGGCGCGCGCCGCCGCCGGGCGGCTTCCGTCCTGAGCTCGGCGGATCGGCGTGGGGACGGCGGCGCACATCGCGCACGGCGCGGCTGTCGGCACCTCGACCTAGACTTGTCGGGCCATGACCGACGCCTCCATCCCCCTTATCGTCGGCGGTGACCGCGGGCCTCGCCCCGGTGCCGTGCGCCCTGACGAAGACCTGCTCGCCGGACTCAATCCCCAACAGCGCGAAGCCGTGCTCTACCGCGGCCCCGCTCTGCTCATCGTCGCGGGTGCGGGATCGGGCAAGACGAGCGTGCTCACCCGCAGGGTCGCCTCGCTGCTGCGCACGAAGGACGCGTGGCCGAGCCAGATCCTCGCGATCACCTTCACCAACAAGGCCGCCGGCGAGATGCGCGAGCGGGTTCGGCAGCTCATCGGCGACCATGCCCAGGGGATGTGGATCTCGACGTTCCACTCGGCGTGCGTGCGGATCCTGCGCCGTGAGGCCGACCAGTTCGGGTTCACGAAGGCGTTCACCATCTACGACTCCGGCGATTCGCGAGCGCTCATCAAACGACTCGTGAAAGAGCACGAGGCCGACGCGTACGGTCTCACCCCGGCGGCCACGCAGGGACGCATCTCCAAACTCAAGAACGAGCTCGCCGACGCCGAGTCCTACGCCCGCCAGGCCAACATGAACGACCCCGCCGAGCGCGTCTTCGTCGATGTGTTCGCCGACTACCAGCGCGCCCTGCAGCGGGCGAACGCGTTCGACTTCGACGATCTCATCGCGCAGACGGTGTACCTCTTCCGCGCCTTCCCGAAGGTCGCCGACGTCTATCGCCGCCGCTTCCGGCACATCCTCGTCGACGAGTATCAAGACACCAATCACGCGCAGTACGCGCTCATCAACGAGCTGACCAAGCCGATCGGGTCGGATGCCGCGCCACTCGCCGCGGGCGGCGGAATGATGATCTTCGAGGCGGAGCCCGACGCGGAGGATGCCGCATCCCTCACCGTGGTCGGTGACTCGGATCAGTCGATCTACGCCTTCCGCGGTGCGGACATCCGCAA
The DNA here is from genome assembly GCF_943181415.1 of Microbacterium sp. Marseille-Q6648. Classification (GTDB taxonomy): domain Bacteria; phylum Actinomycetota; class Actinomycetes; order Actinomycetales; family Microbacteriaceae; genus Microbacterium. The sequence goes on along the minus strand of NZ_CALPBZ010000003.1, from coordinate 324,595 downwards.
CATCACCGAGTTCGAACGCGACTATCCCGGCGCGAAGGTCGTGCTGCTCGAGCAGAACTACCGATCGACGCAGAACATCCTGTCGGCGGCCAACGCGGTGATCAGCCACAACTTCGACCGCAAAGACAAGAAGCTGTGGACCGATGTGGGCGCGGGGGAGCAGATCGTCGGGTTCACCGGCTATTCGCAGCACGACGAGGCGCAGTTCGTCGCCGACGAGATCGAGCAGCTGCGACGCGCGGGGGTCGACTACGCGCAGATGGCGGTGTTCTATCGCACGAACTCGCAGTCGCGCGCGCTCGAGGAGATCTTCATCCGCTCGGCCGTCCCGTACAAGATCATGGGCGGCACCAAGTTCTACGAGCGTGCCGAGATCAAGGACGCCCTGGCATACCTCGTCGCTGTGTCCAACCCCGCCGACGAGATGGCCATGCGCCGCATCATCAACCGGCCGCGCCGGGGCATCGGAGACGTCACGATCGAGGCCATCTCGCGATACGCGCAGGACGAGCAGATCACGTTCCGCGACGCGCTCGCCAACTCCTCGGCGCTCGCGGTCGGACCGAAGATCCAGGCGGCCATCGCCCGCCTCGACGCCGTGCTGGCCGAGGCCACCGCGGTGATGCTCCCGGCTTCGGGTGAACTCGCCCCGCCGACGGCCGTGGCCGAAGGACTGCAGCTGCTGCTGAACAAGAGCGGCTACAGCGACGCACTGCGCGCCAGCAAGGACCCGCAGGACGAAGCGCGTCTCGAGAACCTCGACGAGCTCGTGGCCGTCGCGCGCGAGTTCGCACGCAACAACCCCGAGGGCACCGTCATCGACTTCCTCGGCGAGGTCGCGCTGGTCTCGGATGCCGATGATCTCGACGACGCGACCGGTTCGGTCTCGCTCATGACACTGCATACCGCCAAGGGACTGGAGTACGACGCGGTCTTCCTCACCGGCGTCGAAGAGGACCTCATCCCGCACCGGATCTCGGCGGGCGAGCCGGGCGGGCCGCAGGAGGAGCGTCGCCTCTTCTACGTCGGCATCACGCGGGCACGGAAGCGTCTCTACCTGTCGCTCGCGATGACCCGCGCGCAGTTCGGCGAGGTCACCGTGGCCATGCCGAGTCGCTTCCTGCAGGAGATCCCGGCCGAGCTGCTCCACTGGCGCCAGTCGCCCGGCGACGTGAATTCGCGGGGCGGCACGCAGTCCCGCGCCTTGAACGCGCGGCGCGGGCCGGGCGGGGGATTCGGCGGCGGAGCGAAGCGGTACGGCGACGACCTCGTGCCACTGGCGCGCCGCGAGCCGCGCGCCGACATCGAGAAGTTCGCCAACCGCATTCCCGCGAAGGTACGCGACAACGGCGACATGGAGCTGGCCGCCGGAGACCGCATCCGTCATGAGGACTTCGGCGAAGGACGCATCGACGCCGTGACGGGGGAGGGCGCGAAGCGGGTGGCGCACGTGCGTTTCGACGGTGCGGGTGCCAAGAAGCTGCTGATCAAGATCGCGCCGATCCAGAAGCTCTAGCTGTACCCGGCAGGGACGTTGGTGACGTTCTTGTGAGATGAGGAGACCTCCTGGCTTAGTGGAGCTGTCTAGTTCTTCACTGCCAGGAGGTCTCGTGTCTCACGCTAATGCCCGACTGAATGTCCGTGGCCGAGTTCTGCTCGTCGAGCGGGTGCTGGTGCAGCATCGTCCGGTCTCTCACGTCGCCAAAGAGCTTGGGGTGTCGCGTCAATGCGCGCACCGCTGGGTCAACAGGTTCCGGGCTGAGGGTGTCGCCGGCCTCGGTGACCGGTCCTCGCGTCCGCATTCCATGCCGCGCCGGACGCCGCTCGAGGTGGAGTTGCGGGTGGTCACGGTGCGTCGCCAGCTGCGGCAGGGCCCCGATCGCCTCGCCGTGATGACAGGTGTTCCTGCGCGCACGATCACCGCGATCTTGCGCCGGCATCACGTGCCGCGTCTGGTCGAGTGCGACCCGCTCACCGGGGTCGTCATCCGCGCATCGAAGACCACCACTGTCCGCTACGAACGCGCCCGACCGGGCGAGTTGGTCCACATGGACGTGAAGAAGCTGGGCCGCATCCCTGAGGGTGGTGGCTGGCGTGCGCACGGCAGATCGGCCGGCGACACCGCCGCGCGCAAGAAGGCGCGGATCGGGTTCGACTACGTCCACTCACTCGTCGATGATCACTCCCGACTGGCGTACTCCGAGATCCACCCGGACGAGAAGGGCGCGACCTGCGCCGCGTTCCTCGCGCGGGCCGCCGCATACTTCCGAGATCGTGGCATCACTCGCATCGAGCGGGTCATGACCGACAACCACTTCAGCTACCGGCTCTCCAACGATGTCCGCGACGTGCTCACCGCGCTCGGCGCCAAACACGTGCTGATCCGCCCCCACTGCCCCTGGCAGAACGGCAAGGTTGAACGACTCAACCGCACCCTGCAGACCGAATGGGCATACCGACAGATCTTCACCTCGAACGACCAACGCGCCGCCGCACTTGCGCCCTGGATCGAGCACTACAACACTCAGCGATACCACTCAGCCATCAGCGGCACCCCACTCAGCCGGGTGTCACCAACCTGACTGCCGGGTACATCTAGCGGCCTTCCGGCATCGACGGGGCCGCCGGCGGGAGAGCGTTATCCGTTCGTTATGATCCCTGCGCGGACCATGCTCGCGTCGGAACATACCGCACCCCTAGAGTCGGATCGTTCGAGCGCAGTGCTGCGAGCCGCCGCCGGCGCCCCGGCGTGATGTGAAGGCCACCACTGTGATCGACGCTCTCTTCTCGCGTGCGCGCATACTGCTCGCGATCCTCCTCTGCTCCGTCCTCGCGGGCGCGCTGTTCATCGGTGTCGACCCTGCGCATGCGCTCGCGGGGTCGGTGCCCGCCGCGGAGGAATCGATCGAACTGGATGAGACCGAGAGTCCGACGGTGGAGGCGCTGCAGCTCGCCGAAGGCGCGCCGCCGGCGCCCGCCGAGACATCGGCCGAGGAGGTCGCCGCGCCGAGTGTCTCGGGCACCGTCACGGACGGAGACGGCATCGCCGGCATCGCCGGCGTTCAGGTGAGCGCATTCCGTCTGATCGGCGAGGAGTACGAGTTCGTCCAGACGGTGGCCACCGACGATGCCGGCGCGTACGCCTTCGCGACGCTGCCGGTCGGCGAGTACGACTTCTTCTTCGACCCCGCCGAGCGCACCGACCTGGCCTGGGGCTGGTACGCAGGCTTCGCCGTGCCCTCGTATGCGATCCCCGCCACCGTGACCGAGGGCGGCTCCGTCCACCTCGAGCCGCGCAGGATGTACGAGGCGGGGGCCGCCTACGGCGTGGTCACGAACGCCCGCACGGGTAATCCCCTGCCCGGCGTCACCGTCACGCTGTGGGCGACCGACGGTGCGGACGAGACCGGGAGCGCCTTCTTCCAGCCGATCCTGCAGGCGTCCACGAACGAGTACGGCTTCGTCTTCGTGCAGCTGCCTGCCGGCGACTATCTGGTCGAGTACGCGCCGCCGTCGGTCAGCTTCCGCGGCGAGTGGTGGGACGACACGACGACCTTCGACGACTCGACCATGCTCACCCTCGCACGCGGGGAGGAGCGCGAGGTCAGCGCGGACCTGCTGGTCCACCTCGCGGCCGCGACGCCGAGCATCTCGGGCACTGCCGCCGTCGGCGCGCTGATGACGGCGAAGCCGAACACGTGGACCACGGCAGCGACGCTCACCTACCAATGGCTGGCTGATGGGATCGCCATCGCGGGGGCGACGAGCTCGTCGTTCACCGTGACGACGGCGCAGGACGGGAAGAGGATCTCCGTCGCCGTCACCGGGACCAAGCTCGGGTACACGACGGTGACCAAGACGTCGGGTCAGACAGCGGCGGTCATGAGATTCGCCACGCCCAAGATCGCCGGTCCGATCGCGGCGGGTCACACGGTTCGCGTGGACCGGGGCACGTGGACGTCGGGGGCGGCGTTCACGTACCAGTGGTACGCCGACGGCCGGGCGATCTCGGGCGCGACGTCTTCGTCGTACAAGATTCCGAGCACGCTCAAGGGCAAGCGGATCTCGGTGAAGGTCACCGGCAAGAAGTCCGGTCACACGACGGTGTCGAGGACGTCGGCCGTCTCGGGCAAAGTCGGCACCGCGATCACCCCGTCCATCTCGGGCACCCGCGCGGTCGGGGCGACACTGACGGCCAAGCGGGGCACCTGGACCTCGGGCACCACGTACAGCTACCAGTGGTACGCGAACGGCAACGCCATCTCGGGCGCGACCGGATCCACCTACCGGCTGTCGTCGGGCACCGAGGGCAAGCGGATCACGGTGAAGGTGACAGGTCGGGCCTCGGGGTACGCGACGGTGTCGCTGACCTCGTCGGCGACATCGCAGATCCTGCGGGCCGGCACGCCCGCGATCGGCGGCACGACCCAGGTCACCAAGACCCTGACCGCCTATCGGGGCACGTGGACGAGCGGGACGTCGTTCTCGTACCAGTGGTACGCCAACGGCTCGGCGATCAGCGGCGCCACCGGCTCCACGCTGAAGCTCACGACCTCGCACGTCGGCAAGCGGATCACCGTGAAGGTGACGGGGCGGCTGTCGGGCTATGCCACCATCTCCAAGACGTCCGCCGCGTCGGCGACCGTCGGCTACCCGACTCGGACAGCCCCGATCAGCACGTGGAACTGTCCGTCGTGGGCGCCCATCAAAGGCAACGCCGACTCGATGATCTACCACATGCCCGGTGGGCGCTATTACAGCGCGACCCAGCCCGAGGAGTGCTTCCGGACCGAGACCGCCGCGGTGTCGGCCGGTTACCGGAAGTCGAAGCTGTGACCGTCGCGGGGTGAGACCGGCGGGCTAGGCTCGAACGATGGCGATCTTCTCACGAGGCAAGCGTTCGAACGATCGAGCAGCCGAGCAGACTCCCGACGTCCCCGCGACGGAGCCGGGCGACGACATGCGGGCGGCTGAAGGCGCGGCGGCGGGGGAGACCCCGGTCGAACCGGTGCCGCACGTCGGGATCTCGCTGTCGACCTTCGGGCAGCCCGCTCCCGCGGCGCCTGCTGCCGCGGCGAAGCGCCCTCCGAAGCCCCGGTCGCAGGCCCCCGAGGTCGCCCCGGTGCCCACCGAGACGCTTCCGGGCCTGCGCGACAACACGCTCGTCGCGGCCACTCTCGCGACACTGCCCGAACAGCCCGACGGCGTGGATCTGATGAATGTCGCGCGTCAGCTGCTGCAGGGGCACCTCTTCCTCCGGGTCAAGGGAGACGCGCGCGCTCTCATCGCCGAAGGCAAGAACCTGCCGCTGGCCATGGCCACCCTCGGCGAGAAGAAGTTCGCCCTCGCCTACAGCAGCGGCGCCGCGCTGCAGGCGAGCGTCCGCGCCGACGGCGACACCGCCACCTCGGCCATGGGTCAGCCCGTCGTCGCGGTGATCCGCCACGTGCTCAGCGGCGACTACGACGGTCTGGTCATCGACCACGCCTCCGCACCGGCGCGCGCCGTGCTGCCGAAGGCGCTGCTGGAGAAGATGGTCGAGAACTTCGACGAGGAGCTCACCCTCAAATCGCTCCTCGCCGGCGAACGCGGCCCTGACACCGCGGCGCGCGTGGCCCAGGCTCTCACGCACGCCAAGCTCTGGGTCGCTGTCAACCGCGCCGAGGAGGACGGCCCGGTGGGCGTCGCCGAGTCCCGCTCGAGCGACGGCTCCCGCTACCTGGAGGTGTACTCGCACCCGCTCGAGGTCGTCGCCGGGGGTCGCGGCGACCAGGCCGCGCCCATCACGGGCGACCAGCTCGCCCGTTCACTGCGCGGCGACGCGAACCTCACGGGTGTCATCGTCGATCCGCGCGGACCGTTCCTCCGTCTGACGCGGGACGATCTCGCACCCGTTCTCGCCCTCGCCGACTGACGTCGCACCGCTACCTTGGCATCATGGCCTCCGAGCGGATCACCCTCACCGTCCCCGGACCCGACGGCGACCGCGAGGTCGGACTGTCGAGTCCGAACCGCGTGCTGTGGCCCGAACTCGGCATCACCAAGCGCGAGCTCGCCGAATACCTGATCGCGGTTTCCGGACCGTTCCTCGCGGCCAACGGCGATCGGCCGGTCTCGCTCGAGCGGTTCCCCGAGGGCGTGGACGGTGAGCGGTTCTACTCCAAGAACCCGCCCAGGGGGGCTCCTGCCTATCTCGAGACGGTCACCGTCCGTTACAACAGCGGCCGGCGGCACCCGCAGATCGTGCTCACCGAAACTGCCACGGTGGTGTGGGCGGCGCAGATGAACACCGTCGTCTTCCACCCATGGGCCTCGCTCACGGCGAACACCGACAACCCGGTGGAGCTGCGCATCGACCTCGATCCGCAGCCCGGGACGGGTTTCTCGGATGCCGCCGCTGTCGCTCCCGCGCTGCGAGAGGTGCTGGCCGAAGCGGGACTCACCGCCTTCCTCAAGACGAGCGGCAACCGGGGCATCCACGTGTTCTGCGCCATCGAGCCCACCCACGAGTTCCTCGACGTGCGGCACGCGGTCATCGCCGCCGGTCGCGAGCTGGAACGTCGCCTGCCCGACAAGGTCACCATGAACTGGTGGAAGGAGGAGCGAGGCGAACGCGTCTTCATCGACTTCAACCAGGCCAACCGCGACCGCACGATGGCCGGCGCGTACTCGCCCCGGGCGCTTCCTGCGGCGACGGTGTCGACGCCGATCACGTGGGACGAGCTCGCCCACATCGACCCGGCGGACTTCACCGTCCGCACCGTCCCGCAGCGGCTCGCCGATGTCGGCGACCCGTGGGCAGACGTGCTCGCCGAGCCGGGACGGATCGACACGCTGCTGGAGTGGTGGCAGCGCGATCTCGATGCCGGTCTGGGAGAGCTGGCGTTCCCGCCGGAGTTCCCCAAGATGCCCGGCGAGCCCCCGCGCGTCCAGCCGAGCCGCGCGAAGAAGCCGGACTAGCGCTACTCGAGCACCGCACCGACGTCGTACGCCGACACCGCCTCGAGCTGATCGAACCGGCACGATGCGGGATCGCGGTCGGGACGCCAGCGGGCGAACTGGACCGTGTGGCGGAACCGGTTCTTCTCGAGCTGGTCGTAGCGCACCTCGAGCACCCGCTCGGGTCGCAGCCTGACGAACGACGAGTCGCGGTCGGCCGCAGAGAATCGCGACTTCTCGCCCTCGCCCGTCAGCGCCGCCCCCGATTCGTCGGTCTCGACGAGCGGAGCCAGCTCGTCCACGAGTTCCAGACGCCGCTTGTCGCTCCACGCCGACACCGCACCCACGTTCCGCAGCGTCCCGCCGTCGTCGTAGAGGCCGACCAGCAGCGAGCCGACGCCGCGACCGGACTTGTGGATGCGGTACCCGATCGCCACGACATCGGCGGTGCGCGCGTGCTTGATCTTGAACATCGTGCGCTTGTTGGGGGCGTAGGGCTGCGCGAGCGGCTTGGCGATGACGCCGTCGAGCCCGGCCCCCTCGAACTCGTTCAGCCAGCGGCGCGCGATCGCGGCATCCCTCGTCGTGCGGGTGACATGGATCGGATGCGGCAGCCCGGCGACCAGCTCGACCAGCTGCGCCCGGCGCTCTTCGAACGGCTCGCTCTGCAGATCGCGGTCGCCGCGGGCGAGGAGGTCGAAGGCGATGAACATCGCCGGGGTGGTCTCGGACAGCATCGTCACGCGGGAGGCGGCCGGATGGATGCGCTGCGTGAGCGAGTCCCAGTCCAGCCGCTGCGACCCCGGCTCGCCGCGGGGAACGACGACCTCGCCGTCCAGCAGGCAGGGTTCGGGCAGGAGCCGTGAGAACGCCTCGACCAACTCGGGGAAGTACCGCGTGAGGGGCTTGGCGCCTCGCGAGCCGATCTCGACCGTCTCGCCGTCCCACGACACCAGTCCGCGGAAGCCGTCCCATTTGGGCTCGTAGCTGAAGCCGCCGGTCGCGGCATCCTGCTCGGGCACCTCGGGAACCGACTTCGCCAGCATCGGCGCGGGGATCTCGTACGGCACGGCTACTCCTTCTCGAGCTCGGCCTGCTTCGGTCGCGCCCAGCGCGCGGGAGTCTTCGGCCCGTCCCACACCTGCACGACGCCCCACGCGGCCGCGGCGATCGGGACGGCCAGGACCGCCCCGACGATGCCGCCGAGTACGGCGCCGACGGTCAAGGCGACGAGGATCACGAACGCGTGGAGCTTCATCGAGCGGCCCATCAGCACGGGCTGCAGGAAGTTGCCCTCGAGCTGGTTGACCAGCACGACGACGCCGACGACGATGAGCGCGTTGACCCAGCCGTTGGCGACGAGGGCCACGAGCGCGGCCAGGATGCCGGCGAGCGTCGCTCCGACGATCGGGATGAAGGCCAGGAGGAAGACCAGCACCGCCAGGGGGATCGCCAGCGGCACCTGCAGGATCAGCAGGCCGATCAGGATGCCGATCGCGTCGACCGCGGCCACGGTGGCCGTCCCGCGGACGTACGACCCGAGCACCGAGACCGTCTTGTAGCCGATCCGGTGGGCGCGGTCGTAGTCCTCACCGCGGAACGGTCGCAGCAGGAACTCCCACATACGGGGGCCGTCCTTCAGGAAGAAGAACAGGATCGTGACCATGAGGATGAACCCGGTCACGAAGTTGAACACGGCGTTCACGCCGGCCAGGGCGCCCGAGCCGAACTGCGCGCTGGTGAGGAAGTCGGTCACCGCCTGCAGCCACTCGTCGAGCTGCTGCTGGGTCGGCGCGAAGGGGAGGTTCTGCGCCCACTCGACGACCGACTGCAGGCCCGTCTCGGCCTGCGCGTACAGCTCGTCCCACTGGTCGCGCACCGCCCACACGATGAGCCAGCCGATGCCGGTGAGCAGCAGCACGATCGACAGCAGCGTGATCACCGTCGCCAGGGCGGACGGCACCCCCCTGCGCCGCATGAACGCCATCACGGGGTGGAAGGCGCACGCGAGGATGAGCGCGATGACCAGCGGAATGGTCACGAGCGTGAGCTGACGGATGCCGAAGATCATCAGCGTCGCGAGGGCGACCACGATGAGCACCTGCAGGGCGCGGGTGGCGAGCTTGCCGAACCCGTCGCTCCACAGTCTGACGGGGGGAATCGCGGCGGCGATCGGAGCGGCCGCGCCAGCGCGGTCGGTGGTGCGTCGGAACAATCCCATGACAGCGACAGTAGCCGTCCGGCGATCCGGCGCAGAAGCCTTGCGCGTGCGCGAGGGAACCACTACGCCGTCGCCCGCCGGCGGCGGGTCGGGGGATCAGGCGAACGCGCTCATCCCGGTGATGTCACGGCCGATGAGCAGCGCCTGCACGCTCTCGGTGCCCTCGTACGTGTGGATGGCCTCGATGTCGGCCATGTGCTGCATCACGCGATACTGCAGCAGGATGCCGTTGCCGCCGAGGAGGTCGCGTGCGGTCGCCGCGATCCGACGCGCCGCACGGGTGTTGTGGTACTTCGCCAGCGACGCCTGCGTGGGGCGCAGACCGCCCGAGGCCTCGAGGTCGGCGAGATGACGGCAGTACAGCTGCATCGCCGTCAGCTCCTCGAGCATCTGGGCCAGGCGCTCCTGCACCATCTGGAACCTCGCCAGGGGCTTGCCGAACTGCTGGCGCTGCTGGGCGTACTGAAGTGCCGCCTCGTAGCAGGCGGTGGCGTGCCCGAGCGCCGACCAGGCCACGCCCGACCGCGTGGAGTACAGGACGGTGGAGGCGTCCTTGAACGAGCGGGCACCGGGCAGGAGCGCGTCGGCGGGCACGTGCACACCGGAGAGGGTGATGTGGGCCTGGTGGATCGCCCGCAGCGAGGCCTTGGCGAGGATCGGCTCGCCGCGGTAGCCGGCGGCGTCCTGCGGGACGAGGAAGCAGCGCACCGCGCCGTCGTCGTCATCACCGGGTGCGGCGACCCGCGCCCACACGAAGGTGATGCCGCCGGAGGCGCCGTTGCCGATCCACTTCTTCGCCCCGTCGATCACGTACGAGCCGTCGGGCTCGCGCCGCGCTCGCGTCTCGAGCGAGACCGAGTCCGAGCCGTGATCGGGCTCGGTCAGGGCGAACGAGCCCAGCACCTCGCCTCGTGCCAGCGGCTGGAGGTGGGCGCTCTTCTGCGCGTCGCTGCCGAACAGCGCCAGCGTCCGCAGCGCGAGGCCGCCCTGCACGGCCAGGATCGTGCCCATCGAGCCGTCGCCGCGCGAGACCTCCATGTTGACCAGGCCCGCCGCCAGGGGGGACAGGCGGGTCAGGCCCGCGTGGTCGATGCCGTCGGTGAAGAGGTCGAGCTCTCCCATGCGGCGCGCGAAGCCGAGGTTGTACTCGCCGCGGTCCCAATACCCGTCGATGTCGGGGAGGATCTCGTCCACGAACGTCCGCGCCCGCTGCCATGCCTCGCGCTCGGCGGGACTCAGATCGGAGAACACGGCGTAGTAGTCGGTGTCGAGGGCGCGCGAGACGTCGTAGGACTCCGTCTGCTGGCCGGGCACGGGCAGGAACTCGCTCATGTGGCGAGTGTAACGGAACCGGATCTCAGAGAAGCTGGAACTGCGTCTCAGGCGTCTGGGTCGCGAAGCTGATCCTGAAGGCGTCGGGCGACCTCGGCGTGCGGCATCCGCTTGGGGAAGACGGCGACCACGACGTCGTCGTCGCGGGCGTCCGCGGCATCGAGGACGCCGAAGCGGCGCATCGCGTCGTCGAGGGCGTGTCGCAGCGACGAGACCGGCACCCGCTTCGGGCCGCGCAGCAGCTGGCGGAGCACGTGGTTGTGCACGGCGGTGACGAGGGCGGCGAACCCGACGGCGTCGATCGGGTCGATGCCGGGCAGCGCGCGCCGGAGGTACTCGTCGAAGAGGCGCTCGTACCGGAACACGGTCACGATCTCGCGCTCGCGGAGCGCCGGCACCTGCCGGACGACCTCGTAGCGGCGCCGGGCGAGCTCGGGGTCGGCGGCGAAGTGCGTGAAGACCCGGATGGAGGCCTCGCACACCGCCGCCCACGGGTTCTCGTGGGCCTCGGCGAGGAAGCCCCGCAGCTCGTCGAGCAGCAGCTCGTGATCGGCGAAGACGACGTCGTCCTTGCCGCCGAACTGGCGGAAGAAGGTCGACCGCGACACTCCCGCCGCCCGCGCGATCTGCTCGACGGAGGTCTGGTCGAAGCCCTGCTGCGCGAACAGCTCGAGGGCGGCTCCGACGACCGCGGTTCTCGCGGCGGGGGGCGCGGCCTCGTCTGTCACCCGTCGAGCCTATCGACGCGCGTGCCGCGTGGCACCATGCCCGGTGCGGTGTCAACCCCGTGGAGTCCGACGGGGAAACGGCGTTGGGTGGGTGGATGGAACTCCTGTGGCGGGCCGACGACGGCCCCGACGACACCCCGCTCGTTCCCGGAGCCACGCACGACGTGATCGTCGTCGGGGCGGGCGTGACCGGGCTCACCACCGCCCTCATGCTCGTGAGAGAGGGGTACGACGTCGCGGTCGTCGAGGCCGAGCGGATCGGGGCGCTCGCCAGTGGCGCGAACACCGGCAAGCTGTCGCTGCTGCAGGGGAGCGTGCTCTCCACGCTCCGCCGGCACCACCCCGCCTCGCTCGCGCGGGCGTACGTCGAGGCCAATCGCGACGGGGCGCAGTGGCTCCGGGACTTCGCGGCGGAAGCGGGCGTGCCGCTCTCGTCCCGCACCGCGTTCAGCTATGCGCAATCGGATGCCGGCGCCTCGACCATCGACGACGAGACGGCCGCGGCGGCCGAAGCCGGGCTGCCGGTGCGCCGCGTGCCGGCCGGGGCGGACGCAGACCTCCCGTTCCCGTTCGCCGCCGCCGTCGCGCTCGACGACCAGGCGGCCCTCGACCCGCAGCGACTGCTGCACGCGCTCGCGCGGGCGTTCCTGGCCGCGGGAGGGACCCTGCACACCGGCGCGCGCGTCACCCGCGTGCACGCCGTGCCGTCCCCCTGCATCGAGACGGATGCCGGGTCGATGCGCGCCGACCACATCGTGCTCGCGACCGGCGCGGCCATCCTCGACCGCGGGCTGTACTTCGCCAAGACCCGGGGACTGCGCTCGTACTGCGTCGCCTTCGCCTACGACGGCGACGTGCCCGACGGCCTGTACCTGTCGGTCGACGGTCCGACGCGCTCGATCCGCTCGGTGACTCCCGAGGACGGCCCGGGCGATCGTGCCCAGCTGATCGTCGGAGGGAACGGCCACCCCGTGGGCCGCGTCAAGTCCGAGCAGGAGCGCGTCGACGACATCGTCGCGTGGACGCGGGAGCACTTCCCCGGTGCGGAACCGGTCGCCCACTGGAGTGCGCAGGACTACGAGTCGCACAACCTCATCCCGTTCGTGGGCGCGCTGCCGCGCAGCCTCGGCCGGGTGCGCTTCGCCACCGGCTACGGCAAGTGGGGGCTGTCGAACGGTCCGGCGGCCGCGCTGCGGCTGAGCGCCGAGATCCGCCGCGTTCCCCGCAGGGAGCGCCCGCGGTGGATGTCGGTGATCGCGCACCGGCTGACCGTGCCGGCCGATCTCGGTCGCGGCGGTGTCGAGAACATCCGCGTCGGGTGGGAAGCGGCATCCGGGTGGCTCGGTGCCCAGCGCGTGCCGGTTCCGGTCCCGCGGCCCGCCGAAGGCGAGGGGGTCGTGGCCAGCCGTGGTGGGCAGCCGGTCGGGGTTTCGACCGTGGACGGTGTCACACGCGCGGTGAGCGCCGTGTGCACGCACCTCGGCGGCGTGCTGTCGTGGAACGACGCGGAGTGCACGTGGGACTGCCCGCTGCATGCGTCGCGATTCACCGCGGACGGCGAACGCATCGAAGGCCCCGCCCTCGACGATCTGCCGCGCCTCGACGACTCGTCCGCACCCGCGGTCGAGGGCGACCCCGGCGTCACGCGGTCGAGGGCGCAGGAGCGGCGGTAGTAGGCTGGGTGACCGGTCGAATATCTCGACGTCAAGACAATCCGGCGCTGATGTCGGCGCCGCCCATTCGCCACAGCGAAGGACTGCACGTGGATCTCTACGAGTACCAGGCACGCGATCTGTTCGAGAAGTACGAGGTGCCGGTGCTCGCCGGCATCGTCGCGGACACCCCAGAAGAAGTGAAGGCGGCCGCTGAGAAGCTCGGCGGCGTCGTCGTCGTCAAGGCCCAGGTCAAGACCGGCGGACGAGGAAAGGCCGGCGGCGTCAAGGTCGCCAAGAACCCCGACGAGGCATACGAGGCGGCCAAGGCCATCCTCGGCCTCGACATCAAGGGCCACGTCGTCAAGCGCGTCATGGTCGCCGCAGGCGCCCGCATCGCCGAGGAGTACTACTTCTCCGTGCTGCTGGACCGCGCCAACCGCTCCTACCTGAGCCTGTGCTCGGTCGAGGGCGGCATGGAGATCGAGCAGCTCGCGGTCGAGAAGCCCGAGGCCCTCGCGAGGATCGAGGTCGACCCGCTGACCGGCATCGACCAGGCCAAGGCGCTCGAGATCGCCCGCGCCGCGAACTTCCCCGACGAGCTCGTGCCCAAGGTCGCCGACGTCTTCGTCAAGCTCTTCGCCGTGTACAAGGGCGAGGACGCCACCCTGGTCGAGGTCAACCCCCTCGTCCGGACCGAGGACGGCGACATCATCGCCCTCGACGGCAAGGTCTCGCTCGACGAGAACGCCGAGTTCCGTCACGCCTCGCACACGCTGCTCGAGGACAAGGACGCGGCCGACCCGCTCGAGGCCAAGGCCAAGGAGAACGACCTCAACTACGTCAAGCTCGACGGACAGGTCGGCATCATCGGCAACGGCGCGGGCCTGGTCATGTCGACCCTCGACGTGGTCGCCTACGCCGGCGAGAACCACGGCGGCGTCAAGCCCGCCAACTTCCTCGACATCGGCGGCGGCGCCTCGGCCGAGGTCATGGCCGCGGGCCTGGACGTCATCCTCGGCGACCCGCAGGTGAAGTCGGTGTTCGTCAACGTCTTCGGCGGCATCACCGCGTGCGACGCCGTCGCCAAGGGCATCGTCGGTGCGCTCGCCGAGCTCGGCTCGACGGCATCCAAGCCCCTCGTGGTGCGTCTGGACGGCAACCGCGTCGAAGAGGGCCGCAAGATCCTCGAAGACGCCGGCCACCCGCTTGTCACCCTCGCTGCGACCATGGACGAAGGCGCCGACAAGGCCGCCGAGCTCGCCAACGCCTGATCCCGGATAAGGACTTCCAGATATGTCGATCTTCCTCAACAAGGACTCCAAGGTCATCGTCCAGGGCATCACCGGCGGCGAGGGCACCAAGCACACCGCGCTCATGCTGAAGGCGGGTACCAACGTCGTCGGCGGCGTGAACGCGCGCAAGGCCGGCACCACGGTGCTGCACAAGGACAAGGACGGCGCCAGCGTCGAACTCCCCGTCTTCGGCTCGGTCGCCGAGGCGATGGAGAAGACGGGGGCGGACGTGTCGATCGCGTTCGTGCCCGCAGCCTTCACCAAGGCCGCGATGATCGAGGCCATCGACGCCGAGATCCCGCTGCTCGTCGTCATCACCGAAGGCGTACCGGTCGGCGACAGCGCCGAGGCCTGGGCCTACGCGCAGTCCAAGGGCAACGCGACCCGCATCATCGGTCCGAACTGCCCCGGCATCATCACCCCCGGAGAGTCGCTGGTGGGCATCACCCCCGCCAACATCACCGGCAAGGGCCCCATCGGCCTGGTGTCGAAGTCGGGCACCCTGACCTACCAGATGATGTTCGAGCTGCGCGATCTGGGCTTCTCGACCGCCATCGGCATCGGCGGCGACCCGATCATCGGCACGACGCACATCGACGCGCTCGCCGCCTTCGAAGCCGACCCCGAGACCAAGGCGATCGTCATGATCGGCGAGATCGGCGGCGACGCCGAGGAGCGCGCGGCGGACTTCATCAAGGCGAACGTCACCAAGCCCGTCGTCGGCTACGTGGCAGGCTTCACCGCCCCCGAGGGCAAGACCATGGGCCACGCCGGCGCCATCGTCTCGGGCTCGGCGGGTACCGCGCAGGCGAAGAAGGAGGCCCTCGAGGCCGCCGGTGTCAAGGTCGGCAAGACGCCGTCCGAGACCGCCACGCTCATGCGCGAGATCATCGAGTCGCTGTAACGCACCACGAAGGGCGGATGCCGGAGTGCGAACTCCCGGCATCCGCCCTTCGTCGTTCCGCCGACGTTATGGTGGGAGCCATGCCGCTGACCGGAGAGTACAAGCCGTCCACCTCGGAGTGGGCGCGCACGCAGGCCGAGGTGTTCGAAGCCTCGGGCGGAACCGAGATGAACACCCTGCGCGGGGTGCCGATCATCGTGCTCACGACCCTCGGCGCGCGAAGCGGCGCGCTGCGCAAGACCGCCCTGATGCGCGTCGAGCACGACGGGCGCTACGCCGTGGTCGCCTCGAAGGGCGGTGCTCCCGACGAGCCCCGCTGGGCGGCGAACATGCGCCACCAGCCGCTCGTGGAGCTGCAGGATGGCGCCGTCAAGCGCGACTATCTCGCACGCGAGCTCGAGGGCGCAGAGCGGGATGAATGGTGGGGGCGTTCGGTCGAGGTCTGGCCCGACTACGCCCAGTACCAGACCAAGACCGACCGGCTCATCGCCGTCTTCGTGCTCGAGCCGGTGGACGCGGACTAACCCAGCAGCGCCTCGAGCGGTCCCCGCGCGAAGTAGAGCACGAAGCCGGCCGCGACGATCCACAGCAGCGGGCTGATGCCCCGCGCCTTGCCCGACAGCGCCCGCACGATCACCCACGCGATGAAGCCGGCCCCGATGCCGTTGGCGATCGAGTACGTCAGCGGCATGACGGTCACCGCGAGGAACACCGGCAGCAGCACCGAGAAGTCCGAGAAGTCGATGAATCGGATCTGCGCCATCATGAGCGCCCCGACGATGACCAGCGCCGCGGCGGCGACCTCGGTCGGCACGATCGACACCAGCGGTGTGAAGAACATCGCCACGAGGAACAGTCCACCCGTCACGACGTTCGCGAGTCCCGTGCGCGCGCCCTCGCCGATGCCCGATCCCGACTCGATGAACACGGTGTTCGACGAGCTGGAGGTGAGACCGCCGGCGACGGCGCCGACTCCCTCGACGATGAGCGCCGAGCGGATGCGGGGGAAATCGCCCTTCTCATCGGCGAGTCCGGCCTCCTTCGACAGCCCGGTCATGGTGCCCATGGCGTCGAAGAAGTTCGTGAACACGAGCGTGAAGACGAGCATGAGGGCGGCCAGGATCCCGATGCGCTCGAACGAGCCGAACGAGATCTGGCCGACCAGCGACAGGTCGGGCACGCTGACCAGCGAACCCGGCAGCTCGGGCACCGACAGGCTCCAGCCGCCCGGGTTGACCTGATCGCCGTCGAACTTCGGCCCGAGGTTCCAGATCGCCTCGACCACGACCGCGACGAGCGTTCCGGTGACGAGTCCGATGAGGATGCCGCCCTTCACCTTCCGGGCGACGAGCACGCCGGTCAGCAGCAGCGTGAAGACGAAGATGAGGGTCGGCACCGTGCTGACCGAGCCGTCCACGCCGAGCCCGACCGGGGGAGAGGACGCGCCGGTGGCGGTGACCAAGCCAGCGTCGACGAAGCCGATGAAGGCGATGAACAGCCCGATGCCGACGGTGATGGCGAGCTTCAGCTGGATGGGCACGGCGTCGAAGATCATGCGCCGAAGCCCGGTCGCCGCCAGCAGCACGATGATGAGCCCGTTGATCACCACGAGCCCCATCGCCTCGGCCCACGTCACCTGGCCGACGACCGAGACGGCGAGGAACGAGTTGATGCCGAGGCCGGCGGCGAAGGCGAACGGCAGGCGCGTCACCAGGCCGAACAGCACCGTCATGACGCCGGCCGTCAGCGCGGTCGTCGCGGCGACCTGCGGGAACCCGAGGGTGCCGCCTTCGACGTCGACTCCGCTGGAGAGGATGATCGGGTTCAGGATGACGATGTAGGCCATCGTCACGAAGGTCACCACGCCGCCGCGGATCTCGGCGCCGACGGTCGAGCCGCGTCGCGTGATCTCGAAGAACCGGTCGACCCGGCTGCGGGGTTCGGGCGCGCCGGTCGACGTGGTCGCGGTGGACGGAATTGTGTTGCTCATTCGAGACCTCCGACGAGAACGTTAGTCGCTTCGCGGACCCCGGCCCGCCATCCGGGCACCGGCCACCGGCGCAGGTAGGGTCGATGGCGCATGCATCGCCTCACCGTCGTCCTCCTCGCCGCCGTCGACGCCGCCATCGCGGTGGCCGTCGGCATCGCGGCGACCCTCGCGCCGCTCACCCTGCTGTGGATCGTGGCCTTCGGCGGCGTCGCCGACTGGGCGGCGCTCTGGCCCGCCGCCGCCTCCATCTGGCAGCTCGGCCACGCCGTGCCGCTCGACGTCGAGCTCGCCGGCGCGTACGTCGCCGCGGTGGGCGTCGATCCGTCCGCCGAGTCCTTCGCCCTCTCGCTCGGGCCACTCGCGTTCGCGGCCTTCACCGCGATCTTCGCCGCTCGGTCGGGTATCCGCGCCTCCCGCGCCGAGGCGTGGGTCACCGGGGTGGTGACCGGTGCGGTGGTGGTGGCGGCGCTGTCTGCGCTCGTCGCGCTCACGTCGACGTCGGCGGTCGTGACCGCCGCCACGTGGCGGGCGGTGCTGCACCCGACCCTCTTCTTCCTCATCCCCGGCGTCATCGCTGCGGTGGCCGCCGAATGGCGCGAAGCCGGCTCCGGCGCCATCGCCCGTCTCCGCGACCGCATCGAGTCCGCCCCGCACGGCTGGGGCCTTGTCCCGGCGCTCGTCGCGCGGGGCGCGGCTGTCGCCGTCATGGGGCTGCTGGGCGCGGGAGCCCTCGTCCTGGCGGTGGGGATCTTCACACGGGGCGCCGAGATCATCGGGCTGTACGAAGCCGGCAACGTCGATCTGCTCGGAGCGACCGTGATCACCCTCGCCCAGCTGGCCTACCTTCCCACCCTCGCGATCTGGGGTCTGGCGTTCGTCGCCGGACCCGGATTCTCGCTCGGCGCCGGCACGGCGGTGTCGCCGGCGGCGACGCAGGTGGGCGTGATCCCCGGCATCCCCGTTCTCGGCGCGGTGCCCGAGTCGACCACCCCATGGCTGCTTCTGCTCGCGCTGCTCCCGGTCGCGCTCGGTGCGCTGGCGGGCTGGATCGCCCGATCCCGGCTCATCGCGCTCGAGAAGGATGCCGTCGCACGCGGCATCGGGCCGCAGCTGCGCCGCCCGGACGACGACGATCCCATCGCCGCCCGCCTCGCCGTCACCGGCGGCATCGCCGTCGTCGCCGCGGCCGCGACAGCGGTGCTGGCCTCGCTGGCCGCGGGGAGCATGGGACCGGGCCGCCTGACCGCCGTCGGGCCGGAGCCGGGCGCCGTGGCGCTCGCGGTCGGTCTCGAAGTCTGCGTCGGAGCCGGCATCCTGCTGCTGGCACCCCGGCGCCGGGAGGATCGCGTCCCCGAGGCCGCCGAGCGCGACCCCCAGGGGCCGGCGTGGTTCGACACCGAGCCGATCGAGCCCCTGCGTCCCCCGGACGAGCACCCGACGGGGGCGGCGGGCACGCGCTTGTAGACTGTGCGGGTGCTCACCGTCGCCGTCCTGATCTCCGGCGCGGGCTCCAACATGAGAGCCCTCCTGGATGCCGCGGCCGACCCCGATTTCCCCGCCCACGTCGTCGCCGTCGGCGCCGACCGCGAAGCGGACGGCTTCGCGCACGCCGAGCACCACGGGATCCCGACGTTCCTGGTCCCCTACGAGCGCTTCGACTCGCGTGAGGAGTGGGGCGCGGAGCTCGGTGCCCAGCTCGACGTCTGGCGCCCCGACCTCGTGGTGCTGAGCGGGCTCATGCGACTGCTGCCGGCATCGCTCGTCGACGCGCGCTCGCCGCACATCATCAACACCCACCCGGCGTACCTGCCGGAGTTCCCGGGCGCGCACGGCGTGCGCGACGCGCTCGCCGCCGGCGTCTCCCAGACCGGCGCCAGCGTCATCATCGTCGACAACGGCGTCGACTCGGGTCCGATCCTCGCCCAGGAGCGCGTCCCCGTCCTGCCGGGTGATGACGAGCACTCGCTGCACGAACGCATCAAGCCCGTCGAGCGGCGTCTGCTGATCGACGTCGTCCACCGCATCGCCACCGGAGACCTCGATCTCGACGCGGTCGCGGCGACTCCTAAACCCTGAACCGCACCACCCCGAGGAGCCTGCATGGCCGCGCCGACCACCGATCCCGCTCTGTATCGACACCGCGACGAGGTCCCCGTCCGCCGGGCGCTCGTCTCGGTCAGCGACAAGACCGATCTGCTGGTGCTGGCCCAGGCGCTCGCCGCGGCCGGCGTCGAGATCGTCTCGACGGGGTCGACGGCAGCCACGATCCGCGAGGCCGGCCACGAGGTCACGGACGTGGCGACGGTCACCGGCTTCCCCGAGTCGCTCGGCGGCCGCGTGAAGACGCTGCACCCGAGCGTCCACGCCGGACTGCTGGCCGATCTGCGTCTGGAAGACCACGAGCGGCAGCTCGGCGAGCTCGGCATCGAGGCCTTCGAACTCGTGGTGGTGAACCTCTACCCGTTCGTCGAGACCGTCGCCTCGGGCGCCCAGGGCGACGACGTCGTGGAGCAGATCGACATCGGCGGCCCCGCCATGGTGCGGGCGTCGGCGAAGAACTTCGCCAACGTCGCCATCGTCGTCTCGCCCGAGTCCTATCCGGCGATCATCGACTCGCTGCGCTCGGGCGGCACGACCCTCGCACAGCGCAAGGAGCTGGCCGCGCGGGCGTTCGCGCACACCGCCGCCTACGACCGCGCCGTCGCGACCTGGTTCGCCGACCAGACGCTCGAGGACGAGCGCGATCTGCCCCAGCACCTCACCATCAAGGCGGAGCGGCTGGCCACCCTGCGCTACGGCGAGAACTCCCACCAGCGCGCCGCCATCTACACGCGCACGGGGGGTCACGGCATCGCTCAGGCGACTCAGCTCCAGGGCAAGGAGATGTCGTACAACAACTACGTCGACGCCGACGCGGCCCTTCGGGCGGCGTTCGACATGGTCAAGCCCGCCGTCGCCATCATCAAGCACGCGAACCCGTGCGGCATCGCGGTGTCGGCGCCGCAGGCGCTCGACCCGATCGCGAGCGCCCACCTGCGCGCCCACGAGTGCGACCCCGTGTCGGCCTTCGGCGGCGTCATCGCGGCCAACCGCACGGTCACCCTCAAGATGGCCGAGAACCTGCGCGACATCTTCACCGAGGTGATCGTCGCCCCCGACTTCGAACCCGAAGCCCTCGAGCTGTTCCGCCTCAAGAAGAACCTCCGCGTGCTGCAGCTGCCCACCGACTGGCAGCAGGAGCGCATGGACGTCCGGCTGGTCTCGGGCGGCCTGCTGCTGCAGGACGCCGACCGGTTCCCCGACGACATCGAGTCCGTCGCGAAGGACTGGGAGCTGGTGTCGGGCGAGCGCCCCGAGGCGGACGACATGACGAACCTGATCTTCGCGTGGAAGGCGTGCCGCGCGGTGAAGTCGAACGCGATCGTCCTGGCGCAGGCGTCGGCGACCGTGGGGATCGGCATGGGCCAGGTCAACCGCGTGGACTCCTGCAAGCTCGCCGTCGAGCGCGCCGGCGGTCGTGCCGCCGGATCGGTCGCGGCATCCGACGCCTTCTTCCCGTTCGCCGACGGACCGCAGGTGCTGATCGACGCCGGCATCCGCGCCATCATCCAGCCCGGCGGCTCGGTGCGCGATCAGGAGGTCATCGACGCCGCGCGCGCGGCCGGGGTGACGATGTTCTTCACCGGCGAGCGGCACTTCTTCCACTGACGCCGGGTTCCCGCAGCCGTCGGCGGCCGCTCGTCAGGGCGTCGGGCGGCCGTACTCCTCGAGGATGCGCAGCCACACCTCGCTGAGCGTCGGGTAGGACGGCACCGCATGCCACAGGCGCGACAGCGGAACCTCCCCGACGACGGCGATCGTGGCGGCGTGGAGCATCTCGGCGACGTCGGGGCCGACGAACGTGACACCGACGAGCACCTCGCGCTCCCGGTCGACGACGGCGCGCACGCGTCCGGTGTAGTCGTCGGCGTGCGTGGAGGCGCCGGCGATGTTCGCCAGGTCGTAGTCGATGACCTGGACGTCGATCCCGGCATCCCGCGCCGCATCGGCCGTCATCCCCACCGACGCGACCTCCGGATCGGTGAAGGCCACCTGCGGCACGGCGTCGTGGTCGGCCGTGGCGACGTGGGCCCCCCACGGGCCGTCATCGATCGTGCCGCCCTTCGCGCGCGCGGCGATGACGTCGCCCGCGGCGCGGGCCTGATACTTGCCCTGGTGGGTGAGCAGGGCGCGGTGGGTGACGTCCCCGACGCCGTAGAGCCAGTCGTTGCCGCGGACCCGCAGCGTGTCGTCGACGTCGAGCCACGCGCCCGGCTCGAGCCCGACGGTCTCGAGGCCGAGGTCGCTCGTCCGCGGCGTGCGGCCCGTGGCGACGAGCACCTGATCGGCCGTCACCTCGGATCCGTCGTCGAGGGTCACGACGGCGCTGCCGCCGTCTCGGCGTGCCGCCACGACCTCGGCGCCGAGCCGTACATCGACGCCCATCTCGCGAAGAGACGTCGTGACGAGCTCGCCCGCGAACGGCTCCATGCCGCCGAGGACCCCGGAGCGTGCGAGCAGGGTCACCGTCGTGCCGAACCCGGCGTACGCCGTGGCGATCTCGGCGCCGACGACACCGGCCCCGAGGATCGCAAGGCTCTTCGGCACGTCGCGGACGCTGGTGGCCTCGCGGCTCGTCCACGGCTCGATGTCGCGCAGCCCGGGGATGTCGGGAAGGAGCGCGGCCGAGCCGGTGCACACCGCCACGGCATGGCGGGCGACGAGGGCGACCGACGCGCCGTCCGCGCCGACCACGGTGACCGCGCGCTCACCGGTGAACCGCGCGTGGCCGCGCACCAGATCGATCCCCGCGCCGCTCAGCCACTCCACCTGCGACGTATCGTTCCACTCGTGCACCATGCCGTCCCGCCGGGCGAGCACGGCCGCGACGTCCACGTCGCCGGTGACGGCCTCGCGGGCCCCGCCGACGCGTCGCGCGGCGCGGAGGGCCGCGGCCGAGCGCAGCAGTGTCTTGGACGGCATGCACGCCCAGTACGAGCACTCGCCCCCCACCAGCTCGGCCTCGACGATGACGGCAGTCAGCCCCCGCTGCACCGCACGGTCGGCGACGTTCTCGCCCACCGCACCGGCGCCGATCACGATCAGGTCGTATTCGCGTGCACTCATGGTGCACACGGTAGCGCCCGGTGACGCAGCCGCCGAGGGCTTGCGGGGACCCCTGGGCTGTGCAGGCCCGCGCGCTGCCGTGTCCGATTTCCGCCAGCCGAGGTCGGGGACGCGTGTCAGGCTAGGGGCATGACAACGCCCACGACGACCGGCGGCGCGCGGGGGATGACCTTCCACGAGCGCTACGGCGTCATCAGCTCCCGCGATCCGCGCTTCGACGGCCAGTTCGTCACGGCGGTGCGCTCCACCGGCATCTACTGCCGGCCGAGCTGCCCCGCACGCACGCCGAAGGCCGCCAACGTCACGTTCTACGCCACGTCGGCGGCTGCTCACGAGGCGGGATACCGCGCGTGCAAGCGGTGCCTGCCCGAGGCGGCACCCGGCTCGCCGGAGTGGGATCTGCGCAGCGACACGGCAGCGCGGGCGATGCGCCTCATCGCGGACGGCGTCGTGGACCGGGAAGGCGTTCCGGGGCTCGCGCGGCGGCTCGGATACTCGCCCCGTCACCTGACCCGCCTGCTCACGGCCGAGCTCGGGGCGGGGCCTCTCGCGCTCGCCCGCGCGCACCGGGCCCACACGGCGCGGATGCTCCTGGTGGGAACCGATCTGCCCGCCGCCGACGTCGCCTTCTCGGCGGGATTCTCGAGCGTGAGGCAGTTCACCGACACGGTCGGCGAGGTCTTCGGGATGCCGCCCACCGAACTGCGCGCGCGTCGTCACCGTGCCCCGTCGCCGGGGCCGCTCGATCTCGTGCTCCCGGTGCGGGGGCCGATCGACACGGTCGGGCTCTTCGGCTGGATGCGCGCTCACGCGGTGCCGGGCATGGAGACGGGGGCAGCGGACGCCTTCGCGCGGGTCGTGCGCCTGCCGGGGGGCCCCGCGTGGTTCGAGCTGCGGCAGGACGCGGCGGGCCGACTGCGGCTGCGCGGACAGCTGACCGCGCTTTCCGACCTGGGCACGCTCATCGCGCGTGTCCGCAGGCTCTTCGACCTCGACGCCGACCCGCTCGCGGTCGACGAGTCGCTCGCGCGGCATCCCGAGCTCGCGGCTGCGGTCGCGGGCGTCCCAGGGGTGAGGGTGCCCGGCACCGTCGACGCCGCCGAGATGCTCATCCGCGCCATGATCGGTCAGCAGATCAGCGTCGCGGCGGCGCGCACCGTGCAGGGACGGCTGGTGACGGCTCTCGGCGAGACCGTCGACACGCCCGACGGGCCGATGACGCTGTTCCCGACACCCGCGGCGATCGCCGAGCGCGGCGCCGACGTGCTGCGCGGTCCCGCCGCGCGCGTCCGTGCGGTCCTGTCCGCGGCGGCCGCGCTCGCCGACGGCACGCTGGCGGTCGGACCGGGCGACGACCCGCTCGAGCTGCGTCGCACGCTGCTCGCGCTTCCCGGCGTGGGGCCGTGGACGGCGGACTACGTCCGAATGCGCGTCCTCGGCGATCCCGACGTGCTGCTGCCCGGTGACGTCGCCGCCCGCGCCGGAGCCGCCGAACTCGGCATCCCCGCCGATGCCGCGGGGCTGACCGCCTGGGCGCCGCGCGCGGCCCCGTGGCGCAGCTACCTCATGGCGCACCTCTGGTACGCCGCCCCCGTCACCCGGGCATGGCGCTCGGCGCCGCCCGCGCAGACCCAGGAGTCCATCGCATGACCGCCACCCTGCAGACCGTCGCCACCCCCGACGGCCCCTTCACCATCCTCTCCGACGATGCCGGCCGGGTTCTGGCGTCGGGGTGGACCGACGATCCCGAGGCGATCCTGGCCCGGCTGCATCCCGCGCGTCGACCCGCGTCGCTGCGCGACGGCGAGACGGATGCCGCCGCGGCCGTCGATGCGTATTACGCCGGCGATCTCGTGGCGCTCGACGAGGTCGAGGTGTCGCAGTCCGGCACCGCGCTGCAGCGCGCGGGCTGGGCGGCATTGCGACGCATCGAGCCCGGACGGCCGCTGACCTACACATCGTTCGCGGCGGCGCTCGGTCAGCCGCGCGCCGTGCGGGCCGCGGCATCCATCTGCGCCCGGAACGCGCCCGCCCTCTTCGTGCCGTGCCACCGGGTGCTGCGATCCGACGGGTCGCTCGGCGGCTTCGCGTGGGGGACCGTGGTCAAGGAGCGTCTGCTCGCCCGCGAGTCCGCGGACTGATCCGTTCGCAGCCCCGCGCCGAACGGATTCCGGAAAGCGCTTGCGTTCAGCATCCTCCCAGGCATACGCTTGAGGGCTGTCGCGCTCGCGACACCACCGCCCACCCCGAGGAGGATGCCATGTCTCTGATCGCCGTCGTCGCGAGCGTCGTCCTCCCTGCCGCCCTCCGCGGCGTCTCGGGTCTCGGGCGTCCTCGCCTCCAGGGGTGATCGCTCCCCGCTGAGCGCGACGCCGCGTCGCCCTCCACCTGCCTCGGCGCCGGTCCGATCCGGCATAACGCCGCCACCGGGAGCGTTCCCTCCGACGGGACTCCACTCTCCACTGCGCCCTGCGCCTTCCCGGCCCCACCCGGCCATCCGCTCCACCCTCTCTGCAAGGATCATGACCCTCACCGCCGAAACGCCACGGTCCGATTTGTCCACCCTGCGCGCGCTCTCACGTCTCCTGCCGTTCGCCAAGCCCGTCCTGCCGCGCCTCGTCCTGGGCGCCGTGAGCGCGCTCATCGCGTCGCTCCTGGCCCTGTCGATCCCGCTCGTGCTCGAAGGCGTCGTCGCCGGGCCGATCTCGTCCGGCGATCTCGCCCAGATCGCGTGGGGCGCTGCGGCGATCCTCGGTCTGGGACTCGCCGAGGCGCTCATGGTGTGGCTGCGCCGCTGGTTCGTGCTCGGCCCCGCCACCGGGGTCGAGTACTCGCTGCGACAGTCGTTCTATGCGCGGCTGCAGCGGCTTCCCGTCGCCTTCCACGACCGTTGGCAGTCGGGGCAGCTGCTCAGCCGCATGATGCAGGACATGAGCATGCTCCGCCGCTGGATGGCGTTCGGCGTCGTCCTGCTCGTGGTGAACGTGCTGACGATCCTCGTCGGAACCGTGCTGCTGTTCCGCTGGCACTGGCTGCTCGGCACCATTTTCCTGGTGACCTCGGCGCCCCTGTGGTACGCCGGGTACCGGTTCGAGAAGGCGTACGGCACCCTCGCCCGCCAGAGCCAGGACCAGGCCGGCGACCTCGCCACCTCGGTCGAGGAGAGCGTGCACGGCATCCGGGTGCTCAAGGCCTTCGGCCGGGGCAAGCACGCCCTGCAGAAGTTCACCCGGCAGGCGGAGACGCTCCGCGAGACCGAGCTGAGCAAGGCGCGCGCGGTGGGTGCCATCTGGTTCTGGCTCGTGCTCCTGCCCGACATCGCCTTCGCGCTGTGCCTGGGCGCCGGCATCTACCTGGTGCAGCTCGGGCAGCTGCAGACCGCCGAGCTGATCGCGTTCTTCGCGATGGGCACGGTGCTGCGCTGGCCCATGGAGTCCATCGGCTTCCTCTTCTCCTTCATGCTCGATGCCCGCACCGCCACCGACCGCATCTTCGAGGTCTTCGACGAGGAGAACACCATCACCTCGCCGGACCGACCGGTCTCGATCGAGCGGCCGCGCGGCGAGCTGTCGTTCGAGGGGGTCCACTTCCGCTACCAGGATGCCGCGCCCACCGAGCGCGACCTCCTGGACGGCGTGGATCTGACCCTCCGGCCGGGCGAGACGATGGCCCTCGTCGGGCTGACCGGGTCCGGCAAGACGACCCTGACGACTCTTCCGACGCGCCTGTACGACGTGACCGGCGGGCGCGTGACGCTGGACGGCGTCGACGTGCGGGACCTCGACCTGGTCGAACTGCGCCGGCACATCGGCATGGCGTTCGAGGACGCGACGCTCTTCTCGCAGACCGTGCGAGAGAACGTGCTGCTCGGCCGCGAGGACCTGCAGCCGGGATCGGCGGAAGCCGAGCGGGTGCTGCGCGAAGCGCTCGGGGTCGCGCAGGCGAGCTTCGTCGACGACCTGCCCCACGGCGTCGACACGATCATCGGCGAAGAGGGCATGAGCCTGTCGGGCGGACAGCGTCAACGCCTGGCGCTCGCCCGCGCGGTGGCGGCCCGCCCCGCGGTGCTCGTGCTCGACGACCCGCTGTCGGCGCTCGACGTCGACACCGAGGCGCTCGTCGAAGACGCCCTGCGGGAGGTCCTCCACGCCACGACCGCCCTGGTCGTCGCCCACCGTCCCTCGACGGTCACCCTCGCCGACCGCGTGGCGCTCCTCGAAGCCGGACGCGTCTCCGCCGTCGGCACCCATTCCGAGCTGCTGCGCACCAGCGAGCACTACCGACACGTGATCTCGAGCCTCGAGGTCGAAGAAGCCCGCCTGCGGGAGAGGGAGGTGAACCTGTGAGCACCACCGTCACCGGAACCAGCGGCGAAGACCGCTCCGACTACACCAAGGACGAGAGCAGGTCGATCCGCCGTCGCTCGCTGCGTCTGCTCGGGTCGCTCGTGTCACCGCTGCGGGGTCAGCTGATCCTCGCCGCGAGCGTGCTGATCGTCTCGACCGCCTTCCGCGTGGCCGGGCCCGCGCTCATCGCCTTCGGCATCGACCGCGCCCTGCCGGCCGTCGTCGACCGCATGGACTGGATGCCGACGATCGGCGTCGTGGTGGTCTACCTCGTCACCGCCGCGGGCGGCGCCGGCCTCATCGGCTGGTACGTCGTCGTCACGGCGCGGCTCACCCAGGCGATCATGCTCGACCTGCGCAAGCGCATCTTCCTGCACACCCAGAAGCTCAGCCTGGAGTTCCACGAGTCGTACACGTCGGGGCGCATCATCTCGCGTCAGACCAGCGACCTCGACTCGATCCGCGAACTGCTGGACGGCGGTCTCAACGAGCTCGTCTCGGGGCTGCTGTACGGCGGCTTCACCCTGATCGCCCTGCTGCTGCTGGACTGGCAGTCGGGCGTGATCCTGGCCGTCATGGGCATCCCGTTGATGCTGCTGATGCGCTGGTTCTACCTGCGCTCCCAGCTGGTGTACCGCGAGTCCCGGGTGGTCAGCGCGAAGGTGATCGTGAAGTTCGTCGAGACGATGACCGGCATCCGCGCCGTCAAGGCGTTCCGCAAGGAGCCGCGGAACGACGACGACTTCGGCGAGCTCGCGAGCGACTACCGCGAGGTCAACATGCGCTCGATCCGCCTGTTCGGCACCTTCGAGCCCGGACTCATGGCCGTCGCCTCGGTGTCCGTCGCGCTCGTGCTGCTGTGGGGCGGCATCCGCGTCGTGGACGGCGGGATCGCCGTCGGCGTGCTGCTGGCCGCCGTGCTGTACGTGCGGAACTTCTTCTCGCCGCTGCAGGAGGTCGCGTTCTTCCTGAACTCCTACCAGTCGGCCGCGGCCGCTCTCGAGAAGGTCTCGGGCGTGCTGGAGGAGGAGCCGACCGTGCCCGATCCCACGCGCCCGGTGGATCTGTGGAGCGCCCGTGGCCACGTCCGCTTCGAGGGCGTCGAGTTCGGGTACTCGCGAAACCGCATCATCCTGCCGGATTTCAGTCTCGACATCCCGGCCGGGCAGACGATCGCGCTGGTCGGGACCACCGGAGCGGGCAAGTCCACCCTCGCCAAGCTGGTCTCGCGGTTCTACGACCCGACCGCCGGCCGGGTGACCCTCGACGGCGTCGACCTGCGGTCGCTCCACCCCAAGGACCTCCGTCGCGCGATCGTCATGGTCACCCAGGAGGCGTACCTGTTCAGCGGCACCGTCGCCGACAACATCGCGCTGGGCAAGCCCGACGCGACGTTGGAGGAGATCCAGGCGGCGGCGCGCGCCGTCGGTGCTCACGGGTTCATCGAGGCGCTGCCGGACGGCTATGCCACCGACGTGAACAAGCGCGGCGGCCGCGTCTCGGCCGGTCAGCGTCAGCTGATCTCGTTCGCCCGCGCCTTCCTCGCCGACCCGTCGGTGCTGATCCTCGACGAGGCGACCGCGTCTCTCGACATCCCCAGCGAACGGCTCATCCAGGATGCGCTGCAGACGCTGCTGGCCGACCGCACGGCGATCATCATCGCTCACCGTCTGTCGACCGTGGCGATCGCCGACCGCGTGCTCGTCATGGAGCACGGCCGGATCATCGAGGATGACGCCCCCGAGAACCTCATCGGCGGCGACGGCCGGTTCGCGAGGCTTCACGCCGCCTGGCGCGAATCTCTCGTCTGAGAGCGGATGCCGGGGCTCACGCGATCTCGCGGGGTCCCGGCATCCGTCGTCTCAACCCGCTTCGCGCACGCCGCTCGAAGGGATTCCGAGGGTTGCGTGGTCGCCCGCCCGCGCGGACGAGACCGTTCCGGCCAGAGGGTGCCCGGAGGGCAGATGGGCCAGAGCCACCGCGCCGTCGATGCCGTGGCCGAGCGGCTCGACCAGGGTGATGTCGAACTCGCTGGCGGCCAGGTGGGACGCGAACGCCTCGCGCAGCTGGGGCGAGCGGAACACCCCTCCGATGGCGCACACGTCGAACGCCTCGTCGGCCTCGCGCACCCGTCGGAGGGCCGTCTCGACGCTGTGGGCGAGTTCGCCGCCGGCGCGGACGGTGATGAACCGGCATACGGCGTCGCCTTCGCCGGCCAGACGTGCGACGTCCTCGGCGAACGAGGCGATGGTGCGCACCCTGTCGTCGCCGGTCTGCAGGGCGATGTACGCCTGCGTCAGGTCGGGCCAGTGCAACCGCGCCACGTCGGTGAGGGCGGTGGGTGCGCCGCGCCCGTCGAACGCCCGCATCACGGCGTCCAGGGCCTCGCGCCCGATCCAGTAGCCGCTGCCGGCGTCGCCCATGAGGTAGCCCCAGCCGTCGACCCGCGCCGTCGTGCTCGCGCCGACCGCGAGGGTCACCACGCCCGTGCCGGCCGCGACGACCGCGCCCCGCTCGTCTCCCATCGCCCCGAGGTACGAGGTGGTGGAGTCGTGGGTGAGCACCACCTCGCGGATGCGCGGATCGCCGATCGCCGCGAGCAGGCCCCCGGCGTCGGCTTCGAGGGCCGTCAGCCCCGACACGCCCGCGGCGACCACCGAGATGTCCAGCGGACTGCGCGCCAGGACGGTGCGCACCACGGCGGCGAGCTGCGCCAGCAGCGGCTCGTGCGTGCGGATTCCGGGGAAGACCTCGTCACGGGCGGCTGCGCCCGCCTGCACGCGCACCTTGATGCCGGTCTGGCCGGCGTCGATGGCCAGCACGCCTCTCGTCTCGCTCACGACAGGGCCTTCCGCTGGATCCCGGTGTACCGCTCCCGCAGGAGGTCGCCGGCCGGCTTGCCGTAGGGGCAGTAGTCGTCGTTCCGCGCCGCATCCGCCTCGTCGTAGAGATCGGCCGGCCAGTCCCACAGCATGAAACCCTCGACCCACGGGCGCTGCGCGCACGCGTCGAACATCGCGCGGTAGTAGCGCGCCTGCTCCTCCCCGGAGGGAGCCCCCGCGAGCGTCCAGTCGTTGGGGGCCTGCGCCGAGCCCTCTCGGCTCGGGCATCCCGCCTCCATGAAGACGAACGGCTTGTCGTGGACCGAGACCACCCGCTCGATCCGATCGAGCTGGGCCGGCCAGCTGTCGATCGGGTAGTAGCCGCTCGAGCTGATGACGTCGACCGCGTCCCACCAGGTGAGGCGATCCTCCTGGTACTTGTCGCAGTTGTAGGTGAGCGGTCCCGAGTACACCTCGCGGATGTCGGCGATGAGTGCGCGCCAGTGCGCCTCCTGGCCGTCCGCGCGGACCATCTCGCACCCGATGCAGAGCATGTCTGCATTCTCCGCCTCGGCGAGCCGAGCCGCATGCAGCAGGAACGCGCGGTAGGACGCGAACCACTGCGTCCACGTCGGCTCTCCCGGCACGTCCTGATCGAAGAAGCCGATGTGGGCGCGCCACGTGCCGTCCGCGCAGTTGACCACCGGCTTCAGGCACACCTTCATGCCCAGGCGCTTGGCCTCGCGCATGGCCCGGACGATCTCGCCGTCGGTCACGGTCGGAGCCTGCGCGAAGCGGATCTCGGTGCTGAAAGGCGTGTCCTGCAGCGCCGAATAGGCCAGGGCCGTCCAGGTCACCGCATGCTCTCGCATCAGCGCCATCGACCGGTCCGCCGCGGGGGTCGCCCAGGTGCCGCGGACACCGACCCATCCCCACGTCATGCCGCACATCGGCGCCGTCAGCGCGCCGCTCATCGGCCCACCAGTTCGTTCGCCGTCCGGAGGACGCGCGGATCCGCGAAGGCCGGGGCCGGCACGCTGCCGGAGTGGCGGACGAAGATGTCGGCGCTCTCACCCGGGAGCAGGGTGATCAGTGCGGCGTCGGCCACGGCATCCGGATCGATCTTGTCGACCAGCAGCGTCAGATCCCGCACCAGGCTCGCCGCGGTCACCGTCACCCGGGAGCCGCCCGCGTCGGCGACCACGTGGACCGCGACATCGGCGGGAGGGAGGGCGCTGTCGCGCGGTTCGGCGAAGAACCACAGCGCCCGAGCGCCATCGAGGTCCGCGACGACCAGCTCGCCGGCGGCATCGTCCGGCGTCGTGATCGAGGCCGGGAGCGGCACCGTCGAGGTCTCGCGCGGCGCGAGGGTCACCGGGTGGGCGAACCCCTCGCGTTCGCGTCCGTCGAATCCCACGCGTCGGATGACGGCCTCGCCCGACCACGGCTCGGAGGTGTCGTTGCTCAGCACCAGCGAGAGACCGTCCGGGCGAGGCTGGATCGTGGCCAGGCGGGGGGCGAAGGCGTAGCGAAGCGCGGAGAACAGCGGCTTGGGGCGCTCGTCGCCGTCGATGGCCGCCCACGAGGTCACCGGCCAGCAGTCGTTGAGCTGCCAGACGACGGCGCCCATCGTGTGCGGCGCCCACGAGCGGAAGTGCTCGAGCGCGGTGCGGACGGCGAGGGCCTGATTGAGCTGCATCGCCCAGTGCCAGTCCTCCATGGTCTGCGGCACGCGGAAGTGCGGGACCAGGCCGTTCGTCAGCTTGACGTTGCCCTCCATGGCCTTCTGGTGCACGATCATCCCGGGCGACTCCGGGGTCAGCGGATCGTCCGAGATCGCCCGGGTGAGCGTGCTCCACGCGGGCGGCCCCTGCCAGCCGAACTCCGCAAGGAAGCGGGGGCGGTGTTCGCGGTAGGTCGTCCAGTCCCGGCGGTTCCACTGCTCCCACAGGTGCATCGAGCCGTGCGCCTCGTCGTTGGGATGCTGTCCACCCGGACTGAAGGGACTGCCGGGTGCGTACGGCACGTGCGGGGCGAGCTCGTCGAGGAGGGCGGGGAAGAGGTCGTAGTAGTAGTACGCCCCCCACGTCTTCCCGTCGAGCCGCTCCTTCCACCCCCAGTCCTCGAACCCCCACAGGTTCTCGTTGTTCCCCGTCAGCAGGACCAGCGACGCGTGGTGGCTCAGCCGGGTGATGTTCTCGCGGGCTTCGGCCTCGATCTCGGAGCGCAGCGGCTCCTCTTCGGGGTACGCCGCGCACGCGAACAGGAAGTCCTGCCAGGTGAGCAGCCCGAGCTCGTCGCACAGGTCGTAGAAGTCGTCGGATTCGTACAGCCCCCCGCCCCATACGCGGATGAGGTTGAGGTTCGCCTCGACGGCCTGCTCGAGCCGGCGGCGCAGCCGGTCGCGCGTGACCCGCACCGGGAGGGCGTCATCGGGGATCCAGTTCGCCCCCTTGACGAAGACGGGCTGATCGTTGACGACCAGGGTGAACGGCGTGCCCGCGCTGTCCGGCGTCGTCTCCCACCTCACGTCACGGAAGCCGACCCGGCGGCGGGCGTCGTCGAGGACCGAGCCGTCGGCGTCGGCGAGCTCGACCGTCACGTCCGTGAGTGACGCCGATCCGTATCCCGTCGGCCACCATCGCTCGACGCCTTCCAGGGCGAGGGTGGCGGCGGCGGCGGTCGCCCCCGCGTCGATGTCGACGGTGACCGCCGCCTCGCCCGCACGGACGGTCAGCGACAGAGGGCGTTCCCCGGAGCGCTCGAGGTCGACGGCCACTGCGACGTCACCGGTGGTCGGCCCCGTCGGCCGAGCGGTCACCCGGACCGCGGCGAGCCGGGCGACCGACCAGCTCTCGAGCGAGACCGCACCCACGATGCCGCTGGTGTAGGTGGCGATGCCCCAGTCCCACCCGAAATTGCACGCGGACTTGCGGATCGCCTCGTACGGCAGCGGATAGGGGCGTTCGCGGGCGCCGAGGAGGAGGCTCTGCTCGTTGGCGTACTTGATCGGCGACCGGAAGCGCACGACGAGATCGTTGTCGCCTTCCGTCAGCAGCTCGCGCACCGCGAACCGATACGACCGGTGCTGGTTGAACGTCGCGCCCACGTCGGTGCCGTTCAGCGAGACGGTGGCGACGGTGTCGAGCCCGTCGAAGACGAGGTCCACGCGGTCGGCGCCGTCGTCATTCCACCGGAACGACGACGAATACGTCCAGTCCACGAGGCCGATCCAGGCCAGCGCCGATTCGTTGTCGTCGAGGTACGGATCGGGGATGAGCCCCGCGGCGAGCAGATCGGTGTGCACGCAGCCGGGCACGGTGGCATCCACGACGGCGCCGGTGATCGGGTGCGGGGCCGGCCCTGCGTCGGCGCGCATCCGCCAGCCGTCGTGGAGAGGGATCCGCACGATGCCCGCTCGCTGGGTTCCGGTGGCGACGGGTGCTGCGGGGACGGTCATTTGACGGCTCCTGAGGTGAGGCCACGGTAGATCCACCGCTGCAGCAGCAGGAAGGCGATCAGGGTGGGGATGATGACGACGACGGTTCCGGCGGCGATCACCTCCCACTGTGCGCCGAAAGGTCCTTTGAACCGGAACAGCGACGTGGAGATGAGGCCCTCGGACGGGAGGTAGAGGAAGGGGGTGTAGAACTCGTTGTAGATCGCGATGCCCTTGATGATCACGACCGTGGCGATCGCGGGCTTGAGCAGCGGCAGCACGACCCGCCAGTAGATGGTCCACCGGTTCGCGCCGTCGATCATCGCCGCCTCGTCCAGCGAGACGGGGATCGACTGCATGAACTGGATGAACAGGTAGATGGCGATGATGTCGGTGCCCATGAAGAGCAGGATGAGCGCGGCCTTGGTGTCGTAGAGCCCGAGACCGTTGACCAGCTGGAACGTGGCGACCTGGCTCGTCACACCCGGGATCAGCGTGGCGACGAGGAAGAGGCCCACGACGAGCGTCTTGCCCCGGAAGGCGAAGCGGTCGAGCGCGTAGGCGGCCATCGTTCCGATGAAGATCGTGCCCACCAGCGAGACGGCCAGCACCACGCTGGTGTTGATGAAGCCCTCCAGCATCCTGCCGCTGGTGAAGGCGGTGACGAAGTTGTCGACGTTGAGCCAGTTCTCCGGTGGGTCGAACGGACCCGTCGTCGCGTACTCGGACGAGGTCTTCAGGCTCGCGAAGAGCAGCACCGAGAGGGGGAGGAGGGTCACGACGGCGGCGAGGACGAGGCTCGTGTACTTCGCCGTCGTCGCGCTTATCCCCTTCAGTCGTTTCAACGGGGTGAGCCCGCTCCTGACGGGCTGGCGGATGCTGATGCGCTCCGTGGTCATGTCAGATCCACCTTCTCGTCGGGGAACAGTCTGCGCTGGATGACCGTCACCACCAGGACGATCACCAGCAGGACCACCGCCATGGCGGAGGCCAGGCCCACCTGGCGGAAGCTGAACGCGGTCTGCAGCGTCTGGATCACGAAGGTCGCCGAGCCGTTCGCGCCCCCAGTCATGATGAACGGAACCTCGAACACGCTGAGGCTCCCGGCGATGGCCAGGATGAACGACAGCCCGATGATCCGCCGGATGCCGGGGAAGATGATTGCCCAGAACTGCTGCCACTTCGAGGCGCCGTCGAGGTCGGCGGCCTCGTACAGCTCGTGGGGGATGGACTGGATCGCGCCGAGGAACAGGACGAAGTTCAATCCGGTGTAGCGCCACACGGATGTGCCGGCGAGGGACCAGTTCACGATGTCGGGGTCGCCCAGCCACTGCGGCGGGTCGGCGAGGCCGAACCACGCCAGCACCGTGTCGAGCGTGCCGCCGGGCTGGAAGAGGTAGAGGAAGACGAACCCGACGGCGACCCCGTTGATCAGGTACGGGAAGAACAGGATGCCGCGGAACAGGCTCGAGAAGCGCGTCGAGAAACTGAGGATCGTGGCGAAGTAGAGGGCGATCGCCATCTGCACGAACGAGGCGGCGAAGTAGTACAGGCTCACCCCGAAGACGCTGAAGATGCGGGGGTCCGTGAACACGCGCACGTAGTTGTCGAGCCCCACGAGGTTCTTCGTGAGGTCTATGCCGTCCCAGTCGGTGACGCTGTAGTAGAAGAGGTTCAGGGCCGGCCAGTAGGTGAAGAGGAGGAGCAGTCCCACCGCTGCCGACAGGAACAGCCACGGGGTGAGCCGCTGCGCCGTGCCGCGCCGTGCGCGGCCGCCACGCGGGCGCCCGGGCCGGCGGGGGAGGATCCCGCGGCTCCGGCGCGCCCGCACGGGAGCGGACAGGACGGCAGGGGCATCCGCGGGGGCTGCTCCAGGTGTTGCGATCGCCATATCTCTGCCGTCCGTCCCGCTCAGCTGCCGGCGAGCTTGTCGACCGAGGCGCCCCAGCGCTCGTTGAGCTCTGCGAAGTACCCGTCCTTGTCGCCGTCTGCGGCGCCGCGGGCGATGTCGACGAGCTTCTGCCGGTAGAGAGGTCCGTACAGGTCGATCTGAGAGTCGTTCGCGATGTCGTTGATCAGACCCTCTTTCCCGGCCGGTGCCGGGTTGATCTCCATGAGCTCCACACCCGCCTCGGCGAAGCCCTGCAGATTCTCGGGAAGGTCCTTGGCCAGCACCGGTGAGATCATGCCCTGTGCCTCGGTGTATCCCGAGTCCTCGACCACCCACTGGATCCACGCCCATGCGGCGGCCTTCGCGTCGGAGTGCCTGCTGACAGCGAGGTTGTAGTCGCCGCCGACGACCGCGTACTGGGTGCCGTCGACGTTGGCCGGGAAGGCCATGAAGCCGATGTCATCGGCGGAGGCGCCGTTGTCCTCGGCGGCCGCCTGCATCTGCGAGATGGCCCAGGACCCGAGCGTCATCGCGGCGATCTTGCCGGTGCCGAGATCCACCTTCGACTGCTCCCAGTTGGTGGTGAGCGGGTCATCCTCGGTGAGGCCGGCGGCGACCGATTCGTACAGCAGCGAGTCGATGGCGTACATGTCCGTGCCCTCGGTCCACGGTGCCGGATCCTCCGCCATGGTCATCGGCGCGTCCGGGTCGTTGGTGACGACGCCGAGGTTGCCGAAGCTCTGCGTCAGCGGCCAGCCGTCCTTGTAGTTGGTGTACAGCGGGATCGCGTCGGTGTTGTCCTTGACCTGCTGCAGGGCCTCGAGCCATTCGTCCTCGGTCGTCGGCAGCTCGGTCACGCCGGCCTCGTCGAAGACCCGCTTGTTGTACACCACGCCGTTGGCGTTGCCGCCGAAGGCGATGCCGTACTGGGTGCCGTCGTAGCTCGCCGCCGGCAGGAACCGATAGGTGTCCTCGAAGGAGGACGTGTCGCCGAGCGGCTCGAGGAACTGCTCGAACTGGCTGGGCTGGATGGCGGGGATTCCGATGACGTCGCCGTAGTTGGTCGTCGACATGCGCGTCTGCATCTCGCCGGCGTAGTCGGTGATCCCCTCGAATGTGACGTTGACGTCCGGGTACTCCTCATTGAACGCCTCGGCGTACTTCTCGAAAGTGCCGTCCTCGACGAGGTCGGTGCGCCACGTGACGACTTTGATGTCGCCGGCGACCTCGCCGTCGATCGTGTTGTCGGTGCTGCCTGCGCCTCCTCCACCTGCGCAGCCGCTGATCGCCGCCGCGGTGGCCAGCAGGCCGATGCCCGCCAGTGCCTTCTTCGCCATGTGATTTCTCCTTGTCAGGTTCGCCCTTGAAACTGCCGACGCGGGTGCCGCCGCATCGATGCGTGGGGTCGTCGCGAGGTCAGCGTAAGCAGTGCGAGCGGCGTCGCGCAAGCATCCGATGTCAGCGCTGTCTTTCCGTGTCCGATTCCGAACAGTCAGGTAAGAAACACCTCTGACCTGGCATTTATCACGGATCTATTGGTTCACGAGCGGAGCAATGTCGCGAGAATGTCCTACGTCGACATTTGCTCCACCGTGCTAATGTGTGCGGTGGTGAGGAGGCCGCGATGACCGTTCAGCAGCGCGCGACGCTCGAAGACGTCGCACGGCTCGCCGGAGTGAGCTCGAAGACGGTGTCGCGCGTCTTCACCCATCGCGACCTCGTGGCTCCGGACACGGTCGAGCGCGTGCTCGTCGCGGCCAAGCGCCTGCGGTTCCGTCCCAACCCGCTCGCCCGGAGCCTGCGCCGCGGCGGCTCGACGAACACGATCGGGTTCATCATGGGCGAGCTGAACAACCCCTTCTACTACAAGGTGGCCGCCGGGATCGAACGCGAACTCGCCGCCAGCGGCTTCTCGCTCGTCGTGGCGACGACCGACGACACCCCCGAGGGGGAGGAGCGGGTCGCCGAGGCGCTCCTGGGGCAGCGGCTGGGGGCGCTGTTGCTCATCCCCGTCGCCGAGGACCAGTCCTACCTCGAAGGCGAGCGGCACCTCGGCACTCCGGTGATCGCGATCGACCGTCCCGCGCGAAACCTGGTGGCCGACTCGATCGTCCTCGAGAACCGTGACGGGGTGTTCGAGGCCGTCAGCCGACTGCTCGCGCGCGGACACCGCCGCATCGGCTACGTCTGCAACCCCGCGTCGGTCTACACCCAGTCCGAACGCCTGCGGGGGTATCGCGACGCGCTCGCCGCTCACGGCATCCACGATTCGGCTCGCTGGGAGCGGCTGGCCGACGATCCGGCACTGCCCGCCGATCGCCTCGTCGCCGACCTGTTCGACACCGACGACCCGCCGACGGCGCTCGTGACGGGGAACAACCGCGTGACGATCGGCGCCCTCCGGCACCTGCGCGACCGTGTGGGTGGAGACGGTGTCGCCCTCATCGGGTTCGACGACTTCGACACCGCGGACGTGCTCGGCGTCTCGGTGATCAGCTACGACCCGCTGGGTCTCGGGCGCGCGGCGGCGAGCCTGGCGATCGAGCGCATGCAGGACCCCGGGGGCTTCACCAAGCAGCTGCAGCTGCCCACGTGGGTGGTCGAGCGCGGCACCGGCGAGCGGGCGCCCGCAGACTGACCCGGGGCCGCCCGGCTTGCGATCAGGGTCTCAACGTGTCAGATGCGCCCCGGCGGCGATGGCCCGCGCGACCGTCCGCTCGACGTGGTCCCAGTCGTGTACGACCTGCGCATAGGTGAACCGCAGCACGGTGAAGCCGGCCAGGACCAGTTCCGCGTCGAAGCGCACGTCCTTCGTGCGCTGCGCTGACGACGAGTGGTGCTCGAAGCCGTCGATCTGCACGACGAGCCGTTCGCCGACCAGCAGATCGACGGGGCGGCCCAGCAGCACGACCTGCTGGGCGATGGGAACGCCGAGGGGAGCGAGGCGCACCAAGGCGATGGTCTCCAGACCCGAGTCCGACTGCGCCGACACCCGCCCGGCGCACCGGCGGGCCGCAGCGGTGCGCCATCTCACACGCTGCAGCGCCCGCGGCGACAGGCCCTCGATCCCCGCGGCCGAGTTCCACACCACCTGCGCGGACTCCGGAGGCAGGCACAGCGCGACATGCGCGAGCGTGTCTTCGACCGACTCGATCAGCCCGTATCCCGGGGGCGGTGCGATGCGCCGGGTCCAGTGGGTGGTGAGGTTTTGGGACGCCGGCTTGGTTCCGTGCGGCTCGAAGCGCAGGTGGATTCCGTCCGGTACGCCTTCGGGGATCCACCAGCCGCGGTGGCGTGCGGCCGACACGCACGTCAGGCTCGCGCTGTTCTCAGCCGCGGTCCGCAGTCCCTCGGGCGCGTTGGAGGTGGCCAGCCAATGGCGTCGGATGCGGCTCACGGCGCCCGCGTTCACAGCCCGCTGGTGCGCTGGGAGCGGAAATCCCGCTTCGACGACGGCGAGGCGATGGGCGATGCCTCCCGCGTCGCGCACCCATGCCGCCAGCCGATCCTCGTCGCAGATCGTCGGGTCGGCCGGGGCCGGACCGGTCTCGTGAGTCGCGCCGGAACGTCCGGATTCCGGATTCGCGTGACCGGCGAGCGGATGCCGGGCGAGCCGGCTCAGGCGGTCAGAGCCGGATCTCGGCGATGACCTCGCTGTACTCGGTCTCTCCCACGGGGGTGAACCCGACCCGGCGGAAGAACGCCTCGGGCCCGCCCTCGCCGGCCTCGTAGATGACGTTGACGTGGGACATGCCCCGCTCGCGGGCTTCGTCGATCAGCTTCTGGACGGCGAATCGACCCACGCCGCGTCCCTGATCGTCCGCGTCGACGTTGATGCGCCAGAGCACGGACTTGAAGTGCTCCTCGGGAGCCTCGTCGTCGAAGTTGGCGCTGACGAAGCCGACGACCTCGTCGCCGTCCAGGACGACGCGCTGCCACGACGTCTTCGGGTTGATCACGGTCGCGGCGATCCCGTAGCTGACCGGGGCGAGGAACTGCTCCTGCCCGGGCTTGAGCGACAGATTGTTGACCGCCACGATGGTTGCGGCGGAGAGTTCCTCGAGTCGCAGTTCAGCCATGGACCACAGGGTATCCGCAATACCCGTGCCGGTCACGCGCGCATCGTCACATCGACCGGGTTTATCTTGACGTCGAGATACTTTCGCCCTGTGCGATAGGCTGATCGCCGACCCGCGACGAAAGACGACACCGGTGACTGATTCGACCATCATCTACACCTATACCGACGAGGCGCCGGCGCTTGCGACCGCGTCTTTCCTGCCGATCGTGCAGGCGCTGACCCGCCAGGCGGGGGTCGACGTCGAGACGCGAGACATCTCGCTCGGCGGCCGCATCCTCGCGGCGTTCCCGCAGCGGCTGACCCCGGAGCAGCAGGTGGGCGACGCCCTCGCCGAGCTCGGCGGACTCGCGACGCTCCCCGAGGCGAACATCATCAAGCTGCCGAACATCTCGGCCTCGATCCCGCAGCTCAAGGCGGCGATCGCTGAACTGAAGTCGCAGGGCTTCGACATCCCCGACTACCCGGACGAGCCTCAGACGCTCGAAGAGAAGGACGTCCGCGCCCGCTACGACCGCATCAAGGGCTCCGCGGTCAACCCGGTGCTGCGCGAGGGCAACAGCGACCGCCGCGCGCCGCTGTCGGTGAAGAACTACGCCCGCAAGCACCCGCACCGCAACAAGCCGTTCCCCGAGGGATCGAAGACGCGCGTGGCGACGATGGGCCACGACGACTTCCGCTCCAACGAGACCTCGGTCGTCATCCCGGCCGACGACGTGCTCACCATCGAGCACACCGCCGAGGACGGCACCACCACGACCCTGAAGTCGGGCATCAAGGTGCTCGAGAACGAGATCGTCGACGCCACGTTCCTGTCGGCGGCGGCACTGGACGCCTTCCTCGCCGAGACCCTCGAGACGGCCAAGGCCGAGGACGTGCTGTACTCGGTGCACCTCAAGGCGACGATGATGAAGGTCAGCGACCCCATCATCTTCGGCCACGTCGTGACGGCCTTCTTCGCCGACGTGTTCGACACCCACGGCGCCGCGCTCGCCGCAGCGGGTCTCACCCCGAACGACGGACTCGGCTCGATTCTGTCGAGCCTGGACCGCGTCGAGGGCGGGGCAGAGATCGCCGCGGCGTTCGACCGGGCCCTCGCCGCCGGTCCGCGCGTGTCGTACGTCAACTCCGACAAGGGGATCACGAACCTCCACGTCCCCTCCGACGTGATCATCGACGCCTCGATGCCCGCGCTCGTCCGCAACGGCGGCAAGCTCTGGGGCGTCGACGGGGGAGAGGACGACACGCTCGCGGTCATCCCCGACTCGTCCTACGCCGGGGTCTACCAGACCGTGATCGATGACGTCATCGCCCACGGACCGCTCGATCCCGCGACGATCGGGACCGTCCCCAACGTCGGTCTCATGGCGCAGGCCGCCGAAGAGTACGGCAGCCACGACAAGACCTTCGAGCTCGCCGCGGCCGGTGTCGTGCGGGTGCGCAACCAGGCCGGTGACGTGCTCCTGGAGCACGACGTCCAGGCCGGTGACATCTGGCGTGCCACGCAGACCAAGGACATCGCGGTGCGCGACTGGGTGAAGCTCGCCGTCACCCGGGCGCGTGCGACCGGCGCCCCCGCCGTGTTCTGGCTCGACGCGGGCCGCGCGCACGACGCCACGCTCATCGAGAAGGTCAAGACCTACCTCGCCGAGCACGACACCGACGGGCTCACCATCGAGATCCTCGCGCCCGCCGAGGCGACCCAGTACTCGCTGGACCGGCTGCGCAAGGGCCAGGACACCATCTCGGTCACCGGCAACGTGCTCCGCGACTACCTCACCGACCTGTTCCCGATCCTCGAGGTCGGCACGAGCGCCAAGATGCTCTCGATCGTGCCGCTCCTGGCGGGTGGCGGGCTCTTCGAGACCGGCGCCGGCGGCTCGGCCCCCAAGCACGTGCAGCAACTCGTCGCCGAGAACTACCTGCGGTGGGACTCCCTCGGCGAGTTCTTCGCCCTGGCCGCCTCCCTCGAGCACCTCGCGACGTACACGGGCAACGTCAAGGCCCAGGTGCTGGCCGACACGCTGGATGCCGCGACCGGCAGCTTCCTCGAGAACGACAAGTCGCCGGGGCGCGCACTCGGCACGATCGACAACCGGGGCAGCCACTTCTACCTCGCGCTCTACTGGGTGCAGGAGCTCGCCGCGCAGCAGGCCGACCCCGAACTGGCGGCGGTCTTCGCGCCCGTGGCGCAGGCGCTCGCCGAGAACGAGCAGCAGATCGTCGACGAGCTCGTCGCCGTCCAGGGCAAGCCCGCCGAGATCGGCGGCTACTACCGTCCCGACGCCGAGCTGGTCGAGGACGTCATGCGCCCGTCCCCGACCTTCAACCGCATCATCGACGGCATCGCCTGACGACGCCGGAAGGACGAGGGGTGGATGCCGCGGCATCCACCCCTCGTCTCGTTCCGCCCGCGGGCGGGTGACTCAGCCGAGACGCTCCCGGACGAAGCGCACCTGCTCGTCCCATTGGTACGGGCCGCCGCCCTCGTGGTCGTTCGCCTCGTACACCCGGATCTCCTTGTCGCTGGCCGGAATCCGGTTGAACGCGGCGTACACGGTGGACGGCGGGCAGGTGAGGTCGTGCAGTGCGACGGAGAAGAGCGTCGACGCCGAGATGCGGGCGGCGAAGTTCACCCCGTCGACGTACGACAACGTCTCGAACACCCGCTCCCCGGCGTGCCGGTGCACCGACAGGTAGCGCACGACCTCCTGGTACGGATCGCGGTCGGTCAGACCGACCGCGCGCTCGAAATGGCAGAGGAACGGCACGTCCGCGAGCACGGCGGCGACGTCGCCCGCCAGTGCTCCGGCGGCGATCGCGATGCCGCCGCCCTGACTGCCGCCGGCCACGACCACCTTCGTGGCATCGACGCGGTCGAGCCCGCGCACGGCGTCGACGGCGCGGACGGCGTCGGTGAAGACGCGGCGATAGTAGTAGGACTCGGGAGAGTCGATGCCGCGGGTCATGAACCCCGAGGCGGCCGGGCCGCTGCCGTGCGGGTCCGGCGTCGCTCCGCCGCCGCCCCACATCGAGCCCTGGCCGCGCGTGTCCATGAACAGGTGGGCGAATCCGGCCGCCGACCACGCGAGACGCTCGTGCGGGAGGCCGCGGCCTCCGCCGTAGCCGTTGAACTCGACGACGGCCGGCAGGGGACCCGCGTCCGCGGCTGGGAGGAGGAGCCACGCCTTGACCGGCTCTCCCGCGAAACCGGGGAAAGTCACGTCGTACACCTCGACGGTGCGCAGCGGCGAGTCGATCCGGTCGAGGATCACCTCACCGCCGGCCGCGCGCGCGTCGCGCACGGTGGCGGTCCAGAACTCGTCGAAGTCGGCGGGTTCGCGGACGTCGGGGCGGTAGGTCGTCAGCTCTGACAGCGGCAGGTCGAATCTCGGCACCGTGCCAGGCTAGCGAATCAGTCGTGGATCCAGACCTCGGTGCCGGTGGGGGACCAGTCGTAGACGAACTTGGCCACATCGACGGGCATGTTGATGCACCCGTGGCTCATCGGGTTGCCGAAGTTGTTGTGCCAGTAGGCGCCGTGGAAGGCCTGGTCGCCGTTGAAGTACATCACCCACGGGACGTCTTCGGTGCAGTACGGCGCCCCTTCGAAGCAGCCCATGTCC
Organism: Microbacterium sp. Marseille-Q6648; assembly: GCF_943181415.1. Classification (GTDB taxonomy): domain Bacteria; phylum Actinomycetota; class Actinomycetes; order Actinomycetales; family Microbacteriaceae; genus Microbacterium. Next base: position 282,166 of record NZ_CALPBZ010000003.1, on the reverse strand, counting down.
TGCATGCTGACGTGCGCGAAGACGCGGAACGAGCCGGTCTGCGTCAGCGAGTCCTCGAGGCCCGACGATATCGCGTAGGTGCGGATGACCTGCTCGTTCTCGTACAGATACGTCGTCTGCTCCGACAGGTCGACCTCGATCCGGCGGGAGACGGCCGCGGTGGCGAACTCCGTCTCGGCGACGGTGAGCTCGAAGGTCGCGTCACCCTCGGACAGCTGCGCGGCGACGTCTTCGGCGAGGCCCTCGGTCGAGCCGAGCTCGCGGCCGGTCACGCCCGCGACGTCGGTGCGGAGCACGCCGCCGGACGAGTCCGTGATCACGCGGGCATCCACGGGCTGGCGCTCGACGGCCTCGGGCAGTCCCTCGACGACCTTCTGGATCGCGGCCGGGTCGGCTGAGATCTCGAACGCGCCCTCCGCCGTCTGCGACACGGTGAGCCACGATGCGGTGACGGCCGGCTTGACCCGCACCACGCGCTCGTCGCCCACGTAGAAGCCCGCCGTCTCGAGGAGGCCGTTGAGCTCGGATGCCGCTGCCTCGGCGGCCTCGGTGGTCACCGTCGGCTCGATCGGAGCGGGCGTGACATCGATCTCGGCGCGCGCGGCACCGGAGTCGAAGGCTTCCTGGAGCGCGACACGCAGGGCGTCGACGTCGACGCCCACACCCTGCTCGGCCTCGGAGGCGACGTAGCGCACCTTGTCGGCGTCATAGGCGAGCGTGGCGTCGACCGGGGCCACGTACAGCTCGGGGAGCGCCGCGCGGACCGCGCTCTCGACCGCGGCGGCGTCGAGGCTGATGGTCGCCGTCGACGGGTCCGAGAACCACTGTGTCGGGTTCCACATGGGGTGCTGGGCGAAGGCGTCGTCGGCGAGGCCGCGGCCGTCGATCGAGGCACCGAGGTCGGCGCCCGTGAACTCGGCCTGTCCGGCTTCGCCGTCCAGCACCACGACCGTGCCGGCGAGGCGCTGGGTGATGGCATCGGCCGCGGCCCCCGCGGTCATGCCGCCCACCTGCACGCCCGCCACCGAGGTTCCCGGGGCGATGAGGACCAGGGATGCCGCGACGAGCGCGATCGCCGCGATCGCTGCGGTGACCCCGACCCACAGGCCCACACGCCGACGGCGCGGGGCGGGTTCGGCGGGCGCCCACGCGAACGCGGCATCGCCGCCGAGCGGCACGGTCGCCGTGGACTGCGCCGACGGCTTCTCGTCCGCGCCCGGCTTGGTCGCCAGATCTGTCACGCCACCACCCCCTGCGATAAGCGTTCACCAATGGTAGGGGACTCCTCCGTGCGGGTGGCAGGGAATCGGGCCGTACAGGGGCTTTGCGGTCGAATCGTTGCGGTTCCGTTGCGAAAGCCGTTCCCGGGGCGCACCTCCCCCTACGGCGTGAAGACCTTGCCGGGATTGAGGATGCCGGCAGGGTCGAATACCCGCGTGATGTCGCGTTGCAGCTCCCACTGATCGGTGCCCAGCTCGTCGGCCAGCCACCGGCGCTTGAGCACGCCGATGCCGTGCTCGCCCGTGAGTGTCCCGCCCAGTCGCAGCGCTGACCGGAAGAGATCGTCGGCGGCCGCCCAGATGTGCGCGGGCACCTCCACGGTGCCGTCGGCGAGGGGGGTCGCGGGGAAGACGAAGTTCGGGTGCAGGTTGCCGTCGCCGGCGTGCGCCACGGTCGGGATCGTCACGCCGTGCTCCCGCTCGACGCGCGCGATCTCGTCGAACATGGCGGGCAGGGCGCTGCGCGGCACCGCGACGTCCTCGATGAGGGTGTGGCCGAGCGTCTCCATGGCGGGGTGCATCGAACGCCGGATCGTGAGCAGGCGCTCGCCCTCCTCGCGATCCTGCGCGAGCACGACGGTGCCGCCCGCGTCGGCCAGGACGGCGCTGATCGCCTCGGCTTCGACGGATGCCGCAGGCCCGTCGGTCTGGATCGTCAGCTGCGCCGTGCCCGCAGCCGGGGGCGCGAGCGAGAGCAGCGCGTGCGCCGCGGCCAGCGATGCGGCATCCATCAGCTCCATGATCGCCGGCTGGATGCCGGCGGCCGTCACCGCCGCGGCGGCGGTCGCGGCGGCGCGGACGTCGGGGAACGTCGCGGCGAGGGTGCGGACCTCGCCAGGAACGAGGCGCCGCAGCTTCAGCGTGGCCGCGACGATCACGCCGAGCGTCCCCTCGGAGCCGATGACGAGAGAGGTGAGGTCCAGGCCGGTGACGCCCTTCACGGTGCGGTGTCCCAGTCGCAGCAGGCGGCCGTCGGCGCGCACGAGGTCCACGCCCAGGACGGCGTCGCGGACGACGCCGTACTTCGCGCACAGCAGCCCGCCGGCGCCGGTGGCGATGTTGCCCCCGACGGTCGAGATCGCCCGGCTGGCGGGGTCGGGAGCCCACCACAGGCCGTGCGCGGCCAGCGCGGCGTTCAGTTCGGCGTTGATGATGCCCGGCTCGACGACGGCGACGAGGTCGTCGGGTGCGACCTCGAGGATGCGGTCCATGTCACGCACCGACAGCGCGATCTCGCCCGCGCCGGCGTTCGCGCCGCCGGCCAGGCCCGTGCCGGCGCCGCGGGTGACGACGGGGGTCCCGGTGGCCGAGGCCACGCGCAGGGTGTGCTGCACGTCGTCGACGGATGCCGCATGGACGACGGCGAGCGGACGCCCGGATGCCGCGTGCCCGGACTTGTCGGCGCGCGCCGCATCGAGTGCGGCGGGCGAGACGTCGACGCGGTCGCCGAGGTGCTCCCGCAGACGGGCGATCACCTCGTCGTGGGTGCTCACGCGAACCGGCGCCGCCCGGCGAGGACCCCCACGACGACCGCGACGAGACCGTAGACGACGCCCACCCAGGTCGCGCCCATGCTCCACCAGGCCATGGTGGCCGACAGATACACCAGGAGCTCGATGACGCCCCGCACGAACGGGTGCACCTCGAAGACCGCGCGCGGCGAGACGAACAGCGCCCACACCAGGATGGCGGCCACGGGTGCGGCGATGCCGGCGACGATGTTCCACGGGAACGCCCACATCGCGAAGCCCCAGATGGCGAGGGTGACGAACGCGAAGAGCTCGCACACGAAGGCGAGGATGTCGATCGCCGTCAGGGGAGTGCGCATGCCGGCCGGGGTGGCGCCGGCCGAAGTGGCGGCGGCAGGAGTGGCGGCGGCAGAGGGACGAGCCGTGTCGGACATGGCCTCCAGTCTACGGTCGGCGCTGCCGACGTGACCCGGGGGCACCTCCGAGGAGCGGGTCCGATCGGAGGTCAGAGCAGGGTTCCGACGCGCACGGCGATCGGCGCGCCGGAGAGGTTTCCCGCGACGTACCGCAGCTCGATCCGGGCATCCGTGGCGACCTGTTTCTCGGTGACGGTCACGACGAGAGTGCCGGCGCCGGATGCGTCGAGAGCGACCGTGCCGACATCGGTGCCCGCGATGCGCGCCCGGACGGTCGCGCCGGGCTCGCCCCGCAGCCCCAGTGTCAGTGTCGCGGCGCCGGTGTCGTCGGTCGACACGGCGCTGGAGGAGACCGCCGGAGCCCCCGCGGGCAGCGCGGCCTTGGGCGTCTCGCCCGACGCGCCCGGTGCGGAAGGTTCCGGATCGGTCGGCTCCGGGTCGGTGGGCTTCGGGTCGGTCGGTTTCGGATCCGTCGGGGTCGGATCGGTGGGCGTCGGCTCCGTCGGTCCGGCCGGCGGCAGCGGCTGGGCGTCCCCGCCGTCAGCGGGAGCGGGGTCCGGCTCGTCGGCCGGTCGCGGCGCGTCCGTCACCGGTACGCGCGCGTCCGGCGCCGCGTCGTCGTCGGGCGCGATCGGATCGAGCGGGCGGTCGGGCGCCGGGCTGTCGGGTGCGGGGCTGGAGGGCGCGTCCTGACCGGGCGCGTCGACGCGCACGTCGATTCCGGCATCCATCGCCGCCGCGCCGGTCTCGGAGTCGGGCGCGCCCGCTCCCGACCACGGCAGGAGGAGTGCGCCGGCGAAGATCGACCCGACCACGACGGCGCTGGCCGCCACGAGGCTGATCACCCCGCCGATGCCCGAGCCCGCGGTATCCGGATTCCACGTCGCGGTGTGGACGGCGGCCGGGGCCGTCGCGACACCGGTGGCGGTCGTCGCGCCCGCGGCCGGCGCCACGTCGTCGGGCATGGCGGGGGCGGCTGTCGCGAGACCGCCCCCCTGGAGCGCCGCGAGGTAGCCGGCTGTGCCCGCGATCCCCACCGTGAGCGGGAGCAGCACGAGCGCGAGCCGGTGGGACACCTCGTGGGCCTCGCCGGCGACGATCGTGCAGCGGGTGCAGTGCGCCAGGTGGGACTCGACGCGCGCGCGATCGCGGCGGCGGATGCGGGAGCGGGCGTAGTCCCCGAGCCGCTCGACGGTCCACTCGCACGCCGACCCCGCGGGAACGGCGTGGACGTGCGCGTCGATCCATGCCTCGCGCAGACCGTCCTGGGCGCGCGCGGCCAGCTGCGCGACCGCGGTGGGCTTCATGCCCAGGAGCGGGGCGGCCTCGGCCGGTGTCATCTGCTCGATCTCGATGTACCAGAGCACTTCCTGCCAGCGCGACGGCAGGCGGCGGAAGGCCTGGGTCGTGAGTCCGCGGTCCAGCGCTTCGGCGCTCGCGTGCTCGGCGGTGAGGGGATCCTCGGCGTCGGTCACCTCGATCGCGGTCTCGCGCTGCGCGCGGCCCCATGTCGCGGCCGAGTTCCGGATGCTGGTGAACAGGAACGCCCGGAACGAGCCCGACGGGCCCGCGCCGCTGGCGATGGACTGGTAGATGCGGCTGAAAGACTCCTGCGTCAGCTCGTCGGGGTCCAGGCTCGACGACACCGACCGGGCGACGGTGACGCCCGCGTGGTAGTGGCGGCGCCACAGTTCGCCGAAGGCCTCGGTGTCACCGGACCTGGTGCGCAGCACGAGCGCGGCATCGCCGAGCCCGGCGACGTCGCGCCCGGTCGGCGCGGTCTGATACGTCATCGTTTCTCCGTGCGGGGTGGCAGTCAGCGCCTCCACAGCGGTGCCGACGACTCCGGTCGCGCGATGTCCCCATCCATCGTGCGACCGTCCCATTGTGGGGCCTGGAACCCGGTTCCACCAGAGTGAATCCGCGTATCGGCTCCGGAGTCAGGTCCCGGCGCCGTCGCGCCGTGCCGCTGCCGCCGGTGCACCCGCGGCCGGAGCGCCCGAGACCCGTGCCCCCGCCAGCCACACGCCCACCACGCGCAGCCCGGCATCCAGGAGCACCGCGTCGGCGGGCGCTCCCGCCTCGAGGCGGCCGATGTCGGCGCGGCCGATCGCTTCGGCGGGCGTGCGAGTGAGGGCGGCGACGGCGGCGGCGAGGGGAACCCCGGCGCGGACAACGCCGCGAAGCGCGGCGTCGTGCGTGAGCGTCGAGCCGGCGATCGCACCGCCGTCGGCCAGCCGGGCGACCCCGGACGCGACCGTGACCGGAACTCCGCCGAGCTCGTACGCGCCGTCGCCCACTCCCGCGGCGGCCATCGCGTCGGTGACCAGGGCGATGCGCCCCGGGGCGGCGGCGAACAGCGTGGCAACCAGGTCGAGGTCCACGTGGGTGCCGTCGGCGATGACCTCGAGGACGACGCGACGGTCCCGCAGGGCCGCGACCACCGGCCCGGGGTCGCGGTGATGGATGCCGCGCATCGCGTTGAAGGAGTGGGTCAGCAGGCGCGCGCCCGCGTCGAAGGCGCGGCGGGTGAGGGCCGCATCGGCGTCGGTGTGCCCGATGCCCACCGTGATCCCCGCGGCGGCGAAGCGGCCGATGGCGGCGAACGCTCCGGGCAGCTCGGGCGCGAGGGTGACCTGTCGCATCGTCCCGCGCGCCGCGGTAATCAGCTGCTCGACGGCGGCCGCGTCGGGGGCCCGGAGGAGGGACGCGGTGTGCGCGCCGCGGTGGCCGGGATCGAGGAAGGGCCCCTCCAGATGCGAGCCCAGGATGCCGGGGTCGGCGGCCGCGGCAACCGCCACCGCCGCCACCCGCTCGACCAGCGCCGGAAGGCCCGCCGTGACGAGCGACAGCACGGCACGCGTCGTGCCGTGCGCGAGGTGGACGGCACGGGCCGCGCGTATCGCCGCCGGGCCGTCGTCGTACGAGAAGCCGCCGCCGCCGTGCCCGTGCAGGTCGACGAAGCCCGGCGTGAGGACGGCACCGTCGCCGGCCAGCACGGCGCCGTCGACGACGGCGTCGGCCGGCGGCCACGCATCGCCGGCACCCACGTGGGACACCCGGCCCTCGTCGAAGCGCACCCACGCATCCGCCGTCTCGCGCCCGTCATCGACGAGACGCACCGAGTGGATGACGAGGCTCACGCCGTCGAGGGTACAAGGGGTGCCCGACGAGGAGCGGTGGGGGCGGCATCCGTTATGCTCGACGGAGTCGCGACTGGCGTTGAGGTGGGCCACCACCGGGGAGCGACCGATACGGCATCGACCGCACGCCTGGGCCGGGGTCTCGATACACCGTTGCTTCGCAACGGCACTCGACCACCGGGTAGCGTCGCATCGCGACGGCACCCGACCCACCGGAAGGAAAGCAGCGTCATGACCGACCCGTACTTCAACGCCCCGCTCAGCGAGGTCGACCCCGAGATCGCCGAGGTGCTCGAGCGCGAGCTGAACCGCCAGCGCGGCTACCTCGAGATGATCGCCTCCGAGAACTTCGTGCCGGTCTCGATCCTGCAGTCGCAGGGGTCCGTGCTCACCAACAAGTACGCCGAGGGCTACCCCGGCCGCCGCTACTACGGCGGCTGCGAAGAGGTCGACGTCGCCGAGGAGCTCGCGATCAGTCGCGCCAAGGCGCTGTTCGGCTCGGAGTTCGCCAATGTGCAGCCCCACTCCGGTGCGTCGGCCAACGCCGCCGTGCTGCACGCGATCGCCCGCCCCGGCGACACGCTGCTCGGTCTCTCGCTCGACCAGGGCGGCCACCTCACGCACGGCATGAAGATCAACTTCTCGGGCCGGCTCTACAACATCGTCGCCTACGGCGTCGACCCCGAGACGAGCATCATCGACATGGCCGAGGTGCGCCGTCTCGCCGTCGAGCACAAGCCGAAGGTCATCATCGCCGGCTGGTCGGCCTACCCGCGTCAGCTCGACTTCGCCGCCTTCCGGGCGATCGCCGATGAGGTCGGCGCACTGCTGTGGGTCGACATGGCCCACTTCGCCGGGCTCGTCGCCGCGGGCCTGCACCCGTCGCCGATCCCGCACGCGCACGTCGTGTCGTCCACGGTGCACAAGACCATCGGCGGACCCCGCTCGGGCATCATCCTCACCAACGACGCCGACATCGCCAAGAAGATCAACTCCGCGGTGTTCCCGGGCCAGCAGGGCGGCCCGCTCATGCACGTCATCGCCGCGAAGGCGACCGCGTTCAAGCTGGCCGCGACGCCGGAGTTCCGCGAGCGTCAGGAGCGGGTGCTGCGCGGTGCGTCGATCATCGCCGAGCGCCTGTCGCAGCAGGACGTGACGGATGCCGGGATCACGGTCCGCTCGGGCGGCACCGATGTGCACCTCGTGCTCGTGGACCTGCGGGATGCCGCGATCGACGGCAAGCAGGCCGAGGATCTGCTGCACGAGATCCGCATCACGGTGAACCGCAACGCCGTCCCGAACGACCCCCGTCCCCCGATGGTGACGTCGGGCCTGCGCATCGGCACCCCGGCGCTGGCCACACGCGGATTCGGCGACGCCGAGTTCACCGAGGTCGCCGACGTGATCGCCCTCGCGCTGCAGCCCGGCGCCGACGTGGCCGCGCTCCGCGCCCGCGTCGAGGCGCTCACCGAGGCCTTCCCGCTCTACCCCGGCCTGCAGCAGTGACCGCCACCGTCCTCGACGGCAAGGCGGCGGCCGCCGCGATCAAGGACGAGCTGCGCGAGCGGGTCGCCGCGCTGACCGAGCGCGGGATCACGCCCGGCATCGCGACCGTGCTCGTGGGGGCCGACCCGGCCTCGCAGCTCTACGTGGGCATGAAGCACAAGCAGTCGGTGGCGATCGGGATGAACTCGATCCAGCGCGAGCTCCCGGCCGATGCCACGCAGGCCGAGGTCGACGCGCTGATCGACGAGCTCAACGCCGATCCCGCGTGCCATGGGTACATCGTCCAGCTGCCGCTGCCCAAGCACATCGACACCGACGCGGTGCTCGAGCGCATCGACCCGGCCAAGGACGCCGACGGACTGCATCCGACGAACCTCGGCCGTCTCGTGCTGAACGTCAACACCCCGATCGCCACGCCGCTGCCGTGCACCCCGCGGGGGGTCATCGAGCTGCTGCTGCGCAACGGCTACGACCTCGCCGGAAAGCACGTCGTGGTCGTCGGCCGCGGTGTCACGATCGGCCGCTCGATCGGGCTGCTGCTGACGCGGCGCGAGTACAACGCCACCGTGACCCTGACCCACACCGGCACGGCCGACCTGTCGCAGCATCTGCGGCAGGCGGACGTGATCGTCGCGGCCGCGGGCGTCAAGCACATCGTGCGCGCCGAGGACGTCAAGCCCGGCGCCGCCGTGCTGGATGTCGGCGTGACCCGCGAGGCCGACGCCGAGGGCGTCTCGCGGGTCTTCGGCGACGTCCATCCCGACGTCGCCGCAGTGGCCGGCTACCTGTCGCCCAACCCCGGCGGGGTGGGACCGATGACGGTGGCGCTGCTGATGACCAACGTCGTCGAGGCCGCCGAGCGCCAGGCCGCCGAGCGCCAGGCCGGCTGAGCCCCGCAGCGAGCGAGCGGATGCCGCGGCGTCACCGTCCGGCATCCGCTCGGCTCACGCGGTGAACCGCGCCAGGAACTCGCGCGTCCGCGCCTCGCGGGCGGCGCCGAAGATCTGCGCGGGGGGTCCCTGCTCGACGATGCGCCCGCCGTCGAGGAAGACCACCCGATCGGCCACGTCACGGGCGAAGGCCATCTCGTGCGTGGCCATGAGGATCGTGGTGCCGTCCGCCGCCAGCTGACGCACGAGCTCGAGCACCTCGGTGACCAGCTCGGGGTCCAGGGCCGAGGTGATCTCATCGAGCAGCAGCACCTCGGGGTCGGTGGCGATGGCTCGGGCGATCGCGACGCGCTGCTGCTGCCCCCCGGAGAGGCGGTCGGGGTGCTCCCGTGCCTTGTCGGCGAGGCCGACGCGCTGCAGCAGTTCCCGCCCGCGATCTTCGGCGGCGGCCCGCGGCACGCGATGCACCACGCGCGAGGCGAGGGTGACGTTGTCGAGCACCGACAGGTGCGGGAACAGGTTGAAATGCTGGAACACCGCGCCGAAGCGGGCCCGCACGCGGTTGGCGTTCACGCGCGGGTCGGAGATGTCTTCGCCGCCGAGCTCGATGAGGCCGTCGTCGATCGGCTCGAGCAGGCCCAGGCAGCGCAGCAGCGTCGATTTGCCCGATCCGCTCGCACCGATCAGGGCGACCACGTCGTGCGCCGCGAGGTCGACGTCGACGCCGCGCAGCACTTCGCGCTCGCCGAACGACTTCCACAGTCCCGTGGCCCGCAGCAGCGTCGTCACAGCACCGATCCCGTCTGCTCGCGCTCTCGCAGCCGCGCGGTGTACCAATCGGTCAGGCGGATGGTGGGGATGGCCAGCAGCACGAAGAGGATGCCGGCGACCACGTACGGCGTGAAGTTGTAGGACTGCGACGCCTCGATCTGGGCGCCCCGCACGGCGTCGACCGCGCCGAGGATCGAGATGAGGCCGACGTCCTTCTGCATCGAGATGAAGTCGTTCATCAGGGGCGGTGTCATCTTGCGCAGCGCCTGGGGTAGCACGACGCGGCGCAGCGACTGCGCGTAGCCGAGGCCCAGGGCCCGGGCGGCGAGACGCTGCGACGGGTGCACCGACTCGATCCCCGCGCGGATCACCTCCGCCACGTACGCCGAGTAGGTCAGCGTCACCGCGATCACGCCGAGCACGATCGGCAGGATGCGCTCGCCGAGGATGGTCGGCAGGCCGAAGCCGATGAGGAAGAGCACGATGATGAACGGCACACCGCGGAACAGGTCGGTGTATGCCGCGGCGAGCATCCGCAGGGGGAAGAACACCGGCCCGCGGAGGGTTCGCGCCAGTGCCACGGCCGTCGCCGTCACCCCCACCGTGATCACGGAGAGGGCGAGCACCTGGAGGTTCAGCAGGAATCCCTCCCACACGCGCGGCAGGGATTCCCACGCCACCTGCGGGTCGAAGAAGGACTGCTGCACCGCTGCCCAGCCGGGCGTGCTGAGCACCGTCACCCACACCACCACCGCGAACGCGAGGGTGGATGCGACCGCGATGAGCACCGAGCGCAGCTCCTGGCGGCGCCGGAACGCGCGCCGCTCGAGTTCGAGCGCGCTGGGCTGATGCGAGGTCACGGAACGACGTTACGCGAGCTCGGCGCCGCCATCGGCACGGACGCGGCTCACTGAAGCAGCGTCACGCCCTGGCCGGAGCCGAGCCACTCGTCGGTGATCTCCTCGAGCGTGCCGTCCTCGCGCAGCGCGTCGACGGCGGCGGTGACGTCCTCGGTGAGGGGGGAGTCCTTCGGCAGCAGCAGGCCCCACTCGTCGGGCACGCCCGCGGCGGGCAGCTCGCCGACGATGAAGGAGTCCTCGATGTAGACCCCGGTGGCGTAGTAGGCGGTCGGCAGGTCGAGCACGATCGCGTCGATCTGGTCGGCGATCAGGGCCGCGACGGCATCCTCGTTGGAGTTGTACAGCTGCGGCGCGGTGGTCGGCTGCACGGCCTCGTCGATCGTGGTCGCGCTGGTCGATCCGGCCATGGCGCCCAGGACCAGATCCTTCAGCCCCGCGATGTCGTCGACGTCGTCGGCCGCGCCGCCTTCGATCGCGACGACCGCCTGGCTGGCGGAGTAGTACGGCGATGAGAAGTCGACCGCCTGCTTGCGCTCGTCCGTGATGGTGTACTGCTGGATGTTGATGTCGAAGTTCTTCGGGCCCGGCGCGATGGCGGCCTCGAAGCTGGTGCGCACCCACTCGACGTCCTCGGCGGCGAACCCGAGCTCCTCGGCGACGGCGTAGGCCACGGCAGCTTCGAACCCCTCGCCGCTGGCGGGGTCGTCGTCGATCACGTACGGGAAGTAGGCGGTCTCGCCGGTGGCGATCGTCAGCTTGCCGGGGGTGACGTAGGCGTCCTCGGAGATCTCGGTGTCGTCGGCCTCGCCGCCGTCGGCGGGGGCGGTGTCGCCCGAAGCGCAGCCGGTGAGCGCGAGGGCGGTGACGGCGATGCCGACGAGAGCGGCGCGGAGCGCGGGACGGCGCGACATGTGATCCTCCTGGGGTGGGGTGCCCTGCCCCGGGGTGCGGGCGGCGGCACGCGTTCCATTCTCCCTGCCCGGCGGGGCGGGAAGGCGGCCCGGAGTCGGACTGTTACGCCCGTGCGACGGTCACCGCAGGCGGACGAGGTGGTCCAGGTCGTCGCCCGGCAGCACGTCCGCGGTGGCCGACACGGTCATGTCGACGAGATCGGCGCGGCCGGCCGAGATCGTCAGGAACGCCGTGTCCGCGGCATCCCGTCCCGTCGCGATGCGCACGAGCGTCGAGCGCGGGGCGAGCGTGGTGGCGTCCACGACGTGCCAGCCGCCGTCGACCCACGCCTCGGCGACGGCGTGGAAGTCCATCGGGTGCAGGCCCGGCGCATAGACCGACACGAGCCGCGCGGGGACGTTGAGTCCCCGCAGCAGCGCGACGCACAGGTGCGCGTAGTCCCGGCACACGCCCCGTCGCGCCAGCAGCGTGCGCGCGGCCCCGTCGGTGGGCAGGGATGAGCCGGGGACGTAGGCCAGCCGCGTGCCGACCCAGCTCGAGACCGCGGTCAGCAGCTGCGACGGGTCGTCGATGCCGGCGAACTCGGCGGATGCCGTGGGTGCCAGTGCGTCGGATTCCGCGTATCGGCTGGGCCGGGTGTAGACGAGCCGCTCGATGTCGTCGGCGGTGGCCTCCTGTCCCGTTCCGGCGATCGCGGCGGAGTACTCGACGACGAACTCGCCGACGCCGGGGCGCATCCGGTGCACGCGGGTGCCGTGCGCGTCGCGCAGCTCGACCACCTCGACCGGTGCCCCGTCGAGCGTCGCGGTGAGCGACTCCGACGCCGGAGCGTGGTGCGACGACACCGCGATGGCGAACGCGAGGTCGGCCGGCTCGGTGACGGTCAGTGCGATGCGGCTCGAGACGTCCCTGTGCATCGGGCAAGCATGACAGACCCGTGTGTCGGCGTCGTGACCGCCCCGTCACCGCCCGGTTCACTCCGGGGGCAGTACCCCCCGGGTCGTACGGCTGCGGCCGCGCAGCTCGGCCACGACGCGTCCGTCCTCGGCGCTCACCCGCACGTCGTACAGTCCCGAGCGGCCACCCCGGGCCCGGCGCTCGGCGACGGCTTCGAGCTCGTCGCCCTCGCGGGCGGGGGAGAGGAACGCGATGTCGGCGCCGGCGGCCAGGGTCACGGCATCCGTCTCGTTGCACGCCAGGGCGAAGGCGGTGTCGGCGAGGGCGAACACCATGCCGCCGTGGGCGACGGCGAAGCCGTTGAGCATGTCGGGCCGCACGCGCATGCGCACGACCGCGCGGCCGGGCTCGGCGCTGACCACCCGCATGCCCAGGGCGTTCGAGGCCGCGTCGCCGGCGATCATCCGACGGGTGTGCTCGGTGGCGAAGGCGTCGTCCATGGCCCTCCTCGGCGGCATCGCGCGGCGTCGAGCGCGGCGTTGAGTGCGGCGTCGCGCTATGCGAACATGGTGCCGAACGAACGTTCAGTAAGTCAACGTTCAGTTAGTCGAAGTGCGCCGGCACGGTCGCCGTCGCGCCGGAGGGAACCCCGCGATGACGCTCTTCCAGGACACCGATCGACCCATGCAGACAGCCGACGCCCCCCTCGTCGCGAGCTATGTCGCGGGGCGATGGTGGACGCCGGACGACCAGGCCGCGACCGATGGCAGCGGGCGCGGGGGCGGGACGGTGCTCGCCGACGCTGCGACCGGCGCGCCGGTGGCCCGGGTCGGCGCGGCGCCCGACGTCGCCGCCGCGGTCGATCACGCTCGATCGACCGGCCACGCCGCCCTTGCGGGCCTGCCCTTCCATCGCCGGGCGCTCATCCTCAAGGGACTGGCGCAAGCGCTGACAGCGGCCAAGGACGACCTCTACTCCCTGAGCGCGGCGACCGGCGCCACCCCGCGCGACTCGATGATCGACATCGACGGCGGCATCGGCGTGCTGTTCACCTACGGGTCCAAGGGCCGACGCGAGCTGCCGAACACGACGACCCTCATCGACGGCGCCCACGAGAACCTCTCGCGGGACGGCTCCTTCGGCGGGCGCCACCTGTGGCGGTCGCTGCCGGGAGTGGCGTTCCAGGTCAACGCCTTCAACTTCCCGGTGTGGGGCATGCTCGAGAAGTTCGCCCCCGCCTTCCTCGCCGGCGTGCCCTCGATCGTCAAGCCCGCGACCCCGACCGCCGAGCTCACCGAGGCCGCGGTGCGGGTCATGATCGGCTCCGGCCTCCTTCCCGATGGCGCGCTGCAGCTGATCGTGGGATCGGCGCGGGGGTTCCTCCAGCACCTCGACCTGCGAGACGCCGTCGGCTTCACCGGTTCGGCCGATACGGGACGGATGCTGCGACGCGACGACGCCGTCATCGTGCGCGGCGTGGAGCTGACCTGCGAGGCGGACTCGGTCAACGCCGCAGTCCTCGGGCCCGACGCGGTCGGCGGCACCGCCGAGTTCGACGCGTTCGTGGCGTCCGTCGTGACCGAGATGACGGCCAAGGCGGGCCAGAAGTGCACCGCGATCCGGCGGGTGATCGTGCCGGCATCCGTTCTGGACGACGTCGTCGAGGCGGTGCGCGCGCGCATCGAGGCGAAGGTCGTCCTCGGCGACCCGCGCGCCGAGGGGGTCACGATGGGTCCGCTCGTCTCGGTCGCCCAGCGCGACGAGGTGCGCGCGCGCGTCGGCGAGCTCGTCGCCGCCGGCGGCGAGATCGTCGTCGGCTCGCTCGACGACCCGGAGGTCCTGGGCGTGGACGGCGTGCGCCGTGTGAAGGCGGAGGGGGCGTTCCTGGCCCCGGTGCTGCTGCGCTTCGCCGATGCCGACACGCCCGCTGTCCACGAGGTGGAGGCGTTCGGGCCGGTCGCCTCGATCCTCGGGTACCGCGACGTCGCGGACGCGGTGCGCCTGGCCAACCTGGGCGGCGGGTCGCTCGTAGCGACGGTGTGCTCGGCCGACCCGGCCTTCGTGGCTGAGGCGGTCAAGGGGATCTCCCCGTGGCACGGCCGGGTCCTCGTGCTCGACGGCTCGGTCGCCCGTTCGTCCACCGGTCACGGTTCGCCGGTGCCGCACCTCGTGCACGGCGGCCCCGGGCGCGCCGGCGGCGGCACCGAGCTCGGCGGCATCCGATCGGTCCTCCACTTCATGAGGCGGACGGCGCTGCAGGGATCGCCCGACACCCTCACGCGCGCCACGGGGGAGTGGCACGCCGGCGCGACGGCGACCGACGGCGTCCACCCCTTCCGCAAGCCGCTCTCGCAGCTGCGGGTCGGCGACCGGTTCGCTTCCGCGCCGCGGCAGGTGACGCTGGACGACATCGAGCACTTCGCGTCGTTCACCGGCGACACCTTCTATGCGCATATGGACGAGGACGCCGCGGCCGCCAACCCCTTCTTCCCGGGGCGCGTGGCGCACGGATACCTGCTGGTGTCGTTCGCGGCGGGCCTGTTCGTCGACCCCGACCCGGGTCCGGTGCTGGCCAACTACGGCCTCGAGAACCTGCGGTTCGTCACGCCCGTTTCGCCCGGCGACGAGGTGCGGGTGACCCTCACGGCCAAGGCGATCTCGCCGCGCGAGAGCGAGGAGTACGGCGAAGTGCGGTGGGACGCCGTGCTGCTGAACCAGCGCGACGAGACGGTCGCGACCTACGACGTCCTGACGCTGGTCGCGAAGTCCTGACCCCGCCGGCGTGGGTCCGCGAGAGTACAACTGACGGCCGAGCGCGCGGGGGCCACCCGACCCCTCGTCCGCCAGACGTACTCTCGCGGGCGGAGGCGGCGCGGCGGGGCGGAGACGGCGCCGGCGGGGCGGCCGGCGGGGGCGGTCAGCGGGAGCGCAGGCCGTCGAGCGCGACCGAGACCGTCGCGTCGGCGAGCGCGCGGGCGTCGAGCGGGCCTCCCGGGCGATACCACTCCACGATCGAGTTGATCATGCCGAACAGCAGGCGCGACGTGGTCCCCGGATCGAGATCGGCCCGCAGCGACCCCTCGGCCTGCGCGGCTTCGACGAGCGCCGTCACCGCGCGGTCGATGTCGTGCCGGCGGCGCAGCGCCGTGCGCTCGATGTCGGTGTTCCCCCGCACCCGCAGCAGCAGCGTCACCGAGGGGAGCTCGTCCACGAGGACGCCGACGGCGCCGCGCAGCACGAACGCCAGCCGGTCCGCGGCCGTGCCTCCGGCATCCGTCGCCTGCTCGAGCACCGATTCCAGCCGGTCGAGGGCGCGATCGAGCGCTCGGGCGAGCAGCTCCTCCTTGCCGCTGACGTGGTAGTACAGCGCGGACTTGCTGGTGCCGAGGCGCTCGGCCAGCGCGCTGATCGAGGTCGCCTCGTATCCGCGCTCGTTGAAGAGGGCGACGGCAACGTCGAGGACGGCGTCGAGGTCGTAGGCGGGTCGGTCGAGGCGTCCGTTCCCCCGGCGGAAGGATGCCGCGGGCCGCACGTCTGATGTCGTCGGGTTGTCGCCCATGGCACCAGAGAGTATCATTACTGAACGACCGGTAAGTAGCGCGAGGAGGCGCCGATGAAGCGGCTGACCGAGACCGACGCCGAGCGCGTCGTCGACGCGGATGCCGTCGCGGCCGGCCAGGCCCGCTTCGACGCGATCATCGCCGCCGACGACAAGATCGAGCCGGCTGACTGGATGCCCGAGGCCTACCGGCGCACGCTGGTGCGGCAGATCTCGCAGCACGCGCACTCCGAGATCATCGGCATGCAGCCCGAGGGCAACTGGATCACCCGCGCGCCGAGCCTGCAGCGGAAGGCCATTCTGATGGCGAAGGTGCAGGACGAGGCGGGTCACGGTCTGTACCTGTACTCGGCGGCGCAGACGCTCGGAACCCCGCGCGAGGAGATGTACGACCAGCTCCTGACCGGGCGGGCGAAGTACTCCTCGATCTTCAACTACCTCACCCCGTCGTGGGCCGACATGGGCTCCATCGGCTGGCTCGTCGACGGTGCCGCGATCTGCAACCAGGTGCCGCTGTGCCGGGCGTCGTACGGGCCGTACGCGCGCGCGATGGTGCGCATCTGCAAAGAGGAGTCGTTCCACCAGCGGCAGGGCTTCGAGATCCTGCTGACCCTCATGCGCGGGACCGAGGCGCAGCGCGAGATGGCGCAGGAGTCGGTGAACCGCTGGTACGCCCCCGCCCTCATGATGTTCGGCCCGCCCGACGACGCCTCGCCCAACTCCGCGCAGTCGATGGCGTGGAACATCAAGCGCTTCAGCAACGACGAGCTTCGGCAGCGGTTCGTCGACATGATCGTCCCGCAGGCCGAGATCCTCGGCGTGACGCTCCCCGACCCCGACCTGCGCTGGAACGACGAGCGCGGGCACTGGGACTACGGAGACCTCGACTGGGACGAGTTCCGGGCGGTGCTGGCAGGGAACGGCCAGGCCAACGCCACGAGGCTGGCCACGCGTCGGCAGGCGCATGACGACGGCGCCTGGGTGCGCGAGGCGGCCCGAGCCTACGCCGACCGCGTCGCGGCTGAGCGCGTCGCGGCCGAGACGATCGAGGCGGTGGCGTCGTGAGCGCGGCGAACACCCCGGACCCCGAGCGAGCCCAGCGAGACGAGGCGGCGAGCGGGAACGGCGAGACGTGGCCCCTGTGGGAGGTGTTCGTGCGCTCGGCGCGCGGCCTCTCACACGTCCATGCCGGCTCTCTCCACGCTCCCGACGCGCAGCTGGCCCTCCACAACGCCCGCGACCTCTATACGCGCCGCGGCGAGGGGGTCTCGGTGTGGGTCGTCCCGTCGGCGGCCATCGCGGCCAGCGATCCCGACGCCCGGGGGGCGTGGTTCGAGTCCCCGCAGGGCAAGGACTACCGCTATCCCACCGCCTACCGCGCGTCCGCCGACGTGCCGCACCTGTGAGGCTGCGATGACCACCGACCGTCTGACGATGCTGCGACCGGATGCCGCGGCATCCGGCCCCGCCTCGGGTGTCGCATCCGCCGAGGTGGCCGCCTACGCGCTCGGGCTGGGCGACGACGCGCTCATGCTGGCCCAGCGACTGGGGGAGTGGATCGCCCACGCCCCCGAGCTCGAAGAGGACGTCGCCCTCGGCAACATCGGCCTCGATCTGCTCGGGCACGCCCGCGCGCTGCTGAGCTACGCCGGGTCGGCGTGGGGCAGGAGCGAGGACGATCTGGCGTTCTTCCGGGACGAGCCGCAGTTCCGAAGCCGCTGGCTGTTCGAGCTTCCGAACGCCGCCACCGGCGGACGCGACTTCGCATTCACCATCGCGCGGCTGACTGTCGCATCCGTGTGGTTCGGCGCTCTGTACCGTCGCCTCGCCACGTCGCGGGACGAGACGCTGGCGGCGATCGCGGCCAAGGCCGTGAAAGAGGTGGCGTATCACGCCGAGCATGCGACGCTGTGGATGCTGCGGCTCGGTCTCGGCACCGATGAGTCGCACCGGCGCCTCGCGGGCGCGGTCGATGACCTGTGGCCGTACGTCGGCGAGCTCTTCGCGCCCGATCCCGCCGCCGACGCGGCGGCGGAGGGCGTCGCGGTGCGGCCCGAGGATCTCCGCGACGAGGTGATGAGCACGCTCGTCGCCGTCATCGAGGACGCGGGACTCATGGTGCCCGCCTCGCCGTTCCTGCGCGGCGGCGGTCGCGAGGGCGTGCACTCGGAATCCTTTGGGCGACTGATCGGCGAGATGCAGGTGCTCGCGCGCGCACATCCGGGGGCGACATGGTGACCACGACCTCGCCCGACCGCGTCGCGCGCCCGAGACCTGCCGAGCCCGAGCTCGGCGCGCTGTGGGATGCCGCCGCGGCCGTCACCGACCCCGAGCTGCCCGTCCTGACGATCGCCGACCTCGGGATGCTCCGTGGTGTGCGGATCGAGGACGACGGCACCGCGGTCGTCCAGCTCACCCCGACGTACTCGGGGTGCCCGGCCGTCGAGGCCCTGCGGGCCGACATCGTCGCGGCGCTCGCCGCGGTCGGCCGCCCCGCCCGGGTCGAGGTCGTCCTCGCGCCCGCCTGGACCACGGACTGGATGAGCGACGCCGGCCGCGCCAAACTCGAGGCCTACGGCATCGCGCCCCCGCGACCACGGGCGAGCGACGGTCCCGTCGCCCTCGGGCTCGGGGTGCGGTGCCCCCGCTGCCGGTCGCTGCACACGCGCGAGCTGTCGCGCTTCGGCTCGACCTCGTGCAAGGCGCTGTGGCAGTGCCAGGCGTGCGGCGAGCCCTTCGACCGGTTCAAGGAGCTGTGATGGCCTCGCGCGCCTCCGCTGCATCGGTCGCTCCGGTGACGGGTCCGGTTCCGCCCGATGTCGTCGCCCGAGCGGATGCCGCCCCCCGCCGCCGCGCTGCCTTCCACGCGCTGACCGTGACCGCCGTCCGCCCGCTGACCGCCGATGCGATCGAGATCGGCCTGGATGTCCCGCCGGAGCTCGCGGACGCCTTCGCGTACGAACCCGGTCAGCACGTCGCCATTCGCGCGCGCATCGACGGGGAGGAGTTGCGGCGCAGCTACTCCATCTGCCGCGCACCCGCGCCGGGGCGACTGACCGTCGCCGTCAAGCGCGAAGAGGGCGGGGCGTTCTCGACCTGGGCGGTGCGGCACCTGGCGCCCGGTGACGTGCTCGAGGTGATGAGTCCCGACGGGCACTTCACCCCGCACGGCACCTACGACCGCCCCGCGCGGTTCGCCGCGATCGCGGCCGGCTCGGGCATCACCCCGATGGTGGCCCTCATCGAGCACCGGCTGCGCGAGAGGCCGGGCGACACATTCGACCTGGTCTACTCCAACCGGACCGCGGCCGACGCGATGTTCCTCGACGACCTCGCCGACCTGAAAGACCGCTTCCCGGCCCGGCTCGGGCTCCACCACGTCCTGACCCGCGAGAGCCGGCCCGCCGAGCTGCTGTCCGGCCGCCTCGACGAGGCGCGTCTGGAGGCGCTGCTCACCCGGGTCATCGGGTTCGAGTACATCGACGAGTGGTTCCTGTGCGGACCCCTCGAGCTCGTCGATCGTGCGCGCGCGGTGCTGCTGCGTCTCGGTGTCGACATCTCGGCGATCCGCGTCGAGCTCTTCTCGACCGGTCGCCCGCACGGCGCGGCGGCTGCCCCACCCCCGGCATCCACGCCCGATGAGCCGATGCGCAAGATCGCGTTCCGCCTGGACGGCACGACCGGAACGGTCACCACCCCGGTGGGTGCGGGAGAGACGGTGCTCGCGGCCACGCTCCGTACGCGCGGCGACGTGCCGTTCGCGTGCGCCGACGGCGTGTGCGGAACGTGTCGGGCGGTGCTGCGATGCGGGACGGTCGAGATGGCGCAGAACTACGCGCTCGAACCCGAGGAGCTCGCGCGCGGGATGATCCTCACCTGTCAGGCGGTGCCGACGAGCGACGCCGTCGAGGTCGACTGGGACGCCTGATGCGGCATCCCCGGAGCCGAAGGAGCACGGCATGATCGTCTGGACCATTGCCGACGGCGTCGCCGAGGTCGTCCTCGACGCCCCGCACAAGCGGAACGCCGTCGACCTCGGCGACATCGCCGAACTCGATGCCGCCTACCTCGCCGCCGAGCGCGCCGGAGCGCGGGCGCTCGTGCTGCGGGGTGAGGGGCGTGCGTTCTGCGCCGGACGCGACATCGCCGATGTCGACCCCGCGACCGACGACGTCCACGGCTACCTCGCCGCCGTCGAGCGGCTGATGCGGCGGATGTCGGAGTTCCCGGTCCCCACGTTCGCCGCTGTACATGGTGCGTGCCTGGGCGTCGGGTTAGGACTCGCGATCGCCGCCGACGTCGTCTACGTCGCCGACGACGCCAAAGTCGGCTCGCCGTTCGTGAATCTCGGCGCCACGCTCGACTCCGGCGGACACGCGCTGTTCTACGAGCGACTCGGCGCCCACCGGGCGCTGGACCTCATCTTCACGGGCGACCTCCTCACGGGCAGCGAGGCCGTCGCCGCCGGACTGTTCAGCCGCGCGATGCCCGCGGACGAGCTCGTGGAGTTCACCCGCGAGAGAGCGGCGCGCGCGGCATCCGGCCCGACGCTGGCGTTCGCGGCGTCGAAGCGGATCATCGCCGACCTTCGTGGCGAGCGGCTGTGGCGCGCCGTGGATGCCGAGACGGCCGCCCAGGCGGACCTGGCTGCCACCGCCGACTACCGCGACGGTTTCGCGGCGTTCCGCGCCAAGCGCGCACCCGACTTCCGCGGCGCCTGACGCGCCCCTGGGTGCGTGCGCCCCGGGGACGCGTGCGCACGTGTCACGCGCGTGCGTGAGAATCCCGCACGCCGGGGGCGCGTGCGCACGTGTCACGGGCGCTGGTGAGGCTCCCGCGGCGCCTAACGCGCCCGTCCCGCGGTGCCTCACGCGCCCAACCCCCGGGGGTGCGTGCGCACGTGTCACGCGCGTGCGTGAGAATCCCGCACGCCGGGGGCGCGTGCGCACGTGTCACGGTTGCTGGTGAGGCTCCCGCGGCGCCTCACGCGCCACCCCCGGGGGCGCGTGCGCACGCGCCCCCCGCCGCGGGGCTAGGAGTTCACGCGGATGATCTCGTGCTGGTACGGCGCGATCACAGACCCCGAGATACGGCAGTCGAGCACGAGGAAGCGACGGGATGCCGCAGGCTCGGACGTCCACGCGGCCAGCCGGTCGAGGTCGTCCAGACTGCGCACCACGACGCCCTCCGCGCCGACGCCCTCGCCGAGCGAGGCGAAGTCGACCTCGGGGATGAGCATCGGCTCGCGGGCGAGTCCCTTCAGGCCGTAGAGGTTGACCTCGGCGCCGTAGGCGGCGTCGTTCCACACCACCGCCATGCCACGGCCTCCCGCGACGCGGACGGCGGACTCGAGGTCGGCGAGGGCCATCAGCCCCCCGCCGTCGCCGGTGGTGAGGACCACCGTCGCGTCGGGCTTGGCCAGCGCCGCGCCGGGCACGGACGGCCAGCCCAGGCCGATCGACTGGAAGGCCGTGCCGATCATCAGCATGCGGTCGGGTGAGGCGACCGGCCAGTACATGTTCGCCCAGCCGATGAAGTGGCCGCCGTCCGAGACGACCACGCGGTCCTCGGGCAGCAGCTCGCCGATGCGCGCGGCCACCGACCGGGGGTCGAGCCGCCCGTCGGGGGCCGCCACGTCGCCGGCGTCGTGGCGGCGCAGCGGTGCCAGGTCCAGCTGCTCGCGCCAGCCGGACGGGCGCGCGCCGCCCGCGCGCAGGCGCTCCACCAGCTCGCGCGCGACGACCGCGGCGTCACCCCGCACGTATCCGCCGACATGCGGGTGAGTGGCCGTCGCGGCGACGTCGACCTGGAAGACCTGCGTTCCGGGGGCGAAGAGCTCGCCGAAGCGCATCGTGAACTGGTTCAGGGACGCGCCGAAGACCACGGCGACGTCCGCCTCGCGCACGAGGTCCATCGCGCCGGCCGCGCCGAAGCCGCCGGTCACCCCGAGATCGAACTCCGTGCGGGGGAACACACCCCGGCCGAGCGCTGTCGATGCGGTGACGGCGCCTGTCGCGTCGGCCAGCTCGCCGAGCGCCTCGCCCGCTCCGGCGATCCATGCTCCGCGACCGGCCAGGAGGAAGGGCCGCGTCGCGCTCGCGAGGGTCGCGGCCACGCGCTCGAGCGCTCCCGCGGCGAACTCGCCGCGCACCGGAACCGGTCCCGGCAGCCGCAGCGACGGCGCTTGGGGAACCTCGCCCGCCTCGACGGCGGCCACGTCGTACGGCACCGCGAGGACGGTGGGGACCCGGTAGGTGAGAGCGTGCTCGATGGCGATGATCGTCGTCGCGGCGGCATCCGTGCGACCGACGGTATAGGTGCGGGCACCGACCGCCGAGGCCAGCGCGATCTGGTCGACGTCCCACGGCCGCGGGCCCGACGTGGGCTCATCGCCCACCACGAGCACGAGCGGCACGTGCGCCTGCACCGCTTCGGCGAGGGCCGTGAGGGTGTTGGTGAAACCGGCGCCGTACGTGGCGGTGGCCGCGGCCAGTCGACCCGAGGCGCGGTGATAGGCGTCCGCGGCGACCACGCCTCCGGCTTCGTGCCGGACGGCGGTGAAGGACACCGCCGTGGAGCGCTCGAGGGCGTCGAGGACGTAGGCGTTGCCGTTCCCCATCACCCCGAACACGTGGTCGATGTGGTGAGCGAGGGTGAGGGCGACGTGCGCGGAGACGGTGGGCATGGCACAGCTTTCGAGACGGGACGACAGAGAGGCCGTATATGTCTCGCGCGTGCTTCGCCGCACGGCTGCGTGCCCATTTTTCGAGCACCGGCGCACTCGTCGCACCGGACCCGTCGATTATACGGCCCGGCCGCGGAGCGGCATGATGGCGGCATGAGAACCGTTCAGCTGCGCCGCTACACGCTCGTCGAGGGAGAATACGACGCCTTCGTCGCCTGGTGGAACGAGTGGATGCCGCGCGTGCGGCCCGCCGCCGGGTTCCCCATCGAGTTCGCCTACGGCCTGCCCGAGACGAACGAGTTCGTCTGGGCCGTCTCGGCAGAGGGCGACGAGGACGCTTTCCTCGCCCGCGAGAAGGAGTACATGGTCTCGGACGCGCGCGCCGAGGCGTTCGCGGGCGTGCCGCAGCGTGTCGCGGAGTACAACATCCGCTTCGTGCGCGACGTCGTCGCCTGACACCTCGCGAGACGCGGGATCGCGCGGTCTCGCGACGTGTTTCAGTACGACGCGCTCGGGGGCGCGTCGCCCGCCGTGCCGCCCGCCCTGTCGGCGGCCATATCTGCGACCGTGCCGCCGTCGCCGATGAAGCGTGCGGCGAGAGCCTCGGAGCCGCGGGCGAGGAGGGCGACGTCCGCTCCGACGAGGATGAACGACGCCCCCGCGTCGAGGTAACCCTGCGCGACCGCGGGATCGAACGCGTTCACGCCGACGGGCTTGCCCGCCTGGCGCACCGCCTCGAACGTCGACCGCACGGCGGCCACGACATCGGGGTGGGTCTGGGCGCCGAGCAGTCCCATCGAGGCGGCGAGGTCGCTCGGTCCGACGAACACCCCGTCGACTCCGTCGACAGCGGCGATCGCGGATGCCGCGGCCACAGCCTCGGCCGTCTCGACCTGGACGAACAGCGACACATGACCGTCCGCCTCAGCGAGGTAGTCGTCGACCCGATTCCAGCGGGCCGAACGCCCGAGGGCCGAACCGACGCCGCGTCTGCCGCGCGGCGGGTAGCGGACGGCGGCGACGGCGGTTGCGGCATCCGCTGCGCTGTTGACCATCGGAACGAGGACGTTCTGGGCGCCGAGGTCGAGAACCTGCTTGATGAGCACCTGATCGAGGCTCGGCACGCGCACCACGGGAGTCACCGGGTAGGCCGCGACCGCCTGCAGCTGGGCGAGCACCGACTCCAGCCCGTTGGGGGCGTGCTCCATGTCGATGAGCACCCAGTCCAGACCCGCGCCGGCCGCGATCTCGGCGACGAGAGCCGAGCCGGAGCACACCCACATGCCCGCGAGGGGACGTCGCGTCGACGCGAGCGCGTCGCGGAAGGTCGGGGTCAGACGAAGCGGCATGTGATGGTCCCCATCGGTCCGTAATCGCAGTGGACGGTGTCGCCCCGCTCGACCCACATGGGCCGGGTGAACGAGCCGGCGAGGATGATCTCGCCCGCCTCGAGTCTGGCACCGTGCTGCGAGATCTTGTTCGCCAGCCACGCCACACCGGTCGCGGGGTGTCCGAGCACTCCGGCGGCCACGCCGGTCTCCTCGATCTCGCCATTGCGCGAAAGCACCCCGGGAACCCACCGCAGGTCGATCTCGTCGGGACGACGGCGCTCGGACCCGAGGACCATGGCGCCGTACGCGGCGTTGTCGCTGATGGTGTCGACGATGGTCCTGCCCTCGAGCTCGATGTGCGAATTGAGCACCTCGAGTGCGGGGACGGCGTAGTCGATCGCGGCGAGGGCGTCCTCCACCGTGCAGTCCGGTCCCTCGAGCGGCTCCTTCAGCACGAAGGCGAGTTCGACCTCGATCCGGACGTTCGAGAAGTGATCCACGGGGATCTCGTCGCCGTCCTGATAGACGGTGTCGTCGAACATCACCCCGTAGTCGGGTTCGGTGATCCCCGTCGCCTGCTGCATCGCCTTGGAGGTCAACCCGATCTTGCGGCCGACCAGGCGTCGGCCGGCGGCCAGGTTCTTGTCGCGCCACACGCCCTGGATCGCATACGAGTCCTCGACGGTGGCGTCGGGGTAGCGGGCCGTGATCCTCGCGATCACGCCGTGCGCGCGATCGGCCTCGGCGAGCTCGGCGGCGATCTGCTCGATCTGCCCGGGCGTCAGACGTCCGCTCACAGCTGATGGCCGAGCTTGTACTCGCCCTGCTTGTACTCGGGCATCGAGTCCTCGCCGGGGCGGGTGTACGAGAAGCCGTCGGCGCCGATCGTGACCGCCATCTCGGAGTCGTCGGTGCGGGCGACGACCGGCCTCGGGTTGCCGTCGAGGTCCAGCACGAGCGAGGCCTCGGTGTACCAGGACGGCACGACGGGGTTCCCCCACCAGTCCCGGCGCTGATTGTCGTGGACGTCCCACGTGATGACCGGGTTGTCGGGGTCGCCGGTGTAGTAGTCCTGCGTGTAGATCTCGACGCGGTGACCGTCGGGGTCGCGCAGATAGAGGTAGAACGCGTTGCTCACGCCGTGGCGTCCAGGGCCCCGTTCGATGGCGTCGGAGCGTCGGAGCGCCCCGAGCTTGTCGCAGATGGCGAGGATGTTGTGCTTCTCGTGCGTGGCGAACGCGACGTGGTGCATGCGCGGGCCGTCGCCGCCGGTCATGGCGGTGTCGTGCACGGTGGGCTTGCGACGCATCCACGCGGCGTACACCGTGCCGGCGTCGTCCTGGATGTCCTCGGTGACGCGGAACCCCAGGTCCTGCATGAACGCCACAGCGCGGGGGACGTCCGGGGTCACCTGGTTGAAGTGGTCCAGCCGCACCAGTTCGCCCGGAGTGTGCAGGTCGTAGCGCCACGACAGGCGCTCGACGTGCTCGGTCTGGAAGAAGAACTCGTACGGGAACCCGAGCGGATCCTCGACCCGCACCGAGTCTCCGATGCCCTTCGTGAACCCTTCGGGGCGGCGC
The DNA here is from genome assembly GCF_943181415.1 of Microbacterium sp. Marseille-Q6648. Taxonomy (GTDB): domain Bacteria; phylum Actinomycetota; class Actinomycetes; order Actinomycetales; family Microbacteriaceae; genus Microbacterium. The sequence goes on along the minus strand of NZ_CALPBZ010000003.1, from coordinate 256,867 downwards.
TCGACGCGGCATCCGAGCTCGTCGTAGAACGCCACAGCCCTGTCGAGGTCGTCGGGGGTGCGCACCCGATATGAGAACGCGGCGACGGCGGCCACCTCACCCTGGCGCAGCACCAGGTTGTGGTGGATGAACTCCTCGGTGGAGCGCAGGTACACCGCCTGGTCGTCCTCCTCGGTGACGTACAGCCCCAGCACGTCGACGTAGAACTCCCGCGACGCGGCGAGGTCCGTGACGACGAGCTCCATGTACGCGCAGCGCAGGATGTCGGGCGCGGGGGATGAGGGGGTCGGGATCGGGTTGTCGGTGTGGATGGGCGCCTCCTGGCTGACGAAGAAGCCGGAGGAGGTGAGGGTCTTGTCGTGGGTCATGTCAGGCTCCCTTGCCGAACGTGGGGTTGTGGACCTCGCCGAGCGTGATGTGCACGGCCTGCTGGTCGGTGTAGAAGTCGATCGAGCGGTAGCCGCCCTCGTGCCCGAGCCCCGAGGCCTTGACGCCACCGAACGGTGTGCGCAGGTCGCGGACGTTGTTGGAGTTCAGCCAGACCATGCCGGCTTCGACGGCCTGCGAGAAGTTGTGCGCGCGCGTGAGGTCGTTCGTCCAGATGTACGCGGCGAGTCCGTAGGTGACCCCGTTGGCCAGCTCGAGGGCCTCGTCGTCGGTGTCGAACGGCGTGATCGCCACCACCGGGCCGAAGATCTCCTCCTGGAAGATCCGGGCGTCCGGCTTCACATCGGCGAACACGGTGGGCCGCACGAAGTTGCCGGTCTCGAACCCCTCCGGACGACCGCCGCCGGCCACCAGCCGCCCCTCGGTCTTTCCGATCTCGATGTAGCTCATCACCTTGTCGTAGTGCTCGGGGTGCACGAGCGCGCCCACCTCGGTCGCCGGCTCGTGCGGGTAGCCGACCACGACGCGCTCGGCCTGTGCGGCGTAGCGCTCCACGAACTCGTCGTACACCGAGCGCTCCACGAGGATCCGCGAGCCCGCGGTGCAGCGCTCGCCGTTGAGCGAGAAGACGCCGAAGATGGTCGCATCGATAGCGGCTTCCAGGTCGGCGTCGGCGAAGACGACGGCGGGGCTCTTGCCGCCGAGCTCCATCGACAGGCCCTTGAGGAACGGGGCGGCGTTGCCGAAGATGATCTGTCCCGTGCGGCTCTCGCCGGTGAACGAGATCAAGGGCACATCCGGATGCTTGACGAGCGAGTCGCCGGCATCCTCACCGAGCCCGTTGACGAGGTTGAACACACCCTGCGGCAGCCCGGCCTCCTCGAAGATGCCCGCCCACAGCGACGCCGACAGGGGAGTGAACTCCGCGGGCTTGAGGACCACGGTGTTGCCGGTGGCCAGCGCTGGAGCGAGCTTCCACGACTCCAGCATGAACGGGGTGTTCCAGGGGGTGATGAGCCCGGCGACCCCGATCGGCTTGCGGTTGACGTAGTTGATCTGGCGACCGGGCACCTTGTAGGTGTCGTCGGCCTGCGCGACGATCAGGTCGGCGAAGAACCGGAAGTTCTCGGCCGCGCGTCGCGCCTGACCGAGCGCCTGGGTGATCGGCAGGCCCGAGTCGAACGACTCCAGCTCCGCCAGACGCGCGTCCCGCGACTCCACGATGTCGGCGATGCGGTTCAGGACGCGCGAACGGTCCCGCGGCAGCATCCGGGGCCACGGCCCATCGACGAAGGCGCGGCGGGCGGCGGCGACGGCCCGGTCGACATCGGCCTTCTTGCCGGCGGCTGCGCGCAGGTAGGTCTCGTTCGACACCGGGTCGAGCACCTCGAAGGTGTCGCCGTCGACGGAATCGACGAACGCGCCGTCGATGTAGTGCTGGATGTGCTCGGGAAGATCGGCGGGAACGTGCCGCTGCGTCGCGAGCGTGGTCGTGTCGGTCATTTCTCTCCTTCGAAAGGGCGTCAGAAGGCCGGGAGGCCGAGGGCCTCGTCGGGGTGCTCGTGGATCATGTAGGCGTCGAGAGTGGCCGAGCGGTGCCGGCGGGCGGCCTTCTCGATCTCGCCGAGAGGAGCGCCGCGCTCGATGAGCGCGAGGATGTTCTCGTGCTCGTGCACCGACTCCTGAGCGCGGCCGGGAACGAAGCTGAACGTCGAATCCCGCAGGTTCCCCAGGCGCGCCCACTCGGCCTCGACGAGCTCGAGCATCCTCGGGTTGGCGCACTTCTCGAACAGCGCGGCGTGGAACTCGTGGTTGAGCCTGGTGAACGAGGGCGGGTCGAAGTGCTGGAGCGTCTCGATCATGAGCTCGTTGATCGACCGTGCCCGGCGGATGTCGTCGGCCGTGAGCCGCCGCGCCGAGAGTGCCGTGGCGGCGCCCTCGAGGATCGACAGGGCCTGCATCGAGTGCCGGTACTGCGAGTCGTCGACCATCGACACCCGCGCGCCGACGTTGCGTTCGAACGTGACGAGTCCCTCGGCCTCGAGCTGCCGGATCGCCTCGCGCACGGGAACGACGCTCATGTCCAGTTCTCCGGCGATCGCGCCGAGCACCAGGCGATACCCGGGCGTGAACTGCTGCCCCGCGATGCGCTCCTTGACCCAGTGGTAGGCGACCTGCGACTTGCTCTGCGTCTCGGTCATCGATCGCTCCTCGACTCCTCGTACCGGGCGCGCCACTCCGCGTTCAGGGGGAAGAGCCCGTCCACCGGGTGCCCCTCGGCCACCCGGGCGGCGATCCAGGCGTCCTCGTCCTCCTGCGCCAGGGCGGCGTCGGCGACGTCTTCGGCCAGCGCCGGCGGGATCACGATGACCCCGTCCGCGTCGCCGACGATGACATCGCCGGGCTGCACCGTCGTTCCGCCGCAGGCGATGGTGATGTCGGCGTCCCACGGCACGTGCTTGCGACCGAGGACGGCGGGATGCGCGCCCACGGTGTAGACCGGCATCCCGACGGCCGCGACGGCGTCGTGATCGCGGACGCCGCCGTCGGTGACCACGCCGGCGGCCCCGCGCGCGCGGGCGCGGATCGCGAGGACGTCGCCGAGGGTGCCGGAACCCGCCTCGCCGCGGGCTTCGATCACGATGACCTCGCCCTCGCCGACGGCATCGAAGGTGCGCTTCTGCGCGTTGTAGCCGCCGCCGTGCGAGGCGAAGAGGTCCTCGCGGTTGGGTACGAAGCGCAGTGTGCGCGCGGTTCCGACGAGCTTGAGCTCGGGATGCAGCGGGCGCACGCCGTCGATGGTGACGTTGTCGAGTCCGCGCTTGCGCAGCTGCTGCGAGAGCCCCGCGACCGGCGTGCGCTCGAGCTTCTCGCGCAGCTGCGCCGACAGACCCGGCGCGGGCAGTCCCGCCGCCTCGCGGGAGCCCCACGCCTCCGCGCGCTGGATGTCGTCGACGGCGGGCAGCGACCCCAGCGACGGATCGAAGGCGGCATCCCCCTGGACGACGCGGGTGATCAGGCGACCGGTCGATGCCTTGCCCGGGGCGTCGACTTCGACCTCGACGACATCGCCGGGGACGACGACGGATGAGCCCGCGGGCGTGCCGGCGAGGATGACGTCGCCGCGTTCGAGCGTGGCGTGCTGGGACAGGTCGGCGACCAGCTGCGCGAGCGGGAAGATGAGACCCGAGGTGGAGGCGTCCTGGGCGAGCTCACCGTTGACCCACGTCCGCACCCGCAGTGCGGCGGGGTCCAGTCCCGCGGCCTCCAGGAGTGCGGGGCCGAGCGGCGTGTAGCCGTCGCGGCCCTTCGACCGCACGTTCGAGCCCTTGTCGTTCTGCCGCAGGTCGTACACGCCGAAGTCGTTCGCGGCGGTGACCCAGCCGACGTGGTCCCACGCCGCCGCTGCCGCGACTCGGTGGGCGGGTGTGCCGATCACGAGCGCGATCTCGCCCTCGAACGCGAGCAGCTCGGTGCCCGCCGGGCGCTCGATGGTCGCACCGGAGGGTGCGACGGAGCTGGAGGGCTTGAGGAAGTACGACGGATTCGCCGGCCGGCGATCCCGCTGATCGGCGCGCGATGCGTAGCTCAGATGGACCGCGATGATCTTGCCCGGGCGGCAGGGGAGGATCGCGAACCTCGGGTCGGCGGCGTCCTGCGAAGCGGATTCGGTGGTCATGAGCTCCCTCGCTCTTGCGTCGTATCCGAAATCGTATATGATCGTGCACCAGACGGCAACCACCGCTCCGAGCAGGGGCGGATGAGCTGTCGAGACACCGACGTCACACATACGGGAGCACGACGATGAGCACACCCCCCACCGCGAAAGCGGGCTTCACCCCCACCGGCACGATCGCCGCCAGCAAGGATCAGCGTCGCGTCGTCTTCGCCACGGTGGTGGGCACCACGGTCGAGTGGTACGACTTCTTCATCTACTCTTCGGCGGCCGGGCTCGTGTTCGGCCAGCTGTTCTTCGCACCGGCGGGCGAGGGCTTCGCGCAGATCCTCGCGTTCCTCACGGTCGGCCTCAGCTTCCTGTTCCGCCCGCTCGGCGCCTTCCTGGCGGGCCACCTCGGCGACCGTTACGGCCGTCGCATCGTCCTCATGCTGACACTGATCCTGATGGGCGTCGCGACGACCCTCGTCGGCCTGCTTCCGACCTACGCCGCCATCGGCATCGCGGCTCCCATCCTGCTGATCGTGCTGCGGATCCTCCAGGGGATCTCCGCGGGCGGCGAGTGGGGCGGCGCGGTCCTCATGGCCGTCGAGCACGCCCCGAACGCCAAGCGCGGGCTGTTCGGCGCCTCGCCCCAGATCGGCGTGCCGCTGGGTCTCCTGCTCGCTTCGGGCGTCATGGGGCTGATGGCCCTCCTCGCCCCGGGCGAAGCGTTCCTCGAGTGGGGCTGGCGTGTGCCGTTCCTGCTGAGCGTCGTGCTGATCCTCGTCGGCTACTACGTCCGCCGACGCGTCGAGGAGAGCCCGGTGTTCGCCGAGCTGAGCGAGCGCAAGGAGAAGACCCGGATGCCGATCGTGCAGCTGTTCCGCCGCCACGCACTGCTGGTGGTCGTCGCCGCGCTCGTCTTCGCGGGCAACAACGCCGTCGGCTACATGACCACCGGCGGCTACATCCAGCGCTACGCCACCGATCCCAACGGATCGCTCGGCTTCGCGACCGCGGATGTCCTGGGTGCCGTCACTCTGTCGGCGGTGTCGTGGCTGGTCTTCACCTGGGTCGCCGGATGGCTGTCGGACCGCATCGGCCGTCGCACCACCTACCTCATCGGGTGGGGCCTGCAGCTGGTGGGCGTGTTCCTGCTCTTCCCCCTGGTCAACAGCGGCAGCATCGGTATGCTCACCGTCGGCCTGGTGATCCTCACCGTCGGTCTGGGATTCACCTACGGCCCCCAGGCCGCGCTGTACACCGAGCTCTTCCCCGCTTCGATCCGCTTCTCGGGGGTCTCGATCTCGTACGCGATCGGCGCCATCCTCGGCGGGGCCTTCGCCCCCACGATCGCACAGGCCCTCGTGCAAGCGACCGGATCGACCGACGCCGTCACGTGGTACCTGGCCGGGATGACGGTGCTGGGACTCATCGGAACGCTGCTGCTGCGCGACCGCAGCGGCATCCCGCTCGGGCCCGACCACGAGGCCGAGCAGGCGAAGAGCCCCGTCTACGGCCTGTCGAAGGCCTGAGGGGAACCCCATGCAGTTCCATCACCACGGCTACGTCTCGGGCGATCCCACGGTCCTGCCCGCGGCGGGGACAGGGGTCGACCGGCCCGAGGACCTGCCGGACACCACCGACGTGCTCATCGTCGGGTCGGGCCCGGCCGGCATGCTCCTGGCCGCGCAGATGTCGCAGTTCCCCGACGTCACCACCCGCGTCATCGAGAAGCGGGACGGACGCCTGGTGCTCGGGCAGGCCGACGGCATCCAGCCGCGCAGCGTCGAGACGTTCCAGGCCTTCGGGTTCGCGGAGCGGATCATCGCCGAGGCCTACAACATCGCGTACATGAACTTCTGGGGCCCCGACCCCGAGGACCCCCGTGGCATCGTCCGCACGGCGCGCACCGAGGACTACGCGTTCAAGATCAGCGAGTTCCCACACCTGATCGTGAACCAGGCGCGCGTGCTGGACTACTTCGCCGAAGCGGCCGCGCACGGCCCCGGCCGGATCGTGCCCGACTACGGCGTGGAGTTCGTCGGGCTCACCGTCGCGGACTCGGGGGAGCACCCGGTGGAGGTGCGGGTGCGGCACACCGCCGGCGAGCGCGAAGGCCAGGAGCGCACCATCCGCGCGAAGTACGTCGTCGGCTGCGACGGCGCCCGCAGCGGTGTGCGAGAAGCGATCGGTCGCACCCACGTCGGCGCGTTCGCCGCCCACGCGTGGGGCGTCATGGACGTCCTCGTCAACACCGACTTCCCGGACTGGCGGACCAAGTGCGCCATCAACTCCGTGGCCGGCAACATCCTCCACATCCCGCGCGAGGGCGGCTATCTCAGCCGCATGTACATCGACCTCGGAGAGGTGCCCGAGGACGACCATCATCGCGTTCGGCAGACGCCGATCGAGCGGATCATCGAGAAGGCGAACGAGATCCTGCACCCGTACTCGATCGACGTCAAGCAGGTCGCCTGGCACAGCGTGTACGAGGTCGGCCACCGCGTCACCGACAAGTTCGACGACGTCCCCGAGGGCGTCGACCGGACGCCGCGCGTCTTCCTCACCGGCGATGCCTGCCACACGCACAGCGCGAAGGCCGGGCAGGGGATGAACGTCTCGATGCAGGACGGCTTCAACCTCGGCTGGAAACTCGGCCACGTCCTCACGGGGCTCGCTCCCGAGGCGCTTCTGGAGACCTACTCGGCGGAGCGCCAGCCGGTCGCGCAGCAGCTCATCGACTTCGACCGCGAGTGGTCGTCTCTGATGGCGCGCAAGCCCGAGGAGATCTCCGACCCCACCGAGCTGGCCAACTACTACCTGGGGACCGCGGAGTTCCCCTCGGGCTTCATGACCGAATACGGTGCCTCGGCCATCGTCTCGGGCGACCAGCACGCCGCACGCGCGACGGGCTTCCCGCTCGGCAAGCGGTTCGCGTCGGTCGAGGTCACGCGCGTGTGCGACGGCAACGTGATCCACCTCGGCCATCACGCGCGCGCCGACGGCCGCTGGCGGATCTACGCCTTCGCCGACGCTCCCGCCGCGGGGGAGGATTCCGCTCTGACCGCGTGGGCGCAGTGGTGGGCTTCTTCAGCATCCCCCCTTGCGCGCCACACCCCGGCCGGCGCCGACGCCGACGCGGTGTTCGACGTGAAGGCCGTCTACCAGCAGACCTTCGACGAGGTCGACATCTCGCGCGTCCCGGACGTCTTCCGCCCGCGATCGGGCCCTCTCGGACTCACCGACTGGGAGAAGGTCTTCGCCGCCGGCGCAGACGGGTGGCGTGACGTGGACATCTTCGCCGAGCGCGGCATATCGCGCGACGGCGCTGTGGTGGTGGTCCGCCCCGACCAGTACGTCGCGGCGGTGCTGCCGCTGGAGGCCACCGACGAGCTAGCGGACTTCTTCGCGGGAGCCCTGCGACAGGTCCGCCGTTCGGGCGATGCCGCCGCACGCGATGTACACCGCGTATAGCGGCTGCCCCGGCGGCCGCGGGGCACAATGGCCCCGAGAGTCAATCGAGAGCGGATGCCGCGGCATCCGGTGGACGAGGAGAACCCCGTGACCGACAACCGTGAGACCGAACTGCTGGCACGGGTTCCCGACGGACTGTACATCGGCGGCCAGTGGCGGCCGGCATCCGGGGGGAGAACGCTGACGGTGTCCGACCCGGCCACCGGCGCGGTCGTGAAGACGATCGCCGACGCGTCCGCCGATGACGGCACCGCGGCGCTGGATGCGGCGACCGAGGCGTTCCCGGCGTGGGCGGCGACGCCGGCCCGCGAACGCGCCGAGATCCTCCGCCGGGCCTTCGACCTGCTGCAGGAGCGCAAAGAGGACTTCGCGCTGCTGATGACGATCGAGATGGGCAAGCCCCTCGCCGAAGCGCGCGGCGAGGTCGCCTACGGCGGCGAGTTCCTGCGGTGGTTCAGTGAAGAGACCGCGCGCGTCCATGGACGCTACGGCCCGAACCCCGAGGGCACCGGCCGCATGATCGTCTCGCAGCACCCGGTCGGGCCCTGCTTCCTCATCACGCCGTGGAACTTCCCCCTCGCCATGGCGACCCGCAAGATCGCCCCGGCGCTCGCCGCCGGGTGCACCGTCGTGATCAAGCCGGCCGAGCTCACGCCGCTGACCACCCTCTACTTCGCAAAGCTCCTCGAGGATGCGGGGCTCCCGGCCGGTGTGGTGAACGTCTTCACCACCTCGACCTCGGGCGCCGTGTCGGAGCCGATCATCCGCGACCCGCGCCTGCGGAAGCTGTCGTTCACCGGCTCGACCGGGGTGGGGCAGCGCCTTCTCGAGCAGGCCGCTCAGGGGGTGCTGCGCACCTCGATGGAGCTCGGCGGCAACGCCCCGTTCGTCGTGTTCGAGGACGCCGACCTCGACAAGGCGGTCGACGGCGCGATGCTGGCGAAGTTCCGCAACATCGGTCAGGCGTGCACTGCCGCCAACCGCTTCATCGTGCAGCGATCGGTCGCCGACGAGTTCGCCCGGCGGGTCACCGAGCGCGTGCAGGCCATGAAGATCGGCCGCGGCACCGAGGACGGGGTCGCGATCGGACCGCTCATCAACGCCGCCGCCGTCGACAAGGCCGCCTCGCTCGTGGGCGACGCCGTCTCGCGGGGCGCGAGCGTCCGCACCGGCGGAAGCGCCGTCGACGGACCGGGGACCTTCTACGAGCCGACCGTGGTGACCGACGTGCAGCCGGGAAGCGACATCCTGCGCGAGGAGATCTTCGGACCGGTGCTCGCGATCGTGCCCTTCGAGGGCGAGGAGGACGCCGTCCGCATCGCCAACGACACCGAGTACGGCCTGGTCTCGTACGTCTTCACCGAGAGTCTCTCGCGCGGTCAGCGGATGATCGAGCGGCTCGAGACCGGCATGATGGGCCTCAACGTCGGTGTGGTCTCCAACGCGGCGGCGCCGTTCGGCGGGTGGAAGATGTCGGGCCTGGGCCGCGAGGGCGGAGCCGAGGGCATCCACGAGTACCTGCAGACGAAGTACACCCTCACCGCCAGCCCCTTCGCGTGAGCACACCCGGCTCGGGCGGGCATCTGCCAGGCTAGAGCCGTGCGCATCACGATCGACGCCGTCGCGGCCTGGCGCGAGGCGGGGGAGCGGTTCACCATGGTGACCGCGTACGACTACACCAGTGCCCGCCTGATCGAGCGCACCGAGGTGCCCCTCATCCTCGTGGGCGACTCGCTGGGGATGGTGATGCAGGGTCACGACACGACCCTGCCCGTCACGGTCGACGACATCGTCTCGCACACCCGCAGCGTCGTCCGCGGTGCCGCGCGTCCGCTGATCGTCGCCGACGTGCCCTTCGGGGCCACCGCGACGGCCGACGACACCGTGCGCGCGGCGGTGCGCATCATGGCCGAGGGCGGCTGCCAGTCGGTCAAGATCGAGGGCGGCGTGCCCGTCGCGCCCACCATCCGCCGCATCGTCGATGCCGGCATCCCGGTCATGGGCCACGTGGGGTTCACGCCCCAGTCGGTCCACGTGACCGGCACGCGCGTGCAGGGTCGCACGGTCGAGCAGGCGCGCCGCGTGATCCACGATGCGCTGGCCGTGCAGGCCGCCGGTGCGTGGGCGGTCGTGCTCGAACTCGTCCCGGCCGAGCTCGCCGCCGCCGTCACCGCGCGCCTGCGCATCCCCACGATCGGCATCGGCGCAGGCGCCGGCTGCAGCGGGCAGGTGCAGGTGTGGCACGACCTGCTGGGGCTGTACGAGGACTTCCGGCCCCGGCACGCACGCCGGTTCCGCGACCTCGGCGCCGAGGTCCGCGGCGCTCTCGACGAGTACGCCGCGGCCGTCCGCGACGGCTCTTTCCCCGCGGCCGAGCACGCGGCGACGATGTCGGCCGACGACCTCGCCCGGGCACTGGAAGACCCGGCGTGACGGGCGCCCGCTTCGCCGGGCGCACGGCGCTGATCACCGGGGCCCGCACCGGCATCGGCCTCGCCGTCGCGCGGAGGCTCGCGGCGGAGGGCGCCCACGTCCTCCTCGGCGGCCGTGATGCCGCGACGCTCGCACCGGTGGTCGCGGAGTTCCGCTCGAGCGGCCACGATGCCGATCCGTTCGTCGCGGATGTGACCGATCCGGATGCCGTCGCGGCCGCCTTCGCGACGGCGGCGGCCGCGGGGCTCACACCCCGCATCCTCGTCGGCAATGTCGGCGTGCGCGACCGTCGCGGCGTGCGCGACATGGACACGGCGGCCTTCGGCGCCCTCGTGCAGGCGGACCTCGTCGCCGTCTACGACGTCATCCGCGGATTCCTCGCCGGGCACGCCGCGGCGGACGCCACGGGCGCGCGCGGCGGGGTGATCGTCAGCGTGTCCTCCCTCGCCTCGCTCCGCGGACGCGCGGGCGACGTCGCCTACCCGGCGGCCAAGGCCGGCGTCGACGGGATGACGAGATCGCTCGCGGCGGAGCTCGGCCCGCACGGCTACCGGGTCAACTCCGTCGCCCCGGGCACGATCGACACCGACTCCAACGCGGACCTGCGTGGCGACGAGCGCATGACCGAGGTCGTCCGCACCCGCACGGCCCTCGGGCGGTGGGGGACACCGGACGAGGTCGCCGCGCTCGTGGCGTTCCTGTGCGCCGACGAATCGTCGTACATCACGGGGCAGACGATCGCGGTCGACGGCGGCCTGTCCACGCTCTTCTGACGCCTGCTGTTCTGACGCCTGCTGTTCTCGAGCCCGCCGGCCTAGACGGCGCGGTGGTCTCGGAGCCGCACCACCGCGTCCCACAGACCGTCCGCCACCTCGCGCTTGGTGCCCGCGAGCTCCGCGGCGAGGGTCCCGTCGGCGGCGAGGAGAGAGACGGCATTGGTCGCCGCCCCGAAGGTCTCGGTCCAGCCCACGCGGTTCACGGCGAGGAGGTCCACGGGCTTGCGGGCGAGCTTGGCGCGACCGGCGGCGAGCAGCTCCTCGCCCGTCGCGGTCTCGGCGGCGAATCCGACCACCACGCGCCCCGCGACCGGCGCCGCCAGCACCTCGGCGAGGGTGTCGCGGGCGGGGACCAGCTGCAGCGTGAGGCCGTCGCCCGCGGCATCCTTCTTGATCTTCTGCTCGAGCGGCTGCGCCAGGCGGAAGTCGGCCACCGCGGCGGCCATCACCGCGACATCGGCGGTCGCGGCTGCGTCGACGGCCGCCGTGGCGAGCTCGTCCGCCGTGGAGACCCGCACGACCTCGAGACGCTCTCCCGTCGGCAGCGGCACCTCGACGTGGCCGGCCACCAGGGTGGCGTCCGCACCTCGCGCGCGTGCGGCCTCGGCGATCGCGATGCCCTGGCGGCCGCTCGACCGGTTGCCCAGGAAGCGCACCGGGTCCAGCGGCTCGCGCGTGCCCCCGGCGGTCACGAGCACCGACAGACCCGCCAGGTCGTGTGGACGGGGAGCGGCCGCGTCGAGGACTGCGGCGACGATCTCGGCCGGCTCGCTCATGCGCCCGGGGCCGCTGTCGTCGCCGGTGAGGGGGCCGTCGGCGGGGCCCACGACGGTCGCGCCGCGCTCGCGCAGCAGCGTCATGCTGTGCTGCGTGGCGGGATGCCGCCACATGGCCGGGTGCATCGCCGGCGCCACCACCAGCGGCGCGGTCGAGGCCAGCGCGGTGACCGTCAGCGGATCGTCGGCGGCGCCGGCGGCCAGGCGCGAGAGCGTGTGGGCGGTGGCGGGGGCGACGACGATCGCATCGGCGCGGCGGCCGAGATCGACGTGCGCCACCGTCGAGACGTCGTCCCACACATCCGTGCGCACCGGATTGCGGCTGATCGCCTCCCACGTGGCGAGGCCGACGAAGCGCAGCGCCGCCGCCGTCGGCAGCACATGGACGTCGTGACCGGCCAGCACGAGCGAGCGCACGACCTGCACCGCCTTGTAGGCGGCGATCCCCCCGCTGACCCCCACGACCACGGTGTGCGTTCCGGCCACAGGCACCTCCATGTCGCGCGTCGGACGGTGGCCAGCCTATCGCCGCGCCGGTGAGGGCGGCACGCGCGCGCTACGCTCTGGCGGTGACCTCCGACGCCGTCCCGACCGGACTCGCGCCGTCGCTGTACGCCTGCTTCGAGCGGGAGGACTGGGCAGCGCGGGCCCCCCGGATCCCCATGCCGCTGACGGCGGACGAGATCGCGCGGGTGCGCAGCCTCGGCGACCGGCTCGACCTGCGCGAGGTGGCCGAGGTGTACCTGCCCCTCAGCCGGCTGCTCAGCATCCATGCCGCCGCCGCACGGTCGCTGGGCGACCGTGCCAACGCGTTCCTGCAGCGGGCCGAGCCGCCGACGCCGTTCGTCGTCGGCATCGCCGGCTCGGTGGCGGCGGGCAAGTCCACCGTCGCGCGGGTGCTGACCGAGCTCGTCCGCCGCTGGCCCGGCCTGCCGTCGGTCGAACTGGTCTCCACCGACGGGTTCCTGCTGCCGAACGCCGAGCTGGAGCGGCGGGGGATCATGCACCGCAAGGGCTTCCCGGAGTCGTACGACCGGCGCGCGCTGCTCGAGTTCGTCTCCGATCTGAAAGCCGGGGCGCCCGAGGTGCGGGCGCCCGTGTACTCGCACCTCGTCTACGACCGCGTGCCCGACCAGGAGCGCATCATCCGCCGCCCCGACATGGTGATCGTCGAGGGCCTGAACGTCCTGCAGCCCTCATCGCGGGCCGATGAGCGGGCGGTCAGCGACCTCTTCGACTTCTCGATCTACGTCCACGCGGACCCCGACGACCTCGAGCGGTGGTACATCGAGCGCTGGCTCACGCTGCGCGACACCGCGTTCGCGGATCCGTCGTCGTACTTCCACCGCTACGCCGGGCTCACCGACGCCCAGGCGGTCGAGCGGGCGCGCGAGCTGTGGCGGGGGATCAATCTGCCGAACCTGCGCGAGAACATCCTGCCCACCCAGCACCGCGCGCGTCTGATCATCGACAAGCGCGCCGATCATGCCGCGCGCCGGATGCTGCTGCGCAAGCTCTGAGCGTCATCCGCAGCGCGTCGATCACCCGTGGATCACCCGTCGAGCGGGAGGTTGTCGATGAGACGCACCGCGCCCACCCGCGCCGCGACGATGGCGAGCGAGCCCGCCGCGGGGGTTTCGACCGGGGCGAAGGTGATCGGGTCGACCACCGCCCAGTACTCCGTCGCGACGTCGGCGTCCGCGAGCGCATCGAGGGCACGCGCGACGAGTGCCGCGGCGGATCGCTCGCCGCTGCGCACGGCCTCGCGCGCGGCGAACAGACTGCTCGACAGCGCCAGCGCGCGGGTGCGCTCGTCCGGCGACAGCCGGGCGTTGCGGCTCGACAGCGCGAGGCCGTCGGCGTCCCTGACCGTGTCGACCGCCCGCACCTCGGTGGCGAGGTTCAGATCCCTCGCCAGCCGCCGGACGACGGCGAGCTGCTGGGCGTCCTTGCGTCCGAACCAGGCGGTGTCGGCGCCGACCATGCCGAAGAGCTTGGCGACCACGAGCGCGACCCCGTCGAAGTGCGCGGCTCCGCGCGACGCCCCCTCCCACCGCTCGCTCACGCCGCCGACGTGGACGGCGGTGGCGAACCCGTCCGGGTAGACCTCGTCCGGGGTCGGCGCGAACAGCAGCGTCGCACCGGCATCCGACGCCGCCGCGGAGTCGGACTCGAGAGTCCGCGGATAGGCGGCGAGGTCTGCGGGCTCGTCGAACTGGGCGGGATTGACGAACACCGAGACCACGACCGCGTCGCTCTCGGCCGCGGCCGAGGCGATGAGCCGGCGATGACCGTCGTGCAGAGCGCCCATCGTCGGGACGAGCCCGATCCGACCCCCGGCGCGACGCACCGGGTCGAGCGCGGCGCGCAGCTCGGCGACGGTGGTGACGACGCGCACCCGCGCGGTTGTCCCGGCCATCACACGTGCCTGTCGAGGAAGTCGTAGACCTCGTTGTCGTCGACGCCGGGGAATGCGCCGCGGGGGAGGGGCGAGAACATCTGCATGTGCACGCGCGCGCTCGGCCACGCCTTCCCCTGCCAGCGCGACGTGACCTCGGCGGGGGCGCGACGGCAGCACGCCTCGTCGGGGCACGTCGAGACCGCGCGCTTCTGCGTCTCGCGACCTCGGAACCACCGCGCGTCGTCGAAGGGCACGCCGACGGTGATCGAGAACTCGCCGGCCGACGTGGTGCCGGTCTGCGTGGAGCACCAGAACGTGCCGGCGGGGGTGTCGGTGTACTGGTAGTGCTCGGTCGTGCGGTTGTGCTCCGAGAAGGCCGCCCGCGCCGAGAAGCGCTTGCAGGCGATCTGGCCGTCGACGGCGCCGGTGACATCCATCGGCAGCGGCAGGTCGTCGTTCTCGTACACGCGGTTGATGGCGCCCGCTCCGTCGACGCGCAGGAAGTGCACCCGGATGCCGAGATGCCGCGTCGCGAGATTCGTCAGCCGCATCGCCGCGGCCTCGTGGGTGACGCCGAAGGCGTCGCGGAAGTCCTCGATGGCGAGGTTGCGGTCCTTCTTGGCCTGCTGGAGGAACGCCACGGATGCCGTCTCGGGCATGAGGCAGCACGCGGCGTAGTAGTTGATCTCGAGCCGCTGCTGCAGGAAGTCGGCGTAGTCGGTGGGGCGCTGGTGGCCGAGCAGCCGGTGGGCCATCGCCTGCAGCGCCATCGAGCGGAGTCCGTGCCCGCCGGGGATCGAGGCCGGGGGAAGGTAGATGCGGCCGTGCTCGAGGTCGGTGATCGACCTCGTCGACGGCGGCAGGTCGTTGACGTACAGCAGCTCGAAGCCGAGCTGCTCGGCCATGATGCTCACGGTGCGGTGCGTCAGGGCTCCCGAGACGTGTCCCGCCGCGCGCAGCTGCTTCTCGGCGAGCTTCTCGATATCGGGCAGGTAGTTGTCGATCTCGCGCATCTTCAGGCGCAGCTCGGTGTTGGCCCGGCGTGCCTCCTCGGGGGTGGCGATCGCCTCGCGCTCGCGGCGCTGCAGCTCGCGGTGCAGACCGAGGATCGATTCGATCGTGTCGTCCGACATGCCCTTGGTGACCTTGATCGGGGCGACCCCGAGCTGCCGGAACACCGAGCTCGACTGCGCGCGGGCGAGTTCGATCTCGAGCGCCGCACGGCGGTTGGGGGGCTCGGTCGACAGCAGGTCGGTCACCTCGACATCGGTGGCCGCGGCGATCGCCTGCAGGAGCGACAGCTTGGGCTCGCGTTTGCCGTTCTCGATGAGGCTCAGCTGGCTGCCGGCCACGCCGACCCGCTCTCCGAGCTCATCGAGGGTGAAGCCGTGGGCCAGGCGCTGGTGGCGGATGCGATGGCCCAGGGTCGACAGTTCGAGGGCGGTGGGGGGCATTCCTTGAGCATAGCGAAAGAATCCTGCTTCTTGACGACACTCTCCTCCGGAAGACGGGGTGAGATGGCGCGAAAGTGGCTGTAGACCCTCGATCTGATCGTCGCAGACAAGGAGCACGAGCCATGGCGCTTGCCGACATCTTCACCCGCCCCGCCGATTCCGCCGGTGCCGGCGGCGGCGCGCATCCCCGCACCAACGCCAAGAGCGTGCGCACCTTCGGTACCGCACCGGCGATCGCGGGCGAGGGCATGGTCGCCCTCGTCGCGTGGGTCGACCAGATCGCGGCGCTCACCCAGCCCGATCGCATCCACTGGGTCGACGGCTCCCGTGCCGAGAACGACGCGCTGCTGCACGAGATGGTGGACGAGGGCAAGCTCATCAAGCTCAACCCCGAGTGGCGTCCGGGCTCGTACCTGGCCCGGTCGCACCCGAGCGACGTCGCCCGCACCGAGGCCCGCACGTTCATCGCCTCGGAGCGCGAGTCCGATGCGGGCCCGACGAACAACTGGGTCGCCCCCGACGAGATCCGTCGGACGATCACTCCGCTGTTCGAAGGGTCGATGCGCGGGCGCACCATGTACGTCGTGCCGTTCTCGATGGGCGCGGTGGGCGGGCCGCTGTCGCACATCGGCGTCCAGGTCACCGACAGCGCCTACGCCGTGACGTCGATCGGCATCATGACCCGCGTGGGCACGGAGGTGCTCCGCGAGATCGCCGGTGGCGCGCCGTGGGTGAAGACCGTGCACTCGGTCGGCGCGCCGCTGGAGCCCGGTCAGCAGGACGACGCGTGGCCGTGCAACGACGAGAAGTACATCGTCCACTTCCCCGACACCCTCGAGGTGTGGTCCTTCGGCTCCGGCTACGGCGGCAACGCGATCCTCGCCAAGAAGTGCTTCGCCCTGCGCATCGCCTCGGTGATCGGTCGCGACGAGGGCTGGCTCGCAGAGCACATGCTCCTCATCCGGGTGATCTCGCCCGAGGGCAAGGCGTACCACGTCGCCGCGGCGTTCCCCTCGGCGTGCGGCAAGACGAACCTCGCCATGCTCCGCCCGACGATCCCGGGGTGGCGCGTCGAGACCCTCGGGGACGACATCGCCTGGCTGCGTCCAGGCGAGGACGGGCGCCTCTGGGCGATCAACCCCGAGGCCGGATTCTTCGGCGTCGCGCCGGGCACCGGGGAGTCGACGAACGTCACCGCGGTCGAGACGCTGTGGGGCAACACGATCTTCACCAACGTGGCGCTGCGACCCGACGGGGACGTCTGGTGGGAGGGGCTCACCGACGAGGCCCCGCCGCAGCTCACCGACTGGGAGGGAAAGCCGTGGACCCCGGCATCCGGTCGCCCCGCCGCCCACCCGAACTCGCGCTTCACCGTCGCCGCCGCTCAGTGCCCCCAGATCGCCGAGGACTGGGACGCGCCCGACGGGGTGCCGCTGGACGCCATCCTCTTCGGCGGCCGCCGCGCCACCAACGTGCCGCTGGTGGTCGAGGCCACGGACTGGACGCACGGCGTCTTCATGGGATCGAACATCTCGTCCGAGCGCACCGCCGCCGCTGAGGGGACGGTGGGCGAACTCCGCCGCGACCCGTTCGCGATGCTGCCCTTCTGCGGCTACAACATGGCCGACTACTTCGGGCACTGGCTGAAGGTCGGTCAGAAGCTGCGCTTCGATCGTGCGCCGCGGATCTTCCAGGTCAACTGGTTCCGCAAGAGCGCGGACGGCCGGTTCCTGTGGCCGGGTTTCGGCGACAACTCCCGTGTCATCGACTGGATCATCCGCCGCGTCGAGGGAGCCGTGCCCGCCGTCGACAGTCCCATCGGCCGGCTGCCGCGCACGTCTGACCTCGACCTCGGCGGCATCGAGGTCCCCGAAGCCGACCTCGACGCGCTCTTCGCCATCGACCCCGCGTCGTGGCTGCGCGAGGCCGAGCTCACCGAGGAGTTCTACCGCACGTTCGACGGCCGCGTGCCGGCGCCCCTGTGGGCCGAGCTCGCCGCTCTGCGCTACCGCCTGCAGCGCGCGTGATCGGGCCCGTCCTCGCCGGACGGCCCGATCACACCAGCAGCTGGTGCTTGGCCAGGTCCCGGTACAGCGGCGTCGACGAGACCAGTTCGGAGTGCGTGCCCTGACCGACCACGTGACCGTGATCGAGCACCACGATGAGGTCGCTGTCGACGACCGTCGAGAGCCGGTGCGCGATCACGATGAGCGTGCGTCCCTCGGCGACGGCGTCGATCGCCTCGCGCATCCGCTGCTCGTTCAGCCCGTCCAGCGACGATGTCGACTCGTCCATCAGCAGGATCGGCGGGGCCGCCAGGAGTGCGCGGGCGATCGCGAGACGCTGGCGCTCGCCGCCCGAGAGCATGACGCCGCTCTCGCCGACGGGTGCGGCCAGGCCCAGCGGAGAGCGGTCGAGCACTTCTCCCAGGTTGACCGCGCGCAGCACCGCCTCGCACGCCGCGTCGTCGGCGTCCGGTGAGGCGAGCCGCAGGTTCTCGCCGAGCGTGCCGGCCAGTGTCGGCGCGTCCTGCTCGACGTAGCCCAGCTGGGCGCGCAGAGCGGTGCGGTCGAGATCGCGGATGTCGACGCCGCCCAGCAGGATCGCGCCCCCGGTGGGGTCGTAGAAGCGCTCGATGAGCGACAGCGCGGTGCTCTTGCCGGCCCCGGACGGCCCGACCAGGGCCACCCGGGCGCCGCGCGGAACCGTGAACGAGACGCCCCGGAGGACGTCGCCGTCGAGATCGGATGCCGCCTCGGCCGGCTCGCCGGGACGCTCGACGTGTGCGCTCTCGAGCACGGCGCGGGCCTCGGTGGCCGCCCGCCGACGGGCTTCGACGACGTTCTCGGGATACGCGAAGCGGACGTCGCGGAACTCGACGGCGGGGCGCGCTTCGTCTCGCTGCGCTCGCTCAGCGTCCGGGGTTGCGGGGAGCGAGGAACCGGACGTTGAGCGAGGGAGCGCAGCGACCGAGACGAAACGCCTCCCGGCCTCCGGCGGGACCCGGTCCGTGGCGGTCTCGGTGGGCAGGTCCAGGACCTCCTGGATGCGCCCCAGCGCGCCGAGCGCCTGATTGACCGAGGTGATGGCGCCGAAGAACGTGGTGAGGGGGCCGATGAGCAGGAACAGGAACATCACGAAGGTCACCAGCGACGCGATCCCGATCGCCCCCGAGGCGACGCGGTAGCCGCCGAAGCCGAGCACCACGAGCAGCGACACCTGCAGCGCGATGCCCGCGATCGGAACGACGAGGGCCGAGACCTTCGCGATCCGCACGCCGATCCCGTACGCCTCGCGCGCGATCGCGGTCACGGACTGCTCCTCGCGCTCGCCGGCGCCGGCGGCGCGGATGGTGCGGATCGAGCCCACCGCCCGCTCGACTCCCGAGGCCAGCTCTCCCACCTTCTCCTGCTGGGCGGTCGTGGCCTTGCGGATCCGGCCGCTCAGCACGGCCACGACCGCGATCGACACCCCGAGCACCCCCACGATCGACACCAGCAGGATCGGGTCGATGACGGCCATCGCGATGATCGCGCCGAGGAAGATGAGACTGTTGCCGACGGCATCCGCGAGCCCCTGCGTCAGCACGGCGTACAGGAGGGTCGTGTCGGTCCCTACGCGCGAGACCAGGTCGCCGGTGCGGCGGGCGTCGAACTCGCTGATGGGCAGGTGGAGGATGCGGCGGATCAGCTGGCGCCTGCTCGAGAAGACGACCGCTGTGCCGGTGCGCTGCAGCAGGTAGTGCTGATAGCCCGAGATGACGGATGCCGCGACGACGAGTCCGATGATCGCCCACACCAGCAGCCCGAGCCCGTCGCCGTCCTGCACCCGTGCGATCACCTGGCCGACGACGACCGGCTGGGCCAGGGTCAGCACCGCGCCGACGATGCTGAGCACGGCGACGACGACAAGCACGCGCGTGTGCTCGAGGAGGAACGGGATCAGCTGGCGGAAGCTCGCGCGCGGCCCGTCGGAGGGCCTGCGGCCGCGCCCGCGCCGGGCGGGGGTCGGATCGGTCACAATCGACCCTAACCCGACCCGCCCGGTGCTCCTTCGGGAGACGGGGGCGATGTCGCCGACGGCCAGTACAGTTGTCCGGTGCCAGAAGCAGTGATCGCCGCCCACAATCTCGTCAAGGCCTACAAGGTCAAGGGCAAGCCCGACTTCCTCGCCGTGGACGGGCTGTCGTTCGAGGTCGCGCCGGGTGAGTCGTTCGGCCTCCTCGGCCCCAACGGCGCCGGCAAGTCCACGACGATGAAGATGATCGGCGCCGTGTCGTCCCGCACCGGCGGCGAGCTGTCGATCCTCGGCCTCGATCCCGACCGCCACGGCCCCGAGATCCGCTCGCGGCTCGGCGTCGTGCCCCAGCAGGACAATCTCGACGGCGAGCTCAACGCGCGCGAGAACCTCTTCATCTACGGCCGGTACTTCGGCCTGCCGGCGAAGGTCTGCCACGAGAAGGCCGACGAGCTGCTGGCGTTCGCGCAGCTGGAAGAGAAGGCCAAGAGCAAGGTCGACGCGCTCTCGGGCGGCATGAAGCGGCGCCTCACCATCGCGCGCGGCCTCATCAACGACCCGCGCATCCTGCTGCTCGACGAGCCGACCACCGGGCTCGACCCCCAGGCGCGCCACGTGCTGTGGGACCGTCTGTTCCGGCTGAAGGAGCGCGGCACGACCCTCGTCCTGACCACGCACTACATGGACGAGGCCGAGCAGCTGTGCGACCGCCTCATCGTCGTCGACAAGGGCCGCATCATGGCCGAGGGCACGCCTGCGTCGCTCATCCGCGAGCACTCCAGCCGCGAGGTGCTCGAGGTGAGATTCGGGTCCGACCGCAACGAGCAGGTCGCCCCGCAGCTCGAGGGCATCGGCGAGCGCGTCGAAGTGCTCCCCGACCGTGTGCTCGTCTACGCCCACAACGGCGAGCACGCGCTCGAGCAGGTCGCCGAGCGGGGCCTGCACCCGGTGACGAGCCTCGTGCGCCGATCGAGCCTCGAGGACGTCTTCCTGCGCCTCACGGGAAGGTCGCTGATCGAATGAGCGACCACGACGAGCGGATGCCGCACCCGACCTCCACCGCGACGACGCAGCCCGGTCTCGACGAACTGCGCGCCGAAGCGCTGGAGTGGGGGCGCCGGCCGCGCCGCAGCGGCACCTGGTACGTCACCGAGCACATGGTCCGCGCCATGCGGGCCTACGGCTGGACGATCATCGTCGGCGCCTTCGGGCAGCCGGTCCTCTACCTGCTGGGGCTCGCGGTGGGCCTGGCCGCCCTCATCGACCAGGACGTCGTCGACGGCGGCGTCGAGGTGTCCTACCTCGTGTTCGTGGCTCCCGCCCTGCTCATGACCTCGGCGATCTCGGTCGCGAGCGAGGAGTTCACCTACCCGGTCATGTCGGGCTTCAAGTGGCGCCGCTACTTCTACGGCTTCAGCGCCTCGCCGCTGTCGGCCGGGCAGATCGCGAACGGCGTGGTCGCGGGCGCCACCGCCCGCATGCTCGTCACCGTCGTGCTCTACTACCTGTTCATCTGGCTGTTCGGCGCGGTGCCGAACCCCGAGACGGGATGGGTGTCGATCCTCATCGGCATCGCCGGCGGCTGCGCGTTCGGCATCCCCCTCATGGCCTACGCAGCGACCATCGAGGACGACAAGGGGCAGTTCGCCCTGGTCCAGCGGTTCCTGTTCATGCCGATGTTCCTGTTCTCCGGCACGTTCTACCCGCTGGTCAACCTGCCGCTGTGGCTGCAGTGGATCGGCTGGGTCTCGCCGCTGTGGCACGCCACCGAGCTCGGCCGCTGGGCGACGTACGGCAAGCCGATCGAGCCGGCCATGCTCGCCGTGCACGTCGGCTATCTGCTGCTGCTCGCGGTCGGCGGGCTCGTCATCGGCCGGCGTCTGTTCACGAGGAGGCTGGCGAAGTGACCACCACCACCGCGACCGCGCCGGTGCGCTCCGGAGGCGTCCGCGCGCTCTGGGCCGGAAACCCCCAGGCCGTCGTCCAGCGCGGCGTTCTCGCGGCCCGCTCGTCGAGCTGGATCGTCGTACTGTCGGGCTTCTTCGAGCCGGTGTTCTACCTCGCCTCGATGGGCATCGGGCTCGGCAGCCTCATCGGCACCGTCCAGACCTCGCAGGGCGTCGAGGTGTCGTACGCGGCCTTCATCGCACCGGCGCTCCTGGCGGTGTCGGCGATGAACGGGGCGATCTACGACTCGACCTGGAACGTCTTCTTCAAGCTCAACTACGGCAAGCTCTACGAGGGCATGCTCGCGACGTCGCTCGGGCCGCTGGACGTGGCCCTCGGCGAGATCCTCTACGCCCTGCTGCGAGGTCTGCTCTACGCGACCGGCTTCATGCTGATCATGCAGATCCTCGGGCTGAACCTCGCCTGGACGGCGATCCTCGCCCTGCCCGCCGTCCTGCTCATCGCGTTCGGGTTCGCCAGCGTGGGCATGGCGATCACCAGCTACATGAAGACCTTCCAGCACATGGACTGGATCAACTTCGTCCTGCTGCCGATGTTCCTCTTCTCGGCGACGCTGTACCCCATCACCGTCTACCCGGAGTGGGTGCAGTCGATCGTCATGGCCTTCCCGCTGTGGCACGGGGTCGAGCTCGTCCGGGGACTGACCACCGGCGTCCTCAGCACCGACATGCTGTGGCACGTCCTCTACTACGTCGTGATGATCGCCGTGGGCCTGGTGTTCACCACCAAGCGCCTCCGGGCTCTCTTTCTCGACTGAGACGATCGGGGCGGGATCGGGCCCCGATCAGAGCGAGCCGGTCACCCCGACGCCCAGGTCGGCGTCGTAGTCGACGTCCTTGGTCTCGGGGGCCAGGATCACCGCGATGAAGGTCAGCACGCCCATCGCCGAGAGGTACACGCCGACCAGCCACGGGCTGCCGCCGGCCGCGGCCCACAGGGCCACCGCGACGATCGGCGCGAGGGCGGCGCCGAGGATCGACGACAGGTTGTAGGCCACCGCCGAGCCGGTGTAGCGGACGTTCGTCGGGAACAGCTCCGGAAGCACGGCTCCCATCGGCCCGAACGTCGCTCCCATCAGCATGAAGCCGAAGATGAGGAAGGCCTGCGCCAGCGCCCCGGTGAATCTCGGGTCGGCCTGCGGCAGCAGGAACAGGTTGAAGGTCAGGCCGAAGACGATGATGAGGGCGGTCACCCACAGCAGCAGCCGGCGGCGCCCGATCGCATCGGCGATGGGGCCCGAGAGCATCGTGAAGATGCCGAAGAAGACCACGCCGATGATCTGCATCAGCACGAAGTCGGTGTAGGCGAAGCCGAGTCCGGGATAGAACTGGGCAGCGAATGCCGCGGCGTCGAAGGTCTTGCCGGCAGCCTCGGCGGCCGCCTGCGCGGCAGCGGAGGCGGTCTCGAGGTCGGCGGCCTTCGTGCCGTACGACAGCGTGAAGTTCGTCATCAGGTAGAACAGCACGTAGGTGGCCAGCATGATGAACGTGCCGAGGATCAGGTGCCACCAGTGGCGGCGGACGACCGTGCCGAGCGGGAACCTGCGGATCGCGCCCTTCTGCTCGGCCTTGGTGAACGACTCCGACTCGACCAGGCGCAGTCGCACCCACAGGCCGATGATCACCATGACCGCCGAGAAGAGGAACGGCACGCGCCACCCCCACGCGAGGAAGTCCGCCGAGCGCTGGCCGGCGCCGTCCGGGTGGGGGAGCAGGAAGTTGATCGCGAGGAACACCGAGTTCGCGATGATGAACCCCAGCGGTGCGCCCAGCTGCGGGAACGTGCCGTACCAGGCGCGCTTGCCGGCCGGGGCGTTCTCGGTCGCCACCAGCGCGGCGCCCGACCACTCGCCGCCCAGGGCGAAGCCCTGCGCGAGCCGGAGCACGAGGAGCAGCAGCGCCGCCCACCAGCCGATGTCGTTGTAGGTGGGCAGGCAGCCGATGAGGAACGTCGCGACGCCCATCGTCAGGAGCGAGCCGACGAGGGTCGCCTTGCGGCCGAAGCGGTCGCCGAAGTGCCCGAAGATGATCGCTCCCAGCGGGCGGGCGATCATGGCCGCGCCGAAGACCCCGAACGAGGCCAGCAGGGCGGTGGTGTCGTTGCCGGTCGGGAAGAAGAGGATCGGGAAGACGAGGACGGCGGCCGTCGCGTAGACGTAGAAGTCGTAGAACTCGATCGTGGTGCCGACCAGGCTCGCGGTGATGACGCGCGAGCGGGGATTGGCCGGCGCGGCCGGTGCGGAGACCGGAGTGGGTGCCGTGGTGGGGGAAGACATGGCTGACCTTGCAGGAGGCGGGCGGAGAACCCGCCCATCTTACGCGGGAGGTCAGCGCCAGATGACGGCGAGGGCGGCGTTGAGGGCGGTGAGGATGCCGATCCCCCAGAACATCCCCGCAGGGACGCCTGCCTTCCGACGCTGTCGTGCCGCGCCGATCCCGAGCAGGGCGCCGATGACGAGCAGGATCACGAGCTTGACGCCGATCTTGGCGTAGTTGAGGTCGTACTCGATGCCCCACGGGGCGGCGAGGGCCAGGCCGGCGATGCCCGCGATCAGCAGGCCCCAGTTCATCAGCCGCGTGATCTCCACCCGGCGGGCGACGGCCTCGACCGCCCACGCGCCGAAGAGCAGCGCGAAGCCGATGAGGTGGATGAACACGACGATGTGGCGAAGGGTCTCCATGGTGCAGAGACTACCCGCCACGACTCAGGGACGCAGGGACCTCAGCAGCACGGCGGTGCGCAGTGCGGCATCCGCGGCTTCGAAGCCCTTGTCCTCCTCGGAGCCCTCAAGGCCCGCACGCGCGATGCCCTGCGCCTCGTCGTCGAGTGTCAGCACGCCGAAGCCGACGGGCTTGCCGGTGTCGAGCGCCACGCGTGTGAGTCCGTCGGTGGCCGCCGACGACACGAACTCGAAGTGGGGCGTGCCGCCGCGGATGATGACCCCGAGTGCGACGACGGCGTCCGCGCCGGCCTCCAGCAGCGCCTTCGCGACGACGGGCAGCTCGAACGAGCCCGGCACCCGCACCAGGCGCCACGTCGCCCCCGACTGCTCGAGCGCACGGCGGGCACCCTCGATGAGGCCGTCGGTGATGACCTCGTGCCAGGTGCCGGCCACCACCACGACGTCGAGGCCCGTGCCGTCGACGGTCTCGGTGGACTGGGGGACGCCCTTGCCGCTCATCGGTGTGCTCCTTCGCCGGGGGTGTCGTCGTGCGCGCTGCCGCCGTGCGCGGTGCTGTCATGGGCGCTGCTGTCATGCATCTGGGCGACCGCGTCGGCGAAGTCCGCGTCGGGCAGGACGTGCCCCATGCGGTCGCGCTTTGTCGCCAGGTACTGGTGGTTGTTCGGGCCGACCCCCACCAGGAGCGGCACCTGCTCGACGATCTCGAGGCCGAGCGCCGTCAGCTGCACGACCTTGTCGGTGTTGTTGGTGAGCAGTCGCACCTTCTCGATGCCGAGGTCGGCGAGGATCCCGGCGGCGGCGGCGTACTCGCGCGCGTCGGCGGGGAGCCCCAAGGCGAGGTTGGCGTCGACCGTGTCGAGCCCGCGCTCCTGCAGGCTGTACGCGCGCAGCTTGTTGATGAGGCCGATGCCGCGGCCCTCGTGGCCGCGCATGTAGATGACCACACCGCCCTCGCGGGCGATCGTGTCGAGAGCGGCGTCCAGCTGCGGCCCGCACTCGCATTTGAGCGAGCCGAAGGCTTCTCCGGTGAGGCACTCGGAGTGCACGCGCACCAGGGGGGCTGCATCCGAGAGATCGCCCGAGACCACGGCGAGCTGGTCGGTCCCGGTCACACGGTCCTTGTACGCCAGGAAGCGGAAGGCGCCGTGCGAGGTGGGGACCAGTGACTCGGCGCGCAGGCTCACGCGGCGGCGGTGCGCGGGACGCGCGCTGTCGCCGTCGATCGGATGGTGCTCCTGCAGGTACGCGATGAGCTGCTCGATCGTGATGACGGGCACGCCGTCGCGCTCGCCCAGCTCCATGAGCCCGGGCAGGCGCATCATCGAGCCGTCCTCGGCGACCACCTCGGCGATCGCGCCCACGGGCTCGAGCCCCGCCAGACGCATCAGCTCGACGGCCGCCTCGGTGTGGCCACCGCGTTCGCGCACGCCGCCGTCGACCGCCCGCAGCGGCAGGATGTGCCCCGGGCGGATGACGCTCGTGGGCACCGACGCGGGGTCGGCCAGCACGTTCAGGGTGTGGGCGCGATCGGACGCGCTGATGCCGGTGCTCACGCGGTCGGCGGCGTCGACGCTCACGGTGTAGGCGGTGCCGCGCGCGTCCTCGTTCACCTCGACCATCGGCGGAAGGTCGAGGCGGTCCGCCCACTCGGCGGGCATGGGGGCGCAGATGAAGCCGCTCGACCAGCGCACGGTCCACGCCACCCACTCGGGGGTCGCGAGGGCGGCCGAGAGGACGACGTCGCCCTCGTTCTCGCGGTTCTCATCGTCGGCGACGATGACGGGGCGTCCGGCGCGCAGCGCCTCGAGGGCCTCGGGAATGGGGGACAGGCTCACCGCGAGCCTCCTTCGGTCGGGACGGCGACGGCCGTCGGGGGGAAGGCGAGCAGACGCTGCACGTGGCGCGCCAGGATGTCGGTCTCGAGGTTCACGCGGTCGCCGACGGCGCGGGCGCCGAGGGTGGTGGCCTCGAGCGTCTCGGGGATGAGCGAGACCTCGAACCAGTGGCCGGCGGCGTCGGCGGCGCTCACGGCGCTGACCGTCAGCGAGACGCCGTCCACCGCGATCGAGCCCTTGTCGACGACGAGCGGGGCGAGGGATGCCGGCAGGCCGACGCGCACGACGCGCCACTGCACGCCGGGGCGGACCTCGAGCACCTCGCCGGTGCCGTCGATGTGCCCCTGCACGATGTGCCCGCCGAGCCGTCCGTGGGCGACGGTGGCCCGCTCCAGGTTCACCGCACGGCCCGGCGCGACGCCGGCCAGCGTGGACATGTCGAGCGTCTGGCGCATGACGTCCGCCGCGAACCAGTCGTCCCCGCGGTCGACGACGGTGAGGCACACGCCGCTGACGGCGATCGAGTCGCCGTGTGCGGCATCCGACACCGCCCTGGGTGCGCGGACGGTCACCCGCACACCGTCTCCGGCGGCGGCGACCTCGGTGATCTCGCCGATCTCTTCGACGATTCCGGTGAACATCAGTGGACTCCTTCGGGGGAGGGGTGCGCGACGACGAGGAGGTCGTCGCCGAGTCTGTCGATGCGGGACGTCTGCAGACGCAGCGCCTCGCCGATGGTGCCGACCCCGATGTCGGTGAGGGCGAGGCGATCGCCGCCCAGGAGGACGGGGGCGACGTAGACGAGAACCTCGTCGGCGAGCCCGGCACGCAGGAAGGCGCTGGCGAGGGTGGGTCCGCCCTCGACGAAGACGCGGTGAACGCCCTGGGCGCCCAGCTCGGCGAGCGCGGTGCTGAGGTCGTCGAACTGCCGGAGCGGCTTCGGGTGGCGGCGCACGGCGGCCGTCTCGGGGATCGGGCGGCGTCCGATCACCACGGGGACGGGCTGATCGGGCAGGAGCCCGCCGGCGTCGTCGCGCGCCGTGAGGGCGGGATCGTCTGCCAGCACGGTGCCCGTGCCGGCCACGATCGCGTCCGCACTGGCTCGTCTGCGGTGGACGTCGGCGCGCGCGTCGGGCCCGGTGATCCACTGGCTCGACCCGTCGGATGCCGCGGCCCGGCCGTCCAGGCTCTGCGCCCACTTCACGGTGACGTGGGGCCGGCCCAGGCGCTGCACCGTCAACCAGGACGCGATGAGCTGCTCGGCGTCTTCGGCGCGGACGCCGGCGTCGACGTCGACGCCGGCCGCGCGCAGGCGCTCCGCTCCACCGGCGGAGTGCGGGCCCGGGTCGGAGGCGGCGTACACGACGCGCGCGACACCGGCGGCGATGAGCGCCTCGGAGCACGGGCCGGTGCGTCCGGTGTGATTGCAGGGCTCCAGCGTCACCACGGCGGTGGCCCCGCGCGCCCCGCCGGGGGCGAGCCGGGAGAGGGCGTCGACCTCGGCGTGCGGGGTGCCCGCGCCGCGGTGCCAGCCCTCGGCGAGGACCGTGCCGTCGGGTGCCAGGATCACCGCACCGACCTGGGGGTTGACGCCGCGGGGGCCCCGCGCGGCGAGCGCGAGGGCACGATGCATCGCATCGCGCTCGATCCCGCTCGCTGTCATGTGCCGTCCTGTCTCTGTCGAGAGCCGTCATCGGCGCTCCGGGGCAGGCAGGACAGCGACGGCGCGCGCGGCGCCGCCCGTGCTGCCTCCCATCCGGACTAGCGACGATCTTCCGTCGCATCACCGTCGGTTCCGGATTTCCACCGGATCGGCGGTGGCGGCATCCCAGGGATGCACGGCCACCGCTCGCGGACTGTCACCGCCGGTTCGGATTCACACCGACCCCGGAGCACGTTGTTGCTCCGAGTGTACTCAACGCCCCGGTCGGGGTTTCATTCCGCGGAGTCGGGGTCGAGGGAGCGCGCGGCGACCTCGTCGATGACGAGGTCGGTGACGAGCCCTGCCGCGAGCGCTCCGCGCAGACTCGCGAGCTTCGAGACCCCCGACACCACGCACATGCGGGTCTGGACGCGACGGAGGTCGGCCAAGCGGGGTCCCGTCGCGCGCTCGTTGAGGGCGATGCCCTCGCTCGAGCCGTCGGCACGGAAGAACACGGTGGCGACGTCGCCGACCACGCGGTCGCGGCGGAGGGCCTCGATGTCGGCGGCCTCGAGGTATCCGCCGGAGTAGACGTGGCTCGGCACGGGCGCCCCCGCCGATCCCACGCTGAAGACGACCAGATCCATGCGCGCCTGGAGGTCGAGGATGCGGCGCGTGCTGCGCTCGCGCCACATCGCCAGACGCGTGGCCGGGTCGTCGAAGAACGCCGGCACAGGGAACTGCTCCACCGCCCCGCCGTAGGCCGCGCCGAAGCGGTGGAGGATCTCGGTGGCGTACACCAGCCCTGCGGCGCGGGTGTTCCCCGAGCCGTTCAGCTGGACGAAGACCGTGTCGGGGGCGTGGCGGGGGACCAGATGCCGGCTGAGTGCCGCCACCGTCGAGCCCCACGCCACGCCGACGGTCATCCCCGGGCCGATCATGTCGTTGAGGGTGTGGGCGGCCGCGATCGCGACGCGCTCCTGGCGCTCTTCTTCGCTGAGGTCGCCGGCGACGGGGACGACGAAGGCGCGGATGTCGTAGACCTCGCTCAACCGCGCCTCGAGCTGCGCCGGCGCCTCGCGCGGAGAGGTGATGCGGATGTCGACGATGCCGGCGGAGCGGGCCAGCGCCAGCAGACGCGACACCGTCGAGCGCGAGGTCGCCAGCTCGTGCGCGACGGCTTCCATCGTGCGGTTCTGGATGTAGTAGAGGTGCGCCGCGGTGAAGGCGCGCTGCAACTGCTGTTCATCACGGGCGTCGGGCACGTGCCTAGTCTGCACGTTTGTGCAGATGGCCTGCAACAACGGTCATTCTTGAGAGAATGGGGCAGTCGCGAACCGAAAGGCCCCGAGATGCCCCGCACGAGCAACGCCCGCGCCTCCCGCGCCGTCTTCGACCGCCCGCACGCCGACGTGCTCATCATCGGCGGCGGGATCAACGGCATCGCCACCTTCCGCGACCTCGCGCTCCAGGGCGTGGACGTCGTCCTCGTCGAGCGCGACGACTTCGTCTCGGGTGCCTCGGCCGCCTCATCGCACATGATCCACGGCGGCATCCGCTATCTCGAGAACGGCGAGTTCCGACTCGTGGCCGAGGCGGTCAGCGAGCGCAACGCGCTGCTGCGCACCGCGGCCCACTACGTCCGGCCGCTGCGGACGACCATCCCGATCTACACGACCTTCTCGGGGATCCTCAGCGCCCCGCTGCGGTTCCTCCGCCACGGCAAGGGCGCGCGCCGCGAGCGCGGGGCGGTCCTCATCAAGATCGGCCTGGTGATCTACGACGCGTTCTCGCGCGGGGGCGGGCGTGTACCGCGCCACTCGTTCCACGGTCGCCGCCGGTCGCTGCAGGAGCTTCCGGCGCTGAACCCCGGCGTGAAGTACACCGCCACCTACTGGGACGCCTCGCTGCACGACCCGGAGCGCCTGGCGATCGACCTGGTCCGCGACGCGCGCGCCGCCGGGGGAGACCGCGCCCGCGCCGCCAACTACACCGCGGCCGTCGCAGGGGAGGACGGGAGCGTCGTCCTCGAAGACACCGTGACGGGCGCGCGGGTGCCGTTCGCGGCATCCGTCGTCATCAACGCCTCGGGCCCGTGGACCGATGTCACCAATCGCGCCCTCGGGGCGCCCACCCGCTTCATGGGGGGCACCAAGGGCTCGCACATCGTGCTCGATCACCCCGAGCTGCTGGCGGCGACGGCGGGGCGTGAACTGTTCTTCGAGCACAAGGACGGCCGCATCGTCCTCATCTACCCCCTCAAGGGGCGCGTGCTCGTGGGCACCACCGACCTGCCCCACGACATGGCCGACCCGATCGTGTGCACCGAGGCCGAGGTCGACTACTTCATCGACCTCATCGGGCACGTCCTGCCGGGGATTCCGGTGGACCGCTCGCAGATCGTCTACCGATTCTCGGGAGTGCGGCCGCTGCCGGGGCACGACGACGTAGCTCCCGGTTTCGTCTCTCGCGACTACCGCATCGAGTCCGCGACGCTCGGCGGGTCGGGCGTGCCGGTGCTGAGTCTCGTCGGCGGCAAGTGGACGACCTTCCGCGCGTCGGCTGAGAGCCTCGCCGATCGGGCTCTCGAGCTGCTCGGTCGCCCCCGCGCCCGCACCACCCGAGGCGTGCCGATCGGAGGCGGCCGCGGCTATCCCGTCACCGACCGCGGCCGGGAGCGGTGGCTGAGCGTGCATTCGTCCGATGTCGGCCGCGAGCGTGCGGCCGTGCTGCTTGACCGGTACGGCACCCACGCCGAGTCCCTCATCCGCGCGCT
Source organism: Microbacterium sp. Marseille-Q6648 (assembly GCF_943181415.1). GTDB lineage: Bacteria > Actinomycetota > Actinomycetes > Actinomycetales > Microbacteriaceae > Microbacterium. Next base: position 226,584 of record NZ_CALPBZ010000003.1, on the reverse strand, counting down.
CGCCGACGACCCCGACGACGCGCCGCTGTCGACGCTGCCGGACTACAGCACCGCCGAACTGGCGTACCTCGCCGGCGACGAGGACGTCGTGCACCTCGATGACCTGCTGCTGCGCCGCACCAGTATCGCCTTCACGGGAGCGGCGACCGAGGCGACCGTCGCCGAGATCGCCGACGTCGTCGCCGAGACGATGGGGTGGGATGCCGCCGCGCGCAGCACCGAGGTGGCGCGGGCGCTGCAGCGCGTACACGCGGCCGACCCCTCGTGGGGTTCCGCGGCGACCGCGATAGCCTGACCCCACCCGCAGCCCGTGACGCCGCGGGCCGACCACGACGCGCGCAGCCGCCGTCGGGAAGGAGACGCCGTGCCCGGGCACGTGATGGCCATCGACCAGGGGACCACCTCGACGCGAGCGATCGTGTTCGACGACCACGGCGTCCCCCGTGCGACGGCGCAGCGGGAGCACGAGCAGATCATGCCGCGCGCCGGATGGGTGGAGCACGATCCGGTCGAGATCTGGACCAACACCGAATGGGTGGTCTCGGCGGCGCTGGACCGGGCGGACATCGCCGCGGCCGACCTCGCGGGGATCGGCGTGACCAATCAGCGCGAGACCGCCATCGTGTGGGATCGCACCACCGGACGCCCCGTGCACAACGCCCTCGTATGGCAGGACACCCGAACGCAGCCTCGGATCGACGAGCTCGCCTCGGGGGAGCAGGGCACGTTCCGCTTCGCCGCGCGCACCGGTCTGCCGCTGGCCACCTACTTCTCCGCGTCGAAGATCGCCTGGATCCTCGACCACGTCCCGGGGGCGCGCGCGGCGGCCGAGCGCGGCGACCTGCTCTTCGGCACCCCCGACACGTGGATCGTGTGGAACCTCACCGGAGGCCGGCGGGGCGGCATCCACATCACCGACGTCACCAACGCCAGCCGCACCCTGCTGATGGACCTCACCACGCTGGACTGGGCCGACGACCTGCTCGAGGTGTGGGGGATCCCGCGCGCGATGATGCCCGAGATCCGCTCGTCCAGCGCCGTGCTCGGCGAGACGCTGCTGCCCGGCGTCGCCACCGGCGTGCCCATCGCGGGGATCCTCGGCGACCAGCAGGCGGCCACCTTCGGGCAGGCTGCGTTCGACGCGGGCGAGTCGAAGAACACCTACGGGACCGGCAACTTCCTGCTCGTGGGGACCGGCACCGAGATCGTGCGCTCCGAGCGCGGGCTCATCACGACCGTGGCGTACCGGATCGGCGACGAGCCGGCGCATTACGCCCTGGAGGGCTCGATCGCCGTGACGGGTTCGCTCGTGCAGTGGCTGCGCGACAATCTCGGCATCATCCAGCGCTCCGAAGACGTCGAGAGCCTCGCCGGCACCGTCGACGACAACGGCGGGGCGTACTTCGTCCCGGCCTTCTCCGGTCTGTTCGCCCCGTACTGGCGCCCGGACGCCCGTGGCGCGCTGGTGGGGCTCACCCGCTACGTCAACAAGGGGCACATCGCCCGCGCGGCGCTGGAGTCGGCGGCATTCCAGACCCGTGACGTGATCGAGGCCGTGATCGCCGACAGCGGGCAGCAGCTGGCCGAGCTGCGCGTGGACGGCGGCATGACCCGCAACGACATGCTCATGCAGTTCCAGGCCGACATCCTCGGCATCCCCGTGGTGCGCCCGACCGTCGTCGAGACGACGGCGCTGGGAGCGGCGTACGCCGCCGGTCTCGCCACGGGCGTGTGGGGGAGCCTCGACGAACTGCGCGCGCACTGGCGCGAGGACGCCCGGTTCGAGCCGCGGATGGAGGAGGAAGAGCGCGCGCGGCGCTACCGCATGTGGAAGAAGGCGGTCACGAAGTCCCTCGACTGGGTCGACGACGACGCCCGGACGCTCATGGGCACCACCGGGCCCTGACGCCGCCGGTCCTCACTTGAGCAGGCGCGACAGTCGGCGGTCGGCGAGGATCTTGCCACCCGTCTGACACGTCGCGCAGTACTCCAGCGAGTTGTCGGCGAAGAACACGCTCCGCACCTCGTCGCCGCACACCGGGCACGCTTCGCCGCGTCGGCCGTGCACGCGCATCCCGCGGCGCTTGGCGTCCTTGAGGTCGGCCGGCGGCTTGCCGGACGCCGTGGCGACGGCATCCGCCAGAGTGTCGGTCAACGCGATGTGGAGCCGGTCGATGTCGGCGTCGTCGAGCGTCGCGGCCAGCGCGTACGGCGACATCTTCGCCACGTGCAGGATCTCGTCGCTGTAGGCGTTGCCGACGCCGGCGATCACGGACTGGTCGCGCAGCACCCCTTTGATCTGCGTGCGGCGGCCGGCGATGAGACCGGCGAGGGTGTCGCGGTCGAAGTCGGGATCCAACGGGTCGGGACCGAGGCGGGCGATGCCGGGGACGTCACCGGGCTCGCGCACCACGTAGACCGCGAGGGACTTCTTGGTGCCGGCCTCGGTCAGGTCGAACCCCGCGCCGTCGGCGAGCGCGACGCGGAGCGCGATGGGCGTCTTCCCGGGGCGGATGACGGTCTTCGGCAGCTCGTCGTACCACCGCAGCCACCCGGCCTTGGCGAGGTGGAACACGAGGTGTCCCGAGCCCGTGGCGAGATCGACGAACTTGCCGTGCCGCTGCGCGCCGGTCACCTCGGCGTCATGGAGGGCGGTCGTCGGCGGATCGTACGTCTTGAGCGCCGCGATGTTCGCCACCGTGATGCGCTCGATCCGCACACCGGTCACCCGCTCGCGGAGGAAGTCCACGAGCCCCTGCACCTCGGGCATCTCGGGCATGCGCCCATCCTGGCACGCCCCCGGGGGATCGGGTCAGGCGCGGCGGAGCAGCCCGACCTTCTCGTACACGTCCGACAGCGTCCGCCCGGCCACCTCGGCGGCGCGGTCGGCGTTGGCGGCGAGGACCCGATCGAGCTCGGCGGGGTCGTCCAGCAGCTCGAGCGCGCGCTGGCGCACGGGTCCGAACTCGTCGACGACGACCTCCGCGAGCCCCTTCTTGAAGTCCCCGTATCCGCGGCCGGCGTACTCGTCCTCGATCGAGGGGATCTGGCGACCCGTCAGCGCGGCGTAGATCACGAGCAGGTTCGACACTCCGGGCTTGCCCTCGCGGTCGTAGCGCACCGACCCCTCGCTGTCGGTGACGGCGCGCATGATCTTCTTCGCTGATTTCGCCGGGTCGTCCAGGAGCCACAGCACGCCGGCGTCGGTCTCGGCCGACTTGGACATCTTCGCCGTCGGATTCTGCAGATCGTAGATGCGCGCGGTGTCCTGCTGGATCACGGGCATCGGCACGCGGAAGGTCTGCCCGTAACGGCTGTTGAACCGCTCGGCGAGGTCGCGGGTGAGCTCGACGTGCTGCTTCTGGTCGTCGCCGACCGGGACGATGTCGGTCTGGTAGAGCAGGATGTCGGCGGCCATCAGCACCGGGTAGGTGAACAGTCCCACCGAGGTCGCGTCGGCGCCGTAGCGCGTGGACTTGTCCTTGAACTGCGTCATTCTCCCCGCCTCGCCGAAGCCGGTGAGGGTCGACAGCACCCACGCCAGCTCGGCGTGGGCGGGCACGTGCGACTGCACGTACAGCGTCGAGCGAGAGGGCTCGATGCCGGCGGCGATGTACTGGGCCGCCGTCCGCCGCGTCTTCTCGCGCAGCTCGGCCGGGTCGTTCGGCTGGGTCAGGGCATGCAGGTCGACGACCGAGAAGAACGCGTCGTACGTGGCCTGCAGGTCGCGCCACTGCATGAGAGCCCCGATGTAGTTGCCGACCTGAAGCGAGTCGGCCGAGGGCTGCATGCCGGAGTAGAGGCGCGGTTTGGTCATCCCTCCATCCTAGAGAGCGGATGCCGCCCGCCTCGGTCGCCGTGATTGCCCCACGGGAAGGAACCGCACTTCTTGCGGGCCCAATGGCCCTAGAGCCCGCCGTGAGCCCGCCCTACCGTGAGGAGTGCGGGGCCGCCGGGCCCGGCATCCTCATCGAAAGCGCTCCATGATCGATCCGTCCGTCCCCGTCGCGACCACCACGGCCCCGGTGCCGGTGGCCCATCGCGCGGCGTTCTTCGTGTCGGACAGCACCGGCATCACGGCCGAGACCCTCGGCAGCGCTCTGCTGGTCAACTTCCCCGCGATCCGCTTCGACCACCACACCATCCCGTTCGTCGACACCGAAGACGGTGCGCGTCGCGTGGTGGAGCAGATCGACCGGAGCGCGGATGCCGGTAAGGCGCCCGTGGTCTTCACCACCGTGAAGCAGGCGGACCTGCGGGCCGTCCTCGGCCGGGCGCGCGCGGTCATCGTCGACCTCCTCGCCGGACACCTGACCGAGCTGGAGGAGGCCTTCGGCACGGACGCGTCCGAGCAGCGCGGACAGTTCCACGGCGTGGGCGACATGGAGCGCTATCACGCCCGCATGCGGGCGGTGGAGTACGCCATCGAGCACGACGACGGGCAGAGCATGCGCGCGCTCGACATCGCCGACGTGATCATCATCGCCCCGTCGCGATGCGGCAAGACGCCCACGACGATGTACCTGGCGCTGCAGTACGGACTGCTGGTGGCCAATTACCCGCTCACCGAGGACGACTTCCCGTCCGAGGGCCTGCCCCGCACCGTCGCACCCTACGCCGCGCGCTGCTTCGGGCTGACGACGACGCCGCTGCGCCTCAGCCAGGTGCGTCACGAACGGCGCCCGAACTCCCGGTACGCCAGCCTCGAGCAGTGCACGAGAGAGCTGCGTCGCGCCGAGGACCTGTACCGGCGCACCCGCGTCCCCTTCCTCAACTCCGCCACGAAGAGCGTGGAGGAGATGTCCGCGGTGATCATGCAGACCATGAAGCTGCGTGCGTGACCGCCCCGCGAAAGGCACCCCGATGACCAACATCCTCTGGTTCCATGAGATCGGCATGGCCGACCTGCCGCAGGTGGGCGGCAAGAACGCGTCGCTCGGCGAGATGGTGTCCCACCTCGCCGATGCCGGAGTGACCGTGCCCGGCGGCTTCGCCACCACCGCCGATGCCTATCGCTCGTTCCTCGCGGCGGACGGGCTGGTCGACCGCATCCGCACGGCCGTCGAGGCGATCGACATCGACGACGTCGCCGCGCTGTCGCGGGTGGGGGCCTCGGTGCGGGCGTGGATCGAGCAGCAGCCGCTGCCGGCGGACCTCGAGCGCGACATCCGCGAAGCGTACGGGCGGCTGCTCGCCGGTGACCCCGACCCCGACGCGGCCACGTGGGCGGTGCGCTCCAGCGCCACCGCCGAGGACCTTCCCGACGCCTCGTTCGCCGGCCAGCAGGAGACCTTCCTCAACATCGGCGGCGTCGAGAACATCCTGCACGCCGTGCGCGCCGTCTACGCCTCGCTGTACAACGACCGCGCGATCGCCTACCGCGTGCACAACGGCTTCGACCACCACGACGTGGCCCTCTCCGCCGGCATCCAGCGGATGGTCCGCTCGGACGTGGGCGCGTCGGGGGTGATGTTCACCGTCGACACCGAGTCGGGATTCGACCGGGCGGTCTTCATCACCAGTGCGTACGGGCTGGGCGAGGCGGTCGTGCAGGGAGCGGTGAACCCCGACGAGTTCTACGTCTACAAGCCGGCGCTCGCCGCCGGTCGGCCGGCGATCCTGAAGCGTTCGGTCGGCGAGAAGGCCATCGCCATGCGCTACACCGCCGGCACCCACGTCGGCGGGAGCACCGTGTTCGCCGACGTCGGCATCGAGGATCGTCGGCGGTTCAGCATCGACGACGCCGACGTGACGGAGCTCGCCCGCCAGGCGGTCACCATCGAGGAGCACTACGGCCGCGCGATGGACATCGAGTGGGCCAAGGACGGCGTCGACGGTCGCCTGTACATCCTGCAGGCGCGGCCGGAGACCGTCGTCTCGCGCGAGGACGGCAACGTGATGCGCCGGTTCTCCCTCGCCGCCCGCGGCGAGGTCGCCGTCGTCGGTCGCGCTATCGGGCAGAAGATCGGCGCCGGCCCGGTGCGGGTGCTGACCGACCTCTCGCAGATGGACGGCTTCGCCGTCGGCGACGTCCTGGTGGCCGATATGACCGATCCCGACTGGGAGCCGATCATGAAGAAGGCCGCCGCGATCGTCACCGACCGCGGTGGGCGCACGTGCCATGCGGCGATCATCGCGCGGGAGCTGGGCATCCCCGCCGTCGTCGGCACCGGGGACGCCACGCGCGTGCTGGTCGGAGGCGACGACGTCACGGTCTCGTGCGCCGAGGGCGACGAGGGCTTCGTCTACCGCGGGATCCTCGACTTCGCCGAAGAGCTCACCGAGCTCGACCGGATGCCGGAGGTGCCGGTGAAGATCATGATGAACGTGGGGACTCCCGACCAGGCCTTCTCGTTCTCGAAGCTCCCGCACGCCGGAGTCGGACTCGCACGGCTGGAGTTCATCATCAACCGGCAGATCGGCATCCACCCGCGGGCGCTGCTGGAGCACGACACGCTCCCGGCGGAGCTGCGGGACGAGATCTCGGAGCGGATCGCCGCGTATCCGTCACCCCGGGACTACTTCGTGGAGCGCATCGCCGAGGGGGTGTCGATGATCGCCGCAGCCTTCGCCCCCGAGCCGGTCATCGTGCGCATGAGCGACTTCAAATCCAACGAGTACGCGAACCTGCTGGGCGGGGATCGGTACGAGCCACACGAGGAGAATCCGATGCTCGGCTGGCGGGGCGCTTCGCGGTACGTCTCGCCGGACTTCCGGGCGTGCTTCGACATGGAGTGCGACGCGCTGCGGTTCGTGCGGGACGAGATGGGTCTCACCAACGTCAAGGTGATGGTGCCGTTCGTCCGCACCGTCGCCGAGGGCGCCGGTGTCGTCGGGCTCCTCGCCGAGAACGGACTGCGCCGCGGCGAGAACGGGCTCGAGGTCATCATGATGTGCGAGGTGCCCTCCAACACGCTGCTGGCGGACGAGTTCCTCGATCATTTCGACGGCTTCTCGATCGGCTCCAACGACATGACCCAGCTCGTGCTGGGCCTGGACCGGGATTCGTCCCTGGTCGCCTCGACCTTCGACGAGCGGGACCCGGCGGTACTGAAGGTGCTCGCGATGGCGATCGAGGCGGCCACGCGACGTGGCAAGTACATCGGGATCTGCGGACAGGGTCCCTCGGACCATCCGGACCTCGCCGATTGGCTCGTCGACCGGGGGATCGGATCCATGTCGCTGAACCCCGACACGGTCGTCGAGACCTGGATGCGGCTCGCGCGCAGGACGGTGGGGGCGGCTCAGCCGATCTCGTAGTCCGCGATGACCGGGGCGTGGTCGCTCCAGCGGGTGTCCCACGACGGCGCGCGGTCGACGTGGTAGCCGAGCGCCCCGTCCGCCAGTGCGGGCGTGGCGAGGTGGTAGTCGATCCGCCAGCCGGTGTCGTTGTCGAAGGCGCGTCCGCGCATGGACCACCACGTGTAGGGCCCGTCGACATCGCCCGCCGCGCGCCGCCCCACGTCGACCCAGCCGAGCCCGGTGCCGCGCGTGCCGTCGACGCAGGCGATCTCGGCGCCGGCCTCGCCGAGGAAGCGGTCGAAGTACGCCCGCTCGCGCGGCAGGAACCCCGACTTCTTGACGTTGCCCTTCCAGTTTCGGATGTCGGGTTCGCGGTGGCCGACGTTCAGATCGCCCATCACGAGCGCGTGCCGTGCGTGCACGGCCAGCTGCGGCAGACGGATCTCCATCGCGTCGAGGAACGCCCACTTCGGATCCTGTCGCGCGGTGCCGGCCTCGCCCGTGTGGACGTAGGCGCTCACGACGGTGAGCGCCGTGCCCGCGATGTCGAAGTCCGCCTCGATCCACCGGCCCGCGGCGTCCAGCGGCTCGAGGTCGGGGTCGTCGTCCCGCAGGACGCGGCGGACCTCGCCCGCCGGCATCCGGCTGGCGATCGCCACGCCCGCGCGCCCCTTCGCGGCGGCTTCGTCGTTGACGATGTGCCATCCCGGCAGGGCGGTCGCGAGGTCATCGGCCGTGGCCCGCACCTCCTGCAGCGCCATGATGTCGACGCCGGCGGTCTCGAGCCAGTCGCTCATCCCCTTGCGGACCGCGGCCCGGATGCCGTTGACGTTGATGGAGGCGATGCGAAGGCGGGAAGACACGACGCACAGCCTAACCGGGGCCACCGACAGCGGCGCCCCGGGGCCCGGTCACTCCAGCAGAGCGCCCCGTTTCGGCGGCGGGGGCGCCGACGCCTCGAGTTCCGACAGGGCGCGCTCGGCTGCGGCCACCTCGCGTCGCGCGCCCCACCGGGAGTACCACGACGCGTGCTCGAGGCGCTCGCGGGCATCGCGGAGGCGGACCTTGGCCGCCACCGCGAGGGCGCGGTGCTCCGAGGCGCGCCGCTCCTCCTCGGTCCATTCCACCAGCGGCATATCGGCGTCGATCGTCGACACGGCCATCCATGAGGCCGCCACCAGGACCACGATCCCGACGAGCCGGAACCACAGGAGCAGGCCGATGAAGACGGCGAAGGTCGCCAGCAGCACGTTCGTCGGGGTATAGGTGAACGCCAGGCCCGCTCCGATCTGCAGGATCGCCGTGGCGGTGCCCCCGAGGATCGCGCCCGGCCACACGCGCCGCCACCGCAGAGCCGTTCCGGTGAGGAACTTCACCAGCACGGCCAGCACGGCGGTGTTGAGGGCGAACAGCAGGACCAGCGCGATCGCGCTCACCCCGAGGCTGAACCAGACCGAGCCGGTGCTCCAGCCGAGGAACGTGAAGAGCACGTCCAGCGCCCACGTGCCGGCGGACGTCAGCGCCCATCCCACCAGCAGCGCCGTTCCGAACGCGGCCGCCGCGAGGAAGTCGGTCGCTTTGAGCAGCAGGTAGGAGCGCGGGTCGGGCGGGATGCCGAAGATGTCGCGGACGGCGCGGCGGGAGAAGGTGATCGAGCCGATGGCGGTCCAGATCAGCGCGCCTGCGGCGATCGCACCGGTGATGCTCAGCACGCCGCTGCTGCCGGTGGCGATCCGCGTCACCTGCGCGGGGGTGAACAGACCGCCGCTGTTGGAGATGATGCCGGGGATGTAGCTGTTGATGAGGTCGATGAGCCCGTTGACGGCCTCTTGGCTGCCGCCGAGCCACAGGCCGACGCTCGCGAAGACGACGTAGACCGTCGCGAACGCGGCGAACAGGGTCTGATAGCTCACCCCGGCCGACAGCAGGAAGCCGTTGTGCTGAAGGAAGTGACGCCACACGCGGATCGGGAACCACTCCAGCGTGCGCCGGGTCACCGCGGTGGCACGCTGCAGTGCCCGGGCCCCCGTTTCGCTCACCACGCCACACTATCGATCAGCGCGACGATCGATGACCGCGAGATCGCTCGTGCCCGGGCGGGGGAGTCAGCCCCGCAGCACCGCCTGCTTGACCTCGGCGATCGCCTTCGTGACCTCGATGCCGCGCGGGCAGGCCTCGGTGCAGTTGAAGGTCGTGCGGCAACGCCAGACGCCCTCTTTGTCGTTGAGGATGTCGAGGCGCACGTCTCCGGCGTCGTCGCGCGAGTCGAAGATGAAGCGGTGCGCGTTGACGATGGCCGCGGGACCGAAGTACTGACCGTCGGTCCAGAAGACCGGGCACGACGAGGTGCACGCGGCGCACAGGATGCACTTGGTCGTGTCGTCGAAGACCTCACGGTCGACGATCGACTGGATCCGCTCCTTGCCCGGCTCGGGCTTCGTGCTCGAGATCAGGAACGGCTGCACTTCGCGGTACGACGCGAAGAACGGCTCCATGTCGACGACGAGGTCCTTCTCGAGCGGCAGGCCCTTGATCGCCTCGACGTAGATGGGCTGCGAGATGTCGAGATCCTTGATGAGCGTCTTGCATGCCAGGCGGTTCCGGCCGTTGATGCGCATCGCGTCGGACCCGCAGATGCCGTGCGCGCAGGACCGGCGGAAGGTCAGTGACCCGTCCACCTCCCACTTGATCTTGTGGAGGGCGTCGAGCACGCGGTCGGTGGAGTAGAGCTCGACGTCGTAGTCGACCCAGCGCGGCTCGTCGTCGACCTCGGGGTCGAAACGGCGGATGATGAAGGTCACGAGGAACGACTGGATGCCGGTGTCGTTCGCCGCCTCGTCCGCGCGTGCGGGGGCATCGGCGTCGGTGCGCTCGATGACGTCGGTTGCCGAGGTGGCCATCAGTACTTCCTCTCCAACGGCGGGTAGCGCAACTCGCCGGCGTCGTTCTTCGTGAAGACGACCGGCTTCCAGTCGAGGCGGATGTGGTCCTCGGCGTGCGAAGACCCGGCATCGCCGGAGAGATACGCCATGGTGTGCTGCATGTACTGCTCGTCGTCGCGCGTGGGGAAGTCGTCGCGCATGTGACCGCCGCGACTCTCCTTGCGGTTGCGGGCGGTGACGACGACGACCTCGGCGATGTCGAGCAGGAAGCCGAGCTCGACCGCCTCGAGCAGGTCGGTGTTGAACCGCTTGCCCTTGTCGTCGACGTGGATGTTCTTGAAGCGCTCGCGCAGCTCGGCGATCACCTCGAGCACCTCGCCGAGGGACTCCTCGGTGCGGAAGACCTGGGCTTTGCGGTCCATCTCGTCCTGCAGCGTCTTGCGCAGCACCGCGATCCGCTCGGTTCCCGGGTTCGATCGCAGGCCCTCGATCATGTCGCGGACCTCCTTGGCGGGGTCCTCGGGCAGCGGAACGTAGTCCGCGGTCTGGACGTACTCCACGGCGTAGCGCCCGGCGCGCTTGCCGAAGACGTTGATGTCGAGCAGCGAGTTGGTGCCGAGGCGGTTCGAGCCGTGCACCGACACGCACGCGCACTCGCCGGCGGCGTACAGGCCGGGGACGACCGTGTCGTTGTCGCTGAGGACCTCGGCCTTGATGTTCGTGGGGATCCCGCCCATCGCGTAGTGCGCGGTCGGCATCACGGGGACCGGCTCGACCACGGGGTCGACGCCGAGGTAGGTGCGGGCGAACTCGGTGATGTCGGGAAGCTTCGTCTCGAGCACCTCGGCGCCCAGGTGCGTGCAGTCCAGCAGGACGTAGTCCCGATGGGGGCCCGCACCGCGGCCTTCGGCGACTTCCTGCACCATGCAGCGGCTGACGATGTCGCGCGGGGCGAGGTCCTTGATGGTCGGCGCGTAGCGCTCCATGAAGCGCTCGCCCGAGACGTTGCGCAGGATCGCGCCTTCTCCTCGCGCGCCCTCGGTGAGCAGGATGCCGAGACCGGCCAGGCCGGTGGGGTGGAACTGGAAGAACTCCATGTCCTCCAGCGGCAGGCCCTTGCGCCAGACGATTCCCACGCCGTCCCCGGTGAGGGTGTGGGCGTTGGAGGTGGTCTTGAAGATCTTGCCGAAGCCGCCCGTGGCGAACACCACGGCCTTCGAGTGGAAGACGTGCAGGTCGCCGGTGGCCAGCTCGTAGGCCACGACCCCGGCGACGCCGGTGGCGCCGTCCTCGCCCTTCACGGTGATCAGGTCGAGCACGTAGAACTCGTTGAAGAAGTTGATGCCCAGCTTCACGCAGTTCTGGAACAGTGTCTGCAGGATCATGTGGCCGGTGCGGTCGGCGGCATAGCAGGCGCGACGCACGGGGCTCTTGCCGTGGTCGGCGGTGTGCCCGCCGAAGCGGCGCTGATCGATCTTGCCCTCGGGAGTCCGGTTGAAGGGCAGACCCATGTTCTCGAGGTCGATGACCGCGTCGATCGCCTCCTTGGCGAGGATCTCGGCGGCATCCTGATCGACGAGGTAGTCCCCGCCCTTGACCGTGTCGAAGGTGTGCCACTCCCACGAGTCCTCTTCGACGTTGGCCAGCGCCGCGGCCATACCTCCCTGCGCCGCGCCGGTGTGCGAGCGCGTGGGGTAGAGCTTGCTGATGACCGCGGTCCGGGCACCGGGCCCGGCCTCGATGGCCGCGCGCATGCCCGCGCCTCCGGCGCCGACGATGACGATGTCGAACTGGTGGTAGTGGACGCCGTCCTTGACGTAGCTGTCGGGGGTGTCAGTGGTCACGCTGGATGCTTTCCGTCCGGATGCTGCTCGGCAGAGATGGGGATCGTCGAGTGGGTGGGCGGTCCGCGCCTACGCGCAGACCTCCTGGAGCCATTCGGGGCTGGTCTGGCTGAGGCCCAGGCACGGGTCGAAGGTGAACACGACCAGGGTGCCGAGGAGGATGAGGAAGGCGGCCGAAACCCAGAGGGCGGCCACGAGGATGCGCCGGGTCGTCTCGCCCGCGACGTAGTCGTTGACGATCGTGCGCATCCCGTTCGCGCCGTGGATCAGCGCGAGCCAGAGCATCAGGACGTCCCACCACTGCCAGAACGGTGTGGCGAACTTGCCCGCCACGAACGCGAAGTCGATGCCGTGGATGCCCTCGCCCAGCATGAGGTTGACGAAGAGGTGGCCGAAGATCAGCACGACGAGGACGACCCCCGACACGCGCATGTAGATCCAGCCGGCCTTCTCGAGATTCGGACCCTTCCGGCGGGGTGCCGCCGGGGTGCGCGGGTCGGCGATGGTCGCCGCGGACATCAGTTACCCCCTCCGAAGTCGCCGAAGACGTTCATGAGGTGTCGGATGGTGAACGGCACCATCGTCACCACCCACAGGCCCAGCACGCCCCACCACAGCTGCCGCTGGTGCCGCGTGGCCCACGACCAGAAGTCGACGAGGATGATCCGCAGCCCGTTGTAGGCGTGGTACACGACGGCGCCGACGAGCGCGACCTCGCCGAGCCCCATGACCGGGTTCTTGTACGAGGCCATCACCGCGTCGTAGGCCTCGGGCGCGACGCGGATGAGCGCCGTGTCGAGCACGTGCACGAGCAGGAAGAAGAAGATGGCGATGCCGGTGATGCGGTGCAGCACCCATGACCACATGCCCTCGTTGCCGCGGTAGAGCGTGCCACGCGGGACCTTCGAAGTGGTCTCGGATACCGACGGTGTGACGCGTGCTGGTGCAGACACGGCCGTCCTCCCTGGATCGATCACGGTGGGGGCGGGTCGATGCCCCTCAGGGCGGCCCGCTCTGGTCGATCGGGTCGCCGGCGTCACGCGGGCGCTCCTGTCATCCTATTCCCGGTTCGGACGCAGGCGCCGCTTAGGCGGGCCTAAGTATCTCGATGTCGAGATAAACGAGACCGATGGGCCCGCGGTGGCCGTCACACGCCCGATATGGGGCGGCCACATGACCGACCACATCACCCGGATACGCTGAGCCCATGCCTGAACCGATCGAGGACTTCTACGCCGTCATACCCGCGGGCGGCATCGGGAGCAGACTGTGGCCGCTGTCGCGCGCCGATGCACCCAAGTTCCTGCATGACCTCACCGGGTCGGGCCACACACTGCTGCGCGACACCTGGAATCGTCTCGAGCCCCTCTCGGGTCCCGATCGCATCGCCGTGGTGACCGGTCGCGCGCACCGCGCCGCCGTGGAGCGCGAACTGCCCGGCATCGCCGACATGAACGTCTTCCTCGAATCCGAGCCGCGGGACTCCACCGCGGCGATCGGCCTCGCCGCGGCCATCCTGTCCAAGCGCGAGCCCGACGTCATCATCGGGTCGTTCGCCGCCGACCACGTCATCCGCGTGCCCCACCTGTTCGACTGGGCGGTCCGCCAGGCGATCGCCGTGGCGCGCGAAGGCTACATCTGCACGATCGGCATCCCGCCGACCGAGCCGTCCGTCGGGTTCGGCTACATCAAGAAGGCGGGGGAGCTGATCGTGGACGGGGCCCCCGAGGCGGCGATGGTCGACCACTTCGTGGAGAAGCCCGACCTCGACACCGCCAAGGAGTACTTCGCCGACCGGTCCTACCTGTGGAACGCCGGCATGTTCATCTCCCGGGCCGACGTGCTGCTGGGCGAGATCGCGGAGCAGGAGCCGCAGCTCTACGCCGGTCTCATGGATCTCGCCGAGGCGTGGGACGACCGGGATGAGCGGGGACCCGTCGTCGACCGCGTCTGGCCGACGCTGAAGAAGATCGCCATCGACTACGCCGTCGCCGAGCCGGCCGCCGAGAAGGGTCGCCTCGCCGTCATCCCCGGACACTTCGACTGGGACGACGTCGGCGACTTCGCCAGCCTGGCCAAGCTCAACTCGCACGGCCGCAAGAACGACCTGGCGATACTCGGCGAGAACGCCCGCATCCTCTCCGATGCCGCCAGCGGCATCGTGGTAAGTCAGACGCAGCGGGTGATCAGCCTGATCGGCGTCCGCGACATCGTCGTCGTCGACACCCCCGACGCGCTCCTGGTCACCACCAGCGAGCACGCTCAGCGGGTGAAGGGCGTCGTGGACGCGCTCAAGCTGACCGGTCGCGGCGACGTGCTGTGAGGCCGGTCGCGAGCCCGCCCCGTTGCGGCTTCATTGCGTCTTTGTAACCATTCGGCTCGGCGAGCCGCGCACGAATGCAAGACGCGCGTCACAGTGGGTAACTTTATGCAGTCCCCGTGACGGACTCGGGGCATTGATGGGGAGGCTGAGTTGACCATCTCACGCACCAAGAAGCTCGCAGGCGCCACCGCTGCCGCGGGCCTGCTCGTGGCCCTTGCCGGCTGCGGCACCGCTCCGGAAGGCGCCGGCTCGACCACCGAGCCCGACGACGGCGCGGCCATGACCGACTTCAAGGCCTGCATGGTCTCGGACGAGGGCGGCTTCAACGACAAGTCGTTCAACCAGCTGGGCCTCGCGGGCCTCGAGATGGCGGCCGACGAGCTCGGCTTCGAGATCGCGACCACCGAGTCGCAGTCCGCGAGCGATTACGCGGCCAACCTCGACAACCTCGCGTCGGAGGGCTGCAACCTCATCGTCTCGGTCGGCTTCCTGCTGAGCGCGCCGACCGTCGAGGCGGCCCTGGCCAACCCCGACATCGACTACGCCATCATCGACGACTACGCCGACAACGACTTCAACGGCGAGACCGACGCACCCAACATCAAGCCCCTCGTCTTCGACACCGCCCAGGCGGCCTTCCTCGGCGGCTACGCCGCGGCCTCGTACAGCGAGACCGGCAAGGTCGGCACCTTCGGCGGCGCCAAGATCCCGCCCGTGACGATCTTCATGGACGGCTTCCAGCTCGGCGTGGAGTACTTCAACGAGCAGAACGACGCCGACGTCCAGGTCGTGGGCTGGGACGTCGAGTCGCAGGAGGGCCAGTTCACGGACGAGTTCGCCGCGAACGACCGCGCCAAGCAGGTCGCTCAGGGCATCATCGACCAGGACGTCGACGTGCTGCTGCCCGTGGGCGGCCCGATCTACCAGTCGGCCGCTGAGGCCATCCGCGACTCCGGCGGCGAGATCGCCCTCATGGGCGTGGACGCGGATGTCTACGAGACCGACCCGAGCGTGGCCGACCTGCTGCTCGTGTCGATCCTCAAGGGCATGGACGTCGCGGTGTACGAGGCTGCCGTCTCGGCCGCCAACGACGAGTTCGACGTGACCCCGTTCGTCGGCACCCTCGAGAACGACGGCGTCGGCATCTCGGAGTTCCACGACTTCGAGTCGCTGGTCGACGAGGGCCTGACCGACGAGCTCGAGACGGTGCGTCAGGGCATCATCGACGGTTCGATCCCGGTCGAGTCGCCCGCCTCCCCGTAATCGGCCCGCAAGGCCACACCGGCGGCCCGCCCGATGCGCGCACCTCTCCGGCCGCCGTTCGACTCGATTAGATTGGCGACTATGACGCTCGAGCTGCGGGGTATCACCAAGCGCTTCGGCTCCCTGGTGGCGAACGACCACATCGACCTCGTCGTGAAGCCGGGCGAGATCCACTCCCTTCTGGGCGAGAACGGCGCAGGCAAGTCCACGCTCATGAACGTCCTGTACGGCCTGTACACCGCCGACGAAGGCGACATCGTCATCGACGACGAGGTCCAGTCCTTCAACGGACCCGGCGACGCCATGGCGGCCGGCATCGGCATGGTCCACCAGCACTTCATGCTCATCCCCGTCTTCACCGTCGCCGAGAACGTGATGCTCGGGCACGAGGAGACCAAGGCCCTCGGCGCGCTCGACCTCGAGAAGGCCCGAGCCCACGTCCGCGAGGTCGCGGCGCGCTTCGGGTTCCAGATCGACCCCGACGCGCTCGTCGGCGATCTGCCGGTCGGCGTCCAGCAGCGCGTCGAGATCATCAAGGCGCTTTCCCGCGACGCCAAGATCCTCGTGTTCGACGAGCCCACCGCGGTGCTGACGCCGCAGGAGACCGACGAGCTCATGGGCATCATGCGGCAGCTGCGCGACGAGGGCACTGCCATCGTCTTCATCACCCACAAGCTCCGCGAGGTCCGCGAAGTCGCCGACCGCATCACCGTCATCCGGCTGGGCAAGGTCGTCGGCGAAGCCGCGCCGACCGCGACCAACGCCGAGCTCGCCTCGCTCATGGTCGGTCGCGCCGTCGAGCTCACCGTCCACAAGGACCCGCCGCAGCCGCGCGAGGGCGGACTCGTCGTCGAGAACCTGCGCGTCGTCGACGAATCCGACCAGATCGTCGTGGACGGCGTCAGCTTCACCGTGCAGCCCGGCGAGATCCTCGCGATCGCCGGAGTGCAGGGCAACGGCCAGACCGAGCTCACCGAGGCCATCATCGGGCTGCAGCGCAAGACCACCGGCTCCATCGTCCTGGACGGAGAGCAGCTCGTCGGCAAGACGGTCCGCCAGATCATCGACCACGGCGTCGGATTCGTCCCCGAGGACCGCAAGGTCGAGGGTCTCGTCGGCGAGTTCAGCGTGGCGGACAACCTCATCCTGAACCGTTCCGACGACCCGGACTTCTTCTCGTTCGGCACGCTGCGACGCGGCATCCTGAGGGAGTTCGCCGAAGAGAAGATCACCGAGTTCGACATCCGCACGCAGGGGCCGGACCTGGCCGCCGGGCGCCTCTCGGGCGGCAACCAGCAGAAGGTCGTCCTGGCGCGCGAGCTCAGCCGCGACCTCAAGCTGTTCGTCGCCTCCCAGCCCACCCGCGGCATCGACGTCGGCTCGATCGAGTTCGTCCACAAGCGCATCGTCGCCACCCGCGACGCCGGCGTGCCCGTGATCGTCGTCTCGACCGAGCTCGACGAGGTCTCGGCCCTCGCCGACCGCATCGCCGTGATGTACCGCGGCAAGATCGTGGGGATCGTTCCGGGCGACGCACCCAGAGAGATGCTCGGCCTCATGATGGCCGGCGAGAAGCCGTCCGACACGACGGCCGAGGAGGTTCCCGCGTGAGCGGCCAGAGTCCCGAGAGCTCCGACCTCGGCCCCGGCATCGACCCGCTGCTGGCCCCGTCGGCCACGGGCGAGCCGTCGCCGGTGCTCCCCACGGCCACGGTGCCGCCGCCGCCCCGCCAGAACCAGCTCATCCGGGAGGTGCTCCGCGGCAGCGTCACCACGACGATCCTCGCGATCGTGCTGGCCATGCTCATCGGCGGCATCCTCGTGGCCCTCACCGACGCGCGGGTCCAGCAGGCCGCGGGGTATTTCTTCGCCCGCCCGCAGGACACCCTGATCGCCATCTGGGATGCCGTCGCCGGCGCCTACTCGGCACTGTTCCGCGGCGCCATCTACAACTACAACGCGGATTCGTTCGTGCGCGGCATCAAACCGATCACCGACACCCTGAACTTCGCCACCCCGCTCATCGCGGCCGGCCTCGGAGTGGGCCTGGCGTTCCGCGTCGGACTGTTCAACATCGGCGCGCGCGGCCAGATGCTCATGGGCATCGCCGCCGCGGCCTTCGTGTCGTTCAACGTGCAGGCGCCCCTGCTGATCCACCTGCCGCTGACGATCGCGGCGGGCATGATCGGCGGTGCGATCTGGGGCGGGCTCGTCGGCTTCCTCAAGGCCCGCACCGGCGCGCACGAGGTGATCCTGACGATCATGCTGAACTTCGTCGCCTTCTACTTCGTCGCGTGGCTGCTCGCCACGCCGGGCCTCCTGCAGCGGCCCGGCGGCACCCAGCCGATCTCGCCGGCGACGCCCGAGACGGCGCAGTTCCCGTCGCTGTTCCCCGCCCCGCTCACCGTGAACTGGGGCTTCATCGTCGCCATCGGCGCCACCGCCTTCGTGTGGTGGCTCATCGAGCGGTCGAGTCTCGGCTTCCGCATGCGCGCGGTGGGCGAGAACCCCTTCGCCGCGCGTGCGGCGGGCGTCAACGTCGAACGCATCATCTTCTACGCGATGGCGTTCGCGGGCGCCCTGGCCGGTCTGGCCGGGGTCAACCAGATCTCGGGCACCATCACCAGCGGCTTCGGCAGCCACATCGACGCCGGCATCGGCTTCGACGCGATCACGGTCGCGCTCCTCGGCCGCAGCCGTGCGTGGGGCGTCTTCGCCGCCGGCATCCTGTTCGGAGCGCTCAAAGCCGGAAGCTTCACGATGCAGGTCGCCGAAGACATCCCCGTCGACATCGTGGTCGTCGTGCAGGCGCTCATCGTGCTGTTCATCGCGGCGCCGCCGCTCGTGCGGACGATCTTCTTCCTGCCCAAGGAGGAGCACGAGCTCTCGGCCAAGAAGAGAGCCAAGCGCGCGGCGAAGGCGGGAGCGGCATCGTGAGCACCGACGTGGCAGCACCCCTGACCCCGGCGCCGGGCGCCGGCGGCGCGATCACCCGCGAGAAGGTGCGTCAGCGGCACTGGAAGCTGCCGATCACCCTGGCCGTCGGCACGATCCTGATCTGGATCATGGCCTTCGCCTTCGGGCGCGACGGCACCAGCACCTACCGGCTCGGCGACCGCACGTCGGCCATCGACCTGGGCGACATCGGCGTGCCGACCGCGGCCACCGTGACGGTGTGCGCGATCCTCCTCGCCCTCATGACCGCGTACGCATTCTGGGCGGTGGCGACCTACCGTCGCGTGGGACTGTGGCTGTCCATCGTGTTCGCGTTCGTGGCGGTGTTCGCCTTCCTCACGTGGTCGGCCGCGGGCGGACTCGTCCCGGTCACCGGCCTGCTCTTCGGCGCGGTGTCGCTGTCGGTTCCGCTCGTCTTCGGCGCCCTGGGCGGCGTCATCGGCGAGCGGGTCGGCGTGGTCAACGTCGCCATCGAGGCGCAGTTCCTGTTCGCCGCGTTCACGTCCGCGATCGTCGCGTCGATGACCGGATCGTTCGTCCTCGGGCTCATCGCGGCCATGCTCGCGGGAGCCCTGGTCGGCTCGGTCCTGGCGGTGTTCTCGATCAAGTACCTCGTCGACCAGGTCATCGTCGGCGTCGTGCTGAACGTCCTGATCACGGGCCTGACGAGCTTCCTGCACGGCGCGCTGCTGAACCCGAACGCGGAGGCCCTGAACTCCCCGCCCCGCTTCCCGAGGTGGGCGATCCCCGGGCTGTCCGAGATCCCGATCATCGGTCCCGTCGTGTTCAACCAGACGCTCATCGTGTACCTCATGTACATCGCTGTGCCGCTGGTGGCATGGGGGCTCTACAAGACCCGCTGGGGTCTGCGGCTGCGCGCGGTGGGGGAGCACCCCCAGGCGGCCGACACCGTCGGCATCCGGGTCAACCCCACGCGGTTCTGGAACGTGCTGCTGGCAGGGGCCATCGCCGGCATCGGCGGGGCGTACTTCACGCTCGGATCAGTCGGCTCCTTCGACAAGGAGATGACGGGCGGACTCGGCTTCATCGCCCTGGCGGCCGTGATCTTCGGCGGCTGGGATCCGGTGCGGGCCACCCTCGCCGCGCTCCTGTTCGGCTTCACCACGAACCTCGAGACGCTGCTGACCAACCTCGGCTCGCCGATCCCGTCCGAGTTCATGGCGATGCTGCCCTACATCGTGACGATCCTCGCCGTCGTCGGCTTCGCCGGCCAGGTGCGCGGGCCGGCTGCCGCGGGCAAGCCCTACATCAAGGGCTGACCCGTGGGCGCAGCCGTGTGCTCCGCAGCATCCGACCCTCCCGACATCCACCTGAAAGAGAGCCGTCCGTGACCGACATCGACTGGGATGAGCTGCGCGCGGCGGCCACCGAGGCCATGCATCGCGCGTACGCCCCGTACTCGCACTACAAGGTGGGCGCCGCCGCCCTCGTGTCGGACGGGCGGGTGGTGACCGGCTGCAACGTCGAGAACGCCTCGTACGGCGTGGGCCTGTGCGCCGAGTGCGGTCTCGTCTCCGACCTGCACATGTCCGGCGGCGGACAGCTCGTCGCTTTCGTGTGCGTCAACGGCAACGGCGAGACGATCATGCCGTGCGGCCGGTGCCGTCAGCTGCTGTACGAATTCGCCCTGCCCGGGATGCTGCTCGAGACGGTGTCGGGCATCCGGACCATCGATGAGGTGCTGCCCGACGCCTTCGGACCCCGCGATCTCGAGGAGGCGGCCCGATGACCGAGCCCTTCGACGCGGTCGACGTCATCCGCGCCAAGCGCGACGGGGGCGTCGTCGGCGAGGACGCCCTGCGGTGGATGGTGGACGCCTACACCCGCGGGTACGTCGCCGACTCGCAGATGGCGGCCTTCGCGATGGCGGTGCTCCTCAACGGCATGCAGCGCGACGAGATCCGCGTCATGACCGACGCGATGATCGCCTCGGGGGAGCGGATGAGCTTCGCCGACCTCGGGAAGACGACCGCCGACAAGCACTCCACAGGTGGAGTGGGCGACAAGATCACCCTCCCGCTCGCGCCGCTGGTCGCGGTCTTCGGCGTCGCCGTGCCGCAGCTGTCGGGCCGCGGCCTCGGCCACACCGGGGGCACGCTCGACAAGCTGGAGTCGATCCCCGGGTGGCGGGCGGCTCTGTCCAACGACGAGATGTTCGCCCAGCTGCGCGACGTCGGGGCCGTGATCTGCGCCGCCGGATCGGGGCTGGCACCCGCCGACAAGAAGCTCTACGCCCTGCGCGACGTCACGGGCACGGTCGAGGCCATCCCGCTCATCGCCTCGAGCATCATGTCGAAGAAGATCGCCGAGGGCACGGACTCTCTCGTCCTGGACGTGAAGTTCGGCTCGGGGGCCTTCATGAAGGACATCGACCGCGCCCGCGAACTGGCCCGCACCATGGTCGAGCTCGGCACGGACTCGGGCGTGGCCACCACCGCGCTGCTGACCGACATGAACACCCCGCTCGGGCTCGCGATCGGCAACGCCAACGAGGTGCGCGAATCGGTCGAGGTGCTCGCCGGCGGTGGTCCGGCCGACGTGGTCGAGCTCACCGTCGCCCTCGCCCGCGAGATGCTGACCCTGGCGGGGCAGCCCGACGCCGACGTCGAGAAGGCCCTGGCCGACGGACGTGCGATGGACGTCTGGCGCTCCATGATCCGCGCCCAGGACGGCGATCCGGATGCCGCACTGCCGACGGCGCGCGAGACCCACACCGTCGCCGCGACGGCGGCCGGCCACGTCACGCGCACCGAGGCGCTCCCCTTCGGCATCGCGGCGTGGCGCCTGGGTGCCGGCCGGGCGCGCGCCGAGGACCCCGTGCTGCACGCCGCGGGCATCGACCTTCACGTCAAGCCGGGCGACCGGGTGTCCGCCGGACAGCCGCTGTTCACCCTGCTCGGCGACGATGACTCCCGCTTCGAGCGCGCGCTCGACGCGCTCGAGGGAGCATGGGAGGTGGGGCCCGACGCCCCGCCGTCCGCGCCCCTCGTCCGCGAGCGCATCACCGCGTAGTCTTCGTCCTTCCGCCCCTTCATCCCCAGCATCCGAGGAGAGCCCCCATGGCCATCGATCAGCACGGCGACGCCGTCCTGCAGGGCGTTTCGATCCGGAGCCTGCCCAAGGTCTCGCTGCACGACCACCTCGACGGGGCCGTCCGTCCCGCCACGATCCTCGAGCTGGCTGACGACGCCGGGGTGGAGGTGCCCGAGTCGGATGCCGCAGCGCTCGCGGACTGGTTCGCCGAGCGCAGCGACTCCGGCTCGCTGGTGGAGTACCTGAAGACGTTCGACCTCACCACCTCGGTCATGCAGACGCGCGAGGGCCTCACGCGGGTCGCGCGGGAGTTCGTCGAGGACCTGGCCGCCGACGGCGTCGTGTACGGCGAGGTGCGCTGGGCGCCCGAGCAGCACCTGGGCGGCGGGCTGAGCCTGGACGAGGTCGTCGAAGCGGTCCAGGACGGCATCGAGGAGGGTGAGGATGCCGTCGGCGACGCCGGGGGCGACATCCGCGTCGGGCAGCTGATCACCGCGATGCGGCACACCGACCGTTCGCTCGAGATCGCCGAGCTGGCCGTGCGCTGGCGTCGACGCGGCGCGGTCGGGTTCGACATCGCCGGACCGGAGGACGGGTTCCCGCCGTCGCGGCACCGTGCGGCGTTCGACTATCTGGCGTCGGAGTTCTTCCCCGTGACTGTGCACGCGGGAGAAGCGGCGGGCCTGGCCTCGATCCGCTCCGCCCTCATCGACGGGCGGGCGCTGCGCCTCGGACACGGCGTGCGCCTCGCATCCGACCTGGAGGTCGTCTCGCGCGAAGGCGAAGAGGTGTTCGTGCAGTTCGGCGACCTGGCGCGGTGGGTGCGCGACCGCGAGATCCCGCTCGAGCTGTCGCCGTCGTCGAACCTGCAGACCGGTGCCATCGAGGCGTGGGGCAACGCGATGGAAGACCACCCCTTCGACCTGCTCTACCAGCTGGGCTTCGCCGTCACGGTGAACGTCGACAACCGCACGATGAGCCGCACGTCGCTCACCCGCGAGCTGGCGCTCCTGGCAGAGACGTTCGAGTACGACCTGGACGACCTCGAGGTCTTCCAGCTGAATGCCGCGGCCGGCGCCTTCCTCGCCGTCGAGGAGCGCGAGGAGCTCATCGAGGTCATCGGCGAGGGCTTCGACCGCTGACCCGACCCTCCGCCCGCCCCGGCCTGCCCGGACTCACCGGTCGGTGGCGAATGCCCCGAGCAGCTCGGTGAGGCGGGCGGTCATCTCCTCGTCCGAGATGGTGGGCTCGCCGTCGCCGGCCTGCGGGCCGTAGTCCCCGAACGACGCGTGCGCGGCGCCCGGGATCTCCACCATCTCGGCGTCGGCGGGAAGGAGCGGTCGCGCGTCGGCGATCTTCTCGGGCGTCGAGAGGCCGTCATCGCTGCCGGCGATGCTCAGCACCGGCATCCCCGAGTCCGCCCACTACCCATCCGACGACGCGACGGCGCCGCGGCCGTCGGGGAGGAGCCGGAGGGATCGGTCGCCGCGCGTTCGCTCACGGATCGAGCGCAGGGGCTCAGCGACCCAGCTCGGCCTGCCTGGCGGCGACGACGGCGACCACGCGGTCGAAGAGCGGATGCTGCGGATCGAGCCCTGTCACCTCGGCGGTGAATGTCGCGGCGTCCTGCTCGCGCAGTATCCGCTGCATGTCGACGGACTGGGCGTCCTCGGCGTCGTCGAAACGCAGGGCGGCGCCCACGGCGGCCACCAGCGCGTCCACCGCGAGTCCGCGCTCGGCGGCAGACGCGGCGGGGCCGATGAAGCGCTCGTGCCGGGAGAGCTTGCGCAGCGGCTGACGGCCTACCCGCCACACCGTGTCGGGGAGGGCGGGGTTGCGGAAGCGGCCGAGGATCGTGCGGCGGTACTCCGCCTGCGCGTCGGGGTCCAGTCCGTGTGTGGCGATCAGAAGCGCCGAGGTCTCTTCGAGCACCGCCTCCACCTGCCGCGCGATGCGCTCATCCGCCAGCGCGTCCGAGATGCGCTCCACGCCGGCGGCCGCACCGAAGTAGGCGGTCGTGGCATGACCGGTGTTGACGGTGAAGAGCTTCCGCTCGATGTAGGGGGCGAGGTCGTCGACGAAGTGCGCGCCGGGGATGTTCGGCGGGTTCCCGCCGAACGGCCCGCGTTCGATGGCCCATTCGTAGAAGGGCTCCACCGTGACGTCCACACCGCCGCCTTCGGGCTGGCCGGGAACGATGCGGTCGACGGCGGTGTTGGCGAACACCGCGCTGCCCGACAGGGCGTCCCACGCTTCGCCCGCCTGCGCGGCGATCTCGTCGCGGAGCAGGTCGGTGGCGTTGATGGCGTTCTCGCACGCCATGATCTGCAGCGGGGGAGTGCCGGGCTCGCGCAGGGCGAGGCCGGCGATGATGTGCGGGGCGACGAACCGCAGGATCGTCGGGCCGACCGCCGTGGTGACGACGTTCGCCGTGGCGATCTCGTCGGCCACGGCCTGCGGGTCCTCGGCGCTGTTGATGGCGCGGAATCCGGTGACGACCGTGTCGCGCCCGCCGTCGCCGACCTCGTGCACGGTGTACGCGTCGGCGGCGTTGATGGCGTCGACGAGGCCGGCCGCGACGTCCGAGAACACCAGTTCGTAGCCGCCTTCGTGAAGCAGCAGGCCGACGAAGCCGCGTCCGATGTTCCCGGCGCCGAAGTGGACGGCCTTCATCACACTCCCGTCGCCGCGACGATCCGGTACAGGTCTTCGGGGGTGTCGGCGGCCTTCAGCCGCGCCACGTCATCCTCGTCCGAGAAGAGGATCGCGATCTGCGACAGGATCTCGAGGTGCTCGTCGCCCTTGCCCGCGATCCCCACTACGAACGTGACCGGCTCGCCGCCCCAGTCCACGCCGCCGTCGTAGCGCACGACCGACAGCGCCGAGTCCAGGATCTCGCCCTTGGTCTCATTGGTGCCGTGGGGGATCGCCAGCTCGTTGCCCATGTAGGTCGAGACCGTCTCCTCCCGCTGCTGCATCGCGTCGAAGTAGCGCGAGGTGACCGCGCCGGCTGCCTCGAGGATGTCGGCGGCCTCCTTCATCGCCTCCTCGCGGGTCGCGCTGCCGGAGTGGATGCGCACCTGTCCGATGCTGAGGACGTCACGTGCCATGGTCTCGCCTTTCTGTTTCACGGATGCCGGTGGGGCGGTCCCGCAGAGGACCACGGGGCCGGGGGCGTCGCGCCGCCCGACCCCGCAGTCGTCTCAACGGCTACGCACCATCTTTGTGCTGGTCGCGCACCAGGTCCACGACCTCGTCGTACTTCGGCGAGTTCATGAAGTTGTCGACCGAGACGTGCATCGCCCCCGGTGTCTGGTGACGCGCCCGGTCGGTGAGCTGGTTCTGCGTGATGACCAGGTCGGCCGAGGAGTCGAGGTTCGCGATCGCCTTGTTGACGACCGTGACATCCTCGATGCCCGCCTTCTTGATCTTGTTGCGCAGCACGCTCGCGCCCATGGCCGACGAGCCCATGCCCGCGTCGCACGCGAACACGATGCTCTTGATCTGGCGGGTGGCCACCGGTGCCTCCGCCGCGGCGGTGCCCGCCGCGGTGCCGGCGGCGGCCGCACCCGAGGTGCGCAGTCCGTCGAGGGCCGCAGACGACTTGCCCTTGTTCTCGGCGGTCCGCGACACGGCCGTGGCGAACTGGTCGCCCTCTGCCGCGAGGTCGCGCTTGCGGGAGGCCCGCAGGATGATCGCCGCGATGACGAAGGTGACAGCCGCGGAGAGGATCACCGACAGGATCACGCCGACGTAGCTGTCGCTCGCCGTCTGGGCCAGGACCGCGAAGATCGATCCCGGCGCGGCGGGCGCTCGAAGCCCCGCGTCGAACAGCATGTTCGTGGTGACACCGGTCATGCCGCCGGCGATGAGCGCGACGATCAGGACGGGCTTCATCAGCGCGAACGGGAAGTACACCTCGTGGATGCCGCCGAAGAACTGGATGACTGCAGCACCCGGCGCCGAGGCGCGTGCGGCGCCGATGCCGAAGAACGTGAAGGCCAGCAGCAGTCCGACGCCGGGGCCGGGGTTGGCCTCCAGCAGGAACAGGATGGACTTGCCGTCCTGGTCGGCCTGGGCGATGCCGAGCGGGGTGAGGACGCCGTGGTTGATGGCGTTGTTCAGGAAGAACACCTTCGCCGGCTCGATGATGATGCTCGTCAGCGGCAGCAGCCCGGTCTCGACCAGCCAGTTCACGGCGTTGCCGAGCACCGTCATCAGGCCGTTGACCAGCCATGCCACCGGGTAGAACCCGACGATCGCCATGACGAAGCCCCAGATGCCCGCCGAGAACATGTTCACCAGCATCTCGAAGCCGGCCTTGACCTTGCCGTCCCACAGCCGGTCGAGCCACTTCATGGTGTACGCCGCGAGGGGGCCCATGATCATCGCGCCGATGAACATGTGGATCTGGCCGAGCGGGGCCTCGCCCTCGGGCAGCGTGGCGTTGAACTGCGCGATGAGCAGGTCGGAGCCGGCGATGGCGCCCATGACGGCGATCGAGCCCACGACGGCGCCGCGCACCTGGTAGACCATGTAGCCCGCGGTGTAGGCGATCAGGATCGGCAGCAGGTAGTGGATGAACGGTCCGACGATGGTCGCCAGATCCGCGTTGGGGGTCCAGCCCACATCGATGAAGAACGCGGTGAAGATGCCCCACGCGATCAGCGCGGGGATGTTCGGCATGATCATGCCGGAAAGGAAGGTCCCGAAGCGCTGGACGTGAACCTGCGCCTTCCTGCCTCCCGTGGCGGACGTCGTCGTCATTGCACTGTCTCCTTCATACGGGTCGCGGCCTCCTGGGCCGCGATTCGAGCGGATGCCGCATCGCTGGCGGCGAGGGTGGCCTCGGCGATGCGGCGGGCATCGTCGAGGGTGTACTGCAGCAGGGTGGCGCGCACGTCGGCGAGGGCGGTGGGGGCCATCGACAGGCTCGTCGCCCCGAGCCCCACCAGCACGACCGCCAGCAGCGGATCCGCGGCGGCCTCGCCGCAGATCCCGACGGGCTTGCCGGACGCGCGGCCGGCCTCGCCGACCTGCCGGATCAGGGTGAGCACGGCCGGGTGCCACGGGTCCTGGAACGCCGCCACCGATCCGAGCAGGCGATCGGCGGCGAGGGTGTACTGCGTGAGGTCGTTGGTCCCGATCGACGCGAAGTCGGCGTGGGCGAGCACCCGGTCGGCCAGCAGCGCCGACGAGGGCACCTCCACCATGACACCGGCGGTCTTGACCCCGTACTCGCGGGCGATGCCCACGAAGTACTCCGTCTCCTCCACCGTCGAGACCATCGGGGCCATCACCCACAGCTCCGCCTGCGTCGCGGCATCCGCCTGGGCGAGCGCGGTCAGCTGCTCGCGCAGGATGTCCTCGCTCGCGCGGAGCGCCCGCAGGCCCCGCAGACCCAGGGCCGGATTCTCCTCGTGCGCGTCGTTGAGGAAGGGCAGCGGCTTGTCGGCACCGGCATCCAGCACCCGCACGACGACCTTCTTGCCGGGGAACTCCTTCAGCAGGGCGATGTACGCCTCGCGCTGCTGCTCGACCGTGGGGGCGTTGCTGGAGCTGAGGAAGAGGAACTCGGTGCGGAAGAGTCCGACGCCCTCGGCGCCGAGTTCGACCGCCTCGGGTGCGCCCTTGGCGTTTCCGAGGTTGGCCAGCAGCGGCACGGCGGTTCCGTCCGCGAGGGCGCCGGGGGTGACGGGGGCGCTCGCCGCGGCCGCGCGATCGGCGGCGCGGTTGCGGGCCCGATCGAGTTCCTCGGCGGAGGGGTTCGTCGTCACGACGCCGGCTGCGGCATCCACGATCACGGTCTCGCCGTCGGCGAGGGCGGTCGCCGTCGTCGCGCCGACGACCGCCACGATGGCCTTCTCGCGGGCGAGGATCGCCGTGTGCGACGTCGGACCGCCTTCGGTTGTCACCAGCGCGAGCACCTTGTCGAGGTCGAGCAGAGCCGTGTCGGCCGGCGCCAGGTCCTTGGCGACGAGGATGAACGGATGCCCGGGGTCGGGCACCCCCGGGGCGGCGACGCCGCGGAGGCGGGCGATGACCCGCTGGGCGACGTCGTCGAGGTCGGCGGCACGCTCGCCCAGGTAGCCGCCGAGAGCGGTGAGCTGCTCGCGGAACGAGGCGAACGCGTCGAAGACGGCGAACTCGCCCGTCTTGCCCTGCGCGAGCCGGGTCTCGACCTCGGACTGCAGAGTGGGGTCTTCGGCCATCATCGCCTGCGCTTCGAGCACGTCGCGGGCGGCCCCTCCGGCCTGCGCGCCGCGGGCCTCGAGTTCGCGTGCGACCGCGGCGACGGCCTCGGCGACCCGGGCCTTCTCTTCGTCGGCGCTGCGGGTGCTCGGCTCGTCGGCCGGCGCCGGCAGCGGCTCGGCCATCCGTGCGACGGGTCCCTGTGCGACGCCCAGTCCGATTCCGACTCCTCTGAGTTCTGCCATGTCCTACTCCGCGTCGTGATCGGTCGTGAGCAGTTCGCTCAGCTGGTCGAGGACGTCGTCGGCGCGTTCGCCGTCGGCCGTCAGGGTCACGTAGTCGCCGTGCTCCACGCCCAGGGCGATCACACCGAGGATGCTGGCGGCGTTCACCGGCGCGCCGGAGCCCTTCGCGATCGTGACCGGGATCCCGGCGTCCTTCGCCGCCTGGGCGAACAGCTTCGCGGGCCGGGCGTGCAGACCGTGCGACGATCCGATGTGGACCGTCCTCGAGATGGCGGGCATGGGCGACCTCTCTGTCTGTGTCGTGTTCTCTGTCGGTGTCGGTGTCGTGCTCTGCGCGGGGTCAGCGGGCGGCGCGGCGGGGCGTGCGGCGCGCACCAGCTCGAGCGTCCGCGAGCCGTCGAGGTCCTGGAAGATGTCGCCGGGAAGCAGCACCACCGCGGTCCCTCGCGCCGCGGCATCCCGCTCGATCGTCTCGATCGCGTGCGACATGTGCGGCCCGACCAGGACCACGTCGGCGGAATCGAGGTCGATCGGGAGCGACTGCTCGGTGCCCGCGAACGCGGAGTAGGCGAGCCCGTGGGCCTGCGCCGCGTGGCGCACGCGCTGCGCGACGAAGGTGCTGGACGCACCGGCGCCGCACACCACAAGGATCCTCATCGACCCGCCTCCTCTTGTGGCCATTCTTGTGAGAACGCTGGGAGGGGACAACCACTCTCGTTTCCGCGGGGGCGGAAAGGCGCTGCGGTGCGGCGGGCTGGGCGGCCGCGACTCGTGGTTGACTGGCACGGTGCGGCGCTCGCCGACCCACCCCTTCCCGCGACGTCGCCCGAGGAGCACCGTGACCCGAGCCAGACAGGACCGCCTGCTGGGCCTGCTCGTGCGAGAAGGCGATTGGGCGACAGCGGCCTCGCTGGCCGATGCGGTCGGAGTGACACCGCGCAGCATCCGCTCCTACGTCACCGCCCTCAACGCGCGCGTGCCGGCGGGCACGGCCGTCGAGTCCGGGCCGCACGGCTACCGCGCCGGACCCGAGGCCACCGTCGCGCTGCGCGCGGGCACCGCCGAGACCGGAACACCGCGGGATCGACTGCATACCCTGGTCCGCCGACTGCTGGACGCCCCGGACGGCATCGACGTGTACGCCACCGCGGATGAGCTGTTCGTGAGCACCGCGACGCTGGACGCGGACCTCGGGCGGGTGCGGGCGCTGCTGGGCGGCACCGAGCTGACGCTCGAGCGGTCCGCGGCCACCGCGCGCCTGCACGGCACCGAGGTCGCCCAGCGCCGGCTGCTGTCCCGACTCGCGCACGACGAGATGGATGCCGGATCGTTCGACCTCGCGGCCCTCCGCCGCACGCTCGGCGACGAGTCGGTGGGCGCCCAGGCGTTCGGTCCGTTCAAGGCCGACCTCGTCGCCCGGCTCGGGGCGCTGGGATACTTCGTCAACGAGATCGGCATCGCCGACGTGGTGATGCACATCGCGATCGCCGCGGACCGCGTCGCCCGCGACCGGCCGCTCGAGGCGGGCGGACCCGACGCTACCGGCGCCCAGGGCGAAGTCGTCGCCGTCCTCGCCGACCTCGTGGAGCAGCACCTCGGGGTGCGCCTGGGAAGCGCCGACCTGCGCCACCTGGCGACGCTCGTGCTGACCCGGATCGTGGCCCCCGGAGACGCGTCGCGTCACGAGCACACGCGCGCGAGTCTCGATCCGGAGGTCGAGACCGTGGTGCGCGAGGTGGTCGAGCAGGCGGCCGCCGAGTTCCTCGTCGACATCGTCCACGAGGACTTCATCCTGCGTCTCGCGCTGCACGTCCAGAACCTTCGCCAGCGCGCACGGGAGCAGGCGTGGTCGCGCAATCCGCTCACGCGCTCCCTGAAATCGACCTACCCGATGATCTTCGACGTGGCCGTCTTCGTCGCCAGCGGGCTGCACCGACGTCTGGACATCCCGCTGCTGGACGATGAGATCGCCTACATCGCCATGCACGTCGGGGGTCGCCTCGAGCGCAGCCGCCGTGCCGACCAGCTGCTGACGGCGACCATCGTGTGCCCCGGGTACTACGAGCTGCACGAGCTGCTTCGATCGAGCGTGGACCGCTCCCTCGGACGCGAGGTCGAGGTCGTTGGCGTCGAGACGCGCGTCGACCCGGATTGGGCGGGCATCGACACCGACCTCGTCCTCACCACCATCGATCCGGCGATCTCGGGCGATCGGGTGGTCCGCATCCAGCCCTTCCTCACCGATGCCGACATCGAGCGGGTGCACCAGGCGGGCGGCCGCATCCGTCGCACGCGCCGGCTGGCGCGGCTGCGGACCGAGCTGGAGCGCTACTTCGCGGCATCCGCGTTCGTGAGGGGCTTGGATGCCGCGACCGGCGTGGAGGGGACCATCCGGCGCCTCGGCGACCTGCTCATCGCGCAGGGGGTCATCGATCAGGACTACGTCGAGCGCGCGATCGAGCGCGAGCGGCTGTCGTCGACGGCCTTCACCGACGCGCTGGCGGTGCCGCACGCGATGGGGATGACGGCGACGCGCACCTCGATCGCGATCGGCATCGCCGAGCCGTCGCTGCCGTGGGGCGACGGCCGCGTGCAGGTCGTCGCGCTCGTGGCCTTCTCTCAGGCCGACCGCGAGGCCTTCCAGACGGTGTTCGAGCAGTTCGTCGAGGTGTTCAGCGAGCGCGAGAGCGTGCAGCGCATCGTCCGCCGTGCGACGGACTTCAGTGGCTTCCTCGACGAGCTCGTCGCCGTCATCGACGGCTGAGTCCCCCCGCGCCCGGGGACGCGTGCGCACGTATCCCCCGCGTGCGTGGGAATCCCGCCCGCGTGTGACGCGTGCGCACGCCGCCCTGCGCGTGCGGAAGCCCTGGTTGGGGCCGCGTGCGCACGTACCCCCGGCGTGCGGAAGCCCTGGTTGGGACGCGTGCGCACGTATCCCCGGCGTGCGTGGGAATCCCGCCCGCGTGTGACGCGTGCGCACCCGTCTCCGACGAGAGGCGCTGCACGATCCGAGAGAGCACACGAGCGACGATCGGATGCCGGGGCCTCAGGCCGGTGGCCGCACGCCCATTCCGCGGAGAAGGCTGCCGAAGACGGACGTCGACTGCAGGTTGGGCATCATCCAGCGGACGAGCTGCCATCCGGTGGTGGCGCGAATCCAGTCTTCTCGTCTTTTCTCGTCCATGATCGCCTGCTGAGCGGTGCGCCCCTGCAGGAACTCCGGATCGGTGTACTTCGCCTCGCCGTCGAACTCCCCGAACAGCCGCATCCCTTCGAACCCGAAGTCCACGGCGTAAGGGGTCCCCTTGGGTCCGGGCACCGGGACCTGCAGACGGGGGATGGGGAAGCCCAGCCGGTGGAAGTACACGCGGCTGACGCTCTCTCCGGGCAGTTGGGCGCGGCCGTCGGCGAATTCCAGAGCCCGGTGCGCGACGTCGACCCGCCGAGCGAACCCGCCGAGATGGCCACGCGCGGCGTCGATGAGTGAGGCGGCGGCATCCTCGTCGTAATCGTCGCGGTCGACGTAGCGGTGGAGTGCGGCATCGGCAGCGGCGACGGTCGTTTCCTCGGACGCCGATCTGGCGAGGTCGGCCAGGGTGCGCGCGAGTGACGTGCACCGAAGCCCGCCGACCTCGACGACATCGTCGTCGATGATCGGCCCGTCGTGCCGCACGACGCCGCGGGCGGCGCCGGCGCGCATGTCGCCGGCCAGCACGTGGACGTTGTCCGCGGGGACGCGGAAGAGCGGCAGGCCGTGCAGCGCGGCCGCGCTCGGACCGGAGAACACCGGCTCGTGCCGGGCCATCAGGGCGTACGCATGAGCACGGGTGACCGCTTCCTGTTCGGAGCGCTGCCGTCGCCAGTCCGCACCGAACGCGAAGACGCCGGGGCGTACGGCCACGAGGTCGCCCGAGGTGACGGATGCCGCGAGCGCGCGCCACCCGGTGCCATCCGACAGCAGCTCGTCACGTCGCATGAGCGCGAGGGGTTCGCGTACGTTCATCCCGGCATCCTCGTGGGCAGCGGCCACCGAGCCGCGCGACCGGCCTCGGATGTGGACGAACTCCCTCGGCGCCCCGCCGGGGAGAGAGCCTGGCGCCTCCCGCCACCCGCCTCGCCTCCCGCCCGCCCACCCGCGCCGGGGCGCGTGCGCACGCATCACCAGCGTGCGTGATCACCCCGCACGCTGGGGGCACGTGCGCACGCGCCCCCAGCCGTGGACGGGAGAGTCAGGGGCGGGAGAGGCGGGCCTGCAGGCCGCGCTTCACGGCGGGCCACTCGTGCGGGAGGATCGAGTACACCACGGTGTCGCGGAGCGTTCCGTCGGGCCCCAGCCGGTGGTTGCGCAGCACCCCGTCCAGCTTCGCGCCCAGCCGCTCGATCGCCGCCCGCGACTGCCGGTTGTGCCAGTGGGTGCGGAACTCGACCGCGATCGCGTCGCAATCCTCGAAGGCGTGGCCGAGCAGCAGCAGCTTGGCTGCGGAGTTCACGGCCGTGCGCTGGGCGTCGACCGCGATCCACGTGTAGCCGATCTCGACATGCCGGTTGGGCTGGTCGATGTTGCAGAAGGTCGTCATCCCGACGGCCTCACCTGTATCGAGCCGACGGATCGCCCACGGGTTCATCGTCCCCGCCAGGTGCGCCTCGTGCCGGGCTGCGATCTCGCCGGGCACGTCCTCCGCCGTCGGCACCGAGGTGTACCAGGCGTGCTCGAGCCCCGCGGTGGCGTCGCCGAGCTCGCCGGCGTGCTGCGGGGTCAACGGCTCGAGACGGACGACGTCGTTGGCGAGGGTGACGGGCTCGATCAGCAGCACGGTCACTCGATCGCATCCAGCAGCGCGCGCACCCCGTCGGCGAGCGCCGCCACCCGCGCGGCGGCGTCGGCCGCGTCGTCGCCGCGCACGTCCAGGTACACCTTGAGCTTCGGCTCGGTGCCGCTCGGACGCACGATCACTCGGGAGCCGTCCGTCAGCCAGTACCGCAGCACGTCACCGGGCGGCAGGTCGTCCGTGCCCGAGAGCAGGTCGTCGACCCGGTCCACCGCGGTGTCGCCGATGCGATCCGGATGCCGCGCCCGCAGCGCCGCCGTGAGGTGGCCGATGCGGGCGAGATCGTCGACGCGGATCGAGATCTGATCGCTGGCGAACGCGCCGAACGTCCGGTCGAACTCGTCGAGCAGGTCCTGCAGCGTCCGGCCGTGCTCGCGTGCCTCGCACACGAGTCCGAGCATCGCCACCGTGGCCGAGATGCCGTCCTTGTCGCGCACGGTCTCGGGGTTGACGAGGTAGCCGAGCGCCTCCTCGAACCCGTACACCATGCCGGGTGCGCGCGAGATCCACTTGAACCCGGTGAGGGTGGCGTGGAAACCCAGACCGTAGTGCTCGGCGATCGCGGCGAGACCGGGCGAGGACACCAGCGAGCACGCCAGCGAGGCGTGCGACGGCCGCTCCGGCGACTCCGCCACGAGCCGGGCCGCCCGCCAGCCCAGAAGCAGGCCGATCTGGTTGCCGGTGAGGCGCCGCCAGCCGCCGGGGCTGTCGGCGTCGGGCACGGCGACGGCGAGGCGGTCCGCGTCGGGGTCGTTCGCGATCACCAGGTCGGCGTCGGCGGCGGTCGCGGCGGCGAAGGCCAGGTCCATCGCGCCGGGTTCCTCGGGGTTGGGGAAGGCGACCGTCGGGAACGTGCCGTCCGGCTCGATCTGCTCGGTCACGGGCGTGGGCTCGGGGTAGCCGGCGGCGGCGATGACCGCGCGGAAGGTCTCCCAGCCGACGCCGTGCATCGCGGTGTAGACCCAGGCGAGGCCCTCGGCGGCGGGCGAGGCGGGGGCCACGGCCGCCGTGGCGGCGACGTAGGCGTCCACGACCGCGTCCGAGGCCGTTTCGTAGCCGAGCGAGCGGGGGAGGGCGGCGATGTCGCCGGCATCCGCGATCCGCTGGATGTGCGCGGCGATCTCGGCGTCGACGGGCGGCACGATCTGCGCGCCGTCGTCGGGACCCCCCAGGTACACCTTGTAGCCGTTGTCGTCGGGCGGGTTGTGGCTGGCGGTCACCATGACACCCGCGTCGGCGCCGAGGTGGCGGACGGCGAAGGCGAGAACGGGGGTCGGCAGCATCCGGGGGAGGAGGATCGCGCGGAGCCCCGCCCCGGCGAACAGCTCGGCCGAGTCGCGGGCGAACACGTCGGAGTTGCGGCGGCCGTCGTAGCCGACCACGACGGTGGGTGCGGCATCCGGGTCGATCTCGTCGCCGGTACTCGCCCCGAGCCCGGACTTCTCGCGAAGGAAGGCGGCGAGCCCGGCGGCGGCCTGGGCGACGAGCACCCGGTTCATGCGGTTGCTGCCGGCGCCGAGCGCGCCGCGCAGTCCCGCCGTGCCGAAGGCCAGGCGTGTCGAGAAGCGATCGGCGAGCACATCGCCCGCGTCGGACACGCCGCCCTCGGCCGCCTCGATGAGGGCGCGCAGCTCGTCGCGGGTCTCGGGGTCGGGGTCCTGCGCGAGCCACGCGCGTGCACGATCGAGGATCTCGCCCTCCGGGAGCGGGCCGCCGGCGCCGTTCACAGTGCTCCGATGACGCGCGCGAGCAGCGACGAGATCACCGGCTCGGCCTCGCGGCCCGCCTCGATGACCTCCTGATGGCTGAGCGGGGTGGTCTGGATGCCGGCCGCCATGTTCGTGATGAGCGAGAAGCCGAGGATCTCCATACCCGCCTGACGTGCCGCGATCGCCTCGAGGGCGGTGGACATGCCCACGATGTGACCGCCGATGGTCTTGGCCATGTGCACCTCGGCGGGCGTCTCGTACTGGGGTCCGCGGAACTGGCAGTACACCCCCTCGTCCAGCGACGGGTCGACCGAGCGCGCGACATCGCGCAGGCGCATCGAGTACAGGTCGGTGAGGTCGATGAACGTCGCCCCCTCGAGCGGCGAGGCGCCCGTGAGGTTGATGTGATCGCTGATGAGCACCGGCTGTCCGGGGCGCCACGTGTGCTTGATGCCCCCGGCGCCGTTGGTGAGGACCATGGTCTTCGCGCCCGTCGCCGCAGCCGTCCGCACGCTGTGCACGACGCGGCGGACGCCGTGTCCTTCGTAGAAGTGCGTCCGCGCGCCGATGACCAGCACGCGGCGTCCGCGCGGGGTCACGACGCTGCGGAGCGTTCCGACGTGCCCTTCGAGAGCGGGTCTGCTGAACCCGGTGACCTCGGTGGCGGGGAGGGCGGCCGTGGTCTCGCCGATCAGCTCGGCGGCCCTGCCCCATCCGCTGCCGAGGGTGAGGGCGATGTCGTGCCGGTCGACGCCGGTGAGTCGGGCGATGTCGGCGGCGGCCGCCGCGGCGATCTCGAACGGATCGGCGGCGGGGTCGTCGAGCGGGTGGTCGTGCGTGTCGGACATCCCCCCACTCTAGAAACACGCGCGCCGCAGAGCCAGAGACGCGCCCGTCGGCCGCGCGTGCGGGCCCGGCGGATGCGGGGGAGAATGGTGCTCATGTCTTTGAGCTTCGAGCGCACCCAGACCGTCGCGATCATCGGCGGAGGACCCGGCGGGTACGAGGCGGCGCTCGCGGCCGCGCAGCTGGGAGCGGAGGTGACGCTCGTGGAGCGCGCCGGCGTGGGCGGCTCGGCTGTCATCACCGACGTCGTCCCGTCGAAGACCCTCATCGCCACCGCCGACGCCGCCGTCGCGATCGCCGGCGCCAGCGACCTCGGGGTGCAGCTGTTCGCGCGCGGCAAGGAGGGCAAGCCCCTCAAGCCCGAGATCGCGATCAACCTCGCGGCCGTCAACAAGCGCCTGCTCTCGCTCGCCCGTCAGCAGTCCGACGACATGCGCGCCTCGCTGGTCGAGGCCGGCGTGCGGATCATCTCCGGACATGGGCGCCTGGAGGGCCCCGGCGCGGTCGTGGTCTCGACCGGCGCCGGCGGCACCGACTTCGATCGCATCGAGGCCGACACCCTCGTCGTCTCGGTGGGAGCGTCGCCGCGCGAGCTGCCGTCCGCGCGTCCGGACGGCGAGCGGATCCTCACGTGGACGCAGCTGTACGACATGCCCGCGCTCCCGGAGCACCTCATCGTCGTGGGTTCGGGCGTCACCGGTGCCGAGTTCGCCGGCGCCTACATGAACCTCGGCGCCAAGGTCACGCTCGTCTCGAGCCGCGACCAGGTCCTGCCGGGTGAGGACAAGGATGCCGCGGCGGTGCTCGAGAAGGTCTTCAAGCGCGGCGGCATGACCGTGCTGTCGAAGTGCCGCGCCGAGAAGGTCGAGCGACAGGGTGACGGCGTCGTCGTGACGCTCAGCGACGGCCGGACCCTCGAGGGCAGCCACTGCCTGATGGCGGTCGGCTCCATCCCCAACACCGCCGGCATCGGCCTCGAGGAGGCCGGGGTGCAGATGACCGAGTCCGGGCACATCCAGGTCAACCGCGTCGCGCGCACCTCGGTGCCGAACATCTACGCCGCCGGTGACTGCACGACCTTCTTCCCGCTGGCCTCGGTCGCCGCGATGCAGGGCCGGACGGCCGTCTTCCACGCTCTCGGCGACGTCGTGATCCCGCTCGAGCGCCGCCGGATCACGTCGAACATCTTCACCGCGCCCGAGATCGCCGCCGTCGGCTGGCAGGAGCAGGACATCGAGGACGGCGAGCTGCGCGGCGTGGTCCACAAGCTGCCGCTCGCGTCCAACCCGCGGGCGAAGATGATGGGCATCACCGACGGCTTCGTGAAGATCATCGCCCGGCACGGCAGCGGAACCGTCGTCGGCGGCGTGATCGTGGCGCCCCGCGCGTCCGAGCTCATCTACCCGATCGCCATCGCGGTCGAGCGCCGGCTCACCGTCGACCAGGTCTCGCGCGTGTTCGCGGTCTATCCGTCGCTGGCGGGCAGCATCACCGACGCCGCGCGGGCGATGCACATCGTCGATCGGGACGCGCCCGAGGAGTGACCGCCGCGGATGCCGGCCGACCCGGCATCCGCGCACGATCGCGTCAGGAGATCGTCAGCAGCTGGTGGCCGGCCGAGACGGTGGTGCCGGGGTCGGCGTTGATCGCGCCGACGACGCCGTCCTTGTGCGCCTGGATGGGCTGCTCCATCTTCATGGCCTCGAGCACGACGACGAGATCGCCCTTGACGACCTCCTGCCCGTCGGCGACGGCGACCTTGACGATCGTCGCCTGCATGGGGGATTTCACGGCGTCTCCGGATGCCGCGGCCACGGCGTTGGGCGCGTGCGAGCGCCGCGACGGCGGCACGGCGGCCGGGCGCCCGACGACGGCGGGGCTGGCGACGACACGGTCGGGGAGGCTCACCTCGAGGCGCTTGCCGGCGACCTCGACGACCACCGTGTGGCGCGGCGCCGCGGATGTCGGAGCCTCGAGCTCGCCGTCCCACGGCGGGATGTCGTTGTCGAACTCCGTCTCGATCCAGCGCGTGAACACGCCGAACGCGCCGTCCTCCGCCGTGAAGGCGGGGTCGCGCACGACCTTCCGGTGGAAGGGCAGCACGGTGGGAAGCCCGGCCACCTCGAACTCGTCCAGCGCACGCCGCGAGCGCTCGAGCGCCTCGGCGCGATCGCGGCCGGTGACGATGATCTTGCCGAGGAGCGAGTCGAAGGCGCCGCTGACGGCATCGCCGGCGGTGACGCCCGAATCCAGGCGGATGCCGGGCCCGCCGAACGTCTTGAAGACATGGATCGGCCCGGGCTGGGGGAGGAACCCGCGACCGGGGTCCTCGCCGTTGATGCGGAACTCGATCGAGTGGCCCTCGGGCTTCGGGTCGTCGTAGTCCAGGATGCCGCCCTCCGCGAGGCGGAACTGCTCGCGGACGAGGTCGATGCCGGTGACCTCTTCGGATACGGGATGCTCGACCTGCAGGCGGGTGTTGACCTCGAGGAAGGAGATCGTCCCGTCCGCGCCGATCAGGAACTCGCACGTGCCGGCGCCCACGTAGCCCACTTCGCGGAGGATGGCCTTGGACGCGGTGTAGAGCACCTCGTTCTGCGCGTCGGACAGGAAGGGGGCGGGCGCCTCTTCGACCAGCTTCTGGTGGCGACGCTGCAGCGAGCAGTCGCGCGTCGAGACGACGACGACGTTGCCCGCGGCGTCCGCCAGGCACTGGGTCTCGACGTGGCGCGGCTTGTCGAGGTACTTCTCGACGAAGCACTCGCCGCGGCCGAAGGCCGTGATCGCCTCACGGGTGGCCGACTCGAACAGCTCGGCGACCTCGTCGAACTCGCGGGCGACCTTCAGTCCGCGTCCGCCGCCGCCGTAGGCCGCCTTGATGGCGATCGGCAGCCCGAACTCGCGGGCGAAGGCGATGACCTCCTCCGCGCCGTCGACGGGTCCGGGGGTTCCCGGGGCCAGCGGAGCGCCGACCTTCTCCGCCACGTGCCGGGCGGTCACCTTGTCGCCGAGGGCCTCGATCGCGTCGGGACTCGGACCGATCCACACCAGGCCCGCCGCGATGACCGCGCGGGCGAAGTCGGCGTTCTCGGCGAGGAAGCCGTAGCCGGGGTGCACGGCGTCCGCGCCCGAGCGGCGCGCGACCGACAGGATCTTGTCGATCGACAGGTAGGTCTCGGCGCTCGTGGCTCCCTCGAGGGCGTACGCCTCGTCGGCGAGGCGGGCGTGGAGGGCATCGCGGTCCTGGTCGGCGTAGACGGCGACGGAGGACTTGCCGGCGTCGCGCGCGGCTCGGATGACACGGACGGCGATCTCGCCGCGGTTCGCGATGAGCACCTTGGCGATATCAGGCATGGATGTCAGCCTACCGACGCGTTCCGGCCCCTTTTTGAGCGCTTGCTACAAGAACCGGCCGGAAACGTGGGATTCCTACGACAAACCGGGGGTCCCGACCGGCGCGTCGCCGCGCGCGTCACCGTCTGCCGCGGGGTCCTCGCGAACGGACGGGTCCACCGAGTTCCAGAGGGAGGTCCATTCCACGCCCAGGTCGCGGACGAGGCGGCGCAGCGTCGACAACGACATGCCGATCACCGTGGACGGATCCCCCTCGACGCGGGTGATGAACGCCCCGCCGAGGCTGTCGACCGTGAAGGCACCGGCGACGTGGAGGGGCTCGCCCGAGGCGACGTACGCCGAGATCTCGGCGTCGGTCACGTCGGCGGCGAACGTCACCGACGCCTCGGCGACGTCGTGCGCCTCCAGCGCTTCCTCGCCCGGCCGCACCCGGAAGACCGCGTGGCCGGAGTGCAGCACGCCCGTCCGCCCCCGCATGTCGTGCCAGCGCGCGAGCGCGTTCTCGGGCGTACCGGGCTTGCCGAGCACCCGCCCGTCGATGTCGAACATGGAGTCGCCGCCGATGACGATGCCGTCGAAGTCCGGCATCCGAGCGGCCAGCTGCGCCACGGCGTCCGCGGCCTTCCGGCGCGCGAGGAGGAGGACGTGCTCCGCAGGGGGCAGCACCCGCCCCTCGGCGTCCTCGACGGCGGCGATGACCGCCTCTTCGTCCACGGCCGGCGCCACGGTGAGCGGGTGTATGCCGAACTGCCGCAGCAGCATCCGTCGGGCGGGGGAGGTCGAGGCCAGGCACACGCGCATGCGTCCACCGTAGAGGCCGCCGCGACTAGACTCGCCCGGTGACGGAAACCACCGATGCCGCAGGGCCGATCATCGACCTCGACATCACCGACGTCGCCCACGGCGGCGTCTTCGTCGGACGTCACGAGGGGCGGGTCGTGTTCGTCCCCGACACCATTCCCGGCGAGCGCGTGCGCGTGCGTCTGGATGCCGATGCCGCAGCGGACGGCGACACGCGCCGCTTCTGGCGGGCGGAGGTTCTCGAGGTGCTCGACGCCGCGCCGGCCCGTCGGCCGCACATCTGGCGTGCGGCGGACGTGGACACCGCCCCGGAGGACCGCCCGGGCGGTGCCGACTTCGGACACATCGCCCTTGACGAGCAGCGCGCGCTGAAGCTCCGGGTGCTCCAGGACGCCCTCGCGCGCATCGGGCGACTCGACGTCCCGGCATCCCTCATCACCGCGACCGAGGCCGCGGGTGGCGCGGATGAGCCCGAGCGCGAGGACGCCGGGTGGCGCACGCGGGTCAGTCTGCACGTCGATGCCGCCGGACGCGTGGGTCCGTTCGCCGCCCGCAGCCACCGCGTCATCGAGGTGGACGACCTGCCGCTGGCCGTTCCCGGGATCGCGCAGGTCGCCGCCGGTCTGGGCGCCGCCGCGGAGGGGCGCATCGACCTGGTGCAGCCCGCCGACGGGCGGGTCCGCGTCCTGGGGCGGCCGGACGCCCGGCCGCGGGGGCAGAAGAAGACTCTGGATCCCGCCCGGGAGGTGGTCGTCGAGCGCGCCGGAGGACGGGACTTCCGCGTCGACGCCGGCGGATTCTGGCAGGTGCACCGTCTCGCCGCCGACGCGCTGACGACGGTCCTGGCGCGGGAGCTCGCCGGCGCGGGCCTGGACCCGGACGGCTGGCACCTGGACCTCTACGGCGGAGTGGGGCTGTTCGCGGCGACGCTGGCCGACGCCGCCGGATCGGGCGCGCGCGTCACGAGCGTCGAGGCCGATGCGCGCGCCACCGAGCACGCCGGGACGAATCTGGCGCAGTGGCTGGGCGCGCGGGCCGAGACGGCGCGCGTGGACCGCTGGGTGGCGCAGCTGGCGGCCCGCGCGTCCGACGCCGAGCGGGAACGGCTCTCGCGCGGGGTCGTCGTGCTGGATCCGCCGCGCGCCGGGGCGCGGGCAGCCGTGGTGCGGGGGATCGCCGCGCTGAACCCCGCGGCCGTGGTCTACATCGCGTGCGATCCCGTCGCGCTGGCACGCGACATGGCGACCTTCCGCGACGAGGGATACGAGGCGGCCGGCGTCCAGGGCATCGACCTCTTCCCTCACTCGCACCACGTCGAAGCCGTCACCACGCTCATCCGCACCGGCGGGCGTCGCTAGAGTGGCCCTCATGACGCGGGTCGCCCTGATCGACGACCACGAGTCCGTCCGGCTCGGGCTCGAGGCCGCGTGCCTGCGCTCGGGAACAGAGGACGTCGTGTTCTCGGGCAGCACCGTGCGCGAGTACCTCCGCTGGCGCGCATCCTCCGACGCCGGTCCGGCCGACGTCGTGGTGCTCGATCTCACGCTCGGCGACGGCACGACCGTCACCGATAACGTCCATCGCCTCGTCGGCGACGGCTCGAGCGTCATCATCCACAGCGTCGCCGACCGCCCCGCGGCGGTGCGCGAGGCGCTCTCGGCCGGTGCCGCCGGTGTGGTGAGCAAGGCATCGCCCATCGACGACGTCACCGCCGCGGTGCGCACGGTCGCGCGCGGCGAGCCGCTCAACAACGTGGAGTGGGCGAGCGCGGTCGAAGGCGACCGGGAGTTCGCCGACGCGCAGCTGTCCGCCCGTGAGCGGGACGTGCTGCGCCTGTACGCGGCGGGCCTGCCGCTGAAGGTCGTCGCCGACCGTCTGGGCGTGGCGTACTCGACCGCGAAGGAGAACATCACGCGGGTGCGGGTGAAGTACGTCGAGGTGGGGCGTCCCGCGCCGACCAAGGTCGATCTGCTGCGCCGGGCGATGGAGGACGGCATCCTCAGCGATGCCGCCGGGGAGAGCGGCGGAGGACAGCGATGAGCGCCGACGGCTCCGGCGTCGTCCTCGACCGCGCTTGGACGCACATCGCCCCGGCCCGGGACGGGCGCCCGGCCATCGGGTCGTTCACGCGCACCCGGGTCGAGCGCATCATCACCGTCGCGGCCGCGCTCGGCTCTCTCGTCCTCGGCGTGCAGGCGCTCGCCACCGCGGTGCTCAGCGCCGCCTACGACCCGTGGTACACCGACCCGCTGCTGCCGGTCGCCTTCATCCCGCTCGCGGTCATGGTGATGGCGTGCATGTTCGGCCGCGGCGTACGAGCCACCGCCGGCGCGTTCGCCGTGGTGTTCGTCCTGGCGCTGGCGGTGTGGCCGCTCACGCCGAAGGCGGCGTCGACCCCGACCGATCAGGACCCGTGGATCTGGTTCCTGGTGAACATCGCCACGCTCGCCGCCGTCCTCGCCTTCCCCTTCCCGCTGCAGATCGCCTGGACGGTGCTCGCCCCGATCCTGTACGGCCTCGTGCGGCTGGTGGTCAGCGGGTTCACCCCCGAGCTGGGCTTCCGCCTGCTGCTGGACGTGTCGTTCGCGATCATCCTCGGCGGCGTGCTCCTCACCCTCGGCTGGCTGTTCCGCTCGGTCGCCGCGAACGTCGACGAGACGCGCGCCCAGGCCGTCGACCTGTACGCCCGGGCGGCGGCCACCGACGCCGCGGAGCAGGAACGGGTCACCGTCGCCGCGCTCATGCACGACAGCGTCCTCGCCGCGCTCATCGCCGCCGAACGCGCGGACTCCCCGCGCGCCCGCACCCTGGCCGTCGCGATGGCGCGCGAGGCGCTGGCGGGCCTGGCGTCGACCGAACAGGCAGGCGGGTCGGGCAGCGACGAACCGCGCGACGCGGCATCCCTCGCCGATGACATCGAAGAGGCCGCGCGCGAGATGGGCGTGCGGCTGCGGGTCGATCGCCGCATCGAGGCGGGGACGACGCTGCTCCCCGGTCGCGTTGCCGAGGCGCTGTGCCTGGCGGCGACGCAGGCCGTGGCCAACTCGGTGCAGCACGCCGGCGCGGAGGGGCTCTCCGCGACCGTCGAGTGCGCGCGCGGGGGCATCCGGATCGACGTCGCCGACGCCGGTCCTGGCTTCGACCTCGACGCCGTGCCGGCCGATCGTCTCGGCATCCGCGGCTCCATCGTGGCGCGCATGGCGTCGGTCGGCGGGGTCGGGCGGGTCACGACCGGCCGCGAGGGCACGCGCGTGCGCCTGGTCTGGCGGGAGGCGAGCGAGTGATCAGCGTCCGGAGGGTGCTCGTCTCGCTGGCCCTCGCATTCACGGCCTACCTCGCCGCCCGGGGACTGTCGGGGCTGGCCCCTGCCGAGCACCCGCTCGTCATCGTCGGCGCGCTGGCGCTGTACCTCACCACCACGTGGCTGTGCCTGTTCTGGGAGCCCGCCCCCTTCGGCCGGGCCGCGGGTGCCGGCCGGGACGACGAGACGGGCGTCCCCGCTCCGCGCGGGCCCGAGAAGCTCCCCCTGCCGGCTGCGCTGCTGGCGATCGTCAGCGCCGCGCTCGTGCCGACCGCGGTGTCGTGGGCGTTCGCGCAGGACGTCCGCGACGACCCGTACGCGACGTGGTATCTGGGCGGCATCGGAGCCCTCATGGTGATCGTCATGGTGCGGCGCCGACCCTGGTTCGCGTGGTCCGGCCTGGTCATGCTCATCGTCGCGTCCATGGCCTGGATGGGGCCCGCGCAGGCTCTGCAGCTCGGGCTCGTCGGCTCCATCGTGTGGGTCTCGTGCGCGCAGCTGCTGCTGCGGTCGATGGACCGCGCGGCGCGCGACACCGCGCGCCTGGCCCAGCTGCAGCGGGCGGCATCCGCCTGGCAGGCCTCGCACGTGGTGCGCCAGCGGGAGCGGCGCGTACAGGTTCAGAGCGCACTGTCGGTCGCCGGTCCCGTGCTCACCCGGGTGATCGCCACCGGCGGCGAGCTCGCCGAGGAGGAGCGGCTCGAGGCGCGCCTGGCCGAAGGCCGGCTGCGCGACGAGCTGCGCGGGCCCCGCCTGCTCGACGACGACGTCCGCGCCGAGCTCGAGCGCGCCCGGCGTCGCGGGGCGACCGTCACCGTCCTCGACGAGGGCGGGCTCGAGGGGCTCGCCGACGCCGCACTCGGGCAGATCCGCTCCCAGCTCGCCGAGACGCTGCGCACGGCCAGATCCGACCGGCTCTACATCCGCACCTCGCCGCACGAGCGGGTCGCCGTGACGGTCGTGGGGCGCTCCGACTCGGGTGCGGGCCTGAGCGACGAGGACTCCGTGGACCTGTGGATGGAGATCGACCACCCGGCGGGCGCCCGCAACTGACACACTCCCCGTCTCGGCGGGGGAGGGATGCCGGGGCGGGGAGTGATGAGGAAGAGGCGAGGGGCGGCGAAGCCGCCCGCCCCTCGCCATGCGGACGGATACCCGAAAACCGTCCGCGGGGCCGAACCTGTGCTGTCCCGGAGGAGAGCAGGTCAGCCGAACGCAGAAGCGTTCCAGCGAGAACCAGTATTCCGGTTGCCGATAGGGGCGTCTGTAGGTATTTCGGGGGACATGTCCCGCGTACCGGAGCCGATCAGCAGCCGCCGTGCCGCCATCCGAGGGCTCGGTCGAGCGGGCGCCGGAGGTTGCGCGCCGACACGTCCCACGCGCTGCGCGACGGGGCGTCGTCGACCACCGCGTGCTCCGCCTCGGTCGTGTACGCCTCGCTCACGACCGCGATGAGGGCCGCCAGCTCTTCCTCGGTCGGCGCTCCGCGACGGACGTCGATCGCGACGCCGTCCTCGGGCAGGTTGTCGCTGGTCGGCGTCACAGCGGGATGTTCCCGTGCTTCTTGGGCGGCAGGCTCGCCCGCTTGCCGCGCAGGGCCCGCAGCGCCTTGGCGATCGACACGCGCGTGGCGGCCGGTTCGATGATGCCGTCGAGCTCGCCGCGCTCGGCGGCGAGGAACGGCGACGCGACGTTGTAGGTGTACTCGTTCGCGAGCCGGGTCCGCACGGCCGCGACGTCCTCGCCCGCCGCCTCGGCACGCTTGATCTCGCCGCGGTAGAGGATGTTCACCGCGCCCTGGCCGCCCATCACCGCGATCTCGGCCGTCGG
Organism: Microbacterium sp. Marseille-Q6648; assembly: GCF_943181415.1. GTDB lineage: Bacteria > Actinomycetota > Actinomycetes > Actinomycetales > Microbacteriaceae > Microbacterium. Next base: position 181,915 of record NZ_CALPBZ010000003.1, on the reverse strand, counting down.
CCACGCGAGGTTCACGTCGGCGCCGAGCTGCTTGGAGCCCATGACGATGTAGGCGCCGCCGTAGGCCTTGCGGAGGATGACGGTCACCAGCGGCACCGTCGCCTCGGCGTAGGCGTACAACAGCTTCGCGCCGCGGCGGATGACCCCGGTCCACTCCTGGTCGGTGCCGGGGAGGTAGCCGGGGACGTCGACGAGCGTGACGATCGGGATCGAGAACGCGTCGCAGAAGCGCACGAAGCGGCTCGCCTTCTCTCCCGCTTCGATGTTGAGGGTGCCGGCCATCTGCGACGGCTGGTTCGCGATGATGCCCACCGAGCGCCCCTCGACGCGGCCGAAGCCGATCACGATGTTCGGGGCGAAGAGGGGCTGCACCTCGAGGAAGTCCTCGGCATCGACGATGTGACGGATCACCTCGTGGATGTCGTAGGGCTGGTTGGGGGAGTCGGGGATGATCGCGTTCAGTGCGCGATCGGCATCCGTCGTCTCGAACTCGAAACCGGTCTCGTACACAGGGATCTCGGACATGTTGTTGTCGGGGAGGTAGCTCAGAAGCGTCCGCACGTAGTCGATCGCGTCGTCCTCGTCCTCGGCGAGGTAGTGCGCCACGCCGGACCGCGTGTTGTGCGTGTGCGCACCGCCGAGCTCCTCCATCCCGACGTCCTCGCCGGTCACGGTCTTGATGACGTCGGGGCCGGTGACGAACATCTGGCTGGTCTTGTCGACCATGACCACGAAGTCCGTGAGCGCCGGGGAGTACACCGCTCCACCCGCTGCCGGGCCCATGATGATCGAGATCTGCGGGATGACCCCGGATGCCGCGGTGTTCAGGCGGAAGATCTCACCGTACTTGCCGAGGGCGACCACGCCTTCCTGGATGCGCGCGCCGCCGGAATCCAGCATCCCCACGATGGGGATGCCGCTGCGCATGGCGAACTCCATGACCTTGATGATCTTGTCGCCCGCGACCTCGCCCAGCGAACCGCCGAAGGTCGAGAAGTCCTGCGCGTAGACGGCGGTCGTGCGGCCGTGGATCGTCCCCACCCCGGTGACGACCGAGTCGCCGTAGGGCCGGGCCTTGTCCATGCCGAACGCCGACGTGCGGTGTCGGACGTACTCGTCGAGCTCGACGAAGCTGCCGGGGTCCACGAGCAGGTCGATGCGCTCGCGGGCGGTGAGCTTGCCCTTCGCGTGCTGCTTGTCCTGCGCCGTCTTCTCGGCGTCGAGGACGGCCTCTTGGAAGCGCGCGCGCAGGTCGGCGATCTTGCCGGCGGTCGTGGAAAGATCGGGCTGTTCGGTCACGCGTTCCACCCTATCGAGCGGTCTGGCCCAACGGTTGGAGGGTTCGCACAAGGGGTTCGGCGATCCGCTGTTCCCCGTAGGGTGACGGTATGAGCATCCCCTCCGAAGGCTTCCCCCTCGCGGCGGCGGTGAGCCCCCGCGTGCAGGTGGTCACCGAGACCGGCTCGACCAACGCCGACCTCGTCGACCACCTCATCGACGACCCGTCGGCATGGCCTCACCTCTCGGTTCTCCTGACCGACGATCAGCGGGCGGGGCGCGGCCGGCTCGATCGCGAATGGGTCGCGCCCCCGGGCATGGCCCTGGCGATCTCCACCGTGCTGCGCGTCGACGCCCTTCCGGTGTCCGCACGCGGCTGGATCCCGCTCATGGCCGGCGCGGCGATGACGCGGGCGGTGTCCGCCCAGCTGGTCGGCACCGGTCACTCCGCGCGGCTGAAATGGCCGAACGACGTGCTGCTGGACGGGCGCAAGCTCTGCGGCATCCTGGCGCAGGTGGTCCCCGCCGATGCCGGAGCGGTCGTGGTCGGCGCGGGGGTCAACACCGACATGCCGGCGGAGGCGCTCCCCGTCCCGTCGGCGACGTCGCTGCGCACCGCCGGGGTCGAGGCGGACGCCGACCGCCTCCTGGCCGACTATCTGACCTCCCTCGACGAACAGCTGCAGTCGCTCATCGCCAGCGGAGGCGATGCCGCCGCAGCCGGCGTGCGCGCCGAGGTCGAGACCCTGTGCGACACCATCGGCACGTCCGTCGTGGTGTCGCTCCCGGACGGCACCACCCTCTCGGGAACGGGGGCCCGGATCGACGGCGAAGGGCGCCTGGTCGTGCACGGCGACTCCGGCGGCGAGACCGTCGTGGGCGCGGGCGACATTGTGCACGTGCGCTGAGAGCGCGCGAGTATGACGCGCCATGGCGCGCCCGGCGCGGCGATGTCGCGCTCCCGCGCACAATGGAGGCATGACCCAGCCGACACCGTACGGTGGCCGGCCGCTGATGCCGGCCCCGGGCGCCGCCACGCCTGAGTTGAGGGTCGCCCGGTTCCGGCCCCACGCGCGTCGCCTCGTCTGGTCGGCGCTCGTCCTCATAGGCGTGGCGGGAGCGGTGGGCTACTTCTCCGGCAACCTCCCGGCGCCCTTCGAGGACTGGATGCTGTTCACCGCGGCCGCCGCGGTCGTGCTGCTGCTCGTGGTGCTGCCCTATGCGTCGTGGGCGTCGCACGTCTACACCATCACGACCCGCCGCGTGATCGAGCGGGCGGGTCTGCTCGCGGTCCGCCGCCGCGAGCTCGGCCACGTTCGCGGGTATGCGATCCAGGTGCGACGCGGCCCGGTGCAGCGGCTCTGGGGCGCGGGAACACTGGTGCTGTCGGACGGCGTCGACGCTCCGCTGCGGCTCGTGGACGTTCCGAGCGCATCGCTCGTGCACGAGGTGCTCGTCGACCAGATCGAGGTCAGTCAGATCCTCGCCCACCGCGACGCCCAGCCGCTGCCCCCCGGCGTGCGCTCGGTCTGAGCGGGCTGCCCTCGTCCCCTACGCGGACCCGAGGTGCGCGAAGATGGGGGAGTCGGAAGGAGCGGCATGGCGCTGCGAGTCGGAGTCGTCGGGGGCGGGCAGCTGGCCCGCATGATGATCGCACCCGCGGTCGAACTCGGTGTGGAGCTGCGGGTGCTCGCCGAGGACGAGGGGATGGCGGCCGCGCTGGCGGCCACGGCGGTGGGGGACTACCGCGACACCGAGACCGTCCTGGCGTTCGCGCGCGACGTCGACGTCGTCACGTTCGACCATGAACACGTGCCCCAGGACGTCCTGCGCGCGATGGTCGACGCGGGGATCGCGGTGCACCCCGGTCCGGACGCGCTGCTCTATGCGCAGGACAAGCTGCACATGCGTGCGCGGCTGTCCGAGCTCGGGATGCCGCAGCCGGACTGGGCCGCGGTGTCGGACGCCGAGGGCCTGCAGGCCTTCCTCGACGCACACGGCGGTCGTGCCGTGGTCAAGACCCCGCGCGGCGGCTACGACGGCAAGGGCGTGCGCGTCGTGTCGGCCGCGACCGAGGCCGACGACTGGTTCGCGGCGCTCGCCGAGGATGCCCGCGGCGGCGACCTGCTGGTGGAGGAGCTCGTCGACTTCACGCGGGAGCTCGCACAGCAGGTCGCGCGCCGGCCGTCCGGCGAGATGACGGTGTACCCGGTGGTCGAGACCGTGCAGCGCGACGGCGTGTGCGCCGAGGTCGTCGCTCCCGCCCCGCACGCGCCGGAGCGGCTGGCCGAGGTGGCGGCGGGAGTCGGTACCGCGATCGCCGAAGGACTCGGGGTGACCGGGATGCTGGCGGTGGAGCTGTTCGAGACCACCGACGAGCGCATCCTGGTCAACGAGCTCGCGATGCGCCCCCACAACAGCGGGCACTGGTCTCAGGACGGCGCGGTCACGAGCCAGTTCGAGCAGCACCTGCGCGCCGTGCTCGACCTTCCGCTCGGAGACCCGCAGCCGCGGGAGGCGTGGTCGGTGATGGTGAACATCCTCGGGGGGCCCGAGAGCGGCGGTCTGGACGAGCGCTTCGCCGCGGCCATGGCCGAGCACCCCGCCGCCAAAGTGCACACCTACGGAAAGGCCCCGCGGCCGGGCCGCAAGGTGGGACATGTCAACGCCGCGGGATCCGACCTGGACGAGGTCGCCTATCAGGCGCGCGCGGCGGCGGCGTTCTTCACCGACTGACCGGGTCAGCGCGAGGGCAGGCCCCGATCCGTCAGCCATTCGCGCATCCGCTCGCGTCCGTGGAGCCCGCGGATGTCGCGCACCCGAGCGACGATCTGGCGGATCCATCCGGAGGGTCGCCCCTGCGCCGCGTTGTACGCCGCGAGGGTGCTCTCGTACGCCTCGATGTCTCGCGGTGACACCGGGCGGTACGTCTCGAGGGAGTGCACCACCTCCGGTGCGAGGCGCGGTTTGACCCCGGCCGTCTCGTCGGGATGCGGCCAGCCGAGCGCGACGCCGAAGGCGACGACGGCGCGCGCCGGGAGCCCCGCCAGCGTCGCCGCGGCGGCCGGATCGTTGCGCAGGGACCCCAGGTAGCAGGTGCCCAGGCCCAGGCTCTCGGCGGCGACCACCGCGTTCTGCGCAGCCAGCGCCGCATCGACGAAACCGACCAGAGTCGACTCCAGGTACTCGGCGGCCTCGTCGGCTTCGCCCCGTCCGCCGGCGATCGCCGACGCGCGCGCCCAGTCCGCCACGAACAGCAGCACGACGGGCGCTTCGGCGACGAAGGCGCTCGCGCCCGCCTGTGCCACCAGTCGCTGCCGAGCGGCGTCGTCGCGGACCTCGACGACACTCCACACCTGGTTGTTCGAGCTGGTCGCCGCCGACTGCGCCGCCGCGATCAGAGCGGTGATCGTCTCAGGCTCGACGGGTTGTCCCGTGAATCGTCGCACGGACCGGTGCCGCAGCATGGTCGCGAGCATCTCGCTTCCGAGCAGCGCGGGATCGCTCAGCTGCGGCGCGGCCGCACCGTAGCGTTCGCGCAGTGCGGCGTTGACGTCCAGGTCGGTGGGGGCGGTCATGCTCTCCAGCCTAGGAAGCCCCAACACCGGCGGGGCCGGAACGACCGCGCCGTTGCGGGGTTTGTCCAGCGTCGCGCCCTAGCCTTGTCGGGTGACCACGCCGCTGCATTCTTCCGAGGCGCCCCTGGTCGGCGTCGTCATGGGCTCCGACTCGGACTGGCGCGTGATGAGCGACGCCTCGCAGATCCTCAGCGACCTCGGCGTCCCGCACGAGGTCGAGGTCGTCTCGGCCCACCGCACGCCCGACAAGCTGCTGCGCTATGGGCGCGAGGCGCGCGGGCGCGGCATCCGGGTGATCATCGCCGGTGCCGGGGGCGCCGCCCACCTGCCCGGCATGCTCGCCTCGCTCACGGCGCTGCCGGTCGTCGGCGTTCCGGTGCAGCTGGCGACCCTCGACGGGCTGGACTCGCTCCTGAGCATCGTGCAGATGCCCGCCGGCATCCCCGTCGCGACGGTGTCGATCAACGGCGCGAAGAACGCGGGCCTGCTCGCCGCTCGCATCCTCGGCACCTCCGACACCGACCTGGGTGACCGGATCGAGGACTACGCGCGCGCCCTCGAGGCGCAGGTCGATGAGAAGAACCGGCGTCTCAAGGAGTCCCTGTGAGTGTGGCCGCCCCACCGCGCCACCGCACGGCGGCTCCCCGGGCCGTCCCGCGCTCCGTCGTCCAGGAGCGCCCGCTGCGCTACCCGGACGCGACCTCGCGCGCGCTGATGACCCGCCGGGGCTGGTGGCTGGTCGTGCTGAACTTCCTCGTCCCCGGGTCGGCGCAGGCCCTCGCCGGCAACCGGCGTCTCGGGCGCCTCGGTCTCGGAGCGACGCTCAGCCTGTGGCTCTTCGGCGCGATCGGGCTGCTCGCGCTCGCGCTGTGGCGACCGGTCGTGCTCGCCGTCGCGACCAACTGGTTCTTCCTCACCGCAGCGCAGCTGGCCCTCGTGGCCTACGGCGTGCTGTGGGTCGTGCTCACTGTCGACACGCTGCGCCTCGTGCGGCTGGTGCGCACCGGACGCCTCGCGCGCTTCGGCATCGCCCTGCTCGCCGTCGCGCTCACCGTGGTCTCGGGCGGCACCGCCGCCTATGGCGCGACCGTCGCGGGAACGACCCGCGACACCCTGGGCGCGATCTTCGGAGAGAGCGGTCCTGCCGTCCCGCCCTCGGACGGCTACTACAACATCCTGCTGCTGGGTGCCGACAGCGGGGAGGGCCGCGATTCGATGCGGTTCGACAGCATCTCGGTGGTCTCGGTCAACGCCGACACGGGGGCGACCACCATCACCGGCATCCCCCGCGACATGCCGAACTTCCCGTTCGCGGACGGCCCCATGAAAGACCTGTACCCCGACGTGCACGAGGGTTTCGCGAACGCGACGTGCGGCTGGGGCAGCGGCATCAACCAGCTCCGCACCGAGGTCGAGGTGTGCCGCGACGGCGACGCCCTCTATCCGGATGCCGCCTCGACGGGCTCCTCGCCCGGCGTAGAGGCGACCAAGGACGCCGCCGAAGGCATCCTGGGGATCGAGATCCCGTACTACGTCTTCATCGACATGCACGGATTCGCCGCGCTCATCGACGCGCTGGGGGGAGTCCAGATCACGGTCGAGGAGCGCCTGCCCGAGGGAGGCGGTCCCGCATACGACGGCCAGCCCGCCGAGGAGTGGGCCACCGGCTGGATCGAAGCCGGACCGCAGCGGATGGACGGCGACACGGCCCAGTGGTATGCGCGGTCGCGCTACACGACCAGCGACTACGACCGCATGAAGCGCCAGCGGGTGCTTCAGCAGGCGATCCTCGAGCAGTTCACGCCGCAGACCGTCCTGACCCGCTTCCAGGACATCGCCGCCGCGGGCACCGATCTCGTCGAGACCGATCTGCCCCAGTCGCTCATCCCCTTCCTCGCGGACCTCGCCGTCGACGCGCGGGAGGAGCCCCTGACGACGATCGAACTCACGCCCGCCAACGGGGTGGAGGAGTCCGCGCCGGACTACGCCTACGTCCACGAGCTCGTGCAGCAGGCACTGCACCCGCCGACGCCGACCGCCACGCCGGCGCCATGACGGCCACCCTGCGGGTGCTGCTCGACCAGGTCGCCGCGCCCACGGATCCGATACTCGCCGAGGCCTCGCGCGACCTCGCTCGCGCCCTCGTCGCCGGCGCGCCCGACGGGTGCGACGTCGAGGGCATCGTGCCCGCGGGGGCCGACGATCTTCGCCGCGTGCCCGGACTCTCGAGCGTGCGGCGCACCGCGCTGGCACGCCGCGAGCTGGCGGCCGCGCTGCAGCTCGGCGTCGCGACGGGGATCGGCGGTGGCATGATCCACTCTCCGACGCTCATGGCGCCCCTCGTCAAGCACGACCGTCTGCACGACCACGACCAGACGGTGGTGACGGTCTGGGACCTGCGCGCCTGGGAGGCCCCCGACGAACTGCCCCGCGGGCAGGCGGCGTGGCAGCGCGCCATGCTCAAGCGCGCGGCCAAGCACGCCGATGCGATCGTGGTACCCACCCATGAGCTGGGCGAGCGTCTGGCCGAGCGCGCGAAGGTCGGCGACCGTACCCGGGTGATCTCGGGCGCGGCGCCGCTGGACTTCGCCGTCCCGTCCGACGAAGTCGGCCGCCGTCGACACCTGGGTGTGCCCGAGGGCTTCGTCCTGCTCAGCGGCGCGGCGCCCTCCGACGCGGTCGACGCGGGACTGGCCGCCGTCGCGGCATCGGGACTCGACCTGCCTGTCGTGGTGCTGGACGTCGATGAGGGACGCGAGCCGGCCGTGGCCGAACTCGCCGAGTCCGTCGGCGTCCCCGAGCGGCGCGTCCATGTCCGGGGCGCTCTCGAGTGCGCGGACCGGGCTGCCGTGTTCGGCGCGGCGCTGGCCTACCTCGCGCCCTCCGCGCGGACCGCCTTCCCGTGGCGGGCAGTCGAGGCTCTCGCGCTGGGCGTCCCCGTCATCGCCCACGACACCCCGACCCACCGCGAGGTGATCGTCGACGGCGGCGATCTCATCGCGGCGACGGATGCGGCATCCCTGATCGAAGGGCTCGGCAACGCCCTGGCGCGGGCCCTCGCCACGACATCGGCTGCGGAGCGGCTCGGGGTGATGGCCGGAGACCGGGGCCGCGTGTTCTCGTGGCACGGTGCCGCGGAGCGCGTCTGGCAGCTGCACGCCGACCTCTGAGGGTCTGGCAGCTGCACGCCGACCGCTGAGGGTCAGGTTCTCGGGCTCCCGCCACCGCGCAGGCTCAGGTACGTCTGGAGTGCCTCGGTGTGGTCGGTGGGGGTGTATCCGGTGGCGCGGATCTTGGTGAGGTCGAGGACGCTGTTGGTGGGTCGTGGGGCGACGGGGTGGGGGTGTTGGCGTAGTAGTCGTGTGTGGTGGTGGGGGTGATGCGGTGGGGGTCGTGTCCGGTGAGGTGGTAGATGGTGCGGGCGAGGTCTGCCCAGGTGGTGGGTGGGCCGGTGTTGGTGAGGTTGTAGGTGCCGTGGGGTGCGTGGGTGCGGGTGAGGTGGTGGATGCCGGTGGCGAGGTCGGTGGTGAAGGTGGGGCGTCCGGTTTGGTCGTCGACGACGGTGGGGTTGATGCCGCGGGCGGCGAGGGTGGTCATGGTGCGGACGAAGTTGTGGCCGTCGCCGATGACCCAGCTGGTGCGGATGATGTAGTGGCGGGGGACGGTGGCGGTGATGGCGTCGCCGGCGGCTTTGGTGTGTCCGTAGACGTTGAGGGGGCTGGGGTCGGTTTCGGTGTAGGGGGTGGGTTTGGTGCCGTCGTAGACGTAGTCGCTGGAGATGTGGACGAGGGTGATGTTGTTCTCGGTGGCGATGCGGGCCAGCGCGGCGACGGCGGTGGCGTTGGCGGCCCAGGTCGCGGCGGCCGGTGGGGTTTCGGCGGTGTCGACGGCGGTGTAGGCGGCGGCGTTGATGATGGTGTCGTAGTCGCGCCAGTGCCGCGCGGTTGGCAGGTCGGGGTGGGTGAGGTCGAGGGTGTGACGGTGGTGTATTCGATCCAGGGTGCTCGCCGTATTCGGCGCGGAGGTGCGCGGCCGGAGTTGCCCGTTCGCGCCGGTGATGGGGGTTTTGCGCGGTGGCAGGGGGTGACGTCGGCCAGGCGTGGGTGGGTGCGGTCTTTGTCGGAGATCTCGGCCTGGTGGAGGATGGGCCAGGGGATGTCGGCGGTTTCGTCGGCGAGGTTGAGGAAGGTAGGGGGCGGTGGGGGTCCAGTGGTCGTTGACGAGGTAGGTGTAGGCGGTGTCGGGGTGGAGGGTCTGGTAGGCGTTGCCGACGCCGCGGGGGACGAAGATCGCACGGGAGGGGTCGAGTTCGGTGGTGTAGACGGCGCCGAAGGTGGGGCCTTGGCGTAGGTCGACCCAGGCGCCGAAGATGCGGCCGGTGGCGACGGAGACGTATTTGTCCCAGGGTTCGGCGTGGATGCCGCGGGTGGTGCCGACCTGGTCGTTGAAGGAGATGTTGTTCTGCACCGGCCCGAAATCCGGCAGCCCCAGGGGCAGCATCTTCTGCCGTTGCCAGTTCTCTTTGAACCAGCCGCGGGTATCGCCGTGGACGGGCAGGTCCCAGACCACCAGCCCGGGGATGGGGGTGGGGGTGGGGGTGAGGGGTTTACCGAACTCGATCGACACCGGATCACTGCCCTTTCGAGGCATAGAACGCTTCGACACCGGTTTTGGTGGGTGCCCACCAGGGTTCGTGGTGCCGGTACCAGTGGATGGTCGCGGCCAGCCCGGCCTCGAAGTCGGCGTACCGGGGCTGCCAGCCGAGTTCGGTGCGCAGCCGGGTGGAGTCGATCGCGTACCTCAGGTCGTGGCCTGCCCGGTCGGTGACGTGGTCGTACGCGTCGGCGGGCTGGCCCATCAGGGTGAGGATGAGTTCCACGACGTCTTTGTTGCTTTTCTCCCCGTCCGCGCCGATCAGGTACGTTTCCCCGATCCGGCCGGTGTCCAAAATGGTGAGGACGGCGGAGGAGTGGTCGTCGGCGTGGATCCAGTCCCGCACGTTCTCGCCGGTGCCGTAGAGCTTGGGTCGGATGCCGCGGAGGATGTTGGTGATCTGGCGGGGGATGAACTTCTCCACGTGCTGGTACGGGCCGTAGTTGTTGGAGCAGTTCGAGATGGTGGCGGGCACCCCGAACGAACGCACCCATGCCCGCACCAGCAGATCCGACCCTGCCTTCGTGCTGCTGTAGGGGGAGGAGGGGCTGTAGGGGGTGGTCTCGGTGAACCGTGCCGGGTCATCCAGTTCCAGATCACCGTAGACCTCGTCGGTGGAGATGTGATGAAACCGCCGGTGATGGCGGCGGGCCGCTTCCAGCAGCGTGTACGTGCCGACGATGTTGGTATCCAGAAACGGTCGCGGGTCATCCAGGGAGTTGTCGTTATGGGACTCCGCGGCGTAATGCACCACGGCGTCCACCCCCGCGAACAGCTCATCCACCAGGGCTGCGTCGCAGATGTCGCCCCGCACGAAACGGAACCGGTCCTGCGGGAGCCCGTCCAGGGACATCAGGTTTCCGGCGTAGGTGAGTTTGTCCAGCACCGTCACGTGGTCATCGGTGTGCTCGAGGACGTGGTGGACGAAGTTGGAGCCGATGAACCCCGCCCCGCCGGTGACCAGCAGCCGGCGGCTCATCGCCCGTGCTCCAGGATCTGCAGCAGATACCTGCCGTACCCCGACTTCACCAGCTTCTCCGCCCGCACCCGCAACCCCTCATCGTCCAGGAACCCCTGCCGCCACGCGACCTCTTCCGGCACCCCGATCGACATACCCGTGCGCCGCTGCATCGTGCGGACATACTCCGCCGCGTCGGTCATCTGATCGAACGTTCCCGTGTCCAACCACGCCGTACCCCGCGGCAGCACCTCCACCTGCAGATCACCCCGCTCCAGATACGCCCGGTTCACATCCGTGATCTCGTACTCACCCCGCGCCGACGGCACCAACCCCGCAGCGATACCCACCACATCGTTGTCATAGAAATACAACCCCGGGACCGCGTAATTCGACTTCGGCGCCACCGGCTTCTCCTCCAACGACACCGCGCGCCCCGACCCGTCGAACTCCACCACCCCGTACGCCGACGGCTCCGCAACCCAATACGCGAAGATCGCCCCACCCGACACATCCCGGAACCGGGCCAGCTGCGTCCCCAACCCCGGCCCGTACAGCAAGTTGTCACCCAACACCAACGCGACCTTCTCGGACCCGATGAAATCCGCACCGATCGTGAACGCCTGCGCCAACCCATCCGGAGACGGCTGCACCGCGAACGACAACGACACCCCGAACTGCGACCCATCACCCAGCAACCGCTGAAAGAACGGCGCATCATGCGGCGTCGTGACCACCAGAATCTCGTCGATCCCCGCCAACATCAACGTCGACAACGGGTAATAAACCATCGGCTTGTCATACACCGGCACCAACTGCTTCGACACACCCAACGTGATCGGATGCAACCGCGTCCCCGACCCACCCGCAAGAATGATCCCCCTCATCCCGTCATCCTCGCACTCGCCGGTCCTCCCCGGGAGTTCGCCGATCTCCGCGTGTCTCAGCGCCGGAATTCGAACGATTGTTGTATCGCACCAGTCACATCCGTCACACTGGTCACGTGAAGCAGATCCTTGAGCGAGCGATGTCGTGACCGTCCGGACGAAGATCGCGGCGATGACGGCCGCCCTGACGGTGGTCATCTCCCTTGTCGGAGCAGGGTCTGCGTCCGCTGCCGAGCCCATCGCGACGGAGGCTCCTGCCGCCGTCGCGGCCGGGCCCGCGGCGCCGACGGACATCGTGAAAGCTGCCGATCTGTCGAAGTTCAATCCGGGCAACATCGTCAGCGATGCGGTCTTCTTCAACAAGAGCACGATGTCGGAGGCGCAGATTCAGGCCTTCCTCGAGAAGCGAGTGCCCTCCTGCCAGGCCGGCTACACGTGCCTCAAGGACTGGTACGACACGTCGCGCACGACCACTGCCGATGCGATGTGCGGCGCGTACAGCGGGGGCACCCGCGAACGCGCCGCCCGCATCATCTTCAAGGTTGCGCAGGCCTGCGGCATCAACCCGCAGGTCATTCTGGTCACTCTGCAGAAGGAGCAGGGCCTGGTCACCCACACGTGGCCGAGCGACTGGCGCTACACGATCGCGATGGGTCAGGGCTGCCCCGACACCGCGGCGTGCGACACGCGCTACTACGGCTTCTTCAATCAGGTCTACGGTGCGGCGTGGCAGATGAAGCGCTACGCCAACCCGCCCGGGACGAGTCAGTTCTTCACCTGGTACGCGCCGGGCAAGACCTGGAACATCCTCTTCAACCCCAACCACGGCTGCGGGACCTCGCCGGTCTACGTGCAGAACCAGGCGACCTCCAACCTCTACTACTACACGCCCTATCAGCCCAACGCGGCGGCCATCCGAGCGGGCTACGGCGAGGGCGACGGCTGCTCCGCGTATGGGAACAGGAACTTCTTCAACTACTTCACCGACTGGTTCGGCTCGACGCAGTCGAGCTCGCCATGTGCCGTCCCGGCGGGAACCGGTTCGGCGAGCTGGACGTATGTCACCGTCTCTGCCACGACCGCGCGCACAGCACCCAACAGCTCGTGCACGACCGGCGCCGCAGCGATCGAGACCGGGGCGATCGTGAAGGCCCTCGCCACGACCGCGGATGACCAGTGGCGTAAAGTGCGGACGACGGAGGGCGATCTCTGGGTGCCGCGGGATGCGCTCCGGCAGGCCACCTCCCAGGAGTCGCCGTGCGCTCATCCTGCGGGTATCGGATCCGCGTCGTGGACCTATACGGTGACCACCGCCACCCAGGGGCGGGCGGCCCCGACCACCGCCTGCGCGGCCACGGTGGAGCTTCCCGCAGGTGCTGTGGCCAAGGCGGTCGCGACGTCGAAGGACGGTCAATGGCGACAGCTGCGGACCGTCGACGGCGACGTCTGGGTTCCGCTGGCAGACCTTCGCGCATCGACCTCGGGAGAGCTCGCCTGCATCACGCCGACGGGCACCGGCCCTGCGTCCTGGACGTACACCGTGGCGGTTGGAACGACCGGACGCACCGCGCCGGCCGGTGGTTGCGCAGAAGGTGCCGTGTCCCTCTCGACCGGAACGACCGCCAAGGCGGTGGCGACGTCGGCCGATGGGCTCTGGCGCCTGCTGGAGACCACCGAGGGTCGCAGGTGGGCGCTGGTAGCCGACCTGCGTCGCGCCACTGCCGACGAGGCGGCGTGCGCCGCACCGATCGGAACGGCGCCCGCCTCTTGGACCTATGTGACTCAGCAGGAGGCCGTAGCCCGATCCGCACCCGACTCCGCGTGCTCGCTCGGGGCGACGACCGTTCCGGCCGGCGCCGTGGGCGTCGCCGTGGCGACCTCTGCGGACGGGGAGTGGCGCAAGCTGACGATCGCGGGGACCGCGCGCTGGCTCGCTCTCGCCGATCTTCGCCAGGCCACGGCCCAGGACATCGCGTGCGCCGTGCCGACGTCGACCCGATCGGCGTCCTGGACCTTCGTGGCGACCGTCGCGACAACCGGACGCTCGGTGCCGAGCCACGATTGCGCGGCCGGGGAGACAGCCTTGCCTGCCGGGACGCTCGCGACGGCGATCGGGGCGTCGGACGACCTCGCCTGGCGCCTACTGCGGACCGACACCGGTGACGTATGGGTGCCGGTCGCCGACCTGCGCCGAGCGACCGCCGCCGATACCGCCTGCACGCCCGCCGTCGGGACGACGTCGGCTACGTGGACCTATGTGACGAGCCGAGCCACGACAGCTCGAACGGCACCGAACGCGCTCTGCGCAGAGGGTGCGGTTTCGCTCCCCGCGGGAACGATCGCCAAGGCGATAGCTGCTTCCGCGGACGGTGCCTGGCGCCTGCTGCAGACAGCGACGGGAGACCGTTGGATCCTCATGGCGGACATCTCGCATGTGCGGACGACGACCACCGCCTCGGTGAATCTGCGCACTTCCCCGAGTACGTCGGCGACCTCGCTGGCGACGTTGGCGAAGGGGACCACCGTGGTGATCGTGGGGTCCTCCGGGGCATGGCGAGAGGTGACTGCGGGAACCAGGCAGGGGTGGGTCCACAGCGACTATCTGAAGTGACCGGCCCGCCCTCAGCGGGCGATCAGCGCCGCTCGCCTAGGATGGCAGATCGTGGCGATCAAGCGAGATTACTTTGCGGCGGTGCCCCGCGCGGAGTTCAGCGTGCCGGGCACCAGCCGCGGGCTGCTGGACGTCGTACGGTGGCGGTACCTGTTGCGACTGCTCGTGCGCACGGGTGTCACCACGCGCTACCGCAACTCGGCATTGGGCTGGACCTGGTCCTACGTCCGGCCGGCCGCGCAGTTCCTGGTGTTCTGGCTCGTGATGGGCGTGTTCCTGCAGCTCGAGCGCGGCATCCCCAACTACGCCGTGTACCTCTTCTCGGGGATCATCGGCATCAATCTCTTCTCCGAGGCCTTCAAGAACGCCACCACCTCGATCGTGGGCAACGCACCGCTGGTGCGCAAGGTCTACCTTCCACGACAGCTGTTCGCGGTGTCGTCCGTGTTCGTCGCCTTCATCCACTTCCTGCCGCAACTCGCGCTGCTGCTGGTGGTCTGCGTTCTGCTCGGGTGGGTCGTGAACGTGACGGTCCTGACCATCCTCGCCATGCTCGCCGGGATGCTGATCCTCATGCTGTTCGCGTTCGGGGCGGGTTTGCTCTTTGGAGCACTGAACGTCCGCTTTCGCGACGCCGAGAACATCGTCGAACTCCTCCTCATGCTGGTGACCTGGGCGTCGCCGGTGCTGTACTTCTGGACCATGGTGCGGGATGCGTTCGCCGATGTGCCGTGGCTGACCCAGCTCTATCTCCTCAACCCGATCACCCAGGCCGTCGAACTGTTCCACTATGCCTTCTGGCAGCCCGTCACCCTCTCTCAGATGGCGCAGAACGGACTGTCGCTGCCACCGACGCTGGGGTGGGGGACCGCCTCCGCGCTCGCCCTCTCGGTGGTGGTCATCGCGATTGGTCAGATCGTCTTCCGCCGGCTCGAAGGAAGGTTCGCGCAAGACCTATGAGCGACTCCACCCTCACGGCCCCTCGGCCCAGCATCATCGTCGACGACGTCCGCAAGACCTTCCTGCTCAACCACGCGCATTCGTTCAAGGACACCGTCGTGAGCTGGATACGTCGACGCAAGATCGCGACGCCGTTCCACGCGCTGCGCGGACTCGACCTCGTCATCAACGAGGGCGAGTCCGTCGCCATCCTCGGCTACAACGGGTCAGGCAAGTCGACCCTGCTCAAGCTGCTCTCCGGCGTCATGAAACCCGACGCCGGAGAAGTCCTCACGCGCGGCCGGGTCGCCGGCCTCATCGAAGTGGGGGCCGGTTTCCATCCTGAGCTCTCGGGCCGCGAGAACGTGTTCCTCAACGCAGCGATCCTCGGGATGCAGCAGAAGGAGATCGAGGCGCGCTACGACGAGATCGTCGCCTTCAGCGAGATCGAGGAGTTCATCGACCAGGAGGTCAAGCACTATTCGTCGGGCATGTTCATGCGTCTGGCATTCTCGGTCGCCATCCATGTCGACGTCGACGTCCTCCTCGTCGATGAGATCCTCTCGGTGGGGGATGCGCCCTTCCGTGCCAAGTGCCGCGCGAAGTTCGACGAGCTGATCTCAGCCGGGAAGACGCTGGTCATCGTCAGTCATGACATGGAGATGGTGCGGGAGCTCTGCACCCGCGCCGTCGTGATCCGCAAGGGCGAGCTGGCCTTCGACGGTGCGGTCGAAGACGCCATCGCGGCGATGAACGCCGCGTAGCGGTCCTCGTCAGTCCGCCGACGCGCCCGCGCCCGCGCCCACATCGTCCAAGCTGAGCAGGCGACCCTGCGACGCGAGTTCGTCCTGCAGGTCGCCCTCGAGGACCCAGAGGCGGTAGCCGTAATCGGTGTCCGCATCGTAGGGGAGTGCCCCGAACTCCTCGGCCTCCGGCCACCAGCCGCAGGCCACGACGAGTTCGGAATCGAAGGACTCGCCGCGCTCGATGCTCACGAGGGTCACCTCGCGTGGTGCGAGCCAGTACGGCAGCCAGTTCACCGCCTGATGGATCGCGAGAGACGAATCCCGGCAGTCGCGATTGATCGCGATGTCGGTCTCGGTGCTCGATACCTCCTCGATCTCCTCGACGGCCGCTGCGATGTCGTTCGGGTAATCCCGGGACTGCGTCTGGTTCGCCGCGATCGACAGGGGCATCAACGCCAGCGCCCCCACCGTTACGAGGACATGCGGGCGGGTGCGCAGCAGCAGGCAGCCGACGAGAGCGGCCACCACGAAGATGGACGCCAGAAGCCACCACTTGTTCGGGTTGGTGAACCAGGGGATCATCGGCACTTCGTACGGTGCCCCTGTCGGGAAAAAGCGGTCCCAGCTCAAGATCGCTGCCGAGTTCGCAGGGCCATTGAGGTTCCCCCAGGTCGGCACGGACGGGGCGATCCAGAGAACCACCAGCAGGGACGCGACCGTGGCCAGGGCGAGGCTGACGGCGATCACGCCTCGACTCAGCACCCGGACCAGTGCGACCAGCGCGATGAGGCTGATCAGGGCGGCGACAGGGTCGATGTACCGCGTGTAGATCGAGGCGTCGAAGCGGGCGCCGGGCGTCGGCTCGAGATCGGGGGAGCCGGCCCAGGAGATGACGCTCATGGCGATGGTCGAGAGCGTCACCCCGAAGATGAAGCCCCCCACGCCCACGTGGAGTCGGCGGAGCTCGCGCCACACCCAGACCACCAGCAGGACGAGCCCTACGGCCATCAGACCCGCGGTCCCCACGAATTGCGCCCACATCTGGGTGACGAAGACTTTGACGACGTCGCTCGCCGGTGCGGCCATGAGCTTCGTCCAGACGCTGCTGCCCTGCGAGAAGCCGGTCAGCAAGACGTGCTCGTGGATGGCGGAGGAGACTTCGCGTACCGCGAAGGAACCGACGGCGAGGACCGCGAGTCCGAGCGGAACGAGGATCCACCGGCGCCGGGCGAACAGCACGATCCAGATGGCGGCGACGATGACCAGGGTGAGCGCTCGGGCATGGACGAAGTACGTCGCGACGATCGCCAGGGCGAAGAGGGTCATGCGCCACCACGTCGGGCGGAGCCAGAGTGTGACCGCGGCCAGAAGTGCCCACGCCATGAAGAACATGAGCGGCTTCTCTGCAAGAACGTAGTCGGCGTTGACGACCCGTGCGGGCAGGCACATCACCAGACCCCCGACGGCGATCGACTGCGGCCACGTGAGCCCCAGGCGGTGCGCGGTCATGGAGAGCGGGATGACCGTGGCGATGGCCACGACGTTCCCCAGAGCGATCGCCGCCGCGTACACCGTTGCGGCGTCGTGCGTGAACCACCAGATGGGCGCCATCATGAACGACCAGCCCGGATAGTATCCGGCGCCGGAAAGCGGCGTGACGTTGCGGTCGCCCGAGATCCACCGGGCCATCTGCAGCACGTGGTTCTCGTCCCAGGGTGTTCGGGGCGCGTTTGCATCCCATGCCGAGAACACGTGCAAGACGATCGCGGCAACGACGACCGCCACGGCGAGCACCCACCACCAGGCCGAGTGCGCGACCGGCTGCGTGCGGGGACCATCGCTCCGGCGACGGAGCGTGGCAGGGATCGTTACATCGGCGATCGACAAGGAGTCTGGTCCTCACTGGCGACGGAAAGCGGGAGTCGGACGGCTTCGAGCAGTCGACCGGTGCGCGGGCCAGTGTAGTCGCTGCTGCCTGAGAGCTTTCAGCGCCGGTGCATCTCAGGGCGCGCGCCGTGAAGCAGTCGCACAGGGGGCCATCGATACAATGTCCTGCGGCGGACCGGAGGCGTGCCCGCGGCCGCGTCGCCACTAGACCCTGAAGGACCCGCTCACCGTATGCGATTGTTCGTACAGATTCCGTGCCTCAACGAGGAACAGACCCTCCCCTCGGTGCTTTCGACGATCCCGAAGGAGATACCGGGCGTCGACGAGATCCACATCCTGGTCGTCGACGACGGCTCGACGGATCGCACTGTCGAGGTGGCGCGCTCGCTCGGTGTAGAGCACTTCGTCTTCCACACCCGCAACATGGGCCTGGCGCGGTCCTTCCGCGACGGGGTCGACTACGCGATGCAGCACGGAGCCGACATCGTCGTCAATACCGACGGCGACAACCAGTACCCGCAGGATCGAATCGCCGATCTTGTTCAGCCGATCATCGCGGGCGAGGCGGACATCGTCATCGGCGACCGCCAGACGAAGACCATCGAGCACTTCTCCCCGTTCAAGAAGCTGATGCAGGGTATCGGGTCGAACGTCGTCAACTTCGCAGCCGAGACCGATCTGCCCGACGCCGCCAGCGGGTTCCGGGCGTACTCCCGCGAGAGCCTGGTCAGGTTGAACGTCGTGACCCAGTTCAGCTACTGCATGGAGACGATCATCCAGGCCGGCAACAAGCGCCTGCGTATCGCCAGCATCCCCATCAAGACCAACCCCAAGACGCGCGAATCGCGGCTGTTCAAGAACATCTTCCAGCACATGGGCCGGTCAGGTCAGGCCATCATGCGCAGCTACGTGATGTTCAAGCCGCACGTGGTCTTCCTCACCCTGGCGGCTCTTTTCTTCCTGGGTGCGCTCATTCCGTTCGGACGCTTCCTCGTCCTGTCATGGATCGGCGCAGCCGGTGATCACATCCAATCGCTCATTCTCGGCAGCGCTCTGCTGGTGGGTTCGCTCCTGAGCATCGCCCTCTTGGTCATCTCGGACATGCTTCGCACCAACCGGACGCTGATGGAGGATGCTCTCGAGCGCATCAAGCTCATCCAGTACGCGCCTGAGAACACCATCGATCCCAACCGCGCCGACGTGTCGGACGCGACGCACCACCCGTCGATGCCCGTGGCGATGCCGCGTCATCTGACCCCGCACGATGCCGACGCGCAGATTGGACCCCAATGAACACCGACCTCCTGGTCGTCGGCTCCGGATTCTTCGGCCTCACGATCGCCGAGCGCGCGGCGGACGCCGGTCGCCGCGTGACCGTGATCGATCGACGCCACCACATCGGCGGCAACGCCTACAGCGAGAACGAACCGCAGACCGGCATCGAGGTGCACAGGTACGGCGCGCACCTGTTCCACACCTCGAATGCGACCGTGTGGGAGTACGTCAACCGCTTCACGACGTTCACCGACTACGTGCACCGCGTGTACACCAACCACAAGGGCGTCGTGTACCCGATGCCGATCAACCTGGGCACGATCAACCAGTTCTTCCAGGCCGCTTACACGCCCGACGAGGCCCGTGCGCTCGTCCTCGAGCAGGCGGGGGAATTCGACGTCAAGAACGCCGCGAACCTCGAGGAGAAGGGCATCGCCCTCATCGGCCGTCCGCTGTACGAAGCGTTCATCCGCGACTACACCGCGAAGCAGTGGCAGACAGACCCGAAGGACCTGCCCGCCGAGGTGATCAGCCGGCTTCCGGTGCGTTACACGTACGACAACCGCTACTTCAACGACACGTGGGAAGGCCTGCCCACAGATGGGTACACGGCGTGGCTGGAGCGCATGGCCGATCACCCGAACATCGACGTGAAGCTCGACACCGACTACTTCGACGAGTCGCAGCCTCTGAACAAGCGCGCCACCGTGGGACAGGTGCCCGTCGTGTACACCGGCCCCGTGGACCGCTACTTCGACTTCGCCGAAGGCGAGTTGAGCTGGCGCACCCTCGACTTCGAGGAAGAAGTGCTCGAGGTCGGCGACTACCAGGGCACACCGGTCATGAACTATGCCGATGCCGGCATCCCCTACACGCGCATCCACGAGTTCAAGCACTTCCACCCCGAGCGTGCCGAGAGCTACCCCGCCGACAAGACCGTCATCATGCGGGAGTACTCCCGCTTCGCCGCCCGCGAGGACGAGCCCTACTACCCGGTGAACACACCCGAGGACCGGACCGGCCTGCTCGCCTACCGCGACCTGGCCAAGGGGGAGAAGGACGTGTACTTCGGCGGTCGTCTCGGCACCTACCAGTACCTCGACATGCACATGGCGATCGGCGCCGCGCTGTCGATGTGGAACAACCAGCTCGCGTGATCTCGCGTCGGGCAGCGGACGCCGTGAGCCCGGGCGCCGTCGGGGCGCCCGGGTCGGTGCGGCGTTACCTCCACTCCCTGTGGCTGCTCTCGGCTCGGGACCTCCGCGTGCGATACGCCACGAGTGCGCTCGGCTACCTGTGGTCGGTTCTCGATCCGCTCGTCATGAGCGCGATCTACTGGTTCGTCTTCACCCAGGTGTTCCACCGGAGCGAAGTAGGTGAGGCGCCGTACATCGTCTTCCTCATCACCGCGCTGCTCCCATGGGTATGGTTCAACTCGGCGGTCACGGACTACACCAAGGCGTTCAGCAAAGATGCCCGACTGGTGAGGTCCACGGCGATTCCGCGATCGATCTGGGTCAACCGCGTCACTCTCAGCAAGGGCGTGGAGTTCCTGCTCTCGCTGCCCGTGCTCGTGGGTTTCGCCGTGATCTCGGGGGCAACCGTGGGTTGGGGAATCCTCCTGTTTCCCGTAGGCATGCTCCTCCAGGTGACCTTGCTCACGGGGCTCGGCCTGCTGATCGCGCCGCTTTGCGTGCTGTGGAGCGACTTGGAGCGGACGACGAGGCTGGTGTTGCGCGCCCTGTTCTACGCCACTCCCATCATCTACGGCATCTCTGATCTTCCCGGCGTGTTCGCCGACATCGCGGCGTTGAACCCGCTGGCGGGGATTTTCACGCTCTACCGGGTCGGATTCTTCCCTGACCAGTGGAATCCGTTGAGCGTGGGTCTCGGAGCAGTCATCGCGGTGGCGGTTCTCCTGATCGGCATAATGACCTTCCGGCGCCTCGAGCGGCCGCTGCTGAAGGAGCTGTGATGACAGCGCGTGACGTCGCCATCGAGGTCGCTGACCTGGGCGTCCGGTTCCGCCGGAACCGTCGGGGAAAGCGGACGCTCAAGGACCTCTTCGCGGGGGCGAAGAGGCGCACCCGCCCGGACGAGTTCTGGGCGCTGCGCGGTGTCAGCTTCACCGTGCGCACCGGCGAGGCCATCGGCGTCGTCGGCCGCAACGGGCAGGGCAAGTCCACGCTGCTCAAGCTCGTGGCGGGCGTCATGCTCCCGGACGAAGGATCCGTGAAGGTGCATGGCGGCGTCGCCCCGCTGATCGAGATAACCGGTGGGTTCGTCGGCGATCTGACCGTGCGCGAGAATGTCCGACTCACGGCCGGCCTTCACGGCATGTCGCGTGCCGAGGTGACGAGGCGTTACGACGGGATCATCGACTTCGCCGAGCTCGGGGACTTCCAAGACACCCCGTACAAGCACTTGTCGAACGGGATGAAGGTGCGCCTGGCATTCGCCGTGGTCTCGCAGCTGGAGGAGCCGGTCCTGCTGGTGGACGAGGTCCTCGCCGTCGGCGATCGCGCGTTCCGCGAGAAGTGCTACCGACGTATCGACGAACTCCTGTCGGAGGGGCGAACGCTTTTCTTCGTCAGCCATAACGAGCGGGATCTCCGGCGCTTCTGCACGCGCGGACTGTATCTGGACAAGCATCGGCTGACCTTGGACGCGCCCATCGGCGAGGTGCTGGATCGTTATAACGCCGACACCGACGGGAGGGTCGGATCGTGAGCGCGCTGACGACCGCCGGTGCGAAGCCGGCGCCACCCAGGAAGAGGGAGGCGACCGGTGGATTCGACTGGTTCGAGGACGGTCCGCGGTTCCGTCCCGAGATCCAGGCGCTGCGCACGATCGCCGTCTTGGCAGTGGTGGCGTTCCACCTCGCCCCGGGCCTCGTCCCCGGCGGGTTCATCGGAGTCGATGTCTTCTTCGTGATCTCGGGTTTCCTCATCACCTCGCACCTCCTGCGCGACGCTTCGCGCACGGGTCGTCCCGTGCTGACGACCTTCTGGATGAGGCGCGTGCGGCGCCTCATCCCTGCAGCGTTCGTGGTGCTGTTGGCGACGACGCTCACCACGCTCATCGCCGTGCCGGACGTTCTCTGGCGGCAGTTCCTGTCCGAGATCGTCGCCAGCGCCGTGTACATCGAGAACTGGCTCCTGGCGTCGAGTGCCGTCGACTACTTCGCAGAAGACCAGGGCGCGTCGCCGGTGCAGCATTACTGGTCGCTGTCTGTCGAAGAGCAGTTCTATCTGGTGTGGCCGTTGCTCTTGACCTTGGTCATCCTCGCCGCCCGCGGTCGCGCGGGGCGTACGCAGCGGTCCGCTGTGGTCGGAGCGATCTCTCTGATCGTCGTGGTGTCGCTGGCTTACTCCGTTCTCGTCCGTCACGAGGCATACGGGTACTTCTCGACCTTCACGCACGCGTGGGAGTTCGCGGCCGGAGCGCTGTTGGGCGTATTCGCCGCGTCGGTGTCCCGGTTCTCCTCGCGGTGGCGGTGGACGGGAAGTCTCATCGCGTGGGCGGGCTATGCACTCATCGGATGGTCGATCTTCGCCTACTCGGGTCAGACCCCGTTCCCAGGGGCGGCCGCGTTGATCCCCGTCGCGGGAACGCTCGCCGTGATCGCCGCCGGTACTGTCGAGGGCCGGTGGGGTCCGGACTGGCTCGCCGCGCGACGACCCGTCCAGTGGGTGGGCGACGTGTCGTATTCCCTCTATCTGTGGCACTGGCCGCCGATCGTCCTCGTTCCGATCATCTCGGGTTCACCCCTGGGTGTTCCGGAGAAACTGGCGATCCTCATCGGTTCCTTCCTTCTCGCGGCGGTGACGAAGACCTTCGTCGAGGATCGGTTCCGGGGCGGTCACTCCCTGAGCGGTCGTGCCAAGGTGCGTACCGCCGCGGCGCTGGGAGCGGCGACCGTGGTCGTCGCGGCGATCGGGCTGACTCCGCTTGCCGCCCTCGACGCTCAGGACCAGCGCGCTCGTGCCGAGCTCGTTCAGCTGCGCGAGGGCGAGTGCTTCGGGGCGGCGGCGATGCTCCAGGCGGGCTGCGACGGCGGTCACCAGGTCACTGAGCGCATCGGCGCCCCGTTCGCCCGGCAGGACACGCCCGTGAGGTGGGCGGGCGTGGATTACCAGGATTGCCGCGAGGCCGCCCCCGGTGTGCCGCAGTGCGTGTGGGGCCCCGAGGATTCGGAAACCACGGTTGCGGTCGTCGGAGACTCGCATGTGGAGCACTACCTGCCGGCCATCGCCGCCATCGCCGAGCAACGGGACTGGCAGGTCAAGCTCATGTGGTACGCGGGGTGCAGGGCTGCGCTGCCGACGTACGACGACGTCGTGGCCACATTCGGCGATGAGCTGCAGATCGAGCAGAGCGAAGCCTGCGGAGCGTGGAAGGAACGCGTCGGCGGGGTCGCTGCGGGCGACCCGGACGTCGACGTCATCGTGACCACCAGCGGGTCGCGCCCGATGACCGACGTCGTCACTGATTCGGCGTCGACTTCCCGCATCGCGGAGGGGTTTCGCGGGATGTGGGCGCAGCTCGCTGAGGGGGGCGCTCCGGTGCTCGTGCTGCGCGATGGCCCGCTCGCCCCTCGAAGCGTCCCCGACTGTGTCGCGTCGGCTGGGGAGAGCACGGATCCGTGCGCGTTACCCCGTGAAGATGTGCTGCCGGAGGATGCGATCGACGTGGCGTTGGCGCAGCCACTGCCGCCCGGAGTGACGACCGCCGATCTCAACACCACTCAGTGCGACGATGAGACGTGCCACTTCGTCGTCGGTGGAGTCATCACCCACTACGACCGCAGTCACCTCTCCGCCACGTTCGCTGAGACGATCGCGCCGTACCTCGCGTCGGAGATCGATCGAGCACGGGGGCGTTGACATGAAGATTCCACGCTTGCCGCGCCGCGGCCGGCCCGTCGGATCGAGCGACAAGCCGATCTACCTCATCTCGACGGCCGGTCATCCCAACTACGGCGACGAGGTGATAGCTCGCGCATGGCTGGATCACCTCGCCCTGCGTCACCCTCACCGCGATGTGTGGCTCGATTGCCCTCATCCGGGTCGCGCCTCCCATCTGTTCGCGGGAACGCATCCGCGTCTACGCGTGACGAACACCTTGTGGGAGCTGGCGATGGGCAGCGCCACGCATGACCCGATCACCGACGACGATCGCGTCCGCACGCTCGTGCGCGACCTCGGCTCCCCTCGGTTCGACGCCGGCCTCCTCGCACTTCGCGACGTTGAATCCGTCCACCTGCTCGGCGGCGGATACCTGAATGCGCTGTGGCAGGACAACCTCGGTCTCGTTTCGGCGGTGCTCGAGCTGCGTGAGAGCTTCGGCGTACGGCTGATCGCCACCGGGCAGGGCCTCATGCCGCTGACCGACGCGCAGTCGACGTGGCTGCGCCGTGGGCTCTCGTCGTTCGATGACCTCGAGGTGCGGGACGCCGAAAGCGCAGTGGTCGCGCAGACCGATGTCGGACTCGACGACGCGTTTCTGGCCCTGGCGCTGCCGAGACCGCTGTTCGACGCGTCCCCGGCACCCGAGCGCATGGTCCTCGTCCAGGGGGACCTGCGCGCGTGGGACGACGAAGAGGCCCGTGCGGCCATCCGGGCGCATGCGGCCGGGTCGCGAGAGATCGGGCTCGTCGAGGCTATACCGCCCGATGACGTGCGCTACGCGGGCGCATCGGGAACAGGTGAGCGGGTGTACGCGTTCGGTCATATCTGGCACGACGGGCTGCCGGCGTCCGCTGGTCAGAAGTGGCTCACGAGTCGATTCCACGCGCACCTCCTTGCCGCCGCTGCCGGGGCCGCGGGGCTCGTGGTGGAGGGCGCCAAGGGCTACTACGACGTCAAGCACGCGTCTCTGCTTGCGCTGGGCACGGGCTGGACTCGCATCCATGCGGGAGACGACGTGACCGCCGACGACGCCTCCGCCAACCCCGACTTCCCCGCGCGCGCGAAGGATCTGGCTGCTCGCAAGCTCGCCCTCGCGGACCGGCTGTACCCGCGACGATGAACGCTACGGTCCTCAGCCCGGCCGCTCCCGCCGCCCGGCCGGGCACCAGACGGCACGCACGATCGACGCGTCGACACGGGGGGCACGCGCGGATCGTCGAGATCGACGGCCTGCGGGCCGTCGCACTGCTGTTGGTGGTCCTGTTCCACCTCTTCGGTCAGGGGCGCGTGTCCGGCGGGGTGGATGTGTTCCTGTTCGTCTCCGGCGTGGTGCTGGCGCTCTCGCTCCGCTCCAGCGTGCGGAAGGGGACCGAGCGCAGGGTGCTGGAGCGATGGGCGCGGACGTTCGGGCGACTCGCCCCTCCCGCCGCCGTCGTTCTCGCAGCGATCGTCGTCATGGCTTTCACGATCCTCCCGCCGTGGACACGCACGCAGGTGGTCGCCGAGGTGGTGTCGGCCGCCGTCTACGTCGAGAACTGGCAGCTGATCGACTCGCAGTTGGCGTACGGCGCAGCGGGCCCTCTCACGAGCCCGGTCCAGCACTTCTGGTCTCTGTCCATTCAAGGGCAGCTGTTCGTCATCGTGCCGGTGCTCGTCGCGCTCGTGTTCCTCGCCCGGCGGTTCGTCGTGCGTCCGGGCGCCGTGATCTGGACGTTCGCCGTCGTGGCGACGGCCGCATCCTTCGTATACGCACTCGTCGCCCACGCAAATGATCCGGCGGCGGCATACTTCGACACTTTCGCGCGGGCCTGGGAGTTCGGCGCGGGCCTCGTAATCGGGGGGCTGCTCAGCATCGGCGCGGCCAGACGGATGCCGATTCCCGCCATCCTCGGCTGGATCGGCCTCGCCATGATCCTCAGCAGCGGGTTCGTGCTGGACGGGGCCACCGCGTACCCCGCGGCCGGAGCCCTTCTGCCTGTCGGGGGAGCGGCCCTCGTCGTCCTGTCGATCGGCGCTTCGGGCCCGATGAGCGCGGGGCGTCTGCTGAGCTCCCGCATCTTCTCACCCGTCATCAAGATCTCTTACGCGCTCTACCTGTGGCACTGGCCCGTGCTCATCGGCTACCTCGCCGTCCGCGAGCGTGTGGACGGAGCGATCGGCTGGCGCGGGGCGGGCCTGGTCCTCATCGTGTCGCTCGCGCTCGCCTCGGCGACATGGTGGGGTCTCGAGCGTCCGCTGGCGCGTCTGCTGTCGCACCCCGGCCGATACCGGGGCGCGGTTCCCGCTCTCGTTGCGATGCTCGCGGTGCCGGCTTTCGCGCTCGGCGCGCTCTGGCTGAGTCACGCTTCGCGGCCCGCCGTCGAGGCGGGTGGCTGTCACGGCGCAGCAGCGGTTGATCCGCAGCGACCCGAGTGCGCAGACGCCATCGATCCGGCGGCGCCGCTGCTCCCCGCCTTGGACGCCCTGCGGACCGATGACGACAACCGTCCCGAGTGCTGGGCCCGTCCCTCTTCCGAGGACTTCGCGATGTGCACGGTGGGCAGGGAAGAGGGGTACACGAAGCGCCTCGTGGCCGTGGGTGATTCGCACAGCAACACCCTTCTGGGCGTCTACGAGCAGATCGCGCTCGCGCACGGGTGGCGGATCGACATCGCCGGGCGGGCGGCCTGCCATTGGACCGATACCCCCCGTGATCAGCACAACCGTGCCTTGGCCCGACGATGCGAGAACTGGAACGCGGCGGTGGACCGCTATGTCGCGACGACTCCGTTGGACGGCATCCTGGTGACGAACTCGAGCAAAGCCGAGTACACGGTGGCACCCGGCGAGGACGTCGCCGATGCGCGGGCGAGAGGGTACGCCTCCGCCTGGGCGGAGCGCGCCAATCCCGCAACCCCGGTCATCGCGATCCGCGACAATCCCGTCTTCGGGAGCGAGGCGCTGGAGTGCGTGCTGAGCGCGGATGACGTCGCCGCAGGCGAGTGTACGAGACCCCGGGATACGGTGATCCTCGACGACGGGCTGAGCGACGCCGTCGCGCTCGACCCCTACGCCCATATGATCGACCTCAATCACTTCATGTGCGACGAGGAGACCTGCTCGATGGTGGTGGGAGGCGTCATCACCACCCGTGACGGTGCGCATCTGACGGCCACGTACGCGCGCAGCCTCGCGCCCTACCTGGACCGTGAGATCAGCGGGGTCCTGGGTGGCTGACCGGCCCCCCCGCCGGAGCGCCCAGGCGCCGGTTGGTAGACTCGCTCGGTGCCAGCCCCGTCCGTCTCCCACGTCCCCGATCTCGCGCACGGTCCCGCCGTGCCCGCGGGGAGGAATGACGGATGAGCGATGACCAGCAGCCCCCCGAAGCGAAACGTCGGCGTCGCACCTTGCTGCGACGGGCGATCCCGATCGTCTTCTATGCCCTACTCGGGGTCTTCCTGGTGGTCGCGATCGTCACCATCGACTGGGCGGCGCTCGACGGCCTGAGCCTTTCGTGGTGGCCGTTGATCGCGGCCACCGTGCTCAGCATCCTCTTCCGTTACCTGGGTGTCTTCATCTGGCTGCGCCTGCTGTATCGCCTCGGCGGTCGCGGGCTGCGCGGGCACTACATCGAGCTCACCTACATCTACGCGAAATCATGGCTGGGTCGCTACGTCCCCGGGGCTGCCACCTGGATACTCGGCAAGGTCTACTTCGCCGGTCGGCATGGGGTACCCCGCTCCAAGCTCGCCGTCAGCGGGGTGCTCGAAGGTGCGCTTCAGATCGTGGCGACGTTGATCGTGGGCATCGCACTGGTGATGCTCGACGCGCGTGCGGCAGCCCTCGCTCCCTGGGTGAGATGGGCGATGGTGGCCGCGCTGGTCGCGGGTGTGATCGCGCTCATCCCGCCGGTGTTCCACCGACTGCTGTCGCTCGCGTTCCGAGTGCTGCGCCGCGGAGCGCCCGACGCCAGCCTGTACCCCGGGTGGGGTGCCATGCTCGAGGCGACCGCGCTGTATGTCGGGGGTGCCCTGATCACGGGGGCCAGCTATTACCTCGTGGCGGTGGCCGTTTACCCCGACCTGCCGATCTCGGACGCGCTCTTCGTCATCGGTGCTGCAAGCCTGTCGTCGGCCGTGAGCATGCTGGCGGTCTTCGCGCCCGGAGGGCTCGGAGTGCGCGAAGGCACGCTCGGCCTGTTGCTGGCGGTGGTGATGCCCGGTGCCGTCGCCCTCGTCCTCGTGATCGTGTTGCGCCTATGGAGCATCGTGGTCGACCTGCTGTTCTACGCGATCGCCTGGCTTTCCCGCGGGAGGCGTCGCCCGGCCGCGATCGGAGCCGAAACCCCATGACCGCAGCTTCGTCCGGGCCCCACGTTCTCGTGGTGGCCTCCACCTTCCCTGCCGGCCCCGATGACACCGTTCCCCGCTTCGTGTACGACCAGGTGATCGCTCTGGCGCGGGTACGACCGCAGTGGCGCTTCACAGTCCTGGCCCCCCATGACGGCCGCAGCGTCACCGCCGACCGCACCGAGCACGACGCGTTCACCGAACGGCGCTTCCACTATTTGCGGCCGCGTCGTTGGCAGTCCCTCGCAGGCCACGGGATCATGCCGGCCATCCGCAGCAACCCCCTTCAGATCCTCGCCGTGCCCGCGTTGCTGTGGGGGGAGTATCGTGCGATTCGGAGCATTGTGCGTCAGGAGCGCCCCGATATCGTCTACGCGCACTGGTTCACGCCGCAGGCGCTGTGCGCCGCCCCGGTGGCCGCTCGGGCCCGCATCCCGCTCGTCTTCACCACCCATGCGTCCGACGTCGCCGTCTGGGGTCGATTCGGCGGCTTCGGGCGAGCGTTGGTGTCGGCTGTGACCCGGCGAGCCGGCCGCTTCACGGCCGTCAGCGAGACATCGATGCTCCGCATGAAGCCCTTTTTCGACGAGGCGGGGTGGGCGCGGGTGCGCGAGCGAGCTCAGGTCATCCCGATGGGCGTGGAACTGACGACCGGAACGGTCGCGGATGATCTCGGTCGCGCCTCGCGTGGTCGGCGAACAGTGCTTTTCATGGGGCGTCTCGCCGAGAAGAAGGGCGTGAGGTTTCTCTTGGAGGCCTTCGCGACCGTGCAGGCCTCGATGCCGGACGTGGACCTGGTGGTCGCCGGGGACGGACCCCTGCGTGCCGATCTCGAGGCGCGTTCACGTCGCCTAGGCCTGCAGGACAGGGTTTCTTTCGTGGGCTACCGGTCTGGGCCCGCCAAAGACGAGCTCTATCGGCGGGCCGACGTCTGCGTGCTGCCCTCGATCGTCACCGACGACGGAGACGCCGAGGGGCTCCCCGTCGCCCTCCTCGAAGCGCTCGCCTATGGTGTGCCGACGATCGCCAGTGAGGCGAGCAACGCCGGCGAAGTGGTCGATTCCGGGGTGGATGCCGTCGTCTGCCCGGCGGGCGACGCAGCCGCTCTGGGCCGTGCCCTCGAAGACATGTTGTCGTGGCCGGCGGAACGCCGGGCGGCGATGTCGACCGCGGCGCGCCGCACCGCGCAGCGTTTCGACTGGAACCACGTCGCCGAACAGACGGCGCAGTTCCTCCTGGATCCATTTCTGGGTGGCCACCGCGCACCCGACACCTCAGCCGAGTAGGAGAACCCGATGCGCGTGCTCATCCTGAACAGTGATTCCCCCAAGAACCGGGGCGACCGGGCGATCCTCGCCGGCCTCATCGAAGTCGTCCGCCGACGGTGGCCCGATGCAGACATCCACGCGCTCTCGCAGTTCGACGAGCGCGACGAGCGCTGGTTCGGCATCCGCTTCCTGCCGCAGTCTCCTTACAGCATCCGTCCCATGGACTACCTGCGACTGCTTCGACATGCCCGCACCGCAGACGTGGTCCTGTGGGGAGGCGGAGAGATCCTGAAGGACTACACCAACCGGCTCGGGCTGGTCTACTGGGCTCTCAAGATCACCGGCGTCTCGCTCGTGAACCGCCGGCTCTACGGGGCGTTCCAGGGCATCGGGCCGACTGCAGCGCCGAGCAGTCGACGCATCATCGCGTACACCATCAATCGCACCCGCGGGTTCGTCGTCCGCGATGACGAGTCAGCCGAGAAGCTGCGCGCGTGGGGAGCTCGGGTGCCGGTCACCCCGTCGTACGATCCCGCGATCCTCGCGCCGGTGGCGGAGTGGACGGAGGAACTCGCGCAGCGCGTTCAGTCCTCCCTCCAGGTCGAGCCGCGCTTCCTGGACAGCGCAGTGGGCATGGGCGTCCGACGGTGGTTCCATTACCGCAAGGGCGGTTGGCTGCCCTTCGCCCTGCGCGGCGAGAGCCCCGACACCACCGAGTTCACGGCGTACCGCGATCACCTGGTCGAACTGGTGGACCGAATCACGGCGGAAACAGACGCGAACATCGTGTTCTTCCCCATGCACATGGCGGCATCCGAAGGTGACGACGCCCTCGCCCACGACATCATCTCTCGCATGCGCGAGCCGCAGCGTGCTCGCGTGCTCGATGATGACGACTTCTCTCCTGCGGAGCTGTCCGCGGTGATCCGGCGGTGCGAGTACTTCGTCGCCTCACGCCTGCACTCGGCGATCCTCGCCGCATGCGCGCGCGTGCCTGCCCTCGTGCTGTATTACGTCGACAAGGGACGACTTTTCTACGAGCAGCTCGGTCTTCCCGAGCTCTCGCGGCCGATCGAACGGATGCTGGACGCCGACGCCGTCGACGAGGTCATGGCGCTCGCGGCGCGGCTGACCACCGACCGTGAAGGGGTCATCGCGACGGTCGACCGCCGCGTCGGCGAGATGGCCGACCGGCTCGTGGCGGATGCCCGGAGCGGGTGGCCGACCTGAGCCGCGCCCCCGCGGTCAGTCGAGCGCGGGCATCGGCCGCCAGGAGCGGTCGCGGGCGATCGCACGGCCGTCACGCAGACCCCGGAACAGGTTCGAGGTGCCGCGGACGGTCCGCTCCACGAACAGCAGCCTGACGAGCTCCTTGGCGAAGGTGAGCGCGGTGCCGAGACCGAACAGCACCGGGCTGTAGACGCCCAGGGCGCGGTAGTACTGCTTGATGATCGCGCGGTTGCGCATGATGTAGTAGCGGTACGCGTTGCTCGAGGCGTTCATGTGGCGCACCCCCATGTCCCACTGCTTGATCTCGCGCGTGCGGCGGAGGACGAACTCGTCCACGATCACCGACGTGGTCCGGCGTGAGGCCAGCCAGCCGTACAGCTGGTCGTCCCAGTAGATGAAGAAGCGGGGGTCGGGGAGTCCGATCTGCCGGACGATGTCGCGAT
This sequence comes from Microbacterium sp. Marseille-Q6648, assembly GCF_943181415.1. Classification (GTDB taxonomy): domain Bacteria; phylum Actinomycetota; class Actinomycetes; order Actinomycetales; family Microbacteriaceae; genus Microbacterium. Next base: position 150,924 of record NZ_CALPBZ010000003.1, on the reverse strand, counting down.
GGATGAACATGCCCTCGAAGCATCCGGAATTCATCGGCTTGAATCCGGATTCGTCGAAGCCGGCCGGGGCGAAGGGAATCGGAATGCCCATCCGCTCGGCGATGCGGTACTGCCAGTAGAACTCGCTGCCGTCGTAGTCGTAGCGACGACCCTGGATGCTCTGGAAGCGCGGGGCCCACCGACCCATCTTCGCCAGCCCATCGGGAATGACCTCGACGTCGTCGTCCATGAGCCAGATCCACTCCGAGCCGAGCTCGTAGGCCACGCGCATGCCCTCGCTGAACCCGCCGGAGCCGCCGGTGTTGGTGTCGAGGCGCCGGTAGACCAGGTCCGCCGTGAGACGCGCCCGGAAAGACTCCACCACCTCGGTGGTGTCGTCGGTGGAGGCGTTGTCGATCACGACGACGTGGCCGGGTTGCGGATCCATCCGGGTCAGACTCGTCAGCAGCCGGGCGAGCAGGTGGGAGCGGTTGAAGGTGACGATCGCGATCGTCGCCGTGGCCGGGTCGAAGTCGCGGCGATCCGCGGCATCCGCCATCGTCAGCGGCCGCTCTCGCCGAAGATGCGCGCCCACGACTCCGGCGAGGTCATGTCGCCCAGGTGCGCGCGGTAGCGCTTCGCCAGGCGCGGCCACGACCACTGCAGCTGCCAGTGCAGCAACACCGACTCCACGATCGCGCGCCGGAAGAAGGCGCGATTGCGGACGTAGATGTTCTTGCCCGATCCGTCCGCCGCGCTCACGAGCGCGCTGTCGTGCAGCGGCAGGCGCCACCAGTTCGCGTCGCCCTTGCCGAACTCGACCTCGGGCATCTCGACGTTCTCCGGCTTGGGGGCGTGGAACCAATGGGTGACGAGCGTCGTCGCGGTGAACCAGCGCAGCCAGAAGCCCGTGGGGCTGTCGAAGACGTTCCGCTTCAGCCGCCCGAAGGTCTGGCGGCCCTTGCGGGCGCGCAGGATCTTGTCGACGTCCTTGTGCACGACGGTCTCGGGGAACTTCTTGGCCAGCGCCCGGGCGGCGGGCATGGCGGTCGCGAGGTTCTTCGTCATGTGCTCGGGACCGCGCAGCACGTCGCGGAGCGCGCGATTGCGCAGCGCCACGGGGTAGTACTGCATCATCAGCAGGTGCTTGATGTCGATGCGACGGCTGTGACGGATGAGCGTGCCGCCGTGCTTCTGCGTCGAGTGCAGCAGAGCGGCCACGAGACGGTTGCGGCCGTGGAAATAGGCCTGCCAGTCGATGGCGTCGTCCTTGCCCAGCCACGACACGTGCCACAGGGCGACGCCCGGCATGGATACCGTGGGATACCCGGCCTTGCCGGCGCGCACGCAGAACTCCGCGTCGTCCCACTTGATGAAGGCCGGCAGCGAGAGTCCGATCTCTCGGATGACCTGCTTCGGGATGAGGCACATCCACCAGCCGTTGTAGTCGGCGTCCATGCGCATGTGGAGGATGCCGGTCTGGCGAAGGTTCGTCTCGCCGAAGTAGTGCGGCATCTTCTCCTGGAAGAGGTTCCGCCACATGAAGGGCTTGTCGTCGACGACCTCGGCCCAGGCGTGCAGCTTCGGCCGGTCGAGAAGGTCGAACATGTGCCCGCCCACCAGGGTGGGATCCGTCGTGAAGCGGCCGAAGACGACAGAACGACGCAGCGACTCCGGCTCGATGAGCACGTCGTCGTCGAGCAGCTGGACGAAGTCGCTCTCCGGCCTGTCGAGGGTCTCGAGCATGGCCCGGGCGAAACCTCCCGACCCGCCGAGGTTCGGCTGGGTGATGATCTGCAGCGTCTCGCCGAGCGCTGACGCGACCTCGGGGTACTGCGCCTCGGCGTCGACTCGCTGCGTGCCCTGGTCGACCACGAAGATGCGGTCGAGAAGTTCCACGACGTCGGGGTTGGCGGCGATGGCCTGCAGCGTCGCGATGCAGTAGTCCGGCTTGTTGAACGTGGTGATCCCGACCGACGCCTTGCCGTGGCGCGCGGGCTCCTCCTCCGTCGTCCACTCGGCGCCCTCGAAGATGGCCACCTCGTCGTCCGAGACGATGTCGAACCACATCCACCCGCCGTCGCTGTACTGCGTGAGGGTCAGATCGAAGGTCGTGCTCGACTGCCCCGTCACCTCCCGCGTGTCCATGCGCTGCGGGGTGCCGCCGCCGTTGGAGCGGTAGACCAGGATCGTCGCCGGTCCCGAGGTGCGCACGGTCAGCTGGATCTCACGGACCGAGGTCCAGTGCTGCCAGTACGACGCGGGGAAGGCGTTGAAGTACGTGCCGAACGACACCCGACGACCCGGCTGGATGCGCGAGCGGTGGCGACCGAGGACGTTGCCGATGTGTGCGCGGTTCGAGACGCGGACGTGCTCCTCGTCGATGATCGACCACGTCTCGGGGTCGACGTAGAGGGGGAGGAGGTCCGGGTCGCGCTCCTGGGGGAGGACGACTTTCTGGAGAACGTGAGTCAAAACAGCTCCGGGGTTCAGCGGAATGGGCCGGGCGCGACCAAGAGTGCATCCTAGCGCGACAGGTTGGACGACCCCCGGGAGCCCTACAGCAGCCCCGACGAGGGCGGCCGGCGGTCCAGCCTCTCCCGCCAGGCGCGCGAGGACTGGCCCGCACGCACGGCGCACAGCACCAGCATCAGCCAGCCGAGACCTGCCAGAGCGAAGCTCTCGAAGAAGGCGTCGATGAGGATGGCGATCAGCATGAGCGGCGTCCACGCGTAGACGACGCTGTGGCGCTCGCCGGCATCGAGCCACGAGCGCACCAGCGCGACGCCGGCGAACGCGCCGAAGGCGAGGAGGCCCACCCACCCGACCTGCAGCAGGACGTCGAAGTACGCGTTCAGCGCCGTCGCGTGGGTGCTGTCCAGCCGGAAGTTGATCACGTTGAACGGCAGTTCGTCCGCGACCCACGGCCCGAACCAGCCCCATCCCTGCACGGGTCGGGCGCGCACGAAGTCGACGATCGCGTTCCAGAGGTCCACCCGCAGCGAGAAATCCTGCCCCGCGTTGATGAAGGCGATGATCGGATGCCGGGCGACATAGCCGACGATGATCGAGAGCACAACCAGGACGGCCAGCGCCCACTGGAGGGTGGTGCGACCCGACGCGGACGTGTGCCGCACGAGCGCCAGCGCCCCCGTGGCCGCACCGACGCCGACGGCGAGCACGAGGACCGTGGGTGAGTCGCTGAGCGCGGCGAGCGAGCCGGCGAGGGCGACCGAGGCCACCGAGGTGCCGACCCGCACCGACTGCGTGCGGTACTCGATGAGGAACGTGATGAGGGCGAGCACCGCGACGAAGCCGAGCAGATTGCGGGTGCCGAAGATCCCCTGGATCGGTCCCAGCTGCGCGATGTCGCCTCGCACGCCGAGGAAGCGGAACGGCATGTCCAGCAGCACGCCCGACAGGATCTCGATCCCCAGCGACACCGACAGCAGCACGCGCAGCACATCGCCGAGGGCGCGGGCCGTCTGCAGGGTGTCGCGCACATGGCCGAGCACGATGGCCAGGAAGGCGATCCCCGCTGTGGAGATCCAGCTGGTGAACGACAGCCCGCGATCGGTGCTCCAGAACACGCTCGACAGCGTCCACCCGAGGAAGACGACGAGCGTGGTCGGCACCAGCCTGATGAGGGAGATCTCCTCGCGGCGCGCGCCCAGCACCCCCGCGCCGATGACGCACAGGCCCACGACGATCGTGATGTAGGTGATGTGGCTGGTGAGGCGCTCGATGGCGTACGAGCCGAAGATCGCGCCGAGCACGACGCTCGTGTACGCACGCGCGAACGCCGCGGAGGCCAGCACTGCGGCGAGCCGGCCCGGCTCGCGATGCGCGGTCGAGGTCACGGGAGCGGACTCGCCGGCTCGCCCCGCTCGATCGCCGCGCTCTGCTCGGCCGGGCCGACGCCGATGTGCGGCGACTGCTTGATCTTGCCTCCGAGCATCACCACCAGCATCCAGCCCCACAGCAGCAGCGGCGTCGACTCGGCGAAGCCCTGCACGAGCAGGACGGCGCCCACGAGCGTCGGCAGCAGGCTGAGCGGCGAGAACGGCCGGTCGTCGCGGAGGTCCCACCGCGGGCGGTCGACGGCGAAGAACCACGAGCGCCAGATGTAGGCCGCATAGGTGAGCACCAGAAGGGCGACGCCGATGACTCCGAGCTGCAGGTACACGTCCACCCACACGTTGTGCGCCTGCAGGACGGTCTCGCCGTGGTCGACGATCCACCCGTCGAACTCGGGCACCCACGGCAGCCACGGGGTGCTGAACCCCCAGCCGGCGACGGGGCGCTCGGCTGCGCGGGCGAGGACGTCCCGCCAGATGTCTTCGCGTCCGGTGAGGTCGGAGCTGCGCCCCACGGCGGCGAAGAGGGCCTCGCGCCCGAACCACAGCGCTGCCCCACCGCCGACGCCCACGGCCGCGTACGCGAGGTAGTACCGCGTCCGCTCGCCCGGTCTGCGGGCGGTGCGCATGAGCAGGACGGTGACGAGCACGACGGCTACCGCCAACGCCGCGAGGAACGCCGTCGCCGAGGCGGCGCGGATGAAGAGGTACCCCGACAGTGCGATCCAGCCGAGCAGGAGGGTGCGCCGCGGTGCCCGTGCGGCGTAGCGGATCGCGAAGACGATGATCGCCAGCAGCGCGACGGGCGCGAGCAGGTTGGCGTTGCCCATGATCCCCTGGATGCGCCCGCCGTCGAGCAGATTGCTGCGCGACCAGTAAAGGATCGGGTCGACCGGCTCGGTGCGGGGCACGAATCCCGGCAGCACCGGCACCCCCACCAGCAGGGCGACCCACAGCTCGAAGACGAGCGAGAGGCCCAGCGCCCACTTGAGCGCCGAGGCGATGGCCCGCACGAGCTCGCGCCACGTCAGGACGCCGGCGACGAACAGTCCCTGGAGCGTCGTCACGTACAGCAGCGCGAGGGTGAGGGCGGTGGCCGACGGCCATGCCGACCACAGCAGCGAAGCGGTGGCCCACGCCACATAGCCGAGGGCGATCCACGGCAGGCGCTGCCAGTGGATCGGGGGGCGGATCACGCTCCACAGCACGAGCGACACCGCGCCGCCGCCGAGGGCCACGATCCCGCCGCCGACCTCGCCGAATGCGTGGACCCACCCCGCCCCGGCGAAAGCGCTGAACAGCACGAAGATGCACCAGCCCCGCAGCAGCAGGTGTCCCGTCTTCTCTCGGACCGGGGGAGCCGGCGGGGCCGACACCGGGTGCTTCGTCTGGACGGCCATCGACACACAGGCTACTCCGGTCGCGCGCACGCGATCGATGGATGCCGTGTCGACCGGTGCGGGCAGGGGACCGTTATCCGGTTGCGACACGCCGACGGCGAGTCGTGAAGGTTAAACGCGGGCTTGAGGTTTTAGTATCTGCGACTTGACCGCGGGGAACTACACGGGTGTAATTACTCCTACACGCGGACCGGCGTGGTGGGGGGAACACAGGGGGAGGACGAGATGACGGCTTCGCAATACCGTTCCGGCGTTCCCGACAATTGGTTCGTCGATCCAGTTCAGTTGGGGGTCCCGGGCGTCCGTCGCCCGGTCGACGGGGAGGACGACAATCCTCTCGCATGGCAGACCGATGCGCTGTGCGCGCAGACGGATCCGGAGGCGTTCTTCCCGGAGAAGGGCGGCTCCACCCGCGACGCCAAGCGCGTCTGCGGCACGTGCGACGTCCGTGGCGAGTGCCTGGAGTACGCGCTGCAGAACGACGAGCGCTTCGGCATCTGGGGCGGGCTCTCCGAGCGCGAGCGCCGGAAGCTCAAGCGGCGCGCGAGCTGAGGATTCGCGGGATCCGGCGCGCACCGGCGCGTGCCGCGAGGATGACGCGGCGCTCCGCCTAGGCTGACCTGGTCATGCCCGCCCGAGTACACGCCCTCGTCGTCGTGCGTCCCGACGGTCGCACTCCCGCGGCGTTCCACCTCCGACGCACGCTCGCGGCCGTCGGAACCCAGACGCGACCGGTCGACGCGCTCACGATCGTGGTGTGCGGGGACGACCCCGGCGTGGCCGAGGTCGCGGCCTCCGCGTCGGCGACCATCGTGCGCGCGCCGGCCTCGACGTCCTATGCGGCGGCCGCCGCCCGTGTCGAGGTCGATCCCGCCGCGGATGCGGTGTGGCTGCTCGCTCAGGACACCGCCCCGGAGCCCGAAGCGCTGGGGCACCTGGCGGGCGCCCTCGAAGTGGCACCGTCGGTCGCCTTCTCCGCTCCGAAGCTGGTGCGCTGGGACGACCGCACCGTCATCGTCTCGCTGGGGGTGTCGGCCAACAGGTACGGCCGCACCGTCGGCCTCGCAGACGGCGAGTTCGATCAGGGTCAGCACGACGGCCGAGACGACGTGCTGGGCGCCGATGTCCGAGGTCTGCTTGTCCGCGCGGATGCGTGGCACTCGCTCGGCGGCCTCGACCCCGCGCTCTCCGGCGCGGACGAAGGTCTGGACCTGGGGGTGCGTGCCCGGCTCGCCGGCGCCCGCGTCGTGCTGGCGCCCGCCGCACTCGTGGCCGTCTCCGGGGACGGCGTCGCGGGCCTGCCTGCGCCGCTGCACGCCGGTCGCCGCCGCCGCATCGCCTATGCGTCACGGGTGGCGCGACTGCACCGGCGCCTCGTGTACGCGCCGGCGTGGGCGGTCCCGCTGATGTGGCTGACCATCCTCCCGGCGGCCGCGGGGCGAACAGTGCTGCACCTGCTGCGGAAGCGGCCGAGCCTCATCATGCCGGAGTGGGGGGCGGCGGTCGTCGTGGCCGTCAGGGTTCTCGCCGTGATCCGTGCGCGTCGGCGCATCTCGTCAAGCCGTCGCGCGGGGTGGGCTCAGCTGGCTCCGCTGCGGGTCACCCGTGCCGAGGAGCGGGAGCACCTCGACGATGAGACCGACGACGACGCCGGCGGGCGGCATCATCGCGGCGAGCTCCGCTTCTTCGCCGGCGGCGGTGCGTGGCTCGTCCTGGCCGCGCTGCTGGCCTCGATCGCTGCTTTCACCGCGCTTCTGGCGTGGCCCGTGCTGGGCGGCGGTGCGCTCGCACCGCTGCGCGCGGGTGTGGGCCAGCTGTGGGCGGATGCGTCGTTCGGCAGACGGGCGCTGGGGCTGGACACCGTCGGTCCCGCGGATCCGTTCGCCGCTGTCGTGGCGGTGCTCGGGACCCTGACGCCGTGGGATCCCTCGCGCATCATCGTCGTCGTGTGGGTGCTGGCCCTGCCGCTGGCCGCCCTCGGCGGCTGGTTCGCCGCGACGCGCGTGACCGACCGGTCGCTGCTGCGGATCACGGGCGGCGCGGTCTGGGCGCTGGCCCCGACGTTCCTGGTCTCGTTGGTGGACGGTCGGGTGACCGGGGTGCTCGTGCACCTCCTCCTTCCGTGGCTCCTCTACGCCGGGTCCGTGGCGCATCGCTCGTGGTCCGGTGCCGGCGCGGCGTCCCTCCTCCTGGCGGCGGTTCTGGCGTGTTCGCCGTCCTTGACACCCGCGATGATCGTGCTCTGGTTCGCCGCCATCGTGATCGCGATCGTCGTCCGCGCCGGGCGCGGCGTCAGCCGGCTGGTGTGGACCCTCGTCCCGACCCTCGTGATGGCGGCGCCGCTGCTGTGGCACCACCTCTTCCGGGGCACCCCGTGGGCGCTCCTGGCCGACCCCGGTGTGCCGTGGCCCGGTCCGCAGGTCGGGCCCGACTCCGCCGGCCGTGCCCTGCTCACCTCCGGCATCCCCACTCCCGACATCGGCGGGTGGGCGACGCTGCTGCCGGCCGGACCGGTGTGGTGGGTGCCGCTGCTGGCCGCGCCGCTCGCGCTCCTGGCCGTGGTCGCACCGGTCACCCAGCGGTGGGCGGCGGGCATCGTGCTTCTCATCGTGACCGCGACGGGCCTGGCGACGGCCACCGCGGCGGTGGGCGTGAGCGTGGCAGCGGCCGGCTCGGAGTCGATCGCGCTCTGGCCGGGCGCCGGGCTCAGCCTGGCATGGCTGGGTGCGATGGGCGGCGCGCTGGTGGCGCTGGACGCGGGCCTCGCCCCCCGGCTGGAGCCTCTCCGCACCGTCGCCGCCGTCGTCCTGTGCGCCGCGATGGTCGTGCTGGCGGTGCCGTCGCTCACGGCGATGACGCGCGGCACCGCGATGCTGACCAACGGGCCGGCGAGTACTCTGCCGGCCTACGTCGCCGCCGAGGGCCGGGACGATCCGGACCTCGGCACCGTCGTCCTCACGCCGCAGAACGCGGGAGGGGTCGCCGCCGAGGTCGTGTGGGGCGGAAGCGAGACGATCGGCGCGCAGTCCACGGTGGTATCGACCCGGCCCGAGCCCACCGCCGACGATGTCGCCGTCGCCGAACTAGCGGCGGACCTCCTCACCCCAGCCGCGGACGACGTGGTGGCGGACCTCGCCCGGACGGGCATCGGGTTCGTGCTGCTCGCGCCCGCCGCGACCCCGGAGTCCGACGCCGCGCGGACCCTGCGCATCACGGCGGCCAACGCGCTCGATCAGCGCGAACAGCTGGACTCGGTGGGCGACACCGACAAGGGGACGCTGTGGCGGGTGGACGACGACCTGTCCCCGCGACCGGCGGTGCCCGGTTGGGTGCACGACGTCGCCGGCCTCATCGCCACGCTGCAGGTCGCCGTGGTCGCGATCGCGCTGCTGCTCGCCGTTCCGACGGCCGCGACGCGCCGGGTGGCGCGGCGCACGCCGCGCATCGTCGGGCCGCACTGGAGGGAGGTCCGATGAGCGAGGGACGCGGATTCCGCTGGGCGCCGACGAGCACCCGGATGCTGGCCGGCACGGTGGTGTCGGCGGTCGCGGTGATCGCGACGGTCACCTCCATCTCGGTGCCCTGGCCGACCCTCGAGCGCGAGCCTCTCAGCGTGTCGGCCGTGCCCGCGCCGTCGGCGTCGGTCCTGGCCTGCACCGGTGGGCTCATGATCATCGGACGCGATCTCGAAGACGCCGCCGGCATCGCCTCGGCCACGCAGCAGAGCGTCGTGTCCGGGGTCGTTGACGGGGCACCGCAGCCCGACGAGGTGCGCCTCGTGGCGGCATCCGTCGACGAAGGGGAGGGCCCCGTGGCTCTCACCGCTGCGCCGGACGGGCGATCTCGCACGGACGTCGCCGCCGCCGGTTCGTCGAGCGTGCGCGCCGACGACATCGCCGGCTATGCCGCGTCGGCGTGCCGCCCGCCGCTGCTGGAGTCATGGCTGGTGGGCGGGTCGGGGGCGACCGGGGCGGCGGATCTGGTCGTCCTCGCCAACCCCGGTTCGGTGGCTGCGACCGTGCAGATCACCGTCTACGGCGCCGAGGGCGCCGCGGTGCCGGCCGGGGGCGAGGCGGTCGTGGTCGCGCCCGGCACCCAGAGGGTGATCCCGCTCTCGGGCCTGGCGCTCGGCGAGGAGAGGCCCGTGCTGCGGGTGACAGCCGCAGGTGCGCCGGTGCAGGCGTCCCTGCAGGCCAGCATCACGCGGGTGCTCGAGCCCGGGGGTGCCGACCAGGTGGGCCCGGTGGTCGGGCCCGAGACCGTGCAGGTCGTCGAGGGCCTGCGCGTGACCGCCGCCTCCGAAGCCGGGACGGACGCCGCCGGAGTGGTGCGCGTCGTCTCGCCCTCCCGCGACGCCGTCGCCGCCGTCACCGTGACCGCGGTGGGGGAGACCGTCGCCGCGCACTCGGCGCAGGACGTCCCGCTCACGGCGGGCGTCCCCACCGAGGTTGCACTGGGCGATCTGCCGGAGGGGCTCTACACCGTGCGGATCGAGGCCGATGCGCCGGTCGTGTCGGGCGCGTGGCAGGTCACCGGCTTCGACGCCGGGGACGACTTCGCGTGGTACGCGCCCGCCCCGGCGGTCGCGTCTCCCAGCCTGTTCGCCGTGCCCGCGGGTGCGCCCGCCTCGTTGGTGCTCAGCAACCTCTCGGACGAGGACATCGTCGTCACCCTCGAGCGGATCGGCGGCGACGCGCGCGAGGTGGCCGTGCCCGGCGGCGGGAGCGCCGCCGTGCGTCTGCGGACGCAGGCCCTGTACCTCCTCGACCCGGGAGAGGCGAGTGTCCGCGCGGGCGTCTCGCTCGCCGAAGACGGCGCGCTCGCCGGCTACCCGGTGTGGCCCGCCGACGCGGCGGCGCCCCCGATCACGGTCTATCCGTAGTCCGCCGGCTCAGAGGAACCGGAACCGCTCCGGTCCGAGGTCCCAGGGGTCGCGGTCGAGGTACTCGGCGGCTGCGCGGAACACCGAGCTCTCGACCATCATGCGCCGGTGCAGATCGTCGTTGCGGTGCAGATGGCTCAGGCGCTCGATCGGCAGCCGATACAGGACGATCCGGCGGGTCTCGGACATGACCGTCCACCGAGGGATGCCGTCGGCGCCGGTCCCGGGCGGCATGTCGGCGATCTCGAAGCTCACGTCGCGCAGCTCGGGCCACGCCGATCGCAGGAACTCCGCCGCCGTTCCGACCGCGAGATCGAAGCGATCGATTCGTGTCTCCAGCGGCGGCAGCGGAGGCCGGACGACGGGACTGCGGCCCTCGCGGCCGTGGCGGCCGTGTCGTCCCGGCCGTGGCGGGCGCGCCGCCGCAGGCTCGCTCGGGGAGGTCTTGGTCCGACGCCACGCCATGGGCCCATCCTAGGCGCTCGCTTCGGCGCGGCACCGCGGCGCATCACCCGGTGGTGAGTAGCGTTGGGGCAATGCGCGAGAGACTCTGCTCCAAGGTCGGGTGCGCCCGCGAGGCGGTGTCGACCCTGACGTACGACTACGGCGACCAGATGGCTGCGCTCGGCCCGCTCGGCCGGGCGGCGGACCCGCACGCCCACGACCTCTGCGCGATCCACACCGACCGCCTGTCGGTGCCGCGCGGCTGGGTCGTGGTCCGGCACGAGACGATGCGCGCCTGAGGACGTCCCGCGAGTCGTCCGAAGTCGTCGGGGAGCCCCGCTCCGGGCTGAGGTGGAAGAATGGCCGGATGCCGATCGATACCGCCGACGCACGCCCGCGCACGCTCGACCACGAGGTCGCCGACCTGACCCTCGCCGCCGTCGGGCGTCACCAGATCCGCCTCGCCGAGAACGAGATGCCGGGACTCATGGCCCTCCGTGAGGAGTACGGCCCCACCCAGCCGCTGCGCGGCGCGCGGATCGCGGGGTCGCTGCACATGACGGTGCAGACCGCGGTGCTCATCGAGACCCTCACCGCTCTCGGTGCGCAGGTGCGGTGGGCGAGCTGCAACATCTTCTCCACGCAGGACGAGGCGGCCGCCGCCGTCGTGGTCGGTCCCCACGGCTCGCCCGATGCGCCCGCCGGAGTCCCGGTGTTCGCGTGGAAGGGCGAGACGCTCGAGGAGTACTGGCGCCTGGCCGATCGCATCTTCGACTGGTCCGCCGAGGGCTTCGACGGCCCCAACCTCATCCTCGACGACGGCGGGGACGCGACACTGCTGGTCCACCGCGGCGTCGAGTTCGAGCGGGACGGTGCGGTGCCGGCGGCTGACGCGAGCACCTCGGCCGAGTACCGCATCGTGCTGGACACCCTTCGCGAGAGCCTCGCCCGGGATCCGCAGCGCTTCACGCGCATCGCGGACGGCCTGATCGGCGTCACCGAAGAGACCACGACCGGTGTCCACCGCCTGTACGAGCTCGCGGCATCCGAACGCCTGCTGTTCCCGGCGATCAACGTCAACGACTCGGTCACGAAGTCCAAGTTCGACAACATCTACGGCATCCGCCACTCCCTTCCCGACGGCATCAACCGCGCCACGGACGTGCTGATGGGCGGCAAGGTCGCGTTCGTCGCAGGCTACGGCGATGTCGGCAAGGGCGCCGCCGAGGCGCTGCGCGGACAGGGCGCCCGTGTGATCGTCGGCGAGGTCGACCCCATCTGCGCTCTGCAGGCCGCGATGGATGGTTTCCAGGTCGCACGGCTGGAGTCGGTGATCGGCGACGTCGACATCGTCATCACCGGCACCGGCAACACCCGCGTCGTCACCGCGGAGCACCTCCTCGGCCTCAAGCACCTGGCGATCGTGGCGAACGTCGGCCACTTCGACGATGAGATCGACATGGCGGGGCTCGCGGCGATCCCGGGTGCCGAGCGCATCGAGATCAAGCCGCAGGTGCACGAATGGCGGCTGCCCACGGGGCGGAGCGTCCTGGTGCTCAGCGAGGGTCGCCTGATGAATCTCGGCAACGCCACGGGTCACCCCTCGTTCGTCATGAGTGCGTCGTTCTCGAACCAGGTCCTCGCACAGATCGAACTGTTCACCCGCACCTCGGAGTACCCGACCGGGGTCTACACCCTGCCCAAGACGCTGGACGAGAAGGTGGCTCGCCTGCACCTGGGTGCGCTCGGTGTGGAGCTGACGACGCTGACCGACGAGCAGGCGGGATACCTCGGTGTGCCGGTCGAAGGCCCGTACAAGCTGGACCACTACCGCTACTGATCCTTCTGGTCAGCGCTCCGGGAAGCCTCGGCGCCGATCGGCGCGCGCACCGACGAGGGCTGCGACGCGCTGCTCTTCGAGCGTGAGCGCCTGCAGTTCTCGGTCACGCCGGACGGCGACGACCGCGCGCACGAAGGTCTCGGGGTCCGAGGCCGGGGTCGGCGAGACGAAGTCCGACGCCTCGCGGGCCAGCGACGCCGCGAGCCGGATGCGTGCCGAGGGCTCCATCCGCTCCGCGCTGGCGGTGAACTGGGCGAGACGACGGGCGAGCGGGTCGGGGAGCCGCGCGACGTCCGCCGTCTGAGACCAGGCGTGCAGCGCCGCCGGAACGCCCGGAGCGGGTGCGGGCAGCCGCGGGGTTCGCGTGCGCTCTGAATACGTTCCGGCGACGAGATCCCCCAGCCGCTGCGAGCGGGGGGTGAAGGCGCCCACGAGCGCGGCCACCGCACCCAGCGTGAACCACAGCTCGAAAACCCCCACCAGTGCGCGGATGAAGGCGTGCCGGAACCCGGCCGCTCCGCCGTCGACGCGGACGATCCGGCCGCCGACCGCGAGCCGCCCGAGGCTGCGCCCGCGCGTCACGGTCTCGATCACGGTCGGGATGACGACCGTGATGAGGACGAGCACGACGATGGTGAGGATGGGGGCGACGGCTTCGTCCAGCAGGCCGGCGGCCACCAGGTTGATGGCGACGTAGGCGAAGAGGACGAGGGCCGCCACCCCCAGGGCGAAGTCGATGAGAGCGCCGAGCCCGCGCAGGAAGAAGCCGAGTGGCTGGACGTCGAGGGCGACCGCCTCGCCGGTGAGGACCTCGTCCTGGTGGATCTCGACGACCGCGCGCGCCGGCGTCGCGACGGGTGCTGCGGGGCGGGGCATGGGTACAGTAAAGCAAATGGATCTCGACGCGCTCGCCGCCGCCCGGCGCGAGGAATGGCAGCGGCTGGACGACCTCAGCCGTGCACGACGGCTGAGCGGATCCGACGTCGACGAGCTCGTGACGCGCTACCGAGCCGCCTCTGCGGACCTGGCGGGCATGAAGACCGCGGCCGGCCGGACGCCCCATGGTGATCACGTCTCCACCATGCTCGGACGGGCCCGGCTGCAGCTGACCGGCGCGCCCGAGAACGTGCTGCGGCAGATCCCGCGCTTCTTCGCGCTGCAACTCCCCGCCGCCCTGTACCGCATCCGGTGGACCACCGGCGCGGTCGCCGCCGGCTTCCTGCTGGTGCTGGTGCTCGTGGCGATGTGGATCTCGGGCGATGACGCGCTCGTGGCGAGCCTCGGTCCGCAGGCGCAGCTCGAGCAGTACGCCGAGAACGACTTCACGCAGTACTACAGCGAGAACCCGGCCGCCGTCTTCGCCGGCACGGTCTGGACGAACAACGCGTGGATCGCGGCGCAGTGCGTGATGTTCGGGATCACGGGCATCTGGCCGCTCATGGTCCTCGTGCAGAACGCCGTCGGCGTGGGGACGGCGGCGGCTGTCATGCTCGCGTTCGACCGCGGGGACGTCTTCGTCCTCTACATCCTCCCGCACGGCCTGCTGGAGCTCACGAGCATCTTCGTCGCGGCTGCGGCCGGCCTCCACATCTTCTGGGCGTGGGTGGCGCCGGGACCACGCCGTCGCGGCGAGGCCCTCGCGACGGAGGGCCGCGCGCTGGCGGCTGTGGCGATCGGCCTCGTGCTCGTCCTCGCCGTCGCGGGCGCGATCGAGGGGTTCGTCACCGGCCAGCCCTGGCCGTGGCCGGTGAAGATCGGCATCGGCGCGCTCGCGCTCGCGCTCTTCCTCGTCTACATGCTGGTGGTCGGTCGCCGAGCCCACCGGCTGGGCGAGACCGGAGACCTGACCGAGTACGAAGCCGGCACGCCGACGGTCGTCTCCGGGTAGTTTTGATCCGATCAAAACAAGGCTAGACTGGCCGGCGTGACCAGCCCCGCCCGCACCCGCGCGTCAGCCGACGCGGTCGACACCGCAGCGGTGCTGCGGTCCGCCGGGCTGCGGGTGACGGACTCCCGTCGCGCGGTCCTCGATGCGCTCGCGGCGGCTCCCCACGCGAGCGCGGACGACGTCTACCGCAGGGTGGCGTCGGTGCTCCCCGCCACGAGCCTGCAGTCGGTGTACAACGCGCTCACCGACTTCGCCGACGCGGGGCTCGTCCGGCGCATCGAGCCCGCCGGCCGCCCGGGTCTCTTCGAGCTGCGCGTCGACGACAACCATCACCACCTGGTGTGCACGACGTGCGGCCGGGTCGAGGACGTCGACTGCGCCGTCGGCGCGGCTCCCTGCCTGGCCCCGTCCGACGATCACGGCTTCCGCGTCGCCACTGCCGAGGTCACCTTCTGGGGCGTCTGCGCCGCGTGCGCCGTCGACCAGCCCTCCCGCATCGCCTGAACCACCCCTGACCGCCCGAATGGAAGGACATCCATGACCGACAAAGAGAACGTCGTGCCCGAGATCGGTGAGAACCCGACCGGCATCGACCAGTCCGTCACCGACATCGACACGCCTGTCGACGAGCGTCTCGACGGCGAGGACCGCCCCCGGTCCAACCCCGACGACGCCGGCTCGTGCCCCGTCATCCACGGCGAGTCCCGCCCGGCGGCGGCCACCTGGACCGGTCCGCAGCCGCACCCGACCGTGGGGTCGGCCAATCGCGTGTGGTGGCCCAACCAGCTCAACCTGAAGGTCCTGGCCAAGAACCCGGCCGTTTCCAACCCCCTGGGAGAGGGTTTCGACTACAAGGCCGCCTTCGAGAGCCTGGATCTGGCCGAGGTCAAGCGCGACATCGAGTCGCTCATGACCGACTCGCAGGACTGGTGGCCGGCCGACTTCGGCCACTACGGACCCTTCATGATCCGGATGGCGTGGCACAGTGCGGGCACCTATCGCGTGACCGACGGCCGGGGCGGCGGCGGAGCCGGCATGCAGCGCTTCGCGCCCCTCAACAGCTGGCCCGACAACGTCAGTCTCGACAAGGCCCGCCGTCTGCTGTGGCCGGTGAAGAAGAAGTACGGCCAGAGCCTGTCGTGGGCGGACCTCATGATCCTCGCGGGCAACGTCGCGCTGGAGTCGATGGGGTTCAACACCTTCGGCTTCGGCGGCGGGCGCCCCGACGTGTGGGAGCCCGACGACGACGTGTACTGGGGCCCCGAGACCACGTGGCTGGGCGACGAGCGCTACACCGGCGACCGTGAGCTGGAGCGCCCGCTCGCGGCGGTCCAGATGGGTCTCATCTACGTCAACCCCGAGGGACCCAACGGCAACCCCGACCCGCTCGCGTCGGCACGCGACATCCGCGAGACGTTCGGTCGCATGGGCATGAACGACGAAGAGACGGTCGCGCTCATCGCGGGCGGCCACACCTTCGGCAAGACCCACGGCGCCGCTCCCGACACCCACCTCGAGAACAACCCCGAAGCCGCCGGTCTCGAGATGCAGGGGCTCGGCTGGAAGAACAACTTCGGCACGGGCAAGGGCGACGACACCATCACCTCCGGGCTCGAGGTCACGTGGACCTACCACCCCACCCGCTGGGACAACGAGTACTTCCACATCCTCTACGCCTACGAGTGGGAGCTCATGCGCAGCCCGGGCGGCGGCCACCAGTGGCGGCCGGTCAACGGCGCGGGCGCCGACATGGTGCCGCTGGCCCACTCCGACGGCCGTCGCGAGCCCCGCATGCTCACGAGCGACCTCGCCCTGCGCGTCGATCCCGACTACGACCGGGTCTCGCGCCGCTTCAAGGACGACCCGGTGGCCTTCGGCGACGCGTTCGCCCGGGCATGGTTCAAGCTGACCCACCGCGACATGGGACCGATCGATCGGTACCTCGGGCCCGAGGTACCGGCCGAGGAGCTCATCTGGCAGGATCCCGTGCCGGCTGTCGACCACGACCTCATCGACCCCGCGGATGCCGCAGCGCTGAAGGCCCGGGTCCTCGACAGCGGTCTCACGGTGTCGCAGCTGGTGGCCACCACGTGGGCCGCGGCATCCTCTTTCCGCGGCAGCGACAAGCGCGGCGGAGTCAACGGCGCGCGTATCCGCCTGGCGCCGCAGAAGGACTGGCAGGCCAACAACCCCGCACGTCTGGCGACCGTCCTCGCAGAGCTCGAGAAGATCCAGGCCGAGTTCAACGAGGGACGCGCGGACGGCAAGAAGGTGTCGCTGGCCGATCTCATCGTGCTCGCCGGCAACGCCGCGGTCGAGAAGGCGGCGAAGGATGCCGGTCACGACGTCGAGGTGGTCTTCCACCCCGGGCGCACCGACGCCACGCAGGAGCAGACCGACGAGCTGTCGTTCTCGTACCTCGAGCCGGTCGCGGACGGCTTCCGGAACTACTACGGACCGGACGCCACGCTGCCCCAGGAGCACCACCTCATCGATAAGGCGAACCTGCTGACCCTCAGCGCGCCCGAGATGACGGTGCTCGTGGGAGGCCTGCGGGTGCTCGGTGCGAACTGGGACGAGTCGGACCACGGGGTGTTCACCGACCGGAAGGGCGTGCTGACGAACGACTTCTTCGTGAACCTGCTCGACCTCGGCACCACCTGGAAGCCGGTCGACCCGGGTTCGCACGCCTTCCTCGGCACCAAGGACGGCTCGGGCGAGCGGGTCGGCGTCGGCACCCGCGTCGATCTGCTGTTCGGGTCGAACTCCGAACTGCGCGCCCTCGCCGAGGTGTACGCGGCGGACGATGCCCGGGAGAAGTTCGTGCGCGACTTCGCCGCGGCGTGGGGCAAGGTCACGGAGCTGGACCGCTTCGATCTCGTCTGACGACACGGCAGAAGGCCCGTCCCCGTCCGGGGGCGGGCCTTCTGCCGTCGCGACGGCGGTTCAGCGCACGCGCGCGACCTTCGGAGCCGGGGCCACGCCGCCGCGCTCGAACAGGGCGCGGTGGATGAGGCCACCGAGCAGACCGCCCACGAGCGGGAACACGATGAACACCCACAGCTGCCCCAGCGCCATGCCCCCGCCGTAGATCGCCGTGGCGATCGAGCGTGCGGGGTTGACCGAGGTGTTGTCGATGGGAATCGAGGCCAGGTGGATGAACGTCAGTGTGAGCCCGATCGAGATCCCCGCGAAGCCCGCGGTACCGCGCTGGGGATGGGTGACGCCCAGGATCACCATGAGGAAGATCGCCGTGAAGAGGATCTCTGCGATGACCGCGGCGCCGAATCCGAAGCCGCCCGGCGACAGCTCGTCCCAGCCGTTGCTTGCGAAGCCGGCGTTCTGCGCATCGCTCAGCCAGGTTCCGGGGCCGAAGATGCCGATGAGCACGATCAGCGTCGTTCCGACCGCGCCACCGACGAGCTGGGCGGCGATGTAGCCCGGTGCGTCCTTCCACGCGAAGCGCCCGGACGCGGCGAGGCCCACCGTGACGGCGGGGTTGAAATGGCCGCCCGAGATCGGGCCCCACGTGTAGATGCCGGCCAAGAGGGTGAGACCGAAGGCGAGGGCGACGCCGACGAAGCCGACGCCCAGAGACGTGCCGGCGTCGCTCGCGCCGAAGTCGGCGGCGAACAGCGCCGTGCCGATCGAGCCGAAGACGAGCAGGAAGGTGCCGAGCGCTTCAGCGACGAGGCGTTCGGTGGTGGTGTAGGCGGGGGCGGAGGCGACGGTGTCGCGCGGGGTTTTGGACGAGGGCATGGCGAGCTCCTTCTCTCGCGGTGAGGATATCGCCGCTCGGGGTCCGCGCGCAGGATCACGACCCGGGGGCCGGCGTGTCCGCGCGGCGCGGGAGGGGGTTCACAGACGCCCGGCCGCCTTGAGCGCCAGGTAGCGGTCCGCGATGCGCGGTGGCAGGTCGTCCGGACCGGCGGCGATCGCCTCGCCTCCGGCGCGACCGATGGCGCGGGCGACCGCGTCGGCGTCGCGGGCGCTGCGTGCGTAGGCGGCGGCGCGATAGACGTCCTCGGCTTCGGGCCGGTCGGGGAGCTCGGGCGTCTCGTCGGTGACCGTGCCGACGAGGACGCGGGTCCGCGCAGCCAGCGAGGGGAGGGACCCGAGGAAACTCCGGGCGGCGTCGGGTGCGTCCTGGGCCGTGAGCAGCACCACGAGCGAGGGTCGCGATGTCAGGGCGCGTGCGGCGGCGAACCCCGCAGTCCAGTCGGTGTCGATCAGCTGGGCTTCGACGGGCGCCATCGCGTCGACCAGCGCGGGGAGGAGGCCGGGCCCGTCCACGCGCGTGACCCGGGCGCGCACGACGCGGTCGAACATGAGCAGGTGGGTGTGGTCGCCGGCGCGAGAGGCCAGTGCCGCCAGCAGCAGCGCCGCCTCCATCGCGGCATCCAGTCTCACCCCGTCGCCGACGCGCGCGGCGGCCGTCCGGCCGGTGTCGATGACGATCACGACATGCCGGTCCCGCTCGGGACGCCAGGTTCGCAGCATCGTGGTGGCCGAGCGGGCGGTGGCCCGCCAATCGATGGAGCGCACGTCGTCGCCCCGCACGTACTCGCGCAGGCTGTCGAACTCGGTGCCCTGCCCCCGCACCTGCAGGCTGGTGTTGCCGTCGAGCTCTCGCAGCCTGGCGAGCCGGGAAGGGAGGTGGCGCCGCGAGGTGAACGGGGGCAGGACGCGCACGGCGCCACGCGAGGGGATCGACGCCTGCCGGCCCGCGAAGCCGAGGGGCCCGAGCGAGCGCACGACCACGAACTCGCTGGACAGCTCGCCGCGACGTCGGGGGAGGAGGGCGACGCCGACCGTGCGCGCCTCGCCCGGGGGGATGAGGACGCGGGGTCGCGACGGATCGGCTCCCGCCGTGGGCTGCCATGCATCGCGCACGCGCCCGCGCAGCAGACGCGTTCCGGTGTTCCGCACGGTGACGCTCGCCCGTGCCGGCTCGCCGCGGCGCACCCGCCGGGGCACGTCGCGGGTGATCTCGACGCGGCGCGGGTCGGCGGCGAGTGCGACGTCGGCAGCGATCACGACGAGACACAGCCCGAGCCAGCCGGCCGCGGCAAGCCACGCGTCGATGCCCGCGAGCGAGAGCAGCACCACCGGAACGACGCCGGCGGCGACCAGGAGCGGGGAACGAGCGGAGAGGAACATGCGGTGCGGGGTCAGATCGGCACGCGCGTCTGCTGCAGGACCGAGCCGAGCACGGCGTCGACCGAGACGCCCTCGAGTTCCGCATCGGGGCGCAGCCGGATGCGGTGCCGCCACGTGGGCACCACCATCGTCTGGACATGGTCGGGTGTGATCGCCGGATAGCCGCCGAGCCAGGCCCACGCCTTCGCCGCCGCCAGCAGCGCGGTCGAAGCGCGCGGGCTCACCCCCAACTGCACCGAGGGGCTCCGCCGCGTCGCGTGGGCGAGGTCGACGACGTAGCCGAGCACGTCGTCCGACACGGTGACGGATGCCGCGGCGCGCTGTGCTGCGCGGATCTCGTCCGCGGTGACGACCCGTCCCAGGCCCGCGGCCGCCAGATCGCGGGGGTCGAAGCCGGCGGCGTGGCGACGAAGGACCGCGAACTCGGCGTCGCGCGCCGGAAGATCGACGACGAGCTTCAGCAGGAAGCGGTCGAGCTGCGCCTCGGGCAGCGTGTACGTGCCCTCGTGCTCGATGGGGTTCTGGGTCGCGGCTACCAGGAACGGATCCGGGAGCGGGCGCGTGACGCCGTCCGTCGAGACCTGCCGCTCCTCCATCGCCTCGAGCAGGGCGGCCTGGGTCTTCGGCGGGGTGCGATTGATCTCGTCGGCGAGCAGCACGTGCGTGAACACCGGGCCCTCGCGGAACTCGAACTCACCCGTCCGCGCGTCGTACACGAGCGACCCGGAGACGTCCCCGGGCATGAGATCGGGCGTGAACTGCACGCGCCGCGTCTCGAGTCCCAGGGCGGTGCTGAGCGCGCGCACGAGGAGAGTCTTGGCGACCCCCGGCACACCTTCCAGCAGCACGTGGCCACGGGCGAGCAGCGCGATGAGGAGCCCGGTCACCGTTCCGTCCTGTCCGACGACCGCCTTCCCCACCTCGACGCGGACGCGGTTCATCGCGTCGCGCAGGGCGGCATCGTCCGGGGCGCCGGGGCGCGCGGGGGAGTCGGTCATCGGTTGGTCCTTTCCTGTCGGGCGGCCGCGTGCACGGCCCGCTCCAGATCGCGAAGAGTCACGCTGAGGGCGACGAGGTCGGCGTCGGAGGCGGGGACCCCGTCGACGAGGACGGCGCGCACCGCACGGGGATCCCGTCCCGAGACCGCTGCCGCGGCATCCGACACCTCGAGCGCGCTCGCGCTCGGGCCGAGTCCGACGAGCCGCGCCAGCCGATCGAGCGTGTCCAGCCGCAGCTGATCGGCGGCGTGCCCCGCGTCGCGCGCCCGTGAGTACAGGCGCGCGCGGCCCTCCGCCGTCTCGGCCGCACGGACGGTCACGGGAAGGCGCTCGGCCACCAGGGGCCCGAATCGGCGGCCGCGCCAGACGCCGGCGGCGACGCCTGCCGCGAGCAGCAGCACGATGGCCGGGCTCACCCACGGCGGTGTCAGTTCGCCGAGGGTGACGTCGGTGTCCTCGATGTCGCTGTCGGCCAGGGTGGGCAGATACCAGACGACGACGGCGTGGCGCCCCAGCAGGTTCAGACCGAGTGCGGCGTTGCCCTCATCGGCGAGGACGTCGTTGGCGAGGAGCGCACGCGCGTCCAGCGCGGAGACACGCGTGCCGCCGTCTTCGGCCACGAGCAGGCCGGCTCCCGCCCCCGACGGGTAGCACGCGGTGACCTCGTCGCCGGCGAGGTAGACCGCTCCCGGCATCACCGCGCCCGCGCGCTGCGCCTCGTCCCGCGGGCAGGCCGGATCGACGAGTGCGCCGTCCGCCTCGCCGGCGGGGGACGACCCCGGCAGGAGAAGTTCGAGAGTGCGGGAGCGCGGGTCCAGGAGCACGACGTCCGCGGCGCCGGCCGTCAGCGCGCGCAGACCGTCGTCCGAGAGCGCCGGCGCATCGGGCAGGGCGAGGGTGGCGGAGCGCTGTGCGAGGGCTTCGGCGGCGGCGAGTCGATCCCGGGTCACCATGACCTCCACGCCGTTCTGCTCGAGGATCCGGGCGATGGCGCGGGTGCCTGCGGGGCCGGCCGACTCGGGATCGAGCGCACCGCGCTGAGTCCAGTCGCCGAGGCCCGAGATCCACGCTCCTGCGCCGCCGACCACCAGGAGCACGATGCCGATCGCCGTCCACGCCGCGATGCGGCGACGACGCGACGGCGTCGCCGCGACCGCGTCGGTCGCCGCCGGCGTCACGCCGGCACCGCCGAGGCGGTCGCCACACGCTGGGAGACGACCGCCTCGTCGGCCGTCACGACGACCCGGTACAGGGCCTCGGTGCCCGGTCGGCGCAGGTAGCGGACGTCGTCGAAGGCGGCGGCGGCGTCTTCGAGTGCGCCAGCACAGCCCGGGAAGGCGCGAGCGGCGGCGCGCGCGAAGCCGTGCACCGTCGTGCCGGGCGGCGTGTGGACGACCCCGCGCTCTACCGTGCCGCGCGCCAGTGCCCGGAACCGCAGGACGATCGCGGCGGCCCACTCACCGCGATCGGCGTGAACGGCGGCGTCGCGGCGGAGCTCATCCGCCGTCCGCTCATCGTCCTCGTCGAAGAGGGTCCGCGTCGTGCCGTGCGCTCGATGAGTGGCGCGCGGGAGCCCCCAGATGAGGAAGGCGGCGAGGATGACCGCCGCGACGACGACCGCCGCCACCAGCGCGAAAGTGGACCCGATCGCGGGGGGCACATCCGCGGAGAAGAGATCGGCGAAGAATTCGCCGACGGCGCTCGCCGCACGGTCGAGGAACGTCGGCTCGGCGGCGTCGTACGCGGGATCGGCGAGCTCGCGCCGCGCCCACTCGCGCCCTTCTTCCCCGTCGGGGATGAGCGGCGGGGCTGCGGCCGGCGTCGCGGTCACGACGCCGATGCGCCGCGGTCGTCAGGAGCGGCACCCGGCGCGGCCCACTGCGTCGGATGCGGCGGAGCGGGCGGGACGCCCGGCCCGCCGGCGTAGGGCGGAACGCTCGGCGGCGCGGCCGGGGTGCGACGGGGCGCGGTCGGAGGCGGCGCATAGCGTGGTGGCGCGCCGTGGGACGCGGCCGGGTACGACGGCACCCCGGGGTAGGGCGGGGCGCCGTACGGAGCGGGGAAGCGCGGGGCGGCGAGGCGGCCGATGCCGACGAGGTAGGGATCGGGGAGATCCGCTGTCCCGGCATCCCTCTTCTCGACGTACGAGAGCAGGTCCAGATCGAGGCCCTCGCGCCGCATGCGGCAGTCGATGTACACGATGGCCGTCGCCGTGGACTGCACCACGACGGCGACCGACTGGATGAGGAGCGTCACCGCCTGCGCGAGCAGGAGGGTCACGATCATCCCGATCACCGCCGCCGCGTCGGGGGCGCCGGTCGGGGCGATGATGGAGGACAGTCCTGCCGAGAGGAAGGAGAAGGGGAGCGTGACGACCTGGGCTACGGCGCCGAAGACCAGGGAGATCACGACGATGATCCCGAGTGTGGACCAGAAGCGTCCGCGCACGAGGGTCCACGCCCGGACCACGGCTGCGCGGATCGTCGCGCGCTCGATGATGATCGCCGCGGGGGCCAGCAGCAGCTTCGTCGACAGCCACAGGCTGAGGGGCAGCGCCGCGAAGAAGACCAGCACCGCCAGCCCGATGGCGGCGGGGGGCGCGGCCATCCCTATCGCGAACAGCAGCGCGACGACGATCGCGATCACCGCCAGGACGGCGAGCGCCACGAGGAACGCGTAGCCGATCAGACGCAGGGCGACCGGCCTGACTCGACGCCACAGGGCCCCGAGCGACAGCTTCTCGGCGACAGCGGCGTGCGAGACCTCGGTGACCACGATGCCCTGGACGATGACCCCGAGCGCGCCGGCGGCGAGGCCGAGCACCAGCCCCGCCACGAGGGTGATCGCCACGGAACCCGCGGTGATCTGATCGAACTCCTCGGTGCCCGGACGCACCGTGTCCAGTCGCGAGAACGACGCGATGGCGATCCCGCCCACGGCGGCGAGCACCACCAGGTATCCCACGGTCTGGACGAGGAGCGCGAAGCCGAGCAGGACGCGAGGATTCTGCCGCAGCGCGGCGAACGAGCGGCCGAGGATCGTCCCGAACGACAGCGGATGCAGCGGGATGATGCCCGGCCGGGATGCCGGCGTCCAGGCGGGATAGGCGGTCACGGTTTCCCCCTCGTGCGTCGTGGCCATCCCTATCGTGGCACACAGGGCGGGCGATGCTGGGCGAACCCACGGCGCGCGCTGGGCGGCACCGCGCGTGAGGTCGACTACTCTGTGGGAAGCGCACGGGGACCGGTGCACTCATCGCCGTGCCCCCATCCCGACGCAAAGGACGACGCGGCAGATGACATCACGCATCCTGGTGGTCGATGACGACACCGCCCTGGCTGAGATGATCGGCATCGTCCTGCGCACCGAGGGGTTCGACACGGTCTTCTGCGCCGACGGCGCGCAGGCGGTCGAGACCTGGCGTTCCGAGAGGCCCGACCTCATCCTGCTCGACCTCATGCTGCCGGGGATGGACGGGATCGAGATCTGCACCCGCGTGCGCGCCGAGTCCGGCATCCCGATCATCATGCTCACGGCCCGCACGGACACCGCCGACGTCGTCAAGGGACTGGAGTCGGGGGCCGATGACTACATCGTCAAGCCCTTCAACCCGAAAGAGCTCGTCGCCCGCATCAAGACGCGCTTGCGCCCCGCGGGCAGCCCCACGGGCGACGTCCTGCGCATCGGGGACCTCATCGTCGACGTCTCGGCCCACGAGGTCCGCCGCGGGGACGCGCCGATCGGGCTGACGCCGCTGGAGTTCGAGCTCCTGGTCGCCCTGGCGTCCAAACCGCAGCAGGTGTTCTCGCGCGAGATGCTCCTCGAGCAGGTGTGGGGCTACCACTACAAGGCGGACACGCGGCTGGTGAACGTGCACGTGCAGCGGCTGCGGGCGAAGGTCGAGCGCGACCCCGACAACCCCAAGATCGTCACGACGGTCCGCGGCGTCGGGTACCGCGCCGGCGCCGTCGTGTGAGCCTGCTGTGGTCTCCACCGGCACGGGCGTGACGGCGACGACGGCGTCGCTGGACACCTGGCGCGAGTGGCGCACGTGGCCGCGGCGGGTCGCCAGCCTCTGGCGGCGGTCGCTGCGGTTCCGGACGCTCGTGGTGACGCTCGGCCTGACCTCGCTCGCGGTCGCCGTCGCGTGCGTGTGGATGGCGCTGGCGATTCAGAACGACCTGTTCGACTCACGGCTGCGCCAAGTCCTCACCGATGCCCAGCGGGCGACCGCGACAGCTCAGACGACCCTCGACAGTGCGGCGCCGCAGGGAGATCAGGTGCGGCTGCAGAACGTCATGACCGCGGTCAACACCGAGCTGCGTCAGCAGTCGGCCGCGGATATGTTCGCCGTCTTCCGCATCGGACCGCCGACCGACAACGCCCCCCAGGATTTCGCCACCGCCCCGTGGGCGGAGGAGATCATCTCGGACGGGCTGCGCGATCGGGTTCAGCTCGGCGCGGACCAGCAGTGGTGGCAGTCCGTCGCCCTCCCCGCCGAGGGCGGCGAGGTGCCGGGCATCATGATCGGGCAGCAGCTGCAGGTGCCGGATGTGGGTCCGTACGAGCTGTACTTCGCCTACGACCTGGCCGGCGCCGCTCAGACGCTCGGCTTCGTGCACGGCACGCTGTGGTTCTCGGGTATCGCCCTGGTCGTTCTCATCGGCGGCATCTCGTGGTTCGTGCTGCGCTCGGTGACGATCCCGATCGCCGAGGCGGCGGAGACGAGCGCGAAGCTCGCCGCGGGTCGTCTGGGCGTCCGTCTCCCGGTGCGGGGAGAGGATGAGCTGGCCACCCTCGGTCGATCCTTCAACGCCATGGCCGACAGCATCGAGTCGCAGATCAAAGAACTTGCGGACCTGTCGCTCGTCCAGCAGCGCTTCGTGTCGGACGTGTCGCACGAGCTGCGCACCCCGTTGACCACGATCCGCCTCGCCGCCGACATGATCTACGACCAGCGCGAGGACTTCGATCCGACCACCGGACGCGCCGCGGAACTCCTCAACGCGCAGGTGCAGCGATTCGAGACCCTGCTGACCGACCTGTTGGAGATCAGCCGCTACGACGCCGGCTCGGTGCAGCTCGAGCTCGAGCCGACGAGCCTCGCCCACCTCGCCGAGGATGTCATCGCCTCGATGCACCAGCTCGCCGAGCAGCACGGCACGGACGTGAGATTGGTGGCCCCGGGCGGGTATTCTCCGGTCGACATGGACCCGCGGCGCGTGCGGCGGATCGTGCGCAATCTGCTGGGCAACGCCATCGAGCACGGCGAGGGACGACCGATCGTGGTCACGGTCGACAGCAGCCAGCAGGCCGTCGCTATCGGCGTGCGGGACTACGGTCTGGGGATGCGACCGGAGGACGCTGAGCGGGTGTTCGACCGCTTCTGGCGTGCGGACCCGTCACGCACCAGAACGATCGGCGGCACCGGGCTCGGACTGTCCATCGCCCTCGGCGACGCGCGCCTGCACGGCGGCGAGCTGGCGGTGTGGAGCGAACCCGGCCGCGGCACCCATTTCGTCCTGACGCTCCCGAGAGGAAGCGGCACAGGCGAGGTGACGTCCCCCATCGACGTGCATCCCGCCGACGACGCCGCCGCCGGGATCGACGCCCTCGGACTGACCCAGCCGATCGAGGTGCCGCCGGCCGATCTCGCTCAGGACGCGCGCCGGGCCGCCCCGGCAGGAGGCTCCGCATGACGGTTCGTCGCGGCCTCGCCGCCCTGCTCGCCATGATCCTCGCAGTCGCGCTCGCCGCATGCGCCGGCCTGCCCACGAGCGGTCCGGTCTATCCGGGCCAGGAGGCGGAGGACACCGGTGCCCCGCAGGACACGATCTTCCTGCCCGATCGTCCGCAGCCCGGCGCTGCGCCCGAGGACATCGTGGAGGGATTCATCCGCGCCGGTTCCGGGCCCACCGACAGCTGGGCGCGAGCCCGAGAGTTCCTTGCACCCGAGTTCACCGACTGGCGTCCCGAGGCGGGCGTCACCGTGGTCCTTCCGGGAGACCGCATCTACGACGTGGGGGAGGACGGCACCGTGACCCTGTCGGTCGTCGCGATCGCGACGGTCGATGACGGTGGGGCCTACGAGCCGGTGGCGGCCGGCACCACCGTGCTGTCGTACCGGCTGGCTCAGCAGTCCGACGGCGAGTGGCGCATCACCGACGCGCCCGACGGGATCGTGCTGGACCGCGACGTCTTCCCGAGCGTGTACCAGCGGTACTCGGTCGCCTACTTCGACCCGACGTGGCAGTACCTCGTCCCGGATCTGCGGTGGTTCCCGACGACGAACGCCGCCACCCGCGTGGCCGACGCCCTCGTGAACCGGCCCGTGGCCGAATGGCTGGCTGATTCCGTCGTCACGTCCTTCCCGGAGGAGGTGACCGTTCGCGCCGCCGTCCCCGTCGAGTCGGGGATCGCCCAGGTTGAACTGAGCGCCGAGGCGCTCGACGTGGACGCCGACACCCTCGACCGCATGTACACCCAGCTCCAGGCGAGTCTCGCCACCGCCGGGGTGACGCGCGTGGAGATGTCGGTCGCGCAGGCGCCGATCGACGCGGATGCCGTCTCCACACGCTCCGCCCGGGTGTCGGGACCGCCGCTCGTCCTCGTCGAAGAGGGCTTCGGCTTCCTCAGCGGCGACGAGCTCACCGCCCTGGAGGGGCTGTCGTCGGTCATCCCCGCACTCGCGCCGCGGGCCGTGCAGGTGGGCCCCGACCGCGACGCCGCCGCCGTGCACGCGGACGACGGCAGGGTCTACCGGGTGGCGGACGACACCGCCGTTCCGGTCGACGAGCGGGACCGACTGGTGGATCCCACGATCGACGGGTACGGGGCGGTATGGAGCGTCCCGGCCACCGATCCTTCGGCGCTGGTGGCGGTGATGCCCGACGGCGCGGTCGCGCAGGTCGCCGATGCGTTCCCCGGTGCGAGCCGCATCGCCGCCCTGTCGGTGTCGAGGGACGGCACCCGGATGGCGGCCGTCGTGACGACCGGTGCGCGATTCGAGATCTGGGCAGCCGGTGTCGTCCGCGACGAGGGGATACCCGTCCGGCTGGCCGAGCCGCGCATCCTCGGCGCCGTGACCGGCGTGCCCGGCGGACTCGCGTGGCTCGACGAGGCCGCTGTCGGCGTCCTCACCGCCGAGGACGATGCGAGCACGGTCTACGAGCAGGTCGTCGGGGGGCCGGCGTCGACCACCTCGGCGCCGGTCGACGTCGCCGACATCGCCGGGGGAGCCACGGTGTCCAATGTCCGCCTCCGAACCGAGGACGGCACCCTCCTGGTCCGTCGTGGCGCGAACTGGCAGGAGTCGGCGACCGGGATCGCCGTGCTGGCCACGCAGCAGGGCGCTCCGCAGTAGCCCTCCCCACCCCGTCGCCCCGTCGCAACGGTCCACAGCCGGGCCGCGCGACGGCGCCGGTGACCGGGCGTCCGGCACGCTGACGACATGAGCGCCTCCTCCGTGCCCTGGCCCCGCTGGATCCGAGAGCGTGTCGCCGACGCCCTCGCAGACGCGGTGGCGCTGCTTCTTCCGGTGGCCTGCGCCGGGTGCGATGAACCCGACCGCGCGTTGTGCGCGTCCTGCCGGAGCGCGCTGCGCCCGCGTCCGCGACGGACGATGACGGACGACATCGTCATCGTCAGCGGGCTGGACTTCGACGGAGTCGCCGCGCGCGTGATCCGCGCCCTGAAGGAGGACGGCCGCACCTCACTGGCGAACGCGCTGGCCCCCGCGCTGACCGCTGCCGTCGCGGCGTTCGGGCACAGCGGCGCGGTCGTCGTGCCGGTGCCCACCTCTCGGGCGGCCTACCGGCGCCGCGGGTACCGCGTTCCCGAGACGGTGGCGGCTCGCGCCGGCATCCCGGTCGCACGGCTGCTGCGGCTCACGCGACGTACGGCCGACCAGCGCGGGCTCGATCGCGACGGCAGACGGCGCAACGTCGCGGGGAGCATGCGCGCGTCCCGCGCCCAAGGGCTGCGGGTGCTCCTCCTGGATGACGTGGTGACCACCGGGGCCACCCTCGCGGAAGCGGCACGCGCCCTGCGTGAGGGTGGCGCGGAGGTCGTCGGAGCGGTCACGATCGCCGCGACCGGGCGTCGCTTCGCGCACAGCGTACACCCGCCGGACACAACCCGTTTTCATGCGTGACAGGCGTCTGTCACCGGGCTAGCGTGGGGGGTACAAGGCGACTGATGGTCCGCCCTTGACCGGGCGGACCGGAACAAGGAGGTCAAGGATGGAAACCAGCATCGTCGGCGTGGGAGTGGGGATCACCGATCGATTCCGCTCGGTTGTCGAAGAGAAGGCCATTCGCATCGAGCACCTCGCCCCGCGCGCGCAGCGGGTCGACGTGAAGGTGACGCATCGCACCTACCACAACGGTCGCATGGAGGACGAGACCGTCGAACTGACCGTCAACGGCAAGGGCCCCATCGTGCGGGCCGAGGCCACGGACGGTGACAAGTTCACCGCGCTCGACCTCGCCGTCGACAAGCTGTGCGAGCAGCTCCGCAGGGCGAAGGACAAGCGCGTCGACGCCCGCAATCACCCGCGGGGGGCGAAGTTCGAGAAGGAGAAGGGCACGCTCGAGGGCATCGACGTCGAGCCGGCTTCGGTCGAGGTGCTGCGTGCACTGGCCACGGGCGAGGTGCCGATCGTCTCCGCCGCGGATGAGGAGGAGGATTACACCCCCGTCGTCATCCGCACGAAGGAGTTCGATCCCGAATGGATGACCGTCGAGGAGGCGGTCGACCGCATGGAGCTGGTCGGGCACGACTTCTTCCTCTTCGTGGACGCGCGCACCGATCACCCGAGCGTCGTCTACCGGCGCAAGGGGTGGGACTACGGTGTCATCTCCCTGACGACCCAGGCGGCCCCCGCCGAGCTGGCTTCCTGACGAATTGACGACGATGCCCCGGATCCGCGGATCCGGGGCATCGTCGTCGTCGGAGCGAGACGTCAGTCGAACATGCCGTCGAGGAGGCCGCCGATGACGAGGCCACCGAGGATGCCGCCCATGACATCGCCGCCGCCGCCGCGTCGTCCGCCGCCCCAGCCCTGCTGCGGGCCGCCCCACTGATCAGGTCCGCCCTGCGGGCGGGAGCGGTCGATGTCGCGCTGCGCGAGCTGCAGCGCTTCGCTGGCGAGGAAGGCGGCGCGGCGGGCGAGGGCGAACACCTGCTCGCGATGGTCCTCCTCGATCGTCGCCGCCGCGGCAGCCGAGGTGCCCACGTAGCGGTCGATGTCCAGGCGCGTCCGCTCGGCCTCGGCCAGACGCGTGCGGGCGTCGGCGCCGATCCACCCGCGGTGTCCGGCGATGACGTCCCGCGCGACGGCGAGCTGCCGGTCGGCGTCGTCTATCGCGTGCCGGACGTGCGCGAGGTCGGGGATCGGGCGCGCCGCTCGTTCCCGCGCCTTGGCGATCGCGGCATCCAGTGCGGCGTTGGCCTCGCGCAGCCGTGTGAGCTGCGCGAAAGGATCGGTGTTGACCCCCGCGGCGGGAAGGGCGGCCAGCGCGTGCTGCAGGTCTGCGATCGCGGCGCTGACGGCAGGGGTGTGGGGCTCGCGCAGCGCGACCACGAGATCGTCGCGCGAGTCCTCGACGACGGCGGCCAGCGTCGACTCGGCGCGCAGGGCCTCGATCTCGAACGTCTCGACGGCGTCGATGAGCGTCTCGGCGCGCCGCACGGATTCCGTCGCGGCTTCGAGGGCGAGGTTCGCCTGCTCGCGGTGACCGGCGTCCCGTCGCCGTTCCGCGATCCCGGCGCTGTGCTCGGCGAAGCCGAGCAGCTGGTCGGCTTCGCCCGGATTGGACTCGATCTGCGACAGGGCGTGCGGCGAGTACCGGGCTGCGAGGCGCTGCACGGTCTCACGAGCCTGGGGCAGACGCGACCGCAGCAGGTCGGCATCGCGTCGGACGCCGGCGATGATCTCGGGTGCGCGCCGTGCGCGTTCGATGGCCTCGGCGAGGGTCGACGTGCGGTCGTCGAGCAGGTCTTCGGCCCACTCGCACAGCTGCACGATGCGCGCGTTGCGGGTGCGCAGCTCTTCGGGGGTGTCGGGGATCTCGTCGTGGTTCAGCTGATGGAGGTGGAACGCCTCGGCGAGGTGCGTGCGGACGGCGTCCAGTGCCTCGCGCAGGTCGCCGGTTGCGCCGGAGCCGAGCTCCGCCTCGGCGAACGCGAGCTCGTCCGTGGTCAGTCGGATGCGCTCATCGGCCGCGACCAGCGCCGTCCGCGCACGACGCGCCAGATCGGCGTCCTGCGCCTGCAGCTGTTCATCGTCGCGCTTGCGCTTGCCCCAGAAACCGGCCATGAACCGATCCTATGCGTCGACTCCGCCCGAGGACCGCGTCAGCCGTCGCCGCGCGAATGGCGCGGCCGTCGCGCATCTCGTGCGGGGCGCTCCTCGCGGGGTCCGCGGTCGCTCTCGCGTCGTCTGCCCGGTCCGCCGGTGTCCGGTCGCAGTTCGATGAGGCGTCCCGAGATGCGCGTGTCCGAGAGGCGCTCCATCGTGCCGCGCGGCAGGTCTGCGGGCAGCTCGACGAGCGAGAAGTCGGGGCGGATCTGGATCGCACCGAAGTCGTCGCGGCGCAGGCCCCCCTCGTTGGCGAGGGCTCCCACGATCTGCCGGGGCTCGACGCGATGGCGCTTGCCGACAGCGATGCGATACGTGGCCATGCCCTCGCGCGGGCGACGCTCCGGTCGCGTGCCCCGGTCGTCGCGGCCGCGGTCGCGGTCGTCACGGTCGCGGTGCTCGCGGACGGGACGTTCGGGCTCGGGCTCCAGCAGCAGCGGCGACTCGCCCTGGGCGACGACCGCGAGAGCGGCAGCGACGTCGACCTCGGGCACGTCGTGGTTGCGCACGTAGTGGGCGACGATGTCGCGGAAGCCGTCGATGCGCTCCGTCTCGGCCAGTGCGGCGGTGATGCG
The DNA here is from genome assembly GCF_943181415.1 of Microbacterium sp. Marseille-Q6648. GTDB lineage: Bacteria > Actinomycetota > Actinomycetes > Actinomycetales > Microbacteriaceae > Microbacterium. The sequence continues at coordinate 119,541 of NZ_CALPBZ010000003.1, read as the reverse complement.
GTCGTCGAAGCGCGAGAGGCGCGTCACGTTCACCTCGTCGACGCTCGGCAGGCGCATCTCGGTGAGATCCTGGCGCGTCGCCCGTTCGATCGCGCGGACGAGGCCGCGCTCGCGGGGGGTGACGAAGCTGATCGCGTCGCCGCTGCGGCCGGCCCGGCCGGTGCGGCCGATGCGGTGGACGTAGGACTCGGTGTCGGTGGGGATGTCGAAGTTGACCACGTGCGAGATCCGCTCGACATCCAGGCCCCGCGCGGCGACGTCGGTCGCGACGAGGATGTCGAGCTTGCCGGACTTCAGCTGGTTCACGGTCTTCTCGCGGACGGGCTGGGCGACGTCGCCGTTGATGGCCGCGGCCGAGTAACCCCGGGCGCGCAGCTTCTCGGCGATCTCCTCGGTCACGCTCTTGGTGCGACCGAACACGATCATCCCGTCGAAGTTCTCGACCTCGAGGATGCGGGTCAGGGCGTCCATCTTCTGCTGGAACGACACGATCAGGTAGCGCTGGGTGATCGTGGCCGACGTGGTCGTCTTGGTCTTGACGGTGATCTCTTCGGGGTCGTGCAGGTACTGCTGCGACATCCGGCGGATCGCGGCCGGCATGGTTGCTGAGAAGAGGGCGACCTGCTTGGTGTCGGGCGTCTCGGCGAGGATCGTCTCGACGTCCTCTGCGAAGCCCATCTTCAGCATCTCGTCGGCCTCGTCCAGCACGAGGTACGTCAGCTGAGACAGATCGAGCGTGCCCTTGTCGAGATGGTCCATGATGCGGCCGGGGGTTCCCACGACGATGTGGACGCCGCGCCGCAGCGCCGACAGCTGGACGCCGTAGCCCTGGCCGCCGTACACGGGCAGGACGTGGACGCCCTTGACGTGGGAGGCGTACTTCTCGAAGGCCTCGCACACCTGAAGCGCGAGCTCGCGCGTGGGGGCGAGCACGAGGGCCTGCGGCGTCTTCTGCGACACGTCCAGCCGGTCGAGGATCGGCAGGGCGAAGGCTGCGGTCTTGCCCGTTCCGGTCTGCGCCAGGCCGACGACGTCGCGCCCCTGGAGGAGGGTCGGGATGGTGGCGGCCTGGATCGCCGACGGGGTCTCGTATCCGACGTCGCGCAGGGCCTTCAGGACGGCGTCGCCCAGCCCCAGGTCGGCGAATGTCATCGCGGCGGGCTCGGCGGGAGCCTCGGCCTCGATCGGGTTCTCGTCAGTGGACACAGTTCAGGGTAGTGCGACGGGGCTGGGAGGAGCCAGAGCGCCCCGCGCCCGGGCGGGGCGTCCGCGGCGCGGCCGCGCCGCCGAGAGCTCGAGCCCGGAGCGCTCACCCGGATGCCGCGACAGGCGTTCGGCGATCCGATCGAGCCACCGCAGCTCCGACTCGGCGGCAAGCACCAGGCCGTCGATCACGATGGCCCGGGCGAGGGCCTCGGGCCCCTCGGGGTCCATCGGAGCCGACGCGCGCAGCCGCGCCAGTCGCTCGGTGCCTGCGCGGCGTTGTGCCGAGAGGATGGCGCCCGCATCGGCTCCGGGAAGAGTGGCGGCGAGGGCGAGCTTGATCGCGAGCTCGTCCCGGGTGCCGGACGGTCGGTCCACGGGGGAGGCGAGCCAGCGCCGGGCCTCCGCGGTCCCGGCATCCGTGATCTCGTAATAGACGTGACCGTGGTCGTCGGTCGCACCCTTCACGACGAGCCCGTCTCGCTCCAGCCGGTCGAGCGTGTTGTAGATCTGGCCGACGTTCAGCGGCCAGGTCGAGCCTGTGCGACGCTCGAATTCCGCCCGGAGCTGGTAGCCGTAGCACGGCCCCTGGTCGAGGATGGCCAGCAGGCTCTGCCTCACCGACATGTGCTCTCCGCCCTGTTTCTGCATACCCGGTATGTGGATTCCGAGCATATGCATACCCGGCAGGGGCCCTCGGATGCCGACTCTCGGCGTGTCCGATCCGCACGTCGCAGCATCCCACCCAGCGCACGCCGAGGTCACAGCCCGATAACATGGGGCAGGTATGCCCGGGCGCAGGTCGCCCGTGCGCGGCGGCGCGGCCCGCGCCGGATCCGACAGATGGAGACACTTCGTGGCAAACCCTCTCGAGAAACTGCTTCGTGCCGGCGAGGGGCGCATCCTGCGACGGCTGCAGCAGGTCGTGAAGGCCGTCAACGCGCTCGAAGAGGACTACGCGCAGCTCACCGACGAGGAACTGCGCAGCGAGACCGCCGAACTGCGGGCGCGGCACGTGGGCGGCGAGACGCTGGAACGCCTGATGCCCGAGGCGTTCGCAGCCGTTCGCGAAGCCGCCAAGCGCACACTCGGCCAGCGCCCCTACGACGTGCAGATCATGGGCGGTGCCGCACTTCATCTCGGCAACATCGCCGAGATGAAGACCGGTGAGGGCAAGACCCTCACCGCGGCCTTCCCCGCCTACCTCAACGCCATCGCCGGCGAGGGGGTCCACATCGTCACGGTCAACGACTTCCTGGCGTCCTACCAGTCCGAGCTCATGGGCCGCATCTACCGGGCCCTCGGCATGACCACCGGCACCATCGTGTCGGGGCAGACGCCCGAGGTCCGCCGCGCCCAGTACGAGTGCGACATCACGTACGGCACGAACAACGAGTTCGGGTTCGACTACCTGCGCGACAACATGGCCTGGCGCCGCGAGGATCTCGTCCAGCGCGGCCACTTCTTCGCCATCGTCGACGAGGTGGACTCGATCCTCATCGACGAGGCCCGCACCCCCCTCATCATCTCGGGCCCGTCCTCGGGGGAGGCGAACCGCTGGTTCGTCGAGTTCGCGAAGGTCGCCCGGACGCTCGAGCCCGGCGTCGACTACGAGGTCGATGAGAAGAAGCGCACGATCGGCGTCCTCGAGCCCGGCATCGAGAAGGTCGAGGACTACCTCGGCATCGACAACCTCTACGAGTCGGCCAACACTCCGCTCATCTCCTTCCTCAACAACTCGATCAAGGCGCTCGCGTTGTTCAAGCGCGACACCGACTACGTCGTGATGAACGACGAGGTGATGATCGTCGACGAGCACACCGGCCGCATCCTCGTCGGCCGGCGCTACAACGAGGGCATCCACCAGGCCATCGAGGCCAAAGAGGCGGTGCCGGTCAAAGCCGAGAACCAGACCCTCGCCACGGTGACGCTGCAGAACTACTTCCGCCTGTACGACAAGCTCTCGGGCATGACCGGCACGGCCGAGACCGAGGCCGCCGAGTTCATGTCGACCTATCAGCTGGGCGTCGTCCCGATCCCGACGAACAAGCCGATGGTCCGCAAGGACCAGTCCGATCTGGTCTACAAGAACGAGCAGGCGAAGTTCGCGCAGGTCGTCGAAGACATCGTGGAGCGCAACAGAGCGGGCCAGCCCGTGCTCGTGGGCACGGTGAGCGTGGAGAAGAGCGAGTACCTCTCGCGGCTGCTGGCCAAGAAGGGCATCAAGCACGAGGTCCTCAACGCCAAGAACCACGCGCGAGAAGCAGAGATCGTCGCACGCGCGGGGCGCGTGGGCGCCGTCACCGTCGCCACCAACATGGCAGGCCGCGGTACCGACATCATGCTCGGCGGCAACGCCGAGTTCCTGGCCGTCCAGGAGATGAAGGCCAAGGGTCTGGATCCGGTCGAGACGCCGGACGACTACGAAGCCGCGTGGGACGACGTCTACCAGTCCACCAGGGACGTGGTGAACGAGGAGGCCGAGAAGGTCATCGCCGCCGGAGGCCTCTACGTCCTCGGCACCGAGCGGCACGAGTCGCGTCGCATCGACAACCAGCTGCGCGGCCGCTCCGGCCGCCAGGGCGACCCCGGCGAGAGCCGCTTCTACCTGTCGCTCACCGACGACCTGATGCGCCTGTTCCAGTCGGGCGCGGCCGAGGCGATCCTCGCCCGCACCAACTTCCCCGACGACGTCGCGATCGAGTCGGGCATGGTGTCGCGCGCGATCAAGAGCGCGCAGAGCCAGGTCGAGGCGCGCAACGCCGAGATCCGCAAGAACGTGCTGAAGTACGACGACGTCCTCAACCGCCAGCGCGAGGCGATCTACTCCGACCGCCGCCACATCCTGCACGGCGATGACATCGCCGACCGGGTGCAGCACTTCGTCGAGGACGCCATCGAGGCCGTCATCGACGACCACACCGGGTCGGGTCACAACGAGAGCTGGGACTTCGACGCGCTCTGGACCGAGCTCAAGACGCTCTACCCGGTCGGCGTCACGATCGACGAGGTCGTGGCCGATGCGGGCACGAAGGGACGGATCACCGCCGAGGGTCTCAAGCGCGAGATCCTCTCGGACGCGCGCATCGCGTATCAGAAGCGCGAGGAGTCGCTCGGCTCGCCGGCCATGCGCGAGCTGGAGCGCCGCGTCGTGCTGCAGGTGCTCGACCGCCGCTGGCGCGACCACCTCTACGAGATGGACTACCTGAAGGACGGCATCGGCCTGCGCGCGATGGCCCAGCGCGATCCGCTGATCGAGTACCAGCGCGAGGGCTACCAGATGTTCCAGTCGATGATGGGTCAGATCAAGGAAGAGACCGTCGGGTACCTCTACAACCTCGAAGTCGAGGTCCGCCGTGCGGACGGCGACCAGGCCGAGGTCGAGGCCAAGGGCCTGTCGACCCCCGCCGTCGAGGGGCAGCGACTGCAGTACACCGCCCCCAACGACGCCGGCGAGGTCGAAGTCCGCAACGAACGCGGTCAGGTGCAGCAGGCGGCCACGTCGAAGCTGCGGCAGGCTGCGGCCGCGGCATCCGCCGGCGAGGAGCCGGCCGGGGCAGAGGCTCCGCGCGGGGCTTTCGGCCAGCGGCATGATGCCGCCCCTTCCGCTCCGGCATCCAACCGGGCCGAGCGCCGGGCGGCCGACAAGCGCAAGTGACGCCGACGAGCGCGTCGGGATGCGCAGTCGGGCGGTAGCGGGCCACGCATGCGCCATTGGCTCTGCCGACCCCCGGATATCCTGATCCGATGAGCCCGCTGCGCCCCCTCGACCAGTCCACGAAGCTGAAGGACGTCCTCTACGAGATCCGGGGGAAGGCACTCGTCGAGGCCGATCGGCTCGAGGCCGAGGGTCACACGATCCTGAAGCTCAACACCGGCAACCCCGCCGCGTTCGGATTCGAGGCTCCGTATCAGATCGTGCGGGACATGATCGAGGCGGTGCCGCACGCCCACGGCTACAGCGACAGCCGCGGCATCATGTCGGCCCGTCGCGCCGTGGTCTACCGGTACGAGCAGGACGAGTCGTTCCCCGCGTTCGAGCCGGACGACGTCTACCTCGGCAACGGAGTGTCCGAGCTCATCACGATGGTGATGCAGGCTCTGCTCGACGACGGCGACGAAGTGCTGATCCCCGCTCCCGACTACCCGCTGTGGACGGCGATGACCAGCCTCGGCGGCGGGACGCCCGTGCACTACGTGTGCGACGAGCAGAACGGATGGCAGCCCGACCTCGAGGACATCCGGGCGAAGGTGACTCCGCGCACCAAGGCGATCGTCGTGATCAACCCGAACAACCCCACCGGCGCGGTCTATTCGCGCGACGTGCTCGAGGGGATCGCCGCGATCGCGCGCGAGCACTCGCTGCTGCTGCTCTCCGACGAGATCTACGACCGCATCCTGTTCGACGACGCGCAGCACATCCCGATGGCCTCGGTCGCCCCCGACCTGCTGTGCCTGACCTTCAACGGGCTGTCGAAGACCTATCGGGTGGCCGGCTACCGGTCCGGGTGGCTCGTGATCACCGGCCCGAAGTCGCACGCCTCGGGCTTCCTCGAGGGCATCACGCTCCTGGCCTCGACGCGGCTGTGCCCGAACGTCCCCGCGCAGCACGCGGTGCAGGCGGCGCTGTCGGGTGTGCAGTCCATCGACGCCCTCATCGGCCCCGCGGGTCGCCTGCACGAGCAGCGGGACGCCGCATGGGAGGGTCTGCTGGCGATCCCCGGGGTGACGTGTGTCAAGCCGGCGGGCGCGCTCTACGCCTTCCCCCGGTTCGATCCCGAGGTGTACGACATCCGGGACGACGCGAAGTTCGTGTACGACTTCCTCGTGGCCGAGCACGTGCTGCTCGTGCAGGGGACCGGGTTCAACTGGGCGACGCCCGATCACGTGCGTATCGTGACCCTGCCCGAAGCGCGCGTTCTGTCCGAGGCGGTCGAGCGGCTCGGCAACTTCCTGGCGTCGTATTCGCAGTGACGCCGGTGGGTTGATCGGGCCGACCACATCGTCGGGGACGGCCCGAGCCTGGTGAGGCGAGGTGGGTCAGAGCAACGCGAGCGACGTCGCGCGCCACCGTCCGTCCATGCCTTCGAGTCGGAGCGCGATCGCGCGGGTGCGGGCCGGGCCCTGCACCACGACGACCCCCTCGACGACGCCGTCCGCAGGTGACGAGTGACGCAGCGACAGGATGGCGTGGACCGGTCGCTTGGCGGGGAGTCCGCGGGCGCTGCGCGCCCGGGCGGCCAGATTGGCGCGGACCACCAGCTTGCGGTACGGCTCCTCGGTGAGCCATCGTGCGAGTTGATCGACCTCGCGGACGCCGGCGAAGACCTCCAGCACGCCGAGGGTGAGGTTGCGCAGCAGCGGCTCGGGGTCCGGCAGCGCGTGGGAGGAGGTCCGCTGAGGCGCGAAGAGCGCCGACAGCTCCTCTTCCGCCTCGATCGCCGAGGAATACGCGCGGGTCGCGCCCGCGGGCTTCGCTGCCATGAGGAGCCCTCTCTGGTAGGTGTCTTCCTCCTGCCAGTACAGCACACAGCCAACTCCCAGGAGAAGCCGCTCCGCGGACTGTGGATAAGTTCGCCGGACGGACGGCACCCATGTCCTACGCTCGCGGGATGCGGTGGGAACGGTTCTTCGACGATCTCGAAGATCAGCTCGCGTCCGAGTGGGAGGCCGAGCGCGCCGCACTCGACACCGAGGCGGAGCGACTGCGCCTGTCGAGGGTGTCGCTGCGCGAGCGGCTCCTCATGCTCGCCGAGCGCGAACGGGGGATGTCCGCGCCGACGTTCGACTTCACCGACGGCGGCACGCTCGCCGCGGAGGTGACCGGTGTCGGGGCCGACTGGGTGGCCCTCGACGCGCCGTCGCAGCCTCGGGCCGCCGTCGTCGCGCCCTTCACCGGCATCGCCGGGGTGGGGATGCCGCACGCCGATCTGCTGCGGAGTGCTCGCCCTGCTCCCGCGCGGTCGCCCCTGGCCGAGCGTCTGACGTTCGGATTCGCCCTGCGCGACCTCGTGCGGCGCCGCTCTCCGGTGATGGTGCACCTCTCGAACGGACGCGCGCTGTCGGGGACGATCGATCGAGCCGGCGCCGACCACTTCGATCTGGCCGTCCACGAGCAGGGTGCGCCCCGTCGGGCGGAAGCGGTCTCGGGGTACCGGGTCATCGCGTTCGCCGCCGTCTCCCGCATCCGTGTGGACGGTCGTCCGCCGGTCCTGTGAGACCAGGATCGGTCAATCGGGTCGGCGAACGACCCCGGTGCCCCACAGCTCCGGGAAGCTGGCGGCGTTCGACTGACGCCACAGCGCCATGCGCCGCGCCTCTTCGGCCTGATCGTCCAAGTAGTCGGCCACACTCGCCTCGTCCACCCGCCAGGATGCCGGGGATCCCACTCGCACGCCGCGAAGGCGCCCCTCGCCGACCAGGCTCATGACCTCGTCGACGCTCACGCCGAGGATCTCACCCACCTGGGAGGGTGCGAGGAGCCGGAGGTCCGACGTCGGGGAATCGGGCATGGACTCCATTATCGACCCGGGTGGGCGGTGTCGCGCGGGGCGCGCGGCGTGCTGTGGATAACGAACGGAGGCCTCGCGCGCCGTGCGCCACCATGGTGGCATGACCGCCTCCGCCGCCGTCCGCTCCTCCCGCCGTCCGTTCTGGGGCGACCTCCGGTTCCTCCTCGGCATCGCGCTCGTGGTCGGGTCGGTCGCCGGCGTGTGGCTCGTCGTCGCCGCATCGCGGCAGACCGAGCCGGTCTACGCCGCTTCCCGCACGATCGTCCCGGGCGAGGCCGTGACCGCCGCCGACCTGCGAACGGTGGACGTCGGGCTCGGGACCGTCGCCGAGGTGTACCTCGCCGCCGATGAGCTGGAGTCGGGCGCGGTGGCGACCCGCACCATCGAGGCCGGGGAGCTCGTCGCCCGGAGCGCACTCGGGGACGATCGCAAGGTGCGCACGACCACGTTGGTCGTGCGCAGCTCCATCGACGTGCCGGCGTCGGTGGGAGCCGGCGCCGTGGTGGAGGTGTGGTCGGCGCCGCTCATCGAAGCCGGCGAGTACGACGCACCGCGCATCCTGGTCGCAGACGCGACGGTCGTCGCGGTGGAGCGCGACGACACGATGATGGGCGGGGGAGCGGCGGCGCTCGAGATCGTCATTCCGCGGGCCGATGTCGCCGCGACGCTGGCGGCCATGGCCGACGGCTCAGCGCTGTCGGTGGTTCCTGCCGCGGGGTCCGGCCGATGAACGTCGTCGTCGCACTGGAGGGCGCACGTGCGACGTCCGTCGCGGCCGGTCTCGAGCGCGAGGGTGTCGTCGTGCCCGCGGTCATCGCCCCGGACGCGATCGCCGCCGCGGCAGCGGACGACGTGCCGGGAGACGACGCCGACCTCGTGGTGCGTGCGCTGATCGAGAGCGATGCCGTCGTCCTCGGGGTCTCGCGGTCGTCGCTCACGGCGTCCGCTGTGGCGCTGTGCGACCGAGCGGGTGCGCGCATCGTGCCGTGGGCGTCGACGCCCGAGGACGTGCGCCTGGCGGCGTCGTTCGGGCTCGAGCGGCCGCTGGCCGACGGAACCGAGCCCTGGCGCATCGTGGAAGTACTCGCCGAGCCGCCCCGCCCGATGGCCGCACCGCTCGCGCCCGAGGGTCTCGGCCCGCGCACGATCGCGGTGTGGGGCGCGCAGGGCTCGCCCGGCCGTTCCACCGTCGCCGTCGAGCTCGCCGTGGAGCTGGCCCGAGGCGGACGCCACGTCGGACTCGTCGATGCCGACACGCACGCGCCGTCGATCGCGCTGGCGCTCGGGCTCCCCGACGAGGGGCCGGGCTTCGCCGCCGCCTGCCGGCAGGCCGAACTCGGCGGCCTGGACGTGCGCGAGCTCCACCGCATCAGCCTGCCGCTGGCCCGCACCGGTGTGGACGTGCTGACCGGTCTCAACCGCCCGTCGCGGTGGCCCGAGCTCTCCGACGCCCGCGTCGGAGCGGCGCTCGAGGTGTGCCGGGAGTGGGTCGACTACACCGTCGTCGACGTGGCGGCATCCCTCGAACGGGATGAGGAGATCGTCAGCGACCTCGCCGGTCCGCGACGCAACGCCGCGACGCTGGCCGCCCTGCGCTCGGCGGAGCTCGTGGTCGCCGTCGTGCGGGCGGACCCGCTCGGGGTGAGCAGGTTCCTGCGCGCCTACCCCGAGCTTCGTGCGACCATCGGCTCCACCCCCGTGGCGGTCGTGGCCAACTCGCTCCGTCCCGGCTCCCTGGGCATCGACGCACGCGGCCAGATCCGACGCACGCTCGACCGGTTCGGGGGGATCGAGGACGTCTGGTTCGTGCCCCACGATCTGCGGGCCGTGGACGCCGCGCTGCTGGCGGCCCGCCCGGTCGCGGACGTCGCACCGCGGTCCGCGCTGACGACCGCGGTGCGGCGGTTCGTCGGCGACGCGGTCGTTCCCGTCCCGTCACGCCGCTAGCCTTGACGGGTGTCGACCCTCAGCGATCTCGTCTACGCCCAGGGCCGCTCCAGCGCGGCCGATGTGGAATGGCTCCACCGCCTCGCGGGGGACGGCCAGCTCCTGGCCGATCTGGCCTTCGCCGACATCGTCATCTGGGTGCCGACGGAGGACGACTCCTTCATCGCGATCGCACACACCCGGCCCAGCGGCGCCGCCACGCTGTTCTATCGCGACATCGTCGGCGATCGGGTGCGTCCGCAGTGGCGGACCCAGGTGCGGGACGCGTTCATGTCGGCCCGCATCGTGGACTCGGCGTCGCCGGACTGGTTCGAAGAGACCCCCACTCGGGTGCGCGCGGTGCCGATCGTCCGATCCGGCAACGGCGAGGCCTCCCAGACGATCGGTGTCGTGACCCGTCACACCAATCTCGGCGAGGCCCGCATCCCCTCCCGTCAGCAGACGACCTTCAACGAGTGCGCCGACGATCTGTTCGCGATGATGGCGTCGGGGGAGTTCCCGGACATGACCGCACCGACGTCTCCTCGAAGGGGTGCGCCGCGCGCGTCGGACGGTCTCATCCGGCTGGACGTCGACGGCGTGGCGACGTTCGCCAGCCCCAACGCGCTCTCGGCGTTCAACCGCCTGGGATTCGAGGACGAGCTCGAGGGGGAGTCCCTGGTCGAGGTGGTGACCTCGATCCTCCCCGTCAAACGCCAGTTCGACGAGTCGCTTCCCGTCGTCGTCACCGGACGTGCGCCCTGGCGGGCCGATCTGGAGTCCCGCGGCGTCACGGTGTCGCTGCGCACCATCCCCCTGCGCGATCACGGTCGCCGCATCGGTGCGCTCGTGCTCTGCCGCGACGTGACGGAGATCCGCCATCAGGAGCAGGAGCTCATCACCAAGGACGCCACGATCCGCGAGATCCACCATCGCGTCAAGAACAATCTGCAGACGGTGGCGTCGCTGCTGCGCATCCAGGCGCGGCGCTCCCACTCCGACGAGGCGCGTGAGGCGCTGACCCAGGCGATGCGACGCGTGTCGGCCATCGCCGTCGTCCACGACACCCTGTCGGAGGGACTGGCGCAGAACGTCGACTTCGACGACGTCTTCGCCCGCGTGCTCAAGCTCGTCGCCGAGGTCGCGGCCGCTCCCAACACCCGCGCGCGAACGCGCTCGACCGGGCGCTTCGGCACCCTCCCGAGCGAGTACGCGACGCCTCTCGCGCTCGCCCTGACCGAACTCGTCACCAATGCCGTCGAACACGGCCTGGCGGGTCAGGAGGGGGACGTCGAGATCGTCGCCGACCGCTCCGACGAGCGCCTCGAGGTGCGCGTGCGCGACACCGGCTCGGGTCTGCCCGAAGGGCAGGTGGGCCGGGGCCTGGGCACCCAGATCGTCCGGACGCTCATCCAGGGTGAACTGGGCGGCACCATCGACTGGCACACCATCATGGGCAGCGGAACAGAAGTGACGATCGAGATCCCGATGCGCTACATCGGACGCGGAGAAGCCTGAGCGGATCGACGGGGCCTCGGGCCCCGGCATCCGCTCAGGCTTCGTCGGCGATGCTCAGGAAGCGCGGCGTGCGCGGGCTGCGCGACGCTTGAGCGCGCGGCGCTCGTCCTCGGACAGGCCGCCCCACACGCCCGAATCCTGACCGGACTCCAGGGCGTACTGCAAGCAGACCTCGGTGACGGTGCACGTGGCGCACACGGCCTTCGCCTTCTCGATCTGGTCGACGGCCGGCCCTGTATTCCCCACGGGGAAGAAGAGTTCCGGGTCGACGGTCAGGCAGGCTGCCTTGTCGCGCCAATCCATGGTGATGCTCCTTGTGACGATGATGATCGAGTGTCGAGGGCCCGGTTCGGGTCCGATACCCTGGTGGGATGTGCGAGCTTCTGCTCGCCCCACGGCACTGTGGGAGCACACGGCTTCACCCATCGTCCCACAGCCGTTTACCTGGATCAAGGGCGAATCGCCACTCGCGTGCGGGATTCGCGTGCTTCCGCCCCCGCGCCGAGACGCGATCGGGCCTGGAACGAAAGGGATCGGTGATCGATGGCCACGGATGTCGTCAGCCGGCTGGCAGCGGTGCTCCTCGCCGCCGAAGGCCTGGGAGTGCTGGGACTGGCGGCGTGGGAGATCGCCGCGCTGGCGGCCGGTGACACCGGGTCGCTCAGCAGCGCGATCGCGTTGCTCGTGCTCACCGCCCTGGGAGGGGTGGCGATCCTCGCCTTCGCTGTCGCGGTGTGGCGCGGACTCTCGTGGGGGAGATCGGGCGGGATCGTGACGCAGCTGCTGATCCTGGCGGTCGCGCTCGGGGCTGCGACAGGCGCCTACGCGGCCCCGACGACAGCGGTGGCCCTCGCCGTGCCCGCCCTCGTCGTCCTGGCTCTGCTGGTGCTCGCCGTCCGACGTGCCGCTCCGGCGCGCGAGCGCCCAAGCGCCGACGGCTGAGCCCGCGTCAGGCGTCCAGTCCGACGAGCTTGCGGATGCGCGCGACGTGCCCGGTGGCCTTGACGTTGTACAGCGCGTGGGCCACGCGGCCGTCACCGTCGATGACGAAGGTCGAACGCAGGACGCCCTCGACCACCTTGCCGTAGTTGGTCTTCTCGCCCCACGCGCCGTACGCGTCGTGGACGGCGTGGTCGGGGTCGCTCAGCAGGTCGTAGGTGAGCGCGTCGCGCTCGCGGAACTCGCGCAGCTTCGCGGTGTCGTCTCGCGAGATGCCGACGACCTCGTACCCGGCGGACTGCAGCGGGGCGAGGCTGTCCCGGAAGTCGCACGCTTCGGTCGTGCACCCCGGGGTCATCGCCGCAGGGTAGAAGAAGACGATGACGTTCCGTCCGCGCAACGACGACAGCTCGACGAGCTGATCGTCCTGGTTGCGCAGAGAGAAGGCGGGGGCGGTGTCGCCGGGCTCGAGTTTCACATCGCTCATCCGACCACCCTAACGGCCGGTCACGTGTCCGATCCGCGGGTTGCGGGGCGGTCGGCGAAGGTCCCGAGCAGTCGCTGGAGCGAGTCCAGCCGCTCGGCTCCGCGCGGGCCCAGGCGCCCCTGCTGGAGTGCGTCGGCGATCGCGCAGTCCGGCGCGTCCGGCAGGTGCGTGCAGCCGCGCGGGCACTCCTCGGCGATCTCGGCGAGGTCCGTGTACGCGCGAAGGATGTTCGCCGGGTCGACGTGACCGAGACCGAACGAGCGCACGCCGGGCGTGTCGATCACCCATCCGCGGCCCCCGTGACCGTGGTAGCGCAGCGAAACCGTCGAGCTGGACGTGTGGCGCCCGCGGCCCGTGACGACGTTGACGTGGCCTGTCGCGCGCTGCGCGCTCGGGACGAGGGCGTTGACGAGGGTGGACTTGCCGACGCCGGAGTGGCCGACGAAGACGGTGGAGTGACCGACCAGGGCGGCGCCGATGCGATCGACGGGCATGTCTTCGCGGGCACTGGTGAACACCTGGAGATCGAGGCCCTCGAAGTGGGTGAGGAAGCGTGCCGGGTCGGCGAGGTCGGTCTTGGTCACCACGAGGAGGGGGCGGATGCCGGCATCCAGGGCGGCGATGAGATAGCGGTCGACGAGCCGCGCCCTCGGCTCGGGGTCCGCAGCGGCGACGACCACGAGCATCTGATCGGCGTTGGCGACGACGATGCGCTCGACCTGATCGGTGTCGTCGGCGCTGCGGCGCAGCAGCGACGTGCGATCCTCGATGCCGATAAGTCGAGCGAGGGTGCCCTGGTCGCCGGAGGAGTCGCCGACGACGCGGGCCCGGTCGCCCGTCACGATGGGCATCTTCCGCAGCTCTCTCGCACGGACCGCCAGCACCGAGTGCTCGTCGGGGCCGTCCTCGTCGACCAGCACGGTGTAGCGGCCGCGGTCCACGCCCAGGACGCGGGCCGTGCGGGCGTCGGCGTGTGCGGGGCGCCGCTTGGTGCGCGGGCGGTTCGCCTTCGGATTGGGTCTCACCCGCACGTCGGCCTCGTCGAACTCGGGTTCGTCGTCGTCGTCCAGATCGTCGAGCCAGCTCACGATGCGTGCAGGGCCTCCGGCGCCGGGCCGTGTTCGGGGGAGCCGTCGAGCATGGCCTGCCACAGCTGGGGGAACTCGGGCATCGTCTTGGCGGTCGTGCCGATGTCGTCGACGAGGATGTCCGGGACGACGAGTCCGAGCAGCGCCCCGGTGGTGGCCATGCGGTGATCGTGGTGGGCGCGCCAGAGTCCGCCGCTCAGGTCGCGGGGAACGATCCGGATGCCGTCCTCGAGCTCGTGCGCCTCGCCGCCCAGACGCCGCAGCTCGCCCGCGAGCGCGGCGATCCGGTCGGTCTCGTGACCGCGGATGTGACCGATGCCGTAGAGCGTGGTCGGGGCGTCCGCCAGAGCGGCCAGCGCGAAGATCGTCGGCGTGAGCTCGCCCGCCGCCGAGAGATCGAGATCCACCCCGTGGATGCCGGAACCCGCCGTGACGGTGAGGGCGCCGCCGCGCCGGGAGACCTTGGCGCCCATGAGCGAGAGGATGTCGCTGAGCATCGCCCCCGGCTGGGTCGAGCGGGCCGGCCAGCCTGTCACGGTCACGGCGCCGCCGGTGACCATGGCCGCCGCCAGGAACGGCGCGGCGTTGGACAGATCGGGTTCGATCGCGACGTCCTTGCCTCGGAGGGGCCCGGCCGGGACGATCCATTCCCCGACCCGCGGCCGCTCCACGTGCACGCCCCGGTGGGCGAGGGCCTCGACGGTCATGTCGATGTGCGGCATGCTGGGCAGTCGTGCGCCCCGGTGCACCAGGTGCAGCCCCACGTCGAAGCGCGGTGCCGCGAGGAGGAGGCCGGAGACGAACTGGCTCGACGCGCTGGCGTCGATCGTGACCTCGCCGCCACGGACATGACCGTGCCCGCGCACCGTGAACGGCAGCGACCAGTGCCCGCCGTCGTCGATGTCGACACCGACATCCCGCAGCGCCGAGATCATCGCACCCATGGGGCGGTGCAGGGCGCTCTCGTGAGCGGTCAGGGTCACATCGCCCGCGGCGAAGCCGCCCAGGGCGGCGACGAAGCGCATGACCGTTCCGGCCTGACCGCAGTCGACCTCGGTCGAGCCGCGGAGCGGGAAGTGCGGGGTGATGTGGAGGTCGTCGCCGAACGGGCCGGAGCCGGGTTCGCGGGTGATCTCGACGCCCAGTGCCTTCAGGGCGGCCAGCATCCGCGCGGAATCGTCGGAGTGGAGGGGAGCGGTCAGCCGGCTCGGACCGTCGGCCAGCGCCGCCAGGATCAGCTCGCGATTCGTGAGCGACTTCGAGCCGGGGACGGTCACGGTGGCGTGCACCGGACGCTCCGCGCGCGGCGCACGCCACGCCGGGCGCGAGTCGTGTGCGCGTGCGGGGGAATACCCGTTGACTGTCATCGGTTCCTACCCTACTGAACCCGGAAGTCCGGGCCCTCGCATACTCGCCGTGAACGGAGCCGCATGATCGCCACCCTGGAGCGTGCCAACACCGTCGACGATCCCGTCCTCGGGTATTCGACACAGCCCGCCGTAGACTGGCGCGTGATGATCGAGCAGCCCCAGCAGGAGCAGGACGCGAGCGCGCAGTTCGAAGAGCAGGCTCTGCCCTTCATGGACCAGCTGTACGCCGCGGCGATGCGCATGACCCGCAACCCCGCCGACGCCGCCGACCTCGTCCAGGAGACGTTCGTGAAGGCGTTCGCCTCATGGGCGACCTTCACGCAGGGGACGAATCTGAAGGCGTGGCTGTACCGGATCCTCACCAACACCTACATCAACACGTACCGCAAGAAGCAGCGCGAGCCCTTCCAGGGCACGATCGACGAGCTCGAGGACTGGCAGCTGGGCGGGGCGGAGTCCACGACCGCTTCGAGCAGCCGTTCCGCTGAGGCCGAGGCGATCGACCACATGCCGGCATCCGCAGTGAAGGACGCCCTCCAGGCGATCCCCGAGGACTTCCGTCTGGCGGTGTACCTGGCGGACGTGGAGGGCTTCGCGTACCAGGAGATCGCCGACATCATGAAAACCCCGATCGGCACCGTGATGAGCCGGCTGCACCGCGGCAGACGGATGCTTCGCGAACTGCTCGCCGATTACGCCACTGAGCGCGGCTTCACCGCCGCCACGAGGAGCAAGAAATGACCGACTGCGGCTGTGAGAAGGCGCGCCGCGACCTCGAGGAGTACCTGCGCGACGAGGTCTGCAAGACGAAGCACTCCGACATCACCGAGCACCTGGACAACTGTCCGGGATGCCGTGACGAGGCGCTCGTGGCCCGCACGCTGACCGACGTGCTGGCGCGCGCGTGCAAAGAGACGGCTCCCGAAGAGCTGCGCGCACAGGTGCTCGCGAAGCTGCGCGAGGCGCACCCCGCCCACTGATCGGCGCGGGCGTCACGTCGCGACGAAGACCTCCACCGCCCTCGGCATCGCGGTCACGGTGACCGGCAGCTCACCGGCGATGTCACCGTCGGCATAGGCGCGCTGGCCCTCGGCGGACACGCGAACCGAGCGCACACGCGTCATCCGCACCTCGGGCGCATCGAGGTGTCTTCCGGCGTACAGGCGGGGAAGCAGTCGCAGCAGCCGGATCCTCGTCATCGGACGGATCAGCACGACGTCCAGCAGCCCGTCGCCGACATCGGCGACCGGGCAGATGGGGATGCCGCCTCCGTACGTCGGACCGTTCGCGACGGTCGCCATCAGCAGCTCCTCTTCCCGGCGTTCCCACGTGCCGTCGGGCAGTTCGAGGTCGAGGGCGAACCGCGTGGCGCGCAGCGTCAGGAACTCGCGGAGGATCGCCAGGGTGTAGCGAGCGGGTCCCCTCGGCCACCGCATGCGATTCGCGCGGTCGTTGACCCGCGCATCGAAGCCGCAGGCCAGGACGCTCGCGTACAGCGTCCGCGACACCCGGTCGCTCCCGGCCGGCGTGGACGTCACGACGCCGAGATCGATGTGCCGGGTGGTGCCGTCGACGATCGCCGAGACGGCGGCTGCGGCATCCCGGTGGGGGATTCCGAGGCAGGCCGCGACATCGTTGCCGGTCCCTGCGGGGATGATCCCGAGAGGGATGCCGCTGCCGGCCATCTGCTCGATCGCCAGCCGCACCGTGCCGTCGCCACCGCACACGGCGATGGCGTCCGCGCCGGAGGAGAGAGCCTCGCGCAAGAGGGCGCGGGACTCGTCGGCGTCCCCGCCTGCGACCACCCTGGTGGCGACGCCGCGCTCGCGGAGCAGCCGCGCCGCGTGTGCGGCGATCTGGCGGGCGGTCCCGGAGCGGGCGGTCGGGTTGACCAGCAGCAGCAGATCCACGCGCGCTCCGTTCGCGAAAGGGAGGAAGCGCGATGGCGGCGGAGCCGGAGCCCCGCCGCCATCGCGCTGTCGTGGTCCGAGATTACAGCGTGAGGGCCTTCTGCATGATGGTGGCCTGCTCCAGCGCGTGCACCTTGGGCGAGCCCGTGGCTGTGGACGCGGCAGCCGGGCGCGAGACGCGGCGGATCGTGCGCCCGTGCAGGTGCTTGACGACCTCGAGCGCGATGAACGGCCAGGCGCCCTGGTTCTCGGGCTCGTCCTGAACCCAGACCAGGTGTGCGTTCGGGTAGGTGTCGATCACGGCGTTGAGCTCGTCGATCGGCGCGGGGTAGAACTGCTCCACCCGGACCAGCGCGACCTCGGGGTTCGGGTTCTTCTCCAGCTCCGCCTTCAGATCCCAGTGAATCTTGCCGGAGTGCAGCAGCACCCGCTTCACCGCGTTCCTGTCGAGCGATCGCGTGTCATCGAGCACCGGCTGGAACCGGCCCTCGACGAAGTCCTCGACGGGGCTCGTCGCACCGCGCAGGCGCAGCATGGCCTTGGGCGTGAAGACGATGAGCGGTCGCCGCGGGCGCTGGTAGGCCTGACGGCGCAGCAGGTGGAAGTACGACGCGGGCGTGGAAGGACGCGCGACGGTCATGTTGTCCTGCGCGCACATCTGCAGGTATCGCTCGATGCGGGCCGAGGAGTGGTCCGGCCCCTGGCCTTCGTAGCCGTGGGGGAGCAGGAGCGTGAGGCTGGACTGCTGGCTCCACTTCTGTTCCGCGGAGGAGATGAACTCGTCCACCACCGACTGGGCGCCGTTGGCGAAGTCGCCGAACTGCGCCTCCCACAGCACGAGGGCGTCGGGCCGCTCGACCGAGTACCCGTACTCGAAGGCCATGGTCGCGTACTCGCTCAGCAGCGAGTCGTAGACCCAGAAGCGGCCCTGATCCTCGCTGAGGTTGGTGAGCGGGATCCACTCCTGGCCGTTCGCGCGATCGTGCAGCACCGAGTGGCGCTGCACGAAGGTGCCGCGCCGGGAGTCCTGCCCGGCGAGGCGGACGTTGGTCTTCTCGAGGAGGAGCGATCCGAACGCCAGCAGCTCGCCGAACGCCCAGTCGATACCGCCCTTACGGCTCATGTCATGCCGCTTGTCGAGCAGCTGCTGGAGCTTGGTGTGGACGGTGAAGCCCTCGGGCTTGTTGACGAAGGCGTCGCCGATGGCCTCGACGACGTCGCGGGACACGCCGGTGGTCTCGGGCTCGCCGACGGCGGGCTCGGCCGCGTCGTCGTCGGGCTCCACGACCGCCGACGCACCGGTCTCGGCGGCGTGCGTCTCGGCGAAGGCGATCTCGAGGCGGTCCTGGAAGTCGCGTTTGGCCTGCTCGTACTCTTCCTCGGTGATGTCGCCGCGACCGACGAGGGCCTCCGTGTAGAGCCGGCGCACCGATCGCTTCGCCTCGATGAGGTTGGTCATGAGCGGCTGCGTCATCGACGGGTCGTCGCCCTCGTTGTGACCGCGACGGCGGTAGCAGATCAGGTCGATCACGACATCGCGGTGGAAGCGCTCGCGGTAGGCGAAAGCCAGCTGCGCGACCCGGGTCACCGCTTCGGGGTCGTCGCCGTTGACGTGGAAGATCGGCGCCTGGATGGTCTTGGCGACATCGGTGGCGTACACCGACGAGCGGCCGTCCTGCGGCGTCGTGGTGAAGCCGACCTGGTTGTTGACCACCACGTGGACCGTGCCGCCGGTGCGGTAGCCGCGCAGCTGCGACATCTGGAGGGTCTCGACGACGACCCCCTGGCCGGCGAACGCGGCGTCGCCGTGCACCAGGACCGGCAGCCACGAGAACGAGCCGATCGGCATCCGATCCTGCTTGGCGCGCACGATCCCCTCGAGCACGCCGTCGACGGTCTCGAGGTGGGAGGGGTTGGCGGCGAGGTAGACCGGCAGCTCTTCGCCGCCGTCGGCGATGAAGGTGCCCTCGGTGCCGAGGTGGTACTTCACGTCGCCGGACCCGCTCTTCGATCCGATGGCGACGGATCCCTCGAACTCGCGGAAGACCTGTCCGTACGTCTTCCCGGCGATGTTGGTCAGCACGTTGAGGCGCCCGCGGTGGGCCATGCCGATCGCGGCGCCGTCGAGACCGGCCTCCGCTGCGCCCTGCAGGATCTCGTCGAGGAGCGGGATCAGCGATTCTCCGCCTTCCAGGCTGAATCGCTTCTGGCCCACGTACTTGGTCTGCAGGAAGGTCTCGAACGCCTCGGCCTGGTTGAGCTTCTCGAGGATCCGCAGCTGCTCGTCGTGGCTGGGCTTCTGGTACTTGACCTCGACGTTCTGCTGGAACCAGGCGCGCTGGCCCGGGTCCTGGATGTGCATGTACTCGATGCCGATCGTGCGGCAGTACGAGTCGCGCAGGACGCCCAGGATGTCGCGCAGCTTCATCAGGCGCTTGCCCCCGAACCCGCCGGTGACGAATTCGCGGTCGAGGTCCCAGAACGACAGGCCGTGGTTCTCGATCTCGAGGTCGGGATGCGTCCGCTGCATGTACTCCAGCGGATCGGTGTCGGCCATCAGGTGCCCGCGGACGCGGAACGAGTTGATGAGCTCCTGGACGCGAGCGGTCTTGTCGACGCGCTCTGCCAGATCGACGTTGATGTCGTTGGCCCAGTGGATCGGGGCGTACGGAATGCGCAGCGCCGAGAAGATGTCGTCGTAGAAGCCGCGCTCGCCGATGAGGAGCTCGTGGACCTTCTTGAGGAACTCGCCCGAGCCCGCACCCTGGATGACGCGGTGGTCGTAGGTGCTGGTGAGGGTGATCGTCTTGCCGATCGCCAGCTCGTGCAGGGTCTTGTCGCTCGCGCCCTGGAACTCCGCCGGGTACTCCAGCGCCCCCGCTCCGACGATGCAGCCCTGCCCCTTCATGAGACGGGGCACGGAGTGGACCGTGCCGATGCCGCCGGGGTTGGTCAGCGAGATGGTCGTGCCCTGGAAGTCCGTGGCGGTCAGCTTGCCGCCGCGGGCGCGGGTGACGAGATCCTCGTACGCGGCGAGGTACTCGCCGAAGCTGAGCGTGTCGGCGCGCTTGATGCTGGGGACCATGAGCGCCCGGGTGCCGTCGGGCTTCGGGAGGTCGATGGCGATGCCCAGGTTCACGTGGGCCGGTGCCACGACGGACGGCTTGCCGTCCATCTCGGCGTAGAAGACGTTCTGGCTCGGGAACTCCTTGAGCGCCCGGATGATCGCCCACCCGATGAGGTGGGTGAAGCTCACCTTGCCGCCGCGCGTGCGCGACATGTGGTTGTTGACCACGATGCGGTTGTCGATCATGAGCTTCGCCGGGACGGTGCGAACGCTCGTCGCGGTGGGCACCGTGAGCGACTCGTCCATGTTCGCCGCGAGGGCCTTCGTCATGCCCTTGAGGACCGTGACCTTGTCCTCCGCGGCCTCCTCGGACGTCGGCGGAGCGACCTTGGGCGCCTGCGCGGGGATGGGCTGCGGCGACGCCGGGCGCGCCGTCGTTCGAGCCACGGGCTGCGAGCCGTTGCCGTTCCCGTTGGGATCGGTCGTCGGGGCGGATGCCGGGGCGGCCCCGGCTGCGGGGGCGGCCGCCGCGGGCGCGTCAGCGGCGGGCACTGCGGGCATCCGCGTCGCCGGCGCCGCGGCGCTGGGCTTCGCGGCCTCGGACGCGGGCTGCGTCGGAGCCGACGGCACGCGCGAAGCCGACGAGTCCACCGGGTGGTAGGACTCGAGGATCGGCCACCACGCCTTGTCGACGGAGTTCTTGTCTTTCTGGAACTGCTCGTACAACTCGTCGACGAGCCACTCGTTCGCTCCGAACTCGCCTTCGTTCGAAACCCCGACGCCCGTCACCTGGCTCGACACGCTCGATCGCCTGCTTTCATCGGTGAAGATCAAGAAAGTGCGGGGCGCTTCGCGCCGGCACGCACGAAGGTTAAGCGTATCCCAGACTGCGTCTCGGGGTTTCGGAAACGCGGGGCCGCGAGCCGTCGGATCGCCATCATCATCCGTGGGGGAAAGAATCACTAATCTTGATGGGTGGAGTTCTACGGAGAGCGGCCCGTCGTCGACCTGACCTACTCGGACGTCTTCCTGGTGCCGCGACGCTCCGGCGTCGCCAGCCGCCTGGACGTCGACCTGTCGCCTCGAGACGGCACGGCGGCGACGATCCCGCTGGTCTCGGCGAACATGAACTCGGTCACCGGGGCGCGGCTCGCCGCCACCCTCGCCCGACGCGGCGGACTCGGCGTGCTGCCGCAGGACATGCCCCTCCAAGAGCTCGATGCGGCCATCCGATGGGTCAAGTCCCAGCCCGTCACATGGGACACCGCCCTCGTGCTTCCTCCCGAGGCGACGGTGGCCGACGCCGCCCGCCTCCTGCCCGCCACGGAGGGGCACGGCATCGTCGTCGCCGACGCGTCGCACGCACCCGCCGAGGGCATCGCCGTCGACGACATCCTCGGCATCGTCCCCGCGCTGCGCCTCGGCACAGCACTCCCCGACGCCCGCCTCGGGGATCTCGCCCGCGGCAGGTCGGCCTCGATCGACGCCGACGACGTCGACAGTGCGCGCACGGCATTCGACCTCATCGTCGCCACCGGCGCCGACACCGTGTGCGTGCTCCACCGCGGCCACCTCGTCGGCACGCTCTCGCGCCGCAGCGCCCTGCGCTCCACCCTCTACCGGCCCGCGGTCGACGCGTCGGGTCGCCTCATCGTCGCCGCTGCGGTCGGGATCAACGGCGATGTCGCGGCCAAGGCGACCGCGCTCGCCGCGGCCGGCGTCGATGTCCTCGTGGTCGACACCGCGCACGGTCACCAGGAGGGGATGCTGCGCGCGCTCCAGGCCGTCGCCGGCGCGGGCCTGGACATACCCGTCGCCGCGGGCAACATCGTCACCGCCGACGGCGTCGACGACCTCGTGGCCGCCGGGGCCGGCATCCTCAAGGTCGGTGTGGGCCCGGGCGCGATGTGCACGACCCGCATGATGACGGCTGTCGGGCGTCCCCAGTTCTCCGCCGTCCTCGAGACCGCCGAGGCCGCGCGCGGCCATGGTGCGCACGTCTGGGCGGACGGGGGAGTCCGCTACCCCCGCGACGTCGCTCTGGCCCTGGCGGCGGGTGCGGCATCCGTCATGATCGGGTCGTGGTTCGCCGGAACCATCGAAGCTCCCGGCGAGCTGCAGCTCGACGCGGACGGCCGGGCATACAAGGAGTCGTGGGGGATGGCCTCGACGAAGGCGGTGCACGACCGGTTCGGGCGCCTCGACCCGTACGAGCTGGCCCGCAAAGAGCTGTTCGCCGAGGGGATCTCGTCGTCGCGCATCTACCTCGACCCGCTGCGCCCCGGCATCGAGGACCTGATCGACATGATCACCTCGGGCGTCCGCTCGTCGTTCACCTACGCCGGGGCCGCGTCCGTGCCCGAGTTCCGCGAGCGCGCCCGCGTCGGACTTCAGTCGGCCGCCGGCTACGAGGAGGGGAAGGCGCTCCCCGTCAGCTGGTGACCCGTGGCGGTTTCACACCGGCGCGGCACATCGCGGCATCCGCGGTATCGATCGGCGCCGCGGATGCCGCAACCTGGCGCGGCAGTGTGGCGAACGCGTCGGAAGGTGGCGCGGATGCCGCAAACGTGGCGCGGCCATGTGGTGAACGCGTCGGAAGGTGGCGCGGATGCCGCGAGCTGGCGCGGATGGGCGACGAACGTCGGAAGGTGGCGCGGCCATGTGGTGAACGCGTCGGAAGGTGGCGCGGATGCCGCGACCTGGCGCGGACACCGCGATCTGCCGCGGGAGGGCGACGGCGGCGTCGAGGGTGGCTACGGACGGGGGAGAGAACTGGGCAGGCCGTCCGAGGTCAGGATGTCGTAGAGGCGTCGCGGGTGGTCGGCGTCGGCCGGCTCCCAGCGCGAGAAGCCGCGCACCTCGCGGCGAATCTCGTTCTCGCGGTTCTTCTCGTCGATGACGATCTCGGCCGCCGTGCGGTCCGTGCCGAACTGCGGGCTCAGGTACTTCCCCCTTCCGTCGAGCTCGCACCAGTGGTCGTGCTCGGGGAAGTAGAAGTCCCCGAAGACGAGGCGGCCGCTCCGGAGGACCCGGCGCTCCTGCTGGCGGGGGCGCGGGAAGCCGAGCCGGACGAGCACAACGAGGCTCTGCGACTCGCGGGGGTTCTCCGACCGGCCACCGGCGAACCCGATGGCGCGGAGCGCGCGAGGGTCGCGTCGATGTCCGGGGCCGTCCAGCCGGGCCAGGATGTCGTCGCGCGTGGTCAGCCGACCGCCGTCGCGGTCCTGCCAGATCGCCTGGTCCACGACCGCGACGCCCTGAGCGAAAGGGAGCACACGCGCGAGATCGAGGGCCGTCTGCGCAGGCGTGGTGATGCGGTGTGCGCCGAGATCCACGGTGTGCGGCGTCACGGACGATGCGGGATGGCGCCGGATCAGTCCACTCGAACGCCCTCCCCGGGCGGGGGCGACGGTCACATCCACCGTCGACGGCCACGCGCCGAGGATGTCCATCCCCCAGACGGCAGCGGCGGCGAGATGCGAGACCACGGCACCGGGTCGCATGCGCCGGCACGCCTCGAGCACCCGGACCCGGTGTTGCTCGATCGGCGCCAGCCCGTCCCAGTCGCTCGAGACGGCGAACGATCCGGGCGCGATCTTCGCCCACGCGCCGGCCGCCAGAAGCGCACGGAGCCTTCGGTCGTCGATCGGATCGTCGCGCTCGCATCGGCGGATCACCTCGAGGGGAAGGGCGTCGTTCGGGGCCACCCCGACACTCTCGCCGCGACACGGCCGTGTTGTGCGCTCGGTGACCGGTCGGTGGGTGGTTGCCCCAGGCATCCCTCCTGGGGAGGAGCCGGCGTGCAAGGGCCGGAGGGCGGTCCCGTCACTCCGCCGCGGCACGTTCCGGCATCCGCTGTACCGATTGACGGCGCGGATGCCGCGACATGGCGCGGTGGTGTGGCGAACGTGTCGGAGGGTGGCGCGGATGCCGCGAGGTGGCGCGGTGGTGGGGCGAACGTGTCGGACCGCGGCACGTTCCGGCATCCGCTGTATCGACCGGTGGCGCGGATGCCGCGAGGTGGTGCGGTGGTGGGGCGAACGTGTCGGACCGCGGCCCGTTCCGGCATCCGCTGTATCGGAAGGTGGCGCGGATGCCGCAACCTGGCGCGGATGCCGCGACATGGCGCGGTAGGGCGACAGGGACCCCGGGTCGGACCAAGCGGGCTCTCGGGACAGGGCCCACGGCCGCGCGCGAGGCCGCCTGCCGTACACTGTTTCGCACGATGGACGACCCTCCCAGTTGCAGACGCTCGCCCCACCGACCCTCCTCCCGTGTGATCGGGGGTGACGTGTGATGGATTACGTCATGTTGGGCGTGGGGCTTCTGCTCACGATCGGCACCGGCCTGTTCGTCGCCAGCGAGTTCGCGCTGGTGAACCTGGACCGGGCCGACCTGGAATCGCGGATGGCCGCGGGCGAATCGCGGCTGTCCCTCACCATCAGCGCGCTGCGCATCACCTCGACCCACCTCTCGAGCGCGCAGCTGGGCATCACCCTGACCACGCTCCTCACCGGCTACACGATGGAGCCGGCCATCTCGAACCTGCTGCGTCCGGTGTTCGAGGGGTGGGGGATGCCGACAGGGCTGGTTTCTCCGGTGTCGGCCGTCATCGGCATCACCGTCGCCACGATCTTCTCGATGATCCTGGGCGAACTCGTGCCCAAGAACTTCGCCCTCGCGGTGCCCCGCCAGACCGCCAAGCTCGTCATGCCCTTCCAGGTCGCGTTCACCACCGTCTTCCGCCCCGCCATCTCGGTGCTCAACGGCAGCGCCAACGGCGTGCTGCGGGCGATGGGCGTCGAGCCTAAGGAGGAGCTCTCTGGCGCCCGCACGGCCGAGGAGCTGTCGAGCCTGGTCCGCCGCTCCGCCAGCGCGGGCGTTCTGGAGAAGGACACCGCGTCGCTGCTCGATCGCAGCCTCACGTTCTCACGCCTCACCGCCGCCGATGTCATGACGCCGCGCCCGAGCGTGCACGCGCTCGCCGCGTCCGACAGCGCCGAGGACGTCATCCAGCTCGCACGGCGCACCGGACACAGCCGGTTCCCCGTCTACGACGAGTCGATGGACGACATAACCGGCATCGTCCACCTCAAAGCCGCCGTCAGTGTTCCCCGCAACCGTCGCGCCGACGTTCCGGCCGGAGCCCTCGCGACCGAGCCTCTGCGGTTCCCCGAGGCGGTCCACCTCGACTCGCTCATGGAGGAGCTGCGCGCTCGCGGCTACCAGATGGCGGTCGTCGTCGACGAGTACGGCGGGACCGCAGGCGTGGTGACGCTCGAAGACCTCGTCGAGGAGATCGTCGGCGAGGTGCTCGACGAGCACGACCGGCGTCGCGCGGGAATCGTGCGCGCGCAGGACAGCGTGCTGTTCCCCGGCGACCTGCGCCCGGACGAGGTGCGCGACCGCACCGGCATCCGCATCCCCGAAGACGAGGTGTACGACACGGTGGGCGGATTCGTCATGAGCGTGCTCGAGCGCATCCCCGTGGTGGGCGACACCGTCGAGATCGAGGACGGCACCATCGAAGTCCAGCGCATGGACGGTCGCCGCGTCGACCGCGTCCGATTCACTCCGACGATGGTGCACCAGGACGACGCGGCCGCCGCTCAGAAGGGGGGTGCGCGATGAACGATTGGGCAGGACTGGCCTGGCTGTTCGTGCTCCTCGTCGCGAACGCATTCTTCGTCGGCGCCGAGTTCGCCGTGATCTCGGCTCGCCGATCTCAGATCGAGCCCCTGGCGGAACGGGGGATGAAGTCGGCCAAGACGGCGCTGTACGCCATGGAGCACGCCACGCTCATGCTCGCGACCTCGCAGCTGGGCATCACGATCTGCTCGCTGCTGATCCTGAACGTCTCGGAGCCGGCGATCCACCACCTGCTCGCCGAGCCGCTCAAGCTGACCGGACTCGGCGAGGGAGCGGTCGACACGATCGCCTTCGTCATCGCGCTGCTGATCGTGTCGTACCTGCACGTGGTGTTCGGCGAGATGGTGCCGAAGAACCTGGCGTTCTCGCTCCCCGACCGCTCGGTGCTCATGCTCGCCACGCCGCTGGTATGGGTGTCGAAGCTGTTCCACCCGGTGATCGTGACGCTCAACTGGATCGCGAACCACATCGTCCGTCTGTTCCGCGTGGAGCCGAAGGATGAGGCCGCGTCGACGTTCACCCTCGAAGAGGTGGCGACGATCGTGAACCAGTCTCGCATCGAGGGCGTGCTGGACGACAGCGCCGGAACGGTGGCGGCGGTGATGGAGTTCACCGACAAGAAGGCGGCCGACATCGCCGTGCCGCTCGCCGACCTGGTGACCCTGCCCGCCACGACCACGCCGCACCGCATCGAGCGCGCCGTCGCGAAGCACGGCTTCTCGCGGTACGTGATCGTCGACGACGAGGGCCTCCCAGCCGGTTACGTCCACCTGAAGGACGTGCTGCGCGCGGCGGAGGACCCGGATGCCGATGCGGCGGCCGCGGCGGGAAGCGGTGGCGCGCCGGTCGAGCCGGTGTGGTCGCGTCGCATCGCCGCCAAGCGCATCCACCACATGGTGCCCGTGCAGGAGACGACCGACCTCGAGGACGCGCTTGCGCTCATGCGCCGCGCCGGCCGGCACCTCGCGCAGGTGCGCGACGAGACCGGCCGGGTCACGGCGGTGCTGTTCCTCGAGGACATCCTCGAGGAGCTCGTCGGCGAGGTGCAGGACGCCACCCGACGCGGTCTGCGCTGAGGAGGACACAGAGCCCAAGACACCAGGGGGTGCGCCCGATCGGGCGCACCCCCTGGTGCTCAGCTGCGGGCGTGCGGCCGCGCCCGGACGTACTGCGCCGGCCAGTAGTCGATGTCGTGGCCGAGCTCCCACGCCGCCCGCAACGCGTAGTGCGGGTCGCGCAGCCACTCGCGCCCGGCCATGACGGCGTCGGCGGCGCCGTCGGCCAGGACCGCCTCGGCCTGTGCGGCGTCGTCGATCATCCCCACGGCGTTGACGAGCGCCCCGGTGGTGCGGCGTACGTGGGCGGCGAGCGGGACCTGGTAGCCCGGACCCACCGTGATCGACTGGTGCGCGACGAGCCCGCCGCTGGAGATGTCGAAGAGGTCGGCGCCGCGCTCGGCGGCCCAGGCGGCGACCGTGGCCACCTTGTCGACGCTCAGCCCGCCGTCGGCCCAGTCTGTGGCCGAGAAGCGCACGAAGACCGCGGTGTCGGGCGCGGCATCCCGGATCGCCGTCACGACGCGCAGCAGCAGGCGCGCGCGGCCTTCGAGCTCACCGCCGTACTCGTCGTCGCGTCGGTTCGACAGCGGCGAGAGGAACTGGTGCAGCAGATACCCGTGCGCGGCGTGCACCTCGAGGACGTCGAAGCCGGCCGCGACGGCGCGGACGGCCGCGTCGGCGAAGGCCGACACGGTGCGCTCGATGCCGGGGGTGTCCAAGGCGACCGGATCGGCGAACCCGTCGAACGCCACCGCCGACGGGGCGACGGTCGTCCACCCGCCCCGGTCGTGCGGCACCGACCCGCGTCGCCCGGTGAGCGGCGACCACGTCGACGCCTTGCGTCCGGCATGCGCGAGCTGCACCCCCGCGAGGGCTCCGCGCGCGTGGACGGCGGCGACGATCGGACTCCACGCGTCGCGCTGGGCGTCGTTCCACAGGCCCGTGTCCTCGGGCGAGATCCGTCCCTCGGGAGTGACCGCGGTCGCCTCGGCGATGACGATGCCCGCGCCACCGGACGCGAACTGCGCCAGATGCGTGTGGTGCCACTCCTGCGGCACGCCGTCGACGGCGCTGTACTGGCACATCGGCGCCACCCACAGCCGGTTCCGGGCGGTGATCCCGCGGATGGACAGGGGTTCGAACAGCAGGCTCATCGTGTGGTGTCGCTCCTGACGGATAGGGTGGCGCCATGCCGGTGACATGGACGGCGGCGGACGCCTTGGGTGTCCTGCGGGTGCCAACCGCCGCCGACGACAAGTATTCCCGCGGTGTCGTCGGGATGCGCACGGGGTCCGATCGGTACCCCGGGGCGGCGGTGCTGGGCGTCGAGGCGGCGTGGCGCACCGGCATCGGCATGGTGCGCTACGTCGGCGACGATCGCCCCACCGCGCTGGTCCTCGCGGCACGCCCCGAAACCGTCGCCGCGGCGGGTCGGGTGCAGGCGTGGGTGATCGGCTCGGGTACGGACCCGTCCGATCGATCGGATGCCGAGACCGCGGCGCTGCGCGAAGTGCTGTCGGGGGATCATCCCGTCGTCGTGGACGCCGGCGCCCTCGACCTGGTCCACGGAGCCGCCGCTCGGCTGGTGGTGACCCCGCACGCCCGTGAGCACGACCGTCTGCGAAGCCTGCTGCGGCTGGCGCCGGTCGCCGAGCTCACCGATGTCGAGGCCCGTTCGGCCGCCGCAGCCGAGACGGCGCGCGCCCTCGGCGGCGTCGTCGTGCTCAAGGGCTCGCCGACGATCGTCGCCGCCCCCGACGGGTGGTGTGCGCAGGTCGGCTCGGGCACGCCGTGGTTGGCGACGGCGGGCACGGGCGATGTGCTGGCGGGCGCCATCGGGGCCGTGGTGGCGGCGACCGCCGAACACGGCGCGCCCCTGGCCCACGCGGTCGCGACGGGCGTCTGGCTGCACGGGCGTGCGGCCTCGCTCGCCGCCGGCGACCTCGGAGCCGCCGGCGGGCCCATCACGGCGATGGATGTGGCCGCCGCCCTGCCCCACGCTGTCGCCGGCGCGGTCGCATCGGCCGCGCGCACCTAGCATGGGACCGTGTCGAAGCGGGCGTGGTCGTGGGTCGCGTTCGTCGTCGTCCATGTGCTGCTGATCGCGGGGGAGTTCGTCTTCGGCAAAGCCGCATCGTGGGATGTGGATCAGATGTACCGGTGGTGGGCCGACACCGTCATCGTGGGTGCCGGCGTGCCCGGAGTCACCCAGGAGTGGGTGTACCCGGCCTTCGCTCTCGTGCCGATGCTTCTCGCGCGCGTCATCCCGTTCGTCGACTACACCCTGTCGTGGGGACTGCTGGTCACCGCCGTCGACGCGCTCGCGTTCGCCATGCTCCTGGGCCGGGGCCGATCGCGAGGCCGCCTGGCCGCAGCCTGGTTCTGGCTGGCCGGTGCGGCCGCGCTCGGCGGTGTGGGGATGTTCCGACTCGACGCGCTCACCGTGCCGGCGGGGATCGCCGGCGGACTGTGGCTGGTGGGACGCCCGTGGCTGGGCGCCGGGCTCCTGGCCGCCGCCGCGTGGCTCAAGGTGTGGCCCGCCGCCATGCTGGTGGCCGCTTTCGTCGCGGTCCGCCGGCGCTGGGCGGTGGTCGGGGGAGCGGTGGGCGTCTCGCTCGTGATAATGCTGGCGGTCATCGCGCTCGGCGGCGGCGCGTATCTGTTTTCGTTCGTCGGCGACCAGACCGCACGGGGGCTCCAGATCGAAGCCCCCGTCAGCACGGTGTACCTCTGGCTCGCCGTCCTCGGAGATCCCGACGCGTGGGTCTACTACGACCAGGACATGATCACGTTCCAGGTCACAGGCCCTGGGGTCGACACCGTGATCGCGGCGATGACGCCGCTCATGGCCGTCGCGATGGCGGTCATCGCCGGGGTGGGGGCCGTCGCCGCGTGGCGGGCCGCGGGGTTCGTCCGCCTCTTCCCGATGCTGTCACTGGCCCTCGTGCTGGCGTTCGTCGTCCTCAACAAGGTGGGGTCGCCGCAGTACATGACGTGGCTCATCCCGCCCGTGGTGGTCGGCCTGGTCGTCGATCGCCGGCGGTGGCGGACACCGGCGATCGTGGTCGCCGTGCTGCTGGCGACGACGCAGGTGATCTTCCCCTGGTTCTACGACGCTCTGCTCGCGCTTTCGCCGGCGATGGTCGTCGTCCTGACGCTGCGCAACGCGGCCCTGGCCGCCCTGCTGCTGTGGGCCGTCGTCCGCCTCGTCGGCGTCGCCCGCGCCGGCGCGCGCCGGTCTGCGCGCCGCCTTCGTCCTTCCCTCGTCGACCCCTCGACACCCTGATCCGCACCTACCACTGGAGGGTTCCATGCTCGTCGCCTTCTCCGTCGCTCCCAGCGGCACCGGCCGTTCGGACGGCTCGGTCCACGACGCCGTCGCCGCCGCTGTGCGCATCGTCCGCGACAGCGGACTGCCGCACCGCACCACCTCGATGTTCACCGAGATCGAGGGGGAGTGGGACGAGGTCTTCGACGTCGTCCGCCGCGCCACCGAGGCGGTCATGCCCTTCGGGTCCCGAGTCTCGCTCGTGCTGAAGGCTGACATCCGGCCCGGCTACACCGGCGAACTGGAAGCGAAGATCGACCGGCTCGAGTCGGCCCTCGGCGAGGGTGCGGTCGACGAGGCCGATCCGGCGTGAGGCGCGGTCGCGGCATCCGAATCGATTCGACGGATGCCGCGCCGCGCGCTAGCATGACCGCGTGACCACCTCGACCTCGTCGAGGGGTGCGGCGATGAGGGCGCTCCTCTCGCTCGCCATCGGCAGCTTCGGCATCGGCATGACCGAGTTCGTCGTCATGGGCCTGCTCCCCGACATCGCACAGGACCTGCTGCCGCAGGCCTGGGCGACCAGGCCCGAGGACGCCATCGCCCAGGCGGGCTGGCTCATCAGCTTGTACGCGCTGGGCGTCGTGATCGGCGCACCGACGATCGCCGGCGCGGTCGCCCGATTCCCGCGGCACCGCGTGATGGTCGCCCTCGCCCTGGCGCTGACCCTCTTCAACGCGCTCACCCTGGTCATGCCCACGTTCGAGACGGTCGCGCTGTCGCGGCTGCTGGCCGGACTGCCGCACGGGGCCTACTTCGGCATCGGCGCCCTCGTCGCCGCCGACGTGCTCGGGCCGGGCAAGCGCGCGAAGGGCGTCGCCTTCGTCCTCACCGGCCTCACCATCGCCAACGTGATCGGCGTGCCGCTCGGCACCTTCCTCGGGCAGCAGTTCGGCTGGCGCGCCGCGTACCTCGTCGTGGTCGGGATCTTCGCCCTGGCGGCGCTGGCGATCTTCACGTCGGTGCCCGCCCATCCCGGCGACGCCGGGCGCACCCTCCGTGCCGAACTCGCGGTCTTCCGCATCGGCCAGGTGTGGCTGACCCTCGGCATCGGAGCGGTCGGTTTCGGCGGATTCTTCGCGGTGTACAGCTATGTCGCCCCGATGGTCACCGAGGTCGCCGGAAGCCCCGCCTGGGCGGTGCCGATCGTCCTCGTCGTGATGGGTGTCGGAATGACCGCGGGGAACATCGCCGGCGGCTACCTCGCCGACCTCGACCTGCGACGCACCCTCATCGGCGGGTTGATCGCGCTCGCCGGCGTCCTCGCCCTGCTCGCCGTGACCGCGGCGTCGGTGTGGGCCCTCGCGCTCCTCGTCTTCGCCACCGGCGTCGTCGCGTCGGTGCTGAGCCCCACGATCCAGACCCGGCTGATGGACGTCGCGGGTGACAACCAGTCCATCGCCGCAGCGCTGAACCACTCGGCCCTGAACATCGGCAACAGCGTCGGGGCGATCCTGGGAGGTGCCGTCATCGCCGCCGGATGGGGATTCGTCGCGCCCGCGTGGGCGGGAGTCGCGCTCGCCCTCGCCGGCCTGGCGATCGCCGGAGCCAGCCTCGCACTCGAGCGGCGCCGGACTTCCCGGGCGGACGCCGCGGACGCCCCGGCCGCGCGCGAGCCGCAAGAGGTGTCCGCCGCCTAGGCTGGCGGGGTGTCCGACCGCACCGCCGCCCGCGACGATCCGCCCCCTGCGGAGCACACGGACGAGGGCCTCCCGATCGCGGCGACGGTCGTCCTGGTCCGCGACGGGACCCCCGGTCCCGAGGTGCTACTGGTCGAGCGGCCCAAGACGGGCTCGTTCCCGGGCGCGTGGGTCTTCCCCGGCGGCAGGCTCGAGCCCGTCGACGGTGCGCCCGCCGAGGATGAGGAGCGCGCCGCGCGCCGGGCGGCGGTGCGCGAGACGTCGGAGGAGACCGGGCTCGCCGTGGACCCGCGTGCGCTCGTCGCGCTGTCGCGATGGCACCCGCCGCCCGGAATCCCCGTGCGTATCCGGACGTGGTTCTTCCTGGCCCCGGCGCCCCGGGGCGACCTGGTGCTCGCGCCCGACGAGATCGCGGCCGCGCAGTGGCGGACGCCCGCGCAGGCACTGGCCGAGCACGGTCGCGGCGAGCGGACGCTGTTCCCGCCGACGTGGGTGACCCTCCACGGCCTCCGCGGTCACAGCGACGCGCGCTCTCTTCTCGCGTTCGCCGATCGGCGCGGCGTCGAGCTCTTCGAGACACGCGTGCTGGCGGGTGCCGGGGGCCCGGTCATGCTGTGGCGCGAGGACGCGGACTATGGCGCGGATGCCGGGGTCGCGGCAGCTGCGCGGGCCGACGACGCGGGCAGCGACGGTCGTCGCCATCGCCTCCGCACGGGCGCGCTGCCGTGGGTCTACGAGCGGGAGTTCTGAGTCAGGTCTCCAGCAGACGGCGCACGTGCCCGCCGACGACGGCGGTCTCGATGAGGAATCCGTCATGCCCGAAGTCGCTCGAGAGCACGACTGCGCGGTCTCCGTCGAGCGTCGTCGGGATGCTGCGGGCGATACGGTGCTGGCCGTCGATGGGGAACAGGCGGTCGCTGTCGACGCCGAGGACGAGCGCCGTCGCCGAGACCCGCCGGAGCGCCTCCTCGACACCGCCGCGGTCGCGGCCCACGTCGTGGGAGTTCATCGCCTCGACCAGGGCGATGTAGCTGTTGGCGTCGAAGCGCCGCGTGAACTTGTTGCCGTGGAAGTCCAGATACGACTCCACCGCGAAGCGTCCGCCGCGGCCGAGGGGGCTCACACCCGACTGCCATGAGCGCTGGAAGCGCTGGTTCAGCTCGGTGGGGGAGCGGTAGTTCAGCAGGGCCATGCGCCGTGCGAGGGCGAGACCGCGCGTGGGACCGTCGCCGTCCGGCGCGTCGTAGTACTCGCCGCCGGCGAAGCGCGGATCGATGCGGATCGCTTCTATCTGCACCGAGTTGAGGGCGATCTGGTCGGCGGTGTTGGTGGGCGGTGAGGACAGGATGCCCACACGGGCCACCCTCTCGGGGAACCCGACCGCCCACTCCAGTGCATGCATACCGCCCATCGAGCCGCCGACGACAGCGGCCCACACATCGATCCCGAGTGCGTCGGCGAGGCGGACCTGGGCGGCCACCTGATCGCGGATCGTGAGGTAGGGGAAACGGGATGCCCATTCGTATCCGTCGGGTCCGATGCTCGCCGGGCCCGTCGAGCCCTGGCAGCCGCCGAGCATGTTGGGGGCGATCACGAACCAGCGGTCGGTGTCGATGGGAGCGCCGGGCCCGACGATGTCGTCCCACCAACCCGACGTCGGGTGCCCGGGGCCCGCGGGACCGCGGACGTGGCTGTCGCCGGTGAGGGCGTGGAGGATCAGGACGGCGTTGTCGCGCGCCGGATTCAGCTCGCCCCACGTCTCGTACGCCAGGCGGTAGCCGGGAAGCTCCCGCCCACCCTCGGTGTGGAAGGCGCCGAACGCGGCGAAGTGCCGTTCTCCGACCGGATCTCCGTCGCGCCATCCGCCGGTGGCGGGCGGGCGGCCGAGCAGCAGGCGCGCGTCGGCCTCCGTCACCGGTGCCGAGGGCACGGTGTCTTCGGAGGTCTGCCAGTCCATCGGACCATTCTCTCCATCCCGGTGAGGGATGCGGACGCGTGTTACGCGCTGTCTCGCCGGAAAGCTCGCCAGGACGGCCCTCACCTCGGGTTGCCGGGGCCACAATGGTGCGCATGGCGAGATACCTGGTGATCGCGGCAACCAGTGCGATCGGCGCGGCGACGACCTCGCGCTTGCGGGCCGCCGGTCACGAGGTCGTGACGACCGGGCGCCGCGATGCTGCGGGCGGCACGGACTTCTCTCTCGATGCGACGGACTTCGCAGCGGTCGATCAGGTCTTCTCGCAGGCGGGCGATCTCGACGGGGTCGCGGCGTTCGCCGGGTCGATGCTCCTCAAACCCGCGCACCTCACCTCGCGCGAGCAGTTCGACGACGTCATCGCCGCGTCGCTGACGACAGCCTTCGCGACGGTGCGCGCCGCCGGGCGACACATGCGCCGCGGCGGGTCGGTGGTGCTCGTGTCCTCCGCAGCGGCCCTCGCCGGGCTGTCGAATCACGACGCGATCGCCGCGGCCAAGGCCGGCGTGATCGGGCTGACCCTCTCCGCCGCCGCGAGCTACGCCTCGCAGAACCTGCGTGTCAATGCCGTGGCCCCGGGCCTGACGCGCACGCCGCTGACGGCATCGCTCACAGCCTCCGAGACGTCGCGGAAGGTGTCGGAGTCGATGCACGCCCTCGGCCGGCTGGGGGAGCCCGACGACGTCGCCCGCGCGGTCGCCTTCCTCCTCGACCCCGAGAACGATTGGATCACCGGGCAGGTGCTCGGAGTCGACGGCGGTCTCGGTCACGTCCGTCCGAAGGCGCGCGGCTGATCGGCTCCCGATGACGACGGATGCCCCCGGCCATGCGGCCGGGGGCATCGCTTTCCCCTTGCACGAGGTCGATCAGGCGCGGGCGGCCTCCGAGACGCGACGCGCGGCGGCCAGAGCCTGGGCGAGGTCGCCCTTGAGGTCGTCGACGTTCTCGATACCCACCGAGAGGCGCACCAGGCCGGGCGTGACGCCCGCGGTCAGCTGCTGCTCGGGGGTCAGCTGCGAGTGCGTCGTGGAGGCCGGGTGGATGACCAGCGAGCGGACGTCGCCGATGTTGGCGAGGTGGCTGAAGAGGGCGAGCGAGTTGACGAACTCGCGTCCTGCCTCGACTCCGCCCTTCAGCTCGAACGAGAGCACGGCTCCCACGCCCTTCGGCGCGTAGGTGTTGGCGGCGGCGTACCACGGCGAGGTGGGCAGTCCCGAGTAGTTGACGGCGGCGACGTCATCGTGGTTCTCGAGCCACTCCGCGATCTCCTGTGCGTTCTGAACGTGACGCTCCATGCGCAGCGAGAGCGTCTCGACGCCCTGGATGAGCAGCCACGCGCTCTGCGGCGAGATGGCCGAGCCGAGGTCGCGGAGCAGCTGGACGCGCGCCTTGATGATGTAGGCGAGCCCGTCGCCGACCGCGGTCGTGTAGCTCGCACCGTGGTACGAGGGGTCGGGCTCGGTGAGGCCGGGGAAGCGGTCGACGTTCTTCGACCACGCGAACGAGCCGCCGTCGACGATCACGCCGCCGATGGTCGTGCCGTGGCCGCCGAGGAACTTCGTGGCGGAGTGGATGACGATGTCGGCGCCGTGCTCGAACGGGCGGATGAGGTAGGGCGTCGCGATGGTGTTGTCGACGATGAGCGGGACTCCGGAATCGTGGGCGACGTCGGCGACCGTGCGGATGTCGAGCACGTTGATCTTGGGGTTGCCGATCGTCTCGGC
Source organism: Microbacterium sp. Marseille-Q6648 (assembly GCF_943181415.1). Lineage (GTDB taxonomy): Bacteria > Actinomycetota > Actinomycetes > Actinomycetales > Microbacteriaceae > Microbacterium. Next base: position 84,147 of record NZ_CALPBZ010000003.1, on the reverse strand, counting down.
GAAGAACAGCTTGGTGTTCGGGCGGACCGCGGCGCGCCACTCGTCGGCGTCGTCCTGGTTCTCGACGAACGTGGTTTCGATGCCGAGCTTGGCGAGCGTGTACTTGAAGAGGTTGTAGGTGCCGCCGTAGATCGAGCTCGACGACACGATGTGGTCGCCGGCTTGCGCGATGTTGAGCACCGCGAACGTCTCGGCCGCCTGGCCACTGGCGACCACGAGTGCCCCCGTGCCGCCCTCGAGCGCCGCTATGCGCTGTTCGAGGACATCCTGGGTGGGGTTCTGGATGCGGGTGTAGATGTTGCCGAACTCCGACAGGGCGAACAGGTTCGCCGCGTGGGTCGTGCTGTCGAAGACGTAGGACGTCGTCTGATAGATCGGCGTCGCACGGGCCTTGGTGACCGGGTCGGGCTGGGCGCCCGAATGGACCTGCTTGGTCTCGAAACGCCAGTTCTCGGGTGCGGACATGGCTCACTCCTGTGGGTCTTCGGGCCGGAGCGAATGCGACCGGCCGGTTCGAGGCTACGGACACCCCCTCTTCCGCTCAACGACGGGGACACGCGGCGTAACGTGTTCGCGGGGGTAGCGTGGAGCTCATGACGACGCGGCGTGCAGTGGTGACAGGTGCGAGCTCGGGGATCGGAGCGGCGACGGTGCGGCTGCTGCGACAGCGCGGCTGGGGGGTCGTCGCCGTAGCTCGGCGCGCCGCACGGCTGGAGCAGCTGCAGGCCGAGACGGGCGCGGTGGCCTACGCCGCCGACCTGACGAGCGGCGTCGACGTCGATGCCCTCGCCGAGTGGCTCGCCGAGACCGGGCCTGTCCATGCCCTCGTCCATGTCGCCGGAGGCGCGCGCGGTGCCGATCGCGTGGAGGACGGCGATCCGGAGGACTGGCGCTGGATGTTCGAGGTCAACGTCCTGTCGGGCCAGCGTCTCGTCGCCGCGCTGCTGCCGCTGCTCCGCGAAGCCGCCGCCGTGGACGGCCACGCCGACACCCTGTTCGTCACCTCGACCGCAGCCCAGACGGCCTACCCGGGCGGCGCGGGATACAACGCCGCCAAAGCGGGCGAGGCGATGCTGGCGCACGCGCTGCGGCTGGAGCTCAACGGCGAGCCGATCCGGGTGGTCGAGATCGCTCCCGGAATGGTGCACACCGAGGAGTTCACCCTCAACCGGCTGGGCGGGGACCGCAACGCCGCCGAGCGGGTCTACGACGATGTGCCGGCACCGCTGGTCGCTGAGGATGTCGCGGACGTGATCGCCTACGCGCTGGACGCGCCCGGACACGTCAACCTCGACCTGGTCACGATGCGCCCGGTGGCGCAGTCGGCACAGCATCTGCTCGCGCGCGGACCGCTGCGGGCGCGCGTGCTCGACGGCCCCGTCAGATGATCTGAGACTCTCCTGCGGCCGCGTCCGCCGGCGCGGGCGCGTCGTCCGCGAAGGCGACCTTCGGCACGACGAACAGGAGCGCCGCCGCGAGGAAGCCGCCGGCCGCGCACACCGCCCACACCAGCTGGTAGCCGCCGAGCGATGCGGCCGTCTCGCTGGCGAGCGTGCCTGCCCCGACCGCCAGCACGACGCCGAACAGCGCCGAGGCGAACGTGCCGCCGATGGTCTTCGTGGTGTTGGTCAGCGCCGAGGCGACTCCCGTCTGGCCCCGGGGGGCTGCGGCGGCAGCCGCCGCCGGCATGGCACCTACGAGGGCGCCGGAGCCGAGGCCTGCGATCGAGAGGTTGAGGAGCACCTGCCAGAGCTCCTGGTGGAACGGCACGAACAGGGCGTATCCCACCCCGACCAGTCCTGCGGCGACGATCAGGATCGCGCGAGGAGGCGCCCGGCGACTCGTGACGGCGAAGAGCACCGCCCCGACGATGAGGGACACGAGGTAGACCCCGATGACATTGGACCTTCCGGTCGCGTCGAGGCCGAGGCCGTACCCCAGCGACGTGTCGGTGCCGGCGTAGGTGGACAGCGGCCCCTGGGCACCCAGAAGACTGATCCCGATCAGAAAAGCGGTCGCCTGGACCGGCCACATCTCGGGCCGGCGGAGCACCCGGATGTCGATCGCGGGATCGTCCTGGCCGAGCTCGTAGCGGACGAACCACGCGAACGCGCCCACGCCGAGCGACAGCAGCAGCCAGACCACGACGAAGTCCGGCCCGTTCAGCCGCAGGAAGGTCAGCGCGCTGGTGACCAGCAGCAGCCCCAGCGCCAGGATCACGAAGCCTCCCGTGTCGAGAGAGCGGTCGGGTGTCGGCTCGGACTCGGGAACGGCGAGCCAGATGACCACGGCCACGAGCGACACGGCGATCGCCGGGACGATCAGCGTGAGGGTCAGATCGCCGCCGGTGGCGGCGAAGATCCGTCCGGCTGCGAGCGCGCCGGCGATGGCGCCGACCTGCAACCCGACGACCAGAAGGCCGGCCGCGCGCCGCGTGGTCGACACGCCCCGGTTCTGCCGGCGACCGCGCTCGAAGATGAGGGCGATCTCGAGAGGGAGCCACACCACGTAGAAGCCCTGCAGCGCCCATGCCAGCAGGAAGGTCCAGAACGATCCCGCGAAAGCCAGCCACCAGCTGGCGCCCGCGGTGAGGACGGCGGCGATCAGCAGGATGCGCTTGTGGCCGTACATGTCGCCGAGCTTCGCGAGGACCGGCACCACGAGGGACGACAGCAGCAGCTGGGCCGCCTCGAACCAGTTGACGTCGGCGTCGCGGATGCCGAGGTGCTCGACGATGTCGCTGAACAGGGGGACGTAGTACCCCTGCAGGATGCCGCTGGCGACCTCGACCAGGACGAACCACCCGATGAGGCCGGCGGTGATTCCCATCGCGGAGCCGCTCAGGCGCCGACGGCCGGAGGAGAGGCGTGACACGTGGTGAGACTACAGGCGCACGCTCGCGCCCGTAGGGTGGATTCCCGAGCAGAAGGAGGCGCCGTGGGCGATGCGGGCGGTCGGCGGGAGACTCTCACGTGGGACGGGTTCGGTGAGGCATCGCGCGAGATAGCCCGCGCCGTCCTGGCGGACGGGTTCGTCCCCGAGGTGGTCGTGGCGATCGCGCGCGGCGGGCTGCTGCCCGCGGGGGCCATCGCATACGGTCTGGGCGTGAAGAACTGCGGCGCGATCAACGTCGAGTTCTACACCGGAGTCGGCACGGTCCTGGACGCTCCGGCCGTGCTTCCTCCCGAGCTCGACATGACCTACCTCGACGGCCGCCGTGTGCTGCTGGTCGACGACGTCGCCGACAGCGGCCGCACGCTCGCGCTGGCTGTCGCACTGCTGCGGGACCGGGGCGCGGACGTCCGCTCGGCAACCATCTACACCAAGCCGACGACCATCATCCAGCCGGACTACGCGTTCAAGGACACCGACCTGTGGATCGATTTCCCGTGGTCGGCGCAGGGCTCGGTCATCGAGCAGGACTCGGGGCTGGCACCGAGCGCATGAGCCCGCTGTCGCTGCCCGAGCTCGCCGCCACCGGCCGCCTGGACCCGGGGTGGGCCGTGGCGCTGGAGCCCGTGGCCGACGACATCGCCCGGCTGGGGGAGCGCCTCCGTCACGAGACGGCCGCCGGTCGGGGCTACCTTCCCGCCGGCGAGCTGGTCCTCCGCGCCTTCGCACGCCCTCTCGATGAGGTGCGCGTGCTGATCGTGGGACAGGACCCCTACCCGACCCCGGGGCATCCGATCGGACTGTCCTTCGCCGTGGACGCGCACGTGCGCCCGCTGCCCCGAAGCCTGGCGAACATCTACCGCGAGCTCGAGACCGACCTCGGCTTCGAGCCCGTCGCTCACGGCGATCTGTCGGCGTGGGCCGCACAGGGCGTGATGCTGCTCAACCGCGTCCTCACCGTCGCGCCCGGCGTGCCCGGCTCGCATCGGCGCTGGGGCTGGGAAACGGTCACCGAGCACGCGATCCGCGTGCTGGCCGCCCGCGGCCGGCCGCTGGTCGCCGTGCTGTGGGGCAAGGACGCCGCGGGCCTTGCGCCGCTGCTCGGCGACACGCCCGTCGTGGCGTCGCCGCATCCGTCGCCGTTGTCGGCCGCCAGGGGGTTCTTCGGATCCCGCCCCTTCTCGCGCACGAACGACCTGCTGCGCGCGCAGGGCGCCGCGCCCGTGGACTGGCGCGTGCCGGAAGCGGGGTGATCATCAGCCTCTAGGCTGGGCGCATGCTGGAGGAGGAGTACGACCGCGACCGCCGGCGTCTGCCGCGTCATCTGCGGCGGCGTCCCGAGCCGGAGCGGCCGTTCTCGTACTCCATCCGCCCGGTCGAGGAGCGGGACGTCCCCGACATCCGCGAGATCTACAACTACTACGTCACCAACTCGGTGGTGACCTTCGACGAGAAGAAGTGGACCGTCGCGCAGTGGCGTGACAAGCTCGCCCACCTGCGGAAGCTCGACCTGCCGTTCCTGGTCGCGGAGTCTCCGAGCGGGCAGGTGCTCGGCTACGCGTACGTGTCGCCGTGGTCGGGCAAGTCCAGCTACCGCTACACCGTCGAGAACTCCATCTACCTCGGGCAAGCAGCCGCCGGCAAAGGGCTGGGGCGCGCTCTGCTCGAAGCGCTCATCGCCGCGTGCGAGGAGAAGGGCATCCGCGAGATCGTCGCGGTGATCAGCGACAAGGGCGCCGAGTCCTCGGTCGCCCTCCACGAGAAGCTCGGCTTCACCGAGGTCGGACGCATGGGGCGGGTCGGGTTCAAGTTCGGACGCTGGCTCGGGACGATCTACCTGCAGAAGTCGCTGAAACCGGCCAAGAAGGCCAAGCGCGGGCTCTTCACCCGCTGACGTCGTCGGATGCCGGCGGGCTCCACGCGCGGGCCTCGTCGACCAGCCGGCGCCAGGCGCCGATGAGACTGCTCTCGGGCAGCTCCGCCCGGCGGGTCGGTCCCGGCTCGCAGCGGGCGCGGATGCGCCAGGTGAAGCGGTCCGCCTCCGGCGCCCGTCCGTCGACCGGCTCGTCCCACGGGCACTTCTCGATGAGTTCGGTCCAGTGCGGGACGTCGACGGGATCCGGTTCGACCCGCCACTCGCGCTGCAGGCCGGCGAACCCGCCGGAGCGGATGACCGCCACTTCCACCCGCGGGGGCGCAGCGGACGGGGGTGGGACGGGGACGTCAGGCCCCGGGTCGTTCGCGTCCATCCTCGTGCACGCCGACGCCCTCCCATGCGGAGCGGACCGCGGCGACCTCCTCCGATCCCTCACCGTACTCCGACTCGGCGGCGAAGCGCGTCGCCCGTGCGAACGCGGCGAAATCCGCGGTGGGCGACAGCGTCCCGGCGGTGAGGGTGCGGTACCAGATGAGGCCGGCGCGCTCCCAAGCGCGGCCGCCCAGGGCGGTCGCGACCAGGTAGAACGCGTGATTGGGGATGCCGGAGTTGATGTGCACTCCGCCGTTGTCGTCGATCGTGCGCACGAAGTCGCGCATGTGCGCCGGTTGCGGATCGCGGCCGAGCACGTCGTCGTCGTAGGCCGTGCCGGGAGCCTCGAGCGACCGCAGCGCCGAGCCCTGCACCTGATCGGTGAAGATGCCCTCGCCGATGAGCCATGACGCCTCGTCGGCGCGCTGTCCGAGGTGGTGCTGCTCGGCCAGCGCGCCCAGCACGTCGGCGATCGACTCGTTCAGGGCCCCGGACTGGTCGCGGTAGACCAAGCCGCCCTCGTCTTCGATGACCCCGTGGGCGAGCTCATGGGCGATGACACTGAGCGAGCGCGTGAAACCGGTGAAGATCTCGCCGTCGCCATCGCCGAAGACCATGCGCTCGCCGTTCCAGAAGGCGTTGTCGTAGTCCAGCCCGTAATGCACCGTCGCCCGGAGCTCGCCGCCGGCGCCGTCCAGCGACGTCCGGCCGAAGGCGTCCCACAGGAAGTCGAACGTCACCCCCAGCCCGTCGAACGCCTCGTCCACGGCGGCGTCGCCGGTCACCGCGTCGTCTTCGCCGCGGACGCGCATCCCCGGCAGCTCCTCGCGCTGCTGGGCGTCCCACACGATCCGTTCGGGACCGGGGGCCGACTCGGCCACGAGGGTGCCGGACTCCTCCACGGACAGGCGGATGCGGGTCCGCCCCGGGCGGTAGTCGCGTGGTGCGGCGAGGGTGGCGCGGGCCGCATGCGCCGCGCGCGCCCACGCGGGCTCCTGCACGGAGGCGATGCGTGCCAGCAGGTACGGGGGGATGATCGCGTGGGCCATGGGTCTCCTCGGTCGGACTCCGAGGCTAACGCCCGCCCGGGACACCCGGGGGGAGGTCACGGCCGGGGCGTCATCGGCTCGTGTCGGGGTCGATCGCCGGGATCGAGGCGAGCAGCCGGCGGGTGTAGGCCACCTGCGGCTGCTGCAGCACCTTCTCCGTCGGCCCCTCCTCGACGATGCGGCCGTCCTTCATCACCACGACCTCGTCGCACAGGTTCTGCACCACGCCGATGTCATGCGAGACCATCACGAGCGTGAGACCGTCGCGCGCGCGCAGGGTGGTCAGCAGTTCGAGGATCTGGGAACGGACGGTCACATCGAGCGCCGACAGCGGCTCGTCGCCGACCAGCAGCCGCGGACGATGCACGATCGCCCGTGCCAGGGCGATCCGCTGGCGCTGACCGCCCGAGAACTCGTGCGGGAAGCGCTCGGCCATGTCCGGCTCCAGCCCGACCTCGGCGAGCACCTCCCGCACCCGCGCGCGGCGATCCCCATCGACCCCCAGCGCCCACAGCGGCTCGCCCACGATGCGCCCCACGCTCATGCGGGGGTCCAGCGATGCATACGGGTCCTGGAAGACGATGCCCGTCTCGCGGCGCAGCCAGTGCAGGTCGCGGGCGGACGCCCGCGCGTCCACCCCGCGGCCCGCGAACTCGACCGTCCCCGACGTCGGGGCATCCAGTGCCAGCAGCAGGCGAACGAGGGTCGACTTGCCCGAACCGGACTCGCCGATGATGCCCAGCGCGCTGCCCTCGCGCACGTCGACGTCGACGTCGTCGAGCGCCACGGTGTGGCCCGCTCGCTCGAAGAGGGTCCGTCGGGGCATCGGGAAGCGGCGTCCGAGACCGCGACCGCTCAGCAGCACGTCGCTCACTCGTCACCACCCGGCCGCCAGAGGGTCGCCGTCGCGTCGCGCAGCAGTCCCCGCGTCACGGGCGACGCCGGCGATGTCAGCAGTGTGGGGACGGGTGCCTGCTCGACGACGCGACCGCCTTCGAGCACGATCCCGTGGGTGGCGATCTGCGAGAGCACCGCCAGGTCGTGGGTGATGAAGACCAGGCCCATGCCGGCGTCCTGCACCAGCGCGCGCAGCAGCGCCAGGATCTCGGCCTGGATCGTGACGTCCAGGGCCGTCGTGGGCTCATCGGCGATCAGCAGGCGGGGGCGGCAGGCCAGCGCCATCGCGATGGCCACGCGCTGACGCTGGCCGCCGGAGAGCTGGTGCGGGTAGCGATCGACGATGAACTCGGGGTCGGGAAGCGAGACGCGGCGCGCCTCTTCGACGGCGCGGTGAGCGGCATCCTTCCTGGTCGCGGTCTGGTGGATGCGGATCGATTCGGCGATCTGCCGGCCGACGGTGCGGATGGGGTTGAGCGCGGTGCGGGGCTCCTGGAAGACGATGCCGATCTCGTCGCCGCGCAGTCGAGCCAGCTCGCGGTCGTCCATACCGACGAGTTCGCGGTCGTCCCACCGGATGCTGCCGGTCGCGGTGGCGCCGTCCGGGAGGAGTCCGAGGACGGCCAGGGCCGTGAGCGACTTTCCCGACCCGGACTCGCCGATGAGTCCGACGCGGGCGCCGTCCGGCACGTCGAACGACACGCCGTCCACCACCCGGCGTCCGGCGATCTCGACGACGAGGTCGCGCACCACCAGGCTCATGCGACGACCTCGGGCACGTGCGTGCGGGCCGGGGCGCTGCGGGCACGACGGCCGAGTGTCGGATCGGTCGCCTCGCGCAACGCGTCGCCGAGGAGGTTCAGGCCGAGGACGGTGAGGGTGATGGCCAGCCCGGGCCACAGCACCGACAGCGGATGCACCGTGATGAACTGCTGCAGCTCGTCCAGCACCAGCCCCCACGACGGCTCGGTCACCGGCGCCCCGAACCCGAGATACGACAGACCCGCTTCGGCGAGGACCGCCACCGCCATGCCCCACGACAGCTGCACGATGAAGACGGGGGCGACGTTGGGCAGCAGGTGGCGCCACAGGTTCTGCGCGGGGGTGAGTCCGTACGCGCGGCCGGCCAGCACGAAGTCGCTGTGCAGCACCCGCCTGAGCTCCGGCCGCGCGACGCGGGCGATGTTGACGCCGAAGCCGATGCCCACCGACCAGATCACCACCCACAGCGAACCGCCCCACACCGCCGAGATCATCATGGCGATGATGAGCACGGGGAAGGCGATGAGGATGTCCACCAGCACCGCGACCGACTCGCGCACCCAGCGCGCTGTCAGGGCGCCGAGGGACGCCAGGAGGATGCCGACCGCGGTCGCCACGACGCCGGCCCCGACGGCGACGAGCACGGTCGTGCGCGCCCCCGCCATGACAAGAGAGAGGATGTCGCGCCCCGAGCCGTCGGTGCCGAGGACGTGCGGCCAGCCCGGAGGTGCCCAGCGCTGCGAGATCTCGACCTGTCGGGGGTCGAACGGCGTCCACACGATCGACACCAGGGCGGTCGTGAGCACGACGATCACCACGATGACCCCGAAGCGTCCCGTCGACAGCTGCCACAGGCGTCGCAGCCACGTGCCCCGCCGGCTCACGACGCCTCCCTCTGCCGCGGATCGATGACCCGGTGGACGAGGTCGACGACGAATCCGACGATGAGGACGAAGCCGGTCAGCACCAGGAGTTCGCCCTGCACCTTCGGCAGATCCCGGGCGCCCACGTCGGCCACCAGCATCCGGCCGATGCCCGGCAGGGTGAACAGCTGCTCGATCACGACCGCGCCGACGATGATGCCCGCGACCTGGAGCCCCAGCACGGTGATGACGGACAGCCCGACGTTGGGGAGACCGTGGCGGATGAGGGCGGCGGTGCGGGTGAGGCCCTTCGCCGCCGCGGTGCGGACGTAGTCCTGACCCACCGCCTGCAGGGTCGCGCTGCGGACGAACCGCAGCAGCATCGCGCCCTCCACGACGCCGATCGTGAGAGCGGGGAGGAGGAGGGCGCGGAAGGCGGCCCCGGGATCGCCCCAGCCCGCCCGCGGGAAACCCTGCGCGGGCAGCCAGCCCAGCCACACGGCGAACACGACGACCAGCATCATGCCCGCCCAGACCACCGGGACGGCGGCGAGCGCCTGCGCGCCCACGTTCAGGGCGGTGCCGTCCGCTCGGCCGCGGCGAAGTGCCGACAGCACCCCGAGCGGAACGCTCAGCACGATGGCGATCGTGAGCGACATCAGCCCGAGCGGGATCGTGACCTCGGCCTTCTCGGCAAGTTCCGAGGCGACCGTGGATCCGGTCAGCAGCGAGGATCCGAGATCGCCGCGGAGGACGCCCCCGATCCACTCGGCGTACTGCGCCGGCAGCGGCTGGTCCAAGCCGAGGCGCTCCCGGATGGCCGCGACCTGTGCGGGGGTGGAGTTGACTCCCGCGATCAGCTGCGCGACGTCGCCGGGGAGCACCCGGAGTGTGACGAAGATGAGCGCACTGGCGACGAACAGGCCGAGCAGCAGCAGGGCCAGTCGCGTCAGCGCGTACCGGATCACCCGTCGCTCTTGGCCAGCTCGGCGAGGTCGAGACGTTCGTTGACGTTGACCGACGGCATCCCCGTGACGCTCGTGGCGACCGCCAGCACGGAAGCGCCGTTGTAGAGCCAGTCCGCGGCGTGGTCTTCGGAGACGATGCGGGCGGCCTCGGCCAGCAGTTCGGCGGCGGCATCCTCGTCGGTGGCGGCGAGAGCCTGCTGGTGGAGCTCCTGCACCTCGGGGTTGTCGTAGGTGAAGTAGTACTCCGGATCAGCCCAGTTCTCGAAGTCCCGCGCCTCGGTGTGCAGCACGAAGCTCAGCTCGTAGTCCTGGTTGACGTAGACGTCGTTCAGCCAGGTCGAGAAGTCCACGGACTCGACCTCGAGCGAGATGCCGACCTCGTTGAGGTCCGACACCAGGATCTGCGGGATCGTGGTGGAGTAGAAGCTCGGAATGGTGAGGGTCAGCTCGAGGTCGTCGGCGCCGGCCTCCTCCAGGAGCGCCCGCGCCGCTTCGGGGTCGTACGGGGCGACATCGGACAGGTCCTCGTAGCCGGGGTCGAGCGAGGGGATCGGGCCGTACTGGGTCTGGCCCGAGGAGGCGGCGTCGATGAAGGCCTGGTGATCGATCGCCTGCCGGATCGCCTGTCGCACGCGCTCGTCGGCAAGGGGGCTTCCCTCGTTCTGGTTGAACGCCAGAGTGCCCTTGTCGGTCGATTCGCCGAGGACGAGGGCGAAGTCGCCGCCGGCCTCGACCTGCTCCTGCAGGTTCGCGTCGAATCCCGTCAGCACGTCGACTTCGCCGGCGAGGGCCGCGCCGAGTGCGGCCTGGTTGTCGGGGATGTACGAGAAGACCACCTCGGCGACCTGAGCGGGATCGCCCCAGTAGTCGTCGAAACGCGTGAAGAGGATGCTGTCGCCCTGACGCCAGTCGGACAGCACGAACGGTCCTGTGCCGTTGGCCGCGGTGGCGTAGTCCACGCCGTCGTCCTCTTTGAGGATGATCCCGGCGCGGCCGGTGAGATTCCACAGCAGGCTGGAGTCGGGCCGGCTGAGGCCGAGCGTGATCGTCTGGCCGTCCGCCTCGATCGTCTCGACGGCGGAGAGGCGGGCCGAATCGCGCCACGCGGGGGTGTCCTTGCGGGTCTGCAGCGACCACACGACGTCTTCCGGGGTGAGCTCCTGGCCGTCATGGAAGACGACGCCCTCCCGCAGGGTGAACGTGTAGGTGAGCCCGTCCGGCGACACGTCGTAGTCGCTCGCGAGCGCCGGCTCGATGTCCTGCTCGGCTGTTCGCGAGATCAGCCCCTGATAGACGTTGTCGACGAGGATCTGATCCAGCGCGGCGCCCGCCGTCTCGCGGATGTCCAGGTTGCCCGGCTCGAGCACCAGCCGGATCCCCACCGAGGCGTCGGGGTCCGGTTCGCCGGTGACCGTCGGGGTGGGGGCATCAGCGGCGGTGCACGACGTCAGCGCGAGGACGCCGGCGGCGAGCAGCGCGGTCGCGGCGAGGGCGGTGCGGCGGGGCATGGGGGTCCTTTCGGCGGGAGGCGCGTCACGCGCGCGGGCCGGAAGCGGGGGGATGCGATCGGCCGGTGCGCAGTCAACTCTAGAGATTCGGGGCGGTCGGCGACGAACTCCCCGTCTGCAACGTCGTCGCGTGGTCAATCGTTCCCGGCGCGGGCGCGGATGAGCTCGGCGAGCCCGCGGGGCTGCTCCTCGTGCACATTGTGGCCGCTGTCGAGTTCGATCACGGATGCCGCCGGCAGACGGCGGGTGAAATCTGCGGCATCCCCGGGGGTGACATAACCCCGCGTGCCGCGCACCAGGGTCACCGGGACGCGCACGGCTGCGAGGTCCTCCCAGCCGGATGCGGCCAGCACGCTCGAGACCGCGTCCCGGTCGCCGTCGCCCGATCCGGGCGGCGCGGCCGCGGCGCGGGCGGCGAGGTGGGCGAAGTGATGACGCCACTCGAAGCGTCCGTCGGGCCGCTCGCGCGAATTCAGGAAGACCCCCCGCTCGGCGGCCGACCGAGATCCGCCGAGACCGAAGGCGAGGGCGCGATCGACCATCTCGTCGCGGCTGGCCCAGTGCGTGGGGCCGGCGAAGAACTCCCGGATCTGCGAGGGCCCGGCCGCGGGGTCGATCCCCGGCGTGATGTCGATGACGATGAGCGCGTGGACCAGGTCCGGATCGCGGGCAGCGACGGCCGCTGCCGTCAGGCCGCCGAGAGACTGCCCCACGAGGAGCTGCGGGCGATCGGTCCATGCGGCCATGGCCGCATGGACGTCGGGGGCGAGGGTCCGTGCCACGTAGGCGGCGTCGTCCCGCCAGGACGATTCGCCGTGACCGGGAAGGTCGACGGCGAGCGCATCCAGGCCCAGAGCGAGCACGGTGGTGTCCCATGTGTGGGCGTTGAGCCCGGCTCCGTGCAGGAACGTCACCCGCGGCTCACCCTCGCCGTAGCGCAGCGCGCTCACGGTCCGACCGTCCTCCAGCCGCAGCCGCAGGCGTTCGACCGGGGGGAGGGGGCCCTCGACGCCGATGTCGGCCGCCTGGTCGGGAAGGAACGAGAACTCGTCGGTGATGTCGCTCACGCGCCCATTCTCACGCATCCGATCGAGGGCGCCCGGCGACTCGATACGCTGAAGCGCATGACCGAAGAACGACGCGTCCACCTCTCGCGGTCGGCGCCGCCGGCGTATCAGGCGCTCGCCGCGTTCTCGAAGGCCGTCGGCGGCATCTCGGACGGGGCCGGAATCGACGACCGGCTCAAGGAGCTGGTGCAGATCCACGTCTCGCAGCTCAACGGCTGCGCCTACTGCGTCCGCGTCCACGTCGACCGCGCGGTGACCGCGGGCATCGACGCCGACACCATCGCGCAGCTGGCGACGTGGCGCGACTCCGGCGTCTTCAGCGAGCGCGAGCGCGCGGGCCTGGAACTGGCGGAGTGCTTCACCTTCATCCACGAGGACGGCATACCCGACGACGTGTACGACCGCGTGGGGGCCATCCTCAGCGAGGCGGAGTACGTCGCACTCAGCTGGGTGCTCGTGTCCATCAACGCCTTCAACCGCGTCGCCATCGCGGGGCGCTACCCGGTCCCGCCGCGCACCGGTGAGGACGCGGGCGACGGCGCGTGACCGGGTCGCCGCTCGTCCCGGGCGCGCTGAACTTCCGCGATACCGGTGGCCTTCTCGCCGGGGCGGCGCGGACGCGGCCCGGCATGCTGTACCGATCCGGGAATCTGGCCCGGCTCGATGACACGGGCGTGGCGGCACTGAGCGCCCTCGGCATCCGGCGGATCATCGATCTGCGCGCCGACGACGAGGTGATGCACGAGCCCAGCCGGGTCCCGTCGCAGGTGCGGACCACGCGGGTGCCGCTCTTCCTCGGGTCCGTCGCCTCGTTCTTCGCCGAGGACATCGGACTTGCAGAGATGTACCGCAGGATCATCGAGCACTCTGCCGCCGGTCTCGTCGACGTGGTGCGGGGCGTGATCACGGATCAGCCGGTCCTCGTCCACTGCACCGTCGGCAAGGACCGCACGGGGGTGACGGTCGCGGTCGCGCTCGCCGCGGCGGGTGTGGAGCGCGATGCCGTCGTCGCCGACTACGCGCGCACCGAGAGCCTTCTTCCGGTCGAGCGGAATCGACAGGTCGTCGCCTACTTGCGGTCGCTTCACCCCGAGGCCCGGCATCTGGAGGACCTCGCGACCCGATCGCCCGCGTCGGTCATGCGGGAGCTGCTCGACGACGTCGATGCCCGTTACGGCTCAGCTGCCGACTACCTCCTCGCGCACGGCATGACCGACGACGAGGTCGCCGAGCTGCGGCGGGTGCTCCTCACCACCCCCGAATGACGGGAGTGAGGTTAGGCAACCCTTGGTGCGAGGTATAGTGGGATCGTCATGAGCACTTCCCTCGAGCACAACGCGGCGGCCTGCCGCTCTTCGCGGCATACGCGGGTGCAGCACCTGATCACGGCCGACGAGACGTCTCTCGCCGACCTCGAGGCGCTGCTGGCGACGCTTCCGATCTGCTCGACCGGCCGTGTGTTCATCGAAGTTCCCGACGCGACGTGGGTCGTCGAGCTCGGCATTCCGGCGCGCATGGTGCTGACCTGGCTCGACCGCGCGTCACGCTCGGGCGATCCGGGCACCGGACGCGCGTGCGCCCCGGGCCAGGCGCTGTCGCGCGCGGTGACCGCCTGGGCGGACGAGATGCTCTGCGCCGACGACGACGAGACGCGGATCCACCTGCTGGGCGGCTACCTCGGGACCGCAGACATCGTCGATCACCTCGCATCGCGACTCGGAGTCGCGACCGATCGCATCCAGGCCCCGACGCGGTTCGGCATCACCTCCGCCCGCTGACCCGTCGTCATCGCGGGGCGCGCGACCGCCGGCGCGGCAGGTAGTTGCCGTCTTCGAGTCCGGCCTCGATCTCGAAGCGGTTGCGGAGCGGGTCGCGTCCGGCGGCCCAGTACAGGATCGGCATGAGCAGGCCGTACCGTCGCCACTGCCGGCGATGGATGGCCTCATGGCGCAGCAGGCGGTCGTCGATCTCCCCGTCGCCGGTGAGGAAGCAGCCGCCGGCGCACACGCCGCCCCGTGGATACGTCCAGGACGGCATGCCGCGGAAGACCCACAGACCCTGTCGTCGTTCGATGCGGCCGGTGCTCCACAGCGAGCCCCATACCCAGCCCACGGCAGTGCCGTACAGGTAGCCCGCATGGCTCACCGGGGAGTCCAGGAGGATGCCGGGGATGAAACGGTCGAGCCGATCGGCCGCCCCGATGGCGGGGACCGTCTCGCGGTGCCCTGAGGAGCCGGACCTCATGCGAGGGCGCCGATGATGCGCAGGATGGCGCCCAGGTCGTCCACGGCGGCGTCGGGGGATGACGGGGCGAAGCCCGCAAGGCTCGCGCCGGCGAGAGGCACCCGTGCACGCACGGCCCCGATGAGGGAGACCAGTGACGCCACGTCGACGCCGAACGGCTCCGCCGAGGTGACGTGCGAGAGGGCGCTGGGGTCGAGGACGTCGAGGTCGACGTGGATGTGCACCCCCGCCGCGCCGGTGGCGACGACCGCGTCGGCCAGGGCCTCGACGTCTGCGAGCGCGTCGATGGTGAGCCACGTGATCCCCAGCTGCTCCACGACCCCCTCTTCAGCGGGGTCGAAGGATCGCGCCCCGGCGAGGACCACCCGTGCGGCCGGCACGGCGTCGGGGGTCAGCGACAGGCCAGGCGCACCTTCGCCGAGCACGGCTCGCAGGGCCATCCCCGCGAACGCCCCGGACTCGCTCGAGTCCGGCGTGTGCAGGTCGGGATGGGCGTCGAGCCACACCACCGCGAGGTCGGGTTCACGGGCGAGGGAGTGCGCGACCGCGGCCACGCCGACACCGCAGTCGCCGCCCACCACGAGGGCCGGCTCGCCGGGCGGAGCCAGTTCGAGCGCGAGCAGCTCGCTGGTGCGTCGAAGCGCGCTGTATCGGTTCACGCGCGTGTCGAGGGATTCCCCGGCTTCGAGCGGAACCGCGACCCGTGTGCAGGCGGATCGGGGCAGATCGCCTGCGATCGCCTCGGCGCCGTCGACCAGCTGCATCGCACGGGAGGAGGGCGACCCCTGCCACTGCGGAACGACGATGAACCGGGTCATGCGCGACACCTCTCGGCAGACGGCGACCTCCCGCGCCCGTCGAGCGTGACGCGGGAGGTCGACAGGATCAGGACGTCAGCTGCCCGGCGGAGCCGGTGCCGCCGGACTTCAGCGCGGCCAGGCGCGCCTCCACCTCGGTGAGCTCCCCCATGTCCTCGAGCTGATTGAACTGGGCATCCAGCGAGGAGGCGGCCAGTTCCTGCTTGCCCGCGGCCAGTGCCTCCTGGCGACGGACCTTGTCTTCGAAACGGCCGAGTTCGCTCGTGGGGTCGAGGACGTCGATCGACTTGACCGCGTCGTGCACCTTGACCTGCGCTTCGGCGGTCTTGGCGCGCGCGAGCAGTTCGCTGCGCTTGGAACGCAGCTGCTCGAGCTTCTGCTTCATGCCGTTGAGGCCGTCCTTGAGCTTCTCGACGACCTCGGTCTGCGTGGCGATCGTCGGAGCAATCGCACGCGCCTCGTTCTCCTCGCTGATCTGACGCTGCAGCGCGATCTTGGCGAGATTGTCGAACTTGTCGGCGTCGACGGCGTCGCCGGACGCGCGCAGCTGATCGGCGC
Source organism: Microbacterium sp. Marseille-Q6648 (assembly GCF_943181415.1). GTDB lineage: Bacteria > Actinomycetota > Actinomycetes > Actinomycetales > Microbacteriaceae > Microbacterium. The sequence continues at coordinate 68,273 of NZ_CALPBZ010000003.1, read as the reverse complement.
GACGGCTGGCGGCGAGCGCCTTGTTGCCCCACTCGGCGGCCGCACGCACGTCCTCCTGGTGGTCCCGCTCGAGCAGGCGGAGGTTGCCGATCGTCTCGGCGATCGCCGCCTCGGCGTCGGCGATGCTGTTGGTGTAGTCCCGAACCAGTTGGTCGAGCATCTTCTGCGGGTCTTCGGCTTGGTCGATCAGGGCGTTGACGTTCGCCTTGATGAGTGTGGAGATGCGACCGAAGATGGACTGTTTTGCCATCGGGTTTCCCTTCCTTTCCGAGAAGTGATTGTGACCGTTTCAGAACCTGCCGCCGCCGCGGCGGCCACGCGTGCCGCCGCCGCCGAACGAGCCGGGGCTGATGCGGCCGCGGCTTCGACCGCCGCCGGTGCTGCCGAACCCGCCCATGCCTCCCGCGAGCCCGCCGAGCCCGCCCAGCCCGCCCATTCCGCCGGAGGATCGGCCGCCGCCGAGGACGGAGTTCAAGACGATGCCTCCGAAGACCGCGCCCAGCATGCCGCCTGATCCTCCTCCGGACATCCCGCCGCCTCCCATTCCTCCGAAGGCGCCGACGTCGTTCTGTGCGGACTGGATCGCCTGTGCGGCCAGCTGCTCGGCCCGCTGCGCCTGTGCGAGCGCCTGCTGCGGGTCGGAGGCCTCGAGCTGCCGTGCGCGCACCAGGCTCGCGCCGGCCTCGGCCAGCCGAGTGCGGGCCTCGGCGCCGACGGCACCGCGGCGCGCGGTGATGAAGTCCTCCGCCGCGCGCACCTGGGCGTGGGCCTGGGTCATGACCTGAGCGAGCAGCTGGCGTGCTCGCTGAGCCTGGGACTGCTCATCGCGCACGGCGCGGATGAGGGCGTCGATCTGGTCGTCGACGGCTTCCAGACCTTGGAGTGCGGCGAGCGGCCGCTTGGCGCCGGTGAGCTGTCCGCGCGCGGTGTCGATCTGCTGGCGGGCGGCGGTCACCGCGGCGGCGAGCCGCCCGTCGGCGTCGGGGAGCGCGTTCGCGGCGGCGACGTCCTGCTCGAGTTCGGCGATGAGCGCCGTGGCGTTCTTCTCGGCCAGAGCGAGATCGACCGCCAGCGTGTCGACGGCAGCGCTCAGCTGCTCTGCCTGCGCGACGGCATCCTCGGCCGCGCGGATGCTGACGGCGGCCTCTCCGCCATCCCCACCGCCGAGCGCCTGCTGTGCCTCGGCGAGTTCGGCGGCGGCGAACTCCAGCCTGTCGGCGGCCTGGTCGGGGTTGTCGGCGACGGTGACGAGCGCTTCCGGGGCGTACTGCTCCGTCAGGCCCGCCAGGCGCTCGCGCGCCGGCTCGACCGTCGCCGCGGCTCGCTGCCGCGCCTCCTGGACCCGCGCGAGGGCCTCGGGAGCGTTCTGCTCGAGCTTGCGCAGCTCGTCGAACTCCGCGGCCCGCTCGTCGAGGCGGGTATTGGCGCGCTCGCACAGCTCGACGATGCGGCTGTTCCACGCCCGCACCTGCTCCTCGGTGTCGGGCTCGCCGTCATCGAGCTTCTGCTGCAGCGAGAACGCCTCGTCAAGGTCGGTCCGCGCGGCTGCCAGGGCCTCCACGAAGGCGGCGGTGGCTTCGTCGCCGAACTGGGCGCGGGCGAAGCCGAGCTCCTGCTCGCTGGTCTTGATGGCGTCGTCGGTCTCGACGAGGGCGGACGCGGCGCGGCGACGCAGTTCCTCGGTCGGCACCTGCTCGACAGGAGCCTGCCCGGGCCCGCCGGGGGCCGGAGCAGCCTTCGCCCGGCGACGGCGGATGAACAGCCATGCCACGAGGGCGATGCCGCCGAGCACCACGGCGAGGATGAGGACGGTCCCGAAACCGGACCCCCCGCCCGGCGCCGCGCCGGGCGCTCCGGCGTCGTCTCCGAGCGCCGCCGACATGCTGTCGGCGGCGGCGATGACGGCGCCCGAATAGTCCTCCGCACTCAGGTCGGGTCGGATGTCCGCCTCGATCCGGACGACCTGGTCCTCGGCGAGGGGACCGGCGCTGTCGGCCGAGAGGTAGTACTGGCGGGAGTCGACGGCCACCGCGAGCAGATACTGGGAAGGACCGAGCCCGTTCTGCTCGGCCACGGTGTTCGCCCACGACTCGCTGTCAGCCGGGTCGGTGAACTCGTCGACGAACACGGCGTAGAGGTCGACGCCGGTGTCGGCGTACAGCTGCTCGAGGCGCTCCTGAGCCTCGGCCGCGCCCGAAGAGTCCATGACGCCGGCGTCATCGAGGATGTACCCGGCGCCGAGCTGGACGGGTGCGGTCGCCGCCGCCGCGCTTGCACCGACGCCCGCGATGAGCGCGCACGCGCTCAGGGTCAACGCGGTCGTCCACCCTTTGCGCATCCGTCTCCCCCTTCGCGGCGTTCCCGCCCCTGGCGAGTCTATTCAGCCACGGTCGCCCACGGGTAGGGGCGGCGGGTCTGCGCCGGCAGGCCGGGGCGGGAAGGTAGCCTTTCCGACCCGGAGGCACACATGGACGATCGGTACGGAACGGACGTGCTGGCAGCAGGGTGGCGCGAGCGGTCGGCGAAGCAGGTGCCGCGGGTTGCGGCATCCGTCGACCTGGTCGTTGAGGTCGCCGACGACGGCTTCTGCGGCGCCGTCGTGGGCGTCGCAGCGGGCCTGGTCGAACTCGAGGACCGGCGCGGCAGGCGGCGATTGTTCCCCCTCGGACCCGGCTTCCTGATCGACGGGCGCGACGTGATCCTCGATCCCCCCGAGAAGCGGGCCGCGCCCGCCGCCCCCAGACGCACCGCCTCGGGCTCGTTCGCCGCGCCCGACGCGCGCGCACGGGTGGCGCGCGCCAGCCGCATCCTCGTCGAGGGGCGGCACGACGCCGAGCTCGTCGAGAAGGTGTGGGGAGACGATCTGCGGGCAGAAGGCGTCGTCGTGGAGTACCTGCAGGGGATCGACCTGCTCGCGGAGACCCTCGACGCCGAGCCCCCGTCGCGGGAGCGCCGCTACGGTGTGCTCGTCGACCACCTCGTCGCCGGGTCCAAGGAGTCGCGCATCTCCGATGCCGTCGCCCGGGGGCCCCACGGCGCGCACGTGCGGATCGTGGGGCACCCGTGGGTGGATGTCTGGCAGTGCGTCACACCGCGCGCGGTCGGGATCCCGCGGTGGCCGGACGTGCCGCGGGGAATCGACTACAAGACCGGGGTGTGCCGGGCCCTGGGGTGGCCGGCCCGCGACCAGGCCGACCTCGCACGAGCATGGCAGCGGATCCTGGCGTCCGTGAAGAGCTACCGCGACCTGGAACCTGCTCTTCTGGGCCGGGTGGAAGAGCTCATCGACTTCGTCACCGAGCCGTGAACCGGGCCGTGAACCGGGCCGAACGGCCTCGACCGGGCCGGGAGAAGACGGCGGCTGGGTAGCCTGGGGGAGTGACCGACACTCCCGCCCGCGAGGCCCATCCCCGCTTTCGCGAGCGGCCCGTCTCGTTCGTCCGCAGAAGCGGCCGCATGTCCGAGGCGCAGGAGCGCGCGTGGAGCGAGCTGGCCCCGCGCTTCGTGATCGCTGCGCCGAGGGATGCCGCCGCCACCAGCATCCGCCCGGGCGCAGCCATCGACCCGCACCAGGTGTGGGGTCGGCACGCGCCGCTGATCGCCGAGATCGGATCGGGACAGGGGCATGCCATCGTGCACGCCGCGTCCGGCGCCCCCGACACCGACTTCCTCGCCATCGAGGTCTTCCGGGCGGGACTGGCGCGGACGATGCTCGATGCCGAGCGCGCGGGGGTCGGCAACCTGCGGCTGGTCGAGGCCAACGCGCCCGAAGTCCTGCAGCATCTTCTGCCGGCGGCATCCCTCGACGAGCTCTGGGTCTTCTTCCCCGACCCGTGGCACAAGAAGAAGCACACCAAGCGCCGTCTGGTCACGGCGGAGTTCGCCGAAACCGCCCGAACGGCACTGCGCGAGCGCGGGATACTGCGCCTGGCGACCGATTGGCAGGACTACGCGCTGCAGATGCGCGACGTGCTCGACGAGGCGGACGGGTTCGAGCGTGCGTTCGAAGGGGACTGGGCGCCGCGGTTCGACGGCCGCGTGCTCACGGCCTTCGAGCGAAAGGGCTCCCGCGCCGGCCGTGACATCCGCGACCTCGCCTACCGACGGGTGGCCTGACATGCCCGCCCCCCGCCCTCGCTCCCACCCGCACCGTCCCGGCGTGGTCGTGGGACCTCGCTCCCGCGATCCTGGTGTGCCTGGCCGCGCCCGCGTTCTTCGTCATGCTGCTGCCGTGGCTCGGCTGGGGCCTGCTGGCGGCCGGCCTCGTCACCGCGTGGCTGATCGAGCGCGGTCGTCCCGCATCCGACCCCGATGAGACAGGGCGGCGTGCCCCGTCACTCGTACGCGACCTCTCGCTCGTCGCGGTCGGCCTGCTGATCGTCAGCGTCATCCCGCTGAAGGCCGAGCTCGACAACCTCGCCATCCTCCGCTTCGCCCTCGCCCTCGGCGGCGCGGTCGTCGTGCCCTACGCGATCTCACGCTGGGTGTACCGCGACCACGCCATCCGGTTCCCGTGGCGCGGGGGAGGACGCTGGACGACCTTCCAGTGGACGTGGCTGGTGGCCGTGCTGGTGCTCGGGTGGCTGATCCTGCCGTTCTACTTCATCACCTCGGGGGTCTATCAGAACTGGCCGGTCGTGGACACCCCCGACCTCATCGCGCGACTCTTCGTCGGCGTCGGCGCCGTGGGCATCTGGGACGAGCTGTTCTTCATCTGCACCTGCCTGGCGCTGCTGCGGCGCCACTTCCCCTTCTGGCAGGCCAATCTGCTGCAGGCGATCGTGTTCGTGTCGTTCCTGTGGGAGCTGGGCTACCAGGCCTGGGGCCCGCTGCTGACGATCCCGTTCGCGCTGCTGCAGGGCTTCATCTTCATGCGCACCCGGTCGCTCACCTACGTCGTGACGGTGCACCTGCTGTTCGACGCCGTGGTCTTCCTGGTTCTCGTCCACGCCCACAACCCCGGCGTGCTGGACGGGCTGTTCCTGGTGTGACGCGCGGGTGAGCGGGGAGGGTCAGCCGGCGGCGCGGCGCACGACGTCGCGGAGGGTCGCCTCGACCGCATCCGTCCATTCCACGACGGCGAACGCGGTCGGCCACATTGCCCCGTCGTCGAGGAGGGCATCTTCGTTGAAGCCGATCGAGGCGTAGCGGGTGTCGAACTTCGCGGCCGGCTGCACGAAGGTCACGACCTTGCCGTCGCGGGCGTAGGAAGGGAAGCCGTACCAGGTCTTCGGGTCCAGCTGCGGCGCCTCCTCGCTCACCACGACGTGGAACCGCTCGGCGATGGTGCGATCCGTCCCGGTGAGCTCCTGGATGGCCTCGAGGCAGGCCGCGAGCTCCTTCTCCTTCTTCGCGGCGCCCTTGACGCCCTTCTGCGCCCGGAGCTCGGCCGCGCGCTGCTTCATGGCCGCGCGCTCGGCGTCGCTGAATCCGTCGGTGTTCTCGCTCATGCCTCGATGGTGCCACGCGGGCGTCGAGACGTCACGGATGTCCGCATGGCGGCATCCGGACGGACACACGTGACGGCTCGCGGTATGCCGGATCTCGTGGCGTGTCAGCCGCGCAGGCGAGTCTCCACGGGAGAGCCGTCGGCCGCGCCCGGAACCGCGAAGTGCGCGGAGCCCTGGGGTGTCGTCACGCGATAATCTCCCGCGAACCCGCGCACCCGGACGAGCCCGTCCGCGTCGGGACGCAGCGTCCGGGGAGCGTGCCACCAGTCCCCGCGGATGAGGCCGCGCAGGGCACCGTAGGCCGGCTTGGGCGATGCGTCGGAACGGAGGAGCCCCGACGGTGCCCCCAGCCATGACCCCTCGTCGGTCAGCCCCCAATAGGTGAGCGACTCCACGGCGGGGTGCGCCACGACGGTGCGGTAGTGCCGCACGAGCTCGTCGGCCTGTCGGGCCTCACCGTCGGGCGTGGAGGGCCATGAGTCGATGACATAGTCGTTCAGGTCGACGATCTCCGCCGGCATGAGGTCGCCCGAGAGCAATGTCGTCTCGGTGAGCTGGAGCGGCAGGCCGAAGCGGGCGAATCGCTCGAGGATGTTCCAGATGTTCTCCTCGCCTCGGAAGCCCTGGTGCATATGTGTCTGCAGACCGATGGCGTCGATCTGCACCCCGGCGTCGAGGCATTCCTCGATCAGCCGCTCGTAGTCCGCGCTGAGGTCGAAGTCGTTCAGCACGAGCCGGGCGGACGGATTCGCTTCACGCGCCGTCTCGAACGCCAGGCGCACCATCCCCACGCGACCCTTCACCTGAGCGAGTCGGGTCACCGCGTTGTCCTCCGCCGTGAAAACCGGCAGGATCACCGCCTCGTTGATCGCGTCCCACAGGTCGATGACCCCGGCGAAGGCAGTGACCTCCCGGGTGATGCGGTCGCGGATCGTGGCCTCGACCTCCGCATCGGTCCGCTCCTGCAGCCAGCGCGGGGCGAGCGTGTGCCAGACGAGCGGATGCCCCTTGACCCGAACGCCTCGGTCCGCGAACCAGCGAGCCGTTGTGAGGAGCCGAGCGGTGTCGGGATGCCCTGGCTGCGGCTCGAAGCCTCGCCAGTAGAACGGGAGGGTGACGCTGTCGAACAGATCGAGCCAGGCGTCCAGGAGCGGCACCGCCCGGTCGGCGTCTGCGCCACCGAAGACCCGTGAAGCGCCACGTTCACCTTGAGGCGGCCCACCGAGCAGCTCGACGAAGTCGAAACCGATGTTCCCGAAGCCGAACGCGTGCCGTGTCTGCTCCACGGTGACGGGTCCGTCGGTGAGGGGGGTGCCGTCGGGGGCGATCAGCTTGAGGGAGATCTCCTGGAACCGATGCGAGAGGTCGGGTGCCGACATCCGCTCTCCTTCAGATAGGGCGATGCGATTTGTTTCTCTTCCCGACATATTCGCATGCACGTCTGCCATCCCGCGTCTGAAGCACGCCGTTGTACAAGAAAGGGACCGCAAGGCCTGAATGGCCCGCGATCCCTTGTCCCGACTGGTGCCCCCGACAGGAATCGAACCTGCGACCTTTGGTACCGGAAACCAACGCTCTATCCCCTGAGCTACGGAGGCGTACCGGTCGAGATTACCACTGCCGGCGGGGCTCCCCGTGCCGTGCCGGGCGGTCAGCGCTCGACGCCGACCTCGGTGCCCACCGGTGCGTCCGCGGCGACGTCCGTGCCCTGGCTCATCGCGGCGAGCGACTCCGCGACCCGCGCGGCGAGGTAGCGGTGACCCTCGGTGGAGGGGTGATTGCGTCCGAGACCCGTGTCGATCACCGACAGGTAGTTCTCCGCCACGATCCAGTTCTCGGCGAGGGGGGAGATGTACCACCAGCCGCGCGCGGCGGCGAGCTCGGCGAGGTCGGCGTCGATGCGGGCGATCGCGTCCTCGACAGGCAGGACGTGCGGCGCAGGGCCCATCACCACGATCGTCGCCTCGGGGTACAGCGCTGCCAGGGCATCCCACACCGCCGTGACCGCGTCGCGGTACCCCTCTGCGGGCAGTCGTCGATCGTTGATCGTGCCCTCGATGATCACGAGGTCGGGATCCAGCGCGGGGTCCAGCGCCGCGACGCGCTCGCCGTAGGCGGGACCGTCGATCCCCGGCTTGAGGTAACCGCTGCCGCGCACGCCGTCGACGACGACGTCGGCGTCCAGCATCGGGCCCAGCCGGTACGCGAAGCCCAGGGTGGGCACGATCGCCGCCGACCCGTACACCCACGAGTCGCCGAAGATGAGCACGCGGGCGTTCTCGGGCAGCGCCAGAGCGGCAGGAGCCACGGCGGCGATCGGGGCCTGGGTGGGCGAGGCGGCATCCACCGTCGGGGTGATCCAGGGCCGCCATGCGGCGAGGGCGCACACGAGCGCCACGGCGAGTGCGACGGCCCCCAGTGCCGCCCACGAACGCCGTGGACGACGGCGTCCTGACGCGGGCATGGATAGAGGGTACGTCATCATCCCGGCTGCGCCTGCACGGGCCGGATGCCGCATGCCGCACATGCGCGGGGGGACGCCGCTTCCTCTGCTCCCACGGCCCGAGCCGAGGGGTCGTCCGGGCGTGCGAGGATACTTCGGTGCAACGCCTCGTGACCGCCGAACTCGACCTTGAACTGGGGTCCTCCGTCGACCTCATCCTGCAGGTCGCCGCCGCCCAGCAGGTGCCGGTCGCGGACGAGCAGCTGACCTTCACGCAGGGCGACCGCGTCTACACGCCGACCGAGATCATCGACCAGTCCGGCAGTCGTCTTCACCGCTTCACCGGCGAGGCGGGCGTCCTCGAGATCCGCTACGAGGCCCGCATCGACGGTCCCACTCCGATGGGACGCACCAGCGACCTCGAGGCCATCACCTACCTGCGCCCGAGCCGCTACTGCCAGTCCGACGAGGTCTTCCAGCAGGCGCGCCGGCAGTTCAAGGGCCTTCACGGCACCGAGCTCATCGCGGCCGTCTCGGACTTCGTCGCCACCAGCACCACCTATACCCCGGGCCTCAGCCACGGCACCGACAGCGCCGTGACGACCCTCATGACCGGGCAGGGCGTCTGCCGCGACTACGCCCACGTCGTGATCGCCCTCCTGCGGGCCATGGACATGCCCGCCCGCTACGCCGCCTGCTACGCGCCGGGTCTGCAGCCGATGGACTTCCACGCCGTCGCCGAGGCGTACCACGACGGCGCGTGGTACGTCATCGACGCCACCCGGCTCGCCAACCGCCGGTCGCTCGTGCGCATTGCGACCGGTCGCGATGCGGCCGACTGCGCATTCCTGAGCTACCACGGCGGCTATGTCGGGCTGCAGCGCATGCGGGTGGACGCATGGCTCATGCCCGAGGCGCAGGAGTTCACATCGACGGATGCCGGGAGCGCGGCATCCGCGGATCCTGCCGCTCACCCGGCGGCGGACGATTTCACCGAGCTGGTGCAGATCGCCTGATCGGTCCCTCGTGACGGCGTGAGGCGCTGACGACGGACAACTAGAATCGACGGGTTATGAACCCCGACGCCCTTTCCGCCGCCCTGCTCGCCGTCATCGCCCCGCTCGCCGAGGCGCGACGCGCCGGCGCCGCCGAGGGGCTCACCCCCGCGGACCTGCCGCTGGAGCGCCCGCGCAACCGCGACCACGGCGACTGGGCCTCGAATGCGGCCCTCAAGCTCGCGAAGGCGGTCGGAGCGAATCCGCGAGAGTTCGCCGGTGAGATCGCCGCCGGTCTCGAGGCGGTCGACGGGATCGCCGCCGTCGAGGTGGCCGGGCCCGGCTTCATCAACATCCGTCTCGAAGCCGCCGCCGCCGGGGCGCTGGCGCGGGCCATCGTCGAGGCGGGCGCCGCGTTCGGGTCGAACGAGTCGCAGCAGGGCCGGACGATCAATGTGGAGTTCGTCAGCGCCAACCCCACCGGGCCGCTGCACATCGGCCACACCCGGTGGGCCGCGCTCGGCGACTCGATCGCCCGCCTCCTGCAGGCCAGCGGCGCCACCGTCGCCCGCGAGTTCTACATCAACGACGCCGGCGCCCAGATGGAGCGCTTCGGCCGCTCGGTGCTCGCGGCGGTGAAGGACGAGCCCACCCCCGAGGACGGGTACGTCGGCTCCTACATCGACGAGCTCGCCCGCCGCGTGCGCGATACCCGGCCGGACATCGTCGACCTCGACCCCGACGAGCAGGTGATCGTCACGCGCGACCTCGCCTACGGCTTCCAGCTGGGCGAGATCCAGGCGTCGCTGGCGAAGTTCAACGTCGCCTTCGACGTGTGGTTCTCGGAGCGGGCGCTGCACGCCCCCGGATCCGACGGCGAGCCGAGCCTGGTCGACGAGGCCGTCGAGCGCCTGCGCGCCCAGGGTCACGTGTTCGACGAGGACGACGCGGTGTGGGTGCGCACGACCGACTTCGGTGACGACAAGGACCGGGTCATCCGGCGCTCCAACGGGGAGTACACCTACTTCGCCGCCGACGCCGCCTACTACCTCAACAAGGGCGATCGCGGGTTCGCCCACAAGATCTACCTTCTGGGCGCCGACCATCACGGCTACGTCCACCGCCTCAAGGCGCTCGCGGGCGCGGCCGGCGACGACCCGGACAAGGACATCGAGGTGCTCATCGGCCAGCTCGTCTCGATCAACGGCGCCCGGCTGAGCAAGCGCGCGGGCAACATCATCGAGATGGACGACCTGCGCGAGTGGCTCGGCACCGACGCGCTGCGGTACTCGCTCGCCCGGTACCCCGCGGACTCGCCGCTCACGCTGGATCCCGAGCTGCTGCGCAAGCGCACGAACGACAACCCCGTGTTCTACGTGCAGTACGCCCACGCGCGAACCCACAACGTCGCGCGCAATGCCGCGGACAGCGGAGTCGACCGGTCGGAGTTCGAGCCGGCGCTGCTGCAGCACGACACCGAGTCCGCTCTTCTCGGCGCGCTGCAGGAGTTCCCCCGCACGGTCGCCTTCGCCGCCGAAGTGCGCGAGCCCCACCGCGTGGCCCGTTACCTCGAAGAGCTCGCAGCGCTCTACCACCGGTGGTACGACAACTGCCGCGTCATCCCGCAGGGCGACGACCCGGTCGAGTCCGTGCACCGCACGCGACTGTGGCTCAACGACGCCACCGGCCAGGTGCTGCGCAACGGCCTGGACCTGCTGGGCGTCGACGCTCCGGAGCGGATGTAGCGTGGCCGGTTCGCGCCGCCGGGTCTGGCCGTGGATCATCGCGATGGTCGCGGTCGGAGGACTTCTGGCGGGCGCCGTGGTCATCGCCGAGGCCGTCTCGCGTGATCTGGTCGTCTCCGGCATCCGCGATCGCGTGGTGAGCAGCCTGGATCTGCCTGCCGACCAGCCCGTCGACGTCCAGGTCGAGGGTCTCGTCCTCCCGCAGCTCGTCGCAGGGCGCCTAAACGACGTGACCATCTCGTCCGAGGACGTCGTCGTCGATGTGTTCGCCGGTGACGTCACCGTGCAGGCCCAGGGGATCCCCCTGCGCGGCGAGGCGCCGCTCGAGGCGGCGGAGGGGACCGTCCGTATGGACGTGGAGCAGGTGCGCGGCCTGCTGGCCGCGGTCGAGGACTTCCCGGTCGACAGCCTCGCCTTCGATGCTCCCGACGTCACCATGACCGTGGAGCTGTCGGTGTTCGGCGCGGCGGTTCCGGTGGGGGTGGCGCTCACTCCTTCGGCGGTGGACGGCGACCTCGTCCTGACTCCTTCCGCGCTGCAGATCGCCGGGGCCGAGGTGGGTGCCGACGAACTGCGCGCGCGCTTCGGCGGGCTCGCAGACAGCGTGGCCCGCGACTGGCCGGTCTGCATCGCGCAGTACCTTCCGGCGGGGCTGACCCTCGCCGATGTGGCCATCGACGGCGACACCCTCGTCGCCGACGTCGACGTCGACGGAGCGATCGCGGTGGATCCCGCACTGCTCGAGAACGGCACGTGCGAGTGATCCGCGTCCTCGCGTGACATGTCGACGGGGCGCTGAGGCCCGGTGCCCTAGACTGCAATCACTGCCCGGCACGTGAGTGCACCGGCCGCGGCATGAGCCGCCCGGCGTCGTCCGGCCGGCCACGCGTCTTGATCCCCACCGATTGGTCCCACCCGTGTCCGCCGCCTCGCAGTCCCGCCCGCCGGCCCCGGCCTGGCTCGTCGAGCCCGAGGACGCCAACGCCCTCGTCGACGGCGTGTGGCCGACGGATGCCGCGCGCGACGCGGCCGGCGTGCTGGCGCTCGCGGGAGTCCCGGTCACCGCGCTGCGCGAGCAGTTCGGCACACCCCTCTACATCCTCGACGAGGACGAGGTCCGCACGCGGGCTCGTCGGGCGCGCGACGCCTTCGCCGTCGCCGCGGAGCGCCATGGCACGACCGCCCGCGTCTACTACGCGGGCAAGGCCTTCCTCAGCACCGAGATCGTGAGATGGGTGACCGCCGAGGGGCTGTCGGTCGACGTCGCGTCCGGCGGCGAGCTCGCCGTCGCCCTCGCCGCGGGGGCCGACCCTGCACGTCTGGGGTTCCACGGCAACAACAAGAGCGTCGGCGAGCTCGAGAGCGCCGTGGCCGCGGGCGTCGGGTCGATCGTCGTCGACAGCCTGATCGAGATCGAGCGTCTCGCCGGGATCGTCGCCCGTCGCGGCGGGACCCAGTCGGTGCTCGTGAGGGTCAACAGCGGCGTTCACGCCGAGACGCACGACTTCCTGGCCACCGCCCACGAGGATCAGAAGTTCGGCTTCGCGCTCAGCGCCGCTGCTGCCGCGGTGGCGCGCATCCGCGAGCTTCCCGGTCTCGTCTTCGCGGGGCTGCACTGCCATATCGGCTCGCAGATCTTCGGCACCGCAGGCTTCGCCGAGTCGGCAGCGCGCGTCGTCGCGCTTCACGCGGAACTGCTCGCCGGCGGCGACATCCCGGTCCTCAACCTCGGGGGAGGCTTCGGGATCGCCTACACCGCGGCCGATGACCCCACCCCGATCGAAGAGCTGGCCGCCGGAATCGTCGACGCGGTTGCCCGCGAGTGCCGTGAGCGCGGCATCCGCCTGCCGATCCTCGCCTTCGAGCCGGGACGATCCGTCGTCGGACCCGCAGGGGTCACGCTGTACGAGGTCGGCACCACCAAGCCGGTCCGCCTCGACGGCGGCGCCACCCGGCTGTACGTGAGCGTCGACGGAGGCATGAGCGACAACGCCCGCCCCGCCCTGTACGGCGCGCAGTACTCGGCGCGGATCGCCTCGCGCACGAGCACCGCTCGTCCAGCGCTCGTCCGGGTCGTGGGCAAGCACTGCGAGTCCGGCGACATCGTCGTCGACCACGAGTACCTGCCCGCCGACGTCGCCCCCGGCGACCTGCTCGCCGTCCCGGCGACCGGGGCCTACTGCTTCTCGCTTTCGAGCAATTACAACTTCCTCCCGCGTCCGGCCGTCGTGGCCGTGCGCGGGGGACAGGCCCGCGTCATCGTGCGGGGCGAGACGATCGACGATCTCCTCGCCCGCGACGCGGGTCTTGCCACACCCCCGACGGAAGGACAGACGACGTGACCGACTACCGCCGCCTACGGGTCGCCCTCCTGGGCGCCGGAGCCGTCGGCTCGCAGGTCGCCTCGCTGCTGCGGCGGCACGGCGACGAGCTCGCGGACCGGGCGGGTGCCACCCTCGAGCTCGTCGGCATCGCGGTGCGCGATCTCGACGCACCCCGCGAGACCGACCTGCCCAAAGAGCTGTTCACCACCGATGCGGAGTCGCTCATCGTGGGCGCCGACATCGTGATCGAGCTCATGGGCGGCATCGAGCCCGCGCGCACCTACCTGCTCCAGGCGATCAACTCCGGTGCGGACGTCGTGACCGCGAACAAGGCGCTGCTGGCCACCCACGGCCCCGAGATCTTCGACGCCGCGGACCAGGTCGGCGCCCAGGTCTACTACGAGGCCGCGGCGGCGGGAGCGATCCCCATCATCCGCCCGCTGCGCGATTCCCTGGCCGGCGACCGCGTGCAGCGCATCATGGGCATCGTCAACGGCACGACCAACTACATCCTCGACCGCATGGACAAGGAGGGAGCCGAGTTCGCCGACGTCCTCGCCGACGCGCAGGCGCTCGGCTACGCCGAGGCCGACCCGACCGCGGACGTCGAGGGCTACGACGCCGCGCAGAAGGCCGCGATCCTCGCCAGCCTCGCCTTCCACACCGCCGTTCCGCTGGATGCCGTCCACCGCGAGGGCATCACCCGGATCGACAAGGCGATGATGGATGCCGCGCGCCACGCCGGCTACGTCGTCAAACTGCTCGCCGTGTGCGAACGCATCGCGGACAACGGCGGCGCGGCGGGAGAGGCGATCTCGGTGCGGGTGTACCCCGCCCTGGTGGACAGCGAGCATCCCCTCGCCACCGTCCACGGTGCCAACAACGCCGTGTTCGTCCAGGCCGAAGCCGCCGGAAATCTCATGTTCTACGGAGCCGGGGCCGGTGGCGTGCAGACCGCGTCGGCGGTCCTCGGAGACGTCGTCTCGGCCGCACGCCGTCACATCGCCGGCGGCGTCGGAGTGGGGGAGTCGACCCGTGCCAACCTGCCGGTCGTCGACATCGGGCGCGTCACCACGCGCTACCAGATCACCCTCGAGGTGGACGACCAGGCCGGTGTGCTGGCCACGGTCGCCGGCATCCTCAGCGACGGGCGCGTGTCGATCGCGACCGTCGAGCAGACCGTCGCCGGTGAGGACGCCGACATCGCGCGTCTGGTCATCGGAACGCACAAAGCACGAGAGCAGGACCTGAGCGAGACCGTCGAGCGTCTCGCGGCGAGCGGCGTCGTCGAACGCGTCGTGTCCGTCCTGCGCGTGGAAGGAGACTGAAATGGCACATGTCTGGCGCGGAGTCCTCCGCGAATACGCCGATCGGCTGGGTGTCACCGACGCCTCCACGGTCGTAACCCTGGGTGAGGGCGGGACGCCCTTGCTGCCGGCGCCCGCGCTGTCCCAGCAGACGGGCTGCGACGTCTGGGTCAAGTTCGAGGGCATGAACCCGACCGGGTCCTTCAAGGACCGCGGCATGACCGTCGCGCTCTCGCGCGCCGTCGAGCACGGTGCGAAGGCGGTCATCTGCGCGTCGACGGGCAACACCTCCGCCTCGGCCGCGGCGTACGCGGCGCACGCGGGCATCACCGCCGCGGTGCTCGTGCCCGAGGGCAAGATCGCGATGGGCAAGCTCAGCCAGGCGGTCGCCCACGACGGCCGGCTGATCCAGATCCGCGGGAACTTCGACGACTGCCTCGAGATCGCCCGCGAACTCGCCGACCACTATCCGGTGCACCTGGTCAACTCCGTCAATCCCGACCGCATCGAGGGGCAGAAGACCGCCGCCTACGAGATCGTCGAGGTCCTCGGCGACGCGCCGGACTTCCACTTCATCCCCGTCGGCAACGCCGGCAACTACACCGCCTACTCCCGCGGCTACCGTGAAGAGGCCGATCGCGGCGTCTCCACGCGCGTGCCCCGCATGTTCGGGTTCCAGGCCGAGGGCTCGGCACCGCTCGTGCGCGGCGAGGTCGTGAAGAACCCCGAGACCGTCGCCAGCGCGATCCGCATCGGCAACCCCGCGTCGTGGGAGCTCGCCCTCGAGGCCCGCGCCGCGACCGACGGGTACTTCGGCGCCATCGACGACGAGCGCATCCTCGCGGCGCAGAAGCTCCTCGCCGGGTCGGTCGGCATCTTCGTCGAGCCGGCCTCGGCCATCAGCGTCGCGGGTCTGCTCGATCGCGTCGAGGCCGGGGTGGTCCCGCGCGGTTCGCGCGTGGTCCTGACCGTGACGGGCCACGGCCTCAAGGACCCGCAGTGGGCGCTGCGCAATGCGGACGGCTCGCAGGTCGAGCCCACCGTGGTCGACGCCACCACGTCCGAAGTGGCGTCCGTGCTCGACCTGGCTCCGGTGGAGGCGACCACGTGACCGCAGCCCCCCTTCCCGAGCCCGGGCGCAGTGTCCAGGTTCGGGTACCCGCCACCAGCGCGAACCTCGGTCCCGGCTTCGACACGCTCGGCCTGGCGCTCAGCGTCTACGACGAACTCGTGGTCACGGCTCTTCCCCCCGGGCAGCTCGAGGTCGACGTGGACGGCGAGGGGATGGGCGACGTCCCGCGGGACGGATCCAACCTCGTGGTCCGCTCGATCGCCTACGCGTTCGAGGCGGCGGGTCGACGGATGCCGGGTCTCCGGCTGCAGGCGCACAACGTCATCCCCCACGGGCGCGGCATGGGCTCCTCCGGTGCCGCCGTGGTCTCGGGGCTGCTCGCCGCGAAGGGTCTGCTGTCCGGCGACGTCGAGTTGGGACCCGAGACGCTCCTGCGCCTGGCCACCGAGCTGGAGGGCCATCCCGACAACGTCGCGCCGGCGCTGTTCGGCGGACTCACGATCGCGTGGGTGGACGAGACCGGGCCGCAGCACAAGAAGCTCACCGTCCACCGCGGCGTGTCGCCGCTGGTCTTCGTCCCCGAGTCCACGATGTCCACCAGCGTCGCCCGGAGTCTGCAGCCCCTGCAGGTCCCTCGCGAGGACGCGGTCTTCAACGTCTCGCGCTCGGCGCTGCTGATCGCCGCTCTCACGCAGAGCCCGGAGCTGCTCCTGGCGGCGACCGAGGACAAGCTCCACCAGAGCTACCGCGCGCAGGCGATGCCCGACACCGATCGCCTCGTGCAGGCCCTCCGCGCCCGCGGGTTCGCGGCGGTCGTCTCAGGCGCCGGGCCGAGCGTGCTGGTCCTCGCGGACGGGCCCGGCCGCCGCCTCGAGGCGGCGGCGCTGGTGTCGGACGCCGTCGACACCCCGTGGGAATCCCTCATGCTCGCCGTCGATGTCAAGGGTGGTACAGTGAGGGAGTACGCGGAGGGTTCCACGTAAACCGTGAATCTGGCCTCCGTCGCAATTCTGCGAATCCACCGCACAGCCCCCTCCTGCTGAGGGACTTCGAGCATCCAGGCGGTCTTCGAGCCGCCCAGCGCTCCTCAATCGGCAGCGAGCCCGGGAAGGCGTCTGCCGTGCAGCGCCCGTGCGATCGTGCATAACCATTTCGTTTCACAAGGGAGAACTCGTGGAGTCCATCTCCGAGATCCACAGCGACGCCCAGACCGAAGAGCGCGTGGACGCGCTCGATCAGGCTGAAGGCGTTCCGACCACCGACCCCGCCGCCGAGGACGCCTCGGTGGAGCAGGCACCCGCCCCCGAGCAGCCCGCCGACGAGGCGCCGGCTGCCGAGGCGCCGGCTGCAGAGGCGCCGGTCGCCGATGCGCCGGCGCCCGCTGAGGACGCCGCTCCGGCAGAGGCGCCCGTCGCGGAGGCGCCCGCCAAGGCGCCGCGCAAGCGCGCGCCCCGCCGGGCCAAGAGCACCGACGTGCCGGCTGCCGCGGAGAACGCCGACACCACCGCGCCTGCCGCGGAGAACGCCGAGACCGCTGCGCCCGACGCGCCTGCGGTGGACGCCGAGCCCGCCTCGACCGACGCTCCCGCCGCGGAGGCGCCCGCACGGACGCGTCCGAAGCGCACGAGCAAGCGGGGCGCGAAGGCTGCCGACGCCGCTCCCGCGGACGCTTCCGCCGAGCAGACCCCCGCGGACTCCCCGAACGCCGACGCAGCGCCGGCCGTCGAGGACGCCCCGGCCTCCGCCGACGCGACGGCGGGTGACGCCGCCGACGGTCGGAACGCCGAAGGCTCGTCCGGCGAGACGACGGGCGCCGACGGCCAGAACACCGACGGCCAGAACGCCGACGGTCAGAACACCGACGGTCAGAACGCCGACGGCGAGGGCGGCACCGGCCGTGGCCGTGGCCGCAACCGCAACCGCAACCGCAGCCGCTCCGGCCAGGGCACCACCCAGAACGGCCAGGGCGGGCAGAACGGTCAGGGCGGGCAGAACGGCCAGGGGCAGAACGCGCAGAACGGCGCACCGCAGCCGGCGGCCGCTGCGGCATCCGACGATGACGAAGGCCAGGGTGCACGCGGCCGCGGCCGCAACAAGCGCCGCACCACGACTCCGGGCGACGAGTTCGACACCGAGATCGGCGAGGACGACGTCCTCATTCCGATCGCCGGCATCCTGGACGTGCTCGACAACTACGCGTTCGTGCGCACCACCGGCTACCTCCCCGGCCAGAGCGACGTCTACGTCTCGCTCGGCCAGGTGAAGAAGTACAACCTGCGCAAGGGCGACGCCGTCGTCGGCGCGATCAAGCAGCCGCGCGAGGGCGAGCAGTCCAGCCGCCAGAAGTACAACGCGCTGGTGAAGGTCGACGCCATCAACGGCCTGTCCGTCGAGGATGCCGCCACCCGCGTCGAGTTCGGCAAGCTCACCCCGCTCTACCCGCAGGAGCGCCTGCGGCTCGAGACGGCGCCCGAGAAGCTGACCCAGCGCATCATCGATCTGGTCGCTCCCATCGGCAAGGGTCAGCGCGGTCTCATCGTCGCGCCCCCCAAGGCCGGCAAGACGATCGTCCTGCAGCAGATCGCGAACGCGATCGCGCAGAACAACCCCGAGGTCCACCTCATGGTGGTGCTGGTCGATGAGCGGCCCGAAGAGGTCACCGACATGCAGCGCACCGTCAAGGGCGAGGTCATCGCGTCGACCTTCGACCGTCCCGCCGAAGACCACACCACGGTCGCGGAGCTCGCCATCGAGCGGGCGAAGCGTCTGGTCGAGCTCGGCCGCGACGTCGTCGTGCTGCTCGACTCGATCACCCGCCTGGGGCGCGCGTACAACATCTCGGCACCCACCTCCGGTCGCGTGCTCACCGGTGGGGTGGACGCCTCGGCGCTGTACCCGCCCAAGCGCTTCTTCGGCGCCGCCCGCAACATCGAGAACGGCGGATCCCTCACGATCCTCGCCACGGCCCTCGTCGAGACCGGGTCCAAGATGGACGACGTCATCTTCGAGGAGTTCAAGGGCACCGGCAACAGCGAGCTGCGACTGTCGCGCCAGCTCGCCGACAAGCGCATCTTCCCCGCCGTCGACGTCAACGCCTCGAGCACGCGTCGCGAAGAGATGCTGCTCTCGCCCGACGAGGTGAAGATCACCTGGAAGCTTCGTCGCGCCCTCGCCGGCCTCGATCCGCAGCAGGCGCTCGAAGTCGTCCTCGGCAAGCTCAAAGAGACGCAGTCCAACGTCGAGTTCCTCGTGCAGATGCAGAAGTCGATCCCGGCGCCCTCGCGCGACGGGCACGGCGGCGGCAGCGGACACGCGCACGACAACAGCATCCGCTGATCGGCGGGGATCGCGTGTCCGAGCCTGCGATGTTCGAGTCGGTCAGGACCCTGATCGACGAGCACCGAGCCGTCCAGGAAGAGCTCTCCGACCCGGCGGTGCATGCCGACGCGGCGCGCGCGAAGCGCGTGAACCGTCGGTACGCCGAGCTGTCGCGGATCGTCGCCGCCCACGACGCGTGGGCGGCGGCATCCGACGACCTCGTCGCGGCGCGCGAGCTCGCCAAAGAGGATGAGGCCTTCGCGGCCGAGGTGCCCGCTCTGGAAGAGCGGCTCTCGGACACGCAGGAGCGCCTCCGGAGGCTGCTGATCCCGCGAGACCCCGACGACGCCAGAGACGTGATCATGGAGATCAAGGCGGGGGAGGGCGGCGCCGAAAGCGCCCTCTTCGCCGCCGATCTGCTGCGCATGTATCTGCAGTACGCCGCCTCGAAGGGGTGGAAGACGGAGCTGCTCGAGCGCAACGAGTCCGACCTCGGCGGGTACAAGGACGTCCAGGTCGCCATCAAGGGATCCTCCAGCGACCCCGCGCAGGGCGTGTGGGCGCACCTGAAGTACGAGGGCGGCGTGCACCGTGTCCAGCGCGTCCCGGCCACCGAGTCGCAGGGTCGCATCCACACCTCGACCACCGGTGTGCTGGTCTTCCCCGAGGTGGACGAGCCCGACGAGATCGAGATCAACCCCAACGACCTCAAGATCGACGTGTTCCGCTCCTCTGGTCCCGGGGGGCAGTCGGTGAACACCACCGACTCCGCCGTGCGCATCACGCACCTCCCGACCGGCATCGTCGTGTCGATGCAGAACGAGAAGTCGCAGCTGCAGAACCGCGAGGCCGGCATGCGCGTCCTGCGCGCCCGCCTGCTGGCGCGCCAGCAGGAAGAGCTGGACGCCGCGGCATCCGATGCTCGCAAGTCGCAGATCCGCGGCATGGACCGCTCGGAGCGGATCCGCACCTACAACTTCCCCGAGAACCGCATCGCCGATCATCGGACGGGGTACAAGGCGTACAACCTCGACCAGGTCATGGACGGCGCCCTCGGGCCGATCGTCGAGTCGGCGATCGCCGCCGACGAAGAGGCGCGTCTGTCCGCCCTCGCCGGTCCCGACGCCTGATCCGCGACCGGCCCGGCGGGGGTCTCTCCCTGCTCCTCATCCGCAGGCGCGCCGACGCGCGCCGCGACGCAGCCTGAGCAGCCGCACCGGGGTCAGATCACGTACTCCGGTGCGGTGAGCAGGGCGCGGGTGTCCTCGCCGGCTCGGCGCGTCCGCGGTTTCGCGGGCACGCCGACCAGCACACTGTCCGGCGGCGCGTCGCGTGTCACGACGGCATTGGCGCCGACGACCGATCCGGCGCCGATCGTGATCGGCCCGAGGACCTTCGCACCCGCGCCGACGGCCACGCCGTCACCGAGGGTGGGGTGGCGCTTGCCGCCCTCACGCTGCCGACCACCGAGCGTCACGCCGTGGTAAAGCATGACGTCGTCACCGATCTCGGCGGTCTCGCCGATGACGACGCCCATGCCGTGGTCGATGAAGAAGCGCCGCCCGATGGTGGCGCCGGGGTGGATCTCGATGCCGGTCAGCCAGCGGGTCACCTGCGACCCGGCACGGGCGAGGAAACGGATGCGACGCACCCACAGCGCGTGCCATACGCGGTGCGCCCAGATGGCGTGCAGGCCCGGGTAGAGGACGGCGATCTCGAGGGAGGACCTCGCTGCGGGGTCGCACAGCTTCGCCGCCGCGAGATCTTCGCGGATGCGGGCTATCGGGTGGAGCTCGGTCACGGGGTCAGGCCTCCTGGGGGTCGCGCAGATGAGCGTACAGCGCTGTGGAGAGATAACGCTCACCGGCGTCCGGGACGATGACGACGATGCGCGTGCCCGCAGCCTCGGGGCGGCGGGCGATCTCGAGTGCTGCCCAGACGGCGGCGCCCGCGCTCATCCCCGCGAGGATCCCTTCATCGGTGGCGAGGGCCCGTGCGACGCGGATGGCGTCGTCGAACTCCACGTCGATGATCTCGTCCAGGACGGATCTGTCCAGAACGGCCGGGACGAAGTTCGGGCCGATCCCCTGGATGCGGTGGCCGCCGGCGCGGCCCTCGCTCAGCATGGGGGAGTCCTTGGGCTCCACGACGACGATCCTGACGTCGGGGTTCCGCTCCTTGAGCACCTGCCCGACACCGGTGATCGTGCCTCCTGTTCCCGAGCCGGCGACGAAGTAGTCGACCCGACCGTCGGTGTCGGCCCAGATCTCCTCCGCCGTGGTGCGGCGGTGGATCTGCGGGTTGGCCTCGCTGTCGAACTGGTGGGCCAAAACCGCGCCGGGGGTCTCGGCGACGATCCGCTCGGCCGTGGCGACCGCCTCGGTCATGCCCTTGCGGGGGTCGGTCAGGACGACCTCCGCGCCATAGGCCTTCAGCAGGGTCCGGCGCTCCTTCGACATCGACGCCGGCATCGTGAGCACGACGCGGTATCCTCGGGCCGCGCCGACGAGAGCGAGCGCGATCCCGGTGTTGCCGCTGGTGCTCTCGACGATCGTCCCGCCGGGCTGGAGCGCGCCGGCCGCCTCTGCGGCATCGACGAGCGCTATGCCGAGACGGCACTTGACGCTCGCGCCAGGGTTGTAGAACTCCAGCTTCGCCAGCACCTCCGCGTTCAGCCCGCGGGTGAGCGCGTTCAGGCGCACCAGAGGAGTGCCGCCGAACGCGGAGGTGATGTCGGAGTGGATGCCGGGCACGGCGGAGCTTCCCGTCGGATCAGTCCTCGCGGAGATCCTCGAAGAGCGCGGTCGAGAGGTAGCGCTCACCGAAGGACGGGATGATCACGACGATGTTCTTGCCCGCAGCCTCGGGACGCGCGGCGATCTGCAGCGCCGCCCACACCGCCGCACCGGACGAGATGCCGACGAGGATGCCGTCCTTCGCGCCGACCGCGCGGGCGGTGGTGATCGAGTCCGAGAACTCGACGTCGATGACCTCGTCGATGACCCCCTGGTCGAGGATCTCGGGGATGAAGTTCGGGCCGATGCCCTGGATCTTGTGCGGGCCGGGGGTGCCCTTGGTCAGCAGGGGCGAGTCGGCGGGCTCGACCGCGACGACCTTGGCGCCGGGCACGCGCTCCTTCAGGACCTGCCCGACACCGGTGATGGTGCCGCCGGTGCCGATGCCGGCGACGAAGTAGTCGACCTTGCCGTCGGTGTCGCGGAGGATCTCCTCCGCGGTGGTCTTGCGGTGGATCGCAGGGTTGGCCTCGTTCTCGAACTGACGGGCGAGAACGGCTCCCGGGATGTCGGCGACGAGCTCCTGAGCCTTGGCGACGGCGCCCTTCATGCCGCCTGCGGGGTCGGTGAGCACCAGCTCCGCGCCGTAGGCCTTGAGGAGCAGGCGGCGCTCGACGCTCATCGAGGAGGGCATGGCCAGCACGACGCGGTACCCGCGTGCGGCGCCGACCATCGCCAGGGCGATTCCGGTGTTCCCGCTGGTGGCCTCGACGATCGTGCCGCCGGGCTTGAGTTCGCCCGAGGCCTCGGCCGCGTCGACGATCGCGATGCCCAGACGGTCCTTGACGCTCGACGCGGGGTTGTAGAACTCGAGCTTGGCCAGCACGTTGCCGCCCAGGCCTTCGGTGACGCGGTTGAGCCGGACGAGCGGGGTGTTGCCGAAAGCGGCGGTGATGTCGGAGTAGATACCGGGCATGTCGGGCCTTTCGAAAAGGGTGTGCTGACGGCCAACCAGCCTATGCGAGAGCGTATTCCCGGGGCTCATTGTGACGCTGTGCGGCACGGGAGTGCGCGGTGCGTACCTCTATGCTGGTGCCCGCTCATGGCTCCTTCCCCATCCTCTCCGCGTCTCGGCGACGTGCTCCGCCGTGCCGCCGCGCAGCTGTCGCACGCCGGCATCGCCGACGCCGCCGTCGACGCCGAGCTGCTGGCCGCCCACGTCCTCGGCACCGGTCGCGGTGCCGTCCAAGCAGCGGCGGTGCGCGGCGATGCCGCAGACGAGCAGACGGTGGCCCAGCTGGACGCCCTCGTCCGGCGACGAGCGAGCCGCGAGCCGCTGCAGCACATCACCGGCACCGCGCCCTTCCGCCACCTGGATCTGCGCGTCGGTCCCGGTGTCTTCGTGCCCCGGCCGGAGACGGAGATCCTCGCGCAGATCGCCATCGACGCGCTCACCGCGGCGGCCGCACCCTCGCCCGTGGCGGTCGACCTCGGCACCGGAAGCGGGGCGATCGCCCTCGCGATGGCCACCGAGGTCCCGCACGCCCGCGTGTACGCGGCCGAGAACTCGGTCGACGCCTTCGTGTGGGCGAAGGAGAACTTCGCCGCGGTGGGGGCCGGCAACGCACGACTGGCGTTCATCGACCTCGAGCGGGCGTTCCCCGAGCTCGACGGGACGGTGTCGGTGGTGGCGTCGAACCCCCCGTACGTGCCCGACGCCGCGATCCCGCGCGACCCCGAGGTGCGGTTCTTCGACCCGCCCGCCGCCCTCTACGGCGGAGAAGACGGCCTGGACGTCGTGCGCGTCCTCAGCGGCGTGGGAATGCGGCTCGCGCATCCCGGGGGGATCATCGCCATCGAGCACGGCGAGTGGCAGGGCGAGCCCATCCGCGACCTGCTCGCGGCCGACGGGTGGCTCGCCGCGGCGACGCATGCCGACCTGACCACGCGGGATCGGGTCACCACCGCCGTGAGGCCGCCGTCCGAAGCGGATGCGCACACGCGCCGCGACTAGACTGTCGGCGACATGTCATCCCTCTTCGACTGCCGTGACGAGGCCCAGCTGCTTCCCGCCATGCGCGCGGCTCGCCATGCGATCGGGCGCGGCGAGCTGGTCGTGCTGCCCACCGACACCGTCTACGGTGTGGCCGCCGACGCCTTCGATCCCAAGGCCGTGCAGCGTCTCCTCGACGCCAAGGGGCGGGGCCGCCAGTCGCCGCCGCCCGTGCTCGTCGCCGGCGCGACCACCCTCCGCGCTCTCGTGGCCGAAGTGCCCGAAGCCGTGGAGCGCCTGGTCGAGGAGTTCTGGCCCGGGGGGCTCACCATCATCCTCCCGTCGCAGCCGTCGCTGTCGTGGGACCTGGGCGAGACGCACGGCACCGTCGCCGTCCGCATGCCGGCCGATCGCATCGCCCTCGAGCTGCTCGAAGACACCGGTCCGCTCGCCGTGTCGAGCGCGAACCTCACCGGGCAGTCGCCCGCCGTCACGGCCCCCGACGCCGAGGGGATGCTGGGCGACAGCGTCGCGGTGTACCTCGACGGGGGCCCGTCGCTGACCGGGGTCTCGTCCACGATCGTGGATGCCACCGGACTCGTCGGCGACGCGGCCGGACGCGTCCGGATCCTGAGAGACGGGGCGGTCAGCCGCGAGGAGATCGCGCGCGTTCTCGGCGACCTCCTCGAGGACGACAGCGCCGCCGCGGCCGAATCGGATCCCCAGACCCCCGCGCCGGATGCTCAGACCGAGCGTGCGCCGGAGCCCCAGGTCGAGCCGGGACTCGAGGACCGGGCGGCGTCCGGCGGAAGCGCGTGAAGCAGTACGTCTTCATCGTCCTGTTCACCGCGACGATCACCCTCGCGCTGGCCTGGGCGATCTGGCGGCTCAGCATGCGCTTCAAGCTCTATCCCGGCATCCGCGAGAGGGATGTCCACACGACCCCGACCCCGCGCCTGGGCGGCATCGCGATGTTCCTCGGGGTGTGCGCGGCATTCGCGGTGTCGGCGCAGCATCCGTTCTTCTCGATCATCTGGACCAATCCGCAGCAGCCGCTGGCGCTGTTGGGCGCCACGTCCCTGATCGTGCTCGTCGGCGTCGCCGATGACCTGTGGGATCTGGACTGGATGATCAAGCTCGGCGCGCAGTTCCTCGCCGCCGGGATCATCGCGTGGTTCGGCGAGCTGCAGATCTACGCGCTGCCCATCGGCGGCATGACGGTGTGGTCGGGCTGGGTCAGCTTCATCCTCACGGTCTTCGCCATCGTCGTCGTGATGAACGCGGTGAACTTCATCGACGGGCTGGACGGCCTCGTCGCCGGCGTCGCCCTGATCGCCAACGGGATCTTCTTCGCGTACTCCTACCTGCTCGTGCGCGACACCGGCGCCAGCACCTACTTCAACCTCGCTTCGTTCATCGCCGCGATGCTCATCGGCGCATGCGTCGGATTCCTCCCGATGAACTGGAGCCCGGCGAAGCTCTTCATGGGCGACTCCGGCGCGCTCATGCTGGGGCTGCTCATGGCCTGCTCGGCCATCGCCATCACCGGTCAGCTCGATCCCGCCATCATCGGCGACAACGACGAGTTCGGGCGCTCGCAGCTGCTCGGTGCGTTCATCCCGATCCTGCTGCCCGTCGTCATCGTGTTCCTGCCGCTGCTGGACTTCGGGCTCGCCGTCATCCGGCGCATGCGCGCGGGGAAGTCGCCGTTCTCGCCCGATCGCAAGCATCTGCATCACCGGATGCTCGACATGGGGCACAGCGACCGCGACGCCGTCCTGATCTTCTACGCCTGGACGGCGGTCGTCGGACTCGCCGTGCTGCTGATGTACGTCGGCACGCAGGAGGACTGGCCCGGACAGTACATCGCCGGCGTCGTCTTCGGCGTCGTCGGCGTCGCCGCCTGCCTCATCGTCACGCTCATGCCCTCGCGCCGCGCCGCCGTCGCCGCGCCCCACCTGGAGGTAACGCCATGACCACGAGTCCCGTTTCGAGCAACCCGGTGCTGCGCACCACGCTCGTCTGGTCGGGGGCGGTCACGGCCGGGCTCGTCGTGCTCGGGGGAGTGATCGGCTTCCTCGTCGGCGGGACGGAGGGCATGTGGTCGGCGCTCGTCGGCGTGCTCGTGGCGGCGGTGTTCCTGGCGATCACGGGAGCGAGCATCCTGGTCGCGAACCGCTGGTACGGCGACCCGCTGTACGTGCCGCTGTTCTTCGGCATCGTGCTGGGCGGCTGGATCCTGAAGTTCGTGATCTTCATCATCGCGCTGCTGATCCTGCGCGACCAGCCCTGGGTGAATCCGACGGTGTTCTTCGTCGCCCTCGTGGTGAGCGTGCTGGCCTCGCTCGCCGTGGACGTCATCGTCATGCTGCGCATGCGCATCCCCCACGCGAGCGACGTGACGCTGCCGACCGATCCCGACGCCGGGGACTTGGGGCCCCGCCAGGTTTGATAGGCTTACCGAGCGCCCGCCAGCTTGCATCCTGAGCACTGCGGAGTGACGCTCACCGACCATCGTCGCAACGGTCCTGCACCGATGCCCCGAAGCTGGAGTCAGCGCTGTTTACTCAAGCTGCGACCCTGATCGCCCCCCTCGCCGCCGACGCGCCGCCGGAGTTCCACGGCCCCTCGATCAGTGAGTTCTTCCCCGCCGCGGTCTTCCAGATCGGCGATCTGGTCATCAACCGCATCCACCTGATCCAGTTCATCGCGACGCTCGCGATCGTGCTGATCTTCTGGCTCGGCACGCGCCGCATGACGGTCGTCCCTGGTCGGTTCCAGAGCCTGGTCGAGATGGGCCTGGACTTCGTCCGCGTCAACATCGCGCACGACCTGCTCGGCAAGAAGGACGGCGACCGCTTCCTGCCGATCCTCACGACCATCTTCTTCATGGTCCTGTTCATGAACATCACGGGCATCATCCCGTTCATGAACATCGCCGGCACCTCGATCGTCGCCGTCCCGCTCATGCTCGCGGTGATCAGCTACGTGACCTTCATCTACGCCGGCCTCAAGAAGAGCCCCAAGAACTTCTTCAAGAACGCGCTCTTCCCCTCGGGCGTGCCGTGGCCGATCTACATCATCGTCACCCCGATCGAGCTCATCTCGACCTTCGTGATCCGCCCGGTGACGCTGACCCTGCGACTCCTCATGAACATGATGGTCGGTCACCTGCTGCTCGTGCTCTTCTTCGCCGCGACGCAGTTCTTCCTGCTCGACCTGGGCGGATGGTGGTCGGCGCTGGCTGCCGGCAGCCTCGCCTTCGGCTTCGTCTTCACCCTGTTCGAGATCCTGGTGGCCGTCCTCCAGGCCTATGTCTTCGCCCTCCTCACCGCGGTCTACATCCAGCTCGCGGTGGCGGAAGAGCACTAAGCGGGTCGGCTGCCAGCCGCCCACCAACCGAAAGGAAAACACCCCGTGGACGCAACTACGGTTCTCGCCGAGCTCAGCGGAAACGTCGCGACGATGGGCTACGGCCTCGCCGCGATCGGCCCGGCCATCGGCGTCGGCATCGTCGTCGGCAAGACGATCGAGGGCGTCGCCCGCCAGCCCGAGCTCGCCGGTCGCCTGCAGGTGCTCATGTGGATCGGTATCGCCTTCACCGAGGCGCTCGCCTTCATCGGCATCGCGACCTACTTCATCTTCGTCTGATCGCCTCATCCAGCCCTAAGGAGACAGGATGCTGAACGCTCTTGTCGCGTACGCCGCGGAAGAGGGGGAGACCTACAATCCCCTCATCCCCGCGTGGTACGACATCATCTGGTCGGCGGTCTGCTTCGTCGTCATCCTCTTCGTGTTCTGGAAGGTCGCCCTTCCGCGGATGAAGAAGATGCTCGACGAGCGCTCGGCGGCCATCGAGGGCAACATCGCCAAGGCCGACGAGGCTCAGCGCAAGGCGGAGGCTGCTCTCGAGGAGTACACCGCCCAGCTCGCCGACGCCCGCAAGGAAGCCGGTGAGATCCGCGACGCCGCCCGTGAGGACGGCCGCAAGATCGTCGCCGAGGCGAAGGATGCCGCATCCGCCGAGGCAGCACGTCTCACCGCGTCCGCCCACGCGCAGATCGAGGCCGAGCGTCAGTCGGCGCTGGTCTCGCTGCGCAGCGAGGTCGGCACACTGGCCCTGGATCTCGCGGGCAACGTGATCGGCGAGACGCTCTCGGACGACGCGAAGGCTCAGGCGGTCGTGGATCGCTTCCTCGCCGACCTCGAGTCCGCCGAAGCGCAGAAGGCCTCCAACTGATGGGCAGCGCGACCACTCAGGCGCAGGCCGCGTCCACCGCGGCGCTGTCTGCGGCGTCCGGGGTCGACCTCGATGTCGCCCGCGAGCTGTTCGCCGCGGCGCGCGCCATCGGCGGCTCGCCGCAGCTGAGCGGCGCGCTGGCGGACTCGGCCGCGCCGGGCGAGGCCCGGGCGAAGGTCGTGGCCGACGTGTTCGGCGGCGCCGTCCGCCCGGTCACCCGCGCGCTGCTGACCGACGTGGTCGCGCATCGCTGGTCATCGTCGTCCGACCTCGTCGACGGTGTCGAAGAGCTCGCGGTCCGCGCCGCCGCCATCGCCGAGCCGAACGCCGACGTCGAGGGGGAGCTGTTCGGCTTCTCGCGCACCGTGTCGCAGAACCCCGAGCTCGAGCTCGCCCTCGGCAGCCGGCAGGGCGACCCGGCCATCAAGGCCGAGCTCGTCCAGTCGCTGCTGGGCTCGCGGACAAGTTCGGCGACCGCGCTCATCGCGTCCTCGTTCGTGCAGCAGCCGCGCGAGCGTCGCGTGCGCCAGCTGCTCACGCGTGCGATGGGCATCGTCGCCGACCAGCGCGGTCGCACCGTGGCGACGGTCTTCACGGCCACGCCGCTCAGCGCCGCGCAGACCGACCGTCTGGTCGGCGCACTGGCCAAGCGGTACGGCACCGGCGTCTCGCTCAACACCGTCATCGACCCGGACGTGGTCGGCGGACTGCGGGTGCAGATCGGCGACGACGTGATCGACGCGAGTGTGTCCTCGCGTCTGGCCGACCTGCGGCAGCGCCTGGCCGGTTGACAGCAGACGTGCCGCCGACGGCGGAGATCTCGGGGCCCGAAGCCCCACCCAGAAGCATTGAATACAAAGGGAAGACAATGGCAGAACTCTCTATCAGCCCCGACGTCATCCGTGACGCGCTGAAGGACTTCGTCGCCGCCTACGAGCCCACGGGCGCAGCGGCCACCGAGACCGGCACCGTCATCGACACCGCGGACGGCATCGCACACGTCGAGGGTCTGCCCGGCGTCATGGCGAACGAGCTCGTGCGGTTCCAGGACGGAACCGAAGGACTCGCGCTGAACCTCGACGAGCACGAGATCGGCGTCGTCGTCCTCGGCGAGTTCTCGGGTGTCGAGGCCGGCCAGCAGGTCACCCGCACGGGTGAGGTGCTCTCGGTCGCCGTCGGCGACGGGTACCTCGGCCGCGTGGTCGACCCGCTCGGGAACCCGATCGACGGCCTCGGTGAGATCGCGACCGAGGGCCGCCGCGCCCTGGAGCTCCAGGCGCCCGGCGTCATGCAGCGCAAGAGCGTGCACGAGCCCCTGCAGACCGGCATCAAGGCCATCGACGCCATGATCCCCGTCGGCCGTGGTCAGCGTCAGCTCATCATCGGCGACCGTCAGACCGGCAAGACCGCGATCGCGATCGACACGATCATCAACCAGAAGTCCAACTGGGAGTCCGGCGACGTCGAGAAGCAGGTTCGCTGCATCTACGTCGCCATCGGCCAGAAGGGCTCCACGATCGCCGCCGTCAAGGGCGCGCTCGAGGACGCCGGCGCGATGGAGTACACCACGATCGTCGCGGCGCCGGCATCCGACCCCGCGGGCTTCAAGTACCTCGCCCCGTACACCGGTTCGGCCATCGGCCAGCACTGGATGTACGGCGGCAAGCACGTCCTCATCATCTTCGACGACCTGTCGAAGCAGGCTGAGGCCTACCGCGCCGTGTCGCTCCTGCTGCGCCGCCCGCCGGGCCGCGAGGCCTACCCGGGTGACGTCTTCTACCTGCACTCGCGTCTGCTCGAGCGTTGCGCGAAGCTGTCGGACGAGCTGGGCGCAGGGTCGATGACGGGTCTGCCGATCATCGAGACGAAGGCCAACGACGTCTCGGCCTACATCCCCACGAACGTGATCTCGATCACGGACGGCCAGATCTTCCTGCAGTCCGATCTGTTCAACGCCAACCAGCGCCCCGCCGTCGACGTCGGCATCTCGGTGTCGCGCGTGGGTGGTGACGCCCAGGTGAAGTCCATCAAGAAGGTGTCGGGAACGCTCAAGCTCGAGCTGGCCCAGTACCGCTCGCTCGAGGCGTTCGCCATGTTCGCCAGCGACCTGGATGCCGCATCCCGCCGCCAGCTGGCTCGTGGAGCGCGGCTGACCGAGCTGCTCAAGCAGCCGCAGTACTCGCCGTACCCGGTGGAGGAGCAGGTCGTGTCGATCTGGGCGGGCACCAACGGCAAGCTCGACAGCATCGAGGTGGAGGACGTCCTGTCGTTCGAGCGCGAGCTCATCGACTACCTGCGTCGCAACACCTCGATCCTCGACACGCTGCGCGAGACCAACGTGCTGGACGACGACACGGCGGCCGAGCTCAGCAAGAAGACGGATGACTTCATCCTGGAATTCCGTGCCGGAAAGGGGCAGGCCATCGGCAAGCCCGGGCACGAGGAGGTCGCCGCGGCCGAGGCCGAGGACGTCAACCAGGAGAAGATCGTCAAGGGCCGCCGCTAACGGCGCGGTCGGACAGGGACCATGGGCGCACAACTGCGGGTCTACAAGCAGAAGATCTCTTCTGCTCAGACGACCAAGAAGATCACGAAGGCGATGGAGCTCATCGCGGCTTCGCGCATCCAGAAGGCGATGGCGCGCGTGCGCGCGTCGTCTCCCTTCGCGCGTGCCGTGACGCGGGCCGTCTCCGCTGTGGCGACGCACTCCAACGTGGATCACCCGCTGACCGTCGAACGAGAGACGATCCGCCGCTCCGCCGTCGTGATCTTCTCGTCGGACCGCGGCCTCGCCGGCGCGTTCAACTCGCAGATCCTCCGTGAGGGCCTCGAGGTCGGCGAACTGCTGCGACGTCAGGGCAAGGAGCCGGTGTACTACCTCGTCGGCCGCAAGGCCGTCGGCTACTTCCAGTTCCGCCGCATGCAGAGCGCGGCGGAGTGGACGGGTGACACCGACACGCCGCACTTCCACACGGCCGAGGAGATCGCGGCGGCGCTGCTCGACGCGTACGACCGCGGCGGCGAGGACGGTGGCGTCGACGAGATCCACCTCGTCTACAACCGCTTCGTCAGCATGATGACCCAGTCGCCGGAGCGGGTCCGCCTGCTTCCGCTCGAGGTCGTCGAGGCCGAGGAGTCCTCGAGCGCGCAGGTCTACCCCCTGTACGAGTTCGAGCCGGACGCCGAGACCGTGCTGGACGCGCTCCTTCCGGTGTACATCCAGAGCCGTGTCTTCAACGCTCTTCTGCAGTCGTCGGCGGCCAAGCACGCCGCGACCCAGAAGGCGATGAAGTCGGCCAGCGACAACGCCGACAAGCTCATCACCGACTACACCCGCCTGCGCAACAACGCGCGCCAGGCCGAGATCACGCAGCAGATCGCCGAGATCGTCGGCGGCGCCGACGCTCTCGCGTCGGGCAAATAGACCACACGAAAGAGAAGAAGCCATGAGCCTCACCGCTGAGAAGACGGAAGCCGCGACCGTCGGGCGCGTCGCCCGCGTCACGGGCCCGGTCGTCGACATCGAGTTCCCGCACGACTCGATCCCCGACATCTACAACGCGCTCAAGACGACGATCACGATCGACGGCGAGTCGACCGAGATCACCCTCGAGGTCGCACAGCACCTCGGTGACGATCTCGTCCGGGCCATTGCGCTCAAGCCGACGGACGGCGTCGTGCGCGGTCAGGAAGTCCGCGACACCGGTGCTCAGATCACCGTGCCGGTGGGCGATGTCACCAAGGGCAAGGTGTTCAACGTCACGGGCGAGATCCTCAACGCCGAGCCCGGCGAGCAGATCGAGATCACCGAGCGCTGGCCCATCCACCGCAAGGCGCCGAACTTCGATCAGCTGGAGTCCAAGACCCAGATGTTCGAGACCGGCATCAAGGTCATCGACCTGCTGACCCCGTACGTCCAGGGTGGGAAGATCGGCCTGTTCGGCGGCGCCGGCGTCGGCAAGACCGTCCTCATCCAGGAGATGATCCAGCGCGTCGCGCAGGACCACGGCGGTGTGTCGGTGTTCGCCGGTGTCGGAGAGCGCACCCGTGAGGGCAACGACCTCATCCACGAGATGGAGGAGGCCGGAGTCTTCGACAAGACGGCGCTGGTGTTCGGCCAGATGGACGAGCCGCCGGGGACCCGTCTGCGCGTGGCGCTGTCGGCGCTGACGATGGCGGAGTACTTCCGCGACGTTCAGAAGCAGGACGTGCTGCTGTTCATCGACAACATCTTCCGCTTCACGCAGGCCGGTTCCGAGGTCTCGACGCTGCTGGGCCGCATGCCTTCGGCCGTCGGCTACCAGCCGAACCTCGCCGACGAGATGGGTGTCCTCCAGGAGCGCATCACCTCGACCCGTGGTCACTCGATCACCTCGCTGCAGGCGATCTACGTGCCCGCCGACGACTACACCGACCCGGCGCCGGCGACCACCTTCGCCCACCTCGACGCCACCACCGAGCTCTCCCGAGAGATCGCGTCGAAGGGCCTGTACCCGGCCGTCGACCCGCTCGCTTCGACGAGCCGTATCCTCGACCCGCGCTACATCGGCGAGGACCACTACCGCGTGGCCACGGCCGTGAAGCAGATCCTGCAGAAGAACAAGGAGCTGCAGGAGATCATCGCGATCCTCGGCGTCGACGAGCTCTCCGAAGAGGACAAGGTCGTCGTGTCGCGTGCACGCCGCATCCAGCAGTTCCTGTCGCAGAACACCTACATGGCGAAGAAGTTCACCGGTGTCGAGGGCTCGACCGTTCCGATCAAGGAGACCATCGAGTCGTTCGACGCGATCGTCAAGGGCGACTACGACCACGTCGCCGAGCAGGCGTTCTTCAACGTCGGCGGCATCTCGGACGTCGAAGAGCGCTGGGCGCAGATCCAGAAGGAGAACGGCTGATCATGCTCGTACTGAGCGACCGTAGGGGGTCGAAGTGCCGCTGAAGGTGAGTCTGGTCTCTGCCGACGCCGAGGTGTGGTCGGGTGAAGCATCGCTCGTCGTCGCGAAGACCGTCGAGGGCGAGATCGGCTTCATGACGGGACACGAACCCGTGCTGGCGATCCTCGCCGAGGGGCAGGTGCGGATCACGCAGACCTCGGGATCGAAGATCATCGCGAACGCGCAGGACGGGTTCCTCTCGATGGAGGGCGACGACCTGACGATCGTGGCCGGAAA
The DNA here is from genome assembly GCF_943181415.1 of Microbacterium sp. Marseille-Q6648. Taxonomy (GTDB): domain Bacteria; phylum Actinomycetota; class Actinomycetes; order Actinomycetales; family Microbacteriaceae; genus Microbacterium. The sequence continues at coordinate 35,480 of NZ_CALPBZ010000003.1, read as the reverse complement.
CGCCGCGCTGATCTCCTGACACTCCGTCGCGACATGCGCCGTCCGGTCCGCCGGGCGGCGCATTCGCGTTTCCCACCCCTCGAAAGTCCTCGCGATGCTCATCCTGCTGCCCCCGTCCGAGACCAAGCGTCCCGGTGGCCTCGGCGCGGCGGTCCGACTGGACGAGCTGGCGCTGCCGGAACTGCGACCACAGCGCGAAGCGGTGGTAGCCGCGCTGGTGTCGCTGTCCGTCGATCCCGCGACGGCTGCCCGGGTGCTGAAGCTCGGGGCCACGCAGCTGGGCGAGGTCGCGGTGAACGCCGCGGTCCGCACGGCGCCGACCCTTCCGGCCGTCGACCGGTACACGGGTGTGCTGTACGACGCTGTGGACGCGGCATCCCTCGACAGTGCCGCCCGGCGCTGGCTCGGTCGGCACGTCCTCATCCACTCCGCGCCGTTCGGTCCCGTCGGGGCGCTGGATGCGATCCCCGCCTACCGGCTCGGCGCCACCGCCTCGCTCCCGGGGCTCGCGCCGCTGCGCCGGGTGTGGGCGGCACCGGTCACCGCCGCCCTCGCCGCCGCCGATGAGCGCTTCGTCCTGGATCTGCGCTCGGAGGCGTACGTCGCGCTGGGCCCCCTCGACGGGGAAGCGGCATCGGCTTACGTGCGCGTGGTGACCGAAGGGGCCGGTGGTGCAGTGCGCGCGCTCAACCACTTCAACAAGCACGCCAAGGGCGACCTCGTGCGACGCCTCGCCGTCACCCGGCCCCGCATCGCCTCCGCCCGGGGCTTCGTCGCGTGGGCGGCGACGGCGGGCCTGCGCGCCGAGGAGAACGGCCGCGAGGTCCTCCTGTTCGCCTGACGCCGACGGGGACGGAGACGACGATGCGGCGGCGCGGATACTGACATGCCGCACGCGGCATCGCTAGCATGATCGCAGCGGGGGGTGGTCCTCGCGGGCGCGGTCTCCGCGTCCACCACTCTGGAGGTCGCTTCATGAACAACGACTACGACGGCTACGGAGCTCTGCTGGCCTTCTGGCTGGTGCTCCTGCCGATTCTGCTCATCCTCGCGCTGGCGGGCTACATCATCGGCTCCTTCCTGCTGATGAAGATCTTCGAGAAGGCGGGTGTGGAGGGCAAGTGGCGCGCCTGGGTGCCCGTCTACAACATGCTCGTGTTCGCGAAGCTCGGAGATCTGTCCCCGTGGGTGATGCTCGGCGCCATCGCGGTGTCGGCGTTCCTCGGACAGATCCCCGTCATCGGCTGGCTGCTGTCGCTCGTATCGATCGCCGCTGCCGTCATGGCCGGCTGGCGCGTCGGGCTGAAGCTCGGGCGCGACTGGCCGCTGCTGCTGCTGTGGCTGATCCCCGGCGTCGGCGGTCTCATCTGGCTCGGCGTCCTCGCCTTCGGCAACACGACGTGGAACCCCGCGATCGCGCCGTCCCCCTGGCGGAACACCTTCCTGAAGGACACCACGGTGTGGCAGGGCATCCCGGTGCAGCCGGAAGCCGCGGGATCCGTCGGTGCGGCCGGCGCTGCCCCCGCCGCGTACCCGCCCGCCGGCTACCAGGCTCCGGCCGGGTACGCCCCGCCGCCCGCGCCGTCCGCCGGGACGACGCAGCCGGCCCCGCCGGCCGCAGCCAGCCCCCCCCGGTGCCGCCCCCCGCGGCCCCCCCGCCCCCCCCGCCTGCGACACCGCCGACGACTCCGCCTGCGGCGACGCAGCCGCCGACCGAACCGCCGGCCTCGCCCGAGCCGCCGCGGCCCTGAGCCCGACCACGACGACCCCCTCCTCGGAGGGGGTCGTCGTGCGTCCGGGAGCACGTCGCGGGGGCTAGCGTTGTCCCATGACGACGACGACTGTTCCGCTCCGCCGACTCGGCGACTCCGGCCTCCTCGTATCCGCCGTCGGCCTCGGCTGCAACAATTTCGGCCGGGCCGGCACGCGCAGCGAGTCGCTCGAGGGGACCCGGGAGGTCCTCGATGCCGCCCTCGACGCCGGCGTCACCTTCCTCGACACCGCGGACATGTACGGCGCCGATCCGGGTCAGTCCGAGACGCTCATGGGTCAGGCCCTCGAGGGGCGGCGGGACCGCGTCGTGCTGGCCACCAAGTTCGGGCACTCGGGACGCGACATCGGCTACGGCGCGGTGGGCGCGAAAGCATCGCGCTCGTACGTCCGGCGGGCGGTGGAAGGCTCCCTCCAGCGCCTGCGAACCGACTGGATCGACCTCTACCAGCTGCACACCCCTGATCCCGGCACCCCGATCGAAGAGACCCTCGACGTGCTCGGTGACCTCGTCCGCGAGGGCAAGGTCCGCTATGTGGGTCACTCGAACCTCGCGGGATGGCAGATCGCCGAGGCCCATTTCGTGGCAGCGGCCCGGGCGGGCATCCCGTTCATCTCGGCGCAGAATCACTACAGCCTGCTGGCCCGTTCGGCCGAACGGGAGGTCCTGCCCGCGGTGCGGCGATTCGGCCTCGGCTTCCTGCCGTACTTCCCGCTGCACAACGGCCTGCTGACCGGCAAGTTCAGCCGCGACAACGCGCCCGCCGACACCCGCATCATGCGGCAGCGGCAGCACGTGTGGCGGGATGCTCCGTGGGACGCACTGGAGGAGTACCGTGCCTTCTGCGACGAGCGCGGCCTCACGATGCTCGAAGCGACGTTCGGCTGGCTTCTCGCCCAGCCGGCTCTGTCGAGCGTCATCGCCGGCGCCACCAGCGCCGACCAGGTGCGCGCGAACGCAGCCGCGGCGACGGCGTGGGTGCCGAGCACCGCCGACCTCGCGCGTATCGACGAGATCTTCCCGCTCCCGGCGGACCCCGGCGCGCAGGTCTGACCCGGTGCTGGGCACGCTTCTCGCACGCTACCTGCGCCCCGCATGGCCGCTGGCCGCGGCGGTCGTGGTGTTCCAGCTGGCGCAGTCCGTCGCGGCGCTGCTGCTGCCCACGCTCAACGCCGACATCATCGACCGCGGGGTGGTGACCGGCGACATCCCGTTCATCTGGTCCACCGGCGCGGTGATGCTGGGGATCAGTCTGGTGCAGATCGTCTGCGCGATCATCGCGGTCTACTTCGGCTCGCGCCTCGCGATGGGCCTGGGACGTGATCTCCGCGCCGACCTCTTCCACCGTGTCGTCGCCTTCTCGCAGCGCGAGGTGGGGGTGTTCGGTCCGGCATCCCTGATCACCCGCAACACGAACGACGTCCAGCAGGTGCAGATGCTCGTGCAGGTGTCGGCGACCCTCATGGTCTCGGCGCCGATGCTCGCCATCGGCGGTGTTGTCATGGCGATCCGCCAGGACGCGGGGCTGTCGTGGCTCATGGGCGTCGCGATCCCCGTGCTGCTCGTCGTGGTGGGTCTCATCGTGTGGCGCATGGTGCCGGCTTTCACCCTCATGCAGAAGCGCATCGACCGCGTCAACCAGATCCTCCGCGAGCAGCTCACGGGGATCCGGGTGGTGCGGGCGTTCGTCCGCGAGCGCGAGGAGCGCGAGAGGTTCGGCCGAGCCAGCCAGGACGTCATGGCGACGGCACTGCGTGCCGGGAACCTCATGGCACTCATGTTCCCGGCGGTCATGCTGGTGCTCAATCTGTCGAGCGTCGCGGTCATCTGGTTCGGAGCTTTCCAGGTGCAGTCGGGCGACGTCCAGATCGGCACCCTCTTTGCCTTCCTCACGTACCTCATGCAGATCCTCATGGGCGTCATGATGGCCACGTTCATGTTCGTCATGATCCCGCGCGCCGCCGTGTGCGCCGACCGCATCGGCGAGGTCCTCGACATCGCGCCATCGGTCGTCCCTCCGGCCGTCCCCGTCGCCGCACCCGGGGCGGCGGGTCGCATCGAGTTCGACGGCGTCGAATTCTCCTACCCAGGTGCGGATGAGCCGGTGCTGCGCGACATCACCTTCGCGATCGAGCCCGGCACCACCACCGCGATCATCGGTTCGACAGGGGCGGGCAAGACCACCCTCGTGGGCCTGGTCCCGCGACTCTTCGACGCGACGGCGGGTGTCGTCCGGGTCGACGGGATCGACGTGCGCGAGTACGACCCCGACGAACTGTGGCGGCGGATCGGGCTCGTTCCCCAACGCGCCTTCCTGTTCTCGGGGACCATCGCCTCCAACCTGCGCTACGGCGACGCCGAGGCCACCGACGAGCAGCTCTGGCACGCCCTCGCCATCGCCCAGGGCCGGGACTTCGTCGACGCGTCCGCCGAAGGACTCGAGATGCCGATCGCGCAGGGCGGCACCAACGTATCCGGCGGTCAGCGCCAGCGGCTCGCCATCGCTCGCGCCCTGGTCAAGCGTCCGACCATCCACATCTTCGACGATTCGTTCTCCGCCCTGGATCTGGCCACGGATGCCGCGCTGCGGCGTGCTCTCGACCGCGAACTCCCGAACACGACGCGGCTGGTCGTCGCCCAGCGCGTGTCGACCATCCGCGGGGCCGATCAGATCGTCGTACTCGAGCACGGCCGCATCGTGGGACTCGGCACGCACGAGACGTTGCTTCAGTCCTGCGGAACCTACCGCGAGATCGTCGAGTCGCAGCTGGCGGCGGAGGAGGCGGCATGAGCGGCGGACGCCCGCTCGGAGGACCGATGGGGCGGGGGCCGATGGGTCGGGGACCGGGCCAGGCGCCCGCGGAGAAGGCCCGCTCGTTCGGCCCGAGCGCCCGACGTCTGCTGGGAACTCTCCGCAGCGAGCGGGGGAGACTCGTCGTGGTGCTCCTCTTCGGGACCCTCTCGGTCGCCCTCAGCGTCGCAGGACCGAAGCTGCTCGGCGAAGGCACCAACGTCGTCTTCGCCGGGTTCCTCGCGCCCCAGGTCGGTATCGACTTCCGCCGGCTGGGTGCCATCCTGCTCGTCGTCCTCGCGGTCTACGTTCTGGCGAGCGCTTTCGGCTGGTTGCAGGGGCGCATCCTGAACGGCGTCGTCCAACGGGCCGTGCATCGTCTGCGCATGCAGGTCGAGGACAAGATTCACCGCCTGCCGCTGGCCTACTTCGACCGTGTGCAGCGAGGAGAGCTGCTCAGCCGGGTGACGAACGACGTCGACAACATCGGCCAGACGATGCAGCAGACGCTGTCGCAGGTCGTCGTCTCGCTGCTGACGGTCATCGGCGTGCTGGCGATGATGTTCGTCCTCTCCCCGCTGCTGGCCGTCATCGCGCTGGTGACGATCCCGCTCACGGTCGCCATCACCGTGCTCGTCGCTCGGCGGTCCCAGACGCTCTTCGCAGCGCAGTGGAAGGCCACGGGCGTCCTCAACGCGAGGGTCGAGGAGACGTTCTCGGGACACGCGCTCGTGAAGACCTTCGGGCACCAGGCCGAGGTCGAGGCCGACTTCCGGTCCGAGAATGAGGAGCTGTATCGGGCGAGCTTCGGGGCACAGTTCGTCTCCGGCCTGATCATGCCGGCGATGATGTTCATCGGCAACCTCGTCTACGTCGCCATCGCCGTGGTCGGCGGTCTGCAGGTCGCGGCGATGGCGATGTCGATCGGCGATGTGCAGGCGTTCATCCAGTACTCGCGACAGTTCACCCAGCCGCTCAGCCAGCTGGGTTCCATGGCCGCTCTGCTGCAGTCGGGGGTCGCCAGCGCGGAGCGGGTGTTCGAGCTGCTCGATGAACCCGAGCAGGAACCCGATGAGGACCCCGCGCAGTCGCCGCCGGCGGACGCCGGTCACCTCGAGTTCCACGACGTCTCCTTCCGCTACGCGCCGGATGTCCCGCTCATCGAGGGACTGTCCCTGGCCGCGGCACCGGGCAGCACCGTCGCCATCGTCGGGCCCACCGGTGCGGGGAAGACCACGCTGGTCAACCTCGTCATGCGGTTCTACGACGTCGACGACGGGTCCATCACCCTCGACGGCGTCGACACCCGCCGCATCACACGGGACGATCTGCGCAGCCGCACCGGGATGGTGCTGCAGGACACCTGGCTGTTCGCGGGGACGATCCGCGAGAACATCGCGTACGGCCGACCCGCGGCATCCGAGGAGGAGATCATCGCCGCCGCCACCGCCGCCTACGTCGACCGCTTCGTCCACGCCCTCCCCGACGGGTACGAGACGCTCCTCGACGACGACGCCACCAACCTCAGTGTCGGGGAGCGTCAGCTGATCACGATCGCGCGCGCGTTCCTCGCAGATCCGCGCATCCTCATCCTCGACGAGGCCACGAGCTCGGTGGACACGCGCACCGAGCTCCTGATCCAGCGCGCCATGTCGAAGCTCCGTCGCGACAGGACCGCTTTCGTCATCGCGCATCGGCTGTCGACCATCCGGGATGCCGATCTCATCCTCGTCATGGCGGACGGCGCGATCGTCGAACAGGGCCGCCATGAGGAGCTCCTCGCGACGGGCGGCGCCTACGAGAGGCTGTACAACGCCCAGTTCGAGGCTCCGATGGATGAGACCGCCGAGGCCGCGGTGCCAGGCGCACCGCCGATGTCCGAAGGCGGTCGGTCTTGACGCACTAGGATGTGATGACGCCGACCGGTCCGAGCCGGACGGCCCCGATCGCCGGCTCACAGGAGGACAGGGCGTGCCCGAGGTAACCACGCAGGCGCGCGACGTCGAGATGCCCGACGGCGCGCTGTCGCTGGAATGGGCCGCTGTCACGCACACCGGCAGACGACGCGATGTCAATCAGGACGCGGTGTTCGCCGGCTACCCGCTCTTCGTCGTCGCCGACGGCATGGGCGGGCACATCGGCGGCGAGATCGCCAGCGCGAGCACGATCACACGGCTGCGCGAGGTGGTGGATGCCGGATCCGTCACCCCCGAGACCATCGAGAAGGCGCTCGGCCGAGCGGTCAAGGACATCGCCTCCCACCCCGAGGCGACCGACGAGGGCACCGGGACGACGCTCACCGGCGTGTACCTCGAGACCGCGGGTGACGAGCCTCACTGGGTCACCCTCAACATCGGCGACTCGCGGGTGTACCTGCTGCGCGAGGGCACCATCGTCCAGATCACGACGGATCACTCCGTCGTGCAGGAACTCGTAGCCGCCGGGCGGCTGAGCCCTGAGGAAGCCGAGAGCCACCCCTACGGAAACGTGATCACCCGGGCGGTCGGACCGAGCGAGAGCGTGACACCGGACTACGTGCGCATCGAGCTGGCGGCCGGCGACCGTTTCGTGATCTGCTCCGACGGCCTCACCAAGGAACTGACCGACTACGGCATCAAGCACTTCCTGGCCGAGCACGCCGATCCCGCCGCCGCAGTGGACGCGATGCTGGATGCCGCCCTCGAGAACGGCGGGCGCGACAACATCTCGATCATCGTGCTCAACGTCGGCCCCGTCGACGCCGGCGCATCCCACGCGCCGGGCGCCGACGCCGACTCCTCCCCAGCGGCGAACTGAGCTCGATCCCTCCACAGGTGGCCGCGCGCGGACGCGGGGCTCGGCGAGGTGCGGTTCAGTGGCGGGGTGTCCGATTCCGTCGCCGCAGCCCTTCGCGCTCCTGCAGCGCACCGACTCCATCATGACGAGCCGCTGAACCTGCCGGATGCGTGGGCGCCGCCGCCGCGGCCGCCCGTCCCCGTCCTCGCCGCGATCGTGCCCGTCGTCGGCGCCGTCGCCATATGGCTGGTCACCGGTTCGGTCCTCGCGCTGTGGCTGGCGGTGCTCGGCCCGCTGCTGGCCGGCGCGTCCGTCCTCGACGCAGGGCGAACGACGCGTCGGGATCGTCGACGCGCAGAGCGGGCCGCGCGCGAGGCCCACGAGGCGGCGTACGAAGAGATCGTCCGCAGACACGGTATCGAGCGAGCAGAGCGCCGGGGGCGGCATCCGGACGTCGCGGGCTTCATCCGGGCCGACGCCGAGGTGTGGCGCAGCGTTCCGGGCCGTGCCGGAGTGATCGTCGTGGGCTCGGGCGATGTGGTCAGCGAGGTGCAGGTCAACGGCGGCCACGGTGATCCCGCGGCCGCCCGCCTCCGCCGCACCGCGGCCCGCCTCGCCGATGCGCCGGTGGTGGTGTCCGCCGCGCTCGGCGTCACGGTCATCGGCTCCGGAGAGGTGGCTTGTGCCGCCGTGCTGCGGGGACTCGCGCTTCAACTGTGCCTCGCTCTTCCTCCGGGCGAGCTGCGGATCACCGGCCCGCTGCGCGGCGTGCACGCGTGGGCTGAGGAGCTCCCGCATCGCCGCGCCGCCTCTGGCCGGGCGCTGGCGCTCATCGACGCCGGAGATCCGGTTCCCGCCGACGCGGAGTTCGTGCTGGCCCTCGGGCAGCCGGGCCTGCCCGCCTCGCCGCGCTGCGGCGTCACGATCCACGTGCGAGGACTGACCGCCGGACGGCTGGACGAGCCCTCGGACGCGGACGAGCGCGACCTTCGGCTCGAGGCCGTCGGCGAGGCCCAGGCGCTCGAGCTGGCCGCGCAGCTCGATCGCCGCGCGGGAACCGCCTTCGGACGCAGCGAGGGCATCGAACCGCTTCCCCTGGGACGGCTGCTGGCCGATCACCGACCGGTCCGCGCTCCCGGACGGCTGCCGGCCGTCATCGGTGTGGCCGACACCGGTCCTCTCACGGTCGATCTCGTCGCCGACGGTCCGCACGCCGTCGTGGCCGGGGTCACCGGTGCGGGCAAGAGCGAACTGCTCATCACCTGGATCCTCTCCCTGTGCGCCACGCACTCCACGCGGGAGCTCAGCTTTCTGCTCGCCGACTTCAAGGGCGGCACCGCCTTCGACGCCCTCACCGGACTCGCGCACGTGACAGGCGTGCTCACCGATCTCGACGGATCGGGCGCCCGGCGCGCCATCGAGAGCCTGCGCGCCGAGATGAGGTGGCGCGAGGGCGCCCTGGCCGCGGCGGGAGCCCGAGACGTTGCGGATCCGCGGGTGCAGCTGCCGCGACTGGTCATCGTCGTGGACGAGTTCGCCGCCCTGCTCTCGGAGCAGCCCGAGCTGCATGCGGTCTTCGCCGACGTCGCCGCCCGTGGGCGTGCACTGGGGATGCACCTCATCCTCGGCACACAGCGCATCGCCGGGGTCGTCCGCGAGGTCCTGCTGGCCAACTGTCCGCTCCGGCTGAGCCTGCGGGTGACCGATCGCGCGGACAGCCGAGCGGTCATCGGCAGCGAGGACGCCGCCGACATCCCCGGCGGCGACGACGGACGGGGGATCGCCATGGTGCGCCGCGCGGCCGACGCCCTCCCGCTGCGCGTCCGCGTGGCGTTGTCGGCTGCTGCCGATGTCGCCGCGGTCATCGAGGCGTCGACCGGCCCCCAGCCGCGGCGGCCCTGGCTTCCCGAGCTTCCCGCGTGCATCGATCTGGCAGAGCTCCCCGCGGTCGACGCGACACCCGGTGCGCTGGTGCTCGGACTTCTCGACGAGCCCGAGTGGCAGCGCCAGGCGCCCGCGTGCATCGCCGTCGCCGAACGCGGGCTGCTCGTGGCCGGCGGCCCGGGGTCGGGGCGCACGACGGCGCTGGACACCCTCGCCGCCCAGGCCCGCCACGTCGTCCGCATCCCCGACGACGCCGAGAGCGCATGGGATGCCGCGATCGAGCTGCAGCGGACGCCGCCGGGAGCAGGCAGTCTCGTCGTCGCGGACGATCTCGACGCGCTGATGGGCAGGTTCCCGCCCGAGTACGCGCAGGAGTTCTTCGAGCTGCTCGATGCACTCTGCCGGGGTGCGGGGCAGCAGGGCTACCTCGTGGCTGCGTCCGTGCAGCGCCTCAGCGGTCCCGTCGTCCGCATCGCGGATCTGCTCCCGCGCCGCCTCGTTCTCCGCACGACCACGCGCCTCGAGCACATCGCCTTGGGCGGGGACCCGGTCGCCTTCCGTGGCGATGCGCCCCCGGGACGCGGCACCCTGGACGGCGTGCCGATCCAGATCGCGCGCGTACCGGAGGTCCGCCGCCTGCCGCGCGAGGACGAGGCGGCATGGATGCCGAGCACGATGCTCACGGGGTTCGTCGCCCGGCGGTCGCCGGCAGCGCGGGAGGCGCAGCGCACCTGGCAGCAGTGCGGGATGCACGTGTGGTCCGTCGCCGAGTACGCCGAAGGCGTGCATCCGGGGACCCCGACGGTGGTGGTCGGCGACCCGGAGGAATGGCAGCGGCACTGGCGGGTGCTCTCGCAGGTGCGCTCCGAGCACGACCTCGTGATCGACGCCTCGTGCGCCGCCGACCTTCGCCTGCTCACCGGAAGCCGCATCCTGCCGCCCTACGCCGAGCCCGGGCGGGGGAGAGCGTGGCTCTTCTCGAGCGGCGATGACCCCGTCCGCATCGTCCTTCCGGCGGTGCAGTTCAGGTCGATCCGTACCGGCACCGGTTCTTGACCCGCCCGGGTGGTCCTCATACCGTCGCAGGAACACCCGATCGGCAGGAGAACCCATGCGCATCCTCATCGTCGGAGCCGGCGGTGTCGGCTCGGCCGCCGCGCGCATCGCCGCGCGGCGCGACTTCTTCGAGCACGTGGTGATCGCCGACTACGACCCGTCCCGGCCCGAGGGCCTCGTCGCCGAACTCGCCGACGCCCGGTTCTCGGCTGCCCGCATCGACGCGTCCGATGCGGAGTCGGTCGCTGCGCTCATCCGTGAGCACGGGGTCACGCATGTGCTGAACGCCGTCGATCCGCGTTTCGTGATGCCGATCTTCGACGGCTGCGCCGCTGCGGACGCCACCTATCTCGATATGGCGATGAGTCTGTCGCGACCGCATCCGGAGCGTCCCTTCGAGCTTCCCGGCGTGAAGCTCGGCGACGAGCAGTTCGCCCAGGACGAAGCCTGGCGCCTGGCCGGACGCCTGGCGCTCGTCGGAATCGGCGTCGAACCCGGCCTGTCGGATGTGTTCGCGCGGTATGCCGAGGACGAGCTGTTCAGCGAGATCGACGAACTCGGTGTGAGGGACGGGGCGAACCTCGTCGTCGCCGGATACGACTTCGCACCGTCGTTCTCGATCTGGACCACGATCGAGGAGTGCCTCAACCCGCCCGTGATCTTCGAGCGGGACCGGGGCTGGTTCACCACGGCTCCCTTCAGCGAGCCCGAGATCTTCGACTTCCCCGAGGGGATCGGACCGGTCGAGTGCGTCAACGTCGAGCACGAGGAGGTCCTCCTCATGCCGCGATGGACCGGCGCCGACCGGGTCACCTTCAAGTACGGACTCGGTGACGAGTTCATCGAGGTGCTCAAGGTGCTGCACAAGCTGGGCCTCGACCGCACCGACAAGGTCTCGGTCAAGGGGGTCCAGGTCGCGCCGCGCGATGTCGTCGCCGCGTGCCTGCCCGATCCGGCGACCCTCGGCGACCGCATGTCGGGGAAGACCTGCGCGGGGGTGTGGGTGAGAGGTCGCGGCAAGGACGGTGCCCCCCGTTCGACATACCTCTACCACGTCGCCGACAACGAGCACACGATGGCCGAGTACAACTCGCAGGCCGTGGTGTGGCAGACGGCGATCAATCCCGTCATCGCGCTGGAGCTCCTCGCCGGCGGCACCTGGCAGGGGAGCGGCGTGCTCGGGCCCGAGGCGTTCGACGCGCGCCCGTTCCTCGACCTGCTCGCCGCCCCCGCACCGGCCGGTTACGGCAGTCCCTGGGGGATCCAGGAGAAGGCGCTGTCCTGACCGTCGACCCTCGGCGAAAGCGTCCCGTCAGGCCAGCGCGTCCGCGAGCGGGGTCTCCTCGAGTCCGTGGGCGGTGGCGACCCCGGGGTTCACCACGGAGCCCGCAACCGTATTGAGGCCCGCAGCCAGAGCGGCGTCGGCCCGCAGTGCGTCCTTCCATCCCCGGCGTGCGATCTGCCGGATGTAGGGCAGCGTCGCGTTCGTCAGAGCGGAGGTGGACGTGTGCGGCACCGCGCCGGGCATGTTGGCGACGCAGTAGAACACGCTCCCGTGCACGGGGAAGGTGGGTTCGGCGTGGGTGGTCGGGTGCGTGTCCTCGAAGCAGCCGCCCTGATCCACGGCGATGTCGACCAGGACGGAGCCCGGGCGCATCCGCCCGACCATCTCGTTGGTGACGAGTTTGGGTGCCTTCGCTCCGGGGATCAGCACGGAACCGATCACGAGGTCCGAGTCGACGACCGCGCGATCGAGGTCGAACGGGTTGGATGCGGCGGTCTTCACCCGCCCCTGGAAGTGGTCGTCGAGGTAGCGAAGGCGCTGCACGTTCGTGTCGAAGACCGTGACGTCGGCACCCATGCCCACGGCGATCACCGCCGCGTTCGCGCCGGCCACGCCGCCGCCGATCACCGTGACCTTCGCAGGCCTGGTGCCCGGCACGCCCGACATCAGAAGCCCGAGGCCCCCCGCCGACCTCATCAGCGTGGAGGCGCCGACCATGGGGGCCAGGCGGCCGGCCACTTCGCTCATCGGCGCGAGAAGGGGCAGACCGCCGCCGGCGAGCTGAACCGTCTCGTACGCGATCGCGGTGACCCGATCCGACACCAGCTGTTCGGTGAGCGCGCGGTCCGCCGCCAGGTGGAGGTAGGTGAAGACCACCAGGTCGTCGCGGAAGTTCGCGTACTCGCCGGCGATCGGCTCTTTGACCTTCAAGAGGAGCTCGGCCCGGGACCACACGTCGCCGGCATCCTCCAACAGGACGGCCCCGGCGTCGTCGTACTCGCTGTCGGGCATCGAGGAACCGATGCCGGCACCGCGCTGCACGAACACCTCGTGACCGGCGGCGACGAGATCATGCACGCCGGCGGGTGTGAGCGCCACCCGGTACTCGTTGTTCTTCACCTCGGTGGGGACGCTGATCCTCATCGTCAGATCCTTTCCGCTCCGCCGTTGGAGCGTTCGTGCTCCTCGTGGGAGCGCCTCAGAAGGCGGGGCGGATGGCCCCGACGTCGTGTCCGCCGCCGGTGACGGTCAGCGGAAGACGTGCCATGACCTCGCCGACGCCCGCGGCGTCGAGCGCGCCTGCGCGTTCGAGCAGCCGCAACGCGACGGCGGTGGTGGCGCGAGTGCTGCCGTCGAGCATCTTCAGCACCACCGTGGTGCCGTCGGGCGCGACCATCACCAGCACGCCCTCGGCGCCGGTCTTGGCGAAGACGCCGAGCTGCTCGATCGCGACGGTGTCGGGACGGCCGGGTCCGTCGATGGTCCACGGGTGAGCGCGCACCGCCTGAACGAGAGCGCCCGCGCTGCGGTGGAGCGCGAACGGGGACGTCGACGATGCGGTTCCGATGCGGTGGATCGCCTTGGCCAGGCCGAAGAGGGTCACCGCGAGGACCGGGGCTCCGCACCCGTCGACCGCGACGGTGGGGGACTTCTCGCCGACGAGTCGCTCCACCACGTCGCGGATATGCACCTGGAGCGGGTGTGCGGGATCCAGGTAGCCGTCCGTCGGCCAGCCGTTGACGACGCAGGTCAGGAGCATCGCGGCGTGCTTGCCGGAGCAGTTCATTCGCAGGCGGGCCGGCGCGCCGTGCTCGCGGATGAGGGCGTCGCGGGTCGCCGTGTCGCCCGGCCAGGCGGGCGGACAGCCGAGGGCGTCCTCGGTCACACCCGCGGAGTGCAGGATCTGCCGGACCACCTCGACGTGTCTGTCGGTGCCCGAGTGGCTGGCGGTCGCGAGCCCCAGGTGCTCGCCCTCCAGGGGTGCGCCCGCCGACAGCATCGCCAGTGCCTGCAGCGGCTTCAGCGTCGAGCGCGGAAGGATCAGCGCCGACGTATCGCCCAGCGAGGCGGAGACCGCGCCGTCCGGGGCGAGCACGATCGCCGCGCCCGCGTGCCGGGATTCGACGAACCCGCTGCGCTCGACGACCGCGAGTTCGACGGCGTCCGAGACCGAGAAGGTGTGGGGCACCACGTCAGCCTACCGGGGAGGCCGCCGCCGACCCCCATGACAGACTGTGCTCATGTTCGGCGAGCATCGATACTCCGTCCGGTCGGTCTGGACCGGCAACCGAGGCTCGGGAACGACCGGATACCGGGACTACGACCGGGCCGTCCTGGTCCAGATCGACGGCAAGCCCGATCTGCTCGCGTCGGCCGACAAGCCCTTCCGGGGCGACGCGGCGAGGTGGAACCCCGAGGATCTGCTGGTCGCGGCGCTGAGCGAGTGCCACCTGCTGTCGTACCTCCACGCGTGCGTGCAGGCGGGCATCGTCGTCACCGGCTACGAGGACGATGCGAGCGGGCTCATGGTCGAGGACGGACGGGGCGCCGGCGCCTTCCGCGAGGTCGTGCTGCGCCCGCGTGTCACCGTCGCCGAGGAGTCGATGCGGGATGCCGCGATGGCGGCGCACGAGCAGGCTCACGCCTGGTGCTTCATCGCCAATTCCGTCAACTTCCCGGTCCGCCACGAACCGGTGATCGTCATCAGCGGCGCTCGTGAGGGAGGACCTGCTTGATGCGATCGATGGGGTTGTGCGCGGGGGCCTCGTTGTAGGCGTGCGCCAGCTCCTGGCCGGAGAGGGCGTGGATGGCGGCCATGATGTCGTCGGTCGCGAGTCGCCGCGCACGGCCCGAGGTGGCCGGTCCGTGGTGCGACAGCTCGAGCGGCTCGCCGAACTTCACGGTGATGCGGTGCTTGGTGGACGGCATCCGGGCACCGACCGGCATGACCTTGTCGGTGCCGATCAATCCCACCGGCACGACCGGCGCCCCCGTCTGCAGAGCGAGGAAGGCGACCCCGGTGCGTCCCTTGTAGAGCCGCCCGTCCAGCGAGCGTGTGCCCTCCGGATACAGCGCCACTGCGCGGTCCTGGTCCAGGAGCATCCGCTGCTGCTCCAGGGCGTCGAGAGCCGCCTGCCCGGCGCCGCGCTTGACCGGGATCGCTCCGATGGCGGTGAAGAACTCCCGCGAGATCCATCCCGACGCGCCTGTGCCCTCGAAGTAGCTCGACTTGGCGAGGAAGTGCACGGGACGGGGCGCCGCGACCGGGATCGCGATCGAGTCGATGAACGACAGATGGTTGCTCGCGAAGATCACCGGGCCGGTCCGGGGGACGAGGTGGCGGCCTTCGACGTGCGGTCGGTACACCACCCGGGCCAGCGCCGTGATGACCATGCGACCCAGGACGTACGTCGCGCCCATGCGCGTGACCCGCTCCTGCGTGTCGACGGCGGGGACGGTGGCGTCATCTTCGCGGGGTTCGGTCGTCTCCTCGGAAGTCACCCGTCGAGGCTACCCCCGTTTCCATACCACGCATGGCATAGCCGGTTCCCAGCGAGGGTGGAGCAAACATGGGGGAGGATGGGAGACTCCCGTTCGTCGATCTGAGGATTCCTCTTGCGCTCTCGACCGCTCGTCGCCCTGTCCACCGTCGCCGTGTCGGCGTTCCTTCTCGCCGGCTGCACGGGCTCAGGGACCGAGGCCGCTCCCACGCCGTCGAGCTCCGCGACGGTCGACCTGTGCGCGGCGGGGGCCGAATCAGGCGCCGCGACCGAGGCCGTCACGGTCGACGGCGAGGTGGGGGAGGAATCCACCGCCACCTTCGAGGCGCCCCTCGAGATCGAAGACCTGCAGAGCACGGTGCTCACCGAGGGGTCCGGCGAGGCCGCCGAGGCCGGCGACCTGGTGACCTACGCGCTGAGCGCCTACAGTGCCGAGACCGGCGAGCTGCTCGGTTCGTTCGGCTACGGCGAGAACACGGTGCTTCCGCAGCAGATCTCGGCCGACAACCCTCTGGGTCAGCTGCTCGGCTGCGCCGCACCCGGCACGCGCGTCGTCGGGGCCTTCCCGGCGACGGCCGACGCGCCGGGCGAGGTCTACGTCGTCGACATGCTCGAGATCGTGCCCAACGCCGCCTGGGGTGAGCCGCAGGATCCCGCGGAAGGGCTTCCCGCCGTCGAGCTGGCCGAAGACGGCGCGCCCACGGTGACGCTCCCCGACGGGGACGCGCCGACCGAGTTCGAGAAGGCCACCCTGAAGAAGGGCGACGGCGAGGTCGTCGAAGCAGGCGACGGCGTGATGGTGCAGTACCACGGCGTCTCATGGGACACCGGCGAGGTCTTCGACGAGAGCTGGGGCAAGACCCCCTTCACCTTCTCGACCGGCGGCGGCGTCGTGCAGGGCTTCTCTGACGCAGTGATCGGAGAGACCGTCGGCTCGCAGGTCATCGCCGTCCTCCCCCCGGATGTCGCGTACGGCGAGGGCGAGATCAACGACAGCGACCTCACCGGGCAGACGCTGGTGTTCGTCATCGACATCCTCGGCACCCAGCCTGCCGCATAGCGCGGACTAGGCTGGCGGGATGCGCCGCATCCTCGTCCTCGGCTCGACCGGCTCGATCGGCACGCAGGCGCTCGACGTCATCCGCGCCAATCCGCGCCGGTTCGAGGTGGTCGGGCTCGCGGCGGGGCGCGACCGTTCGGGCCTCGACGCCCAGGCGGCGGAGTTCGGGGTGGAGCACACCGCCCTCGGCGCCGCCGAGGCCGAGCAGCTCGTGCGCGACGTCGAGGCCGACGTGGTGCTCAACGGCATCACCGGTTCCGTGGGACTGGGCCCGACGCTCGCGGCGCTGGAGTCGGGTCGGACGCTCGCGCTGGCCAACAAGGAATCGCTCATCGTGGGCGGGGAACTGGTGACGGCGATCGCGGCGCCGGGCCAGATCGTTCCCGTGGACTCCGAGCACTCCGCCATCGCGCAGGCGCTGCGCTCCGGCGACCGGTCCGAAGTGCGGCGGCTCGTGCTGACGGCGTCCGGCGGCCCGTTCCGCGGCCGGAGCCGGGCGTCGCTCGCCGGGGTCACACCCGCCGAAGCGCTCGCCCATCCCACGTGGGACATGGGTCGCGTGGTCACGACGAACTCCGCCACTCTGGTGAACAAGGGTCTCGAGGTCATCGAGGCGCATCTGCTCTTCGGGGTCGCCTATGCCGACATCGACGTCGTCGTGCACCCGCAGTCGATCGTGCACTCCATGGTGGAGTTCGTCGACGGCTCCACCATCGCGCAGGCGTCCCCACCCGACATGCGCCTGCCCATCTCGCTGGGTCTGGACTGGCCGCACCGCGTCGCCGGCGTCGGCCGGCCGCTGGACTGGACCGCCGCGACGTCGTGGACGTTCGAGCCGCTCGACGAGGCGGCCTTCCCCTCCGTGCGCCTGGCGAAGCGTGTGGGGCGGGCAGGAGCCACGTACCCCGCCGTGTTCAACGCCGCCAACGAGCAGGCCGTGGACGCCTTCCACGAGGGGCGCATCGGCTTCCTCTCGATCCTCGAGACCGTGGAGAGGGTCGTCGACGCGCACGAAGCGCCGGCGGCGCTCACGCGCGACAGCCTCATCGAGGCCGAGCGCTGGGCTCGGGAATCCGCGGACCGCGCGATCGCGGCATCCGCCTGATCAGTCGACCGGGCGCAGGGGGTCGGACGCGATGATGCGGTCCGGCGGGTAGGGCACCGGCCACGTCGGCTCCGGCACCGGCCATCCGGCGTCGGCCAGGGCGCGGCGTGCCAGCTCTCGCGCGGAGTAGGGGGCGCGGGTTCCGCGGACGTCGCGATAGTCCTGATGTCCGGGGCCGGCCCACAGGATCGCGTCGCCGTCGCCGACGAGCTTCACCGCCTCGACGATGGCGCGCTCCGGAGGGGAGTACTCGTGGATCTCGGCGTCGGGGCGTGCGCGTCGAGCCCCGTCGATGAGAGTCGCGCGGATGCTGTCCGGGTCCTCGAAGCGAGGGTGGTGGTCCGTGATCACGAGCACGTCACTGCCCTCCACAGCGGTCCTGCCCATGTCATGACGCTTGGTGGCATCACGGTCGCCGTCAGCGCCGACGAGCATGAGGACACGACCGGGGGTGACATGGCGGACGGCGGCGAGGGTCTTCTCGAACGCGTCGGGGGAGTGCCCGAAGTCGACGTACACGGCCGGCCCGCGGTCGCCCGAGACGCGCTGCGTGCGCCCCGGAAGGTACGCGTCGATTCGGCCGCCGCCGAGCGCCGCAGACAGGTCGTCCCACGCGTATCCGCCCTCGAGGAGCATGACGATGGCAAGTCCCGCATTGGCTGCCATGTGCCGTCCGATGACGGGGACGACGGTGGTGAGGGAGCGCCCGTCGCGGGCGGTGAGGGTGAAGGCGGTGCCGTCCTGTCGTTCGTCGTCGATCACCACGGTCCAGTCCGCGTCCGCATCCGGATCCGCGGCGATGGCCGGGGTCACGACGGTCACGAACGGGATCTCGCTGCGCGCGGCGACGTCGGCGCCGGGGGCGGAGTCCAGTGAGATGACGGCACGGCGGGCGCGATCGGGGCGGAACAGGGCCAGCTTCGCCTCGAAGTACTCGTCCATGTCGGCGTAGTCGTCGAGGTGGTCGTGCGACAGGTTGGTGAATCCGGCGACGTCGAACAGCAGTCCGTCCACACGGTGACGGCTGAGCGCCTGTGCACTGACCTCGACCGCGACCGCCTGTACGCCACGTTCCCGCATCAGCGCCAGCAGGGCGTGGAACTCGGAGGCTTCGGGGGTCGTGAGGCGCGAGACGATGACCTCACCGGCGATGTGGCGCTCCGCCGTCGACGACAGTCCGGTCACGACGCCGAGCTGATTCAGGATGCCCTCGAGCAGGTGCGACACGCTCGTCTTGCCGTTCGTGCCCGTGGTGCCGAACAGCAGCGGGATGTCGTCGCCCGGTCCGGTGCCGTACACCCAGGCCGACAGATCGCCGAGCGCGGCGCGAGGGTCGTCCACGACGACGATCGGCAGGCCGGCGCGGGCCGCGATGTCCGCTCCGGCGGCATCCGTGATGACGGCGACGGCGCCCTTCTCGGCTGCCGCCGCCGCGAACTCGGCGCCGTGGCGGTTCACACCGCGGATGGCCACGAACGCTTCGCCGGCGCGCAGGTCCGCCGTGGCGAGGGTGAGGCCGGTCAGCCGGACGTCGGCGGCGTCCCCGCGCACCTCACCGCCGAAGCGGGCGGCGAGATCCCCCAGCGAATGGACGGGGGGTGCCTCCGGGCGGAGCACGGGAGGCAGATTCGAGGCGGCGTCAGTCGGCATAGCGTGACCATCCTCTCACTCGGCGCCCGAGGAACGTGCGTGAGGACGTCGCCGAGCGGTGACGCGCTTCGCGGCCAACTCGAAGCGACGCGCGGGTAGCGTGGGGCGTGTGGAAGTGATCGCGTTCATCATCGGCATCGCCCTCATGGTCGTGGGGCTCGCCCTGTCGATCGCGCTCCACGAGATCGGCCACCTCGTCCCCGCCAAGCGTTTCGGCGTCCGGGTGGGGCAGTACATGATCGGCTTCGGCCCGACCCTCTGGTCTCGGCGCTACGGTGAGACCGAGTACGGCGTGAAGGCCATCCCCCTGGGTGGCTACATCTCGATGGCGGGAATGTACCCGCCCAGTCCCGCCGACCGAGACGCCCACCGCGGCGGGCGGGCCGGCGGCGGATTCTTCGCCACGATGGTCCAGGACGCCCGTTCCGCCAACGACGAGACCGTCGACGGCGTCGAGGATCGCCGCGTGTTCTACCGGCTTCCGGTGTGGAAGCGGGTCGTGGTCATGCTGGGCGGGCCGTTCATGAACCTGCTCTTCGCGATCGTCCTCTTCGCCATCCTCCTCAGCGGCATCGGCGTGCAGACCGCCACCACCACGGTGCAGAGCGTCAGCGAGTGCGTGATCCCGGCGGATGCCGGCCGCACCGAGTGCACCGCGGACGACCCGGTCGCCCCGGCCGCGGCCGCCGGGATGCAGCCCGGGGACGTGCTGGTGAGCGTCGACGGCGAGCGTGTCGAGACCTTCGCCGAAGCATCCGAGATCATCCGCAGCTCACCCGGGCGGCAGTTGGCGATCGTCCTCGAGCGCGATGGCGCCGCGCAGACCGTCGAGCTGACCCCGGTGGCGGTGAGTCAGACCGAGGTCGACGACCGCGGCCGGCCCGTCGTCGGCCCAGACGGGGAGCCGCAGATCACCGAGGTGGGCTTCGCCGGCATCCGTCAGGAAGTCGACTATCTCCGCGAGCCTCTCTGGGCCGGACCCGCGGCAGCCATCGAGAACGTCGGCGCGGTCACCCAGGTGATCTGGCGGCTCCCGGTGCTGGTGTGGGAGACCGCGGTCGCCACCGTCACGGGTCAGGAGCGCGACCCCGACGGCCCGCTCAGCGTCGTCGGCGCGGGCGTCATCGCCGGTGAGGTCGCCGCGGCGGACGCGCCCGTGCTCAACCGCGTCGCCGGCTTCCTCTCGCTTCTGGCGTCGCTGAACATCGCGCTCTTCGTGTTCAACCTCGTGCCGCTGCTGCCCTTGGACGGCGGACACGTCGCCGTAGCGCTGTGGGACGGCATCAAGCGTGCGTGGGCCAAGCTCCGCGGCAGGGCCGCTCCGGCACCCGTCGACGCCACCAAGCTCGTCCCCGTGACCTTCGTGGTCGTCATCGCCCTGATCGCGATGGGTGCGGTGCTGATCGTCTCGGACGTGATCAACCCGATCTCCATCTTCGGCTGACCTCTCGGGACGGCTCAGGCTGCGCTGTATCCCAGCGCGTGGCCGACGAGGCGTTCCAGCGTCGTCATGCCGTCGCGGGACAGGATCGACTCGAGGTGTCCCTGGACCGACGCGTACGAGGGGCCGCGCAGAGCGAAGACGTCGCCGTCGGGTCCCGCCGCGATCTCGGTGTCGCCGATCCGGGTGACACCGGGCGCAACCCGTGCGGTGAAGGTGTTGTAGAACCCGATCGACGCATCGGTGCCGAACAGGTCGACGGTCTTCTGCAGACCCTGATGGGGGGCTGACAGCGGCGCGAGCCCGACCCCCACCGCGTCGGCCAGGATCTGGTGGCTGAGGCAGACCGCCAGAAGCGGCCGCCCGGACGCGGTGCGGCGCCGGACGATGTCGCGCATGCGGCGAATCCGCTCGCTGGAGACGTCGCGCGGATCGCCCGGGCCGGGGCCGGCGACCACGAGCTCTGCGGTGTCCACGCGCCGGTCGTCGACGTCCTGCCAGGGCAGGATCTCGACGTCCAGGCCGAGGTGACGCAGCTGATGGGCGAGCATCGTGGTGAAGCGGTCCTCGGCGTCGATCACGATCGCCGACCGGCCGGCGAAGGGTCCGACCTCACCGGGGTCCTGCGGATTCAGCCAGAAGGCCGCCAGGCGCCCGTTGCGAGAGGCCAGCAAGGCGGCGATACCGGGGTCGTCCGCGAGGGCACGGGGCTCCGGCGCCGGAGCATCCTCGTCGATGGCATCGGACGCGGTGGTCGCGACCAGCTCGCGCGGGATCGCGCCGATCGCGCCGAGGACTCCCGCCGCCTTGCCGTGGGTCTCGCCCACCTCGCCGTAGGGGTCGGAGTGCCGGACGAGCGTGGCGCCGACGGGGACCCTCAGACGACCGTCCTGCAGATAGGCCGTTCGGATGAGGATGGGGGCGTCGAGGTCGTGGGACGCGCCGCCGTCGGTGTCGGTGGCCCCGGGCCGCGGCGTGAACAGCGCGGCGACGCCCGAGTAATAGCCGCGCGGTGTCGCCTCGTGCCGGGCGATGACGGTGCAGGCGTTCTGCATCGGCGACCCCGTCACGGTCGGGGCGAACATGGTCTCTCGGAGGATGTCGCGCGGATCGAGCCGGCTGCGACCCCGGAGCACGTACTCGGTGTGCGTGAGCCGTGACATCTCCTTCAGGTGCGGCCCGGTGATGCGCCCCCCGTCCGAGCACACGGCGCTCATCATCTTGAGCTCTTCGTCGACGACCATGAAGAGCTCCTCGGTCTCCTTGGTCGACTCGAGGAACGCGGTGAGCGTCTCGACCGTCGCGCCGCCGGCCGGGTGGCGGAAGGTCCCGGAGATGGGGTTCATCGTCACCACACCGTCCTGGGCGCTGACGTGCGCCTCCGGGCTCGCGCCGACGGCGATGTGCCCGTCGGTCACCACGGCGAAGGTCCAATAGGCGCCCCGTTCGTGCTCGAGCAGCGCACGGAACCAGGTGAGGGCCGTCGTGACCGGGTCGCCGTCGACCCCGGCGGTGAAGTCGCGTCGGATGACGAAGTTCGCCCCTTCGCCGCGGCCGATCTCGTCCGCGATGACGGTCCGCACGATCTGCGCGTAGTCCTCGTCCGAGATGTCGAACCCGGGCTCGATGAGCGGCACCGGATGGGCGGGGAGTCCCGCCATCACCTCCGCGCGCGGGACCTCGCGGTGATCGGCCACGACGAGGCATCGCAGCGGCGCACCGTCGTCGTGGCACGCGAAACCGCGTTCGCGCACCTGACGGTAGGGAACGAGGGCGAGCACCTCGCGCGCACGCCCGGTCGCGTCCTGGAGGGGGATGTCGGCCAACAGCTCAACGTCGACGACGTCGCCGGTCAGAAGCTCGACGGTGTCGGGGGTGCGCGCTATGAGCGCGAACGGAGCTCCGTCGGCGATCAGCGCGGCCAGGTCGGCGCGGTCGGCGGAGGAAGGGGGATCGGGCCGGGTCATGTCGCGCCGAAACTACCACAGCGCGGGGAAGCCCCCGTCGGGGGCCGGGGCGCGCAGGCGACGGATGACGGCGCCGCCCGCCGGGCCGCGGCGTAGGCTGGGAGACGTGCCCGCCGTGAACCTCGGAATGCCGAACGTCCCCCACACCCTCGCTCCGCGTCGCAAGAGCCGACAGATCAAGGTCGGCAAGGTCCTGGTGGGCGGAGACGCCCCGGTCAGCGTCCAGTCGATGACGACCACTCCGACGACCAACATCAACGCGACGCTGCAGCAGATCGCCGAGCTCACCGCCTCCGGCTGCGAGATCGTGCGCGTCGCCGTGCCGTCGCAGGACGACGCCGATGTGCTCCACATCATCGCCAAGAAGAGCCAGATCCCGGTCATCGCCGACATCCACTTCCAGCCCAAGTACGTTTTCCAGGCCATCGACGCCGGATGCGCCGCTGTCCGGGTCAATCCGGGGAACATCCGGAAGTTCGACGACCAGGTCGGCGCGATCGCCAAGGCCGCATCGGATGCCGGTGTGTCGCTGCGCATCGGCGTGAACGCAGGGTCGCTCGACCCGCGGCTGCTGCAGAAGTACGGCAAAGCGACCCCCGAGGCGCTCGCCGAGAGCGCTCGCTGGGAGGCGTCGCTGTTCGAGGAGCACGACTTCCACGACTTCAAGATCTCGGTCAAGCACAACGACCCGGTGATCATGGTGCAGGCCTACCGTCTGCTCGCGGCGATGGGCGACTGGCCGCTGCACCTCGGTGTGACCGAGGCCGGCCCCGCCTTCCAGGGCACGATCAAGAGCGCGACCGCCTTCGGGATCCTGCTCGGCGAGGGGATCGGCGACACGATCCGGGTATCGCTGTCGGCGCCCCCGGCCGAAGAGGTCAAGGTCGGACACCAGATCCTGCAGTCGCTCAACCTGCGTGAGCGCAAGCTCGAGATCGTCTCGTGTCCCTCGTGCGGGCGCGCGCAGGTCGATGTGTACACGCTGGCCGATGATGTGACCGAGGGTCTGAAGGACATGACCGTCCCGCTGCGGGTCGCCGTGATGGGCTGCGTCGTGAACGGTCCCGGGGAGGCGCGGGAAGCCGACCTCGGCGTGGCATCGGGCAACGGCAAGGGCCAGATCTTCGTCAAGGGGCAGGTCATCAAGACCGTGCCCGAGGCCGACATCGTCCAGACGCTCATCGAAGAGGCGAACCGCCTCGCCGCCGAGATGGGTCCTGAAGCCGGCATCGGAACGGCCCAGGTCGTCACGAGTTGACCGTCCGCCGCCCCGGCGGCGACGCGCTACCGTGACCGGGTGACCCTGCCCGATCCCGCGCCGGCGAATGGCCCCCTGTCCCGGCCCATCATCGCTGGCATCGTGACAGCGCTCGTCGGGGTGACGAGCTCTTTCGCCGTGGTCCTGACCGGGCTGGCGGCGGTGGGAGCGTCGTCCGCCCAGGCCGCGAGCGGGCTGCTCGTGCTGTGCGTCACGATGGGGGTCGCCTCGATCATCCTGGCGTGGCGGACGCGGATGCCGGTCACCGTCGCGTGGTCGACACCGGGGGCGGCGGTCCTCGCGGCGAGCGGCGGCGTCGACGGCGGATGGTCGGCGGCGGTCGGGGCGTTCCTCGTGACGGCAGCCCTCATCCTCCTCACCGCCCTGTGGCCGCAGCTCGGTCGCCTCATCGCCCGCATCCCGCCATCGATCGCGCAGGCGATGCTCGCGGGAGTCCTGCTGCCGCTGTGCCTCGCGCCGATCGGCGGGCTCATGCAGACACCGTGGGCGGTCGCGCCGGTGCTGGCGACATGGCTTCTCGCGGTCCGCTTCGCCCCGCGGTGGGCGGTGCCGCTCGCCTTCGTCGCCGCGGCATCGGTCATCGGCATCGACATCGCCCTCACCGATGCGGCGGTGGCGTCGTCCTCGCTGGTGCCCCGCGTCGAGTTCACCGCGCCGTCTCTGACGGTCGGCTCGGTGCTCGGCCTGGCGCTGCCGCTCTTCCTCGTCACGATGGCGTCCCAGAACGTGCCGGGCGTGGCCATCATGCGCAGCTACGGCTACCACGTGCCGTGGCGGCCGGCGATGCTCGTCACCGGCCTCGGAACCGCCCTGGGGGCGCCCGCCGGTGGGCACGCGATCAACCTGGCGGCGATCAGCGCCGCCCTCGCCGCCGCGCCCGACGCCGACCCCGACCCACGTCGACGGTGGGTGGCGGGCGTATCGACCGGGGTCACGGCCATCGCCCTCGGCGGCCTGTCCGCCGTCCTCACGGCCCTCCTCCTCGTGGCACCCGCCGGCGTCGTTCCGGCGGTCGCGGGCGTGGCGCTCCTCGCCGCCTTCGGCTCGGCGGTGCAGCAGGCCGTCGACGAGCCCGGTGAACGTCTTCCGGCGGTGGTGACGCTGCTCGTCGCGGCGTCAGGAGTGCAGGCCGCCGGCATCGGTGCGGCGTTCTGGGCGCTCGCGGCGGGACTTCTCGTCCGCGGAGTGCTCCGTCTGGGCGCGACTCCGCGCTGACCTCAGTGCACCGCACCGCCCGGCAGACGCAGATCGTCCTCGTCCGAGAGGCTGGCATCGATGACGATCCCGATCGCCTGGACGATGTCCGCGAAGGGCAGGGATGCCGCGTCGGCGGTCGGGGCGTGCTCCCGCGACCAGGGCACGTGCACGAACCCTGACCGGGAAGGGGCCGGTGCGGCGTCCAGCGCCGTGAAGAAGACGTGGTTGCACACGTAGGTGCCGGCCGAGTGGGACAGCTCCGCAGGAATTCCCGCACCACCGAGTTCCTGCACGATGCGCTTGACCGGGAGGGACGCGAACCGGGCAGCAGGGGCGCCCGGAGTGCTCGGCTCGTCCACCGGCTGCTCGCCGTCGTTGTCGGGGATGCGGGCGTCGAGAAGGTTCACCGCGATGCGTTCCACGCCGACCGCGGTGCGGCCGCCGGCCAGGCCGGCGGCGAGGACGACGTCGGGGGAGTGGCGGGCGATGAGCTCGCGCATCCGGTTCGCCGCCCCCGCGAACGCGACCGGCAGCACGTCCACGACCAGCTCGGCGGATCCCGTCCACGACGCCGCCACCTGCCCCACGGCCGCGCCCGACGGATTGAAGGAGTCGCCCCCAAAGGGCTCGAACCCGGTCAGAAGCACAGTCGTCATCGGTTCAGGCTACGGCCGGACGCGGCATCCGCCCGCCCTAGACTTGTGCCTCGTGGTCACACGTCTCTCGCACTACTTCGTCCGCACGCTCCGCGAAGACCCCGCCGACGCGGAAGTCACCAGTCATCGGCTGCTCGTGCGCGCCGGCTACATCCGCCGCACCGCGCCCGGAATCTTCACGTGGCTGCCGCTCGGGTTGCGGGTCAAGGCGCGCATCGAGGCGATCATCCGCGACGAGATGGCCGACGCCGGAGCCTATGAGGTGCACTTCCCGGCCCTGGTGCCCGCCGAGCCGTACCGCGAGTCGGGGCGCTGGGAGGCCTACGGCAACGGCATCTTCCGGCTGAAGGACCGCAAGGAGGCCGACTATCTGCTCGCGCCGACCCACGAGGAGCTTTTCACGCTCCTCGTGAAGGACCTCTACGCCTCGTACAAGGATCTGCCGCTGGCGATCTACCAGATCCAGGACAAGTACCGTGATGAAGCGCGTCCCCGCGCGGGGCTCCTGCGCGGACGCGAGTTCACGATGAAGGACGCCTACTCCTTCGACTACACCGACGCCGGACTCGAAGCCTCGTACCAGGCCCAGCGCGACGCCTACGAGCGCATCTTCACCCGCCTCGGACTCGAGTACGTGATCGTCGCCGCCGACAACGGGCTCATGGGAGGCGCCCGCAGCGAGGAGTTCCTGCACCCGACCACGGTCGGCGAAGACACCTTCGTCCGCTCGGCCGGAGGCTACGCCGCCAATGTCGAGGCCTTCACCACGGCCGCTCCCGCTCCCATCCCGTTCGACGGGCTTCCGGCACCCGTGGTCTTCGATTCGCCCGACACCCCGACCATCCAGACCCTCGTGGCTCACTGCGCGGCCCACCTCCCCGCGCCGGAGCCCGGTGTGGCCGGTCCGGCGACGGCCGACGCGACCACATGGAGCGCCGCGCACACCCTCAAGAACGTCGTCCTCGCCCTGACCCACCCCGACGCCACGCGCGAGCTGGTGGTGGTGGGCCTGCCCGGGGATCGCGACGTCGATGACAAGCGGGCCGAGGTGGCCTTCGCGCCGGCGGCCGTCGAAGCCGCCACCGAAGCCGACTTCGCCCGCCACCCTGCGCTGGTGAAGGGCTACATCGGCCCGTGGGCGCCCGACGGTGCTGTCCTCGGCGAGGAGTCGGCCACCGGCATCCGTTATCTCGTCGACCCTCGGGTCGTGGACGGGACCGCCTGGGTGACCGGAGCGAACATCGACCAGAAGCACGTGCACGGCCTCGTCGCCGGCCGTGACTTCGTCGCCGACGGCGTGGTCGAGGTCGCCGAGGTGATCGCCGGAGACCCGGCGCCCGACGGGTCCGGACCCGTCGAGCTCGCGCGCGGAATGGAGATCGGTCACGTCTTCCAGCTCGGCCGGTTCTTCGCCGAGAAGCTCGGGCTGAAGGTCCTTGATGAGAACGGCAAGCTGGTGACCGTCACCATGGGGTCGTACGGGATCGGCGTCACCCGCATCCTGGCGATCCTCGCCGAGCTCAACAACGATGAGCGCGGCCTCGTATGGCCGGAATCGGTCGCGCCGTTCGATGTGCACGTGGTGGCGACCGGACGCGACACGGTGGCGTTCGAGCTCGCCACCGAGGTGTCCGACGCCCTCCAGACGGCGGGCCTCGACGTGCTCTACGACGACCGGCCCAAGGTGTCGCCCGGGGTGAAGTTCGGCGACGCCGAGCTCATCGGCGTCCCGCGGATCCTGATCGTCGGTCGCGGCGCCGCCGACGGCCAGGTTGAGCTGTGGAACCGTCGCACGGGCGAGCGCGAGGTGCTGTCGGTGGACGAGGCTGTGGCGGCGCTCGCGGTGCGCTGACGCCGTCGCCACCCGTTCGGCTGGCTGACGGACGCCGTTCATCTGCGCGTGGGGTCGTCGTCGCCCTCTCTCGAAAGGGTCGATCCGACCCCTAGAGAGAGGATGACCGGTGTCTTCCATCGAGAACCGTCGTCGATCGCTTCCCATGCTCGACCACGTCCGCGGCAAGCGATCCGCCGTCACGTGCCAGTACAAGTGCGCGAACGCCTGCCTCGGCCCCGAGTGCAACACCTCCGCCAACGAGCACTTCCGCGACGTCGCCTCGGCGGCCCTGTCCCGTCGGGCGCTGCTGGGCATGGGTGCCGCGGCCGCCGTCGCCGTCGCCGTGTCGGGGCTGCGCGCCGGTGCGCCCGCGTCGAGTCCGGTGGCGGCGGGAACCGGCGGCGCCGGCGTGGCGTTCGCGCGGCCGGGCACCGGCTCGCTCGCCTTCGACCCGATCGAGTCGGTCGCGAGCTCGGTGGATGCGTTCACCGTCCCCCAGGGCTACACCTGGCGTCCGATCATCCGATGGGGCGATCCGCTCTTCTCGTCGGCGCCGCTGTTCGACATCGACGCCCAGAGCCCCGAGGCCCAGGCCGGGCAGTTCGGCTACAACTGCGACTACCTCGACATCGTGGCCGACCCGAGCGGAAAGCGCGGGACGCTGGTGGTGAACCACGAGTACGTCAATCCCGGCATCATGTTCCCTCCCACGTCCGACCCCGCGGAGATCCGTCGGCGCAGCGAGATCTTCAAGGCTGCGCAGGGCCTGTCGGTGGTCGAGGTCAGGCGCACGCGCGTGGGCGACCCGTGGACGTACGAGATCGACGGACGCCGCAATCGGCGCATCACCGTCGAGACGCCCTTCGAGATCACCGGACCCGCTGCCGGGAGTGCCCTCATGACGACGGCGGGCGACCCCACCGGCCGTCGGGTCAAGGGCACCCTCGGCAACTGCGCGGGAGGCACGACGCCGTGGGGCACTGTTCTGTCGGGCGAGGAGAACTTCAACGGCTACTTCGCCTGGAACGCCGCCACCGAGGGCCAGCGGCGCTACCAGGGGTCGTCGAGCTTCTCGACCTCGACCGGGTGGGAGTCGTGGGACCCCCGCTTCAACAGCCACGACCCCGGGTACGTCAACGAGCCCAACCGGTTCGGCTGGATCGTCGAGGTCGACCCCGAGGACCCGACGTCCACGCCGCGCAAGCACACCGCGATGGGCCGGATGAAGCACGAGGGCGCCAACGTCATCGTCGCCGAGGACAAGCGCGTCGTCGCTTACATGGGCGATGACGAACGCAACGACTACCTCTACAAGTTCGTCTCGAAGAACCGCATCTCGGGCTCGCGGAAGAAGAACCTCGATCTCCTCGCCGAGGGGGACCTGTACGTCGCGAAGTTCTTCGGCGACTCGCCCGCAGCCGAGATCACCGGCTCGGGAGCTCTGCCCTCGGACGGTGCGTTCGACGGCAGCGGCCAGTGGATCCCGCTCACCCGCGACGGGGCGAGCGCCGTGCCGGGGATGACGATCGAGGAGGTGCTGGTCTTCACCCGCCTGGCCGCCGACCGCGTCGGCGCGACGAAGATGGATCGACCCGAGGACGTCGAGCCGAACCCCCTCACCGGCAAGGTGTACGTCGCCCTCACGAACAACACCCAGCGCGGCTCCGCGGCGCCGCTGGACGAGGCGAACCCCGTCACCGGCAACCGCTACGGTCACGTGATCGAGCTCACTGAGACGGCGGGGCAGTCCGGCGACACGTTCGGCTGGAGCATCCTGCTGCTGTGCGGCGACCCGGCGACGTTCGACAACGCCTACTTCGCGGGCTTCCCGAAGGACCAGGTGTCACCGATCTCGTGCCCCGACAACGTCGCATTCGACTCCGAGGGCAACCTGTGGATCTCGACCGACGGCGCGCCGAGCACCATCGGTCGCAACGACGGGCTGTTCAAGGTCCCGCTCGAGGGTCCCGAGCGGGGACGCGTCCAGCAGTTCCTCGCCGTTCCCCGGGATGCCGAGACATGCGGTCCGGTCATCCACGACGCCGAGGGGATCGTGCTCGTCGCGGTGCAGCATCCCGGTGAGGACGGCACCTTCGCCGAGCCGCGGTCGCGGTTCCCCGACTACGGCGCGGACGGACCGGGGGACGCACCCAACGCGCCCCGGCCTTCGGTCGTGCAGGTTCACCGGGTGTGACCGAACGGGGGCCTGCGGCATCGCGCCGCAGGCCCCCGTTCGCCGCAGGGTCGGGATCGATCAGAGCCGGGTGTAGCGTGCCCGAGCGAACTGGAAGACGCCGTAGGCGATGAGTCCGACTCCGACCGCGCCGAGGAGCCACGGCCCGTACGGCAGGTCGAGGAGGCTCTTGAGCGCACCATCGAAGCCGGCAGCCTTCTCGGCGTCGGAGGTCACCCCCGCGGCGATGAGCAGGATGCCGATGATGCCGAGCGCGATCCCCTTGGCGACGTAGCCGACCACGCCGAGCTTGGTGATGCCGTTCGAGACCTTGCCGCCGGGGAGCGAGAGGTTCTCGAGGAACTTCTTCTTCACGCCCTTGTAGACGAAGTATCCGCCGATGCCGAGGACGATGAGTCCACCGAGGCCCACGATGAACGCGCCACCCGGCATGCGGAGGATGCCGGCGGTGGCGTCCTCGGTGCTCTGCTCGCTGTTGGCGCTTCCGCCGAGGGCGAAGGTGACGGCGATCCCGCCGAGGAACAGGTACGCGGCCGCGCGTCCGAAGCTGGCGAGACGGTCGGTCCACTTGTCCTTGCCCTGGCCGGGCTCGAGGATGCCCTCGATGATGTACCAGAGCGCCAGGGCGAAGAGGCCGAGAGCCAGGATCCACAGCAGGACGAAGCCGGCGGGTGCGCCGGCGATGGCCTTCATCGCGCCGGACTGATCGCTCGACCCGCCGCCCCCGAGGGCGATGGTGAGCGCGATCGCGCCGATCAGGATGTGGACGACGCCGTTCGCGGCGTAGCCGGTCCGGGCGAGGACACGCAGGGCGGGGGAGGAGGAGGCCGATCTGGCCACCTGCTTGTGCGTCTGGTTCATGGGCTCAGGATAGAAGCACAGGGCGTTCACAGGAACAGGGCTTGACCGCGAGTCGCGCCGCATGCTTCGCCGGGGACGGGCGCCGGCTCGAGGTGCGCGCCGTCACTCCTGGTGGGGCGCGTGGTGCAGGTGGTCGCGGTGCTTCTCCGCCTGACGGCGCTTGACCGGAAGGTCGATGGGGCCGGTGACCGACAGCTCGTCCTCCCACACCTCGATGTTGCGGACATCGGGCAGCCGGTCGCGCGTGAACACGGGGTCGCGGCCCTCGCGCCGCTGCTGGGTGTAGTCCTTCAGCAGGCGGAAGGCGACACCCGAGAGCAAGGCGATCGCGACGAGGTTCACGAGCGCCATGAAGCCCATCGCCCCGTCGGCGAAGTTCCACACCAGGTCGGCCGAGACGATCGAGCCCACGAGGACCGCCACCACGGCGAGGATCCGGTAGCCCAGCAGCACGCCCGGTCGCGGGGTGATGAACTCGATGTTCGACTCGCCGTAGTAGTAGTTGCCGAGGATCGAGCTGAAGGCCAGCAGGAAGATGATGATGCTCAGCAGCACGTTCGACCATTCGCCGAGCGCGCCGACGATCGCCCCCTGGGTCAGCGATATGCCCCGCTCGGCCCCGGCGAGGTCGGGCACCGACACCAGCACGATGAACGCGGTGATCGAGCACACCAGGAACGTGTCGAAGTACACGCCGAGCGTCTGGACGAGCCCCTGCTTCACAGGGTGGGTGACCGCGGCGCTGGCTCCGGCGTTCGGCGCCGAGCCGAGCCCGGCCTCGTTCGAGAACATGCCCCGTTTGACGCCGGTCAGGATGATGTACCCGAGGGTCGCGCCGACGACCTCGTTGGGACCGAAGGCCTGCGTGAAGATCGTCGCGAAGACCTCCGGGAGCCGCTCGATGTGGATCGCCACGATGACCAGGCCGAGGAGCAGGTAGAGCAGCGCCATGGCCGGGACGAGCGTCTGGGTGACCGAGGCGATGCGGCGGACGCCGCCGAAGATGACCAGCGCCATGAGCACCGCGAGCGAGATGCCGATGACCCACGGGAGCCAGCCCACGGCGTCATCGCCGAAGCTTCCCGATATCGTCGCCTGGATGGTGTTGGCCTGCAGCGAGCTGAACGCGATCGGGAAGCAGATGATGAGGATGATCGCGAAGAGGATGCCCATCCACCGAGCGCCCAGCCCTCGCTGCATGTAGTACGCCGGACCGCCGCGGAAGCCGTCCTTGTCTCGGGTCTTGTAGAGCTGCGCGAGCGAGGACTCGATGAAGGCGGACGCGCCGCCGATGAAGGCCATGAGCCACATCCAGAACACCGCTCCGGGTCCGCCGATGGCGATGGCGGTGCCCACGCCCGCGATGTTGCCGACGCCCACCCGCGAGGCGGCGGAGATCGTGAAGGCCTGGAACGACGACACCGATTGCGGTTTGCCGTCGGTCGTCCGCGGGGTCTTGTCTGTGAGCGTCCGGAACATCTCGGGCAGCAGCCGGAACTGCACCACTCCGGATCGGATCGTGAAGTAGAGCCCCAGCAGCACCACCACCGGCAGCACCGCCCAGGTCCACAGGTTGTCGCCCCACAGCAGAAGCCAGTCGTTAGCCGCATCCATCGCCCCAGTATGGCGGCGGCCGCGTCGGCGGGCCACCGTCGTCGGAGACATACCATGGGCGGGATGGCACATCGCAGCCCACGCTCGCGCCCGATGCGGTGGAGCGTGCTGCCGCGCCTGGTCGAGGGCGCGCATCCCCGCGTGGTGCTGCTGGTGGGCATCGCCCTCGCCACACTCGGGGCGCTCATCGCCCTGCGCCCCCTGACCTCCCTCTTCGTGCTCGCGCTGTACGTGGGGGTCAGCGCCATCGTCTCGGGCATCTGGGAGTTCGCCGCGCCCACCGGTCGCGCCTGGTGGCACCGCGCCCTCGCCTCGGCCTGGGTGCTGGTCGGTCTCGCCGTCATCGTCTGGTTCGGCCGCAGCCTGGATCTGGCACCCGCCGCGCTGGCGGTGCTCCTGGTGCTGGGCGGTCTGGCATCCCTCGGCGACGCGACCACGCGCGGTCGTGCGAGCGTGCGCGTGCTCGCCGCCACGTGGGGGGCGGCCCAGCTGGTCTTCGGTGTTCTGGCCCTCACCTGGCCCGATGTGACGGTCCTCGTCGTCGCCGTCGTCTTCGGGGTCCGCACGTTCGTCTTCGGCGTCTCACTCGCCGTGCGCGGCGGCCGGCGCCTGGTCGCCCGGCGCGACAGCGCGGGACGACCACGACGTCCGACGCGCGCGGCGACCAGATGGGCGGATGCCGGGCGGTTCGCTCTCTCGCTGGTGCTGGTCCTGACCGCGTCGGGCGCGTGGTGGGTCAACGAGTGGCTCTCCGACGGCGCGCCCGTCGTGGGCTCCTTCTACGATCCGCCGGCCGAGGTTCCCAGAGAGCACGGAGCGCTCATCCGAGAGGACGACTTCGACGGGCGACAGCCTCCGGGGGCGACGGTGAGCCGCATCCTGTACACGACGATCGACGCACGCAGTCAGCCGGCCGTCGGCAGCGCGCTGGTGATCATCCCCGACGGTGTCTCGTGGCAGCCGCGGGACGTGGTGCTGTGGAACCACGGCACGACGGGTGTCGCGCGCGGCTGCGCGCCGAGTCTGCGCGAGGCCTCGGCGACGCGCTGGGCCATCCCCGCGCTCGACGAGGCGATCGAACGCGGCTGGGTGGTGGTGGCCCCGGACTACACAGGCCAGGGGGCACCCGGCGTCTTCCCGTACCTGATCGGAGTGGGGGAGGCGCAGTCGGCACTGGATGCCGTGAGAGCGGCCGACGAGGCCTTCGGGGTCTGGCTCAGCGACCGGGTCGCGCTGTGGGGTCATTCGCAGGGCGGCCATGCCGCGCTGTGGTCCGCGCAGCTCGCCGCCGAATACACCCCGGAGCTCGACATCGTCGGCACCGCGGCGCTGGCCCCGGTGACCGACCCCCTCGCCCTGGCCGGCGAGCTCACCGACGGCGATGCCTCGCCGCTGCTGACCGTGCTCATCTCGTGGGTGCTCGTCCCCTACGCCGACACGTATCCGGACGTCGAACTGACGGACTACGTCGCTCCCGGGGCGCGATCCATCGTCCGCGAGATGACCACGCGTTGCCCGAGCGAGCCCGGCGTCATCGTGTCGGTGCTGGCCGCGCTCGGCGTGTCCGAGGATCGGCCGCTCTACGTCGGCGATCTGACGGGCGGGCCGCTGGGAGCGCGGCTCGCGCAGAACGCCGTGACGGGCCCCTTCGACGAACCGCTCCTGGTGGCGTGGGGGGCCGCCGACGAGGTCATCCCCCCACAGCTCCAGCAGGACTTCGTCGACCGGGCGTGCACGGACGGAGCGGAGGTGTCATGGGGCATCTACCGCGACACCGATCATCAGGGGATCCTGCTGCCGGGCTCGCGCTTCCTGCCGTTCCTGGTGCGCTGGACCGAGGACCGGTTCGAGGGCGGCGGAGCCCCGATCGACGACTGCGGGCGCTACGGGATCACGCCGTGAGGCGCTCGTGCATCGGGTAACGTTGTAGGGTTCCGGTGCGCTCGGCGTGCCGGTGAGAGCTGAATACGGAGGCAAGCGTGGACATCGATCTCGGACTTCTCAGGACCATCGAGCGCGAGAAGGAGATTCCCCTCGACGAACTGGTGCGGATCATCGAGCAGGCGATCCTGACCGCCTACGCGAAGCACAGCTCCGCCGACGGAGAACTCGCCGACGGCGCCCGTGCCTCCGTCGATCGTAAGACCGGGCACGTGGCGATCTTCGTCCCCCTGGTCGACGACACCGGTGCGGTCATCGGCGAAGAGGAGACCACTCCCGACGACTTCGGGCGGATCGCCGCATTCGCCGCCAAGCAGGTCATCAGCCAGCGGCTGCGAGACATCGCCGACGACGCGGTGCTGGGCGAGTTCCGCGGCAAGGAGGGCGACATCGTCGCGGGGGTCGTGCAGCAGGGTCCGAACCCGCGCATGGTCCACGTCGACCTCGGCTCCGTCGAGGCGATCCTGCCGCCCGAAGAGCAGGTGCCGGGCGAGGACTACGCGCACGGCTCGCGCCTGCGTGTTTACGTCACGAGTGTCTCCAAGGGGACGAAGGGCCCGCAGATCACCGTGTCGCGCACCCACCCCGGACTCGTCCGCAAGCTCTTCGCCCTCGAGGTGCCCGAGATCCCGGCGGGCCTTGTCGAGATCGTCTCGCTCGCGCGGGAGGCCGGCCACCGCACCAAGATCGCCGTCAAGGCCAACGATCCCGCCATCAACGCCAAGGGCGCGTGCATCGGCGAACTCGGACGACGCGTCCGCGCCGTCACCGAGGAGCTCGGCGGCGAGAAGATCGATATCGTCGACTACGACCCCGAACTGCCCAAGTTCGTCGCGAACGCGCTCTCACCGGCGAAGGTGACGTCCAGCTTCGTCCTGGATGCCGGTACCAAGGCCGTCCGCGCCCTCGTGCCGGACTACCAGCTCTCCCTCGCGATCGGCAAGGAGGGGCAGAACGCCCGCCTGGCGGCGAAGCTCACGGGCGCGAAGATCGACATCCAGCCCGACAGCATCCTCGACGAGGGCTGACCGGCCACGCGGGTCCGGGGTGTAACATGGAGCCCGTACGAACGTGCGTCGGTTGCCGCACGCGTGCCCCCCGATCCGCCCTCCTCAGGGTGGTCTGCGTGGATTCCGCCGTCATTCCCGACGAGCGGGCATCGATGCCGGGGCGGGGCGCGTGGGTGCACGAGACGTCCGAATGCGTGAACGCCGCGGTGCGGCGCCGCGCGTTCGTGCGGGCATTGCGTGTATCGGGCCCGCTGAACACGCAGACCATCGAGAAACGGCTGAACGGCTATGGACAAGAAGTGAACGGCTCGAAATGAGACCCGTCCGCGACTGACGGTCTGCCCTGTCCGGGGTAGGCCCCCAAGACAGGAGAATTGTGGCAAAACCACGCGTACACGAGATCGCTTCCGAGCTCGGCGTCGACAGCAAGGTCGCTCTGGCCAAGCTGAAGGAACTCGGCGAGTTCGTCAAGAGCCCGTCATCGACCATCGAGCCCCCGGTGGCCCGCAAGCTGCGCGCGGCCCTCGAAGCCGATGGCACGGCGGGTGCCGCGGCACCGGCCGAGAAGAAGGCCGCGGCCCCCGCACGCTCCGGCGCGCGCCCCGGCCC
>NZ_CALPBZ010000002.1 GCF_943181415.1 Microbacterium sp. Marseille-Q6648 | reverse complement strand
CGCGGCATCCGCCCCATCGATCGGTACAGCGGATGCCGCAACCTGGCGCGGCGACATCCCCCGAACCCGCTGCGCACTCCGCTCCCGTGTCAGCTCGCGGCGCCTGGACCCCACCGACGCGCCACCTCGCGGCATCCGCGCTATCGATCGGTACAGCGGATGCCGCAACCTGGCGCGGCGAGGTCCACCGAACCCGCTGCGCACTCCACTCCCGCGTCACCTCGCGGCGCCTGTTCCCACCGACGCGGCAGCTTGCGGCATCCGCGCCAGCTCGCGGCGGGTAGATCCCACCGCCGCGCCACTTCGCGGCGTCCGCGCCATCGATCGGTACAGCGGATGCCGCAACCTGGCGCGGCGACGACAACCGAACCCGGCGCGGCGACGACCGCCCGAACCGGTGCGGCCCCGCGCTCACGCAACCGCCGCGCTAAGGCCCGCTGACCACGATCGACGCCGTGCCGTCGGGGAGAACGGTGATGTCGGCCGTGACCGCAAAGCCCACGTCTTCCGACACCCCGTACACCGCGCCGTCGAAGAGGGATTGCACGTCGACGTCCAGGTGGGCGACGGCCTCGGTCGCGGGGATGCGCCAGCCGGCGCCGTCGGGCACGACGTCGACCTTCGGATACGTCTTGATCGACCAGTCGGGCAACGACACGACGCGGTCCTGCAGCACGAAGCCGAACGGGCACGCGGTCGGCTGCAGCACCTCCTGGGATGCGCAGTCGGTGAGGAACTCGTTGACGCGCTCCTGTACGACCTCGACGAACTGGTCGGTCGCCTGCGCCTGCACGGTGACCGACACGTTCTGGAACGGGCTGTCCGACAGCACGACGACTCCCGGTGTCGCCGAGATCGCGGTGTCGACCGCGACCGAGTACACGCCGGGCGAGAACACCAGCAGGGGCACCGCGGCTGTGGGATCGGCATCCACCCCGTCGACCGACACCTGACGCTTGTCGATGGCGAACCCGTTGACGTCGAAGCTCATCGATCCGCGCACGGTGAGGTCGAGCACCGCGAGCGGGCTGGTCGCGAACCGCCATGTCGGTGCGACCCCGATCGAGCCGGCGCGCTCGACCGCGAACGTGGTCGTGCCGTCGTAGCCGGCGGCGCGGTACTCCGCGGTCACGCGCGTCACTCCGGTCTCGGCATCGGTGGTCTCGGCGACGACATCGACGCCGCTCAACTGTGCGAGGGCGTCGCGACGCAGCAGTGCCTCGGATGCCGTCGCCGGCAGTCCCGCCTCCTCCAGAGCGGCGGAGTCGACAGCCACGCCCGGGATCGCGAGCGCGTCGGCCGCTCGGCCGTCCACCAGGAGGCCGAGGTAGCGCTCGACGAACGCGGTGGGGCTGTAGAGCTCGCGGTAGAGGTAGCCGACCGACGCCCAGACGGCGCCTGCGAGCAGGGCGAACAGCACGCCGAGGATCGTCAGATACGCACCCAGCCCCAGGCGGCGCTTGCGCGGCGCGGGGGTCGGGGCGCTGGAGGCGACCGGCGTCGGGCTCGGCGCGACACCCGCGGGCGCCGATGCGCGCGCGGAGAAAGTGCCCACCGCCCCTTGGTCCACGGGGTCAGTCTAGAAAACCCCACCTGAGAATCGGCAGGTGCTACCGCCGATTACCATGAACCGGTGACCAGGCCGCCGCTCTCGCCCGAACAGGAGGCGGTCTACCGGCTCATCGAAGACACCCGCGAGCACGTGTTCGTCACCGGACGCGCCGGAACCGGCAAGTCCACGCTGCTGCAGCACCTCGCGTGGAACACGTCGAAGCAGATCGCCGTGTGCGCGCCGACCGGGGTGGCCGCCCTCAACGTCGAGGGGCAGACGATCCACTCGCTGTTCCGCCTGCCGATCGGGCTCATCGCCAACACGCAGCTCGACCAGTCCGACGCCACGCGGAAGATCCTCAACGCCATCGACACCCTCGTCATCGACGAGATCTCGATGGTCAACGCCGATCTCATGGACGGCATCGACCGCTCCCTGCGCCAGGCCCGCGGCCGGCGATCCGAGCCGTTCGGCGGTGTGCAGATCGTGATGTTCGGCGACCCGTACCAGCTCGCTCCGGTGCCGCCGCGAGGGGACGAGTTGCGGTACATCCGCGACCACTACCGCTCGTTCTGGTTCTTCGACGCGAAGGTGTGGAACGGCGAGGCGGCCAGCGACGGCATCCTCGATGTCGGGTCGTACGGTGCCGACCTGCAGGTGCGTGAGCTGATCGACATCCACCGGCAGTCCGATCAGTCGTTCAAGGCCATGCTCAACGCGGTGCGCTACGGCCGCGTCACCGCCGACATCGCGCAGATCCTCAACGACACCGGTGCGCGCACGCCCCCGGATGCCGCGGACGACGAGCCGCCGATCATCACGCTGGCCACCCGCAACGACATCGTCAACGCGATCAACCGGCGCCATCTCGACGCGCTGCCGGGGCGGCTGCAGACAGCCGCTGCCGAGGTCAACGGCGACTTCGGACGCGGCGAGGCCGCCTACCCCGCCGACGCCGAGCTGCGGCTCAAGGTCGGCGCGCAGGTCATGTTCCTGCGCAACGACACCTCGTCGTTCGGCGAGCCGCCGCGCTGGGTGAACGGGACGATCGGCACCGTCACCCGCATCGCCGGCGAGTCGGTGCGCGTCGAGATCGACGGTGAGGAGGTCGACGTCGAACCGGCGGTGTGGGAGAGGTTCCGCTACGCCTACGACCCCGGATCGAAGTCGCTCAGCCGCGAGATCGTCGCGGAGTTCACGCAGTTCCCGCTCCGACTGGCGTGGGCGGTGACGATCCACAAGTCCCAGGGCAAGACCTACGACCGTGCGGTCATCGACCTCGGTTCCGGCGCCTTCGCGCCCGGTCAGACGTATGTCGCTCTGTCGCGCCTCACGTCGCTGGACGGGCTGTACCTCTCCCGGCCGCTGCGGCCCAGCGACATCCGCGTCGACCCGGACGTTCAGCGCTGGATGGCCGAGATGCGCGCGGCGCGACCCCCGGCATCCTGACCCGGGTCAGGCGACGCGCACGCGCTTGGCGGCCGCGAGGTCCTCGAAGAGCTCGGTGTTGAAGCGGTAGGCCAGCAGTACCTCGTCGATCACGCGCTCCTGCTCGGCGGCATCCCATGGAGCGGCGTCCAGCTGCTCGCGGTAGACGTCCTTGAACGCCTTCGGGTCGGCGATGTCGTCGAAGAGGTAGAAGCCGATGCCGTTGGTGTCGAACCCGAACCGGCGGGCCATGAGGCGGCCGATGAACAGCCCGCCCGACAGGTCGCCGAGGTAGCGGGTGTAGTGGTGGGCGACGAAGCCGCCGGGCCACGTGCGACCCACCTCGGCGATGCGCTCGACGTGGCGGGGGGTGGTCGGCAGCGGCTCGATGCGCTCCCGCCAGTCGTGTCCGACGAGGTAGGCCAGGTCGGCCTCGAGGGCGGGCAGGCGCGTGAGCTTGTCGGTGATGAAGACCCGCGCGACCGGGTCGTCCTTCATCTCGGATGCCGCACGCTCGAGCGCGTCGTAGATGAACCAGTGCTGGGCGACGAGAGCCACGTAGTCCTCGCGCGTGCCCTGGCCCTCGACGAGATCGGACATGAACCCCGCTGACTCGCTGGAGGAGTGCGCGCGGCTCGATCGCTCGCGCAGCGCGGCCGAGAACGGGGTCGGGTCACTCATGGGGCCATGATAGGCGAGTTAGGACGTCCTAACCTAGCCTCGGATCGCTGCGACGGCGCACGACCGCCGAGGGTCACGCGTGCGGACGAGGCTCGACGTCCAGGCGCCGGCAGGCCTCGTCGTACAGGGCGACCACTTCTCGCCGCACCTCGGGTCGCGCCGAGATCGGACCCCCCGGCCACGGGATCGAGACGTCCGACTCCGCCCCGTCGGGCCGCCGGGCGCGCCACCTTCCGGCATCCCCGTCGAATCCCGTCATCGTCGCCCACACCGCGTCGGGCTCGGCGAATGCGCGCACGATGAGCAGGTTGTCGCCGACGTGGTCGGCGTTCATGTGGCGGAGGACCCCCGCCAGAGCGGCCTCGTCGAACTGGTGCGGCATCCTGCCAGCTTACGAGTGCGCGCACCGCGCGGGACCGGGGTGCGGCCACCGGGGCGCGTGCGCACGCCGCCCCCGCGTGCGGGATTCTCACGCACGCGGGTGGCACGTGCGCACGCGCCCCCTGCAACCGGGCGGGACCAGGGTGCGGTGCCCAGGGGGCACGTGCGCACGCCGCCCCGACGTGCGGGATTCTCACGCACGGGGGTGGCAGGTGCGCACGCGCCCCCGCAACCGGGCGGGACCGGGGTGTGTTTGAATCGGTACGCACCAATTCGGGGAGTGATATGCCGGTTCGACCCTCAGTGCGGCGGGCAGCCGTGGCGATCAGCGTGGCCTTCGGGCTCGTGATCGGTCTCGCTGCGTGCGCTCCCGACCAGTCGGTGTCGATCGACGTGCCCGAACAGGTCGACGGCGCGTTCCCCGAAGAGACGCAGACGCAGCTGCAGGATGCGGTGTCCCGCGCGATCACGGCGACGGGGTCCACCGGCGCCATCGTGGGCGTGTGGGCGCCGTGGAGCGGCAGCTGGGTCGATGGCGTCGGGACGACGACGCCCGGCGGCGCCGAGGTGTCCGCCGACATGCAGTTCCGCGCGGGCAAGGTCACGCGCGCGATGACGTGCGACGTGTTCTACGAGCTCGTCGACGAAGGCGTCGTCGGCCGCAACGACGAGGTGGCCGAATGGGTCTCGGGTGCGGCCGACCTCACCGACGTCACCCTCGAGATGCTGTGCGACAACACCAGCGGGCTGGCCTCCTACTCGAGCAAGCTCCTCGGGCTGTGGCTGTCGAACCCCGAGCGGACGTGGGTGCCGCTGGAGCTCGCGAGCTACGGTCTCGGGCAGGGCCGCGTCGCCGACCCGGGCGCGCAGTACACCGACTCGGACTCCGGGTATCTCCTGCTCGGCCTCGCGCTCGAGAACGCATCGGGCGAGCGGATGCCGGCCCTCATCGAGAAGTACGTGACCGACCCGCTCGACCTCGAGAACACCTATCTCGCCGCCGGCCCCACGGAGGCCCCCCAGCTGAACGGTCTGCGCTCGCCGCGGATCGAGGGCGTGTGGAATTGCGCCGAGCCCACCGACGTCACGCCGGTCTCGCTGACCACCGGCTACAGCGACTCCGGCGTCATGACGAACGTGACCGATCTCGCGCGCTATGTCCGGGCGCTCGCCACCGGTGCACTCACCGGCACTCAGCGCTTCGAGGACGGACGACCGCCGTCGCGGTCGTCGTCGTCGTGGTTCACGGCTGCCGGCGGCGCGTTCCAGGCGGGTTCGCTGGTCGGTCAGCACGGTTCGGTCCCG
The DNA here is from genome assembly GCF_943181415.1 of Microbacterium sp. Marseille-Q6648. GTDB lineage: Bacteria > Actinomycetota > Actinomycetes > Actinomycetales > Microbacteriaceae > Microbacterium. The sequence goes on along the minus strand of NZ_CALPBZ010000002.1, from coordinate 588,782 downwards.
GGTTACATGACCGCGGCGTATGCCGATTCCGAGTCGGGCCTGACCGTCGTGATCGTCCTCAACAACTCGTCGGCGACGCCCAATCACGTGACGTGGCTGGCTCTCCAGCTCGCCGCGATCGCATCGAAGGCGCCCGCCGCGTCGGGGCAGGAGACCCCGAGCGCGGGTCTGCCGTGGACTGCCGAGCAGTTCGCGCAGCCCATCGCCGAGAACGCCATCTGCTCCGCGCCGTCCGAGTGACGTCCCGGGAGTGAGCGCGCGCGCGGGCAGCACCCCCGCCGTCCTGCTGGTCGTCGCCGGTCTCGCCTGTCAGGAGATCGGCGCGTCCTTCGCCGTGCTCCTCTTCCCCGAGGTCGGCCCGCTCGGGATGGTCATGCTGCGGCTGGTGTTCTCGTCCCTCCTCCTGCTCGCCATCGCGCGGCCGCGGCTTCGCGGTCACGACGCGGTCGCCTGGCGCTCGGTGGTGTGGTTCGGTGTCGTCCTGGCCGTGATGAACGGCCTGTTCTATCTGGCGCTGGAGCGCCTCGCGCTGGGCGTGACCGTCACGATCGAAGTGCTCGGGCCGCTCGTGCTCTCGATCGTCGCGAGCCGCCGACGGTCCGCCTGGGTCTGGGCGGTGGTCGCTTTCGTCGGAGTCGTCGCACTCGGCGGCGGAGGATGGGATCGCCTCGACCCGATCGGGGTGCTCTTCGCTCTGGGTGCCGCGGCGAGCTGGGCGTTCTACATCCTGGCGTCGGCTCGTGTGGGACGGGAGTTCCCGAAGCTCGACGGTCTCGCCCTGGCGATGACGGTCGGCGCGCTGCTCGCCCTGCCCTTCGGGATCATGGATGCCGGAGGCGCACTGCTGCGGATCGACCTCGTCGCGCTGGGCGCGGCCGTCGCGGTGCTCTCGTCGACCATCCCGTACGCGCTGGAGCTGTTCGCGCTCCGGCGCCTTCCCGCCGCGGCGTTCGCGATCCTCATGTCGCTGGCCCCCGCGACCGCGGCGCTCGCCGGATTCGTGCTGCTGGGCCAGCACCTGACCTGGCTCGAACTGGTGGGGATCGCCCTGGTGATCGTCGCGAGCATCGGAGCGGTCCGCGCATCGACGCGGGCTGCGCGCCGCACGGCGGAGCCGCTCGGATGAGAAGGGTTCGCAGCCGTTGAGAGCGATCGTGATGGATGCCGTGGGTCAGCCGCTCTCGGTGCGCGACGTTCCCGATCCCGCCCTCCCGCCCGGCGGGGTCGTCGTCGAGGTGCGGGCTACCGGGCTGTGCCGCAGCGACTGGCACGCGTGGGCGGGACACGAAGACATCGCCCTGCCGCACGTTCCCGGCCATGAGCTCGCCGGCGTCATCGTCGGCGTCGGCGCCGGCGTCGAGCGGTGGTCGCTCGGCGATCGGGTCACCGTCCCGTTCGTGTGCGGCTGCGGCCGGTGCGAATGGTGCCGCACCGGCCAGGCGCAGGTGTGCCCGGATCAGGAGCAGCCCGGTTTCACCCACTGGGGCTCGTTCGCCGAGCTGGTCGCGCTGCACGCCGCCGACACGAACCTCGTCGCCATCCCCGACGGTGTGTCGTTCGAGGCCGCGGCGGCGCTCGGCTGCCGGTTCGCGACGGCGTACCGCGCGCTCACGGCGCGAGCGCGGGTGCGCGCCGGCGAGTGGGTGACGGTCGTGGGCGCGGGCGGCGTCGGCCTCAGCACCGTCATGATCGCGCGGGCGCTCGGTGCCCATGTGGTCGCCGTCGACCGCACCAGCGCAGCCCTCTCGGTGGCGCGAGCGCTGGGAGCCGAGCACGTCGTGCTCGCCGACGGGGCGGACGTCCCCGCTCGGGTCCACGATCTGATCGGCGGCAGCCACATCTCGGTGGACGCGGTCGGCAGCGAGCAGACGTCGGCCGACGCGGTGCTCAGCCTGCGGCGCCGGGGTCGGCATGTGCAGGTCGGCTTGCTCCCCTCGCCCACCGGGCTGTCCGGCATCCCGATGGCGCGGGCGATCGCGTGGGAGCTCGATATCCTCGGCAGCCACGGCATGGCGGCCGCGGACTATCCCGGCATGCTCGCGCTCATCGAGAGCGGCGACCTGCGCCCGCAGGATCTCGTCGAGCAGGTGGTCGGGCTGCAAGAAGCGGCCGCCCGGCTGCCGCTGCTCGACCGGGCGGCCCCGGCCGGCATGACGATGGTCGACCCCCGGCTGCCCTGACCCTCGGGCGCGGGGGTGCGGGGTGGCGTGGGCTCCGCGAGCCCCGGAATCCGCCGCGAGACGCGGGATCGCAGGTGAGACGCGGGATCGTGGAGGCCGCCGGCGGCGCGGTGAGCCCCGGCATCCGGTGGGACAGGGGATCCGCCGCGAGACGCGCGGCGTGGCCCTCGGTCTCGCGGCAGACACCCGGTCTCGCGGAAGGCACCCGGTGTCGGATGCTGCGCGTCAGGTGCGGCTGACGATCAGATACCGCTCGTCGGAGGTGGGGCCGCCCCAGTAGCGGGGGTCGTCGAGGATCCGCAGGTCGACGTGGCTCCGGAAGCCGCCGACGAGCGCGACGCCTTCGTCGGCCGTCAGCCCGACCCCCGTGTGCCATCGACCCTCGACGAGGATCAGCACGCCCGTCGGAGTGAGCAGTCCGAGCCAGTTCTGCAGGGCTGCGGCGGGATCCGGCATCGCCCAGAGGACGTGGCGCGAGAGCACGACATCGAACGATCCCGCCGGCAATGGTGGGTGGGCGGCGTCGCCCACGGTGAAGGTCGGCTTCGGGTTCGTCGTCCCGGCTTTCTCGCGCGCCCGGCGGATCATCTCGGGCGAGAAGTCGACACCGGTGACCGCGTGTCCGCCCTCGTCGGCAAGCAGGATCGACAGCGTGCCGGTCCCGCAGCCGAGGTCAACCACCTTCAGCCCACGGTCGTGGATCAGAGGAAGCAGCAGGTCTGCCCATGCGCGACGGACCTCCGGGTCGTGCAGCCCGTGGTCGGCAGCCTCGTCGAAGTGTTCCGCTTCGGCATCCCAGAGAGCCCGCGCATCATCCGTCATCCGCTCATCCTTCCAGCCGTGCCGCGCACAAGCCCCGACGTGCGTGTTCTCTCGTCCTCCCGCGGGGACGGACAAGGTCTTCGCGCACGTCGTGCTGACCCGCGCCTAGGGTTACGCCATGGCTGGAAGCGTCGAGGGGGAGGAGTTCTTCTCGCCGGACGAGTCCGCCGTCGCCATCTATCGGGCGCTCGCGGCGCCGCTCGTGGCGCGCGAGGATGTCGCCGTGAGGGTGACGAAGAGCCAGGTCGCCTTCCGGGCCCGACGCGCGTTCGCCTTCGCATGGGCGCCGGGGCGGTACGTGCGCAGCGTGGCGCCGGTCGTCGTCTCATTCGCTTTGCGGCAGCCGCTCTCGTCGCCGCGGTTCAAGGAAGTCGCGCACTCTTCAGCACGGGTCTGGATGCACCACGTGGAGCTGAAGACGGTGGACGACGTCGACGAGGAAGTCAGAGCGTGGCTCAGGGCGGCTTATGCGGAGGCGCGCTGACCGGACTCGAGGAGCGGACGCCTCACGCCTCCAGCTGCGCGAGAAGCTCGATCGGCTCGGTGCCCGAGAACTCCACGATGCGGCCCTTCGCGATGCGGTACATGCCCCATTCGGCGACGTTCGCGCGTCGGCGAGTGGCCGCGATGCCGCGGAAGGGCCCGAGGTGGGTCCCGCTGCCGCGGAGGTGCGCCGCGACGCGGTCGTCTTCGACGATGAGCTGGATGCGGCGCCACCGCCAGTCCGGGAACGCATGGAACAACTCGGCCAAGTCGTCGATCCATGCATCGGCGCCTCCGGGCAGGTGCGCGCGGCGCACGGCGGGGTCGACGAGCGACCGGATGGCATCCAGGTCGTGTCGGTTGCAAGCGTCGAGGTAGTCCGCGTACCACTCGCGCATCTCCCACGGCTCCACCAGACCATTCTCGGTGACGCCTCGCAGGGGCGATCCCGGTGATCGCTACAGTGATCCGCATGACACCGAAAGACCTGCGCTTCGAAGCGCCGATCGGAGTGAACGTCAAGGGCGAGATGTGGTCGTGCGTCGAGATCCCTTCGTCGGTCGACTTCTTCGGGACCGGGAAGTCCGTCCGGGTGGATGCCGAAGTCGACGGCATCCGGCTGGAGAACGTCGGAGCAATGGTGACGGGCACAGGCGGCCACATGATCTCGCTCAGCGCGAAGGTGCGGAAGCAACTGGGTAAAGACGTGGGCGACATCGTTCGCGTCGCGGTCGCGCCGCACTCGCCGGCGCGCTGAGGCGGGCGACCCGTGGGGCGCGTGCGCACGCTTCACCGGCAGCCGCCTGGGCAGCCTGCCGCGTGGGGCGCGTGCGCACGCTTCACCTGCAGCCGCGTGGGCAGCGAGCCGCGTGGGGCGCGTGCGCACGCTTCACCTGCAGCCGCGTGGGCAGCGAGCCGCGTGGGGCGCGTGCGCACGCTTCACCTGCAGCCGCGTGGGCAGCGTGCCGCGCGGGCAGCGTGCGCACGCCTCACCGGCAGACGCGTACCCGGTGACCCTCGAAGCCGACCACGTCGCCGAGCTGCAATTGCCGGCCGCGGCGGCGATCGACCTCGCCGTTGACGGTCACGTAGCCGTCGATGATCGCTTCCTTCACGTCTCCGCCCGAGTCCAGAAGCCCCGCGAACTTGAGGAACTGCCCGAGGCGTATCGCCTCGCCGCCGATGGAGACGTCGTCGATCGCAGCCGGGTTCACCATCCCCGAATCGTATTCGAGACGACCCGTTCCGGCCCGACCCCCGCGCGAAAGGCCCGTCGCATCGCTTTAGGCGGCACGAGGGCCTTCAGAGGGGCTGACGGGAATCGAACCCGCGCTGTCTGCTTGGGAAGCAGAAGTTCTGCCATTGAACTACAGCCCCGAACGCCGCGTTACGGCGCCCGGACAGCATAACAGCCCCGCCCGGATAGGCTGATCGCGTGCTGCTGAGCGACAGAGACATCCGGGCCGAGATCGAGGCGCGACGCATCGGACTCGACCCGTGGGACCCGGCGATGGTGCAGCCCTCGAGCGTCGACGTGCGCCTCGACCGCTACTTCCGGCTCTTCGACAACCACAAGTACCCCTTCATCGACCCGGCGAAGGATCAGCCGGAGCTCACCCGCCTCATCGAGGTCGAGCCCGACGAGCCGTTCATTCTGCACCCGGGCGAGTTCGCGCTGGGTTCGACCTTCGAGCAGGTGTCGCTGCCGGACGACGTCGCCGCGCGCCTCGAGGGCAAGTCATCCCTCGGCCGCCTCGGCCTGCTGACCCACTCCACGGCCGGCTTCATCGACCCCGGCTTCACCGGGCACGTGACGCTCGAGCTGTCCAACGTCGCCACGCTGCCCATCACCCTGTGGCCCGGGATGAAGATCGGTCAGCTCTGCTTCTTCCGCCTGTCGTCTGCGGCCGAGAACCCCTACGGCTCAGGACCCTACGGCAACCGCTACCAGGGACAGCGGGGGCCGACGGCATCACGTTCGTTCCACAACTTCCATCGCACCGACGTCGGTTCGACGGATGCGGGTTCGCGCGGCAACTGACCGCTCCGTCGCGTGCGGCGGGTCTACACTCGCGCCATGGGGCGAATCCGGCCGATCGACCTCGTTGACGTCCTCGTCTACCTGGTCGTGCTGGGGCTTTTCATCCAGTTCGCCCCCCAGGTCATCTCGGAGTCCTTCGCCCTCGCGCTCCTGACGGCGATCCTGCTGAAGGCGATCCTCGAGGTGGTCCTCGTCGCCAAGAAGGCTGCGGTCGGCAGGCTCCGCACGGCGCAGACACCGGCGACCCGCGTGCTCGGGGCGCTCCTCCTGCTCGCGGTGATGGCCGGCAGCAAGTTCATCGTCCTCGCCGTGACCGACATCGTCTTCGGAGGCGCCGTCCAGCTGGGCGGGTTCTTCGCCGTCACCGCGTTGATCCTCAGCCTCATCGCCGCACGGGCGTTAACGAGACGGCTGCTCGTGGGCGAACCCACGAGCAGCCGGTAAGTGGTGTGTCAGGCCTTGCGCTTGATGAACTTCAGCAGCCAGACGATCACGCCGATGACCAGCAGGACCAGGCCCAGCCACAGCAGGAACTTCACGGCCTCGACGAAGATGCCGAGGAGCAGCAGGACGATTCCGACGATGATGAGGATAGTAACGAGTGCGGGCATGAACCCAGCTTCGCACTGGCCGTGCACTCGATCGGGGCCCTTGACAGGCGGCTTCCCGGCCGGGTAAAGACCCCGCGAGGATCACAACTCCTGCATGTCGCGGCTCGCCGCGCGCCGTGCACGGCGGGAATCCGCGGGGAATCGGGGACCTGCCAGCCGGGCGGCACTCAAGGTGCAGGAGTTGTGATCCTCGGCGGCCGGCGCCCGCCGGGCCGCACTCGAGGTGCAGGAGTTGTGATCCTCGGCCGGCTGGCACCCATCGGCCGGACGCCGCTCAGTGCGCGGTCTGCACCCCGACCAGGTCGTGCACCAGCACCGCTGCGGCTCGCGCGCCCTGACCGGCGGCGACGATGAGCTGCTGCGGGCCGGGCGCGGCGGCGTCGCCGGCGGCGTAGAGACCGGGCATCGTGGTGCGGCCGGATCCGTCGACGACCAGATGACCGTCGGGGTCGCGCTCGGCCTCGACCGCGCCGAGGAAGTCGAGCGCCGGATGCCACACCGGCCGCACGAACCCGCCCTCGACCGCCACCACACGCCCGTTGCCCAGCCGTACGCCGGTGACCGCGCCGCGCTCCCCTTCGAGATCCGCGATCCCGGATCGCTCGACGGTGATCCCGGATGCCGCGAGCTCGGCCTCTTCGACCGTCGACACCACGTCGGCGCCGTTCGTGAACACCGTCAGGCGGTCGGTCCACCGGGCGATCAGGCGGGCGCGGGCGGCCAGGTCGGGGGTCTCGCCGATGAGCGCGAGCGGACGGTCCTGCAGCTCCCACGCGTCGCACGCCGCGCAGCTGAAGATCGACATGCCGTAGTACGACCGCAGGTTCGGAATCGTCGGCAGCGTCTCTCGCAGGCCGGTGGCGACGAGGACCGATCGGGCGGCTACGGCCGGGGGCGTGCGCGGCGTGCGGGCGTTGATGCCGGCGACGAAGCGCAGCCCGTCGGTGCCGGGGTGCGGGCGCAGGCCCGACACGACGGCGCGCTCGATCACGTGCACGTTCGGGTACGCAGTCAGCTCGGCGCGGGCGAGCTTGCGCAGCTCCAGCGGCGAGACGCCGTCGCGGGTCAGGAAACCGTGCGACCGCAGGGTCGCGGCGTTGCGCGGACGGCCGGCGTCCACCACGACGACCGACGCGCGGGCGCGACCGAGGTTCAGCGCCGCCGAGAGCCCCGCGGGGCCGCCGCCGATGATGAGCGCGTCTACCTCGGTGCTGGTCGCGGCGGGGTGCGGGTCAGTCATGGCCTTCCGCCTGGGGAGGCAGCTCTGCGATGACGGGGTGGTCCTTGGCGATCACGCCGACCTTCGCGGCGCCCCCGGGCGAGCCGATGTCGTCGAAGAACTCGACATTGGCCTTGTAGTAGTCCTGCCACTCATCGGGGAGGTCGTCTTCGTAGTAGATCGCCTCGACCGGGCAGACCGGCTCGCAGGCGCCGCAGTCCACGCACTCGTCGGGGTGAATGTACAGCGAGCGTTCGCCCTCGTAGATGCAGTCCACGGGGCACTCGTCGATGCAGGCGCGGTCCTTGACGTCGACGCAGGGAAGGGCGATGACGTAGGTCATGACTCGATCAGTGCTCCCGAACGGGAGATCGCCACCTGCTCGTCGCGCGGTACGACCTTGACGCGCTCGCGCGTGTGGCGATGGGTCGCGCCGAGCTCGCGTTCGTGGGCGTCGAGGGCGCGCCAGCCGTCCCACGTCGTGTAGGCGACGTCGCGCTCGCCGAGAAGGTCGAGCACGTCATCCGCGACCGCGGGAGCCGCGAGCAGCCCCGACTGCGCGTCGGACACGAGGTGGGCGATGGTCTCCATCGCGTCCGACTTGGTGTGGCCGATGAGGCCCACGGGCCCGCGCTTGATCCAGCCGGTGGCGTACAGGCCCTGCAGTGCGGTGCCGCCGTCCTCGGCCGTCGCCGCAGAGGCGGTGTCGGTCACCCGGCCTTCGACGTTCGGGACCACGCCGCGCACCTCGTCGAACGGCGCTCCGAGCACGGGCGTGCCGAAGTAGCCCACGGCGCGGTAGACCTGCTGCACGGCGATCTCGCGGTACTCGCCGGTGCCGATGACGCTGCCGTCGCCGGTGGGAGCGGTGCGCTCGAAGCGCACACCCTCGACGCGGTCGGCGCCGATGACCTCGACAGGCGAGTGGTAGAAGTGCAGGTGCAGGCGGCGGCTCGCGCCGGTGCGCTCGCGCGTACGCCAGCTGTTCATGACGCGCAGCATCACCTTCAGCTGGTTGTTCTTGGCGTCGGCGGGGTCGGCGTCGCCGAAGTCCTCGTCGTGGACGATGATGTCGACGTTCGGCACTTCGCCGAGCTCGCGCAGCTCGATGGGCGTGAACTTGATGTCGGCGGGACCGCGGCGGCCGAAGACGTGCACGTCGGTGACGCTCGAGGCCTCGAGACCCCCGAGCACGTTGTCCGCGATCTCGGTCGAGCGCAGGTCTTCGGGGTGCTTCGCCAGCATGCGGGCGACGTCGAGGGCGACGTTGCCGTTGCCGATGACGGCGACCTCGGGTGCATCCAGCGGCCACTCGCGCGGCACGTCCGGGTGGCCGTCGAACCAGGCGACGAAGTCCGCAGCGCCGTACGACCCGGGCAGGTCGATGCCGGGGATGTCCAGGACGGCGTCGCGGATCGCGCCGGTGGCGATGATGACCGCGTCGTACCGTTCGCGCAGCTCGTCGAGGGCGATGTCCCGGCCCACCTCGACGTTGCCGATGAAGCGGATCGAACCGGCATCCAGCATCTCGTGCAGCGAGGTGACGATGCCCTTGATGCGCGGGTGGTCGGGGGCGACGCCGTAGCGGATCAGGCCGTAGGGCGCCGGGAGCGACTCGAAGAGGTCGATCGCGACCGAGCCGCCGGCCTCGGCGACGGAGCCCGAGAGGATGTTGCCCGCGTAGATGCCGGCGGGGCCCGCGCCGATGATCGCGACGCGCAGATTCGCAAGGGACGAAGGGGTGTGGGTCACAGCGAAGGGGCCTTTCGAGGGGTGCGCCCGCCGGGTGCGGCGAGCGGATCGAACGAAGAGAGATCGAGGGTGGCCAGCTCGGCCGGGGCGTACGGGCTCAGCCGCACGACATCGCCGACGACGACGACCGCGGGCGAACGCACGCCGCGCTCGGCGGCCTGCGCGGCGATGGTCGCGAGGGTGCCGACGGTCACGCGCTGTCCGGCGCCGAAGCCGTCCTCGACGACGGCGACGGGGCAGTCGAGCCCGCGCTCGCCGCGCGCGAGGGTCAGGGCGGAGTGCGCGAGGGTCCCGACGCCCATGAGCAGGACGACGGTGTGATCGGCGCCGCCGCCGATCTCGCGGATCTGGTCGTGGCCCGTCGCGACGGTGAAGGCGGTCGCGACACCACGATGCGTGAGGGGGATGCCGGCCACCGCCGGCACCGAGATGGCGCTGGTGATGCCCGCGACGACCTCCACCTCGACCCCCGCCGCCTGGCAGAATGCCAGTTCTTCGAGGCCGCGGCCGAAGATGTACGGGTCGCCGCCCTTGAGGCGCACGACGCTGCGACCCTCGCCGGCCAGCTGCGCCAGGAGAGCGTTGATGTTGTCCTGGGGTACGGCGTGGTGGCCGGGGAGCTTGCCGACGTCGACGACCTCGGCGGTGAGGATGACACCCTCGGCGGCGAGGCCGTCGAGCACGGCACGGGCGCCGAGACGGTCGGCGACGATGACGTCGGCCCGCTCGAGCGCGCGGAGTCCGCGGACGGTGAGCAGGCCGGGGTCGCCCGGCCCCGCTCCGACGAGCCACACCTTGCCGGTCGCGGCGGTCATATCGCCCACTCCGTGCCGCCCGAGAGGCCCGCCTCGGCGACCCTGTCGCGCACGATGCCGGCCGCGAGGGTCGCGCCGTCGGTCGGGTGGATGACGAGGAACGATCCGCCGTGCCGGTTGTCGGCGTACGGCTCGACCGGCAGGTCGGCGGCCAGGCGCAGTCGCACCCGGCCGATGTCGTTCGTCGCCAGCGCTTGGGCGGGCTCGTGGGTCAGCGCGTCGAGGTCGTAGCGCGACGAGACGTCGGCGACGAGCGCCTGTACGGTCGTCGTGCCGTGCTTGACGAGCACGCGGGCTCCCGGGGCGAGCGTGCGCCGGTCGAGCTGGAACAGTTCGGCGTCGATGTCGCGTCGTCCGTCCGGCAGCGTACCGGCCGCCACGACGAGGGCGCCGCGCGCGGCATCCACATCATCGGCCAACTCCAGCGAGACCGACTGCGGCGCGACCGCCTCGTCGGCTTCTTCGCCCGCGATCCGGATGCCGGTCACGGTGGTGGCCACCCGCGAGGGGAAGACCTCGACACGGTCGCCGACGCGCACGGTCCCCGACGCGATGCGTCCGGCGACGGCGCGGTAGTCGCGCAGGCCCTCGGCGGCGACGGGGTCGGCGGCGAGCTCGGGCGACAGTCCGCCCTGGGGGCGCAGCACCAGCTGCACCGGCAGGCGCAGCGGCTCGTGCTCCTGGTCGAGCTCGTCCGCGCCGGGGAGCGTCTCGAGCAGCTCGAGGAGTGCCGGACCCGCGTACCAGGGGGTCCGCGGCGACCGCTCGACGATGTTGTCGCCCTCGAGCGCCGAGACCGGCAGCACGTGCAGGTCTTCGATGCCCAGTTCGCCGGCCACCCGGTGGGCGTCGGACGACACCGTGGCGAAGGTGTCGGCGTCGAAGCCGGTGAGGTCGATCTTGTTGACCGCGACGATCACGTGGGGCACCCGCAGGAGCGCGACCACCGCGAGGTGGCGCACCGTCTGCTCGACGACACCCTTCCGCGCATCCACGAGGACGACGACCGCGTCGGCGGTCGTCGCGCCGGTGACCATGTTGCGGGTGTACTGCACGTGGCCGGGGCAGTCGGCGAGGATGAACGATCTCGAGGCGGTGGCGAAGTAGCGGTACGCGACGTCGATCGTGATGCCCTGCTCGCGCTCGGCGCGAAGGCCGTCGGTCAGCAGGGCGAAGTCGAACTCGCCGTGCGCGAACCCGCGCTCGGCGGAGGTGCGTGCGACCTGCTCGAGCTGGTCGGCGAGGATCGCCTTGGAGTCGTGCAGCAGCCGCCCGACCAGCGTGGACTTGCCGTCGTCGACCGAGCCGGCCGTGGCGAACCGGAACAGCGTCCCGGTGGAGAGGGTCGCGGGCATCAGAAGTATCCGTCCTTCTTGCGGTCTTCCATGGCGGCTTCCGACAGGCGGTCGTCGGCTCGCGTGGCACCGCGCTCGGTGAGGGTGGAACGCGCGACCTCGGCGACGATGGCGCGGATGTCGGCGGCGTCCGAGTCGACGGCGCCGGTGCAGCTCATGTCGCCGACGGTGCGGTAGCGCACGGTGCGGACCTCGACGGACTCGTCTTCGCGCGGCGGCGAGAACTCCCCGACGGGGCGCCACATGCCGTCGCGCGCATACACCTCGCGCTCGTGCGCGAAGTACAGCGGGGGCAGGGCGATGCTCTCGCGCTCGATGTAGCGCCAGACATCCAGTTCGGTCCAGTTGGAGATCGGGAACGCCCGCACGTGCTGCCCGGGAGTGTGGCGGCCGTTGTACAGGCTCCACAGTTCGGGGCGCTGGTTGCGCGGGTCCCACTGGCCGAACTCGTCGCGCAGCGAGATGATGCGCTCCTTGGCGCGGGCCTTGTCCTCGTCGCGGCGGGCTCCGCCGAAGACGGCGTCGTGGCGTCCCGTGGCGATCGCGTCGAGCAGGGGCAGCGTCTGCAGCGGGTTGCGGGTGCCGTCGGCGCGCTCCTGCAGGCGGCCGTCGTCGATGTAGTCCTGCACCCGCGCCACTTCGAGACGGATGCCGAGACGGGCGACCGTCTCGTCGCGGAAGCGGATCACCTCGGGGAAGTTGTGCCCGGTGTCCACGTGCAGCACCGGGAACGGCACCCGCCCGGGCGCGAAGGCCTTCGTGGCCAGGTGCAGCACCACGACGGAGTCCTTGCCGCCCGAGAACAGCAGCACGGGACGTTCGAACTCGGCGACGACTTCGCGGATGACGTGGATTGCCTCCGCCTCGAGGATGTCGAGGGTCGAGAGGCGGCGCTTCGTCTCGTCGCTGCGCTCCTCGCTCAGCGTCCGGGGGGCCGTGGTTTCTGAGATCGTCATACGTGGAGCCCGCATTCCGTCTTCGAGAGACCGGCCCAGCGGCCGGCTCGGGGGTCTTCTCCGGGTGCGACCGGCTTCGTGCACGGCTCGCAGCCGATCGAGGGGTAGCCGTTGGAGACCAGGAGGTTGACCGGCACCTGGTGGGCGCCGGCATAGTCCAGCAGGTCGTCGAACGTCCATGCGGCGACGGGGTTGACCTTGACGAGCCCGTTGCGCTCGTCCCACGTCACCAGAGGGGTGTTCGCCCGCGTCGGAGCCTCTTCGCGGCGGACGCCGGTGAACCACACCTCGTAGCCGCCGAGCGCGTCCTGCAGCGGAGCGACCTTGCGGCGCGCGCAGCACAGGGCCGGGTCGCGCTCGTACAGCTTCGCGCCGAACTCGGCGTCCTGCTCCGCGACGGTCTGCTCGGGCAGCACGTCCACGATGCGCACGTCCAGCGCCCGGCCGACCTCGTCCCGCGTGAAACGCGTCTCTGCGAAGTGGTACCCGGTGTCGAGGAACAGCACGTCCACACCGGGCAGCTGCTCGGCGACGAGGTGGGGAAGCGCGGCGTCGGCCATCGAGCAGGCGACGGCGAGGGCATCCACTCCGAAGTTGCGGGCGACCCATGCGACGACTTCGGCGGGGGACGCCTCGTCGGCGGCGAGGCTGTGCAGCTCGCGCTCGCCCTGCTCGGCGAGCGCCTTCAGCTCGTCTCGCGTGCGCTTGACAGCGGTGCGCGGGGCCAGCGACACGGTCATACCAGGGCCTCCTCGTCGGCACGGTGCGCCCACTGCGCGAACGTCTCGTCGATGCCGGAGTCGCGCTCGTCGAGGAAGCGGCGCACGACGCGGTCGACGTAGTCGGCGATGCCGTCGGCGGCGACCTTGAGGCCGCGGACGGTACGGCCCAGGCCCGCCTCGTCGCGGTCCTGCGATGCCAGTCCCCCGCCGAGGTGCACCTGGTAGCCGGGGACCTGCTCGCCGTCGATCGTGACGAGCTGTCCCTTGAGGCCGATGTCGGCGGTCTGGATGCGGGCGCACGAGTTCGGGCAGCCGTTCACATGCAGCGAGATCGGATGCGGCAGCTCGAACTGCTCGAGGCGCTTCTCGAGGTCGAGGACGGCGGCGGTGGCGTAGGCCTTGGTCTCGACGATCGCGAGCTTGCAGAACTCGATGCCCGTGCACGCGATGGTGCCGCGGCGGATGAGGCTCGGCCGAGCCGACAGCCCGAGCCCGTCGAGTCCGGCGATGAGGGATTCGACGCGGTCCTCGGGGATGTCGAGGATGACGATCTTCTGGTGGGGCGTCGTGCGGAGGCGGGTCGAGCCGTGCGCCTCGATGAGGTCTGCGAGGTGGGCGAGGATCGGACCCGAGACGCGGCCGACGATCGGCGTGGCACCGACGTAGAAGCGGCCGTCCTTCTGGCGATGCACGCCGACGTGGTCGCCCGGGGTCGGGGGCTTCGGGGCGGGCGGGCCGTCGGGGGGCGCGTAGCCGAGGTACTCGTCCTGCAGCACCTGCCGGAACTTCTCGGGGCCCCACTCGGCGAGCAGGAACTTCAGACGCGCCTTGTCGCGCAGCCGCCGGTAGCCGTAGTCGCGGAAGATCTGCGCCACCCCGTGCCACGCCTCGGCCACCTGCTCGGGGGCGACGAAGGCACCCAGGCGCTCGCCGAGCCGCGGCGAGGCCGAGAGGCCGCCGCCGACCCACAGGTCGTAGCCGATGCCGAGCTCGGGGTGCTCGACGGCGACGAAGGCCACGTCGTTGATCTCGTGGACGACGTCCTGGCTCGGGTGCCCGGTGATGGCCGACTTGAACTTGCGGGGGAGGTTCGCCAGCGACGCGTCGCCCAGGAACCGCGAGGTGATCTCGTTGATCTGCGGGGTCGGATCGATCAGTTCGTCGGCCGAGATGCCGGCGACGGGGGAGCCGAGGATCACGCGGGGGACATCGCCGCACGCCTCGGTGGTGCCGAGGCCCACAGCCTCGAGTCGTCGCCAGATCTCGGGGACGTCCTCGACGCGGATCCAGTGCAGCTGGATGTTCTGGCGGTCGGTGATGTCGGCGGCGTCGCGGCCGAACTCCGACGAGATGCCGGCGATGACGCGCAGCTGCTCGGTGGTCAGCTGTCCTCCGTCGATGCGCACCCGCATCATGAAGTACTCGTCTTCGAGCTCGTGCGGTTCGAGTGTGGCGGTCCGGCCGCCGTCGATCCCGGGCTTGCGCTGCGTGTAGAGACCCCAGACGCGGAAGCGCCCGTGCAGGTCGGTGGGATCGATGGAGGCGAACCCGCCCTTGGAGTAGATGTTCTCGATGCGCTCGCGCACGCTCAGGCCGTTGTCGACCTGCTTCCACTCCTCGTTGCCGTTCAGCGGCGTCGTGCCGTCGATCTTCCACTGGCCGTTCGGCTTGGACGAGGGGCGAGGTGGACGAGCGCGCGCACCCTCCGCGCGGGGCGCGGGGGAGCCGGTCGATGTGTCGCTGATGGTCACGGTGGCCTCCGTCGTCTCCGGGCATGCCCGGCGCGGACTCCGTCGAGTCCACTCCACGAGAGTAGGCAACCGTTTCTGAGTGGGGGCCGTCAGGCGTCAAGAGGCGTTAACGGCCGAAACAGGGCGTCACACAGTTGCGTCGTCGGCCTCGACCTGGGCGGGCGCGCCGAGGGCCTCGCGGTAGCGCGCGATGACGAGATCGACGAGGGATGCCGGGGGCTCGTCGTCGTCGAGCAGGGGACGGGCGACGGGATCGGGCTGCGAGAGCCGCACGGCGAGATCGTCGAAGTAGCCGGGGGCGAGAAGGTAGTTCGCGACCACGACCCGCGACGCGGTGGTGCGCGCGGCGGAGACCGCGGCGCCCACGCGGGGATCCGTCGCCGCGAGGAAGCCCGTCGTGACCGGGCGCCCGAGCCGGGCCGCCAGCATGTCGGCCGTCGTGCGGCAGTCGTCGTTGGCGCGCTCGTCGCTGGAGCCGGCCACGGCCAGCACCACGGCGTCCTCGGGATGCGGTGCGAGCGGCGCGAGTCGCGCGGCGAGGGCCTCGACGAGACGCGCGTCGGGGCCGAGAGCCTTCGCGATCGTCACGCCCGAGCGCCCGGCGGTCTGCTCGATGAGGTCGATGCGCACGTGGTAGCCCGCAGACAGCAGGAGCGGAACGATGACCACCGGCTGCCCCGGCGGCAGGGCGTCGAGGGATGCCGGAACGTCGGGCTGCTGGACGTCGACGTGTCCGAGCCGGACGGTGACATCGGGAAGACGTGCCGCGACGGCATCCACCAGCGCGGCGACGGCCGCCTGACCTGCCGGCGAAGACGTGCCGTGCGAGATCGCGAGAAGGGCCGGGATGCTGCTCATCCCGGCCCATTCTGCCGCACGGTCCCGGCCGTGCGACCCGTGTGTCACGTGCTGTCACACGTGCGCGTGACGGCAGCCCCGCTCGCGGTGGTGCGGGTGGTGGTCGAATCGCGGACCGTCGTGCGGTGCGCGGTGCATGTGCCCGCCGTGGCCGCGGTGCCCTGCGCCGTATTCGCGCTCGCCGCGGTGCTCGCCACGTGTGTGACGTTCGTGGTGGTGGCGGCGGTCTTTGCGGCGGCGGCGCGCGAGGAGCTCCGAGACGGCGGACTCGAGCGCGGTGAGGCGCTCGGCGATGTCGTCCAGGGTGGCGGCGGGGCGGAGATCTTCGGAGGACTCGCCCGGGAAGGTGTCGTTGTCTGTCATGTGATGGATGTCTTTCGTCGAGGCGGCGGCGGTGTGCCGTCAGAGATACATGCTGTATTGCATGCATATGTAGTGTGACATGCACTCGCGAAACTTGTCAACACACATGTAAATTCGACGCATGGCCGACGCCCCGAACGACCCCGCGGACGCGATCGCGGATGCGCTCGCGCGGCTCCGCTCCAAGCGTGGTCCGCGCCCGCCCGGAGCCGGGCCTCAGCCGCTGCACGGTCCGCACCCGCATTCCGCCGACGAGCACCGCGGCCGTGGCCACCACGAGCACCACCACGGGCGCGGCGGCGGACCGTGGGCCGGAGGCCCTCGGCTCGGCGGACCCGCACGGCTGCGCATGCTGGAGGCGCTCGCCGCGGCATCCGGTGGGCTGTCGATCAGCGCGATCGCCGACGCGGTCGGGGTCGACCAGCCCCGGGCCTCGCGGCTCGTGCAGCAGTCGGTCGAGCTGGGGCTCGTGATGCGCGAGGCCGACCCCGACGACGCGCGGCGCACGCTCGTCGCCTTGACCGATCAGGGCCGGAGTGCGGTCCGCGGCTTCCGCGGCGAGCGGCGCTCGTCGGTCGCCGCCGCGCTGGAGTCCTTCACCGATGCGGAGCGTACGGAGCTCGCCCGACTTCTCGCCAAGCTGGCCGACGGGTGGCCGGTCTGACCCCTGCGCCGAAGGGCGTGCGCAGCGGCGGGGCCCACCGATACCGTGAAAGGCGTCCGATCAGCGAAGGGTGTCGCCATGTCCGCCGGTTCCGCAGAAGAGACCGACCGCTCCACCGGTGAGCGGCGCACGTCGATCGAGCCGTGGGTCTTCTGGCCCGCGGCGGTCATCGTGCTGGGGTTCAGCGCGTTCGCCCTCTTGCTGCCGTCGGTGGCCGAGCAGGTGTTCGGGGCGGTCCAGTCCTCGATCGTCAACGCGTTCAACTGGTACTACGTGCTGATCGCCGCGTTCTTCGTCGCGTTCTGCCTCTTCCTCGGTTTCAGCCGCTTCGGCGACATCCGCCTCGGCAAGGACGACGACAAGCCCGAGTTCCGCCTCGGCTCCTGGTTCGCGCTGCTGTTCGCCGCGGGCATGGGCATCGGACTGGTCTTCTACGGGGTGAGCGAACCGCTCAGCCACTTCGTCAGTCCCCGACCGGGCGTGACGGGCACGCCCGAGCAGCTCGCCCAGCAGGCGCTCACCCAGACCTACCTGCACTGGGGCGTCCAGGCATGGTCGATCTACGTGGTGGTGGGGCTCGGCCTGGCCTACGCGATCCACCGCCGAGGACGGCCGATCTCGATCCGGTGGACACTGGAACCGCTGCTCGGTCGCCGCGTCAAGGGCGCCTGGGGCAATGTCATCGACGCCGTCGCGCTCGCCGGCACGCTGTTCGGCGTCGCGACCTCGCTCGGACTCGGCGTCCTGCAGATCAGCGCCGGGCTCGGGTCGGCAGGTATCGCGGAGCCGAACCCGGCGACCCAGGTGGTGCTGATCCTGATCATCACCGTCTTCGTCCTGGCGTCTGTGCTGTCGGGGCTGACCAAGGGCATGAAGTGGCTGTCGACGATCAACCTGGTCCTCGCCGGCATCCTCGTGCTCCTTCTGCTGGTGCTCGGTCCGACCGAGTTCCTGCTGCGCGAGTGGGTGCAGTCGATCGGGGCGTACATCCAGAACTTCGTGGGGCTGTCCTTCAACGTGAGCGCGTTCCAGGGCGGCGACGGCGAGCAGTGGCAGGCGTCGTGGACGTCCTTCTACTGGGGGTGGTGGATCTCGTGGGCGCCCTTCGTCGGCATCTTCATCGCCCGCGTCTCTCGCGGGCGCACGGTGCGCGAGTTCGTGATGGGCGTCATCATCGTGCCGACGCTGATCGGGATCCTCTGGTTCGCGGTCCTGGGTGGTTCGGCGCTCTACCGCGAGCTCAGCGAGCCGGGATCCATGACGACGGCCGAGGGCACCGTCGACCTGCAGGGCGCCCTCTTCCAGTTGATCGAGGGGATGCCGGGGGGCACCGTCCTCACGATCGGCGTGATCCTGCTGATCACGATCTTCTTCATCACCTCGTCGGACTCCGGCGCCCTGGTGATGGGGATGATCGCCACCGGCGGGCAGATCAATCCGCGCAAGTGGGTGCGCACGTTCTTCGTGCTGGTCACCGCCGTGCT
Source organism: Microbacterium sp. Marseille-Q6648 (assembly GCF_943181415.1). Lineage (GTDB taxonomy): Bacteria > Actinomycetota > Actinomycetes > Actinomycetales > Microbacteriaceae > Microbacterium. Next base: position 570,706 of record NZ_CALPBZ010000002.1, on the reverse strand, counting down.
GGCGATCTCCCTGCTCCTCGCGGGTGGACTCACCGCCCTGCAGACCGCGGCGATCATCATCGCCCTGCCGTTCAGCCTGGTGATGCTCGCGATGTGCTGGGCCACCGTGCTGGCGTTCAGCCGGGAGCGGCGGGCCTACCTGCGCGCGCAGCGGGCCCAGTTCGTCGATCGGATCGGCGAGTACTACGGCCTCGAAGTCGACGAACCCGAGCGGGCCCGGGGCGGCTGGTTCCGCCGCCGCCGCTCGCGACCCGTCGAGGCGCCCGCCGCCTCGACCGGTCCGCTGCGCCCTGCTCTCACTCACGTGGACGACGAGCGGATGCCGCGACGGGCGTCCTCGCGTGCGTTGACCGTCGAGAACGCCGACCCGGCCGGCGTGTCCACGGACGACGTGGACGATCTCGTCGACCACGACCCCCGGGCGTCGGGGGATGTGGACGCGGTCCCCGACCGGCGGCACGATGACGACGGGCGCGACCCGCTGCACTGACACCCGGACCCCGCCCGCCGCCACCGCCCGGGGTGGTCAGTCGATGACGGCCTGCTTCGCCTTGACGGGCAGCATGAGGAGCAGGCCCGCCAGCAGCACGAGCACGATCCCGAGGATGCCGAGGCGCGTGTTCCCGGAGATCGCCACGAACAGTGCGAACAGTCCGGGGGCGAGGAACGACACCGCACGCCCCGTCGTGGCGTAGAGGCCGAAGATCTCGCCCTCCCGCCCCTCGGGGGTGATGCGGGCGAGGAAGGAGCGGCTGGCGGACTGGATCGGTCCGACGAAGGCGGTGAGGAAGAGCCCCGCGATCCAGAATCCGATCTGGGCCGTGCCGATGAAGAGCACCGCGGTGCCGGCGGCGATGAGGCCGAGCAGCGACACGATGATCACGTTCTTGGGGCCGAACCGGTCGTCGAGGCGGCCGGCGAGGATCGTCGAGATGCCCGCGACGACGTTCGCCGCGACCGCGAAGTACAGCACCTCGGACGATGAGAATCCGAACACCTGCGCGGCGATGATCGCGCCGAAGGTGAACACCCCGGCGAGCCCGTCGCGGAAGACGGCGCTGGCGAACAGGAACATCAGCACCTGGCGGTTTCCGCGCCAGAGCTTCGTGATCGTGGCCCACAGCACGGCGTACGAGCGGAAGAAGCCCACGCGCACCCGGCGCTCGCGTGCCGGCACCTCGGGCACGCGGAGAAGCACCGGGATCGCGAAGATCCCGAACCACACCGCCGACGTGAGCACCGCGAGGCGGATGTGCAGCCCGCCGTCGGTCGGGATGCCGAGCACCCCCGCGCGCCCCTCGGCCCCGAAGCTCTGGATGAAGAGCACCAGCAGGATCAGCAGCAGGACGATGCCGCCCACGTAGCCCATGCCCCAGCCGAAGCCCGACACGCGGCCCATGTTCTCGCGGTCCGAGACCTGCACGAGCATGGCGTTGTAGTTCACGCCCGCGAACTCGAAGAAGACGTTGCCGACGGCCAGCAGGGTCGCGCCGAGGATGAGGTATGCCGGCGTGCCCTCGACGAAGAACATCGCGGCCATCGCCAGCACGACGACGGCGGTGTTGACCCCCAGCCAGAACTTGCGCCGGCCGGTGCCGTCGGAGCGCTGCCCCAGCACGGGCGCGAGCGCGGCGATGAGGATGCCGGCGATCATGAGCGCCCAGCCGACGACGCTGGCGTTGTCGGCCAGCGCGCGCTCCAGTGCCGGGTCGCGCTCGCTGCCGGCGGCCGCCTCGACGATCGCGGGGTCGACGAAGAGCGTCGAGGCGAGATAGGTCGAGAACACGAACGTCGTCACGACGGCGTTGAACGCCGCCGATCCCCAGTCCCACAGCGCCCAGGCGAGCACGCCCCGGCGACCGGCGCGCGCGTTCGTGGGGGGAGTGATCTCCGACTCGGGTGCGGGCTGATGCGGCAGCGGCATGTCGGTCACGGTAGGACCTCTCGGTGAACGGCGGGTTCCGCCACGGGGCCGCGGCATCGCGGCGTGCGGTCAGGCTATCGCGAGCGTGGCTCTCTGCCGCGAACCGTCGCGGGCGACCCGCGGCGGCGCGACCGCGGTGCCATGACGAGCACATGTCCGTGCATGTGGAACGCGTCGAGCTGGCCGGTATCGGCATCCGCCATGACATCGAGACGGATGCCGGGCGCCGCATCTCCGTGGTGACCTTCCGCGAGGGCGGGCGCGAACTCGCCGTCTCGGACGACGAGGATCCGGACCGCGCGGCGATGACCGTCTCGCTCGCCGACGACGAGGCCACCGCGCTGTCGGAGGTGTCGGCGGATCGCTCATCCTCACCCAGATCGCGCAGCTGCGCGAACAGGTCGACGGGCTCTCGACCGAGCAGATCCCGGTGCCCGCCGACTCGCCGTTCGCGGGTCGGGCGCTCGGCGACACGAAGGCGCGCACCCGGACGCGATCTTCGATCGTGGCGATCGTGCGCGACGCCGGCGTGCTGCCCGCCCCGGGTCCGGATGATCTGCTGCGGGCCGGCGACACCCTGGTCGCCGTCGGCACCCGCGAAGGACTGGACGCGCTGGTGCGCATCATCGGCGGGAGCTGACCGGCGATGGACCACGGGGCGCTCGTGCTCATCGAGATCGGCGCGCTCCTGCTCGGCATCGCCCTGCTCGGGCGCCTCGCCGCGCGACTGGGCATCTCGCCGATCCCGCTGATCCTCCTCGGCGGGCTGGCGTTTGGCGAGGGCGGCCTGCTGCCGGTGGCGGCCGGGGCCGAGTTCATCGAGATCGGCGCCGAGATCGGCATCATCCTGCTGCTGGTGATGCTGGGGCTCGAATACACCGCACGCGAGCTCGTGACGAACCTCCACGCTGCGCGCAGGGACGGCGTCCTCGACATGCTGCTCAACGCCGTGCCCGGTGCGCTGCTGGCGCTCGCCCTGGGCTGGGGACCGGTCGCGGCGGTCGCGCTGGCGGGCATCACGTGGATCTCGTCCTCGGGCGTCATCGCCAAGATGGTGCAGGACCTCGGGCGCCTCACCAACCGCGAGACACCGGTCATCCTGTCGATCCTCGTCATCGAGGACCTCGCGATGGCGTTCTACCTGCCCATCCTCACCGCGGTCCTCGTCGGCGCCGGGTTCGCCGCCGGTCTGGTCACGGTGGTGATCGCGCTCGCCGCGGTGGTGCTCATCCTGTACGTCGCGCTGCGTCACGGCCACCTCGTGTCGCGGCTGGTGTGGTCGAAGAACGCCGAAGTGCTGCTGCTGTCGGTGCTCGGGCTGACGCTACTGGTCGCGGGTCTCGCCGCGGGGGCGAGCGTGTCGTCCGCGGTGGGGGCTTTCCTGGTCGGCATCGCCATCTCCGGTCCCGTCGCCGCGCACGCCGCGCGGCTGCTCACGCCCCTGCGCGACCTGTTCGCGTCGGTCTTCTTCCTGTTCTCGGCCTGTCCACCGACCCACGGGATCTCGTTCCGATGCTCGTCCCGGCCATTCTGCTGGCCGTCGTGACCATCGCCACCAAGGTGCTCACCGGGTACCTCGCCGCCCGGCGCGCCGGTATCGGCGAGGCCGGTCGCTGGCGGGCGGGCTTCGCGCTCACGCCCCGAGGGGAGTTCTCCATCGTCATCGCCGGCCTCGCCGTCGCCGCCGGCGTGGACCGCTCGCTGGCTGCCCTCGCCACCGCCTACGTCCTCATCACGATCATCGCCGGGCCGCTCCTGTCGCGCCTGCCCGACACACGTGCGTTCGCCGCGTGGACGAAGCGGCGGCAAGCGGAACGGCGATGGCGCCAGAAGGCCGCGACGGCCTGAGAAGTTGAGTCTTCTCATATCAAGTTCATTTGACACGTGCAGGAGCGCGGAGTACGGTTGAGCCATCGCGACTCAAGATCGCGAGAAGGCTTCTGATCAACCGGGCCGCGGCATCCGTCCGCGCCCACACGAAGGAGAGAACACATGGCACGTGCTGTTGGAATCGACCTCGGTACGACGAACTCCGTCGTCGCAGTGCTCGAGGGCGGCGAGCCCAAGGTCATCGCGAACGCCGAGGGCTTCCGCACCACCCCCTCGGTGGTGGCCTACACGAAGGACGGCGAGGTGCTCGTCGGCGAGACCGCCAAGCGCCAGGCCGTCACCAACGTCGACCGCACCGTCTCGAGCGTCAAGCGCCACATGGGCACCGACTGGGGCTTCGACGTCGACGGGAAGAAGTGGACGCCGCAGGAGATCTCGGCACGCATCCTGCAGAAGCTCAAGCGCGACGCCGAGCAGTACCTCGGCGACACGGTGACGGATGCCGTCATCACGGTCCCCGCCTACTTCAACGACGCCGAGCGTCAGGCCACGAAGGAGGCCGGCGAGATCTCGGGCCTCAACGTCCTGCGCATCATCAACGAGCCGACGGCCGCGGCCCTCGCCTACGGCCTCGACAAGGGCAAGGAGGACGAGCTCATCCTCGTCTTCGACCTCGGCGGCGGAACCTTCGACGTGTCGCTGCTCGAGGTGGGCAAGGACGACGACTTCTCGACCATCCAGGTGCGCTCCACCGCCGGTGACAACCGCCTCGGCGGCGACGACTGGGACCAGCGGGTCGTCGACTACCTCATCAAGCAGTTCAAGGACACCACCGGTGTCGACGTCTCGGGCGACAAGATCGCGCTCCAGCGGCTGAAGGAGGCCGCGGAGCAGGCGAAGAAGGAGCTCTCGAGCTCGACGTCCGCCTCGATCAACCTCCCGTACCTGTCGCTGACCGATTCGGGCCCGGTGTCGCTGAGCGAGACCCTTTCCCGCGCCAAGTTCGAGGACCTCACCAAGGACCTCCTCGACCGCACCAAGAAGCCCTTCGAGGACGTCATCCGCGAGGCCGGCATCAAGGTCGGCGACATCGACCACGTCGTGCTCGTCGGCGGATCGACCCGTATGCCCGCGGTGAGCGAGCTCGTCAAGAAGGAGACCGGCGGCAAGGAGCCCAACAAGGGCGTCAACCCGGACGAGGTGGTCGCCGTCGGCGCCGCTCTGCAGGCCGGCGTGCTGCGCGGTGAGCGCAAGGACGTGCTGCTGATCGACGTCACCCCCCTGAGCCTCGGTATCGAGACCAAGGGCGGCATCATGACGAAGCTCATCGAGCGCAACACCGCCATCCCGACCAAGCGCAGCGAGACCTTCACCACGGCCGACGACAACCAGCCGTCCGTCGCGATCCAGGTCTTCCAGGGCGAGCGGGAGTTCACCCGCGACAACAAGCCGCTCGGAACCTTCGAGCTGACCGGCATCGCCCCCGCGCCCCGCGGCATCCCGCAGGTCGAGGTCACCTTCGACATCGACGCGAACGGCATCGTGCACGTCTCGGCGAAGGACAAGGGCACCGGCAAGGAGCAGTCGATGACCATCACGGGCGGCTCGTCGCTTCCCAAGGAGGACATCGAGCGCATGGTGCGCGAGGCCGAGGAGCACGCGGCCGAGGACAAGAAGCGCCGTGAGGCCGCCGAGGTGCGCAACCAGGCCGAGACCCTGTCGTACTCGATCGACAAGCTCATCCAGGAGAACGCCGACAAGCTGCCCGAGGATGTCAAGTCCGACGTGCAGGCCGATGTCGACGCGCTCAAGACGGCGCTCGCCGGCGACGACGACGACGCGGTCAAGACCGCGTACGACAAGCTCAACCAGAGCCAGCAGAAGCTCGGCGAGGCCATCTACGCGGCCGGTCAGGCCGAGCAGCAGGCCCAGCCCGCCGGCGACCAGCCGGCCGAGGGCGGCGAGCAGCCGGCATCCGATGAGGACGTCATCGACGCCGAGGTCGTCGACGACGAGGACGAGAAGAAGTAACCATGGCCGACAAGGACTTCGAAGAGCCGCAGGACGCCTCGGCGCCCGAGCCCGAAGAAGGCCAGTCCAGCCAGCCGGGGCCGGAGGAGCAGTCCTCCGGCCCCGCGCCGCAGGACGGCACGGCGGGTGAGGGCGATGCCGCGGGCGAGGACGAGGAGCTGACCGTCGACGACATCCTCGGTGCGTCGCAGAACGCGGATGCCGCAGCCGAAGACGCGGTGATCGCCGATCTCGAGAGCGCACTGCTCACCGACCTCAAGCGGCTCCAGGCCGAGTACGCCAACTACCGGCGTCGCACCGAGGAGCAGCGGGAGGTCGAGATCGAGCGCGCCAAGGGCTCGGTGGCCAAGGGCCTGCTGCCCGTGCTCGACGACCTCGACCGCGCCGAGAAGCACGGCGACCTCGTCGAGGGCAGCCCCTTCGTCGCGATCGCCGAGAAGCTGCGCGGCGTCGCCGAGCGGATGGGCCTGGCGACGTACGGCGAGGCCGGCGAGGCGTTCGACCCCCAGCAGCACGAGGCCATCTTCCAGGCGCCCACTCCCGGGACGACCGAGCCCACCATCCTCGAGGTCGTCGAGATCGGCTACCGCCTGGGCTCGGTGGAGCTGCGCCCCGCGAAGGTCGTCGTGGCCGTGCCCGCAGACCCTTCGTCTGGCTCAGGGGCCGGTTAAGCAGAGATGGCCAGTCAGGACTGGTTCGATAAGGACTTCTACAAGATCCTCGGGGTGTCGAAGGATGTCACCGACGCCGATCTGAAGAAGACCTATCGCAAGCTCGCCCGCAAGTACCACCCGGACTCCAACGCCGGCGACACGGCCGCCGAGGCGAAGTTCAAGGAGGTCAGCGAGGCGTACTCGGTGCTCAGCGACGCCGAGCAGCGGCAGGAGTACGACCAGATCCGTGCCATGGGCTCCGGCGCCCGCTTCACGGCGGGCGGTCAGAGCGCCGGCGGGTTCGAGGACGTCTTCAGCGCCTTCCAGCAGGGTCGCGGGGGCCGGTACCAGGCGCAGGACTTCGAGGACATCTTCTCGATGTTCAACCAGCAGCCCGGCGGCGGCTTCGGCTCGGGACGCTTCGGGCAGCCCACCGGCGGCTTCCGCGGATACGGCGGCCCTTCCCGAGGAGCCGACGTCACCGCGAGGACGACCCTGGACTTCACCACGGCGGCGAAGGGCGAGACCATCACCCTGCAGGGCGAAGAGGGCAAGCCCTTCAAGGTGAAGATCCCCGCCGGGGTCGCCGACGGGCAGAAGATCCGCCTGCGAGGCCGCGGCCGTCCGTCTCCGGACGGCGGTGAGGCCGGCGACATCGTCGTGCAGGTGGCGGTGCGTCCGCATCCCGTCTTCACGCGCGACGGGGTGAACCTGCGTGTCGCCGTGCCGGTGACGTTCACCGAGGCGGCGCTCGGCGCGACCATCGAGGTCCCGACGCTCGGGGGCGACCCGGTGAAGCTGCGCGTGGCCCCCGGCACGCCCTCGGGTCGGGTCCTGCGCGTCAAGGGCCGCGGCATCCAGACCAGCAAGGCGACCGGCGATCTGCTGGCCGAAGTGCAGGTCGCCGTGCCGGCGCACCTCGACGATGCCGCACGCGAGGCGCTCGAGCGGTACCACGAGCTGGAGCCCAAGGAGAATCCCCGCGCAGACCTCATGGCGAAGGCGCGCGGCTAGACGAACGAGGCAGGTGAGCAGACGTGACCGAGCGAGGCGACATCGACGAGGACGCGCCGATCTTCGCGATCGCCGCAGCCGCCGAGCTGTCGGGGATGCACCCGCAGACCCTGCGCCAGTACGACCGGCTCGGGCTCGTGGTTCCCGAACGCACGCAAGGCGGGTCGCGCCGGTACTCGCTGCGCCACGTCGAGCAGCTCCGCGAGGTGGCCCGCCTGTCGTCCGACGGGATGAGCCTGCCCGCGATCGCGCGGCTGGTCACCCTCGAACAGCGGGTGCACGACCTGTCGCGGCGGGTGCGCGACCTCGAGCAGCAGCTGGCGATCGAGCGGCAGTCCCGGCCGGGCGCCCGGGTGTTCGCCGCCGGCGCGACCGGGTCGGTGGTGACGCTCCGTCACGGAACACGCGTGCGCCGCGCGACCGAGATCGTCGTGTGGCGACCCCGTCATGCGCTCAGCCCCGACGGCGGCGACGACTCGGCGCCCGGCGAGGGTCGCCCCTCCTGACCAGAGCGGCGAGCACCGGCATCCGTCAGTCGTGGGATCCGCCGCCGGGGTCGCCGTCGACGCCGCGGTGGGCGCGGAAGCGCAGCCAGTCCTCGCGGGACTGTGCCGCGTACGCGAAGGCCCACTCGACCAGCGCCTCGTCGGCGACCCGGCCGCCGCCGAGGTAGCCCGACACGCGCCCCGCGTGCGGGGACTGCCCGTGCGCGCGGGCCAGGGTGGCCGCGCACGCGTCGGCGTACCAGTGGAACGGCCCGTCCTCGAGCGCGTCGACCTCGAATCCGCCCTTCTTGTCGTGGAACTGCCGCACATAGAAGGAGCGGTCCGGCCCGCCCTCGGCGGGCGTGCCGGTCAGGTGGCCGAGGAAGGGATCCGACACGGCCTGCAGGATGCGCTGCATCGCCACCACGCGCCCGCCGTCGCCGAAGCGCTCGATGTACCGGGTGACCGACTCGGGCTGCTCGACCTCGCCGTACTGGATGAGCACACTGGGGCCCGCCTCCTTCGCCTGCAGGAGCAGGGCGTTGTCGTCGCCGTCCTGCATCGCGATGAGGTAGCAGCGCGTGCCGACGCTGCCGACGCCCACCACCCGACGCACGATGTCGGCGAGCTGGTACTTCTGCAGCAGCGCGCGGATGTCGATGTTCGCGGACTGCAGGTACACCTCGAGCACCTCGAGCACGCGCCGTTCGATCGCCGGGTCGACATGCGTCATCGTCGGCGGCTGCTCGACGAACACGCGCCGCCCCGTGTCGTCGCACTCCGTCAGACGGCGCACCGCCCGCGCCGCCGTCCGCTTGTCGGCCGCGCGGACCGCCTCCCTCAGCGCAGCCCGCGTGCGGCGATCCACCGCCCGGCCGGCGGCATCCGCGTCGAAGCGGTCGTAGTACCGGTCGAGCGGGCTCCGGCGTACGCCCGCCCCGAGCGACCGCGCGTAGGTGCGCACGGCGTCGAGGGCGGCGTCCCGGATCACCCTCTCGTCGCGCGACGTCGACTGCCCGGCGACGACGACGCTGGTCACGAGGCGCTTGAGGTCCCACTCCCACGGCGCCCACGCCGCTTCGTCGAAGTCGTTGAGGTCGAACACGAGCGTCCGCTGCGGCGAGGCGTACAGCCCGAAGTTCGACACGTGGGCGTCGCCGCACGATCCGACGAGGATGCCGGTGTGCGCGGTGCGCGCCAGATCGGCGGCCATGAGCGCGGCCGTGCCGCGGTAGAACGCGAAGGGGCTCTCGGCCATGCGCGCGGTGCGGATCGGCACCAGCTCGGGAACGCGCCCCGCGTCCTGCGCGTCGAGGATCCCCATCGGGTCGCGCGGTCCTTCCGGCATGGCCGAAAGGGATTCGCGGGGGATGTCGCGGCGCACCGCGCGCCCCTCGTCGCGCTGCTGCCGGATGCCGACCGGGGCCTCCCATGCCGCCGCGAGCGGCCGGAGCGAGGGAGCGTTCATGCGCTCAGTGTGGCACTGCGGGCGGGGTGGAGCGCTACCCTCTGAGCGTGCGCACCACATCGTCCTCGCCGGGCCTTCGATCATGACGCTCGAGCGGTGGGAGAAGGTCACGTCGTGGCCGCTGATCATCGCGTCGGTGCTGTTCGTCGTGGCGTACTCCTGGCAGGTGATCGCCGACCTCGATGGGTCCCCGTTCGTCTGGGTGCGCGCGGTGATGGTGGCCACGTGGGTCTTCTTCGCCGTCGACTACGTCGTGCGCCTCTCGCTGGCCCGACCCCGAGGTGTCTGGTTCCGGAGGCACCTGTTCGACCTGGCGGTCGTCGTGATCCCGGCGATGCGACCCCTGCGGCTGCTGAAGGCGCTGACGGTGATCGGCGCGCTGCAGCGGACGGTGGGTGCACGGCTGCGCAGCAGCCTGACCATCTACGGTGCCGGCGCCGCGCTGGTGCTCATCTGGATCGCTGCTCTGGCGGTGCTCGACGCCGAGCGCCGCGCGGACGGGGCGAACATCGTCGATTTCGGGGATGCCGTGTGGTGGGCGTTCGTCACGATCACGACCGTCGGCTACGGCGACTTCTACCCGGTGACCGCGGGCGGGCGCATCGTGGCGGTGCTTCTCATGTGCGGAGGCGTCGCCGTGCTCGGCGTCGTCACGGCCACGCTGTCGTCGTGGGTCATCGAGAAGGTCGCCGTCAAGGCCTCCGGAGATGAGACCCAGGCGGCGACGCGCGGTCAGGTGCGAGACCTGTCGCGGCAGGTCGCCGAGCTCACCGCGCGTCTGGGCGAGGGCCCGGCCGATCCGGCTCCGTGAGCCGTACCGGCGCCGTGCCCGCGCTCAGAGAGTGCGGAACGTGTAGGTCACCGTGACCGAGGAGGCGCGCGTGTCGACGTCGATGCGCGCGCCCACCCGGGCGCCGTTGGTCGTGACCAGCGGAAGCTCGGCGCTGTAGGCGTCGCTGCCGCGCGAGGCCGCCGTGAGATCTTCGTCGAGCTGCTCGAGATGCTCGGTGGTCCAGCCCCACGACGGCGCGACGGAGCGGACCGAACCCATCGCGGTACCCCACGTCCGGGGACCGGCGGGCCCGGTCCGGAGGGCCACCAGCTCGTCGTCCTCGGTGATGAGGGTGAACGCGTCGACGAGCTCGATGCTGAAGGTGCCCTCTTCGCCGAGGACGATCGCGCGTACCGGCACGAGCGGCTCGATCGTGCGCTCGCCGTCGGGCTCGAGGCCGAGCTCGCCGGCCGACAGGGCGTCGTCGCGCAGCTTGACGCGCAGCTCGCCCTGACGGGTGAGGAAGTCGACACCCGCCTGCGTGAACAGCGACGCACCGTCGGCGGCCTGCTGATCCACGGCTGCCTCGGGCTCGGGCTCGCTCCACCACGAATCGCCCACGGCGATCGCCGCGATCACGACGCCGATGCACAGCAGGGCCACGATGGTCGTCGGCACCCACGACAGCAGACGCTTGCGCCGCAGACGCTGCGCCTGCGGGGAACGGGGTGACGGCATCAGTGCACGATCGCTTTCAGCAGCGCCATCAACGCGCCGAAGCCGGCCGTGCTGACCGCCCCCAGGAGGCGGACCGGCATCGCGGCGCCGCGCCGCGCGAACGCGACGTAGCCGAGGATTCCGAGGAGGATCACGCACGACCACAGCGCCGCCCATTCCGCCACGGGATCGGGCACGACCTGGGTCGTCCCCAGGAGCAGGATCGCGCAGGGGATGAGCGCCGACAGCAGCAGGCCCCACGACGCGCGCAGCGCCTGGCGGAAGGACGCCCGCAACCCGGTGTCGCGGCCCTCGTCGAGACCGTGATGGGCGACGGTCCCCGCGTAGACGTGCGCGAGCCAGAACACGACCACGGTGAACACCACGGTCACGAGCACCTGCAGCGACGACGTGGAGTGCAGGCTCGCGACGACGATGAGGCCGGCCACGAGCAGCACACCGTAGACGGCCTGCTCGGTGGTGAATCCCGTGCGCACGAGCACCCGATGCAGCCCGTGCGTGCGCCGGTCGGCGTGGCGTGGAGACGTCTCGCTCATGCCGGGTCGATCCGCAGCACCCCGGGCGTCTCGCCCACGGGGAGGTCGTCGACCACCCGCAGGCTGCGGGCCAGGTCGTCCACGGCGCCGATGACGGTGCCGAAGCGCTCACGGTCGGAGCACACCGCCGTGACGGTGACGAAGTGCGTTCCGGTGTCCCACGTGTACGAGGCGAACGGCGGTGTGCGCTCGTCGCGGGGGAGCGGCATGGCGAGCTTCTCGCCCTCGCCCAGGTGGGGGTTGCGGAACGACTCGGTGTCGTCGTACTCCATCGGCATCATGGCGCGCGCCGCGCGCAGCTCGTTCGTGGCGCGCTGCACCTGCGCCATCACCACGAGCAGGTCCGGGTCCGCCTTCCACACCCACGCGAGTACGCGTCCGGCGGCCCGCTTCATGAGCAGGGGTGCGGCCTGGCTCATCGCCCACGCGGCGACGCCGCTGCCGGGCCGGGGAGTCTGACCGGTCGGGCCGACAGCGCGGCCGGCCTGCGTGAGCAGCATCCGGATCGCGGCCTTGCGGTGCCGACGCCCGCGCCAGCCCAGCGAATCGGTCACCGGCACCCAGCGATCGGGGGCGGCATCGGCCTGAAGTCTCGGCATGACTCCAGGGTACGTGGGCAGGCGACACGGCGCCTCTGAGGGTGCGGCGAGGGCTCCCGGTCGCGCGGCGGCGCTCGGGTACAGTGGATGCCGCGTGCCCGACGACCATCGAACCGCGCACTTCGCCGCACAGACAGGTCCACCGCATCCCGTGACTGAACCCGCGACGCCCGACGAATCCGCCGCCGACGCCGTGAGCCAGCGACCCCTCACGGTGCTGATCGGCGCCGACACGTTCCTGCCTCATGTGAACGGCGCCGCCCGCTTCGCGGAGCGGCTGGCCGCGGGCCTCGTCGCGCGCGGGCACGAGGTGCACGTCATGGCACCCAGTCGCACCCATCGCGAGCACGGCACGTTCACCGAGGTGATCGAGGGCGAGTCCATGACGATGCACCGGCTGCCGTCGTGGCGCTGGCTGCCGCACGACTGGCTCACCTTCGTGCTGCCGTGGATGTCGAAGCACTATGCGCGCAGAGTCCTCGACCGCGTGCGCCCCGACGTGGTGCACATCCAGTCGCACATCGTGATCGGCCGGGGACTCTCTCGCGAGGCGCACAAGCGCGGAATCCCGATCGTGGCCACCAACCACGTGATGGCCGAGAACGTCGTCGACTTCACCACGCTCCCGCCGGTGCTCGACAAGTTCGTCGTCAAGCTGGCGTGGGACGACGCCAAGCGCACCTTCGCCCTCACGCGCGCCGTCACGACCCCGACGCGCAAGGCCGCCGACTTCCTCGAGAACACGATCGACATCCGCGGTGTGATGCCCGTCAGCTGCGGACTCGAGGCCAAGAACTACACCCCCGATCTCACCCCGCGCGACGCCCATCGCCTCGTGTTCGTGGGGCGGCTGACCACCGAGAAGCAGATCGATGTCATCCTGCGGGCACTCACCAAGCTCGACCCGGCGCTCGACGTGCAGTTCGATGTCGTCGGCAACGGCGACCAGCGACGCAACCTCGAGGAGCTGGCCGGTCAGCTCGGACTCGCCGACCGGGTGCGCTTCCACGGCCACACCACCGACGAGGAGCTGAGGGGCTTCCTCACCCGCGCGAGTGTGTTCGTGATCGCCTCGATCGCCGAACTGCAGTCCATCGCGACCATGGAGGCGATGGCCTCGGGCCTGCCGATCGTCGCCGCGGACGCCGTCGCGCTGCCGCACCTCGTCCACGATGGCGAGAACGGCTACCTGTTCCGGCCCGGTGACGCGGACGACCTCGCCGCGAAGATCAACCGCGTGCTGCGCCAGACGCCCGACGAGCGGCGTCGGATGCAGGAGGCCTCCCTGGAGGGCGTGAAGGTGCACGACATGACCCGGACCCTCGAGACCTTCGAGGCGCTCTACCGCGGCGAGCCGGTTCCGGAGTAGCCCGCGTGCACATCGTGATGTTCGCCGACCAGCACGTGGAGTCGCTGGGCGGGGCGCAGGTGTCGATGAGGCTGCAGCGCCGGTACCTCGAGCGCGCCGGGCACACCGTCACGATCGTGGCGCCCGCACTGCACGGGCAGCGGGCACGCGCGGCCGTTCCCGCTCGCGCCGCCGCGGGACCCGCGTACGTGGACCTGCCGTCGGTGCCCATCACTTTCGACCGGGAGTACTCCTTCACATGGCCGGGTGCCGCCGCCGACCGCCGGGTCGACGAGGCTCTCGCCTCGCGACCGCCGGTCGACCTCGTGCACGTGCAGGCGGACTTCTGGGGCGGATTCATCGGGCATCGCTTCGCCGCCCGTCGCGGGCTGCCGGTGGTGCACACGATGCACAACCGCGTCGATGTGGGCATCGAGGCGACGACGCCTCTGCCGGGGCTGGTGCTGCGCGCGCTGAACCTGTGGCAGCGCCGAGCGCTGGCGGCGGGCCGGGTGGTTGCCGGGGCCGGGGCACCGGTGGACGGCGGCCGCGCTCCAGGTGCCGGGCGCGGTGGGGATTCGGCCGCGGGTGTCGGGGCTGACGCCGCGGTTGCCGGCCGGGGCGCCGGCAGTCCGCGCGACGGGTGGGGCTTCCTCCGCGGCTTCGCCGCGCGCTCGGATGCGGTCACCGCGCCCTCGAGCCACTTCGCGCGTCGCCTGGAGGACCACGGCGTGGTGCCCGGTCGCGGCGGTCGCGGCATCCGCTCTGCTGCAGGGGCTGCCGAGGCCGAGCCCCGGATCGACGTGGTGTGGAACGGCATCGACGACGACCTGCTCGACGCGGCGCTCGCCTCGGCTCCCGAGGTGCGACCGCCCGGCCCGCCGCGCCTGGTCTGGAGCGGACGGATGAGTCCCGAGAAGCGGCTGCTGCCCTTCCTCGAGGCGCTGGCTGTCTCGGGCGTGGTGGCAGACGTCGAGGTCATCGGCGGCGGTGCGCAGCTCGGTGCGGCGCGACGGCTGCTCGGCCGGCACCGCGCGGCCGCCACGGTGACGTTCGCGGGGCGCCTCCCGTACCCCGAGACGCTGCGGCGGATCGCCGCCGCCGACGCGCTGGTGCAGACCTCGATCGGCTTCGAGACGCAGGGGATGACGGTGTTCGAGGCCGGCGCCCTGGGAACCCCGTCGGTCGTCTCGGACCCCGACATCGCCGAGGAGCTCGGCGCGGGGGTGTGGCGCGTCGAAGACGCCTCGGTCGATGCGCTCGCGGCGGCGCTGCGGTGCGTGGCGTCGCGCGTGGCGGAGGGGACCGCGCCGACCCCCGACCCGACGCTGCGCACGCGGTTCCGGCAGTCGTCGCGGACCGCGGCGATGCTCGAGGTGTACCGCCGCGTGCTCTGACCCGGCGTGGAGGATCACAACTCCTGCAGCTGACCCGGCGTTGAGGATCACAACTCCTGCAGCTGACCCGGCGTTGAGGATCACAACTCCTGCAGCTTTCTGCGGTTCGAGGTCCTGGGGTGCCGCGATTCCGCGGTTTTCCGGGGCTGCGGCTCGGTTCGTCGACCAGAGGTGCAGGAGTTGTGATCCGGTCACCCCTCAGCCGACGGCAGAGGTGCAGGAGTTGTGATCCCCCGACGGGCGGGCGTCGTCACGGGTGGCGGGTGGGGGTCTGGCGGTAGCCGTCGCGGGCGACGGTGACGAGCGCGCCGATGAGGCCGGCGACGCCGAGGGCGGCGAAGAGGATGAGCGTCAACATGGCAGGAACGCTACGCTTGCGCTCCGACTGCCACGAGTGGCAGGATGGTCACGGTTCGGCAGATTCCTGCCAGTCGCGAGGAGGCTCCCATGAAGACCGTCGCCGTCATCGTCCAGCCCGGTTTCGCTCCGTTCGAGTTCGGCCTCGCGTGCGAGGCGTTCGGCCTCGATCGCTCCAGCGACGGCATCCAGAACTTCGACTTCCGCATCGTGACGCCCGAGCCGGGCGCGGTCGCGAGCAACATCTCGTTCTCGATCAACGTCGACGACGACCTCGCCTTCGCCGACGAGGCGGACCTGGTCGTCGTCACGCCCGTTCCGCGTTCGAGCTGGACCAGCGTCGACCGGCGGGTCGCCGACGTCGTGCGTCGCGCGGTCGACCGGGGCGCCTGGGTGCTGACGGTGTGCAGCGGAGCATTCGTCGTGGCGGCGGCGGGGGTGCTGGACGGCCGTCGGGCGACGACTCACTGGATGTACGCCGAGACGATGCAGCAGATGTACCCGCAGATCGAGGTCGATCCCGATGTGCTGTACGTCCAGGACGGCCGCATCATCACCAGCGCCGGCACGGCGGCCGGACTCGACGCGTGCCTGCACCTGCTCCGTCAGGAGCTCGGCGCCGAGGCGGCCAATCGCATCGCCCGCCGCATGGTGGTCGCCCCGCAACGCGACGGCGGGCAGGCCCAGTTCATCGACAGCCCCCTGCCGGTGTCGGCGTCCCACTCGCTCGCACCGGTGACCGACTGGATGGTCGCCCATCTGCGTGAAGACCTCACGGTCGACCAGCTCGCGGCGAAGGCGCATATGTCGCCCCGCACGTTCGCCCGCCGGTTCAAAGCCGACTTCGGCACCACGCCTGCCGCGTGGCTCGCACGCCAGCGGATCCTCCACGCCCAGCGACTGCTCGAATCCACCGACCTCGGACTTGATCGCATCGCCTACGAGGCGGGCTTCGGGTCGGCCGCCGTCCTGCGCCAGAACTTCGCCCGCGTACTCGGCATCACGCCCACCGCGTACCGCACCCGGTTCTGCTGCACGGTCGAGATGACGGATGCCGCGGCGTCCACCCCGTCGACTCCGGCGGCCCAGGTGCTCGAACCCGTCGCCTGACGGCCCCGCGCTCGCTCCGCACGGCCTCGGGTCCGTGGGCCCTGTTGTCGCTCCTGCGCAGCGGTGGTAAAGTTGAGCCTGCTCGACTCAAGTTTGAACGGGCGAACGACCACGGGGAGAAGAATGAACGCCACGCAGCAGCCTGGGCAGGAGGACTCGCAGAGCGCCCTCGAGCAGTTCGGGATCAACCTGACCGACCGCGCTCGTCAGGGCAAGCTCGACCCGGTCATCGGCCGAGACGGCGAGATCCGGCGCGTCAGTCAGGTGCTCACACGCCGGACCAAGAACAACCCGGTGCTGATCGGCGAGCCCGGCGTCGGCAAGACCGCCGTCGTCGAGGGGCTCGCGCAGCGGATCGTGGCGGGCGACGTCGCCGAGTCCCTCAAAGACAAAGAGCTGGTCACCCTGGACATCTCGGCGCTCGTCGCCGGCGCGATGTATCGCGGCCAGTTCGAGGAGCGCCTCAAGAGCGTCCTGAAGGAGATCACCGAGTCCGACGGCCGCATCATCACGTTCATCGACGAGTTGCACGTGCTCATGGGTGCGGGGGGCGGCGAGGGGTCGGTTGCGGCATCCAACATGCTCAAGCCCATGCTCGCGCGCGGCGAGCTGCGCCTCATCGGTGCGACGACGCTCAACGAGTATCGCGAGTTCATCGAGAAGGACGCCGCTCTCGAACGCCGTTTCCAGCAGGTCTATGTCGGCGAACCCAGTGTCGAAGACACCGTCGCGATCCTGCGCGGGCTCAAGGGACGGTACGAGGCCCACCACGGCGTGACGATCAGCGACGGCGCGCTCGTGGCAGCGGCTGCGCTCAGCAACCGGTACATCCCCAGTCGGCAGCTTCCCGACAAGGCCATCGACCTGATCGACGAATCCATGAGCCGTCTGAAGATGGAGATCGACTCCAGCCCGGTCGAGATCGACCAGCTGCGGCGCCAGGTCGACCGGATGCGGCTCGAAGAGCTCGCGCTGAAGAAGGAGAAGGACGACGCGTCGAAGGAGCGGCGGACCAAGCTGCGCGAGCAGATGCAGACGGCCGAGGCCGAGCTGCAGGCACTCGAGGCGCGCTGGGAGCGCGAACGGGCGGGGCTCAACCGCGTCGGCGACCTGAAGAAGCAGTACGACCAGGCCGTGACCGACCGCGATCGGGCGCTGCGCGAAGGCGACTACCAGCGCGCATCCCGTCTGGAGTACGAGACGATCAAGCGCCTCCAGCACGAGATCGACGAGGCCGAGCGCGCCGAGCAGGACAGCACCGAGGAGCGCATGGTCAACGAGCAGGTGACGGATGAGGACATCGCGGCGGTCATCGCCGCATGGACCGGCATCCCCGTCGGGCGCCTGCTGCAGGGCGAGACCGAGAAGCTCGTGCACCTCGAGGCCGAGCTCGGCAAGCGTCTGATCGGTCAGAAGCAGGCCGTGAAGTCGGTGGCGGATGCCGTCCGTCGCAGCCGCGCGGGCATCAGTGACCCGAACCGTCCGACCGGCTCGTTCCTGTTCCTCGGCCCCACGGGCGTCGGAAAGACCGAGCTGGCCAAGGCGCTCGCGGAGTTCCTCTTCGACGACGAGCACGCCATGGTGCGCATCGACATGTCGGAGTACGGCGAGAAGCACACCGTCTCGCGCCTCGTCGGCGCCCCTCCCGGGTACATCGGCTACGAGCAGGGCGGACAGCTGACCGAGGCGGTGCGCCGCCGGCCGTACTCGGTCGTGCTGCTCGATGAGGTCGAGAAGGCCCACCCCGAGGTCTTCGACGTGCTGCTGCAGGTCATGGACGACGGGCGCCTCACCGACGGGCAGGGCCGGACGGTCGACTTCAAGAACGTGATCCTGATCCTCACCTCGAATCTCGGCTCGCCGATCCTGATCGACCCGACACTGTCGTTCGACGTCAAGCGCGAGCAGGTCCAGGCGCTCGTCCGCCAGGCGTTCAAGCCGGAGTTCGTGAACCGACTCGACGACATCGTGGTGTTCCAGACCCTCACCGAGGATGACCTCGCGCAGATCGTCGAACTCGCCGTCGACGCCCTGCAGCGCCGACTGCACGACCGTCGGCTCGAGCTGGCGGTCACACCGGATGCGCGCACGTGGCTGTCGGAGCGCGGGTACGACCCGGTCTTCGGCGCCCGGCCGCTGCGCCGGCTCATCCAGTCCGAGATCCAGGACCGACTGGCCATGGGGCTGCTCTCGGGCGGTGTGCGCGACGGCGACCTCGTCACCGTCGACGTCGCCGCCGACGGGTCGCAGCTGGTGCTCACCAGCGCCGGCCCACGGCCGGCCGCGCCCGAGGACGACGACGAGGTGATCGAGGCGATCCTCGAAGAGGACTGAATCGCCGTGTGCGACGATCGAGCGTGATGAACAGGACCTGGGCCCGGGTGGCGGGCGCCCTGTGGGCGTCGACGCACCCCGGGCCCACGCTCGTGGTGACGGGACTCTCGTTCACGCTCGGAATCGCGGTGGGTCTCGAGCCGTGGCGTTTGGCCGTGCTCGCGCTCGCCGTCTTCGCCGGGCAGGTGTCGGTCGGCATCTCGAACGACGCGATCGATGTGGCCCGGGACCGGGCTGTCGGTCGAACCGACAAGCCCCTCGCCCGAGGCGACGCCTCGGTCCGTTCCGCCTGGGTGGCGGCGGGCGCGGCGGCGGGCGTCGCGCTGCTGCTGTCTGCGCTGCTCGGGGTCGGGATGCTTCTCGCGCACGCCCTCGCGCTGGCGTCCGCCTGGGCCTACAACGCGGGGCTCAAGGCCACGGTGTGGTCGGTCGTGCCGTTCCTCGTGAGCTTCGGGCTCCTGCCGCCGCTCGCCACGCTGTCGGCCCCGTCGCCCGCGATGGCTCCGCTGTGGGCGAGCGCCGCAGGGGCGGCGCTGGGCGCCGCGGTTCATCTCACCAACGTGCTGCCGGATCTTGCCGACGACGCCCGCACCGGCATCCGGGGTCTGCCCCATCGGCTCGGAGCCCGCGTGTCGGCTGCGGTGGCCGTCGTCGCGATCATGACCGGCGCCGTCGCGGTGCTCGTCGGCCCGGATCCGGGCGCACCCTCCGCCGTCGCTTGGGTCTTCTTCGTCGCCGTCGCTGCCGTGGCGGCGGCGGCGCTGGTGCTCGCGCTCGTGCGGCCACCCTCGCGCGCGCTGTTCCGTCTGGCGATGCTCGCTGCGCTGCTGCTCGCTACGCAGCTGGTGCTCACCTCCGCCCGGATCACGTGATCTGGACGGCTGGCCCGGGAGCGCGCCGGCCACGTCACGTGATCTGGACGGCGGTCGAGCGGGCGGATGCCGGCGTGGCAGCGCGCCGACGGCGATCAGGCGTCGCGGTCGAAACCCATCGCGTAGGCGCGCGCGAACAGCGGTCCGGTCAGGGGGCCGAGCATCGCGCGGACCAGCGCCTCTCGCGCGCCGGCGGACGCTCCTGGAAAAGGTCGACCGAGCCGGGTGTTGAACGCGGCCATGCCGGCTGCGGTGCGCGCCGACGTCACGCGGCGATACTCCCAGTGATCGAGCGCCGCGGTCGGCTCGACCCCGCTGTGGACCCACTGCGCCAGCAAGGGGGCGAGCGTCACGGCGTCGAGCAGGCCGAGGTTCATCCCTTGGCCGCCGATCGGGCTCACCTCGTGCGCGGCGTCGCCGACGACGGCGACTCGGCCCCGCCGCATCCGCGGGGCCACGATGCGGCGCACCCCGAACGTGGTCGCGTCCACGATGCCGTCCGCCGCGGCATCCCCCCGCGCGGCGACGGCCGACCGCAGCCGCTCGGCCGGCGTCGGCCCGCCCCCCTCTGTCGCAGCACCGGCTGCCCATCCGCCCGCGCCGGACATGCCGCTGCCGGCGTCGGGCATCCCGCGGTCCGCCTCAGCCGTGCCGGCGCCCGCCCCGGTCATCCCGCGGTCCGCCTCGGCCACGTCGCTGCCGCCCGGATTCCACCCGGTCTTCGCGCCGGCCGCGTCCGCTCCGGCGAACCCGTCCCACGCGACGAAGCGTCGCAGACCGCCCGGCAGGGGGAACGACTCGAGCACCCCTGACGGATCGAGGTCGACCACCGCGACGGTCGGGTCGGCGTCGGGCGTGGCCGCGGCATCCGTCATCACGTACCGATCGGGGTAGATCGTGCGCCGCAGCGCGCCGGGCCGGTAGACGAGGTCGCGCCCGCCGCCGCCCGTGGCCACGACGACGAGCGCCGCCTCGGTCTCGACCGGTCGCCCGCCGACCGCGTAGCGCACGCGCACGCGATCCCGCCGGGGCAGCAGTGCCGAGACCTGCGCTCCGCGGAGCGGGACGGGGGCACGAGTGGCGAGGATGCGCTCGGTGTCGGCCTGCGGACGTGTCGCGACGAACGGGAAGCGGCTGCCGAGCCGGTCGAAGCGGACCACACCGAGGGTACGGCCGCGCGCGCGGGCGATCCCTCGATCCACCCGCACGGCGCCGTCGAGCAGTTCGTCGGTCAGCCCGGCGCCCTCCAGCGCGGCGAGGGTGGCCGAATGGATGCCGATCGCGCGACTCCCGGCACCGGCGGCGGGCCGGCGCTCGAACACCTCGACGTGCACACCTCGACGGGCCAGCTCGCCGGCCAGCAGCAGGCCCACCGGACCCGCCCCCACGACGATGACGTCAGGCACGGGATCTCACGGCCAGAAGACGGAACGGCGCCGGAGTCTCGACCCGCCACCCGGCACCGAGCGCGCGAGACAGCTCGTCGGGCCGGTAGCTTCGCCGGATCGAGCGCAGTCCGTCCGTACGCAGGAACGTGCCGGGGGCGAAGGGCGTGATCCCGACGGCGTAGAGGCCGTACGCGAGCCGGCCGCGGGCGATGTCGCCGTGCAGCACGAGACCGGTCGCCGCCAGCGCGGTGGTCTCGGCGAAGTCGGCCAGTTCGTCGTCCGTGAGGTGGTGCAGCACGTGGTTCGACAGGACGACGTCGAAGTGCTCCCCGGCGTCGACGAGCGTGCGCGCGTCGGCGCGCACGAACTCCACGTTCGGCGGGACATCCCGGGCCGCGGCGACCTGGAGCGCGCGGGGATCCGGCTCCGCTCCCGTCCACTGCACCGAGAGGCCGTCGGCGGCGCTCCAGCCGGCCAGCCGCGCGACCAGGTCGCCGCCTCCCGCACCGATGTCGAGCACCCTGGCGGGGCGTCCGAGGCCGGTGAGGAACGGTCGCAGCCGCCTTCGGTAGACCGTGCCCCACCCTGCGACGAGGCGGTTGACGAGGTCGAAGCGCTCCAGCGTGGCGCGCAGCCGTTCGGGATCGCAGTCCGGGTCGTCCATGAGCTCGCGCAGGCCCTCGTCCCGGGCGGAGAGCCCGGCGCGCCGCCCGGTGCCCGCTCGTGCCTCGGTACCCGGGCGCGGGCTGATGCCGGGGCGGGTACCGAGGCTCGAGCGCGGGCCGGTAGCCGGGCGCGGGCCGGAGCCCGGTCGCCGGGGGTCGCCGACGCCGGTGCCGTTCACCCCGCGACCGCCGCGCGCTTCGTCATCAGCGCCGACTCCACCGTCAGTCCCGGCCCGAACGCGAGACCCGCGATGCGGCTGCCGTCCGCGATCGCGTCGTCGTGGAGCATCGCCTGCAGGATGAACAGGATCGTGGCGCTCGACATGTTGCCGTAGTCGCGCAGCACGGCGCGCGAGGCCGCCAACGCCGCCGGGTCGAGTCCGAGTCCCGCCTCGACGCGGTCGAGGACGCTGCGGCCGCCGGGATGCACCGCCCAGACGTCGGGCGCGTCCTCTGCGGCGAGGAAGGCGTCGACGGCGCCGCGGATCTCCCGTCCGACGATGCGCGGCACTTCGGCCGAGAGGGTCATCTCGAAGCCGTGGTCGCCGATCGTCCACACCATGTCCTCCTCGCCCTCGCCGGTCACAGCCGTGGCGAACCGTTCGAGGTCGAGGCCGGGGCGATCGGAGCGCGCGGTGACCACCGCGGCGGCGGCGCCGTCGGCGAAGACCGACGACGCGACGATCTGCTGCGGGTCGCTGGATCCGCACACGTGCAACGTGCACAGCTCGGTGCAGGCGACGAGCACGACGGCGTCGGGCTGCGCGTCTGTGAGGCGGGCGGCCAGACGCAGCCCCGGCATCGCCGCGGCGCAGCCGATGAATCCCAGGTGGTAACGCTCCACGGTGGGGGGCAGGTCGAGGTCGCGAACCAGTCGGTAGTCGGGGCCCGGGGCGAAGAACCCGGTGCACGAGACGGTGACGACATGCGTCACTTCGGATGCCGCGACGCCCGCGTCTCGCAGCGCTGCGCGCGCGGCCTCGGCCGTCAGACCCGGGGCGAGCGCGGTGTACAGGTCGTTACGTGCGCCGGTGGTGGGCTCGAGCAGGGCTGTGCCGTCGACGAAGGACGGGCCGGTTGCCCCGTCGCGCAGGGGAGCGGGGGTCGCCGCAGGGTCGGCGAGCTGGGTCAGCACCGTGTGGCGGCGGTCGATGGCCGCGGCGTCGAACGCCGCGTGGACCAGGCGCTGCGTCAGCCGATCGACGCCCGGCTGCCCGGCGAAGAAGTCCCGCACGCGCTCCTGCGACACGATCGTGGCGGGAACGGCGGTGCCGATCGACAGGATGCGCGCGGTCATGCACTCACCTAAGCACGCCGCCGGGTCCGTGCGGGTCGCGGTTGCGGGATCCGCCCGCGCACGCTACTCCCGAGCGAGCGGTGACGCGTGCGCACGCGCCCCCGGGAGACGGCGTGTCGCGGGGCAAAGCGTGACGCGTGCGCACGCGTCACTGGGCCTGACGGTCGGGGACGCACCGCCAGACGGCCGGCGGCGGCGCGCTCGGCCCCGCCGCCGGCTCGAGATCACGCGTCGACGAGCACCGACTCGTCGAGGGAGCGGCGGGTGCGAGGGGCGTTCTCGCGCGCCTGCAGCTCGTCCGAGGCCGCGCGGATGTCGCCCAGCTCGCCGACCGCGGCGATGGTCACCGGCGTGAGCTCGGGCGCCAGCTCGAACGCCTGGGACAGAGCGGCACGGTCGAAGCCGCCCATCTGGTGCGTCGACAGTCCGTTCGCGTGCGCCTGGATCGTGAAGTGCGCGGCGACCTGGCCGGTGTCGTACACGGCCCAGTCCAGCGTCTGGCCGTCGCGCTCGGTCTCGGCGATGAAGACCACGAGCACGGCGGCGTCACCGGCCCACGCGCTGTTGAAGCCGGCGAGGGTCTCGACGATGCGCGCGTGCTGGTCCGTGCCGCGGCGGGCGACGATGAGGCGCCACGGCTGCAGGTTCGCCGCGGTGGGCGTCCAGCGGGCGGCTTCGAGGGCGCTCGCGAGGGCGCTCTCGTCGATGGGCGCGTGCGCGTCGAAGATCCGGGTGCTCCAGCGCTCGGCGAGGACGTCGAGGATCGGTGCGTCGGTGTCGGCGGTGCGATCGATGGCAGTGGTCATGACTGACTCCCTGAGATGTTGCGGTTCGGTCGGGACGCCGTCGGCCCGATCTATGCAACGGAATGGAGTGCCGTTCATTCCCGAATGATGTCAGGTACCGCGGATGCCGTCACCCGCGCTCGTCGGCGGGTGCGGCATCCGGAAGCTCCCTCATCCCCCAGAACGGGCCGATCACCACGAAGAGGGCCGACAGCACACCGCCGAGCGCGCCGATCCACATCGTCGGCACCGTGCCGAGCCACGTCCCCAAGGCGCCGGCCAGGAGCGCCGAGATCGGCATGACCCCCCAGACGACGAAGCGGATCGAGGCGTTCATGCGGCCGAGCAGCCGGCGAGGCGTGATGCGCTGGCGGAAGGTCACCTGGGTGATGTTGTAGAGCAGGACGGTGAACATCCCCAGGAATCCCTGCGCGACGAGCAGGGGGAAGGCGAGGTCGGGGACCCAGGCGGCGGCGGGCAGGGCGAGCCCCACCACCGAGAACCCGATCGAGCTGATCGGGATCGCGCGCGCCTCGCCGATCCAGCGCACGATGTGCGGGGTGGCAACGGCTCCGCAGAGGCCGCCGATCGCGCTGAGCGAGAAGATGACGCCCATCGCGGCGGGCGTCAATCCCAGCTCCCGCAGCAGGAAGATCGGCAGCAGGGTGAAGGTCAGCGTGCTGAAGAAGTTCGACACCGACGTCGTGCCCACGATGCGCCGCAGCAGCGGGTTGCCGAACACCCACCGCAGCCCCTCGCCGATCGACCGGAACAGCGGCGGGTGCTCGTCGGCGGGGGCGACCGTCTCGTCGTCGCGGGTGAACAGCAGCGCGATCATCGACGCGACGTAGGTGCCGACGGTGGCCAGGATCGCCACGGGAGCGGTCAATGCGGCGACCAGCCAGCCGCCCGCCGCAGGGCCGGCGATGCCGGCGAGCTGCGACGTCGACTCGAGCTTGCCGTTGGCCTCGGCGATCTGCGACGACCGCACCAGCGACGGCACGATCGACTGGTACGACACGTCGAAGAACACCGTCGCGATGCCGAGCACGAACGCGACGGCGATCATGTGCCAGATCTGCAGCACTCCGGCCCACCACAGCAGCGGCAGGCTCGCCAAGGCGACCGCGCGCACGGCGTCGGCGGCGATCATCACGTGCCGTTTGCGCACGCGGTCGATCCAGGCGCCGGCCGGCAGGCCGATGAGGAGGAACGCCGCGACGTTCGCCGCGGTGAGGACGCCGACCTCGAACTCGGAGGCATCGAGCAGCAGCACCGCGAGAACCGGCACGGCGAGCTCGGTGATCTGCGCACCGAACTGGCTGAACGCCTGCCCGCTCCACATGGTGAGGAAATTGCCGTCCCGCCACAGCGATCCCGCACGCGATCCCGCACGCCGCTCCACCTGCGGCTCGACCGATTGAGACATGTCGATCAGTGTGAATCAGTGATTGAGAGAAGTCAATCGCTTCCCGTAGCATCGGGCGCATGACCCACCGCGACGATCCCGAGCACGCCGAGTTCGTCGCCCGCGCGCTCAGCTCGCCGCTGCGGCTGAGAATCCTGCGGCTGTGCGCCTTCGACGCCCGCACCAACAAGGAGCTCGCCGAGCTGCTCGCGGTCAACCCCGGCACGCTCCTGCATCACGTCCGCACGCTCGTCGAAGCGGGGATGCTCGCCCCGCAGCCCGAGCGCACCGGCGCCCGCGGCGCGCGGGAAGTGCCGTACCGGGCGACCGGCCTGTCGTGGCGCTCGCGCATCCCCAACCAGTCCGTCGTGATCATCGAGACCGTGCGGCAGCAGCTGGAGGGCGTCGACCCCGAACAGGTCGACGTGTCGTGGCTCGGACTGCGCCTGAACGCCGAGCACAAGGCGGAGCTCGACCAGCGCCTCTACGACCTCCTGACGGAGTTCAAGGAGCGCGGCCCCGACCCCGGCGGAGACCCGTATTCGCTCGTCGTGATGACCCATCCCGACCTCAACCCGCCGTCCGCCGACGCCGACGACGCGGCCGATGCCGGCGGCCGAGCCGACCCTATGGACAACGCCACGGCGCGGGAGGATCGTTGACGCCGAGGGGGATGAAGCCTGAGGAGGCGGACATGTTCACAACCGACAATCCCTTCAGCAGCTTCTCGGTGGACGACATCGACGAAGCAGCGCGCTTCTACGGCGAGACGCTGGGCCTTCCGGTCCACGTCAACGCCGAGATGCGCGGCATGACGATCTCGCTGGCGCCGGGGGGCCACGTCTTCGTCTACGAGAAGGAGAACCACGAGCCGGCGTCGTTCACGGTGCTGAACTTCGGCGTCGACGACGTCGAAGCGGCCGTCGACGATCTCAACGGCCGGGGGATCACGACCAAGATCTACACCGACCCCGACTACGGCACCGACGAGAAGGGCATCTCGCGCGGCTTCGAGGACGGTCCCGACATCGCGTGGTTCCGCGACCCCGCCGGGAACGTCGTCGCCGTCGGCCAGATGGTCCCCGGGATGGTTCCCGAGTGAGCCGCGGGCGAGGCGCTCAGCCGGTGAGCGCCTCGCGCAGCTTGACGCGACCGCCCATCCGCAGCAGCGAGTTGCGGTAGATCTTCGCGCCGATCCCGATCGCGGCCACGCACGTGACCACGAGGATCACCAGCGACAGCAGCGGCTCCCACCACTGCGCCTCACCGAGGAAGAGGCGCATCGGCATGCCCACCGGCGCCGAAAACGGCACGTACGACATGATGCCGAGCACCAGCGGGTTGTCGAAGAAGAAGATGACGAGGAAGTACGGCGCCATCACGAGCATCGTCAGCGGCGTCGTGGTCGACCCGATGTCCTCCTGGCGCGAGACCATCGAGGCCGCGGCGGCGAACAGCGAGGCCAGCAGCACGAACCCGAACAGGAAGAACACGGCGAACCACGCGATCGGCCCCCCGAGTCCCTGCAGCAGTTCGGTCTGTCCGGTGACGGTGAGCCCGACGACGGCGATCGAGGCGAGGATGAGGATCTGACCCATCGCCAGCACGGTGTTGCCGATGACCTTGCCGGCGAGCAGCGTGCGCACCGGGATCGCCGAGATGAGCAGCTCGACCACGCGCGTCTGCTTCTCTTCGACGACGCTCTGCGCGATGGTGCCGCCGAACAGCGAGGCGGCCATGAGGAACACCACACCGAACCCGACCGCGGCGACGTACCCGAGCACGGCGGTCGCGCCCTGCGGATCGAGGATCTCGACCGGCGGCACCTGCGCGAGAGACAGCAGCAGCTGCGACGGCGGGGTGGATTCCACGAGCACGGCGAACCCGGTCGGCGAGGCGGGGTCGTCCACGATCGCCGCGTCCACGTCGCCGCCGGTGACGAGGGCCTCGGCGTCGCTGCGAGCGTCCACCTCGGTCACTTCGAGCCCCGGCACGTCCTCGACGAAGCGCTGCGCGTCGGTCGTCACCGCGACGGGGGTGCCGCTCTCGGAAGCGGCCGCGAACCCGCCCCACAGCACGAGCGCGAGGGCGCCCAGGAGAAGGATCGCGGTGGAGATGACGAACGCCTTGCTGCGCAGCTTCGAGCCGATCTCGCGCTCGGCGACGAGCCACGTGCTCGAGGCGGCGCTGGGTGCGGGCGCGGGGGTGCGGACGGCGCTCATCGGATGACCTCCTTGAAGATCTGGGCGAGAGACGGATGCCGGGGTGCGAAGCTCGCGACGTCGCCCTGGTCGACGGCGCGACGCAGCACGCGCTGGGCGGTCTGGTCGGAGTCGACGTCGAACACGGCGTAGCCGCCGTCGAACTCGACGACCTCGACTCCCGGCTCGGAGCGCAGCCACCCGGCGTCGCCCGCCGACACCAGCTCGAATCGGCGTGCGGAGTGCTGCCGGCGAAGGTCGTCGCGGGTGCCGGCGGCGCGGATGGTGCCGCCGGAGATGATCACGAGGTCGTCGCAGAGCCGCTCGACGACGTCGAGCTGGTGGGACGAGAACAGCACGGCCGCGCCGGCCTCGGCGCGGCGCTGCAGCACCGAGGCGACCACGTCGACGGCCAGCGGGTCCAGGCCCGAGAACGGCTCGTCGAGGATCAGCACCTCGGGGTCGTGGACGAGGGCGGCGGCGATCTGCGCGCGCTGCTGGTTGCCGAGCGAGAGCGCTTCGACGTTGTCGTTCAGGCGTTCGCCGAGCCCGAGCTGCTCGAGCAGCTCGCGGGCGCGGGTCGCGGCATCCGTCTTGCCGAATCCGTGCAGGCGGGCGAGGTAGGTGATGTGCTCGTGCACCTTCATCTTCGGGTACAGCCCGCGCTCCTCGGGCATGTAGCCGAAGCGACGACGATCGGATGCCGTCACCTCCACGCCGTCGAGGGTGACGGTGCCGGCGTCACGACCGAGGACGCCCAGGACGATCCGCATCGCGGTCGTCTTGCCGGCGCCGTTCCCCCCGACGAAGCCGGTGAGGCGGCCGGGGCGGACGGTGAACGACACGCCGTCAAGCGCCCGGCGCTCGCCGTAGTGCTTGGTGATCCCCTGAAGTTCGAGCATGGTTCCCACGCTACGGACGAGGGTCCCCTCACGGCATCCCCCGTGAGGCGGAGATCGCAGCTGACGTCAGGCCAGACCGTGCCGGTGCGCCCACACGACCGCGGCCACGCGGTCGCGAACGCCGAGCTTCTGCAGCACGTTCGACACGTGCGTCTTGACGGTCGCCTCGCCGATGTAGAGCGCACTCGCGATCTCGGCGTTGCTCATGGCCTGCGCGACGAGGCGCAGCACGTCGGTCTCGCGGTCGGTCAGCTCGGGGGTCGCGGCAGGCGGCGTGGTGACGGGCGCCGGACTCGGGGACGCGGGTGCGAGCCGCGCGATGACCCGCCGGGTCACCTCGGGGGCCAGCAGCGCGTCGCCCGCCGCCGCCACGCGCACGGCGGAGACCAGCTCCTCGGGCCCGGCGTTCTTCAGCAGGAACCCGCTCGCCCCGGCCGACAGCGCCTCGAACAGGTAATCGTCGCGGTCGAAGGTGGTGACGATCACGATCGCGGCATCGACGGCGGCGTCGGCGGCGAGCAGGCGCGTGGCCTGGATCCCGTCCATGTCGGGCATCTGCACGTCCATGCACACGACGTCCGGACGAAGAGCGGATGCCGCGGCCACCGCCGTGCTTCCCGTCGCCGCCTCGCCCACGACGGCGATGTCGGGCTCGCTCTCGAGGATCATGCGGAAGCCGGCCCGCATGACGGCGTGGTCGTCCACGAGGAGCACCCGGATGGTCACGGTGCGACCGCCCCCGCGCGGAGGGGCGCGCGCAGGCGGACGAGGAAGCCGCCGCGCTCGCGAGGGCCGACCTCGAGTTCGCCGCCCGACGCGGCCGCGCGCTCGCGCATGCCGACGATGCCGAGCCCCGGGCGGAACTCCCCGCGACCGCGACCGGTGTCGGTCACCTCGAGTTCGAGCGCGTCGGGGGTGTATCGCAGGCGCACGTCGGCGGTCGTGCCGGGGCCGCCGTGGCGGCGGGCATTGGTGAGCGACTCCTGGGCGATGCGGAACGCGTTGACCTGCACCACGGCGGGCACGTCGACGGGGTCGCCGACGACCTGGAACGTCGTCGGAAGCCCGGTCGCCGAGGCGTGGGCGACGAGCTCGCCGATGTTCTCGAGCCCGATGGTCGAGGGATCACCCGACTCGGCGTCGGTGGTCCGGAGCGTCTCGAGCAGATGGCGCAGTTCGTCCAGGGCCGAGCGGGCCGAGCCTTCCACACCGCGGAGCGCGTCGCGCGCGGCGTCGGGGTCGCGGTCCATCACCGCCCGTGCGGCGCCGGCCTGCACCCCCATCGCCGAGACGTGGTGGGCGACGACGTCGTGCAGCTCGCGGGCGATGCGCACGCGGTCGAGGGCGACGGCCTGCGCCGCGGTCACCTCGCGTTCGCGCTCGAGCTCGTCGGTGCGCCGCTCGAGGTCGGCGCGCTCGAGGGCGGCCGCCCAGGCCCGGTCGCCCATGTAGTACGCGCCGCCGAAGAACGCGGCGTTGACGAGGAACTGGATGAGCATGAACGCCACGAAGGGCGAGAAGAGGCCGACCCGCGACAGGCCCTCCTCGGTGGGCGCGGTCGCGGCCTGGAAGGTCGTCGCCAGCAGCCAGATGAACATGCCGACGATGATCGCGATGCGGACGATCGCCGCCCGGCGGCGGTCCTCGACCCACGCGCCGACGGTGTACATCGCGATGAAGATCGCCACGTTGCCCACGTAGATCTCGGGGATGCGGGCCGAGACGGCCACGAAGAACGCCGCCGAGACGATGACGGCGACGATCTCGGGGAACCGGCGCCGCACGGCCAGGGGTGCCGTGAGGGCGACGGCGTACAGCAGCGCCCACTCGACGCCCGCCGTCTCGTCGCCGAAGACGCCTGACACGGATCCGAGGGCGGTGCTCAGCACCGCCGCGACGAGGAGGCCGCCGGCGAGCCAGACGTCGGCACGCAGATCGCGGGGGGTGGGACGGGCGCGGCGCAGCGCGGGCTCGGGCGGGCGAGGCATCCCTCCACGCTACGGGGGAGGCCGGCGCCCGGCATCCCCCTCACGGGGGACTAGAAGATCATCGGGCGATCGTCGTCGTCCCCGCCGTCGAGGTCGAGGTCGACGACCACCGGCACGTGGTCGCTCGGGCCGTCGCCCTTGCGCTCCTCACGGTGGATGGCCGCGCCGGCGACGGCGTCGGCGAGCGCGCGCGATCCGAGGATGAAGTCGATGCGCATGCCCTGGTTGCGGGGGAAGCGGAGCTGCTTGTAGTCCCAGTAGGTGAAGCCCGCGGGCACGAGCGGGCGGACGACGTCCTGCAGACCGGCGGACTCCAGCGCCGCGAAGGCGTCGCGTTCGAGCGGCGAGACGTGGGTGGAGAACCCCGGAACGACCGCGGGGTCGCCGTTGTCGGCGTCCGTGGGTGCGATGTTGAAGTCGCCGACGAGCGCGAGCGGAAGATCGGGGTTCGCCTGCAGGGTCGCTCGGGTGTGCTCTTCGAGCGCCTTCAGCCAGTGCAGCTTGTAGTCGTAGTGAGGGTCGCCGAGCGCGCGGCCGTTCGGCACGTACAGGCTCCACACCCGCACCCCGCCGACGGTGGCGCCGATCGCCCGGGCCTCCTGCGGCGCGTCGGGCCCCTCATGGCCTTTGGCGAAGCCCGGCATCCCCGGAAAAGCGGTCTCGACGTCCTCGATCGGTTCGCGGCTGGCGATCGCGACGCCGTTCCACTGCGAGAAGCCGTGGGCCTCGACGTGGTACCCGGCCTCCTCGAACTTCTCGAACGGGAACTGCTCGGCCTTGCACTTGATCTCCTGCATGGCGAGGACGTCGATGCTCTCGCGCACCGTGAAGTCGACGATCCGGTCGACGCGGGCGCGGATGGAGTTGACGTTCCAGGTCGCAAGACGCATAGACCCCAGCATATTTCCCGGATGCCGGGCTCACAGTGCGCGGAGGATGTCCTCGACGCGGTCCTTGGCGTCGCCGAAGAGCATCGCGGTGTTCTCGCGGAAGAACAGCGGATTCTGCACACCGGCATAGCCCGAGGCCATGGACCGTTTGAACACGATGACGTTCTCGGCCTCCCACACCCGCAGCACCGGCATCCCGGCGATGGGGCTCGTGGGATCCTCGGCCGCCGCCGGATTGACGGTGTCGTTCGCGCCGATCACGAGCACCACCGTGGTGGCGGCGAGGTCGTCGTTGATCTCGTCCATCTCGAGCACGATGTCGTACGGCACCTTCGCCTCGGCCAGCAGCACGTTCATGTGCCCGGGCAGGCGACCGGCGACGGGGTGGATGCCGAACCTCACGTCCACGCCGCGTTCGCGCAGCTTCTCGGTCAACTCCGCAACGGGGTACTGCGCCTGCGCGACCGCCATGCCGTAGCCGGGGGTGATGACGACGCGGGAGGCGCCCGTGAGCATGTCGGCCACGGTCTCGGCGTCCACCTCGCGATGCTCGCCGTGGTCGGCGTCGTCGCCCCGCGGCGCCTCGATGCCGAAACCGCCGGCGATCACCGACAGGAACGACCGATTCATCGCCTTGCACATGATGTACGAGAGGTACGCACCCGACGAGCCCACGAGGGCGCCGGTGACGATCAGCAGGTCGTTGTCCAGCAGGAAGCCGGCCGCGGCGGCGGCCCAGCCCGAGTAGCTGTTGAGCATCGAGACGACGACCGGCATGTCGCCGCCGCCGATCGAGGCCACCAGGTGCCACCCGAGGGCGAGGGCGAGCAGGGTCACGGCGATGAGCAGCCACAGCTCGGGCGTGATGACGTACCAGACGGTCAGCCCGACGAACGCGACGAGGGCGCCGAGGTTGAGCGCGTTCTTGCCCGGCAGGACCAGCGGCTTCGACGACATGCGGCCCGAGAGCTTCAGGAACGCCACGATCGACCCGGTGAAGGTCACGGCGCCGATGAAGACGCCGATGAAGACCTCGGCGTCATGGATGTCGGCGAGCGCTCCCTCGAGGCCGGTGTCGTACAGCGCCCCGTTCCAGCCGACCAGCACGGCGGCTGCGCCGACGAAGGAGTGCAGGAGGGCGATGAGCTCGGGCATGCCGGTCATCTCGACCTTGCGGGCCCGCCACAGGCCGATGGCGCCGCCGACGAGCATCGCCGCGATCAGCAGCCCCAGCCCGAGCGCCGCCTGCGGCGACCCCCACGCCGACGACGCGGTGAGCCAGATCGTGGCGATCAGGGCGATCGCCATGCCGACGAGGCCGAACGTCACGCCGCGGCGCGCGGTGTCGTGGCGGCTGAGCCCGGCCAGGCTCAGGATGAACAGCAGCGCGGCGATGAGGTACGCCGCGGTCGCGACCGACGCGGCGGTCATCGGGCGTCGCCCTTCGAGAACATGCCGAGCATGCGCCGGGTGACGGCGAACCCGCCGAAGATGTTGATGCTGGCCAGCAGCACGGCGACCGCCGCGAGGATCTGCACGACGAGCCCGGGCGCGGCCAGCTGCACGATCGCGCCGACGATGATGATGCCCGAGATCGCGTTCGTCACGCTCATGAGCGGCGTGTGCAGGGCGTGCGTGACCTTGCTGATGACGTAGAAGCCCACCACCACGGACAGCGTCAGGACCGTGAGGTGCTGCGGCAGCGGCTCGGGCGCGATGGCGCTGAGGCCGAAGAGGACCGCGGCGCCGGCGACGGCGAGCGCGGTCCTGGCCGTCCGGGAGAGGCCGGTCTTCGCCGGCGGGGCGGCGGCTGCGGCATCCGTCGTCCTGGCCGGCGGGGCGGCCGAGACCTGCACGGGAGGGGGAGGCCACGTCGACCGGCCGTCGCGCACCACGGTCACACCGCGCTGCACGACGTCGTCGAAGTCGAGGACCATGCGGCCGTCCTTGCCCGGGGTGAGCAGTTTCAGCAGGTTGAGCACGTTGGTGCCGTACAGCTGCGACGCCTGAGCGGGGAGCCGCCCGGCGAGATCGGTGTAGCCGAGGATCACGACGCCGTTGTCGGTGACCACCCGCTCGCCGGCCACCGAGCCCGCGACGTTCCCGCCCTGCGCGGCCGCCATGTCGACGATCACGCTGCCCGGCTTCATACGTGCGACGTCGTCGGCGGTGATGAGGCGCGGCGCGGGCCGGCCGGGGATGAGCGCCGTGGTGATGATGATGTCGACGTCGGCCGCCTGCTCGCTGTAGATCTCGGCGGCGCGGCGGTCGTACGCCTCGCTCGTGGCTTTGGCATAGCCGTCGCTCGAGACCATCTGCTCCGCCACCTCGACCGCGAGGTACTCGCCGCCGATCGACCGCACCTGATCGGCGACCTCGGGTCGCGGGTCGGTGGCGCGGACGACGGCGCCCAGGCTCGACGCCGTGCCGATGGCGGCGAGCCCCGCGACACCCGCGCCCGCGACGAGCACCTTCGCCGGCGGCACCTTGCCGGCGGCGGTCACCTGACCGGTGAAGAAGCGGCCGAACTCGTGGGCGGCCTCGACCACGGCACGGTAACCCGAGATGTTCGCCATCGAGCTGAGCACGTCCATCGACTGCGCGCGGGAGATGCGCGGCACGGCGTCCATCGCCAGCGCGGTGATCCCGCGAGTGGACAGTGCCTCGACGAGATCCGGACGCAGCGCGGGCGAGAGCATCCCGATGAGTGTCGCGTCATCCGACAGACGGGCGATGTCGGCGGGCTGCGGCGGCGCGATGGTGAGGACCACGTCCGCCGCCCACGCGGTCGCCTCGTCGACGACGGTCGCGCCGGCATCCGCGTACGCCTGATCGGGGAAGGCGGATGCCGCACCCGCCCCCGCGGCCAGCACGACCTCGTAGCCCAGCGCGACGATCTTCTGCACGGTGAGCGGGGTGGCGGCGACGCGGTTCTCGCCGGGCGGTTCGGCGACGATGCCGATGCGCGTCATGGCTGCTCCAATGCTGCGCGCGTGCTGCACCGCTCGCGCGCGGGTCTCGACACGACTCTAGGGGCGACGCGGGCCGGCTCGGCCGCGTCGGGGCGGTATCGACCGGTGGCGCGGGACGAAGCGGGGATTTATAGACTCGGGACCATGACCGTCGCGTCCACTCCCGAACTCGAAGCCGACCGCCAGTATCTGATCGCCCTGATCCAGGACGAAGCGGTGTTCCACGGCGACTTCACCCTGTCGAGCGGTGCGCAGGCGACGTACTACGTCGACATGCGCAAGCTGACCCTCGACCATCGCGCGGCGCCCTCGATCGGCCGCATCATGCTCGACCTCATCCGCGACGTGGACGGCATCGTCGCCGTCGGCGGTCTCACGCTCGGCGCCGACCCCATCGCCAACGCGGTCATGCACGAGTCGGCGCGCACCCACAAGCCGCTCGACGCCTTCGTGGTGCGCAAGGAGCCCAAGGACCATGGCCGCGGCCGCCAGGTCGAGGGCGCCGATGTCGCGGGCAAGCGCGTGGTCGTCGTCGAAGACACCTCGACCACGGGGCAGTCGGCCCTCAAGGCGGTCGAGGCACTGCGGCGCGAAGGCGCGGAGCCGGTCGCCGTCGCCGTCATCGTCGACCGTAAGACCGGTGCGCAGGCCGCGGTCGAGGCCGAGGGCCTGCAGTGGCTCGCCGCCATCGACCTCGACGACCTCGGACTCGAGCCGCAGTAGCCCCCTCGTCGCACCCGGTCGATCTCGGGGACGACGGACGATTCAGTCGCGTCCCCGGTTGCGCCACCACTGCCACACGAACACGCTGAGCGTGCCGAGGATGGTGATGAACGCGACCCCGAAGAGCAGATTCTGCTCGACCTCACTGATCATGGGCGTCTCCCCTCCGCCGCCTCGGCGACGATGTCCTCGACGGTAGAAGTCAGATGCCCTCGGGCATCTCGGATTCGACCGGCTCGTCGGGCAGCAGATCGGCGACCGAGTCCAGCACCTCGCTGGGCCGGAACGGGTAGCGCTCGATCTCGGCCGGGTCGCTGATGCCCGTGAGGACGAGCACGGTGTGAAGGCCCGCTTCGATGCCGGCGACGATGTCGGTGTCCATGCGGTCGCCGATCATCCCGGTGTTCTCGGAGTGCGCGCCGATCCGGTTGAGGGCCGAGCGGAACATCATCGGGTTGGGCTTGCCCACGACGTAGGGCTCTTTGCCCGTGGCCTTGGTGATGAGGGCCGAGATGGCGCCCGTGGCGGGCAGCACGCCTTCGGTCGACGGGCCGGTCGCGTCGGGATTGGTCGCGATGAAGCGGGCTCCGCGGCCGATGAAGCGGATCGCCTTGGTGATCGCCTCGAACGAGTAGTTGCGGGTCTCGCCCACGACGACGTAGTCGGGGTCGGTCTCGGTCATGATGAACCCGGCCTCGTGCAGCGCGGTGGTCAGCCCCGCCTCGCCGATGACGAACGCGGTGCCGCCCGGCAGCTGCGTCCGCAGGAAGTCGGCGGTCGCCAGCGCCGAGGTCCAGATGGACTCCTCGGGCACGACCAGACCCGAGGCGCGCAGACGGGCGCTGAGGTCGCGTGGGGTGAAGATCGAGTTGTTCGTGAGCACCAGGAACGGTGTGCCGGTGCTGCGCCAGTGCTCGAGCAGCTCGCTCGCTCCGGGGATCGGCGTGTTCTCGTGCACCAGGACGCCGTCCATGTCGGTGAGCCAGCATTCGATCTCGGCGCGCGTCGGCATGCGACCAGACTAGGCCCGGATGCCGGTGGTCCGCCGTTGCGGAACCGCCGACCGGGCGCGGTGCCGCCGTCGTGCGCCGGTGCGGGCGTAGGGTCGGACCGTGGCGCGCGAGCGATGGGACCCCGAGCTGCTCCCCGACCTGTCCGGGCGCTCGTACCTCGTCACCGGGGCCAACGCCGGCCTCGGCTACTTCGCCACCGAGCAGCTCGTGCGCGCCGGAGCCGGGGTCGTCATGACCGGGCGCAGCCCGAACCGCCTCGCGACGGCGCGCGCGGCCCTGCACCGCCGCGTTCCCGACGCCGAACCGTGGCAGATCGAGACCCTGCTGCTCGACACCAGCAACCTCGGATCGGTCCGTGCGGCTGCGGCGACGGCCGGGATGCGCCGGCGTCTGGACGGACTGCTCCTCAACGCCGGGATCGTGCACCCTCCGCGTGAGCGCCGCACCACCGCCGACGGCAACGAGCTCGTCCTCGCCACGAACGTCCTGGGGCACTTCGCGCTCGCCGGGGCTCTGCTGACCACCCTGGCCGCGGGCGGGGGCCGCATGGTGTGGGTCGGGAGCGTGTCGACGTCACTGTGGCGCTACGACCCGATCGACCCGCAGCTCGCCGAGGGGTACACCGCGTGGCGCGCGTACGTGCAGTCGAAGGTCGCCACGACCGCCCTCGGCTTCGCCGCCGACCGGCATCTGCGCGAGGCGGGCGTGGGCGTCTCGAGTGTCGTCGCACACCCGGGCTATGCGATCCGGGGGCGGACCCCCGGCATCCTCGGGGTGAACGAGCCGAGCCGGGGCAAGCGATTCGTCGACAACCTGCAGAGCCCGATCGCGCAGTCGAAGGAGCACGGTGCGTGGCCCCTGGTGCGCGCGCTCGTCGATCCCGCGATCGAGGGCGGCGAGTACTGGGGGCCCCGGTGGGTCACCCACGGCGAGCCGCGACGGCAGACCGCCGCCGCGATCACCCGGGACGACGAGGTCGCCGAACGACTGTGGCACGCCGCCGAAGACGCCACCGGCGTCCGCTGGCCGCTTGCGAAGGCGGCGCGCGTCAGGCGGTGAGCCGGGCGGAAGGGCGTCGAGACGTGTCAGACGCTGAGGTCCGCCGGGCGGGTGCCCGCGTCAGACGGTGAGCCACACCGCGTCGGGTGCCCCGGGCGGGAGCGGGATGTCGGCGTCGCCCAGGCGCAGGGCGCCGGCATCCGTCACGGTGACCTCCGCGCCCACTTCGACGCCGGCGGACTCGACCGCGCGCAGCAACTCGGGGTCGCGGTCGCTCACCCGCAGCACGGTGCCGGTGTGGCCGGGCCGCGCGTCGGCGAGGAGCACGAACGGCACCCGCTGCACGCGGCCCTCGGCGTCGGGGATCGCGTCGCCGTGCGGGTCGAACCGGGGCCGGCCGAGCCGTTCGTCGATGCCCTCGAGCA
The DNA here is from genome assembly GCF_943181415.1 of Microbacterium sp. Marseille-Q6648. GTDB lineage: Bacteria > Actinomycetota > Actinomycetes > Actinomycetales > Microbacteriaceae > Microbacterium. Next base: position 533,582 of record NZ_CALPBZ010000002.1, on the reverse strand, counting down.
GCCGGTCGCTGACGGCGTGCTCGAGCACTTCCGCCTCGTCGTGCACCTCGTCCCACGCGTACCCGAACTCGCGCACCAGCCACGTCTCGATCAGGCGGTGGCGCCGGATGGTGGCGGCGGCGCGCCGCTCACCGGCGGCCGTGAGCGAGATCGGTCCGTACGGGCGGTGCGACACCAGCCCCTGCGCGGCGAGCTTGCGCACCATCTCGGTCACGCTCGACGGCGCAAGGCCGAGCGTGGCGGCCAGCTGCGACGGGGTGATCGGATCGCCCTGCCACTCGGTGTGGTGGTAGATCGTCTTGAGGTAGTCGTCGTAGGCGGGAGAAGCCACGGCCCCAGGCTACCGGGCGCTGCGACGCCCGCTCACGCTCCGGTGAGAAGGAGCCACAGCAGGATCGCGTTGAGGGTGATGAGGAAGACGGATGCCGCCACCCCCGCCGCCGTCGTGATGACCCTGTTGCGGTGCCGACCGAGCACGTCCGCCTTGGCGGTGAGGGCCACCAGGGGCACCAGGGCGAAGGGGATGCCGAACGACAGCACGACCTGGCTGAGCACGAGCGCGAGGGTCGGATCGACCCCCGCGGCGAGGATCACGAGCGCGGGGACGAGGGTCACGAGCCGCCGAGCCAGCAGCGGCACCCGCACCTTCAGGAGGCCGTGCATGATCTCGGCCCCGGCGTACGCCCCCACCGACGTCGACGCCAAACCGCTGGCGAGCAGTCCCACCGCGAACAGCGTCGCCACGAGCGGGCCGAGCCCGGCATCCAGGGCGGCATAGGCACCTTCGAGCGAGTCGGTGCCCGGCACGCCTGCGAGGTTGGCGGCGGCCAGCAGCAGGATGCACAGGTTCACCGTGCCCGCGATCGCCATCGCGATCGTGACATCCCAGCGCGTGGCGGTGAGCAGGCGATCGGTCGAGATGCCGCGGAGCTTCTCGAGCGACACCGGGATCCGCGGGCCTGGTCCGGGGTCCTCGGCGCGGGCCGGGGGAGCGAAGCGGTCGCGGCTCAGCGCGCTGTGGGCGTAGATGGCGTGGGGCATGATCGTCGCGCCCAGGATCGACGCGGCGAGCAGCACCGAGTCGGTCCCCTCGAATCGTGGGATCAGGCCGCCGGCGACACCCGCGGCATCCGGCGGGGCGAGGAAGACCCCGAACGTGAACCCGAGCGCGATGATGGCGACCAGGCCGATGACGACGAATTCGAACGTGCGCGGACCTCGCCGGGACTGCACGAGCAGCAGCACGATCGACACCGCGCCGGTGATCACTCCGCCCCACAGCAGGGGGATGTCGAAGAGCAGCCACAGCGCGACCGCGCCGCCGATGACCTCGGCGACATCGGTGGCCATCGCCACGAGTTCGGCCTGGAGCCAGTACGCGCGTCGCGCCCACGGGTTGCGGATGCGGTGCCCCAGCGTCTCGGGCAGGCTCTGGCCGGTGACGATGCCGAGCTTGGCCGACAGGTACTGGATGAGCCAGGCCATGACGTTGCCGATCACGACCACCCACACCAGGAGGTAGCCGTAGCGGGCTCCGGCGGTCATGTTGCTGGCCACGTTGCCGGGGTCGAGGTAGGCCACGCCCGCGACCAGCGCCGGGCCGATCAGCCAGGCCAGCCTCGGGGCCGACGGGGCGCGGCCCGCGAGCGGGGCGGGGGGAGACGCGAGGCAATTTTTCGGCACGCCGAAATGCTAGAGCACTTTTCGGCCGGCCGAAAGATGCGCTCGCGGGTGCGGGGTCAGCGGTCCCGCTGCACCACGAGCACCGTCAGGTCGTCGACACCGCGGTGCGAGCGGGCCAGGCGCGCGGCCTCGTCGACCGCGCCCTGCGGTCCCTCTGCCCGCAGCACCCGGCGAACATGCTCGAACGGGTCTCCGTCGAGCACATCGAGCAGGCCGTCCGAGCAGCACAGCAGGGCGTCCCCGGGGTGGAGCACGGCGAGTGCGGACTCGCGGCCGTCGTCGAACCCCATACCCAGGGGAAGCCCCGTGGAGCGCAGGTAATCCCACGTGTCGTCGGCGCGCAGGATGAACCCGAGGCTATGACCGGCGTCGACGAAGCTGATCTCGCCCGACGCGAGCTCGACGTCGGCGTGGAAGGCGGTGACGAAGACGCCGGTGCCGCCGATGTCGTCCTCGAGAAGCCGGTCGACCTCGCTCACGGCGGCCGCGAGCGGGCGATCCGGTGCGGTGCGCAGCGACGCCCGCACGGCCGAGGCGATGATCGCCGGCCCGATGCCCTTGCCCATGACGTCGGCGAGCGTCACGCGCAGCCGGTCGCCCAGCCGGTACCAGTCGTAGATGTCGCCGCCGATCTGGCCCGCGGCGACCGTGGCGGCGGCCAGCGTGTACCCCGGAGTCTCCGGCATCTCGGCGGGGAGGAGGGCACGCTGCACCAGCGAGGCCTGGTCGATCTGGTCGACCTGCGCGATCTCGGCCTGCACCCACTCGGCGAGGTCGCGCAGCAGCGCGACCTGCGCGTCGTCGAGATGCCGGGGCGTCGTATCGAGGATGCACAGCGTGCCGACGTGCTCGCCGGACGGCGCCTGGATCGGGTGGCCGGCATAGAAGCGCAGGTTGGGGTCTCCGGTGACGAACGGGTTGGTCGAGAAGACGCTGTCGAGCGCGGCATCCTCGACGATGAGCGTGTCGCCCTGGCGCACGGTGACATCGCAGAACGCGCCCTCGCGCGGGGCCTCGTTGCCGCCGAGGCCGATCTGGGACTTTCGCCATTGCCGGTCGCGATCGATCAGGGTGACGCTGACCATCGGCACGCCGAAGGCCTGCTGGGCGATCCGCGTGATGCGGTCGACGCGTTCGTCGGGAGGAGTGTCGAGGATGCCGAGCGCTTCGATGGCGCGCTGACGGTGTTCTTCGGCTGACACGTGCACGACCCCCCGGTGATGAACTCCCCGGCCTTCATCCTACGAGTGCGGCGGGCGCACCCAGGACGCGGCTACCCTGAGGCGGTGACCAGCCCTGCCCGCGACTCGACGGACCCGGCCGCCGACTCCGCGCCCGCGCACGGCGTCGGTCCCTGGCCGGACGGGCCCGAGGACTGGCCGGACGACCCCCGCTACGACCCCGAGCTGCTCGCCCACGGCGACACCCGCAACGTCGCCGACGGGTATCGGTACTGGACGATGGCCGCGATCGTCGCCGACCTCGACGAGCGCCGTCACGGCTTCCACGTCGCGATCGAGAACTGGCAGCACGACATGAACATCGGCTCGATCGTGCGCAGCGCCAATGCCTTCCTCGCCGCCGAAGTGCACATCGTGGGACGCCGCCGGTGGAACCGCCGCGGCGCGATGGTCACCGACCGCTACCAGCACGTGCGACACCACGAGGATGTGGCGGCCTTCGCCGCGTGGGCGGACGCTGAGGGACTCCCGGTGATCGCCATCGACAACGTCGACGGATCGGTCGCGCTGCCCGACGCGGATCTTCCCGAGCGGTGCGTGCTGCTGTTCGGACAGGAGGGACCGGGGCTGTCGCCGGAGGCGCTCGCCGCGGCATCCGCCGTCGTCGAGATCACCCAGTACGGATCGACCCGCTCGATCAACGCCGGAGCGGCCGGCGCGGTGGTCATGTACGAGTGGTGCCGCCGCTGGGCGTGACGCCCCCGCACCGCCCGAGCCCGCTCGCATACGGGGCGCGCGTGACACCGGCGATCCGACGCGCTTCGCGAGGACGGATGCCGCCCGGTCAGGCGCCGGCGGTCATCCACGCGGGCCCCCGCACCCGCCATCCGAGCGTGGCCAGTCGCGCGAGCATGTAGACGCCGAAGAACGCCGCCGCCAACCATGCCAGGCCCGCGGCGCCGGCCGGCGCGAGCACCCCCACGAGCACGAGAGCCGGAGCGAACGGCACCAGGTTCAGCACGCCCGCGACGGCGAGATACTTCGCGTCGCCCGCGCCGATGAGCACGCCGTCCAGCACGAACACCACGCCGCAGACCGGCTGGGCGATCGCCAGCACGATGAGCGCGGGCTGCACGAGGGCCGCCACGGCGGGGTCTCCGGTGAAGGCCAGGCCGATGACACCCGAGAGGGCGGCGACCAGCGCGCCGACGACGACCCCGAACCACGCCCCCCACGCGAGGGTGCGGGCGAGGACTCGTCCGACCAGCGACACATCGCCCGCGCCGAGACCCTTGCCGATGAGCGCCTGAGCTGCGATCGCCAGAGCATCCAGCGCGAACGCGGCCGTGGAGAAGATCGTGAATGCCACCTGCCATCCCGCCAGCTCGTCGGTGCCGAGCCCCGTGGCGACGGCGACGGTGGCGAGGAGGGCGACGCGCAGCGACACCGTGCGCAGGAACAGCCAGCCGCCCGACCGCGCGGACCCGCTCACGCCGTCGCGCTGCGGGCGCACCGAGGCGTCGTGGGTGCGCGCGAGCCGACCCACGACCACCGCGAAGGCGGCGACCATGGCCCACTGCGCGACCACGGTGCCGACCGCCGACCCGGCGATCCCCCAGCCGAAGCCGTAGATGAACAGCCAGTTGAGCAGGGCGTTCGAGCCGAAGCCGAGCCCGGCGATCCACAGCGGCGTCACGGTGTCCTGCAGCCCGCGCAGGAGTCCGGTCGCGGCGAAGACGATCAGCATGGCGGGCAGGCCCCACATCGAGATGCCCAGATACGTCACCGCCTGGGCGGAGACCTCGGGCGGGGCGCCGAACAGTCCGACGAGGAACGGCGTGGTCAGATACCCGACGAGGGCCAGGATGCCGCCGACTCCGAGCGCGAGCCACATCCCGTCGATGCCCACCGACACGGCCTTAGAGGAGTCGCCCGCGCCGAACCGGCGGGCGACGGCGGGTGTCGTCGAGTACGCCAGGAACACCATGAGACCGACGATCGTCTGGAGGACGGCCGAGGCGATGCCGAGGCCGGCGAGCGGGGCCACCCCGAGGTGCCCGACGAGTGCCGAGTCGACGATGAGGAACAGCGGCTCGGCCACGAGCGCTCCGAGCGCCGGTACCGCCAGTCGCAGGATGTCGCGGTTCAGCGAGCCACGGGAGGATCCCGCTCTCACCTCGGTGTCGCGCGCGGCCACGCCGGTTCAGTCGAGATCGACGTCGGCGGCGTTCGCGACCGCGGCCGTCTTGCCGGGCGCGATGCGGCGCACCACGCCGTCGCGGTCCCACGCGCCGTCGACACATCCTTCGGGACATCCACCACCAGCAGTGCGGTGCCGTCGCGATCGGTGAGCGTCGTCATGGAGGATCCTTCCGTCGGGTCACGAGGCTACTCCCGACCGTCGACATCGCAGGCGCATATCCTTGTTCGCATGACCGACACCCCCCGTTCGGGTCTCGCGCTCGAGGAGCTCAGCGCCGACATCCGCCCCCAGGACGACCTGTTCCGCCACGTCAACGGCGCGTGGATCGAACGCACCGACATCCCCGACGACAAGGCTCGCTGGGGCTCGTTCCACCTCATCGCAGAGCAGGCCGAGAAGGACGTCCGCGCGATCGTGGAAGAGACCCGGGATGCCGAGCCCGGAACCGAGTCCCGCAAGATCGGCGACCTGTACACGAGCTTCATGGACACCGGGCGCATCGAGGCGCTCGGCGCCGAGCCCCTGGCGCCGCAGCTGGCGCTGGTGGACGCGGTGGACGACATCCCCTCGTTCCTGCGCACCGTCGGAGCCCTCGAGCGCGACGGCGTGGCGGGCCTCATCCACCTCTACATCGAGCCCGATCCGGGCAACCCCCAGCGCTACGTGCCCTTCTTCATCCAGGGCGGTCTGTCCCTTCCGGACGAGAGCTACTACCGGCTCGACAACTTCGAGGCCACCCGCACCGCGTTCCGCGGCCACGCCGAGCGGATCCTCGCGCTCGCCGGAGTGCCCGACGCCGCCGAGACCGCCGACCGCGTGTTCGCGCTCGAGACCGAGATCGCCTCCCACCATTGGGACAACGTGCGCAGCCGTGACGCCGTCGCCACCTACAACCTCATGTCGTGGGACGACGCGCAGAAGCTCCTCGGAGTCGATCTCACGCCGTGGGCACAGGCGGTCGCACCCCAGCATCCGGATGCCTTCGCCGAGGTCAACGTGTACCAGCCGAGCTTTCTCGAAGGACTCGGCGCGCTTCTGACCGAAGAGCGCCTGGAGAACTGGAAGGCGTGGCTGCGCTTCGCGATCGTGCACGCGTCCGCCGCGTTCCTGTCCGAGGCCTTCGTCGACGAGAACTTCTCGTTCTACGGCACGCAGCTGACCGGCGTGCCGGTCAACCGCGAGCGGTGGAAGCGCGGCGTGAGCCTCGCCGAGGCCGCGCTGGGCGAGGCGATCGGAAAGGTGTACGTCGACCGGCACTTCCCGCCTTCGGCCAAGGTGGCGATGGACGAGCTCGTGGCGAACCTGATCGAGGCGTACCGCCGGTCGATCACCGATCTGGAGTGGATGAGCCCCGAGACCCGTCAGCGTGCGCTGGCCAAGCTCGACGCCTTCACGCCGAAGATCGGCTACCCCGTGAAGTGGAAGGACTACGCCACCCTCGAGGTGGATCCGACGGATCTCGTCGGCAACGTCCGGCGCGCCCACGTCTGGGAGCACGACCGGCAGCTGGGCAAGGTCGGCCAGCCCATCGACCGCGATGAGTGGTACATGACGCCGCAGACCGTCAACGCCTACTACAACCCGCTCATGAACGAGATCGTCTTCCCGGCGGCCATCCTCCAGTACCCGTTCTTCGACGAGACGCGCGACGCCGCCGCCAATTACGGCGGCATCGGTGCCGTGATCGGGCACGAGATCGGTCACGGCTTCGACGACCAGGGCAGCCGCTTCGACGGGGACGGTTCGCTGCGCGACTGGTGGACGGATGCCGACAGGTCGGCGTTCGAGGAGCGCACCGCGTCGCTCATCGCGCAGTTCGACGCGCTCGTTCCGCGCGGACTCGCCGACGAGCACCACGTCAACGGCGCCCTGACCATCGGCGAGAACATCGGAGACCTCGGCGGACTGGGGATCGCCATCAAGGCCTACCGCCTCGCCCTCGAGGTCGCCGGCCAGCCCGCGGAAGGCCCCGAAGTCGACGGCCTCACCGGCATCCAGCGCCTGCTGATCAGCTGGGGGCAGATCTGGCAGCAGAAGGGCCGGGATGCCGAGACCATCCGCCTGCTGACGATCGACCCGCACTCGCCGAACGAGTTCCGCTGCAACCAGATCGTCCGCAACGTCGACGCGTTCTACGACGCATTCGACGTGAAGCCCCAGGATGAGCTGTGGCTGGAGGAGGATGAGCGCGTCACCATCTGGTGACCGCGCGGGTCCGTCCGCGCCGCCCGCGCCGCCCGCGCCGCCCGCGCCGTGAGGGGCTCCCATCCGACGACCCGAACAGCGGAAGGAAGCCCGTGGCCCTGCCACCCGAGCCCCGGAACGATGCCGCGTCGCACCGGGGATCGCGACGCAGCGGCCGCCGCCCTCCACGGCGGGCGGCGGCGGGGCGGCGCACCTTCACCGCCACGCTGAAAGCGCTCGACGATCTCGCCGCGTCGGGCGCGAAGGTCTCGGTCCGCGTCACCGACCTCGACCGGGGGACCACGGTGCTCGCCGGCGACGACTACGTCACCCTGCCGGTGGCGGGACTGGGGGTCGTGCCGCTGCTGATCGAGGTGGCGGCCGGGTTCGAAGAGGGCACGCTGGACCCGCTCGAGATCATCGACCGGACGATCGTCGGGCAGGTCTCAGGCGGCGGCGTGTGGCAGCACCTGCGAGCGCCGGCGCTGCCGCTGACGGACCTCGCCGTGCTGACGGCGGCGGCGGGCGACGAACTGGCGGCGAACGCCCTGCTCTCGCGCGTCGGTCTTCCGGCGGTGCGGGCGCGCCTGGAATCGCTCGGGTGCACCAGTACGGCTCTGCTCGACGGGTTCCGCGATGTCCGCGGGCCCGACGACGCCCCGCACGTCGCGCTCGGCTCGGCACGAGAGCTCTCGCAATTGTTCGCCGCGCTCGTGAACTCGCAGGCTGTCTCTGCCGGCGTCAGCGCCCAGGTCGCAGAGTGGCTGAGCCTCAACCACGACCTCTCGCTCGCGGCGGCCGCGACCGGCCTAGACCCGTTCCGCCACGAGAACGACGAGCACGGTCTGCTGTTCGTCAACAAGACCGGTCGTGACGCCGGCATCCGGGTCGAGGCGGGCGTGCTGGCGGGCCCCCGTGCGGGCGTCGCCTACGCGCTCATCGTGTGCTTCGACGACCTCTCGATCCTCCACCGCGTCCGCGCGCACGAGGCGTTCCGGACGCTCGGGACCGAGCTCATGGAGTACGTCTTCTGAGCCGTCGTTGACGGGGTGGCGCTCATACGGCATATTTACCTATGAACATAGGTAAATGACTTCGCACGAGGGAGTGACGATGGCGGCCACCACGATCGCGAAGATCTTCGATTACCCGCGGAACGCCTGGTACGTCGCGGCGTGGGATCACGAAGTGACCCGCACACCGCTGGCGCGGACGGTCGCCGGACGACCTCTCGCGCTGTACCGCACCGAGGACGGCCGGGCCGTGGCGCTGGCCGACGCGTGCTGGCATCGCCTCGCCCCGCTGTCGATGGGCAAGGTCATCCGCGATGAGATCCAATGCCCGTACCACGGGCTGAGGTACGACCCGGCGGGCCGCTGCACCCACATGCCGGCGCAGGAGACCATCAACCCGAGCGCGACGGTCCCCTCGTTTCCGACGGTCGACCGGTATCGGTACGTGTGGGTGTGGGTGGGCGACCCTTCGGCCGCCGACCCCGACGCCATTCCCGACATGCATCAGATGACCGACCCGGCCTGGACGGGGGACGGCGAGCTGATCCACGCCCCCTGCAACTACCAGCTCGTGCTCGACAACCTGATGGATCTCACGCATGAGGAGTTCGTGCACTCCTCGAGCATCGGGCAGCGCGAACTGAGCGAGGCCGAGTTCATCACCAGCCATACCGAGACCACCGTGACGGTGGAGCGGTGGATGCGCGATATCGAACCTCCGCCGTTCTGGCTCAAGAACATGCGCGACAAGTTCCCCGACTACGACGGGCGGGTGGACCGGTGGCAGATCATCCACTTCGAGGCCCCGTCGACCATCTGCATCGACGTAGGTGTCGCCAAGGCGGGCACCGGGGCGCCCGAGGGGGACCGGAGTCAGGGCGTGAACGGCTACGTCATGAACACGATCACGCCCGAGACCGACCGCACGAGTCTGTACTTCTGGTCGTTCCAGCGGAACTACCGGCTCGACAGCCAGCTGATCACCACGCAGCTGCGCAAGGGCGTGCACGGTGTCTTCGGGGAGGATGAGCGGATGCTGGCGGCGCAGCAGTCCGCGATCGATGCCAACCCCGACTACGAGTTCTACAGCCTGAACATCGATGCCGGCGGAATGTGGGTGCGCCGCATCCTCGATCGCATGCTCGCCGCCGAGGGCCGTTCCTCGGTCGCTCACGCCGTGGAGCGCTGAGGTGGCCGCGTCTCACACCGTGTCGTGGCAGCGAGCCGAGGTCGTCGACTCCCGGCCGGTCGCGGAACGGATCCGCCGCATCGTGCTCTCGCCCGAGGCGCCGCGCCGGATCGAGCCGGGCATGCACGTCGACGTCCGTGTGACGGGCGGGGGTGAGGTTCTCGAGCGGTCGTACTCCGTGGTCGAGCCGGTGGGCGACGACGGCGACTACGCGCTGAGCGTGTTCGACAGCGAGACCTCTCGCGGTGGCGCGCGCGTCATGCATGCGCTCAGGGCCGGGGACGTCATCGATGTCACCGATCCGCGGCAGGACTTCCCCTTCCGCCCGGGGGCACCACGCTACGCCTTTCTCGCGGGCGGGGTCGGCATCACCGCGATCCTCGGGATGGCGCGCGCCGCCCGTCAGCGGCACGCCGACTACCGGGTCGCGTACACCGGACGCCGTCGCGATGCGATGGCCTACCTCGAGGACCTGGCCGCCGAGCACGGCGACCGGCTCGACGTGCACGTCCGTGACGAGGCGACGCCGCTCGACGTCAAGGCCTATGTCGAGAATCTGCCGGCGGGTACCGAGCTTTATCTGTGCGGCCCGATCCGCCTCATGGACGCCGTGCGCCGTGCGTGGGCCGAGGCGGGGCGCCCGGTCACGTCGCTGCGGTTCGAGACGTTCGGCAACAGCGGCTGGTTCGCTCCCGAGCCGTTCGTCGTCGGCATCCCCGCCATCGGAGTGGAGTGTCGGGTCGGGCCCGGCCAGTCGATCCTGGAGGCTCTGGAGGCCGCGGGCGTCGACGCCCTCTCGGACTGCCGGAAGGGCGAGTGCGGCCTCTGCGAGGCGCGGGTGCTCTCACTGCAGGGGACCATCGACCACCGTGACGTCTTCTACAGCGAGCGTCAGCGACACGCGATGACGAAAGTGTGCGTGTGCGTGTCGCGCGTTTCGGCCGAGGGCGGCGGCACCCCGCCGCGCATCGACCTTCAGTTGACCTGAGCGCCCGGGTCAGGTGCCTTCGAGGCTGTCCACGAGCGCGAGCCCGCGGCGTGCCCACGCGATCTCGCCCTCCGCACGTGCGACGAGGCCCTCGTAGGCGAAGCGCTTGAAGGCGATCGTCCGTTCGCGCTCTGCCTCGGGAGTCGCCGCGAGGCGGCGGACCAGCATCGGGTTCGTGACGGACTCGACGCGCTCGAGCTCACCCTGCCACTGGGCCAGCTCGCTCTGCCACTGGGCGATGTGCGCCTGCAGGAACTGACGTGCCGCCTCGGTGGTCGTCGCCTCGAGGTAGGCCGCGCGCAGATGGGCGGGTTCGCGCACCCGCTGATAGTCCAGGGGCTCGGCCATCCAGTCCAGGAACGCGCGGTCGCCGGCCTCGGTCACGTGGTACATCCGGCGGGTGCCGCGCTCGCCCCGGGGCTGCTCCTCGGCTTCGACGAGCCCGAGCTGCTCCATCTTGCGCAGCTCGGGATAGATCTGGGAGTCGGGCGCATGCCAGACATGGCCGACGGACTGGTGGAACTGCTTCTGCAGGTCATAGCCCGAGAGAGGCCCCACCCGCAGGATCGCCAGCAGCGCGTATCGCAGACTCACTCGATCACCTCCCTCCGCCGGCGGCCGTTCTCCAGGTGTGACTCAGAACACGATCGTGTGGTTGCCGTGGCGGATGACACGATCCTGCGCGTGCCACAGCACGGCGCGCGAGAGCACCTGACGCTCCACGTCGGCGCCGCGGCGGGCGAGTTCGGTGGTCGTGTCGGCGTGCGTGACCCGCACCGTGTCCTGCTCGATGATCGGGCCCTCGTCGAGGTCGCCGGTGACGTAGTGCGACGTCGCGCCGATGAGCTTCACGCCGCGCTCCTTGGCCTTCTTGTACGGCTCGGCGCCGATGAAGGCGGGCAGGAACGAGTGGTGGATGTTGATCACCGGCACGCCCAGCTGCGCGAGGAAGTCCGGGGACAGGATCTGCATGTATCGGGCCAGCACCACGAAGTCGACGTTGCCGCGCAGCAGATCGAGGATCTTCGCCTCGGACGCGGACTTGTCGGGCCCGGTCACCGAGGGGACGTGGAAGAAGGGCACGCCGAACGAGCGCACATCCTCAGCCGAGGTGGTGTGGTTCGACACGACCATCGGGATGCTGACCGGCAGGTCGCCGCGGCGGTGGCGCCAGAGCAGATCGAGCAGGCAGTGGTCCTGCTTCGACGCGAGGATCGCCATGCGCTTGGGCACCGACTGGTCGGTGATGGTCCACTCCAGGTCGAACCCGTCGCCGAGGGTGGTCGCCAGGTCCGCTTCGATCTCCGGCAGGGCGGCCGCCAGCTCGGGGCGGTGAAAGACCACGCGCTGGAAGTACGCGCCGCCCGTCGGGTCATCCGAGTACTGGTCGAAGGCGACGATGTTCGCCCGGTGACGGGTGATCAGCGCCGACACCGCGGCGACGATCCCCGGCTGGTCCTTGCCGTGCACGATGAGGCAGGCGTGGTCGGCGAGCAGGTGCGGGGTAGCGGGCATGCATCGATTCTGCCGTGTCCCGACGGATGCCGCCGGTCGCGGCATCCGCTCGTCGCGTCGTGCCGCGGCTCGCCGGCTGGGGGCGCGGCTCGCCGGACGTGCCGCGTGCGCACGCTTCACACCCGTGCGGGATTCTCACGCACGCCGGGGCCGCGTGCGCACGCGGCCCCGTCGGTCGCGACACCCTAGGGGTTCAGACCCGCGCGGGGTCGACGTCGGCGATGCGCGCCGTCGAGGCGCTCGCGCGGTGCCCGCAGATGGCGACGGCGAAGACGAACGCGACCACGAGGCTCAGCACGATCAGCTCGCCGCCGTCCTCGAGAGTTGTGAACGGGGCGTCGAAGACGGGCTGCGGCAGCAGGAGGTGGTGCGCGGCGTCGAGACCGACGCCGACGAGGATGAGCACCGCGAACAAGACCATGAGCAGCCGCGACACGGCGCGGTCCTCAGCGGACGCGCGTCGGTGGGTGAGGAAGACCGCCGCCACCAGGACGATGCCCACCGATTCCATCAGGACGAGTTCGCCGATGTGCTGCGCAGCGGCGCCCCATTCGGGCACGGCGGCCACCATCGCCATGCCGGCGCGTTCGTGCAGCTGGAAGGCGTCGTCGAACAGGAAGTAGCCGCACACGAGTGCCCACGCGCCGTAGACGGCGGTTCGTCGGCGGAAGAAGAGCAGGCCGAGGAGCATGATCGCCCACGTGTTCTTGGCGTACTGGAAGAACTCGCTGTAGCTGCGATCGGCGCCGAGGTCGAAGACGTACTCCTCGGGATGCCCCAGATACTTCATCGACAGATGGAAGAGGATCAGTGCGGCGTCGATGGACAGCAGCATGACCACAAGGCCCGCCGCCGGCCCCCGCCGGGTCCCCAGTCGTTCGGCGACATCGCCGGTTCGTAACCCCACGTGCATTCCCCGTTCACTTCGGGGCTGACGTTACGCCTCACGGCTAAGAACCGTGTAAGACGGGGCCGCGTGCGCACGTTTCACCCGCGTGCGGGATCATCACGCACGCCGGGGCCGCGTGCGCACGCGTCCCCGGGAGGGTTCAGGGCTCGAGCGGCCAGCCGGTGTACGCCTCGGCGAGGTAGGTGCGGCCCGCCTCGGACTCGACCACCGAGCGCAGCTCGCCGAGTTGGCGAAGACGGTCGAAGTCGGACGCGTCCGGCGCAACGTGCAGCATCGAGGTCATCCACCACGAGAAGTGCTGGGCCTTCCAGATGCGCCGCAGCGCCTTCTCGGCCCACCCCTCGATGAGCCGCTCGTCTCCGCCACTGAGCAGGCTCTCGAGAGCCTGCGCCAGGAGGATCACGTCGGCGACCGCGAGGTTCATGCCCTTGGCGCCGGTCGGCGGCACGGTGTGCGCGGCATCCCCGACGATCGCCACGCGTCCGCGGCGCAGCTCGTGGGCGACGAAACTGCGGAACCGCAGCACGTCGCGCTGGAAGATCGGCCCCTCGGTCAGCGTCGTGCCCGGCACGCGCTTCTGCAGGGTGTCCCAGATCTCCGCCTCGCTGAGCGCATGCGGGTCGGCGTCGGGGTCGCACTGGAAGTACATCCGCTGCACGGTCGCCGAGCGCTGGCTGATGAGGGCGAACCCGTCGGGCGAGTTCGAATAGATGAGCTCCTCCGAGCTCGCGGGCGCCTCGCACAGGATGCCGAACCACGCGAACGGGTACTCGCGGAAGTACCCGCCGGTGTGCGAACCCGCCACGGCGACGCGCGCGTTCGAGCGGGACCCGTCGGCACCCACGACGAAGTCGGCCTCGAGCTGCAGGTCCTCGCCCTCGGCGGTTGTCGCGAACACCGAGGGCCGGTCGGTCTCGGCCCCTTCGACCCGGTCGACCGTGACCCCGAAGCGCAGATCCTGACCGGCGGCGAGGCGAGCGGCGATGAGGTCCTTCAGCGCCTCGTGCTGCGGGTACAGCCACACGCTCCTGCCGACCAGCCCGGGGAAGTCGATGCGGTGCCCGTGCCCGTCGAAGCGCAGCTCGATGCCGTCGTGCCGGGTGCCCACCGTGTGCACGCGCGAGCCCGGGATCTGCGCGAGAAGATCCACGGTCCCCTGCTCCAGGATGCCGGCGCGGATGGTGCTCTCGATCTCGTCGCGCGTGCGCTGATCGACGACGATCGACTCGATGCCGGCTTCGGCGAGCAGGTGCGACAGCAGCAGGCCGGCGGGACCGGCGCCGACGATCGCGACGCGGGTGCGGACGGTGGTGGTCATGACGTCTCCTTCGACGGGGGCGTCTCATCCTGGACCGGCGGACACGGCATCCGTCGAAGGATTCTCATTCAACGGGCTGTCGTCAGCGGCGGTAGCCCATCGCGCGCTCGATGTCCCGCGCCGCGCGGTACAGCTCGACGAGGGCGTAGTCGGTCTGCGCGTCGCGCGGGAGAACGACCGACAGCGCCGCCACGGTCGCGCCGGTCTCGTCGTGCACGGGCACGGCGATGCCGGTCGACACCTCTTCGATGTACCCGGGAGCGATGGCGTGGCCGAGGGTGCGGACCTCGTCGATTTTGCGGCGAAGGCCGGCCGGATCGGTGGGCGTCGAACGCGTGAGGGCGCGCAGGGGTGCGGCGAGGACCCGCTCCTGCAGCGCGCGGTCGGCGAAGGCGAGCAGCACGAGCCCCGACGACGACGCGTGCAGCGGGAGCCGCCCGGCGACGCGGGTGACGTTCGATCCGGATGCCGGTCCGCTGAGCCTCTCGAGGAAGAGCGCTTCATCCTGCTCGAGGATCGCCAGCTGCGTGTGCTCGCGCACGCGGGCCTGCACGCGCTCCATGAACGGCAATGCGGCCTGGCGGAGACGGAGGGCGTGGGACGAGCGGGTCGCCAGCTCCCACAGGCGCATGCCGATGCGGATGCGGCGATCGTCGTCGCGCTCCAGGAGACCGGAGTCAATGAGTTCGCCTACGATCCGGTGGGCCGAGGACGACGGGAGCCCGGCCCGGCGGCCGATCTCGGCGGCGGTCTGCGCCGTGCGCGTCGGGGTGAAGGTCTCGAGGACGCGCACGAACCGCTCGGTCACCGAGTCGCCGGAGGGGGAGTTCGCCACGACAGCATCCTGGCACGACGCGAGTCGGATTCCCATTGAGCGGGATGGCCCCCGCCACCCGCCGCCCTCACGCGAGACGATACCCACACCTGTGCCGGGGCGCGTGCGCACGCACCCCCGCCGTGCGTGGAAACCACGCACGCGGGGGCGACGTGCGCACGCGGCCCGGAAGTGGTTCACGACACCGCGTCGAAGGAGACCGATATGGACATGCCGACTGCGGCGGCGCCCGAAACCCTGCTCGCCTCACCCGACCAGCTTTCGCAGGACGAGATCACCGCCGAGATCATCGCGGTGCACGCCGACGCCGAGCGCCGCCTCGCCGCCGGCGAGCCGGTGCCGGCGACGCTGTACGACTTCCCGCCGTACCGCTCCAGCATCCTTCGCCACCCCACGAAGAACCCCAAACTCGTCGACCCCGAGACGATCGAGCTGTTCTCGCCCGCGTTCGGGCAGCGGGACGTGGCCGCGATCGAGTCCGACCTCACTCTGCAGCACTCCGGCGAGCCGCAGGGCGAGCGCATCACGGTCAGCGGCACCCTGCGCGACTCCTGGGGCCGCCCCCTTCGCAACCAGCTCATCGAGCTGTGGCAGGCAAACGCCGCCGGCCGGTACATCCACCAGCGCGACCAGCATCCGGCCCCGCTCGACCCCAACTTCACCGGCGCCGGCCGCGCCATCACCGACGACCGGGGGCACTACTCGTTCACCACGATCAAGCCCGGCGCCTACCCGTGGAAGAACCACGTCAACGCGTGGCGCCCCGCCCACATCCACTTCTCGGTCTTCGGCTCGTCCTTCACCCAGCGACTCGTCACCCAGATGTACTTCCCCGGCGACCCACTGTTCCCCCTCGATCCCATCTACAACACCATCCGCAGCCAGAAAGACCGCGACCGCCTCATCGGCGTCTACGACCACGATCTGACCGTGCCCGAGTTCTCGATGGGCTACCGGTTCGACATCGTGGTCGACGGACCCGACGCGACCTGGTTCGAGCAGGAGGACGACCACGCATGAGCGTTCCCCCCAAGACCCACGCACCCACCCCGGGCCAGACCGTGGGTCCGTTCTTCGCCTACGGGGTCGAGTACCCGAAGATGCACGAGGTCGCCTTCCCGCACTCGCCGGGCGCGATCATCCTGGAGGGCCGCGTCTTCGACGGCAACGGGCACCCGATCCCCGACGCGTTCATCGAGATCTGGACGCCGGACGCCGACGGCTCGGTGCCGCGCGGACGCGGATCGTTCCGCCGCGACGACCACACCTTCACCGGCTTCGGCCGCGCCTTCACGAACGACGAGGGGCACTGGGAGTTCTGGACGCGCAACCCCGGCGCGCACCCGGGGTCTGCTCCCTTCATCGCCGCCATCGTCTACGCGCGCGGACTCCCGAACAAGCTGCACACCCGCATCTACCTCCCCGACGACGCCGCGGCGCTCGCCGCCGACCCGTTCCTCTCGTCGCTGACCCCCGACGAGCGCGATAGCCTCATCGCATCGCGCACGCCTGACGGCGGACTCCGCTTCGACATCCGACTGCAAGGCGAGAAGGAGACCGTGTTCCTTGCCTTCTGACGCTTCGTCCCGCTCCGCCGGCTCAGCGCCCGGTGGCGCCCGGATGCCGGACGCGGCGGCCGGTGCCGTCGCGAACGCAGCGCCCGGTGGCGCCCGGATGCCGGACCCGGCGCCCGGTGGCGTGGCGGCCGCTGCGCAAGGAAGCTCCGAGACGAGGCGAGACGTCGGCCTGCTGACGCCGGTCACGGTGGGACACGACGACGCCGTGAGCGACACCGCCGTCCTCGACGCGCTCGTGACGGCGGAGGTCGCGCTGGTCCGCGCGTGGGCCGAGACCGGCGCCGCGCCCGCCGAGGCGGCCGTCGCGGTGACCGAGGCATGCCGTGCGCACGGCATCGACCCCGCTGAGCTCGCCGCCGCCGCGGTCGCGGGCGGGAACCCCGTGATCCCGCTCGTCCCGAGGCTGCGCGCCCTCGTCGACACTCGCGCCCGTGCGTGGGTGCACCGGGGAGCGACGAGCCAGGACATCCTCGACTCCGCCCTCATGCTGGTCGCACGCGAGGCCGGCGCGCGCATCGCGGCATCGCTGAGCGAGGCCGAGAGTCATCTCGCCGCGCTCGCGCGCGCCCAGCGCGACACGGTGGCCGCCGCCCGCACCCTCGGGCAGCACGCCGTGCCGACGACAGTCGGACTCCGCGCGGCGACGTGGGTCGCCGGCATCCGTCGTGCTCGCCATCGCCTCGCCGGCGCCGTCGCAGGTCTTCCCGCACAGCTCGGCGGAGCCGCGGGAACGCTGGCCGCCTTCGTCCACACCGCCGAGCACGAGCTCGGTGCCGCGGTGGCCGGACAGGTCGCGACGCGACTTCCGGGTCTGTTCGCCGCCGAACTCGGGCTCGCCGCGCCCGAGGCGCCGTGGCACACCACGAGATGGCCGGTCACCGAGCTGGGCGACGCGCTCGTGCAGGCGACCGACGTGCTCGGCGTCCTCGCTGCCGACGTCGCCACCCTCTCGCGCACCGAGATCGGCGAACTCGCCGAGGGGTTCGCCGGCGGGTCGTCGGCGATGCCGCAGAAGCAGAACCCCGCGGCATCCGTGCTCGTCCGCTCCGCCGCGATCCGCGCACCCCATCTGGGTGCCACCCTGCACACCGCCGCCGCGCTCGCCGTCGACGAAAGGCCCGACGGCGCCTGGCACGCCGAGTGGCCGGCGCTGCGGGAGCTGCTTCGACTCGCGCTCGGGGCGTCCGCCACCGCCGCGCGGATCGCGGCGGGCCTGCGTATCGACACGAATGCCGTCGCACGGAACCTCGCCGCCACCGGCGGGCTCATCGTCGCCGAGCGGCTGGCGGCCGTGCTCGCCCCGCGGATCGGCGGCGACCGGCTCGCAGCGATCCTGGGCGAAGCCGCCGATGGCGGGAGCCTCGCCGATCTGCTTCGCGCCGAGCCGGGGCTGGATGACCTCGACCAGGCCGACCTGCTCGATCCCGCCTCGTACACGGGGCTCGCCGGCGTGCTCGTCGACCGCATCGTGCCGGACACCGGCCCTCCCGCGCCGCCCGCCGACGCCCTTGTGCCGGACACCGGCCGTCCGGCGCCGGACGCCGGGGCCCTCTCGCCCGACGCCGCGCCGCCCTCGCCCGACGCAGGGGCCCTCTCGTCCGACGCGCCGCCCTCGCCCGACGCGGCGCCGCCCGCGCCGGAGCAGACGGCATGATCCGCCTCACCCTCACCGATCCGGTCGGACCCGACGGTGCGCCGCTCCTCGTCCTCGGGCCGTCCCTCGGCACGTCGACGATCCTGTGGCAGAACGCCATGCCGCTGCTCGCCGAGCGCTGCCGTGTGACCGCGTGGGACCTGCCCGGGCACGGCGCGTCAGCACCGGCATCCGAGCCCTTCGGTGTCGCCGACCTCGCCGACGCCGTCGCCCTCGCGGTGCGCGACCTCGGCGAGACGTCCGTGCTCTACGCGGGTGTGTCGCTCGGCGGCGCCACCGGCCTCGAGCTCGCGCTGCGGCATCCGGACCTCGTCCGCGCGGTCGTCATCGTCGCCTCCGGCGCTCAGCTGGGCGAGCCGTCGGCCTGGAATGACCGCGCGACGCTCGTGCGCGAGCAGTCGACGTCGGCGCTCATCGTGCCGTCGGCGACGCGGTGGTTCGCACCCGGGTCGATCGAGCGCGAGCCCGAGCTGTCGGGGCGTCTGCTTCATGCCCTGCGCGACGCCGACGCCGAGAGCTACGCCCGCTGCTGCGAAGCGCTCGCGGACTACGACGTGCGCGCGCGACTGGGCGAGATCCGGATGCCGCTCCTGGCGCTGTGGGGCGAGCACGACGCCGTCGCGCCGCAGGCCAAGGCCGACGAGATCGCCGCGGGCGTCGCGGACGGCCGCTCCGAGATGCTCGCGGGAGTCGCGCATCTCCCGCCGGCCGAGGGCCCCGCTGCGACCGCCGCCGCGGTCCGGCGCTTTCTGGATGACCTGGAGGACTGACGATGCCGGAATCCACCGCCCGCCCGCACGGCGAGGGCCTCACCGACGGGGAGCGCTACACGCAGGGGATGGGCGTGCGTCGCGAGGTGCTGGGCGACGCGCACGTCGACCGCGCCGGCGCCGGGACGACCGAGCTCACGGCCGACTTCCAGGACCTGATCACGCGCTATGCGTGGGGCGACATCTGGTCGCGTCCCGGGCTCGCCCGGCGCGAGCGCTCGGTCGCCGTGCTGACGGCGCTCATCGCCCTGGGCCACCATGAGGAGCTGGCGATGCACCTGCGCGCGGCCCTGCGCAACGGCCTCACCGTCGACGAGGTGCGCGAGGTCATCCTGCAGTCCGCGGTCTACTGCGGCGTGCCCGCGGCCAACACCGCCTTCCGCATCGCGAACGACGTCTACGGCGAGGCCTGACCCGCACCCGCCGAGCGGGGCGGTCAACCCCGCGAGCGTAGAGGGGCCCCGTGCGCACGCGCCCCTCGCGTGCGTGAATCCCCCGCACGCGAGGGGCACGTGCGCACGCGGCCCCGGGGCGAGTGGGTGAGTTGGCCGGCGCGGCTCCGATCCCGCCGGCGCGGCTCAGATCGGCGGTCGCGGCTCAGATCCGGCGGGCGCGGCGCACGTACTCGGCGTACACCCCCGCGCTCGGCTTCGGCGTGCGCGCGAAGGTCTCGCGGTCGACCTCGTGCAGCCCGAGCTTCGGCCCGTAGCCGAAGATCCACTCGAAGTTGTCCATCAGCGTCCAGTGGCAGTACCCGATCACGGGGACCCCGGCGGCGATCGCCTCGGCCAAGGCGTCCAGGGACGGTTCGATGAAGGCGGCGCGGATGCTGTCGTCCGGCGTGCTGACCCCGTGCTCGCTCACGAGGATCGGAACCCCGCTGACCTGGTGGGCGTACACGACGGCGCCGCGCAGTGAATCCGGGTCGACGGGCGTGCCCATGCCGTTGAGGACCGCGCCCGCGGGAGCGTCGACCAGGCCGTCGGGGCCGTAGGTGAGGCGCTCGTAGTTCTGGACGCCGACGAAGTCGTCGTCGGCGGCGAGGCGGAGCCAGTAGTCGTAGACCTCGGCGCGCTTGCGATCGCGGAGCTCCTCGCCGCCGTCGATCGCGACGTCATCGCACATCGCCAGCGACAGTCCGACGGGCAGCTCGGGGCGGCGTTGCTTGATCGCGGCCTTCCCTGCCACGTGCGCCGCGGTCATGCCCGCCCGCATGCCGGCGAAGTCCTCGCGCAGCATGACGTTGCCGGCGCGGTACCGCTCGACCCCCGCCGCCTCGCTCGCGGCCTGCAGCGTGCGACGCTCCAGCTCCACGACGAACTCGGGCAGGTGGGCCCACGTGAGCATCTCGGGAAGGTCGGGCTCGTTGAAGGTGACCGCGAGTCGGATGCGGTCGCCGACGCGATCCATGACCGCGCCGCAGTAGCGGGCGAACAACTCGGGGGCGGCGTCGTTCAGCCATGCGCCCTTGGCCGCGAACCAGTGGGGAGAGGTGAAGTGGTTGAAGGTCACGATCGGCGCGAGCCCGCGCGCGAGGCATCCGTCGACCACGGCTTCGTAGTGCGCGAGCGCCTCGTCCGAGAACTCGCCTTCCGACGGCTCGATGCGCGCCCACTCGACCGAGAAGCGGTAGGCGGTGAGGTTCATGCCGGCCACGAGGTCGAGGTCGGACTCCCACAGCTCCCAGCCGTTGGCGGCCCTCCCCGAGCGCTCCTGGAAGACGGTCGGCGTGACGTTCTCGAGGAACCAGGTGTCGCTGTCGACGTTGTCGCCCTCGTTCTGGTGCCCGGCGGTGGCCACACCCCACAGGAAGTCGGCGGGGAAATCGGGGGAAGCGGTCATGACGGTCCTCTCTGGTTCTCGGCGTCGAGACCATTACATCCTGACCTACTTGTTCATTAAATGAAAGTCTGTTTCACTAGGAAAAGTCCGCACGGGCTTGTCCGTTAGGCGTTCGTTAACGATGGGCCCCGTGAATCCGAATGGCCAAACCGGCCGCTGCGGGTCACTCTGGACCGGAGGATCGCTCCCGACGACGATCCGCGACACCGCAGTCCGCACAGCACACCGATCACAGGAGATCAGGATGTCTCGTACAACCACAGCACGAAGCGCCGCCGCCGTGGCGGCGGTCGCCGCATCGGCGCTCGCTCTCAGCGCATGCACCGGATCCGCCGGCGAAGGCGGCAGCACCGGCGAGGCCGCCGACACCTCGGTCCTCGTCGTCGGCGTCGATTCCGACCAGGCCGCGCTCGGCTACGACCCGCTGCGCTACGGCTCGGGCCAGCGCATGTTCTTCGAGGGGGTGTACGACTCCCTCTTCCTGCTCGACGCGGAAGGCCAGGTCGTCCCCGACCTGGTGACGAACTTCGAGTACAACGAGGACCAGACCGAACTCACCCTCGACCTCGACACCGCCGCCACGTTCGCCGACGGATCGACGGTCACCGCCGATCTGGTCAAGCAGAACCTCGACTTCCGCGGCGACCCCGACCTCTCGGCCTACAGCGGCTTCGCAGAAGGCGGCGAGCAGGAGATCTCCGAGGTGACGGTCGTCGACGAGGACACCGTGACCCTGGCGTTCGGCGCTCCCCAGCCCGGCTTCGAGGCGAACCTCGTCCTGCCCGCCGGCGCCATCGTCGGCCCCGCGGGCGTCGCCGACCGCGGCAGCCTGGATGCGACCGCCGACGGCTCCGGCCCGCTAGAGGTCGACGGCGAGGCCTCCATCAAGGGCAACTCGTACCTGCTGGTCAAGAAGGACGACCACCCCGACGCCGGCGACTACCCGTTCGAGTCGTACGAATTCCGGCCGATCCTGGACCCGCAGGCGCGGGTGAACGCCGCCATCTCGGGCGAGGTCGACCTCGCCTTCATCACCAGCGCGACGCAGCAGCAGGTCGAATCGGCAGGCATCGGACTCGTCGCGAACGGCGGGGTCGTTCAGAACCTCCTGCCGTTCGACAAGAACGGCTCGCTCGCGCCGCAGTGGGAGGACCCGCGGGTATGGAAGGCGCTGTCGATCGCGATCGACCGCGAAGCGTACGTCAACGCCGTCCACCCCGGCGACATCCCCACGGCCAACGCCCTCCCCTCCGACAGCCCCGGCTACGTCGAGGAGTTCGAGGACGAGTACGCGTACGACCCCGAGGCCGCCAAGGCGCTGCTGGAGGAGGCGGGCTACGGAGACGGCTTCTCGTTCGACTTCACGATCAGCCAGCAGAGTCAGCGCGATCTCGAGGCCATCCAGCCGTACTGGGCCGAGATCGGCGTCGATGTCACGCTGAAGAACGCGTCCTCGACCGAGGAGATCTTCGCGGCGGTGCAGACCACCCCCCTCGGCGGTCCGATCGCCCTCACCTGGACGAACCCTCCGGGCAACGTCTTCGGCGTGATGTTCGGCTTCGCCAACTTCCACAAGGCCGAGAACCCCGCGATCCAGGCTGCAGCCGGAGCGTACGGTCAGGCAGCCGGCACGGGCGACACCGACGCGCAGGAGGCTGCGCTGATCGACCTCAACACCGCTATCGTCGAGTCGGGATGGCTGATCCCCCTGTTCGAGCAGCTGTCGCCGTGGGCCTACAACGAGTCGGCCGTGCAGGAGCCGTCCTTCCCCGGAACGGACTCGTTCCCGATCCTCTCGACGCTCCAGCCGGCGTCCTGACCCGCCTCCGGTGCGGCGGCCTCCGGGTCGCCGCACCGGACACCAGGGAGTGATGATGCTCACCTTCGCACTCAAACGGATCGCCTTCGCGATCCTCACCCTCGTCGTCGCGACCGTGCTCGCGTTCGTGCTCGTCCACCTTTCGGGCTCGACCCCCGGCGGCGTCGCCCTCGGTATGGCGGGCACCCCGGAGCAGGTGGAGGCCTACAACATCGAGGTGGGGTGGTACGACCCGTGGGTCGTGCAGTACCTCGGCTGGGTCGGGCAGGTGCTCCAGGGCGACCTGGGCGTATCGCTGATCGACGGTCGTGACATCGGGGACGATATCGCCAAGCGGCTGCCGGTGACCGCGGCGCTGGCGGTGTTGGGCACGCTCTTCAGCGCGGTGATCGGCATCACGATGGGTGTCGTCGCCGCTGTCCGCGGTGGCGCGGTGGATCGCGCGATCACCGCGCTCTCCGGCATCCTGCTCTCGCTCCCGGCCTTCTGGGTGGGTGTGCTGCTGGTCTTCATGTTCGCGGTGCAGATGCGACTGCTGCCGGCGACGGGCTTCGTGCCGCTGGCGACGAACCCCGAGGCGTGGGCGCGGTCGCTGGTGCTGCCGGTGCTGACCATCGCCATAACCTCGGCGGCGGGCCTGGCCCGGCAGACGCGCGCGTCGATGGGCGAGGCCCTCGCGCAGGAGCACATGCGCACGCTGCGGGCGGTGGGCACTCCGACGTGGCGGATCGTGTACGTCCACGCCCTCCGCAGCGCGAGCCTGCCGATCCTGGCCAGCGTCGCGATCCAGTTCATCATCCTGTTCGGCGGCTCGGTCATCATCGAGGTGCTGTTCGCCCTGCCCGGCATCGGGCAGGCCATGCAGGCCGCGGTGGGCTCCGCCGACCTTCCCTTCGTGCAGGCGCTCGTGCTCGTGGCCACCCTCGTCGTGGTCGTGGTCAACCTGGCTCTGGAGTTCCTCAACCGCGCCCTCGATCCGAAACTGCGTGCATCATGACCGTCGACACCACTTCGATCCTGCGCCTGCGGCGTCCTCAGCGCCGCATCGGCGGGCGCGTGCTGCGCTCGCCGGCGGCCGTGCTGTCCATCGTCTGGCTGGTGGGGCTGATCCTCGCCTCGCTCACGTCGCCGTGGTGGCTTCCGTACGGTCCGCTCGAGCAGGATCTCTCGGCGGTGCTGCAGGGCCCGTCGTGGGCGCACCCGCTCGGCACCGACGAGCTCGGCCGTGATCTGCTGTCGCGGATCGTCACCGCTGCGGCTCCGACGCTGCTGATCGCGGTGATCACTCCGATCGTCGCGGTGCTGGTGACGGTCCCGGTGACACTGTGGGCGGCGCGGTATGCGCGAGCCGAGGGCGTGGTCAACCGGATCAGCGAGATCGTGCTGTCGCTGCCGGGCACGGTGATCATCCTGGCGTTCATCGCCGCGGTCGGCACGAACATGCCGCTGGTGATGGTCGCGTTCGGTCTGCTGCTGTTCGGAGCGCTGTACCGGGTGTTCTTCGGTCAGGCGAAGTCGCTGCATCAGCAGCTGTATGTCGAGGCGGCGGCGGTGGATGGGGTGAGGCCGATGACCGCGAGCCTGCGCCACGTCCTGCCGAACATGTCGACCACCGTCATCGTGCAGTTCGTGCTTCTGTTCGGCGCGGCCATCGGGCTGCAGGCGGGGCTGGCCTTCATCGGCCTCGGCCCGCAGCCGCCCGAGCCCACGTGGGGCGGGATGGTGCAGACCGCGTCGCAGTTCATCTTCCAGCAGCCGTGGATGATGATCCCCACCGGTGGGGTCCTGGCGCTGACCATCATCGCCGCGAATTCTCTCGCCGACATCCTCGCCGGCGGCACGGCGATGCCGCCGTCGCTCGTGTCGCTGCGACGCAAGAAGCTGCCCGCCGACGACACCCCGCACGCCGCCGCCACGGCGCCCGCCGACCACTCGGCGCCCGCCGACCACTCGGCGCCCGCCGACCACTCGGCGCCCGCCGACCAGACGGCGCCCGCCGACCACTCGGCGCCCGCCGACCACACGGCGCCCGCCGCTGCGTCCGTGGACGCCGACGCATCGCTGGTCGTGCAGGACCTGGTCATCGGGGTGGACGACGGCCCGGTGCTGGTCTCGGGCGTCTCACTGCGAGTGGGCCGCGGAAAGGTACTCGGCCTGGTGGGCGAGTCGGGCTGCGGCAAGAGCGTCACCTCGTACGCCATGCTCGGGCTGCTCGCCCCGGGCCTGTCGGTGCGGTCCGGGCGCATCCGGTGGAACGGCGCCGACCTGGTCCGCGCGGACGAGAAGGCGCTGCAGCGCGTACGCGGGCACGAGATCGCGTTCATCTCGCAGGAGCCCACTCGCGCGCTGGACCCCATGTTCACCGTGGGCTGGCAGCTGAGCGCTTCGGTCAAGCGGCTGCGGGGTGTGGGCGGCGGCGAGGCCAAGCGCATCGCACTGCAGCTGCTCACCGATGTCGGCATCGTCGACCCGCCCCGCGTGCTGCGCAGCTACCCGCATCAGATCTCAGGCGGCATGGCGCAGCGCGTGGCGATCGCGCTGGCCCTGTCGGGCAAGCCGAAGCTGCTCATCGCCGATGAGCCCACCACGGCGCTGGATGTCACGGTGCAGGCCGAGATCCTCGCACTGCTGCGGGGGCTCGTCGCCGAGCGCGACATGTCGGTGATCCTGGTCACCCACGACCTGGGTGTCGTCGCGGATCTGTGCGACGACGTGGCCGTGATGTACGCGGGCCAGATCGTCGAGTCCGGCGCGGTCCGCGACGTGCTGATGCGTCCCGAGCATCCGTACACGATGGCGCTGCTGGCCGCTGACCCCCACGCGATCATCGACCTGGAGGGCACCACCCGTCTGGCCTCCATCCCCGGGCAGGTGCCGTTGCCGGGCTCGTGGACGACGGGGTGCCGCTTCGCGGCCCGCTGCAGATTCGCCACGGACGAGTGTCGCACCGAGATCCCCCTGCTCCCGCGCGCGCAGGGCGAGGGCGGGGTGCGATGCGTCCGCCGCGACGAGGTGCGGGGACGGCAGGAGGAATGGCGCAGGCCCGTTCCCGTCGGAGGAGAGCTATGAACACCGCAACGCCCGCACGCGCGACCCCGGATGCCGCGACCGCACCGCTGCTGCAGGTCGAGAACCTGTCCATCCGCTACGGACGAAAAGGACACCTCGCCGTCGAGGACGTCTCGTTCACGATCGGACGAGGCGAGACCCTCGGCCTGATCGGCGAGTCCGGGTCGGGGAAGACCACCATCGGCCGCGCGATCCTCGGGCTGGTCCCGGTCACCAGCGGCCGCATCGTCTTCGAGGGCCGCGACATCACCCACCTCAGCGCCGCGCAGCGCCGCACGCTGCAGGGCGACCTGCGGGCGGTGTTCCAGGACCCGTTCTCGTCGCTGGACCCCCGGCGCCCGATCGGCGACGCGCTCACGGCCCCGCTGCGCGTGGCCGGCGTTCCCGCGCGCGAACGCTCCGCACGCGTGCAGGCGGCGCTGGACTCGGTCGGCCTCGCGCCCGGCTCCGAGGAACGCTATCCGCGCCAGTTCTCGGGCGGCCAGCGTCAGCGCATCGCGATCGCCCGCGCCCTGGTCACCGACCCCCGCCTGGTCGTCTGCGACGAGGCCGTCAGCGCACTGGACCTGTCCACCCAGGCGCAGGTGCTGAACCTCCTGTCGGACCTGCGAGCAGGCGCCGACCTCGGCTACCTGTTCATCGCCCACGACATGGCCGTCGTGGAGTTCCTCGCCCAACGGGTCGTGGTGCTCAACCGCGGCCGCATCGTCGAGCAGGGCGACACCCTCGAAGTCATGCGGGACCCCCAGCATCACTACACCCGGGTCCTCATGGCCGCCTCCCCCGTTCCCGACCCCGACGAGCAGGCCCGTCGGCGCGAGGCATGGCGCGAGCTGAAAGCGTCTGCCCCCGCAGCCTGAGCCCCCCGCCGCGGCCGCCCTGGCGCCGCGACGTCAGTGGAATGTCGCGTCGACCAGAGGCGACAGCTCCATGGCGGTCTCGCGGAATGCCGTGACCATCGGGTTGGGGCTGTCGTTCAGGCTGCACAGCACGATGGTCGCCGGTTCGATATCGGTGATCGGGATGAACGACAGCTCCTCGCGGCGGTAGTGCTGGCTCGCCGACTGGCCGGCGATGTTCACGCCCGCCCCCGCGGCCACCAGTTCGAGGAGCCCCTCGACGCTGTCGGCCGTCGGGCCGCGCTGGGGCCGCGAACCGTCCGGACGCGGATCGACGAGCCACCAGTCGACGACGTCGGACGGGCCGTTGGCGACGGAGACGAACTTCTCGTCGCCGGTGTCGAGGATCGAGATGCCCGCGCGCCCGGCGAAGCGGTGGTCGGCGCGGACGACCAGCACACGAGGTTCGCGCCACAGCGGCTCCGCGCGCACGCGAGGTGGCAGCCGCATCGGCCACGGGGCGAACACCACGTCCACCTGACCCGTCTCGAGCTCCTCGGCGACGTCGAAGAATCCGAGCCGACGCATCTCGATGCGCGCCTGCGGCACCGACTGCATCGTGGCCGCGATCGCCGCCGTCGTGAGCGTCCCCGCGCCGGCGGCCACGACGCCCACCCGCAGGACGGGCGCGTCACGGTCACGACGGATCGAACGGCCCCAGCTCAGCAGCTGATCGTGGTCGTCCTGCACCCTGCGAGCCAGCGGGAGCAGCTCGCGGCCCCGAGCCGTGAGCTCCACCTTGCGGGGGTTGCGATCGAAGAGCTTGACGTCCAGCTGATGCTCGAGGCGACTGATCTGCTGGCTCAGCGAGGGCGGGGTGATGCTCAAACGCTCCGCCGCGCGACCGAAGTGCAGCTCTTCGGCGAGCACGCAGAAGTAACGGATCACATGGATGGGTACGTCCATGGCCAGATCTTAGCCTGAGGCTAACGCCGGGTAGGAAGCTCGAACTTCCTGTCCACCCGTCCTCCCGCGAGACTTGACGAGTCTGGAGCGCCGAACCGGAATGATCCGAGCGCCCCTCTGCCTAACGGCATCCGTGAACTTACAAGGAGGTAAGCATGACCACTTTTCCTGCCGCCGACCCCGACAAGGTGCCTTTCGCCGGCATCCTCCCGGCCGCACCCAAGCCCTACGTGCTCGGCAACGGTCAGGGTGAGAAGTCGATGGTCTTCGACCAGCTCTTCGAGATCCTCGCCTCGGGTGATGAGACCGACGACCAGTACGGTGCGTGGACCATGAAGGCCCCTCGTGGCGACCGGATCCCGGCGCACATCCACCACCGCACGCACGAGTTCTTCTACGTCGTCGACGGCGAGATCACCGTGTGGATGGACGACCAGGCCGACTACCACAGCAAGACGACCCTCGTCACCGGCGACTTCGCGTTCGTGCCCATCGGCATCGTGCACGCCTTCAAGATCGAGAACACCACCACGGTCTTCGGTGCGGGCAGCGCCGGCTTCGAGCGCTTCTTCCACGCCATCGGACAGAAGACCGACGCGACCGAGCCGCAGGGAGTGTTCGTGCCGGACTTCGCCGTCATGCGTGCCGCGGGTGAGAAGTACTGGACGCAGTTCATGCCCGAGTTCCAGTTCCGCGACTGAGGCCGTGCCCGCGATCCTCGACGTCGACTTCGCGCAGCCGGAAGGGTTCCGGCCGCTTTCGCTCGACCTGCGTACGCCCGGCACCGCCGCCGCCCCCCTCGTCGTGTTCCTGCACGGCGGGGGGTGGCTGCGCGGCAGCCGCAAGGTCTTCACGCCCGGCATCAGCGACGCGCGCTCGTTCGACCGGATCGTCGACGCCGGGTTCGCCGTCGCATCGTGCGAGTACCGGCTGAGTGGCGAGGCGCGCTTCCCCGCGCAGCTGGAGGACGTGGACGCCGCACTCGCATGGCTGAGCGCGAACGGGGCGCAGTACGGGGTCGACGCATCCCGCGTCGTCCTGTGGGGAGTGTCGGCGGGAGCCACCCTCGCCGCGCTGACCGCACTCGACCGCGACGACATCGCCGGCGTCGTGGACTGGTTCGGGCCCACCGACCTTTTCGCGATGGCTGCGCACGACAGCGCCCGTCCGGGTGGCGGCGATGCGCTCGAAGACACGCGCGAAGCGCGGTGGCTCGGCGCGCCCGCCTCGCAGCTGCCGGATGCCGCGCGGCGAGCCTCGCCGGTCCTGCAGGTGCACCCTGGCGCGCCCCCTTTCCACATCTCGCACGGCACGGCCGACGAGCACGTGCCGATCGCGCAGAGCGAGGCCCTGGCCGAGGCACTGCGCGCTGCGGCCGTGCCGGTCGATTTCCACCCGGTGCCGGACGGCCGTCACTTCTGGCAGGGACTGGGGGACACCGACGCGCTGTTCGACCGTGCCCTCGCCTTCGCCCGCCGCGTCACCGCCGGCTGAACCCGAACCGCGCGCACGACCTCGAGAGGACCACCATGACTCACGCGACGATGATCGCCCCCTTGCATCCGACCGACGCTGCGCCGTTGCTGCGCCGCGAGTTCGCGCTCGACGAAGGCCACGGCGCGGTCGCCCGGGCGACGCTGCGTACGAGCGCTCTCGGTGTCGTCGAGTCGTGGGTGAACGGCATCCCGACCTCGGACGAGCTGCTCGCGCCCGGATGGACGAGCTACGAATGGCGCGTGCGGGTCATCGAGCACGACGTGACGGATGCCGTCACCGAACGCACGGTCATCGCCCTGCGGCTCGGCAACGGTTGGTATCGCGGGTGGCTCGGGTTCACCGGCCAGCGCGCGGTGTACGGCGACGAACGCGCCGGCTATGCCGAGCTGGAAGTGCAGTTCGCAGACGGCCACGTGCAGACGGTCGGAACCGATGGCTCGTGGCGGGCGTCGACGGGCGAGGTTCTCGCCGACGATCTCTACAACGGCGAGACCATCGACGCGCGGCTCGGGGACTCGGGCTGGCAGCATCCCGGGTTCGACGATTCCGGCTGGGATGCCGTCGCGACGGTCGAGGTCGACCCGCAGCGGCTCGTCCCCCGCACCTCGCCCGCGGTGCGGCGGCTGGGCGAGCGCGCCGTCGAGCGCATCTGGACGTCGCCCGCCGGGAAGACGCTCGTCGACTTCGGCCAGAACCTCGTCGGCTTCGTGCGGGTGCAGGTCTCGGGACCGGTCGGCACCGAGATCGTGCTGCGTCATGCCGAGGTGCTCGAGCACGGCGAACTCGGCACGCGCCCCCTGCGGCGCGCCGAGGCGACCGATCGCTTCATCCTGTCGGGCGGCGACGACGTGTTCGAGCCGACGTTGACCTTCCACGGCTTCCGGTACGCCGAGGTCACCGGCTGGCCGGGCGACCTCGACCCGTCGGCGCTCACCGCCGTCGTGGTGGGCACCGATATCGAGCCCATCGGATCGTTCGCCTGCTCGAATCCCGAGCTCGACCGACTGCATGAGAATGTCGCCTGGGGCATGAAGGGCAACTTCCTGAGCGTCCCCACAGACTGCCCCCAGCGCGACGAGCGCCTGGGCTGGACCGGCGATCTGGCCGTGTTCGCCCCGACCGCCGCGTTCCTCGGCGACGTCGAGTCGTTCC
Source organism: Microbacterium sp. Marseille-Q6648 (assembly GCF_943181415.1). Lineage (GTDB taxonomy): Bacteria > Actinomycetota > Actinomycetes > Actinomycetales > Microbacteriaceae > Microbacterium. The sequence continues at coordinate 503,378 of NZ_CALPBZ010000002.1, read as the reverse complement.
TGGCCGACTGGCTCGTCGACGTCGAGCTCGAGCGGCGGGCGACCCCGGAGCGCTCCGTGCCCGTCGTCGTGCCGAATGTCATGAAGTATCTCGACACCGGCTTTCCCGAGCCCGGCGCGACCGCCGTATGGGGCGACGCTGCGGTGTGGGTGCCGTGGGCGCTGTGGCAGGCCTACGGGAATGAGCGGACGCTGCGCGAGGCCTACCCGCTCATGACCGCGCACACCCGCAGCGTGGCCGCCGCGCTGGCTCCCGACGCCGTCTGGGACACCGGCTTCCAATTCGGTGACTGGCTCGACCCGGACGCCCCCGCCGACGACCCGGGCAAGTCCAAAGCCCCGGCCGAAGTGGTGGCCACGGCCAGTGCGTTCCGGACGGCGACGATGGTGGCGGAAGCCGCCGAGATCCTCGGTGAGTCCGCGGACGCGGCGGAGTTCGCCGCCTTGCGGGACCGCATCGGCGAGGGGTTCCGCGCCCGGTACGTGCGGGACGGCCGCGTCGAGAGCGACAGCGCCACCGCGTACGCGCTCGCGATCGCCTTCGGACTCCTCGACGACGCCGACCGCCGGAGAGCAGGCGACCGCCTCGCCGAACTCGTGCGTGCGGCGGACCATCGCATCAGCACCGGCTTCGCCGGAACCCCGTTCGTGTGCGACGCGCTCACCACGACGGGGCACCTCGACGACGCCTATGCCCTGCTGCTGCAGCGCGAAGCGCCGTCATGGCTGTACGCCGTCACGATGGGTGCGACCACCATCTGGGAGCGCTGGGACTCGATGCTGCCGGACGGCTCGATCAACCCCGGCGAGATGACCTCCTTCAACCACTACGCGTTCGGCGCTGTCGCGGACTGGATGCACCGCACGGTCGGCGGACTCGCGCCGCTCGAACCCGGCTACCGTCGCATCCTGATCGCGCCGCAGCCCGGCGGCGGGATCACGTGGGCCGAGACGGGTCTGCAGACCCCCTACGGACGCGCGGCGGTGCGGTGGGATCTCGGGGATGCCGGAATGCGCGTCGAGGTCACCGTGCCCGCGGGGGCCGAGGCCGTGCTGCGACTTCCGGGGCGGAAGGAAGAAGTCCTCGGTGCGGGCACCCACGTCCGCGCCTCGAGTGAAGGAGTGATGGCATGACAGAGACACACGACGTGGCGTTGCAGGGTGGCGGTCACGACTTCCGGGTGCGGGTCTATCCCGCTTCCGAGCCGAACGGCGCGATGCTCGTCTGGCTGCACGGCGGCGCGTTCATGTTCGGGACGCTCGAGATGCCCGAAGCCGATCAGGTCGGCCGGCGTCTCAGCGCCGCCGGCATCACGGTGGTCTCGGTCGACTACACGCTGGCGCCCCTCGACGCGCTCGAGGTGCTCGGCCCGCCCGACCCCGACGCGGACATCCCCTCTCCCGAAGAGATCCGCGCCGAGATGGAGGCGGCGGGCCCCCGGGCGCGCTTCCCGGTCGCAAACCTGCAGATCGTCGCCGCCTTCGACTGGGCGGTGGAGAACGCGCGCACCTACGGTGCGGACCCCGAGCGCGTCTCGCTCGGCGGTGCGAGCGCCGGCGCGAACCTGTCTGCGGGTGCCGCGATGCGGCTGCGCGACCGCGGTACGACGGCGCCACGCGTGCTCGCGCTCGTCTACCCGTCGCTTCACGACGGCATCCTCGACCCGAACGACGAGACCGCCGAGCTTCTCGAGGGCGTTCCGCCGGCGCGCCTGTTCACGCCCGAGAGCCGGGCGGCGATAAACCGCAACTATCTGCCCGACGGTCACGACCCCGACGGTTACGCGTTCCCGGGCGGACACGACCTCGTCGGCCTGCCGGAGGTGCTGATCGTCAACGCCGAGCTCGACAGCCTACGGCCCTCGGGCGAGGCGTTCGCGGCCGAGCTGGCGGCGGCGAGCGTCGACGTCCGGGTCGTGCGCGAGCGCGGCGCGATGCACGGCTATCTCAATGAGATCGGCCACCCGGCGGCGGAGCACACCCTGCAGCTGCTCGAGCATGCCGTCCGGGCACGGTGACGACTCAGGTCGCGCGCAGCAGTCGCGAGATCTCGTCGGCCGTGGTTCGCAGCCGGGTCAGCAGCGGGCCTCGGAGCGACGCGACGTCATGACGCGACGAGGCGACCGCGATATTGATCGCCGCCGCGGGCTTGGCCGCATCGCGGCCGAAGACCGGCACCGACACCGATCGAAGTCCGGCCGCCACCTCCTGATCCTGCAGCGAGTAGCCCTGCTCGCGAATCGATGCGAGCCGTTCACGCAGCTCTTTCAGCGATCGTGCGGCGTTGGGGCCGGCATCCGCCCCGAAATCGTGGGTCGCGAGCGTCGACTTCAGCTCGGCCTCGCTGAGGTAGGCGAGCAGCAGCTTGCCCATCGAGGTGTAGGCGGCCGGCAGGGTGGAGCCGACCTGGATGTTCGCGGTCACCAGGTCGGAGTTGCGCAGCCGCGCGAGGTAGAGCACCTGGTCGCCGACGAGTACGCCGAGGTTGACGGTCTCGCCGGACTCCTCGGCGAGGTGCCGCAGCGGCTGCTCGCTCAGCTGGACCAGGCTCGATCCGCGCAGCGCGGCCGAGCCGAGCAGCAGCACGGAGACGCCGGGACGGATGCTGCCGTCGGGCAGGCGTTCGAGATAGCCGCCCTCTTCGAGGGTCGCCACCACCCGGAACGCGGTGGGCATCGGGATGCCGGTGCGGTCGCAGATCTCGCGGAGCTTGAGTGTCGTGACCGTCTCGTCGAAGAGCCGCAGCACATCGAGCCCCTTCGCGAGGGCCTCGATGCGATAGCGGCTGCCGGTCTTGGCTGCTTCTCCGCCCACCTCAGCGGACTCGTCGGCTTTCATGGTGTGAAACCGTATCTCTTGCGACGGGGCGGGGCAATCTCACCCGACCCGGAACACCCGCAGCTGCAGCGCAAGGGTTCCGTAGTAGCCGACGAGCGCCGTGAGCTCGTAGACCCCCTCGGGGCCGAGGGCTGCGGATGCCGCACCCCACTCGTCGTCGGACAAATCGCCGTCCAGGAGTGCCGACACGGTGACGCCGACGATGTGCTCGTCGTCGCCGAAGACCGAGACGTCCTGGGCGCGGATCGCGCGGAGGTCGTCGTCGCTGAAACCTGCGGCGAGGGCGACCGGCTCGTGCGACTCGCGCTCGAAGGCGCTGTCCCAGCGGGCTGCCACGAGGAGGATCGCGAGCTCGCGCTGGCGGTCGGTGAGGGCGGTGCGGTAGCGGATCGCGGCGCCCAGCTCCTGCTGCGCGGCGCCGACGGCGGGGGAGCGGAGCATCAGATCGAACGGACCGCGCAGCGACCCGTCGGGCGCGCTGAGGGCGAAGTGCTGGGGCCCGCGAGATCGGGGCCCCGACGTGATCGCGGTGTACAGGGCGCTCTGCTCCGTCGTCAGTTCGGCGGGCGCGAGGCCTCGGACGCGCGGCGGCATGCTGACCTCACTTCTGCGACGCGAACCGCCGCGATTGACACGCCCCACTCTAGCGGTTATGTTCATTCAGCGAAACCAACTTTCGCTCTGTAAATCGCGAAGAGGCAGGGAAGCCGCATGTCGACCACGTCCGAAGCGTTGACCACGCACGACCCGAGCTCCGCCGCGGACTGGCTGGGCCTGAACGGCGCGCGCGTTCTCATCGCCGGCGCCGGCGGCATCGGGGGTGCCTGTGCTCGCGCCTACGCCGGAGCCGGCGCACGGGTGGCCGTCGTCGACCGCGATCAGCGCACGCTCGACGCACTCGGTGGCGAGCTCGCGGCCGCCGGCGCGGCGTACCAGCTGATCCAGGCAGACCTCACCGAGCACGGCGCAGGCGACCGCGTCGTCGCGGAGGTCGTCCGGCGTCTCGGCGGGCTCGACGTCATGCTGCACGCGGTCGGCATCAACGACCGTCGCCCGATCCTGGAGTTCACCGAGGACGAATGGGACCACATCCTTCGCGTGAACCTCTCGTCGGTCTTCGGCCTCGCCCAGGCGGCAGGACGACACATGGTCGCCCAGGGCTACGGCCGCGTGCTGGCTTTGTCGAGCGTCTCGGGGCTGCTGGCCCACCACTCGCACGGCCCGTACGCCGCGTCGAAGGGCGGCATCAATCAGCTGCTGCGCGTCATGGCGCGGGAGTGGGCGTCGTCCGGTGTGACGGTCAACGCGCTCGCCCCCGGATACATCGAGACCCCGCTCACGGCGGGTGAACTGGCCAAGCCCGGCAAGCGCGCCGACCTCGAAAGCCTCGTGCCCGCCGGCCGCCTGGGCACCCCCGACGAGCTGACCGGGCCCGCGCTGTTCCTGTCTTCGCGTCACGCCGGGTTCATCACCGGCCACGTGATGTACATCGACGGCGGCCGGACGCTGGTCTGAGACGACGAAGGACGATAGGAGAGACATATGACCGACTCCACACCGCAGATCTACCCGCGCTTCGCGGGCAAGACCGTGCTCGTCACGGGTGCCGGCACCGGCTTCGGTGCCGAGATCGCCGTGCGCGCCGCCCAGGAGGGCGGGCGCGTCGCCGTGCACTACCGCTCGTCGAAGGCGGGCGCCGAGAAGACCCTCGAACGCATTCGCGAAGCCGGCAGCGACGGCATCCTCGTGCAGGGTGACATCGGCTCGTGGGCCGAGATCAAGCGCATGGCCGACGAGGTCTTCGCCGCGTTCGGGGTGCTGGACGTGCTCGTCAACAACGTCGGCGACGTCTCGAGCGAGCAGATGTCGTGGCGCGATCTGACGCAGGAGGCGCTCGACGCGGTCGTCGACGTCGACGTCAAGGGCACGCTGCTGATGACGCACGAGTTCGGCGAGCGCATGCTCGAGCAGGGCCACGGCAACATCATCAACGTCGGCTCGACGGTGATCGTGCGCGGGTCGCCCCGCGCCCCGCAGTACGCCGCGGCGAAATACGCAATCCTCGGGATCACCAAGTCCTACGCCAAGGTGCTGGCCCCCGCGGTGCGCGTCAACACCTTCGCGCCCGGCTTCATGGAGACCGAGCGGCTGCTCGAACGCGAGGACTGGAAGAGCGGCCGGCGCGAAGTCCTCATCTCGCAGACGCCGATGGGCGTCATCCCGCCACCCGAGTTCGTCGCCGGAACGTGCCTGTGGCTCGCCACCGACGAGTCCGCCCACCTCACCGGCGGGTACCTGCTCGCCGACGGCGGCTTCAACATGGTCGGCGCCTGAGCGCCGACGCCGAACCAAGGAGAAACATGAAACTCATCACCTTCGACGGCGGCCGCGTGGGTCGTCTCGAGCTCGAAGAGGGCGTGGTCCTCGAACTGGACGTGCCCTCGACCCGCGAGTACTTCGAGCGCGGCGGCGACGTCCGCGAGACCGGCGAGCGGCTCGCCTACGCCGACGTGAAGCTCGAGGCGCCCATCCGCCCCAAGAAGTTCTTCCACACAGCCGGCAACTTCGCCGACCACCACAACGAGCTCACCGCCGTCGACTGGTCCCACCCGGTGCACAAGGGGATCGTGTTCTTCCAGAACGTCGACGCGATCATCGGACCGGACGACGACATCGTCTACCCCGAGGGCCTCACGAAAGAACTCGACTACGAGCTCGAGCTCGGCATCATCATCGGCAAGCCGGGCAAGTTCTTCGGCCCCGACGAGGCGGACGACTACATCGCCGGGTTCACGGTGTTCAACGACATCACCGCGCGCGACATCCAGCGCAAAGAGATGGAATCGGGTGTCTTCTCCTTCTCGAAGGGCATCGACACGTTCTGCCCGATCGGCCCGTGGATCGTCACGCGAGACGAAGTTCCCGACATGCACGAACTGCCGATGCAGCTGCGCGTCAACGGCGAGGTGCGCCAGCAGGGCAACACGAACCAGACCCGCATCAAATTCCCTCACCTGGTGGCCTACCACTCGCCGCAGATCTACAGCGCGGGTGACATCATCACCACCGGCACGATCTCGGGCGTGGCCGCGGTGCAGCCGAACCCCTTCGACTTCTACCTCAAGCCCGGCGACGAGATCGAGGCCGAGATCACCGGCATCGGGACCCTCCGCAACACCGTGATCTCGTGGGAGGACCGCTACGGCGAGCCCGCCCCGCAGCGGGTCGACTGGTGAAGCTCGCCAATCTCGCCGGCCGCGCCGTCCTCGTCCTCGAGGCCGGCGCGGTCGACGTCCACGACGCCTCGGACGGCCGCTTCGGTCCCGACCCGCAATCGCTGTTCGACGAGTGGGAGGGGTTCGTCGCGTGGGCTTCGGCCGTCCGTGAGGACCCGGCCCGGTCGTCGGGTGCCGGCGATGCCGCGCGCCAAGACTTCGACATCGCTCGGCTGGGAGCCCCGGTCCCGCGCCCGCGCCAGGTGTTCGCCATCGGCCTGAACTACGCCGAGCACGCGGCCGAGGCCGGATACCCGCCGGATTCCATGCCGGTGACGTTCACGAAGTTCCCGACATCGATCGTCGGTCCGGATGCCGTGGTCGAACTCCCCGAGGGCAACGTCGACTGGGAGGTCGAGCTCGTCGTCGTCATCGGGCCCGAGGCCCACCGCGTCGACCGCGAACGGGCGTGGGATCACGTCGCCGGTCTCACCATCGGCCAGGACCTCTCGGAGCGGATCACCCAACTGCAGGGCTCGGCACCCCAGTTCAGCCTCGGCAAGTCATTCCCCGGCTTCGGTCCGACCGGGCCGTGGCTGGTCACGCCCGACGAGTTCGCCGACAAGGACGACCTGGCGATCGGTTGCTCGCTCTCGGGCGAGGGCATGCAGTCCTCGCGGACGTCGATGATGCTCTATGACGTGCCCGAGCTGATCGTGCGCCTCTCGGCGGTCTGCCCCCTCCTGCCTGGCGACCTCATCTTCTCGGGCACCCCGTCGGGGATCGGCAACCGCCGCACCCCGCCGCGGTTCATCGGGCCGGACGACGTCCTCGTCAGCGAGATCGAAGGCATCGGCGCCCTGACCACGCGGTTCACCGCCGCACGGTGAGCCGGCGACGGGAGACGGTCGGATGAGCACCTGCCGCGAGCTTCGGGTGGAGTACCTGCGTGCGCCGATCGGCGTCGGCACGCGGCATCCGCGCTTCTCGTGGATCGTCGACCACCGTCAGGAGGGGTACGAGCTTGAGGTGGCGACCGCGGGTGGCACCGTCTGGGCGACCGGCGTCGTCGAGAGCGCCCAGATCTCCCTCGTCGCCTACGGCGGCGAAGAGCTCGCCTCGAACACCGCCTACACGTGGCGGGTGCGCAGTCGCACGCCGGGCGGGTGGACGCCGTGGGCGTCCGCCGCGTTCGACACGGCCCTGCTCGACCCCGAGGACTGGACCGCCGAGTGGGTGGAGCCTGCGCAGCAGGACGCGGTCGTCGAGCGGTGGAGCATCCTCGACTGGATTCGCGGTCTCGGACCCGACACGCCGCCCGAGGAGCGGCTGCGCCCGCCCCAGCTGCTGCGCCAGCGGTTCACGGTGCGCGAAGGGCTCGTGCGCGCACGGCTCTACGCGACCGCGCGGGGGGTCTACTCGGCATTCCTCAACGGACGACGCGCCGACGACCAGGTGCTCGCTCCCGGGTCGGACGCCTACGAGCACCGTATCTCGGTGCAGGCCTACGACGCGACCGATGCGCTCGCCGCCGGCGAGAACGTGCTCGGCATCGCGCTCGCCGACGGCTGGTGGGCCGGACGACTGGGCCTCACCGGGTCGAGCGCGCAGTTCGGCACGCGCACCGCGGCGATCTGGCAGCTGCATCTGGACTACGGCGACGGCGCTCGCGAGGTCGTCGCGTCGGGTGAGGATGCGCGCAGCGCGGTCGGGCCCTGGGTGTACGCCGATCTCTTCGTCGGCGAGCACTACGACAGCCGCCGCGTGCCGATCGGATGGGATCGTCCCGGCTTCGACGATGCCGACTGGATGCCGGTCACCACACCCGGCCATGATCGCGGCGTCCTGCGCCCCTTCACCGGCGAGCCCATCCGCCGGGTGCGCGAGCTGCCGGCGCTCACGGTCACCCCGACGCCGGAGGGTGCCGTCGTCGACTTCGGACAGGTCATCGCCGGCCGCGTGCGCCTGCGGCTGCGCGCAGCATCCCCCGGTCAGCGCATCCGGATCGAGCACACCGAGACGCTGGCGGTCGACGGGACCTGGTTCGACAACATCGCGGGCATCAACAAGGAGCAGACCGACGTCTACGTGGCGGCCGGCGATGATGTCGTCGAGTGGGAGCCGGAATTCACATTCCACGGCTTCCGCTACGCGCGGGTCTCAGGACTGAGCGCACCCCTCGACGCCGCCGACATCGTCGCCGTCGTGATCGCGAGCGACCTCGAGCAGACCGGTTCGTTCGCCACGTCCGACGTGCGCCTGGACCGGCTTCATCAGAACGCGGTGTGGAGCCAGCGCGGCAACTTCCTGTCGGTGCCCACCGACTGCCCCCAGCGGGAGCGGGCGGGCTGGACCGGCGACCTTCAGGCATTCGTCGGCGCGGCGAGCAACAACGCCCAGGTGGTGCCCTTCCTCGCGCGGTGGCTGGACAACCTGCGCGCCGACCAGCTGCCGGACGGCCGCATCCCCATCTTCTCGCCGCGTTCGCCCTTCGACGCCGAGGCCGCTGCAACGACGCAGGGTATCGGCGCGATCGTCGCGTCCGCGGGGTGGAGCGACGCGATCGCGACGGTGCCCTGGGTGCTGTACGAGCGATTCGGCGACCGGCGCGTGCTGGAGGACAACGAGGAGGCGCTTCGTCGCTGGATCGAGTACCAGCGGACGGCCGCGGCAGCCGAGCTGCCGTCCTCGCTGGAGGCCGAGGAGCTGACGCCCGAGCGGCGGCGCAGACAGGCGCTCCTCTACAACGCCGGTCTGCACTTCGGTGACTGGCTGACTCCCAGCACGATGGAGGGCAAGCCCGTCCACGAGGCGATCATGATCGCCCCGGCGCTCACCGGCGAACTCGTGGCGCCGATGTTCCAGGCGCAGACGCTGACGATCGCGGCGCGCATCGCGCGGGTACTCGACCGGGACGACGCCGACGACCTCGCCGCGCGCGCGAACCAGGTGCGGGCCGCCTTCGCGGCGGAGTACATCGACGATCGCGGCGACCTGCCGGTCCGGCTGCAGGGAGTGTACGTCCTCGCGCTGGCCTTCGACATGGTGCCTCCCGAGCGGCGGCCGGCGGCGGCGGCGCGGCTGGTCGAGCTCGTCCGGGCGCGCGGCGATCGCCTCGACACCGGGTTCCTCTCGACACCCCACCTGCTGGACGTCCTGTGCGATCACGGCTATCCGGATGTGGCGCGGACGTTGCTCTGGCAGTCCGAGATGCCGTCGTGGCTGTACGAAGTCGATCGCGGTGCGACGACCTTCTGGGAGACGTGGGACGCCATCGCGCCCGACGGCTCGATCCGGCCCATGTCGATGAACCACTACGCTCCCGGCAGCGTCGACGACTGGCTGTACCGGCGCGTCGCCGGCATCCGGCCCACCTCGCCGGGCTACCGCACCGCCGTCATCGAACCCGCTGTCGACATCGGCGTGGGTCGCGTGTCGGCGCACGTCACGACCCCCTACGGGCGCCTGGCCGTCGCCTGGAGCCGGGCAGGAGGCGCGATCTCGCTGGAGGTCGACGTCCCCCACGGCGTCTCAGCCGAGCTCCGCCTCGGCGGCGACACGGTCCCGCTCCCGGCCGGGACCAGCGTCCACGAGCGGCCGTCGTTCGCTCCCGCCTCTCCCCGCTGAGTCCGAGGGGTCGCGTGCGCACGCCTCCCCCGCGTGCGTGAATCCCCCGCACGCGGGGGGCACGTGCGCACGCGTCACAGGGTGAGAGGAGCTAGACTGTTCGCAGAACGGATGTACGTCCGCTCAGCGAACAGAGGAGGTGCGCGTGATCGACAAGACGGTTCCGGATGCCGCGACCGCCGTCGCCGGCATCCGCGACGGGGCGACGGTACTCATCGGCGGCTTCGGGCGGGCCGGTCAGCCGGTGGAGCTCATCGACGCCTTGATCGACCAGGGCGCGGGCGATCTCACGATCGTCAGCAACAACGCCGGGAACGGCGACGTGGGGCTGGCGGCGCTCCTGTCCAAGCGTCGCGTGCGGCGGATCATCTGCTCCTTCCCCCGGCAGCACGACTCGTGGGTCTTCGACAGCCTCTACCGGGCGGGCGAGATCGAGCTCGAGATCGTTCCGCAGGGCAACCTCGCCGAGCGCATCCGCGCCGCCGGCGCCGGCATCGGCGCCTTCTTCAGCCCGACGGGCGTCGGCACGCAGCTGGCGGAGGGCAAGGAGGCCCGCACGATCGACGGGCGCGACTACGTGCTGGAGTACCCGATCCGCGCCGACGTCGCCCTCATCAGCGCGTTCCGCGCCGACCGATGGGGCAACCTCGTCTTCCGCGAGACGGCCCGCAACTTCGGGCCGGTGATGGCCACCGCCGCCACCACGACGATCGTCCAGGTGGACGAGATCGTGCCGCTCGGCGCCCTCGACCCCGAGGCAGTCGTTACGCCCGGCCTGTTCGTGGACCGAGTCGTCGCCGTGGGCGAGCGGGCCTGGCTGCGCGACGGCGCCTTCGTCGGCGGCGTCGACATCGACGGCAACCCGCTGACCGAGGAGGGTTCGCGATGACCACCCGCATCACCCGTGACGAACTGGCCGCGCGCATCGCCGCAGACATCCCCGAGGGCGCCTACGTGAACCTCGGAATCGGGGCGCCGACCCTCGTCGCGAACTTCCTTCCCGCCGACCTCGAGATCATCCTGCACACCGAGAACGGACTTCTCGGCATGGGCGAGGCGCCCGCCGTGGGCTCGGTCGACCCCGACCTCATCAACGCCGGCAAGCAGCCCGTGACGGCCCTGCCGGGCGCGGCCTACTTCCACCACGCCGACTCGTTCGCCATGATGCGCGGCGGGCACCTCGACATCTGCGTGCTCGGTGCGTTCCAGGTGAGCCGCACCGGCGACCTCGCGAACTGGTCGACGGGTGCTCCCGGCGCGATCCCCGCAGTCGGCGGCGCGATGGACCTGGCGATCGGCGCGAAGCAGGTGTTCGTCATGACCGACCTGCTGACCAAGTCCGGCGAGTCCAAGCTCGTAGACGTCTGCACCTACCCCCTCACCGGCGTCGGCTGCGTGACGCGGGTGTACACCGACCACGGGATCTTCGACATCGCCCCCGAGGGGTTCGTCGTGCGCGAGGCGTTCGGCGACAACACCACCGCGACACTCTCGGCCCTCACCGGCCTCGATCTGGAAGGCTGACCGATGCCACCGAGCTTCATCTACGACGCCGTGCGCACGCCGTTCGGGCGGGGAGGAGGTGCGCTCTCCGGCATCCGGCCCGACGACCTCGCCGCTCTGGTCATGAAGGCGACCATCGAACGCACCGGGCTGGATCCCGCGCGCATCGACGACGTGATCTTCGGCGACGCCAATCAGGCGGGCGAAGACAACCGCAACGTCGCCCGCTTCGGAGCGCTGCTGGCGGGGCTGCCCACGAGCGTCACCGGCGTGACGGTCAACCGGCTCTGCGCCTCGAGCGTCGAGGCTGTCATCCAGGGTTCGAGGGCGATCGAGGCGGGGGATGCCGGGATCATCCTCGCCGGCGGCGTCGAGTCGATGAGTCGCGCGCCCTATGTGATCGAGAAGTCGGCGAAGCCCTTCCCCGCCGTCGGCAACCAGACCATGTGGAACACCGCCATCGGGTGGCGCATGACCAACAGGGCACTGCCGAAGCACTGGACCATCTCGAACGGGGAGTCCGCCGAGAAGATCGCACGCGAATGGGGCATCGACCGGGACGCCCAGGATGCGTTCGCGGTGCGCTCGCACCGTCTGGCCGCCGCTGCCTGGGCGGCAGGCGTGTACGACGCCGAGACGGTCGGCGTGCCGGGCGTCGACCTGACGCGCGATGAAGGCATCCGCGACGACACCTCGGTCGAGAAGCTCGCCGGGCTGAAGGCCCTCTTCGCCGCGGACGGCGCGGGATCGGTGACGGCCGGAAACTCCTCGTCCATCAACGACGGCGCGTCGGCGGTGCTGATCGCGGGGGAGGGCGTCCTCGAGGGCGAGCCGCTCGCGCGGATCGCGGGCCGTGCCGCGCACGGCGTCGATCCCGACGACTTCCCCATCGCGCCCATCGAGGCCGCGAACAAGGCACTCGCCCGCGCCGGTCGCACCTGGGCGGACGTGGACGTCGTCGAGCTCAACGAGGCCTTCGCATCCCAGTCCCTCGCGTGCATCCAGGGCTGGCCCGACCTCGACCCCGAGAAGGTGAACATCCACGGCGGCGCGATCGCCATCGGCCACCCACTCGGAGCGTCGGGCGGGCGCATCATCGGGCACGCGGCGCACGAACTGGCCCGCCGCGGCGGGGGCGTGGCCGTGGCCGCCATCTGCATCGGCGTCGGCCAGGGGCTCGCGGTCGTCCTGGAGAGATGACCCGGCTTGCCTACGCTCGGTTCGAGGAGGCCGCGTGCCCGAGAAGCAGTCCGACGACTTCGTCCAGTCCCTCGCCCGAGGGCTGGCCGTCATCCGTGCCTTCGACGCCGAGCACGCCTCGCTCACGCTGAGCGACGTCGCGCGCCGCGCCGGTCTCACGCGCGCAGCGGCCAGCCGATTCCTGCGCACGCTCGTGGCGCTCGGCTACGTCCGCAGCGACGAGCGTGAGTTCTCGCTCACTCCGCGCGTGCTCGAGCTCGGGTTCAGCTATCTGTCGTCGCTGTCGCTGCCCGAGATCGTGCAGCCGCACCTGGAGCTGCTGTCGCGCGCCGTCGACGAGTCGGTCTCGGCCGCGGTGCTCGACGGCACCGACGTCGTCTACGTCGCCCGGGTGCCCACCCGCCGCATCATGAACGTGCGGATCACGATCGGCACCCGCTTCCCCGCCTACGCCACCAGCATGGGCCGGGTCCTGCTGGCAGGGATGCCGCGCCCCGAACGGGATGCGGTGATCGCGGCATCCGATCTGACGCACCTGACCGATCGCACACTCACCGATCCCCACGCCCTCGCCCGTGAACTCGATCGCGTGGGTGAGCAGGGATGGGCGCTGGTGGACGGCGAGCTCGAACCCGGACTGCGGTCGATCGCTGTGGGACTGCGCGGACGCGCGGGCGCGACGGTCGCGGCGATGAACGTGTCGACCGGTTCGAGCTCGGACGATCCCGGCGCGGTGCGCGACCGCTTCCTGCCGGCCATGCGAGAGACGGCCGCCGCCATCGAGGCCGAACTGCGATTGATGTAGCGGCCACATCTGTTATGTGCTCATCAGTCATACTTATGTCTGAATCGAGCGCAATCTGTTAGCGTCGACAGTGGCCCGAGGGCGCGCCGCGCGCGACCTCCCGGGGCCCATCGACCTGATCAGAGAGTGAGCGGTGATGCTTCTCGAGCGCGAGCTCCTTCAGTCCATCGGCTTCCGCAACGTCCGTGAGGGCGATCGTGTCACCGGCTTCCAGCTGCGGCTGCGCATGCCCAGCTACCGCGGTATGGCGGCCTCCCTCATCGACGGCGTCGCGGTGCGTGTCGGAGACCTGGTCGACGTCGGACCCGATGTGCCGCTGTGGACGCTCCAGGGCGAGACGTACACGCTTCGGCAGCTGTGGGATTCCGAGGGCGCGCGCTGGCCGCTCGAGGATGCCGCGGTCATCACCGTCCCCTTCGACGGGGGCCTCCCGGAGGGCGTGCACGAGGTCTCCATCGAGCTGCGGCTGCGCATGTCGTACATCCCGATCGAGCACCAGCCGTCGACGTACCGGGCGACGCGGCGCATCACCCTGTCACCGGAGACGGACGGCGGACCGTTCCGCTACGGCGTGAGCCTCTACAGCTTCATGCACGACTTCGGCACGGTGATGGATCTCGAGACGGCGTTCGCGCACGTGGCGGACGTGGGCGCCACCGGCATCGAGATCCTCGGCGAGGGGCACGTCGCGAACTACCCGGAGCCGCCCACGGCATGGATCGACCGGTGGTTCGCGCTTCTCGAGCAGTACCGGCTGGAGCCGACCAACTACGGCTCCTGGATCGACACGCGCCTTCACTCCAGCGGCCCGAACGCCCGCGACCTCACCGCCGCCGAGGGGGCAGCGATGCTGCAGCGCGATCTGCGCCTGGCGAAGAGGCTCGGGTTCCGGTTCGTGCGTCCGAAGATCGGCGTCGTCTCGAGCGATCTGGTGCCGCACCCCACGTGGACCGAAGCTGTCGAGCGCTCGCTCGATCTGGCACACGAACTCGACGTCGTCATCTGCCCCGAGATCCATTCGCCCACGCCGATCAGGCACGAGGTGGTCGACGACTACATCGGCCTCATCCAGCGCACCGGGACGAAGCACTTCGGTCTGCTGCTGGACACCGGCATCTTCCAGGACCGCCCGATTCCGCTCAAGCCGGGGGAGCTACCGGGTCAGCGGCCGGCCTTCCTCGACGGCATCGCGGTCGATCCCGCTGACATCGCCGGCATCGCGGAGTACGTGGTCTTCATCCAGGCGAAGTTCCACGACATCGACGACGACCTCGAAGACCAGCAGATCCCCTGGCGGCCGGTCCTGCAGGCGCTCAAGGACGCGGGTTACACCGGCTATCTGTCCAGCGAATACGAAGGCGAGCGCACCCCGTGGCGCGCCATCGAACAGGTGCGTCGCCAGCACTCCCTGATCCGCGGCATCGCCGCGACCCTCTGACCCGGAACGAGCGATCATGCCCAACGGACTCATCCAGGACGACAGTCTCCGCCCGCACCCGGACGGGCTCGCGCTGTCCCTCACCCTCCCGTGGTACCGCAGCCTTTGGCTGTCGTCGGTGTCGACGATCTCTCTGACGATCGACGGAACGCCCGTCCCGGCATCCGACCTCTCCTTCGAGCTCGGCGGCACCCGGTACGCCCTGGACGAACTGCCTGACCAGAGCGAGACGCTCTGGTACCTGCAGGCGCACCCGCTGCTGGTCGTCCGCCGCGATCAGCCGGTCGCGCTCGGCGACACTCTCGACGTCACGATCCACGGCGAGCTGCGCTTGCCCTACATGCAGATCGCGCCCGGCAAGGACGGCGGCCCGGGGATGTACGTGCCGAACGTCGTGCACCAGAGTCTCACCCTCACCGCAACCGATGCGCCGGCCGCCCCGCCCGCGCTCGCCGCGGCCACGGCCCCCGCGCCCGCCGTTGCGGGCGACCCGTTTCAGCTCGGCCTCACGCTGTACTCCGCCAGCGCGGAGTTCCGCGCGGGATGGTATGACTTCGACGGACTGCTCGATCGCGTCGCCGAGCTCGGCATCGGCCCCGGCATCGAGATCGTCGCTTCGCAGGTGCTGCCGACCTACCCCCGGGTGTCGGACGACTTCGAGCGGACGTGGCGCGCCGCGTTCGACCGGCACGGGTTCGACGCCAGCTCGTTCGGCGCGAACCTCGACATGGGCCGTCGCCGCGACCGCGACATGACCCCCGACGAGGAGTTCGAGTTCTCGAAGCTCATGTTCGAGGGCGCGAAGAAGCTCGGCTTCCCCCTCGTGCGCATCCAGTCCGCCAAGCCCGAGCTGCTGCGGCGGCTGCTGCCCATCGCCGAGCAGCTCGAGCTGAAGCTCGCGTACGAGATCCACGCGCCGATGGGTCCGAACGCCGAGCCGATCCTGAAAGTGCGCGAGACCTACGCCGAGCTGGACTCGCCGCTGCTCGGCTTCGTCGCCGACTTCTCGTCGACGATGCACGCGATGTCGCCGACGCTGCTGCGCGCCGTCCGTCGCGCCGGTCTCGACGATGAGGCCGTCGACCGCCTGCAGCAGATCTGGGCGACCGACGCCACCATGCGGGAGCGCCAGGAGGAGTTCATCGCCTACCTGCGCGGACGCGACTTCGATCCAGGGCGCCTCGGTTCGTTCGCGCATCTCGCGTTCAACATGCACGGGCACGTCGACCCTCGCGAGTGGGCCGACATCATGCCGCAGATCCTCCACGTGCACGCGAAGTTCTACGACATCGACGAGACCGGTCAGGAGCCCGCGATCGACTACCCCGAGCACGTGCGCGTGTTCGTCGAGGGCGGGTACCGCGGCTACTGGTCGAGCGAGTGGGAAGGTCACGCCTTCGCCGAACTCGGCGAGGTCGACCCGCTCGTTCTCGTGCGCAAGCAGCACGACCTCATCCGCACGGCCATGCGCTCGGCGGTCGCGCGTGCCTGAGGCGGATTCCCGGGTCCCGGCGATCGGTGTCGCATGAACGGTCTTGCGGGCGATCTGATCCGCGACAGCCTGCGCGGGGCCGTCGATGTGGAGGTGGGCGCCTCGGGTATCACGCCGCTTCGCCTGCCGCTGAGTGCCCGATCCCGATTCGATTCGGAGTGGATGGCCATCGCGTCCGCGCAAGCGTCCGGGGTGCGGCTCGAGTTCCAGACGGCGGCGACATGGATCGAGCTCGTCGTTCATACGACCGGGCTGTCACTGCCCTGGATGCCGGACGAGGAGCGCTGGTCTGTGTTCGCCGCAACGGTCGATGGCAGACCCGTCGATGACGTCCGCGTCGCTGGAGGCTCCCGCCTGCACCTGGGTGGACTCGACGGGCCTCGCTTCGTCGCAGGCGGGTCGGCCGTCGCTCGGTTCGAGCTGGGTGGCACGGGCCGCCACGAGCGGCGAGTCGTGTTGTGGTTGCCGCAGCGCGAGGCTGTCGAGATCCGCGACGTCCGCGCGGACGCGCCGCTGACGTCGGCCGAACCCCGTGAACTCCCCCGCTGGTGGCATCACGGCAGCTCGATCAGCCACTGCATCGAGGCCGAGACGCCGCGCGGGGTGTGGCCGGTCGCAGCCGCCGAACGACTGCAGCTCGACGTGACGAACCTGGGATTCGCCGCCAATGCGCACCTCGACCCCTTCACGGCACGAGCCATGCGGGATTCGGCCGCGGACCTGTTCAGCGTGAAGATCGGCATCAACATCGTCGGCGGTGACTCCATGAAGCGCCGGACTTTCATCCCAGCGATCCACGGCTTCCTCGACACCTTGCGTGAAGGCGCACCTGCGACGCCCATCCTGGTCATCTCGCCGATCTTCTGCCCGATGCACGAAGACACACCCGGCCCCACCGTGACCGATCCTCGGACGGGGAAGCGGCGCGGCACACCTACCGAGCCGGACGTGTTCATGGGGCCGCCGCTCACATTGAGAGTCGTCCGGGAGATCCTCCGCGACGTCGTCGAGCAGCGCGCAGCCGACGACGGTGCCATCTACTATCTCGACGGCCTGGACCTGTTCGGGGCAGGCGACGTGGACGAGCTGCCAGACGGTCTCCACCCGAGCCCCGCAGGCTACATGCGTATGGCGGAGCGATTCGGCGCGTCTCCCACCGTCGCCTCTTGGATGTCCGGCGCCACGACGAAACAGGCCGCCTCCGCGCGGGACGGAGCGCGCAGTGCCTGACGTGGACTTCCGATCGTTGCCCATCGACGAGGCGATCGCCTGGCTCGGAGAGCACGGCGAGCCGGCCGACCCCCGACCCGATCTCGATACGGCCTCGCTCGTGAGCCGCTTCCCCCATATCGCGGGCGTCGTCGTCGACGAGGTGGTGATCGAGGGAGCGCGGGGCCGGGTCCCCGCGCGTGTGTACGCGGATGCCGGAGCCCCGCCGAGCGGGCGAGCTCTGGTGTGGGTGCACGGGGGCGCGTTCATCGGCGGGCACCTCGACATGCCGGAATCGCATTGGCTCGCACTCGAGCTCGCCGCGCGGGGGATTCCGGTGCTGACTCTGGACTACACCAAGTGCCTGCGGGGCGTGCACTTCCCCGTGCCGTCGGACGACGTCCTCGCCGGCTGGCGATTCGCGCGCGAGCATGCCTCAGATCTGTTCGGTGTCGATGAGGACGACGTTCTCCTCGGGGGCGCCAGCGCCGGTGGCAACCTGACCGCCGGAGCCGTCGCCCGATTGCGAGACGCGAACGAGCCGACGCCGTCCGGGCTCGTGCTCGTCTACCCCGTCGTGCACCCGAACGGACCCGACGCGTCGGCGGTCGTCGACCTGGATTCCCCCCAGGGAGTTCTCGCACTCAACTTCGCGGGTTCCACGGGTGGCCTCGCAGACCCGCACGCCTTTGCGGCGCTCGGCCCGGTCGGGGGGTTCCCGGCGACGCTCGTCGTCGTGTGCGAGCACGATCCATTGCGCCCGTCGGGCGAGGCGTTCCACCTCCAGCTCCGCGACGCAGGCGTGGCGACGCAGCTGCACATCGAGGCCGGTGCGGATCACGGGCACATCAATGAGCCCTCCGATCCGGCCGCGGGTCCGACGGTGGAGGCGATCGCGCAGTGGATCCGGTCGCAGTCATGACCGCGCCGGTGACCTTCGTCAACCCCGTCCTGGGCGGGGATCGGCCCGACCCCGCGATCATCAAGGTCGGCGACGAGTACTGGATGACCTACTCCTCGTTCGAGGCTGCGCCTGGACTCCCGCTGTACCGCTCCACGGATCTCGTGAACTGGACGTACGTGACCTCGGCGCTGCCGAACCCCGTCGGCAGCACGTTCGCCGTCGACATCGCCGAGCACGAGGGCCGCTTCTTCATCTACATCCCGTTCATCCCGACCCCGTGGTCGACGCTGACGGATGCCTCGATCTTCGTGATCCACGCCGACGCGATGGCGGGGCCGTGGTCGGAGCCCATCGATCTCGGCATCCGCGGGGCGATCGACCCCGGCCATGTCGTCGGCGAGGACGGCACGCGATACCTGTTCACGAACGGGGTTCGCCGCATCCAGCTCGCCGACGACGGGCTGTCGACGGTCGGCGACCTCGAGAAGGTGTACGACGGCTGGCGCTACCCCGACGACTGGATCACCGAGGCGTACGCGCTCGAGGGGCCGAAGCTGTTCCGCCGCGACGAGTGGTTCTACCTCGTGAGCGCGGTGGGGGGCACCGCGGGGCCGCCTACCGGACACATGGTGATCGTCGCGCGCTCGCGGTCGGTTCACGGACCGTGGGAGAACCACCCCCGCAACCCGATCGCCCGCACGGAGGACTCTTCCGAGGCGTGGTGGTCGCGCGGACACGCGACGCTCGTTCCCGGTCCAGCCGGGACGGAACCCGACGAGTGGTGGATGATCTCGCACGGGTATGAGAACGGCTACCGCACCCTCGGTCGGCAGATCCTGCTCGAACCCATCCGCTGGGGCGAGGATGGCTGGCCCGAGGCGGTCGAGAGCGACCTCGGCGGTCCGATCGATGCGCCCGCGGGGGCCGTCGCCCAGATCCCCGCGGCGGACATCGCCGAGGACTTCTCGCGGTTCGAACCGGGCGGGCGATGGACCTTCCACGCCCCCGGCCGGGGCGAAGCCGAACGCGTTCGGGTCGACGACGGCCTCGTGCTGAGCGGCAAGGGCACCTCACCCGCCGACACGTCGCCGCTCGCGATGCTCACGGGTGACCACGCCTACGAGATCGAGGTCGACGTCTCGATCGCCCCCGGTGTCGAGGCCGGGATGCTGCTCTTCTTCAACAACCGGCTGTTCTGCGGCATGGGAATCGACGGCGAACGCATGCTGAGCTATTCCGGCGGCATTCGGACGCACTGGCGCGAGCCCGCGCCGGCGACGGATCGCATGACGCTGCGCATCCGCAACGACGAGCACATCGTCACCGGCTGGTACCGCGTACCCGGCGGAGAGTGGACGCGTCACGCGATCCGCTACGAAACCTCCGGCTACCACGTCAACACCGTCGGCGACCTGCTCAGCCTGCGGCCGGCGCTGTACGCGACCGGGGCGGGGGAGGCGCGCTTCCGCGACTTCCGCTACCGTCCGCTTCGCTGAGACCCCGCACGCACGACCGACGTCACCCCCCGCCTGCGCGGGCAGCAAAGGACACACGATGAGCGCTCACGAATCTCCCGCCGCACGGCCTTGGGTCTTCTCAGGCGAGCCCCCGTTCGCGCTGCGACGCGATGGCGCTCCTGCACTTCTGGTCGGGGGTCAGGTCTTCAACTCGGCCTCGTCGTCGCCGAAGGCGATCGCGGACTCGTTCGCGCACGTCCGGCGGGTCGGGAGCAACGTCGTGCTCTCGCCCGTGAGCTGGGCACTGAGCGAGCCTGCTGAGGGGACGTTCGACTTCTCGCTCGTCGACCACATGCTCGCCGAGGCCCGCAGGAGCGAACTCCGCCTCGTGCTGCTGTGGTTCGGCGCGTTCAAGAACGCGGCGTCCACCTATGCACCCACGTGGGTGCGCAGCGACCCCGAGCGGTTCCCGCGTGCAGTGGTCGAGCCGAAGGGCATGCAGGCGTTCACGTACGAGGGCGCGACGGCCAAGCCGGTGCTCTCCGTCTTCAGCCCCGAACTGCGCGAAGCCGACGCGAAAGCCTTCGAGGCGCTCATCCGGCACCTCGTGGATGCCGATCCCGACGGCACTGTCGTGATGGTGCAGGTGGAGAACGAGTCGGGAATCCTCTCCGACAGCCGCGACCGCAACGCTCTCGCCGAGGCGGCGTGGGCAGCGCCCGTGCCGTCGGAGCTGCTCGCGCACGTGCGCGCGACGCCGGCGGGCACGACGTCGTCCCGGCGGCTCTGGGATTCCCGCGGCAGCGTCGAGAGCGGATCGTGGTCGCAGGTGTTCGGCGACACGCCCGCGGCGGAGGAGGTCTTCATGGCGTGGTCCATCGCGACGTACGTCGAGCACCTCGCGGCTCGCGGCCAGGCGATCGCAGCCATCCCCATGTACGCGAACGCGTGGCTCGGTCCGCAGCCCGGCCAGGACACTCCCGGTCAGTGGCCGAGCGGGGGCCCCGCATCCACCGTGCTCGATGTCTGGCGGGCCGCGGCTCCGTCGCTGTCCTTCCTCGGCCCCGACATCTATGTGAAGGATGCCGACGCGGCGATGACGCAGTATGCGACCGGCATCCAGCCCTTCTTCGTTCCGGAGAGTCAGCTGCGCGCCGCCGAACTGGTCCGCGCGATCGGAGCCTACGGCGCTGTCGGCTGGTCGGCTTACGGGCTCGACGCCGCCAACCCCGACGGGCAGCTCGCCGCCACGCTCACGTTCATCGCGGGGCTCGAGGGCGAGATCGCGGCGGCCTCCCTTCGTGGCAGCCTCGCAGCGGTCGTGCTGGAGCCCGGCGTCGAGGTCGAGAACCGGAGCATCGACGGCATCGACATCACGGCGCGCGGGGCACGCGCGCTGCTTCGGCGGATGCTGCTCGATGCCGGGGTGAGCATTCCCGGCACGGAGCTTGCGGTGCCCGATGAGACTGTTCCCCACGCGCAGATCGCGGTCCCCGGTGAGACGCGCCCGTTCGCCTTGATCGCCGGCGCCGGCGACGGCGGCTTCCTCGTGATCGGACGCGAACTCACGCTGGACTACTTCGCCGCCGACGCCCGGGTCGAGATCGACACGGTGCAGGAGCTGATCATCGAGGACGGCGCGGTCGTTCCGGGCCGCGTGCTCAACGGCGACGAGCGACTGATGATCCTGCCGAACGATCGTGTCGGCGCGGCCCGCATCCGGCTCGTACGCCTCTGATGTGAGGGGGAGTGAGGCCGGGGAGCCTCACTCCACCCGCAGCTCGACCGGCACCGCCGTGGTGAGCGTGCTGCCCACGTGCAGTCGGAAGAGCCCGGGCTCCACGACGAACGCCGCCGCTGCGGCATCCGTCCTCCAGAACCCGAGTTGCTCGAAGCCGATGTCCATGCCGAAGGTCGTCGTCTCGCCCGGTGCCAGCGTCCGCCGATCGAACGCGACCAGCCGGCGCACCGGTGGCGCGATGGAGGCCACGACATCTTCGACGTACACCTGGATGACGTCGTCGCCCGATCGCTCCGATGTGTTCGTCACATCGATGGTCACGGTCACGCTCCGACCCGCCTCGAGCTCCTCGAGCCGGACGCAGCCCTCCGAGACGGCTGGTGCGGATCGCGCGAATGTCGCGTATCCCCCACCGTGGCCGAACGCGAACTGCGGGCCGAGTTCGAGGTCGAGGTACTTCGACGTGAACTTCTCGGCCACATTCGCCGGCCCCTGAACGCCGATGTCCACCACGTCGGTGGTCAATGTGCCCCCGGTTGTCGCCGGTCGACCGGTGTTCTCGTGGGCGTAATGGATCGGCACCTGACCGGCCGAGCGCGGGAACGACATCGGCAGCCGGCCCGCCGGTTCGGCGTCACCCACGAGCACGTCGACGATCGCCCTGGCCGCTTCGGTGCCCCCGTGCCACGCCTCGAGTACGGCGGGGGCATCGTCGATCCAGTCGGCGACGACCAGCGGACGCCCGTTCTCGAGCACGACGACGAAGGGGATGCCGCAACCGGCGACCGCGCGGATGAGGTCCGCTTGACGGCCCGGAAGACGCAGGTCACTCCGCGACGCCGCCTCACCCGAGAGCGAGCTGGGTTCGCCCACGCACACCACGACCACGTCGCAGCCGCGGGCGGCGGCGAGCACCGCGGGGATGCCCTCGGCGTCATCGTCCAGAACGTCGACGCCGGACATGACGCGAACGTCCGCGTGGGGCAGGCGATCGCGCATCGCGTCGGCGATGGTTCCGGCCGCCGCGCCGAAAGACTGCGTCCACGCGCCGAGATGGTCGGTCGAGTCCGCGAACGGACCGGTGAGCAGCACTCGCCGGGGTGCGTGCAGGGGCAGGGTGCCGTCGTTCTTCAGCAGCACCGCCGATCGCGCCGCCGCGCGCCGTGCCAGCGCCCGGCTCGCCGGCGTGGGCGCGGTGATCTCGGCAGCCTCGTCGACGTACGGCCTGTCGAACAGACCCAGTCGCTCCTTGAGCATCAGCACCCGCGTGACCGCGTCGTCGAGTCGAGCCGTGTCGACGCGCGCCCTGGCCGCATCGTCGAGATCCCACGGGGCACCGCCCATCTCGACGTCGAGGCCGGCGCCGAACGCCAGGCCGACGGCGTCGGCCAGATCTTCAGCCACCCCGTGCGGGAGAAGATTGCGCACCCCGTCGGCGTCGCCGACCACGATGCCGTCGAAGTCCCACTCCTCCTTGAGCACTCCGGTCAGCAGGCCGCGGTGGGCGTGCATCGGCACCCCCGAGACGGTGTTGAACGCCGCCATGATCGATGCGGCCCCCGCCGCCACGGCGGCCCAGAACGGCTCGAGGTGGACATTCCGCAGCCGGTGCGGCGAAAGGTCGACGGTGTTGTAATCGCGCCCGCCCTCGGGCTGCCCGTAGGCGACGAAGTGCTTCGCCGTCGCGGCGATCGCGCCGGCGCCCGCCAGGTCTTCGCCCTGATAGCCGCGGACCATGGCCGTGCCCATGACCGCTGTCAGGTGGACATCCTCGCCGAAGCCTTCGACGACGCGGCCCCAGCGGGGATCGCGCGAGACGTCGAGCATGGGCGAGAACGTCCAGGTCACGCCACCCGAGCGGGCTTCGGCGGCCGCGGAGGCTGCAAGCGCGCGGACCAGCTCGGGGTCGAAGGAGGCGGCCTGCGCCAGTGGCACCGGGCCGATCGTGCGCTGCCCATGGATGACGTCCAGTCCCACGAGCACCGGGATTCCCAGGCGGGTCTGCTCGACGGCGACGCGCTGCAGGGCGTTCGTCTGCGCAGCCGACCGGGGCCAGAAGACCGACCCGAGGCCCCTGCGGACCAGGTCCTCGGCGTCCGCACGGTGCGGCCTGAAGATGATCTGCAGCTGGCCCCATTTCTCCTCGGGAGTCATCCGGGCGATGAGATCCTGCACGCGATCGGTGGTCACGGGGCATCCTCCTCGTTAACGGGCCGTGGCCCGGAGCCTTTCGGACTCCGGGCCACGGCCGCTGTCGGTTCGAGCCGACCGGGGGTCACTCGCCCCAGGCGGCGTCCATCTCCTCGAGCACCTGATCGACCGTCTTCTGGCCGGTCAGCATGCCCTGCACCCCGGCGCCGAGCGCGTCGTAGATGGCGGGGTTCGGCCACGTGGCGTTCGGCAGGCTCGTGAACTGGCCCTCGGCGAGCAGTTCGCCGATCGGCGCGTACTGCGGCAGCAGCTCCTCCGCGACGATGCCGGTCACCGGCACAGCGCCCGAGAGCTCGGCGTACGCCTTCGCCTGCTCGGGCTGCGCGACCCACTCGAGGAACGCCTGCGCCGAGGCCTTGGCGTCGTCGTCCGAGGCGGCATTGATGCCCCACGCGTAGTTGGCGCCCGTGACCGTGAACGCCTCCTGGCCGTCGGCGGGCGGGAATGCCTGCACGTTGAGCTCCTGCCCGGTCGCCTCGCTGATCGAGGCGGCCGCGCTGCCCGGCACCGCGGCGGTGAGCGACGAGCCCGAGCCCATCCCGGCGGTGATGTTGTCGAAGGTGCCGCCCGCGGCGCCGTCCTGGAAGCAGCCGGCCTCGTTCATCTCGGCGATGTCCTCGAGGACCTGGCGCCAGTTGCTGTCGGCGAAGGTGACCTCGCCGGCCGCGCGCTGCTCGTTCCAGTCCGGGGTCTCGGCGTACACGCGGGTGGCCGAGATCAGCATCGAGTACAGGCCCGTGTTGAAGGGGATGCCTCCGGCGAGGACCGTGAAGCTCTTGCCCGCGTCGCGTGCGTCGGCGCACGCCGTCAGCAGGTCGTCGTACGTCTCGGGGTAGTCGATCCCCGCCTCTTCGGCCGCCGTCGCGTTGAAGACCATGCCGACGGGGGTGAGGGCCGTCGCCTGCGCGTAGGTCTCGCCGTCGAGCTGGAACTGCGACTCGCTGCCGACGGGGTTGACCGAGTCCGCCGTGTCGCCCAGGGGCTCGAGGAAGCCGGCTTCGGCGAGCGAGATCACCGAGATCGGCTGACCGGTGCCGGGCGCGAGAATCATGACGTCCGCGGCGTTGCCGCCCTGCAGCTGCGTGGTGACCTGGGTGTTGTAGGCGTCGGACGGGTAAGGGATGACCTCGACCTCGGTGCCGGTCTCTTCCGAGTACTGCTCGATGATCTGGGCGTAGTAGTCGTCCTGGTCGTTGGCCTGAGCGACCATGACGCTGAAGGGCGCGTTGGCGTCGCCGCCGTTGTCGCCTCCATCGCCGTCGTTGCCGGCGTCTCCTCCGCCCGCGCAGCCGGCGAGGACGAGGACTCCGGCGAGGGGGGCGGCCAGAAGCGCCCACCGGAGGTTCCGGGATGCTGTGTGCTGTGTCATGTCGACCCTTTCGTGACGTCGTTGTCGGCCAGCCCCAGGCCGGCCCGGCTTGCGCCGCACCATCAGCCTGACACGATAAGCACGTTTTCGACATAACTATCGGTGATGCGAGGCAATAGGCCTGCTGATCCCTGCACTACCGCCGGATGGTCAGTGTGACCGGACCGGCGATGCCCGCGGGTAGGGGGGCGGCATCCGGCTCGAACACGGTGGTCATAGGGCCGAGGACCTCGCCGGTGGCGTGCCGGGCTTCAGCGATGAGCCGGTTGCGCCAGGGGTTCGCGACCTCGATCCGCACATCGTTCCAACCCGTCCGGATGCCGGGGGTCACATCGACATCGAACGGCGCCGTCCATGCCACGCCGCAGTCGACGCCGTTGACGACGATGCGCGCGACCCCGTGTACCGCGCCGAGCGTGAGTCGGCACCGTTCACCCGGGTCGAGGGAGTCGACCTCGAGGCCGCTCGTGTAGACGCCTGTGCCCGAGAATCCGTCCATACCGTCGAGATCGGACCAGGGGCGAGGTCCGTCCTCGAGAGCGACCGCGCCGTGCCCCGGGACGTGTACGGACCACGAGCCCGCGAGGACGCTCCGGCGAGCGGCGGCGACCGGCGGTGGTGTCTCGGCGTCGTCGGGCAGCACAAAAACCGAGCCGAAGGGAGGCAGCTCGACCACCCACCCGTCCGTGCCGTGGGTCGGCACCATTCTGCGCACCGCTACCGGATCCCAGGCCACGAGCCGACCGACGGCGGGATGCGGCGTCAGCCGGATGGTCACAGGGGAGTCGTGTGGGTTGGCGAGAAACGTCACGCGACGCCCTGCCACGACGCGGGCGATCGAGCGGATGGGACGGCCGTCGGCCGAGATCTCCATCGCCGGGCGCATACCCCGTGCGGCGATGGCGTCGTCGATCGAGGTGAAGACCCGCCCCGAGAGCTCACCCGTCCACATTCGATCGCACAGCGCGGATACCTCGGCAGGATCGTCAGCGAGCGACGGCGAGCCCTCGGGGTGCAGCCCGACGACGGTGGCTCCGTCCTCGACCAGCCGCGCGACGGCGCGCAGCGACCGCAGGGTCATGCGCCGAGCCGATCCGCCGAGCACGAGCACCCGGTACCGGGCCCCCGCGCATGCGATGTCGCCGTCGTCGGTCCGCAGTGCGTCCGAGAGATCGTCCGGTCCGACGTAGTCGAAGTCGAATCCGGGCGGCACGGCGGTGTCGGTCGTCCTGCCGAACAGCCCGGTCACCGGCGCCTCTTCACCGACGAAGACGGCGAACTCGACGGCCGGCGAGCCGGCGGCGAGCACGGCGCTGCACCGCGCCAGGTAATCGATCCACGGCTTCGCCATCTCGGCCCACGTCTCGTTGCGGGTGAATGTCTGGCCGAGGAACGGCGCCAGCGCGATGCCGGGCGGCGGCGCCGTGTCGGGCTGGTGGGCCGAGGTGTGGATGCAGAACCGCGTCACGCCGAGCGACAGCTGCAGGTCGGCCACGTGCTTGAGCGAGGCTGGAGTGGATGCCCACGGCCGGTCGAACGACGTGAACGCCTCCGCGCCCGTCCACGGCTTGCCGTGGACATGGGCGACCGAGGCTGCGCCCTTCAGATCTGCCACGTAGGTCGGCTGCGGGCCCGACTCGGGATCGAACGTCCACATCGCCCCCATCGGCACATCGGCGGGCCGTCGCATCGCCAGGTCGTCGCCCAGCTGAGGTCGTCGATCCTCGAGGGCCTCGGCGTAGTAGGTCATCCCATGGCGGTGGGCCTCGTCGGCGAGGGTCCCGTAGTACTCCGCCGCGAACACTTCGGTGAGGGTCCGGCGCCAGTCGTAGAGGAAGCGATCGGATGCCGCGGCGTCCGCGACGAGCAGGCCGGTGAGCGCGGGCAGCCACACCGTCGCGTCGTAGCCCCGGCGCCTGTGGAAGTGCTCGAGGACGCGGTCGGTGTAGTTCTGCGGTCCGGACTCGATGCTGTCGCTGAGGAGTGCGGTGAAGCCCGATGCGGACTCCTCGCCCGTCGACCTCGCGAGGTGGCGCGCCAGGTAGGAGCGCACGCGTGCGCCGTCCAGCTTGTCCGCTTCGAGCCCCGTGGCGTCGGCGGGTGCCGGGCCGTTCGTCTGGCCGGTCAGCGATGCGCCCAGGCGCAGCACGCGCCATCGACCTGCGGGGGCCTTCCAGCGCAGTCGCCCGGCGTCCGCTTTCGCGGTGAGGTCGATGATGTCGCTCGGTGAGATCTCACCGCCGCCGGAGCGCGGGTCGGTGTCGACGGCGTAGTAGTCCTCGACGACGTCGAAGCCGGCCTTGGCCTCGGCGAGATGAATGCGTCCCGCTTGGTACAGCGCGAACTCCGACACGGCGAAGGCTCCGCTGGGCCGCAGCACCGGCGGAACTCGGACGCCCTCGGCCGTCGGCGGCAGTGCGGACGCCGCGCTGTCACCCGTCAACAGCAGGCGGAAGCGCCGGGCGGTCACCGGCGGGAACGACGCGGTGCGCGCGGGCAGGGCGGTGACGGGCAGTGCGGCGACGTCACGCCAGTCGTGCCCGTCGTCACCGGCCTGCAGGAGCGCGGTTGCCGGCGGCGCCGCCCCGAAGCCGCGGGGTCCGGGGAGTCCGACGGTCACCGAGCGCACGGTGACCGGGGCGTCGAAGACGTACTCGATCCACGCCGACGACCAGCCGTCCGGATCGCGGGGCAGACTCACAGCCGGGCCGAACCGCCCATCCGTGAGCAGCTGCGCTCCATCGACCGGGGCGGAGGCGTGCGTCACCGCAGGCGTGAGAGGCTGCCTCGCGGGATCGTCGGGGAAGGCCAGCACGACCCAGTCGCACGCCCACTCCCCGCCCGAGGGCGCTCCCCACCGGGGCGCATCCTGGTAGAGCCCGCGCGCGGAGGGCAGCGGAGGAAGCTGCACGTCGACGTCGACGCCGCCCTCGACGACCGTCTCGGACCATACGACCTTCTTCATCGCGTCCTCGGGGGACACCCAGGGGCCACCCGCGGCGCTCCATCCCGATGACGTTGCGATCGCGAGTTCGAGACCCAGCCTGGCCGCGGTTCTCGTCGCCGTGGCGACGGCATCCGCCCACTCCGCCGAGCCCGGGCGGACGGGCGTGGGGACGACCGACGGTCCGCCCATGCCGCCGTCGAAGAGCTGCACGCCGCGCACTCCCACGCTGTGGAGCCACTCGAGGTCTTGCACGATGCCGGACGGGTCGACGTTGCCGTCCATCCAGTGCCACCACGCGCGGGGCCGGGCGTCGTCCGGGGGGTCGACGAAAACACGCCACAGGTCGGAGCTCACGCTCGGCATCCTTTCACCGCTCAGCCAATGCCCCTCGGACCGCACACTTATATCCGATATCGGGATAACTAATGTGTGCTTTCGACGCAAGCGCGTGATACTGACTGTGGGCGCACCCGAAGCGGGGTGCATGACGACGAGGTCAGAGAGCGGATGACAGTGACGATCAACGAGAGCAGTACGCGCACCCTCACCGTGCCGCCGAAGGCTCGGCGTACGCCTGAACCGCGGCGGCGCCGCAAGCCGCTCATCAGCTACGGCCATTGGTGGTGGGCGCTGCCGGCGATCGTCCTCGTGATCGGCGTGCACTACGCCGCCACCCTCACCGGCGGCTTCTTCGCCTTCACGAACTGGACCGGCCTGGGCGACTGGGAGCTCATCGGCTTCGGCAACTTCGAGCGCATCTTCCAGGACCCCCAGCTGCTGGGCGCGGTGTGGAACACGCTGTTCCTCGCGTTCGGCTCGGTGATCCTCACCAACGTCTTCGGGCTGCTGTACGCCCTCGCGATCAACCGCATGCTGAAGTCCCGCTACATCCTGCGGACCCTCCTCTTCATGCCCGTCGTCCTCAGCCCGCTCGCGGTGGCCTACGTGTGGAAGTTCATCTTCCAGTTCAACGGTCCGCTCAACGGCTTCCTCGGACTCATCGGGCTCGAGGAGTGGCAGAAGGTGTGGCTG
Organism: Microbacterium sp. Marseille-Q6648; assembly: GCF_943181415.1. Taxonomy (GTDB): domain Bacteria; phylum Actinomycetota; class Actinomycetes; order Actinomycetales; family Microbacteriaceae; genus Microbacterium. Next base: position 474,391 of record NZ_CALPBZ010000002.1, on the reverse strand, counting down.
GCCGACCCAACCTGGTCGATCTGGGCGATCCTCGTCACGGTCGTCTGGCAGCAGACCGGCTTCGTCATGGTCATCTACCTCGCGGGCCTGGCGAGCGTCCCGGTCGAGATCGAAGAGGCGGCCGCCCTCGACGGTGCAGGGATCTGGGGGCGCTTCTGGAATGTCGTGGTCCCCGCCATCCGCCCGTCGATCGCGATCGCGACGACCCTCGGCATCATCCAGGGGCTGCGCATCTTCGACCAGATCCTCGCACTCACCGGCGGCGGTCCCGCCGGTGCCACCGAGACCCTCGCCACGGAGGTCTACAAGCAGGCGTTCTCTCTGGGACAGTTCGGCTTCGGCTCGGCCCTCGCGCTGGTCCTGACGCTCATCATCCTGGTGTTCGCCATCCTCCAGCAGTACGCCACCCGCGACCGAGACGCCCGGAAGGCCTGACATGTTCCGCTACACCAAGCTCACCGCGGTCCGCGAGGCCCTCGTCTGGGTCGTGACCCTGCTCGGCCTGCTGCCGCTGTACATCCTCGTCGTGACCGCTCTCAAGAGCGACGAGGAGGCACTCACCTCGAGCCCGGTCGCGCCGCCCACCTCGGTGGACTTCAGCGCCTTCGTCGAGGTGCTCACCTCGACCGGACGCAACAGCATCCCGATGAGCATCCTCAACAGCGTCATCATCACCGCCGGCGCCATCTTCGGTCTGGTGCTCCTGGGATCGGTCGCCGCTTACGTCATCTCGCGGCGGACCCGCACCTGGACGAACGTGACGTTCTACCTCGTGCTGATCGCCATCATCCTGCCCGCCCAGCTGGGCACGGTTCCCCTGTACATCGGGGCGCGCAGCGTGGGTCTCACCGGCAACGCGATCGGCATGATCCTGCTGTGGACCGGCATCCTGCTGCCGCTGTCGATCTTCCTCTACGCCAGCTTCTTCCGCGGGCTGTCGACCGAGTACGAAGAGGCCGCCGTGATCGACGGCGCCAGTCCCACCCAGGCGTTCTTCCGCGTCGTGCTGCCCCTCATGGCGCCGGCAACGGGGACGGTGGCCATCCTGACGGGGCTCATCGTGTGGAACGACTTCTTCAACTCGCTGATCTTCCTCGGCGGTTCGACCACCCAGACGCTCCCGGTGGCGATGTACACCTACGTGGGCGGCCTCGTCTCGGCGTGGAACAAGATCTTCGCCGTCGTGATCATCTCGATGATCCCGATCCTGGCGTTCTACATGTTCGCGCAGAAGAAGTTCATCCAGGGGTTCGCCGGTGGCCTCAAGGGTTGACGGATGCCGGGGCGAGCGGCTCTGTGAACCGTTCACCCGCGTCGATCGCGGACTGCACCTCGGCGGCCGCCTCGAGGAACACCTGACGCATCCACGCGTGCTCGGGATCGCGGTCGTGGACCGGATGCCACCACAGGGCGTTGGTCGTCGGGGTCGCGTCGAAGGGCGGCTCGAGGATCCGCAGACCGCCGAGGCGCTCGATCGACGGCGCGAGCGCGGACTGCACGATGCCCAGCCGGTCGGTGCCCCTGACGAAGGTGCTGAGCGCGAGGAAGCTCTCGACCACGGCGTCGACGGTGGGTTCCAGGCCCAGCATCTGCAGCTGCCGACCCGCCGAGGTGAAAGCGGACCGCGACCGGTAGGTGAAGACCCAGTGGGCGTCGGTGAGCAGCTCCATGCTGAGCCCGTCCGCGACGGCCTCGTTCGTCTCGGAGGCGACGATCACCCAGCGGTCGCGGAAGAGGTCCTCGTACGGCAGGTCGGTCAGGTAGCCGTGGGGGATCACCATGGCGTCCGCCGAGCGCAGGCTCGTGGCGGCGTCGTCCACGATCGACTGATTGTGCAGGACGAAGCGGAAGCTCACGCCCGGGGCGGTGCGCGCGGCCACGCGCGAGACCGCGGCTCCGATGGTGACGAAGCCGTAATCCGAACCGTAGATCGAGAACTCCCGTGTGGAGTCGTGCGGGGTCCAGGTCGCCTGGCTCTCGAACACGCGGCGGGCCGCGTCCAGCGCGATCGCGGTGTGCTCGGTCAGCCGCAGCGCCAACGGCGTCAGCTCGTAGGTGTTGCCGCGTCGCGCGAGGATCGGGTCGTTGAAGTGGGTCCGCAGTCGCGCGAGCGACGCGCTCAGCGCCGGCTGGCTCAGATGCAGGCGTTCCGCCGCACGCGTCACGCTGCGCTCTGTCAGCAGCGCGTCGAGCGCGACGAGCAGGTTGAGATCGAGCCGGGACAGGAGCGGTTGGTCGGCCACGTCGGTGTGATCCTCTCTCCATCGAACGTGCCCATCCTATCGAGGCGATCTATTCCGGCGGCATCCGTCATTCGTCGAAGCGATGCCGCCTGATCCAGGCGAACCCCACCCCCACTCTTCAGGAAGCCCACTCATGTACCAGCTCGCACCGAACATCGAACTCCTCTTCACCGAAGCCGGCGACTATCACGACCGGGTCCGCGCGGCCGCGGCCGCCGGTTTCGACGCCGTCGAGATGTGGGGACCCACGGGCGTGGACGCGCCCGCGCAGCCCAAGGACCTTCCGGCGCTGAAGGCGGCGCTCGAAGAGACCGGCACCGCGCTCACCGCCCAGCTCTCGGAGCCCCGCACGCAGTTCATGATCCCGCCGTGGGATCACTCCGAGTTCTTCCGCAAGCTCGACGAGGGGGTCGCGATCGCGCACGACCTCGGCTGCCCGCGGATCGTCGTCGGCAGCGGTACCGGCTTCGGCGGGTGGAAGCGTCAGGTGCAGCTCGACAAGCTGACCGAGATCTACACGAAGGCCGACGCGCAGATCGCCGGCTCGGGCATCACACTCGTCCTGGAGCCGGTGAACGTCCGCGTCGACCACCCCGGCTCGCTGCTGGACCGCACCGCCGAGGCCGTCTACGTCGCCCGCGGCGTCGATTCGCCGTTCTTCGGAGTCCTCTACGACATCTATCACTCGGCCGTCGAAGGCGAGGACATGGCCGCCGAGCTCGCCAACGCCGGTGACCTGGTGAAGTACGTGCAGCTCGCCGACGCGCCCGGGCGCGGCGAGCCCGGGGCGGGCGACCTCGATTGGGTCGAGCGACTCGGCATCCTGCGGGGGAGCGGCTACGACGGACCCATCGGGCTCGAGTACTACCCCACGCAGGAGTCGAGCGCCTCGGTGGCCCGCATCGTCGAACTGGCGGCATCGGCGTGAGCGGCCGGTATCCGGCATCCGTCGACGTCGCCATCGTCGGCAGCGGTCCGACCGGCGCGGCCTACGCGCGCATCCTCAGCGAGACCTCGCCCGGCGCGACCATCGCGATGTTCGAGGTCGGGCCGACCGTCTCGGACCCGCCCGGGGCGCATGTGAAGAACATCGCCGACGCCGACGATCGCGCCCGCGCGCAGATGCGGTCCGAAGGGCCGTCCGCCCGGGAGGGGGGCGAGCGCGTCGGCGGCATCGTGAAGACCGCCCAGCGTCGCGCGCGGCCCGGGACCTATCTGCTCGAGGACGGCTTCCAGGTCGACGGCGAGGACGGCCTCCCGGTCGCGGCGATGTCGAGCAACGTCGGCGGCATGGCGGCGCACTGGACGGGCGCCTGCCCGCGCCCCAACGACAGCGAGCGCATCGGCTTCCTGGATGACACAGGCGAACTGGACGAGCTGCTGGCCGAGGGTGAGCGGCTGCTCGGCGTGACCAGCGACGCGTTCGATTCGTCTCCCCACGCGCCGCTCGTGCGCGGTCGGCTGGCGTCGGCGGTCGACGACGGGCGCGAGGAGCACGAACGCGTCCAGCGCATGCCCCTCGCGGTGCACCGACGCGATGACGGCAGGCTGGTGTGGTCCGGATCGGACGTCGTGCTCGGCGAGACCACGCGCGCGAACCCGGACTTCGCGCTGTACGACGAGTCGCTCGTCACGCGGGTCCTTCTCGAGGACGGCCGCGCGGCGGGCGTGGAGGTCACCGACCGCCGCACCGGCGAGCGTCACGAGGTCCGTGCGCGATTCGTCGTCGTGGCGGCAGATGCGCTGCGCACGCCGCAGCTGCTGTGGGCCTCCGGCATCCGCCCCGATGCACTGGGGCGCTACCTGAACGACCAGGCCCAGATCGTGTTCGCCGTGCGCATCCGCGACTTCGTTCCCGCCGCGGGCGACGAGGGAGCCGCGACCACCGGACTCAGCGAGTACAGCGGCGTCACCTGGGTGCCCTTCACCGACGACATGCCCTTCCACGGCCAGGTGATGCAGCTCGACGCGTCGCCGGTCACGCTCGCCGACGACGATCCCGCCGCCCCCGGCTCGATCGTGGGGCTCGGTCTCTTCTGCGCGAAGGACCTGCAGGCGAGCGATCGGGTCGAGTTCTCGGATGCCGCCCACGACGGCTACGGGATGCCGGCGATGACTCTCCACTACACCCTGACGTCGCGCGACCACGAGATCATCGCGCGCGCCAAGGACGAGGTCGTGCGCCTGGGGCGGGCGATCGGGGAGCCGCTCGACGACCGCCCGTTCATGATGCCGCTCGGCGCGTCGCTGCACTATCAGGGCACGACGCGCATGGGGTCCGTCGACGACGGGACCAGCGTGTGCTCGCCCGACAGCGAGGTCTGGGCGGCGCCCGGGCTCTTCGTCGCCGGCAACGGCGTCATCCCCACCGCCACCGCGTGCAATCCGACGCTCACCGGCGTCGCGCTCGCGGTCAAGGGCGCTCGCAAGATCTCCTTGCTTATGTCTGAATAAGACATTAGAGTGAAGTAATCATGACAAAGATGTCCGGCCGAATCCGCCGGCCCAGAATGTGGAGGTCTTCGTGATCCCCGACCGCATCATCGAGCAGGGCACGCTCACGACCGACGGGCGGCGCTCGGCCGTCGAGGTCCGGCTGCCCTGGTACCGAGCTCTTCCGGGCTCGTGCATCGCCGGCGCGACGCTGACGATCGACGGCATCGTCGCCCCCGCAGACTCTCTGCGCTGGCAGATGAACGGGCGCGAGTTCACCTTCGACGAGCTGCGCACCAACACCGAGGAGTGGTGGTTCCCCACCGACTCCGCGGTCCTCTCGGGCGATGTGATCGCAGATGCGGATGCCGAGCACGAGGTGACCGTCGGGCTCACGCTCTACATCCCGTACATCATCATCTCCGAGTCCGAGACCCTCCACATCGACGAGACGAACACCAAGACCATGAAGGCGGTGGCGGCATGACCGCGACTCCGGAGCGCACCGGTGGGCTGGGCAGCCCGATCCAGGGCGTCACGCTGTACAGCTTCACCCGCGCATTCCACGCGCGGGAGTACGACCTCGAGGGGCTCATCCGCAAGACGGCGGCCGAGGGCTTCGGGCCGGGGCTCGAGATCATCGGGTTCTCCAGCTTCCGCGGGTTCCCCGAGATCGACGACGCGTACGCGGGCTGGTTCCAGGACCTCGTCGCCGAAGTCGGGCTCACCACGACCTCGCTCGCCGTGAACGCCGACATCGGCATCCACCGGGATCGCCTGCTGAACCAGGACGAGCTCATCGAGTACATGACACGGCAGATCAAGGCGGCCGCGAAGCTCGGCTTCCCGATCGCCCGCGTGCAGATCTCGATCACCCCCGACTCGATGGAGGCCCTCGCCCCCATCGCCGAGGCGCACGGTGTCACCTTGGCGCTCGAGGTGCACGCCGACCAGTACGCCTCGCACCCGAGGATCCTCGCCCTGCGGGACCGCTACGAGAAGGTCGGCTCCCCCTTCCTCGGCTTCACGATGGACTGGGGCGCGACCGTGTCGGGGTTCGCTCCGTCGCTCATCGAGGCGTACCGCCGCCGCGGCGCGTCCGAAGAGCTGCTGGTCAAGGTCGTCGACCTGTGGAACACCTATTACGAGCAGGGCCCCCCGGCCGACCAGGCCGAGCACGGCAAGCGCTTCGGATCCTTCATCGGCCTCGCCGCCCAGAACGGCCGTCCCGACCTGGGTATCGACTTCGGCATCAACGGCACCGGCCTGTTCGGTCCGGCGCGCGTGGACGACTGGCTCGAGATCTTCCCGTGGATCAAGCATGTGCACGGCAAGTTCTTCGGCATCGACGACGACGGCGAAGAGCCCTCGGTTCCCGTGCGCGATCTCGTGAGACTGCTGGTCGAGAACGGCTACAACGGCGCGATCTCCAGCGAGTACGAGGGCTGGCACTGGAACCACTGGCAGTCGCCGTTCGACATCATCGCCGCCGAACAGGCGGTGCAGCGCTCGGCCGCGGCGGACGCGGGCTCGCGCATGATCACCGATCTGGCAGAGGCCCGCGCGCAGCTCGGAGCCTGGTTGCCCACCACGGAAGGAGCGGGAGCATGACCCTGCCGCAGATCCACGACGGCATCGCCGGCACCGGCATCAAGCTGGGCACGACGCTGTACTCCATGACCAGCGAGTTCGCAGCCGGCCAGTACACCCCCGAGACCCTCATCAAGGCGGTGCACGACGAGGGCATCGGCCCCGGCGTCGAGTTCAACATCGCGCAGCTGCTGCGCAGCTACCCCGACGTCGACGAGGACTTCGTGAAGCTCTGGTTCGACTCGCTCGAGAAGTACGGTCTCGAGGCGAGTGCCGTCGGCACGAACCTCGACATGGGTCGGCGCAAGGATCGCGACATGACGCCCGACGAGGAGCACGACTTCCTCGCGCGTCAGCTCAAGACCGCCCACACCCTCGGCTTCAAGCGCATCGTCATCCGCTCGCACGGCAAAGAGCTGCTGCGGAGCCTGCTGCCCCTCGCCGAGAAGTACGACCAGTACCTCGGCTACGAGATCCACGCACCGTCCGGGCCCAACAACCCCCAGGTGCTGCAGATGCGCGAGATGTACGACGAGCTGCAGTCCGAGCGCCTCGGCTTCACCGCCGACTTCTCCTCCACCATGCACAGCCTGTCGCCCACGCTCCTGCGGACGCTCGGGCAGATGGGGATGGACGAGAGGCACTTCCCGGTCATGGACGAGATCTGGCACGAGCCCACGCCGATGCACGTGCGCAACCAGAAGTTCGAGGACTATCTCGTGAGCGAGGGCGTGGACCCGCTCACGTTCGGGCCGTTCACGCGTCTCGCCTTCAACATGCACGGTCTGGTGCCGCCGGAGGAGTGGCTCGACATCATGCCCCAGATGTTCCACGTGCACGCGAAGTTCTACGACATCGACGAGAGCGGCGACGAGCCCGCGATGGACATCCCGCGCATCGTGAAGCAGTTCGTCGTGGGCGGCTACCAGGGCTATCTCTCGAGCGAGTGGGAAGGCCACGCGTTCCAGGACCTCGGCGAGGCCGACCCGATCGATCTCGTGAAGAAGCAGCACGCGCTGATGCGCAAGACCATCGAGGACACCGTCGCCGAGCAGTCGAAGGAGACCGCCCATGTCTGACACCACCATCGCCCCCGCCTCCCTCGAGGAGATCACCGCCGAGCTCGCGCGCCTGCGAGATGAGGTGGCCGGCGCGCGCGCCCTCGCACAGCGCGCGGAGGACCGCGGGCAGGTCGAGAACCTGTTCAACCGGTATATGTACCTGCACAACGCCTTCGAGGACGAGCAGATCATCCCGCTCTGGGTCAAGGAGGGCACGGAGGGCATCCGCGCCCGGTACACCAACGCCGGTCAGTACACGACGTGGCAGAGCGTGACCGACTACCACCGCGGCCGTCCGCACCCCGAGGGCAAGCTCATCCTCCACGCCACGAACACCCCCGTCATCGAGGTCGCCGCCGACGGCAAGACCGCCAAGGGCGTGTGGATGATGGCCGGCACGGAGTCGGGACTCACCGACCCGAAGGTGGCCGAGGCGTTTCCCGACATGTACTCGCCGGAGGAGGTGCTCGGCAAGAAGGTGTGGGCGCACTGGGTCTGGTGCAAGTACGCCATCGACTTCCTCAAGCAGGACGGCGAGTGGAAGTTCTGGAAGTTCCGCTGCTACGAGCTGGCGCGCGCGCCGTTCGAGGAGAACTGGGTCAGCTTCGGCCTGAAGAACCAGGGCGCGTTCGACCTCGACCTCATGTACTTCGGCGACGACGGCAAGCCCGTCTTCATGCCCCCCGCCGACGAGCCGGTGCCCGGCACCAACCACCCGTACAGCCCGCAGACCGTGCAGAAGCTCGAGCCGGCACCGCCCGAGCCGCACGAGCACTTCACCGACACCTACGCCTGACCCGCTCGGAGGAGCCATGGCCACCCACAATTCCCTCTTCGCCGACAAGGACGTCCGGCGCACCGACACCGGCCTCGCGGTCTCGCTGCAGCTGCCCTGGTACCGGAGCCTGTGGCTCTCGGCGGTCGATGACGTCGCGGCATCCGTCAACGGCGAGTCGATCCCGAAGGACCGACTCCGCTTCGTGCTGCAGGGCCGCGAATACCGGATCGAGGAGCTGCCCGAGCAGTCCGAGACCCTGTGGTTCGTCGCCGACCGTCCCGATGTCGTCATCGACCTCGGTCGGGCGCCCGAGCAGGGCGAGAAGCTCACCGTCGAGGTGGTGCTCACGATGCGCCTGCTCTACATGCAGATCTCGCCCGGCGCCGACGGCGGCCCCGGCCGCTACGTCACCAACCGCGTGCCGGTCGAGCGCGAGGTCGTGCTGGCATGAGCGAGCACAGCACCCCCCGGACGCTGAGCGAGCACAGCACCCCCCGGACGCTGAGCGAGCGCAGCACACCCCGGACGCTGAGCGAGCGCAGCGAGACGAAGCGCCTCCGCGTCGCGATGATCGGGCACGGGTTCATGGGCGCGGCCCACTCCGTGGGCTGGCGGCAGGCGCCGCGGATGTTCGACCTGCCCGCAACGGTCGAGATGGCCGTGCTGGTGGGCCGGAACGCCGATGCGGTCAGCGCGGCCGCAGCGAAGTGGGGCTGGGCCGAGTCGGCGACCGACTGGCGCGACGTGATCGCGCGCGACGACATCGACGTCGTCGACATCGTCACACCCGGCGACTCGCACGCCGAGATCGCCATCGCAGCTCTCGCAGCGGGCAAGCACGTCCTGTGCGAGAAGCCGCTCGCGAACACCGTCGCCGAGGCCGAGGCGATGGCGGATGCCGCGACCCGCGCTGCCGGCCGCGGCGTGCGCGCGATGGTGGGCTTCACCTATCGCCGCGTCCCGGCCGTGACCCTGCTGCGCGACCTCATCGCCGAGGGCGTGATCGGCACCGTGCAGCAGGTGCGCGCGGCGTACCGGCAGGACTGGCTCGTCGACCCGCAGATGCCGCTGGCGTGGCGCCTGCAGAAGGAGCACGCCGGCTCGGGAGCGCTGGGCGACATCGGTGCGCACATCATCGACATGACTCAGTTCGTCACCGGCCTCGCCGTCGAATCGGTGTCGGGGACCATGGACACCATCGTCAAGGAGCGCCCGCTCCAGGGCGCGGGCTCGGGGCTGAGCGGCACCGCCGCCGAGGGTGTCGGGCAGGTGACGGTCGACGACGTGGCGATCTTCACCGGTCGGCTCGCCGGCGGCGCGCTGGCGTCCTTCGAGGCGACGCGCTTCGCGACCGGACGCAAGAACGCCCTGACGATCGAGGTGTCCGGCGACAAGGGCTCGCTCGCGTTCGACCTCGAAGATCTCAACAGCCTGCAGCTCTACGATCGCACGGCGCCCGCCGACCGGCAGGGCTTCACCCGCATCCTCGTCACCGAGTCCCAGCATCCGTACGTCTCGGCGTGGTGGCCGGCCGGGCACATGCTGGGCTACGAGCATGGATTCAGTCATCAGGTCGTCGATCTCGTGACCGCCATCGCCGAGGGCGCCGACCCTCACCCCACGTTCGACGAGGGACTGTCGGTGCAGCGCGTCCTCGACGCGGTCGAGCGGTCGAGTGAGAATGGCTCGGCCTGGGTCCGAGTCGCGGTGGACGCCGCGGCATCCGTCTGAATCATCCTCCGAAGGAGAACGACATGGCACGACCGATCACCCTGTTCACCGGCCAGTGGGCCGACCTGCCCTTCGAAGAGGTCGCGCGCCTCGCGGGTGAATGGGGCTACGACGGCCTCGAGATCGCCTGCTGGGGCGATCACATCGACGTCTCGCGCTGGGACGACGAGGCGTACGTGCAATCGCGTCGCGACATCCTCGAGCGCAACGGCCTGAAGGTGTGGACGATCTCGAACCACCTCGCCGGCCAGGCGGTGTGCGACGACCCCATCGACGAGCGGCACCGCGACATCCTCAACGACCGGGTGTGGGGCGACGGCGACGCCGAGGGCGTGCGCCAGCGGGCGGCCGAAGAGCTGAAGATGACCGCCCGGTTCGCGGCCAAGCTCGGGGTGAAGACCGTCACCGGCTTCACCGGCTCGTCGATCTGGAAGGCCGTGGCGATGTTCCCGCCCGCCTCGGACGAGTGGATCGCCGCCGGCTATCAGGACTTCGCCGACCGGTTCCACCCGATTCTGGACGTGTTCGAAGAGGTCGGCGTGCGCTTCGCCCTCGAGGTGCACCCCTCCGAGATCGCCTACGACTACTGGACCACCAAGGCCGCCCTCGAGGCGATCGGGCACCGCAAGAGCTTCGGGATCAACTTCGACCCCTCCCACTTCATGTGGCAGCAGCTCGACCCGGTGGCGTTCGTGCTCGACTTCGCCGACCACATCTTCCACGTGCACGTGAAGGAGTCGGTGACCAACCTCGACGGCCGCAACGGCGTGCTCGGATCCCACCTGCCGTGGGCGAACCCGCGTCGTGGCTGGACCTTCGTCTCGACCGCGCACGGCGAGGTGCCGTGGGAGCCGCTGTTCCGCGCGCTCAACGCCATCGGCTACGACGGCCCGACCTCGGTCGAGTGGGAGGACGCCGGCATGGACCGCCTGCAGGGCGCGCCCGAGGCGATCGAGTTCGTGCGGACGCTCAACGCCATCACTCCGCCGGCTGCCGCGTTCGACGCCGCCTTCTCGACCAAGTAGCTCTCCACGCCGTTCGGGTGGCAGGTGGTGCCGCCTCACTTCCCGTGAGGCGACGACACCCGTCACCCGATCGGCGTCTCAGCTCTCGTGGTTGTAGTACGGCCAGGGGAGGAAGCGGCGCTCGCCGCGGCGATCGGGACCGGTCAGCGCCACGTCGCCGGTGGCCGCCCACTCGACGCCGCGCGGGAACATGCGGATGAACTCGATGCGCCGGAACGTGTCGATGTCGTGGCCGATCGTGATCGTGAACGACCGCCCCGCGCCGTACTCGTTGATCCACGCGATCGGCTGATCGGTGTTCATGCCGTTGAGCTCGGCGATGCCGCCCTCGGGGATCACGACCGGGTAGTGCGACATCGGCCAGACGGGCGCCTTCTCGTAGGCCTCGAGATCGTCGAACGTCGTCAGCAGCACCTGCGCGCCCTCGTACAGGTCCACGCCGGTGAGGATGTCGTCACCGGTCACGGTCCACGTCGCGTTGATCCCTTCGGTGATCGGATGCCGCGGCTCGACGGTCTTCAGCAGAGCCTCGCCCCAGGGCCTGGGTCGAAGACCTGTCTCGTAGGCGCTGAGCTTCGCGCCGCGCATCACGTTGTACTCCTCGGGGTAGCCCCACGAGTCCTCCTGCGCGGCGGATCCGTGGAACCAAACGATCCCCTTGCCGTCGTCGTGCACGAAGCGCAGGATCGCGGCATCCGTCTCGGCACCGAACCCGACCGCCTTGTCGAAGTAGCCGTCGCGGCCCTCGAACACGACGATCAGCACGTCGTACTTGTCGATGATCTCGGCGCCGAGGCCGCGCGGGTCTTCGACCACGCGCACGCGGAACCGCCCGGTGTCTTCGAGCAGCGTCGTCAGCCACTGGTTGTGCTGACGGAAGCTGCGGTGCTCGTTGTCGTGCTCATGGGTCATGTGGCCCGACAGGATCAGCGCCTGCAGCTGCGAGGTCATGTGGTCGCTCCGTTCGTCATCGATTCGGGGTCCGCGCGGTGAGGGAAGCTCCCTGCGCGAGTGCATCGCGGGCGAGCTCGAGGTGCCCGCGGGTGATCTCGTAGGGGTCGTCGTCGAGCCACTCGTGCCCGCCCCACTCGCTGCACAGGGTGCCGGTGAAATCCGACCCGCGCAGGAGGGTGCCGACGTCGCGGATCGGGTTCGACACGCGTCCGTCGGAGTCGTCGAGATCCCAGAACTTCAGGTGGAAGGCGCCGACGAGAGGCAGGATGCCGCGCAGCACGGTCGCATCCGAACGACCGAACCGCACGAGGAGGTTCATGTACAGCGTGTGGACGGCGCCCGGCACCGCGCCGGAGCGGAGGTGCGTCACGACGGCCTCGGCGGTCGCGGGGTCGCGCCAGTCGTTCTCGAGGCGAGCAACGAGGTCGTGCGGGATGCCGCCTGCCCGCAGGCGCTCGAGGTAGCTGAGCGGAAGCGCCGGCATGAGCATGCTGATGTCGACGAGCACCCGCACCAGCGGATGGTCGAGGGCGGCGATGCTGTCGAGCGCGGCGGACGTCGCGGGGGAGTCGGGCGTCTGCTGGCCCTGGATCTCTTCGAGCAGCACCAGGTCGAGCTGCTCGAGATGTGGCACCAGACGCTGCAGGAGCGCCCTGCCGGCCTGGCCGATCGGCAGTCGCACGCCCTGCGCGCCCACGCGGCTCGCCGCGCGCAGCTGCGGCAGCAGGAACGCCAGGCGCTCGTCGTCGTCGAGGCGCTGGCCTGCGCCGGTCCAGTCGTCGAGGCTCGCACCGACGATGCTCACCGATCCGCCGGCGGCCGCCAGGCGGTCGCGGAAGGCGTCGACCTCGGCGTCCTCGGGGGCGGGGAACGTCCGCCACAGCTGTCCCGGCTCGAGTTCCACGACCCGCGCGACGTTCCGGGCGAGGTCGACGACGAGGTCGGTGGCGGGACGATCGGCGGCGATGACGAGCGGCGTGACGTTGAAGCCGCTGGCGGCGAGCGTCCAGCGCGCTTCGTCTCGCGGCTGCGCCGCTCGCTCAGCGTCCGGGTATCCGTCCGCCGCCGCCCCGGACCCTGAGCGAGGAGCGGAGCGACGAGACGAAGGGGCGCCCGCATCCAGGACGAGGTCGCGCTCGATGCGGAACGGCAGCGCAAGCGGCCCCCCTGGTCCCGCCTGCAGGTACGGCACCACGAGGCGGAAGCCCACCACAACCTGGTGTGCGCCCGCCGCCAGGGGTCTGTCGCCGCGCACGTCGAGGCGGTCCTGCAGAAACCACCAGTCCGCGGCATCCGCCTCGACGCGCGGTTCGGCGACGGGCTCGCCGTCCACGGTCACTTCGAGGTCGACCAGCGACGACACCGGCAGGGAGCGGATCCACGGCAGACCCAGCCTCAGGGTGAAGCCATCGGGCGCCGACTGCAGTGCGTCGTCCCGCAGGGCGTGCAGCGTCATGCGCGGCGGGTGGGTATGCGGGGTCGGACGCTCTCGGGCATGACACTCCTTCGTGGGGTTCAGCCGAGAACATACACGCTTTTGTCGAAAAGCGTAAGAAGTGTCAGAGTGCGGCGGGCGACCGTTCACTCGTCGGGCGCCCGTCGGCGAACCATCGCGGGAACGTCACCTCGAAGAGCTGCTCGCGGGCGAGCTCGGCGCCGCCGCGCAGCGGTTCCCGTTTGTCGTTGACCGACTGTGTGATCGTGAGGTCGCGCGTCGCCAGCGGCAGCGACAGCTCGTAGACGCGCTGTCGAACCTCGGCCAGATACAGTTCGCCCGCCGCGGCGACCGCTCCGCCGATCACGATGACGCCCGGGTTGAAGACGTTCACCAGCGTGGCGATCGATTCGCCCACCACGTGCGCAGAGGCCTGGATGAGCGAGATCGCGAGCGCGTCCCCGTCCTCCGCGGCGATCGAGATGACCTCGGGCGTCAGCTGATCGGACTGCGCCAGGCGCCCGCCCGCGCCGTCTGCGAGGCGGGCCTCGGCATCGCGGACGAGCGCCCATCCCCCCGCGACCGCCTCGAGGCACCCGATCTTGCCGCAGCGGCAGAGTGCGTCGGATCCGGGCACCCGCACGTGGCCGATGTCGCCGGCTGCGCCGTTCGCGCCGCGGTGGAGGCGCCCGTGCGAGAGCAGGCCCGCGCCGATGCCGGAACCGACCTTGATGTAGATGAGGTCGGCCTGGTGTCCGCGCCGGCGCGCGCGTTCGCTGAGCGCCAGCAGGTTCACGTCGTTGTCGACCCAGACGGGCGCGCCGAAGCGCTGTTCGAAGCGCCGCTTGACGTCGAAGCCGTTCCAGCCGGGCATGATCGGCGGGGCGACGGGACGCCCGCTGTCGAAGTCCACGGGCCCCGGCACCCCGACGACGACGCCCCATACGGGCTCGTCGCCGTTCCGGGCGACGAGTTCGTCGATCATGTCCATGACGGTGTCGAGCGTCTCGGCAGGGCCGCGGGCGATGTCCCACGACCGGTGCGTCTGATCCGCGACGTCGCCGTCGAGCGCCGCGATGCCGACGTGGATGTGCAGTGCGCCCAGTGCGCACACGATGATGCGGCCGGCCTCGGCGCGGAACCGCAGCGTGCGCGGCGCGCGTCCGCCCGAGGACGGGCCGAACTCGCCGTCCTCGAGGAAGCCCATCTCGATGGCCCTGTCGACGCGCTGCGTGACGACGCCGCGTCCCAGCCCGGTGAGGCGGCCGATCTCGGGGCGCGTGCTCGCCTCGCCCGTGCGGACGAGGTTGACGATGCGCAGCAGACTCGTGACTTCATCGGTCTGCGCTCCGAAGCGCAGGGTGGACTCGCTGGCCATGCTCGATTGTGACACAAGCGGATGCCGCCGCAGCCGGTTGTGAGGGGTCGAAGTGTGCAGCTGGCTAGAACTTAGGTAGAGTTCCGCCTAAAGTTCGCGAGGAAGCGAGAGTCATGCTCGGGGTGGGAATCATCGGCGCGGGTCCGGGGGCGGCATCCCTGCACGGTCCCACGCTCGCGCGCGCCGGCGGCTTCCGCCTCGTGCACGTCAGCGACGACGGCAGTGGCCGGGCGAGGGCGATCGCAGACGCGACCGCCGCCCGCGCATCGGAGGGCATCGGAGAACTCCTCGCCGACCCCGACGTCGACGTCGTCGTCGTCTGCAGTCCGCCCGAACGCCACGCCGAGCACGTTCGGGCGGCGGTCGCAGCAGGAAAACGCGCCATCCTGTGCGAGAAGCCGCTCGCGCTCACCGACAGCGACGCCGAGGACATCGTGAACCGCTGCCGCGCGGCGGGCGTGGTTCTCGTGGTCGGCACCAACCACTTCTTCGACCCCGCGTGGGCTCGCGCCAAGCACCACCTCGTCTCGGGCGGCGGCCGCATCCGCGCGGTCACCATCACCGCTTCCCTGCCGCCGAACGACCGCTACCACCGGCTGGTCTCGGAACCCACCGGCTCGAGCGCCGCACCCGGCCGCGGGCTGCCCGACCTCGGTGACCCGCACGTGGCGGCCGCGGTCGTCGGCCGACTGGTGAGCGGGCTGGCCGTGCACGATCTGCCCGCTCTCCGCGACCTCGTCCCCCGCATCGACCGCGTCGTGCACGCGGCGCCGGTGGCGCCACTCGGATACAGCATCGGGTTGCGCGCCGGCGACGTCTCGGTGCAGCTCGTGGCCACGATGCGCCCTGCGGGCGCAGACGCGCTGTGGCGGCTGACCATCGCCACCACCCACGATGTCGTCGAGGTCGCCTTCGAGCCCTCCTTCGTCCACAGCGGCAGCGCGTCGGTGCGGGTGCGATCGGCCGACGGCACCGAGACCGTGTACCCGCGCCTCGCGGACGACGGGTACACGGCCGAGTGGCAGGCGCTGGCCGCCGCGCTGAGCGGGGGCGAACCGGTCGAGTACGACGAGCTCCTCGACGACGCGCGCTACGCGATCGCGCTCACCGACGCCGTCGCCGCCGTCATCCGCGACGGGGCTGTCGCATGATCCCGGTTCGCACGGATCTCGCCCCCTTCCGTGCAGCGGTCGCGGAGCTTCCCGCGCGCGCACGGCTCGCCGGCGATCCGGCGGGCGCGGTCGTGGTGGTGCCGGGCAGCGCCGGCTGGTGTGCCGCCGCGGCGGCGGCGTTCGCGGCCGGCGCCGTCGCGATCGTCGTGGACGATCCCGCGCCCGAGCCGGACGCGCGGCTCGCCGCGCTGTCGGCCGGTGCCGGAGCGCGTCCCGTGATCCTCTCGCGCACGAGCCTGCGGCACGACGTCGTCGCCGACGCGGTGGGCGGTCCGGGCGGCGTCCGAACGGCCCCCGCCGCAGGGATCGCGGAGGTGACGGGGCGGGCATCCGCGCTGCCCGGTCTCGTCCGCGATGCCGTCGGCTGGCTCCGGACGCTCACCGGCGGCCCGATCGAGTTCGTCGCGGCATCGACGGGCGACGGATCGAGCGTCGCCGGTCTCCGCTCGCCCACCGGTACCGGGCCCGTGCCGCACTCTCTCGTCGCTGTCGCCGGGCCTGTCATCGTGCCCCGGTTGCGCGTCACCGTGCTCGCCGACGTCCGCACCGAGGTGGTCGTCGATCACGCCGCGCGCGCCACGTGTCTGACATGGACCGATGAGGCCGGCGAGCACACCTCGCCCCGACGTTTCGAGGCGCCCGAGCGGCTCGCGCTGCGACGTGCGCTCGCCGCGATCGCCGACGCGGAAGCGTGCACGGACCTCGCCGACCTCCGCCACGACGACGAGCTCGCGCACCGCATTCTCGTCGCGGCGTCGACTCCGGCATTCGCATAAGCCTCGATGATGATCCGCATCGCGATATCGCGATTCCCTTATGTCGAATACCGACCGAGCATGGAGACACGGGACGTCTTGTCCGTGAAGCTTCGAAGGGATCGATGATGATCAAACTCCTGTCGCACCTGTCGTACGTGGCGATCACGTCGCCCGACGTCGAGGCGTCGGTGGCCTTCTACGAAGAGCAGGTCGGACTCACCGTCGTCGACCGCGTCGACGGCGCCGTCTACCTGCGGTGCTGGGGCGACTACTACGCCTACTCCGTCGTGGTCGTCCCCGGCGACGAGCCGGCGCTGCACACCATGGCCTGGCGCACGACGAGCGCCGAGGCCCTCGATGAGGCGGCCAAGCGCATCGAGGCGGCCGGCATCCAGGGGGAGTGGCTCGACGATGTCCCGCAGATCGGGCGCGCCTACCGCTTCACCGGCCCCTACGGTCACTCGATGACCCTGCACTGGGACGTCACCCACCACCGCGACACCGAGGGCGACGCCGCCTCGATCTACCCCGACCGTCCCTCGCGGCGCTCCAAGGTCGCCGGCGCCCCGCGCCAGCTCGACCACGTCACCGTCGCCACGAGCGACGTCGACGGGTTCGTGGCCTGGTACGTCGACGTCCTCGGGTTCCGCTTCATGGCCCGCACGGTTCTCGACGAGGCGCCCATCTCGGTCTTCTCGGTGCTCACCACGAACGAGAAGTCGCACGACCTGGGTGTCGTCCTCGACGGCTCGACCCGCGCCGGCCGCGTCAACCACTACGCCTTCTGGGTCGACACGCGCGAAGAGCTGCTCATCGCCGCCGACGTGCTGATGGAGAACGGGGTGCCGATCGAGTACGGCCCCTCGATCCACGGGATCGGCGAGCAGAACTTCCTCTACTACCGCGAGCCCTCGAGCCTGCGCATCGAGCTGAACACCGGCGGCTACCGCAACTACGTCCCGGACTGGCAGGCCAACACCTGGAAGCCGTCGCTCGGTTCGAACAACTTCTATCGCAACAGCGCGATGCCGATGTCGATGACCGAGTCCTTCCCGCCCGCCGACGGCCCGAGCGCGACCGAAGAAGGCGTGCCCGACGAGATCAAGGACGCCCTGTTCAACCCGTACGCCAAGCACGGACAGGGCTGAGAGCCGAGCCCGGGGGTGCTGTCAGCGCACCCTCGGGCTCCACCATCGCCGCCCCGCGCGGCAGGAGGAAACATGACGACCACGTCCCGCGGCCCGTCCGCACCCATCGCCCTCGCCCGGTACCGCGAGGGTGACGCCGTGCGCCTGGGCCTGGTCTCACGCGACCGCATCCGTCCCCTCGACGCCGTCGAGCTCGGGGCCCCCGACCTCAACGGGTTCCTGGCGCGCCCCGACTGGGACCGCCTGGCGGCGCTCGCCGAACAGGACGGCGAGTGGATGCCGCTGGGCGACGTCGTGCTGACCGCTCCGGTCGAGCCGCGTCAAGTGCTGCAGGCCGGGGCCAACTACCGCGAGCACGTCATCGAGCTCGTCGCGGCGGGCCTGACCCAGAACACAGACCGCACCCCCGACGAGGCGCGCGAGTTCGCCGCGCGGATGATGGACGACCGAAAGGCGAACGGCGAGGCCTACTTCTTCATCGGCCTGCCGCAGTGCGTAGTCGGCGACGACGTGCCCCTCGTCCTCCCCGCCTCGAGCGACGTGCACGACTGGGAACTCGAGCTCGCGGTCGTCATCGGCCGTGAGGCCTTCCAAGTCTCGCGGGACCAGGCGATGGACCACGTCGCCGGGTACACGATCGTCAACGACGTCACCACGCGCGACCTCGTCTTCCGCAAGGACATGAAAGAGATCGGCACCGACTGGTTCCGCTCGAAGAACTCGCCCGGATTCCTGCCGACCGGACCCTTCCTCGTCCCCGCCGCCTACGTAGACGCCGGCGACCTGGCCATCACCCTCGACCTCAACGGCCAGCGCATGCAGGACGGGCGCACCGATGACCTGCTCTTCGACATCCCCGCCCTCATCTCCACGGCCAGCCAGACGCTGCCGCTCCTGCCGGGCGACCTCCTGCTCACCGGGAGCCCTCCCGGCAACGGCCAGCACTGGCGTCGTTTCCTCCGCGACGGCGACGTGATGACCGGCTCGATCGAGGGGCTCGGCACCCAGACCGTCCGCTGCATCGCTGCGGGGCCGGCATGACCGCCCCCCGGGCGTCACGCGGGCTCGGCGAGACCACGTCGCCCTCGGAGAACCCCGCCGACCTCGACCGCTCGAACCCCGAAGCCGAGATCGCCGTCCGCGCTGAAGCCTTCCGCAACTGGGGCCGCTGGGGCGATGACGATCGGCTGGGCACCCTGAACTTCATCGACGCCGCATCCCGTGTCGCCGCCGCGGGCCTGGTGACGGAAGGCCGCGTCATCTCGATGTCGCAGGCCTTCGACATGAACGGACCCCAGAAGGGCTGGCGCCGCCGCACCAACCCCGTCCATCTCATGATGGACACGGGAACGGATGCCGAGGCGAACCGGCAGGGCTTCCCCCACGGCATCGGCGGGGCAGACGACCACATCTCGATGCCACTGCAGTGCTCCACCCAGTGGGACGGGCTCGGCCACATCTTCGACCACGGAAACGCGTGGAACGGACGGCGTGCCGGCGAGGTCGTCACCAGCGACGGCGACCTGGTCACAGGCATCGAGCATGCGGCATCCGTCATCGTGGGTCGCGGCGTGCTGCTCGACGTCGCCCGTCACCTGCGCGGTGAGGCCGGCGAGCTCGAGGACGGCTATGCCATCACCGCCGCCGACCTCGACGCGACCGCGCTCGCGCAGGGCGTCGAGGTCCGCCGCGGCGACATCGTCCTGGTGCGCACCGGCCACTACACCCGCACGCGTCGCGACGGGTGGGGCGATTACGCCGGCGGGCCCGCTCCCGGGCTGTCGCTCACCACGGCGGGCTGGCTGCACCGCACCGAGATCGCCGCGATCGCCACCGACACGTGGGGATTCGAGGTGCGCCCGAACGAGTTCGACGTGCCGGCCTTCCAGCCGCTGCACCAGGTCGTCATCCCCAACATGGGCCTCACCATCGGCGAGCTGTGGGCCCTCGACGACATCGCCGCGGCGTGCGCCGCCGCGGGGCGCTCGGAGTTCCTGCTGTCGGCCGCCCCCCTCCCGATCACCGGCGCCGTCGGCTCGCCGATCAATCCCGTCGCGATCCTCTAGACGCGACAATCGACAACGACAGAACAGAGAGGTTCCGACATGACCGCAGTGAAGAAGGTCGCCATCGCCGGCGCCGGTGTGGCAGGACTCGCCGCCGCCATCCAGCTCGCGAAGGCCGGCGTCGAGGTCGACGTCTTCGAGTCCAAGCCCGAACTGAGCGCCCTCGGATCGGGCATCACCCTGCAGGGCAACGCCCTGCGCGTCTTCGACGCGCTCGGCGCCTGGGACGACATCCGAGAGGCCGGATACGCCTTCGTCGGGCTCAACCTCCGCGCCCCCGGCCCCGACGCGCCCATCGTCGCGCAGCTGCCGGACGTGAAGTCCGGTGGGCCCGACTACCCCTCGACCATGGGGATGCCGCGGCCCGAGCTCGCCCGCATCCTGCTCGAGCACGCGCAGAAGGCCGGAGCCGAGGTGCGCTTCGGGTCCCAGATCACGGGCCTCGACGCCCGCGCGGACGACGCTGTCGAGGTCTTCGTCAACGACGAGTCCGCGGGCGAGTACGACCTGCTGATCGGAGCCGACGGCCTGAACTCCACCGTGCGCGAGCTCATGGGCATCGACATCAAGCCCGAGTCGACCGGCATGGGGATCTGGCGCACGTTCGTCTCCCGGCCCGACGACGTGAAGAACAGCGAGCTGTACTACGGCGGACCCGTCTACATCGCCGGCTACACGCCCACCGGCGAGGACTCCATGTACGCGTTCCTGGTCGAGAAGGCGCAGGATCGCTTCGGTGTCTCTGACGAGGAGGCCGCACGCATCATGCTCGACGAGTCGCGGGCGTACGGCGGCCCCTGGAACTCCATCCGCGCCGACCTCGAGGCGGGCGCCCACGCCAACTACACGTGGTTCACGAAGCACCTCGTCGAGGGTGCGTGGAACCGCGGTCGCGCCGTCATCATCGGCGACGCCGCGCACTCGTGCCCCCCGACGATCGCCCAGGGCGCCGCGCAGGGCCTGGAGGACGCGTTCGTCCTCACCGAGCTGCTTACCCAGCGCGACGCGGTCGACCAGCAGCTGTGGGACGACTTCCACGGCCGCCGCCTGCCGCGCGCCAAGGCCGTCGTCGAGGCATCCGTCCAGCTCGGCCAGTGGCAGATCGACGGCAACCGCGACGCCGACACCGGCGGGCTCATCTACGGCATCGCGCAGCACATGGCGCAGCCCGCATGAGCGAGGTCGTCCCCGCGACGCCGGTCACCGACGTCCACGCTCATCTGCTCATGCCGGCGCTGCACGCCGAGGTCGAGCGTCGTGCCCCCGAGCTCGTCGCAGAGGCCGCGGCGCTCGAGCTGCGCCGCAACGGCGCCGCGAGCCAAGCGGTGTCGGGCCCCATGGTCGGAGCCCGCATCCCGAAGCTCACCGATGTGGCGGTGCGCCTGGCCGAGATGGACCGGCAGGGCGTCGGCCGCCAGTGGGTGTCGGCCTCGCCCAACCACTTCTACCCGTGGGCGCCCGAGGGGCTCGCCGTGTGGATCGCCACCGAGGCGAACCGGCTCATCGCCCAGCACGTCGCTCAGGCTCCCGACCGGCTCGTCGGACTCGGGCTGGTGCCGCTGCAGCACCCCGAACGCGTCGTGGAGTACCTCGACGACGCCGTCCTCGGGCGAGGCCTCGCCGGCGTCGAGATCTCGTCGTTCGCCGGCGACGTCGAGCTGTCGGATCCCCGGCTCGAGCCGTTCTGGGCGCGTGCCGCCGAGCTCGGCGCGGTGGTCTTCCTCCACCCGTTCGGGTGCTCGCTCGACGAGCGGCTCGACCGCTTCTACCTGGCGAACACGGTCGGCCAGCCTGCCGAGAACGCCGTGGCGCTGTCGCATCTCATCTTCGCCGGAGTGCTCGACCGGCATCCGGATCTCAAGCTCGTGGCCGCGCACGGCGGCGGCTACCTGCCCACCGCGATCGGACGATCCGATCACGCGTGGCGGGTGCGTCCCGACGCCCGCGGCTGCGCGCACGCGCCCTCGACCTACCTGCGGAAGATCTGGTTCGACACCGTCGTGCACGACCCCATGGCGCTCCGTCACCTGCTCGCGAACGCCGGAGCATCGCAGGTTCTCCTCGGCAGCGACTTCCCCTTCGACATGGGTCTCGATGACCCGGTGGGCTTCGTCCGCGCGGCGGGGCTGCCCATCGAGGTGGAGCGACGGATCCTGTCGGCGAACGCCGACGCGCTCGTGAAGGCCCCGGTGAACGCGTGAGGATCGCCCGGTGGATCGACGGCGCCGACACGGGCGAGGGGTTCGTGATCGGCGACCGCGTCGTGCCCTTCCCCGACGGACTCACCGTCGCCGAGGTGCTCGCCCAGGGGCTGGATGCCGCGCACGGCCTCCTGCGCCGTTACGACGGCGAGGGGGGCAGCGACGAGACGAACGGAACCCCGCTCGCCGACGTCACCCTGCTCGCTCCGCTCATCCCTGCCGCCATCCGCGACTTCGTCGCCTTCGAAGAGCACGTCGAAGGCGTCAGCGCCTCGGTGGACGGCAAGAGCGAGGTCGTGCCCGAGTGGTACCAGGCGCCGACCTTCTACTTCACCAACCCGCACACCGTCCTCGGCCCCGGCGAACCGCTCCGGCCGCCCGTCACCGAGCGGCTGGACTTCGAACTCGAGCTCGCCGCCGTCATCGGCGGTGTCGACGGCTCGGACGGCGCCAACCTCGACGTCGACGTCGCGGCATCCCACATCTTCGGCTACACGATCATGAACGACTGGTCCGCACGCGACATCCAGTCGCGCGAGATGAAAGTGCGCCTCGGGCCCGCCAAGGGCAAGGACTTCGGCACGTCGCTGGGCCCGTGGATCGTCACTGCCGATGAACTCGTCGCCTTCGTCGACGACGACGGCTTCCTCGCCGTCCGCGCCGAGGTGCGCGTCAACGGCGAGCTCATCGGCGAGGACCTCGTGTCGAACATGGGCTGGCCGTTCCCGGTGCTGGTCGCCTACGCCTCACGCAATTCCCGCGTGGTCGCCGGCGACGTGCTCGGCTCGGGCACCGTCGGCAACGGCGGCTGCCTCGGCGAACTGTGGGGTCGCGCCGGCGAGCTCACACCGCCCCCGCTGGCCGAGGGCGACGTCGTCGCCATGACGGTCGAGGGCATCGGCGAGCTCGTCGCCGCGGTCGGCGCTCCCGTCCCCGCTCCGCCTCTTCCCCCCGCGGTGCCGCGGCCGCGTGCCCGCCGCACCCCGTCTTCCCCCGTGCAAGAGAAAGCTGGATCCCGATGACGACACGACTCGTCTCCCACCTGCGCTACGCCGCGCTCGCGGTGCCGAACTTCGAAGAGGAACGCGATTTCTTCGTCCGCTACTGGGGCCTCACCGAGGTCCATTCGGGCGCCGACATCAGCTACCTCGCGGCGGAGGGTTCGACCGAGCCCTTCATCCTGCGACTGCGCCAGGACGACAAGCGCATCGACCTCATCGGCTTCGCCGTGGCCGACCGCCGCGATGTGCAGGCGCTGGCCGACAAGCTCCGCGCCGAGGGCGTGCAGTTCGTGCACGAACTGCAGGACCTCGAGGGGTTCGGCGGCGGCTACGGCTTCCGCGTCTTCGACGGCGACGGCCGCGTGCTGGAGTTCGCGACCGGCTACACCACCCGCGAGGCGCGGAAGATCCGCGAGCGCGAGCCCATCCCCGTGAAGCTCTCGCACGTCGTGTTCAACTCGGCCGACCTCAACCAGACCGCGCAGTGGTACATCGACCACCTGGACTTCGCGATCTCGGACTCGCTGGTGCGGCCCGACGGCGCCGACATGATGCACTTCATGCGCTGCAACGCGAACCATCACTCGGTCGCGATCGCGATGGGTCCCCACCACTCGCTGCACCACCTCTCGTTCGAGATGCGCGGCATCGAGGAGTGGATGCGCGGCGCGGGGAAGATCCTGCGCTCAGGCGCCCGCATGATCTGGGGACCGGGCCGTCACAACGCCGGCGACAACACGTTCGCGTACTTCCTCAGCCCCGCCGGCAACACGATCGAGTACACCACCGAGCTGTCGGTGCTCGACGAAGAGACGTGGAGCCCGCACAAGCTCAACATCAAGGAAGTGTCCAACCAGGACCAGTGGGGAACCGCGCAGGAGATGAGCGAGCTCATCGCACGCGAATCGTTCAACGACATCGACAAGGGGCTGTTCGTCGCGCCGCCCGTGTGACGATCAGCACGGAGGAAGACCGACATGGCACGCATCCACGTCGCCGCCGATCACGGCGGGTACGAGCTCGGCCGCGCGCTCGCGCAGCGCGCCCGCGATGCCGGGCACGAGGTCGTCTGGCACGGCGCAGAGGCGCTCGACCCGGGGGATGACTACCCGGTCTTCGCCATCCGGGTGGGCCGGGCGGTGGTCACCGATCAGGATGCCGGGATCGACGCCTTCGGCGTGCTGACGCTCGACGAGGCGGCAGCCGGAGTCGTCGCCGCCAACAAGGTCAACGGCGCCCGCGCCGTCCCCGCCGCCTCGCCCCGGGGTGCGGCGACGGCGCGCGAGGTCGTGGACGCAAACGTCCTCGTCCTCGAGGGCATCGCGTTCGAAGAGAACGCGTGGCTCACCGTCAGTGCGTTCGTCACCGCTCGCCTCCCGCACGACGTGTCGCGGGGGAGGCAGATCCTCCAGATCGAGGAGTACGAGAACGCAGGGACCATCGAGGGCTGGGCCGTCCAGCTCGAACCCGAGCAGGTCCTGGTGACGCACGACGCGGCGGACGCGGCATCCGATCTTTAGTTGAAAATCGACTAAAGAGGGCGTAGGATCTCCATGACGTCGGAGTCTGCACGCAGGCTCGATCTGCACGGTGGACCGCCGGTGCAGGCACACACCGTCGCGTCGACGGCCCGATCTCTCGGGTGAATCGGAACATGTCCCTTTCTCCCCTCAGGCTCCGCCTGCTGGTCATCTCGCTGTTGACCGTTTCCTTCCTCGGTGCGCTGGACCACACGGTCGTCGCCACCTCGCTCGCCACGATCTCGGGCGAGCTCGGCGCCGTCGACCAGATGAGCTGGATCATCGTGTCGTACACGCTGGCCAGCACGGTCCTCCTGCCCGTGCTCGGCAAGCTGGCCGACGTGGTGGGGGCGCGCGCGGTGTTCCTCGCGAGCCTCGTCCTGTTCATCGTCGCGTCGCTCTTCTGCGGGATGGCGCAGGACGTCGTGCAGCTGACCCTCGCCCGCATCGGGCAGGGAATCGGCTCGGCAGGCCTGCACCTCATGCCGCAGACCATCATCGGCACGGTGGTCGCCCCGCGCGAGCGCCCGCGCATCCTGTCGATCATCGGCGCGGCCTTCCCCATCGCCATCCTCGTCGGACCTCTCCTCGGCGGCGTCATCACCGACGCCTGGGGCTGGCGCTGGATCTTCTGGATCAACCTGCCGGTCGGAGTCGTCGCCCTCGTGCTCGCGATCATCGCCGTGCCGCACATCGAGGGCCGCGCCCGCCGTCGGTTCGACGTCGCCGGTGCGGTCACGCTCGGCGTCTCGGTCACGGCGCTCGTGCTCGCGGCCGGCTGGGCGAGTTCCGAGGCGCCCGGCATGATGCCGGCGGTCATCACGGCCGCCGTGCTGGCCGTCGTCGGCTTCGGCGTCTTCGTGATGATCGAGCTGCGCGTCGCCGAGCCGGTCGTGCCGCTGCGCCACTTCGCCGACCGCACCGTGCTCATGTGCATCGTGCTGTCGACGGTGATCGGGGTGGGGCTGTTCTCGGTGGTGTCGTACGTGCCGACCTACATCCAGATGGCGTACCGCACGTCTGCGACGGTGTCGGGTCTCGTCCCCATCGCGACGGTGTTCGGGATGCTGGTGTCCACACTGCTTACCGGTTGGCTGGCCAGCCGTTCCGGCCGCTACCGGGCATTCCCGGTCGTCGGCACGGCCCTCGCCGCGATCGGCCTGCTCGTGATGGCCGCGCTGCCGCCGGGCCTGCCGCTGTGGGTGCCGATGGCTGCGATGGGCCTGGTGGGCATCGGCACGGGCGCCTTCATGAACATCATCGTGGCGGTCGCGCAGAGCGCCGCCCCACGTGAGGACACCGGCAGCGTCACCGCGACGATCAGTCTCGTGCGCCAGATCGGATCGACCACGGCGACCGCGGTGGTCGGTGGCGTGATCGGCGCCGGCGTTCTGGCGGGCCTGCCCGCGGGCGTCGTGCCGTCCCAGCTCACGCCCCAGGCCATGCAGAGCGCACCCGCCGCGCTGCAGCTCGAGGTGGCGGAGCTCTACTCCGCCGTCCTCGTGCCCGTCTTCATCGGTCTCGCCGTCGCCTACCTGGTCGGTGTCGTCGCCGCCCTCCTGCTCCCCCACGGCCGGCTCTCCGAAGAGCTCGAGCCGCGCCCCCGCGAAACGGCCGACACGGCCGCCTGACCCGAAGATTTCGAAGAGGAGATCCCCATGTCGCACACCCCTTCCCCCGTCGTCGCCGTCGTCGGCTCGGGCCCGATCGGCTCGGCCTACGCTCGCCTCATCCTCGAGGGCTCGCCCGATGCCCGCGTCGTGATGTTCGAGGCCGGCCCACAGCTGACCTCGATCCCCGGCGAGAGCGTCCGCAACATCGCCGACCCCGACGAGAAGGCCCGCGCCCGCGAGATGTCGCAGGGGCCGCAGGCCGGCGCCTACCGTGAGACCCTCGGCATCCCGGCCGGCGCGGTCGTCGAGGGCATGTTCACCGCGCGGCAGGGCACGCACCTGCTCGACTTCGGCGGCGACGGCTCGGCGCACGCCCCGACCTTCCCGGCGGCCGCGGCCGCCACCAACGTCGGCGGGCAGGGTGCGCACTGGACGTGCGCCATTCCCCGCCCGCACGGCAGCGAACGCGTCGACTTCATCAACGACGCCGAGTGGGACGACCTGATCGAGGTGGCGGAGCACCTGCTGCACGCGCAGAGCGCCGCCTTCGCCGACTCCCCGATCGGCGCGGCGATCCGCGACCTGCTCGCCGAGGAGTACGCCGGCGAGCTTCCTGAGGGTCGCGGTGTGGGCACCCTCCCCGTCGCCGGCGACCCGCAGCCCGACGGCTCGATGCGCTGGACGGGCGCAGACATGGTGCTTGGGCCCCTCCTCGACCCGGCATCCCCTCTCGCGCAGCGCTTCGAGCTGCGCGACCTCTCGCTGGTCCGCCGGATCGAGACCGACGGATCGCGGGCGACCGGCGTCGTCGTCGAAGACCTGCGCACGCACGAGACGTCGTTCTTCGCCGCCGACATCGTCGTCGTCGCCGCCGACGCCTTCCGCTCGCCCCAGCTGCTGTGGGCATCCGGCATCCGACCCGCCGCCCTCGGCCGCTACCTGACCGAGCACCACGTGGTGATCACCACCGTCGCTCTCGATGAGGAGCGCATGGCCGCCCGCGTGAGCGACGAGCAGCTGGCCGCCGAGCTGTCCCGGCGGTCGCACAACCCGGCGGACCCCGTGGCCGCGGTCAACCGCATCCCGTTCTCAGAGCCCGGGCACCCGTTCTCGCTGCAGGTGATGTACGCCGAGACGCCGCCGTTCCAGCTCGACCCCGACCACCCCGCGGCGGGAAACAAGTGGGGCTACGTGAACATGGGCTACGGCGTGCGCAAGTTCCCGCGCGTCGAGGACGGCGTCACCTTCCACGACGACGAGACGGACTACCGCGGCCTTCCCAACATGACGATCGAGTACGCCCTCACCGAACGCGAAGAGGCCGAGATCGAACAGGCGACCGTGCTGCTGCGCCGCGCGGCGGGGGCGCTCGGTCCGTTCGTCGCGGAACCGCGCCTGCTGCCGAACGGCTCGAGCCTGCACTACATGGGGACCATGCGCATGGGCGCCCGCGACGACGGCACCTCGGTCGCAGACCCCTACTCCCGTGTGTGGGACTTCGAGAACCTCGTCGTGGGCGGCAATGCCCTCATCCCGACCGCCAACACGATGAACCCCACGCTCATGTCGACGGCGATCGCGGTGCGCGGGGCGCGCGCAGCGGTGGCCGAGCTGGCGCAGCGTGCCGGTCAGGGGGAGCAGTCCGGCGCGGTGAACTCGGAACGGGTCGGGGCGTAGCCGGGCGGCTCGGAAGGGTCGACGGAGTAGCCGGGCGGGTCGAGGGAGTAGCCGGGCGGGTCGGACGGGTCGACGGAATAGCCGGTCGGGTCGAGGGGTTGGCGGAGTAGCCGGGCGCGGATGGGTCGACGGAGTGGCCGGTCGGCTCGGTGCGGTGCGGGTCGACGGAGTCGCCGGTCGGCGCGAACGGGTTGACGGAGTAGCCGGGCGGCGCGGTGCGGGTCGACGCGTGGTCGCGTTCATTCGGGTCCGCGGCGAGGCAGGTGAGGGGCGCTGGCGGCGCCGATCCGCGGGGTCCTGCGTGTCAGCAGGTGTCGCCCATCAGCGGATGGCACGGGTCAGGGGCACCGCATGAGGGGCTTGGGCCCCGAGCGGTCGAACTCGTGCGCCGACATCGCCTGGCCGCACAGCGGACACGGGCGCTCGGTGCGCACCGGCTCGGGTTCGGTGTCGTAGGGGCCGACGGCCGCAGGACCGGCCGCGCGCACCAGGCGCTCGTTGAGGAAGGCGTACCAGCCGCCCGCGCGGCGCACGCGCTCGCGCAGGGGGAGGCGGTCGCCGGCGTCGCGGTTCTTTCGTGTCACGATGATTAGTGTACTAACCAATCGCGCTACCATGTCCTCGTGACCGCCTCGGACGATCTGCTGCGCCTCGAGAACCAGCTGTGCTTCGCGCTCGTGACGGCGGCCCGCAATGTCGTGGCGATCTACCGCCCGGTGCTCGAGCCGCTCGGCCTGACGCACCCGCAGTACCTCGTGATGCTCGCGCTGTGGGAGCAGGCCCCGCGTGCGCTCGGCGAGCTCGCCGATGAGCTCGCGATGGAACCGGCGACTCTCTCGCCGCTGGTGAAGCGCCTCGAGGCGCAGGGACGCGTGACGCGCCGTCGGCGCGCGACCGACGAGCGGGTGCTCGAGATCGACCTCACCGACGAGGGCCGCGCTCTCCGCCGCGAGGCGCTGACGGTGCCCGAGCAGATCATGGCCCGCGTGGGTATGGACGCCGGGCAGATCGCCGCTCTCCGCGACGGTCTCGCGCCCTTCGCCGGCCGCCGGGACGCAGGGTAGCGGCTCCGCAGCGCCGCCGGGCCGGGCCCCCCTGCCGCGCCACTTTGCGGCATCCGCTGCATCGATCGGTGGCGCGGACGCCGCGACCTGCCGCGGTGGTGTGACCCGGGCGTCGGAAGGTGGCGCGGATGCCGCGACCTGCCGCGGTGGTGTGACCCGGGCGTCGGAAGGTGGCGCGGATGCCGCGACCTGCCGCGCCGGCGTGACGGGCGGCGTCGGAAGGTGGCGCGGATGCCGCGACCTGCCGCGGCGGTGTGAATGCGGCGTCGGAAGGTGGCGCGGGTGCCGCGACCTGCCGCGGTGGTGTGACTCGGGCGTCGGAGGGTGCCGCGGATGCCGGGACCTGCCGCGGTGGGCGCGGTCACCCGCGGGCGATGCGGTCGGACAGGTACTTCGCGCCGGCGGACGAGGTCGACCCGCCGTCGACGGGGAGCTCCGCTCCGGTGATGTAGCCCGCCGCGTCCGACAGCAGAAAGGCCACGGTGCGCGCGACGTCGTCGGGCTGCCCGAAGCGCTCGAGCGGTGTCAGGGCACGCTGCGCGTCGCGCATCGCGTCGGGGGCGCTCGCGGTCATGGCGGTCTCGATGTAGCCCGGGTGGATGATGTTGACCCGGATGCCGCGCGGTCCCAACTCGGTGGCCGCGGCGTGGGTCAGGCCGCGCAGCCCCCACTTCGATGCCGTGTAGGCGACGGGGTAGTGGCCGTTCAGCGCGGCCGACGAGCCGATGTTGACGATCGACGAGCCGGCGCCCATGAGCGGCGTGAGCGCCTGGATGCCGAGCATCGCGCCCGTGAGGTTCACCGCGATCACGCGGTCCCAGTCCGAGAGCGCGACCTGTCCGACCCGGGCGCGGTGGGTGATCCCCGCGTTGTTCACGAGCCCGCGCACCGGTCGGCCCGACAGCTGCTCGGCCAGCGACTGCCATGCCGATGCGTCGGCGACGTCGAGTCGGCGATAGGTCGCTTCCTGCGGCAGGTCGGCGGGTGCGGTATCCGCTCGATCGGTCGCCACGACGTCGGCTCCGGCCGCCGCGAGCAGGCGGACGAGCGCGAGGCCCTGCCCGCCGGCGGCGCCGGTGATCACGATGGTGGAACCGACCAGGCCCGGCAGTGCGTCCATTCCCCGGACGCTAGTCGCCCCGGCGACCGCGCGGAATGCGGGATCGCTGATGCGCGGCATCGCCGATCCGTGGCCCGTCCTGCCCTGCCGCTTCTGCGCTCGTCGTCAGCAGCGGCTCTCGGACGCCCCGCCGCGCCACCTCGGGGCATCCGCTGCATCGATCGGTGGCGCGGATGCCGCAACCTGCCGCGGCGGCGTGACTACGGCGTTGGAAAGTGGCGCGGTTGCCGCGATCTGCCGCGGCGGCGTGACGGGCGGCGTCGGAGAGTAGCGCGGTTGCCGCAACCTGCCGCGCCGGCGTGACTACGGCGTCGGAAAGTGGCGCGGATGCCGCAACCTGCCGCGGCGGCGTGACGACGGCGTCGGAAAGTGGCGCGGTTGCCGCGATCTGCCGCGGCGGCGTCCCAACCTGGCGCGGATGCCGCAACCTGCCGCGCCAGCGAGAACGACCGCCCGCAACCCGAACCCGCTACACGCGGAGCGACGGGTGCTGCTCGTGCGGGTCGCGGGCACGGGGGATGAAGAGCGCGACCACCAGGGCGACGACGGCCGCTCCGCCGCCGAGCAGGAACGACAACTGGAAGGCGACCGGCGACGGCACCGCCACCCCGTCGAACGGAACCGTGTAGGTGGCCAGCACCGCGCCCACGACCGCGGCGGCGGTGCTCGTTCCCAGCGACCGGAACAGCGCGTTGAGGCCGTTCGACGCCCCGGTCTCGGACTGAGGCACCGATCGCATGATGAGCATGGGCATCGCGGCGTACCCGAACCCGATGCCGACGCCGATCACGAGGTTCGCCACGACCAGCTGCCACACCTCGGTCGAGAACAGCAGCGTGTAGCCGTACGCGACGATCAGCGAGATCGCGCCGAGGATCAGCAGCAGCCGCGGCCCGACGGTCCGTGCCATCCGCCCCGAGAAGGGCGAGAGCACCATCATCACGAGCCCGGCGGGCATGACCACGAGGCTCGCAGCCAGCAGAGAGAGGCCGAAGCCGCCGGTCTCGACGGGCAGCTCGAGCATCTGCGGGTACACGACGTTCGACGAGAACAGAGAGAAGCCCATCGCGATTGACGCGATGTTGGTCAGCAGCACGGCCGGCCGCGCGGCGACGCGCAGGTCGAGCAGCGGCTCGGGGATGCGAAGCTCGAACCAGCCCCACGCCAGCAGCACGGCGACGCCGCCGAGACCGCACGCCAGCACGGGAGCCGACGTCCACCCCCATTCGTTCCCGCGCGAGATGGCGAGGAGGATGCCGATCAGACCGACCGCGAGACCCGCGGCGCCGATGAAGTCGAACCTTCCGGCCGTGCGCAGCACGCTCACCGGCACGATCCACAGCACGAGGACGAACACGACGACCCCGAGTCCCGCCGACACCCAGAACAGCAGGTGCCAGTCGCTGCGCTCGGTGATGAGGGCGCTGATCGGCAGGCCGAGTGCGCCGCCCACGCCCAGCGTCGCGCTGATGAGGGCGATGGCCGAGTCCACGCGGTTCTCGTGCAGCACGTCGCGGAGGATCGAGATTCCGAGCGGGATGACACCCGTCACGGCCCCCTGCAGCGCCCTGCCCACGATCACTCCGACGATGCCGGGCGACAGTGCGGCGATGACCGATCCCAGCACCAGCAGGGCGAGCAGCACCAGCACGATGCGACGCTTGCCGTACATGTCGCCGAGACGCCCCGCGATGGGGGTGATGACGGCGGCGGCCAGCAGCGTCGAGGTCACCACCCACGCGGTGTCCTCGCGGCTGGCGTTCAGGAGCTCCGGCAGCTTCGACTGGATCGGCACGACCAGCGTGAACATGAACGACGACGCCAGACCGGCGGTGGCGAGGACCGCGACGATCGCCCATTGCGGTGACATCCGGGTGAGGCGCCTGCGCTGCTCTTCGTCTCGACCCATCAGAAAAGGCTATCCCGCACCGGCGACCCCGCGGCCGCGGGGGCGTCGACCCGAGCGAGCGGATGCCGCGACTCAGGCCACGGCCACCTCGGCGTCCGCCAGCACGCGCAGCGCCGTGGTCGCGGCATCCACCCACCGCACCACGCTGGCGGTGGCCTCGGGTGTGTCGGGGCAGCGGTACCGCAGGTGCAGCCCGCTGTCGTTGACGACGAACCACACCATCACGTCGTCCGACTCGATGACGCTCGAGACGTACTGGATCTGCAGGTCGGGCGGCAGATCCACCGGCAGTCGCCGCGTGTCCAGCCACGACAGCGCGAACATCCCCGGGGCGACGGGCATGCCGCCGTAGGGGGCGAGGATCGGCGCCAGCGGGTGGGATCCCAGCGCGACGGCCTGCCTCACGGCTGCGGCGCAGGCGGCGGGGTCGGCGTCCCGGCACTCGATGACCGAGTTCGTGATGAACCAGCCGACGGCGTCGTGCCAGCGCTGCTCGAACCGGCTGTGCACGGGGAAGACCGCGCGCAGCGGCGCGCCCGAAAGTGCTCGCGTGACGCGAGTGATCTCGCGCCACCGCGCGGTGACCTCGGCCGGCGCGGGCGGGCGCGCTTCGAGGAGCGCGGTGTGCACGGCGAACGGCTCGACCGCGCCCGCCGCACTCGAGATGTCGCCGGCCGCACTCTCCGGGAGGGCGCCGTCGAGCCCCGCGATCAGGTCGCGCACGAGCACCAGCAGCGACCACATGTCGACGTGTGCGTGATCGGAGCCGATGACGACGGCGGGGCGCCGGTCCGCGGCATCCGCATCGGGCTCGACGACCACGAGCAGGTGCGACGGCCGTGAGAACGGGCGGCACGCGCCGTCGAGGACGACGCGGAGCACGTCACGCGCGAGAGCGCCCGAGGGGATCGGATGCCGCCGCCAGCGTCCGCCGATCACCTCGACGTCGTGCAGGGCGAGCTCGTCGGTGCCGACGATGCGGGTGAAGGCGGTGCGCAGCGTGCCGTGCCGTCGGACCACCCGGTGCCACGCGTCGGCGAGTGCGTCCCGGGCAGTGCCTTCGGGCAGACGGAAGGCGATCGACATCCAGGAGCCGTCGCGATCGCCGCCGCCGACGTGGCGTCCCTGGTCGAACGACACGGGCAGCCGCCGGCCCGGCTCGTCGGCGACACGCAGCGCATAGCTGTGCACCTCGCCGGCGGGGAGGGTCATTCGGGCGACGTTGGTCAGACGCATCCGCCGTAGTGTAGGGGGCTCAGGTTTCGTGTTTCAGCGCGATGGGGGTGCCGTGCCGGCGATCCAGGTGAACGGAGCGAGTCTCGACTTCGACGTCGTGGGCGATTCCGGTCCGCTGGTCGTGCAGCTGCACGGGCTCACCTCGAGCCGCTCCCGCGACGCGCAGCTGGGACTAGACCTCGGCAGGGCCCTGCGCGGGCATCGTGTGCTGCGGCTGGATGCCCGGGGCCACGGCGGGTCGAGTGGAACCGCGGATGCCGCGGACTACCGCTGGGACCGCCTGGCAGACGACCTCCTCACCGCGCTCGACGTCATCGCGCCGGGCGAGACGGTCCACGGCCTCGGGCCGTCGATGGGTACGGGCACGCTCCTGCACGCGGCGCTGCGCGACATGGCGCGCTTCGACAGCCTCACCCTCATGCTGCCGCCCACGGCATGGGGAACCCGCCGGGCGCAGGCCCAGACCTACCTCGCCGGAGCCGACCTCGTCGAACGCGAGGGCGTGGCGGCCTTCGTCGAGCTCGGCAGCACCACGCCGGTGCCGCCGGCGCTGGCCGGTGCGCCGCAGACCGGCCCGGCGGTGGCGGCGCACCTGCTGCCGACTGTGCTGCGCGGGGCGGCGGCGGCAGACCTCCCGCCCAAGAAGGCGCTCGCCCACATCACCGTGCCGACCCTCATCCTGGCGTGGACGGGGGATCACACGCACCCGCTGCGCACCGCCACGAAGCTCGACCAGATCCTCCCTCACAGCCGACTCGTCGTCGCGCGAACCCCGTACGGCGTCATGGCGTGGCCGGGCCTGTTCGCCGAGCACGTCATCACCGCCGGGGTCGAGAGCCCCACGACGGGCGTCGTCGAGATCCCCGGCGGCCGCCCCGCGGCAACGACCGGCGCCCCATCGGCATGAGTCCTCGACCGGCGTAGGGTGAGCCCCATGGCCGACCTCTCCGCCGTCACTCCGCCGGGAATCGAGATCCGTCCGCTCGACACCGTCGAGGAGGTGTTCCGCGCCTCGGCCGTGCTGTCCGAGGTGTGGGGCGGCGACAAGTCGGGCATGCCGCCGAACCTGCTGCGGGCCCTCGCGCACTCGGGCAACTACGCCGTCGGGCTGTACGCCCACGAGCGGATGGTCGGCGCGTCGGTGGCGTTCTTCGCCGCACCCGCGGCCCGCTCGATGCACAGCCACATCACGGGGGTGCTGCCCGGATTCCGCAGTCAGGGCCTCGGCCGCGTGCTCAAGCAGCACCAGCGGGAGTGGGCGCTCGCCCGCGACGTCGGGAACATCACGTGGACGTTCGATCCTCTCGTGGCCCGCAACGCCCACTTCAACCTGCGGGTCCTGGGCACGCGCGTGACCGAGTACCTCGTGAACCACTACGGACCCATGGACGACGGCGTCAACCGCGGCGACGAGTCCGACCGCATCATGGTCTCGTGGGCGGTCGCCGCCCGTCCCGTCCCCACTCCCGAGGACGACAGCGTCGTCGCGCACGTCGAGGTTCCCCGCGACATCGAGACGCTGCGGCGGGAGAACCCTGCGGATGCCGCCGCCTGGCGTTCCCGCGTCCGCGACGCCGTCGCGCGGCACCTGGCGTCGGGTCTGGTCATCGGCGGTTTCGACGACGATCGCGGCTACCTGTTCATCCGCCCCTGACGACGCCGCGGTGCCCGGCCGGCCGGATCCGGCGCTGAGCCCGGCGGGTCAGTCGCCGGCGCGGCGCCAGTCGTCGCTCGTGAGGTGCGAGCCGGCCTGCGGCCCCATCTGCAGCATCCCTCCGTCGACGGTCCAGCTGGCTCCGGTGACGTAGCTCGAGGCGGGCGAGGCGAGGAACGCGATCACCGCGGCGACCTCCTCGGCCTTGCCCGGACGGCCGAGCGGGATGCCGGGGCGGTGGGTGTCTTCGACGTCGCCCGAGTCCATGTCGTTGAGCGGGGTCGCGATCTCGCCGGGGCCGACGGCGTTGGCCGTGATGCCGTGCTCGCCGAGTTCCTGCGCCATCGTCTTGATGAGCCCGCCGAGACCGTGCTTGGCCGCGACGTACGCGGCGGACCCGACGCGGGGCGCGGTCTCGTGGACGCTCGTGACGGCGATCAGCCGGCCGCCGCGGCCCGCGGCGACCATGCGCGTGGCGGCGGCGTGCAGCCCCGCGAAAGCTCCGTCGAGGTTCAGGCTCACGTCCTTGCGCCAGTCGTCGATCGTGAGGTCGAGGAACGGGCCGCCCGAACCGCCGCCGGCGTTGTTCACGAAAACGTCGAGCCCGCCGAGGCGCTCGGCGAGGTCGTCGATCGTCGGTCCGACGCGCGCGAGGTCGGTGGCGTCGAAGCGCGTCACCTCGGCGCGGCGCCCGCGCTCGCGGACCGCCTCCGCGGTGCCCTCGGCGCCCTCCTCGTCGGAGTGCCAGGTGATGCCGACGTCGAGCCCGGCGTCGGCCAGCGCGAGAGCGGTCGCGCGGCCGATCCCCGAGTCCGATGCGGTGACGATGGCGCGGCGCGGGGCGAAGTCGTAGGTCTCCATGCCCCGACGTTACGTCGGCGCCGCCACGCCGCTCACGGGGTTGCGCATCGCGCATCCGATGGCTAGCGGATGTATCAGCGGGACGGACCCGGCCTCTTCTGTCATGACCGAGGAGGAACCATGCGTGAGCACATCGAAGTCCTGATCGCCGCACTGACCGGGCCCCGGCGCGACCGTGTCTCGGTTCCGCGCCGCCGTCGTCCGCGGCTCGCCCGGACGACCTACGTCGCGGTGCTGCGGGAACCGGCCGCTCGCCGCCTGGTGCACTGAGACGACGGCGCGGCGCGGGCGTAGCCTGAGCGCATGCCCATCGCCCGGCCCGCGGCACCCATCGCCCTCCAGGGGGTCGAGCTGCGCGTGCTGCATCTGCCGCTCGTCTCGCCGTTCACCACGTCGTTCGGCACCGAGACCGTCCGCGAGGTGATCGTGGTGCGGGCCCTGACGGCCGACGGGGACGGGTGGGGCGAGATCGTCACGGGCGCCGCGCCGCTGTACTCCAGCGAGTACACGCAGGGGGCGTGGGACGTCGCGCTGAGATGGCTGACCCCCGCGCTCCTGGATGCCGGTCCCCTCGCTCCCGAGCGTGTGGCGGCCGTGCTCGAACCCTTCAAGGGCCACCGCATGGTCAAGGCCGGGCTCGAGCTGGCGGTCCTCGACGCGGCGCTGCGGGCGGAGTCCCGGTCGCTTGCCGACTACCTCGGGGCGGTCCGCGACCGCGTGCCGAGCGGAGTGTCCGTCGGACTCCAGCGGGATCCCGCCGCGCTCGTCGAGACCGTGCGCGGGTACCTCGACGAGGGCTATGCGCGCATCAAGATCAAGATCAAGCCGGGGCGCGACGTGGGCGACACCGCGGCGGTGCGCGAGGCGTTCGGCGGGATCCCGCTGCAGGTCGACGCCAACTCCGCGTACACGCTCGCCGACATCGACACGCTGGCCGAACTCGACCGGTTCGACCTGCTGCTGATCGAGCAGCCGCTGCAGGAGGACGACATCGTCGATCACGCCGCCCTCGCGCAGCACCTGCGCACGCCGGTGTGCCTCGACGAGTCGATCACGTCGCGCAAGGCCGCCGTCGATGCCCTGGCGCTCGGGGCGACGAGCGTGATCAACGTGAAGGCGGGCCGGGTCGGCGGGTATCTCGAGGCCGTTGCCATCCATGACGTGTGCCGCGAGGCCGGCATCCCGGTGTGGTGCGGCGGCATGCTCGAGACGGGGATCGGGCGTGCCGCGAACGCGGCGCTCGCCGCGCTCCCCGGGTTCACCCTGCCGGGGGACATCTCGGCGTCGAGTCGCTTCTACACGCGCGACATCGTCACCGAGCCGGCCGTGCTCGAGGACGGCCACGTGCGCGTCCCCCTCGGCCACGGCATCGGGGTCGAGATCGACCCGGTCGCGCTCGACGACGTCACCGTCGCGCGCGAGGTGCTGCGGAGGTAGGCATGCGCCGCGCGCTCGCCGCCGTCGCCGCCCTCGCGCTCGCCGCCGGGATGACGGCCGGGTGCGCCGTGTCGCAGCAGGCCGCGCCCGCGAGCCGAGCTGACGACATCGTCGCGAGCATCGTCGAGGGAATCGACGTGTCGCTCGTGCAGCTGCGCGGCGACGTGGCGTCCCGTCAGGCGCAGGTGCAGATCGTGAACGGGTCGGACGAATCCGTGACCATCGGCGACGTCATCGTCGTCGATCCGCGCTTCGACGGCGAGGCGGGGCGCGTGGTGGAGGGACGCGCGAGCGACGTCGTCGCGGGCGGCCGCGTCGACATCCGCGTGCAGCTGCCGGCGGTGGCGTGTGGGGCGTCCGCCGCGGGGGAGCCGACCGTCCACCTGGAGTTGACCGTCGGCGCGCACAGCGAGGTGGTCACTCTCGCCGCCGACGACCCGCTCGGGTTCGTCGGACCGCTGCACGAGCGGGAGTGCCGCGCGAAGCGCCTGGCCGCGGCGGCCGCACTCTCGTTCACCGGCTTCGAGCCGTCGTCGCCGGGCGAGCCCGCGACGCTGCGCCTGCGGGTCGACCCCGCGGACGGGGGAGCCGCGGGTGGCGGAGCCGCCGAGGAGGTCGTCATCGCCGCCGTGCAGCCCACCAATCTGCTCTCGTTCGACGCCGACACCGCGGACGGGGCCTATCCGCTCGACCTGGTGGTCCGCGGGTCCGGGGAGGCCGTCGACGTCGACCTGCCGCTCGTGCCGTCCCGCTGCGACCCGCACGCCGTGCAGGAGGACAAGCGCGGCACCATCTTCGACGTGCGCGTGATCGTGGACGACGAGCCCGGCGAGATCGAGCTGTTCGTCGGCGACGCCCTGCGCGGCCGCATCCTGACCTGGGTCGCGCACTGGTGCGGCTTCGGCTCAGGCTGACCGGACGCGGCAGGCACCGTGGCCGGCGGGCGTGAGGGGCGGCATCCGCTCATCTAGAATCGACGGATGCCGGGACTCCCGGCTTTCTGCGATTCCGCACCCCCTCACCCGACCATTGGAGCCACCGTGGCCGAGCAGTCCCGCCTCGACAAAGTCATCGCCCTCGCCCGTCACCGCGGGTTCGTGTTCCAGGCCGGTGAGATCTACGGCGGTTCCCGCTCTGCGTGGGACTACGGCCCCCTCGGCACCGAGCTGAAGGAGAACATCCGCCGCCAGTGGTGGCAGACGTTCGTCCGAGGCCGCGGCGACATGGTGGGCCTGGACTCCTCGGTGATCCTCCCCAAGCGCGTGTGGGAGGCCTCGGGCCACGTCGCGACCTTCACCGATCCGCTGGTGGAGTGCCTGCAGTGCCACAAGCGGTTCCGCGCCGACAACCTCATCGAGGACTTCGAAGCCCGGAAGGGTCGCCCGGCTGAGAACGGCCTGGCCGACGTGCCCTGCCCCAACTGCGGCACGAAGGGTCAGTACACCGAGCCCAAGGCGTTCTCGGGCCTGGTGAAGACCTATCTCGGCGTCGTCGACGACGAGTCGGGACTGCACTACCTGCGTCCCGAGACCGCGCAGGGCATCTTCGTCAACTTCGCCAACGTGCTCACCGCGTCGCGCAAGAAGCCCCCCTTCGGCATCGGCCAGGTCGGCAAGGCGTTCCGCAACGAGATCACGCCCGGCAACTTCATCTTCCGCACCCGCGAGTTCGAGCAGATGGAGATCGAGTACTTCACCCCGCCCGCCGAGGCGGACCACTGGTTCGGCGCGTGGGTCGAGGACTGCTGGAACTGGTTCACCGACCTCGGGATCGATCCGGCCAACATGCGCCGCTTCGACGTGCCCGAGGACGAGCGCGCCCACTACTCCGCCGGCACGATCGACGTGGAGTACCGGTTCGGCTTCCCCGGCAAGGAGTGGGGCGAGCTGATGGGCATCGCCAACCGCACCGACTACGACCTCGGCAGCCACACCGAGGCCTCGGGTCAGAAGCTGTCGTACTTCGATCAGGCGTCGAACTCGACCTACATCCCGTACGTCATCGAGCCCTCGTTCGGTCTCACGCGCGCCATGATGGCGTTCCTCGTCGACGCCTACCGCGAGGAAGAGGCGCCCAACGCCAAGGGCGGCACGGACACCCGCACGGTGCTGGGGCTCGACCCGCGCCTGGCTCCGGTGAAGGCGGCGATCCTGCCGCTCTCGCGCAACGAGCGGCTCTCGCCGCTGGCGCGCGAGGTCGCCGACTCGCTGCGCGGCGACTGGAACATCGACTTCGACGACGCCGGCGCCATCGGCCGCCGCTACCGTCGCCAGGACGAGATCGGCACGCCCTTCTGCGTCACCGTCGACTTCGACTCGCTCGACGACCGCGCCGTCACCGTGCGCGATCGAGACACGATGGCCCAGGAGCGCGTGCCCCTCGAGAACCTGAAGGCGTATCTGTCGGAGCGCCTCCGCGGCGCCTGACCCGCGCCGCCGCGGAGACACACCGTCCGGCGTGGGAGAAGAGGATGCCGCGGCTCAGCCGTCGGTGAGCGTGACCGTCACGCCCTCCCACCCCGTCCCGCTGCGCACCGCGCGCTCGGACTCGGCGATGATGCCGCGCAGGACCTCGAGGTCCACCGCTTCGAGGTCCTTCAGGTAGAGGCATCCGGCCCCGGTCGTGTGCGGCCCGAGCCGGGCGAGCTCCTGCGTGCGCTCGGCGAAGCCGGGGATGAGGTAGACGGTGGTGGCCTGCTTGCGGGGCGCGAACGCGGTGACCGGGATGTCGCCCTCGTTGCCGGTGGGATAGACGTAGTGACACGACCCGAACCCGATGATCGTGCCCCACAGCTCCGGCTCGCGCCCGGTGATCTCGGACAGCAGGGCCAGCATCGTCTCGGCATCGCGGCGACGCTTGGCCGGAGTGACGCCTGCCACGAAGGCGGCGACGCTTCCGCCGGTCTTCTGCATCAGACGCCTCCGCCCCCGGACGAGGACTTCGCCGCCTTGGCCTGGGCCTTCATCTCGCGCTTGTGCTCGCGCACCTTCGTCAAGGACTCGGGCGAGGTGATGTCGGCGACCGAGCGGAACGATCCTTCATCGCCGTACGAGCCCGCCGCCTCGCGCCAGCCGGCCCCGGCGAAGCCGTACTGCTTGCCGAGGAGCGCCAAAAAGATCCTGGCCTTCTGCTCGCCGAACCCCGGCAGCGCTTTCAACCGCTTGAGCACCGTCGCGCCGTCGGGGTCGTCCCGCTTCCAGATGGCGGCCGCGTCGCCGCCCCACTCCTCGTCGACCGTCCGGCACAGGGCCTGTACGCGCCCGGCCATGGAGCCGGGGTAGCGGTGCACTGCGGGCGTCGCGCTGAACAGCTCCGCGAACGCGTCGGGATCGAACGTGGCCAGGGCCGCGGCGTCGAGGGTGCCGGCGCGCTCGGCGATCTTGAGAGGTCCGGCGAACGCGGTCTCCATCGCGACCTGCTGGTCGAGCAGCATCCCGATCAGCAGGGCCAGAGGATCGTCGGAGAGCAGGCGATCGGCGGCGTCGTCGCCGGTGATGTGCAGCGTCATGGCGCCCATCCTGCCACCGCCGGCTCGCGCGCGCCCGCCCGTTGCGGGCTCCCGCTCGAACGGCGCGCGAACCGCGGCGGTGCGAGGATGGAGACGTGGTCGACGCACCCTCACCCCTCTCCGATCTGGTCGCGCATGCCCACCACCGTCGCATCGTGGTGATCGGCGGCGGCCTCGCCGGGCTCGTCGCCGCCCTCGAGTGCGCGAAGGTGGGGATCCGCGTCACCCTCCTCGAGCAGTCCGAGACGCTGGGCGGCGCGATCCAGCCGTACGAGGCCGACGGATTCCCCCTCCCGACAGGGCCCCTGGATCACTCCGCCACCGAGACGATGCGCGCGCTCGTCGATGACCTCGGCCTGGGCGCGCACGTGGTGGCCCCGCGCACCGACGAGACCTGGATCGCGGGCCTTCCCCAG
Organism: Microbacterium sp. Marseille-Q6648; assembly: GCF_943181415.1. Lineage (GTDB taxonomy): Bacteria > Actinomycetota > Actinomycetes > Actinomycetales > Microbacteriaceae > Microbacterium. The sequence continues at coordinate 433,402 of NZ_CALPBZ010000002.1, read as the reverse complement.
GGCGCGGCGAAGCTGCCCGCCGCGACCGTGCGGGGCATCCCCGCCAATCCGTGGGCCGACGACGTACGGGCGATCATCGGCTGGGGCGGCGCGTGGCGCGCGTACCTCGACCGTCTTCGGCCCCCGCTGACCATCGGCGTGGAGCGCAACCTCGCCCGGCTGGTGCGCACCCGCATGGGCGACCGCGTGCTCGACCGCATGGTGGCTCCGCTGAGCGTCGGCACGCTCGGCGTCGGACCGGACGAACTCGATGTCGACGCCCTCGCGCCCGGCCTCAACACCGCCCTCACCCGCACCGGATCCCTCGGCGGCGCGGTCGCCGAGCTGCTGGCGACGGACGAGGCTCTGCAGCCGGCCGGGCTCGACGGCGGGATGCCGCGCCTCACGGCCGCGCTCGAGCATCGCCTCGGCGACCTCGACGTCGAGGTGCGCCGCCGCACGCGCGCGGTCGCCCTCACCGCCGGCGACGGCGGCTGGCGCGTGACCGTGGAGTCCGAGGCGCCCGCCGCGACCCCTGATGCGACCGCGCCCCCCGCGGGCGCCGACCCCGCGGACGCCGACCCCGGGGGCCCCGGCCCCGCACGCCCGGACGAGGTCCCCGCGGTCATCGACGCCGACGCGGTCATCGTGGCCGTGGGCGCACGCGAGGCACGGATGCTGCTCGCCGCCCATGTCGCGGAGCTGGACGCGGCGCCGCGCGAGACTCCCGGAGTCGTCGAGACGGTGACGCTCGCGATCTCGGCGGCGACCCTCGACACCCACCCGCGCGGCGCACGCGTCGTGCGGATCCCAGGGACCGGACCGGCGGCTGCGGTCAGTCATGAGACCGCGCGCTGGGGGTGGCTGGCAGATGCGGCCGGACCGGGCCGGCACGTCGTCCGCGTGCGCTTCGGCGGCGGCGAGACCGAGCCCGCCACGACGGGGCTCACCGACGACCAGGCGCGAGCACTCGCGGTGTCCGAGGCGTCCGCGCTGCTGGGCGTGGCCACCGCCGAGCTGCGGGTGCTCGCATCGACCCGGACGACGTCCGCCGTCGAGCGACCGTCGTCCGCCCTCGGCCACGCAGCTGAGACGGCGGCGATCCGCACCGCGATCGCCGGCTCCGACGGTGTGGCCGCGGTCGGGGCGTGGCTCTCGGGGAGCGATCCGGCCGACGTCGTGCGCGACGCCATGACCGAGGCCGACCGGGTACGGCGGGCGACGCTGTGGACCGGGCCGCCCGCGGAATGATCGGCATCCGCACCCGAATGTCAAGGGTGGATACCCGGATCGGCATGCACGGCTAACCTGGGACCACCAACAGGCGCACCACCGAGCGGGAGGAGCACCCCATGAGGGGCAAAGCAGGACTTGTGATCGGAATCGCCGTGGGATACGTCCTCGGCTCGCGTGCCGGCAAAGAGCGGTACGAGCAGATCAAGACCCAGTGGATGAAGGTCTGGAACACCGAACCCGTGCAGGACCAGGTGGCCAAGGTCAGCGAGTTCGCGAAATCCAGCGCGATGGCACTGCCCAGCACGCTGTGGGACTCGGCCGTCAAGGTCTCGAAGGCCGCCGCAGGCAAAGGCACCCCCGGTCAGCGTGTCGACGCCGCCGTGAAGGCGAGCAAGGCGGCGGCAGACGACCTCGATCGCGCCGCCGACGAGACCACCGCGGCCGCCACCAAGGCCGCAGAGAAGGCGAAGAAGGCCGCCGACGAGGCCCGCGAGCGCAGCGAGGCCTGACATGACGACGCCTCGTGGCTTCCGCGATCGCGCCGATGACGGTCTGCTGACCCTCGTCGGCGAGATCCCCGAACTCGTCCGCAATCTCGTCACGGCCGAGATCGACTCGGCGAAGGTCTGGCTGGCGCGCACCGCGAAGGACGGCGGCTGGGGGGCGATCTGGATGATCGCCGCCCTGTTCGTGCTGTTCTGGTCGATTCCGGCACTCGGCGCCTTCGTCATCGCGGGGCTGTCGTCGTGGTGGCCCGTCTGGCTGTCCGCCCTCGTCGTCTTCTTCGTGATGCTGCTGGTCACCGTGATCCTCGCGCTGTTCGGGATCATGCGGTTCAAACGTCTCGCCAAGCGCACCAACCCCGCGCAGGCGATCGCACACGATGTGAAGGAGGTGCGCGGTGAGTATTGACACGCGCGTGACCATGCCCCGCACCGCCGTCCCGATCGGCATCACCGACCCGGTCGAGAAGGCGCGCGCCGAGCTCAAGGCCGCGCTCGCGGCCATCGAGGAGAAGGCGAACCTGCCCAAGCGGGCCGGCATCGCCCTGGATCGCGGCATCGTCAAGGCCCGCGCCTTCGCCGATCGCAGCCCCCAGGGCGCCGCGGCCGCGGCCGTCGTCGTGGCGGCCGGAATCGGCGCCGCGGTGTGGGGAATCGTCCGCCTCGCCGCGCGCTGACAGGCACCGACACGCCCCTCGCCGCGGTCGCAGGCTCCCCCCGGTGACGGAGGGGGCCTGGACGAACGGCAGATCAGCGGGGGTATGCTCGGTTTCACAGGCAGTGCAACGGTGCGGATGCTGCTGAGCGCGCGACCCGGAATCCCGCGCTTCGGCTGCTCGAACGTCAGGGGTGGCCGAAATGCACCACGAGAGTCACACCCCATGAACAACACATCACCCGCACACACCGCACCCAAGCCCCTCAAGGGGTGGCGGGTGCTGGTGCCGCGCGGGGGACCGTGGGGCGACGGCGTCGCCGCGTCGCTGCGACGGCAGGGCGCCACCCCGGTGATCGCCCCGCTCATCAACTTCGCCCCTTCGACCGACCAGGCGACTCTCGAGCGGGCCATCGCCGATCTCGGTGCCGGCGCGTTCGACTGGCTCACGGTGACCAGCGCGACCACGGTCGACGTCCTCTATGCGTATCGCGCCGTGATCCCCACCGGCACCAAGGTGGCCGCCGTGGGAGAGACCACCGCGGCGGCCCTGCAGGCGGTCGGCTACCGCGTCGATCTCGTCCCCGAGCGCGACAACTCCGCCGGCGGCATGGCCGAGCAGCTCATCGCCCTGGAGCCCGAACCCCGCAGCATCCTCACCCTCCGCAGTGAGATCGCCAAGCCCGTCCTCACCAACCGGCTGACCGAGGCGGGGCACCGCGTCCGCAGTGTCGTGGCCTACCGCACGGTCGGCGTTCCGGTCACCGAGCGCATCGCCGAGGACGTCCGCTCGGGTCGCATCAACGCGATCCTCGTCACGAGCGGCTCGGTCGCCGAGCAGGTGCGCGCGCAGTTCGACCACATCCCCGAGACGACGCTGGTCGCCGCCATCGGACCGCGCACCGCGAAAGACGCCGCCAAGACGGGCCTCGGCGTCGACGTGGTCGCGCCGCAGCAGACGGTCGACGCCCTCATCGACGCCGTCGCGCGCTTCGCGCTTCCCCACGCCACGGACGAATTCGCCCTGTGATCGCGGCGGGCACCGCCGGCATCGGGCCGCGGATCGTCGTGCTGGCCGGCGGGGTCGGCGGTTCGCGCTTCGTGGGCGGCGTCCGCGGGGCGCTGCGGGCGAGGGGCGTGGCCGACACCGCGGCGGTGCTCACGGTGGTCGTCAACACCGGCGACGACCTGTGGCTGTCGGGCGTGCGATTGCAGCCCGACGTGGACTCCATCCTCTACGCGCTCGCGGGCGTCAACGACACCCAGCGCGGCTGGGGACGCGTGGGCGACACCGAGCGGGTCAACCACGAGCTGCAGGAGTGGGGCGCGGGGTGGCCGTGGTTCACCCTCGGCGACCTCGATCTCGGCACGCATCTCGCCCGCACCGGGTGGCTCCGCGAAGGCGCGACGCCCACCGAGGTGGTCGCGCGACTCGCGGAACGCTGGCCGCTCGGCGCACGGCTGCTGCCGATGACCGACGCGGAGGTCGACACCCGCGTGACGGTCCGCGACGGCCAGGTGACGCGCCATCTGCACTTCCAGGAGTGGTGGACGCGCCACCGCGCGCAGCTCCAGCCCGTCCGCTTCGACAACCCGGGGGTCGAGGGCGCCGCCCCCGCTCCCGGCGTCGTCGAGGCGCTCGCGGAGGCCGATGTCGTGCTGATCGCACCGTCGAACCCCGTCGTATCGATCGGTCCCATCCTCGCCGTCCCCGGCATCCGAGACGCCCTGCGCGCCGCAGCGGCGCCCGTGGTCGGTGTCTCGCCCATCATCGGCGGCCGCGTCGTCCGCGGCATGGCGGACGTCTGCCTCACCGCGATCGGCGTCGAGACCTCCGCGGCGGCCGTCGCGGCGCACTACCGACCGCGCGGGGACGGCGGGTTGCTGGACGCGTGGCTGCTGGCTGAGGAAGACGCCGCGTCGGCTGCCGAGGTGGCAGGCTCCGGCATCCGCTCGGTCGTCGCCCCGCTGTGGATGACGGACGCCGACGCGGCCGCGGCGCTCGCCGAGCGCGCTCTCGCGACCGCCGGCGTCTGAGGGAGCCGCGGTGTGATGAGCCGACGTGTGATGGGCCGGCGTGTGATGGGAGCCGGCGTGTGATGGAATCCGGCCTGCTCCCCGACCTGGGGCCTCTCGCGTGGGTCCTGCTCGCGGTCGCGGCGGTGATCGTCGGTCTCGGCAAGACGGCCGTCCCTGGCGCCACGACGATCGCGGTGGCGATCTTCGCCGCCGTTCTTCCGGCTCGGCAGTCGACCGGCACCCTCCTGCTGCTGCTCATCGTCGCCGACGTCTTCGCGGTGCTGGCCTACCGACGGCACGCCGACTGGCGGGCGCTGCTGCGGCTGGCGCCCGCGGTGATCGTCGGACTCGGCCTCGGGGTGGTGTTCCTCGCCTTCGCCGACGACGCCGGGGTCAAGCGGGTGATCGGCGTCATCCTGCTGGTGGTCATCGCCATCACGCTGCTGCGGAGACGGATGGCGCCCGCCGTGGCCGACGCCGCGCCGCACCCGGTGGCGGCGGCGACCTACGGCTCGCTGGGCGGCTTCACGACCATGGTCGCCAACGCCGCGGGGCCGGTGATGTCGATGTACTTCCTCGCCGCGCGGTTCTCGGTGAAGCAGTTCCTGGGAACCGCCGCGTGGTTCTTCGCGCTGGTCAACCTCTCCAAGGTGCCGTTCTCCATCGGCCTGGGGCTCATCACCGTCCCCGGCGTGCTGCTCGATCTCGTGCTCGTGCCCCTCGTGATCGCCGGCGCCCTCGGCGGCCGGTGGATCGCCGACCGCATCGACCAGGCGCTGTTCGAGCGCCTGGTCATCGTCTTCACGATCGTCGGCGCGGTCTACCTGCTGATCTGACCGTCGCCCGCATCTGTGACCGGCGGCGCCGCGAGGGCGGCCGTGCGGCGCCCGAGCCCGTGCGCCGCCGCCTCGCCCAGCTGCTCGGCGGTGTCGACATCGCGACGGAGGGTCGACCCGTCGGACACATCGAGGCCGACGCAGCCCAGTGCGATGTGCCGCGCGTGGGAGTCCGGTCCGAACTCCGCCCGCCACGGCACCCCCTCGCGCGCGGTGACGAGGGTCGATCCGGAGCCCTCGGCATCGGCCACCACCCCGCGATCGACCCGGCCCGCCCGCACGAGCGCGTCGGCCAGGTCGTCCGGCCGCAGCGACGGCAGGTCCCCCAGCAGTGCCGCGCGCGGCATCCGCTCGCCGGCGGCGTCCGCCCCGAGCGCGATCGCGGCGTTCAGGCCGCGCGGCTCCTCTTCGGGAACGAAGCGGAGCCCCGGGATGTCATGCGCGCCGACGATGACAGCGGGGTCGTCGGTCACGACGAAGACCTGGGCGACCTCGGCGCACGCCGCCGCCGCCTCGATGGTGTCGAGCGCGATCGCGCGGGCCAGCGTGGCCCGGTCGATCCCCGGCACGTCCAGGCGGGACTTGCCGACTGCCGGGGACTTCACCGGGACGACGACGGCCCACCCTCCCGTCACGCGCCGAACCGCTCCCGCAGCCGCGGCAGGATCTCGGTGCCGTACCGGCGCAGGAACGTCTCCTGGTCGTGCCCGGGGTCGTGGAAGACGAGGTGGCGGAAGCCGAGCTCGACGTACCACGCGATGCGCTCGACGTGCTCGTCGGGATCGTCCGACACGATGAACCGCGACGCGGCGCGCTCGATCGGCAGCTCCTCGCCGAGGCGCTGCATCTCGAGCGGGTCGTCGACGCCCATCTTCTCGTCGGGGCTGAGGGCGAGCGGCGCCCAGAACCGCGTCTTCTCCTTCGCCGCTTCGATGGTCTCGTCCAGCGACACCTTGATCTCCATGAGGGTGTCGATGTCGGCGGGCGAGCGTCCGGCCTTCTCGAGCCCCTCGTGCAGGGCCGGCAGCAGCGTGTCGGTGTACAGCTCGCGCTTCTTGCCGCTGGTGGTGATGAAGCCGTCGGCGATCCTGCCCGCCAGCCGCGTCGCCGCGGGGCCGGCGGCGCCGATGTAGATCGGGACGGGCTGGTCGAGCTTGTCGTAGATGGTGATGTTGCGGGCGGTGTAGTACGTGCCGTCGAAGTTGACGCGGTCCTCGCTCCACAGGCGGCGGATGAGCCCGATCGCCTCTTTCAGGCGCTGGAACCGCTCCGGCGGGTCGGGCCACGCGATCCCGAGGTTGGCCTCGTTGAGCGCCTCACCCGTGCCGACGCCGAGGATGACCCGGCCCGGGTACATCACCCCCAGCGTCGCGAAGTCCTGCGCGACGACGGTGGGGTTGTAGCGGAAGGTGGGCGTCAGCACCGACGTCCCGATCGCCACGCGCGAGGTGCGCGCGCCGAGCGCGCCGAGCCACGGCACGGATGCCGGCGCATGCCCGCCCTCGTGCAGCCACGGCTGCAGGTGGTCCGACACGAAGACCGAGTCGAACCCGACCTCCTCGGCCAGGATCGCGAAGTCGAGCAGCTCGGTGGGCCCGAACTGCTCGGCCGAAGCCTTGTACCCGAACCGGAGGGGCAGGCCCTGGTGCGTCGGGGAATCGGTCATGATGCTCCCTTCTCGGCGCTCGCGGGAGCGAGCGCGAACTCGGATCCGTCGGCACGCGCCAGGCGTGCGCGGAAGGCGTCGACGGTGCCCGGCCACAGCAGGGTGAGCCTGCCCGACCGTTCGTCGACGTACCAGTTGCGGCAGCCGCCGGTCATCCAGGGGGTGGATGCCGCGGCGTGCGCGATCTCGTCGGTGTAGGCGGCCTCGGCCGCCGGGTCGAGGCGCAGTGGAGCGCCCGAGCGGTCACGGTGCACGAGGCATCGGACGGCGTACGCGGCCTGCTCCTCGATCATCAGCACGGACGAATTGTGGCCCAGAGCGGCGTTCGGGCCGTCGAGGACGAACAGGTTCGGGAAACCGGCCACGACTGTCGATCCGAACGAGGTCATCCCGTGCGACCAGTGCTCGGCCAGAGTCGTTCCCGCCTCGCCCACCACCAGGTCCGCGTACGGCTGGCGGGTCGTGGCGAATCCCGTCGCCAGCACGAGGGCGTCCACGTCGTGGCGACCGCCCGCCGCAGAGACGAGCGTGGAGCCCTCGACCGTGTCCAGCGCCGCGGCCTCCAGCGTCACGGTCGGGGAGGCCAGCGCCGGGTAGAACTCGTCCGAGAGCAGCACCCGCTTGCAGCCGAACGCGTAGTCCGGAGTCAGGGCGGCGCGAAGCGCGGGATCGGCCACCTGCGCGTGCAGGTGAGCCAGGGCCGTGGCGCGCGCCGCGGCGGCGGCTGCGGCATCCCCCGATCGCGAGGCGAAGCGGGCCTCGCCCTCGGCGTACAGGTCGGCGCGGAGGCGCGCGAGCTCTCCGGGCTGGGTGGCGAAGCGCTCTCGTTCGGTCTCGGTGTACGCGCGCTCGCCGCGCGGCACGATCCATGCGGGCGTGCGCTGGAACAGCGTCACGTGGCGCGCGGTGCGGGCGAGCTCCGGCACCAGCTGCACGGCGCTCGCGCCGGTGCCGACGACGGCCACGCGGGCGCCCTTCAGGTCGGTGCCGTGGTCCCATCTCGAGGAGTGGAAGATGGGCCCCGGGAAGGACTCCAGACCCGAGATGTCAGGAATCGACGGCTCGGTGAGACGCCCGCACGCCAGGACGAGGACGTCGGCGGTGAGGGCCCCGCGCGACGTCTCGAGCCGCCACAGATCGGCGTCGGCGTCCCATCGCGCGCACGTGAGAGCCGTCGACAGCCGAAGGCGGTCGTGCACGCCCTCCCGCTCCGCGACGGTCTCGAGGTAACGGCGGATCTCGTCGCCGCGGGCGAAGAGACCGGACCACTCCGGGTTGGGGTGGCTGGCGAACCCGTAGAGGTGGGCCGGCACGTCGCACGCCACACCCGGGTACGTGTTGTCCCGCCAGGTGCCGCCGATCGACGGGGCGCGCTCGAGGATGACGACGTCGTCCCGGCCCGCGCGCCGCAGGGCGATCGCCATGCCGAGGCCGGCGAATCCTGCCCCGACGATGACGATCTCGCTGTGAGTGGCGTCGACGGTGGGCCGGTGTCCCGCCGATCCGCGAGGTGAGGTCACGACCGCCCCCCGGCATCGCGGTAGTCGGTGGTGCGCAGGCGGAAGGGCCGGAAGAGTCGCGCCGTGAGGGCTGCGGCATCCGTCGCCGGAAGCTCCTGACCGTGCTCGATGCCGGCCTCGGGCTTCACGCGGCCGTCCAGCAGCGCGCCGCCCAGGTCGTCGCCGCCCGCCTGCAGGAGCGTCGCGGCGGCGGTGCGGCCGACGCGCGTCCAGGGGATCTGGATGTGCGGGATGCTGCCCGACAGCATGAGGCGCGACACCGCCACCATCGCTCGGTGCTCGTCGATGTCGCGGCGATCCGCCACGAGCGGCACGCCACCCGCCGGACCGGGCAGGGGGATGGGCACGAACTCGGTGAAGCCGCCGGTGGCGTCCTGGATCTCGCGGAGTCGACGCAGGTGCGCGACGCGCTCGACGGCGGTCTCGACGTGGCCGTAGAACAGCACGGACGTCGAGCGGAAGCCCGCCCGGTGCGCGGCGGTGATCGCCTCGACCCAGCGGTCGATCTCGAGGTCGCCGGGTGCGACGAGGGCGCGGACGCGCTCGCTGAGCACCTTCACACCGGTGCCGGGAACCGTGTCGACGCCGGCGTCGCGCAGGGCCGCGAGCGCCGCCTCGAGCGAGCCCGCGAACCCGCGGTCGGCGAGGTCGACGACGTCCTGCGGTCGGTAGGCGTGCAGGTGGAGGCGGGGGGCCGCGGCGGTGACCGCGCGGGCGATCTCGAGGTACGCCGAGGCCTCGCCCGTCTCGGGAAGGCGGCCCTGCACGCACAGTTCTGTGGCGCCCAGGTCGGCGGCGTCGCGCGCGATCGCGGCGGCATCTTCGAGGGTGAAGGCGTCGGGCCCGGTCGCGACGTCCGCGGTGGTGAACCCGGTCGAGGTGAGGTTGCGGTTCACGACGAGCGTCACCGCCTCGCCCACCGTGTAGCGGCGGACGTCGTCGGCGGTGGCGACCAGCGCCTCAAGCTCGTCGCCGGTGGCATGGAGCAGCCCGACCCACTCGGTGTCGTCGAGGTCGCGGGGGTCGGCTGCCGCGCGTTCGAGGGTCGAGCGCGTGCCCGACGGATCATAACTCCTGCGCGCTGACCCGCTCCGGCCGCCCGCACCCGCGGATTTCCGCGGTGCGGGGTCGGCGGGCGTGGTGTCGCTGCAGGAGTTGTGATCCTCTGGGGCGCCCGCCCGCGGTGATCCGGCCACCGCCTCGTCGCCGTCCCGTGCGCCGTCCCGGTCGCCGTCGCGCTCGCCGTCGCCGTCCCGGTCGCCGTCACGCGCGCCGTCGCCGTCGCCGGCAGAACCCGAAGGACGAGACGACTCGCGCGCCAGGCCCGTCTCGGGGTCGGCGAGCGCGGCGACCGGTCCCCGCACGGCGGGGTCGAGCCAGGTCTCGGCGGCGTGCACGAACTCGGGGTGAGCGGTCAGACGCTCGCGCAGGTCGAAGCCCAGCTCGGCGGTGCGCCGGGCCAGGTAGTCCAGATGCGGCCACGGGCGCTCGGGATTGACGTGGTCGGCGGTCAGCGGCGAGACCCCGCCCCAGTCGTCGGCGCCGGCGCGCACGAGCAGCGCGAACTCCGCCGGGTCCGACAGGTTCGGCGGCACCTGGATGCGCATGTCGGGGCCCATCACGAGGCGGGCGACGGCCACCGCGACGGCGTACTCGCGGGTGTCGGCGTCGGGTGCGGACTGCATCGCCGTCTGCGGCTTGGCGCGGAAGTTCTGCACGATCACCTCTTGCACGTGACCCTGCCGGTGACCCTGCCTGCGACCCTGCCCGTCCACCGCGTGGCGTTCGTGGGCGTCGCGGATCGCGATGAGCGACTCCGCCCGGTCCCGGATCGTCTCGCCGATCCCCACCAGGATGCCGGTGGTGAAGGGCACACGTGCGCGCCCGGCGTCGTCGAGAACGGCGAGCCGGACGGCCGGGTCCTTGTCGGGCGAGCCGTAGTGCACCCGCCCGGGCACCTCGAACAGCTTGCGCGAGGTGGTCTCGAGCATCATGCCCATCGACGGGGCCGTGGGGCGGAGCATCGCGAGCTCGTCGGCGGTCATCACGCCGGGGTTCAGGTGCGCGAGCATTCCGGTCTCGGCGGTGATCAGGCGTGCGACGTGGGCGACGTAGTCCAGCGTCGAGGCGAAGCCGTGCTCGTCGAGCCAGGCGCGAGCCTCGGGCCAGCGGTCCTCGGGCCGGTCGCCGAGGGTGAGCAGGGCCTCTTTGCAGCCCATCGCCTGGCCCTGGCGCACGACGGCGAGCACCTGCTCGGGCGACATGAAGGCGGGCTTGCGCTTCTTGAGCAGCTGTCCGGGTGTGTCGACGAAGACGCAGTAGTGGCAGCGATCGCGGCAGAGCGTCGTCAGCGGTACGAAGACCTTGCGCGAGTAGGTGATCACCCCGGGTCGACCGGATGCCGCGAGGCCCGCATCCCGAACGGCCGACGCCGCATCGAGGATCGACTCCATGTCATCGCCCGTCGCACCCAGCAGGGCCGTCGCGTCGTCGACGTCGAGTCGCTCGCCGGCGTGCGCGCGACGGAGCGCCTCTGCGAGCGCCGCCTGCTGCACATCGGCGGTTTCGAGCAGGGTCATCCGACCAGTCTTGCACCGCGATCGGGGTGCGGCGTCGTCGATCGTTGCGCTCCTGTGAGCAAACCTCCCGACACCGGACCGGCCGCGCTGGCAGACTAGGGGCATGGTCACGCTGCTTCTGGACTCGTCTCGGCTCGAAGTCGTGCTGTCCGGCGCCGAGAAGGCCATGGCATTCCGGAAGCGGAATATCGAGATCGAGCGCGACACGATCGACCGCGTGCAGCTCGTCGACGACGCCTGGACCTGGTTGCGCGGCATCCCCCAGCCCGGAACCCACCTGCGCGGGATCGTCGCGATGGGAACGTGGCGTTCCGCCGCCGCCGACGACTTCGTCATCGCGCGACGTCATCGCAAGGGCGTCGTGATCGATCTGGTCGGGCACCCCGAGTTCCAGCGGGTGCTGCTGACGACCCGCCACGGACTCGAACTCGTCAAGGCGCTGCGCCTGGACGTGCAGGGCGAACCCACCGACGTCATCGACATCGTCGCCGACGCACCGTCGTCGTCGTAGCCGACGCTCTTCACCCGCCGGCGTCTTCGCCCGCGACGCGCGCTCAGCTGACGTCGCGTCGCCAGCTCACGACGTTTCCGAGCACCACGAGCACCAGGGCGTAGCCCAGCAGCACCAGACCGCCGACCCACCATTCCAGCTCGCCGGCCGAGGCCCCTGGCATGCTGGTGAAGACGCTCGCGCCCACGAGCGCGTCGCTGGCCGCTCCCGGCAGGTACTGCACGACGGGGCCGAGATCCTCGACGAAGGATGCCGCAGCCCGGCCGACGGGCTCGAGGAACTGCGTGAACACCAGCACCCCGACGATCGCGCCGACCTGGTTGCGCACGAGCGCGCCCACGCCGATGCCGATGAGCACCCACAGGACCGAGGCCACCAGCATCCGGCCGAGCAGCGCCCACGTCTCGGCGTCGCCGAGTGCGGTGTCCAGGCCGAAGCCCGCGAGGATCCCGGCGGACACGCCGACCGCGGCGACGATGCCGACGATGCCGAACACGACGCCCATCACGATGCCGACGACGATCTTGGCCGAGAGCACGAGGCCGCGCCGCGGGGTGGCGAGGAAGGTCGAGGTCAGCGTCTTGTGCCGGAACTCGCTGGTCACCATGAGCGTGCCGATGAGGAGCGGGAAGACGTAGCCGACCGAGCTCGCCGTGCTGTAGAGGACCGGTGCGAGGCCGTCCTCAGGCAGGGTCGGGGCGCCTCCGGGCAGCGAGCCCGACGAGGATGCGGCGAAGACGAACGCGAGGACGCCGGCGGTGAAGGCGATGTAGACGGCGAGGACGATCGCGAGCACCCACCACATCGCGGTGGTGAACTGCTTCGTGGTCTCGGAGCGCGTCGCGGTGGTGAGGCTCATCGCGCGTGGCTCTCCTCGTGATCGGGGTGATGGTCGCTGTCGCTGACGGGTTGCTCCGCCTGGTCGCCGGGGGCGTCGCCGTGGTCATCCGCGGACGGCGGGACGATGTCGATCACGCCGGTGGCGGCGACCACGAACGCGGCGGTCGTGGGTGCGGGCTCGGACGCCCCGTCGTCGCTCGGCTCGGACGCCTCGGGGTCGGTGAGCTCGGACTCCGCCTGGTCGGCGGGCTCGGAAGGTGCCTCGTCGATGGGTGCGGACGGCGCCTCGTCGACGGGGTCGGTGTCGAACGCGTCCGACCCGGGTTCGTGCTCGGCCTCGGGCTCGTTCGACGTCGAAACCGGCTCCGCGGTGTCCGCGGGGGCGACCTCGGGTGCGTCCTGTTCCGACATCGCGCCGGTGTCGTCTGGAGTCCCGGTGTCGTCTGGAGTCCCGGTGTCGTCTGAGGTCCCGGTGTCGCCGGGAGTCTCCGGGTCGACCCGCGGTTCGGCGCTGGCGGCATCCGGTTCGGCCTGCGGAACGCCACCGGACTCGCGATCATCATCCGCCGGCGTCGCCGGTGCCGCGGCTCCGGTGCTGGGGCCGAGCGCGGCGGGCCCGGTGGGCCTGGCCATGCCGCCCGCGCTCGGGTGCACGCGCACGCCGTTGACGAGGTCGAGGAAGACCTCTTCCAGTGCGGGACCGCGTCGCTGCAGCGACGAGAGGGCGACGCCGGCGCCGGCGGCCACCTCTCCCACGTCGGCGGGCGAGGAGTAGCGCACGGTCAGCCCGGAGCGCAGCACTTCGAACGGCACCTCCGCCGCGCGCAGCGCCGCGACGAGAGCGCCCCGGTCGGGCGCGTCGACCACGGTCGCGGTCTCGGTGGGGTCGGCGAGCTCGTCGAGACCCCCTTGGAAGACCAGACGGCCGCGCGAGATGATCAGCAGATCGTCGACGGTCTGCTGGATCTCGGTCAGCAGGTGGGAGGACACGAACACCGTGCGGCCCTCGCGCGCCAGGCCGCGGAGGAAGCCGCGCATCCAGCGGATGCCCTCGGGGTCGAGGCCGTTGGACGGCTCGTCGAGAACGAGCACTCCGGGATCGCCCAGCAGCGCGTACGCGAGCCCCAGGCGCTGGCGCATGCCGAGGGAGAATCCGCCGATACGCCGGCCTGCGGCATCCGAGAGGCCGACCAGGTCGAGCACCTCGTCGACGCGGGTCCGCGCGATGCCGGCCGCCTGCGCGTAGACGGTGAGATGGTTCGCGGCGGTGCGGCCCGGGTGGAAGCTCGAGGCCTCGAGGACGGCTCCGACGCTCTGCAGCGGATGCCGGAGCCTGCGGTACGGCGTGCCGCCGATCGTGGCGGTGCCCGACGTCGCCTTCACGAGGCCCAGCAGGATGCGCATCGTCGTCGTCTTGCCGGCACCGTTGGGGCCGAGGAAGCCGGTGACGCGTCCTGGTTCGACGCGGGCGGTGAAATCCGACACCGCGGTGATGCCGCCGAATCGCTTGGTGACTGCGGAGAACTCCAGCACCTGTCCTTCGGGCATGCCGAACCTCTCGTTGTCGTGGCCGTTCACCCTATCCTGACCCACAACGGCCGTCCGGCCCGGGATTCACGGCGGCCCGGTGGTGCAGCCGGGTAACGTGGCGGGGTGACCGCGAACGACGAACCCCGCGTGCTGGCTCGCACCGGCGACGGGGTCGGGCATCTGACACTCAACCGGCCGCGTGCGATCAACGCCCTCGACCTGGGGATGATCCGCGACCTCGCCGATGCGCTGAACCGGTGGCAGGACGACACCGAGGTGGATCTCGTGCTGCTGGACGGCGCCGGTGAGCGCGGACTGTGCGCCGGCGGCGACGTGCGTGGCCTCGCCGAGCAGATCCGCGGGGGCCGCCCCGAGGCCACCGCGGAGTTCTTCCGCGCCGAGTACGCGCTCAACGCCCGGATCTCGGAGTACCGCAAGCCCATCGTCGCCCTCGCCGACGGCGTCACCATGGGGGGCGGCATCGGGCTGGCCGGACACGCGACCATCCGCATCGTGACCGAGCGCTCGCAGCTGGCGATGCCCGAGACCCGCATCGGCTTCACGCCCGACGTCGGCGGCACGTGGCTGCTCGCGCACGCCCCGGGCCGGCTGGGCGAGTACCTCGCCCTCACCGGTGCGGTCATCGGCGGCGCGGACGCCGTCTACGTCGGACTTGCCGATCACGTCGTCCCCTCGGATCGCCTCGCGAGCCTCGCGGACGCCCTGCGCACCCGGGCCGATCCGGCGACGCCGACCGAGCTCGTCCTGCTGTTCGACGAGACCCCCGAGCAGGCGCCGCTCGAGCGCGCCCGTTCATGGATCGACGACGCGTTCGCCGCCGACACCGTGCCCGACATCATCGCGCGACTGCGCGCGCACGGCGACGCTGCTGCCGCGGATGCCGCATCCACCCTCGAAGAGCTGTCGCCGACCGGGCTGGCCGTCACGCTCGAAGCGGTCCGCCGTGCGCGAACCCTTCCCGATCTGCGCGCGGTCCTCGCGCAGGAGTACGGCCTGGTGATGTGGTTCGCGGCCACTCAGCCCGACCTCGTCGAGGGGATCCGGGCGCAGCTGATCGACAAGGACCGCACCCCGCGGTGGCAACCGGCAACCTTCGCAGACCTGGATCCGGCGACCGTCGACCAGGCCTTCGGTTTCGTGCCCGACCAGCCGCTGTGGGCGGACGACTGACCCGTGTTCGACAGTCCGCTCTCGGCATCCGCGTACGACGTGCTCGGCGTCGCGCCCGACGTCGACGACGAGGCGCTCCGCAAGGCGTACCGGCTGCGGTTGCGCCAGACCCACCCCGACACCGGCGGGGACGCCGCCGTCTTCGTGCAGGTGCAGCGGGCGTGGGAGCTCGTCGGCACTGCCGAGGCGCGGGCGGCCTACGACCGCGGCCACGGGTTCGGTGCGAGTGCGCCCCCGGAGTGGTCTGAGTGGTCGCCGCCGCGCACGGCGACGCGTGACACGCGCCCTCGCGCCCGCTCGTTCGGGCACCCCGGCGGCTGGCGGCGGGAGCGCTACCTGTCGCTCATCCGCGAGTGGGCGGGCCGCGGGGTGACCGTGGCGGATCCGTACGACCCGGCGCTCGTGCGCTCCGCGCCCCACGCGGTCCGGCGCCTGCTCGCCGACGCGCTCGCAGAGGAGGCCACCGCGCGCATCGTCTCCGACCTCGGCATGGGCTACACCGTGTGGCACGACGTCGCGGCCGCCGGGCGCGGCGGCGACGCCGACGACAAGCTCGACCACATCGTGCTGGGCCCCAGCGGGCTCTATGCGGTGCTGTCGGAGGACTTCGGAGGACCGGTGCGCTCGCGCCGGGGCGAGCTCATCGGCGAGGGTGTCGGCGAGCCGCCGGTGGCGACCCTCGTCGCGCGCATGCGGGTGATCGCCCGCGCGGCCGGCGTGCGCTTCAGCGGCGCGATCGTGGTGCTCCCCGACGAGGACGTGCTCGACCCGATCGACGAGATCGGAAAGGTCCGGGGGATGCCGGTGGCTGTGGTGTCTCGCAGCGCGCTGTCCACCGTGCTGCGACGGGGGATCACCGGCGCCCGTGACGTGGGCGGCAACGAGGTCTTCGACATCCGCACGCGCCTCCAGCGCGCCGTCGTCTTCGTCTGAACCGGCTCGCCGTCAGCCGTCGAGGCCGAACAGCGCGAGCGGGTGCGTCAGCCGCCACCACGCGCTCGGTTCGTCGACGTCGTCGGTCAGGACCAGATCGACGGTGGTGTCGTTGAGGGGCCCGTCGACGGTCAGGGTTCCGACCGTGGCGCCGTCGGCGCGCTCGTCCCCCAGATCGAACGACGTCGAGACGATTCCCGCCGCGCCGTTCCACAGCACCACGTCGGCGTCGGCGTCGGCCACGATCTCGACGCGCTCGCCCCACATGGTCTCGACGGTGCCGACCACCGAACCGGCGGCCACCGTCGGCTCGGTCTGCAGCTCGCGCTCGACGTCCGCGTACAGCGCGCGGGTGGCGGCGTTGCGGGCGTCGTCGTCGGCCTGGCCCAGAACGGCGGCGTAGACGCGGACGGGGGTGTCCTCGACGGTGATGTCCTTCGCCGACAGCAGGTTCCACGCGGCGAGCGTGCCCGTCTTGATCCCGACCACGCCCTCGTCCGCCAGCAGCGCGTTGGTGTTCTCGACGCGGCCGGCGCCGGGGAGTTCGATCACCCGCTGCGACACGATGTCGGCGATGACCGGATTCGCCATGGCCTTCTGCGCGAGGGTGATCAGCGCGGCGGGGCTCGCCCGGTTGCCGGCATCCATTCCCGTGGGCTCGACCACGGTGACGCCGGGCACGCCGTGGGCGCGCAGCCATTCGTTCGCAGCATCGGCGAAGACCGCATCCGAGGGCCACAGGTTGCCCGCGAGCCGGTCGGCGTAGTTGTTCGCCGACCCGACGAGCATCCCCGCCAGCAGCTGTCGCTGGGTCAGGACGCCGTCGACCGGGACGTCGAGGGCCGACTCGCCCCGAGAGCGGTAATTCCAGTAGTCCACCGAATCGGCGTAGGTGAACCGGAACTCGGGTCCGTCCTCGCCGGCCGGCAGCGGCATCTCGTCGAGGACCACCAGGGCGGTGACGACCTTGGTGATGCTGGCGATGGCGTCCGCGGTGTCCCCGGAGGAAAGGGTTCCGTCCGCGGCATCCGGAGACACCACGGTGCCACCCGCGCCCGCCACGGCGACGGCGGCGCTTCCCTCGCTCGGCCAGCTGAGCTCGGCCGCGGCCGCCGGGACCGGGGCGACCTCGACGTCGGCGATGGTGGGCTCGACGGCCGACAGCGGCCACAGCAGGGTGGTCGCGGTGTAGACGAGGGCGACGAGCACGGCGATCGCCAGCGGCACCAGCACCCCGGCCCGCAGGGGCGACCGCCACGGCGGACGATCCAGCAGTCCCGACGCGACGAGAGTGGGCGTGGTGATGGGTCGGGGCGTGACGGTGCGATCGTCTAGCCACGTCAGGGCGATGCGCCCCGAGGTCGAGACCACCGGGCCCCCGTCGCCGGGAGCGCCGGTCGCGGCATCAGGGTCTTCGTCCGCCGGCCACTCCGCCTGGTTCTGTGCGCGCGCGTCACGGCGCGACAGCAGGGAGGCGTCATCGACGGTCACGCGACAAAACTACCGCTCCCGTACGCCGGTATACTCATCGCCACAACCACGGGAGTCCGGTGAGCCGGGCTGAGAGGAAGCGATCCACGCTTCGACCGTCGAACCTGATCCGGATCATGCCGGCGCAGGGAGGAGAGAAGATGCACACGTCCACGTCCACGTCCGCATCCACCGCCGAGAAGGCGACCACCGCTGGGAAGCGGAGCCTGCGCTGGCGCGTCGTCGACATCGTCGTCGCCAGCGTCATCGGCGTCGCCTCGGGCCTGATCTTCCTGGCCTGGAACGTCGGATACCTCGGGCCCAGCGCACTGCTCGAACCGCTGCTGCCCGGCCTGCAGGGTCTGCTCGACGGTCCGTGGCTGTTCGCCGGGGTGCTCGGCGCGCTGATCATCCGCAAGCCCGGTGCTGCGATCTACACCGAGACCCTCGCCGCCGTCGTGTCGGCGCTCGTCGGCAACCAATGGGGCGGCTTCCTCACCATCGAGGCCGGCCTCGTGCAGGGGCTCGGCGCCGAGCTGATCTTCCTGCTCTTCCTGTACAAGCGCTGGAGCCTGCCGGTGGCCGTCCTCGCGGGCGCGGGTGCGGCGCTCGCCGGCGGCATCAACAACCTGGTGCTGTGGTACGCCGGCGCGGACACCACCTTCACCCTCGTGTACCTCGCCTCGACCATCGTCTCGGGAGCGGTCATCGCCGGTGCCCTCTCGTGGCTGCTGGCGCGCGGGATCGCCGCCACCGGCGCGCTCGACCGGTTCGCGTCGGGGCGCGATGTGCGCGCCCGTGTCTGACGCGTGAACACCGCCGGGCTCCGCGCGGCCGCCGTCCAGGCGCGAGGGTGGGGCTGGCGGCACGCGTCGCGGCGCGCGTGGGCGGTGAGCGGTGTCGACCTCAGCATCGAGCCGGGGGAGCGCGTGCTGCTGCTGGGCGCCTCGGGGGCCGGCAAGTCGACGCTGCTGCACGGCCTCGCCGGCGTACTCGGAGGCGACGAGGAGGGTGAGCAGGCGGGCGAGCTCCTCATCGACGGGATGCCGGCCGCCGGCGCCCGCGGGCGCGCCGGGCTCGTCCTTCAGGACCCCGATTCGCAGGTCATCCTCGCGCGCGTCGGCGACGATGTGGCCTTCGGGTGCGAGAACCTCGGCGTCCCGCGGGAGGAGATCTGGCCGCGGGTGCGTCACGCGCTCGACGCCGTCGGTCTCCACGTGCCCCTCGACCGGCCGACGAAGGCGCTGTCCGGCGGTCAGAAGCAGCGCCTCGCGCTCGCCGGAGTCCTCGCCATGCGCGCCGGGCTCGTGCTGCTGGACGAGCCGACCGCCAACCTCGATCCGCACGGCGTCGTCGAGGTGCGGGAGGCCGTGCGGGCGATGCTCGATGCCCACCCGGCAACCCTCGTGGTGGTCGAGCACCGCGTCGAGGTGTGGCTGCCGCTGATCGACCGCGTGATCGTCCTCGGTGCCGGAGGCGGTGGCGTGGTCGCGGACGGCACGCCGGATCAGGTGCTGCGCGGGGAGGGGCCGCGGCTGGCCGAAGCCGGGGTCTGGGTGCCCGGCATCCGCCCCCCGCTTCCGCCGCCGCCCGCCCGCGCGCCCGGCGAGCCCTTGCTGGTGGCCCGTGACCTGGCCGTCCAGCGGGTGACCGGAAGGCCTGTCGCCTCGGGGATCGACGTCACCGTCGACGCGGGCTCCGCGCTGGCGATCACCGGACCCAACGGCGCGGGCAAGTCCACGCTCGGCCTCACCCTCGCCGGACTCATCGCCCCGGCATCCGGGGACGTGTCGGCGGCGAGCGCGCTGGGCGACGGCGTCGCGGCGGCTCCCATCCGGTGGTCTTCCCGCCAGCTGCTCACGCGTATCGGCACTGTGTTCCAAGACCCGGAGCACCAGCTGCTGACGACGACGGTGCGCGCCGAGCTCGAAGTGGGTCCGCGCGCGCTCGGGCTCGACGCGGACGAGACGTCGCGCCGCGTGGACGAGCTTCTCGAGCGCCTCCGCCTCGCACCGCTGGCGCGGGCGAATCCCTACACGCTGTCGGGCGGCGAGAAGCGGCGGCTGACCGTGGCCGCGGCGCTGGCGACCCGGCCTCGCGTGCTGATCCTGGACGAGCCGACCTTCGGTCAGGACGCCCGGACGTGGGCGGAGCTGGTGGCGATCCTGGCGCGCCTGCGAGACGAGGGGTCGGCGATCGTCACGATCACGCACGATCTCGACGTCGTTACAGCGCTGCATTCCCGGCGGTTCGAGCTGCCGGCATCCGCGGCGGAGGGGGCGTCGTGACCCTGCTCGACTCCCGCGCTCGCACCGGCGTGGTCGCGGGCATCAACCCCGTCGCCAAGCTCGGTGCCGCGGCGGTCATCGCCATTCCCCTCGTCTTCACCCTCGATGTGGTCTCGGCAGCGGTGGCGCTCGTGCTCGAGCTGCTCCTCATCCCCTTCGCCGGCCTGGCGTGGCGGGAGTTCTGGACGCGGACGTGGCCGGTGTGGCTGGCCGCGCCGCTCACCGCCCTCACGATCGCGCTGTACGGCGAGACCTCGGGCCAGATCTACGCGGAATGGTTCGTCGTGCGCATCAGCGAGGGCTCCCTCGCCCTCGCCGCCGCCACCCTTCTTCGGGTCCTGGCGATCGCCCTCCCGTCGGTCGTGCTTTTCGTCACCGTCGACCCGACCGATCTCGCCGACGGGCTGGCGCAGGTGCTGCGCCTGCCGGCGCGTTTCGTGCTGGGTGCGCTGGCGGGGCTGCGCATGGTCGGGCTGTTCATCGACGACTGGCGTGCGCTCGAACTCGCCCGCCGCGCCCGGGGCGTGGCGGATCGGGGACGCCTGCGCCGCTTCTTCGGCATGGCGTTCGCGCTGCTGGTGCTGTCGATCCGGCGCGGCTCGAAGCTCGCGACCGCCATGGAGGCCCGCGGGTTCGGCGCGGACGGGACCCGCACGTGGGCGCGTCGCTCCCGATTCGGCGCACCGGAGTGGGCGCTCATCGGGCTCGGGGCCGCCATCGCCGCGGTCGCCGTGGTCGCCGCAGTGGCGGCGGGCACGTGGAACTTCATCCTCGGGCCCGGCTGACCTACCCTGGGGCGAGCACCCCGGCACCCGCAACGCGTGAGACGCGGTCCCGCGTATGCTGGAACCGGATTCCGTTTCGCGCCGGTTCGGCGGTGGTTCGAAGGAGAACAGCATGGAGCTCACGGGCGCATCGGCCCTCGTCACCGGCGGGGCCAGCGGCCTCGGCCTCGCGACTGCGCAGCGACTGGCCGCCGCCGGCGCCGCCGTCACGATCGTCGACCTGCCCTCGTCGGCCGGTGCCGAGGTCGCCGGCGAGTTCGGCGGGTCCTTCGCCGCCGCCGATGTCACCGACCCCGGACAGGTCGCCGCCGCGGTCGCGCACGCCGCGGCATCCGGGCCCCTGCGGGTCGTTGTCAACTGCGCCGGGATCGCCCCGCCGGCGAAGGTGCTCGACCGCGACGGCGAGCCGACGCCGCTCGCCGACTTCGAGCGCATCGTGCGCATCACCCTCACCGGCACCTCCACCGTCATCGCGCAGGCCTGGGCCGCCAGGGCGCGCACCGGGCCGGCCGCCGACGGCGACCGCGGCGTCATCGTCAACACCGCCAGCGTCGCCGCCTTCGACGGGCAGATCGGTCAGCCCGCCTACGCGGCCAGCAAGGGCGGAGTGCACGCCATGACACTGCCGATCGCGAGGGAGCTGGCGCGCCACGGCATCCGGGTCGTCACGATCGCCCCCGGCATCATGGAGACCCCGATGCTGAAGGGCCTGCCGCAGGCCGCGCAGGACTCGCTGGGGCAGCAGGTGCCCTACCCGCAGCGTCTCGGCCGACCCGACGAGTACGCACGACTGGTCGCGGCGATCGTCGACAACGGCTACCTCAACGGCGAGACCATCCGCCTCGACGGCGCGATCCGCATGGCGCCGAAGTAGCCGCAACCCCGTCCCCCTCACCCCCCCCCGAGGAGCACCGCCATGGGCGAATCGATTCTGGTCTCGCGCGAGGGCGCCCTCGCGCGCGTCACCTTCAACCGGCCGGCCTCGCTAAACGCGATGGGGTTCGAGATGGGGCGCCGCTGGCGAGACCTCGCGCACGAGCTGACCGCCGACCGGTCGGTCGAGGCGATCCTGCTGGATGCCGCCGGTCCCGCTTTCTGCGCCGGAGGCGACGTCGTCGAGATGTCGACCTCGGGCGCGTCCGGCGCCGACGTCACCGCCGCAGCCGACATCATCCACGACGGCATCCGCACGTTCGTCGAGTCCGACAAGCCGATCGTCGCCGCCGTTCAGGGCGCGGTGGCCGGCGGCGGGCTCGGGCTGATGCTGACCGCGGACTACATCGTCGCCTCGGAGCAGGCGAGGTTCGTGAGCAAGTACGCCAACATCGGACTCACCCCCGACCTCGGCGTCTCGACGCTGCTGCCCGCGGCGGTCGGGCAGCGGCGGGCGCTGCAGCTGCTGCTGCAGGACATCACGATCGACGCCGCCACAGCCCTCGACTGGGGGCTCGTGACCGAGGTCGTCGCCGCGGACCAGGTGGCCGACCGCGCCCGCGCGGTGGCGGACTTCTGGCTCGCCGGTGCTTCGGCGGCGTTCGGTCAGGCGAAACGTCTCGTCCGATCCGGGGCGGGGCGGGCGTTCGCCGACAATCTCGCGGACGAGGCCCGCTCGATCGGCGCCGCGTTCGACACCCCGCAGTCCCGTGCCCGCGTCGCCGCTTTCGCCGCGGCATCCACCACCTCGAGGAGACCCGCATGAGCGACAAGAACCTTGCCGGAAAGACCATCCTGATGTCGGGCGGCAGCCGCGGGATCGGCCTCGCGATCGCCCTTCGCGCCGCCCGCGACGGTGCGAACATCGCGCTGCTGGCCAAGACCGACACGCCGCATCCGAAGCTCGAGGGCACGGTGCACTCGGCCGCGGACCAGATCCGCGCCGCCGGCGGCAACGCGCTGCCGATCGTCGGCGATGTGCGCAACGACGACGACGTCACCGAAGCGGTGCTGAAGACCCAGGGCGAGTTCGGCGGCATCGACATCGTCGTCAACAACGCCTCGGTGATCGACCTCTCGCGCTCGCTCGACCTGCAGGCCAAGAAGTACGACCTCATGCAGGACGTCAACGTGCGCGGCACGTTCATGCTCTCGCGCGCCGCCGTCCCGATCCTGCGGGATGCCGCCAACCCGCACATCCTGTCGCTGTCGCCGCCACTGAACCTCTCACCCAAGTGGCTCGGCGCCCACACCGGCTACACGCTCGCGAAGTACGGCATGACGATGGCGACGCTCGGGCTCGCCGCGGAGTTCGCGAAGGACGGCATCGCCGCCAACACGCTGTGGCCGCAGACGACGATCGCCACCGCCGCGGTGCGCTTCGCGCTGGGCGGCGAGGCGATGATGGCCGCGAGCCGCACGCCCGAGATCTACGCCGACTCCGCTTACGAGGTCCTCACGCGGCCGGCCGGCGAGCTCACCGGGCAGACCCTCATCGTCGAGGAGGTGCTTCGGGAGGCGGGGGTCACCGACTTCTCGCGGTACGCCGCTGTCGCCGGCACCCCCGACGACCAGCTCTTCCCCGACATCTTCCTGGACTGACCGACTCGGCGCCGACCGGTCACGGGGCGAGCGACGTGCCGACGGACATCGTGACCGTCGCGTCGGCATCCCACCGGAAGGCGAGCTGGTCGCCGGGGCTCATCGGCTCGGGCCGCTCGCGCGGATCCACGAGGCTGTAGGGCACCGAGACGCTCAGAGCGCCCTGCGCACGCTGCTGTGCCGAGACGCAGCGCGCACGGACGATCAGCTCCTGTTCGATGAGCAGGCAGTACTCCCGCTCCGAAGCGCCGTCCGCCCCGGCGATCCACACCTCCCAGCCGTAGTAGAGCCCGAGGGCGGATGCCCACTCAACCGACCCGGTCGTCGGAAAGTCCGGGACGTCGCTCGCAGAGTCGACATCGACGTCGTTGTCGAAGAAGCCGTCGAGCGGGATCCGAAGCACCACCGCGTCGTCGTCATCTGCAGCGCCCGCGCCGGAGTCAGAGGGAGCGGCCGATTCGCCCGCGGCCGGCGGGCGCTCCGCAACCGGGTCGGCGAGGGCGTCGAGCGCCACCCCCGCCGCGCCCGCGCCCACCACGAGCGCGCCCGTGATCGCGAAAGCGACCGCCACTCGGCGGCGAGGACGGCGCGACGGAGCGCGGGAGCCGGAAGCGGCGTCCTCCGCCCGCTCGGCGGTGGGCGCCCCGCGCTCGAAGGCGGCATCGGGCGCCGTGCGGCCGGCGGCGGAAGCATCCGGGACACGGCTCTCGCCGTCTGCAGATCCCGTGGTCGCCGACTCCGCGCGCAGCGACGCCTCGAGCTCTTCCAGCCGCGCCATGGCGGCGACATCCTCGGCGATGTCCGCGAGGGGGCCGTAGGCGCGGCGCCTCAGCTCGTCCAACTCGGCGCGGTCACCGGCGTCCATCACGTGCTCACAGAGGCTTACGCAGGCGGACCTGCTCGATCGCGAGGCCACATCGCCCGCCCGTTCACCGTACCGCCGCGGCGAGGGCGTCGGGCTGCCGTCCAGGCGCGTCCCCTACCCTGAGGGGGTGACCACCGAATCCGAGCGCCCTCGCGCGGGCGCCGTCCGCGCGACCGGCCGGCAGGTGCGCCCCGCGACCGAGGGCTGGTCGCAGAAGAAGGACGCCGAAGGCCGCCCCCTGCTGCAGTTCGCTTCGCCCAAGCGGGGCAAGCCTCCCGTCCACCTGGCCGACCTGACGCCGGAGGCGCGCGCCGCGAGGATCGTCGAGCTCGGCATGCCCGCCTTCCGCGCCAAGCAGCTCGAGAAGCACTACTTCACCCACTACACGACCGACCCTGCGCACATGACCGATCTGCCGGCATCCACGCGCGACGAGGTCGTCCACGGGATGCTGCCGCCGCTGCTGACGCTGGTGCGCAAGCTCGAGACCGACCGCGGCGACACGATCAAGTTCCTATGGAAGCTGCACGACGGCGCGCTCGTCGAGTCGGTGCTCATGCGCTACACCGGACGCATCACGCTGTGCGTGTCGAGCCAGGCAGGATGCGGCATGAACTGCCCGTTCTGCGCGACCGGGCAGGCGGGCCTCACCCGCAACATGTCGGCGGCCGAGATCGTCGACCAGGTGGTGCGCGCCAACCGGCTCATCGCCGAGGGCGGACTCGGAGACCCCCGTCGCGTCGGGCACGAAGGCGAGCGCGTCACCAACATCGTCTTCATGGGGATGGGTGAGCCGCTGGCGAACTACGCCCGCGTCATGCAGGCGGTGCGCGTCATGACCGACAAGAAGCACGGCATGGGCATGAGCGCCCGCGGCATCACGGTGTCGACCGTCGGGCTCGTCCCGGCGATCACGAAGCTCGCCGCCGAGGACATCCCGGTGACCTTCGCACTCTCCCTGCACGCGCCGGACGACGAGCTGCGCGACGAGCTCATCCCGGTCAATTCCCGCTGGAAGGTCGACGAGGCGCTCGACGCCGCCCGCGGGTACTTCGAGCGCACCGGACGACGCGTGTCGATCGAGTACGCGCTCATCAAGGACATGAACGACCACGGCTGGCGCGCCGACCTGCTCGGCGACAAGCTCAACGCGCGCGGGCGCGGCTGGGTGCACGTCAACCCGATCCCGCTGAACCCGACGCCCGGCTCGATCTGGACCGCGTCCGACCCGGAGGTGCAGGACGAATTCGTCCGTCGCCTCGAGGCGAAGGGCGTCCCCACTACCCTCCGCGACACACGCGGCAAAGAGATCGACGGAGCGTGCGGTCAGCTCGTGGCCACCGAAGAGGACGAGGCCGTCGCGGCGGCCACTCCGGCAGAGGTGTGAGCAAGCGGATGCCGCACCCGCCGGCATCCGCGACGAGCACCGAGGCTGCATGACAGCGCACGGCGCTGTCGTCAAGACCCCGCCCGCCGTCGCCTCGCGCGTCTAGCCTGGTCCGATGGTTGAATATCGATACCTCGGCAACAGTGGTCTCAAAGTCACGGAGATCACCTACGGAAACTGGGTGACCCACGGCTCGCAGGTCGAGAACGACGCGGCGATCAAGACGGTCCACCGCGCGCTGGATCTCGGCATCACGAGCTTCGACACCGCGGATGTGTACGCCAACACCGCGGCCGAATCCGTGCTGGGTGAGGCGCTCAAGGGGCAGCGCCGTGAGGGTCTCGAGATCTTCACGAAGGTCTACTGGCCCACCGGGCCCGGCGGCCCCAACGACCAGGGCCTCAGCCGCAAGCACATCCTCGAGTCGATCAACGGCTCGCTGAAGCGGCTCGGCACCGACTACGTCGAGCTGTACCAGGCGCATCGGTACGACTACGAGACGCCGCTCGAAGAGACGATGCAGGCCTTCGCCGACGTCGTGCGCTCGGGGAAGGCCATGTACATCGGCGTCTCGGAGTGGACCGCCGAGCAGCTGCAGGCCGGGCACGAACTGGCCAAGGAGCTGAGGTTCCAGCTCGTGTCGAACCAGCCCCAGTACTCCGCGCTGTGGCGCGTCATCGAGGGCAAGGTCGTCCCCACGTCGGCCGACCTCGGAATCTCGCAGATCGTCTGGTCGCCGATGGCGCAGGGCGTGCTCAGCGGAAAGTACCTCCCTGGGCAGGAAGCACCGGCCGGTTCGCGCGCGACCGATGAGAAGAGCGGCGCGAACTTCATCAAGCGGTTCATGTCGGACGAGGTCCTCACCGCGGTGCAGAAGCTCAAGCCGGTCGCCGAGCAGGCGGGGCTGACGATGCCGCAGCTCGCGATCGCCTGGGTCCTGCAGAACGACAACGTCGCGGCCGCCCTGGTCGGCGCGTCGCGCCCGGAGCAGCTCGACGACAGCGTCAAGGCATCGGGCGTGAAGCTCGACGCCGACACCATGTCGGCCATCGACGAGGCGCTGGCCCCCGTCGCGGTCACCGACCCCGAAGAGACGTACTCGGTCTCGCCCAAGTCGCGCCCGGCCTGAGTCATGCCGAGGACCAGCGCCGGCATCCTGCTGTACCGCCTGTCGCCCGCCCTCGAGGTGCTCATCGCGCACATGGGCGGGCCGTACTGGGCGAAGAAGGATGCCGGCGCCTGGTCGATCCCGAAAGGCGAGTTCGACGCGGACGCCGAGTCGGCACTCGATGCCGCCCGGCGGGAGTTCCGCGAAGAGCTCGGCGTGAACCCTCCCGAGGAGGACTACGCCGAGCTCGGGACGTTTCCCTACTCCTCCGGCAAGCGCGTGACGGTGTACGTCGCCGACGGCGCCGGACTCCCGCTCGAGGGCCTGTCGTTCGGTGAGTTCGAGGTCGAGTGGCCGCCCCGCTCGGGGCGGACGGCGCGCTTCCCCGAAGTCGATCGCGTGGAATGGATGAGCGCGGATGCCGCACGCGAACGACTCGTGAAAGGACAGCGCGCGGCCCTCGACGCGCTGACCGAGCGTCTGGCAGAGGCCGCCGCCCCCTCTTGAGGACGTCGCCGTTCACGGCCAGACTGGCGGCGGATCGCGCCCGGACGGAACCCGGGTGCGGAAAGGACGGCGATCATGGCGCACGGCGACATCACCCACATCGACATCCCGGTCGCGGACATGGAGAAGGCGAAGCAGTTCTACTCCTCGCTCTTCGGCTGGCAGATCGCCGAGGTGCCGGGCTACGAGGGCTACCCGATGTGGCAGGCTCCCAACAAGATCTCGGGCGGGGGCCTCGCCCCGCGTGAGGACGGCTTCACACAGCCTCGCTCGTACGTCGAGGTCGACTCCATCGACGAGACCGTCGCGACAGCGACCGCGGCAGGAGCCACGGTGCTGATGGAGAAGTCGCCGATCAGCGAGACGAGCTGGTGGGCCGTCATCGCCGATCCGGACGGCAACGCCATCGGTCTGTACGAGGGTGCTGAGCCCGGCGAATCCTGAGCGGGCTCGCGCGTCACCGCTGCGCGCGCCACTCCTCCACGAGTTCCGGCATGCGCGCGGCGAGGAACCGCAGGAAGTCCGCGGTGTCGCGCGCCCGCGCGACCGACAGCGGAGCGTCGACGTTCTCGTCGGCGATGCGCTCCATCAGCTCCGCGAGACGGCCGTAGAGAGGCGCATTGCCGGTCACGACGCCCCCGAAAGCGTCGTCGGCGAGGTCGTAGCGGTCCCGCCGCTCGCCGGGCCGCGACAATCGCTGCGCGATGTGCATCGACTGCAGGTAGCGCACGGCGCCCGACACGGCTCCGGCCGATACGCCCAGCCGCTCCGCCAGGTCGGCAGCGGTGTAACCGTCATCCGGCGAGCCGATGAGCGCCATCATCACGCGTGCGGGCATGCGCGCCATCCCCGCGGCGGCCATGAGCGCCGCCGCCTGTTCGGCTGCCTCGGCACCCGGATGATCCGAACCCATCTCGTCCCTTCCCCCTCGAACCTATCCGGCGGGCGCGAGCTCGCGGCGGCGCATCAGTGTCAGTGCGGCGACGCCGCCCACCAGTACCACGCTCGCGAGTGCCCACACGCCGCCGGGGTCGATGCCGTCGCCGTCCGGCGTGGGGACGGCCGCGAACGGCGACAGCTGGATGAGCGCCTCATCGAGACCGAAGATCGTCCCGAACAGCGCCAGCGCGGCCGAGGCGATCACCAGCGCCCAGCCCAACGAGATCGTGGCGCGCGGCAGCAGAGTGAACACCACCGCCGTGAGCACGACGAACACGGATGCCGCCGCCACCTGCCCGGCACCTGACACGATCGCGTCGCGCAGCCGGTCGGACTCGCCACCGGTGACGGCCAGGGCGATCGCCGACGCCGCGACCGCCGACGCCACGATGACGAGGATGCCGCACACGGCGGCCGCGAGGAACGCCGCCAGCCATGTCGAACGGTGCACCGGTGTCGCGAGGGTCGGCTCCGCCGTGCCGTGGATCTCCTCCTGGCGCGCCCGCTGCACGGTCTGCACGCCGAAGCACGAGGCGAGGACGCCGACCATGACGTAGAACGTCACGAGCACCCCCTGGTCCATGGATCCCTGCGCGGCGATGCGGCGCAGGATCTCGGCGACGGCGGGGTTGTCTGTCGCCATCTCGCCGACGACCGAGCCGAGCGACGTCGACAGGCCGCCGACGACCGCCGCGCCGATCGCCCAGGCGACCACAGACCCCGCGCTCAGCCGCCAGGCGAGCCCCCAGGGGGTCGACAGGAGCGCGCCGGCCTCGGCGCGAGCGGCGCGGGCCTCGACGACGCCGGCGCCCACGTCGCGTCGGGAGTGGATGAGCGCGGCGGCTCCGATGAGCAGCGCGCCGACGATCACGCCGGGGACGAGGGGACGCAGGTCGTCATCGGCGAACGGGCGCACGTTCTCGGCCCACCCGAACGGCGAGGCCCACGTCAGCGGCGAGCTCTGCATGCGGGTGAGGTCATCGCTCGGAGTGCCCAGCGCGTTGCCGATGCCGGCCAGCAGGAAGGTCGTCAGCAGCACCGCCACCGTGAGCGAGTTCGCCGCCCGCGACGAGCGCACCAGCTGCGCCCAGAAGGCGCCGAGCGAGAAGAAGGCGAGACCCGTCACCAGAAGGGCGAGCCCGGTCGTCGCCGCACCCGAGGCGGGCAGCCCCGTCGCCATCAGCGCCAGCGCGACCGCGACGGCGAACAGCACGCACGCGATCACACCGTGGATGCAGGTGGCGATCAGCGGGAGGGTGCGCGCCGCCGGCGTCGCCGACACGAGGTCGGCGCGCTCGGTCTCCTCCTCGGCGCGGGTGTGCCGCACGGCGAGGAAGCCCGCCATGATCGCGATCATGAGGCACAGGAACGGGAGGATGAGGAAGATCAGGAAGGCCCCCTCCTCCGCCCCTGAGGGAAGCCCTCGGAAGAGGAGGATGACGGGATTGGCCAGGGCCAGAGCGAGGAGCGACCGTCGCTCCTCGTCGGTGCCGAACGTGTCGGCCACGCCGAACGCGGAGCCGTAGGTGAGGAGGGCCGCCGCGGCGGCCCACACCGTCAGCTGCACGGCGTCGCGGCGCAGTCGCTGACCGAGCAGAGAAACCAGCATCGCCGTCACCGTCGCCGCAGTGCGGGGGCGGATGCGGCATCCTCCCCGTAGTGGCGGAGGAACAGCTCCTCCAAGGACGGCGGCGCGATCCGGAGCCCCGCCGCCCCGCGCTGGGCGAGCGCGGGCAGAACCCCCGCGAGGGCATCGCTGTCGACGGTGAAGCGGACGCGTCCGTCTGCGGAGGCCACATCGTGGACCCCCGGGATGCGCGACAGACCGTCGGGATCGCCGGGAGCGGCGTCGAGCGAGACCTCCGTGCGGGTCAGGTGGCGCAGTTCGGTGAGCGTCCCGGTCTCGACGATGCGCCCTGCGCGGATGATCGACACGCGATCGCACAGGTGCTCGACTTCCGAGAGGATGTGGCTCGAAAGCAGGACGGTCGCACCGGCATCCGTCGCCCGCTTCACCTCCTGGCGGAAGACGACGTCCATGAGGGGGTCCAGGCCGCTCGTCGGCTCGTCGAGCACGTAGAGCTCGGCGGGAACGGCGAACGCGCTGATGAGCGCCACCTTCTGCCGGTTGCCCTTGGAGTAGGCGCGACCCTTCTTGCGCGGGTCGAACTGGAACGCCGACATCAGCCGCTCCTTGCGCTCGCGGTACGCCGCGTCGTGCCGGGCGACGCCGCGCAGGCGGGCGAGGAAGTCGATCGCCTCCCCACCCGAGAGGTTGGGCCAGACGCTCACGTCGCCGGGCACGTACGCGATGCGCCGGTGCAGCGAGGACGCCCGTCGCCACGGATCCTCGCCGAACACGGCGACATCACCCGAGGTGGCGCGCGCGAGGCCGAGCAGGATGCGGATGGTGGTGGACTTGCCGGCCCCGTTCGGACCGAGGAAGCCATGAACCTGGCCAGCGCTCACGCGCAGGTCGAGGCCGTCGAGGGCGTGGACGCGGCCGTAATGCTTGGTGAGGCCGCGAGTGAGGATGACGTCTGTCATGACCGCGAGGCTACCCCTGTTTCACAAATTTGTGAATACTCATGCCGACGACCGTCCTCGCGGCGCAGTGTATACGGTCTCAGGTACAGATGGCTTCGAGTATCGACATGGGCGGGTTTGTGTATACACTGGCGCGGTCGGCATCCTGAGACGACCAACCCAGCGGGACGGGGGAACGCGTGCGAGCCAGTGACCGCGCTTACGCGACACTCCTCGACGAGATCCAGCGCGGCGCGCTGCCGCCCGGCGCCGTCCTCGGCGAGGTGGAGCAGGCGGCACGCCTGGGTGTCAGCCGCACACCCCTGCGCGAGGCTCTCGGGAGGCTCGCGGCCGACGGCCTGGTGGTGCAGCAATCGCCCCGCGTGACCGCCGTCAGCGATGTCGACGCCGACGACATCCGCGAACTTTTCGAGGTGCGTCGCGCTCTCGAAGAGGCCGCGGTCCGGCTCGCCGCCGAGCGCGGCGATGCCAGGGTGTTCGCGGCGCTCGCCGCTGATCTCACCGACGATCTCGTCGCGGACGGCGAGCAGCGGGACGCGTACTACGCGCTCATCGCCCGCTTCGACGTCGCCATCGACGCCGCCGTCGCCAACGATTACCTCGTCGGGGCGCTGCGCACCGTGCGCACGCACCTCGTGCGCGTGCGCCGGCTCGCCCGCGACAACCCCGCACGGCTGGCCGCGTCGGTCGCCGAGCACCGGCTCATCGCCTCGGCGATCGCCGCCGGCGATCCCGACCTCGCGGCCCACGCCACCCACGTCCACCTTCACCACGCGCTCGAGAGCATCCTCTCGTCCCTCGAGGGCCAGGCGCACTCGGCGTCTGCGCCCCGTCCGGCCTCTTCCGCCCGCAGCCGCGGATCCGCAGCAACACAAGGAGCAGCATGACCATCACGCATCACCTGCGCGTGCACCGCAGCGACGAGAGCCTTCCCCGCGAGGGGCAGCTCGCGTGGCACATCGCCGAGGTCGCCGCCGACGCGGTCGAGGTCGAGGCGGATGTCGTCGACATGATCATCAACCGCGTCATCGACAACGCGGCCGTGGCCGCGGCATCCCTTACCCGCGCCCCCGTGAGCGCGGCCCGGCAGCAGGCGCTCGACCACGCCGTGTCGGTCAGCGGCACCGGCGCGACGATCTTCGGCTGCGCGCTCGAGCGGCGCACGTCACCGGAGTGGGCGGCGTGGGCCAACGGCGTCGCCGTGCGTGAACTCGACTACCACGACACCTTCCTCGCCGCCGACTACTCGCACCCCGGCGACAACATTCCGCCCATCCTCGCCGTCGCCCAGCACGTCGGCGCCGACGGCGCCGCCCTGGTGCGGGGCCTGGCCACCGGGTACGAGGTGCAGATCGACCTCGTGCGCGCGATCTGCCTGCACAAGCACAAGATCGACCACGTCGCCCACCTCGGTCCGTCGGCGGCGGCCGGAATCGGCACCCTGCTGAACCTGCCGGTCGAGACGATCTACCAGGCCGTCGGTCAGGCGCTCCACACCACGACGGCGACGCGCCAGTCGCGCAAGGGCGAGATCTCGACCTGGAAGGCCCACGCTCCCGCCTTCGCCGGCAAGATGGCGATCGAGGCCGTCGACCGTGCGATGCGGGGCGAGACGTCTCCGTCGCCGATCTACGAGGGCGAGGACGGCGTCGTCGCATGGATGCTGGACGGGCCGGACGCCTCGTACGACGTGCCGCTTCCCGCGGCGGGCGAGCCCAAGCGCGCCATCCTCGACTCGTACACGAAGGAGCACTCCGCGGAGTACCAGGCGCAGGCCTGGATCGACCTGGCCCGCAAGCTCCACGGCGAACGACCCGACCTCGCCGACCCCGCCAACATCGAGTCGATCGTGCTGCACACCTCGCATCACACCCACTACGTCATCGGCTCGGGCGCGAACGACCCCCAGAAGTACGACCCGACGGCGTCGCGCGAGACGCTCGACCACTCGATCCCGTACATCTTCGCCGTCGCGCTGCAGGACGGCGGCTGGCACCACGTCGACTCCTACACGCCGGAGCGCGCGGGTCGCGGCGACACCGTCGAGCTGTGGCACAAGATCACCACCGCGGAGGATGCCGAGTGGACGCGCCGCTACCACTCGGAGGACCCGGACGAGAAGGCCTTCGGCGGCCGGGTGGTCATCACCCTGACCGACGGGACCACGGTCGAGGACGAGATCGCGGTCGCCGACGCGCATCCGCTCGGAGCCCGCCCGTTCGCGCGAGCGGATTACGTCCGCAAGTTCCGCATCCTGGCGGAGCCGGTGCTCTCGTCCGAGGAGATCGACCGCTTCCTCGCGCTCGCCGAGCGACTGCCCGAGCTCACCGCCGAGGAGGTCCTTCAGCTCACGATCGTCGCCGCCCCCGGCATCCTGGCCAACGCTCCGGCACCCAAGGGCCTGTTCTGATGCTGTACTCGACCGTGCCCGCGCACGAGAAGCGCCGCCGGTTGCGCGAGCGCCTCGCCTCGGGCGAGCTGCTGCGCTTTCCGGGCGCCTTCAATCCGCTGTCCGCGCGGCTCATCGAGGGCAAGGGCTTCGAGGGCGTCTACATCTCGGGCGCCGTGCTGTCGGCAGACCTCGGACTGCCCGACATCGGGCTGACGACGCTCACCGAGGTCGCCGGCCGGGGGCAGCAGATCGCGCGGATGACCGACCTGCCCGCCATCATCGACGCCGACACCGGCTTCGGCGAGCCGATGAACGTCGCGCGGACCATCCAGACGCTCGAGGACGCGGGCCTGGCGGGCATGCACATCGAGG
This sequence comes from Microbacterium sp. Marseille-Q6648, assembly GCF_943181415.1. GTDB lineage: Bacteria > Actinomycetota > Actinomycetes > Actinomycetales > Microbacteriaceae > Microbacterium. Next base: position 400,209 of record NZ_CALPBZ010000002.1, on the reverse strand, counting down.
ACCAGATCAACCCCAAGCGCTGCGGACACCTGGACGGCAAGTCGGTCGTCGACGAGGACACCGCCGTCAAGCGCATCCGCGCCGCCGTCGACGCCCGCCGCGATCCGGATTTCCTCATCATGGCGCGCACCGACATCCGCGCGATCGACGGCCTCGATGCAGCCGTGGATCGCGCCAAGGCGCTGGTGGATGCCGGAGCCGACGCGATCTTCCCCGAGGCGATGCGCACGCTGGACGAATTCGCCGCGATCCGCGCGGCCGTCGACGTGCCGATCCTGGCGAACATGACCGAGTTCGGGAAGTCCGACCTGTTCAGCGCGGACCGGTTGCGGGACGTCGGTGTCAACATCGTCATCTGGCCGGTCTCGCTGCTGCGGCTGGCGATGGGCGCGGCATCCCGGGGGCTCGATACGCTCCTCGACGAAGGGCATCTCACCTCGCGACTCGGTGAGATGCAGCACCGCGCCGATCTCTACGACCTGCTGGACTACGAGCAGTACGCCCACTTCGACCAGGACGTCTTCACGTTCACGATCACCAAGGAGTGACATGACCGCCACCGAGATCAGGAAGGGCCTTGCCGGCGTCGTCGCCGACGAGACCGCCGTGTCGAAGGTCAACCCCGAGACGAACTCCCTGCTGTACCGCGGCTACCCGGTGCAGGAACTGGCCGGAACCCAGCCTTTCGAGGCGGTGGCATACCTGCTGTGGCACGGCGAGCTACCCACGCCCGACGAGCTCGCCGCGTTCCGCGCGACGGAGCGGCAGCACCGCGGCCTTCCCGACGACGTCCGCGCCGCGATCGACCTCGTCCCGCTCGATGCGCACCCCATGGACGAGGTGCGCACGGCCCTCAGCCTCATCGGCGCCCGCGACCTGGCGGGCTCCGGGTCGGTCATGGATGTCAGCGGCAGCGCCGAGGACAACCTCGAGCGCAGCATCCGTCTCTTCGCCGTCCTGCCCGCGATCGTCGCCTACGGGCAGCGCCGACGGCGGGGCGAGGACCTCGTCGCGCCGCGGGACGACCTGGACTACTCCGCGAACTTCTTGTGGATGGTCTTCGGCGAGGAGTCCCACGACGTCGTCGTCGACGCGTTCAACCGCTCGATGATCCTGTACGCCGAGCACTCGTTCAACGCCTCGACCTTCACCGCTCGCGTGATCGCGTCGACCCTCAGCGACCTGTACTCGGCGGTGGTCGGCGCCGTCGGCGCGCTGAAGGGTCCGCTGCACGGCGGCGCGAACGAGGCGGTGCTGCACATCTTCGACGAGATCGGCTCGGCGGACCGCGTCGACGAGTGGCTGGACACCGCGCTCGCGCAGAAGCGGAAGATCATGGGGTTCGGCCATCGCGTCTACAAGCGGGGCGACTCGCGTGTGCCGACGATGAAGGCGGCGCTCGACACGCTCGTCGCCCACTACGACCGGCCCGACGTGGCGGACCTCTACGACACGCTCGAGAGCGCGTTCGTCGAGCGCAAGGGCATCTACCCGAACCTCGACTATCCGTCCGGGCCGGCGTACAACCTGATCGGGTTCGACACCCTCACCTTCACGCCCCTGTTCGTCGCCGCCCGGGTGACGGGGTGGACCGCCCACATCATGGAGCAGCTCGCCTCGAATGCGCTCATCCGGCCGCTGTCGGCGTACAACGGACCCGACGAACGCCACGTGGACGGCTACGTGCCCGACACCGCCGAGCTCGAGGTCGCCGAGCGTCCCGAGGAGGCCGCCGGCTGACGGCGGTCCGACCATGCGATCCGCCGTCATCGTCGACGTCGTCCGAACACCGGCCGGGCGAGGCAAGCCCGGGGGCGCGCTCAGCGCGGTGCACCCGGTCGACCTCGCCGCCGGGGTGCTCACGTCGATCCTCGAGCGCAGCGGCCTGGAGTCCGTCCAGGTCGACGACGTGCTCTTCGGCTGCGTGAGCCAGATCGGCGATCAGGCGATGAACATCGCCCGCCAGGCCGTGCTCGCCGCCGGGTTCGACGAGCGGGTTCCCGCCACCACGATCGACCGGCAGTGCGGGTCCAGCCAGCAGGCGGCGCACTTCGCCGCTCAGGGGGTGATGGCCGGCGCGTACGACATCGTGATCGCCGGTGGCGTGGAGTCCATGAGTCGGGTGCCGCTCGGCTCTTCGCGCCAGGGGGGGACGCCGGCCCCCGGCATCCGTCATCGCTACCCGGACGGGCTCGTGAACCAGGGCGTGTCGGCCGAGCTGATCGCCGCGCGCTGGGGGCTCGGTCGCGCCGAGCTCGACGCCTATGCCGCCGAGTCGCATCGGCGCGCGGCCGAGGCGTGGGCGGCGGGCCGGTTCGACAGTCAGGTGCTGCCCGTCCAGGCGGGGGAGGAGGCGGTGGCCTTCGACGAGACCGTGCGTGAGGGCACCACGGCGGAGCGTCTCGGCGGGCTCGCGCCGGCCTTCCGCACCGACGAGCTCGCCGCGCGCTTTCCCGAGATCGGCTGGCACATCACCGCCGGCACGTCGTCTCCGTTGACGGATGCCGCTTCCGCCGTCCTCATCATGTCGGAGGAGCGGGCGACCGAACTCGGGCTCGCCCCGCGCGCCCGGTTCCACGCGTTCGCGGTCGTCGGAGACGACCCGCTCATGATGCTCAGCGGGCCCATCCCCGCCACGCGTCGGATCCTCGAGCGCAGCGGGTTGGGACTGGACGAGATCGACGCGTACGAGGTGAACGAGGCGTTCGCCTCGGTGCCGCTCGCCTGGCAGCGCGAGCTCGATGCCGATCCCGACCGGCTGAACCCCTGGGGCGGCGCGATCGCGCTCGGCCACGCGGTGGGCGCATCGGGCACACGGCTGCTCGGCACGCTCGTCGCGCACCTCGAGGCCACGGGCGGACGCTACGGGCTGCAGACGATGTGCGAAGGCGGCGGCATGGCCAACGCCACGATCATCGAGCGTCTCTGACGTCGGCGTCCTCCTACCGCCGGTGTCCTCCCGTCGACGCGGCCGGGGGAGGGCTTGTCGACCACGGGAGGACGACTCGCCCGAGAAGGTCCTCCCTGCGCCGACATCTCCTCCCGTCGACGCGGCGGGCGGAGGGTCGGGGATGCGTGCGCACGCGGCACCAGGCCCGGGAGGGTCGGGATGCGTGCGCACGCGGCACCATGGCCGCGGAGGGTCCGGGATGTGTGCGCACGTGGCACCAGGCCCGCATCGACCGGGTGCGTCAGTGCGCGTCGATCCGCCGCGCGAGACCCGGGTAGTCGCGGACGATCCCGTCCTCGTCGACGGTGAGCTCGGCCTGGAATCCCGCGCTGCGGTAGAGCACGCGCCCTGGTGAGACCGCGCGGTAGACCTGTTCGCTGCGCACGACGCGCAGCGACGGGACCTCGACCCACGCCATGGCCAGGTGCACGTCCCGCGGTTCTCCGAAGCCCACTTCCGCGAGCGCGTGCCGCCGGATGGGCATCGTGTTGGTGACCGGGCACAGTCCCAGGTCGCAGTCGAGGGCATCGTCGAGGGATGCCGGGTCGTGCAGTCCGGCCTGCGGCAGGGTCCTCCCGCCCTGAGACCGCGCCTCGGCGGACCAGGAACCGCGCGCGTCGCGAACGAGGCGCAGCGCGCGCGACCAGCCGTCGGCGTGGACGGCGACCTCGAGCGCACGCGTGCGCCACCCCCGGCCCGGGCCGGAACCGTCGTCGGCGGCGGGGTCGACGCCCGTCGCATCGAGTCGCCACGACAGCGAGTACTCATCGGTCATCGACGTGCCGTGACCCGTCATGCCGAGATCGCCCAGCTGCAGCACCGCGCGGTCCATGCGGGACGGATCGTCCTCTCCTCGCCACGCACAGGTCACGGGTGTCATCCCGACATCCTCTCCGCACCCTCCGACACCCGCCGTTCAGCGCACGACGACGATCTCGGCCACGGCCCCGAGATGCCGATGCAAGTCTGCAAGCGTTTGCGTTGCGGAGCCCCGAGCACCGCGCCGGTCACCCCGCAACTGGCAGATGAGAGCCTTCTCATGATGTAAGCGCTTGCATTAACCGCAGACGCCCCCGTAATGTCGGCGGAACACCGCAGACTCGGCACGTTGTCGTGCCACCGCGCCACCAGGAGCACCATCCGTGTCGAAGACGACTCACTCACGTGTCCGCCGAGCTGCCGCAGCGCTCGCTGCGGTCGCCCTCATCGTCACCGGGGGCGCCGTCGCTGCGGCCCCCGCCTCGGCCGCCGAGCGGTCGTTCGCCCTCGTCGGCAGCCTGCAGAGCGAACTCGGGTGTCCGGGAGACTGGCAGCCCGACTGCGGCGCCACCGAGCTGGCAGCCACCGACACCGCCGGCCTGTACGCGGCTGAGTTCGAGGTGCCCGCCGGCTCGTACGAGTACAAGGTCGCCGTCAACGACGCGTGGGACGAGGCGTACGGACTGAACGGCGGCGGCGACAACATCCCGCTCGTGGTCGACGGGCCCGCGACGCTGCGGTTCCTCTTCGACGACGTCGCGCACCGCGTCGGCGTCGAGGTCGTCTCGACGCGCGGGGACCACACCGCCGACGACGACGCCCTGGTCGCCGAGCCGGTGCGCCAGCCGGGCAGCGACGAGCAGTTCTACTTCGTCATGACCGATCGCTTCGCCAACGGCGACACGTCCAACGACACCGCCGGCATCGCGGGCGACCGCCTCGACCACGGGTTCGACCCGACCGACAAGGGCTTCTTCCACGGCGGCGACATCGCGGGGCTCCACGCCAACCTCGACTACATCGAGGGCCTCGGCACGAGCGCGATCTGGCTCACCCCGAGCTTCAAGAACCGTCCCGTCCAGGGCGACGGCGACAACGCCAGCGCCGGCTACCACGGCTACTGGGTCACCGACTTCACCCAGATCGACCCGCACCTCGGCACCAACGCCGAGCTCGAGGCCCTCATCGCCGATGCGCACGCCCGCGGCATGAAGGTGTACTTCGACATCATCACCAACCACACCGCCGACGTCATCGGGTACGAAGAGGGCCAGTACTCCTACATCGACAAGGCCACGAGCCCCTACCTCGACGCGAGCGGGAACGCCTTCGACCCTGCCGACTTCGCGGGCACGGGCGACTTCCCCGAACTCGACGCGGCCACCAGCTTCCCGTACACGCCGGTGATCGACGAGGCGGATGCCGCGGTCAAGGTGCCCGGATGGCTCAACGACCCGACGCTCTACCACAACCGGGGCGACTCGACGTGGGAGGGCGAATCGGTCACCTACGGCGACTTCGTCGGCCTCGACGACCTGATGACCGAGCACCCGACGGTGGTCGACGGCTTCGTGGACGTCTATCAGACATGGGTCGACCTCGGCATCGACGGCTTCCGCATCGACACCGCCAAGCACGTGAACTTCGAGTTCTGGGAGGAATGGTCGGCGCAGGTGCTCGACTACGCCCACGCCGCCGGCAAGCCCGAGTTCTTCATGTTCGGCGAGGTCTACGATGCCGACCCGGCCAAGCTCGCCCCCTACGTCCGCGACACCGACATGAACTCGGTGCTGGACTTCACCTTCCAGTCCGCCGCCGTCGCCTACGCCGCCGGCAACAGCGCCAAGGGCCTGCAGAACCTTTACGCGGGCGACGACCGCTACACGACGCCGGACTCGTCGGCCACCGCGCTGCCGACCTTCCTCGGCAACCACGACATGGGACGCGTCGGGTACTTCCTGCAGAACCAGTCGCAGCCCCTCGAGCGCGACCTGCTCGCGCACGACCTGATGTTCCTCGGCCGCGGCCAGCCGGTGGTCTACTACGGCGACGAGCAGGGATTCGCCGGCGCCGAGCCGGGCAACGACAAGAGCGCCCGTCAGAGCCTGTTCGCCAGCCAGGTCGCGGAGTACACCGACCAGAAGCTCCTCACCGGCGAGACCGTCGGCGCCGTCGACCGTTTCGGCACCGACGAGCCGGTGTACCAGCACATCGCCGGCCTCGCCCAGCTGCGTGCCGAGCACCCCGCCCTCGTCGACGGTGCGCAGATCGAACGCCACGCCACCAACGGTCCGGGCGTCTACGCCTTCTCGCGCGTCGACCGCGACGACAAGGTCGAGTACCTGGTGGCGCTGAACAATGCCACCGAGGCCAAGACGGTCGACCTGTCGACGCTGACGGCCGATGCCGCGTTCGCTCCCGTCTACGGCGACGCGGCCGCATTCGACACGGATGCCGCAGCCGCAGCATCCGTCACCGTGCCCGCGCTGTCGGCGACGGTGTTCCGCGCCGACCGGTCCGTGACGGCTCCCGCCGCGGCGAACCCGCTGACCGTGGCCGCCCCCGCCGCCGGTGCGGCGCTCGCCGGTCAGGTCGCCGTCTCTGCGGATGTGGACGACGCGACCTGGGCCGAGACGAGCTTCGCGTGGCGCGTGGTCGGCTCCGACGAGTGGACCACGCTCGGTACGGCCGAAGACACCGAGCCCCGCGTGTTCCACGACATCCGCGGGCTCGCCGCGGGGACCCTCGTGGAGTACCGCGCGGTGACGACGGACGCCGCAGGGCAGCGCGCCGCGGCGTCCACCTACGCCTCGGTGGGGAACGCCGTCGCGCTGACGGTCGAGGAGGAGCCGGAATCGTCGATCGACATGGTGACGGTCCCCGGCAGCTTCAACTCGGAGATGGGCTGCGCCGGAGACTGGGCGCCCGGCTGCGAGCAGGCCAAGCTGACGCTCCGCGCCGACGGAATCTGGGAGGGCACCTTCGACCTGCCCGCCGGCTCGTGGGAGTACAAGGTCGCAATCAACGGATCCTGGGACCTCAACTACGGCGCGAACGGCGAGCAGAACGGCTCGAACGTCACGCTCACCCACGACGGCGGGCCGGTGACGTTCTACTTCGACCCGCGGTCGAATGTCGTCCAGACCACCGCCGACGGACCCATCGTGACCCTGCCCGGCTCGTTCCAGAGCGAACTGGGGTGCCCCGGTGACTGGCAGCCCGAGTGCCTCGCGAGCCTGATGGCCGACGGCGACCGCGACGGCGTGTACACCTTCTCGACCGACGCGATCCCCGGGGGTTCGTACGAGGTGAAGGTCGCCCACAACCGCAGCTGGAGCGAGAACTACGGCGAGGGCGGAGCGCCCGGCGGCGCGAACCTGTCGTTCACCGTCGCCGACGGCGAGCTGATCGTCTTCCGCTACGACATCGAGACCCACGTGCTGACGATCGAGGTCGAGAACCCGCCGCTCGCCGGCATCGGCGAGGAGCGCGCGCACTTCATCGACGCCGGGACGCTGGCCTGGCCGGCGAACCTCGGCGGTGACGCGGACGCGTCCACGTGGCAGCTGTACCCCTCGGCCGACGCGGGGCTCGAGATCGCCGACGGCGACGTCCTCGGTGCCGAGCCGATCGCCCTCGAGCGCATCGAGGGAGGCCTCACCGACGAGCAGGCGGCGCGCTTCCCCGCGCTCGACGAGTACGTCGCCCTGAGCCTGGACGGGCAGTCCCGCGACGACGTCGCGGAGCTTGTGAAGGGGCAGCTGATGGTCGCCCAGCGCGACGAGTCCGGCGCGCTCACCGGTGCGACCGGCGTGCAGATCCCGGGCGTCCTCGACGACCTCTACGCGGATGCCGTCGCCGACGTCGAGCTGGGAGTGACCTTCCAGGGTGCGAAGCCGACCTTCCGCCTGTGGGCGCCGACGGCGCAGCAGGCGACCCTGCTGACCTGGTCGGCCGGTGCCGACGGCGATCCGCAGCGCCATGAAGCGGTGTGGGACGCGGCCTCGGGTGCGTGGACGGTCGCGGGCAAGCCGCAGCTGAAGGGCGCGGAGTACCTGTGGGAGGTCGTCGTCTACGCGCCGGCTACCGGGGCGATCGAGACCAATCAGGTCACCGACCCCTACTCGGTCGCGCTCACGCTCAACTCCGAGCGTTCGGTCGCCGTCGACCTCGACGACAAGAAGCTGCGTCCGAAGGCGTGGGAGAAGACCCCCGCGCCCAAGATCGCCCGCGCCGTCGACCGTGCCATCTACGAGCTGCACATCCGCGACTTCTCGATCACCGACGAGTCGGTTCCGGCGGACGAGCGGGGCACGTACCGGGCGTTCACGCGCGACAGCGCCGGCACCGCGCAGCTGCGCGAGCTGGCAGGCGCGGGCATCAACACCGTGCACCTGCTCCCGTCGTTCGACATCGCCACGATCGAGGAGGATCGCGCCGCTCAGGCCGAGCCCGCGTGCGACCTCGCGTCCTTCGCGCCCGATTCGACCGAGCAGCAGGCGTGCGTCGAAGCGGTCGCCGACGCGGACGGCTTCAACTGGGGCTACGACCCGTACCACTTCTCGGTTCCCGAGGGCTCGTACGCGGTCGACCCCGAGGGCGGCGCGCGCGTCGCGGAGTTCCGGGAGATGGTCGGCGCGCTGCACGGCATGGACCTGCAGGTCGTGCTCGACCAGGTCTTCAACCACACCGCGCAGTCCGGGCAGGGCGAGAAGAGCGTGCTCGACCAGGTCGTGCCCGGCTACTACCACCGCCTGAACGCCGCAGGTGCCGTCGAGACCTCGACGTGCTGCCAGAACGTGGCCACCGAGCACCAGGTCGCCGAGAAGCTCATGGTCGACTCGGTCGTGACGTGGGCCCGCGACTACAAGGTCGATGGCTTCCGCTTCGACCTCATGGGTCACCACTCCAAGGCCAACATGCTGGCCGTTCGAGAGGCACTGGACGCCCTGACGCTGAAGAAGGACGGCGTCGACGGAAAGAGCGTCTACCTGTACGGCGAGGGCTGGAACTTCGGCGAAGTGGCCGACAACGCGCTGTTCGAGCAGGCCACGCAAGGTCAGCTGGGCGGCACCGGCATCGGCACGTTCAGCGACCGGCTGCGCGACGCCGTGCACGGCGGCAGCCCCGTGGACGGCTCGTCCACGTTCTACCAGGGCTTCGGCACCGGACTGGCCACCGACCCCAACGGCCGCGACGCCTCGGCGCCCGGCGACCCGTTCGCCGACCTGGCCGCCAAGACCGACCTCGTCAAGCTGGGACTCGCGGGCAACCTCCGTGACTTCGAGATGACGGCGGCGGACGGCTCCACGAAGGCTGGAGACGAGTTCGACTACAACGGCTCACCCGCCGGCTACGCCGACCAGCCCGACGAGATCATCACCTACGTCGACGCGCACGACAACGAGACGCTGTACGACCTCGGCGTGCTGAAGCTGCCGGTCGACACCACGATGGCCGACCGCGTGCGCATGAACACGCTCATGCTCGCCACCACGACGTTCTCGCAGACCCCGTCGTTCTGGCACGCCGGCACCGAGCTGCTGCGCTCGAAGTCCCTCGACCGCAACAGCTACAACTCCGGTGACTGGTTCAACCGCATCGACTGGACCGGGCAGGAGTCGACGTTCGGCTCGGGCCTGCCGCGCGCGGCCGACAACGAGGCCAAGTGGCCCGTCATGGCCCCGCTGCTGGCGAACCCCGACCTGAAGCCCGGCGCCGACGACATCGCCGCGGCCGAGGCCGCCGCCCTCGACCTGCTGCGCACGCGTGACGAGGTGTCGCTGCTGCGCCTGGGCTCGGCCGACCTCATCCGGCAGAAGGTCTCGTTCCCGGGCAGCGGGCCGGATGCCGCACCCGGCGTCGTGACGATGCTCATCGACGACCAGGTCGGCGCCGACACCGATCCCACCCGCGATGCGGCGCTGGTCGCGTTCAACTCCTCGGCCGAGCCGGTGACGGTCGAGCTGTCGCAGCTCGCCGGGCGTGAGTTCGCCCTCGCGGCGGCGCAGGCCGGCGGAGCGGATGCGGTGGTCAAGACCACGACGTGGGATGCGGCATCCGGGACGATCACCATCCCCGCCCGCACTGCCGCCGTGCTGGTCGACGCGCAGGCGAAGCTGCCCGCCCGCGTGCGCTGACGATTCCGCGGGCCGGACGACCCGGCCGCGGACTCGACAAGGCCCCCTCGTCCCGTGTGCCGGGCGAGGGGGCCTCTTTCGCGGAGCGGGACGGCGTCAGCCCGTCGCCAGCGAGACGTCGGCCCCCCGTCCTCGTGGGGCGGAGGGCCGACGTTCGCGGCGGGTGCTTATCGCACGGTGCTCACGCCACGGCGGCGGGTCACCACCAGCAGCAGGCCGCCGATGGCGATCAGCGCGGCAGCGGCGAGGGCGACGCCCCACGGTGCGGCGGCACCGGTCACGGCCAGAGCGTCGTCGTCGCGTCCGGCGTCGTCTCCTGCGCCGCCGTCGGGGCCGGAGCCCGGACCGCCGGCGCCCGGCACTCCGGTACCCGGCTGGGGCTCCGGCTCGGGCGAGGGCGTCGGCTCGACGCCGTCGACGGCGATCGCGCGACCGAGGGGAGCCGGGTCGACGACCTGGAACTCCTCGAAGTACGCCACCGAGGCCGACAGGTCGACCTGCCCCGTGTCGCTGCGGTCGGTGCCGTCGGCGAGGGTGAAGAAGTTGTCACCGCCGCCGGCGAGGAACGAGTTGGTCACGATCGTGATCTCGTCGTCCGCGGCCACCTCTTCACCGTTCAGCGTCATCGAGACGATCCGCGAGCCGGCGGGCGCGTCCGCGTCGTACTCGTATGAGAAGCCCTCCGAGATGCCGAGGTGCAGCTTCGGCCGCGACGACCCGGCGGGCTGCCACTGCTCCTCGAGCACCTGCTGCAGCTGGGCGCCGGTGAGCGTCATGGTCACCAAGGTGTTGGCGAACGGCTGCACGTCGGCGACGTCGCGATAGGTCATCGTGCCGTCGGTGCCGAACAGCAGATCCGCGCGGAGCCCGCCCGGGTTCATGAGGGCGAGCTGGGCCGGCGTTCCCGCGTAGGCGTCGTTCGACGTCGCCCACAGGTACATGTCGGCCACGAGGTTTCCGAGGGTGGACTCCACGCCGCGGTCGTCGCCCGGGGGCGTGCCGCCGCGGAGGATGTCGGCGCTGATGGCGCCCACCTCGACCGAGCCGGCTTCGTCGGCCACCTCGACGGCCTCGTCCACGATCGCCTGGACCGCGGAGTCGGCGGCGTAGAGGGGCTCCTCGGTCTCGCCGTCCACGAGGGGAACGAGCGAGCCGTCGATCGAGACCAGCGCGCCGGTCGCGGCATCCACCGAGATGTCGAGCTTGCCGAGCGTCGTGCCGTACTGGTGAGCCTGGATCACCGGGCGCTCCTGCCCGGCGGGTCCGGGGACCTCGCACGCGTACGACTGGTGGGTGTGACCCGACACGATCGCGTCGATGTCGGCCGAGGCGCCGGCGACGAGCCGCGCGTAGTCCGAGTCGCCCGCGGCGAGCGTCGCGCAGTCCTCGGTCGGGGCGCCGTCGTGGGTGAGCAGGACGATGACGTCGGCCGCGTCGGCGGCCGTCAGCTCGTCGGCGACGCGGTCGGCCGCCTCGAGCTGGTCTCCGAACTCGATCTCGGTGATCCCGTCGGGGCTGACCATCGTCGCGGTGTCGGGCGTGACGGTGCCGATGAAGGCCACACGGACGTCGTCGACCTCCTGAACGGTGTACTCCGGGAGCGCGGGGGTGTCGGTGCCCGCCTCGTACACGTTGGCGCCCAGACCGAACACGGTGTCGCCGTAGCGCGGGAGCACGCGATCGGTGAGATCGGCGAACCCGCGGTCGAACTCGTGGTTGCCCACGGCGCCGAGATCCAGACCTGCGGCGACCAGCGCGTCGATCGTCGGCTCGTCCTGCTGGATGAACGACGTGAAGGTGGATGCGCCGATGTTGTCGCCCGCCGAGACGAAGAGCGTGTTCGGGTTGGCCGCCTCGAACGAGTCCACCGCGCCCGCGATGACCGCGGCGCCTGCCTCGCCGTTGCCGTAGTTCGCCTCGATGCGTCCGTGGAAGTCGTTCAGCGACAGCACGGTCACCTCGGTGGTGGCGGGGGCGAGCAGGTCGGTGATCTCGAACAGCGTCGTGGTGCCCGAAACCTCGTTGCCCACGGCCAGGAGCGGGGTGCCTGTGGCCGAGGTCGCCGCGGGGATGAACGCGAGGCCCTCGGGTCCGAGGTCGCCTGCAGCGGAGAGCACGGCGGCAGGGTCGGCGGCGTCTTCGACCGAGATCGAGAAGTCGCGGTTGTTCACATACGTGACGAATGCGGATGCCGCGGGATCGGTGATGTCGAACACGGCGACGCCGCCCACGCGCTCGAAGCCGATGAAGGCGTACGTGCGCTCGCCGACGGTTCCGATGGCGAGGTTCTCGGGCTCGGGTCCCTTGTCGTCGCTGCGACCCTCGAGGTTGGACTCGGAGTGGTTGGAGTTGAAGAACTCGGGCGCTGCGGCGTGGGTGATCTGCTCGAACGCGTCGCCCGAGTCGAACACCTGAGCGCCGTCGGTGGACCAGATCGAGAACGACCGGCCGCCGAAGGCGTACAGCTCGCTGTAGCAGCCCGCGGCCTCGTCGAAGCCGTTCTCGATCGTCACGTTCAGGCGCCCCAGGTCGGCGTCGCCGGTGAACGACGCGAGCGGGCTGTCGGCGCACACGGGGCCGTAGCCGTCGTCGGCGAGGTCCTTCACCCGCGACGGCTCGACGTAGTCGCCCCATTCGCGCGCGTCGCCCTCGTTGGCGGTGACGAGGTAGGTGCTCCCGCCGGCGGTGTAGGCGTTGATGCCGTCGGGCATGTAGGCGCCGAAGAGCCCCTCGTACGTGCGGACGTCGAAGGTCGGCGCGCCCTCGGGATCGCGGTCGCTGGGGTCGATCCCGTTCCCGTCGATCGACAGGTCCTTGAAGCCGAGCGCCCAGATGTCGGTGACGCTCGCGGTGGCGAGGTCGACGACGGCGACCGCGTTGGCCTCCTGCAGTGCCGCGTACGCCGTGCCGCCGTCGACGGCGATGTACTCCGGCTCGAGATTGCGGCTGACCGCCAGATCGTCGCCGTGCGGCTGGGGGCCGAACACCCGCACGTCCGCGGGAAGCGTCATCGTTCCGCCGGCCTCGAAGGCGTGGAAGTCCGCCGTGGCGACGGCGTCCTGCGCGGGAGCCGCGACCCCGGTCGGCAGCGAGACGACCGAGACCGAGCCCTCGGGGTCGACCGAGTAGTCGTCCGCGGGCTCGCCCTCGTTCGCGACGACCGCGTAGGCGCCGTCGGCCGAGACGGTGACCATGTCGGGAAGCGCACCGACGGTGACCTGCCCGAGGACGGCGGATGCGGCATCCGCTGCGGTGGCGTCGAAGAAGACGAGCTGGCCCGGATCGGTCTTGACCGGTGCCTCGAAGGCGATGACGCCGAGACCGTCGGCACGGACGGCGACGGAGTTGGCGACGCCGGATGCCGCGATCGAGAACTCCTCGGTCATCGCGGCCGGGTCGCTGTAGTCGAGCACGCTGACCGAGCCTGCCTGCGCGTCGACGACGAACAGACGGTCGCCGTGTGCGGCGACGATCTCGGCGGCCGAAGCGTCGAACACGCCCGTCTCGAACGAGCCGATCGGCGACAGCGACAGGGCGGCGTCGTCGGCTGAGACGGTGACGGGTGACGGGACGATGGCGGCGGTGGCCGGGAGCGGGGCGAGGGCGACCGCGCACACAGCGGCGGTCACCGTCCCCACAGCGGTCCAGTGGCGCGCCGGGCGGCGTGCGGGAAGAGAAGGCATCGATGTCCTCGGGTCGGGTCGGAGGTAAGGGACCCGCGCGATCGCACGGGCTCCTTCGTTCGTACTCACCCGGGGTGTGCACCCGGTGTGGCCGGGGTGAACGGAGGGAGAACACATCGATGCATGGACGGCCTGCGGATTGATAGGACGTCCATGTAAAATGAGCACGGTGCCGAAGACGGCACCCCCGTGCTTGTCAGGATGGCCCCACGAAGGCCTCCTGGAAGAGAAGGAGACCAGGTGTCGACGACGATCACCAGCCCCACGACCGCCACCGCGCCCGACGCCATCAGCGACGACGAGCGTGCCGCCATCCTCGAGGCCGTGCGCGACTTCGCCGAAGCCGAACTGGCCCCGCATGCGCGGGAGTGGGATGCCGAGAAGCACTTTCCCGTCGACACGCTCGCCCGGGCGGGCGAGCTCGGACTCGGCGGCGTCTACGTCCGCGAGGACGTCGGCGGCTCTGCTCTCACGCGATCCGACGCGGCCGCGATCTTCGAGGTGCTCGCCGAGGGTGACACCACGATCGCCGCCTACATCACCATCCACAACATGGTCGCGTGGATGATCGACACCTACGGCAGCGACGACCAGCGGCAGCGGTGGCTGCCGCGCCTGGTCACGATGCGGGATCTCGGCAGCTACTGCCTCACCGAGCCGGGCGCCGGCTCCGATGCCGCCGCCATCACCACGACGGCGATCCGCGACGGCGACGATTACGTCCTGACGGGCGTGAAGCAGTTCATCTCGGGCGCGGGTGCGGCAGCCGTCTACATCGTCATGGCGCGCACGGGCGAGCCGGGAGCACGCGGCATCACGGCCTTCCTCGTGCCCGACGGCGCCGACGGCCTGTCGTTCGGGACGCTGGAGCGCAAGATGGGCTGGAACGCGCAGCCCACCCGGCAGGTCATCCTCGACGAGGTGCGGGTGCCTGCCGCGAGCATGCTCGGCGGTGAGGGGCAGGGCTTCAAGATCGCGATGTCGGCCCTCAACGGCGGGCGCATCAACATCGCCGCGTGTTCCCTAGGCGGTGCGCAGTGGGCGCTCGATCAGGCCACCCGCTATGTCAAGGAGCGGTTCACCTTCGGCGAGCCGCTGGCGGACAAGCAGTCCGTCGTGTTCACCCTCGCCGACATGGCGACCGAGCTCCGGGCCGCGCGTGCGCTGGTGAGGGATGCCGCCGCCGCCCTGGACGCGCACGCGCCGGACGCGGTGATGCAGTGCGCGATGGCCAAGCGCTTCGCCACCGACGTCGGGTTCCGCGTGGCCAACGACGCTCTGCAGCTGCACGGCGGCTACGGCTACCTGCACGACTACGGCATCGAGAAGGTGGTGCGCGACCTCCGCGTGCACCAGATCCTCGAGGGCACGAACGAGATCATGCGGGTCATCATCGGCCGCGAACTGCTGGGAGGCTGACGTGCGCATCGCATTCCTCGGCTTGGGGCACATGGGACTTCCCATGGCGCTGAATCTGGTCGCCGCCGGTCACGACGTCGCCGGCTTCGACGTGTTCGAACCCGCGCGAGAGAACGCGCGTTCGAGCGGACTCGAGGTCGCCGTCTCGGGTGCTGAGTCGGTGACCCGTGCGGACGTCGTCATCACGATGTTCCAGACCGGCAGGCAGGTGCTCGACGCCTACAGCGGAGTCGACGGGCAGACGGGTCTCCTGGATGCCGCTCCCGCCGGCACCCTGTTCATCGAGTGCTCGACGATCGCCGTCGACGAGGCGCGGCAGGCGCACGCCCTCGCCGAGGCCGCCGGTCACCGCGCCCTCGACGCCCCGGTGTCGGGCGGTGTCGTCGGAGCCGAAAACGCCACCCTCGCGTTCATGGTCGGGGGCACGGCCGAGGACTTCGCGTCGGCGTCGCCGGTGCTCGATGCCATGGGGCGACGAATCGTGCACTGCGGTGAGGCCGGCCTCGGGCAGGCCGCGAAGGTCTGCAACAACATGATCCTCGCGGTGTCGCAGATCGCCGTCGCCGAGGCCTTCGTCCTCGGTGAGCGCCTCGGCCTCAGCCACCAGGCGCTCTTCGATGTCGCCTCGAACGCGTCGGGGCAGTGCTGGGCGCTGACGACCAACTGCCCCGTGCCCGGGCCGGTGCCGACGAGCCCGGCGAACCGGGACTACGCCCCGGGGTTCGCCGGCGTGCTCATGGACAAGGACCTGGGGCTCGCCGAGCACGCGATCGCGGCGACCGGGGTCGAGGCCCGCATGGGGCTGCTGGCCCGAGAGCTGTACCGCGAGTATGCGGAGGGTCCCGGCGCCCAGCGGGACTTCTCGGGCATCATCGAGACGATCCGTTCCGCGTGAGGGAGAACATGACCGACTACGAGACCATCCTCGTCGACACGCGCGGGCGCGTCGGCTGGATCACCCTGAACCGCCCGCAGGCGCTCAACGCCCTGAACTCGCAGATCATGCACGAGATCGTGGCCGCGGCATCCGCTTTCGACGACGATGACGACATCGGCGCGATCGTCGTCACGGGGTCCGAGCGGGCCTTCGCCGCCGGAGCCGACATCAAAGAGATGGAGGCCAAGACCGGACTCGACATGATCATGGGCGACCACTTCGGACAGTGGAGCCGGTTCGCCTCCCTCCGCACGCCGGTGATCGCCGCGGTCTCGGGGTACGCGCTCGGCGGCGGGTGCGAGCTCGCGATGATGTGCGACATCATCCTCGCCGCCGACACCGCGACCTTCGGGCAGCCCGAGATCACGCTCGGCGTCATTCCGGGCATGGGCGGCTCGCAGCGGCTCATCCGGGCGGTCGGGTACTACAAGGCCGCCGAGCTCATCCTCACCGGCCGCATGATGGGTGCCGACGAGGCCGAGCGCTCCGGCCTGGTCTCGCGCGTCGTCCCGGCGTCGGAGCTGCTCGACGAAGCGGCGAAGACGGCCGACGCGATCGCCGCGAAGTCCCTGCCCTCGGTGTATGCCGCCAAGGCCGCCCTGGACGCCGCGATGGAGACGAGCCTCGCCGAGGGGCTGCGGTTCGAGCGGCACGCGTTCGCGTCGCTGTTCGACACGGTCGACCAGAAGGAGGGCATGGCCGCCTTCCGCGAGAAGCGGTCGCCGGAGTTCCGGAACCGGTGATCCGATCAGAGCGGGTCGGGCAGCGGGCGCGGATCGGTGAAGTCACCCGCGCCCTTGCGCAGCCGCGCGATGATGCGCACCAGTTCGGCCGTGTCGTCATCGGCGAGTCCGGGGCTCTCGAACACGTTCGTGTTCAGCGCCGCCGTGGCGCGCTCCACGAGCTGACGACCGGATGCCGTGAGCACCAGCATCGCGGCGCGACCGTCGCCCGGGTGGGGCTCGCGCTCGACCAGGGCGTCCTTGACCAGACGGTCGACGGTGTTGGTGACGCTGGTGGGATGAACCTGCAGTCGGGCGATGGCGCTGGCCATCGGCATCCGGCCCGCTCGCGTGAAAGCCAGCAGCCGCAACATCTCGTAACGCGCGAACGACAGACCGAAGGGCTTGAGGGTGGCGTCGATGCGGGCCAGCAGCAGCTGGTGCGCGCGCATGACCGACGTCACCAGAGTCATGCCGGCCGCGGCATCCTCCCATCCGTGGGCGGTCCACTGGCGCTTGGCTTCGGCGATCGGATCCACCGGAAGGGGCGTGTTCCTGGGCACGTGGCGCCTCCTCTCGCGCAGAACCACGCTAGCGCGTGCCCATAGACTCGTTGCGTTGAAGGAGCGGATGCGGAATGAAGATCGTCGTCCTGGTCAAAGAGGTCCCGGACACCTGGGGTGACCGCAAGCTGAACCTCGAGACGGGCCTGGCCGAACGCGACGCCGGCGACCGTGTCATCGACGAGATCGGAGAGCGCGCCCTCGAGGTCGCACTCTCGTACGCCGACGCGCACGCCGGCACCGAGGTCGTCGTGCTCTCGATGGCGTCCGAGGCCGCAGCCGCCAACGTGCGCAAGGCCCTCGCCATGGGCGCGGGCTCGGCGGTGCAGGTCGTCGACGAAGCGCTACGCGGAGCGGATCTGGGCCTGACCGCCGAGGTCCTGGCCGCGGCCCTGACGCGGATCGGCTACGACCTCGTGATCACCGGCAACCTCTCGACCGACGGATCGGGAGGGGTCATCCCCGCGATGCTCGCCGAGCTGCTGGATGTGCCGGCGGCCACCATGCTCAACGCCGTCGAGATCTCGGACGACGAGGTTTCGGGCACGCGCGCGACCGACGGCGGCACCGCACAGGTCTCGGCCGCCCTTCCCGCGATCGTCTCCATCACCGAACGCCTTCCCGACGCGCGCTTCCCCAACTTCAAGGGCATCATGGCGGCCAAGAAGAAGCCGTTCGAGACTCTGACGCTCGCCGATCTCGGCATCGACGCCGACGACCCCGCGGCCGCGCGCTCCATCATGATCGCCATCGCCGAGAAGCCGCCGCGCGAAGCGGGCGTGAAGATCGTCGACTCCGGAGACGCCGGCGAGCAGCTGGCGGACTTCCTGATCCAGAACCGGCTGGTGTGAGGTGACCGACATGACATTCGCCGACGACGCGATCCTGGTTCTGCTCGATGTGACACCCTCGGGCCAGCTGGCGGCCTCCGCAGCGGGGCTCCTCGGCGCTGCCGCCCAGGTGGGCACCCCCGTGGCGCTCATCGTCGGCAGCGAAGAGCTGGCCGCGGGGGCCGCGGCCCTGGGGGCGGCATCCGTTCTCATCGCGCCGGGCGGCGACGGGCTCGTCGTCCCCGTGGTCGACGCGCTCACCGCAGCCGCAGATCTCGTGAAGCCCGATGCCGTCCTCGCTTCGCACTCGGTCGAGGGACGCGAGGCCGCCGCGCGGTTCGCGGCGCGCACGCGGTCGGGACTGTGCGTCGACGCGGTCGGCGTCTTCCGCGACGACGAGGGCGTCGGCGCCCGCCACTCCGTCTACGGCGGGGCGTACAACGTCGACGCCGCCGTCACCTTCGGCGCCCCCGTGATCACCGTGAGGCAGGGCGCGATCGATGCGCGGGCCGAGGCTGTCGCATCGCCGCAGGTGCAGACGCTGCAGGTGTCGGCATCCGGTCGCGCCGCAGCCCGGGTGGGTGCGGTCGACGCCGCAGTGGTCTCGTCGACCCGGCCCGAGCTGCGCGGTGCCGCGCGAGTCGTCGCCGGCGGCCGAGGGCTGGGATCCGGAGACAAGTTCGCGCTCGTCGACGAGCTCGCCGACGCGCTCGGCGCCGCCGTGGGTGCCTCCCGCGCTGCCGTCGACGCCGGCTATGTGCCGCAGTCGTACCAGGTCGGCCAGACCGGGGTGTCGGTGTCGCCCCAGCTGTACGTCGCCCTCGGCATCTCGGGCGCGATCCAGCACAAGGCGGGTATGCAGACGGCCAAGACGATCGTCGCCGTCAACAAGGACGCGGACGCCCCGATCTTCGAGATCGCCGACTTCGGCGTCGTCGGCGACATTTTCACCGTCGTGCCGCAGCTGATCGCGGCGCTCGAGGCGAAGCAGAAGTAGGGCCCGGCGGAATGGCGACGTACGGCGGCACGGTTCGGCGTGGTCTTCCGCGGGTTTCCGGTGGAGAGGCGTGGCCGCCCGCGGGGGCGGCTGACCCCGGTGCGGCCGAGGCTGGGGCGGTCGAGCCGGGCGCGGCCGGCGCGGCCGGCGTGGGTTCGGCCGCGGCGCCGGTCGCCGAGCCGTCAGCTGTGTCGGGTGCCGAGGACGCCACGTCGACATACGTGACGTCTCACGACTCCGCGGGCGCCGTCGAGCCGCTCGGCCCCGGCGCGTCGGAGGATGAGGCGGGGGCGACGGGTCCGGGCGCTGAGGCGGGGGCTTCCGCTCGGACCGCCGCGACCGCCGGTGCGGGCATCCGTCGCGGCCTGCCGCGGGTGGCGGGCGGCGAGCCCTGGCCGCCCGCACGCCTCGCCCCGGCCGCGGCGGCATCGCCCGCGGCCGCGCCGAGCTCGGAGGTGGCGGCTCTCGTCGCCTCGGATGCTGCGACCCCGCCAGACGTGCCGGCTTCCGTGCCGGAGGCGGGGACCGGGGTGGCAGCTGCTGTCATCTCGGATGCCGCGACCCGGCCGGACGCGCCGCAGGCCGAGGGGGAAGCTGTTGCCCCCTCGGCGTCCGCGACCCGGCCAGACGTGCCACCCACCGCGGAAGGCGACACCGCCCCCGTGCGTCGGGGGCTGCCGCGCACTCCGGGTGGCGAACCCTGGCCTCCGGCGGACTTCGCCCCCGCGCCGCAGGCCGGGGTGGTCGTCGCTTCGGCGCCCGCGACCCGGCAAGAACCGTCATCTTCCGCGCCGGCTCCAGAGGCGGAGGTGGTAGCTGCTGTCGCTTCGGCTGCTGCGACCGGGCAAGACGTGTCACCGTCCACGGGCGGAGGCGACACCGCCCCCGTGCGCCGGGGGCTGCCGCGCACTCCGGGTGGCGATCCCTGGCCCCCGGCGGACTTCGCCCCCGCGCCGAAGGCCGAGGTGCCCGCTGTCGCCGCTTCGGCGCCGGCGACGCGGCAAGACGCGCCCCCTGCGGACCCCGCTGCGAACCCCGGGGTGGCAGCTGCCGCCGCTTCGGCGCCCGCGACCCGGCAGGAGGTTCCACCCGCCGAATCGGCCGTCGCCGTCAAGCCCGCCCGCGACCTCTCGCAGCCGCTGCCCTTCACCCGAACGGTATGGCCCGGCGAGGCCGCCCGCACACGCCCCGAGCGGCGCCCCGAGCCGCAGCGGATCGGACCGTTCACGAAACTGCAGTGGCTCGGCGCGGCGATCGTGGGCGGCGGCGGACTGCTCGTCGCCGCGGCGATGGCGGTGCTGGCCGTGCGGTGGCTGCTCAGCGTCCCGCCACTGTCGGACTTCGTCGCCACCTACCCCGGCGAGTATCACCTGCCCGAGACTGCGCCGGTCGGCATCCCCGCCTGGCTCGGCTGGCAGCACTTCTTCAACGTGTTCCTCATCGTGCTGATCATCCGATCGGGCTGGCGCATCCGGAACGAGAAGCGACCGACCGCGTTCTGGTCACCGCGCAGCAACGGGCGGCGCAAGATGAGCCTCACGATGTGGTTCCACCAGGCGCTCGATGTGCTCTGGGTGGTCAACGGACTGGTGTTCATCGCGCTGCTGGTGGTGACCGGACACTGGATGCGGATCGTCCCCACCTCGTGGGAGGTGTTCCCGAACGCCCTGTCGGCCGCCCTGCAGTATGTGTCGCTGGACTGGCCCACCGAGAACGGGTGGGTGAACTACAACTCCCTGCAGCAGCTGGCCTACTTCACCACGGTGTTCATCGCCGCGCCGCTGGCCATCGTCACCGGCATCCGCATGAGCATGTGGTGGCCGAAGACGGCCCCCACGCTCAACAAGCTGTATCCGGTCGAGTGGGCGCGCAGGATCCACTTCCCGGTGATGCTCTACTTCGTGCTGTTCATCATCGTGCACGTCGCGCTGGTGTTCGCCACCGGAGCTCTCCGCAACCTCAACCACATGTATGCCGCGCAGGGCTCGGTCGACCCTGACGCCTACGCGGCGAACTGGACCGGGTTCTGGATCTTCGCCGTCTCGATGCTCGTGATCGTCGGCGGGTGGGTCGCGGCGCGGCCCCTCGTGATCGCGCCGATCGCGCGCCTGTTCGGCAGCGTCTCGAGCCGCTGACGAGCGGATGCCGCGGCATCCGGTGCGGGGGATAACCCGAAGTCAACTGTCCGGATGACTCGGGCGCGCCGCCCGCGCGTCCGCCGTACCGTGAGGGTATGACCACCCCCACGCCTGATAACCCCGCGCCGGCGGCCGGCTTCGCGTCCGCGACGGCGCCCACCGGACCGCCCGTCGCCACGCCGCCCGCCGCGTCGTACCCCGCCGCACCGGCCGCCGCGTCGAACCCCGCCGCACCGGCCGCACTTCAGACGCCCGCACCGGGGACGCCCGCCGGCCGTGCCGCGGCATCCTTCGATCACGACCCCACCCCCGTGCGCACGCATCGCCCGCTGCTCGTGGGCGGTGCCATCCTGCAGCTGGCCGCCCTCGGCGTGGTCGGCCCCGGCATCTTCGCCGGCCTCGGGACGCTGCTCGGCGTCGGCATCGGGCTCGTCCCGGTGCTCGGCGTCGGCCTGCTGCTGCTCGTCGGCCTCGTGTACGCGCTGTTCGCCGTCGGCTGGCTCGAGGCGGCGCGCGTGGATGGGCTCTACGGCTTCGGCCTGCCGCCTCGGCGCCTCCGCTCCAGCGGTCGGCCCGGATTCGGTGGATGGCTGCGGAGCCTCTGGCTGCAGTTCATCGACCCGACGATGTGGCGAGGCGTCGCCAGCGCGGCCATCGCGACGGTGCTCGGCTGGCTCGTGCTGATCGGCATCGGCGTCTTCGTCTCGGGGATCGCCGTCGCCTTCGCCCCGCTCTACGCCGCCGGGCAGGACAGCATCCGCCTCGACCGCACCTGGTTCGACGTCCCCCTCGCCCTCGCCGTCCCTCTCGGCATCCTCGCCAGCCTGCTGGCCGCCGCCGCCGTCATCGGGCTGGCGCTGCTGCACGGCGTGCTCGTGCGGGCGATCCTCGTGCCGTCCCGAGAGGCGCAGCTGGCCGAGCAGGCCCGCACCTCGCACGCTCAGCGCGCCGGAGCCGTTCGCGCCGCCGACGTCGAGCGCACGCGCATCGAACGAGACCTGCACGACGGCGTCCAGCCGCGGCTGGTGTCGGTCGGCATGACTCTCGGACTCGCCCAGCAGAAGATCGACACCGATCCTGCCGCTGCGAAGGCGCTCATCGACGAGGCGCACACCTCGACCAAGGCCGCCATCACCGAGCTGCGGCAGCTGGCGCGGGGGATCCACACCTCCGTCCTCGACGACCGTGGCCTGGATGCCGCGCTGTCGGCGCTCGCCTCACGCTCGCACATCCCGGTGTCGCTCGATGTCCGCATCAACGAGCGCTGCAGCCCGGAGGTCGAGGCGGCCGTGTACTTCGTGATCGCCGAATCCCTCACCAACGCCGCGAAGCACTCCCGCGCCGCGGAATGCCGCGTCCTGGTGAGACAGCGCGAGGGCGGGATGCTGTGGGCCAGGGTCGAGGACAACGGGCTGGGCGGCGCGACCGTCGTGCCCGGCGGCGGACTCGACGGCATCGCCAACCGCGTCCTCGGTGCCGGGGGCACATTCCGCCTCGACAGCCCGGCCGGCGGCCCGACCACGGTGGAGGTGAGCATCCCGTGCGCATTCTGATCTGCGAGGACTCCGTGCTCCTGCGCGAAGGGCTCGTGCGGCTTCTCGAGGACGCAGGCCACACCGTCGTCGCGGCGCTGCCGGACGTGACCGACCTCGACGAGTCCGTCGCCCGCGAGGAGCCCGACCTGTGCATCCTCGACGTCCGGCTGCCGCCGACCCGCACCGACGAGGGCATCCGAGCCGCGGTGCGGCTGCGGGCGGCGCGGCCCGACCTCCCGGTCCTGGTCCTGTCGCAGTACGTCGAGGAGCGCTACGCCAGCGATCTCATCGCGGGGCGGGGCGGGGCACTGGGCTACCTGCTCAAGGACCGCGTCGCCGACGTCGCCGACTTCCTCGACACCCTCGAGCAGATCGCGGCGGGTTCGACCGTGTTCGACCCCGAAGTCGTGGCGCAGCTGCTGAGCCGCCGCACCCGCGACGAGCGCATGCAGCGCCTCACCGATCGCGAATCCACCGTCCTCGCCCTGATCGCCGAGGGCAAGTCCAACCAGGCCATCGCCCGCGCCCTGCACGTCAGCGAGGGCAGCGTCGAGAAGCACATCACCGCCGTCTTCCAGAAGCTCGATCTCGAACAGGACGACTCCGGCAACCGCCGCGTCCTCGCCGCGCTCGCGCACATCGCACACGGCGGCACCACCCGAACAGGAGACCCCTCATGAGCACCGTCCTCACGCCGCCGCCGGCCCGCCCGCCCCGAGCCCGCACCGTCCTCCGATGCGCCGTCGCACAAACCCGGAGGTGCGGCGAAGGTCATCGCCATCCTGACCATCGTCCTCGGCGGCATCATCGTTCTCGGGACCATCGCCAGCACGATCTTCGCCACTGTGGGTGCGGCATCCACCCAGACATCGGGTCGCACCCTCGCGGTGTCTGGTGTCGACGAGATCGACGTCGAACTGGCCGCCGGATCGCTGCGCGTCGAATTCGCCGACATCGACGAGGCCGAGCTGACGGTGACCTCCGCCTTCGGTGCGGATCGCTGGACGTTCGACCGCGACGGCGACCGCCTCGTGGTCGCCTCGCCCCGGTGGATGTGGGGGATGGGCTGGATGCAGCAGGGAGACGCCGTGCTGCGGCTGCCCGAGGGCCTCGACGGAACCGACGCCGTCATCGACGTCGCCGCCGGCGACGCGGTCGTGGACGGAGGGTTCGGCGACCTGCAGGTTCAGCTGGGCGCCGGTCGCATGCAGGTCTCGGGCACCGCCGACACCTTCGGTGCCGAGGTTTCCGCCGGCCGCGGCGAGTTCGACCTCGCCGACGTGAACGAGGCCACGCTGTCGGTGAGCGCCGGCTCGCTCGACGGCGTGCTCACGGGCGACCAGCCGCGCACGGTCGACGTCGACGTCAGCGCCGGCGGCCTGCGCCTGACCGTCCCCGACGGCGAGTACGACATCACCTCCGATGTGTCGGCGGGCTCGTTCGATGACCGGGTGGGCTCGACCTCGGGCGCCGCCAGCACGATCGCCGTGCAGGTCTCCGCCGGTCAGGCCGTCCTCCGCGCCGACTGACCCCTCGGCGCCAGCTCAACCCCGGGCCGCGTGCGCACGCGCCCCTTCCGTGCGGGGGATTCACGCACGGCGGGGGCTCGTGCGCACGCGGCACGGGCGTGAGTGGGCCCACCGCCGTTCCGCGCGCGACCGACCCCAACCCGGGCTGCGTGCGCGCGAGGGACTCCACACCCGGGGACACGTGCGCACGCGCCCCTCGCGTGCGGGGGATTCACGCACGGCGGGGGCTCGTGCGCACGCGTCCCCGCGCAACTGACACACACCGCCCGCGCGCGAAGCGCGAGGGGTCAGGATGCCGGTGCGGCGGCGGCTGCGCGGGCTGCGGCGGTGCCGGCGTCGAAACCCGCGGCGTAGGCCTCGTCCGCGCCGACCCGGAACATGTCGCGCTCGAGCGGACGGACGATCGAGCGGGCACCGGGAAGGTCGAGCGCCCCCACGAGGTCGCCGCGACCGCGGACGACGGCGACGGGCAGTCGCGCGGCCTTCCCTTTCACGAGGTCGGCCGCCCCCGCCAGCTCATCGGCCACGCACGGCATCGTGACCATGAGCGGCCGGCCCTCGGCGTCGGTCTGGCCGCGCAGATCCTCGAAGACCTGCACGCCGGCGGCACCGATCGCGTGGTCGGTCTGCCCCTCGCGCCAGGCGCGACCGAGCGTGTCGGTGATCAGAACGCCCACCGACACCCCGAAGCGGTCCCGCAGACCCGACGCGAGCGCCCGCGCCGACGCGTCGGGGTCGACCGGCAGCAGCAGGATCGTGCCGTCGGGAGTGTTCGACGCATCGACACCCGCGGCGGCCGACACGATGCCCAGGCGGTTCTCGACGATCCGCGTGACGTGCCCGGTCGGGCCGGTGCGCGCCGCGACGAGTCGCACGGTCTCGGCGGTGATCGCGTCTTCGCGGTCGTCGGCGCGCAGCATCCGGCCTTCGGCCTTCGACACGATCTTCGAGGTGACCACCACGATGTCGCCGTCGCGCAGGGCGAGATCCGCGGATGCCGCAGCCTGCGCCGTCGTCGCGTCGGCGATCACCGCCACCAGGTCATCGCCCGCGGCGATCTCGCCGATCCCCGGAAGGGCCCAGACCTGCAGCACGGACGATCGAAGACGGCTCAGCGGACGAAGCGGACCTCGGTGAGGGTCTCACCGAGGAAGGGCTCCGTGTGTGTGGCGCCGTCGAGGCCGAAGCCGTTGCGCGTGTAGAACCGGTGCGCGCGCGGGTTGTCGTCGGCGACCCACAGGTACAGCGGTTCGTCGGGCCCGGCCACCGCGTCGAACAGACGCTGTCCGATGCCGGTGCCGTGGAACTGGTCGAGCAGGTAGATGAAGTACAGCTCGCGGTTGCGCGGTGCATCCTTGTCGCGCGCGGGGCCCGAGCCGGCGAAGCCGACGATCTCACCCTCGACGAGGGCGGCGAACATCTTGAAGTCCGGGCCCTGCACCGCCCAGTGGGTCCACAGCTCGGCGAGACGCTTGGGAGAGACCTTCTCGAGCGCGGCCTTGCTGATGAGGTGGTCGTACGTCTCGTGCCAGCACGTGGCGTGCACGCGGCCGAGGGCCTCGGCATCCACGTCGCGCACCGGACGGACGACGATGTCGGTCTGGAGTTCGGCTTCCATGGCCAGACTCTACGCGGACCCCGCCGGGACGGGAAATCGAGCGGATGCCGCCGAAGGACCGCCGACCGGATGCCGCACCGCACTGTGGGAATCGCACAACCGTGTGGGTGCATTCGTCATGGAACACTACGATCGCTCCTCGTGAACGTGCTCTGGCGGACCCTCCTCGTGATCTTCCGCGCGCGCCTCTCGGTGCGCCGACACGGGACGGCGCCGCCCGAGACGGTCGGGCGCGTTCGGGTGACGACGCTGCCGACCGACATCGACATGCTGATGCACATGAACAACGGCCGGTACCTGTCGCTGTTCGACCTGGGCCGGTGGGATCTGCTGACGCGCACCGGTTTCCTGAGGACCATGCGCGACAACGGCTGGTACGCCGTGGTCTCGAGCGAGACGGTGACCTTCCGCAAGTCCCTGCAGCTGTGGCAGCGGTTCGAGGTCGAGTCCCGGTTCCTGGGCCACGACGACCGCGCGCTCTACGTCGAGCACCGGGCCGTGGTCGACGGTGAGGTCTACGCGCGCGCGATCGTGCGGGCCCGCATGCTCAAGCGCTCGGGCGGCACACTGCGCCACGAAGAGCTGTTCGCCGCGATGGGGCGTCCCGACAATCTTCCCGACGTCGAGCCGTGGGTGCACGACTGGGCCGTGGCCTCCGCCCTGCCCTCGACGAGGGATGCCGCACCCAGCGTGTGGAACTGACGACCGGGTTGGCGGGCGAAGCTACCGCGGTGCGGCGGGGTCGTCCGGCTCGGGAACGAGGGTGAGTCCGTTCGGAGAGTTGGCCGCCTTGGTCAGCGCCTCGAGCCACGCCGGGTTCAGCCGCGGCTGACGGCCGCCGAAGTACTCGAACACCACCGAGATGTTGGGGCTGAGCCACACGGACGTCCGGCCCAGTCCGCTTCGCATAGGATCTGTCCACGTGAAAGCGAACTGCTCGCCGCGTCGCAGCTTCGACCAGATCACCACCTGCAGGTGCGCGAGAATACGGTCGTCGAAAGAGACCGTGACCTTGGAGTCGTACGTGAGCGTGCCCATCGGTTCCACTTTAGCGGCCATGGCCCGCAGCGGCGGCGAAGGTCGAGTGCGCAGTATACACACTTCAAAAATCTCTGTCGGGTGTTGCGGACAAGTGGTAGGGAGCGGATTCTGGAGCGCATGACTGGCTTCCCCACGCTCGCCGACGACCTGCGCCTCGCCGTGTCCTCGGGCCTGCTCACAGTGGCCTATCAGCCGCTGTTCGACCTATCCACCGACCCCCGAGATCGCGGGCCCGTGGCCGTTGAAGCGCTGTGCCGGTGGGACCACGCCGTGCACGGGGCGATCGGCCCCGACCTGTTCATCCCGCTCGCCGAGAGCGAGAACATCGTCAGCGACATCGATGACGTCGTGCTCTCGGCCGCCGCGGCGCAGGTGTCCGAATGGCAGCGCGAGGGTCACGACCTGTCACTGTCGGTGAACGTCTCGCCGACGCACGTGTCGCCCAGTTTCGCGAGCGTCGTGGTGGAGCGAGCCGACGAGACCGGACTGCGTCCCGGCACTCTGACCGTCGAGGTCACCGAAACGCCGTCGCCGCAGCTGCTGCCGACGGTCGTGGAGATTCTGCCGGTGCTGCGCTCGGCCGGCGTCGGCGTCTCGCTGGACGACTTCGGTGGCGGCGACACCACGATGGCGATGCTCGACCAGCTGCCCATCGACGAGATCAAGATCGACCGGTCGCTCACGCAGCGCCGCGATGCCGCATCGGAGGACGCCATTGCGGGCGTGGTCGCCTTCGCCAAGCGCTACGGCTGGCGCGTCGTGGCCGAGGGCATCGAGACGGTCGAGGACTTCGAGCGCGCTCGTCGTCTCGGCTGCGATCGGGGTCAGGGGTTCCTGCTGGGCGCTCCGATGTCGGCCGACCGCCTGGGTCGGCTGCTGAGCGCCGCGGGTTAGATCTCGGGGTAGTCGTCCACGATCGCCGCGTCGTCGGCGGCGTGGTCGCCGGCGCCGGCAGGTGCCTCACCGCTGCCCACGTCGAACTGAGACCAGGTCACGGGCATGCCCGGCGAGAAGAGGATGTCGATGCCGGGACCGCCGCGCAGCGGCGGAATCGTGACGTAGCCGCCACCGTCCTTGATGGCCTCGAGGATCTCCTTCTTCAGCTCCGTCACGGGGTCGGGAAGGAAGTAGTCGCGTCCGTCGACGGTGAGTCGGTTCACTTTTGCCATCCCGTCAGCCTACCCGCGGTGGGCGCGCGCCGTCGGGCGTCATAGGATTCTCTCGATGGGTACTCTGCATTACGGGTCGCCTGCCGTCGACTTCCCGATCGACGATCGCACGCTGGCTCACCTCGAACTGGTCATCGTCGCCAAGCTCCGGCGCCACGAGAGCCTCTCTTTCGCGATCACCGACGAGAAGACGGGCCTGCGGCAGGCGCTGTGGATCTCGCCGGCGTCGACGGTCCGCTTCGCGTACGACGCGCCGATGCCCGAGATCAACCGGGTGTGGCTGCAGGAGCTGGTGGACATCGCCAACTCTCCGGGCGGGCTGCGCATCCTTCCCGAACCCGAGCCGGCCGCACGCTGAGGTCACCCGCCGCGTTCGCCGTGTGAGCGCGGCCTCAGCGCGACACCCGGCCGCGTCCCGCGCGCTTGGCGCGGTACATCGCCGCATCCGCGGCATCCAGGAGCTGCGCCGCCGTGGGCCGGCCGTCTTCGGTGGCGATGCCGGCTGACGCGCCGATCTCGACGATGACATCGCCGACCTTGATCGGCTCGCGCAGCGCGTCGACGGCGCGCTGCGCGATCAGCGACGCCTCTTCTTCGTGCACGTCCAGGCAGACCACGACGAACTCGTCACCGCCCAGGCGCGCCACGATGTCGGTCGAGCGCGCCGCTCCGAGCAGGCGCCTGCCCACCGTGGAGAGGACGGCATCGCCCAGTTCGTGCCCGTGGGTGTCGTTGACCGCCTTGAAGTTGTCGAGATCGAGGAAGACGACCGACACCTGCCGGGCGCCCTCTGCGAGGACCTGGCTCAGACGCTCGTCGAGGAACCGGCGGTTGTGCAGGCCCGTCAGCGCGTCCTGCAGGGCGAGCTCGGCGAGTTCCGCCTGTGCTCGCGAGAGCAGCGCGGTGCGGATGTCGGCGCCGAGGTCGAAGGCGTCCTGGGCGTGCTCGCCCCACGGAAGGCTCCGGCCGGTCACGCTCTCGACCCATGCCGAAAACGAACGGCGCGGTGAGAGGGGGGTGTCGCGATTGGCCGCGGACTGGTCGCCGAGCCACTGCACTTCCCGCGCCGCCTCGCCGCGGACGAAGACCAGCCGGTCCCCGTCGTCGGACAGGGGAACGATCAGCAGGCCCGCGACGCCCGCGATCTCGACGGCGAGCTCCGGACGTTCGATCGGCAGGGCGTCCGACACGAAGCCCGAGGGCCCGAGGTCGTCGATGACAGGGTCCAGGCGCTCGGGAGCGGGCACGACGCCCATCGTGCTGACCACCCCGTCGACGCGCAGGTACACGCCGTCCGCGGGTACGACGTCCAGGACCGTCCGGCGGCCGCGTACGAGCGCGTCGGCGATGTCGGCCCGTCCGTACAACGGGGCGACGACTGCCGCGCGTCGCTCGCGGGCTTCGAGCTGGCGTCGCAGGGCCTGGATCTGCCGGGCCGAGATCAGCTGCGTGCCGACCTGCGTGGCAAGCACCTCCAGCGCGCGACGCAGCAGCACGGGAAGGCGGCGCTGCGTGCGGTGAGCGCACGTGAACATGCCGACCAGACGCCCTTCGGCGACGACGGCGAACGAGACCGTCGAAGCCTGACCCATGTTCCGCATGAACTGCAGGTGATGCGGCGACACGGCGCGCAGCTCGGTGATGCCGAGGTCGATCGGCTGGGACTCGGGGAGAAGGGTGCGGATTCCGAGCCCGGGGTCGTCGGTGTCGACGATGGCCCGCGAGCGCTTCTCGAGATAGAGCATGCGCGCCTGCGGCGGGATGTCGGACGCGGGGAAGTGCAGCCCGAAGTACGACTCCATGTCGGGCTCGCGCTCGTCCGCGACGATCTGGCCGTGCCCGTCCTCGTGGAACTCGTAGCACATGACCCGGTCGAAGCCGGTGATGGCCTTGAGCTCTCGCGCGGCCTGGATGCGCAGCTCGTCGGGATCGGTGATGTGCGCGACGCGCTGGATGGCGGTGACCACGCCGGTGCGGACGTACTCGAGGTCGGGGATGACCGGTTCGAGCTCGAGGATCAGGGGGGACGTGCCGCGGTGGGCGATGACGTCGTAGGCGGTGCCGTCGAGTTCGGCTCGCACCGGGTCCACGGCCACGCCGTGGCTCATCGCCCACGCGAGCATCTCGCTGCCGGTGTCGGCGAGCGGGAGTCCGAGCCACTGCTCGGCGTTCGCGCTGGCCGCGACCACGGTGCCGGTGGAGTCGTCGACGGCGAACAGGATGCCGTGGGATTGGATGCGGCCCACGAGGCGGATCTCTTCGGTCGAGCATTCCTGCAGACGGCGCAGCTCTGCGGCGTCGCGGGTGCGTCCTTCGTCGTAGGAAACGGTGGGGAGATCGGTCATGGCACCTCCTCAAGGGGTGCTCGAAGGGCGGATTGCACACGCCCAGGGAGAAACAATCCTATGCACGCGATGGGCAAATGCGGAATGCGCGCGGGTATCGGAGATCGGCCTGCCGCGCAAGACCATTGCCGTGACAGGCACGGGATGGTGAGGTGACGGCAACGCGGCCGCGAGGGAGCGGCCATGACCGAGGGAGCGCGACATGGACACTTCCACACTCATCTGGATCATCGTCGGGGTCGTCGTCGTGGCCGCCATCGTCGTGGGGATCCTGGTCTTCACGGCGCGAGGCCGTGACCGCCGCCGTGAGCAGGCCCGGGTCGAGAAGGCAGAGGAGCTCCGCGTGCAGGCGCGCGAGACCGATCTCGCGGCTCGGGAGAAGGAGGCCGGCGTCGCGAAGGCGCGTGCCGAGGCCGCGGCCGCCACAGCGGCCGCCGAGAACGCCCGCGCCCAGGCCGCGCAGGCCGAGGTCGATGCACGCCGGGTGGCCGAGCAGGCCGGCGACCATCAGGCCGAGGCCGACCGCCTGCGCGCCGAGCAGGCGGAGCGGATGCGGAAGGCCGACGAACTCGACCCGCGGGTGCACGACGACGACCGCCCGGTCGGCCAAGCGCACGACCGCCCGGTCGAGGAAGCCCACAACCGCCCGGTCGGGGAGGCCCACGACCGCCCGGTCGGCGAGAACGACCGTCCCGTCGGCGCCGCCCACGACCAGACGGCGGGTGAAGCGCACGACCGCCCCCACGGCGACGACGACCGGTACGACACGACGCGTCGGCCGCGTTCCGAGGACGTCTGACGCGCGGCATCCATCGGCGAGGGCGACGACCGGCGCGGCGCGCGCCGCGCGCGTATCCGGATGCCGCAACCTGGTGTCGTGAGCGACATCGAGGTGCAGTCTGGAGACGTGCCGATGAGTGAGTTTCCGTCCGAGTCCGTCGAGCCCGAGTCCCGGCCCCTCGCGGACGCCGCGATCGCGCTGGCCGAAGGGTGGGTCGCCGAGGCTGCGGAAGCAGACGTGGATCCCGCTGCGGCGCGGCTGGCGGGGGTGCTGAAGGATCCCCGCGGACTGCCCTTCACCATGGGCTTCGTCGACGGCGTGATGCGGCCCGAGAGCCTGTGGGCGGCGGCATCCCGGTTGCACGATGTCGCGCCCATCGTTCCGGAGTTCCTGCCGTGGTACCTGCGCGGCGCGGTGCGGGTGGGCGGTGCACTCGCGCCCGTCCTGCCGACGCCGGTGGTGCCGATCGCGCGGCGAGTGCTGCGCGAGATGGTCGGGCACCTCGTCGTCGACGCGCGTCCCGACAAGCTGGGGCCTGCGATCGAGCAGCTCCGCGCTGCGGGAGCGCGGCTCAACCTGAACCTCCTCGGCGAGGCCGTGCTCGGCGAGGACGAGGCTCGACGCCGCCTGCACGGCATCCACGAGCTCATCCGACGCCCGGACGTGGACTACGTGTCGGTCAAGGTGTCGGCGATCATGAGCCATCTGTCGATGTGGGCGTTCGACGAGACGGTCGAGCGCGTCGTCGAACGGCTCCGCCCGCTGTACCTCACCGCCGTCGCCGACAACACCTTCATCAACCTCGACATGGAGGAGTACCGCGACCTCGACCTGACCATGGCCGTCTTCATGCGCCTGCTCGAGGACCCGCGACTGGCCGGGCTCGAAGCCGGCATCGTGCTGCAGGCCTACCTGCCCGACGCGCTGCCAGCGCTCGAGCGCCTGACGGCATGGGCGCAGGAGCGGGTCGACAGCGGCGGCGCGCGCATCAAGATCCGCCTCGTCAAGGGGGCGAACCTGGCGATGGAGCGCGTGGACGCCCGCATGCACGGCTGGACGCTCGCCACCTACGACTCCAAGCTCGACACCGACGCGAACTACGTGCGGTGCCTCCGCTTCGCGCTCGACCCCGTCCGCACGGGCGCGGTGCGGATCGGCGTCGCCGGGCACAATCTCTTCGACATCGCCTACGCGTGGCTGCTCGCGAACGAGCGCGGTGTCACCGATGACATCGAGTTCGAGATGCTGCTCGGCATGGCACAGGGACAGGTCGAGGCCGTGGCCGACGAGGTCGGTCCGGTGCTGCTGTACGTGCCGGTGGTGCGTCCCGACGAATTCGACGTCGCCATCAGCTACCTGGTGCGACGGCTCGAGGAGAACGCTTCGAGCGAGAACTTCCTCTCGGCCGCGTTCGACCTCGCCGACGATCCCGCCCTGTTCGAGCGCGAGCGCGACCGCTTCGCGGCGTCACTCGCGCGCGCCGACGATCCCGCGCTGCCCCTCGGGGCGCGTCGAGTCCAGCACCGCGATGCGCGGGCGGATGCCGCGACCGCCGGCCCCGGCATCCGTGTCGCAGACGGCGACGACGACGATGCCGGTCTCACCCGCGCGGTGCTCGGCATCGCACGCTCGTCCTCGGCCGACCCCGGCGAGACCGCACCGCTGGAGCCGTCGGTCCAGGAGCAGTTCTTCGGCGGGCAGCCGTATGTCGAGACGGCGGTGTTCGCACCGCGGGAGTCCGCGTCGACCTCGCTCGGCGCACCGGGCTTCACCGCGGCGACGGACTCCGACCCGGCGCTGCCTTCCACGCGGGCCTGGGCTCGGGATGTGCTCGCACGGGTGGCGGATTCGACGGCGGGCGAGGTCGCCATCGCCGCGGCCCGGGTCGCCGACGCCGACGCGCTCGAACGCGTCATCGCGCGCACCAAGGACGCCGGGGACCGCTGGGGTCAGCGGCCGGCCGCGGAGCGCGCCGAGATCCTGCACGCCGCCGGCCGGGCGCTCGAAGCCCGGCGCGGCCGACTGATCGAGGTTGCGGCGTCCGAGACCGGCAAGGTCTTCTCCGAGGCGGACGTCGAGGTCAGCGAGGCCGTCGACTTCGCCCATTACTACGCGGCGACCGCGCGCGAACTCGACCGCGTGAGCGGCGCCGTCTTCGTGCCCGATGCGCTCACCCTCGTCACGCCGCCGTGGAACTTCCCGCTGGCCATCCCCGCCGGCGGGGTCCTCGCCGCCCTCGCGGCGGGATCCGCGGTGCTGTTCAAACCCGCGCCGCAGGCGCGACGCTGCGCGGCGGCGATCGCGGAGGCGCTGTGGGAGGCGGGGGTGCCCCGAGCGGTGCTCGCCCTCGTGGACGTCGATGAGGGCGACCTCGGCCGGCAGCTGGTGTCGCATCCCGACGTCGACCGGGTGATCCTCACGGGTTCGTGGGACACCGCCGCCCTCTTCCGCTCGTGGCGACCCGAGCTCGACCTGCTCGCCGAGACCAGCGGCAAGAACGCCATCGTGGTCATGCCGTCGGCAGACCTCGATCTGGCGGCATCCGACCTCGTGAAGAGCGCGTTCGGCCACGCGGGTCAGAAGTGCTCCGCCGCGTCCCTCGCGATCCTCGTCGGCCCGGTCTCGCGCTCCCGCCGGTTCACGAGGCAGCTCGTCGACGCCGTGCGGTCCCTGCGCGTCGGGCCGCCCACCGACCCCCTGGCCGAGGTGGGGCCGGTCATCGAGCCGCCGCAGGGGAAGCTGCGCTGGGCGCTCACGACCCTCGACGAGGGCGAGCAGTGGCTCGTCGAGCCGCGCGAGATCGACACCGATCCGGTGTGGGAAGGCCGACTGTGGACGCCCGGCATCCGCACCGGAGTGCAGCCCGGCTCGCGCATGCACCTGGAGGAGTTCTTCGGGCCCGTCCTGGGGATCATGCACGCGCACTCGCTGCGGCACGCCATCGAGCTGCAGAACGCCGTCGCCTACGGCCTGACCGCCGGCCTGCACACGCAGGACCCGACCGATCTCGCGCTGTGGCTCGACGAGGTGCAGGCGGGCAATCTCTATGTCAATCGCGGCATCACCGGCGCCATCGTGCAGCGGCAGCCGTTCGGAGGATGGAAGCGCTCGTCGGTGGGTCCGGGGGCCAAGGCCGGCGGTCCGAACTACCTCGTCGGCCTCGGGTCGTGGCGCGCCAGTGCGGGCGGAGCCACGTCGTCGACGCTGCACCTGCGGGGGCTCGACTCGCGCATCACGAACGTCATCGAAGCGGCTCAGCCGTCGCTGGACTACGAGTCCTTCGAGTGGCTGCGACGCGGCGCCTTGTCTGACGCGCTGGCGTGGAACCGTGAGTTCGGACAGGTCAAAGACGTCTCGCGGCTGGGGGTGGAGCGCAACCTCTTCCGCTACCGGCCCGTGCCCCAGGTCGCCGTGAGGGCCACGGGCGACGCGACGTGGCAGGCGCTGCTGCGCGTGGTGGTCGCCGGCGTCCGCGCCGGTACGGCGATCACCGTGAGCGCTCCGGTGGGGCTTCCCGCGGCCGTGCGACGGGCGCTCGGCGAGAGCGAGATCACCGTGCACGTCGAGTCGGACGAGCAGTGGATCGAGCGGATGCAGGTCGCCGACCCGCGCCCGCCGCGTGCCCGGCTGGTCGGCTCCGCCGCGGCGGTCGCGACGCTGAGCCTCGCGGTGTCGGCCGCGCTCGAGGGTGATCCCGACTTCGCCGTGTACGACAACGAGGTCACGACCGCCGGGCGCCTGGAGCTGCTTCCGTTCCTGCGCGAGCAGTCCGTCACGATCACCGCCCACCGCTTCGGCAACCCCGATCCCTGGAGCGCCGAGGTCATCTGACGAGGCCCGGACGACGGCGGCCGGGCCGGGAGCGGCATCCGGGTGTAAAGAATTATTGACACGGATGCCGCGACCGGCGTACTCTCCGAATGTCAAACATTCTAGACATCGGAGCTGTCATGGTCTACGAAGAGCGCAACGTCTGGGCGGGCCTGATCGTCTCGGTGGTCGGCGTGGCGATCTACACCGTGCTCATCCTGCCCCGGGCCATCGGCGGCGATCCGACGCAGGTGAACTGGGTGGCGCCGATGCTGTGGACCATCGGCCTGAGCATCGTGGCGTCGATCGTCGTCAGCACCGTGTGGGGCATCGTGGCGGGCATGCGCGATCCGGACGGGACGAATGCGAG
Source organism: Microbacterium sp. Marseille-Q6648 (assembly GCF_943181415.1). Classification (GTDB taxonomy): domain Bacteria; phylum Actinomycetota; class Actinomycetes; order Actinomycetales; family Microbacteriaceae; genus Microbacterium. Next base: position 364,873 of record NZ_CALPBZ010000002.1, on the reverse strand, counting down.
CGATCAGCGCGACCGTGACATCGCACGGATGTCGAACCGCGTCGGGCAGGCCTTCCTGGTGCTGGCCGGCCTCGGAGTCATCGTGCTGTGCGCGCTGCAGGCCCACTGGTTCTGGATCGCCCACACCATGTTCTACGGCTTCGCCGTCTCGGCGATCGTCGGCGGCGTCGCCAGTGTGATCGCCTACCGACGAGGACTCGCGTGATGGTCAAGCCCACCAGGGTCACCAACAGCATCCGCGTGGTGCGCGAGGACGCCGGGCTCACGCAGGCCGAACTCGCCGGGCGCGTGGGCGTCACGCGCCAGACCCTCATCGCCATCGAACAGGGGCGGTACTCTCCGTCGCTCGAGCTGGCCTTCCAGATCTCCCGCGTCTTCGATCGCCCGATCGACGACCTCTTCCAGTACCCGAAGGACCACTCATGAACGCGAACGACATTCCGTCGCCCGCCTCCGCCGCCGAGGCGGCACTGCCCGCGACGATGATCCCCTGGCGCCAGTCCCGCTACGGGGCCCCCGACGTCATGGCGGCCGAGACCGTGCCCGTGCCGACGCCGGGCCGCGACGAGGTGCTCGTGCGATTCACCGCCGCCTCGATCAACTCCGGCGACGTCCACATCATGCGAGGCGACCCCCGGCTCGTGCGCCTGTTCTTCGGGCTCCGCCGGCCGCGCGTGCGGGGGCGCGGGATCGACCTGGTGGGCACGATCGTGGCGCGGGGGGACGGAGTCGACGGTTTCGCACCCGGCCAGCGGGTCGTCGCGGGATGGCGCGACACCCTCGCCGAGTACGTGGCCGTTCCGGCATCCCGTCTTTCGCTCCTCCCCGACGCGGTCGACCCGGTCACCGCGGCCGCGCTGCCGGTGGCGGGCAACACCGCGGTCACGGTGCTCGACGCGTGCGAGGTCGCGGCGGGCTCGCGCGTGCTCGTGGTCGGAGCCGGCGGCGGCGTGGGCACGCTCACCGTGCAGCTGGCCGCCGATCGGGGGGCCGAGGTGTGGGCCACGTGCGGCGCCCGCGCCGAAGAGGTGCTCCGCGGCCTCGGCGCGGCGCGCACGTTCGACTACCGCGCGGTCGCGGTCGCCGACCTGCCCGGCGACCACTTCGACGCCGTCGTCGACATCGCCGGCGAAACGCCTCTTGCCGTGCTGCGCGAGCGACTGCGCGCCGGCGGCGCCGTCGGACTCGTGGGAGGGGAGGGCGGGCGCGTGCTCGGGCCCATCCCGCGGATCCTCCGGTCGATGTTCGCCCGGCGCGGCGGTCGCCGGTTCCGCCCCGTCACGGCATCCACGAAGGCCGACGTCACCGCGGGGCTGCTCGACCTGGCCGCCGCCGGACGGCTCACGCCCGTGATCGCCGCCACCTTCCCGCTGACGCGCGCGGGCGAGGCGCTCGCCGCGGTGGACGCCGGGCGCACCGTCGGCAAGGTCGTCGTCACCCGCGACTGAAGGCGCGCCCGGCGGCCCGCCCGATCCGGCATGCGAGAATGGATGCCGGCGTGCCCGAGTCGTTCCTTCCACGCCGTGACGGCACCGTCACGTGCAGGAGGGCCGGCGGGCCTCGAGGACAGCGTCCGCCACCCTTCGTGAAGGAGCACAGTGTCCACGCAGAACACCACGGCGGATGTCCACATCACCGGTGAGCACCAGCTGGAGGCCGCGGCCGCGGGCCGCATCCAGCAACACCGGTCGTACCTGATGTGCCGCCCCGACCACTTCACGGTCAGCTACACCATCAACCCGTGGATGGAGCCGGCCAACCCGACCGACACCGCCAAGGCCGTCGCCCAGTGGCAGACGCTGTACGACACCTACGTCGCCCTGGGCCACGACGTGCACCTGATCGACCCGATCGCCGGACTCCCCGACATGGTCTACACCGCCAACGGCGGTTTCGTGATCGACGGTGTCGCGTACGGCGCGAAGTTCCGCTTCGCCGAGCGCGCACCCGAGGGGCCCGCGTTCATGAACTGGTTCCGCGACGCCGGATTCGACGTCGCCGACCCGGCCGAGGTCAACGAGGGCGAGGGCGACTTCCTGCTCGTCGGCGACACGATCCTCGCCGGCACCGGCTTCCGCTCCACCGGCGACAGCCACCGCGAGCTCGGCGCCGTCTTCGGCAAGGAGGTCGTGTCGCTGAACCTCATCGACCCGCGCTTCTACCACCTCGACACCGCGCTGTCGGTGCTCGACCCCGTCGAGGGTCCGGGCGGGGCAGAGCGGGCCAACATCGCCTACCTCGAGCACGCGTTCGACGAGCGCAGCCAGGCGATCCTCGCCGAGCGCTACCCCGACGCGATCCGCGTCTCGGACGCCGACGGCGCCGTGTTCGGCCTGAACTCCGCCAGCGACGGACTGAACGTCGTCATCTCGCCCCGCGCCACCGGCTTCGAGGCGCAGCTGCGCGAGCGCGGGTACAACCCGATCCTCATCGACCTGTCCGAACTCCTCCTGGGCGGCGGCGGCATCAAGTGCTGCACCCTGGAGCTGCGCCGCTGAAGGAGCCGCGCCCGATGACCCCCTCGCACTCCCCGACGCTCGACACCGGCACGATGCGCATCATCAGCGCCGAAGAGACCCACGTCGCCCAGAACTACCGTCCCCTGCCCGTCGTGCTCGCGCAGGGCGAGGGCGCGTGGGTCACCGACGTCGAGGGCAAGCGGTACCTCGATCTGCTGGCGGCGTACTCGTCCGTGAACTTCGGGCACCGGCATCCGGCCCTCGTCGCCGCGGCGCAGGAACAGCTCGGGCGCCTCACCCTCACCAGCCGCGCGTTCCACAACGACCGGCTCGGGGCCTTCGCCACGGCGCTGGCCGACCTGTGCGGCAAGGAGCTCGTGCTGCCGATGAACACCGGCGCCGAGGCGGTCGAGACCGGCATCAAGGTCGCGCGCGCGTGGGGCTACCGGGTGAAGGGCATCGCACCCGATGCCGCGACCGTCGTCGTGGCCAACGGCAACTTCCACGGCCGCACCACCACCATCGTCGGCTTCAGCGACGACCCCTCGGCCCGCAGCGACTTCGGCCCGTTCGCGCCGGGGTTCGTCTCGGTCCCGTTCGGAGACGCCGCCGCCGTCGAGGCCGCGATCGACGAGAACACCGCCGCCGTGCTCATCGAGCCCGTGCAGGGCGAGGCCGGCGTGGTCGTCCCGCCCGAGGGCTACCTCGCGGCCGTGCGCGAGATCTGCACCGCGCACAACGTGCTGATGATCGCCGACGAGATCCAGTCCGGACTCGGCCGGGTCGGCACGACGTTCGCGTGCGACCGCGAAGGGGTCGTTCCCGACGTCTATCTGCTCGGGAAGGCGCTGGGCGGCGGCATCCTGCCCCTGTCGGCCGTCGTGGCCGATCGCGACGTGCTCGGCGTGATCCGTCCCGGCGAGCACGGCTCGACCTTCGGCGGCAACCCGCTGGCGGCGGCCGTCGGGCTGAAGGTCGTGGAGCTGCTGGCGACCGGAGAGATCCAGGCGCGCGCCGCCGCCCTGGGCGAGCACCTCGAGGCGCGGCTGGCCGAGCTGGTCGGGCACGGCGTCACCGGCGTGCGGGTCGCGGGGCTCTGGGCCGGGATCGACATCGACCCCGCCGTCGGCACGGGGCGCGAGGTCGCGGAGCGGCTGCTCGCCCGGGGTGTGCTGGTCAAGGACACGCACGGCCAGACGATCCGCATGGCGCCGCCGCTCGTCATCCGCGCGACCGAGCTGGACTGGGCGATCGAGCAGCTGAAGGTCGTCCTCGCGGGCTGATTCCGGGGTTCGGGCACCTGTGGGCGGTGCCTGCGGATCATAACTCCGGCACCGGGCGCGGTGCCGGCGGACTCTCGCCGCGGAAACACGCGGGCGCCGCCGATTCCGGCGCGCGGGGTGCAGGAGTTGTGGTCCTCGCGGCCGGGAGACCCGCGGCGGACGCTCGGATGCGCCCACCGGCGGGGGTCAGTCGACGTCGACCCGGATGCGGTGCAGGCCCTGCGCGCCGTTCGGTGCGGGCGGCGCGGGGTCGGGCGTCTGCACCTCGCCGGTCGCGCTGATCGCCCGGCAGCGGATCTCGTGCGCGCCGCTCTCGGCCGTCCACGGCAGGCTCCACTGCACCCAGGTGTCTTCCGAGATGGCGGTCGCCAGCGTCGCCGGCTGCCACGGACCGTCGTCGATCTGCACCTCGACGCCGTCGATGCCGACGTGCTGCTGCCACGCCACGCCCGCGATGACCGTCTCGCCGGGCGGCAGTCGTCGCCCGCGCCGCGGCACGTCGATGCGCGACTGCAGCTTGATCGGCCCGCGCTCGGACCACCCGCGCGTCGACCAGTACGCCTTCGCGCGGTCGAAGCGCGTGACCTCGAGCTCGACCACCCACTTCGTCGCCGACACGTAGCCGTAGAGCCCCGGCACGACCATCCGCACGGGGAAGCCGTGCTCCAGCGGCAGCGGCTCGCCGTTCATCCCCACCGCGAGGATCGCCGGCCGGTCGTCGGTGAGCACCTCCAGCGGGGTGGATGCCGTGAAGCCGTCGATGGAGCGCGAGAGCACCATATCCGCATCCTCGGTGGGGCGTGCGCGGGCGAGCAGTTCGCGGATCGGGTAGCCGAGCCACCGCGCGTTCCCGATCAGCAGGCCGCCCACGGTGTTCGACACGCACGCGAGGGTGGTGTCGCTCTCGGCGAGAGGCAGGCCGAGCAGCTCGTCCCACGTGATCGTGACCTCCTGCTCGACCATGCCGTGGATGCGCAGCGACCAGTCGGCCGGATCGATCTCGGGCACGACGAGCGCCGTGTCGATGCGGTAGAACGAGCCGTTCGGGGTGATCACCGGCGCCAGATCCGGGATGCCGAGGTCGGCGCCGGCGGGGATCGGCGGCGCCGGGGTGGTGGGGCTCGGCAGGCGCAGGGCACCGCGGACCGCTTCGACCGCGGCCGAGCCGGCGCGGCGGGCCGTCGAGGCGATCGCCACGAGGACGCCGGCGGTCAGCGCGGCACCCGACCACAGGAAGAAGCCACGGCGATCGAGTCCGCGCTGCTCGGCGCGGGCGGGGGACGTGACGGGAGTCCGCGGATCCGGCGACCAACCCTCTGTCCCCACAGCGACGGCGGCCCGGATCCCTGCAGTTCGCTCACGTGCGGGCGCGGGGCGGCGCAGCCCGAGGCCGCGGAGACGCCGCGCGAGCAGCCACAGCGTCGCCGCGCCGACGACGCCCGCGACGACGGAGGGCAGCCACGCCAGTCCCTCCGCGCCCGGGCGGAGCACGGCGACGACCGCGCCGACCATCCCGAAGGCGGCGACGATCGCCGTGCCCCACGGCGGGCGGCGCACCTCGAGCCAGCCTGCGACGGCGGCCACCACGAGCATCACCGCGGCGATGCCGACGAGCAGCGCGATCTTGTCGGCGGTGCCGAACAGGGCGATCGCGAGGTCCTTCGCCCACGACGGGGCAGCGTCGATGAGGGCGCCGCCGATGGCCGCGAACGGGCTCGAGGTCGGTGCGACCGATGCCGCGGTCAGCTCTCCGAGGCCGGCGCCCAGGACCGCGGCCGAGACGCCCGCGAGCCACGTGGCCGGGGCGGGGAATCGGTCGCGCGAGGGCGCGTGCTCGTTCGCCACGAGGCGAGCCTACGACCGTCGGCGGAGTGGAGGGCGGTCGAACGATGACGATCCGGCAACGGCGGGTGCGGCATCCTGCCGGGGAGCCGTGGGCGGCGTCAAGCGAAACACTGCCGCAACAAGGCCGGGACTAGGCTCGTGTGCCATGGGTGACCTGTTCGACGGATACGGCTCCACGCTGGCGCCGCGCAAGACGCCGTCGGGTGTGCCGGCGTTCGACGAGATGTTCGGCAGTCCCGATCATCCGGGGGCTCCCGCACAGTCCCGGCAGGCGTATCGCGAGCTGTACCAGGCTCTCGCGCAGATGACCCAGGAGGAGCTGCGCGGGCGGACGGACTCGCTCGCGAGCTCGTATCTGGCGCAAGGGGTGACCTTCGACTTCGCCGGCGAGGAGCGCCCGTTCCCGCTCGACGCCGTGCCGCGGGTGATCACCTACGACGAGTGGTCGCGCGTCGAGGCCGGTGTGAAGCAGCGGGTCAAGGCGCTGGAGGCCTTCCTCGACGACGCCTACGGTCACCAGCACTGCGTGCGCGACGGCGTGCTGCCGGCGCGACTGATCGCCTCGTCCCAGTACTTCTACCGGCAGGCGGCAGGCATTCACTCCGCCAACGGCGTGCGCATCCACGTCTCGGGCATCGACCTCATCCGCGACGAGCACGGCGAGATGCGCGTGCTCGAAGACAACGTCCGCGTCCCGAGCGGCGTCTCGTACGTCATCTCGAACCGCCGCGTGATGGCGCAGACCCTTCCCGAGCTGTTCGTCTCGATGCGCGTGCGTCCCGTCGGCGACTACCCCAACAAGCTGCTCGGCGCGCTGCGCGCATCCGCTCCTCCCGGGGTCGAGGATCCCAACGTCGTCGTCCTCACGCCGGGCGTCTACAACTCCGCGTACTACGAGCACACGCTGCTCGCGCGCCTGATGGGCGTCGAGCTCGTCGAGGGACGCGACCTGCTGTGCATCGGCGGCAAGGTGTTCATGCGCACCACCCGCGGGCCCAAGCGCGTGGACGTGATCTACCGTCGCGTCGACGACGACTTCCTCGACCCGCTGCAGTTCCGGGCGGACTCGATGCTCGGCGCCCCCGGCCTCATGCTCGCCGCGCGGCTGGGCAACGTCACGATCGCCAACGCCGTCGGCAACGGCGTCGCGGACGACAAGCTCGTCTACACCTACGTGCCGGACCTCATCCGGTACTACCTGGCGGAGGAGCCCATCCTCAAGAACGTCGACACGTGGCGTCTGGAGGATCCGAACGCCCTCGAAGAGGTGCTCGACCGCCTCGACGAGCTCGTGGTCAAGCCCGTCGACGGCTCGGGCGGCAAGGGACTCGTCGTCGGTCCGGATGCTTCTCCCGCCGAGCTCGAGAAGCTGCGCAAGCGCCTGCTCGCCGACCCGCGGGGCTGGATCGCCCAGCCCGTGGTGATGCTGTCGACCATCCCCACGCTCGTCGAGGACGGCATGCGTCCGCGCCACGCCGACCTGCGGCCCTTCGCCGTCAACGACGGCGACGACGTGTGGGTGCTGCCGGGCGGGCTGACGCGCGTGGCGCTGCCGGAAGGCCAGCTCGTGGTGAACTCCAGCCAGGGCGGGGGGTCGAAGGACACGTGGATCGTCGGCGGGTCGGCGCCCGGCCAGGTCGAGTACGGCCAGGGCGGCGGCATGGGGGCACTCGTGGCGGACCAGGCCGCGGTCACGTCGGCGATCCCGATCATCTACGACGAGCAGTCGCAGCCCACGCACTCGCCGCAGGACAAGCCGCGCTCCACCCGCGAACAGCAGGAGCAGCAGCAGCAGGCCTCGTCCGACGACGTTTCGTCTCGCTTCGCTCGCTCAACGACCGAGGCCCCGGTCGTTGAGCGAGCGAGGAACGAGCGAGACGAAACGCCGCGAACGGACGGAGACTCCCCATGCTGAGCCGCATCGCCGAGAGCCTGTTCTGGATCGGGCGCTACCTCGAGCGGGCCGACGGCACCGCCCGCATCCTCGACGTCCACCTGCAGCTCCTGCTCGAAGATCCGTGGATCGACGAGGACATCGCGTGCCGGTCCCTCCTCACGGTGATGGGGTCGTTCCCGTCCGATGACATCGACACCGTCGGCCGCGAAGACGTGCTGCAGCAGCTCGCCGTCGACCGCGGCAATCCTTCGAGCATCGGGTACTCCCTCAGCGCCGCCCGCGAGAACGCCCGGCGGGCGCGCGAGATCGTCTCGACCGAGCTGTGGGAGACCCTCAACACCACCAATGCCCGCATGCCCCGCCGGCTGCAGATCGACAAGGTGCACACGTTCTTCCAATGGGTGCGCGAGCGCACCGCGCTGTCGGTCGGCGTCGTGGACTCGTCGACCAGTCGCGACGAGGCGTGGCAGTTCTTCACCCTCGGACGCTCCATCGAACGCACCGACATGACAGCCCGGATGCTGGCGACGAGGTCGCTGACCCAGGCATCCGGCCCGTCGTGGACCACCATCCTCCGTTCGTGCGGCGCGTACGAGGCGTACCTGCGCACCTATCGCGGCATCCCGAGTGCCCGCAACGCGGCGGAGTTCCTGCTGCTGGACCGCCTGTTCCCGCGGTCGATCATCTACTCGATCCAGAGCGCGGAGGGCTGCATGAGCGCGATCGATCCGCGCGCGGACCGCGTCGGCCATTCGAACACGGTGCTGCGGGCGCTCGGGCAGATCCGCAACGATCTGGAGTACCGCTCGCTGAGCGAGATCCTCGACGAGCTGCCCGAGCACATGTACCGCGTCCAGAAGGTGACGCGTGAAGCATCCGAAGCCATTCGCGGGCGGTTCTTCCCCACGCAGGCCGAGCCCAGCTGGATCGGGGAGATCTCATGATGCTCCGCCAGGTTCACCGACCGGGGCTGTGCCTCCGCGACCGGAGGAACGACACGTGAAACGGCTCAGGATCGAACATCAGACGGGCTTCTCCTACCAGGGCGACGTGACCGCGTCCTACAACGAGGCGCGGATGCTTCCCGGGTCGACCGAGAACCAGTTCGTGCTCAACTCCTCACTCGACATCGAACCGTCGACGTCGGTGAACCAGTACGTCGACTACTTCGGCACGCGGGTCGCGGCGTTCGATGTGCTGTCGGGCCACGCGTCGCTCATGATCACGGCGCGGTCGCTCGTCGAGGTGCGTCCGCGTCCGATCGAGCACGTCGAGTACTCGTGGGCCGACCTCGAGCGCGACGCGATCCTCGCGATCGACATCGTCGAGCAGCTCACCCAGACCGCCCGCACCCGCCCGCACCCCGAGGTCGCCGATCTCGCACGTCGCATCGCGGCCGAGCATCGGCATCCGGGGCGTGCAGCGCACGCGATCGCCGAGGCCGTCGGCGACGCCGTGGAGTACATGCACGGGATCACCGGGGTGCACTCCACCGCGGCCGAGGCGTGGGACGAGCGCAAGGGCGTGTGCCAGGACATCGCGCACATCACCCTCGGTGCGCTGCGCGAGGTGGGGATTCCGGCGCGCTACGTCTCGGGATACCTGCACCCCAGGGAGGACGCCGAGGTCGGCGAGCCCGTGATCGGCGAGTCGCACGCGTGGGTCGAGTGGTTCGCGGGGGAGTGGCAGGGCTTCGACCCCACCAACAACCTCGAGATCGGCGACCGGCACGTGCTGGTCGGGCGTGGACGCGACTACAACGACGTGCCGCCGCTGCGCGGCGTGTACGCCGGCCCGCACAAGAGTCACCTCCACGTGAAGGTCACGATCACCCGCGAAGCGTGAGTCCGGCGGGCCGGACGGCGGGTCAGGCCGGCGCGGCGTCGGGGTCGAGGGCCTTGAGGGTGTCCTCCTCGACGGCGTTGTCGGCGTCGAGCCGGTCCTCGGTGCTCTGGTCGCCGCCGGTGGGGGCGTCGTCGCCCTGCGGCTGCTCCGCCTGCGGTTGCTCCGCGTGCGGCTGCTCCGCGTGCGGCTGCTCCGCGTGCGGCTGGTCGCCCTGCGGCTGGTCTTCGGTGTGATGTTCGTTCATGCGCCCCACGCTAGGCGGGGGATGCCGGTGCCGACAGGGTCTTGCGCTCAGAGCGCGGCGATGATCGCGTTGTCGAGCTGATCGGCGTCGACCCCCGGGCGCTGGGCCCGGTTTGTCAGGAGCACCCACGCCACGCCGGCGGACGGGTGCACCCAGAACTCCGTGCCCGACCAGCCGCCGTGTCCGAAGCAGTCCCGGTCGATGAGTCCCGGCGCGCGCGTGCGCAGATTCCACGTGAAGCCCCAGTCCTGCCCGCGCTCGGGCGGGTACGGCTCGAGGCGCGGGATGTCGCCCGTGAGCGGCCGGAGCATCATCGCCAGCGTCCGGGCCGCCACGACGGTGCGCTCGCCGCGGGTCGCGGTGCGCAGCAGCGCCGAGCCCAGGGCCAGCAGATCGGCCGCGCGGCCGATGACACCCGCACCCGGGTGACGCAGCGCGGTGAACCGCGACATGTCGAGGCCGGCGGCTGCGGCATCCGGGACCTCGTGTGGGTCGCTGGCCTCGTCGAGGGTGAAGCCGTCGGCGCCGATCTCACTCGCCCATCCGGCGAGGTCGTCCTCCCACGTGCGGGCGGTGGCGTGGGCGGTCATCGCGGCGATCCCTTCGAACGCCACCGACGAATAGCGAGAGGCGGCGCCGGCGGCGAAGTCCCGGCCGCCCGACAGCAGGGCCGGGCGCAGGCCGAGAGCGGTGTCGAGGGCGGGCTCGGCGATGCCCGCGGTGTGGCTGGCCAGGTGCCGCAGACGCACGATGTCGTCGCGTCCCGCGCCGAAGTCCGGCAGCGCCCACGACAGCGGCGTCTCGGGCGTCAGCAGGCCCTGTTCGATGGCGCGCGCGGCGCCGAGCCCGATGAGCGGCTTGGTGATCGAGAACAGCCGGTAGTGGTCGTCGACGCGCGCTGCGCGGTCTCCGGTCGACCCGAACGCGTCGAGTGCGACGGTGCCGTCGGCGGTCGCGACGCCCAGCACGGCGGTGGGCAGCCGCTCGTCGGCCACGGCGCAGCGCGCCCAGTCGTAGGCGGCGGCGAAGGCGGTGGACATGGGACTCCTGTCGGTCCGGGCCGGTGAAGCGGGTAGAACGGATGCCGCGACGCGGCGTTCCGTCAGGTGCGCGGCTCGTAGCGGCGGGGCGCGTGCGTGCGGGCCACCAAGTCTCGCATCGCCTCGAGTGACGGATCGCCGGCGAACCACCCCTGCGCCCGTGCCTGGACGAGCACATTGCCCAGCGCGGTCGCCTCGACAGGTCCTGCCAACACGGGCATCCCGGCACGGTCGGCCGTGCGCTGGCACAGCAGCTGGTTGAGCGAACCGCCGCCGACGACGTGGATCGTCTGGAGCGTGCGGCCCGCCAGCGTCGCCGCCGTCCGCACGGCGCCGGCGAACGCCTCGGCGAGACTCTCGACGATCGCGCGGGTGAAGGCGGCCCGGTTGGGCGGGACGGGCAGGTCGTGCTCGCGGTACCACGCGGCGATGCGGGCGGGCAGGTCGCCGGGGGCGAGGAAGCGCGGGTCGTTCGCGTCGAACACCGCGACCGAGTCGGCGGGGACCTCGGTGGCGTCGGCGAGCAGCGTGGGCAGGTCGAGGGACTGACCGGTCTCTCGCTCCCACTGGCGCACGGATTCGCTCAGCAGCCACAGTCCCATGACGTTGTGGAGGAAGCGCACACGCCCGTCGACGCCGCCCTCGTTGGTGAAGTTCGCCGCGCGGGCGGCGTCCGTGGTGACGGGCCCGCGCAGCTCGAGCCCGACCAGTCCCCACGTGCCGCACGAGATGTACGCCGAGGTGTCCGGGTCGGTCATCGGCACGGCCACGACCGCCGACGCCGTGTCGTGCGACCCCACGGCGACGACGTCGATCGGCCGTGCGGCGCCGATCTCGGACTGGACCGAGGCCCGGATGCCGCCGATGCGGGCGCCCGGCTCGACGAGATCGGGGAAGAGCGAACGGTCGAACCCGAGCGCGTCCATCAGCTCGGTGTCCCACGTGCCGTCTGCGACGCGGACCAGGCCCGTCGTCGAGGCGTTCGTGCGCTCCGCGACGCGTGCGCCGGTGAGGAGGAAGGCGAGCGCGTCCGGCACGAGCAGCGCTCGGTCGGCCAGCCCCAGGATTCCGCCGCTCTTCTCCGCCTCGAGCTGGTACACGGTGTTGAACGGCAGGAACTGCAGACCGTTCCGCCTGTACAGCTCGACGAACGGATGCTTCGCGTGCACGCGCTCGACGGCGGACTCGTTCCGCTCGTCCCGGTAGTGGAACGGCTCGCCCAGCATCCGATCGCCGCGGAAGAGGGCGTAGTCGACCGCCCACGAGTCGATCCCGATCGACGCGATGCCGGGCTCGACCCGGACGGCCTCGGCGAGTCCGCGGAGGGCGTGGGCGTAGAGGCCGGTGAGATCCCAGTGCAGGCCCGATGCCAGGCGCACCGGACCGTTCGGGAACCTCGCGACCTGCTCGAGCTGGAGTGTGCCGCGTGGATCCACCCGCCCGATCATTACCCGGCCGCTGGTGGCGCCCAGGTCGATCGCGGCGACCGCTCCGCCCGTGGCGACCGCTCCGCCCGTGGCGACCGCTCCGCCCGTGGCGACCGCTCCGCCCGCGTTCGTCGTCATCGCAGGAACGCCGCGGCGACCCCGGAGTCGACGGGGATGTGCAGGCCGGTGGTGCGGGTGAGCTCGGGACCGGTGAGCACGAACACGGCGTCGGCCACGTTCTCGGGCACGACCTCGCGCTTGAGGATAGTGCGGTTGGCGTAGTACTGGCCGAGGTCCTCTTCCTTCACGCCGTAGGTCGCGGCGCGGTTCGCTCCCCAGCCCGCCGCGAAGATGCCCGATCCCCGCACGACGCCGTCGGGGTTGATGCCGTTGACGCGGACGCCGTGCTCGCCGAGTTCGACCGCGAGCAGTCGCACCTGGTGGGCCTGGTCGGCCTTGGTGGCCGAGTACGCGATGTTGTTCGGGCCGGCGAAGACGGAGTTCTTCGACGAGATGTAGATGATGTCGCCGCCGAGCTCCTGGTCGATGAGGATCTTCGCGGCCGCCTTCGAGACGAGGAACGAGCCCTTGGCCATGACGTCGTGCTGCAGATCCCAGTCCTTCTCGGTGGTCTCGAGCAGCGGCTTCGACAGCGACAGGCCGGCGTTGTTGACGACGAGGTCGACGCCGCCGAAGGCGAGGACCGTGGCGTCGAGCGCGGCCTGGATGGCGTCGGCGTCGGCGACGTTGGCCGCGACCCCGATCGCCACGTCGGTGCCGCCGAGCTCGGCTGCGGCGGCCTGCGCCTTCTCGAGGTCGAGGTCGGCGATCACGACGCACGCGCCTTCGGCGGCCAGACGCGTGGCGATGGCTTTGCCGATGCCGGATGCCGCGCCCGTCACGAACGCGATGCGACCCTGGTGGGTCTTCGGCTTCGGCATCCGCTGGAGCTTGGCCTCTTCGAGGGCCCAGTATTCGATGCGGAACTTCTCGGCGTCCGAGATGGGGGCGTAGGTCGAGAGCGCCTCGGCGCCGCGCATGACGTTGATGGCGTTGATGTAGAACTCGCCCGCGACGCGCGCGGTCTGCTTGTTGGCGCCGAACGAGAACATCCCGACGCCCGGCACGAGCACGATGAGGGGGTCCGCGCCGCGGATCGCCGGCGAGTCGGCCTCGGCGTGGGCGTCGTAGTACGCCTGGTAGTCGGCCCGGTAGGCCTCGTGCAGCTCGTGCAGGCGAGCCAGCGCCTCGTCGACGGGGGCGTCGGCGGGCAGGTCGAGCAGCATCGGCTTGACCTTGGTGCGCAGGAAGTGGTCGGGGCAGCTGGTGCCGAGCGCGGCCAGGGCGGGCGCCTTCTCGGCCGCGAGGAAGTCCAGGACAACGTCCGCGTCGGTGAAGTGGCCGACCATCGGCTTGTCGGTCGAGGCGATGCCGCGGATGGTGGCGGCCAGCGCCGCGGCCTTCGCGCGGCGCTCCTCGGCCGGCAGCGCCTCGAAGCCGGTGCGCACGGGACCGAACGGGTCGGCCTTGCCGTTGCCGGCGATGTAGGTCTCAGCGGTCTCGATGATCCACAGCGAGTTGCGCTCGGACTCCTCCGAGGTGTCGCCCCACGCGGTGATGCCGTGACCGCCGAGGATGCAGCCGATCGCCTGCGGGTTCTGCTTCTTGATCTCGGCGATGTCCAGCCCGAGCTGGAAGCCGGGGCGGCGCCACGGCACCCACACGACCTTGTCGCCGAAGATGGTGCGGGTGAGCTGCTCCCCGTCGGCGGCGGTGGCGATCGCGATGCCCGCGTCGGGATGCAGGTGGTCCACGTGCGCGGCATCCACCAGACCGTGCATCGCGGTGTCGATCGACGGGGCCGCCCCGCCCTTGCCGTGCAGGCAGTAGTCGAACGCGGCCACCATCTCGTCCTCGCGGTCCAGGCCCGGATAGACGTCGACGAGCGCGCGCATCCGGTCCAGACGCAGCACGGCCAGACCCTCGGGCTTGAGCGTGCCCAGGTCGCCCCCCGAGCCCTTCACCCACAGCAGTTCCACGGGCTGTCCGGTGACCGGATCGGTCTCGGTGCCCTTGGCCGACGTGTTGCCGCCGGCGTAGTTGGTGTTCTTCGGGTCGGCGCCCAGGCGATTCGAGCGCTCGATGAGGTCGGTGACGGCGGGGTTCGTCATGAGGTGTCCTTCGTGACAGTCGGTTCTAGACGGGAACTCGGGCGGCGAGGGCGGCGAGGCGGGTCGCGATGCGCTCGATCGTGAGGGATGCCGCAGGCTCGTGCGGCCGGTTCAGGTGACCGTGTTCGGTGCCGGGCTCGGTGGCCACCTCGACGTCGCGGCCGGCGGTCGCCAGCGTCGCGCCGAAGTGCTCGCCCGACACGCGGAGTTCGTCCACGTCGCCGTTGACGATCAGCGTGGGCGGGAAGCCGGCGAGATCGGCGGGTGTGGCCGATCCCGGCACGGCGCCGAGCGGGGCGTCGTCGACGGGCCCGCCGAGGTAGTTCTCATACATCCCGAGCACGGCCGCGGGACCGAACCGGTCGGCTGCCGGCTGGGCGTCGAGTGCGGCGCGCAGCTCGGGACCGGGCGCGGGCTGCACCGCGAGGAGGGTGGGGTAGGCCAGCACGACGAGGGCGGGCAGGACGTCGCCGACGCGTTCGAGCAGACGGACGGTGGCGCCGGCTGCGAGGTTGCCGCCGGCGCTCGTGCCGCCGATCGCGAGGCGTTCGACGTCGACGCGCAGCCGGGCGGCGTTGTCGACCGCCCACCGCCACGCCGTGAGCATGTCGTCGGATGCCGCGGGGTAGCACTCGCCGTCGCGGGGGGCCGCGGTCGGGATCGGGCCCCACCCCGCCGGCACGGGCGCGAGTCGGTAGTCGACCGAGATGACGGTCGTGCCGCGGGTCGCGAGCTCGCGGGCGACCCAGTCGCTCTCGGGCATGTCGAGGTCGCCGAAGGCGAAACCGCCGCCGTGCGCCCACACCAGTCCGGTGCGGCGCGGCTCACGCGCGGGGTAGACGCGCACGAGCCCGTCGGCAGCGGTATAGGGGTCGCTCATGCTGGATCCTCGGCTCAGGGGTGTGGAGGGTGGGACGCCGGGAGTGGGGGGATCGGCTTCCCCCACTCCCGGCGGGTCTGGTGGGTCAGGCTCCCCAGCCGGCCTGCGTGCCGCCCACGCGGTCGGCGGCGATCTTCTGCTGGTAGCCCGATGCGGCGTACGCGGCCATCGGGTCGGCGGGGAGGCCCCGCGACTCGCGCCACTCGGCGAGGGCCGGACGCACGTCGGTGTAGAACGCGTCCATGAAGACGGCGTTCGCCGCGAGCACGTCGTTCGACGCCTGCGCGGCATCGAGTGCGGCGCGGTCGACCAGCAGCGCGCGGGCTGTCATCTCCTGGACGTTGAGCACCGAGCGGATCTGGCCCGGGATCTTGTCCTCGATGTTGTGGCACTGGTCGAGCATGAACGCCACGTCGGGGTTGTTGAGGCCTCCGCCGCGGACGACCTCGAACAGGATGCGGAACAGCTGGAACGGATCGGCCGCCCCCACGATCAGGTCGTCATCGGCGTAGAAGCGCGAGTTGAAGTCGAACGAGCCGAGCTTGCCGAGGCGCAGCAGCTGCATGACGATGAACTCGATGTTCGTGCCCGGTGCGTGGTGACCGGTGTCGAGGCACACCATCGCCTTGTCGCCCAGCGCGGCGACCTGGGCGTAGCTGGTCCCCCAGTCGGGAACGTCGGTGTGGTAGAACGACGGCTCGAAGAACTTGTACTCCAGCACCAGGCGCTGGTCGTCGCCGAGCCGCGCGTAGATCTGCTGGAGCGAGTCCTGCAGGCGGTCCTGGCGGGCGCGCATGTCGTTCTGCCCCGGGTAGTTCGAGCCCTCGGCGAGCCAGATCTTCAGGTCGCGCGACCCCGTCGCATGCATGATGTCGATGCACTCGAAGTGGTGGTCGATCGCCTTGGAGCGGATCCGGTCGTCGTGGTGCGTGAGCGCGCCGAACTTGTAGTCCTCGTCCTGGAAGGTGTTGGAGTTCACCGTGCCGAGTGCGACCCCCAGGTCCTCGGCGTGTGCGCGCAGGGCGTTGTAGTCCGCGACCTTGTCCCACGGGATGTGCAGGGCGACGCTGGGAGCCAGTGCCGTGTACTGGTTGACCTGCGCGGCGTCCGCGATCTTCTCGAACGGGTCGCGGGGCGTGCCGGGGGTGCCGAACACGCGGAAGCGGGTGCCCGAGTTGCCGAAGGCCCACGAGGGCAGTTCGATGCCCTGGCCTTCGAGCGCCTGGAGGGTCTCGGCGGGAAGCGTCGTCATGATGCCGTGCTTTCGTTGGGGATGGAGGGGGAGGGGGCGGCCGCACGCGCGGCCTGAAGCTGGTCGTCGAGGTGGAACACCTCGGTGAGCGACGTCGCCGCCTGGTCGGGGCGACCGTCGAGGCCGACGAAGAAGCGGGCCATCTCGGCCTCCCACCTCGCCGCGACGGGGGATGCCGCCAGGTACGCCTGCGCGGCCGCGTCGTCGTCCGTCTCGTAGTACCCGATGAGGCGGCCGCCCTCGGCGAGGAACAGCGAGTAGTTGCGCCTGCCGGAGGCGGCGATCTCTGCGAGCATCTCGGGCCACACCGGGGTGTGGCGGGCGATGTACTCCTCGAGCAGGTCGGGCGCGACCTGCAGCTGGAAACAGACCCGCGTCGTCGCGGACGGGCTCGTCATCGAGGTGCTCCTTGGGTGGTTCTGATGATGCCGGGGCGTGAATCGTTTCAACGATAAAGGAAACGCCGGGATGCCGCAAGTGCCGAGCGGGCGGCGAACGGGCCGGTAGGTTTCGCTCGACACCCTGACTCGCGAGGGAGCGGCCATGGAACAGCACGAGCGAGCGCTCGACGCCTATCTCGACCAGATCAGAGCGGACCCCGAGGTGCTCGCCGTCGTCGTCGTCGGCTCCGTGGCCCGGGGGACCGAGCGCGCGGACTCGGACGTGGACGTCTATCTCGTCGTCACCGACGAGGGGTTCGCGCGGGCGACCGCGGAGCGCGGCTACGCGTGGACCGAGCGTCACGACGCGGACTACCCCGGCTCGTACATCGACATCAAGCTCGCGAGCCCGGCCTACCTGCGACGAGCCGCCGCAGTCGGCGATGACCCGACACGCGCGTCCTTCGACGGAGCGCGCACCGTATGGTCGCGGGACGCGTCGATCCAGGACCTCGTCGCCGCCGTCCCGAGGGTCGACGAGGCCGTCTGGGGGGAGCGCGTCCGCTCCCATCTCGCGCAGGTGCGACTGTACGGCGGGTACTTCCTTCGTCAGGCGGACGAGCGCGGCGACCCGTTCCTGGCCGCTCATGCCGGCATCCACCTCGCCCTGGCCGCCGCGCGCACGGCCCTCGCCGAAGCGCGCACCCTGATGCCCGGGCCCAAGTACGTCTCCACGCTCGTGCGCTCGGTTCCCACCCCGACCGGTTTCGTGCCGGCGTGGGATCGCGTGGTGGCGCGCGCGGATCGCGCATCGGGAGATGCGCTGCTGAACGTCCTCGAGGCCTGGCTCGGCGACCGGCTGAGGGCCGAGGACACCCTGTCGGTGTTCATCCGCGACAACGAGCTGGCGTGGCTGCAGGGGACCGTCCCCGCCGAGTTCCGCTGACCGGGGGCGCCATCAGCCTTTCACCGCCCCGCTGGTCATGCCGGCGACGATCTGGCGGTTGAAGAAGACGTACAGCAGCAGCGGCGGAACCGTGATGATCAGGATGTTCATGAACAGCAGGTTCCACTGGTTGCCCGATTGGGACTGGAAGTTGTACAGCGTCAGCTGGACGGTCGGCTCGCCCGGAAGGAAGTACAGCGCGTTGACGAAGGTGTTGAACACCGCGACGGACTGAACGACCACCACGGTGACGATCACTCCGCGCAGCAGCGGGAAGACGACCGTGAAGAACAGCCGGAGGGGTCCGGCGCCGTCGATGATCGCCGCCTCGTCGAGCTCCCGCGGGATGGATGCCACGAATGCACGGATGAGCAGGACGGTGAACGACAGGCCGAAGGCGATCTCGATCAGGATGAGCCCGACCAGGGTGCCGTAGATCTCGAGCGTCTGCATGACCCACACGGTGGGCACGACAGCCGGGGGGATGATCAGCCCGGCCAGGACGAAGAGCATGACGACGGCGTTCCAGCGCGACTTCCGGCGCTGCACGACGTACCCCACCATGGCGCCGAGGATCACGAGGATGGTCACGCTGGCGATGGTCAGCACGATCGAGTTGCCGAACGCCCGCACGACCATGAAGTCGCGCGTTTCGAGCACGGCGATGAAGTTCTCGACCACCTGCCACTCGCTCGGCGGCGCGAACTCGAACAGGGACGCCTCCTGCCGCGTCTTCGATGCGGTGAAGAGGATGAAGAGGAACGGGAGGATGAACACGACGATCGACGCCAGGATGGCGAGCGACCCCGTGCCGTACCGCCACAGCGCACCGCGCAGGGTGAGCGGACGTCGCTTGGGGATCTTGACCGGCCGCTCGCCGCGGGAGCGGGCCGTGGTGATGGTGCGCGTCTCGCTCACTGTTCGACCTCTCGCTTGCGCAGCCACATCGCCAGGGGGACGACGATGGCGGTGACGACGAGGAAGAGGATGACGTTCCCCGCCGTCGACAGCCCGTAGAAGCCGGCCTGGTACTGCTTGTAGATCACGGATGCGATCACGTCGCTGGTGAACCCGGGGCCCCCGCGCGTCATCGCCCAGATCAGGTCGAACGAGCGCAGCCCGCCGATCAGCGAGAGCAGGATCACCGTGCTCGTCGCCGGCCAGGACAGCGGGAGCGTGATGTGCCGGAAGCTGTACCAGGCGTTCGCGCCGTCCACGCGCGCAGCTTCGTAGTACTCCGCAGGGATCCCGACGATGCCGGCGATGTAGATGAGGGTGGCCAGCCCCACGCCCCGCCACACGTCGACGAGCGCCACCGAGAAGAGCGCCCACGAGGGATCGGTCAGCCAGCCGGGCCCGTCGATGCCGAACCACGCGAGCGCTTCGTTGATGGCGCCGTCGAAGGGGTCCATCAGCACTTTGAAGGTGAACCCGACGCCGATGACCGAGACCAGCACCGGGAAGAAGACCACGGAGCGCAGATACCCGCGTCCGATGATGGTCGAGGTCAGCAGCACTCCGAGCAGGAGGCCGAGGACCACCTTCAGCGCCGACGTGAGGAATCCGAAGATGAACGTGTTGATGAACCCCTGCACGAGCGCCGGCTCGCGGAAGAACTGGATGTAGTTGTCGAAGCCGATGAACTGGACGTTGAAGATCGACCATCGGGTGAGGCTGAAGTAGAACGACGAGATCGTCGGCACCAGGAACAGCACGGTGAAGATGACCGCTGCCGGGATGTAGAACCAGAGCGGGTACGAGCTCTTCTGCCGACGGCGTCTCGAGGGCCGGTCGGGGCGGGACGGGGGTGCGCCGGGGGGCGCGGTCGTTGCTGTCGCGGTCATCGCATCTCCGTTGATCGGGTGCCGCCGTGGTGACGGGTGGGCCCGCGGACCCACCCGTCACCACTCCAGGGTGTTCGGTGTCTTCAGCGGGAGCGGGGGCCGGTCACCAGCCCTCGATGCCCAACTGCTGCGCCTGCTTGGTGACGTCCTCGTCGTAGAGGGCGGCGCCGTCCTCGGCGGAGCGGATGCCCGACCCCACCTCGACCGTGATCTGCTCGAGTGCCGGTCCCTTGATGGGCGACAGGAACTCCAGCGCGGGCGCGGTGCGGTTCTCGTCGAAGTACGGCTGCATGTCCTTCACCAGCTGGGGCACCTCGTCGGGCAGTGCGCATTCGTCGATGACGTGCGGACCGTTGGCGCCGCCGGCTTCGACCTGGATGTCGCAGCCTTCCGGCGTCACGGTGAAGGCGAGGAAGTCCTTCGCCGCTTCGAGTGCCGCGCCTTCGGTGGTGGTCGGGATGTACAGCCCCGCCGGCATCCAGATCGTCAGTGTCGTGTCCGCGGCGTCCTGCGCGGGCAGCGGGAACACGCCCACGTCGTCGAGGTTGTCGGGGTAGGAGTTCTGCAGCACGCCCACGGCGAAGGTCAGCATCGGGTAGTGGGCGGCCTCGCCGGTGGCGACCATGCGGACGCCGTCGTCGTACAGTGCCGAGGCGTAGTCCTCGTTGAACAGGTCGGCCTCGAACGCCTCCTGCTGGTTGACGAAGCCCTGCAGGGCGGGCTGATCGACGTACTTGGCCTCGTTCGCCGTGTACTTCTCCGCCCACTCCGGGTCCTGCGCGTAGACGTTGCCGAAGTCACCCAGCACGAACAGCTGACTCGTCCAGGTGTCACCGTACGTCTGTGCGATCGGGGCGACGTCGCCGGCCTCGGCGATGGCCTCGCTGTTGGAGATGAAGTCGTCCCATGACTCGGGCACCTCGAGACCGAGCTCCTCGTAGAGCGGGATGTTGTAGAGGACCGCGCCGGCCATCGAGGTGCCGATGGGGGATCCGTACACGCCGTTGTCGGTGGAGACGACCGTGCGGAAGGCGTCGTTGAGGCGACCGACCCACTCCTGGTCGTCGAGCGGGGTGAGGTTCTGGTCGGGCGCCAGGGCCTGGAACAGCGAGCCGGAGTTGTAGAGGAAGAGGTCGTTCATCTCGCCCGTGGCCAGACGGGTCTTCACGATGTTGTCGCCCTCGCCGCCGCCCGGGCGCTGCTCGATGTCGAAGGTGACGTTCGGGTTCTCGGCGGTGTACGCCTCGGTCAGGGCCTCGATCATCGCGACGGTCTGTTCGCCGTTGTCGATGAGGAACGACAGCTCGACCGCCTCATCGCCGGAACCGTTTCCGCTCTCGCCGCCGCCACCGGAGCACGCGGCGAGCGGGAGCGCGATCAGCGCGACGCCCGCGACAGCGACGACGTGTGAGCGCCGCGAATGCATGAATCTCATCCTTTACCTCCTTGTAAAGCCGCAGAGCGGGGAATCCGCATCTTCGCGGGGACCTGATGGCGAAATGGTTGAAACCATTCAGCCCTCGTACGGTACGTCCGGCCCGGGGTGGGGGTCAACCGTGCAGTTGAATCGTTTCGTCACGCTTCGGTAACGGTCGTCCGCCGCGTCTTCCGGGAGATCGCTTTCCCGATGACGTCGCTCTTGACGTATCGGTTGAACCGTTTCAGGATGTCAGTGCGCGCGCGACGGAGCGCGCGCACGAGAGGACCACGTCATGCCCGCGCTGCCGCCTGCATCCACCGTCGACGCCCGCACCCGGGTGGTCGAGGTGTCCGCCGCCACCGCCTCCGATGTGCTCGGTGTTCCGCCCGGACCGGTGCGCCTCAGCTGGAAGGTGCGCAGCGACGACCCGTCAGCGCGCCAGGTCGGCTACCAGCTCCGTGTCGGTGAGGTCGACGGCGGTCTCGAACCGCGGCCCACGGTGCAGGGTGCGGATTCCATCGGCGTCACGGCGGGCGACCTCGGTGCCGGCGAGCGCCGCGCCTTCGCCGTGCGGATCGCCACCGCGAACGGGTGGACCGAGTGGAGCGACACCTGTGTGGTGGAGGCGGGTGTCGCCGGTTCCGCGCTCGAGGCGAGGGTGGTCGGCATCCCGAGCCCGATCGGCGGGCCGGTGCAGCTGCTGCGTCGCGAGTTCGACGTGTCCGGTCCCACGGGCAGCGCGCGGCTGCGGCTGAGTGCGCTCGGTCTCGTCGACGCGTGGGTCAACGGCGTTCCGGCATCCGATGCCCTGCTCACTCCTGGGTGGACGTCGTACCAGGAGCGCATCCTGATCGACACCGTCGACGTGACGTCTCTGCTGCGGGAGGGTGCGAACGTCATCGTGCTCGCCGTGGGCGAGGGGTGGTATCGCGGCAGCTTCGGATTCGCCCGACGCTCGGCGATCTACGGCGACCGCATCGGCGCGCTCGCTCAGCTCGAGGTCGACGGCCGTGTCGTGGTCGCCACCGACACGCGCTGGACGGGTGGGTTCGGAGCTGTGCAGTCGGCCTCGATCTACGACGGGACGGTCACCGACCTGCGGGCAGCCGACCCGCGAGTGCACGAACCCGGCTTCGACGGCGCGGACTTCGGCCCCGTCGAGGCGATCGACGTCGACATGGACCTCTTCGAGCCCCGGCTGGCCGCGCCCGTCCGCATCGTCGCGGAGCTTCCGATGACGCCCACGACCCGACAGGAGGGCGTGCAGCTGGACGCAGGGCAGAACGTGTCGGGCTGGGTGCGCATGACCGTACGCGGTTCGTCGGGCGACCGCGTCGAGATCCGTCACGCCGAGGTGCTCGAGCCCTCGGGGGCGCTGCACACGGCGGCGCTGAGATCGGCGAAGGCGACGGACGTGTACATCCTCGATCGCGACGGTGAGCACGTCCTCGAACCCGTCTTTACCTTCCACGGGTTCCGGTATGCCGAGGTGACGGGCGCCGAGGTGGTCTCGGCCGTCGCGGTGGCGATCTCGAGCGACCTCCCCGCGCGGAGCTCGTTCCACTCCTCGCACGCCGCGCTCGATCGTTTCCATTCCAACGTTTTCTGGTCGCAGCGCGACAACTTCGTCTCGGTCCCGACCGACTGCCCGCAGCGGGACGAGCGGCTCGGCTGGACCGGCGACGCCCAGGCGTTCGTCGCCACCGCATCGACGCTCATGGACTCCGAGGCGTTCTGGGCGTCGTGGCTGCGCGATCTGGAGATCGACCAGACAGATGAGGGCGGAGTGCCCTCGGTCGTGCCCGACATCATCCGCCCGGTCGACATCAGCATGGGCGGTGCGCCCATCCCCAACATGGGACGGGCCGGGTGGGCGGATGCCGCCACGATCGTCCCGCTGGCCGTATACGAGTCGTACGGGTCGGACGAGATCCTCACGCGGCAGCTCGACAGCATGCGGCGGTGGGTCGAGCACCTGCGCCGGAGGGCGGGCGACGACGTGGTGCTGCCCACCGAGCGCTTCCAGTACGGCGACTGGCTCGACCCGGACGCCCCCGGTGAGCGGCCGTGGCAGGCGAAGGTGTCGAGCGACTACGTCGCCAACGCGTTCTATGTCCGCTCGGCGCGCCTGCTCGCCCGCGCCGAACGGACCGTCGGCGAGGCCGCGCGCGCGTCGGAGTACGAGGCGCTGGCCGATCGTGTGGCCGCGGCCACGTGGGATCGGTGGGGAGCCGAGGCCGTGACGACCCAGACCGGTGCGGCACTGGCGCTGGAGTTCGACATCGCGCCCGCCGCGCGACGTCCCGAGATCGCGCGCGAGCTCGCAGCGAACGTCCGCGCCGAGCGCGGGCGGATCGCCACCGGGTTCCTCGGCACCCCGCTGGTGCTGTTCGCACTGTCGCGAGCCGGGCACCTCGACGAGGCGTTCCTCATGCTGCTGCGTCGCGAGGCGCCGTCCTGGCTGTACCAGGTCGACCGCGGTGCGACGACCGTGTGGGAGCGGTGGGACGCGATCCTTCCGGACGGCTCGATCCACAGCGGGGCGATGGACGCCGAGCCGAGCTCGGAGGACAGCAGCGGAGAGGGCGGCAGCATGCTGTCGTTCAACCACTACGCGTACGGCGCGATGATCGACTGGGTCTACCGGACGGTCGCGGGGCTGGCCCCCGACATCGACGAGCCCGGCTACCGGCTCGTTCACGTGGCGCCCCGCCCCGCGGACGGGCTCGATCACGCCGCGGCGACGATCGACACGCGGCTGGGCGTCCTCTCGATCGACTGGCGCATCGACGGGGGAGCGCTCGAGGCGGTACTCGAGGTGCCCTTCGGTGCTCGCGCACGACTGGACCTGCCCGTCGGACCGGACTCCGTGGTCACGGTCGACGATGCGCCGGCGCCCGATGAGCTGACCCACGGGAGGCACCGGATCCGTGTGACCGAGCCCGCGGTGGCGCGGGTGGCCGACCTCGCGCAGGCCTAGGCGAGCGGGCTTCGGAGGTCCTCCCGTGCCCTACACTCGGCCCAGACGAGCGTGCCCGACCGCGCGCCGGCGCGCGAGAGGAGAAGCACCATGGCGGTGAGCGTTCGCGATGTCGCGCTCGCGGCATCCGTCTCGGTGGGCACCGTCTCGAACGTCCTCAATCGTCCGGCGAAGGTCGCGCCCGAGACCGTCGCCCGGGTGCAGAAGGCCATCGCCGACCTCGGTTTCGTCCGCAACGACGCGGCGCGCCAGCTGCGGGCCGGCCGCAGCCGCAGCATCGGCCTCATCGTGCTCGACGTGGGCAACCCGTTCTTCGCCGAGGTCGCCCGCGGCGCAGAGGCGCGCGCTGCCGAGGGCGGCATGACGGTGCTGCTCGGCAACAGCGACGAGCGGCAGGACCGCGAGACCGCGTACATCGACCTGTTCCGCGAGCAGCGGGTCAACGGCGTGCTCGTGACTCCGACGACCGACGACCTCGGGCTGCTCGAGCGACTGCGCGACGGCGGCGTGCCGGTGATCCTCGTCGACCGCGAGGTCGAGGATGCCGGATTCGGATCCGTCGCCGTCGATGACGTCGAGGGTGGTCACCTCGCGGTGGCGCACCTCATCGAGCAGGGACGCCGCCGCATCGCCTTCGTCGGCGGGCCGCGCTCGACGAGGCAGGTCGTGGACCGTCTGGAAGGAGCGCGCCACGCGGTCGCCGCGCATCCCGGCGCGTCGCTGGAGGTGATCGAGATGCCCGCCCTGACCGTGCTGCAGGGAAGGGATGCCGGTGAGCAGCTGCTCGCGCGGGATCCGGCCGACCGGCCCGATGCGGTGTTCGCCGCCAACGACCTGCTGGCCGTCGGCGTGCTGCAGGCGTTCGCCCTCATGGCCGACGTCCGCGTGCCCGACGACATCGCGCTCATCGGCTACGACGACATCGACTTCGCCGCGGCCACCGTCGTGCCGCTGAGCTCGATCCGCCAGCCGGCGCACCTCATCGGCTACTCCGCCGTCGACCTGCTGCTGAAGGACCTCGCGGACCCCGACGGCGGGCACGAGCGTCGCATCCGGTTCCGGCCCGAGCTCGTCGTCCGGGAATCCACCGGCCGCTGATCCCGCTCGACGTCGACGGCTTCAACCGACGGTGGGGCGCGTCGCCTCTTCGAGCAGCTCGAGCACATGGCGGTAGTCCGCGCCGGTGGCTCGCGTCATCCCGAGCTCGCATGTGCGGTTGCACGACGCGTGCGCCTCGGCGCCGAGGGACCGCACCTCGGCTGCTTCGGCGGCGGTCGCCGAAGCCGTGAGTTCGGGATGCAGCATCCCGCGGTCGCCCGCGAACGCGCAGCAGCCCCACGACTCCGGCACCACGACGTCGACCGCGACCGCTTCGGCCACCCGGCGCAGCGACGGATCGAGCCCCAGCTGGGCGGATGAGCACGTCGGATGCAGGGCCAGGCTCGCCACCAGCGGCGAGACCTCGCCCAGGCGGGGGAGCAGCTCGCGCTCGGCGAACGCGACGGCGTCTTCGACGCGGGCCGTCACCCCCGCATCGGCGAGAAGGTGGATGAAGCCCTCGGTGCAGCTCGAGGCATCCGTGACGAGGGTCAGCTCACCGCCGCGTGTGACCTCGGCCACGGCGGAGGCCACACGCTCGAGCATGATCGCGCGCCCGGCCGCGTGCCCCTTCGACGTCCACGGAGTGCTGCAGCAGAGTGCGTCGATCCCGTCGGGCACGACCAGACGGATGCCGGCGCGCTCGGCCAGCCGGCGGAAGGCCTCGGCGACGCCGACCCCCTCGTCGGCGGGCCCGAACATCGTGTTCACGCAGGCCGGCAGGTACACCGCGACGGGCGGTTGCGATCCGGAGCCGATCTCGGGCCCCAGCCTGGAGCGCGGCGCACCACCCCGCGGCAGATCCTCGGAGTAGCGCGGGACGACCTCGTCGCCGAGGACGGCGCGGCCGACCTCGGTCGCGGCCGTGACGAGTCCGGCCGGCGCGTGGCGCGCCGCGGTGAGCGCCGAGCCCGCGGCGCGGCTCGCAGGCCCCCACCCGCGGGCGGCACCCGCCCACGCGGCATCGGCGAGCGCGCCGGCGCTCTCGCGGCGCAGCCGTTTGACGAGGCTGCCGGTGTTGATCAGCACCGGGCACGCCGTCTGGCACATGCCGTCCACGGCGCAGGTCTGGACTGCGGCGTAGTCGTACTCCCGTTCCAGCTCGCGGACGAGGTCGCGATCGCCGGCGGCTTCGGCGCGGGCGATCGCGCGGCGGGCCACGATGCGCTGCCGCGGGGTGAGGGTGAGATCCTTCGACGGGCAGACCGGCTCGCAGTATCCGCACTCGACGCACCGGTCGACCTCGGCTTCGATCGACACCGCCGGCTTGATCTGCCGCATGTGCGCGTCGGGGTCGTCGTCGATGATGACCCCGGGGTTGAGGATGCCGGCGGGATCGCAGGCCCGCTTGAGCTCGCACATCACGTCGTACAGCTCGTCGCCGTACTGCCGTCGGACGTACGGCGCCATCGCCCGCCCGGTGCCGTGCTCGGCCTTCAGATTGCCGCCGGCTGCGAGGACGAGGTCGACCATGTCCTCGGTGAAGCCCGCGAAACGAGCCAGCTGCCGGTCGCTGTCGAAGCGGTCGGTCAGCATGAAGTGGATGTTGCCGTCCTTGGCGTGACCGAAGATCACGCTGTCGTCGTAGCCGTGACGGGCGAAGAGGTGCTGGAGCGCGGCGCACGTGGCGGCGAGTTCAGGGACGGGGACCACCACGTCCTCGAGCAGGGCCGTGGTTCCGCTCGGGCGGGCGCCGGCGACCGAGGCGTACAGGCCCTTCCGGAGCTTCCAGGCGGCAGTGCGCATCGCCGCGTCGGTGACGAGCGGGGCGGGTGCGCGCAGGCGGTGCGAGGCGAGCGCGCGGTCGCCCTCGGCGATGCTCTGCGACAGCTCGTCCTCCTCGAACGCGTGGTACTCGATCAGCAGCGCCGCCTCGTCGCGCACCTCGAAGCCCAGGATCTGCGAAGGCGCTCCGGCCGATCGCTGCCCCACGCGCAGCGAGGTGGCGTCCATGAGCTCGAGCGTGGCCGCGCCGGTCTCGACCAGCCGGGGGAGCGCCCGCGTCGCGGCATCCAGGTCGTCGAAGACCGCCAGTGCCGTGGCGACCCGCGGGCGCACCGGCACGGTTCGGTAGGTCGCCTCCGCCACGAAGGCGAGCGTCCCCTCGCTGCCGATCACCAGATGGGCCAGCAGCTGGGCGGGCGTGGAGTGGTCGAGGAAGGCGTTGACCCCGTAGCCCATCGTGTTCTTCATCGCGAAGGAGCGGCGGATGCTGTCGACCGACGACGGGTTCGACACCACTCGTCGGCGCAGCCGCAGGAGGGCGTCCACCAGGTCGGGCTCGGCGGCGGCCAGCGCGGAGTCGGCGTCGGGCGCGGCGGTGTCGACCACCGTGCCGGAGGGGAGGACGAAGACGAGCGACTCCAGCGTGCGGTAGGTGTTCTCGTCCGTGCCGCATGCCATGCCGCTGGAGTTGTTGTTGACCACTCCGCCGATGGTGCACGCCGCCTCGCTGGCGGGGTCGGGGCCCAGGCGGAACCCGTAGGGCGCCAGGCGCGCGTTCACCTGCCGGACCGTGGCGCCGGGCTGTGCCCGCACGCGGCGCCCGCCGTGGGTCACCTCGATGTCGCGGAAGCCGCGCCGGACGTCGACGAGCAGCCCGTCGCCCGCGGCTTGGCCCGACAGGCTCGTACCGCCCGAACGGAACGTGAGAGGCATGCGCGACTCGGACGCGGCGCGCATGACGCGCCCCACCTCCGCGGCATCGGCGGCAACGATGACCGCCTCGGGCGTGCGCAGGTAGTGCGACGCGTCGGGCGCGTACGCCGCGCGGTCCAGCGCGCCGGTCTTGAGACGAGACGCCTCGGCGACCGCGGCGGCCACACCGGCCGGCACACGGCGTCGAACGGCGATGCTCACGCGGGACCGCCGCCGAGCGCCCGGGTCGCGACGAAGAGGTCGTCGTCGCCCACCTGCCCGCCCTTGAGGAGCATCTCGAGGCCGTCGATCGCGGGGTCCGCCGACTGCGCGGTCAGCAGAACGACGTTCGCCGTCGGGTTCGCCGCGAGCGACAGCGACGAGACGCCGAGGAGGGTCACGACCCGGCTCGAGGTGTCGCCGCCGCAGACGATCACGCGCCGCGTGGCGCGCGCCCTGACGGCCTCGTCGATGACGACCGCCGCGGCGCGGGCGATCGCCGGCAGGGCGTCGGCCCCAGCGTGCGACAGGTCGGCGCCGTCCGATCCGAGAGCCACGCTGCGGCCCGCGGCGAGCGCGTCGACGACCCGGCCCAGGGTGTCGGGCAGGGATGCCGGGTCTGCCGGCAGAGGGCCGGTCAGCCAGCCGGCGTCCGCCGCGACATCCATCTGACGGCGCGTCGTCGCGGACCTGCTACCCGACACCGCGAGCACGGGTCCCCGCGACGGCGTCGACGACGGCACCCCGCCGCCGGGACCGGGCCGCGCCGCAGCGAGCCCGTGCGACAGCCCGCCGGAGCCGAGTGCGAACACCGGTGCCGGGAGCCCCAGGACGGCCTCGCCGATGAGGATGAGGTGGGCGTCGTCGGCGGCGTCCAGGACGACGGCTGCGGCATCCGAGGCCCGAAGGTCGTCGCGCAGCGCAGAGGGGGTGCGGTACGAGGTGAAGGGGATGCCGCCGATCGGGAGTGCGGTCTGCTGCGACAGGTGCCGGGCCAGATCAGATTCCGTCATCGGCGTGGACGGGTGCGTCGACATCGTCGGCTGCCGGTCGAGTCGGTGGACCACCGATCCCTCACGCGCGAAGTGGTGGCCGAAGAGGGTGTACCGGCCGAAGTCCGGCTGGGCGAACAGCAGGGGCACCGTGCCCTCGCCGACGACGTCCCGGCCGATCTCGATCACCCGGCCGAGGCTGCCGATCGCGGGCGACGAGTCGGCGGTCGAGCATGCCTTGTACTGCACCACGTGAGGGCCGAGCCGCAGCAGCGCCTCGAACGCCGGGCGCACCTCGCGGTCGAGGTCGCCGGTCGGGAGCGATCGGGCGATCCCGGCGATTCCCACGACGTCGCACTCCCGAGCTGCAGCGTCGAGCAGTGCGGCGTCGGGAACGCCCACGAAGAGGCGTCCGCGCCAGCCGCGGCGCGCGAACTGCAGCAGCACGTCGACGCTTCCGGTGAAGTCGTCTCCGTAGAACGCGACCTGCGGGCTACACACGGACCGGGCCGAACCTCTCTGCGGCGCGACGCAGCGGCTCGGAGCGCTCGAGCGCGTCGTCGATGGTCTCACCGGCCGCCGCCGACGCCCAGGCATCGCGCATGCTCGCCACGCCCGATCGCGCGCCGTCGGGGTGCCCGTGGATGCCGCCGCCGGCGAGGACGAGCAGGTCGGTGGTGCCCACCTCGGCGTACGTGGCGTGCGCGAGTCCTCCCCACTGCCCCGACGACAGCACCGGCACGGTCGGCGTGAGGCCGAGGAGCGGCTCGCGCACCGCGGCGATGGCGGCGAGGACCTCGGCGTCGGACTCGTAGAACTTGTTCGAGATCCCGTTGGTGTGGAGGTGATCGGCACCGGCCAGGCGCACGAGCTTCTGCCAGGCCCGGAAGTGGATGCCGACCTGCTGCGACCTGCTGACCGCGCCGAACATGGCGCGGTGTCCGTGGATGGGCACCTGCGAGCGTCGGCGGATGTAGTCCAGGCCCGAGAGACCGATCATGTTGATGCACACCATGATGCACGTCCCGCCGGCCGCGACCACGAGATCGTGGTTGGCCTCGAGGCGGTCGATGTCGTCGGTGATGTTGAAGGCGTACATCGGCTTGACGCCGGTGCGGTCGGCGTGGCGCTCGAGCACCGGCATGACGGCGCGGATGCGCTCGGCCAGGGGGGCGTGTGAGCCGTTGCCCTGCAGTTCGTCGTCCTTGATGAAGTCCACCCCCGCCGTCGCGAGCTCGCCCACCAGCTCGGCGAGCTCGGCGGGGGCGAGGCCGATGCTGGGCTTGACGATCGTTCCGATCATCGCGCCGTCCGGGCGTCCCACGAGTCGGCGGGTGCCCGTCACGCCGAACTGCGGTCCGGCGTAACGTCGCGCGAACGCGGGAGGAAGATCGAGGTCCATCAGCTTGATGGCCGACAGCTCCTTGAGCTCGAAGAGGTTCCCGGCGACGGCGGCGAGCAGGTTGGGCACCGACGGACCGAAGTTCTCGAGCGGGAAGCGCAGCCGCAGGACGGCGCGGCGGCGCGCGCCCGGATCGCCGACCGAGCCGGGCAGCGCGCAGGCGCCCGTCAGCGGCACCTCTTCCACGCTCTCGACCTGCGCCGCGAACCGCGCCCGCACCGCGTCGGACTCGCGCTCCACGCGGACGAAGGTGCCGGTGGACTGCTCTCCGGCGAGGACCTCGGCCGCGTGCTCCAGCGGGAGGGAGGTCTCGACGTGGTACGTCGCGACGACGTGCGCGGCGCTCACCGGATCACCACACCACCGGCAGCCACACCGACATCTCGGAGGGGCCCCGGTTGCTCCAGGCGAAGTACGGGATCAGGCGGGCGGGCGCCGTCTGCACGGGCGCGTCGTCGAGGTCGTCATACAGGTGATCGCCGCCTGCGGGGAGGATCGCGAGCTCGGTCTCGAGCACGATCACCCGCTGGCTGGCGATCTCGGCCTCGACCGGACGCAGCGCCGTACCGCGCCGGAATGCGGCCCGCTCCAGAACGACCCCGTCCGGAAGGTCGAGACTCTCGAGGCAGTAGACGACGGGGCCGCGCTGGACGGCCACCTGGTTGGTGATCTCCTCGGCGAGTCGGTGCCCGCGCAGCACGCGCACCGGCATCGGCAGGTCGAGTTCGATGGTGTCGCCGGGAGACCAGGAGCGGTCGAGTCGGACGTACCCGTCGGTCTCGGGGGCATCGAACCGTCGGCCGTTCACGCTGACCGTCGCGTCCTCCGACCAGCCCGGAACCCGCAGGTGCAGCGGCACTGCGCCCGCCGCCTCGGTGACGGTGAAGACGACGCGACCGTCCCACGGGTAGTCCGACCGCTCTTCGAGCCCCAGCATCCGGCCCTCGTCGAAGGCATGCCGGATGCCGGTCCCGCCGTATTGGTGGACGAAGAGCCCCTCCTCGGACGACGAGGCGATCCGCTCGTGCAGCTGGGCGAGCGTGCGCGCGATGTTCGGCGGGCAGCAGAAGCAGCTGAGGTACTCCTGCCGCACGCGCTCGTCCGAGGGCGGCGGCGCGGGCGTGGGGTGCAGCGCGGTGTCACCGGCGCGCCGGAGCGGGAAAGGAAGGTCCCGCACCTGACGGAGCGGGTTGGTGTAGAAGTACGTCGATCCTTCGAGGCCGATGCTCGCCAGCAGGGAGTTGACGGAGATGTTCTCGATGACGTCCGCGTACCGGCCGTCGGCGCCGAGGGCCAGCATGCGCTCGCTCCACAGGATCATGCCGATCTGCGCGCAGGACTCGTTGTGAGCGGTGGTGTTCGGCAGTTGGTAAGGGCGGCCGTAGGCCTGGTGGACGCGGCTGATCTCGCTCTGCCAGGGGTGGCCGTCGGGCGAGGCGCCGTCGTAGAGCGCCCCGCAGCCGCCGGTGATGTAGAGCTTGGTGTCGACGACGTCGCGCCAGAGTCGATCCAGCACGTCGCGCAGCTGCGGATCCCCGGTCTCGGCGACGAGGTCGGCGAGGCCGGCGTAGAGGTAGTTCGCGCGCACCGCGTGGCCGGCGACGGTCGTCTGCTCGCGCACCGGGAGACGGTCCTGATTGTCGTCGCCGCCCTCGTCGAAGTCGTCGCGCACGCGGACGAACGCCTCGGCGAGGCGCAGGTACCGGTCGTCGCCCGTCGCGCGATACAGGTCGATGACCGCCATGTAGTGCGACGGGCAGATCGCGCTGCGGGCGAGCTCTCGGGGCTTGTCGGTCGCGAGCATCTCGAGGAAGCGGGCGGCTCCCTCGGCGACCTCGAGCAGCGTCGTCGAACCGGTGACCCGGTGGTGGCGCACGCCCGCCGTGATGAGGTGCCCGAGGTTGTACGTCTCGAAGTTGAAGCGGTCCGCGAGCGCGACGACCTGCTCGCGGTTGCGGGCGGCGATCGCCGTCGGCGTGTGCACGTAGCCGTCCTCGCGCTGCACCGACGCGATCAGCGCCGCGATGCCCTCGATGCGCGCGGCCAGCTCGGGGTCGGGGGAGGTCTCGAGATCGGTGATCGCCGATTCGAGCCACTTGTAGAAGTCGCCGTCCATGAACGGAGGTCCGAGATGGATGCCGGGCTCCAGCCCCGCTGCGACCCGGAAGTTGGTCAATCCCGGACTCACCGAGGGGTCCTGCAGCATGTTCCACATCGAGGGAACGGTCACCTCGTGGGTGCGACGGGCGATCGCGGCCCAGAAGCCCCCTTCCCACCGGGCGCCGCTCGCCGTGAGCGGGGTGAGGGCGGCGTGTGCGCGGAGCGCGGCGGTGGCCGTCATTGGCTGTCCTTTCCCATCGAGCCCTGAAAGGTTATCCTGGCACTGCAACTTCTCGCAACGTTGAATGAATATGCATCACGGTTCGACTCGTGCCGATGCGCATCGAAGGGGATGATCGAAGAATGTCCGACACACCACGCGTGGCCTTCCTCCACACCGGAGCGGTCGTCATCCCGCTCGTCGCGGAACTCGCGAAGGAGCACCTCCCGGGCGTGACCCCGATCAACTACCTGGACGACCGCATCGTGGCCGACCTCGCTGACGCCGAACGCGCGGATTCGGTGCCCGACCGGGTGGCCGACCTCGTGCAGGCCGCCGCGTCGGCGGGTGCCGACATCGTGATGCTGACCTGCTCGTCGATCTCGCAGTTGGCCGCCCCCACCTCGGAGCGACTGGGGGTTCCGGTCATGCGCATCGACGAGGCCATGGCCGATGAAGCCGTCTCGGCGGGGGAGCGCATCACGGTGCTGGCGACGCTCCCGACGACGCTCGGCCCGACAATCGCGCTCGTGCGCGAGCGGGCCGAGCTCGCCGGTCGGGTCCCGCAGATCTCGAGCGAGGTGATCGACGGCGCGTTCGCGGCCGTTGCCGGAGGCGACCGGCCCGCGCACGACCGCCTTGTCGCCGCGGCGATCGAGCGACGTGCGCCCGACACCGACGTCATCGTTCTCGCGCAGGCCTCCATGGCGTCGGCGGCCGACGCCGCCGACGTCGATGTGCCCGTCCTCACGAGCCTGCGCTCCGGCATCCGCCGCCTGCGCGAGGCGGTCGACGGGCTGTAGCCGGCCCCGAGCGAGCCGGCTGCAGCCCGGGCCGTCACGCGAGCGGCGACACCCTCGTGTGCGTCCCGTGCCCGAGTGTCTCGGCGGGTCGTCCCGGCAGGTCCAGCACGCCCTCGGCGCCGACGGGCACGACGACCTCCACATGGAGGGAGCCGTGTTCGAGCCGCCACGAGATCGCGGCCTCGCCGTAAGGGGTGAGGTGACGCGCTGCGGCGTGGGTGAGGCCGCCGCCGGGTCGCGGTGCGAAGCGGATCCGCCGGTACCCGGGGGCATCCGGTGCGAGCCCCGCCACGACGCGGTGCATCCAGTCGGCCACGGCGCCGAGCGCGTAATGGTTGAACGAGGTCATCGCCCCGGGGTTCACCGTCCCGTCGGGAAGCAGCGAGTCCCAGCGTTCCCACACCGTGGTGGCGCCCTGGTCGACCTGGTAGAGCCACGACGGGCAGCCGCGCTCCTGCAGGAGGTCGTAGGCGGTGTCGATCTCGCCCGCAGCGGTGAGGGCATCCGACACCAGGGGCGTTCCCACGAAGCCCGTGGCGATCCGGTTGCCCGCCTCGCGTACCAGCTCGCCCAGTCTCCGGCCTGCTGCCGGACGGTCGTCGTCCGGCAGCAGGTCGAACATGAGGGCCAGGGCGTACGCGGTGGGGGCGTCGCTGCTCATCCGTCCGTCGGGGCGGAGGTACGCGCCGGCGAAGGCGGTCGTGACCTCGTCGGCGAGGCGGGCGTACCGCTCGTGCGCGTCCGCGTCGCCCAGAAGCTCCGCCATCCACGACACGATCCGCGCCGAGCGCGCGAAGTAGGCCGTCGCGACGAGGTACCGGTCGGTGCGCGCATCGGCGGGGTCGTGGGGCGGTGCCGCGGGGTCCAGCCAGTCGCCGAGCTGGAACCCCTCGTCCCACACGCGGTCATCGCCCGCGAGCTTCTCGACGAGGTCGACCCAGCGCCGGGCGCTGTCGAACTGCGCGCGCACCACCCCGGCGTCCGCGAACCGCACGTACAGCGTCCACGGCAGGATCGTGGCGGCGTCGCCCCACGCGGCACCCGGGCGGATCGGGGTCCACATGCGGTGGGCGGGGATCACCGGCACGTACCAGGGCACGGTGCCGTCGGGCAGCTGGTCGGCTTCGAGATCGCGCAGCCAGCCGGAGAGCATGCCCGAGACGTCGAAGAGGAAGGATGCCGTCGGCCCGAACACCTGGATGTCGCCGGTCCATCCCGCTCGCTCGTCACGCTGCGGGCAGTCGGTGGGCAGGTCGACGAAGTTGCCGCGCATTCCCCACACCACGTTCTCGTGCAGGCGATCGACGTCCGGGTCGGAGCAGGTGAACCAGCCGGTGCGCTCGAGATCGGTGTGGAGGACGCGGGCGACGAGGCCGCCGGCGGCCGCATCGGCGTCGAGATCGCCCGGCCACCCGTCGACCTCGACGTAGCGGAACCCGTGGAAGGTGAACCGGGGTTCCCACTCCTCGCCTTCCGGGCGGCCGGCGAGGGTGTAGTGATCGGTCGATCGGGCCGACCGCAGCGGGCGCGTGTAGAGCTCTCCGTCCTGCAGCACCTCGGCCGTCCGCAGGCGCACCACCGCGCCGGCCGGACCCGACACCCGGATCCTTACGCGGCCGGCGAGGTTCTGACCGAAGTCGAGGATCCGGTTGCCGCCCGGAGAGGTGAGCACCGCGACCGGCGCGAGCTCCTGGGTGCACCGCACCGGCGGCGCGGTGGGGGCGACGAGCGTCGCGGGATCCCGGTGACGCACGGCGACCGGCTCCCACGCCGAGTCGTCGAAGCCGGGCGAGGACCAGCCGTGCTGCTCCAGCCGCGCGTCGTGGTCCTCGCCGTCGTAGATGCCGGAGCGGAGGATCGGGCTGTCGGCGGCACGCCACGAGGCGTCCGTGGCGATCACCTCGCGAGAGCCGTCGGCGTACGTCAGCTCGAGCTGTCCGAGGAAGGAGAGGTCCTCGCCGAACACATTTCGGAAGCCCTCGTACCACCCGATCCGTCCGCGGTACCATCCGTCGGCCAGCCACGCGCCGATCGCGTTGGCCCCTGGATGCAGCAGATCGGTGACGTCGTACGTGTAGTACCGCAACCGTGCGTCGTACGACGTCCACCCGGGCGACAGGGTGTCGTCGCCGGTGCGCCGGCCGTTCACTTCGGCCTCGTAGAGCCCGTGCGCGGTGGCGTAGAGGCGCGCTCGCACGAGGCCCGCCGAGACGGAGAACTCCCGACGGACCAGGGTCGGACGGCGCGTGTCGGAGTCGCGGGGCTCGAGTCGGCGCGCTCCCACCGGGCGCGCTGTCCAGTCCTCAGGGCGCAGCAGCCCCGCTTCGACCTCGACGGCGGGGGACGCCGCCGACCACTGCCCATCCTCGCCGCGGACCTGAACGTGCACGCGGGCCCGATCGCGGGAGCGCAGCGCCTCGCCCGGCCACGGGACGAGGACCTGCTCGGCGGACGCCACCTCGTGCGTCGCCTCGTTGCCCTCGCGCTCGATGACCACCCGGTACGCCCGCTGTCGCCACCCCGCATCGGCCGCCACCACCCGCCACGACAGTCGCGGTGAGGCCTCGCCGATCCCCAGGGCGGTGCGGTGGTGCTCGATGCGCGGGCGGTCGACGCGTGCGTTCATGAATCCTCTTCGATTTCGAAACGTTTCAGTCGGATGGTAGCCCATTCCACGGTGCGTGCGGCAGACTTTTGGTACGTTTCAATGTCGGCGGGGACTCCCGGCGGCCCCACCCTGACGACGAGGAGGTCGCCGATGACCGCAACCGCCGCATCCCATCCCGTCCACACGCCCTTCGAGCTCGCGTTCGAAGGTCCCGACGTGCCGATTCCGGCCGACCGCGTCCCGCTGACGGCGCGGTTCGTCGGACCGGGCGCGCAGGAGCGCACGGTGCTGGGGTTCTGGGACGGCGGCACGCGATACCTCGTGCGCTTCGCCCCCGAGGTGCCGGGGTCCTGGACCTGGCAGACCGCGAGCGACGAGCCGTTGCTGGACGGACGCCAGGGCCGTGTCGACGTCGTCGCCTCCTCGACTCGGGGTCCGGTCCGCGTGGCCGGGAGATTCCACTTCGCTCACGCCGACGGCACGCCGTTCCGGCCGGTCGGCACCACGGTCTACAACTGGATCCACCAGGGCGAGGCGCTGCGCGCGCAGACGATCGACGCTGTGGCCGAGGCGGGGTTCGACAAGCTGCGCTTCATGGTCTTCCCGCAGGCCGGCAACTACGTCGAGCATGATCCCGAGCTCCTCCCCTTCGAGCGCGACGGCGACGGCTGGGACGTCTCGCGCCCGTCCGTCGCGTTCTTCCGTCGGCTCGACGATCTGGTCGCCGCGCTCGGGGATCGGGGCATCCAGGCCGACGTGCTCGTCTTCAACGCGTACGACCGGGGGGTCTTCGGGCTCGACGGGCTGACCGAGGAGCAGGATGCCGCGTACCTGCGCTACCTCGTGGCCCGGCTGGGCGCCTTCCCGCACGTGTGGTGGTCGCTGTGCAACGAGTTCGACCAGCTCACCGACCGTCCGGCGGAGCGGTGGGACCGCATGGGCGAACTGCTCGCACGGGTCGACGCGCACGATCACCTGCGCTCCATCCACAACTGGGTGGAGCTGCACGACCACAACCAGCCGTGGATCACCCACGCTTCCATCCAGAACGGCCATGTCACCACCGAGTTCGGGCGCGCGAACCTCTATCGCGACGTCTACGGCAAACCCGTCGTCCTGGACGAGATCAAGTACGAGGGCGACACCCCCGAGCGGTGGGGAGACCTGGACGCCGCGCAGCTCGTGCACCAGTTCTGGATCGCCACGGTGGCCGGCTGCTATGCCTCGCACGGAGAGAGCTTCGTCACCGAGTCGGGCAGTCTGCACATCGTCGAAGGCGGGCGCCTGCGAGGGCAGTCGCCGGCGCGGCTGGCTTTTCTGCGCCGCATCCTCGAAGGCCTGCGCATCCCCGGTCTCGACCCGATCGACAAATGGGACGACCCCGCCCATGTGGCCGGTGTCGCCCGCGACCAGTACGTGCAGTACCTCGGTCGGCGCGCGCCCGCGCAGTGGTCGTTCCGGCTGCCGCAGGGGGGCGACGGAGAGCGGCTCGAGGTCGGCGACACCTTCGAGGTGAGCGTGATCGACACCTGGAACATGACCGTCGAACCCGTCGGCCGGCCGTTCGTCATCACCGAGGTGAAGCGCAACGACGCGTACGCAGGGGAGTCCGAGCCGGTGTCGCTGCCCGAGGGGGAGGCGCTGGCGCTGCTGATCACCCGAGTGCGCCCGTGACCGGATACTGGCAGACGCATGCACCGGGATCGGGGAGGCGTCGTCCTCGTGCCGACGCGGTCACCGACGCGCGCACGCTGTCGCTCAACGGCACGTGGCGATTCCGACTCGCCGCGACCGGCGAGGGCACCGGGCCGGACTTCGCCCGCGAGGACTTCGACGACAGCGAGTGGGACAGGCTCCGCATCCCCTCGCACTGGGTGCTCGAAGAGGTCACCCCCCTCGCCGGCGGGGCGGCCCGCTCTCTCATCGGCGACCCGGAGGGCCCCCTCTACACGAACACGGCTCTCCCGATCCCCATCGACCCGCCCCGGGTGCCGGCCGAGAACCCGACCGGGGATCACCGGCTGGTCTTCGACGTCCCCGCCGACCTGCGTCGCGCCGTCCTGAGGTTCCAGGGCGTGGACTCGTGCGCGAAGGTGTGGCTCAACGGCGAGGAGCTGGGGTGGTCCACCGGCAGCAGGCTTCCCTTCGAGTTCGATGCGCCGGTGCGACCGGGACGGAACGTGCTCGCCGTCCGGGTGCAGCGGTGGTCGAGCGGGACCTACCTCGAAGACCAGGACATGTGGTGGCTTCCCGGGATCTTCCGCGACGTCGAGCTCATCGAGCGCGCCGACGACGCCATCGACGACCATCACGTCCACGCCGACTACGACCCGCTCACCGGCGAGGGGGCCCTGCGCGTCGACGCGACCGTCGCCGACGGGTCCGCCGCCGTCGTGGAGATCCCCGAGCTCGGCATCCGGATGCCGGCGGGGGAGACCGTGCGGGTGGCGGTCGAGCCGTGGAGCGCCGACCGGCCGAGGCTCTATGCGGGCACGCTGCGCACGGCGGGCGAGGCGGTGCAGCTGGCCGTCGGCTTCCGCCGCGTGGAGATCGCGGACGGGAGGCTGATGGCCAACGGTCGACCGCTGCGCTTCCGGGGCGTGAACCGCCACGAGCACGACGCGGTGCGCGGGCGGGCGCTGGACCGCGACACTATGGTGCGCGACATCGAGATGATGAAGCGCGCGAACGTCGACGCGGTGCGCACGAGTCATTACCCGCCGCATCCGGAGTTCCTGCGGCTGTGCGACGAGTACGGGCTGTGGGTGGTCGAGGAGTGCGACATCGAGACGCACGGCTTCATCTACGCCGGGTGGGAGGGCAACCCGCCCGCTGATCCGGACTGGCTGCCGGCGCTCCTCGATCGCGTCGAGCGCATGGTCGAGCGGGACAAGAACCATCCGAGCGTCGTGGTGTGGTCGATGGCTAACGAGAGCTGGACGGGCGACAACTTCGCCGCTCTGGAGTCCTGGATCCGGGATCGTGACGACACGCGTCCGATCCTTTACGAGCGGGATCCGTCCTACCGTCACTCCGACTTCTTCTCGGTCATGTACCCCGGACTCGACGAGCTCGAGGCCATCGGGCGACGCGAGGATCCGCGTCCCGAGGGCATCACCGACGAGGAGGACGCCCGCCGCCGCTCGCTGCCGTTCCTCCTCGTGGAGTACGCCCACGCCATGGGCAACGGGCCCGGCGGGCTGCAGGAGTACCAGCGCGTCCTCGAATCGCACGACCGCTTCTGCGGCGGTTTCGTGTGGGAGTGGATCGACCACGGCTTCGCCGCGAAGACGCCCGACGGCACCCCGTTCACGCTTCACGGCGGCGCCGTCGACTACCGCCCCAACGGCGGCCGATACTGCCTCGACGGACTGGTGTTCTCGGACCGTACGCCGACGCCCGGACTCGTCGAGCTGGCCAAGGCCTACGAGCCGGTCCGCATCGACGTGGGCGAGGTCGTCACCATCCGGAATCTGCGTCATGCCGTCGACACCTCGGATCTGGAGTGGTCCTGGACTCTCGCGGCCGATGGCGTAGACATCGCCGGTGGGGTGCTGGACGTCCCGCCGGTGCCGGCGGGAACCGACGTCGAGATCGCCGTTCCGACGGTCGCCTTCCCGCCGCGGGGCGAGATCGTCATGACCGTCGAGGCGCGCACGGCCGACTCATCGAGGTGGGCGCCGGCCGGGCACCTGGGCGCCTGGGGGCAGGGATGCCGTCGTCCGGCGCCCCCGCCGTCGTCCCGCGCTCCCCGGTCGACTGCTCGCGCCACGTCGCGCGGGATCCACCTCGGGCCGGCGGTCATCGACCCAGGGACGGGCCGACTCACCCGCCTCGGACGCGCCGAGCTCGACGGGCCCCGGCTCGACGTGCACCGCGCGCCCACCGAGAACGACCGCGGGCAGGGTGGACGCAACGATCTCGCCGCGACGTGGTCCGCCGTCGGGATGGATCGGATGGTGCCGAGAGTGGATGACGTCCGCATCGTCGACGACGGAGTGCGGGTGACGGGTCGCCTCGCCGCGTCCACCTATGCCCATGCCGTCGAGTTCGAGATGGCGTGGAGCTGCGTCGAGGACATCGTGGAACTCGAGGTGACGGCATCCTTCGTCGGGCCCTGGTCGCCCACGCCGTTGCGCGCTCTGGACATCGTGCTCCCGCGACTCGGACTCGTCTTCGAACTGCCCCGCGACTACGCCCGCGCCGACTGGTACGGGCGCGGTCCCGGCGAGACCTACCGCGACTCGTTCGCAGGATCGCGTCTCGGTCGGTGGAGCTCTGCCATCGACGACATGCAGGTGCCCTACCCGGTGCCGCAGGAGAACGGCAATCACGTGCACACCCGGAATCTGGCGCTGTCCGGGCCGGGGGTTCCGACGCTGCGGGTGACGGGGGGCCCGGTCTTCGACTTCGCCGCGCGTCGTTGGACGTCCCTCGACCTGCAGAGGGCGCGTTTCCCCCACGAGCTCCGCGACAGCGGGGCGGTCTGGCTGAACCTCGATCACGGCCAGCTCGGGCTCGGCTCGGCGTCGGTCGGCCCGGGCCTGCCCGCCGCGCACAGACTGCCCCTCGAGCCGACCAGCTGGCGGCTCAAGATTGCGATCGATGAATAATGATTCAGGGTTGACTGTGCAACCACCTCTCCCTACACTCGCAGTGAGACACAGCACGTCGCCGCAACGCCTGCGGCCGTTCGTCAAGGAGGACGTATGAACATCCGTCGCAGACGGCGCACCATGATCGCCGCGGGCATCCTGCTCGTCACCGCCGTACCCCTTTCCGCCTGCGCCGGCGGTACCGATGCCGGTTCCGGATCGGGCTCCGAGTCCGGTGGGAGCATCGGCACGGACGGCGAGGTCTTCGAGGTGCTGAGCGCCAACGAGAACCAGGTCCTCCGTGACCAGCTCGACGCGCTCGCCGCCGACCAGTGCGAGGCCGAGAACGAGGCCCTTCCGCTGGAGCACCGCACGATCGCCCAGGCCGACACCGTCCAGCAGGTCACGCTGCTGGCCAGCCAGGACGCGCTGCCGTCCCACTTCATCGCCGGCACCGCTCAGGTTCGCCCGGACGGCGACCTGGGGGCGGGCGAGCTCGTGCTCGATTACGAGGAGGCCTTCACCGAGGCCGGCGTCTGGGACCAGGTGCTGCCCGCCGCGGCATCCACCGTGAAGAACGTCTACGGCCAGATGGTCTCGATGCCGTACCAGTACAACCTCGAGGGCGTCTGGTACAACAAGGAGATCTTCGCCGAGCTCGGCGTCGAAGAGCCGCAGACCTTCGACGAACTCGTCGATGTCGCAACGGCGGCGGCCGACGCGGGCTATGTCCCGATCGCGCAGGCGGGCGCCGACGGCTGGCCGCTCACGCGCCTCATGGGTCTGCACATCTTCCGCAACGTCGGCCCCGACGCCATGGCCCAGGTGCGCGACGGCGAGGCGAAGCTGACCGACCCCGAGTACGTCGCCGGTGCCCAGGCGCTGCAGGACCTCGCGCTCTCGGGCGCGTTCGGTGACGGGTTCATCTCGCGGAGCGGCGACCAGGCCACCGCCGCGCTGCTCAGCGGCGAGGCCGCCATGCAGTACAACGGCACGTGGGCGCTCGGGGCCATCAACGACCCGGCTCAGAACCAGGTCGGCGCCGAGAACATCGGCTTCATGCCGTTCCCGACCGTCGACGGCGGTGCCGGGTCCATCGACCAGTACCCCGCCAACGCGGGCGCGGCGATGGCCATCAACCCCAAGACCTACGGGGCCGCCACGGCCGACTGGTTCGCGTGCATCGCCGAGAACTACGGTCAGCAGGCGCTGAGCGACGCCGGTGTGCTCTCGGGCTTCCAGGTCAACGGCGACGTCGGCGACATCCCGGCCACGACCGCCGACATCCAGGAGCGCATGGCCTCGATCAGCGAGACCGTGCTGTGGTTCGAGGCGCTGTTCGACTCGCAGACCAACTCGCTGGCCTCGTCCAACGTGTCGCTGCTCACCAACGGCGACATGTCCGCGGAAGAGTACATGTCACAGCTCCAGGCGAGCATCGACGCCAACGGCTGATCGTCCCGGTCCGGCCCCCGCGTCGCGGGGGCCGGACTGTGTCCGCCGCAGAAAGGATCGCCATGTCGCGCGTGTTCGGAGACAGGAAGACCATCCTGATCCTCCTGCTGCCCACCCTCCTCATCTACGTGCTGCTGAAGGTCGTCCCGGTCGTGTGGTCGCTGGGCCTCAGCTTCTTCTCCGGCAACACCCTGCGCGGGTTCGAGTTCGTCGGCTTCGACAACTTCGGGAAGTTCCTCTCCGACCCGGCCGCCCTCAACTCGGTGTGGGTGAGCGTCAGCTTCGCGATCATCGTCACGATCGCCCAGGTGACTCTCGGATACCTGCTCGCGCTGCTGTACGTGTTCGTGCTCCGCAAGGGCAGCGCCTTCGTGCGTACGGCGGTCTTCTTCCCCATGGTCCTGCCGACCGTCGCGGTGGCGCTTCTGTTCAAGAGCCTCGTCGCCGTCGGCGAGAACCAGGGCCCCGTCAACGACATCATCACGTTCTTCGGCGGTGAGAGCACCGAGTTCCTCGCCACCACCATCGGCACCATGACGGTGGCGATCGGCATGACCCTGTGGAGCTCGATGGGCTTCTACGCCGTCCTGCTGTACACCGGGCTCCTCGACATCCCCGACGAGGTCATCGAATCGGCCCGGCTGGACGGCGCGAGCGGACTCAAGCTCGTGCGGCACATCATCGTCCCGCTGTCGCTGCCGATCCTGCTGTCGTCGATCATCTTCAGCCTGAACGCCACCCTCAAGGTCTTCGACAGCCTGCTCGCCCTCAACAACGGCGGCCCCGGAACGACGACGGCGCCGCTGACCCTGTACATGTACCGCACGGCCTTCGAGTACGCCGAGTACGGCTACGGCAGCACGATTGCGCTGGTCCTGACGCTGCTGTGCCTGATGTTCACGCTCCTGGTGTTCCGATCCTCGAGCAAGCGAGTGGAGGACTGACCATGACCGCCACCCAGACCCTCACC
The DNA here is from genome assembly GCF_943181415.1 of Microbacterium sp. Marseille-Q6648. GTDB lineage: Bacteria > Actinomycetota > Actinomycetes > Actinomycetales > Microbacteriaceae > Microbacterium. Next base: position 322,080 of record NZ_CALPBZ010000002.1, on the reverse strand, counting down.
CAGGCCCGTCCGCAGTCGCGCAAGGTCGATCCCACGCCCCGCACGTCCGCGGGCCGCACGGCGATGCGCGTTCTGCGCCGCCTGCCGATCTGGCTCGTCGTCGGGCTGCTGCTGTTCGTCGTGCTGTATCCGCAGTTCTGGATGATCATGGGGTCGTTCAAGACCCAGACGGAGTTCTTCGCCAACCCGACGTGGGCTCTGCCCGAGCAGTTCAACCTCGACAACTACATCTACGCGTTCACCCGCGGAAACGTCGGCATCAACTACCGCAACAGCCTGCTGGTCACTCTGCCGTCCGTGTTCCTCATCGTCGTGCTCGGTGTCGCCGCCGGATACGCCCTCGAGATAATGATCTGGAAGGGGCGGCATCCGATGCTGCTCTTCATCATGGGCGGCATCATGGTGCCCGGGCAGATGATCCTCGTGCCGCTGTTCACCGTCTACTTCCGGCTGGGCATCACCGACTCGCTGTGGCCGATGATCCTCACCTACACGGCGATGGGCATTCCGCTGACAACGTTCCTCATGGCGGCGTACTTCCGATCGCTGCCCCGCGAGATCTTCGAGGCGGCCACGATGGACGGATGCAGCCCGCTGCGGTCGTTCTTCGTCATCGCGATGCCGCTCATGAAGAACGCGATGCTCACGATCGCGCTCATCCAGTTCTTCAGCGTCTTCAACGACCTGCTGATCGCCCTGACCTTCACGACCCGCCCGCAGCTCGCCACCATCCAGGTGGGGCTGCTGAGCCTGTCGGACGAGTTCGGGTCGACCCAGTACGGGCCGCTGTTCGCCGCGATCAGCATCAACATCATCGCGCTGCTGATCGTCTTCGTGTTCCTCAACAAGAAGATCATGGCGGGCCTGGCGGCAGGCTCCGTCAAGGGCTGAGGCTCGTCGGTCGCGGCCTTGCTGGATCCGCTCAGCGGATCCAGGAGGTGCGGCCGAACCTCTCCCAGCGGTCCACGATCCGCGGAGCCTCGTCGTCCCCGGCCGCGGGCTCGACGACGGGACGACCGGCGATGAAGGCGTGCTGCACGTCGGAGTCGATCGCGAGAGGATCGCCCGACCACACCACGATGTCGGCGTCGCGACCCACCTCGAGCGCACCCACGCGCGCCTCCAGCCCCAGAATGGATGCCGGGTTGACCGTGAGCGCCTCGAGTGCGGTCTTGGCGGGCAGCCCATCGCGGACGGCGAGGATGGCCTGCAGCCGAAGCTGCTCGATCGGCACCACCGGGTGGTCGGTCGTGATCGCGACCTTCACGCCGGCCGCGGCGATGAGGGCGAGATTGCCGATGCCGCGGTCGCGCAACTCGACCTTGGAGCGGGAGGTGAGCATCGGGCCGAAGATCACCGGGATGTCCTTCTCGGCGAGCACGTCCGCGATCTTGTGGCCCTCGGTGCCGTGGTTGACGACGAGCCGGTAGCCGAACTCCTCGGCGATGCGGATCGCGGTCGCGATGTCGTCGTGCCGGTGGCAGTGCTGGTCCCACGCCAGCCGCCCGTCGAGGACGTCGGCGAGGGTCTCGTGGGTGAGGTCGCGGTCGAACGGCTCGCCCTTGGTCGCGGCGGCTGCTCGCTTCTCGGCGTAGTTGCGCGCGTTCACGAAGGCCTCGCGCAGCACGGCTGCGACGCCCAGTCGCGTCGACGGGGTCTGCTTCTTGTCGCCGTAGACGCGCTTCGGGTTCTCGCCGAGCGCCGACTTGACCGAGACGTCGAGCGAGAGCACCTGCTCGTCGACGGTGCGTCCGCCCCACGTCTTGATCGCGACGGTGCGTCCGCCGATGGGGTTTCCGGATCCGGGCTTGATCACCGCCGTCGTCACGCCGCCGCGAAGCGCGTCGCGGAAGCCGACCTCTTCGATGTCGATGCCGTCGAGCGCACGGAAGCGTGCGCCGTTGGGATCGGTCATCTCGTTGGTGTCGTCACCCGACCAGCCCTCGCCGCCCTCGTGGACGCCCAGATGCCCGTGCGCCTCGATAAAGCCGGGGAGCACCCAGCTGCCCGCGGCGTCGACCACGCGGGCGTCGTCCGGCACCGGCGTCTCCGGTCCGCCGACGGCGGAGATGACGCCGTCGGTGACGACGACCGTTCCGTTCTCGATCGGCTCGCCGCTGACGGGAACGACGCGGCCACCGGTGATCGCCAGGAAATCAGTCATCCCTCCACCCTAGGTCGGGTACGGAAGCCGAGGCCCGGTCACGCGTCGAGGAGGGCCTCCGCGGTCTTCGCGTCGGTGATGAGCGTGTTCACCCATCGTCCCGCGAGCGCACCGCGCACCGGTGCGAGCTTGCGGGAGCCGCCGGCGATGCCGATGCGCCGGGGGATCGCGAGGAAGTCCGCGGTCGGGATGGAGATCGTCCGGTCGTCGATGTCGCCGTCGACGGGTGTGCCGTCGATGCGGAAGACGCGGTGGCAGATGTCGCCCACGGCACCGGCCGCCAGGAGGGCCTCGGTGTCGCGCGTGTCGAAGGCGTTGCCGCTCTCGGCGAGCAGGTCGCTCGGCTCGATGCTCCCGACCCCGACGACGGCGACGGTGAGCTCCCGCCACCGTTGGGTCACCGCGGCGAGCCCCGGCTCGCGCATCAGGCTGTCGCGTGTCGCCCGGTCGCGAACGAGCCCGGGTGCCTGCACGAAGTAGGGGGCGCCGCCCAGCAGGCGGGCGAATTCGCCGGCCAGGCGCTGGGCCTGCGTCTGCACCTCGGGAACGCCCACACCTCCGAGCAGCTGGACGACCTGGCTGACGGCGGGGGTGACGGCCGGACGCATGCGGTCGACGGTCGCCAGCAGGGTCTGGCTCCACGAGGAGATGCCGACGCGGTCGTCGCCGGTGAAGACGCCCTCGAGGTACGCCGCGGCTGCGCCGCCGATCGCGGCGATCGTCTCGGCGTCGTCCGCCGTGTCGTCGACGTCCACGATCACGGCCTCGTCGAGTCCGTGGGCCTTCTCGAGTCGGCCCTCGAGCTCGGTGTGCAGGCCCGGGGCGATGGAGACCGTCGTGCGGACGATGCCCAGGCTCTCGGCGCGCTTGAGCAGGCGCGAGACCTTCGCCTGCGACAGGCCGAGCGTCTGCGCGATCTGGGCCTGCCTGATGCCCTGCTCGTGATACATCACGGCGACTTTGGTCAGCTGGCGCAGCTGGACGTCGATCGGGGGGCCGTATCGTGTGGGCATCCGGGCTCCTTTCCGTGACCCGTGCAAGTCTATTCGCTGGTGAATGATCTGTACATCGCGGCTTCCGCTCGATACGATTGTGACGTTTCAATGGTGCGGCCGAGGGAGTGGCGATGATCATCGGGGTCACGGGAAGCGGCGGCAAGCTCGGACGCGCCACGACGGCGCTGCTCGCAGAGCGAGGACACCGGGTCGTCGGCTTCGACCTCGCCGGCGCGACCGGCGCCGGGTTCACCCGCGTCGACCTCTCGGACTACGGCCAGACGCTGGACGCGCTCCTCGGGGTCACGGCGCGGCACGAGGGACTCGACGCCGTCGTCCACCTCGCCGCCATCCCGGTGAACGGAGTCGTCCCCGACGCGGCCACCTTCCAGAACAACGTGACGGCGTCGTTCAATGTGATGTTCGCCGCGCATCGTGCCGGCATCCGCACGCTCGTGTTCGCCTCGAGCATCACGGCGATGGGGTTCCCCTTCGCGGAGGCTCCCGACGTCCTTCCCGTGGACGAGACCGTCACCCGGGCGCGCAACACGTACGGTCTCGGCAAGGTGGTCGAAGAGGCGATGGCGGCTCAGCTGGCGGAGTGGACCGATGCGGCATCCATCACCGCTCTGCGCTTCACCAACGTCGTCGCCGCCGACGAGTACGCCACCTTCGATCGCGCCGCCGATCCGGACTACCGCCGGGACCTCATCGGGTCGTGGATCGACGCCCGTGACGGAGCCCTCGCGGTCGCCTTGGCGCTGGAGCATGCGCGACCGGGCTTCGAGGTCTACAACGTCGCCGCTCCGGAGTCGGGTTCGCGCATCCCTTCGCGTGATCTCGCCGAGCGGTGGTTCCCCGGCACGCGGGTGGCGGACGACCTGGGTGACTACGAATCGCTCATGTCGACGCGCAAGATCCGCGATCGGCTCGGGTTCGCCGCGCAGCACGACTGGCGCTGAGGGCTCCGGTACGCTCGCAACGGGAGCGGCCTCGCGTCGGCGTGGCCTCGGGACTGCGCGGCCTCGAGACTGCGCGATCGCGGCGCGAAGGAGTCTGCGGGTGACACGAATGGGCATCCGGGATGTCGCCGCCGCAGCCGGCGTCGCGATCGGCACCGTTTCGAACTACCTCAACCACCCCGACCGCGTGTCGCTCGACAAGGCCCGGCGCATCCAGCAGGCCATCGATCAGCTCGGCTTCGTTCCGAGCCACGCCGGCCGGCAGCTGCGCTCCGGTGTCAGCAGCGTCATCGGCTACATCGCCCCGGACGTCAGCAACCCCCACTTCGCCGAGATCGCCGAGAGCGTCGAGCGCCGTGCGAGCGAGCGCGGTGTCTCGGTGTTCCTGGCCAACTCGCACCGCAGTCGTGAGCGCGAGGACGCCTACCTGGCCGTGTTCGAGCAGCACCGGGTGCAGGGCCTGCTGGTGTCGTCGCACGAGCCGATCGAGGAGCGTCTCGCGCAGGTGCGCCGCCGCGGGACCCCGTCGGTGCTCGTCGGTCAGCGCGCCCTGAACAGCGACCAGCCGTCGGTGTCGCTCGACGACGTGTCGGGCGGCCGCCAGGCGATGACCCACCTTCTCGAGATCGGATGCCGTCGCGTGGCGCTCGTCGGGGGCCCGCTCGGCATCCCCCAGGTCGCGGACCGGCTGGCCGGCGCGAGCGATGTCGTGCGCGCGTCGGGCAAGGCCATGCTCGAGGTGATCGACATGCCAGAACGCACGGTGCGCGGTGGACACCAGGTGGGCGCGGCTCTTCTCGCCCGCGCACCGGAGGCGAGACCGCAGGGCATCTTCGCGGCGAACGACCTGCTGGCCCTCGGCATCCTTCAGGCGCTCGTCCTCGGGGGAGTGGATGTGCCCGGCGAGATCGCGATCGTCGGCTACGACGACAACGAGTTCGCCGAGGCGTCGCTCATTCCCCTCACGACCGTCAGCGGGCGCCACGACGGATACGGCTCGGCCGTGGTGGACCTGCTCTTCGACGCGATCGAGGGGGTCCGGATCGACGAGGTCCACCGCGTCTTCGATCCCGAGCTGGTGGTTCGCGCGAGCACGAGGGTCGCAGGATGACCGCGGGTGCCGTGCCGACGCGGCGCATCGAACTGACCCTGCACCGACCGTGGTTCGCGCTCTACGCCGGCGTCCGGCCGACGCTGGTGATCGGCGGGCGCGGCCAGCCGGTGCAGTGGGGGCTCGGCACCTGGCAGGTGCCCGCTGACGAGACGGTGCTGCTCGGGGTCTTCCTCTTCAATCGCGTCTGGCGGTTCGGGCAGGCGGAGACTCGGCTCGAGCCGTCGCAGTCGCCGGCCCTCGAGTATCGGGCGCCCGCGCTGCCGTTCGGCTCGGGCCGCATGCGCGTCAGTGGGAGCAGCTGACTCAGCTTCTCGGGTCGGTCTGTCAGTGCCCCTGTTGCGGGGCGCGTGCGCACGCCGCCCCCGCGTGCGGGAAAACCACGCACGCGGGTGACACGTGCGCACGCGTCACAGGTTGGGGTCAGCGACCGACGCGCACCCAGCCGCACGCGGGCACGGACACCTCGATGTCGCCGGATGGCAAAGACACCGTCACGACCCGAGCGGCTGCGGCGAGATTGGCGACGAGCGCGCTCTCGACGCCGTTTCTGCGGGAGCCGATCGCCCAGATCAGGCCGTCGGGGCTCTCGCCCGAGAGCAGTTCGCCGCCCGCCATCGCGGCGAGTTCCTCGACGGCCGTCGTGACCGGCAGCGGGTCACCGCTCGCGGTGCGGATGCCGCGCGGACCCCACTCCTCGAAGTAGGCCAGGGACGCGACACCGGCGATCCCGAGCGCGGCCGCGCTGGCGATCGTCCAGGCCGCGAGCTCGGCAGCAGACTGCCGCGGATCCACCGCCCCGGTGAACTCCGCCCCGTAGCCCTCCGACAGGTCGGAGCGGGTCGGCCCTGGCTGCGCAGCGGTCGCCACGTTGTTGAAGCGCGGGCGCAGGCACACCGGACCGAAGTGGACAGGGCGGCCACCGGCGTCCTCGACCGTCTGCCGCGCCACGAGCCGCTGCATCGCCACCGACTCGACGAGCTGCTCCGTGCCCAGCGCGTGGAACAGCGGCGTCACGGTCGTCGCCCAGCCGTCGAGATCGTCCGGCACGCGCTGGCGCTCGCGGTTCAGCTCGGTGAAGTGGGAACGCGACCCGCCGATCACCGCGACGGCCGCTCCCGCGTCGGCCAGCGCACCGCGCACCGCGGCCGCCACGTCGGCGTCGGTGACATCGCGCGCGTCGCCGCTGCGCTCGAAAGCCCCGACGCGCACCACATCGATGCCCCGCAGGGCCCCGGCCGCCTCGGCGAGCGCCTCGATCTCGCCGGCCTCAGCCGGGTCCAGGACGAACCGGACGTCCAGCGGCAGCCCCGCTCGCGCAGCGCGTTCCAGCGCGGCGCGCCAGTTCGGAGTCGCCAGGTCCAGCTCGACGATCACCTCCGACCCGATCGGTGCGACGGCGGGCGCGGGATCGGGTCCCGTCGCGGCGCCGAGGGCGATCGTCGGAAATCTCCCACCCGCAGTCAGCGTGATGCGGTCCGCGCCGGCATCCGCGTCGAAGGGCGCCCTCACCCGCTGCGCCCGGATCATCACCGACTGCTGCACGCGCTCGCCGGCGGCGACCGGGTAGGGGAAGGGCAGCGTCAGCGGACGGCTGTAGGTCTTGTACGAGGCGTCGGTCCAGTTGCGCTGGTCCTCCATCTCGAACACGTCGCCCGAGAATTCCATCGCGACCGAGAGGCCCGCGTGCTCCCAGGCGAGCGCGGCGATGTCGACCACCGGCTGGTGCGGGCTGATCGCTTCGGGGAACCCGGTCTGCTCCGACAGCCCGCCGGGGTGGGTCACCGTCAGTGCGGTGCCCGCCAGCTGCGGCGGATGCAGCACGACGAGTCCGGTGCGGTTCGTCTCGAACGGATGCTGCGACTCCAGGTCTGTGAGCACCACCAGTCCGGCCGCGCGAGCCTCGACCCGGACGATGCCGCGGAAGCTCGAGCCGAGCTCCTCGGATCGCACGTGCAGGGTCAGGGTGACGTCCGTGTCGCGCACGCGATCGACGATCAGCGGCGCGGTATCCCAGTTGCGATCACGGACGACGGTGCGGACGCTCCGCAGCACCCGGGTGCCTTCGTACGACAGATCGGCGATCTCGTCGTCGCGCAGCTGCAGTGACCACGGGCCGCTCTCCCAGCGGCGCGACGACGAGAACCAGGACATGTCAGAGCGTCGTCATGCCGCCGTCGACGGCGAAGAGGCCACCCGTGGCGAAGGCGGCGTCGTCCGACGCGAGGAAGACCATGATGCCCTCGACGTCCTGAGGTGTGCCCGCACGCCCCATCGGGATGCGGCCGATGATCGCTGCACGCGATTCCGGGTCGCTCGTGATGGTGGTCACGAGCGACGTCTCGGTGTACGCCGGCACGACCGTGTTCACGCGGATGCCGCGATCGGCATACGCGGCGCCGACCGTGCGGGCGAGCCCGTGGATGCCGGCCTTGGACGCACTGTAGGCGGTGAAGTCCTTGCCCTCGCCGTTGAGGCCGGTCGGGCTGCCGGTGAGGATGATCGACCCGCCCCCGCTCGCCAGCATCGCGCGGACGGCGTGCTTGACGGTGAGGAACGTCCCGGTCAGGTTGATGTCGATCGTGCGACGCCAGACGTCCAGATCCAGGTCGGCCGCCGCGGCGTCCTGCCCGAAAAGCTGCACGCCGGCGTTGGCGACGACGACGTCGGGACTCCACTCGTCGGCGACGAGATCGGCGAACGCCATCTCGACCGACAGCTCGTCCGAGATGTCCATGACGGCGGCACGCGCGGCGTCGCCGATGGATGCCGCGGCTCGCGACGCGGCATCCGCATCACGATCGGCGATCACGACACGCGCGCCCTCGCGGGCGAAGCGCTCGGCCACCGCGAGGCCGATGCCGGTTCCGGCGCCCGTGACGAGGGCGGTCTTTCCTTCGAGCCTGCTCATGATTCCCCTCAGCGCTCGCTGTGGTCGCGCTCGATGCGGTCGAGATGCAGCATCCGCGCGAGGTTCTTGTCGAGCTCGTCGTCGCGGAAGATCTTCTTCCAGTCTTCCTTGATGATGCTCTCGCGGCCATAGTCCATCGCGATGAGGCACGCGTCGCTGAAGGGGTTGTCGCCGCGGAGCCCATTCGCCAGCGCCACCTGCGTGTGCCCGTACAGGATGCTGCGCGCGGCGGCCTCGGGGACCCCCATGGTGTTCACGGCCTCGTCGAGCGCCTCGTTGAGCAGGGCCCCGATCATGCAGGCGACGGTCTCGACGAGGGTGGGCTCGAGCTGGGCGAGCTGCTTGATCGTGACCCAGTGGACATCGATCACGGGTGCGTAGATCGCGCGCACGGTGGCCTCGACGACGGCCTGCTTGGCCGGGTCGTCGCTCTCGATCGCCGCGATCGCGTCCTGGGGTGCGGCGATGCCGCCGAACGTGTCGGCCCACTCCTCGGGCGTCTGGCGCTGCAGGAAGATCGACGGGTGGCAGGGGTGCGCGACGGCCTGGATGACGTCCTCGCGGGTGGTGAGCAGTCCCGCGTAAGCGGCCGCCGGGTCGAGTGTCAGCACGATCGCACCGGACTTCAGCTGCGGCACCAGGTCGGCCGTGACGGGGGCGAGCGCGAGGTCGGGGACGGCGAGCACCACGATGTCGGCGTCGGCGACGGCGGTGGGGGCGTCGGTGAGCTCGCGCCCGGCGTCGATCGTGCGCTGCTGACCGGCGGGGGAGTTCTCGACGTACCAGACGGTGTGATCCGTGCGCGCGAGGTTGTCGGACACGCGCATGCCCATCTTGCCGCCGGCGCCGACGACGGCGATCTTGTAGGTGCTGGTGGTGGTGGTCATGTCGTGCTCCTCAGGTAGTCCACGGTGGCGCGGGTCCATTCCCGCTCGGTTCGGATGGTGGTCTCGGCGTCGCCCTGCCAGGGCAGCCAGTGCTCGACGATCTCGTTGATGCCACGCTCACGGGGGCGGACGGTCTCGAGCAGATGCGGATAGTCGTGCAGGCCCTCGCCCATGCGCGTTCCGGAATACGTGAAGCCGACCCAGCCGGGCTGCCGGGCGAAGGCGAAGTCCTTCACGTGCACGTTCTTCACGTGGTCGGCGACGGCCTCGACGCAGTCACGCGGACGCTCGAGGCGCGCGACGACGTTGCCGGGGTCGAGGCAGACGCCGAGGCGGGGGCTGCCGATGCGCTCGACCAGGGCGACGAGATCCGCCGTCGCGAGCTGCTCGTAGGTCTCGAGGGCGAGCGTGACGCCCGCGGCCTCGTACGCAGGCAGCGCCTGGCGCATCCAGTCCTCGGCATCGGCGAGCGACGGCCGCGACTCGGGGCTGTAGAGCATGCTGCGCACGAGTCGCGCGTCGAAGACGGCCGCGATCTCGAGGAAGCGTGCCAGTCGAGCCGGCTCGATGCCCTTCGTGCCGAGCTCGATCGTGAGGCCCAGATCACGGGCCGTGGATGCCGCGACGGCCAGTTCGTCGTCGCTCATCCGCTCGAGCGGTTCGAAGTCGCAGATCTGGAACAGCTCGAGGCCCATCTCGCGGGTCGCCTCGAAGGCCCCGGTCAGTGACAGCGGGGCGGACTCTCGTCCGGCGTGCTGCCAGAAGAACGCGTACGTCCCGAGCCCGATCACGGGGCGACCTCCAGCCCGCCGTGACGCCGGTCGTCGAGGGCGACGGCCTCGTCGAGAACGGAGACGAGGGCGTCGGGGTCGTGGGCGAAGCGACCGAGGAAAAGGCCGTCGACGTCGTCGCCGAGTCGCGTGAGAAGGCCGGGCCCGGCCGAGCCGCCGTAGATGATGCTCGAGCCCGCGCGCTCGGGAAGCGCATCCAGTGCGGCGCGCACGGCGCGGGTGACGGTGACGATGTGGTCCACGGGGGCAGGCTCGGCGGCCCCGATCGCCCACACCGGTTCATAGGCGACGACGACGGGACCGTCGGCAGCGCCCTCGAGCGCGGACCGCAGCTGCGCCACGGTCGCGCGGGCGGCGGCCGCGGCATCCGCTCGCTCGTCTTCGCCGAGGCAGAGGACCGGGACGAGCCCCGCGCCCAGTGCGGCAGTGGTCTTCGCGGCGACGACCGCCTCGGTCTCGCCGAACAGGCGGCGGCGCTCGGCGTGGCCGACCTCGACGAAGAGCGCGCCGGACTCGCCGAGCTCGGCGGCGGTGATCTCACCGGTGTAGGCGCCGGGCGGGTAGGCCGAGACGTCCTGGGCGCCGACGGCGACGCCCGTGCCGGACAGTGCGGCGACGGCGTCGTCGAGCTGGAGGAAGGAGGGGATGACGAACACCGTCACCCGGCCGGTGCGCACCGATGCGTGGTCGTGCAGGCGCTCGGCGACCGCGGCGAACCAGGCGCGCGCGTCACGCCGCCCGAAGTACGCCTTCAGGCTCACCCCCACCACCACGCGGCGCATCAGCAGCTGCCGGTGCTCTCGTACTCGCCGATCACGGCGACCTTCGCCGCGGACGCCGACGTCGGGTCGAAGCGGTAGGTGAGCCACTCGCGGACCAGACGGCGGGCGAGCTCGATCCCGACGACGCGCTGGCCCATCGTGAGCACCTGGGCATCGTTGGAGAGCACGCCCCGCTCGACTGAGAACGAGTCGTGGGCGGTCACGGCGCGGATGCCGGGGACCTTGTTCGCCGCGATGGCGACCCCGAGGCCGGTGCCGCAGATGAGCAGCGCCCGGTCGGCGGTGCCGGCGGCGACCTGCTCAGCGGCCTCGATCGCGACCTTCGGGTACGGCGTGTGGCCGTCGGCGTCGACGCCCACATCCACGACCGAGGCGACGCCGGGGTTGTCCTGCAGGTCCTTCTTCAGGATCTCCTTGTAGTCGAAGCCGGCGTCGTCGCAGCCGATGACGATGCGCAGGGGCGCGGTGGTGGTCATGACGGGTTCTCCTGGTTCGCGGGGCCGGCGTCGAGGACGTCGGCGATGGCGGTCACGATGAGGGCGAGCGAGTGCGCGCCGGGGTCGACGGTTCCGACGCTGTTCTGGCCGTGCGAGCGCGCCCGGCCCATGCGGGGGAGCAGCTCGGCGGTGCCCGCGGCGGCGGTGGTCGCCGATTCGGCGGCACGACGCCAGGCCTCGGCGAGCGCGGCGCCGCTGTCGACGGCCGCGGTAAGGCTGTCAGTGAACGGGACGAGCGCGTCGACCATGGTCTTGTCGCCCACGTCGGCCTTGCCGTAGGCCATCACCCCGGCAGACCCGGCGGCGACGCCCGCGGCGACTGTGGACGCCGACGGTCGCCCGATGTCGCCGAGCTCGGCGGCGAGGCTCGTGAGGATGACGCCCCAGAGGGCGCCCGACGTGCCGCCGGCCTTGTCGCTCCACGCGTCGGCGGCGCGCTCGAGGGTCGTCCGGGCGCCGGCGCCCGCATCGTGTGCGGCGGCTCCCGCGGTCAGAGCGGCGTGCGAGCCACGCTGCATGCCGATCCCGTGGTCGCCGTCGCCGGCGATCGCGTCGATCCGCCCGAGCTCCTCGACGTTCGCGTCGACCGTGGCGACGATCGTCTCGAGGGCGCGAACGACCACGGCCGCGGCCGCGCGTGAATCCGCGTCGGCGTCGGGGATCTCGGCGGCGGCGGTTGCGGCATCCGGCCCCACTTCGGCACGGGCGGCCGCGGTCACCGAGCCGCGGCGGTAGGCGGGGGCGTCGACCGGAGTGTCCCACAGCCGCTCGAGCTCGTCGTCGAGCCAGAAGATGGTGAGCGACGTGCCGGCCATGTCGAAGCTCGTGCAGTACTCGCCCACGTGCGGGTCGACCGCGATGATGCCCGCGGCCTCGAGGAGCTGGGCGATGCGCCGGTAGACGACGAACATCTCCTCGTACTTCAGCGACCCGAGGCCGTTGAGGATCGGGACGACCCGGGCGCCGTCGGTCGTCACGCCGTCGGGAACCTCGTCGAGCAGCTTTTCGACGAGCATCTCGGCCAGGCCGTCCGCGGTCGGGATCCCTGTCTCGTCGATGCCGGGCTCACCGTGGATGCCGAGACCGACCGCCATGCGGCCCTCGGGCACGCTGAACAGTGGCTTCTCGGCGCCCGGCAGGGTGCAGCCGGTGAACGCGACACCGAAGGAGCGGGTGCGGTCGTTCGCGTGCCCGGCGAGCCGTGCCACCTCGCCGAGATCCGCGCCCGCCTCGGCGGCGGCCGCCGCGATCCGGAAGACGGTCAGGTCGCCGGCGATGCCGCGGCGCTTGTGCCGTTCCGCGGGCGGGGCGCTGGAGACGTCGTCCGTTACGGCGACGGTCTCGCATGCGATGCCCTCGGCGCGAAGCCGCTCCTGCGCGGCATCGAAGTTCAGCACGTCGCCGGCGTAGTTGCCGTACGAGAAGAACACGCCGCCGCCGTTGTCGGCCGCCTTCGCCACGGCGTGGATCTGCTGCGTCGACGGCGAGGCGAAGAGGTTGCCCATCGCCGCGCCGTGCGCGAGCCCCTGGCCCACGAGCCCCCCGAACGCCGGGTAGTGGCCCGAGCCGCCGCCGACCACGACCGCGACCTGACCTCGCGGGGATACCGTGGCGCGGACCACGCCACCGGTCACCCGTCGCACGGACCGCGCGTTCGCAGCCACGAAGCCGTCGATCATCTCGTCCGCGAAGTCCGCGGGTTCGTTCCACAGGCGCGTCATCGCGTCTCCTCGATCGGTCGGGCAGGGGTGGGTAACCCCGCGGGCATGACTCCAGTGTCACAAACCGGTTGACCAATTGCAAGCGCGGGCGGCGTGCGCCCGGGTAAGGTGTCCCCATGCCCGCGTACCCCGCCGATCGGTCGGCAGACATCGCCGCATCCCTCGGCACGCTTCCCGCGGGGACGCCGGTGTCGGAAGTCGCTCGCCGCCTGATGGATCTCTTCACGAGCGGATCCATCGAACCCGGCACCCGGCTGCCTCCGGAGCGGCAGCTCGCCACCGGGCTCGGGGTCGGCCGCTCCGCTGTGCGCGAGGCGCTCGCCGCCCTCGAGATCATCGGCATCGTCGACGTGCGGCCGGGGTCGGGGACCTATCTTCGCGGGACCGCCAGCGACCTCCTTCCGCAGACGCTTCGGTGGGGGCTGCTGATCGGGCGCAAGAGCACGGCCGAGCTGCTCGAGCTACGATCGGGTCTGGAGATCTACGTCGCCCGTCTGGCCGCGGGCCGGGCTGCGGCATCCGATCGGGAAGCACTCGGCGCGACGGTCGAGCGCATGCGCGCCGGCACGACGAATCTCAAGGCCTTCGCGCGCGCGGATCTGGACTTCCACAATGCGCTCGCCGCGGCCGCCGGGAACGACACCCTCGTCGACCTGCTCCACGTGGTCCGATCGCTGCTGCAGGTCTACGCCGACCGCGCCGTCCACGACGAGGCGGCCGCGCTCATTGCGATCGCCGAGCACGACGCCGTCTTCGCAGCCGTCGAGCGCGGCGACGAGGACGCCGCTGCCTCGGCGATGGCCGCGCACATGGCGACCGCGTCCGCGCGGCTCGCTGCCGAAGCCACGGACTGACCGGCCCATACGCTGGTCGGACCGACACTGACCGAGAACCTGCCGCGACTGAGATCGCGGACCGAGGAGAGGAGCGCGATGTCGCGCAACTGGGCCGGAACCTACGAGTACAGCGCACCGCGGATCGTCGAGGCGACGAGCGTCGACGACGTTCGCCGTGCCGTCGCGACGCCGGGGCCGGTGCACGCGCTCGGCACGAGGCACTCCTTCACCGATCTCCCGGACACCGCCGGGACCCTGATCGACGTGACGGGACTCCCCGCCGAGTTCGCTCTCGACGAGCAGCAGCGCACCGTGACGCTGGCCGGCGGCATCCGCTACGGGGTTCTGGCGCAGTGGCTTCACGAACGCGGCTGGGCGCTCAAGAACATGGGCTCGCTGCCGCACATCAACGCCGCCGGGGCGACCGCGACCGGGACGCACGGGTCGGGGAACGGCAACCAGACCCTCTCGGCGTCGGTGCGCGCGCTGCGCTACGTGGGTGCGGACGGCGAGGTGCACGACCTGCGCCGCGGCGACGAGGACTTCGACGCGCTCGTGGTCGGCGTCGGCGCGTTCGGCATCGTCGTCGAGGTCACGCTCGACGTCGTGCCGGCCTTCCGCGTGCGGCAGGACATCTACAGCGGGGTCACGTGGGATGCCGCGCTCGAGGATCTCGACGCGGTGACGGGTGCGGGCTTCAGCGTGTCGGTGTTCTCGCTCTGGGAACCCGACACGTTCGGCGCGGTGTGGGTGAAGTCGCGTCTGGAGCGGGACGACGACGCCGTCGCCGACACCCTGCTCGACGGTGTCATCGACCCCGGCGCGAACCCGCTCGGGGATCTCGCCGACGTCACCGAGCTGGGCGGCGTCCCCGGCCCGTGGATGCTGCGACTGCCGCATTTCCGCCTCGACGGAACCCCCTCGTTCGGTGACGAGATCCAGTCCGAGTACTTCGTCGCGCGATCCGATGCTCCCGGCGCCTTGCTGGCCGTGCGCGAGCTCGCCGACCGGATCGCCCCGCTCCTGTTCGTCACCGAACTGCGGACCGCGGCCGCGGACGACCTGTGGCTGAGCCCCGCGTACGGCCAGGACGTGCTCGCCATCCACTTCACGTGGCACAACGACCCGGTGGCCGTGCGGGGGCTGCTCCCCGACATCGAGGCCGCGCTCGCACCCTTCGGCGCGCGGCCGCATTGGGGCAAGCTGCACCTCATGGAACGCGAGGCCATCGAGCGCGTGCACCCGCGCCTGGCCGACGCGCGCGCGGTGTTCGAGCGCCTCGACCCCGACGGCCGCTTCGTCAACGACCACCTCGTGCGGGTGGGAGTGCGCGAACCGCGCTGAGCCGGGGTGGGGCGTGCGGTTCGGAGCGGGCGTGCGGTGCGGGCGGGCGTGCGGTGCGGAGCGGGCTGTGCGGTGCGGTGCGGGCTGTTCGGCGCGGTGCGGGCTGTTCGGCGCGGAGGGAGCGGGCCGCGAGCCGTCACGTGGGTCCGGCGAGGCGTGAGCGTGGCCGCGAGCCGTCACGTGTGTCGGGTTCCCGTCGCTCTACCGGACAGGAGTGACGGCTCACGCGCTGCGGGCTAGGGGCCGCGCGTCGGGAGACGGTCAGCGGGCTCCGCGAGCCGTCACGTGTGTCGGGTTCCCGTCGCTCCACCGGACAGGAGTGACGGCTCACGCGCGGCGGGCCAGGGGGCTACGCGTCGACCGACCGCGCCCCGGCGAGGACCGCCCGCCGGGCTGAATTGGTCAACCGGTGGTACGATCGCGGAGGCTGTGCCCGACGACGAAGGGGTCCGAATGACCAGGGTTCGCATGACCGGAGGCTTGGAATGAGCACCATACCCACGCCCGAAGCGACGGCAGCCGTCCAGGCCCCGCGTCGCTGGACGCTCGGTCAGGCGCCGTGGCAGGCCATCGCCCCGACGACGCCGCCTCGTGCGCGGGTCATCATCGACAACGACTTCTCGGGCGACCCCGACGACCTCTTCCAGCTCGTGCACCACCTGCTCTCTCCGAGCGTCGAGATCCCCCTGATCGTCGCGTCGCACCTGCGCGCGGACGACCCGTTCGACGCGAGCGACCGACAGGCGCAGAACGCCGCGGCGATCGTCCACGACGTGTTCGCCCGCATGGGGCTGGATGCCGCACACGTCGTCGCGGCCGGGTCCGACGTCGCGCTGGCGAACCGGACCACACCGCAACCCGCTCCGGCCGTCGACGCCATCATCGCCGAGGCCCTCCGCGACGATGTCGCGACGCCCCTGTTCTACGTCGCCGGCGGAGGACTCACCGACCTGGCCTCGGCGTACCTCCGCGAACCGCGCATCGCCGACCGGATGACCGTCGTCTGGATCGGCGGCGCCGAGCACGAGGGACTCGCCGTGCCCCCGCCCGACTCGATGCCGATCGAGTACAACCTGCTCATCGACGTCGCCGCCGCCCAGGTGGTCTTCGAGGACTCGGCGCTGCCGATCTGGCAGGTGCCGCGTGACGTCTACCGGCAGTGCCTGGTGTCGGATGCCGAGCTGCGGCTGCGCGTCGCCGCGACCGGTCCGCTCGGAAGACACCTGTACGACGAAGTCGCCCGGGTGATGGCGATGGTCGCAGCCCACCTCGGCGGCGCGGCCGAGACCTACGCGCTCGGCGACTCGCCGCTCGTTCTGCTGACCGCGCTGCAGTCGGTGTTCCAGCCCGACCCGTCCTCGAGCCGCTACGAGAGCGTGCCGACGCCCGCGATCGACGACGATGGCTCGTACCGCGTCGTCCCCGGGGCGCGACCCCTGCGCGTGTACACGTGGGTCGACACGCGACTGATGTTCGAGGACTTCTATCTCAAGCTCGGTGAGTTCGACCGGTGGCAGCAGGCCGCGGTGCACGCGCCCGGCCGGCCCGCCGACGACGCTGCGGCGCCGGGCGGAGCGACCTCGTGACCGCGCGGCCGCGGACGATCGTCACCGCCGACCCCGAACTCGACGACCTGAACTCGATGATCCGGTTCCTGCTCTACGGCAACGAGGTCGAGATCGAGGGCCTCGTGTATGCGAGCAGCCGCTTCCACTGGCGGGGCGACGGCGCCGGGACCGAGTTCTTCCTCCCCGACCGCGAGTACACCGAGCCGCAGAGGTCGTGGCGATGGGCTCCGGGCGAGCGCTTCATCGACGATGCCGTCGACGCGTACGCCCAGGTCTACGACACGCTCGTCACGCATGACGAGCGCTACCCCGCACCCGATCGGCTGCGGAGCGTCATCCGCGAGGGGAACGTCGACTTCGAAGGCGACACCGCCCACGCCTCTCCGGGGTCGGACCTGATCGCCGACGTCCTCCTGGACGACCGGCCGGGTCCGGTGTTCCTGCAGCTGTGGGCGGGGCCGAGCACGGTGGCACGAGCGCTCATGTCGATCGAAGAGCGCTTCGGCGAAACTCCGGAGTGGGAGGCGGTCCACGCGACCGTGTCGGCCAAGGCCGTCATCAGCAAGTTCGCGTCGCAGGACGACACCTACGACGACTACATCGCCGTCGCGTGGCCCGGCATCCGCGTGATCGAGGTCGCCACGCTGGCGTGGGGCTATATGGCGCGCCGGACGATCCGCCCCGAGGACCACCATCTGCTCGGCGCGTCCTGGACGCGCGACAACGTCACCGGCGTCGGTCCCCTCGGCGCGCTGTACCGCGTGTGGGGCGACGGGCGTCAGATGGTCCCGGGCGACATGACCGACTACTTCCACCTGTCCGGCCTGTCGGCCGACGAGCTGCGTGCGCTGGGGTACGGGGTGTGGATGCCGCCTCAACCGCCCGGCGAATGGATCTCGGAGGGCGACTCGACCAACATGCTGAACCTCCTCGTGCCCGGCCTGCGCGCACACGAACACCCGTCGTACGGCGGGTGGGGCGGACGCTACGTGCGCACCGACGACGGTGCTGACACCTGGGGCCTCGCGGACGCCGCGTTCCGGGTCGGCGGAGCCGACTGGGCGGACTCGTCGGCCACGGGCGACGAGGGCTCGGTGGTGCGCTGGTTCGCCGACGCGCAGGCGGACTTCGCCGCACGCCTGCAGTGGACGGTGCGACCGTTCGCCGAGGTCAATCACCACCCGACCGTCCGCATCGCGGAGGGCACTGACGTCGATGTGTCCGCCGGCTCCGAGGTGACGCTCACGGCCGAACTGGGCGACCCCGACGGCGACGATGTGTCCTGCCGCTGGTGGGTGTACCGCGAGGCCGGGACCTACGACGGTGAGGTGTCTCCGGCTGCCGAGCACGGCATCCGAACCTCGATCGTCGTGCCCGCCGACGCGCGGCCCGGCGAGACGATCCACGTGATCGCCGAGGCGACCGACGACGCGCCCACCCCGCTGAAGGCGTGGCAGCGGGTGATCCTCACCGTCCGCTGACGTCGGACTCGGGCTGCGTGCGCACGCGCCCCTCGCGTGCGTGAGAACCCCGCACGCAGGGGCGGCGTGCGCACGCGACCCGAAGCGGCAGGCCGGGACCGAGCCGACCAGCCGGGCCCGTCCCGCGCGACCAGCCGGCCCGTCCCGCGCGGCCGTCCGGCACGGCCGCCCGGGGCGTCAGGCGGTGGCGGTCCGGATCGCGGCGTCCACGGCGGCCAGCACCGGCGGCGGAGTGAACATCAGCGCCGTCGACACCGTGCGTCCCCGGCCCCAGTGGGTCTCGGCGCGCACGCTCTCGGCGCGCTCCGGGTCGATCTCGGCGAGCGTGTCGAGCAGCGCCCGGTAGGCGCGAGGGTCGTCGATCACGTCGGCCAGCGACGCGTCGAGTCCGGGTAGCTGCGGACGATCGGATGCCGCCACGTGCGGCATCCGCCATTCGTGAGCGCCCGACCCCACCTCGAACGGCTCGCGCCCGGCGAGCTCGACCACGGCGGTGGTGTTGGCGGGAACCGTCGCGGTGACGACGATCTCGTCGCCGTCGCGCACCCATCCGACCGACGCCTCGCCGTACGGGGTGATGTGCCGCGCCGAGGCGTGGGCGAGCGAGGCCAGCGGGTGCGGAGCGATGCGCAGCGCGCGGTACGCGGGCTCGGCGGGTGCGAGGCCCGCCACGACCCGGTGCAGCCAGTCGGCGACCGCGCCCAGAGCGTAGTGGTTGAACGAGGTCATCTCGCCCGGGTTGATCGACCCGTCGGGCAGCATCGAGTCCCACCGCTCCCACACCGTGGTCGCGCCCATCGTGACGGGGTACAGCCACGACGGGCACTCGGCCTGGGTGAGCAGGCGCTCGGCGGCGTCGAGATGGCCGCCGTCGGTCAGGGCGTCGGTGACGAGCGGCGTGCCGACGAACCCGGTGCCGATGCGGTACCCGCCCTCGCGGACGAGGTCCGCCAGCCGCGCGGCCAGTCCCGCGCGCACGCGCGGTTCGCGCACCAGGTCGAACTCGAGTGCGAGGGCGTAGGCCGTGGGGGCGTCGCTCATCATGCGCCCGGCGGGCGTGACGTACTCGGCGGTGAACGCGTCGCGGCTGCGCGCGGCGAGCACGTCGTAGCGGGCGGCGTCGTCGTGGCGTCCGAGCAGGCGTGCGGCATCGGCGACCTGCTGCAGCGAGCGGGCGAGGTAGGCGGTGGCCACGATGTCGCTCGAGACCTTGGCCTGTCCGGGCTTGTCGGGCGGCGCGGCGGGGTCGAGCCAGTCCCCGAGCTGCATGCGCCCGGCCCACAGGCCCGAGTCGCCGGCGTCGGTCAAGACCGACTCCACCCACGCGCGCATGCTGTCGTACTGGTCGGCGAGGACGCCGGCGTCGCCGAAGCGCTCGTGCAGCACCGTCGGGACGACGGTCGCCGCGTCGCCCCACGCGGCGACCGGGCCGCCGCCGCCGAACGACGGCAGGGCGGCGGGGATCACCAGCGGCACCGAGCCGTCGGCGGTGTGGCGCTGCTCGTGCGCGAGGTCGCGCAGCCACGACGTCAGGAACCCGTCGCAGTCGTACAGGAAGCTCGCCGTCGGGGTGAACACCTGGATGTCTCCCGTCCACCCCAGGCGCTCGTCGCGCTGCGGGCAGTCGGTCGGGATCGACAGGAAGTTGCCGCGCATGCCCCACACGACGTTCTCGTGCAGTCGTTCGATGAGCGGGTCGGATGCCGCGAACCACCCGGTCCGCGTCATGTCGGTGTGGAGGACGACCGCCTCGACGGCGGACGGGTCGATGTCGGCGCCGGTGATCTCGGCGTACCGGAACCCGTAGAACGAGAACCGGGATTCCAGGACGTCGTCGCCGCCGCTGAGGTCGAAGGTCGCCGTCGCCGCGGCGTTGCGAAGGGGGCGGATGCCGAGCTCGCCGTCCTCGAGGACCTCGGCGTGCCGGATCGTCACACGCCGGCCCGCCTCACCGCGGACGCGGACGCGGAGTCGGCCGACGAGGTTCTGGCCGAAGTCGAGGATGCGGCCGCCCGACGGTGTGTCGATCACGGCCGACACCGGCAGGGTCTCGATGCGGCGCACCGGAGGGGCGATCCGGGCTTCGGGCACGGGCACCGTGTTGAAGCCGGGTTTCGCCGCAGCGCCGACGCGAGCCGGGGTCCATCTGGTCGCGGAGCGGCGGAGGTCCTGGTGCTCGCCCGGGTAGACACCGCTGTCGACGACGGGGCCGTCTCCGGCGGCCTCCCACCCGGCGCCGGTGGCGGCGAGGGTCTCGACGGCTCCGTCGGCGTAGGTCACCCGCAGCTGCGCCAGGAAGGACGGCTGCGTTCCGTACAGCCGATCGGTGAAGGTGAAGAAGCCGTACTTCTCGGTGTACCAGGCGCCGGCAACCGTGGCCGAAAGCACGTTCTCGCCGGGACGCACGAGAGCGGTGACATCGACGGACTCGTGGACGAGGCGGTCGCGGTATGCGGTCCAGCCGGGGGCGAGCACGTCGTCCGAGACGGGCGCACCGTTGACGGCGGGCTCTGCGACCCCCAGCGCGGTCCAGAAGAGGAGAGCCGAGGCCACCGCCCGGTCGATCGTGAACGACGTGCGGGCCTCGAACGGCTGCGCATCCCGATCGGGCTCGGAAAGGCCGATCGGCTGTGCGACCCATTCGCCTGGGGCGAGGAAGGCGGCCCGCACCGTGCGAGGTACGCTCCACTCGGTCAGGGCGCCGGTCGTGGCGCTCACCCGCACCGCGACCTCCCGGGTCTCGCCGGGCTCGAGCGGCGCAAACGGCCACGCCACGAGCACGCTGTCGCGGCCCTCGATCGTCACCGTCTGCCGACCGTCGGTGATCTCGGCGTCAGCCTGCAGCCACGCGTCCGGTGCGCCCTCGACCCTCCAGCTCAGCCGGGGCGTGGGAGTCGCGACGTCGGCGGTGTCGTCTCGCAGCTCGGCACGCAGCACGGCGGTGGGGGAGGTGCTCATTCGTCGTTCCCTTCGGCCACCCACGAGCTCGCGGAGATGTGACCCTCGATGGCGTACAGGCCGATCACGCGACCGGTGAAGGACTCGGTGACCTCGGACGACAGGAACCGGCCATCGACCTGCGCGAGCTCGATGCGCTCCCCGGCGACGGTCGCCGCCAGGTGGAAGACGTCGCTCGTCGAAACGAGACCGCCGCCGCCCGCGGGCCGCCGCGAGACGATGTGCAGGTCGACCTCGTCGCCTGAGAACGGGTGCACCCATTCCTGCAGCAGTCCGCCGATCGCCGCGCGCGCGACGATGCGGCCGCCGCCGACCTCGAGACCGACATGGAACCGCTCGTCGTAGCGGACGGCGAGACCGCCGGTGCCGGCGGAGACGTCGACGCGGACGGTCACCTCGTTGGAGAGATGCTCCTGCCGCCTGCCGACGAACACCGGCCGCGGGTCGGCGAGGGTGCTGCCGTCGGCGGCCAGGACGAGTCGGCCGTCCTCGATCGACGCCACGTCGGACGGCAGGCGGCGAACGGCCACCCACTCGTCGTCGAGCGGCGCGTCGAAGGCGATGTCGATCCGGGTGCCCGGACGCGGGTTCAGCTCCACGGGAGCGATGGCGGGCCACCCGTCACTCCAGCTCACGGGCGTGACGAACGTCTCGCGCCCGAGCGCGGAGAATGCCCGGGTGCCGCTGCGGGGGCGCACCCCGAGGAGCACGCACAGCCACTGGCCGTCGGGCCCGAGGACGAGATCCCCGTGTCCGGTGTTCTGGACGGGACGCGGCGTGGATCGTGCCGACACGAGCGGGTTCCCCGGGGCCCCCTCGAACGGACCCTCGGGCGCGTCGCCGCGCGCGATCGAGATGGTGTGGCCACGCTCGGTGCCGCCCTCGGCGATGACGAGATACCACCGGCCGTCGATCTGGTAGAGGTGAGGCGCCTCGGGGAACATCAGGCCTGTGCCCGACCAGAGCGACCGCGGCTCCTCGAGCGCCCGGTGGGTGTCGAGGTCGACCTTCACCTGCTGGATGCCGAGGTGCGTCGGCTCGTTCGGGTTCAGGGCGCCGTCGAGCACGAGTCCCGAGAAGGTGACGTAGGCGGTTCCCGCGTCGTCCCACACGATGTCGGGGTCGATGCCGAACACGCTCCCCGCGCCGTCGTGCGTGAGGATGACGTCGCCGTCCGACCAGGGACCGGCCGCATCGGCGGCGGTGAAGTGCAGCATCCCCCGGCCCATCGCGTCGGTGATCACGAGGTGGAACACGCCGTCGTGGTGGCGGATCGTCGGCGCCCATGCGCCGCCGCCCGTCGGCACGTTCTCGACGCCGAGCTGACCGGGGCGCGTGGCGACGTGGCCGATGAGCTCCCACGTCTCGAAGTCCCGCGAGCGGTGGATCGGGATGCCGGGCAGGTACTCGAACGACGACGTGGCCAGGAACCACTCCTCACCCACCTTCACGACCGACGGGTCGGGGTGGAAGCCGTTCAGCAGCGGGTTGGGGAGCGTGGTCATGATTCCTCGATGATGTCGGATCGCTCCGCGAAAGAGCGGGTAAGGGTCAGGAAGAGAGCAGGGTTCCGAGGTCGCGCGCGAGTGCGAGGGCGCGGGGATCGGCGCCCCCGGGCCACGGGCCGCGGGCGATGGTCCACGCGAACGCGACCCCCGTGTCGGGGTCGACGCACGCCAGCGCACCCATGGCGCCGTCGTGGCCGAAGGCCCGCGGACCGCCGAAGTGCAGCGACGGAGTCGGCTTCTGGAAGACGATGCCGTGCGCGCGGTGCGGCTGCCCCAGCACCTCGTCATAGCCGCTGACCTGCTGCTGGCCGATCGCCGCCACCGTGTCCGGCGACAGCAGCGCGGGCGCACCCTCGACACCGGTCACCGCCGACGCCATGAGGCGGGCGAGGCCGCGTGCGGTGCCGGTGCCCGAGGCGGCGGGGTGACCGAACCGCCAGCTGACCTCGTCGTTGGCGAGGTCGACGGGCGGTCCGGCCGCATTCCACACGATCGGGCCGAGCACCGAGCTGTACATCGTCGACGAGTCCGACACCGGGCGGATCATCGGCAGGGTGTCGACGCGCCGACGGTCGTGCTCGGGAGGCAGGCCGAGGAAGAAGTCGATGTCGTGCGGGCGACGGATCTCGGTGTCGTAGACCTCGTGCAGCGTGCGCCCGGTGACGCGGAACACCAGTTCGGACGCCAGGCTGCCGATCGTGATCGCGTGGTACCCGAACGAGCTGCCGGGATGCCAGAACGGCGTCGTCGCGGCGAGCCGCTCCGCAGCCGCGTGGTGATCGAGGAGCTCGTGCCATGTCAGCGCCGGCGTTGCCTGCGGCAGGCCGGCCTGGTGCGAGAGCAGCTGGCGGACGGTGACGCGGGCCTTCCCTTTCTGCGCGAATTCGGGCCAGTAGGCCGCCACCGGCTCGTCGAGGTCGAGCACTCCCTGCTCGACGAGCAGACCGACGGTGACGCCGATGGTGTTCTTCGTCACCGAGTACGGCACCATCACCGAGTCCTCGGACAGGTGCGGCCCGCCCCACACGTCGAGCACCGGCTCGCCGCCCTGGAACGCCGCGGCCTGGAACGACAGGTCGGGGTCGGCCGAAAGGAAGCCCTCGAGCCGCTCGACGATCCCGTTCAGCCGGGCGTCGGCGCGGCCCTGGAGGGTGCCGCCGGTAACCTGCTCCGTCGTCACGCCTGCACCTGCCACGCGAGCTCCAGCGGCAGATCGACCACCGAGGCGCCCGCGCGCAGCGTGTACTCGCCGGACTCCAGGCGCCAGGCGCCGTCCGACCAGTACGCGAACCGTCGCGTCGGCAGCGGGATGCGGGCGGTGACCGTCTGGCCTGCCTCGGCGCGCACCACCGCGTAGCCCACGAGCCACCGCACCGGGCGCTCCACGGTGGAGTCGGGGCGCTCGGCGTAGACCTGCACCACCTGCTTGCCGGGACGATCGCCGGTGTTGGCCAGGGTAACCTCCACGTCGTCGCCGACGCGCTGGGCGGCACCCCACGACCAGGTGGTGTAGCCGAGACCATGACCGAACGCGAACGCCGGTGCGGCATCCGCCTTCAGCCACGCGCGCGAGCCGATGTGGATCCCCTCGGTGTACCGCAGCACGCCGTCGGTGGGGACGACCTCGGTCACGGGCACGTCGGACAGGGCCGCGGGCCACGTGGTGGGCAGGCGCCCACCGGGCTCGGCAGCTCCCGTCAGCACGTCGGCCAGCGCCGCACCGAACTCCTGACCGCCGAAGTATCCCTGCACGACCGCGGACACCTCATCCGCCCACGGGAGCACCACGGGCGACCCGGCGTTGACGACCACCACGGTCGGCGTGCCGGTCGCGGCGACCGCGCGGACGAGGTCGTCCTGGTGGCCGGGCAGATCGAGGTTCTCGCGGTCGTAGCCCTCGGACTCGACCTTGGAGTTGGTGCCGACCACCACGACCGCGACCTCGGCGGCTTCGGCCGCGGCGACGGCGCGCGCGATCAGCGCGGCGGGGTCGGTGCGCTCCGGCGCGATGCCGAGCGTCACGCTCAGCGCGCCGTCCAGCGGGCCGCCCTGGGCGCGGGTGAACTCCGCGCGCACGGCGATCGCGCGTCCCGCCTCGACGCGCACCGCAGCGGTCAGCGACGGCGGATTGAGGAACGCGGCGCCCAGGTCGGTGCCCTCGAGGACGGGGGCGTCGTCGAGCACGAGGTCGCCGTCGACGAAGAGCTTGCCGGGGTTCGCGCCGGCGAAGCCCAGCTGGATCTCGCCGGATTCGGCGGGGGTGTAGCGGGTCTCGAGCACGACGGTGCGGCTCGCGCCGATGGGGGCGTCGCCGCCGAACCAGACCAGCGCGGTCGCGCGCCGGTCCTCGGTGAACAGCTCCGCGCCGTCGGCGCCGAAGAAGCTCACCCGCAGACCGGGCTCGCCGGTGGCCGGATTGACCAGCTGCTCCAGCGGGATCTCGGCGACGCCTTCCTGCACGACGGCGCCGATCTCGTACGTCACCTGCGCGTGGGCGAGCGAGGCGCGGATGCCGTCGAGGGGCGACACGATCTTCTCGGGCAGCACAGTGGCGCTTCCGCCGCCCTGCGTGCGCGCCTCGCGGGCGTTGTGGCCGATGACGGCGACGCGCGAGAGCGACCCGGCGTCGAGGGGCAGTACGCCGTCGTTGGCCAGCAGCACCGTGCCCTCGATCGAGGCCTCGCGGGCGAAGGCGGGTCCGTCGACGGGTGCGGGCGCCGCGGCATCCGAACCCTCGAGCGCGCCCACGCGCTCGGCGAGCAGGAGGAGCCGCAGCACCTTGCGGTCGAGGTCCGCCTCGTCGACGCGGCCGTCGCGGACGGCATCCACCAGATCGGCCCATGCCGGGGCGGGTCCGGGCATCGCCAGGTCCTGTGCGGCGGGGATGGATCCGAGCGAGCGCACGGCGGTCCAGTCGCTGATGACGACGCCGTCGAAGCCCCACTCCGAGTTCAGGGGCGTCTCGAGCAGGTCGTTCTCGGTCATGGTGACGCCGTGGACGGAGTTGTAGGCGCTCATGATCGTCCACGCGCCCGCTTCCTCGACCGCGCGCTCGAACGGTGCCAGGTACAGCTCGCGCAGGGCGCGGTCGTCGACCTGCACGTCGACGGTGAAGCGATCGGTCTCGCTGTCGTTCGCGACGTAGTGCTTCGGGCATGCGCCCACGCCGTTGTCCTGCATCCCGCGGACATAGGCTGCGCCGAGCCCGGCGGTCAGCTCGGGATCCTCGCTCAGGCATTCGAAGTGGCGCCCGCCCAGCGGCGAGCGGTGCAGGTTGATCGTCGGGCCGAGCACGACGTCGACGCCCTTGCGACGGGCTTCGGATGCCGCAGCCGCACCGTAGCGGTAGGCCAGATCCTCGTCCCATGACGCGGCGAGCGCCGAGCCCGACGGGAGGTTCAGCGACGGCTCCCGCTCATCCCATCGCGGGCCGCGGACGCCCGCGGGGCCGTCCGACAGCGTCATCGCGCGCAGGCCGATGTGCGGCAGCGGGACGGTGGTCCAGAAGTCTGCCCCCTGGACGAGGGCGGCCTTCTGCTCGAGCGTCAGCTTCTCGAGAAGCGGCACGAGGTGGGCGACGGCGGGGGTCTGGACGCGGGTGGGGGCGGTCATGCCGCTTCTCCTTCGAGGACAGGCTCGCCAGGAACTCGCGGCGCTCGCGGCGACGCTGCTCCTGCTTGTCAGGATCGGGGATGGGGGCGGCCATGAAGAGGCGCTGGGTGTAGGGGTGCGCGGGGGCGGAGGTGACCTGGTCGCCGTCACCGCTTTCGACGATCTCGCCGCGGTACATGACGGCGACACGGTGGCTGATGTGGCGGACCACGGCCAGGTCGTGCGTGATGAACAGGTAGGCCACGCCGGTGCGCTCCTGGATGTCGATGAACAGGTCGAGCACACGTGCCTGCGTCGACAGATCGAGCGCCGAGACCGGCTCGTCGCACACGATGAGCTTCGGGTCGAGGGCGAGTGCCCGCGCGATCGCGATGCGCTGACGCTGACCGCCCGAGAACTCCCGCGGCAGACGGCTGCGGGCATCCGAGGGCAGGCCGACCGCGTCCAGCAGGTCGCGCACGCGGCCCTTGGCCTCCTTGCCGGCCACGCCGCGTGCGGTGAGGGGTTCGGCGAGGATCTGCTCGATCGTGAGGTTGGGGTTCAGCGACGAGTACGGGTCTTGGAACACCACCTGGATCTCGCTGGCGAGGTCGCGGCGCTGACGCCGGTTCAGGTGCGAGATGTCGCGGCCGTCGTAGGAGATGCTTCCCCCTGAGACGGGGGCCAGCCCCAGCACGGCGCGGCCGAGGGTCGTCTTGCCCGAGCCCGACTCGCCCACCAGGCCGACGGTCTCGCCGGGACGGATGTCGAGCGAGACGCCCTTGAGCGCACGGAAGGGCTGCGCGCGGAACCCCTTGCCGGGGTACTCGACGACGAGGTCGTCGACGGTCAGCAGCGGATCGGTCATGACCGGCCTCCAACGGTGTACGCGGGACGTGCGGGTCCCTCGTCGAGGATCGCGTCCAGCAGGGATCGCGTGTAGGGGTGGGTGGGGTTGCCGAGGATCGTGCGCACGGGTCCCTGCTCCACGAACAGTCCCTGCTGCATCACGGTGACCCGGTCGCACAGATCGGCGACGACGCCGAAGTTGTGCGTGACGAGGAGCATCGCCATCTGACGCTCCGACTGCAGGTCGCGAAGGAGATCGAGCACCTCGGCCTGGACCGTCACGTCGAGGGCCGTGGTGGGCTCGTCCGCGATGATCAGGTCGGGGTCGGTCGAGACGGCGCCGGCGATGAGGACCCGCTGGGCCATGCCGCCCGATACCTCGAACGGGTAGGCGTCGAACGTGCGCTGCGGGTTCGGGATGCCGACCCTGGCCAGCAGTGCGAGCGCCTTCTCGGTGGCGTCCTTCTTGGACATCCCCAGCTGCGTGCGCAGGGGCTCGACCAGCTGGGAGCCGATGGTGAACGACGGGTCGAGGTTCGACATGGGCTCCTGCGGGATGTAGCCGATGCGCTTTCCGCGGATGCCGGCATAGGCGCCTTCGTCCCCACCGGCCAGCTCGGTCCCCTCGTAGTCGATCGAGCCCGCGGTCACGTGCCCGCCGCGGGGGAGGAGCCCCAGCACGGCGAAGGCGGTCTGGGTCTTGCCGGAGCCCGACTCTCCGATGAGCCCGTGGATCTCGCCTTTGCGGATGTCGAGCGAGACGCCGTGGACGACCTCGATGTCCTCGCCCTGGGTCTGCTGGTAGGCCACGCGAAGATCGCGGATGCGCAGCACGTCGTCCGCGCGGGGAGTGCCCGGCGCGTCGTCGTGGACGATGGTCGCGCCTTCGACCACCGGCAGCTCGGTCGAGTCCTCGAGGGACGACAGGTCGCCGCCGCCGGTGGACAGCGAGGTGGTGACGGCGGCCATCGAGCCGGTCGCGGTGGTCACGGCGCGGCGGCGACGACGGCGGACCGTGACGGTGCGCTCGAGGACGTCGCGCATGGCGTTGGCCAGCAGGGTCAGTGCGATCGAGGTCAGCGCGATCGCCAACGACGGCCAGATCATCAGGTGCGGTGCGCGGTAGATGTTGGTGAAGGCGTCGTTGAGCATCTGGCCCCACGTGGGCACCGACAGGTCGCCGAGGCCGAGGAACTCGAGCCCCGCCTGGATCGCGATGGTGATGCCCGCCACGATGGCCGACTGGATGATGATCGGCGCCCGGACGACCGAGAGGACGTGACGGCCGATGATGCTCAGGTCGCTCAGGCCCGACACTCGTGCGGCGTCGACGTACAGCTCGCTGCGCACGGCGTTCACCGAGGCGTAGACGAGGCGGAAGTAGGCGGGTGAGATCAGGATGCCGAAAACGAACATCGCGATCCACACCGAGGGGCCGACGACGGCCTGCACGGCGAGGAGGACGACGATGCCCGGAAGCGCCATGAACAGCGACGTGACCCATGACGACACCGCGTCGAACCAGCCGTGGAAGTATCCGGCGATCAGGCCCGAGATCACGCCGATCACCAGGGCGGTCACCAGCGCCAGGAGTGCGGCGGCGACGCTGACCTGGGTGGCCGCGAGCAGGCGCGAGAGCACATCGCGTCCGGCGCTGTCATTGCCGAGGAGGTTGTCTGCGCTCGGCGGGGCGAGGATGAGCGACAGCGACGCCTCGTTCGCGTCGTACGGCGCGATGAGCGGGCCGATGACGGCGATGACCGCCACGACGGCGAGGAAGATCAGCGAGATCAGCGCGAGGGGCCGGCGGACCAGGCGGCGCAGAAGGTGCGGGTGCGCGAGTCCTCGCGTCGGCGTGGTCTGGGGAGTCTCGATGGCGGTCATGACAGTCGCACCTTCGGGTTGAGCGCAGCCTGCGCGAGATCGATGAGGAGGTTGACGACCACGACGATCACGGCCGTGGCGATGACCACGCCCATGACGACGGGGATGTCACCCGAGCTGGTGGCGCTGACGGTCAGCTGGCCGACGCCGGGAAGGGCGAACACCTGCTCGACGATGACGGCGCCGCCGAGGAGCCCTACGAACTGCACGGCGAGGACGGCCAGCGCGGGGCCGCCGGCGTTGCGCAGCACGTGCTTGAAGACGACGCGGTTCATGCTCAGGCCCCGGGCGCGGAGCGTGCGGACGTAGTCGCGCGAGAGCGCGTCGACGACCGAGCCGCGCACCTGCTGCGCGACGGCCGCGATTGCGCTGAGCGAGAGGGCCGCGATGGGCAGTGTCACCGACGAGAGCCATCCCGTGAAGGAGGTGCCGATGGGGATGTAGCCGGTCGCTTTGAACCAGCCCAGCTCGATTGCGAACCACAGCACGAGGTAGAGGGCGATGAGGAAGCCGGGGACGGCGAAGCCGATGACGGCGATGAACTGGACGACGGCGTCGACCCATCCGCCGCGGCGGGCGGCGAGGACGCCGAGGACGACCGAGATGATCGCGGCCACGATGGTGGTGCCGATGACGAGCGAGAGCGTCACGGCGAGGCGGCTGGTCAGGCTGGTGGTGACCGGCTGGCTCGTGAACCACGAGACCCCGAAGTCGCCGGTGATGGCCGAGGTGAGCCAGTTGACGTACTGGACGACCAGGGGCTGGTCGAGGCCGAGCTGCTGCGCGCGCAGGGCGACGGTCTCGTCCGAGGCGTTCTGGCCCATGATGCGGCGGGCGATGTCTCCGCCGCCGGCGTAGAGCATGGTGAACGCGACGAGCGAGACCGCGAAGATCAGCACGAGGCCCGCGAGCAGGCGCCGGAGGATGAAAGTCA
This sequence comes from Microbacterium sp. Marseille-Q6648, assembly GCF_943181415.1. Taxonomy (GTDB): domain Bacteria; phylum Actinomycetota; class Actinomycetes; order Actinomycetales; family Microbacteriaceae; genus Microbacterium. The sequence goes on along the minus strand of NZ_CALPBZ010000002.1, from coordinate 292,306 downwards.
GCATGTGTCGTCCCAGGGGATCGGTCCCGGCCCGCCCGCGGTGCGCGGGCGGGCCGGGGAGTGATCAGTTGGCGGGGTAGATGTCGTAGATGGCCGGGTAGGTGTTGGTCGGCAGCATCTCGACGGTGGTGTTCGCGTCGGACGGGAAGTTGCCCTGCACGCGGTACATGGGGGCGAACCAGGCCTGCTCGACGAGGTAGCGGTTGAGCTCCTTGACGACCTCGTCCTGCGTGGCCTCGTCGCCGTTCTGGATCTGCTCGATGTACTCGTTCACCTGCGGGTCTTCGTACTTGAACGGGTTGAAGATCGCGGTGGGCGAGAGCATGAACTGGATGAGCTGCCAGTCGGGGTTCTGCTCGAGCGGGATGTAGGCGGCGGGGAACTTCGGCGCGAGCAGGTCGGCGATGAAGTTGCTGCCCGGGTCGGTGTACTCGACCGTGATGCCGATGTCGGCCAGCTGCTGCTCGTGCAGCGTGTAGGTCGTGCCGCCCAGGAGTGCCGAGTTCGGCAGTTCGAGGGTGAAGCCGTCCTCGTAGCCGGCCTCGGCCAGCAGCTCCTTGGCCTTCTCGGGGTCGTAGCCGTAGTACTCGTCGAGCTCGGCGTCGTACGCGGCCGACGACGGCGGGAACATCTGACCGGTCACCGTGCCGTTGCCGCCCTCGAGCGCCTGCAGCAGGCCTTCGCGGTCGAACGCGTGGTTGATGGCCTGGCGGACGCGGACGTCGCCGAGCGGCTCGTTCATGTCGCCTGCGCGGTCGAGCAGCAGCAGGCTCGCGACGTCCAGCTCGTTGGCGTTGACGGTCCAGCCGGCGCCCTCGATCTCGGCGAGGTTGTCGCTCGAGGTCACCTTGACGGCGTTGGCCTCGCCGGCCTTGATGGCGTTCAGGGCCGCGGTCTGGTCGCTGAGCACATTGATGACCAGGCGGTCGTAGTGCTGCAGCTCCGGGTTCCAGTAGTCCTCGTTGGCCGTGTAGACGTAGCTCGTGCCCGCCACGGTCGCGCCGGTGTCGAGCACGTACGGCCCGGAGCCCACCGGGTTGGTCGCGAGGTCGCCCGCGGCGATGGCCTCGCTCGAGGCGATCAGGCCGGCGTCGCGCGTCAGGTAGTTCAGCAGCGCCGGGTTCGGCGCGTCGAGGGTGATCGTGACAGTGGTCGCGTCCGGTGCCTCGAAGGAGGTGACGCCGGCGAAGTAGGACGCGTCGGGTGAGGTGCCGTCCTTGAAGCGCTGCAGGTTCTCGACCACGACGTCGGCGGTCAGTTCGCTGCCGTCGGTGAAGGTGACGTCCTCGCGGATCGTCAGTGTGAGGACGGTGTTGTCTTCGTTGTACTCCCACGCGGTCGCCAGGAACGGCTCGATCTCGCCCTCGGGCGTCGCGAGCAGGAGGGTGTCGTACATCGCCTGGTAGAACGGCGAGCGGTTGCCCCACTCGGCGCCGGCGGGGTCGAGGGTGAGCGGCTCGATGATCGCGCCGAGCGTGAGGGTGCCTCCGCTCGCGCTGCCGCCGCCGTTGCCGGAGTCAGTGCCTCCGCCGGCGCAGCCGGTGAGGGCGAGAGCGGTGATCGCGAGGGCGGCTGCTGTGGCCTTCCAACGGAACATCCTTGGTCCCTTCTAAGCGGCGATGCCCCTGTGGATCGCCTTCTGGAGGAGACCGTAACAGCAATTCCGAATGAGCACTAGGTTTTTACGTTGAAAAACTAGCGATCGCTCGTAATTCGTTATAGAACGGTCGTGAAAGGTCCGCGAGCACCACCGATGGGGGAGGAGCCGCGGGATACGGTGAGACCATGACGGACACCTCCGCGACCGCGGCGACCACCCGCGCTCGCAAACCTCGCGGAGAGTACGCCAAGAGCGCCGCCACGCGCACGGCCATCCTCGACGCGGCGCTCGAGGTCTTCGCCGAATCGGGGTACCGCTCCGGATCGCTGCGTGAAGTCGCAGCGCGCGTCGGGATGAGCGAGGCGGGTCTCCTGCATCACTTCCGCAGCAAGAGCGCCCTGCTGCAGGCCGTGCTCGACCATCGTGACGAGCGCTCGCGCAGCTACGTGGACGTCACCCAGCCGGACGGGGCCGACACGCTTCGCGGTCTGGTCGCGCTCGCGGCCCACAACGCCGGCACGCCCGGCGTCGTCGAGCTCTACACCACGCTCTCCGCCGAGGCCACCTCGCCCGATCACCCCGCCCACGCCTACTTCGTGCGCAGATACGAGTGGACGCGCGAGATGATCTCGCTGGCCTTCGCCAAGCTCGCCGACGACGGACGGCTCGAGGACGGTGTCGATCCGGTCCGCGCGGCTGTCGCCACCATTGCCCTGATGGACGGTCTGCAGGTGCAGTGGCTGCTCGATCGCGATGTCGTCGACATGGCCGACGCACTCGCGGAGTTCTTCCGCGGCTTCGTGGTCGGCTACGACCTGGGCTCGATCGAGCGGGTGCTCGACGCGCGCGCCGGCACGGAAGCCGCCGGCACGGAAGCCGGCGCCGCTGAAGCGGAGGCCGCTGAAGCCGAGGCCACCCCGACCATCTCAGCCACCGAAGCGTCCGGCGCCGAAGGTGCCGATCCCGAATCGAAGGACCTCGCATGATCCGCGTCCCGTTCCACGACGGGTGGACCGTCGGCCCGAAGCTCGGCGCGTTCGAGCAGCCCACCCCCGACACGGCTCCGCGGCCGGTGCGTCTGCCGCACGACGCGATCCGCGACCTCGCGCGCTCCGCCGCGAGCGACCAGGGGGTCAACAGCGGATATCACCCTGGCGGCGTCTTCGAGTACGCCCGCAGCGTCGACGTGCCTCTGGAATGGCGGGACAAGACGGTCCAGCTGGAGTTCGAGGGTGTGTACCGCGACGCGACCGTGTTCGTCGACGGCGCCGTGGTCGCGCACGAGACAAGCGGCTACAACGGCTTCGTCGTTGCCCTCGACCCGTTCCTCCGCTTCGGGCAGACGCAGCGCATCACCGTCGAGGCCCGAGCGCATCGCGACAGCCGGTGGTATTCCGGCGCGGGCATCCATCGGCCGGTCCATCTGGTGATTGCCGACCCCGTCCACGTGCCCCTGGGCGGGACGCGGGTGACGACGCCCGACATCGACGCGGACCGCGCGGTGGTCGAGATCGCCACGACGGTCGCGAACGGCACTCGTCACACCCGTACGCCGCGCGTCGCGTGGGAGGTCGTCGCTCCCGACGGCACCGTGGCAGCTCGCGCGGATGCGCCGGTCACGGTGCTTCCCGGCTCGCAGGCTGTCGCCCGCGTGCGGATCGCCGTCCCGGGCGCGCAGCTGTGGCACCCGGACACGCCCTGGCTGTACGAGGCCCGGACGAGTCTGGACGAGGGCGACGTTCACCTCGATGCCGACACCGTGGCCTTCGGCATCCGTCGTCTTCAGGTCGACCCCGCGCGGGGCCTGCGCATCAACGGGCTGCCGGTGCTGATGCGCGGCGCGTGCGTGCACCACGACAACGGACCACTGGGGGCCGCGACGCCCGATGCCGCCGAGGACCGCCGGGTGCGGTTGCTGAAAGCGGCCGGGTTCAACGCGCTGCGCAGCGCCCACAACCCGATGAGCCGAGCGATGCTCGACGCGTGCGACCGGTACGGCGTACTCGTGATGGACGAGCTCACGGACGTGTGGACGCGCTCGAAGACGGCCTTCGACAGCGCGGTGACCTTCCCGGACACGTGGCGTCACGACGTCGCCGCCCTCGTGGCGAAGGACGTCAACCACCCCAGCGTGGTGATGTACTCCATCGGCAACGAGATCCTCGAGCTCGGCACCCCGCACGGCGCGACGTGGAGCCGGCGCCTGGCAGAGGAGGTCCGCGCACTGGACCCCACGCGCCCGGTCACCAACGGCATCAACGGCATCATCGCCAACCTGCCGCGGATGTCCGAGGCCATGGCCGAACTCGAAGCCGCCGACCCGAACACGATGATGGCGAACATGGGCGAGCAGATGGCCCGCATGAACGCCTCGGCGCTCGTCAGCGACTCCATCGAGGAGTCCGCCGCCGTCCTCGACATCGTGGGCTTCAATTACGCAGACTCCCGCTATCGGCAGGATGCCGAGCAGTACCCCCACCGCGTGATCGTCGGGTCCGAGACGTTCCCGGCTCACATCGATGCGATGTGGGCGCTCGTCGAAGTGCTGCCGCACGTGATCGGCGACTTCACGTGGACCGGCTGGGACTACCTGGGCGAGGCCGGCATCGGCCGGGTCGACTACACCGACGTCGACGGCTACGCCCCCACCGGAACCGCCGGCCCTTTCCCTTACCTGACCGCGGAGTGCGGCGATCTCGACATCACCGGCCACCGCCGGACGGTGTCGTTCTATCGCGAGATCGTCTACGGGCTGCGGACCGACCCCTACATCGCGGTGCACCGCCCGCAGCACCACGGTCGCCCCACGGCGACGACGCCGTGGTCGTGGGATGACACGGTCGCCTCGTGGTCGTGGGATGCCGCGCCCGGCGCCCCCGTCACGGTCGATGTGTACGCCGATGCCGACGAGGTCGAGCTGCTCCTCGACGGCGTCTCGATCGGGGTGGAGCCGGTAGGTGGCGAGAAGGCGTTCCGTGCGCGGTTCGAGACGACCTGGCAGCCGGGGGAGCTCGTGGCGGTGGCGCGGCGCGCCGGCGCGGAATCCGGCCGGCACGCGCTGCGGTCCTCGGCGGGATCGCTCGCGCTCGTGGCCCGCGCCGAATCGGACGAGGCGGGTCCCGACGGCCTCGTCTACGTCGTCGCGAGAGTGGAGGACGCCACCGGGATCGTCCCGTGCGACGCCGATACGCGCGTCCGGGTCGAGGTGACCGGGCCCGGCGAGCTGGCGGGCCTCGGCACGGGCCGCGCCCGCACCGAGGAGACCTTCTCGAGCGACACCGTGACCACCTACGACGGCCGCGCGCTGGCGATCGTCCGGCCGACCGGCGCCGGTGAGATCACGGTGACGGTGTCTGCCGAGGGGTTCGCCCCGGCCCGGGCGGTCGTCATCGCGCACCGCTGACGCAGCATCCCCCGCCCCTCCTCCCCCCGTGGGACGCGTGCGCACGCACCACCGGCGTGCGTGGCAATCACGCACAGGTGTGACGCGTGCGCACGCGTCACCGGGCCCCCCACCGTCCTCGTCCTGGGACGCGTGCGCACGCAGCACCGGCGTGCGGGGGAATCACGCACGGGTGTGACGCGTGCGCACGCGTCACCGGGGCGGGGGGTCAGGAGGCGCGCCGCTCCGACGAGGGACGCAGCGGCGTGGTCTGCGCGATCTGGTCGCTGAACTCCTCGGGCGGGATCACCGACATCGGGCGCGTCTCGTCGAGCGTGAGACGGAAGCGGCGCCGCTCATGGCGGTGCAGGCGTCCCGAGACGATGAGCCACGTCGCTCCGACGGCGAACGCGACGAGGGCGGCGCCCGCGCCCATCATGATCGCCGCGCGCGGGCCGAACTCGTCGGCCACCCACCCGACGATGGGGGCGCCGATCGGCGTGCCGCCCATGAGGATCGCCATGTACAAGGCGAGGACGCGTCCGCGCAGGGCCGGATCCGTCGTCGTCTGGACGTAGCCGTTGGCTGTGGTCAGCATGGTCACGACCGCGAACCCCGTGAACATGAGCGTGACGGCATATGTCCAGTAGGTCGGCATGAACGCCGAGACGGTGGCGGCCGCGGCGAACAGCAGCGTGCCCGCGATCACGACGCGGATGCGGGCGCGGTCGCGGCGGGCGGCCATGAGCGCGCCGGCAAGGGACCCGATCGCGAGGATCGAGCTGAGCAGCCCGAAGCCGTCGGCCTCCTGGCCGAATTCCAGCGCCATGGTCGAGGCGAAGATCGGGAAGTTCATGCCGAACGCGCCCACAAGGAACACCATCGCGAACGTCACGATGAGGTCGGGCCGCCGGGCGACATAGTGGAAGCCGTCCGCGAGCCGCGCGGAGCCCGGCGCCTTCACCCGCGGGATCAGCTCGTGCGTGCGGATGAGCAGGAGCGCGGCGAGCATCGCCAGGAAGGTGACCGCATTGAGGACGAACACCCACCCGGTGCCGACGGCGACGATGACCAGACCGCCGACGGCGGGGCCGATCATGCGGGCGCCGTTGAAGGATGCCGCGTTGAGCGCGACCGCGTTCGAGGCGTTCTCGCGCGAGACCAGGTCCGATACGAAGGCCTGGCGCGCCGGGTTGTCGAAGGCGGCCACGACACCCAGTCCGAGCGCGAACGCGTACATGATCGGCAGCGTCATGACGCCGGCGAAGATGAGGATGCCGATCGCGATGCCCAGCAGGAGGAGCACTGACTGCGTGACCACGAGCAGGCGGCGCCGGTCGAAGCGGTCGGCGACCCAGCCGGTGATCCCCACCAGCAGCAGCGGCGGCGCGAACTGCAGCGCCATCGTGATGCCCATGGCCGCGGCGTCGTTGTCGGTCAGCTCGGTGAGGACGACCCAGCTGATGGCGGTGGCCTGCATCCAGGCGCCGACGTTAGACACGAGCGCGCCGATGAACCACACGCGGTAGTTGAAGACCGAGAACGAACGGAACATCGCTGGGGCCCCACGCCCGGAGGCTCCGCGCGGCACGCCAGCGGCGCGTGGAGGGGACGAGGGGGTCATCGCGTCACCGCCCGCTGCAGGATCTCGGCGGCCGAGGCGAGCGTGGCCCGTTCGCCGTCGTCGAGCGAGGCGAGGAAGCCCTCCACCCACGCGTCGCGGCGCCGCACCGTCTCTTCGACGACGTCGAGGCCGGCGGGCGCGATCTGGATGACGACCTTGCGGCGATCGCTCTCGTCGGGCGTGCGCGAGAGGTAGCCCGACTCCTCGAGGCAGTTCACGGTGCGGTTCATCGACGGGGCCGTGACGCGCTCGCGTTCGGCGAGTTCGCCGAGCGTGTGGGGTCCGTGGAGCTTGAGGGCGGCGAGGACGGCGAACTGCCCGTCGCTCATGCCGTCGATGGCCCGCTCGGCGCGCAGGCGCCGCGCGAAGCGGAAGACGGCCATGCGCAGCTCGGAGGCCGCGGGAGCGAGATGGGCGTGCTCGTCGGAAGCGGGGGCGGATGCGGGGGTCTCGACGTTCATGCGATTCCTTAGCATAGCTCATTAGTCATGCTAAAGAAAGGCGCCCCCGGATGGACGGCGACGGACGAGCGCCGCCACCCTAGACTCATCGGCATGCCCGAGTTCATCGATGCGCACGGCGTTGCGATCGTCTACGACGTCCACCCCGCGACGACGACGCCGCGGGCGGTGGTCCAGCTGCTGCACGGCGTCGGCGAGCACGCGGGCCGCTACGGGGCGCTCATCGAGGCGCTCACCGCCGACGGCTACACCGTCTACGCCGACGACCACCGCGGTCACGGGCGCACCGGCATGACCCAGCACGACGGGGACGCGTCGCGCCTGGGCACGCTCGGCCCCGGTGGTCTGCGCGCCGCCGAGGCTGCCGTCTGGCAGCTCACCCAGCTCATCCGCGAGGAGAACCCCGGCCTGCCGCTCGTCCTCCTCGGGCACTCCTGGGGATCGTTCCTCTCGCAGATGCTGCTCAACAAGCATCCCGACGCATTCGACGCGGTCGTCCTGAGCGGTTCCGCCCTGCGCTGGCCGGGCTCGCTCAACTCCGGTGATCTGAATGCGCGCTGGAACCGCCCGGGCGCCCTCGGCACCGAGTGGCTGTCGTCGGATCCCGCGGTCGGCCGGGCGTTCCTCGACGACCCGCTGACGACCTCCACTCCGCTGCTCAAGCTGTTCGGCCCGCTTGACACGCTCCGGCTCATCGGCCGCCCGCGGCGAGATCTCGGGCGTGACATCCCGACACTCCTCATGGTCGGCCGCGACGACAGCGTCGGCGGCCCGCGGAGTGTCCACCGCCTGGCCGAGGCGTACCGCACGCGCTCGGGCTTCACGGACGTGACCACCCTGGTGTACCCGGACGCCCGCCACGAGATCTTCAACGAGCGCGTGCAGGCCGAGGTGCGAGCCGACCTGCTCGCCTGGCTCGGGCGACGCTTCGCCGAGCGGGGCACGCCGCGCGAGGATGCCGCCGGATCACCCGCCGTCGCCGACGCCGAGGCGGCGCCCGCGGCCGAATAGGCTGGCGTCCATGCACGGCGAATACAAGGTCCCCGGCGGCAAGCTCGTGGTCGTCGACCTCGAGGAGCGCGACGGCCGGATCGCCGACTTCCACCTCGCGGGCGATTTCTTCCTCGAGCCCGACAGTGCGCTCGACGACATCGACGCCGCGGTGAACGGCCTCCCCGTCGAGTCGGACGTCGCGGCCATCGCGTCCGCCGTCCGCGCGGCGCTGCCCGACGGCGCCCAGCTGCTCGGCTTCACCCCCGAGGCCGTGGGCACCGCCGTGCGCCGTGCGCTGGTCACCGCGCCCGGCTGGCGCGACTTCGACTGGGAGATCGTGCACGACGAGCCGCTCTCGCCGCGCATGAACCTCGCGCTGGACGAGGTGCTCACCGCCCGCGTCGGCGACGGCCGCCGCCGGCCGACGCTGCGGATGTGGGAGTGGAACGAGTCCGCCGTCGTCATCGGGTCGTTCCAGTCGTACCGCAACGAGGTCGACCCCGAGGGGGCGGCGAGGCACGGGTTCGACGTCGTCCGCCGCATCTCGGGCGGCGGGGCGATGATGATGGGCGCCAACTCGATCGTGACGTACTCGCTCTACGTCCCGGCATCCCTGGTCGCGGGCATGACGTTCGCGGACTCGTACGCGTTCCTCGACGACTGGGTGCTGCAGGCGCTTCGCTCGGTCGGTGTCGAGGCGACCTATCAGCCGCTCAACGACATCGCGTCGCCGCAGGGGAAGATCGGCGGCGCCGCCCAGAAACGGCTCGCGAACGGCGGCGTCCTCCACCACGCCACGCTGAGCTACGACATGGACGGTCAGATGATGACCGAAGTGCTGCGCATCGGTCGCGAGAAGCTCAGCGACAAGGGCACCATCTCGGCTGCCAAGCGCGTCGACCCGCTCCGCCGCCAGACCGGCCTGTCGCGGGCCGAGATCATCGAGCGCTTCACCCAGACCTTCGCGCACCTGTACGGCGCCGTCCCCGGGTCGATCACCCCCGACGAGTACGCCGAGGCGGAGGAGCTCGTGGCGTCGAAGTTCGCCACCGAGGCGTGGCTTCACCGCGTGCCGTGAGCGGACTCGGCGATGAGCGGGGGAGCGTCGAGATCCATCGCGGCGACAACCTCGAGGTGGTCCGCGGGTTCGCCGACGACAGCTTCACACTCATCTACCTCGACCCGCCGTTCAACACCGGGCGCGCGCAGTCCAAGGCGCTGGAGACGGCCCGCTCTCCGGGTGAGACCCCCGGCCTCGTCCGTCGCGGCTTCCACGGGCGCGAGTACGAGCGGCTGCGCGGCGATCTGCGCGCATACGACGACCGCTTCGACGACTACTGGGGCTTCCTCGAGCCGCGGCTCGTCGAGGCGTGGCGCCTGCTCGCCCCCGACGGCACCCTCTACGTCCACCTGGACTACCGCGAGGCTCACTACGCCAAGGTGCTCATGGACGCGCTGTTCGGCCGCGACCGGTTCCTCAACGAGCTGATCTGGGCGTACGACTACGGTGCGAAGACCCGCAAGCGCTGGCCCACCAAGCACGACACGATCCTGGTGTACGTCAAGGATCCGGCGTCGTACTGGTTCGACTCCGAGGCCGTCGACCGCGAGCCCTACATGGCCCCCGGTCTCGTGACGCCCGAGAAGGCCGCGCGCGGCAAGCTGCCCACCGACGTGTGGTGGCACACCATCGTCCCGACGACCGGACGCGAGAAGACCGGATACCCGACGCAGAAGCCCGAGGGGGTGCTCCGGCGCATCGTCCAGGCCTCGAGCCGGCCCGGCGACCGCGTGCTGGACTTCTTCGCCGGCAGCGGCACCACCGGCGCCGTCGCCTCGGCGCTCGGCCGCCATGCCGTCCTGGTGGACGTCAACCCCGAGGCGATCGCGGTGATGACCCAGCGGATGCCGCACGCCCGCGTCGCCGATTGATCTGACGCGGCGGGGTCCGCGCTCCTAGGCTGTACTCCATGCGTTTCGGAACCTTCATCCCCCAGGGCTGGCGCCTCGACCTCGTCGACATCGAGCCGGCCGACCAGTGGCGCGTCATGGCCACACTCGCCCAGCAGGCCGACGAGGGCCCGTGGGAGTCCCTCTGGGTCTACGACCACTTCCACACCGTGCCGGTACCCACCGAAGAGGCCACGCACGAGGCGTGGACCCTCATGGCGGCGTTCGCCGCCGCCACCACCCGCATCCGGCTCGGCCAGATGTGCACGTGCATGGGATACCGCAACCCCGCGTATCTGGCGAAGGTGGCCGCGACCGTCGACCTCATCTCGGGCGGTCGCGCCGAGATGGGCATCGGCGGAGGCTGGTACGAGCACGAGTGGAAGGCATACGGCTACGGCTTCCCCGGCATCCCGGATCGTCTGTCGATGCTGCGCGAGGGCGTCGAGATCATGCGCCAGGCGTGGACGACCGGCCGTGCGACGCTCGACGGCAAGCACTACCAGGTCGACGGGGCGATCGTTCGCCCGCTGCCGCTGCAGGACGGCGGGGTGCCGCTGTGGATCGCCGGCGGGGGCGAGAAGGTCACGCTGAAGATCGCCGCCACCTACGCGCAGTACACCAACTTCGCCGGCTCGATCGAGGAGTTCGACCACAAGGCGGCCGTGCTCCGCGGCCACTGCGAGGCCATCGGCCGCGACGCGGGCGAGATCACCCTGTCGTCGAACTTCAACACGATCGTCGGCACCACCGAAGCCGAGGCGCACGACCGTCTCGCCGCGGTGAAGGCCCGCGTGCTGCCGCACGTCGGCCAGGAGCGCGCCGACGCGATCGAGCGCGAGTACCTCGGCTCGCCGGCGTTCGGGACGGTGGAGCAGGTCGTCGAGCGACTCGCCGAGCGCCGCAACCACGGTCTCGGCTACTCGATCCACTACTTCCCCGAGTCCGCGTACGACCGCTCCGGCGTGCAGCTGTTCGAGCGCGAGGTCATTCCCGCGCTGAGCTGACACGTCCATGGTGGGAGCCGCGAGTTCGTCCGCGGCTCCCACCGACGCGCGCCCTCGGAGGCGCGGAGATGGATTCGGACAGTAGACAGGAACCGGTTTCTCGCATAACTTGAGAGCGTGGAACCCGGCAACGAGGCGAGCAGGTATCGCAACCCGATCATCGACGCCGATGTGCCGGACCCCGACGCCATCCGCGTCGGTGACCGCTTCTATCTGGTCGCATCCAGCTTCCATCGCGCGCCCGGCCTGCCGCTGTTCGCGTCTGAGGATCTGGTGTCGTGGGAACGGATCGGGTACGCGCTCGAAGGCAGCGTTCCCGCCTCGTGGTTCGCGGTGCCCCGGCACGGCGGCGGCGTCTGGGCCCCATCGATCCGGCACCACGACGGACGCTTCATCGTCGTGTATCCGGATCCGGACCAGGGGATCTTCGTCGTCACGGCGGAAGACCCGGCCGGGCCGTGGACGGAACCGCACCTGCTGCTTCCCGGGCTGGGGCTGATCGATCCGTGCCCGTTGTGGGACGACGACGGTCTCACCTACCTCGTCCACGGATGGGCACACTCGCGCTCGGGACGCAAGAACGTCCTCACGGTGGTGCCCGTGGATGCTGCGCTGCAGAGTCCCGTGGGCCCTGCCGTCGATGTCGTCGACGGCGGCCGGCTGGCGGGTTTCACCACCTTGGAGGGCCCCAAGTTCTACAAGCGAGACGGCACCTACTGGATCTTCGCGCCCGCCGGTGGCGTCGCCACCGGATGGCAGACGGTTTTCCGCGCCGACAACCCGTACGGGCCGTACGAGCACCGCATCGTGCTGGCGCAGGGCGACACGCCTGTGAACGGACCGCACCAGGGTGCCTGGGTCGACGACGGCGAAGGGGGGAACTGGTTCCTCCACTTCCAGGACCGCGGTGTCTACGGTCGGGTGCTCCATCTGCAACCCATGGCATGGGGCGATGACGGCTGGCCCGTGGTCGGCGAGGCGGTGCATGGCGGGGCACCGCAGCCCGTGCTCGAGTACGCGATGCCCCGTGGCGGTACTCGCGTCGCGCATCCGGGCACCCGGACCCTCGCCCGATCCGACGACTTCGCAACGGGCCGTCCGGGCCCCGATTGGCAGTGGGAGGCCGTCCCCGACCGGGACGCCGTCGTGGGAACCGGGCCGGGACTCGCGTTGCGCGGCAGCCCCGACGGCGGCAACATCCGCGCCATGCCGCGGGTGCTTTCGCAGCCGCTGCCCGGCCAGCCGTGCGTTGCGGAGGTCGCCGTCGAGATCGACGTCGGAGCACCCGCGGCGCGCGCCGGCCTGGCCGTCCTCGGAGACGCCTACGCGTGGGCGGGCGTCCGTCGCATCGGGGAGAGGGCGGAAGCCGTCGTCGCCGTGCGGTATCCCGGTGACCTCGCCGAGCGCATCATCGCGCGTGCCCCGCTGTCCGAGCCCCGTGCACGCGTGCGAGTGGAGGTCGACGCGCACGCCCGGGTCGGGTTCGCGTTCGCCGCGCAGGAAACGACGGTCGACATCGACCCCGGATTCGAGGCGGTGGAGGGTCGTTGGGTCGGCGCGTCCGTCTCGCTGTTCGCCGCCGGCGCGTATGGTGCGGTGCAGACGGTGGCCCGCTTCACCGGGTTCTCCGTCGATGTGCGGGACCATTGAACATGGCAGGCAAGCGCGCTCGAACGACTCCCACCCGGCCTACGACGATCACCGACATCGCGCGGGTCGCGGGCGTCTCGAAGGCCACCGTCTCGCGGGTGCTCAACGGGGTCGGGACGGTCAACGACGAGCTTGCGCGTCGAGTTCGCGAGGTCATCGACGAACTCGGCTACACGCCCAGCCAGACCGCGCGGTCCCTCTCGCTCGGAATCAGCCGCACGGTCGGGGTGCTCGTCCCGGACTTGGGCAACCCGATGTTCCACCAGGTGCTCAACGGCTTCAACCGCGCAGCTGCGCGGGACGGGTATCACGTCGTCGTCGCGGACTCCTTCGAGGACCCCGAGCGTGAGGCCGAGCTCGCGCAGGACCTCAGAGACCGGACCGACGCCGTCGCCCTGTTCGCGCCCCGCATGACCCGGATCTCTCTGCTGGCCCTCCTTCCTCGCGTCGCCCCGGTGGCGGTGTTCAATCGCACGACGGGGAAGAATGCGGGGTCCGTGCTCATCGACTACCGGGAGGGCGTGATCCTGGTGGCGCGCCATCTGATTGAGCTGGGGCACCGGCGGATCGTGTTCCTCGCGGGGCCGGCCGACTCCCGATCGAACTGGGAGCGGGAAAAGGGTCTGACCGACCTCCGAGAGACCGAACCCGAGGTCGAGATCATCGACCTGGCGTGCGGCCACTCGTTCGAAGACGGCTACAACGCGTGGCCCGCGCTGCGCGAAACCGGCGCGACAGCCGTCATCGCCTTCAACGATGTGGTCGCGCTCGGCCTTCTGGGGCGGCTCGCCGAGGAGAAAGTGGTGGTGCCCGACCAGATGTCGGTCGCGGGATTCGACGACATCCCGTTCTCGCGATACTCGTCTCCCTCTCTGACGACGATGACGTCACGGCTGTCGGAGATCGGGGAGCGGATCTGGACGGTGCTGCGTGCGGAGATGACCGCGGACCCGATCCGAGAACCCGTGATGTTCTCGCCCGCCCTCGCGGTGAGACGAAGTACGAAGGAGCTGAGGTGACGATCGACCTGCTTCGCCACGATGCCGTCCGGGTGCGATACCACGATGGCGACGACCTCGACGGAGCGCTCTCGCCGCGGCCGTTCCTGACGGCCACCACAGAGACCGGAGCGGCGGTCACGGAGGTCGGTCCCGCAGACCACCCCCATCACCTGGGGCTGAGTGTGGCGCTCGCCGACGTCAACGGCACCTCCTTCTGGGGAGGCCGCACGTTCCGCCGTCGCCGCGGGTCGACGCTTCTTCGGAACCATGGAACGCAGCGGGTGCGGGCACGAGACTTCTCAGGGGGCGCAGTCAGCGAGGTGCTCACGTGGAGCGACCACCACGGCGCCGCGCTGCTCGAGGAGCGACGGCGGATCGAGGCTGTCGAGCGGGCTGACGGATGGGAGCTTTCGTGGCGGACGACGCTGACTGCCGTCGCGGCGGATGTGACCATCGCCAGCCCGCAGACGAACGGACGGGACGGAGCGTTCTACGGTGGGATCTTCTGGCGGACTCCGTTCGGCAGCGCCCTTGTTCGCACGCTCGACGGCGAAGGGATCGACGCCGCTCACGGGTCCACGTCGCCGTGGCTCGCGCTCGAGGCGGGCGGGATCTCGCTCGTCGCCGCGACCTCGACCGGGATGCCCTGGTTCGTCCGGAACGAGGGATATGTCGGCTTCGGTCCGGCCGTCGCGGTGGCGGGACCCCGTGAGCTCGCTGTCGGCGATGCGCTGCACCTCGACCTCGCCGTCGCGGTGCAGGATCGAGCGGCGCCGGACGAGGTCTGCGCGAGACTCCTCGACACGATCGGGGAGCCGGTGTGACGGCGCCACGAGTCGGAGTGATCGGCATCGGTGGGCACGGCGCGAAGAACCTTGCCCACGTGATGCGGCTGCACGCGCAGGGTCGGCTCGAGCTCGTCGCGGTGGCGGACCCCCGTCCCCCGGCTCCTGGACTCCTCCCCGCGGGCATCCCGTGTCATCCCGATGGGCTGAGCCTCGTCGCTGCGGAATCGGTCGACATCGTCGTCGTGACCACCCCGATTCACACCCACTTCTCCATCGCGGCCGCCGCGGTGCGGGCGGGCGCCGATGTCCTGCTCGAAAAACCCACGACGGCGACGCTGGCGGAGTTCGACGAACTGGTGGCTCTCGCGCACCAGCACGGGAGCCGCATCCAGGTCGGCTTCCAGAGCCTCGGCTGCCACGCGATCGCGGCCGTTCGTGCCCGGGTGGTCGAGGGCGCGATCGGTGAGGTGAGGCGGTACGCCGCGACTGGCTCATGGGTCCGCGACGAGCGTTATTGGGCTCGGGCGCGGTGGGCGGGCAAGCGAACGCTCGACGGCGCCGTCGTCGCGGACGGTGTGCTGACCAACCCGCTCGCGCACGCGTCGGCGACGGCGCTCGCTCTCGCGAGGGCATGCGGACGAGACGACGTGGACCGGATCGAACTCGACCTCTACCGGGCGAACCCGATCGAGGCCGATGACACCTCCGTCGCGGTCCTCCACCTCACCGACGGACGCCGGCTCACGACGGCCGTCACTCTCGCGGCGGCGCGTTCTCTCGAGCCGTACGTCGAGGTGGTCGGCGAGTGCGGAACGTTCCGGCTCTACTACAAGACCGGAGTCCTGCAGACGCTCGACGAAGGCGGCGGAGTCGTGGCTGAGGAGATCTTCGGCTTCACCGGTCTTCTCGAAGACCTCCTGGATGCACGGCGGAGCGGTGGCCCGCTCCACGCGGGAATCGATCAGACCGGCGCGTTCATGAGGCTGGTGGACGCGGTCGTGCGGGCGCCCGCACCCGCCGAGATCTCGGCCGAGTTCGTCGAACGACGTCTCGATGAGGCCGGCGTCCACCTCGTCGTCCGTGACATTGAGACTGCCATCGACGAGGCGGTCCGAATGGAGTCCACCTTCTCGGGAACCGGCGCGCCCTTCGCCGTGGCGAGCGCCCGTTGAGCCGCCGATCCGTCGACGCGGCGCACCCGCGCATTCGGCCGCACCGCGGGCGCGGCCACGGGCTGAGCGGGCTGATCGCGTACGCAACCGAGGCTGATGTCGCGATCCACACTCTCGAGGTGTCGGTCGCCGGCGAGACGGTCGCGCGGGAGGGCGTTGCGCCCTTCGGGGTCGACGTACCGCATCGGCTGTACTCGGTGTC
This sequence comes from Microbacterium sp. Marseille-Q6648, assembly GCF_943181415.1. Taxonomy (GTDB): domain Bacteria; phylum Actinomycetota; class Actinomycetes; order Actinomycetales; family Microbacteriaceae; genus Microbacterium. The sequence goes on along the minus strand of NZ_CALPBZ010000002.1, from coordinate 276,476 downwards.
GAAGTCCATTACCGGCCTCGCGGTCCTCATGCTCGCCCACGAAGGGCGGCTTCGTCTCGACGCCCGCATAGTGGACTACTTCCCCGAGATGTCGCCCGTGCACCCGTGGCTGGCCGAGACGAGCATCGACGACATGCTCGCGATGACCGGCCCCCACAGTCGAACCACATACGACCCGGCGAGCGACGGCTGGCTCGAGTCGTACTTTCGAGTCGTACCGACCCACCGACCCGGGACTGTCTTCACGTATGACACGAGCGCGTCGTACGTCCTGGCGTCGCTGGTCGAGCGGCTGACGGGAGAGGCGCTCCTCGAATTCCTGCGACCACGTCTTCTCGACCCGCTGGGCATCGGAGCCGGCGCGCGTTTCCGCACCGGTCCCGAGGGTCACAGTCACGGCGGTTCCGGTCTCGTGGCCGCGCCGGGCGATCTGCTCCGGATCGCCGAGGTGCTCAACCGTCGCGGGGCATGGCGCGGCGCGCAGGTGATCCCCGGCGCTGTCGCCGACGGACTGCTCGAGTGGCGCAGTGACCCCGGAACGCAGACGTGGGGAGCCCCGCTCCGGGCGGGATACGGCCGCCAGGTGTGGCTGCCCGACGAGGAGTCGTGGCTGATGTTCGGTCTTGGCGGCCAGCTGGTCTACGGCCATCCCGAGCGCGACCTGGCGGCTGTCATGACCGCCGACACCACGATGCTCGCGAGCGGTGATCAGCGACTGCTGGAGGCCTTCCTGCTCGCCCTCGACAGCTCGGACGCCGGTGCCGGCATCCATCTCGCCGCGCCGACTCCCGAGCACGACGATGCAAACGCGACCGCCCTCCGCGGTTCCTACTCGCAGATCACCGGCGAGAACGCCCCGCACCTGCTCGAGGTCGACGTCGACGCTGAAGGGGGAGTGCTGCGCTGGGGGCTCGGTGAGGGTGTGACGTTCTGCGTTCTGCAGCCTCTCGTGGCCGCATCGAGCTTGGGGGATGCGGTGATCACGGCAGGGTGGTTCGCGCCCGGCCGCCTCGACGTGAGGATCACCGCTGCGGCCGATGACATCGCGTCCGTTCGCATGCGGATCGTCGTGAGTGACGACGGCGTGCTCACGGTCATGTCACAGGGGTTCGGGCCCGAGATCCACCCGGCGTGGACCTGGCGCGGAAGCTATCGCCGCTGAGATGCGTCGCGACGAGGTCGGCGACGAGCCGCGCGCCGGACGATGACAAGTGCGTGTCGTCCTGTTCGCCGTCCGGGTAGCCGGGCCACTCTCCTGGCTCGAGCCAGAGGAACGACGCCTTGCTCTGCTCGATGCCTTGGCTCTGCCAGAGCGCGGCAGTCCCCCGCGTGAGGTCGATCAGTGCGACGTCTTCCTCGCGGGCGACCGCCCTGACACGAGCGGGATAAGCGCCGTGGGTCGGCTGCAGGCGCGCGCGGACGAAGTGTCGACGTTCGACGGGGGTGAGCAGCACAGGTGTCGCGCCCCGGTCGCGCGCGCCGACGACGAATCGGCGCAGATGCGAAGGGAACTCGGTCCACGGGTCGCTGTAACGCTCATCGGCCTTGGCGTCGTTGTGCCCGAAGCACACGAGGAGCAACTCGCCCTCCGCCAGGTCGGCGAGAGCTGCGTCGAGCAGACCCGCGGCGATGAAGCTTCGGGTGCTCGCTCCGGAACGGGCATGGTTGCGGACGTCGAAGCCACCGCGCATGGCGAGTGCCTGTCCCCACCCCGTGCGAGGTGCGCGGTCCGGGGGATAGTCGCTGGCTGTGGAATCGCCGGCTATGACGACGCGCACGGGGTCAGCCCTTGACGGAGCCGATGAGGGCGCCCTTGACGAAGAACCGCTGCACGAAGGGGTACACGAGGAGCATGGGAAGCGTGGCGACGAAGATGACAGCCATTCGGATCGACTGCGCGGGCGGCACGACGTCGACCGCGGACTCGTTGGCGTTGAGGCCACTGGCGACGATCACGATCTGGCGGAGCAGAACCTGGATCGGCCACTTCTCGGAGTCGTTGATGTAGAGGATCGCGCTCTGGTAGGTGTTCCAGTAGAAGACCGCATAGAACAGGCCGATGGTCGCGATCGAAGCGAGGGACAGCGGCAGCACGATCCGGAAGAACACCCCGAGTTCGGAGCAGCCGTCGATGCGCGCCGCCTCTTCGAGACTGTCGGGGATGGCTTGGAAGAAGCTGCGCATGATCACGAAGTTGAAGGCGTTGATCGCCACCGGAATGATCAGCGACCACAGCGAGTCGATCAGCCCGAGGCTGTTCACGACGATGAACGTGGGGATCATTCCGCCGCTGAAGAGCATCGTGAAGACCACGAGGAAGTTGATGACGCGTCTGCCCCTGAGGTGCCGTTTCGACAGGGCGTACGCCATGAAGGCCGTCATCACGAGGCTCACGAACGTGCCCCCGACAGTCACGAGGAGCGAAACGCCCAGCGCGCGGAAGATCGTGGGTGTCGAGAGGATGTAGCGGTACGCGTCCAGGGTGAAGGTCTCCGGCCAGAGTATGAAGGCCCGCGAGGCGAGCTCTCCGGGCGTGGCGAGGGAGCTGGCCAGCACATTGACGAACGGCAGGAGGCATATGAGCGAGAAGGACGTGAGGATCGTGACGTTCACGACCACGAACAGCCGTCTGCCGGGGCTCGACGGTCGCTTCTTCCGGCTCGCCCGTCGCAGCTCGATGGGGATCGTCTCATCGCTGACGGGGCGTGCTGTGGTGAGGGTCATATCTGGCTCCCGACGTGGAGGGTGCGCACCGCGAACAGGCCCGCGGTGAGGAAGAACAGGAAGGCGACCGGATACAGCAGAAGCTGCGTCCCGAAGAGGCAGGCCAGGCCCGCGGCGAAGAACCACCACCCCGTCGAGCGGCGGCGTGGGCGGCGCGAGGCGGCGAAGAACCCCGCCGCGCAGAGCAACGCCATCGCGATCAGCGAGAGCCCGAACCAGGCGGCCAGAGTATGGACCGCCGCGTATGCCGTCGTGTGGCTGAGCGCGAACCCGGCGGAGCGGAGCGCCGGAAGGATCGCCGCCTCGAGGGCTTCGCCGTCGCTGCGCGTGACAGCGACGGCGAAGCCGCCCTGCAGCACGGTCGCCGACCCCAGGCCGATTCCCGCGATCCACATCTCGATGCGACGAGAGATCCGTGCCCCGTCGGTGTCGGGCACGGCAGCCGTCGACGCTGTGCGGGTCACGACGACGCCCCTTCGCGGGTATCGATCGCGGGCGTTCCATCGGTGACGAACTCGGGGCCGCGCAGGCCATGGAATCGAAGCGTGCTCACCTCGATGTCGTCGGCGAAGGCCAGGTGTACTCCCTCGGCCGCCATGCTCGGCACCCCGTCCGCCATGGCGGGAACGGCCGGCTCCGGGTCCGCGGCGAACGAGACGGCGATGCGCTCGAGCGTGAGTCCGCGCAGCGGTGACTCCGGCAACCCCGAGATGAAGGCCGCACACGCCCGCACGTCCGTGGCTGTGATGTCCGTCAGGCGTATGTCGCGGAGGTGCGGAGTGCCGGCGTCGATCGGACGGGGCCGACGGTCGGACACCGTGGGGAGGTCGCCTTCCGGGCCGCAGAAGTAGAACGGGTTGACGACGATGGGGCACATGACTCCATCCATCGCGATGCCGGACACGTGTACCCGCTCGACGGTGCCGCCCCGCCCGCGGCGGGTCTTGATCCGGATCCCGCGGTCGGTGCCTTGGAACACGCAGTCCTCGATGAGGACGTCGCGCACGCCGCCGCTCATCTCACTGCCGATGACCACGCCACCGTGGCCGTGCAGCATCCGGCAGCCTCTGACGGTGATCCGCTCGCATGGAACGCGGTCGGCGGAGTGCTCACTGCCCGCCTTGATCGCGATGCAGTCATCACCCACATCGATGACACAATCCTCGATCCGGACGTCCCGACACGATTCCGGATCGATACCGTCCGTGTTGGGGGAGTCCACGGGATTGAGGATGCTGATCCCTCGGATCCGCACGTCATCGCACAGCAGTGGATGCACCGTCCATGCCGGGGAGTTCCGCAGCGTCACGTCCGAGACTTCGACGCGCGTGCAATCGTGGAACCCGAGGAGCGTGGGGCGGGGGTAGGCGAGCGTGCGCTCGCGGAACGCCTCCCACCACCAGGCACCAGCGCCATCGATCTCGCCGGAGCCCGTGATCGAGACGTCGGTCTCGCCGCGAGCGTAGACGCACGGGGAGTGGATCGTCGTCGACGCGCCCTCCCAGCGGGCGGCGACCGGGGGGTAGAGCGAGGGGTCGGCGACGAAGCGCAGCACCGCCCCCGCCTCGATGTGGAGTTCCACGCGTGAGCGCAGGCGCAGAGCACCGGTCTCGTGCACGCCGGCGGTGACGGTGACACGCCCGCCGCCCGAGTCCGCTGCCTGGTCGATGGCGTCCTGCAGTCTGCGCGTCGTGCGCCGGACAGCGTCCGTCTCGACCTCGGTCATCGTGCTCTGCACCTGCATCGCCCCTCTCTCAGCGGGTCTCTGCGTACGAGGCCGTGAACTCCTCGACGATGGCGTCGAGGCCCTGTCCCCCCAGTGCGTCGATCGCGGCTCGATAGCCGTCCATGTCGAGCTGCCCGACCATGTACTTGTTGTAGGCATCGGTCGCCCCCTGCTGGATGGTCGACCAGCTGCGGTCGTACGTCTCGGAGGTGAGCGGCAATGCGACGTTGACGATCGTGTAGTCGGCGTTCTCAGCCATCTTCTCGTTGGCTTCGTCGACGTACGGGGTGTCGTCCTTGAAAAGCACGAGGTCGTCGGCGGGGCGCGATGAGGAATACGGCTGAACGTCCTGCTGCCAGAGGTTCTGGTCGGTGACGCTCACGACATCGTCCTCCACCGTGTAGTGCGTGCCCTCGATGCCGTAGGTCATCAATCGGAAGGCATCCTCCTCGAGGAGCTTGTCGATGAAGCCGAGGATCGCCTTGAGGTCCTCTTCGCTGCCCACCCGCGACTTCGAGATCGCCATCCATCCGCCGAAGCCCCCGTTGGTGTCGGACAGGATGCGGCGCGGTACGTCTTCGTGGGTCATGTCGTTGACGAGTGCCCAGGCCATGGGAGTCTGCGGGTCCGCGCTGACAGCCAGGTTCATGTAGTTCTTCGCCTCGAACAGCCCCGTGACGACGATGCCGCCCTTGCCCTGGGCGATGGCGTCCTGCTGGTTCTGCTTCTGCATCGTCACGAACTCGCTGTTGACCGCGCCGCGCTCGTAGAGTCCGCGATACCACTCCATCGCCTCGGTGAAAGCGTCGGTGGTGAACGAGGGGACGACGTTGTCGTCGTCATCGATCTCGAACACATTGCCCGCCCCGAAGTAGCCGGAGAGCATACGGAAACCGAGGATGGCGCTCTCGGCACGATCGATGAAACCGGTGGTGTCGTCGACACCGTTGCCGTCCGGATCATCCTCGGTGAAGGCGAGGGCGACCTCGGCGAGTTCGTCGAGGGTGTGGGGTACCTCGAGTCCGAGGTTGTCCAGCCAGTCCTGTCGAACGAGGACGCCGTAGCGCGCCTTGGGCTTCTGGAACGGGACGCCGTAGAGGTGCCCGTCCACGCGCGCCGAATCGATGGTCTGCTCGTCGATGTCGGCGAGGTTGGGGAACTCCTCGAGGTACGGCTCGACGTCCCAGAACTGGCCCGATGTCAGAGCCTGGCGCACCGAGGTGTTGGCGATGTTGGTGAGCGAGGTGATGTCGGCGAGCGAGTCGGACGCGAGTGCGGCGTTGATCTTCTCATCCTTCGACGCGTCAGGCACCCACTGGAAGTCGATGTCGATGCCCGTGTGCTCCTCGAGCGCGGACTCGATCGGCCCCCCGGATTCGGGCGTGGTCGGAGTGTGGAGCATCGTCATCCAGGTGACGCTGTCGAGGGGCTCGTCAGACGATCCTGTCGAGCCGACGCACGCTGTCATTGCCAGCGAGGCAGCTGTCACAGAGGCGATCGCGAGTCCGAGCCGGGTGTGGTTCCTCATTGTGTTCCTTTCACGGGGCGGGGCGGAGTTCGCGCGACATCGCGCGAACCGGGGACGAGAGCTGCGGGTGGTCAGCCGCAAGCTGTGCGAAGACGATGCGAGTGACGAATCCGATGGCCGCTGCCGGGATGCCGTAGCCGAAGAGAAGCAGCAGGGGCGGGGCGAAGACGGTCACGAGCCACACGGCGCCGGCCGCGACGGCGCCCCCGGCGATGGTCCAGTGCAGTGATCCGACGCCGATCATGAGCGCCGCCGCCAGGGGGCGCCCGACGCCGCGCACATCGGTGGCGGCCATCACCGGGTACACGTACGCCCAGATGACGGCGATCACGATCAGCGCTGCGACGTTGGCGAATTGGAGCAGCCACACCGTGACGCTGAAGACGTTGGTGATGACGATGGCCGACGCCGCCACGAGGATCCAGCCGACGGCGGCGGCCCGCCAGTACTGCGCCCGGAAGTGGGCCAGGAACGCGCGCGTCACCGGTGGGGTCTCACCCTGTCGGAACCACCGGTCGATGTAGGCGGCGACAGCGTAGGAAGCGGGGCCCAGGCCGAAAAGCACGAGTCCCAGCGCCGTCGCCGCCATCCACAGCAGGTTCAGGTACGCGATGCGATAGACACCCTGGAGGAAGCCGTTGATGCGGAGGAACCCCTCGACGGAGAACATCAGTACACGCCCTCCTCGCCGAGCTTCTTCGCCAGCTTGTTCGCCGCGACCACGAGGATCAGGCCCACGACGCCCTTGAACATCCCCACCGCGGCGGCATAGCTCAGCTGTCCGTTCTGGATGCCGGCGGTGTACACGTAGGTGTCGAAGATCTCGCCCACGTGCCGGTTCAGCGAATTCAGCACGAGGAACATGTGCTCGAAGCCGAGCTCGAGGAAGTCGCCGATGGCGAGGATGAACATCACGATGATGGTGGGGCGGATCGCGGGAAGAGTGATGTGCCAGGTCTGGCGCCAGCGTCCCGCGCCGTCGATCTCGGCAGCTTCGTAGAGCTGCAGGTCGACGGCGGTCATGGCCGCGAGGTAGATGATCGTCCCCCAGCCGGCGGTCTTCCAGATCTCCTGTGCGACGTACATCGGCCGCAGCCACGCCGGATCGGTCAGGAAGGGGATCGGACCCAGCCCCCACTCCTCGAGGAGGTTGTTGATGCCGCCGCCGTCGGTCGTGAACAGCACGTAGAACAGCGACACCACGATGACCCATGACATGAAGTGCGGCAGGTAGATGACCGTCTGCACGCTGCGCTGGAACAGCTTCGTGCGCACCTCGTTGAGCAGCAGGGCCAGGATGATCGGAATCGGGAACGCGAAGATGAGCAGCAGCAGCGAGATCGTCATGGTGTTGCCCAGCAGCAACAAGAACGTGTCCTCGGTGAAGAAGCGGATGAAGTGCTCGAACCCGACCCAGGGGCTGCCCGCGATGCCGCGGAACGGGGAGTAGTCCTGGAACGCGATGACGAGACCGCCCATAGGCACGTACTTGAAGACGATGAAGTACGCGATGCCCGGCAGGGCCATGAGATACAGCGCCTTGTGGCGCCAGATCGATTGCCACCAGGGTCGCTTCGTGCGAGGCGACGGGTCCCGGAGCGGTGCCTGTGTGTGGTCCGCTGTCGGCGTTGCGAGCGCGGTCATCGCACCCTCGTCATGAGATCGGTCGCCATCGGCTGTCTCCCTGTACTCCACGTCGAGTCCCTGCACTTGGAGTCTGCGGTGCTCCAGTAACCGGTTTCCCAGAACCTAACACGACTCCCGTTCGTCAGCAACCGTTTTCTCGGGGGTGTGTACCGCACGTATCCCGGGGCCTACCGCGGGTTCAGATCAGGGCGCGGACGCTCGCGTATCCGTCCTCGATCACCTCGGGCGCGGATGCCGGTCCTCCGAACACGCGGGTGGTGCCGGGCCGCGTCGTCCACGTCGGCCATCCCGGGTCGCCGTGACGCACCAGGGCGACGGCGCCGCCGTGCAGGGCAGCGGCGAGCGACGGCGGCGGCTCGTCACCGGCGATCGCGGTGACGCCGTCGGCGTCGAGGCAGTCGAACCAGAACGGCACATCCAGGCAGTGGAGCGCCCACCGGCGCACCGGCGACCGCCACGAGAATCGGTACACCCACGTCGGCGCGGTGCCGCGCGCGTCGGCCACCCGCACGACGAGGGATCGGAACACCGCGTCGCTGATATAGCGGCCGAGCACCGCCGCCGTCCCCTCGCGCCGCCGGTCGACGTTGGCGGCGAGGTACTCGCGCAGGCGCGGGCGGTGGGGGCTCAGGCGCCGCAGGGCGAGGACGGGCGGGATGAACCGGATGGCTCGCGGCGCATCGTCGAGCACCATCGTGAACTCGTCGTCGGTCGATCCCAGCACGAGCGGCTTGTCCGCGCCGACCCCCGCAGCGATCTGCTCGACCGCGGGGCGCACGACGAGCTCACCGTCGACCATGGGTCCCCACGAGAGCCCGCGCGACAGCAGCGTGCGCGCGGCGCCGAGCGGACCCGGCGATGCCGCGGCCGACGCCTTCTGCTGCAGGGCGGCGAGAGCCTCGTCCGACACCGACCCGAAGCCCTCGAGCGTGGCCTCGACGCCCGCGAGCTCGGCGAGCCGTGCCGACAGCGCGCGAGCTCGATCAGGCGCGACATCCGCGGGAGCCGCCGACAGCGCCCACGCGCGGTGGAAGAGGTGCTGCGCGGCAGGCATCCCGAGAAGCGTCAGCACGGCGCCGCCGCCGGCGGACTGGCCCGCGATCGTGACGCAGCCGGGGTCTCCTCCGAAGGCGGCGATGTTCCGCTGCACCCACTCCAGTGCGGCCAGCCAGTCACGCACGCCGCGGTTGGCGGGCGCGCCGGGGATGTAGCCGAATCCCTCGAACCCCAGCCGGTACGACACCGTGACGGTGACGACGCCGTCGCGTGCGAACGCGGCGCCGTCGTACCAGGGGCTCGCCGGCGAGCCCGAGACGAAGCCCCCGCCGTGGATGTAGACGAGGACCGGGAGCGCGGCATCCGCCTCGCCCGGGCGCGGGGTGAAGACGTTGACGTTCAGCGTGGACTCGCCCGGGACGCTCGGCTCGGGGATGAGGGTGATGCCCGCGTCGCCGCGCTGCGGCGTGGCGCCGAACGCCCCGGCATCCCGCACCCCCGGCCAGGGCGGGGGCGGAACCGGTGCCGCGAAGCGAAGGTCGCCCACGGGGGCCTGCGCGAAGGGGATGCCGAGGAACGCCGCCGAGCCCGGGGACCCCGCGGAGGCGCCGGGTCGCCAGCGCCCGCGCACCTCCCCGGACGCGGTGCGGACGACCGGGGGCTCGCTGCGGGACGTCATCGCGACGCCGCCTGGTCGGAAGAGGCCGCGTCCGACGAGGCGGCGTCGACCGAGGACGGGGCCAGTGCGGCGAGCAGCTGTGAGATGACGCCCGCCATGTCGAGATCGGGCTCCTGCATCCACTGGATCTGCAGCCCGTCCGAGACCGCCTGCAGGATGCGCGCGAACGCCTCGGGCGAAAGGGCGGGGGTGGCCGCTCCGCGCTCCTGCGACGCAGCGAACGCCGCGGCGGTGCCCTCGCGCATGTGCCGGCTGCGCTCGAGGAACCAGTCGTGCGCGGGGTGGGTGTGGTCCGCCGCGTCGACCGACAGCTGAGCGAACAGCTGGACCAGCCCCGGAACCTCAGCGTTGTGCCTCACCACGTGGAGGAACCCGTCCGCGATGTCGTCGAGGCTGCCGTGGGGATCGTCGAAGGGGCCGTAGGCGGCGGCATCCAGTTCGTCGCGCTTGCGGAGGATCGCGGTGAAGAGCTCCTCCTTGCTGTCGAAGTAGTGCAGCAGCCCCGCCTGGCTCAGACCGACCGCGTCGGCGATCATCTTCACCGACGCGCCCCGCAGCCCCTCGCGGGCCACGACGTCCAGTGCGCGCCCGAGGATCTCCTCGCGCTTCGCCACGCCCTTGGCGTAGGAACCCCGCTGTGCCATGCGCCCAGTAAACCCGAATGACGGTTGTTATTCCACGACCGGCGCCCGCGTCGTCCCAAGCCGGGTCAGGCGCGCAGGAACATCAGCAGCGCCTCGTTGACCTCGTCGGCGTGCGTGAGCAGCATCCCGTGCGGCGCGCCCTCGATCTCGACGTACGTCGCCTGGGGCAGCAGTTCCTTGAAGCGGCGCGCGGTGGCGTCGATCGGCAGGATGTTGTCCGCGGTGCCGTGCACGATGAGCGCGGGCACATCCACGGCCGGGATGTCCTGCCGGAAGTCGGTCGGCCACGTCAGCGGCGCCGCGGCGATCGCGGTGTTGCCGGCGCGATTGGCGGTCTGGATGCTGGCATCCAGCGCGGGCTGCGAGATGCGCTTCCCGAGGTTGTCGTCGAGGTTGTAGAAGTCGCCGAAGAACTCCGCGACGAAGCCGTAGCGGTCCTCGTGGACCTTCGCGGCGATGCCGTCGAAGAAGTCCTGGGGGCCGGCGCCGTCGGGGTTGTCGTCGGTGATCAGCAGGAACGGCTCGAGCGACCCCAGGAACGCCGCCTTGGCCACGCGCGCGCTGCCGTAGCGACTGAGGTAACGGGCGATCTCGCCGGTGCCCATCGAGAAGCCGATCAGGACGGCATCCGTCAGATCGAGGTCCTCCATGAGGGCGTGCAGGTCGGCCGCGAACGTGTCGTAGTCGTAGCCGGTGCCCGCCTTGCTCGACGCGCCGAACCCGCGACGGTCGTAGGCGATGACGCGGTAACCGGCGTCCAGGAGCGCCGCCTGCTGGCGTCCCCACGACTCGCCGTCCAGGGGGAAGCCGTGGATCAGGACGACCGGCTGCCCCAAGCCCTGGTCGGTGTAGAAGAGGTCGATGTCAGCCGAGTTCTCGGTCCCGACGGTGATGTAGGCCACAGCGTGCTCCTTCCGGTCGGGTGATCAGATACCCGATCCGTCCTCGACGTTAGGCCCCGGCATCCGCGGGTGCGAGGTCTTGCGTTCGCGAGGCGCGTCTGCCAGCGTGACCGCCCTGAGACAAGGCGGGGGTCAGTCGCGGCCGGCGCCGGCCGACGGGCTCACCGTGAACTGGGTGGGGGAGGCGAATCCGGATGCCGCGAAGGCCGCCGCGACGGCATCCCGCACCCGGTCCACACGCTCGCGGGCGACGAGTGCGATCGCCGCGCCGCCGAAGCCGCCGCCGGTCATGCGCGCGCCGACGGCTCCCGCGGAAAGTGCCGACTCGACGGCCGTGTCGAGCTCGGGCACCGAGATCTCGAAGTCGTCGCGCATCGAGGCGTGCGAGGCGACGAGCAGCTCGCCGATCGCCGACGCGCCCGACTCCGCGAGCACGCGGACGGTGTCGAGCACGCGGTGGTTCTCGGTCACGACGTGGCGGACCCGCCGGAAGGTCACGTCGTCCATCAGACCGCGCGCGCGATCGAGGTCGGCCGGTGTCAGGTCGCGCAGGGCGGCCACGCCCATGAGCGCCGCGCCGCGCTCGCACGCGGCCCGCCGTTCGCCATAGCCGCCGGTGGCGTGGGAGTGCTTGACGCCGGTGTCCATCACGAGCAGTTCCAGGCCGGCGGCCGTGAACCCCAGATCGACCACCTCGGCCTCGAGCGAGCGGCAGTCCAGGAAGATGCCGGCGTCGGCGCGGCCGAGGTTCGAGGCCATCTGGTCCATGATCCCGGTGGGGGCGCCGACGGCCTCGTTCTCGGCGGTCCGCCCGACGCGCGCGCGGGCGACGGGGTCCAGCCCCAGCTGCCACACGTCATCGAGCGCGGCCGCGGTGGCGCCCTCGATGGCGGCCGAGGATGACAGTCCCGCACCGACCGGCACGTTCGACGCGAAGGCCAGATCGACACCGGTGACGGATGCCGCATCCCGGCCGGCTGCCTCGAGAGCCGCCCAGGCCACGCCGAGCGGATAGCGCGCCCACTCCGGGACCTCTTCGCGACGGGCGGGGAAGAGCGTGCCCAGGTCGGCGATCGCCACCTCGACCGGGACCGGGTCGAAGGTCGACACGACGCGGATGACGGCGTCCGCCCGCGTGCCGAGGGCGACGTGGGTGCGGTGCTGGATGGCGAACGGCAGAACGAATCCGTCGTTGTAGTCGGTGTGCTCGCCGATGAGGTTGACGCGTCCGGGTGCCGACCAGGTACCTCGCGGGTCGGAGCCGGTCAGCTCGGAGAACAGGTCGGAGGCATCGCGGGAGGCATCGTGGGGCGCGGCGGCCGCGGTGCGGGGGGTCTCGGTCATGCGGTCACCTCGGGGATGGATGCGACGGCCTCGCGCAGGCGCGCGGCCGAGGTCTCGGGCGGGACGTCGCCGATCCAGGCGCCCATGGCCGCCTCGGATCCGGCGAGGAACTTCAGCTTGTCGGCTGCTCGGCGCGGGCTGGTCAGCTGCAGGTGCAGGCGCACCGCGTCGCGTCCGGTGTGGACGGGGGCCTGGTGCCACGCGGCGATGTACGGCGTCGGCGTGTCGTACAGGGCGTCGACGCCTCGGAGCAGGCGCAGGTAGAGCGGTGCGAGTTCGTCGCGCTCGGCATCCGTCGTCTCGGACAGATCGGCGACATGACGATGGGGCATCAGGTGCACCTCGATCGGCCAACGCGCGGCGAACGGGACGAAGGCCGTCCAGTGCTCGCCCGCGAGGATGACCCGCTCGGACGCGCGCTCGGCGTCGAGGATGCGCGCGAACAGGTCGGCGCCCTCGCGGTCGAGGGAGCGCAGCAGGCTCTGCGTGCGCGGGGTGATGTAGGGGTAGGCGTAGATCTGGCCGTGCGGATGCGGCAGCGTCACGCCGATCGCCTCGCCGCGGTTCTCGAACGGGAACACCTGCTCGATGCCGGGCAGTGCCGACAAGGCGGCGGTGCGGTCGGCCCAGGCCTCGATCACCGTGCGCGCGCGGGTCGGGGACTGGGTGCCGAACGAACCGGAGTGCTCAGGACTGAAGCACACCACCTCGCAGCGGCCGACGGAGGTGCGGGTGCGCTCGAGGCCGGGCGCGTCGAGGTCGGCGAGGTCGCGCGGCGCGTCGTCCGCGGCGGGGTGATCGCCGTGCGCCTCGCGGAGGGCTGGACCGAACGACGGCGACTTGTTCTCGAACACCGCGACGTCGTACCGCGACGGGATCTCGGACGGATTCGTCGGCGTCTGCGGCGCCAGCGGGTCGAGCTCGGCGGGCGGGAGGAACGCCCGGTTCTGCCGCGCCGCGGCGACCGAGATCCAATCGCCGGTGAGCACGTCGCGGCGCATCGTGGCGGTGGCCGGGCGGGCGTCGAGGGTGCGGGCGTCGACGTTGCGGTCCGGGCCGAGGGCGGTGCCGGGGTCGTCGAAGTAGATCAGCTCGCGGCCGTCCGCCAGCCGCGTGGCCCGTCGGACGACGCCGGCGGGGAGGGGCTCGACCGGCTGGGGGGGTGGCGTGCGGGCCCGGTGGGGTCTGGCGTGCCGGGGGCGGGGTTGCCGGGGGTCACGGCGGGTGTGCCGGGGGCGGGGTCGGGCGTGCCGGGGCGTCGTTGTCGGCACCGGGGAACGCAACTCCTGCATGTTCACGTCAACACGGTAGCAAGCGCACCGTGGTAACGTCAACATGCTCGGGGGTGCAGGAGTTGTGATCCTCATGCCGCGGCGACGGCGGTGGTCCACGGGCGATCCGGCAGGGAGGGTGGGGCGGATGACGCAGCGGCGGGTGTCGATGGCCGATGTCGCCGCGCGCGCGGGCGTCTGGGGGCAGCCGGTGCCGCGCGTGGTGACCGGCAGCCCGCGTGTGGATCCCGCCACTCGCGATCGTGTCGAAGCGGCGATGGCCGCGCTCGGCTACCGTCCGCATCGCGCCGCCCGCGCCCTGCGCACCGGCCGGTCGCAGACCCTCGGGCTCGTGGTCTCGACCCTCGCCACCGTGGGCAACTCCCGGATGCTGCAGGCCGTCGCCGATGCTGCGACCGCGCGCGGGTACGCCACGACCGTCGTCACCGCGGGCGGACGCGACGCCCTCGACGACGCGTTCGAGCGCCTGCGCGACCAGGGTGCCGATGGCGCGATCGTGCTCAACGAGGCCACGGCCCTGGCGACCGGGGCCGAGGCGCCGGCCGGGCTGCAGCTCGTCGTCGTCGACTCGCCCCCCGACCCGCGATTCTCGATCGTCCAGTCCGACCACGCCGGGGGAGCGCGCCTCGCGGTCGAGCACCTGAGCGCCCTCGGCCACCGCACGGTGCACCACGTGGCGGGACCGGGCTCGTCGTTCGCTGCTGCCGAGCGTGAGCGGGGCTGGCGTGAGGCCCTCGCCGCGGTCGGAGCCCCGGCATCCGCTCTTCTTCGCGGTGATTGGACTGCGGGGTCGGGCTATCTCGCGGGGCTCGCCCTGCCCGCCGATGCCACCGCGGTCTTCGTCGCGAACGACCAGATGGCGCTGGGTATGCTGCGTGCCCTCGCCGAGACCGGGCGCGACACCCCCCGTGCGGTGAGCGTGGTCGGCTTCGACGATGTTGCGGATGCCGCGCAGTACCGTCCGCCGCTGACGACGGTGCGGCAGGACTTCGACCTGCTCGGCGAGCGGGCCGTCGCGGCGCTGGTGGCGGGTATCGAGGCTGGCGGGGCCGTCGGAGCCGAGACGGTGCCGACGACGCTCATCGTGCGCGGGAGCACCGCCGCCCCGCGCTGACGGCCGCCGAGCCCGGCCCTGGCGTGCCGCGTGCGCACGTGTCACACCCGAGCGGGAGTTTCACGCACGCGGGGGCGGCGTGCGCACGCGCCCCGGCGCCCCACGGCCCGCCGAGCCCAGCGCCTACCGTGCCGCGTGCGCACGTGTCACACCCGAGCGGGAGTTTCACGCACGCGGGGGCGGCGTGCGCACGCGCCCCCGCAACGGCGGGGGTCAGGAGGCGGTGCGGCGGGCCTCCCAGCCACTGCGGACCATCTCGTCGACGGAGTAGCGGTTCGCCCAGTCGAGGTCGCGTGCCGCGAGGTCGCCTGTGGCCACGATGCGGTCGGGGTCGCCGGCACGGCGCGGACCGATCTCGGGCACGAAGTCGATGCCGGTGACGCGGGCCATCGCGTCCATGATCTCGCGGACCGACAGGCCGTTCTGCGAACCGAGGTTGTAGGCGGCCTCGACGGGCTCGCCGGCGACCATCCGCTGGGCGGCGACCACGTGGGCGGCGGCGATGTCGGCCACGTGCACGTAGTCGCGCACGTTCGTTCCGTCGGGAGTGTCGTAGTCGTCGCCGAAGATCTTCGGGGTGCGCCCCGCGACGAGAGCCTCGAACACGAGGGGGAAGAGGTTGTGGGGGCTGGTGTCGTAGACCGACGGGTCGCCGGAGCCGACGACGTTGAAGTACCGCAGCGACGTGTGGCGAAGCGGCGCCTCGGTGCCGGCGGTCGCGACCGCCTGGTCGCGGATCAGCCACTCGCCGATCAGCTTGGACTCGCCGTACGGCGACGCGGGCCGCTTGGGCAGATCCTCGGTGACGAGCTCCACGTCGGGCGTGCCGTAGACGGCGGCGCTGGACGAGAAGACGATCCTGCTCACGCCGGCTGCGGCCATCGCCTCGAGTACGACGCGCGTGCCGTCGACGTTCTGCTCGTACGTGTGCAGCGGGCGGGTGACCGAGACCCCCGCGTACTTGAAGCCGGCGACGTGGATGACCCCCTCGACCTCGTGCTCGCGCAGCGTCCGCTCGACGAGGTCGCGGTCCAGGATCGAGCCGCGCACGAGCGGCACGCCCTCGGGCACGAAGCCCTCGTGTCCGCTCGAGAGGTCGTCCAGGACGACGGGCGGGAGGCCGGCGGCGGCGAGTGCGCGGACGACGTGGGCGCCGATGTAGCCGGCGCCTCCGGTGACGAGCCAGGACATGGGTCTCCTCGGATCACGGTGGGGGTCGGCATCCATTGTGCCCGGTCAGCCGCGCGCGCGTCGGCCCGCCCAGTCGGCGGACTGCCGGATGAGGCGCTGCACGTCCGGCGAGTCGTATGCGCGGGCGTCGTGTCCGAAGGCCGAGACGACCGCCCGGGCGGGCGCCTCGCGGACCCAGACGAGCGGATGCCGCGTGCCCCCCAGTTCGTGCGCGACGAGCACCTCGAGGTCGGTGTCCACGATGAGGTCGCTGTAGAGCTCGTCCGTCGCCGCGATCTCGTCGAGCCCGGCCACGAGGGGGGGGGATGCCGCGACGGCGACCCGCGCCGGCCGGGGGGGGGGGTGCCACGACGTTCCGGGCCGCCACTCACCGCCGATGGCCGCGCGGTAGGCGGGGTAGTCGCGCAGCGAGGCCGTCGCGCTGTGCAGGGCAAGGATGCCGATGCCGCGCTCCAGGGCGGCGTGCAGTCCCTCGGTTGCGGCCGCCGGGGGAGTGATCGCGGCGTCCGGTCCGTCGCCGGGGTTCCGCCACGGGTCGCCCGCCGACACCACGAGGAGGTCGACATCGCCCAGCCGGGTGAGGGCACGGTCGACGTCGTCGTCGATGTCGACGGTCCAGCCGTCGTCGCGCAGGATCGTGGCGACCGCGGCGCCGGTCGCCTCGTAGGGGTGCCAGGGGTCGGCGTACTGTCCGGTGCCGACGGCGATGAGGGCGTGGGGCATGCCTCGACCCTATCCCAGGCGGGATAGCGCTTTCCCGCCATTTCGGGGACAATGGGGGGATGCCGCGCACCATCGTCCTCGCCCCCGACAGCTTCAAGGGCACGATCGGTGCGGCAGCGGCGGCGGCCGCCCTCGCCGAGGGCTGGCGCTCGGTCGACCCCGCCGCCCGGCTGCGCGCTCTGCCCATGGCGGACGGAGGCGAGGGCACGCTCGACGCTTTCGCCGCCGCCGTTCCCGGGGCCCGCCGCATGCCGGTGACCGTCACCGGGCCCGAGGGGACACCGGTCGCGGCATGGTGGCTGCTGTTGCCGCCGACCGCCGACACCCCCGCCGGAACCGCCGTCGTGGAGCTGGCGTCCACGAGCGGCATCGAACTGCTCGGCACACCGCCGCGGCTCCGCCCCTTCGACGCCGACACCCGCGGGTTCGGCGAGGCGATCGCCGCGGCCCTCGCACACGGCGTCTCGCGCCTGGTGCTCGGGATCGGCTCGAGCGCCTCCACCGACGGCGGTGTCGGCATGCTGACCGCGCTCGGCGCACGATTCACGGATGCCGCGGGCGAACCCCTTGCGCCCGGCGCCCGCGGGATGGGCGCAGTCGTGCACGCGGACCTCTCATGCCTCGCACCCCTGCCCGCCGGGGGCGCGCATGTCCTCAGCGACGTGACGAATCCGCTCCTCGGCGAGCGCGGAGCCGCCGCGGTCTTCGGGCCGCAGAAGGGGCTGACGGACGCCGACATCCCTGCGACGGACCGCGCGCTCGCCCACCTCGCCCGCCTCCTGCCGGCAGACCCTCAGACTCCCGGCGCCGGTGCCGCAGGCGGCACCGGCTTCGGCCTGCTCGCCTGGGGTGCGCAGCTGGTCCCCGGCTCGACCGCGGTCGCCGATCTCATCGGGCTCCCCGCCGCGCTGGAGGAGGCGGATCTCGTGGTCACCGGCGAGGGCTCGTTCGACGGTCAGTCGGCGGCCGGAAAGGTCCCGGCTCGCATCGCGGAGCTCGCCGATCGTTCGGCGACGGCGGTCGCGCTGGTGGCGGGGCGGATCGCGCCCGATGCCGACGCGGCGGGGTTCGCGGCATCCGTCTCGCTCACCGTGCTCGCCGGGTCGGCCGAGGCCGCGATGGCCGATCCCGCACGCTGGCTGCGGGAGGCCGGAGCGCTTCTCGCGCAGAAGCCGGCCTGACCGTCACCTGAGCCGACCCGACCCGGCCGGGACCCGGGCTGAGCGGCTGGCGGCGGTACGGGCCGCCCCGACCCGGCCTGCCCGTCACCCGGCCCGGCCGACCGCGGGCCGCCCCGACCCCGGCCTGCCCGTCTTCCGACCGGTCGACCGCTCCACGTGCGTGCCCGTCAGGCGGCCGGCACACGGACGGGGCGGGCGACGCCTTGCACTCGCCGCCCGCCCCGTGGCGAGCGTCAGCTGCCGGGGACCAGCACCCGGTCGATCGTGTGGATGACGCCGTTCGAGGCCTGGATGTTGGAGGCCTTCACGACGATCTTCGGGTCGGTGAGCGCGGGCGACTCGTCGACGAGGTTGACGCCGCGCACGGTGACCGCTCCGCCGTTGGCCATCTCGATCGTGCCGGCGCGGACGGCGCCCGGGAAGGTGACCTCGCCGCCGACGGCGTGGTAGAGCAGGATGTTCCCGACCTCGGCCGGCGAGAACGCCGTGGCGATCGTGGTCAGCGCGTCGGCCTCGCTCGCCGGCGCCGTGCCGGTGAGGTCGGTCACGAGCTTGAGGAACGCGGCGTCGGTGGGAGCGAACACGGTGAGCGAGGCGTTCGGGTCGTCGAGAACCTCGACCAGCTCGGCGTAGATGACCGCCTGTACGAGCAGGTCGTAGTCGTTGGGGTTGTCATCCGGTGCGCCACCGCCGGAGGCGGCGATCGCGATGTCGACGATCGAGTCGTGGTCGTCCGCGTAGGCGGGCGCGGCGCTGAATGCGAGGGCGGCGACCGCGGTGGCGGCGGTGGCGACGGCGAGACGTGACTTCTTCATCGGAGTGCTCCTTCGTTGCGGGGGTGCGGCTGATGCCGACACCATGTGTTCCGCTCGACGGGCTCCGGTGGATGCACCTCGCGCCGAATTGCTCGATCAGGGCACGCGCAGCTCACCGTTCCGGCGGTGGGGGAGCCGGCTGAGGGTGTCGTCGCGCAGCTCGGCGGGGAGGAGCCGCTGCGGCGCGTCCTGGAAGACCACCGGGCGCAGGAAGCGGCGGATCGCGGTGGCGCCGACCGAGGTGTGCAGCGAGGTCGTCGCCGGCCAGGGGCCCCCGTGGTGCTGCGACCACGTGACCGCGACACCGGTCGGCCAGCCGGCGAACAGCACGCGCCCCGCGCGGCGCTCCAGCAGCGCGAGCACGTCGGCGACGTCGTCCTCCTCCTCGCTGTGGATCGTGGCGGTGAGCGAGCCGGGCACCGCGCGGAGGGCGGCGAGCAGATCGTCGGCCCCGTCGTAGCGCACGAGCAGGGTGACCGGCCCGAAGCACTCCTCCAGAAGCGTCTCGGGGCGTGCCGCGACAGCCGCGGCATCCGTGGTCAGCACGATCGGCCGCGCCGATCCGTCCTCGGCGGGTGCGCCGTGGGCGAGCACCTCGACCGACGCGTCGGCCTCGAGGTGTGCGATGCCCTCGGGGAAGGCGGCCGTGATCCGGTCGGTCAGCAGCGGTCCGCCGGCCGTGCTCGGCACGAGCGTGGCGACCAGGTCCTCGAAGCCGGCGCCCCGCGGCACGAAGACGACCCCGGGCTTGGTGCAGAACTGCCCGATGCCGAGGGTGAAGGAGCCCACGAGGCCCTGCGCGAGCGCGTCGCCGCGAGCGGCGACCGCCGCGGCGGTCACCACGACGGGATTGACGCTTCCGAGCTCGCCGTAGAACGGGATCGGGTCGGGGCGCCCCGACGCCAGATCGAACAGGGCGCGTCCCCCGCCGAGCGAGCCGGTGAACCCGGCCGCCTGGATGACCGGATGCTGCACGAGGGCGTTCCCGGCCTCGCGGCCTTCGACCAGTGCGAGCGAACCCGCCGGCGCGCCGGCGGCCACGAGCGCGTCGGCGACGATCTCGGCGGTCCGCGCAGAGAGCCGCGGGTGCCCGGAGTGCGCCTTGACGATGACCGGGTTCCCCGCGGCGAGGGCCGAGGCGGTGTCGCCCCCGGCCACCGAGAACGCGAACGGGAAGTTCGACGCCGAGAACACCGCGACCGGCCCGACTCCGGTGAGCATGCGTCGCAGCTCGGGTCGAGGGGGCGTCGCGCCGGCATCCGCGTCGTCGACGGTGAGCTCGAGGTACGAGCCCTCCTCGACGACCGTGGCGAACAGGCGCAGCTGGCCGGTCGTGCGACCGACCTCGCCGCGCAGTCGGGTCCCGCCCAGCCGCGTTTCGGCGTCGGCGATCGCGACGAGGTCGTCGGCGTGGGCGTCGAGGGCGTCGGCCGCTGCGCGCAGCCACGTCGCGCGCTCGGCGGCGCTCGCCGCCCGCCAGACCGGGGCGGCGGCCTCGGCCGCGGCGGCGTACTGGTCGAGCTGCTCGGTCGTGGTGGTCATGCGGGTTCCTTCCGGGAGGTCGGCGGGACGCGGGGAGGGTGGTGAGCCGTCGGCTGTGTCGGCTCGGTGGAGCAGAGGGCGACGGGCGTGACGGCTCGCATCATGAGAATCGGATGCCGAGACCGACGTGCGGCACCTCGGTCAGTGCGCCGTCGGAGATGGACACGGGTGACGGGTCGGCGAGGGCCCCGAGCGCGCCGAACCCGGCGTCCTCGACATCCTCGACCATCGGTTCGGCCACGCCCGGGACCGGCCGCAGGCTCAGCGCGAGCTGACCCGACAACTCGGGCAGCAGATGGGGGTGCAGCGCGGCGCCGTACTCGGCGGCGATCGCGGCGATGCCCAGGAACGGGGTGATGCCGCCGACGCGCACGACGTTCGGCTGCACGATCTGCACCGCGCCGGCGCGCAGGAACTCGTCGAAGCGGTAGACCGTGTGCAGGTTCTCGCCGAGGGCGATCGGGATGCCGCTGGACGACGTCAATCGCCGGGCCAGTTCGGTGTGTCCGTACAGATCGTCCGCGCGCAGCGGCTCCTCGATCCAGGCCGGAGACACCTCGGCGAGCACCTCGAGCGATGCGGTCGCGCGATCGAGTTCCCAGCGCTGGTTGGCGTCGATCATGAGCGCACGGTCGGGACCGAGCACCTCGCGGACCGCGCGGAGCCGGTCGAGGTCCTCGGCCACGTCGGGCTTGCCGACCTTGACCTTGACGGCATCGAACCCCGCATCCACCCACCGCTGCGTCTGCGCGACGAGCTCGTCGGCCGAGTAGTGCAGGTTCACCCCGCTGCCGTACGCGCGGGCGCGGGTGCGGGGTGCGCGGAGGAAGCCGGTGAGGGACGAGCCGTCGCTGCGGCACGCGGCATCCCACAGCGCCAGGTCGAGTCCCGCGAGGGCGATCGTCGTGAGACCGCCGCCCCCGGCCTCGTGCAGGTGCCGCCATGCGGGCAGCCAGCCCTCGCCCGGTTCGCCCGGTCCGCCGACGGCGAAGCGCGGGATGTCGTGCTGCAGCAGCGCGAGCACCGCCTCGGCGCCGATCTGGGGAGTCCACGAGAAGCCCCAGCCCTCGGCGCCGTCCGAGCGCACCACGTGCGTGGCGATCACGCCGACCGACGTGACATCCGCCGCCCACGGACGCGTGAGCGGCACGCGCACGAGGCGGGCGTCGAGGGAGCGGATCGTGATCACAGCAGCGCGCGCCCGGCCTCGAGGATCTCGGCCAGCCGGGCTTCCTGCGCCGGCGTGGGGTCCATCAGCGGGGCGCGCACCGGACCGACCGGCAGGCCCGACAGCCGCAGGCCGGCCTTGATGAGCGACACACCGAACCCGGGCGTCTCGTCGCGCAGGCGCACGAGCGGCGAGTAGAACCCGTCCAGGAGCGCGGCTCTGCGGGTCTCGTCGCCGTCGACGTACGCCCGGTAGTAGGCGTTCGCCACCGCGGGGATCATCGCGAAGGCGGCCGACGAGTACAGCGGGATGCCGATGCCGCGGTACGCGCCCTGGGTGAGCTCGGCGGTGAGCAGACCGTTGAAGAACGCGAAGTCCTCGCGCCCTTCAGCGGCGACCGCGCGCACGATCTGCTGCGCGAGACCGACGTCGCCGACGCCGTCCTTGAAGCCGACCACTTTCGGGTTGCGCGCCAGGGTGCGCACCGACTCGACCGAGTACTGGGCGGTGCCGCGGTGGTAGATGACGACGGGAAGATCGGATGCCGCGGCGACAGCCTCGACATAGGCCACGAGCCCCGCCTGCGGACCGCCGACGAGGTAGGGCGGCAGCACGAGCAGTGCATCGGCCCCCGCGTCCGCCGCCGCGCGGGCGAGGGCCGTGGCGTGACCGAGCGGGCCGCCGGTGCCGGCGACGACCGGTACGCGGCCGGACACCGTCTCGGCCGCCACGCGCACGACATGTGCGGCTTCGTCAGCCGACAGCGCGTGGAACTCGCCGGTTCCGCACGCGGGGAACACCCCGCCCGGGGCATGCTCGAGAGTCGTGGCGACGTGGGTGTGCAGCAGCTCGTCGTCGACGCGGCCAGCGGCGTCGAAGGGCGTGACGGGGAAGAAGAGGATGCCGTCGAAGTTCACGCCAGCACGTCCTTTCGGTCGGGGTCCACGGCCGTGGCGGCCGTCTCGTCCAGGGCGGTGCGCCACGTGTGGGCGGGCGACCAGCCGAGCACCCGCCGGGCTTTGGCGTTCGAGAACGCAGGTGCGGTGCCGGTCAGCCCGGCGGCGAGGTCGGCGCTGCCGGGGACGAACCGCGGCAGCAGGTCGGCGAGCGGTTCGCGGGCGAGGGCGTCGTCGGCGCCGACGAAGAAGACCTCGGCGTTCGGGATGTGGGGGAGCGCCTCGAGCAGCGTGTCGACGAACGAGGCGACGTCGCGGGCGTCGACGTAGTTGAACAGCGCCGGCGCCGAGAGGGCGGGGTCGGCGAGACGTTCGCGCACCGTGTGACCCTGCTGCGTCGGCGCTCCCGCCCATTCCTCCGGCGCGATGACGTAGCAGGGCCGGAAGGCGGCGAAGCGCGTGGCCTCGCCGGTCTGCCGCGCGAACATCGCGATGGTCTGCTCGGCCAGAAGCTTCGACAGGGCGTACGCGTTCCACGGCCGCGGTGCAATGTCCTCGTCCAGGGGGAACCGGTCGGGAAGCCACCCGGCGGGGGCGCCGTAGCCGAGGACCGTGGGGCTCGACGCCGTCACGATGCGGGAGATGCCGGCCGCGACCGCTGCGCCGACGGTGTTGAGCGCGAGCGCCGCGTTGGTGCGCAGGATCACGTCCTCGGGTGCGCTGAAGGGCACCGCGATCGCCGCCAGGTGGACGAGTGCGTCCGCACGGGTCGCTGCCACGGCGCGTGACGCGGCTTCGGCGTCGGTGAGGTCGACGGCCACCTGTTCGATCCCGTCGAGCTCAGCGGCCTGCGACACCGCACGGTCGAGGCTGACGATCTCGTGGCCGACCGCCGCGAGGCCCGCGACGAGGCTGCGGCCGAGGCGACCGGCACCTCCGGTGACGACGATGCGGCTCACGAGTGCGCCGCGGCGGAAGGGCCGGCGGTGCCGGCAGCGGCGGGTGCGGCATCCTCACAGAGGAAGCGGATGCCGAGATCGGCGATCTCGACGGGGAGGCCGGTGGCGAGCGAGCGGTTGCCGGCGATGCCGACGGCGATGGAGCGCACCCCGTCGCGCCAGTCGGCGGGGCGCGCGAGCGGGTCGTCGCCGTGGCCTTCGAACACGTCGGCCAGGAGCAGGCGGTCGCCACCGCCGTGGCCTCCGGCGAGGTTCTCGATCTGCACCTCGTACGGCGCCTCCCAGTGGCGCTGGACGATGAGGCGCTCCCCCTCGGGGCGCAGCGACCCGGACCCGCCGGCGTCGACGGCGCTGGGATCGAGCACGGGGTGGAGGCCTTCGTCGGCGAGGACGGCGCCGCGCTCGACGACATCGAGCTCGGCCCGGCCCTCGGTGCCGTTGACGGCGACGCGGTATCCCTCCCATGGCGCGTGGGCGTTGAGGGAGTAGCTCAGCGTCGCACCCGAGAGGTAGTCCACGACGAGGGCCAGGTTGTCTTCGATCGTGATGCCGTCGGAGAAGACGTCGAGGTCGCGGTGGTAGCCGTCGTGCTGAGCGGCGTCGAGGTAGAGGGCGGCGAGGCGCTCGTCCTGGCGGAGGTCGAGTTCGAACGCGTCGGCCCCGTCGTGGGTGCCGCGTGCGGGGCGGCCGGTGATGCCGCGCGCGGCGGCGTTGTCGGCGCCGTAGAACCGCAGTCCGCCCGAGGCGTAGACCCGACGCGGGCTGGACCGGATCCACCAGTTGACCAGGTCGAAGTGATGGCTGGACTTGTGGACGAGCAGCCCGCCGGAGTTCGCCTTGTCGCGGTGCCAGCGGCGGAAGTAGTCCGCGCCGTGCTTGGTGTCGAGCATCCACGAGAAGTCGATCGACGTGACCTGCCCGATCGTGCCGTCCTGGATGACCTGGCGCAGGGCCGAGTTGCGCGGCGAGTACCGGTAGTTGAACGTGATGACGACCTCGCGGCCGGTGCGGTCGATCGCGTCCTCGATGGCCGCGGCGCTCGGGCCGTCGATCGTGAGCGGCTTCTCGACCACGACGTCGGCGCCGGCATCCAGGGATCGCACGATGAGCGGCGCGTGCAGGTCGTCGCGGGCGCAGATCACCACCCGGTCGATCTTCTCGTCGCGGATCATCCGCTCGAGGTCGTCGGGCCCGTAGACGGCGGGCGCCGCCGCACCTGCCGCCACGACGCGATCGACGTGGAACGCCGCGCGCACCGGGTTCGGCTCGCAGATCGCTGCCAGGACCGCGCGGTCGGCGTACGTGCCGGTGATCGCGTCGACGTACATCTGGGCGCGGTGTCCGGCTCCGACGACGGCGTAACGGCGATGACTCATCTCACTCCTCCAGGAAACGTTTTCTCAGGGTAGCACGACGATCCACCGGCCGGGCGGGTGCCGGGTGGATGCGGTCAGGCGGGGGCGGGCCCGGTCGAGCCTCGGGCGACGAGCTGCGGACGCAGCCACAGCGGCTCCCGCGGCTCGGCGCCGTCGAGCAGGTCCCGCATGCGCTCCCATGCCTGAGAGCCCAGCTCTGTGGAGGCACGGCCGCGGTCGTCAGCGGGGGCGTGGTGTACGCGGCGAAGGGGATGTCGTCGAAGCCCACGATGGAGAGGTCGTCGGGAACACGGCGTCCGGCGGACTGCGCGGCGCTCAGCAGGCCCATGGCCACCAGGTCGTTGAACGCGACGGCGGCCGTCGCCCCCGAGGCCAGCACGGCGGCCGCGGAGGCGGCTCCCGCGTCGAAGTCGACACCGCACGGCAGCTCATCGACGACGACATCGGGATGCGCGGCGCGGAAGTCCGCGATCGCCTCGAGACGGGCGGCGTTGGCGACGCTGCGCGCGACGCCGGCGAGGAAGACGATGCGCCGGTGGCCGAGGCCGTGAAGGTGGGCGAGCTCGTCCGCCAGTGCGCTGCGGTAGTCCGCGCGCACGGCCGGTGTGGCCCCCGCCGAGCGGTTGACGAGCACGACGGGGCGCAGGCCGCCGACGAGCCGCTCCAGCTCTTCCTGCGGCAGTCGCGGAGCGCACAGCACGATGCCGTCGGTGCGGCGGCGGGTGGCGGCGGCGAGCACACGCTCCTCGTCGACGGACTCGGCCGAGTCGGCGACGAGGACGTGGTAGTCGTCGGCGGCGGCAGCGCGGCTGAGTCCGCGGAGGATGGCCTGGAACGTCGGGTTGCCGAGGTCGGGGACGACGACGGCGACGGTCTGGGTCCGGCCGAGCACGAGTGAACGCGCCACGGGACTGGCGGTGTAGTTCAGCTCCGCGGCGGCATCCTGCACCCGCGCGACGAGCGCCGGGTCGACGGTCGGGTTGCCGTTGAGGGCGCGCGAGACCGTCGACAGCGACACGCCGGCCTTCGCTGCGACGTCGTTGATGGTGACGCCCTTAGGGGGTCTGGGCATGGGAATCCGGACGATCAGGCGCGCTCGGGCGTGGAGCCGCGGACCACGACGTCGAGGGGCAGCGGCGGCAGCGACGGATCCCAGTCCTCCTCGAGCACCGCGTGAAGCGCCCGGTAGCCGAAGTCCTCGAGGGGGACGTGCACGGTCGTCAGGCCCGGGCGGATGTCGCGA
The DNA here is from genome assembly GCF_943181415.1 of Microbacterium sp. Marseille-Q6648. GTDB lineage: Bacteria > Actinomycetota > Actinomycetes > Actinomycetales > Microbacteriaceae > Microbacterium. The sequence continues at coordinate 250,786 of NZ_CALPBZ010000002.1, read as the reverse complement.
CCGGTCGGGATGTCGTCGAAGCCGGCGACGGCGAGGTCGGACCCGACCTCGCGCCCGGCGTCGCGGATCGCGGACATGGCGCCGATGGCGACCACGTCGCTGATGCCGAAGACCACCGTTCCCGCCGCCACGCCGGCGGCGAGCATCCGCTGCGCCCCCTCGTAGCCGGCGTCGCGCGTGAAGCCCGCGCGGATGACATCTCGGACGACGCCGCCGCCGGCGGTGAAGCCCTCCGTGAAGCCGGTCACGCGGTCGTCCGAGGTGCGCACGCCCTCGCGGGCTCCGACGATCACCGCGTCGCGGTAGCCCAGCTGCGACAGACGCGTCGCGAGCGCGCGCGAGCCGCCGAGGTTGTCGACCGTGACCGAGCGGATGTCGGCGCCGACGGGTCCGAGCGCGACGACCCGGCCGCCCATGGACTGGAAGGCGTCGAGCTCCGCCTGAAGGCCGGCCCCGTCGGGGCCGTCGGTGCGGGATGCCGCGAGGATGAGCCCGCGCGGACGCTGACCGCGCAGCGCCCGCACCAGCTTCGCCTCGCGCTGCGGGTCGCGCTCGGTGATGGCGATCGTGACGACCAGCCCGGCCTCGTCGGCGCCCCGGGCGACGCCCGACGCGAGCTGGCCGAAGTACGGGTCGGCGATGTCGGCCACGAGCAGCGCCACGATCGCCGCCGTGCCGCGCGCGGTAGCTTGCGCCGACAGGTTGGCGGTGTAGCCCAGCTTGTCGGCGGCCGCCTGCACGCGGTCGCGATAGCTCTCGGCCACCTTCCGTGTGGATCCGTTCAGCACGCGCGACGCGGTCGCCAGCGACACACCCGCCTCACGGGCGACGTCGTGCAGAGTCGCCGAACCACGGGTATGCGTCGCGATCTCGCTCACAGCCCGAGTCTAGGCCTCCGGCCCGGCATCCGACACTATGGTGGGAAGCGTTTTCCGTCTCCAGGAGCATCATGCCCGCCACGAGCACGCTCGTTCGATTCCTCCCTCCCGCCGCCGTGCAGCTGAGGGAGGGAGCGGACCTCGCGGCGCAGCGGACGGTGCGCGAGACCCTGCTGCGCCTCGATCCCGACCGGCTGCTGGCTCCCTACCTCCGCGAGGCAGGACTGAGCGCGCGGGCCGAGCCGTACCCCGGCTGGGAGTCGGACGGGCTCGACGGCCACACCGCCGGTCACGTGCTCTCGGCCGCGTCCACCCTCGCCGCGGGCGGCGACGACGCGCCGATCGCGGCGCTCGTCGAGCACCTCGTCGGGGGCATGCGCGACGCGCAGCAGGCGATCGGCACCGGCTATGTCGGAGGAGTGCCCGACGGTGTGGCCCTCTGGGACGAGGTGCTCTCCGGAAGAGTCGAGGCCGGCGCCTTCTCTCTCAACGGCCGGTGGGTGCCGCTGTACAACCTGCACAAGACCCTCGCGGGCCTCCTCGATGCGACCGAGCTCGTCGGACACCCCGTCGCCGACGCGGCGCTCGCCGACCTCGGGGACTGGTGGCTGCGCACCGCTGCCGCCCTCGACGGCAGCGTCTTCGGCACGCTGCTGGACTCGGAGTTCGGCGGGTTCACCGAGGCGTTCGCCCGCCTGGCGATCCTCCGCCGCGACCCCGCTCCGCTGGCGCTCGCGCGCCGCTTCGCCCGCCCCGCGCTCGTCGAGCCGCTCGCCGCGGGCAGGGACGAGCTCGACGGGCTGCACGCCAACACGCTCATCCCCGTCGCCGTCGGTCTCGCCACGATCGAACGCGCCGCCCGCGAGGTCGACCCGGATGCCGTCGCCGACGTCGCTGCGCGCGAGGGTGCCGCTGCGCGGACCTTCTTCGACACGGTGGCCGGGCGTCGCAGCATCCCCCTCGGCGGTGACAGCGTCGCAGAGCACTTCCACGCCGCCGAGGACTTCTCGAGGATGTTCGTGGCGCGCGAAGGGCCCGAGACCTGCAACACCCACAACATGGTCAAGCTCGCGGCCGAGCTCCACGCCCTCACCGGCGACGACGCGTATCTGCGCTGGGCGGAGCGGGCACGTCTGAACCACCTGCGTTCGGCGCAGCATCCGGTTCACGGCGGCCTGGTCTACTTCACCTCGCAGCGCCCCGGGCACTACCGCGTGTACTCGCCCGAGGCCGAGGGGTTCTGGTGCTGCATGGGGTCCGGTTTCGAGGCGCAGGCCCGCCACGGTGCGCTCGTGTACGCCGAGTCGGCCGGCACCGACGCGGCACCCGGCGAGTTGCGCATCAACGCGCTGGTCCCCTCGTCGGTGCGCACGCGGGACCTGCTCGTCGAGATCGATCCGGCGGAAGCCGCGGCAGGCGTCGACGCGTGGCGGGTGACGGTGACGGCGGATCGACCCCTCGCGCGGGCGGTCAGCATCCTCATCCCCGACGGTGTCGAACACGCGCGCATCGAGACCGCACCGGGCGTCGTCGCCGACGTCGCCGCGGGGACGCGATGGACCGCCGGGACCACGTGGTCCGGGCGCACGACGTACCGGATCGAGCTGCCGCGACGACTGCGCGTCGAGACGGCGCCCGACGGGTCGGCGTGGGGGTGGGTGGTCGACGGGTCGGAGGTGCTCGCGCAGCGCATTCCCGACGATGCCCTCTCGTACCGCGGCACCGGAGCGCGGATGGGCCACATCGCGCTGGGGGCGCTGCGCCCCCTGGCAGAGGCGCCGATCCTCGACCCCGCCGATGTGGCCGCCGCCGAGCGGCTCGCCGACGGCCGCGTCCGCGTCGCCGCTCTCGAGGGCGCCGCGATCGACCTCGAGCCGTTCGCCGGCATCCATGACGCGCGGTACACCGTCGCCTTCCCGCTCGCGGATGCCGCGACCGCGGCCGCCCGTCGCGTCGAGCTGGCCGGCATCGACGCCGAGGCCCTAGACCTCGAGGCGCGCACGTGCGACGCCGTCGTCTTCGGGCAGCAGCAGCCGGAGTCCGATCACGCGCTCGTCGCCGACGACGAGGACACGGGCATCGTGGGCGACGTGCGATGGCGGCGGACCGCCGGGGCGATCCGGTTCACTCTGCGCGACTGGACCGGCACGGCCGACCGGCTCCGTGTGGAATGGTTCCCCGCCGAGGAGCCGGGGGGCCTCCGGGTGCATGCCGGCGGCGCCGTCGTCCTCGACCGCACGCTGACCCCCGGATCGACCGAGACCGTCTGCGAGGTCGACCTGCCGGCGACCCCCGGCGCCCTCGAGTGGAGCATGATCATCGAACCGGCCGGTTCGAGAAACGACCGGGCGGTGCGCACTCCGCGCCTCCGCGGGGTCCGGCTGCTCACGTCGGTCGCCGACCGCTGAACCGTTCCGTCTCTTCCCACCCGCCCTTACCGCCCGCCGTCCCCACCCGCAAGGAGCACCATGCCCATCGCCGCCGATGATCACCGTCTCGACGCCGCCTACACGGCCGCGCCCGGCCGCTATTCCGATGTGTCCTACCGTCGCGCCGGGCGCAGCGGCATCCCCCTTCCGGCCATCTCGCTGGGGCTCTGGCAGAACTTCGGACGGAACCGCTCCGCCGATCGCCAGCGCGAGATCGTGACGCACGCGTTCGACCGCGGGATCACCCAGTTCGACCTTGCCAACAACTACGGACCCCCGTACGGCGAGGCCGAGCGGACCTTCGGCGGGATTCTCGCCCGCGACCTGGCGCCCTATCGTGATGAGCTGTTCGTGGCGACCAAGGCCGGCTACGACATGTGGCCGGGTCCGTACGGCGACGGCGGCTCGCGCAAGTACCTCTTCCGCTCGCTCGAGCAGAGTCTCACCCGGCTCGGCACCGACTACGTCGACGTCTTCTACTCCCACCGCCTCGACACCGAGACGCCCCTCGAAGAGACGCTGCAGGCTCTCGTCGACATCGTCCGCAGCGGCAAGGCGCTCTATGCGGGCATCTCGAACTACCCCGCCGACCTCACCGCGGCGGCCGCCGACTACCTGGCCGCTCAGAACGTGCGGCTGCTGCTGCATCAGCCGCGCTACTCGCTGTTCGCGCGCGAGCCCGAGGGTGCGCTGTTCGACACCCTCCTGGAGCGCGGCATCGGCAGCGCGGTGTTCTCGCCGCTGGCGCAGGGGCTGCTCACCGACAAGTACCTCGGGGGTGAGGTGCCCGAGGGGTCCCGCGCCGCCGACAGCTGGTACCTCGACGGGTCGGCCATCACCGAGGACTACCTGACCCGCATCCGCGGCATCAAGCGCATCGCCGACGAGGTCGGCCTGCCGGTGGCGGGCCTCGCCGTCGCGTGGGTGCTGCGGCATCCGGCGGTGACGACGGCGATCATCGGAGCCTCGCGCCCCGGCCAGATCGACGACGCCATCGCGGCCAGCCGGGTGCCGCTCGAGGACGCGGTGCTCGAGGCGCTCGAGGAGTTCGCACCGCCCGCCGGCTCGTCGCTGTGACGAGCGAACCCGCCTGCACGCCGGCCGGAGGGGCAACGTGCAGGCGGGTTCGGGTGGTGCGTGTGCTCAGCCGGCGACGCGCGTGCGCAGGTGCGGGCTGACGGCCCGGCCGAAGGCCTCGGCGGTCTCGCGGACGATGGTGTCGGCGCCGCGCGACCAGATGTCGGCGTTGAAGATCTCGACCTCGATGTCGCGGTCGTAGCCCGTGGCCTCCACGGCGCGGGTGAGCGTGCCGAAGTCGATCACCCCGTCGCCCGGATAGTGGCGGCTGAGCAGCACGTCCGCCGGCAGCGGCGTCTTCCAGTCGCACACCTGATACGTCGCGATCCGGCCTTCGCGGCCGGCGCGCTCGATCTGGGGCAGCACGTCGGGGTCCCACCAGATGTGGAAGGTGTCGACGGTCACACCCACGACGCCCGAGGGGAAGTCGGCGGCGATGTCGAGCGCCTGCCCCAGAGTGGACACGACGCAGCGGTCCGAGGCGTACATCGGATGCAGCGGCTCGATGGCCAGCTCGACTCCCGCCGCTTGCGCGACGGGTGCCAGCTCGCCGATCGCGTCGCGGACGCGCTCCCGCGCGCCGGCGAGGTCGCGCGAGCCCTCGGGAAGGGCGCCGGCGACCAGCACCAGCACCGGCTGCGAGCCCGGGGCGGCCGCTGCGGCCAGGGTGGCCGCCTCTTCGATCGCGAGGCGGTTGTCGTCGATGGCGGCGCGACGCTCGGGGCCCTCGGGCATCGTGAAGAAGCCGGAACGGCAGTGCGTCGAGAAGCGCAGCCCCGAGTCGGCCAGCATCTTCGCGGCGGTGGCGAGTCCGACCTCCTGGACGGGCTCGCGCCACAGGCCGATCGCGGGGATCCCCGCGTCCACCGTGGCTCTCAGCGCCTCGGCCAGGCTCGCGTGCTTGACGGTCCCCTGGTTGATCGACAGGCGAGGATCGACGGTGCCGCCGACCCCGGTCACGAGATGACTCCCGGCACGTCGATGCCGTTCACGCGCAGCATCCCGTGCCAGCGCACCGCGGCGAGCTCGGGACGCTCCAGCGCGCCGGACGCGTTGGCGAGCTCCACGATGCGCGACAGGTGGGGAAGACTCCGGGCGGAGTGCAGGCCGCCCACCATCTGGAACGCGCTCTGGTGGCCGTTGAGCCACGACAGGAAGGCCACGCCCGTCTTGTAGTAGAACGTGGGGGCGGCGAACACCTGGCGGCTGAGCTCCTCGGTCGGACCGAGGATCTCGAGGTAGCGGGCGGGGTCGCCGGCGTCCAGCGCCTGGATCGCCGCCGAGGCGACGGGCGTGATCGCCGCGAAGGCGCCCAGCAGTGCGTCGGAGTGCTGCCGGGATGCCGCCGGGTCCCGCTCGGGCTGTGCCGCGTCGGGTACGTCGGCGCCGCCGATGAGACCGACGTAGTTGAAGTCGTCGCCGGTGAACATGCGCACGCCCTCGGGGAGGCGCTCGCGCACCGACACTTCGGACGCGGCATCCAGCAGGCTCATCTTGACGCCGGCGATCTTGTCGGCGTGCTCGCCGATGATCTCGAGCAGCACCGCCGACGCCTCGCGCCAATCGGGCGAACCGAAATAGCCCTCGAGGATCGGGTCGAACGCGGTGCCCAGCCAGTGCAGGACGACGGGGGTCGTCGCCGACTTCAGCACTTCGCGGTACACGCGCCGGTAGTCGTCGGCGGACTCCGCAGCGCGGGCGAGGTGGCGCGAGGCCATGAGCACCGGCCCGGCACCCTGCTCCTCGGTGAAGTGCAGCTGCTGCTTGTAGGCGTCGATGACCTCGTCCACCGAGACGTGCTCGGCCTCGAGATGGTCGGTGTTCACGCCCACCACGACCGAGCCGCCCTCTTCGCGGGCCACTTCGGCCGAGCGGGAGATCAGCTCGCGTGTGGCCGCGGCATCCAGCCCCATGTTCCGCTGGGCGGTGTCCATGGCGTCGGCGACGCCGAGACCCCACGCGTACACTGCACGGCGGAAGTCGAGCGTGGCGTCCCAGTCGACGTCCGCAGGCCGGCCCGGCGTGTTGTCGGCGTGGATCTTCGGCACCACGTGCGCGGCGGCGTACGCGGCACGGCTGCGCAGCGGGCCGTCGGGCCGGGTGTATCCCGGGGCTTCGGCGAGGGCGACCCGCGAGAGGGCGCCGTCGCCGGCGAGCAGGGTGAGGTGGCTCATGGGGGTCAGTCCAGGCTCAGCGCGGGCAGCTCGACCCGGCGGCCCTCGCGGCTGGACTGCAGGCCCGCCTCGGCCAGCAGCACGCCGCGCGCGCCCGAGAGCAGGTCGAACTCGTAGTCGGTGCCCTCGGCGAACGAGACGAGGAACTCCTCCCACTGCTGCTTGAAGCCGTTCTGGAACACGTCGTTCGTCGGAACTTCGGCCCAGTCGGCGTCGTAGTCGTGGCTGTCGGCGAGGTCGGGGTTCCACACCGGCTTGGGGGTGGCGTTGCGATGCTGGATCTTCGCGCCGAACAGACCCACGACGGCCGAGCCGTGCGTGCCGTCGACGTGGAACTCGACGAGCTCGTCGCGGTTGACGCGCACGGTCCACGAGGAGTTGATCTGAGCGACGATGTCGCCCTCGAGCTCGAAGATGCCGTAGGCGGCGTCCTCGGCGGTGGCCGTGTAGTGCTCGCCGTTCTCGTCCCAGCGGTCGGCGATGTGCACGGCGGCCTTCGCGTAGACCGACTTGACCTCGCCGAACAGGTTCTCGAGCACGTAGTTCCAGTGCGGGAACATGTCGACGATGATGCCGCCGCCGTCCTCGGCGCGGTAGTTCCAGCTGGGACGCTGCGCCGGCTGCCAATCGCCTTCGAACACCCAGTAGCCGAACTCGCCGCGCACCGAGAGAATGCGACCGAAGAAGCCGGAGTCGATGAGGCGCTTGAGCTTCTGCAGGCCCGGGAGGTAGAGCTTGTCGTGCACGACGCCGGTCTTGACGCCCGCGTCGGCGGCGAGCTTGGCCAGCTCGAGCGCCTCGTCGACGGTCTCGGCGGTGGGCTTCTCGGTGTAGATCGTCTTGCCGGCCGCGATCGCCTTGCGCAGGGCGCTGGCGCGGGCCTTCGTGACGAGGAAGTCGGCGTAGATCTCCCAGCGCGGGTCGGCGAGGGCGGCGTCGAGGTCGGTCGTGTAGTCCTCGATGCCGTGGTTGGCGGCGAGGTCGGCGAGCTTGGCCTCGCTGCGGCCGACCAGGAGCGGCTTCACGGTGATCTTCGACCCGTCGGGCAGTTCGACCCCGCCCTGATCGCGGATCGCGAGGATCGAGCGCACGAGGTGCTGGCGGTAGCCCATGCGTCCCGAGACGCCGTTCATGATGATGCCGACCTCGCGCACCGTCGGAGTGGCGGCGGAGTCGGTGGTGGGGGCCTCGACCGGTGCGAGCGTCGTGTCGGTCATGGGGTCCTTCTCTCTGTCGGATGCGTCCGGACGTCGCGGTCTCGGATGCTGTTTCGCACGCAGGTGCGGGTAAACGCTTTCCAATAGTGTGCCATGCAACATGCGGGTCCGCAACCACGAGTAGCGGCGTCGCGGGAGTGGGGGCTCGAGTTCCCTCGTGGGGTCGGAGATGTGCAACGTTGTAAAAAAGTCTTGACCAGCTCGCGCATCGTGCGCAACGATGGGCGTCGAGGGGATTTACGACGTTGTAAATATGGTTCTCACGACCGAGATGTCGGGATCTCATCACCTGTCCGGCGGCGAGCGCGAGGTTCGGTGCCGGGTGCTGGAGTCGCGCATGACGATGTGCGCGATCGATCATGAGAGGAATCGATGGTGATGATCAACGATCACGCGCGGCCGAGCCGGAGGCGCTCCCGTCGCAGCTGGGTGGCTATGGCCACCGTGGCGGCGGTGGGCGCGACCTCGCTGCTTGCGACACAGTCGGCAGCGGCCGCCGAAGACCCCTGGGTCGGCGAGCTGCTCAACAATCCGATCGCCGATGTGTACCGGTTCACCGTGCCCAACGCGGCGGTCGAGCCGGCCACGGGTGTGGCGGGCTCTGTCGTCGCGGTGGAGGGCAACTTCGCGCCGGGCAAGACCTGGACGACCCTCAACATGGGCTCCAGCGGGGGGAACTGGTCGTCGACGATCGGCCCTCTCGAGCCGGGCCTCTACTACTACCAGTACTCCGCTCGCCCCTCATGGGGTGAGGACGCCGTTCCGTTCCGCAATCCCGCGAGCCCTCAGGAAGTGACCTCCAACCCGGCGATGAACACGCTGTTCGTCCCCGGCCCGGGCGCCGAGTGGCTCGCCGACGTACCGGAGGGCGGGGCTCTCGAGGAGATCTCCTACGCCAGCACGGTGTCGGACGAGGAGCGTTCGGCGCTCGTGTGGACGCCCCCCGGATACGACCAGGACCGTGCCGAGCCGTACCCGGTGCTCTATCTCCTGCAGGACGAGGGGCAGAGCTACCGCGAATGGGTGGAGCTCGGCCGTCTCTCGCAGATCCTCGACAATCTGACCGTCGACGGCGACGCCGAGCCGATGGTCGTGGTCATGGGTGACGGCGAGGTCGATGACGTCCGCGACGAGGTGGTCAAGAATCTGGTTCCGGCCGCCGAGGACGCGTTCCACATCTCCGACGACGCCGAGGATCGCGCCATCGCCGGTATCGGGCGCGGGGCCGACCAGGCCCTCAGCCTTCTGGTCGACGCCACGAAGGAGTTCTCGAACGTCGGCTCGTTCTCGGGCGACCTCGAGGGCGATCTCGGCAACGGCAGCGGGAAGATCAGCAAGGGCAAGGCGAAGCAGATCAACGACGCCACTGACCTCATCCGTCTGTACGTCGGCAATGTCACGGACCCGAGCTACAACGCGACGGTCGACCTCGCCGACAAGCTCGACGCCGCCGGTGTCGAGTTCCAGTCGGACGGCTCCGACCCCGAGACCGGCGGCACGTGGGACACGTGGCAGAAGAATCTGCACGACTTCGCGCAGCGCGTGTTCCAGGCCCCGGGCGACACGGGCCCGAGTGAGGGTCATCTCCCGCTCGAGCCGCACGCGCTTCCGGCGCCCGGCACGACCCCCACGCCGTGGATCGACGAGAACGGCGTCGTCACCTTCGAGACCGGCACCGAGTTCGCCGACGCCAACAACGTGACGGTGTGGGGCAACTTCGGCCCCGCCGGCAGCTGGCCGCGCACGCCGATGACCAAGCAGGACGACGGGCGCTGGCGTCTGACGATGCCTGTCGAGTCGGGCTCGTACTACTACAAGTTCGTCGTCGAGGGCGTCGATCACAAGGACCAGGCCAACCCCACGACGGTGCTCTCCGAGCGCAACTGGAGCACGTTCCAGGTGCCCGGCGACGAGACGCTGCGTGGCGAGTACACGACGCCGGTCGCTCCCGAGGCGCGGGGCGACGTCGAGGTCATGAACTACACGAGCAGTGCGAACGGCAACCCCGAGCGCTCCGCCTACGTGTGGACGCCCCCGGGCTACGACGCCGAGCGGGAAGAGCCCTACCCGGTGTTCTACCTCCAGCACGGCGGAGGGCAGACGTGGACGGACTGGATCGAGGTCGGCTTCGCCGCCCAGATCCTGGACAACCACTACGCCAAGGGCGAGATCGTCCCGATGGTGGTCGTGATGGCCAACGGCAACGGCGTGAACTTCCCCAACGAGATCACCCAGCGCATCACCGTGGCCGCCGAGGCGCAGTACAACGTCAGCGACGAGGGTGAGCAACGGGCCCTCGCGGGCCTGTCGATGGGTTCGGGTCACACGCTGACGACGCTCTGGGCGCACCCGGGCGAGTTCGCGTACATCGGCGGGATGTCGGCGTTCGGCAGCGTTCCCGCGGGTGCGGACGTCGACGCGATCAACGAGGGCACCGAGCTCATCCGGATCTACTCGGGCGACACGCAGGACTTCACCTACGGAGCGACGCTGAGCCTGATCGACAGCATGACGAACCGCGGGGTGGAGCATGAGTTCGCTCCGATCATCGCCGGTCCGCACAGCTGGGATGTGTGGCAGAAGTCGCTGATCGACTTCCTGCCGAGGCTGTTCCAGGGCTGACACGCCAGCCTGACGCCGCAGCCGGCGTGGGTGACCCGGGAGACCCCCGGTCACTCACGCCGGCTGTTCGTGGGTGCACCCCAGGGTCACGCGAGCCGGAGCGCCGCCCACGACACCGGAGGCAGCGTGAGGCGCAGGCCCGTGGGATCGACCGCCGCGTCGGCGAGGGGCCGCACGCCCACGCGCTCACGGTCGTCGAGGGAGTTGGCGGCGTAGATGTCGTCCTCGTGCAGCAGGTGCGATTCGACGAGCGAGACCTCGCGCCCCAGCTCGCGCACCAGGGGTGCGAGATCGACGGTGAGGGATGCCGCAGCCTCGGTCGAGCGGTTCACCAGGAACAGCGACACGCCCTCGTCATCGATCGTGGCGACCGCGTTGACGGCGGCGACCTCGCCGAAGCGCTCGCTGGTCACGGTGCCGGCATCCACCGGGACCCGGACGGCACGGTCGCCTGCCAGGCGCGAGGTGATCGAGAACGGGAAGAACGTCGTCTGCTTCCAGGCGGGTCCGCCCGGCTCGGTCATGATCGGCGCGATCACGTTGACGAGCTGAGCGAGGGATGCCGAGCGCACCCGGTCGGCGTGCTGCAGCAGGGTGATGAGCAGATCGCCGAAGACGACCGCGTCGAGCGCGTGGTAGCGATCCTCGAGCAGGCGCGGGGCGACCGGCCACGCGCCGCCCTTGAACTCGTGACCGGACTCGCTGCCGTCCTCGTTGTGCAGGTACCAGACGTTCCATTCGTCGAACGAGATCATGATGCGCTTGTCGCTCTTCTTCTCGGCGGCGACGCTGTCGGCGATCGCGACGACCGATTCGATGAAGCGGGCCATGTCGACGCCCGAGGCGAGGAACTCCTGCGCGTCGCCGCCCCTCTCCTGGTAGTAGGAGTGGCACGAGATGAAGTCGACGTCGTCGAAGGTGTGGCCGAGCACGGTGCGCTCCCATGAGCCGAACGTGGGCATGCTGCTGGCCGAGGAGCCGCACACCACCAGCTCGACGCCGGGGTCCAGCATCCGCATCGCCTTGGCCGTGCGCGAGGCGATCCGGCCGTAGTCGTCGGCGTTGCGGTGTCCGAGCTGCCATGGTCCGTCCATCTCGTTGCCGAGGCACCACATCGACACCCCGAACGGATCCGGGCGTCCGTTCGCCGTGCGCTGGCGGGTGAAGGCGGTGTCGGCCGACGCATTGGCGTACTCGAGCAGGTCCAGCGCCTCCTGCGTGCCGCGGGTGCCGAGATTGACCGCGAGCATGAGGTCGCTGCCGACGAGCTCGAGCCAGTCGGCGAACTCGTGCAGTCCGATCTCGTTCGTCTCGGTCGAGTGCCACGCCAGATCGAGGCGCCGGGGGCGCTCCTCCTTCGGACCCACGCCGTCCTCCCACCGATAGCCCGAGACGAAGTTGCCGCCGGGATAGCGGATCGTCGAGACCCCGAGCTCTTTCACGAGCGCCACCACGTCCTGCCGGAACCCGTGGCCGTCGGCCTCGGGGTGGCCGGGCTCGAAGATGCCGTCGTAGATGTGGCGACCGAGGTGCTCGACGAAGCCGCCGAAGATGCGGCGGTCGATGGCGGCGATCGCGTTGTGGGGGTCGAGTCGGGCGCGGGCGTCGGTCATGATGCTCCTAATCGGGGAGGGGGATCGGTGCCGGCGCGGAGTCGGCAAGCGCTTTCCTAGCTTGACCGCTCGTCGTGGCCGACGCAACAGCGGGGCGGCGGCGGCTCAGGACAGCGGGGGCAGGGAGGGTCGGCGGGGGAGGTCTCGCCGGTGGATTCCCTCGCGACGAGGCGGAAGTCGGGCACGACGCGGCGCGGCGGCTGACGGTCGCCCTTCTCGTTCATGCGATCCAGGAGCAGGTCGACGGCGGTGGCCGCGATCTCCTCGCGCCCGGGATCGATGCTCGACATCGAGGGCACCGAGAAGCGCGACTCGTCGATGTTGTCGAAGCCGATGACGGCGACGTCATCGGGGACCCCGATCCCGGCCTCTCCGAGAGCGCGCAGCGCGCCGAGGCCGAGGGTGTCGTTGAGGGCGAAGATCGCGTCGAACTCCACGCCCTCCTCGATGAGGCGACGGGTGGCCTGCGCGCCGGTCTCACGGTGCCAGTGGTCGGCGGCGCGCACCAGCTGCGGGTCGAACGCCACTCCTGCATCGTCGAGCGCCTGGCGATAGCCCCGCACCCGGAGGTTCGCCGAGCTGGGGTCGTCACTCGGGTGCTCCGCGGCGCCGATCACGGCGACGCGGCGGCGACCGAGTTCGAGAAGGTGGGCGACGGCGGCCCGCGCGGACGAGGTGTTGTGCATCGTCACGTGATCGGTCGGGCCGTCGAAGATGCGCTCTCCGAGCAGGACGAGCGGGAACCCGACGTCCAGTGCGCCCACGTCGCTCGGTCCGAGACTGACCGGGCTGAACAGCATCCCGTCCGTCAATCGCAGACGACCGCCGGTGAGGGATTGAAGCTCTTTCTCGCGGTCGCCGTTGGTCTGCTCGATGACCACGGTGAGTCCGCGGTGCTCGGCGGCGCGGATGACGGCGTCGGCGAGCTCGGCGAAGTAGTTCTCCCGGAGCGCCGGCACGGCGAGTCCGATGACGCCGGTGCGGCCCGACCGCAGGCCGCGCGCTGAGAGGTTCGGCCGGTAGCCGAGCTCCTCGATCGCCTGCAGCACCCGCTGGCGCGTGGAATCGCGCACGTGCGGATACTCGTTGACCACGTTCGACACCGTCTTGATCGACACACCTGCCGCCCGCGCGACGTCATGCATCGTGGGACTCATCGATGCCTCCATTCGAGGCGGGTCGGGCCCGCGCGATCTCTGTACTCTAGCCGGGCGGACCCGGCGGTGAGGGCGGCGGCGTCCCGGGCCGCGTCGCTATGCTGTCGGGGTGTCGACCAGTGGGGGGCGAGGCTCCCGCCCGGGGGCGATCACACCGCGCCTCGTGGTGGACGACGTCTACGACGCTCTCGTGAGCCTCATCGTGGACGGGCACGTGCCCCCGGAGGGCGCGCTGAGCATCGATGCCCTCTCGCGCGAGCTCGGCGTGTCGACCAGCCCGGTGCGAGAAGCGCTCACGCGTCTGGAGGGCACCGGACTCATCCGGCGTATGGCGCTGCGGGGATGGCGGGTCGCGCCGGCGCTGACGCGGGAGGAGCTCGCCGATCTGGTCGATGCGCGCCTCCTGATCGAGCCGGGCGCGGCGGCGCTCGCCGCGGGGCGCGCCGACGCGCTTCTCGTCCGGTCGCTGGACGAGAGCGTGTCCGAGTTGGGAACGGCTCCCAAGGGTGCTCGCTACGAGTCCTTCCGCGACTACTACGAGGCGGACCGGCGCTTCCATCGCACGATCGTCGCGGCGGGCGGGAATCCGTTCATCGAACAGGCGTACGAGGCGCTCGGCGGGCAGTATCAGAGGTTCCGGCTCTTCACCGGCACCGGGGTCACCGACGCGGCGCCCACCATGGCCGAGCACGGCGCGGTGCGCGACGCGATCGCCGCCGGCGACGCCGACCGGGCGGCCGAGGCCATGCGCGCACACCTGCGTGGCGTGCGCGAGCGCGCTCTCGCCGAGCTCGCCGACCGCTGAGTCCCGCTCGTCGCCCGCGTGTCCGGATGCCGCGACGTGTCGTCGGCCGGCATCGCGGCCCACCGGGTGGACGGCTGGCCGCTGCCGCGAACCGGGTGGGATCGTGTATCGTGCACGATACGTGATCAAGGGGGACTCATGCCGCTGACCGCTCACACGTGGCCCATCGCCGCAGCCCTGCTGCCCTTCGCGCCCGAGCGCCTCGGCGCATCGAGCCCGGACGAGGAACGTGGCCGTTGGGCCCGTACTTTCCGCGAGGTCGCCGAGGCCGGTTTCGAGCACGTCGATCTCACCGACACATGGCTCCCCTTCGGAGATCTCGACCGCCGGCAGACCTCCGAGATGGCGAGCACCCTGTCGGAGGCAGGACTGTCCGCGCCGTCGATGTCGGTCATCCGTCGCAGTGTCATCGACGAGGCAGACGGCGACGATCACCTCGCCTACAGCCACCGCTGCATCGACGTGGCCGCCGAGCTGGGGGTGGGAGTCGTCTCGGTGGGGCTCCACCGCCCCCTGACCGCGGCCCAGCGCGGGCGGCTGTGGTTCTGGACCGCGGAGGGGCATCGTGACCGATCCGACGACACCGACGCGTGGGACCTCGCCGTTCGGCGCTTCAGCGAACTCGGACGCCACGCCGAGGATGCGGGGCTCCTGCTCTCGCTCGAGATGTACGAGCACACGTTCCTCGGCTCCGGAGAATCTGCGGTGAGGCTGGTGGAGGAGATCGGCTCGGACGTGGTGGGCCTCAACCCCGATGTCGGCAACATCGTCCGCCTCCACGAACCGGTCGAGGACTGGCGGGAGCTGCTGCGCGCGACGCTGCCGTACGCCAACTACTGGCATGTGAAGAACTACACCCGCGACGAGGACCCCGATGCGGGCTTCGTGAGCACCGTTCCCACCTACCTCGAGAGCGGCGTGATCGATTACCGGACCGCGATGCGCATGGCGCTGGACAGCGGGTTCCGGGGCGTCATCTGCACCGAGCATTACGGTGGCGACGGGCTCAGCATGAGCGCGGCCAACCGAGAGTACCTGCGTGAGCGCATCCTCCCGCGTGACCCGGTGACCGGTGAAGGGCGAAGTCGCGTCCGCCAGCAGCTGGCCGCGGGGGCGGAGGCATGACCCGCATCCACAACGACCCCGACCGGTTCGTCGACGAGGCGCTCGAGGGGCTCGTCCTGGCCCACCCCGGTCGCCTGCGACGCGTAGACGGGGGCGTCGTGCGCGATCCGGCGGCGGCCCGAGGACACGCAGCGGTCGTCATCGGCGGCGGCTCCGGGCACTACCCCGCCTTCGCCGGCCTGGTCGGGCCGGGTGTCGCGACCGCCGCCGTGTGCGGCAACATCTTCACCTCGCCCTCCAGCGCGGCGGCGATGCGGGTGGCGCGCGCCGCCGAGACCGGTGGCGGCGTCCTCTTCTCGTACGGCAACTACGCCGGCGACGTGCTCCACTTCGGCGAGGCCGAGCGGCGACTGCGGGCGGAGGGCATGGACGTGCGCACCGTCCTCGTCACCGACGACGTCGCGAGCGCCCCCGCCGACCAGGCGCAGAAGCGCCGGGGGATCGCCGGCGACCTCTGCGTGTTCCGCATCGCGGGCGCGGCGGCCGAACGCGGCGACGACCTCGACGAGGTCGAGCGCCTGGCCCGCAAGGCGAACGACCGCACGCGGTCGCTCGGCGTCGGGTTCGCCGGCTGCACCCTGCCCGGTGCGGACAGCGAGCTGTTCACGGTGCCCGACGGCATGATGTCGGTCGGGCTGGGGATCCACGGTGAGCCGGGAATCCGGGACGTGCCCCTGCAGTCCGCGAGCCGGCTGGCCCGCACACTGGTCGAGCCGCTGCTCGCGGAGCGACCCGCGGGTGCGGGCGAGCGGGTGTGCGCGATCGTGAACGGGCTCGGCGCGGTGAAGTACGAGGAGCTCTTCGTGCTGTTCCGGGACATCGCCGGCGAGCTGTCGGCGGCGGGGCTCGAGATCGTCGCGCCGGTGTGCGGCGAACTCGTCACGAGCCTCGACATGGCAGGGGTCTCGCTCACCCTCCTCTGGCTCGATGACGAGCTCGAGCAGCTGTGGACGGCGCCCGCCGATGCCCCTGCCTTCGTCCGTCGCGGACCGCTGCGCGAATCCGCCGGCGCGGCTCCCGAACCCCGGGATGAGGAAACGGCCGCCGTCGCGGATGCCGCGAGCGCGGTGCCGGCGTCCGAACGGTCGCAGCGCCATGCACGCGAGGCCGCGCGGCTGATCCGTGTCGCCCACGACGCCGTCGCGGAGCGCTCGGGCGAACTGGGCGACCTCGACGCCGTCGCCGGGGACGGCGACCACGGCACGGGGATGGTCCGGGGCCTGCACGCGGCGCTCGAGGCCTCCGCCGACACCGCCGCCGGAGCCGCCGCGCTGCTCGTGCGCGCCGGCGACGCCTGGTCCGACGAGGCGGGCGGCACCTCCGGCGCGCTGTGGGGGGCGGCGCTGGTGGCGCTGGGCGAAGGGCTCGGCGACGCCGATGAGGCATCGCCGCCGCATCTCGCGCACATCGTCGATCTGGCCGTGGGGCGACTCGCCGCGCTGGGTGGCGCCGAGCCGGGCGACAAGACGATGCTCGATGCCATGCTCCCCTTCGCCGAGACCCTGCGGCAGGCGGTCGACCGCGCCACCGCGCTCGACCGCGCGCTCGACGAGGCGGCCGCCGCGGCCGAGCACGCCGCATCGGCGACGGCGGCGCTGCGTCCGCGGCGCGGCCGCTCCCGACCGCTCGCCGAGCGGAGCGTCGGCCACCCCGATCCCGGTGCGGTCTCGTTCGCGATCATCGCACGCGCCGTGGCGGACGCCGCCGCGACAGGACCCGCAGGCGCGGCAACCGAGGGCACGTCGTCCGCGTCCGCTCCGAAGATCGCACTCACCGTCACGCACGAGGAAGAGGAAAGAACATGATCGCCACCGTCGCCGTCGTCGGATCGGGGTACATGGGAGGCGGGATCGCGCAGGTCCTCGCGCTGTCGGGCAGGGCGGTGCGTCTCGCGGATGTCTCCGCCGAGCACGCCGCGCGCAGCCGCGATCGCATCATCGCCGAAGCGCACGACTTCGCCGGGCGCGGGCTGTTCCCCGCCGACGCGGGCGACATCGTCGCCGCCGCCGTCACCGCCGCCGACACGATCGAGGATGCCGTCTCGGGCGCGGACTTCGTCGAAGAGGCCGTGCCCGAGATCCTCACGATCAAGCACGACATCCTGCGACGCATCAGCGCGGCGGCGCCGCCGGCCGCGATCATCGGCTCGAACACGTCGACGATCGCGATCTCGCGTCTGGCCGAGGCGGTCGCCGAGCCCTCCCGCTTCATCGGCGTGCACTTCAGCAACCCGGCTCCCTTCATCCCCGGGGTCGAGGTGATCCCGCACGCCGCCACCGCGCCCGACGTGGCCGGCGACGTCATCGCTCTGCTCGCGGAGTGCGGCAAGACCGGTGTCGAGATCGCAGACGTGACCGGCTTCGTGCTCAACCGCCTGCAGTACGCCCTGTTCACCGAGGCCTCGCGCCTGGTCGAAGAGGGCGTCGCGGATGCGCAGTCGATCGATCTCATCGCCCGCACCACCTTCGGATTCCGGCTGCCCTTCTTCGGGCCGTTCGCCATCGCCGACATGGCGGGCCTGGACGTCTACGACTTCTGCTACACCTCGCTGTCCGAGGCCTATCCCGACCGGTTCGCCGCGCCCGCCGCCCTCACCGAGCGCGTCTCGCGCGGGGAGCTCGGGGTCAAGAGCGGACGCGGGTTCACCGCGACGCCGCCCGAGCGCGCGGCAGCGCTCGTGGCGTACCGCGACGCCGCGTATCGCGCCATGGCCGACCTGGTGCGCGACGTGGGCCCCGCGCCCATCGACTACTGACCTCGTTCTTGCGCGGGCGAGTTCCCGCAACAGTCCGGGAAATTTTCGAGCCTTCCTCTTGACAGCGTCCGAGAGTGCGCGATTTAGTTGTACAACGTTGAAGTACAACGTTGTACACAGCAGCCTCACCGGCATCCCGAGATCACCGGTGAGCTGGATGCACCGACAAAGATGTCCGACATTCCGAAAGGGAAGATCCCGTGAAGACGAAACCAGTCCTCGCCGCATCCGCCGTGCTCGTTCTCGCAGCCGCGCTCGCCTCGTGCTCCGCAGGCGGCGGTGGCGGCAACGGCGGCAATGACGCCACGAACTGCACGAACACCATCCCCAAGTCCGACCTGCCCGTCGTGACCATGTGGGCGTGGTACCCGAACATGGAGCTCGTCGTCGACAACTTCAACGAGCAGAACGACGAGGTCCAGGTGTGCTGGACCAACGTCGGCCAGGGCGGCGACGAGTACGACAAGTTCCAGACGGCGATCACCGCCGGCACGGGCGCTCCCGACGTGATCATGGTCGAGGCCGACCGCATCCCGACGTTCCAGATCCAGGAGGCCTTGGTCGACATCAGCGACATGGGCTACGAAGACGTCAAGGACGACTACAGCGAGGGTGCCTGGAAGGACGTCTCGGTCGGCGACGGCGTCTACGGCGCTCCGGTCGACGGCGGCCCCATGGGCATGATCTACCGCGCCGACGTCTTCGAGGAGTACGACATCACGCCGCCGACGACGTGGGCGGAGTACGAAGAGGCCGCCCAGAAGGTGAAGGACGCCGGCGGGCCGCTCTTCGGCGACCTCGGCGCGAACGTGCCGGCGGTCATGATGGCGCTGCAGTACCAGAACGGCGCGCAGCCGTTCACGTACGACCCCGCCTCGCCCGAGACCATCGGCATCGATCTCGCGGACGACGCCTCGAAGGAGGTCCTCGACTACTGGGCCGGGCTCGTCGAGAAGGGGCTGGTCGGCACGCAGGACCAGTTCACCCCGGAGTACATCTCCGGTGTGATCGGCGGGGACTACGCCACCTACATCTCGGCGGCGTGGGCACCCGGATACCTCACCGGCGCCGGCGTCGGCGAGGGTGAGGATGCCGGGGTGTGGGCTGTCGCGCCGCTGCCGCAGTGGGACGCCGACAACCCGGTGTCGGTCAACTGGGGAGGCTCCGCCTTCTCGGTCACCAGCCAGGCCTCGGACCCCGAGCTGGCCGCCAAGGTCGCGTTCGGCGTCTACGCCGACGACGAGTCGCTGCTGGACGGCTGGCAGAACCAGGTCATCTTCCCGCTGAACCTGAAGGCGCTGAACTCGCCGGAGTTCGTGGACTACGAAGTGCCGTTCTTCAACGGGCAGCAGGCCAACAAGGAGGTCTACGTCCCGGCCGCCAACGCCTACACCGGTATGACGTACACCCCGTTCGGGCAGTACTACTACGACGCGTTCACCGAGCAGCTCGCGGCGATCAACGAGGGCTCGGTGTCGGGTTCCGAGGCGGCCGACCGCCTGCAGGAGGACGTCGTGGCCTACGCCGAGGAGCAGGGCTTCACCGTCGAGTGACCCTCTCGTGGGCCGGCCCCCGGCGGGCCGGCCCACGAGCCTCGATCGGCTCAGGAGCCTCGTTCGGCCCGTGAGCCTCGTTCGGCACCGAAACGAAAGATCCCCCCATGACCGTTGACCTCGCCGAGGGCGCGCCCTCGGATATCGACCGCCCGACCCGCACCTCCCGGCGCACTCGACGCCCCTCGCGGCAGAGCGCCGTGGGATGGGCGTTCGTCTCGCCCTTCGCGCTGGTGTTCCTGGCGTTCCTCGTCGCGCCGCTGCTGTACGCGCTGTACCTCAGCCTCTTCCAGAACCAGCTGATCGGAGGTACGCGCTTCGTCCTCTTCGACAACTACGTCAAAGCGTTCACCGATCAGAACTTCCTCGACGGCGTGTGGTTCGTCGTCCGCTTCTCGATCGTCCTCATCCCGCTGCAGATGGCCGTCTCGCTGGCGGTCGCCCTCATCCTCGACGTCGTCACCACCCGTTTCGCGCGCTTCTCGAGGCTGATGATCTTCCTGCCCTACGCGATCCCGGCCGTCATCGGCGCACTGATGTGGGGATTCCTGTACAGCAAGAGCTTCGGTCCGCTCGCCGAGCTGTTCGGGATGTTCGGCGCCGTGGGCCCCGACTTCCTCAGCCGCGATCTCATCTTCTTCGGCCTGCTCAACATCGTCACGTGGCAGTGGGCCGGGTACTACATGATCATCCTCTACGCGGCACTTCAGGGGATCGACCCGACCCTCTACGAGGCGGCGCGCATCGACGGCGCGAGCCAGTGGCAGATGGTGCTGCGCATCAAGATCCCGCTGATCGCGCCGGCGCTCGTGCTGATCCTGGTCTTCGCCCTCATCGGCACGCTGCAGTTCTTCAATGAGCCGCAGATCCTCCGGTATCTGGCGGCGGGCGCCATCAGCGCCGACTTCACGCCCAACATGTACGCGTTCCAGCAGGCGTTCGCGCTGGCCAACTACAACTACGGCTCGGCCATCTCGTTCGCCCTCGGCGCGGTCGTGTTCGTGTGCGTGTACCTGTTCATGTTCCTCACCCGAAAGCGCGGGGGCTTCCTCTCATGACCACCACCACCGCGATCCGCCCGGCCACGCGCAGGCGCAACCGCCACCTTCCCCTGCAGGTGCTCCTCGGCTTCCTGCTCGTCTACTTCCTGATCCCGTTCTGGTGGGTCATCGTCAACGGCTCCAAGAACGCCGCCGGGCTGTTCGGCGGGGGGAGCGCCCTCTGGTTCGCCGAAGAGATCGACTACTGGGGCAATCTGGCCCAGCTCTTCAGCTTCCAGGACGGCATCTACGCCCGCTGGCTGCTCAACTCCGCCCTCTACGCCGTCACCGGCGGCATCGGGGCGACGGTCCTGGCGGTGGCCGCAGGCTACGGCTTCGCCAAATACCGCTTCGGCGGACGCCGGCTGGCCTTCTCGGTGCTGCTGGGATCGGTCATGGTCCCGACCACGGCGCTGGTCATCCCGACCTTCATCATGTTCTCGCAGCTGGGCATCACCAACACGATCTGGGCCGTCATCCTGCCGTCGCTGCTCAACCCCTTCGGCGTGTACCTCATGCACGTCTATGCGCGCGAGGCGGTGCCCGACGAGCTGCTGGACGCCGGCCGCGTCGACGGTGCGGGCGAGCTGCGGATCTTCCTGCAGGTGGCTCTGCCCATGCTCCGCCCGGCCATCGTCACGGTCCTGCTGCTGTCGACGGTGGCGTCGTGGAACAACTACTTCCTGCCGCTGGCGATGCTGTCGGACAACCGGCTGTACCCGGTCACCGTCGGCATCGGGCTGTGGCAGGGGATCGCCTCGGCCAACAACGCCGGCGGCACGTCGCTGTGGAGCATCATCATCCTCGGCTCGCTGGTCTCGGTGATCCCGCTGGTGATCGCGTTCCTCACCCTCCAGAAGTACTGGCAGGGCGGTCTGTCCATCGGCAGCCTCAAGTGACGGCCGCTTCCGACGATGCGACTCCGCAGGCCGCGCCTTCGGTGACTCCGCCCCCGACCTTCCCACCTACCAGATCAGAGACATCCATGACCCGCGCCCACCTCACCATCGATCCGTCGTTCGTCGTCGGACGCGTCGACCGCCGGGTGTTCGGCTCCTTCGTCGAACACCTCGGCCGCTGCGTCTACGACGGCATCTACGAACCCGGGCATCCTCGCGCCGATGAGGACGGCTTCCGCGCGGACGTCATCGAGCTCGTCCGCGAACTCGGCGTGACGACCGTCCGCTATCCCGGCGGCAACTTCGTCTCGGGGTATCGCTGGGAGGACGGGGTGGGTCCGCGTGAGCAGCGCCCTCGTCGCCTGGACCTGGCCTGGCACTCGACCGAGACCAACGAGGTCGGCCTGGACGAGTTCGCGCGGTGGATGGACAAGGTCGGCGGCGAGCTGATGTACGCCGTGAACCTCGGTACCCGTGGAGTGCAGGACGCCCTCGATGTCCTCGAGTACGCCAACCTGCGTTCGGGTACGGCGCTGTCGGATCAGCGCGTCGGCAACGGGACGACCGAGCCCCACGGCATCCGGATGTGGTGTCTCGGCAACGAGATGGACGGTCCGTGGCAGCTCGGTCACGGCACAGCCGAGGACTACGCCCAGCTCGCGGGCAAGACCGCGCGGGCGATGCGCCAGATCGACCCCGATCTCGAGCTCGTCGTGTGCGGCAGCTCGAGCGCGCAGATGCCGACGTTCGGGACGTGGGAGCGCGTGGTCCTGAACGAGACCTACGACGACGTCGACTACATCTCGTGCCACGCCTACTACGAACCCAAGGACGGGGACTACGGGAGCTTCCTCGCCTCGGCGGTGAACATGGACCGGTTCATCGAATCGGTGATCGCGACCGCCGACCACGTGAAGGCGGTGCGCGGCAGCAGCAAGACGATGAACATCTCGTTCGACGAGTGGAACGTCTGGTACCAGTCGCGCTTCAACGAGGTCGACAAGATCACCGACGCCGAGCACTGGCCCGTGGCTCCTCGTCTGCTCGAGGACGTCTACACCGTCGTCGACGCCGTCGTCCTGGGCAACCTCCTGATCTCGCTCGTCCGCCACGCCGACCGCGTGACGGCAGCTTCGCTCGCGCAGCTGGTCAACGTCATCGCGCCGATCATGACCGAGCCCGGTGGCCAGGCGTGGCGGCAGACGACCTTCTTCCCGTTCGCCGTCACCTCGGCGCTCGCCCGCGGCGTGAGCCTCGAGCTCAAGCTCGACAGTCCGACCTACGACACCGCCGCGTACGGCGAAGTGCCCCTGGTGGACGCGGTCGCCACGCACGACGCCGAGTCCGCGCGCTCCGCGGTGTTCCTGGTCAACCGCAGTCTGACCGACGAGATCACCGTCGACATCGACGCGGGACTGCTTGCGGCGGCATCCATCGACTCGGCCCGATCGCTGTACGACGACGACATGCACGCGGCCAACACGCTCGCGGAGCCGGAGCGGGTCGGGCTCCGCGACAACACCTCGGCCCGCCTCGTCGACGGCACCGTCACCATCACCCTGCCGCCCGTGTCATGGACGGCGCTGGAGCTGTCGTGACGGGCTCGGCCACGGGGATGCTGCGGGTGGACGGGACGCGGATCGTCGACGGCTCGACGCCGGTGACGCTGCGCGGCTTCGGCCTCGGCGGCTGGATGAACATGGAGAACTTCATCACCGGCTACCCGGGAACGGAGTCCCAGCAGCGCCGGGCGCTGCAGGCGGTGCTGGGCGAGGACGGCTACGCACGCTTCTTCGATCGGTTCCTGTCGGCGTTCTTCACCGACGCCGATGCGGCATTCCTGCGCGGACTCGGCCTCAACTCGCTGCGCATCCCGTTCAACTACCGCCACTTCGAGGACGACGACGCCCCGTTCGTCATCAAGGAGGAGGGCTTCCGCCTGCTGGATTCCGTCGTCGACGCATGCGCGCGGCACGGCATCTACACGATCCTCGACCTGCACGCCCTGCCCGGGGCGCAGAACCAGCATTGGCACAGCGACAACCCCACCCAGTGGGCGAGCTTCTGGAGTCAGCGCCAGTTCCAGGATCGCGTGGTGAACCTGTGGGAGCATGTGGCCGCCCACTACCGGGACAACCCCTGGGTGGCCGGCTACAACCCGGTGAACGAGCCTGCGGATGCCGTCGGTGCCACGATCCGCCCGTTCTACGAGCGTCTCGAGGCTGCCATCCGGGCCGTGGACCCCGACCACATCCTGTTCCTCGACGGCAATCGCTACTCCACGCAGTTCGATCAGCTGGGCGACCCCATGCCCAACTGCGTCTACACCGCGCACGACTACGCGCTGCCCGGATTCGCCGACGGCGGCCCCTATCCCGGCATCAGCCGAGGCCAGTACGTGGACCGCGATCGTGTGGAGGAGACCTTCCTCGAGCGCACCCGCTACATGCGCGAGACGGGGACGCCGATCTGGGTCGGGGAGTTCGGGCCGGTCTACACCGGCGACCCGGCGCGGGACGAGGAGCGGTCGAGGCTGCTGGCGGACCAGCTGGAGATCTACGCGCGGCACGAGGCCAGCTGGGCGCTGTGGACCTTCAAGGACATCGGGCTGCAGGGCGTGCTCACCGCGGACCCCGAGTCCGAGTACCTGCGCCGCCTGGCCCCGGTGCTCGAGAAGAAGGCGCGACTCGGGGTGGATTCCTGGGGCTCGACGGATGCCGGGGTCCGCACGATCCTGGAGCCGATCGAGCGGCTGTTCGAAGCCGAGTTCCCCGACTTCCAGCCCTACCCGTGGGGCGCGCGGCGGTGGATCCACGGGCACGTCCGCCACGTCATGCTGGCCGAGGCGATGGTCGGCGATTTCGCGCGGGCCTTCGAGGGGGTCGATGCCGCACGGGCCGGCGAGCTGCCGGACGCCTTCGCCTTCGAGCGATGCCGCGTTCGCGAACCCCTCGCCGCGGTGCTGCGCAGTGCCACCGGAGTCGACGGCGCCGGACGGTGAGGTGTGGCGCGCCGGGTGACGCTCGCCGGCATCGCGGAGGATGTCGGGGTGTCGATCACGACGGCGTCGAAGGTCCTCAACGGCGCCGCTGACGTCGCTCCGGGCACGCGGGCGCGTGTGGAGCGCGCGCTGCAGACGAGCGGATACGTTCGCGGGCCCCGGACGCGCGGCGCCGACGTGGTCGAGGTCGTCCGTGGCGCGGTCCGGGACGCCTCGGCGGTCGAGGTGATCGACGGGATCCAGCGGGCGCTGTCCGCAGCCGCGTGCACGACCATCCTCGTCAGCGGGCCCGGCGCCGACGGCGATGTCCGCTGGCTGCGCGGCTGCCTCCGCCGCGCCCCGGTGGCGGTCATCGTGTTCGGGGATCCCGGCACGCGCGCGCAGGCCGTGCTGCGAGCGCGCGGCATCCGCCTGGTCATCGTCACCCTGAACGCGGGCGTCGGCCGTGGCCCCACGGCCGACGCGGTCGCGCGGGTGGGTGCCGCCGAGGCTGCGGGCGGCTTCCTCGCGATCGACCACCTGCGCACGCTCGGGCATGTCCGCATCGGCCTCGTCGCAGACCTCGCGCAGTCGGTGCGCGTCGGCCTCCGCCTGGCCGGGTGCACGGTGGCGGCCGATCAGCGGTCCGCGACGCCGGTCGAGCTCATCGAGGGGTGGGCGGGGGCGGCCGCCGCGCCCGACCCGCACGAGCAGGCGGCGCGGCTGCTGCGTGACGGCTCCCCGCCGACCGCGATCGTCAGCCTGACCGACGCGGCCGTGCTCGATGTGCTCCGGGCGCTGCGGGAGCGACCGCCGGGGGTGACCGGGGCAGTCTCCGTGATCGGCTTCGACGATGCGGTTGCGGCCCGGTCGCTCGGCCGGGTCACGACCGTCGCGATGCCCGCCCGCCGGGTCGGCGCCGAGGCCGTGCGGCTGGCGCTCGCCCCTTTTACGGAGGGAGCGCGGGCGACGACGGCTGTGGCGGTGGCGCCCGAGCTGGTCGTGCGGAGCGGGTGAGAGGCCCGCATCTCGAGGACGAGGGTGACCGTCCGCCTCCGTGCGTCGGTCAGGCCGGGTGCAGCGTGAGGACGGGGACGGTGAGCATGCCGGATGAGGTGTCGGCGGTGGCGATGTCGAGGTCCTGGAACACGAATCGCTCGCCCCACGACCGGGCGGCCTCGCGGGCGCGCCCCTCGACGTGCGGGTCGGCGGCCAGGGCGCTCGCCGCGGTGTTCGACACGGCGATCCGCAGGGTGTGCGCGCCGGCGCCGAGGACGCCGAGGTCGACGCGGTACGGCGGGCGCCACGCGACGCCCGCTTCGTTCCCGTCGACCACCACGACGGCGATCTCGCCGATCGGCGGGGCGTAGGCCGCCCGGAAGGACGGGCCCGACGCCTCCCATGGGATGCCGCCCAGATCGACCCCGTCGCCGAAGTCGATCACCGCGCGCGCGGAGTGCTCGAGCACGATCGTGCGCTGATAGACCGCCGTACCGGAGTGGTTCCGCAGGGCGGCGTCCTCCTCCCAGCGGTGCGGCAGGCGGATCGCACGCGCCGGCCCGGTTCCGGCCGCGACGGTCCAGTGGCCGTCGAGGAGCTTCCGGTCGGTGGTCGTCGGCACCGCGGGGCCGCCTGCGTCGGCGCCGGCGTCCGCCGCGCGGCGCTCGAGCGACCCGGGGGCGGGCGACCCGGATGCGCCGCTGACCGTCGTCGCGACCACCGCGTCGAACGGCTCCAGCACGACCCGCGTTGTGCCCTCGGCTCCCGCCCGCGACAGCAGCGTTCCGGATGCCGCGTGCCACACCTCCAGCGAGCGACCCGCGCCGAGGGTCCAGTCGAGCCGTTGGGGCGTGGTGTTGACGATGAGGTGAACGCGGACGCCGCCCATCTCGCGCACTGCGACGCCGACGCCGGCGGGCGGCTCGCCGAGCGGAGCCCGGCGCGCGAGTTCGGAGCCGAGACCGGTCGGGTCGAGCGCGCGTCCCAGCTCGACCCCGCCGCCCACGCGAACCACATCCGCGCCCGCCGCGATCGCCGCGCGCAGCCACGCCGCCGTGTCGTCGTCGACAGTGCCGACATGCGGGAGGACGACGATGGGGTACGCCGATGGGTCGAGTCGCTTCAGCGCGGTGTCGTCGACCAGGTCGAAGTCGGCGCCGGCCGCGCGGATCGCCGCGGGGATCGCGTCTCCGATGTGCGCGCGGCAGCGGCGGAGCAGGTCGATGCCGCCGGCGTCCTGCGTCCTGGCGAAGGCGGCATCGGCGGTCGGGAGGTACAGCGCAACCTGGCGGAAGGGGCGGCCCTGCCGCATCAGCCACGACAGCCTCGCCAGATAGCGGGTGAGCTCGGGCATCGCGCGCCACCACGGGTTGCGGTCGTCCAGGCATCCGGCGGCATAGAAGAACCACCCGAGGCCGTCGGCGTCCGGCGGCGAGTAGGGCCACCCGTGACCGACGAACTGGTTGACGCCCGACAGCAGGTGATCATGCGCCTCCGCGACGAGGTCCAACGGCGTGGCGCGGAACGACGGCGAGTGCACCCACGTCCAGGTCTCGGCCGAGACGACGGGGCGACGGTGCAGGCTCGCCGCGGACGACGCCCAGCGGCCGGGCGTGACCCGGTTCCATCCCCAGCTCTCGCCCTCGAACTCGTGCGCATGCCGGTAGCTGCTCACCGAGACAGGAGGCTCGCCGTACGCCTGGATGCGCAGCCGGAGCCCGCGGTCGTCCGCCCACTGCGCGAGCGGGGCGATGAAGTTCTCCTCGACCAGTTCGGTCAGGGTCCGCAGGCGATCGGCGCGGACCCGCTCGGCGCGCGGCCCCGCCTCGTCGAGGAGCCACAGCTCATCGAGCAGGTCGTAGCCCCGCCGGGTGCGGAACTCCTCCGGCAGGGCCGGCGTCCAGTCGGCGTGGAAGGCCTCGAGGCTGTCGCAGAACACCGAGTGGATGCTGGCCGCACCGGCGGCTTCGACGAGAGGTTCGCCCACCGCCCGCAGGTGCCGCTCGAGAGCGTCGCGCGAGCAGTGATCGAGCACCGGACCCTCGGCGCCGGCCGAGGCGCGCTTGACCTGCTGGCCGGTGAGCTTCGAGACCGCGACGCGGACGCGCCGGGCGGACCCGTGCGGATCGAGCACGACCACGCCGCCGTCCAGCGGCACGCGCTGGCGCGTGCCGCCCTCGTCCATGACGAAGGCGGCGACGGGCTCATCGCCCGGCTCGACGGGGATCGCCGTGCGGACTCCCGCGGCCGGAACCGTCAGCTCGACCCACTCCAACCGGCGGGCGGCGACGGTCGCGTCGATGTGCGGACCGCCGTACGGCCAGCCGCTGCCGAGCGTCAGATCGAACCGCAGCCCCAGTTCTCCCGCGCGCTCGGCGGCGAAACGGAGCGCGCGGCGATGCTGCTCGCCCAGGAAGGGCGGCGAGGTGGCCGTGAGCGGGTACACCGCCGCCACCTCGACGCCGCCGATCCCGGCATCCGCCATGGCGGTCAACTCCCGGTCGAGCTCGGACACGACGACGTCGGGCCCGAACCACCACCAGCGCATCATCGGCGCCGTGCTGCGGCCCGCGGCATCCATCGCCTCGATCAGGGAACGACCCGCGGTCGCCCCCGGATCCGAGGCGCGCGTCACGTCGCGGCGAGAGCGTCAGCCGGAACGGCAGCGCCCGGGCGGGTGACGGAGTCCGCACCCGCCGACGCGCTCGGCGACGCCACACGGGCGAACAGCACGCCCTGGGGCTCGAGGGTCCGCCGCGTCACGCGCTCGCCGGATTCGACGTCGGTGGCGTCGAGCTCGAGGTCGACCGCGCGGTCGCCGTGGTTGATGACGGTGACCAGGTCGCCCCGGCGAGCCACCTCGACCTGAGCGGGCAGCGCGGCGATGACGGGCTCGACTCCGGATGCTGCGACCACCGCCCCGACGAGCGCATCCACTCCGGCGGGATCGGGCATCGTCGCGACGTACCAGGCCTCGCCGGCGCCGTGACGATGGCGCGTGACGGCGGGGTGCCCCGCCGACCGGCCTTCGGCGAACGTGGCGAGAACCTCGGCGCCCACGGGCTCGACGACCTCGGCGACGAGCGTGCCCCGCACCTCGATGCCGTCCACGGTGAAGCCGATGGTCTCGCCCGTGCCGGACGTGACGCCCGCGGACTGCGCGCCGACGCCCATGCCCCCGGTCGAGGCGCCGCCGAGCGCGCCGAAGTCCTCGAAGCGGATGCCGAGCGCGCCGCCCAGCTGGGTGACGAATCCTCCGGGCCGGAACTGGTCGTGCTCGTCGACGATGTCGGTGAAGGGGCCGGTGAGCAGCGTTCCGCCGCCCTCGACGAATGCGGTGAGCGCGGCGGCGCCGGCCTCGGGCAGCAGATACAGGGCGGGGGCGAGGACGAGGTCGTAGCCGTCGTCCACCTCTTCGGGGCCCACGATGTCGACCATGATGCCGCGGCGGTGCAGTGCCCCGTACCACTCCAGCGACATCGCGAGATAGTCCAGCTGCACCGGGTGGTCCCGCTCTTCGACGGCCCACCAGTTCTCCCAGTCGAAGACGAGGGCGGCCCGCGCGTCGCGGCCGGGTGCGGGCAACTCGCCGAGCGCCGCCAGCTGGGCGCCGAGGTCGGTCACCGCCTGCCACGTCTTCGTCCGGGTGCCGGCGTGGGGGAGCATCGCCGAGTGGAACTTCTCGCTGCCCGCACGGGACTGCCGCCACTGGAAGAACATGATGCCGTCGGCGCCGCGACCGATCGACTGCGCGGTCTCGGCGGCCAGCATGCCGGCGGCCTTGCCGGGGTTGGATGGACGCCAGTTCACGGCATCCGTCGCCTGCTCCATGAGGATCCACGGGGTGCCCGGCTTCAGCGAGCGGATGAGGTCGCGTTGGAAGGCGGCGTCACGCACGCGGTGCGGGTTGGTCGGATCGGGATAGCAGTCGTCGGCGATGACGTCCATGAAGGGCGCCCACCGGCGGTAGTCGGCGGGTTTGAACGGCCCCATGAAGTTGGTGGTGATGGGCTGGGTCGCACCGGCCGCGAGGAGGATCTCGCGCTCCATGAGGTAGCACTCCAGCAGCATGTCGCTGGTGAAGCGGCGCCAGTCCAGCATCGACGACGGGTTGTGGCTGTAGGGGGCGAGCCGTGGCGGGAAGATCTCGTCGAACGATCCGTACCGCTGCGACCAGAAGCTCGTGCCCCACGCGTCGTTGAGCACCTCGATGCGCTCGTAGCGGCGGGCCAGCCAGTCCCGGTAGGCGTCGCGGGCGGCATCCGAGAAATCCATCCACAGATGGCATCCGTACTCGTTGCCGACATGCCACATCACCACGCCCGGGTGGCCGACGTACCGCTCGGCGAGACGCCGCACGAGCTCGCCCGCCAGGCGTCGGTAGGTCGGCGACGACGGCGCGAAGTGCTGGCGGCTTCCCGGCCAGTACGACGCGCCGCTCTCGTCGGCCGGCAGCGTCTCGGGATAGTTCGCGCTCACCCACGGCGGGGGCGAGGCCGTCGCGGTGGCGAGGTTCACGCCGATCCCGCCGGCGTGCAGCTTGTCGATCACGGAGTCGAGCCAGGCGAAGTCCCACACGCCTTCGCGCGGCTGGATCCGCGACCACGCGAAGATGCCGAGGCTGACGATGTTGACGCGGGCTTCGCGCATGAGGCGGACGTCCTCGTCCCACACCTCCTCCGGCCACTGGTCGGGGTTGTAGTCGGCGCCGTACAGCACGGAGTCTTCTCCTGAGGGGTCGCGAAGGATCGGATGGTCGAAGGGGAGGGGCCTCGGTCAGCGGATGCCGCGACGCGGACGCTCCGGGATGGCCACGACCGCGAGGGCGGCGCAGCCCAGGGCCGGCACCACGAGGGGCACCAGCACCCACGTCACCACGACGACGAAGCCCGCTGTGGCGGCGAGGTAGAGCGCGCCGGGGACATCTGCCGCGACGGCGCGGGGGACGGACCGTACGGCGACGCGCCACCCGGTGGCGGGCTCCCATCGGCCGGCCGCGGCGAGCACCGCCACGGCGACGACTGTCAGCCCCACCCAGCCGACGACCTCGACCGCGGGGCCGCCGGGGAGGGCTCCGGATCGGGCGAGGTCGATGTCGAGGACGAGGATGCCGGCGAGGACGACCGCCACGAGACCGACCAGCGAGCCGCCGAGCAATGCACGGCGGAGGTCGGCCCAGAACGCCGAGAGCGGCGAGCCCTCGGCGTGCACGTACCGGCGCAGGTGACGGATGCCGGCCACCAGCGCCGCGGGCAGGGTGACCAGGGGCAGTGACACCAGCGTCACCAGCAGACCGACCTGGAGCACCTCGCCGAAGAGGGCGAACTTCGCCGTCGCGCCGGGGAACCGCTCCGCAGGGCGCTCCTGCAGTGTCGGTCCCGACCCGTCGCGGTCGGCGCGCTTCGCGGCGCGGTGCTCCTTGCGGTCCATCGTGGTTCCTCGCTCTCGGCGGGGTCAGCCCTTGAGGCCCTGGGTGGCGACACCGTCGACCAGGAAGCGCTGGAAGACGATGAAGAAGAGCAGGACGGGGATGAGCGCGACGAAGGACGCGGTGACGGTGGCGCCGTAGTCGCTGGTGGAGGTCTGGTCGTTGTAGAGGCGGAGGGCGATGGGGAGGGGGTAGTTCTCGGGGCTGGTGAGGTAAAGGAGGGGGCCGAGGAAGTCGTTCCAGGACCAGATGAACGCGAAGATCGCGCAGGTGATGAGGGCGGGTTTGATCAGGGGCAGGATGATGGCCCAGAAGATGCGGATGTGTCCGGCGCCGTCGATGCGGGCGGCTTCGTCCATGTCGCGGGGCATCTGCCGCATGAATTGGACGAGGAGGAACACGAAGAACGCTTCGGTGGCGAGGAATTTCGGCAGGACGAGGGGCCAGAAGGTGTCGACGAGGCCGAGGTTGTTGAACAGGATGTACTGGGGGATGATCACGACGTGGAAGGGCAGCAGCAGGGTGCCGATCATCGCGGCGAAGAAGATCGCCAGGCCCTTGAACTGGATGCGGGCGAAGGCGTACGCGGCCAGGGCTGAGGAGAGCACGGTGCCGATGACGGCGAGGGCGGCCAGGGCGAAGCTGTTCCAGAAGAACTTCCACATCGGCACCCCGGCGATGCCTTCGGCGACTTTGAGGTAGTTGTCGATGGTGGGGTTGTCCGGGAGGATGCCGGGGTTCTGCCCGAACTCGGCGTTGGGCTTGAAGGTCGAGAACAGCAGCCATACCAGGGGGTAGAGCACGATCGCGGTGATCGCCATCAGCGCGACCAGCCAGATCGCGGTCTGCCAGGTCTTGCGCTTGACCTTGCGCTTGGTGGGCGGGACCGGGGTGGTCTGCTGGGCGGCGAACACGGGGGTCGATGCGGCGGCCGAGGTCGTCGCGGCGTTGGAAGTGCTCATCGGTTGTCTCCGGAGTAGTGCACCCAGTTGCGCTGGGTGCGGAAGAGGAAGAAGGCGATGATGGCCACCACGACCAGCAGCACCCACGCGATCGCGGCGGCGTAGCCCATCTGACCGTCGGCGAAGCCGCGCTTGTAGAGGTAGAGGGTGATGAAGTTGGTCATCCCGGCCGGGCCGCCCGAGCCGTTGCTGATGATGTATGCCGACGCGAAGACCTGGAACGCGCCGATCAGGCCCAGCAGCAGGTTGAAGAAGATCACCGGGGACAGCATCGGCAAGGTCACCGCACGGAACCGGTGGAACGCGTTCGCGCCGTCCATCTCGGCTGCTTCGTAGAGTTCCTTGGGGATCTGCTTCAGGCCGGCGAGGAAGATGACCATGGTCGCCCCGAACTGCCACACCGCGAGGATGATCATCGCCGGCAGCACCAGGTCGGGGTTGCCGATCCACCCGCCCAAGTCGATGCCGAAGAAGGACAGCGAGGTGTCGACGGGGCCGTCGCCGGCGAACATCGCCCGCCACACGATCGCCACACTCACCGACCCGCCGATCAGCGACGGGGCGTAGAACGCCGACCGGAAGAACCCCGCACCCTTGTCGCGGTAGTTCAGCAGCATCGCCACACCGAGGGCAGCGGCCAGGGTGATCGGGGTACCCACCAGCACGTACACCAGGGTGATCTGGGCGGACTGGATGAAGTTCGGGTCGTTCGTGAACAACCGCACATAGTTGTCCAACCCCACCCACCGCGGCGGCTGGAAGATGTTGTACCGGGTGAACGACAGATACAGCGAGTACACCATCGGGATGATCGTCAACCCGAAGAACCCCACCAGCCACGGCACCAGGAACCCGTACCCCGCGAGGGTCTCCCGACGCGCCCGCCGCTTGAGGCCCGGACGCTCGCCGCCGGCCTCGGGTCGGGACTTGCGCAGCAGGCCTCCGCGCGAGGACTTCTCGCCGGTGACGATCACTCTCGTGGCTGTCGTGCTCACGTTGTTCTCCAGATCGGAAGGTTCTCGGGTCGACCCCGGAGGGGCGTGGGGTCCGGGGGCGCGCAGCCGCAGCATCCGCGCCCCCGGAAGGGATTACGAGTTGAGGACGACGTCCATCTCGGTGAAGAACTGCGAGACAGCCTCTTCCACCGTGATCGTCCCGAAGTTCAGCTCGACGCCGAGCTGACGGAACTTCTCCTCGAGCGTGCCGTAGCCGACGATCGGCACCGGCGGGGCGTCGCCCAGACGGTCGGCGATCGACGCCTCGTAGTCGCGCACCTGCTGGCTGAGCGGGTCGAGCTCGGCGGCCTCGAGCGCGGTCTCCGAGGCCGGGAGGCCGCGGTTCGTGCCGAAGATCTCACCGGACTGGGGCGAGTTCACCAGGAAGTTCACCAGGGTGGCGGCGGCCTCGGGGTGCTCGGTGTTCGCGGCGATCGCGTGCAGCATCGACGGCTTCAGGTACAGGTCCTGGGCGCCCTCGACGGTGACGGGCGGGGCGACCAGGCCGAGCTCGGTGTAGCCCTCGCCGAGGTTGCCGAGGTAGCCGGCGCCGAAGTTGTCCCAGGTCAGCTCGCTGGCGGTGTTGGCCGTGTCGAAGGCGCCCAGCGGGGCGAGCTCCTCAGCGGTCTGCTGCGGGATGCCGATGCCGTCGCGGATGGGCTGGCCCGACTCCCAGAACTCGGTGAGGCGCGCCTCGTCGAAGCCGGGCTCGCCGTCCTCGCTGAAGAGGTACGAGCCCTCGGAGCGCAGCTGGAGCTCGAAGTTCTGGATGCGGCCGGTGTAGTCGCCGCCGCCCCAGAACTCGCCGCCCGCGGCGTCGGTGATCTCGCTCATCCAGTCGGTGTAGTCCTCCCACGACCCGCCGGCGAACTCTTCGACGCCTGCTTCTTCGAGCAGGACGGGGTTGGTGAACAGGCCCCATGCGTTGGTCGAGGTCGCGATGCCATAGGTGGCGTCGGCGACCACGCCGATGTCGAGGATGTTCTGCGGCAGCGGGTCGGTCTCGATGATGCCGCCCAGGAACGGGTCGAGCTCGAGCAGCAGGCCGTTCTCGGAGTACTGGCGCAGGTACGAGTAGTCGAACTGCATGACGTCGGGCAGGTTGCCGCCCGCCGCCTCGGTCTGACGCTTCTCCCAGAACTCGGGGAAGCCCAGGAAGGTGGTGCTCACCGAGATGTTCGGGTATTCCTCCTCGAACGCCGCGACGGCTTCGTTGTAGAGCTCGGCGCGCACGTCGTTGCCCCAGAACGCCAGATCCAGGCTGACTTCCTCTTCGGGGTCGAGCGTGCCGGCCGGCTCAGCGCCGCCTCCGGCGCATCCGGCCAAAGCGACGGCTGCGCCCGTCGCGAGTGCGACGGCGGCGAAAGTCCGCTTCTTGCTGAACATCCTTGTCCTCTCCTGAACGTCTGCGTTCGATTCTTCCGCTCGCGACGTTCGTTGTCCGTTGGTGCGGTGCAGGCGCGTCCTGTGTACAGGGGACTGCATGAGTCTCCGGGTGCTGGAAAGCGCTTGCCCGCTACCGTACCGGGTGAAAAAACGTTTCGCAACCACTTCTTCGGCCTGCCCGGACACGATCCGATAACGGCACCGATGGGGCGTGTGAAGGTCCGGTGAGATCCGCACGGCCCGGGTTGACTCGTTTCAATACTCGGGCTACGGTTCTCCGGAAAACGTATTCCTGGGTACCGACGGCGGTGCCACACGTTCCATCGACGGAGATCGAATGAGCACGAGCACGACGGCGGGCGCGCCCGGCACCGGCTGGGCCGTTCGGCTTCACGGCGCCTTCGAGTGGGTGACGTGGATCATCACGGTCAACGCCCTCTGGTACGGGTTCGCCCTTCTCGGTGGCGTCGTCCTCGGTGTCGCACCGGCCTCCGCCGCCGCGGCCGAGCTCACCCGGCGTCGCCTGCGCGGCGAGGCGTTCCCGGCGCTGCGGACCTTCGCGCGTGCGTGGCGCCGCGAGTTCGTCGCGGCCAATGTCGCGCTGGGGCCCGCTTTCGCCATCACCGGGATGCTGGGGTTCGGCATCCTCTCCGTGGCGCAGGCCGGCGCACTCGGCACGCCCATCGCCGTGGTGGTGATCGGGGCCTCGTGTCTCGCCGCGGCGATCACGACCGTCGCCGTGTCGATGTTCGCCCACTACGACCTGCCCCGGACGGCCTACCTCGTGACGGCCAGTCGATTCACCCTCGGCAACCTCCCTCACATCTCGCTGCTGGTGCTCGCGGCCGTCGTGGTCGTCACCGCGAGCCTGCTGCTGCCCGGCCTCATCCCGTTCGTCTCGCTCGGTGCCTGGATCACCGCGAGCACGACTCTCTGCGTGGCGTTCTTCGCCGCCAACGACCGACGGCTCGCCGAGGCGGCCGCCCCCGTACCCACCACCTGATCGAACGACACACGGAACGAAGGAGCTCCTCATGAAGCACAGCAGGAAGATCACCGGAATCGGCGTGGCCACCGTCGCCGCCCTCGCCCTCGCGGGGTGTTCGGCGGGCGGCGGCGAGGAAGCCGCCGAACTCGACAGCGTCGAGATCATGGCCCCCTACCTCGTGACCAACGCCCCCGAGGAAGGCAACGAGCTCGAGGTCGCCATCGAAGAGGAGATCGGGGTCGACCTCGACATCACGTGGGTGCCCAACTCGTCCTACGGCGACAAGGTCAACATCACCCTGGCCGGCGACGACCTGCCCCACGTCATGGTGATCCAGGGCAAGGACCCGGGCTTCGTGCGCAACGCCGAAGCGGGTGCGTTCTGGGATCTCACCGACTACCTCGGCGACTACCCGAACCTCGACACCACCTTCCCCGAGGTGCAGCAGGCATCCAGCGTCAACGGCAAGGTGTACGGGATCTTCCGCGCCCGCGACGTGATGCGCGAGGCGGTCATCATCCGCAAGGACTGGCTGCAGAACCTCGGCCTCGAGATGCCGACCACGACCGAAGAGCTGCGCGAGGTCGCGACCGCCTTCACCGAGGACGACCCCGACGGCAACGGCCAGGACGACACGTACGGCATCATCGTGCCGAAGTGGCCGGGCACCATCGGGACGAACAGCCCCTGGGACGCGATCGAGACCTGGTACGGCGCCGGCAACCGCTGGACCGAGCGGGACGGCGAGCTCGTGCCGAACTTCACCACCGACGAGTGGCTCGAGGCGGTCCAGTTCGAGCGTCAGCTCGTCGAGGACGGCGTCGTGAACGCCGACTTCGCCACGTTCGACTCGGCCAACTGGAACGAGCCCTTCCTCAACGGCAAGGGCGGCATCATCCTCGACGTGCACTCGCGCGCCGGTGTGCTGATGAGCCTGTTCAAGGAGTCCGACCCCGAGAACTTCCAGGACTACGTCGACGTCACCGGCAACCTCATCGGCCCCGACGGTGAGCTCCACGCGCTTCCCACCACCGGCTACAGCGGCTTCCTCGCCGTGCCCAAGGCCAAGGTGCGCACCGAGGCCGAGCTTCGGGCCGTGCTCGAGGTGCTCAACGACCTCAACTCCGAAGAGGTCGGGCCCCTGCTCAACAACGGCATCGAGGGTGAGACCTACACGCTCGAGGGCGACCTCGCGGTCGCCGTCGACGACGCGCCGCAGACCCTCAAGGACACGGTCATGAGCTTCGCCCAGCTCGGGATGAACGTCACCGGGTTCCAGGGCTACCTGCCCAAGCAGCCGTCCGAGTACGAGCAGGAGATGTACGACAAGCGCAAGGCGATCGAGGCGTCCGACCTGGAGTCGGCCGAGTTCGACCCGTCGGCCCCGTACGTGTCTCCCACGTACGTGTCGAAGGGCGCGCAGCTCGACACGATCGTCTCGGATGCCCGCATCCAGTACATCGCGGGACAGCTCGACCTCGCCGGGCTTCAGGACGCCGTGGAGCTGTGGCGCTCCAGCGGCGGCGACCAGGTGATCACCGAGATCAACGAGCTGGCCGGCGCCGACTCCTGATCGACGACCGGGGCGACGGTGACGTCATCGTCGCCCCGGTCTCATCGAGAGGCATCCCATGACCACCACGCTCGACAACGCCGTGACGGCGACCGAGACGATCACCGTCGAGAAGCGGACGCGCCGCCGACGCGGTGTGCGCGTGCACTTCACGCAGTTCAAGTGGCTGTACCTGCTGCTGATCCCGGGGATCATCTACTTCGTCCTGTTCCGCTACTGGCCGATGTTCGGCGCAGTGATCGCGTTCAAGGACTACGTCCCCTTCCTCGGCATCGCCGAGAGCCCGTGGGTGGGCTTCCGCCACTTCGAGGACTTCTTCGCCAGCCCCGACTTCCCGCGGCTGCTGGCCAATACGCTGATCCTCGCGCTGCTGAGCCTGCTCATCGCGTTCCCGCTGACGATCATCGTGGCTCTGCTGCTGAACGAGATGCGCCTCATGGTGCTCAAGCGCACCGTCCAGACGCTCATCTACATCCCGCACTTCCTGTCGTGGACGGTGGTGGCCTCGCTCACCTACCTGCTGTTCGCCCTCGACGTCGGGCCCCTGTTCCAGCTGATCAACGGGATGCTGGGCACAGACGTGAACTTCCTCGCCGACCCCGCGTGGTTCCGGCCCATCATCGTGCTGCAGGACATCTGGAAGAACACCGGCTGGGGAACGATCATCTTCCTCGCAGCCCTGGCCGGCGTCGACCAGGCCCAGTACGAGGCGGCCATCATCGACGGGGCGGGCCGGTTCCAGCGCGTGTGGCACATCACCCTTCCCTCGATCATGCCGACCGTCGTCGTCATGCTCGTGCTGCAGATGGGGCAGGTGCTCAACACCGGCTTCGAGCAGATCTACCTCATGACCAACTCGCTCAACCGCTCGGTGGCCGACGTGTTCGACACGTACGTCTACTTCATGGGCATCACCCAGGGCTCCTACAGCTACAGCACCGCCGTCGGCCTCTTCAAGGCCGTCGTGGGCGTCGTGCTCATCTTCGGCGCCAACTGGCTGGCGCGGCGGTTCAACCAGACGGGAATC
Source organism: Microbacterium sp. Marseille-Q6648 (assembly GCF_943181415.1). GTDB lineage: Bacteria > Actinomycetota > Actinomycetes > Actinomycetales > Microbacteriaceae > Microbacterium. Next base: position 213,104 of record NZ_CALPBZ010000002.1, on the reverse strand, counting down.
TTCTGATGGCTCGCGAGAAGTACCGCTTCAACACCCCGGCGGGACGCGTCTTCGACGTCTTCAACGTCGCGCTCATGATCGCGGTCGCCGTCGTCGCGCTGGTGCCCTTCGTCTACGTCCTCGCGGGCTCGTTCGCCACCGAGGCGGAGCTGGCGACGCGATCGTTCTTCCTGTGGCCCGAGACGTTCTCGCTGCGCGCGTACGAGTCGATCTTCACCAGCCCCGCGTTCGTCCGCGCCATGATCACCACGATCGCCGTCACGGCGGTCGGGACCCTGGTGCAGCTCATGCTGACGGCCACGATGGCCTACCCGCTGAGCAAGGCGAACCTGCCGGGAGGACGGATCATCCTCTCGCTCATCGTGTTCACCATGGTGTTCTCCGGTGGCATGATCCCGACGTTCCTGGTCGTGAAGGACCTGGGCCTGCTGAACAACTACTGGGCGCTCATCCTCCCGATGGCGATCAACCCGTTCAGCCTGATCATCATCAAGAACTTCTTCCAGCAGCTGCCCGGCGAGCTGGAGGAGTCCGCGAAGATCGACGGCGCCAACGAGCTGCAGACGCTGTGGAGCATCATCCTGCCGCTGTCCAAGCCCGTGCTGGCGACGTTCGCCCTCTTCTACGCCGTCGGCATCTGGAACGACTTCATGTCGCCGCTGCTGTATCTCAACGACAGCTCGATGTGGACGCTGCAGATGTTCCTGCGCCAGGTGACGGTCGCGACCGACCTGTCGGTGGTCGAGCAGGACCCGACCCAGCTGCCGCCCGCGCAGGGCATCAAGTTCGCCGTGATCATCGTCGCGACCCTGCCGATCGTGCTGTTCTACCCCTTCCTGCAGAAGCACTTCGCGAAGGGGATGCTGATCGGCTCGGTGAAGGGATGACGAGCCTGCTGTACCGCAACCTGCTGCGCGACCCGGCCGACATCTCCGACTGGATCGCCGAGGGCCCGGTGGCCGCCCGCGCCGCCGGGGACGCGCTGCTGCTCTCGAGCGCGGGCGGGTTCGACGACCATTGGACGCTGTGGTGTCCCGAGGAGTTCGGCGACGGCATCCGCATCTCGTGGGAGTTCTCACCTCGGCAGGAGCCCGGCCTGGCGATGCTCTTCTTCGCGGCGTCCGCGGCCTCCGGCGGGGGGATCTTCGACCCCGGGCTGGCTCCGCGGACGGGCGCGTACCCGCAGTACCACTCGGGCGACATCCGCACGCTCCACGTGTCGTACTTCCGCCGTCGCTGGGAGGATGAACGCGCCTTCCACACCTGCAACCTGCGCAAGTCGCCCGGCTTCCACCTGGTGGCCCAGGGCGCCGACCCGCTGCCTCCGGTCGTCGATGCCCGCGAGGCGTTCTACCGCGTCGACGTCGTGAAGGACGGCGCCCGCGTCGCCTTCTCGATCGACGGGCTGCCCCTGTTCGCCTGGACCGACGACGAGTCGACCGGCCCGCACGTCCGCGGCGGCCGCCTCGGGTTCCGCCAGATGTCTCCGCTGACCGCCGCCTACCGCAATCTCGAGGTGCATTCGCTATGACCGATCCCGCCGTCACCGTTCCGCTCCGGTGGCTCGACGACGCACCGCCCGCCGACCTGCCGGCCGGTGCCACGTGGGGCGTGCCCCTGCCGCGCGGCGCCGTGACCTCGGCCGCCGATCTGCGGCTGCGCCCGGTCGGAGGCGCGGCGGCCGCGGGACAGTTCTGGCCGCTGGCCACCTGGCCGGACGGGACGCTGAAATGGGCGGGAGCCGCCCTGGGCGCCACCGCGTCGCCCGGTGACTACGAGATCGTCGCGGATGCCGCATCCCACGCTCCCGTCCCCGAGCCGGGCGTCCGCGTCGACGAGACGGACGACGGGGTGGTCGTCGACACCGGTGCCGCGCGGCTGGAGTTCGAGCTGCCCGGCGCCGGACGCGACGTCGACGTGCTGCTCCGCCGGCTGTCGCGCGGCGCGCGTGTCGTCGCCGAGAACGTGCGTTTGGTGAGCCTGCTGCAGGACGGGATGCCCGAGGGCGACGGCACACTGACGCGCGCCGCGTTCCGCTCGCGTGTCACCGCAGTCGAGGTGGAGCAGCGCGGACCGGTGCGTGCGGTCGTCCGCATCGACGGCGTGCACCGTGCCGAGGCCGGCGACCGGCAGTGGCTGCCCTTCACCGTGCGTGCGGTCGCGATGGCCGGTTCCCACGCGGTGCGGCTCGTCCACACGATGGTCTGGGACGGCGATGCCGACACGGACTTCCTCGCGGGCTACGGCCTGCGGGCCGACGTCCCGCTGCGCGCCCCGCTGCACGACCGGCACGTGCGCCTCGCCGGCGCCGACGGCGGGTTCTTCGCCGAGGCGGTGCGCGGCCTGACGGGGCTCCGCCGCGACCCGGGGCCCGAGGTGCGGGCGGCGCAGATCCGCGGCGAGCGGACCCCGCCGCTCGACCGGTGGAACCCCGAGGTGTCCGGCCGGCTCGACCTCATCCCCGCGTGGGGCGACGTCACGCTCACCCAGCTCAGCGCCGACGGCTTCGGCATCCGCAAGCGCACCGCGCCCGGCCACGCGTGGATCGACGCCGCCGCCGGCACCCGAGCCGAAGGATATGCGGCGATCACCGACCCCGAGGGAGGCCTGGGCATCGGCATCCGATCGTTCTGGCAGTCGCACCCCGGCCAGCTCGATGTCAGGGGGATGGCGGGGACCTCGGCCGAGGTGACCGCGTGGCTGTACGCGCCCGAGGCCCAGCCGATGGACGTGCGGTTCTACCACGACGGTCTCGGACAGGACGATTTCGCGACCCAGCTCGAAGGTCTCGAGATCACGTACGAGGACTACGAGCCCGGGTTCGGCGACGCCCACGGGATCGCCCGCACGCACGAGCTCACCCTGTTCGCGTACGACGCGACGCCGTCGATCGAGCGGGCGGCCGACGAGGTCGCCCAGCTGCAGCGACCCCCGCTGCTGCAGCCGACCCCCGAGCACCTGCACGCCGTGGGTGTGTTCGGCGACTGGGCACCCGCCGACCGCTCGACTCCCGTGCGCGCCGAGATCGAGGACAGCATCGACGTGCTGCTGGGCTTCTATCTCGGTCAGGTCGACCAGCGGCGGTGGTATGGATTCTGGAACTACGGCGACGTCATGCACGCCTACGATCCCGACCGGCACGTATGGCGCTACGACGTGGGCGGCTACGCCTGGGACAACAGCGAGCTCTCGCCGGACCTGTGGCTGTGGTACTCCTATCTGCGCACCGGTCGCGCGGACGTCTTCCGTCTCGCCGAGGCGATGACCCGCCACACCGGCGAGGTCGACGTCTACCACCTCGGGCGGTGGAAGGGGCTGGGGTCACGGCACAACGTGCAGCACTGGGGATGCAGTGCGAAGCAGCTGCGGATCTCGAGCCCGATCTACCGCCGGTTCCTGCACTACCTCACCGCAGACGAGCGCATCGGCGACCTCCTCACCGAGCTCCGCGACAGCGACGAGCGGTTCCTCGACACCGATCCCACGCGCAAGGTCCGGCCGGATGCCGCGACCTACCGCCCCGACCGGGGCGCGCTGGCCGTGGGGCTCGGAACGGACTGGGGCGCGCTGGCCGCGACGTGGCTCGCGGACTGGGAGCGCACCGGCAACGAGCGGTCCCGGGACCGGCTGCTGGGGACGATGGCCGACATCGCGGCCCTCCCGCACGGCTTCCTCACCGGCGAGGCCCTCTACGACATCGACGCCGGCCGCTTCGACACCGCGCGCGACCAGATCTCCGTCTCGCACCTGAGCGCCGTGTTCGGGCTCGTCGAGGTGTGCAGCGAGCTGATCTCGCTCGTCGACGTCCCGGGGTTCCGGGACGCGTGGGTCCACTACTGCCGGCTCTATCTGTCGACCCCCGAGCAACAGGCCGCCGTCGTCGGGGCTGCGCTCACCGGCATCCATCTCGAGCAGGCGCACAGCCGCCTGACCGCCTACGCCGCCGCCGCGACGGGCGACGACGCGCTCGCCGCCCGCGCGTGGGAGGCGTTCGAGGGGATCGGCGAGTGGCTGGTGCACCGGCGCGACCTCGTCATCCGTCGGATCGAGGGCCCCGAGGTGCTGCGTCCCGTCGACGAGGCCCCGAGTGTGTCGACGAACGACGCCGCGCAGTACGGGCTCGCCGCGATCCAGAACCTGGCCCTGATCGGCGCGCACCTCCCCGAGGAGTAGCCCGAGCGGGGTCAGCGGTCGCAGACGAGCGTGCCGTCGACGATGCGCAGCCTCGCCACGTGCACGGCGCTGCGGCGGGCGAGGCCGGCATCGGCGTCCTCGATCTCGCTGCCGTCCCACCAGGGGTGGGTGAAGTAGTACAGCAGTGCGGCGTCGGCCCGCACGACCGCCATGCCGTGGCGTCCGACCTGCACCCCCTCGGCGGCGGGGCCGCTCTCACCGAGGATCACCGCATCGGGCCCGCCCTGACGCTCCCACGAGACGGTGTCCGTCGAGCGGTACACGGCCATGCCGCGCCACTCGTCGGTGAGCATCCACCACACCCCGCCGAGCGAGAACACGTGCGGGCCCTCGTGGGGTCTGCCCGCTATCGCGGTGCCTTCGCCGCGCCACGAGCCCAGATCATCGGATGCCGCGACCTTCATCACCGAACCGGCGGCCTCGTCCTTGTACCAGAGCCGCCAGCCCGTCGGGGCAGCGGGTGACGGCGGCGTCGATGACGCGGTCGCTGTCGAGCGTCAGTGGCGCCCCCCGCGTCCAGGACATGAGGTCGCCGGAGGAGTACTCGACGATGCGGCGCGGATGCCCGGCCCACTGCCAGGGGATGCCGTCGATCTCGGTCAGGTACATCCGCCAGCGGCTGCCGTCGTGCACGACCTCCGGCGCCCAGTGGGTCTCGGCGACGGTGACCGGCGGGCCGTCGGGGTCGAGACGCAGACCGGCGGCGTCGGGCTCGAGGGTGCCCGCATAGTCCCAGCGCAGGCCGTCTGGACTCTGGGCCACTCCGACACGGCTGCCGTGAACCCACGCCACACCGGGGCCGGGATCGGGATGATCGGCCCGGCGCTGGGTGTAGAACATCCACCACCCGGTCGCCGGGTCGTGGACGACCGTCGGGTCGGTGGCGCCGTCGTAGATCGGGTCGCGGTAGATCTCGCCCGGAGCGGGGCCGGCAGGAGCGATGGGGCTCGGATCGATCACGTCAGGGACGAAGGTCGGTGACCGGGCTGGCGAAGCCGCGCCGGTGCGTGGGGTGGGTCGCGAGGTCGGCGGGGGTGACGGGGCGTCCATCGGCGTCCGCCGAGGCGTAGATCGCCGCGACGAGTTCGAGCGAACGGGCGGGGGCGTCGGCCGTGGGCGGCAGCGGCTGCTCGTCCAGGATCGCGTCGAACACGTCGCGCAGGAGCGGGCCGTGATCGCTGCGCTCCTCGGCCTCGGGGAAGGCCCACGCCGCGGCGTCGGTCTCGAACCCCGGCGCGGGGGTGAGCGACCAGTTCTCGTGGCCGTGGCCGTACAGATGGTCGACGGTCACCGTCGCCCGCTGCGTGTCGATGCGGAGCGAGCTCGTCTCACGCGGCGAGACCGCGCTGGCGACCACCTGGGCGACCACGCCCCGCTCGAACAGGACCGTCGCGGTCGAGGCGTCCTCGGTCTCGGTCTCGCGGTCGAGGCGCCACAGGCGCGCCTCGACGCGCGCCCAGTCTCCGAGCAGGAATGCGAGCAGGTCGAGCTGGTGGATGCCGTGACCGAGCGTCGTCCCGCCGCCCTCGGTCTCCCACTTCCCGCGCCACGGCACGGCGAAGTAGCCGGCGTCGCGGAACCATAGGGTCTGGCACTGGGCCAGGAGCGGGCGGCCGAGCGCGCCCGAGTCGAGGAGGCGCTTGACGTGCGCCGCGGCGGTGCCGGTGCGCTGCTGGAACACCACGGCGAGCTGCTTCCCCGCGGCGTCGGCGGCCGCGCGCATCTTGTCGAGCTCGTCCAGGCTCGGTGCGGGGGGTTTCTCAACGACGACGTGGGCGCCGGCGGCGAAGGCGGCCACCGTCTGCTCGCGGTGGACCCCCGGGGGTGTGCAGATCAGCACGACGTCGGGACGCTCGGCGGCCAGCAGCGACGCGAGGTCGTCGTGCACGGCGGCGATCCCGTGGCGCGCGGCGAAGTCGCGGGCGGCGTCCGGCGAGATGTCGGTCACGGCGACGAGTTCGGCGCGGGGATGGGCCGCGACGGCCTGGGCATGCAGATTGGCCACCGCCCCGGTGCCGACGAGGGCGCAGCGGAGGGTCTGGATCATGCGGTCGTGTCTCCTTCGAGGCGGCCGGAGGGTGCCGGCATCCAGCCTACGGGCTCAGGCTGGAAAGCGCTATCCCGCCTGCGGGCTCGTGCCGTGCTGCGTGTAGCGCCCGCGTCTACCGGGGCAGCCCCGCCTGCGTCGCGTGCAGCTGCGCGTAGCGGCCGCGCCGGGCGAGAAGCTCCTCATGGCCGCCCTGCTCGACGATCGAGCCGTGCTCGAGCACCACGATCGTGTCGGCCTGGCGGATCGTGGACAGGCGGTGGGCGACCACCAGCGTCGTGCGCCCGCGCATGAGCCGCGTCAGGGCGTCCTTCACGAGCTCTTCGGACTCCGGGTCGAGGGCGGACGTCGCCTCGTCCAGCAGCAGGATGCGGGGATCCCGCACGAGAGCGCGGGCGATCGCCAGCCGCTGACGCTGGCCGCCCGACAGTCGCGCTCCGCGCTCGCCCACGACGGTGTTCCACCCGTCGGGCAGGCTGTCGACGAACTCCAGGGCGTTGGCGTCCTGGAGCGCGGCGCGCAGCCGCTCGTCCGAGGGGTCGTCGAGGCCGTAGGCGATGTTCTCGCGGATCGTCCCCTCGAACAGCACCGATTCCTGCGGCACGACCGAGACGGAGCGACGGACGGTGCGCAGGTCGAGTTCCTGCATGTCGTCGCCGTCGAGCAGGATGCGGCCGGATGTCGGTCGCACGAACCCCAGCACGAGATTGAGCATCGTCGACTTTCCCGAGCCGGACGACCCCACGAAGGCGACGGTGCGGCCGGGCGGGATGTCGAGGGTGACGTCGCGGACGGCGTCGCGGTCGGCGCCGTCGTAGCGGTGCGTGACCGCCTCGAGCTGCAGATGACCGCCCACGGCGGCCACCTCGCGCTTGCCGGCGTTCTGCTCGAGGTCGGGCTCCTGCAGCACCTCAGAGATCGAGCGCATGGATTCCAGACCGCGGGCGCCGACCGGGATCAGCATGAGCAGCGACGTCAGCCCCTGCGTCAGCAGCGCGAAGTACGTCGACAGCAGCACGACCTCGCCGGGGGTGATCGGAAGGATGCCGGTGAGCGAGAACACGGCGGCGAGCATGAGGCACGTGACGCCGAGCAGCTGCATCGTGACCCACGAGATCGAGGCCACGTGCCCGTTCAGCATGTCGAGGTGAAGACCCGCGCGGCGCACCCCGTCGGCGCCGGTGGCCACACGCGAGACCGCGGTGCTCTCGAGCCCGTGGGCGCGGGTGACCGGGATCAGCGAGGCCATCTCGCCCACTCGCGCGGCGAACCCCTCGACCTCGCGCCGGAAGGTCTCGTTGCGCGCCCGCGACCGGCGGCTGAGCGCCCAGCGCAGCACGAGCGCGATCGGCACGGCGAGGGCGTACACCGGAAGGAACTGCGGCACGGCGATCGCCGTCATCGCGATCGCGCCGATGAGCACCATGATCGACGACAGCAGCGGGTGGGTCACCTGCTGCAGCATGAGCTCGATGTTCTCGACGTCGCGGACGACCTTGGTCTGCACGATCGAGGCGCTCACCCGCGTGTGGTACCCGATCGACAGGCTCTGCAGGCGCGCCGCGAGGGCGTTGCGCAGATCGGCGCCGGTGTCGCGCACCACCGTCATGAAGTTGCGCGTGTAGACGATGTGGTTCGGGTAGTTCTGCAGCAGCAGGATCGCCGCGATCCCGAACCAGATGAGCACGGTCGTCACCGACCCGCCGGTGGCGACGATGTCGATGATCTCGGCGGTCACGACCGGCAGGAACCACAGCGGCACCTCCTTCATCGCGAACGCCAGGATCGCCACCGTCATGCGGCCGGGACGTCGTGCGAGAAGGCGCAGCACGGAGCGTGCGGGACGCGGGCCCTCGATCACGCGTATCGTGCCGGTAAACGCTTTCTGCATGGCTGACATGCTACGACGGGATGCCGCACCCCGCGCCATCCCCCGAGAAGGAACGGGAAGACCACGATGACCTATCACCTGGCGGGCGACTCGACGGTGGCACCGCCCCAGCCGGCGGAGCTGCCGCTCACCGGCTGGGGCTCGTACCTCGCGGATCACGTGGACGCGCCGGTGCGCAACCTCGCCTTCGGCGGGGCGACGACGGCGTCGTTCGTCGAGGCGGGGTCGTGGCCGTCACTGCTGTCCGAGGTCGTCGCCGGAGACACCGTCGTCATCCAGTTCGGCCACAACGACCAGAAGGATCCTGCGCTCGACGCGCGCGGCGGGTACCGCGAGCGGCTCGCCGGGTTCGTCGCGGACGTCCGCGAGCGCGGCGCCCTGCCGGTGCTGTGCACGTCGTGCGAGCGGCGATGGTTCGATCACGACGGCGACCCGGAGCGGGTCGTGCCCACTCATGGCGACTACCCCAACGCGGTGCGGGACCTCGCGCACGAGCTCGACGTGCCCCTCATCGATCTCACCGTATTCACGACGTGGCTGTACGAGGATCTCGGACCCGCGGCATCCCGGGATCTGCTCACGCACTTCGCGCCCGGTGAGCACCCGGCCTGGCCCGACGGCGTCGCCGACGACACCCACTTCCATGAGCGGGGCGCGCGACGCATCGCCGCGTTCGTCGCCCGCTCGCTGCGGGCCATCGAACGCCGCGACGGCGACCGCCCGGCGAAGGGCTCGCAGCTGGTCAGCTGATCAGGCGTGCCCGCCGGTCGAGGCGCGCACGATGAGCTCGGGCTGGTAGACGACGCTTCCGAGCTGTTGGTGGTCGTCGCCGTTCACGCGGGCCAGGAGCATCTCCGCCGCGGTGCGGCCCATCTCTCGCGCGGGCTGACGGACCGAGGTGAGCGGGACGGCGGCGATCGCTGCGAACTCGATGTCGTCGTATCCCACGACCGCGATGTCCTCGGGCACGCGCACGCCGCGCGTGACCAGACCGTGCAGCAGGCCGATCGCGAGATGGTCGTTGGAGGTCACGATGCCGTCGGGTCGGTCGCCGGGGGAGCGGTCGGCGATCTGCTCGCCGAAGGCGCGGCCGAGCTCCGACGTGGTCCGGCGGGTCCAGATCGGCTCGATCGTCGCGCCGGGATGGGCGGCGACCGCCGCGCGGGCGCCGGCGAGCCGCTCCCGCACCTGCCGCACCTCTTCCCGGGCGCCGACGAACGCGAGGCGCCGACGTCCGGTCGACAGCAGATGCTCGGCGGCGAGCCGGCCGCCGGCGACATCGTCGAACGACACCGACGGCGATTGCCCGGTGTCGTCGACGGCGTCGACGAGGACGACGGGGATGCCGCGGCGGCGGAGTCTGTCCAGCCACGGCCGGGTCTGCCCGAACGGGCTGACCAGCGCGCCTTCGACCTGCACGCGCTCGAACAGCTCGAGGTGGTCCCGCTCCTTGCCGGCGTCGTCGCTGCTGTTGCCGACGAGCACCCGCATGCCGGCAGCCGAGGCGGCGTCTTCGGCGCCGGCGACCATCTCGGCGAAGAACGGGTTTGCGATGTTGATGACGGTCATGCCGAGGAGGCCGCTGCGCCCGGCCCGCAGCTGCTGCGCCGCCTGGAGCGGGACGTAGCCGAGCTGGTCCGCAGCCGACCGCACGCGGGTCACGAGCTGCTCGCTGACGGTGCCGGGGCGGTTGAGCGCGTTCGAGACGGTGCTGATCGAGACCCCCGCGTGCTCGGCGACGTCACGGATGCCGACTCGCTTCATCGCCTCGCCCTCGCTTCGTCGCTTCACCCGCTGCGGGTGCCTTCATCGTACGGTGGCCGCCCGCGGCGCACCGCGGAACGGCCGGTGCCGGCGGCCCGGGCCGCCGCCCGCGCGGACGCGGGTCGTCCCCTGCCGGCGAGGTCCGTAATCACGCCGGCGTGGACACAGAAACGTTTCGCGGCTGAGGTTAGGCCACGCGTCCACGCCTGCGCAACCCGGCGGCCGCCGCGGGGAAAACGTTTCGGGAAAGCCCTTGCCAATCCCGACCCGTCCATGCGAGACTTCTGAGCGTTCGCTGGGAATGCGTTTTCCGGCGAGTTGCTCCCACCGGGCCGCCGGCGGGAACGACACCTCAGGGCTCGAGTCCGTACGCGCCCGGTTCACCGCGAGAGACGCCGCACCGCAGCGACGTCGTCGCTCCTTTGCCGATGCAGACACAAGGAGGAACCGTGCCCTATCCGTCCGAGCGGCCGCAAGCCGTCAGACACGAGCACGTGGCGTTCGCGCCGCCCCGCCGCACGACCGTCCAGGGCCGGCGGATCACCGCCGCCGCCACCGCCGCCGCTGTCGTCGGCGCACTGCTGGCCGCCGTGCCCGCCGGTGCGGCCGCCGCTCTCGAGCCCGACGAGAACGGGGCGTACCTGTTCGACTTCGGCACGGGAACGAGCCCGGTCGCCGACGGCTGGAACGAGGTCGACGCGACCACGCTCTACACCGAGGAGGCGGGATACGGCATCGTGGAGGTGACCGGCAGCGCGCTGTTCTCGCGCGACCGCACCGGCAGCAACCCCGATCCCATGCTCGGCGACTTCCTCGCCTCGACGGCATGGAAGTTCGCCGTCGACGTCCCCGCAGACGTCTACGACGTCACCGTCTCGATCGGCGATGCCCTGCCCGGCACGTCGACCACCAACGCCACGGTCGCCCTCGAGGACGGCGACGGCACGCGCTTCACCAGCCCCGGAGGCGGCAACGCCGAGCGCACCTTCCGCGCCGAGGTGACCGACGGGCGTCTCGACATCACCCTGACCGGAACGGGTCTGGGCACCTACATCAACGGCATCGAGGTCGAGCCCGTCGTTCCCGACGCGCCCACCGGAACCACCATCACGAGCGTCGCCTGGAACGGCGTCGCGCTGACGTGGGACCAGGTGGCGGATGCCGCGACCTACACCGTGCTCCGCGCCGACGTCGCCGGCGATTCGGTGGGCGAGTTCGCCCCGATCGCCGCGGACGTCGCGGACGCCGCGTTCACCGACACCACCGTGACGGTCGGCGGCTCGTACGCCTACGCCGTCGTCGCCGTCTCGGCATACGACCGCGCGTCGGCTCAGAGCGCGAGCGTGCTGAGCGGCGAGATCCCCGAACTCGCGCGTCCCGAGGCTCCCTCCGACCTCGCCGTGGCCGCCGTCACGACCGACTCCGTGTCGCTGACGTGGTCGGCGGTCGCGAACGCCGAGTCGTACGCCGTCGCGCGCGCCGCCGTCGGCACCGAGGACTTCGTCCCCCTGGCGACGCTCGACGTGCCCGGCTACACCGACAGCGGTGTCGACACCGACCAGGCGTGGACCTACCGGGTGACGGCGAGCAACGCCGCCGGTTCGGCTGCGGCGACCGTCGACTCGGCCGTCTACGTCGCACCCGACCCGCTGCCCGAGGGCGATACGGTCACGTTCGACTTCGGTCCGGGCGCGGTCACCGACGGCGCGCTGCCGGTGACCGCCGCGACCGGCTACCTCGAGGAATGGGGCTACGGGTTCACGACCGCGCCCGCCGAGGGCGCCGACGTCGACCGCGGCACCGACGACGCGCTCCGCAGCGACTTCGTCGCCGTGGCGGGATCCACCTTCGAGGTCGACCTGGGAGCGGGCGACTACTCGGTCCAGCTCGTCGCGGGTGACGAGATCAGCCCCACCACGACCACGGTCACGGCCGAGTCGATCGCCAAGGTGCAGGCCAACCCGCAGGCTGCGGGCTCGTACCTCGAGATGTCGTTCCCGATCGCGCTGGTGGACGGCCGTCTCACGCTGCAGTTCGGCGGAGACGCGGCATCCCTCAACGCGCTGACGATCACCCGGATGCCGCAGCGGCTGGCCGGAGCGATCCCGACGGTGTACATCTCGGGCGATTCGACGGTGCAGACCTACGACCCGATCGCGTACGCCCCGCAGGCGGGCTGGGGTCAGATGATCGACCGGTTCTTCGCCGACGACATCGCCTTCGCCAACCACGCGATCGGCGGGCGGTCGTCGAAGAACTTCATCACGCAGGGCCGGCTCGACGAGATCCTGCGCGCGATCCGCCCGGGCGACTACCAGTTCATCCAGTTCGGCCACAACGACGCCACTCAGGGGGTCGACGATCGCTACGCCAGCCCGGAGGACTACAAGGAGTACCTGCGGGTCTACGTCGAGGGCACCCGCCAGCGCGGCGGCACCCCTGTGTTGGTCACCCCGGTCTCACGTCGCAGCTTCGACCCCGAGACGGGCCAGTTCAACGTCAGCTTCCCGGAGTACGTGGCGAAGATGACCGAGCTCGCCGTCGAGGAGGACGTCCTCCTGGTCGACCTGTCGGCCTCGTCCCGTGCGTACCTGAACGAGATCGGTCCCGAGGCGGCCAAGGCGGTCTTCCTGCACGTGGATCCGGGCGTGTTCCCGAACCGTCCCGCGGGCACCGTCGACGACACGCACTTCCAGGAGTACGGCGCCATCCAGATGGCCCGCCTCATCGCGCAGGACGTCGCCGACCTGGCCGACCCGCTCGCCGAGGACGTCGTCGACATCGAACCGCCCGCCGAGGTGCCCCCGGCACCCGAGAACCTCGTCGCCGGCGCGATCAGCAACGGCGGCGCCACCCTGCGGTGGGAAGCCGCGCCCACGGCGGACATCTACAAGATCTACCGTCAGGCCGTCGCCGACCCCGACCCCGCCTGGGCGCTCGTGGGCATGGTCACCCAGACGAGCTCCATCGTGCAGGGACTGGCCGAGGGCACCGGTTACCGGTATCAGGTGGTGGCCGTCAACGGCCGGGGCGACTCCGAGCCCAGCAACGTGGTCACCTTCACCACGAAGCAGGCGCTGTACAAGTTCGACCTCCAGCTGACCGGCAACCCGCTGATGCCCGGCTATACCGAGGTCACCGACCAGATGGTGTACTCGGCCGAGCGCGGCTACGGCGTCGACCGCGCCGGATGGGGCGGTCGTGACCGCGGGGATGCCGGGGGAGCGGCCAACGACCTCGTGCGCGACTTCCTGCTGCCGGGCGACGGCGGCACGTTCAGCCTGGATGTGCCCAACGGCACGTACTCGGTGAAGACGTACTCCGGAGACTGGATCGGCAGCAGCCGCACCAGCTTCCGGATCGAGGGCAAGGAGGCGGGCTCCGGCAACGCCGGCCGCGGCAGCGTCAACGAGACCCTCCGCGGACCGTTCCTCGTCACCGACGGGCAGCTCAACGTCGAGGCGTACGGCGCCGCGTCGGGCACACGTTTCAACGGCCTCGAGGTCACGCCGATCCTCCTCGGCCCGACCGGGCTCGAGGCGGTGTCGGTGGACACCGACCCGGCGGCGCCGAGCGTGTCGCTGGCGTGGGATGCCGAACCCGACCTGTCGTGGAACGTCTACCGCCAGTCGCCGTTCGACGCCGACCCGGTGAAGGTCGCATCGACGACCGAGCCGGAGTACGCCGACACCACGGCACGCGTCGGACTCGACTACACCTACTACGTCACCGCGGTCGACCAGACCGACCTCGAGTCGGTGCCGTCGCCCGAGGTGGAGGTGTCGTTCGTCGACCCCGACGTCGAAGCCCCCACCGCACCGACCAACCTGGGCGTGGAGCGCATCGAGGAGCGCGAGATCGAGATCTCGTGGGCGGAGCCGGTCTCGGCCCTGTCCTACCTGGTGTTCCGCTCCGAGGTGGAAGGCGAGCAGGGCGACCTGGTCGGCATCGCCGAGACCAACCGGTTCGTCGACGCCGCCGATGTGCTCACCACGATCCCGTACTACTACACGGTGATCGCGGTGAACGCGGGCGGCACAGGACCGGCATCCGATCAGCTGGCCACCGAGGCGGTCACCGTCCTGCAGCGGCAGGCGGAGTACCTCGACCGCGCGGGTCACGCGATGGCCACCGATGAGGGCAACCTCGTCACCTGGCGACTGCTGGGCACCGACCCGGCATCCGTGGCCTTCCACGTCTACCGCGACGGCGACCGGATCACCGACGAGCCCGTCACGGACTCGACGAACCTGCGGGACGCCGACGGCGATGCGGACTCGACCTACTTCATCACGAAGGTGCTGAACGACGTCGAGACCACCGAGACCGACGCGTTCGGCGTGCAGTCCTCGGCCTACCTGTCGCTTCCGCTGCAGAAGCCCGCGGACGCGTACACGAAGGACGGCCAGCCCTACTCGTACTCGGCGAACGACGTCAGCGTCGGCGACGTGGACGGCGACGGGACGTACGAGTACATCGTGAAGTGGTACCCGTCCAACGCGAAGGACAACTCGCAGGCGGGCTACACCGGCAACGTGTACCTCGACGCGTACCGCCTCGACGGCACGCGGCTGTGGCGGGTCGATCTGGGCGTGAACATCCGCGCCGGAGCGCACTACACGCACCACATGGTGTACGACTTCGACGGCGACGGGTCCAGCGAGATGATCGTGAAGACCGGCGACGGCACGATCGACGGCGTCGGTCAGCCGATCGGCAACGCCAGCGCCGACCACCGCAACAGCTCGGGATACGTCCTCACCGGCCCGGAGTACCTCACCGTCTTCGACGGCGAGACCGGAGCGGCCCTCGACACGATCGACTACACCCCCGCGCGGGGCGACGTCGGCTCGTGGGGCGACACCTACGGCAACCGGGTTGACCGGTTCCTGGCGGGCGTGGCCTACCTCGACGGCGAGAAGCCGAGCGCGATCTTCAGCCGCGGGTACTACACCCGCGCGGTGGTGGCCGCGTACGACTTCGACGGCCGGCAGCTCAGCGAGCGCTGGGTCGCCGACTCGAACGACGAGGGAATGGAGGGGCTGTACGGCGAGGGGTACCACTCGCTGTCGGTCGCGGACGTCGACGGCGACAGCAAGGACGAGGTGGTCTTCGGATCCGCCACGATCGACGACGACGGCGAACTGCTCTACGCCACCGGCCTCGGCCACGGCGACGCGCAGCACGTCTCGGATCTCGATCCGTCCCGCCCGGGCCTGGAGATCTTCTCCGCGCACGAGAACATGACCGCGTCCGGCAACCGCGGCGCCACCATGCGCGACGCGCGCACCGGTGAGATCCTGTGGGACATCCCCGCCGACCGCGACACGGGCCGCGCAGCCGCAGGCGACATCGACCCGCGTCACGACGGCGCCGAGGGATGGGCCGTCGGCGGCGACGCCGCCTGGAACACCCGGGAGGGCTACCTGATGTCGGCCTCGGGCGAGCGGATCGGCAGCAGCATCCCTGCCGCCAACTTCCTCGCCTGGTTCGACGGCGACCCGCTCCGCGAGATCGTCGATCACAGCTTCGACGAGGCCGCCTACCAGGGGTATCCCACGATCTCGAAGTGGAACTGGGAGACCGGGACGGAAGAGGTGATCCTTGCCGACGAGGGAGCGCGCTCCAACAACGGCACGAAGGGCACTCCGAACGTCCAGGGCGACCTCTTCGGCGACTGGCGCGAAGAGATCGCGTGGCGCTCGGCGGATTCGTCGGAGCTGCGGATCTACTCCACCACCGCCGAAACCGGCATCCGGATCCCCACGCTCATGCACGACCTGCAGTACCGGGTCGCCGTGGCGTGGCAGAACACCGGGTACAACCAGCCGCCGCACCCGAGCTTCTTCATCGGGGAGGGGATGGATGCGGCCCCGCTGCCGTCCATCGCCGTCACCGGCGCTCCGGCCGGCGGCTCGGACGACACCGCTCCGGTGATCTCGGGGATGCCCGCCGACGGGACCCTGCTGGCCGACAGCGGGTCGCTCACCGTGGCGGCCGTCGCCGAGGACCCGGAGTCCGGCATCCGCAACCTCGACATCGCGTTCGACGGCGAACCCGTCGCGCCCGGTGACATGATCGACCTGGCCGGACTCGCCGGCACCCACACCTACACGGTGCGGGCGGTCAACCACGACGGTCTCGTCGCCGTCAAGACGGTGCAGTTGCTGGTGTACGAGGACGAGGGTGCCGACCAGGCCCCGGCGCGCGGCGTCCTCACCATCCACGACGGCCGGAAGGACGGGTTCTACACCGTCTCGATGGACGTGCACCGCGGCACCAACGCGTCGGTGTTCCGTCTGTACGAGAACGGCGAGCTCATCTCGACGCAGCTGCTCTCGCCGGACTCGCCGAACGCGCAGGTCGCGACCGTCGAGATCGCCGGACGCGACAACGGCACCTACGTCTACACGGGCGAACTGGTCAACGCCGCGGGAACCTCCGCGACGACCACCGCCCAGGTGAAGGTCAAGGTGAAGTGAGGGGTCCCGTGACATAGGACGTCCCGTGAGACCGTGAGGCCCGGCATCCCCATCGGATGCCGGGCCTCACGCACTCCGTGTGGGACTGCGGCGTCAGCGCTCCGCGCGCGGCAGCCCCGTCACCCGGATGCCCTCGAAGCCGGGCATGGGGGCGGTGCGCACGCCGTCGGCCCCGGGCCGCAGCCCGGTGACCGCGGCGAGCACCTCGACGGCGGCCGCCGCCGACCAGGCCTGCGGGCGGCACGCGGCGGGATAGGGGACAGGTGTCGCGGTGTCGTCCACGCCGTCCCCGGAGTGCAGCTCCGGCATCCGGAACTCGAAGGCTGTCGCCGCCCGCAGCAGGCCCTGCACGAGCGGTGCGGCCGCCGCCGCGCGCCCCGCGCGCACCATGCCGCGGATCACGATCGCCGTGTCGTGGGTCCACACCGATCCGCCGTGGTAGCTCAGCGGCCAGTAGCGCGCGGAGGCGGTCGACATGGTGCGCAGACCGTAGCCGCTGTCCATCGTCGGGTCGGTGAGTCGCGCGACGACCTCGTCCACCTGTGCGTCGTCGAGCAGTCCCGTGCCCAGCAGGTGCCCGATGTTGGACGTGACGGTGTCGACGGGACGCTTGCCGCCGTCGAGGGCGATGGCCGGGTATGCCCCGCGCTCGTCCTGCACCCAGAAGGCCTCGTGGAAGCGTCCGCGCAGAGCCTCCGCCCACGCGCGCCAGGTCTCGGCCTCGGCGGGGTCGTCACCGAACGCGTCGAGCAGCCGCGCGCCGGCCATCGCCGCCTCGTACGCGTACCCCTGCACCTCGGCGAGGGCGACCGGTCCCTCGGCGAGGGTGCCGTCCTTCCACTGGATGGAGTCGCCGGAATCCTTCCACCCCTGGTTGGCCAGGCCCGTGCCGGCGCGGTCGATGTACTCGAGCAGGCCGTCGCCGTCGGCGTCGCCGTGGTCGCGCATCCACGCCAGGGTGCCGCGGAGGGTCGGCACCAGCGCGCGCACGTCGTCGTCGGCCAGGCCCCACTCCCACGCGTCGTGCAGCAGCAGGATCCACAGCGGCGTCGCGTCGACGGTCCCGTAGTACAGCGGGGGCAGCTCGGCCCCGTCCTCGTCGAGCGAGACGCCCGCGCGGCGCAGTTCGTGCATGATCTTGCCCGGCTCCTGCGCGGTCAGGTCGTCCATGCGTGTGCCCTGCAGGCCCGCGAGAACCCGCAGCGTGTCGCGCGCGAGATCGGTGCCCAGCGGCAGCAGGAAGCGGGCCGTCCAGAGCGAATCGCGACCGAACAGCGTGAAGAACCAGGGTGCGCCCGCGGCGATGAACTGCTCGGCGCCCCCCTGCGCCGTCATGCGCAGTGCATCGAGGTCGTCGAGCGCGCGCGAGACCCAGCGGGCGAGTCGGTCGTCGGGACCGTCGACGACCGGGAGAGCCCAGGGGGCGACTCCCGTCGCGGGACCGACGACGGGAGCGCGATCGACCACGTCGAGCCGCCAGCCCAGCGTGATCGACGCGTCCGCGGGGACGGCGACGTCGGCGCGCAGGACGATGTCGCCGCCGTCGAGCGCGATCTCGAGCCCCGTCGCCGACAGCGCGGCGTCGAGGTCGGGGGACGACCACGTCGCTGCGTCGCCGTCCATGCGAGCGGATGCCGCAACCCCGCGCCGGCCGAGCTTGACCACGTCCATGGGTGTCTGCTCGGGGGTGATCCGCACCGCCACCGTCGTGGTGAGGGTGATGGGGCGGCGGTTGTCGAGGACGAGGCTCTCGCTCCATCCCGTGCCGTCGACCTCGCGATGCACCACCAGGCGCACGCCGGGGTCGGGGGTGGCGTCGTCGAGCTCTCGCAGCAGGTGGTCGAAGCGCGCGCGATCGCTGCCGGGCAGACCGGTGGCGATGTGCTCGGGGGTGCGTCCGCCGACCTCGATGCGGGCCGCGCGGACCAGGCGGCAGTCACCGGCGTAGACGCCGTCGATGGCGCCGTCGCCGAGGGTGCCGGTGCGATCCGACCAGACCTGGACAGGGGCGCGCAGCACGACGACCGCGTCGTGCAGCAGGGGTTGGAGCGGGGTGGTCACGGTTCTCGCCTTCCGGATTCCACGGCTGCGGTCTTGACAGCCACGAGGATGTGTGGGCACTATTACCTCAGATTTGATCGATCAAATCAAGATCTTCCTGGATCAGCCGAACCCGTCGCCGCAGACGGGCAACGAGGAGTCGACGATGAGCCGGATGCCGACGGTCGAAGACGTGGCGCGTCTCGCCGGCGTCTCGCGTCAGACTGTCTCGAACGTGCTCAACACGCCGGCCATCGTGCGCGAGGCCACGAGGCACCGCGTCGAGGTCGCGATCCGCGACCTGGGCTACCGGCCCCACGCCTCGGCGCGGCGGCTGCGTACGCGCAAGGCGGGCACGATCGGCATGCGCATCGACCCGTGGCGCGACGGCATCTCGGGCGCGGTGCTCGACCGCCTGCTCCACAAGCTCACCGAGCGTGCCGAGAGCCGCGGGATGCGCGTGATGGTCTTCTCCGCCGAGGATCACGCTCACGAGGTCGAGGTGATCCGGCGCCTGCGCGAAGGCTCCGATGTCGACGCCTTCATGCTCACCGCCACCACGCACGACGATCCCCGCATCGGCGCCCTGTCGCAGATGGGAGTGCCGTTCGTGGCGTTCGGGCGTCCATGGGGCGCCGCGGCCGGGCGCACGCCGCATCGCTGGATCGACGTCGACGGGCGCAGCGGAGTCGCCGAGGCGGTGCGGCGGCTGCGCGAGGGGGGTGCGCGGCGCATCGCGTGGATCGGCTGGCCGCAGGGATCAGGGACGGGCGACGAGCGCGCGGCCGGCTGGCGCTCCGCCAGCGGACTGGATGATCGCGAGGCGCAGCTGCTCTCGCGCTCCGCCGAGGACGGGGTCGCCGCGGGCACGCGCTGCGCCGCCGAGCTGCTCCGCCTGGCGGATCCGCCCGACGCGATCGTGTGCGCCAGCGACTCGCTCGCCCTCGGGGCGCTGATCGCGGTGCAGGGCACCGCACGGCCCGAGACCTGCGTGGTCGGTTTCGACGACACGCCCGTCGCCGCCGCAGTGGGCCTGTCGAGCATCGAGCAGCCGCTGGACGGCGTGGTCGCCGCGGCACTGGAACTTCTGTTCGGGCCCGAGGGAGACGACGTGCTCCCGAACCCGGACAGCAACGAGGAGCCGACGCATCGGCTCCTCGTGCCCCAACTCGTCGAACGGACGCCGGGACAGCTGACGTTCGACGCGACACCGGCGGTGGACGCCGGCAATCACATGAAGGGATGAACATCGTGAGGACATCACAATGGATCGCGGTCGTTGCAGCGACCGGTCTCGCGGTCACTCTATCGGCTTGCTCCGGCGGCGGAGGAGACGGCGGCGGCGGCGAGACGTCCGGTCAGGAGCTGACCATGCTCATCGGGTCGTCCGGCGACGCTGAGACGACGGCCGTGCAGACCGCGGTGGACGCGTGGGGTGAAGAGACGGGGAACACCGTCGAGGTCATCGCCGCCAATGACCTGGTGCAGCAGCTGGGACAGGGATTCTCGGGCAACAACCCGCCCGACATCTTCTACATGCCGTGGGATCAGTTCCAGACCTATGCCGCCCAGGGCTTCATCGAGCCGTACGCCGGGGACCTCGCCAACACCGGCGAGTTCCTCCCCGCGCTGCAGGAGCAGTTCAGCTACGACGGCTCCTTCTACTGCGCGCCGAAGGACTTCTCGACCCTCGGTCTGCAGATCGACACGCAGGCGTGGGAGGCCGCCGGGCTCACCGACGCCGACGTCCCCACCGATTGGGACTCGCTCGCGGCGGCAGCAGAGGCGCTCACCGACGACGACACCGTCGGGCTGTCCTTCGGGCGGGAGTACGCCCGGCTCGGCGTCTTCATGGCGCAGGCCGGCGGCTCGCTCGTGGACGGCGACCAGGCCGTGGCCGATTCGCCCGAGAACGCCGAGGCCCTGGAGTTCGTGCAGGGCATGATCGACGCGGGCACCCTGAAGTTCCCGCAGGACCTCGAGGCCGGCTGGGCGGGCGAGGCCTTCGGCCTCGGCAAGGCGGCGATGGTCATCGAGGGACCGTGGATCAACGGCGCGCTCGAGAACGACTACCCCGACCGCGAGTACATCACGGTCGAGCTGCCGGCGGGCCCCGCGGGCGAGGCGACCTTCGCCTTCAGCAACTGCTGGGGGATGCCGGTCGGATCCGAGACGCGGGACGCCACGATCGACCTGATCGAGTTCCTCACCTCGGACGAGCAGCAGATCGCGTTCGCCGAGGCGTTCGGGGTCATCCCGTCCACCGAGTCGGGATCGGCCGCCTACGCCGAGCAGTTCCCCGACAACGCCGCGTTCGTCGCGGGTGTGGAGTACGCGCAGAGCCCGGTGGCCATCGAGGGCGGCGCGCCCGCGATCACCGACTTCAACGCATCGCTCGAGACCTCGGGACTGTCCGACCCCTCCGCCGTGCTCGGCCCGCTGCAGCAGAACCTGCAGGCCGCGCTCGACGAGGCGGGCGATTGAGCCGATGAGTACGGCACTGTCCAGGCCTCGCCGTGGCGGCATCCGTCGCGGCGAGGCCCGGGCGGGCTGGCTCTTCGTCCTGCCCGCCGTCCTCATCACCAGCGTCTTCCTGGTCGTCCCGATCGGGCTGGCGCTGTGGGTGAGCGTGAGCGATTGGAACGGATTCCAGTCGCCCCTGAACCCGCGCGTGAACTTCGTCGGGCTCGACAACTACGCCGCGATCACGACCGAGCCGGGGCTCGACCAGAGCTCGTTCGGCACGGCCGTGCGCAACAACCTCTACTACGTGATCTTCGTGGTGCCGCTGCAGACGGCGATCGCGCTGCTGCTGGCCGTGCAGGTCAACCGCGCGGTGCTGCGCGGACGCGGGTTCTTCCGCACGGCGTTCTACTTCCCGTCGGTGACCTCGACGGTGGCGATCGTGATCGTCTTCCAGTTCCTGTTCACCGCGTCCGGCGCGGTCAACGCGGTGCTGGGCTTCTTCGGCATCAACGGGCCCAACTGGTTCAACGATCCGCGCGGCGTCTTCCATATCGCGGCGGGCGCGCTCGGGATCGGCGCCCCGGCGGGGATGACCGATCCGGCGCTCCTCGGCGTCAGCTGGTGGGACTGGCTCGCCGGGCCGTCGGTGGCGATGACGTCGCTGATCACGCTGGCCGTGTTCACCACGTCGGGCACGTTCATGCTGCTCTTCCTCGCGGCCCTGCAGAACATCGGCGCCGAGATCGACGAAGCCGCGCTCATGGACGGGGCGGGTGCGACGCGCAAGTTCTTCTCGATCACCCTGCCGATGCTCCGCCCGACGCTGTTCACGGTCCTGACCCTCGGACTCATCGGATCGTGGCAGGTGTTCGACCAGATCTACGTCCTCGGCGGCTCGAGCGCGGGCGGCACGATCGCGACCCCGGCCTTCCTGGCGTACTCGACGTCGTTCAACGAGCTGCAGTGGGGACAGGGCGCGGCGATCGCCTTCATCCTGTTCGCGTTCATCATCCTGCTGACCCTGTTGCAGCGCTGGGCTCTCAAGGAGCGCGAGCCGCGCGCTTTCAAGGCACCCTCCACCAAGGGTGACGCTGAGAAGCCCTTCGTCGCGGCCTCGGCCACGACGAAGGGAGGCGCGTCATGAGCGTCGACGTCAGGGCTCCCCGAGCCGAGGCGCAGGCCGCGATCCCGCGGCGACGCCGCCGTGCGCCGCTGAAGGTCAGGAGCGGGCTGTGGCTGAGCTACCTCATCCTCATCGGCCTCGCCCTGATCTACATCTACCCGTTCATCGTCTCGATCTCGGCATCGTTGAAGACCGACGCCGAAGCGACACGGAACCCCCTCGGGCTCGTCCCCGAGACGGTCACGTTCGCCGCATACGAACGCCTGTTCACCGACGTGCCGTTCACGATGTGGGCGGGCAACACCCTGCTCATCACGGTGTGCGTGACGATCGGCCGCGTGCTGTTCGACTCGATGGCCGGCTACGCGCTGTCCCGCCTCCAGTTCCGCGGGCGCACCGTCGTCTTCGTGGCGTTCATCGGCGTGCTGGCCGTCCCCGGTGTCGTGCTCCTCATCCCGCGGTTCCTCATCCTGCAGCAGCTCGGGATGTACGACTCGTACGCGGGCATGATCGTGCCGCTGCTGTCGACGGCGGCAGGGGTGTTCATCATGAAGCAGTTCTTCGATTCGCTGCCCGGCAGCGTCGAGGAGGCGGCGCGGATCGACGGCGCGGGCACGTTCCGGACCTTCTGGAGCGTCGTGCTCCCGATGGCCCGGCCGGCGCTCGTGACGATCTTCATCCTGAGCTTCCAGGGGTCGTGGAACGAGCTCGGCCACTTCATCGTGTCGCGGCAGAGCCCCGAGCTCAACACGCTGACGACGGGTGTGGCATCGCTCGTGTCGGGTCAGCTGGGCTCGGGCAACCAGTTCCCGTTGCAGCTGGCGGCCGCCGTGCTCATGACGATCCCCGTCGCCGTGCTGTTCTTCATCTTCCAGCGGAGGATCATGAACACCACGGCCGGAGCGGAGAAGGGCTGACGGCCGGTCAGGCGGAGTCGCGCCAGACGATCTCGCATGCGAGCTCGACCGTCTCGGGCGCGGCGTCCGCCTGCACCCGGTCGAGGACGAGCTGCGCCGCCCGCGCTCCCAGCAGGCGCGCGGGCTGGCGCACTGTGGACAGCTCCGGCACCGTGCGCCGTGCCCACGTGCTGTCGTCGAACCCCACGACCGACACGTCCTCGGGCACACGGCGCCCGGCCGCACGCAGCGATTCCAGCGCGCCGGCGGCGACGGCATCCGAGGCGGCGAAGAGCCCGTCGAGGTCCGGCGCGCGCTCGAGAAGAAGCCGCGTGGCGTCGCGACCCGCCGAGTAGGAGTACAGCGGGATGGGCTCGATGAGGTCGGGGTCGAACAGGGCGCCGGCCGCGTCGCGGAAACCCGCGAGCCGGTCGGCCCCGGAGTCGCGGTCCAGCGCTGCGGCGATCATGCCGATTCGGCGGCGCCCGACGGCGACGAGCCGCTCGGTGATCGCCTGGGCGGCGCTGCGGTTGTCGATGACGACGAAGGATGCCGAGGCCGGCGCTCCTGCAGGATGCCCGACGTACGCGGCGGGCAGCTCGAGCCGGTCGATGACGCGCGAGATCGGGTCGGCGGCGCGGGCCGACACCACCACGACCCCCTCGACGAACCCGCCGGAGAGATAGCGGGCGACGCGGTCGGTGTCGCGCTCGGAGTCGACGATGAGGACGGCCATCTGATGATCTGCGGCGGAGAGGGTCTCGTTCGCACCGAGGAGGATCTCGCCGATGTTCGGATCCTCGATGAACAGCGAGCTCGGCTCGTGGACGATGAGGCCGACCGATTGGCTGCGCTGCATGACCAGGTTCCGGGCGGCCGTGTTCGGCACGTAGCCGACCTCGCGGATGGCCTGCTCGATCGCCTCCCGCGCGGCGGAGGAGACATAGCGCTCGCCGTTGATGTAGCGGCTCACCGTGCCGCGGGACACCCCTGCGACGCTCGCGACATCGTGGACGGTCGCGCGCTTCTTCCGCTTGGGCGGTGTGTGCACGCACCCACCATATCGGCCGAGTCGTTGACAGATCGGCATGGACGTGCCACTCTGTGTACGTTCACAGAAAGTTCGAGCCCATCTCGTGGGCTCAGAACTGTGCACGTGCACACAGCAACTGATCACCGCCGATCGAAGGAGAATCGTGAGCCGACCGATGACGCAGGCGTTCGCGGCCCCGGCCGTTGCCCGCGACACCGCCTCCGCCCGCTTCGTGCATCGCGGCCTGGCCTTCGGATGCGACTACAACCCCGAGCAGTGGTCGCCTGAGACCTGGCGCGAAGACGTCGCGCTCATGCGCGAGATCGGCGTGGACCTCGTCGCGATCAACATCTTCGGCTGGGCCGATGTGCAGCGTCCCGACGGCGGATTCCGCTTCGACGCGCTCGATGAGGTCATCGGCCTGCTGCACGACGCGGGGATCCGCATCAACCTCGGCACCGGCACGTCCTCGCCCCCTCCGTGGCTCACCACGCGGCACCCCGAGATCCTGCCGGTCGTCGCCGACGGCACGACCCGGTACCCCGGCGGCAGGCAGGCCTGGTGCCCGAGTTCTCCGGTCTTCCGCGAGGCCGCACTCGACCTCGTCGCGGCGGTCGCCGAGCGCTACGGGCATCACCCGGCCGTGGCGCTGTGGCACGTGTCGAACGAGCTGGGCTGCCACAACGCCCACTGCCACTGCGGGGTCTCGACGCAGGCCTTCCGCGTGTGGCTCGCCGAGCGCTATGGCGACATCGATGCGCTCAACGCCGCGTGGGGTACGAGCTTCTGGAGTCAGCGTTACACGGACTGGTCCGAGATCCTCACCCCGCGCGCGACGCTCTCGACCGTCAACCCGGGGCAGACGCTCGACTACCGCCGGTTCTCCTCGGATGCGCTCCTGGACCACTACCGCGCCGAGGCGGCGGTGATCCGCCGCCACAGCGCCGTCCCGATCACGACCAACTTCATGGTGACCGCCCACATCCGCGACCTCGACTACTGGTCGTGGGCACCGGCGATGGACGTCGTCGCCAACGACCACTACCTCGATGCGCGGCTGGCGGATCCCACGGCCGAGCTGTCGTTCGCCGCGGATCTCACCCGCGGACTCGCCGGCGGCTCGCCGTGGCTGCTGATGGAGCATTCCACCGGCGCGGTGAACTGGCAGCCGGTCAATCTCGCGAAGGCTCCGGGCGAGATGCTGCGCAACACCCTCACGCACGTCGCGCGCGGAGCGGACGGGGTGTCGTTCTTCCAATGGCGTGCGTCGCTGCAGGGGGCGGAGAAGTTCCACTCCGCGCTCGTTCCCCACGCCGGCACCGACAGCGGTGCCTGGCGCGAGGTGCAGGAGCTCGGCCGGATCGTCCACGCCCTCGACGGCGTCCAGGGCAGCACCGTCACCGCCGAGGTCGCCGTGCTGTTCAGCTGGGAGGCGTGGTGGGCCTTCGACGCGGAGAACCGCCCGTCCACCGCGGTGGACTATCTCACCCAGGTGCACGCGGCCCACGGTGCGCTCCGCGATGCCGGCATCACCGCGGACGTGGTGCGACCGGGGGCGGATCTGTCGGGCTACCGCCTCGTGGTGGTGCCGGGGCTCCACCTCGTCGACGACACCGCCGCGAGCGCCCTCGACGACGCCGTCCGCACCGGCGCACACACGCTCGTCACCTTCTACAGCGGCATCGTCGACGAGCACGACCGGGTGCGGCCCGGCGGATATCCCGGTGCCTGGCGCGAGCTGCTCGGGATCCGCGTCGAGGAGTTCGCCCCGCTCGCGGCGGACGAGGTCGTCACGCTGCAGTCGGGCACGGGGGCGTCCCTGTGGACCGAGCGGGTGACGGCCCACGACGCCGACGTCCTCGACCGGTTCGCCGGCGGCGTCGTCGGGACCGGCCCCGCGCTCACGCGGCGTCGCGGTGACGACGGATCCGGCGACGCGTGGTACCTGGCCACCCTTCCCGACCGTGCCGGCTACCGCGCGCTCATCGATCGGATCGCCACCGCCGCCGGGGTGACGCCGGAGCCCGGCGCCGGGCCCCAGGTGGAGATCGTGCGACGTCGCAGCGCCGACGCCCGCACCACCTGGCGTTTCGTCATCAACCACGCGGCCGAGCCGGTCGTCATCTCCGGCGACGGTCGGGAGCTCGTGACGGGAGCGGTGGTCGAGCGATCGCTCACCGTGCCCGCCGGAGCGGTCCGTGTGCTCAGAGAGGAGTCCACCCATGGCAACTGAGGCCATCGTGACCGCGGGACCCCGCGGCACCCGCGAGAAGCCGCGGCGCAGACCCACGCCCCACGCCGGGGCGATCGCGGTGTTCGTCGCCCCCTTCGCCGCCCTCTTCGTGGCGTTCTACCTGGTGCCCATCGGCTACGCCATCTGGAAGTCGATGCTCGTCGTCGAGCGCGAGGGCACCTTCGGTGAGGCCCGTGAGGTCTTCGGCGGTCTGACGCAGTACATCCGCGTCTTCGAGAACGACGTCTTCTGGGAGTCCGTCGGCCGCGTGCTGCTGTTCGGCGTCGTGCAGGTCCCGGTGATGCTGGCCCTGGCGCTGTTGTTCGCCCTGCTGCTGGACTCGCCCCTCCTGCGCGGCAAGAAGTTCTTCCGCCTGGCCTTCTTCGTCCCGTACGCCGTCCCGGGCGTGATCGCCGCGATCATGTGGGGGTTCCTCTACAGCCCGCGGCTGTCGCCCTTCACCGCGGTCACCCAGCAGGTCGACCTCCTGTCGGCGGACTTCGTGCTGTGGTCGATCGCCAACGTCGTCACGTGGGTGTTCGTCGGCTACAACATGCTCATCATCTACTCCACCCTGCTGGCCATCCCGGGTGAGCTGTACGAGGCGGCCCGGCTGGACGGGGCGGGGCAGTTGCGCATCGCCTGGTCGATCAAGATCCCCCTCGTCCGTCCGTCGCTCGTGCTGACGGCGGTGCTGTCGATCATCGGAACCCTGCAGCTGCTGGCCGAGCCGCAGACCTTCCGCGCCTTCAGCGGCGCGGTCACGAGCACCTACACGCCGAACATGACCATCTACGCCACCAGCTCGATCCCGAACGTGCCGCTGGCGGCGGCGATGTCGGTGGTCCTCGCGCTGGCGACGTTCGTGCTGTCCTTCACATTCCTGCGGATCACCCGACGGAAGGCCCAATCGTGAGCATCCTGACCAGCCCCGACGCCGACACCCGCGCCGTCGTGACGGGCCGCGGCCGTGGCCGTGGCGACCGGGCACGAGGACCCCGCGAGGGCGTCGTGCCCCGCACCGCCGCATTCCTGGTGATGACGGTCTTCACGCTGTACTTCCTCACGCCGATCTGGTGGCTCCTGGTCGCCTCGACGAAGTCGCGAGGCGACCTCTTCTCGACCAACCCGCTCTGGTTCGCAGAGTTCAACCTGTTCGAGAACCTGGCAGGCCTGTTCAGCTATCGCGACGGCGTCTACGTCCGGTGGCTGATCAACAGCGCCGGGTACGCCGGACTCGGCGCGGTCGTCGCCACCGTCCTCGCCGGAATGTGCGGGTACGCCCTGGCGAAGTACCGCTTCCGCGGACGCGAGGCGATCTTCAACGTGGTCCTCGGCGGCGTGCTGGTGCCGGCGACCGCGCTGGCGCTGCCCCTGTTCCTGCTGTTCAGCCAGGTCGAGCTCACCAACACGTTCTGGTCGGTGTTCCTGCCCAGCGTCGTGAGCCCGTTCGGGGTCTACCTCGCGCGCGTGTTCGCCGAAGCGTCCGTGCCCGAAGAGCTGCTCGAGGCCAGCCGCCTGGACGGGGCGGGCGAGGTGCGCACCTTCTTCACGGTGTCGATCCGGCTGATGTTCCCCGCCCTCATCACCGTGTTCCTGTTCCAGTTCGTCTCGATCTGGAACAACTTCTTCCTGCCGCTCATCATGCTGCGCAGTGAAGAGCTGTTCCCGGTGACCTACGGCCTGTACGCCTGGAACTCCACCATCAACCAGTTCCCCGAACTGCGCACCTACGTGCTGATCGGGTCGCTGATCTCGATCATCCCGCTGATCATCACGTTCCTGCTCCTGCAGCGGTACTGGCGCACGGGCCTCGGCTCCGGCGCGCTCAAATGACTCCGCCCGCACCCGCGGACGGTCCACCCCCCACCAAGGAAGAGAACATGCGAAAGAACACCAGAGCGGTCACTGCAGCCCTGCTCGCCACCGCAGCCCTCACCGTCGCCGGCTGCGCCGCCGGAGGCAACGGCGGCGACGGCGGCGGAAGCGCCGACGCGGCATCCTGCGAGCCGTCCGGCGAGGACGTCACGCTCACCTTCACCTCGTGGATCCCCGGCATCGAGGACGCCGTGGCCATGTGGAACGAAGAGAACCCCGACATCCAGGTCGAGGTGCAGACGGGTCCGTCGGGCAACGCCGGCACGTACCAGAACTTCTTCAACCAGCTCGAGGCGGGCAACGCTCCCGACCTCGGTCAGATCGAGTACGACGCCCTGCCGAACTTCCGTGTGCAGGACGGGCTGGAGAACCTGGCGGCGTGCGAGGACGTGCTCGCCGCCCAGGACCAGTTCCTCGACTGGACGTGGGGTCAGGTCACCCTCGGCACCGAGGACGAGGTCTACGGGGTTCCCCAGGATCAGGGTCCCATGGGCCTGTTCTACCGTTCCGACCTCTTCGAGGAGAACGGCATCGAGGTGCCGACGACGTGGGAGGAGTACCGCACCGCGGCGGAGGAGATCCGCGAGCTGGGCGGCTACATCACCAACTTCTCGCAGACCGACATCAACCAGTTCGCCGGTTTCGTCTGGCAGGCCGGCGGCCAGTGGTTCGCCAACGACGGGGACCAGTGGACGGTCGACCTGACCTCGGACGCGTCGATGGAGGTCGCCGAGTACTGGCAGGGCCTCATCGAGGATGACCTGGTCGCGACGTACCCCGCATGGACCGATGAGTGGAACAACGCCTACAACTCCGGTGAGGTCTGGACCTGGAACTCCGCCGTGTGGGGTGCGAACTCGATCCTGAGCGGTGCTCCCGACACGTCGGGCAACTGGTCGGTGGCGCTCGCCCCGCAGTGGGAGGCCGGCGGCAACGCGGCCGGCAACTGGGGCGGCTCGTCGATCGCGGTCTTCAAGGGCACCGATCACCTCTACGAGGCGGCGAAGTTCGCCCTGTGGCTCAACACGTCCGAAGAGGCGCTCACGTCGCTGAACACCACCGCCCAGATCTACCCCGCCACCGAGGCGGGACTGGAGCTGCCGGTGCTGAAGGAGGGCGTCGAGTTCTACGGCGGCCAGGCCATCTACGACGTCTTCGCCGAGGCGGCGACCCAGGTCAGCCCCGACTTCGTGTGGGGTCCGACCATGACGCAGACCTACGCCGACGTCTCGGACGGCTTCAAGGCCGCGGTCTCGGGCAGCAGCACGATCCCCGAGGCGCTCGAGTCGGGTGAGCAGTCCACCATCGAGGCGTTCCAGGCGGCATCCATCCCCGTCGCCGAGTAACGCTCCGGCCGATCGGCTCGAGTCCTCAGTCCCCTTCGGCTGAGGACTCGGGCCATCGCCATGTCTGCAGGCGCCCGCACATGCCGAACCCGCGGGGCCCCGGGGTGCGCTCGCCGCGGGCGACGGACGCCTCGGCGAGGAGCCCCGGCATCCCCTCGGCCAGCCGCTCCAGCTGATCGCGGGTGCGGTCCGTCTCGGCGCCGACCGTCTCGCGCCACAGGCGCTGCCAGTGCGCCGCCTTGGGCTGCACCAGGCGTGCCGCGCGGGCGTGCAGGTCGGCCAGTGCCGCGTCGCCGCGCGCCTCGAGGTCGTCGAGCAGCTGCAGGTAGCCGCGCATCGCCAGGTCGCGTCGCGCGCGGGCCGCCTCGGCGCGGGTCACGTCGTCGCCCTCGGGCAGCGCGGCTGCCGTCGCGTACGCGACGGGGTCGTCGAGAACCGCGGCGGGGAAGGTCAGGACGGCGTCGCCCGCCTCGGGCAGGCCGGCGTTCTGCATCACCACGACCAGCTCCAGATCGCCGTGGTTGACCAAGCGATGCACGGTGCCGGGCGAGAACCACACGATCTCGCCCGGGGCGAGGGGATGGATGCCGCGCCCGGCGCTCGAGACGGTGTGGACCTCCCCGCTGCCGCCGGTGACGATGTACCCCTCGCTCGAGGCGGTGTGCAGGTGCGGCGATCCGCCGCACCGCCCGTCGGCGGCCTCCCAGTCGTAGACCTTCAGCCCGCTGACGGCCACGCCGCCGGGGAAGAGGGGAGTGGTCACGGCGTAGCCGCGGGGGCGAGTCCGGCAGCGCGGTCCCGCACCTCGTCCGGCGTCCACACCCGGTCGCCGAACACGTGGCGGTGGGCGAGCGAGACCTCGGCGTCGGGGGCGAGCGCGATCACCTCGTCGAAGGACGGTGAGGGGCTGAGGACCGGGAACGGCTCGCTGCGGACGAACCACTTGATGGCCGGCGCACCGGTCGACGCCCCCGCGAAGGCGAGGATCGTGCCGCCGCCGTCGAACTCGTCGTGCTCGCCCGAGAACGCCACCCACTCCGCCTCGGTGCCCATCAGCGCCTCCGCGCCTTCGCCCTGGGGGGACAGCACGCGACCGCCCGTCCACGCGCGCGGCATCCGGATCACGAAGCCGGTGTACCCGGCCGCGGGGCGTCCCTCGGTCGTGGGGCTGCCGAGTTCGAGGTCGCGACCCGAGATGTTCCGCAGCGTCGTGCTGAAGTCGAGCTGCCAGAAGCCCCGCGAGAGGTCGAGGCCGTGGAAGCGGTGCGTGCGGGTCTCGCGCAGCCACTCCTGGCCCGCCTGC
The DNA here is from genome assembly GCF_943181415.1 of Microbacterium sp. Marseille-Q6648. GTDB lineage: Bacteria > Actinomycetota > Actinomycetes > Actinomycetales > Microbacteriaceae > Microbacterium. Next base: position 182,408 of record NZ_CALPBZ010000002.1, on the reverse strand, counting down.
GTGATCCAGGTGAGCTCCTCGGTGAAGCCCACCTGGGTGCCGGACTCGGCCACGCTCGTGAAGCGCTCGTGGCGCATGCGGCCGACGTTGTCGAGCTGCCGGTACCCCTCGTCGCGGCGGAACGTGGGTCCGCCCCAGAAGTTCTGGCCGGACACGTGCGTCCACGTCATCTGCAGGCCCTTGTGCCACCGGTGGTCCCACGGGCGGAAGGCCGTCAGCGGGGCTCCGGCGAGCGTCCGCAGCGGGTGGAGGAAGGGCTTGGGCCCCTCCGAATCCGCCCCGCCCGGGTCGAAGGCGTAGCGGGCGATATCGGTGCCGGCGGCCGTGACGATCGCGTCGGTGTCGCCGATCCGCAGGGTGAAGTCGGGTGCGGTGGACTCAGACAAGGACCGCCCCCTTCCGGAAGGCGCGGGTCGCGGCATCCGGATCACCCCCGTGCATCGCCTGGGCGAACGGGTCGTCGGCCGTCAGTTCGTCGCGGCGCACCGGTCGGCCGAGGATCGCCGACTTGTACATGCCGGCGATGAGCTCCAGGCTGCGGCGGCCGTCGGCCCCGCTCGCGGGCGGACGCTCACCGCGACGGAAGGCGTCCACGAGCACGCGCAGCTGTGCGGCGTGCGAGCTGGCCTCGTCGGTGTCGGGCTGCCAGTCGGCCGCGGCCGCGGGGTCGACGTGGTCGGCGGACGTCCAGCGCCAGTGGGAGTTGTCGTAGCCGTACACGTGCTCGAGTTCGACGGTGGCGTCGTCGAAGTCGAAGCGCAGCAGGCTGGACTCGCGCGGCGAGAGCAGGCTGTTGGTCATGACGCACATCGCGCCCGAGGCCATCCGCACGATGGCGGCCGAGACGTCCTCGGTCTCGGTGCGGCGGGCGAGCGTGCCCATCATGGCGGTCACTTCGCTCCAGTCGCCGAGGATCGACAGGGCCAGGTCCATCTGGTGGATGCCGTGACCCATCGTGGGGCCGCCGCCTTCGGTGGCCCACTTGGCGCGCCACGGCACCTCGAAGTAGGCGTCGTTGCGGTACCACAGCGTGTGGCACTGGGCCACGCGCATGGCGCCGAGGGTGTCTTCCTCGACGTGGCGGCGCAGGCGCCGGGCGGCTGAGCCGAATCGGTGCTGGAAGACGTACGACGCGTACGGGCCGGCGTCGCCCTCGTGGGCGGCCATCTCGTCGTAGTCGGCCAGCGACAGCGCTGGCGGCTTCTCGCACCACACCCACGCACCGGCATCGAGTGCGGCGATCGTGGCGTCCTTATGCGCGCCGGGCGGTGTGGCGACGACGACCAGGTCGGGCCGGGATGCCGCCAGCATCGCGTCGACGTCGGTGTAGACGTCGGGCACGCCGAACTCGTCGGCGACCTCACGGGCACGGGCGGCGTCGATGTCGACCACGGCGACGATGTCGATCTCGTCGGCGAGACCGGCCAGGGCCGGCAGGTGGATGCCGCGGGCGATGCCGCCGGTGCCGACGACGGCGGCGCGGAGGTGGGTGGAAGGCATGGGGGAGGGACTCCTCGATTTAGTGATCGTTCACTTTCTGTCTGCTACGGTAGTCGCGCGGCTCGGCCCGGGTCAAGCCGCTGCGGAAGGCGGAGGGCCATGGCGAGCGGATCCGACGCGACGGGTGTCGGCGTGAACGGTTCTGGCGCGGCGGGATCGGGCGCGGCGGGGTCCGGGGCGGTCGGGCCGGGGCGGCTGGGTCGGGGGCGCGGGCCGCGACCCTCCGCGACGTCGCCCGGGTCGCCGGTGTCTCCCACCAGACCGTGTCGCGGTACCTGCGGCACAACGGCGGGCTGAAGCCCGCGACCGTCGCCGCCATCGCCGCCGCCATCGAGCAGCTCGACTACCGGCCGAACCTCATCGCCCGCTCCATGCGCACCCGCCGCTCCGGGCGCCTCGCCATCCTGCTGCCGGGTGCGGCGGACTGGAACCCCGGACGCCTCATCGGCGCAGCCGTGCGCGCCGCGCACGAGGCGGGGTTCACGGTCGAGGTGCTGAGCGTCGAGGGTGGCCAGGACGCCCGCGCCGACCGCGCCCGCGAGCTCGCCGCCTCGGGGCAGGTCGAGGGCATCCTGGCCTTCACCCCGCTTCCGGCCGACCTGCTCGGCGCGTACGCGGGCACCCAGATCTTCGCCTCGGCCGACTACGACGACCGCATGCGCACGATCGGGGGACTCGCCGACGGCGCTCCGGTGGAGCAGCTGGTGACGCGGCTGGCGGAGCTCGGCCACCGGCGCTTCGCCCATGTCACCGGCCGCCTGTCGTACGCCTCCGCGCGCTCCCGGCGCGAGGTGTTCGTGCAGACCGTCGAGCGGCTCGGTCTCGAGGTCGTTCTCGTCCACGAGGGGGATTGGACCCCGGCATCCGGACGGGAGGCCATCGAGGCCCTGGCGCGGCTGTCGCCCCGCGCGCCGCGGGCTACGGCTGTCGTCGCCGCCAATGACGTCGTCGCGGCGGCGGCGATCCGGGCGGCTTCGGAGCGGGGCTGGCGCGTTCCGGACGACCTCAGCATCACCGGGTGGGACGACCACGTCGTGGGTGCCCTGCTCTCACCGGCGCTGACGACCGTCGACGCCGACTACGAGAGGATCGGCGCCGACGCCGTGGCCCGTCTGATCGCGGCTGTCCGCGGCGACGAACCCCCTGCCACCGCCGGCGCCCCCGTGCACCGCGTCATCTGGCGCGAGTCCACCGGCCCCGCCCCGGCCCCGTAGCCGCGCCCCTGCTGACCGCCCCGGTCCGGGCCAGCGCCGCGGACAACGTCAGGCGTCGCCGAGGGCCGCCGAGACGACGGCGCGCGCCTCCTCCTGCACCTGCGCGAGGTGCTCGGGGCCGCGCAGCGACTCGGCGTAGAGCTTGTAGACGTCCTCGGTGCCGGAGGGGCGCGCGGCGAACCACGCGTGCTCGGTGACGACCTTCAGCCCGCCGATAGCCGCGCCGTTGCCGGGTGCGTGCGACAGCTTGGCGACGATGGGCTCGCCGGCGAGCTCGGTCGCCGTCACGGCTTCGGGCGAGAGCTTTCCGAGCGCCGCCTTCTGCGCGGGGGATGCCGGGGCGTCCACGCGCTGGTAGGCCGACGCGCCGTACTCGGCCTCGAGCTCGCCGTACCGCTGCGACGGCGTCTTGCCGGTGACGGCGAGGATCTCGGCTGCCAGGAGGCAGAGCAGGATGCCGTCTTTGTCGGTCGTCCAGACGGTGCCGTCCTTGCGCAGGAACGAGGCTCCCGCGGACTCCTCGCCGCCGAAGGCGACCGATCCGTCGAGCAGCCCGGGGACGAACCACTTGAAGCCGACAGGCACTTCCAGCAGCGTCCGGCCGAGAGAGGCCACGACCCGGTCGATGATCATCGAGCTCACCAGCGTCTTGCCGACCGCGGCGTCCTGCGGCCATCCCTCGCGATGCGAGTAGAGGTAGTCGATCGCGACGGCGAGGTAGTGGTTCGGGTTCATCAGCCCGGCGTCGGGGGTGACGATCCCGTGCCGGTCGGCGTCGGCGTCGTTACCGGTGAGGATGTCGTATCCCTCGCGCTGCGCGACGAGCGAGGCCATCGCCGACGGCGATGACGGGTCCATGCGGATCTTCTCGTCCCAGTCCAGCGTCATGAACCGCCACGTCGGATCGACCTCGGGGTTGACCACCGTCAGATCGAGGTCGTACATCTCGCCGATGAGCGCCCAGTAATCCACCGAGGCCCCGCCGAGCGGGTCGGCGCCGATGCGCACGCCCGCGGCGCGGATCGCGTCGACGTCGATGATGTTCTCGAGGTCGCGGACGTACGCCTCGCGGAAGTCGTACTGGCCGAGCGCGTCGGCGTCGATGTCCTTGTAGAGGGTGCGGGCGACGCCCTCGAGCCCCGCGGCGATGAGCGCGTTGGCGCGGTCGGCGATCCAGCCGGTCGCGTCGGTGTCGGCCGGTCCGCCGTGCGGCGGGTTGTACTTGAATCCGCCGTCGCGCGGCGGGTTGTGGCTGGGCGTCACGACGATGCCGTCGGCGCGACCGGCATCATCGGCATCCCGGCCCTTGTTGTAGGCCAGGATCGCGTGACTGAGCGCGGGAGTGGGCACCCACGAGTCGCGCGCGTCGACGCGGACGTCGACGCCGCCGGCGACCAGCACCTCGATGGCGGTGCGCTCGGCCGGCAGCGACAGGCCGTGTGTGTCGCGGCCGAGGAACAGCGGCCCCGTGATGCCCTGCTCGCGCCGGTAGTCGACGATCGCTTGCGTCGTGGCGAGGATGTGCGTCTCGTTGAAGCTCGTCGACAGCGACGAGCCGCGGTGGCCGCTCGTGCCGAAGGCCACCCGCTGCTCGGGAACCGACGGATCGGGTCTGCGGTCGTAGTAGGCGGAGATCAGCTCATCGATGTCGATGAGGTCCGAGGCTTCGGCGGGCTGTCCTGCGCGACTCATGGCACCAGTCTGCCCCGGATCGCGCCGATCCGCGCCCACTGTGACGCGGATGGCGGCAACTGCACCGTTTAGGCTGGACCGCGTGACAGACGTGCCCCCCGCGACGACCCGACGCACGTACAGCTATCTGGGTCCGGCGGGCACCTTCACCGAGGCGGCTCTGGCGCAGGTTCCCGAGGCGCGCGGCCAGCAGTGGCGGTCGGTCCGCAACGTCGGCGAGGCCCTCGCCGACGTCGTCGAAGGACGCGCGCACGCCGCCGTCATCGCCATCGAGAACTCCGTCGACGGCGGTGTCTCGACCGCGCAGGACGCCCTGGCCACGATGCCGGGTCTGCGCATCGTGGGGGAGTACCTCGTCCCCGTCGACTTCGTCCTGGTGGGCCGCCCCGGCACCACGCTCGCCGACGTCTCGCTGGTCGCGGGGCACCCGGTGGCCTACGCGCAGTGCCTGCAGTGGCTCACGCGCACCCTCCCCGCGCACGCGCACATCCCCGCCGCGAGCAACGTCGCCAGCGCGATGGGACTCCTCGACGGCACGAGCGATGCGGATGCCGCCATCGCGGCCCCGGGCATCCTCGACCACCATGAGCTCGAACTGCTCGCCTCGGGCATCGGCGACAACCCCAACGCGGTGACCCGGTTCGTGCTGGTGAGCCGGCCCGTCACGCCGCCGCCGCCCACCGGGGCCGACAAGACCTCGCTCATCGTCGAGCTGCCCGATGACCACCCGGGTGCCCTGCTGGAGATGCTCGAGCAGTTCGCCACCCGCGGCATCAACCTGTCGCTGCTGGCGTCCCGCCCGATCGGCGACGAGCTGGGCCGCTACCGGTTCGTCATCGACGCCGACGGGCACATCGAGAACGAGCGCATGGCCGATGCGCTGCTGGGACTTCGCCGCTTCAGCCCGAAGGTGATCTTCCTGGGGTCGTACCCGCGGGCCGACCGCGCCGTCGTGCACTACCCCGAACGGTACGCCGACGACGTGTTCGTCGAGGCCCGCGACTGGCTGCGCGGACTCATCAGCGGCGAGCCCGAGGTCTGAGCCGGGCAGAGGTCTCGGTCCGCGACCGGCGGCCGGAGTCCGAGACCCGCGGCCAGGCGGAGTCCGAGACCCGCGGCCGGCCCGAGTCCGAGACCCGCGGCCGGGCGCCCGAGATCTGAGCGCGGCTCAGGCGAGTGCCGCCGCGAGGAGCTCGAGCGTGCGGGTGCGGCCGGGGGCGGCATCCATCGGCTCGCCCTCGTAGGCGCCCGCGATCGGCGAGATCATGACCTCGTCGACACCATGGCGGGCGGCGAAGGCGGTGAGCTCGGCGGCGACCTCGTCGCCCGTGCCGACGAACCACGTTGCCCGCGCGGCGGCCATGATCTGCGTGCCGAGACCGTCGAACTCGTCCGCGGTGGCGAGCACGTGCTCCACGGTCTCGGACGGCACGAGCGGCCGGTTCATGCGCAGTCTCGCCATCATGCGCTGATTCGGCAGCGACCGGGCCTCGGCTTCTTCGCGAGTGGGCGCGGCGACGGCATTCACGGTGAGGAACGTACGCGGCCGGGGGAGGGACTCGCTCGGCTGGAACTGCGTCCGGTACAGCTCGAGCGCGCGCTCGAGGCCCTGACCCGAGAAGTGATTCGCGAACACGTACGGCAACGACAGCGAGGCGGCCAGCTGCGCGGAGTAGTCGCTGGATCCGAGGAGCCACACCTCCGGCACCCCCGATGCGGCCGGCGTCGCGCGGACGTCGTACGTTCCGCCGGAGGTGTAGCGCACGGTCGCGCCCTCGGGCGAGACCAGCGACAGGATGTCGCGGACATGGTCGGGGAACCGCTCGACGTCGCTCGTCGTTCCGGACTGGCGCAGCAGCTGGGTGATGACCGGGTCGCTGCCGGGAGCGCGGCCGAGACCGAGGTCGACGCGTCCCGGCGCGAGGGCCTCGAGGGCGGCGAACTGCTCGGCCACCACCAGAGGGCTGTGGTTGGGGAGCATGACCCCGCCCGACCCGACGCGGATGCGCGGGGTGCGGGCGGCGGCGGCCGCGACCAGCACCGGCGGCGTGGTCGAGGCCACCGCGGGCATGTTGTGGTGCTCGGCGAACCAGTACCGGCGGAACCCCAGACGGTCGGCGGCGGCGACCAGGTCCAGCGACGACGCGATCGCCTGTGCGCTGGACTGGCCGGTGCGCACCGGCACGAGGTCGAGGATCATAACTCCTGCACCTCCCCGCGCCCGGGCCTGCCCCCGCCGCGGAATCCCGCGGATCCAGGATTGCAGCCCGCGGCTCAGGGCCGCTGGCTGCAGGAGTTGTGATCCTCTCGAGCCGGCGAGACACCGGAATCCGGATGCGGCCGCGACCGCGGGCTCCGGAATCCGGATCCGGCCCGACCGGGGACTCCGGAATCCGGATGCGGCGCCGACGGCAGAATCCGGATGCTGCGCCGGCACCCGGTCCTACCGGGCCCGCTTCACCGCCTCGTAGGCGTCGAGGGCGGCCTGGCGGGACCGCTTGAGGTCGACCAGCTGCTCCAGACCCGCGCTGTCCGGGGCCCACTGCCGCACGTACTCGCCGTGCTTGTCGAACTTCTCGGCCTGCAGCTCGGGGTTGAACACGCGGAAGTACGGGGCGGCGTCGGCTCCCGACCCCGCGACCCACTGCCAGTTGAAGGGGTTGGAGGCGGCATCCGCGTCCACCAGGGTGTCCCAGAACCACTCTTCGCCGCGCCGCCAGTCGATCAGCAGGTTCTTCACCAGATACGACGCGGTCACCATGCGCACCCGGTTGTGCATGACACCGGTGTGCCACAGCTCCCGCATTCCGGCGTCCACGAGCGGAACGCCGGTCCGCCCCTTCTGCCATGCCTCGAGGTGCGAGGGCGTCAGGCGGGGCCAGGCGAAGGCGTCGAACTGGGAGCGCCAGTTGCGGGTCGCGAGGTCGGGGAAGTGGAAGAGGGTGTGCCAGGCGAACTCGCGCCAGCCGAGCTCGGACAGGAACCGCTGCGTCGGCCCGGGATGACCGTCCGCCGCGGCGGAGTGGATCGTCTCGTGCCACACCTGGTACGGGCTCAGCTCGCCCCACCGCAGCCGCGGCGACAGTCCCGACGTCACGCCGGCCGCCGGCTCGTCGCGCGAGCGGTCGTAGTCAGCGAGGTCGTCGTCGAGGAACGCGCGCAGCCGCCGGCGCGCGGCGGGCTCGCCGGGCTCCCACGTCTCGCGCAGCCCGCCCGCCCAGTCCGGCGTCGTCGGCAGCAGGCCCCAGTCCTCGAGGTCGTCGCCGTCGGGTTGCGAGCGCGGTCCGGAGATGTCGCGCGGCTCCGGCAGCGGCGCGCGGGGCGCAGGCAGGTCGCGGCACGCTTTCCAGAAGGGGGTGAACACCGAGTACGGCTTGTCGGCGCCGGTCCGCACCGTCCAGGGCTCGAAGAGCAGGGATGCCGCGAACGACGCCACCTCGACGCCGGCGTCGCGCAGATCGGACTTGATCCCGGCATCGATGTCACGCTCGGGCAGGCTGTACCGGCGGTTCCAGAACACGGCCCCGGCGTCCGTCTCGGCCACGACGGCCGGCACGACCTCGGCGGCCGGCCCGCGCCGGAGGAGGAGGGCCGCGCCTCGCTCGGCGAGCCGCTCGCCGAGCGAGGCGAGACTGTGGTGCAGCCACCAGCGGGCGGCGCCGCCGAGGGGTCGGACGCCGTCGGACTCCTCGTCCAGCACGTACAGGCACACGACGGGTTCGCCGCGGTCCAGGGCCGCCCGCAGCGCGGGGTGATCCGCCAGTCGCAGGTCGTCGCGGAACCACACGATCGAGGGGCTCGTCATGCCCTCCATCCTGTCGCCCCCGCGGGAGCCGAGGGCGGGCTTGACATCCCGGATGCCGGTGGGCGCGGCATCCGCGGAGCGGACGCCGACGGGTCGCGTGCCCCGCTCAGGCGGGCGGGGCCGTGCTCTCGCGCACCACGAGGTGGGTGGCCAGGTCCATCCGCAGCGTCTCGACCGGGGCGCCGTCGGCGAGCCGCAGGGCCAGGCGCGTCGCCTCTTCGCCCATGCGCCGCAGCGGCTGGTGCACCGTCGTCAGCTGCGGCGAGAGCCATTGCGAGAGCGGGATGTCGTCGTAGCCGACGATCGACAGGTCGCGCGGCACCTGCAGTCCCGCGGCCGAGGCGGCGGAGATGACGCCGAGCGACTGCAGGTCGCTGCCGGCGAAGATCGCGGTCGGCCGCTCGGGGAGCGACAGCAGCTCGCGGGCGATCGCCTCGCCGCCGGCGGGGTGGAAGTCGCCGAACCGCACGAGCGCGGGGTCGATCGGGATGCCCGCGGCGTTCATCGCCGAACGGTAGCCGTCCAGCCTCGCCAGCGAGCACATCATGTCCTCCGGTCCCGAGATCGCGGCGATGCGCCGGTGCCCGAGCTCGATGAGGTGGCGCGTGGCCATGAGTCCGCCCGACCAGTTGGCCGAGCCGACCGACGGCACGTCGGGCGCCGGATCGCCGGCGGGATCGACGATGACGAAGGGGATGCCGCGCGAGCGGAGCTTCTCGCGGCGGTGCGGAGCGATGTCCGAGAACACCAGCACGACGCCGAGCGGACGCCGGCGCAGCACGCCGTCGATCCAGTCCGCCGACGGAGCGTGACGGTCGCCGCTCACGGTGAGGACCACTGACAGTCCGGCGGCGTGCGCGACCTCCTCGACGCCTTCGATGACCTCCATCGACCAGCTGGACTCGAGCTCGTGGAACACCAGCTCGATGTAGTCGCTGCGCTGCGCGCCCGCACGCCGCGTGTAGCCGTGGCGCGCGAGATGCTCCTCGAGGCGGGTTCGGGTGGCCGGAGCGACGTCCGACCGGCCGTTGAGCACCTTCGACATCGTGGCCAGAGACACGCCCGCTTCGGCGGCGATCTCGGCGAGCGTCACGCGCTGCGTGTCGGTCATGCGTTGATCCTAGAGTCCGCCGCGGCGGGGGCGGCCGAGAGGGCGCGGCGCAGCCACGCGGCCTGCGCGACCCAGTGCGCGCCCTCGCCGCCCTCGTGGCCGTTCCACGGATAGGCCACCACCTCGGCGCCCCCTCGCCACCAGTTCGCCGCCGCGTAGACGGTCGACGGCGGCGAGATCGTGTCCATGTGTCCCGAGCCGAACAGGGCGGGGGAGCCGGCCCGACGCGCGAAGTTGACGCCGTCGAAGTACGACAGCGTCTGCATGACCTGTGCGGTGCGCGTGCGATGCACCGAGAGGTATCGCGTGATCTCGGCGTGGGGATCGGCATCCGTGAGGCCGACGGCGCGCGGCAGATCGCACAGGATCGGCGCGGTCGGCAGCGCCCCCACCAGGCCGCCGCTGAGTCCTGCCGCGGCGATGGCGATGGCGCCGCCCTGGCTGTTGCCGGTGACCGCCACGCGGGCGGGGTCGACGTCGTCGAATCCCCGCACGGCGTCGACGGCCCGCACGGCGTCGACGAAGACGCGTCGGTAGTAGTACGTCTCGGGGTCGAGGATGCCGCGGGTGAGGAAGCCGGCCGCTGCCGGTCCCGAACCGTGCGGATCGGGGGTTTCGCCGCCCGCCCCCCACGTGCTGCCCTGGCCGCGGGTGTCGACGATGAGCTGCGCGAAGCCCGCCGCCGGCCAGTGCAGGCGCTCGTGGGGGAGCCCTCGGCCACGGCCGTAGCCGACGAACTCGACGACCGCGGGCAGCGGATCAGGGCGGTGGCGGGGCATCACCAGCCAGGCGCGCACCGGGTCGCCTGCGAAGCCCGGGAAGGTGACGTCCGCGACATCGACGAGCGCGAGGCCCGCGTCGAAAGGATGCCGCTCCGCAGGTCGATCGACCGCGCGAGCCTCGCTGATCGACGAGGTCCAGAAGGCCTCGAAATCGTCGGGCCGGGGAACCTCCGGCCGATACTTGCGGAGATCGGGCTCCGCCATGTCGAAGCGCGCCATCGCACCATCCACCCCTCTGAGAAGCGATTTCACGGCAGCTTCGCACGGTGGCTTCCCTGTCGATAACAATACAATGAAAACGTTGACATTCGTCGTGGTGCGGGTTAAGTTCGACTCGTATCGCAGGTGATGCCGAAACTTTCGACCCGGGTCGGAGAGCTCGGACAAGCGCAAGGAAGCGGATGTCGATCAACAACAGCGTCGTCGAGGCCGAAGCCGTCGAGCTTCGATCCGAGAAGGACGACACGAAGGCCGAGGGCCGCCGGCAGAAGCCGCCGCGCTCCCGGAACACCACCACGTGGCGCAAGGCGCTGACCCGCGACTGGCGGCTCTATACGCTGCTCATCCTGCCGCTCGTCTTCCTCCTCATCTTCCGCTACGTGCCGATGGCCGGGAACATCATCGCGTTCCGACGCTTCCGTCCCGGCGGCAGCATGTTCGGCGACGAGTGGGTCGGGTTCCGCTACATCGAGCTCTTCATCAACGACCCCACATTCTGGCGCGCGTTCTGGAACACCGCGATGCTCGGCGGGCTGACCCTGCTCATCGTCTTCCCGCTCCCGATCATCCTGGCGCTGATGTTCAACGAGCTGCGCTCGCGGCGGTTCAAGCGGATCGCGCAGTCCATCTCGTACCTGCCGCACTTCATGTCGATCGTGATCGTGGCCGGCATGGTCCTCCAGCTGACGGCGCTTCGCGGTTCCATCAACCAGGGGATCGAGTTCTTCGGCGGCGAGGCGATCCCGTTCATGCAGCTGCCGGAGTGGTTCCGGACGATCTATGTCAGCTCCGAGATCTGGCAGACCGTCGGGTGGGGCACGATCCTCTACCTGGCCGCGCTGACCACGATCGACCCGCAGCTGTATGAGGCGGCCCGCATCGACGGTGCCAGCCGATGGCGGCAGATCTGGCACGTCACGCTGCCGGGCATCCGGCCCACGATGGTCGTTCTCTTGATCCTGAACATCGGGACCTTCATGGCCGTCGGCTTCGAGAAGGTGCTGCTGCTGTACAACCCCCTGCTGTTCCCGACGGCGGACGTCATCTCGACCTACCTGTACCGGGTCGGCATCATCTCGAGCAACTTCTCGTACGCCACCGCCATCGGCCTGTTCGAAGCGCTGATCGGCCTGACCTTGATCCTGTCCGCGAATGCCATTTCGCGCCGAACCGTGGGGACGAGCCTGTGGTGACCACCGATGCGACCTCGAGCCTGCGCACCGTTCCGCGCCGGATGTCCGAGCGCCTGTTCCGCCCTCAGACCCAGGGCGGCATCAAGGACTCGCGCAGCTACACCGTCTTCCGCTACATCAACGCCGCCCTGATCGTCGCGATCTGCTTCGTCACGCTCTACCCGTTCCTCAACGTGGTCGCACAGGCGTTCAGCTCCGAGGCGTACATCAACTCCGGCCAGGTGAACCTGATCCCGAAGGGGTTCAACGTCACGACGTTCGGATACGTCATGGGCGACGCGATGTTCTGGCGCAACTACGGCAACACGGTGATCTACACCGTCGTGGCCACCGCCATCGCGATGGTCCTGACGACGACCTTCGCGTACGCCCTGTCGAAGAAGCATCTGAAGGGGCGGGCGTTCTTCATCGGCGTCGCCGTCTTCACGATGTTCTTCAACGGCGGTCTGATCCCGAACTACATCCTGATCAACACCCTCGGCTTCAAGAACACCATCTGGGCCATCGTCATCCCCAACGCCATCAGCGTGTTCAACCTCCTCGTCATGAAGGCGTTCTTCGAGAACTTCCCCGAAGACCTCGAGGAGGCCGCCGCGATCGACGGACTGAACACCTACGGCATCCTCTGGCGGATCGTGCTGCCGCTGAGCAAGGCGGTGATCGCGACCATGGTGCTCTTCTACGCGGTCTCGTTCTGGAACTCCTGGTTCACGGCATTCCTCTACCTCGACGATGCCGATATGTACCCGGTGACCGTATACCTGCGGAATCTGCTGGCGGCCACCATGGGCACCGAGGCACTCGGGGCGGGCGGATCCGGCGAGGCCTCTCAGGTGGCGTCGAACGTGAAGGCCGTCACCATGCTCCTCACGGTGCTGCCGATCGTCTGCCTCTACCCGTTCATCCAGAAGTACTTCGTCTCGGGCGTCATGCTCGGCTCGGTCAAGCAGTGAGCGCTGCCAACCGGTGAGCGACGACGTCGTCAACCCCACGAAAGGAAACACCATGTCACAGCAAGGACACTCGCCCGCGCGACGGCGCGCTCGGCGGGGCGCGATCCTGGCCACCACGGCGGTCGCCCTCGGCGCGCTCATCCTGTCGGGATGCAGCGCATCCGGCGGAGACGACGTCGCAGAGGGCGGCGAGTTCGACTTCACCGGCAAGGATGTCGCGGCGATGTCGGACTACGGCGTCGGCGACACCTTCCAGGCGACGGAGCCGGTCGAGTTCGGCCTCTTCTACCGCGATCACCCCAACTATCCGCTCGACGAGGACTGGCTCATCCTCGAGCAGCTCGCCGAGAACCAGAACGTCTCGTTCGACTTCGTCAGCGCCCCGCTGGCCGAATGGGACCAGCGCAAGTCGCTCGTGATCGGCGCGGGTGACGCACCCGACATCATCTCGGTGACCTACCCCGGGCAGGAGGTCTCGTTCGTCTCGGGCGGCGCGATCCTGCCGGCGAGCGACTTCGTCCAGTACATGCCCAACTACATGGACAAGGTCGAGAAGTGGGACCTCGAAGAGGACCTCGACCAGCTGCGACAGGAGGACGGGAAGTACTACGTCTTCCCCGGCTTCCGCGAGCAGCCGCGTCCGGAATACTCCTTCGCCGTGCGCAGCGACATCTGGGAGGAGCTGGGGCTCTCGCTCGAGCCCGCCACGTTCGACGAGCTGCGCGATCAGCTGCGCACCGTCAAGGAGGCCTACCCCGACGCCTACCCGATGACCGACCGCTGGTCGGCCAACGGACCGATCGAGGGGACGCTCGCCTTCGTCTCTCCCAACTTCGGCACGTCTGCCGGCTGGGGCTTCGGCGAGGGACTGACGTGGGACGGCAGCGAGTTCGTCTACACCGGCGCCACCGACGAGTACCGTGACCTGGTCGAGTTCTACGCCTCGCTCGTGGAGGAGGGGCTGCTCGACCCCGAGTCGCTGACACAGGACGACGATCAGGCCGTGCAGAAGTTCGCATCGGGCTCGGCGATGTCGATCGGCACCAATGACCAGGAGATCGTCCGCTACCGCACCACGGTGGAAGAGCTCGGCACCGACGCCGAGATGGCGATGATCCGGGTTCCGGCGGGTCCGGCCGGTGACAACTTCCAGTCCGGCCAGCGCCTCATCAGCGGCTTCATGCTGTCGTCCGAGGTCACCGAGTCCGAGAACTTCCTCGCACTGCTGCAGTTCCTCGACTGGCTGTACTACTCCGACGAGGGCCTGGAGTTCGCCAAGTGGGGCGTCGAGGGCGAGACCTACACCAAGGACGGCGATTCCTACACGCTGAACGAGAACATCACCGCGATGGGACTGAACCCCGACGCGCCCGAGAACCTCCAGGCCGATTACGGCTTCTCCAACGGAGTGTGGACTCTCGCGCACGGCTCGTCGCTGATCCTGGACCGGTCGATGCTCCGCGAGGAGACGCTGGAGTTCCTCGACGCGATGGAGAGCAAGACCGTCCTCGACCCGCCGCCGCCGGCGCCGCTGAGCGAGATCGACCGCGAGCAGGTGTCGCTCTACCAGTCCGCGCTGAAGGACCACGTCTACCAGAACACCGCCGCGTTCATCCTCGGCCAGCGGTCGCTGGACGAATGGGACGCCTACGTGGCCGAGCTCGAGGGCATGAACCTGCCGCAGTACCTCGACATCGTCAACCAGGCGCAGCAGCGGTACGCAGAAGAGAACGGCTGATCCGCGATGCGGTCCGCTCCCTCGGGGGCGGACCGCATCCTGCTGTTCCCCGACAGGATGCCGGAGCGGCCGCTGCGGCATCCTGAAGACCCGCACGAGATCGGAGCACCGCCCCCATGACCCTCCCCGTGACCGACCGCATCCCCTACGGCGGCGACTACAACCCCGAGCAGTGGGACGAGGCGGTGTGGGACGAGGACTACCGCGCCTTCGATCTGGCGCACATCGACCTGCTCACCGTGGGGGTGTTCACCTGGTCGCTCACGCAGCCCGATGAGGACACGTACGACTTCACGGTGCTCGACCGCATCCTCGATCGAGCCGAGCGCGAGGGCCGGAAGGTGTGTCTGGCCACGGGAACGGCGGCGGTCCCCCCGTGGCTCGCCCACCGGCATCCGGATGTCTGCCGCACGGACTTCGAGGGGCGCCGCCACCTGTTCGGCGTGCGGCACAACGCGTGCGCGAGCTCACCCGCCTACCGACGGCTCGCGACCGAGATGGCCCGGCGCATCGCGGGGCGGTACGGCGACCACCCGTCGGTGATCGCGTGGCACATCAACAACGAGTACGGCGGGGTCTGCTACTGCGACCTGTGCGCGGAGGAATTCCGCACCTGGCTTCAGGAGCGCTACGGCTCCCTCGACCGTCTCAACGAGGCGTGGAACACGACATTCTGGTCGCACCGCTTCACCGAGTGGGCGCAGATCGTGCCGCCCAACATGCTGTCGGAGCACTGGCGCGGTCCCAACCACACCGCGTTCCAGGGCATCACCCTGGACTACGCCCGGTTCAACACCGACAACATCCTGCGCACGTTCCGCGAGGAGAAGGACGCCATCCGGGAGTCGTCCGACCTGCCGGTGACGACGAACATGATGGCGATCTACCGCCACCTCGACTACCACCGCTGGGCCGAGCACCTCGACTTCGCGTCGTGGGACAACTATCCGACCGACGGCTCGCCGGTCTCGCGCATGGCGCTCAGCCACGCCCTCATGCGCGGCCTCAAGGGCGGTCAGCCGTTCTGGCTCATGGAGCAGACCCCCACGATGACCGCCACCCGCGACTACAACCCGGTGAAGCGTCCCGGCATCATGCGCCTGTGGTCGTGGCAGGCGATCGCGCACGGATCGGATTCGGTGCTGTTCTTCCAGATGCGCCACAGCAAGGGCGCGTCGGAGAAGTACCACGGCGCGATCCTCAACCATGCGGGCCGCACCGACACGCGCGCGTTCGCCGAGATCGCCGAGCTCGGCGCCGAACTGGAACGGGTCGGCGACGTGCTCCTGGGTGCGCGCACGCCCGCGCGCGTGGCGGTGCTGTTCGACTGGGACAGCTGGTGGGCGCTCGAGATCACCGACGGGCACAGCCGCGCGGTGGGCTACGAGAAGCAGCTGGTGGCCTACCACGAGGCGCTCTGGCAGGCCGGTGCCGTGCTCGACGTGGTTCCGGTGACCGCCGACCTCAGCGGTTACGACGTCGTGGTCGCCCCGTTCCTGCACATGCTCAAGGGCGACATCGCCACGCGGCTCGAAGACGTCGCCCGCCGCGGCGGCACGGTCGTCACCACCGTCATGTCCGGCCGCGTCGACGAGGACGACAACGCCTTCCTCATGGACGTCCCCGGACCCCTGGGGGCGCTGACCGGCGTCCGCGTCGACGAGACGGACTCGCTTCCGCCCGAGACCGCCAACACCGTGGTGCTGACCCGCGACGGCTCCGAGGAGGTGCGTTCGGCCGCGCGTCATGTCTTCGACGTCGTGCAGCCGCAGGGCGCCGAGACGATCGGGGTCTACACCGAGGACTTCTACGCCGGCACCCCCGCCGTCACGCGGCACGGTTTCGGCGAGGGCAGCGCGTGGTACGTGGCGACGTGCCTCGACCAGGACGGCGTGGACTGGGTGATCCGGCAGGCGCTGGCCGAGCAGGGCCTCGTGGGTCCGTTCGCCGACGTCCGCGACCTCGAGCACACCACCCGCGCGATCGACGGGCGCCGCTACGAGTTCCTCCTCAACCACGCCGCCGAGACCGCGACGGTCGCCGCGCCGTGGGAGGGGACCGACATCCTCTCCGGACGGTACGTCGCGGAAGGGGAGCAGGTCGAGATCGCGCCCGCCGGCGTGGTGGTGATCGCGACGCGATGAGCGAGGCGGCTGAACCGGGCTCCGACGCCGGGCGCCGGCGCACCGGACCGAGCGAGGCCGGCGGACCGGGCAGGATGGAGGGCATGAGCGGTCCCCCCGGCGCAGCCGACCCCCGACGCGGACCGCTCGGCCGGGTCACGGCGGCGTTCTACTGGTTCCTCGTCGTCGAGGGCGCCTTCCTGGTGGCCGCGTCGCCGGGCCTGATCGGCATCCTGCTCCTCGACCGCTCGCCGGGGAACATTCCGCTGTACGCGCTGTGCCTGGTCCCGCTGGGCCCCGCCTACTCCGCCGCCTTGTCGACCATCGAGGTCCGCCATCGCGCCGACGACCTGTCGCCGTGGCCGCGGTTCTGGCGCGCGTGGGCGCGCAACCTCGTCGATGTGCTGCAGGTGTGGGTGCCGGCGCTCGCGGGGGCGACGATCCTCGGTCTGACCCTGGCGTTCGGTCCGTCCGCCGGCGTCGACGGATTCTTCCGCGGAGCCGCGGTGGTGTTCCTCGTGGTCGGTGCGCTGTGGAGCTGGAACGCGCTGATCATCGCGTCGCTGTTCCGCTTCCGCGCCCGCGACACCGCGCGGCTCGCGCTCTACTATCTCGCCGCGAAGCCCCTCGTCACGCTCGCGGCGCTGTCGTTCCTCGTGCTCGCGACCGCGGTCGTGGCGTTCACCTCCGATGTCGTCCTCGCCGCACTCGCGGTGCTCTTCGCCGCCTTCGCCCTCGTGAGCGCGCGGCCGATGATCGCCGACGTCACCGCGCGCTTCGTCGCGGCATCCGATCAGTAGATCTCGCGCCCGCGCTCGTCGGTGACCCCCGACTTGCGGAAGAAGTACGTGTTGATCTGGTCGCGCCACTCGCGCGCCGACCGTCGCTGTTCGACGAAGCGCTCCCGGACGCGGTCGTGGACGTCATCGGGGACGTGTCCCCGCAGGTCGTCCCACGTCGCGGCCATCTCGTCCACGCGCTCCACGCCCGCGAAATGGGTGTCGTAGATGTGCTGGATGACGGTCGCGCCGCTGTGCAGCCGATGCCCGTACGGCACGTGGTGGAAGAACAGCACGAGCTCGTCCGGAACCGTCTCGAGCGACTCGTACGTGCGCGCCCACGGCTCGGGGTACTGGCCGGCGTACCCGGTCCCCGTCGCCACGGTGCGGTCGACGCCCACCCCGTCGCGGTCGGCGAAGTGGTAGGTGCCCCACGGCGAGTACTCGTAGCCGTCGACGTCGGGACCGTAGTGCCCGCGCAGCGGGCTGACCATGAATCCGACCCCGAGCGGTGCGGTGTAGGACTCGTACGTCCGCCACGAATCATCGAGGATCGAGCGGATGCCGCGGCGCGCGGCCTCGTCATCGCCGAACGTCAGCGCGATCCACTCGTCGAGGATCGCCCTGGGATCGAGCGCGGGATCCCACGTCAGCCGCCCGTACGCGTACAGGTTGGCCTGCGCGAGCGGATGCCCCGTCCAGAACGCGTCGTCGCCGACGTTCGACACGGCCGCCATGCCGCCCTGCACGATGTCAGAGAGGGGAGCTGCGTCCGGACCGAACGGGGCGAAGTCGAGGACCTCGCGCCACTGCGGCGCCAGGTACACCGCGTGGCGCTGCTGGCCGGTGTACTCCTGGGTCACCTGCAGCTCGAGCGCGACCTTCGTGTGCGCCATCGCGGGGATCACGGGGGAGACGGGCTCGCGGGTCTGGAAGTCCACCGGCCCGAACTTCACCTGCAGCACGACGTTGTCGTCGAACCGGCCGTCGAGCGGGGCGAAGGTGTCGAACGCGGCGCGCGCGCGGTCGGTGGAACGGTCGCGCCAGTCCTGGCGGTGGTTGTAGACGAACGCGCGCCAGTGGACCAGACCGCCGTGCGGGGCCAGGGCACGCGCGAGCATGTTCGCCCCGTCGGCGTGGTCGCGGCCGTAGGCGTAGGGGCCCGGCTGCCCTTCGGAGTCCGCCTTGACGAGGAAGCCCCCGAAGTCGGGGATCCGGGCGTACACGGCGGTCGCGGCATCCTCCCACCAGGACGCCACGTCCTCGTCGAGGGGATCGGCGGTGTCGAGGCCCCCGATCGTGAGCGGTGCGGCGAAGCTCACCGCGAGGTGCGTGCGGATGCCCCACGGCCGGAACAGGTCGGCGATGCGGACGACCTCGCCCAGATCCTCGGTGAGCAGCAGCGCCTCGCGACGCCCGACGTTGACGTTGTTGATCGCCACGCGGTTGATTCCGACCGACGCGAGCAGCCGCGCGTAGCGCGCCACGCGTGACAGGTCGGCGCGGACGCGCCCGTCCTCGTAGAAGATCGACCCGCCGGCGTAGCCGCGTTCGACCTGGCCCATCACGGGATGGATCGAGACGTTGTCCCAGTGGTCGAGCATGCGAAGCGGATGCCGCGGCTCGCAGCGATCGGTGCCGTCGCCGGACTCGTGCAGCGAACGGCGAAGGTGGTCGAACCATCCGTACAGCGCCCCGGACGCTCCGCCGTAGACGACGACCGCGCGGCCGTCGCGCTGAGTGTGGACGAAGCCCTCGGGCCCGAGACCGTCGAGGTCGAGAGGCTCCTCCCAGGCCGTCCCGGCCTGCGCGGCGGGGACGATCGTCAGGTCCGCCCGGTCGCCGGGCCGCGCGGTCGTCATCCCCGCCCGTTCCGCCTCGGCCCGCACCGTGTCCAGCAGCATCCCG
This sequence comes from Microbacterium sp. Marseille-Q6648, assembly GCF_943181415.1. Taxonomy (GTDB): domain Bacteria; phylum Actinomycetota; class Actinomycetes; order Actinomycetales; family Microbacteriaceae; genus Microbacterium. The sequence goes on along the minus strand of NZ_CALPBZ010000002.1, from coordinate 163,391 downwards.
TCGCCGATGACGGCGATGCTCCTTCCCCGCACGGCCCGAGAGACCTCGTCGGGCAGCCACATCGCGTGCTCATTCGTCATGTCATGTTCTCCGATCACCAATCGTGCACCGTCCCGTCGATCAAGCGCGCCGCCGGAAGGTAGGCGGCCTCGTAGGGGAATCGCGCGGCAGCGTCGTCGTCGTAGTCGACGCCGAGTCCCGGCTCGTCGCCGGGGTGCATCATTCCGTCCTGGTACGTCCACGACGTCCGGAACACCTCGTGCGCGAGGGGCTGGTGCGCCATGTACTCCTGGATGCCGAAGTTGTGGATCGCCAGATCCAGGTGGAGGGCCGCCGACATGCCCACGGGCGAGATGTCGGTCGGTCCGTGGCTGCCGGAGCGGATCTGATGGAGCGCCGCGAGGTCGAACACGCGCCGCAGGTGGGTGATGCCCCCGGTGTGGGTCACGCTGGCCCGGACGAAGTCGATCAGCTGCTCTTGGATAAGGGGCGCGAAGTCCCAGATCGAGTTCATGACCTCGCCGATCGCGAGCGGTGTCACCGAGTGCTGTCGTACGAGGCGCAGCGCCTCGGGATTCTCGGCCGGCGTGCAGTCCTCGAGCCAGAACAGGTCGAACGGCTCGAGATCGCGTGCCAAGCGCGCGGCCTGCATGGGGGTGAGGCGGTGATGGGCGTCGTGCAGCAGTGCGATGTCGGGGCCGAACTCCGCGCGCGCCCACTCGAACATGCGGGGCATGTAGCGCAGATACCGCGCGGAGTCCCACCCCTCCTCGACGGCGAGTCCGGCCCGCTTCGCGGGCTCGTACGCGTACCGACCGCCGGTGCTGCGGCCCGACGAGATGCCGTAACCCGAGCCCATGCCGGGCACCGCCACCTGGAGCCGGATCGCACGGTATCCCTCCGCCAGCCGCGCCCGGACGGAGTCGCCGAGGTCCTCGAGGTCCGCGCCCGAGGCGTGCGCGTAGACGAGGGCGCCGGTGCGCGAGGCGCCGCCGAGCAGCTGGTAGACGGGCAGTCCGGTCAGGCGGCCCTTGATGTCCCACAGCGCCATGTCGACGGCGGCGATCGCCGTCATCGTCACGGGACCGCGCCGCCAGTACGCCGAGCGGTAGAGGAGCTGCCAGGTGTCCTCGATGCGGTGCGCGTCCCGCCCGATGAGCAGGGGCGCCACATGGTCTCGCAGGTAGGAGGCCACGGCGAGTTCACGGCCGTTCAGGGTGGCGTCTCCCAGCCCGACCACGCCGTCCTCGGTGGTCAGGCGCAGGGTCACGAAGTTGCGCGACGGACTCGAGACGAGCACCTCGGCGCTGCGGATGGTGGCGGTCATCGCGGTCTCCTCACGAGGGGGACGTTAGGATCAGAGGGTCCTGACGGCGTCGTCCCGCTTCGCGCGGTGGACGGGCCGATTCCGCTCGAGCGAGGTGGTCGCGCATGGTGACCGTCCACGACGTCGCCCGGCTGTCGGGCGTGTCGATCGCCACGGTCTCGCGGACGCTGCGGGAACCGCAGGTGGTGTCGGCCGAGACACGCGAGCGGGTGCAGGCGGCCATCGACGCCCTCGGCTACCGCCCCAACCGCGCCGCACGGAGTCTTCGTCGCGGGCGGACGGGTGTCGTCGCCCTCGTGGTCCCCGACATCGAGAACCCCTACTTCGCGGCGCTCACGAAGGGCGCGCAGGCCGCCGCGCGCGCCCAGGGGTACGGACTGGTGGTCGTCGACACCGCCGAGCAGGCGGACGTCGAGGCCGAGGAGCTCACCGCCCTCCGCTCGCAGGTCGACGGTGTGATCCTGGCATCGTCGCGCCTTGAGGACGACGCGCTGCTCGCCGTTGTGCAGGCCGTGCCCTCCGTGCTGATCAACCGGGACCTGGGCGAGCGGGCCCCGCTCACCCCTTCGGTCACCATCGACGAGCAAGCCGGCGTGCGCGCGGCCGTGGACCATCTTCGCGGGCTCGGGCACCGCCGTCTGCTGTACGTCGGCGGACCCGACCGGTCGTGGTCGCAGGGGCGCCGCCTCGCGGGCATCCGGGAGGCGGTCGCCGAGGCGGAGGACACTGTGCTCGTGGAGCTCAACGGCACCGAGCCGACGTCGGCGGGCGGTCGCCGCGCCGCTGCGGCGGTGCGCGAGGACGGCGCGACCGGCGTCATCGCCTACAACGACGTCGTCGCCCTCGGGCTGCTGGCCGGGTGGGCGGAACTCGGGGTCGGGGTGCCGGGCGACATCAGCGTGATCGGCTTCGACAACACCTACGTCGCCGAGCTCTCGACCCCCGGTCTGACGAGCGTGGGCGTCGACCTGCGCGACATGGGCGGCTCGGCGGTGGACCTTCTCCTGGCCCGCGTCGACCGCGCCGACGCCCACGCCGAGGTGCGCCGCCTCATCGTGCCGACGCTCGTTCACCGCGGCTCGACGGGCGCGCGCACCGCCGCGATCTGACGTCGTCGTCACCGGCATCCGCACCCTTGCTTTCGAAACTGTCGCCTGTAATGTAAACGTTAACGTAGGCGTTTTCCGGCGGTGAATCAATCGTTTGCCGCGGATCAGCGCCCTTGGACCGTCGAACCATCAAAGGTGATCAATGAAAGTTTCGACCGCGCAATGGAGCGCAGACCCCGCCCTCTCCGACGGCGATGACCCGGTCGAGCGACTGGTGTCGGTGCTCACCCTCGAGGAGAAGCTGGCGCAGCTCTACGGGGTGTGGGTCGGCGCGTCGGACGAGGGCGGCGATGTCGCCCCGCACCAGCACGACGTCGAAGAGGTCGTCGATCTCGATCAGCTGCTGCCGCTCGGACTGGGGCAGCTGACCCGCCCCTTCGGGACCCGGCCGGTGGACGCCGCGCTGGGGGCGGTGTCGCTCATGCGCACCCAGGAGCGCATCCGCGCCACCTCGCGCTGGGGGATACCCGCACTCGCGCACGAGGAGTGCCTTGCCGGCTTCGCCGCGTGGGGTGCGACGGCCTACCCGGTGCCGCTGTCGTGGGGCGCCACGTTCGACCCCGGGCTCGTGGAGCGCATGGCCCGCCGCATCGGCGACGACATGCGCTCGGTGGGCGTGCACCAGGGACTCGCCCCGGTCCTGGACGTGGTGCGCGACGCGCGCTGGGGACGCGTCGAAGAGACGATCGGCGAGGATCCGCACCTCGTGGCGACCATCGCCACGGCGTACGTGCGCGGGGTGGAGTCGGCCGGCGTCGTGGCCACCCTCAAGCACTTCGTCGGCTACTCGGCGTCCAAGGGCGGCCGCAACCTCGCTCCCGTGTCGGTGGGGCGGCGAGAGCTGCAGGACGTGCTGCTGCCGCCGTTCGAGATGGCCGTCCGAGAGGCCGGCGTCCGCAGCGTCATGAACTCGTACAGCGATGTCGACGGCGTGCCGGTCGCCGCCGACCGCGCCCTGCTGACCGGGCTCCTGCGGGAGCAGTGGGGGTTCGAGGGCACCGTCGTCGCCGATTACTTCTCGGTCGCCTTCCTGAAGCTGCTGCACGGGGTGGCCGGGACCTGGGCCGAAGCCGCCGGCGCGGCGCTGCGAGCGGGCATCGACGTGGAGCTGCCCACGGTGAAGACCTTCGGCGAGCCCCTGCGGCGCGCGGTCGAGGAGGGGATCCTCCCGCTCGACCTCATCGACACGGCGCTGCGCCGCGTGCTGCGGCAGAAGGCCGAGCTCGGTCTGCTAGATCCGGACTGGTCGCCGGTGCCGCCGGCGCTCGCGGGCGCCGACCTCGCCGATCCCGAGGCGCTGCGCGGGACGATCGACCTCGACCCCCCGGGCAACCGCGCCCTCGCGGCCGAGCTCGCCGAGGCCGCCGTCGTGCTCCTCCGCAACGACGGCACACTGCCGCTCGACCGGCCGGCGTCGATCGCCGTCATCGGCCCGAACGCCGATGACCCCTACGCGATGCTCGGCTGCTACTCGTTCCCCACGCACGTGGTCACGCAGCATCCTGGGGTCGAGATGGGCATCCGGATCCCGACGCTCCTCGAGGCCGTCCGCGCGGAGTTTCCGGACGCGCGCATCGCGCACAGCGCCGGGACGACCGTCGACGGCGGAGAGACCTCGGGGATCGAGGAGGCCGTCCGCATCGCAGCGGCCGCAGACGTGGTGATCCTGGCGCTGGGCGACCGCGCGGGACTGTTCGGACGCGGCACCAGCGGCGAGGGCTGCGACATCGAGACCCTGGCGCTGCCCGGAGCCCAGCAGCAGCTGATCGACGCCGTGCTCGATGCCGGAACACCGGCCGTCGCGGTGATGCTGGCCGGACGCCCGTACGCTCTCGGCCGCGCGAGCGACGAGGCCGCGGGGATCGTCGAGGCGTTCTTCGCCGGCGAAGAGGGCGCGGGTGCGATCGCCGGTGTCCTGAGCGGACGCGTCAACCCGAGCGGGCGACTGCCGGTGAGCGTCCCGGCGACGCCGGGCACCCAGCCCTCGACCTACCTCGCGGCCCGTCTCGCGCAGCGATCGGACGTCTCGAGCATCGACCCCACGCCGGCGTTCCCGTTCGGCCACGGGCTGAGCTACACGAGCTTCACGTGGTCGGACCTGCGCGTCGACCGTGACGAGATCGACACCGACGGCATCGTACGCGCTCGGCTGCGGGTGGCCAACTCCGGGTCTCGCGCCGGCGTCGAGGTGGTGCAGCTCTATCTGCACGACCCCGTCGCGTCGGTCGCGCGCCCGGTGCAGAAGCTCATCGCGTACGCCCGTGTGCCGCTGGCGGCGGGTGCGTCGGCGGACGTCGAGTTCGCGGTCCACGCCGACCTCGCCGTCTACACCGCAGCCTCGGGCGACCGTGTGGTCGAGGCGGGCGAGCTGGTGCTGTCGGCAGGCCGCTCCAGCGGCGATCTCGTCTCGGCGCAGACGGTCCGCCTCGTCGGTCCCACCCGCATCGTGGACCACCGCCGCCACCTCACCGCCGAGGTCGATGTGGTTGCGGTCTGAATCGCCGGATGCCGGTGGACGCAGCATCCGGAATGCTATAGGTTGTTTCCAGCAACAAAACCCGCGAAGGAGCGCCATGCCCACCCCGACCCCCACTCCCGCCGACAAGTTCACGTTCGGCCTCTGGACCATCGGCTACAACGGAACCGACCCGTTCGGCGGCCCGACGCGTCACCCGCTCGACGTCGTGCACGCGGTCGAGAAGCTCGCGGAGCTCGGCGCGTACGGCCTGACCTTCCACGACGACGACCTGTTCGCGTTCGGCTCGACCGACGCCGAGCGGCAGACCCAGATCGACCGCCTGAAGGGCGCGCTCGAGTCGACCGGCCTCAAGGCGCCGATGGTCACGACGAACCTGTTCTCGGCCCCCGTGTTCAAGGACGGCGGGTTCACCTCGAACGACCGCGACGTGCGACGCTTCGCGCTGCGCAAGGTTCTGCGCAACATCGACCTGGCCGCTGAGCTCGGCGCGACGACCTTCGTCATGTGGGGCGGGCGCGAGGGCGCGGAGTACGACGCCGCCAAGGACGTCCGCCAGGCGCTCGAGCGCTACCGCGAGGCGGTCAACCTGCTGGGCGATTACGTGACCGACAAGGGCTACGACATGCGCTTCGCGATCGAGCCGAAGCCGAACGAGCCGCGCGGCGACATCCTGCTGCCCACGGTCGGTCACGCCCTCGCCTTCATCGACTCGCTCGAGCGCCCCGAACTGGTGGGCCTGAACCCCGAGGTCGGCCACGAGCAGATGGCGGGACTGAACTTCGCCGCGGGCATCGCGCAGGCGCTGTACCACGGCAAGCTCTTCCACATCGACCTCAACGGCCAGCGCGGCATCAAGTACGACCAGGACCTCGTGTTCGGTCACGGCGACCTGCACAACGCCTTCGCCCTGGTCGACCTGCTCGAGAACGGCGGCCCGAACGGCGGCCCGGCCTATGACGGTCCCCGTCACTTCGACTACAAGCCCTCGCGCACCGAGGACGAGACGGGCGTGTGGGACTCCGCCGCGGCCAACATGCGCACCTACCTGCTGCTGAAGGAGCGCGCGGCGGCCTTCCGCGCCGACCCCGAGGTGCAGGAGGCGCTCGAGGCGGCCAAGGTGTTCGAGCTGTCGCAGCCGACGCTCGGCGAAGGGGAGTCCTACGACGACCTGCTCGCCGACCGCAGCGCCTACGAGGACTTCGACCCGTCGGTCTACCTGGGCGGCAAGGGCTTCGGCTTCGTGCGCCTGCAGCAGCTGGCCACCGAGCACCTCATGGGCGCCCGCGGCTGACCGACCCGGACCGCGAGAGTACATCTGGCGGACGAGAGGACGGGGCACCCCCACCCTCTCGTCGCGCGGATGTACTCTCGCGGCCAGGAACCGCGGCAAGGAACCGAGAACCGACGACACAGGAGTGGCGATGACGCTGGTGATGGGAGTCGACTCGTCGACGCAGTCGTGCAAGGTCGTCGTCGTGGACACAGCGACGGGGGCCATCGTGCGGCAGGGACGCGCGACGCACCCCGCGGGCACCGAGGTCGATCCGGCGGCGTGGTGGACGGCGCTCGAAGCCGCGATCCAGGATGCCGGTGGCCTCGACGACGTGCGAGCGTGGGCGATCGGGGGTCAGCAGCACGGCATGGTCGTCCTCGACGCCGACGGCCGGGTCATCCGTCCCGCGCTGCTGTGGAACGACACGCGGTCGGCGGGTGCGGCATCCGATCTGATCTCGGAGTTCGGCGCCGGCACGCTCGCCGATCGCACCGGTCTGGTGCCGGTGGCGTCCTTCACGATCACCAAGCTCCGCTGGCTGCGCGACCACGAGCCCGACAGCGCCGCGCGGGTCGCGGCCGTCGCGCTGCCCCACGACTGGCTCACCTGGCGGCTGCGGGGCTTCGGTCCGGCGGGCGAATCCCCGCGCGGTCCGGTGCTCGATGAGCTCATCACCGATCGATCGGATGCTTCGGGCACCGGCTACTGGAATCCCGAGTCCGGTGGCTATGACCGCGAGCTCCTCGCCGCGGCCCTCGGGCACGACGCGGTGCTGCCGCGCGTGCTGGGCCCCGCGGAGTCGGTGACCGACGCCGACGGACGCCGCGTGGGCGGCGGCGCGGGCGACAACGCCGGAGCCGCCCTGGGCCTCGGCGCCGGACCCGGCGACGTCGTGGTGTCGATCGGAACGAGCGGCACCGTCTTCGCCGTCAGCGAGCAGCGCACGATCGACCCGACCGGGACCGTCGCGGGGTTCGCTGATTGCACCGGCCGCTTCCTCCCGCTGGTGGCCACGCTCAACGCCGCCCGCGTGCTGGACGCCGTGGCGCGCCTGCTGGGCGTCGACCACGCCGAGCTCAGCCGGCTGGCCCTGGCCGCCGAGCCGGGCGCCGGCGGGCTCGCGCTCGTGCCCTACTTCGAGGGCGAGCGCACCCCGAACCTGCCGGATGCCACGGCCTCGCTCACCGGGATGACCCTGGCCTCGACCACGCGCGAGAACCTCGCGCGTGCCGCGGTCGAGGGGATGCTGTCGGGTCTCGGCGCGGGCCTGGCCGCCCTCCGCGGTCTGGGCGTGCCGCTCGAGCGGGCTCTGCTCATCGGCGGCGGCGCGCAGTCCGAGGCGGTGCGCGCGATCGCGCCGCAGGTGCTGGGACTGGAGGTCGAGGTGCCGGAGCCGGGCGAGTACGTGGCACTCGGCGCCGCCCGCCAGGCCGCGGCCGTCGCGGACGACTGACCGCCCCCGCCGGAGCCTCCGCGACCGACCCCCGCACCACCCGACCCCCGCGGTAGCATGCCCGCATGACGGACGACAGCGCCGTTCTGGGGCAGGCGCGTGCGGCCTATCGGTCGCACGAGTGGCAGCGCGCGCGCGACGCGTTCGATCGCGCCGCGGTGTCGGCCCCGTTGGACGGGCGCGACCTCCGCGACCTCGCCGCCTGCCATTGGTGGCTCGGCGAAGCCGGCGAGTGCCTCGAGCGCCTCGATGAGGCCTTCCGGCGCTTCCGTGTCGAGGGTGCCGACGAGGATGCCGCGCGCACCGCGCTGCTGATCGCGCTCCTGCGCATCACACGGGCCGACCTCACCGTGGGCCGGGCCTGGCTCGGCCGCGCCCGCCGACTTCTGGAAGCCCTCCCCGACAGGTCACCGCACGCCTACCTCGCCTATCTCGAGACGAGCATGGGCTTCGACGAGACCGGCGACCAGTGGTCCGCGCGGGGCGTGGCCCGCATGGCCGAACTGGCCCGAGAACTCGACGATCCCGCCGTGGGCGCGCTGTCGGCCGTGGTCTCGGGCATGCACGCGGTACGTGCGGGCGACACCGCGGAAGGTTTCGCGCAGTTGGACGAGGCCATGCTGTGCGTCGTCTCGGGCGAGGTCGAGCCGGCCTGGGCGGGCGATGTGCTGTGCACGACCATCCACGCCTGTCACGAGCTGGCCGACTACCGGCGCATGGCCGACTGGACCCGCGCGACGGAGGCGTGGTCGACCCAGTACGGGTCGGATGCCGTCTATGCCGGGGTCTGCCGGGTGCACCGGCTGGAGCTGCGCTCGGCGGCCGGTGACTGGCCGGGTGCGGAGAAGGAGCTGGCCCGCACGTCGGCGCAGCTCGAGGCGAGCGACGCGTGGGTCGCGGGCGCCGGCTGGTATCAGCTCGGCGAGCTGCGACGCCTCCGCGGCGACGCGGACGGCGCGCGCGAGGCCTTCGCGCTGTCCCGCGCGTCGGGCGTCGACCCGGCACCGGGCGAGGCGCTGCTCGAACTCGATTCCGGCCGCCCCGACCGCGCATGGGCGGTGCTCACCGCGGCGCTGGCCGCCCGCGATCGGCTCGGCAGGGTCCGGATGCTGCGCGCCGGCGTCCGCATCGCGCTGGCGCGGGCGGACTCCGCCGCGGCTTCGTCGTTCCTCACCGAGCTCGATGACGCGGCTCGCGTCTACGGCACCGACGGATTCCGGGCGTGGACCGACCACGCGCGCGGCATGTGCGCACTCCACCGCGCCGACCCAGAGGCGGCGTCGGCGGCGCTGCACTCCGCTCTCGACCGCTTCCGCAGGCTGGGCCAGCGGTGGGAGCAGGCGCACGTGCTGGCCTGGATCGCCGCCGCGCACGATGCCCTCGGCGAGCCCCACTCGGCCGCTCAGGTGCGGGCCGAGGCGGCCGCCATCCTCGGCGGTCTCGGCGCCCACCCGATCGAGGTCGTGCTGCCCCCTGCCGCTGAACCCGCCGGCCCTCTCACGGCGCGCGAGAACGAGATCCTCGCGCTCGTCGCGCAGGGCCTGTCGAACCGGGCCATGGCGGACCGGCTGTTCATCAGCGAGAAGACGGTCGGGCGGCACCTCGCCAACGTGTACCTCAAGCTGGGCGTCTCTTCGCGCACGGCCGCGGCGGCGTGGTGGCACGAGCAGGCCGCCGGGGGCGGCATCCGCTGACGGTCGTCTCGTCGTTCCTGCACCGAATCATGCAGAAACCGCCGCAAGATGCACGATTCGTCGGACGCGGTCGAGGGGCGGCGATTCCTAACGTCGAAGACGGCGACACCGTCGCTTCGACCCAAGGAGAACCCATGTCAACCCTCACCATCACCACCGACGCCCAGGCCGCCGACGCGACTCCACTCGACCCTGCGCCACTCGACGAGACGCCATCCGTCGATGCGGTCGCCGAGCGGATCATGTCGGCCGCGCTGGGATGGATCGACCTCATGTCCATCCACGTCGGCTCGCAGCTCGGCTGGTACCGGGCGCTCGCCGCGTCCGGCGCGCAGGGGCTCACCGCCGACGAGCTCGCCGCCGTCACGGCATCCAGTCCCCGCTATGCGCGGGAGTGGCTCGAGCAGCAGGCGGCGAGCGGTCTGCTCGGCGTCGCATCCGACGGCAGCGACGAGAGCGGTGCCGGTGAGAGCAGTACCGGCGACAGCGGTGCCGAGGACCATGCCGACGAGATCGGGTCCGGCCGGCGCTTCCGTCTCGATCGCGCCACGGCGGAGGTGCTGGCCGACGGCGCGAGCCTGTCGTTCCTCGAGCCCCTCGCGCGTATGCTCGCCGCCTCGGGCGAACGCATGCCCGAGATCATCGACGCCTACCGCACCGGCGGCGGCGTGAGCTGGGAGCGGCTCGGCGTGCACGCCCGAGAAGCGCAGGCCGAGATGAACCGGCCCTGGTTCGAGCGGATGCCGGGCGTCCTGGCCGATGTGCCCGGTGTCCACGACGTGCTCTCACGACCCGGTGCCCGCATCGCCGACGTCGGCGCGGGCGCCGGCTGGTCGTCGATCGAGCTCGCCCACGCCCACCCGCAGCTCCGCGTGGAGGGGTTCGACATCGACGAGCCGTCCGTGCGCCTCGCCCGTGAGAACGCCCGCGCCGCCGGTGTCGCCGACCGGGTGACCTTCCACCTCGAGGACGCCGCGCGTCTGGCCGACCACGGGCCCTTCGACGCCGTGTTCGCGTTCGAGTGCCTCCACGACATGCCGCACCCGGTCACGGTCCTCGCCGCGGCCCGCGCCGCGGTGATCCCGGGCGGTCCGGTCATCGTCATGGACGAAGCGACGGCGGAGCAGTTCAGCCCTGACGCCGACGAGCTGGAACGTCTGCTCTACGGGTTCAGCCTGTTCGTGTGCCTGCCCGACGGACTGAGCCACCCGCCCAGCGTCGGCACCGGCACGGTCATGCGCCCGAGCACGCTGCGCTCGTACGCGCGCGAAGCCGGCTGGACCGATGTCGAGGTCGTGGTCCCCGAGTTCGGGCTGTGGCGCTTCTACCGCCTGCACTGACCGTGACGACGGCGCCGGCGCCTCACGTCCCGCAGCGGCGGCGACGAGGGGCGCCGGCGGTGCGGGTCTGCCGCTCGGCCGGGTCGGGGCGGCAGAATGGGCGGATGCCGCAACCGACCGACGGTGATGGAGCTGCCGCCGCCGAAGCCGACCCCGACGGCGCCGACCTCGACGCCGTCGCCGACGACCTCTACGGGCTGCCGCCCGCGGAGTTCACCGGGGCACGGAATGCGCGCGCCGCGGCATCCCGCCCGCCTCTGTCGAAGCGGATCGCCGCACTCCGCAAACCCGTGGCGGCGGCATTCGCGGTCAACCTGCTCGCCCGCGACGGTCAGCTCGGCGAGGCGTTGGAGCTGTCGGCCGCGCTCCGCGAAGCGCAGGACGACCTCGATGCCGCCGAGCTGTCGCGTCTTGGCGGCCAACGGCGCGCTCTCGTGGGCGCCCTCGCCGCGCGCGCAGCCGACCTGGCCGCGTCGCAGGGGGTCGCCGTGAGCGCCGCGACGAAGGATGCGATAGCCAAGACCATCAACGCCGCGGTCATGGATGCCGGCGCGGCGGCCGCGGTGATGACCGGGCGGTTGGTGGCCCCACTCGAGGCGGGGGCGTTCGAGCCCGCCGACCTCGACGCGGCCGTGGGCGGCTCGGTTCCGGGGATCGTGGCGCCGCCGCCGCGGGACGACCTCGCGCAGCGTCGCGCGCGCCGGGCGGCGGAGAAGGCCGCACGCGAGGCCGACCGTGCGGCGAGTGAGGCCGAGCGCGAAGCCGCTCGTGCCGGCGCCGCCCGCGCGAGCGCCCAGGAGCGCGTCGATCACCTCGACGAACGCGCGGCCGAGCTGCGGCGCGACCTGGACCGCGTCGAGGCGGACGCCGAGTCCGCCCGGCAGAAGCTGGCCGATCTCGACCGGCGGGCGTCGGCCGCGGCATCCCGTGCAGGAGAGGCCCGTCGTCAGGCCGACGCGGCACAGCGCAACGTCCCCGAGGAGTGACCGGTTCTCAGGGCTCTCGTAGCCGCGTTCCGTAACGTGCCGGGCATGGCGACCTCCGCGCCCCTGGCGCACGCGGCGAGCAGCGACGATTCGATCACCCTCTCGGCCTCGCAGCTGCGGACGATGCGGGACGACATGCAGCGGTTCCTGCTCGAGTACCGCTTCGGCATGCAGGAGATCGAGACGAAGATCGCGATCCTGCGCGACGAGTTCCTCCTCACCCACGACTACAACCCGATCGAGCACGTCACGAGCAGGCTGAAGTCCACCGACAGCCTGATCGACAAGGTGCAGCGCAAAGGGGTCGAGCCCGACTTCGCGTCGATCCGCCGGCACATCACCGACATCGCCGGGGTGCGCCTCACCTGCAGCTTCACCACGGACGTGTACCGCCTCTTCGACCTCCTCACCGAGCAGGACGACGTCCGCGTGCTCGAGGTGAAGGACTACATCGCCGAGCCCAAGGCCAACGGGTACAAGAGCCTGCACGCCATCCTCGAGGTCCCGGTGTTCCTGTCGACCGGCCGGATCGCCGTGCCCGTCGAGGTGCAGTTCCGGACGATCGCGATGGACTTCTGGGCGAGCCTCGAGCACAAGATCTACTACAAGTTCGACACGAGGGTTCCGCCCGAGCTGCTGGCCAGCCTGAAAGACGCCGCCGACACCGCGGCCGAACTCGACGAGCGGATGCTGCGGCTGCACCGCGCGATCCGCGGCCCCGCTCCGCGTGGGAACGGCCAGGTCGTCGAACTCTGACGGCTCGCGTGGCGGGGCGGGGCGCGGGTCGGGGCGCGGGCTCCGCAGCTCGTGGTTCCGTGAGCCGTCAGTTCTGTCGGGTTCGGGGCGCGGCATCCGACACGCGTGACGGCTCGCGCTCGAGTTCGCGCCCGCCCGGCCCTGCGGGCGGTGCGGCGGTCTGTGAGCCGTCAGTTCTGTCGGGTTCGGGGTGCGGCATCCGACACACATGACGGCTCGCGTTCGACCTGCCCGCGACCTCCCGCCACGGAGACCGGCGCTAGCCTGAGCGGGTGAACCCGACCGCACCCGCGACAGCGCCCGCGCCCGCGCCCGCGGTGGAGGGCGTGTGACGACGACCGCGGCCCTCTTCGACGCCGCACGTGCAGAGCTGGCCGGCGCCCCGCGTGAGGCCCTCGGCCGCGTCGTCACGCCGCGGCGCGTCCTCGGCATCGCCAGGGCGTCCCGCATCGTCCCGGCCGGGACCGCTTGGCATCTCGGTGTGCTGCTTCTCACCGACGACGCGGTGCTCGCCACCGGCGAGATCGTGCGTGCCCGGCGAGAGGCGCGGCGCGGATACGCCGCGCAGTCCCAGCGCGACCGCGCGGAACGGGCCGCGGCGGCGCACCGGGGCGGGTTCGACGAAGGCGCGGTCGTGCACGTCGGGTGGCGGATGCTGGATCCCGAGGTCCTCGCCGACGGTGGCGCGTCGGGGCCGCTCGCCTCGGTGGGCGGTGTGCCGTCGGTCCGCTGGAGTGCCGCGGGAGGCTATCGTCCCCTCGACGGGTACCTCGCCGAGCGCATCGAGCTGCTGCGGAATCCGCCGCCCGGCGCGTCCTGAATCCGTCGCCCGGGGCATCCTGAATCCGTTGCCAGTTCGATGACGCCGTGTCAAGCGGGTGCAGGTGCACCGCGACGGTCGTAGGTTCGTCATCATGAACGGTGAACCGCGTGACGTCGTCCGCCAGATCGGTGTCATCGCGGCGGCGTGCTTCATGCTCATCGCCGCAATGGTCGGAACGGGCCTGTTCGGGGGCACTCCCGTGCAGGATCTGCAGGACGGAGCCCTCGACGCCGACGGGTCGTACCTCGCTCCGGCGACGCAGGCGTTCTCGATCTGGTCGGTCATCTACCTCGGACTGATCGCCTATACCGTGTGGCAGGCGCTGCCCGGGCAGCGCACGGATGAGCGTCAGCGGGCGCTCGGCCCGTGGATCGCGGCGACCATGGTGCTCAACGGCCTGTGGCTGGTGACGGCGCAGTTCCTGACGCTGCCGCTGACCGTGCTGATGATCGTCGTGCTGCTGATCGCGCTCGCCCTGACCTTCCGCCGGGCGGTCGTCGTGGCGCCCCCGCGCGGCTGGGTGGGACGCATCCTCATCGACGGCGTGACCGGTCTGCACCTCGGGTGGGTGACGCTGGCCACGGTGGCGAACACCACTGCGTGGCTGACGCAGATCGGCGATCCGTCGTGGGCGGACGCCGCCGACCTGTGGGGCGTCGCGGTGCTCGCCGTCGTCGCGGTGATCGGAGTCTCCATCGCTGCAGTGTCGGGACGGCTGGCGCCCACGCTGGCGCTGACGTGGGGCCTGTCGTGGCTGGCCGTCGGCCGATTGGCCGACGAGCCGCCGAGCGCCGTGATCGGAGCCACCGCCATCGTGGTGGCCCTGGTGATCCTCGTCGCCGGCGTGGTCTTCTGGCTGCGGTCTACGCGGGAAGGTCGCTCGGGGAAGGGCCGAATCGGCGCGCGAACCGCCGTAGGAGCTCCTGCGGCTCGTTGACGGGTGCCGCGCGCACGCGGTCCGCGACCTCGTCGAACGCCGAGGCGTCGAAGTAGCCGTCGTTGCGGTACACCGTCATGCGCGCCACGAACGCCTCGGGCGTCGGCTCGGGGTGGAACTGCGTGGTGTACAGGCGGTCGCCGATCCGGTACGCCTGGACCGGGCACCCGCTGCCGGAGGCCAGCTGCACCGCGCCCGGAGGCAGGACTCCCGTCCCCTCCTTGTGCGCGGTGAGCGCCTTGAAGCGCGGCGCGAGCTCGCCGAAGAGGGGGTCGCGGGTTCCCGCGGACGTGAGGGCCACGGTCACCGGACCGGTGTCTTCGGGGAAGGCGCGGCTGACTTCGCCCCCCAGCATCCGGGTCACCACGCCGATTCCGAAGCACGTGAACATCGCCGCGGGTCCGTCTCCCGAGGCGATGCCGGCGGCGATCCGCTCGAGCCCCGCTTCGACTCCGCGCTGAGCGTCGGTCTTGGTCGATTCCGGATCCGTGACGTTGAAGGGGCTCCCGCCCACGACGATGCCGCTGTGGCGATCGAGAACGTCCCCGGGGAGCGGCTCGCGCACCAGGTCGAGGCGGTCCAGCTGCGACGTCGCCAGCCCCATCGCCTGACGGAAGGACTCGTACTCGGCGTGCGCGGCGTCCTGCTGCGGCCGCGCGCAGACGTAGAGCAGCGGAGCGGTCGTCATGCCGAAGATTCTAGGCCGCGCCCGGCGACGTGCCGGCGGCGGCCGACGTCGTTCGTCATCGGATGCCGCGAACGGCGGCCGCGCGATGTATCACGGGCCCCCTATCGCACTCTGTATCGGTGTGGACACAATGGGCGTCATGACGCATGCGCAACCCGACGCGCCCGTCGAAGGAGCCGAGCCGCCGCGCTGGGAGCGAGCGGCCGCGCTGTTCGTGCGCTGGCGCGAGGGCGACGCGCGCGCCATGGATGACCTGGTGCGGCTGATGACTCCGCCGCTGTGGCACGTCGTGCGCTCCTACGGCCTCGACCACGCCCTCGCCCAAGACGTCGTGCAGACGACGTGGCTGACGCTCGTTCGTCGCCACGCGTCGATCGTGGACGCCCAGGCGGTGTCGGGGTGGCTGACCATGTGCGCGAGGCGCGAGGCATGGCGCGTCGGCAAGCTGCAGCGCCGCGCCGACCCCGCCGAGACGGCGACCCTCGAACCGCACCTTCCCGTCCACGAATCCGCCGAGCAGACCGCCGCCCACGACGACGAGACCCGTCGGCTGTGGGATGCGGTGGGGACGCTCGACGACCGCTGCCGGCGGCTGCTGCGCATCGTCGCGTTCGAGGAACGCCCCGATTACGCCCGCATCGCCGCGGACCTGTCGATGCCGGTGGGCTCCATCGGCCCGACGAGGCAGCGCTGTCTGGGAAAGCTCCGCACCGCTCTGGCCGGTGCCGGGTGGAGGGAGGACGACCATGGTGGATGAAGACTCCGCCGCCGACGCGGCCCTGTTCGCACGGCTGCGCGCGGTGTGGGAGCGGGTCGATCCGGTACCGGCCGATCTGGTCGACCGGATGGTCGCTGCTGTCGCCGTGGAGGATCTGTCGCGCGAGTACGCGCTGCTCACCCTCGTCGAAGGGTCGGCGCTCGCCGCCGTCCGCGGTGAGACCGATACGGCCACGCTGCAGTTCAGCGACGGGCAGACCACCGTGCTGCTGCACGTGACGGCGACCGAGGGCGGGGGACGCCGTATCGACGGCTGGTCCGACGCCGAGGCCCTCGCCGTGCGGGTCGTGCAGGGAGAACGCGAATGGTCGGCCGATCCGAGTGAGCACGGCCGGTTCGCCTTCGAGGATGTTCCGCCCGGCGTCTCGCGGCTGCGGATCGTCGTCCGCGACGCCGGCGGCGAGCTGAAGGACTTCCAGACGCCGCAGTTCGAGGTGTGACCGGCGAGACGGATCGCCAGAAGAGGGGAATCGCATGGGCTGGCAGGACAGCGAGACACTGCGGATCGCGGAGCTCGATCCGGCGGGGGAGCCGAAGGGGACGGTCTTCCCCACCCTTTACGTCGCCGACGAGCTTCTCGTGGACACCGAGCGACGCACCGTGAACGACCTCGGCGACATCGAAGAGCTCGCGAGGGCGGCCGGCTGGCAGCTGGAGTTCCCGGGGCTCTCGGACCCTCTGCCGGAGTGGAGCGAGCGGACGACGGGGGCGGCGCAGTCGGTGCGGGTGAGGATCACCACCGCCCCCGACCGCACGCGGCCGGCCACGACGCCGGACGCGTGGCAGATCCTGCGCCAGGCGCGGCTCAACGGCGACGGTGTGAGCCTGAACCACGTGATCAGCACGGACTCGATGGGCCTCAACCCGTTCAAGGCGAATCCGTTCAAAGCGAACCCGTTCAAGGCGAATCCGTTCAAAGCGAACCCGTTCAAGGCGAACCCGTTCAAGGCGAACCCCTTCAAGGCCAACGCCGCCGGAGTGGGCATCGACAGCTATGCCGCCCTCGGGTTCGGCGGGAGGCAGCCGGTGACCTACGTGGGACCCGAGCCCCGCAGGTCGTCGGCGAAGGATCGTCCGGTGGTGGCGATCCTCGACACCGGGTGCGGCACCCATCCGTGGTTCCGCGGCGACGTCCTGGTGCCTCCGTACCTCGACGGGGGCGAGCCGATCGGGCTGGATGACCCCGCCACCGACCCCGAGCGGCATCCCACGCTCGGTCAGCCGCTGGACGGACTCCTCGACGATGCGGCCGGCCACGGCACGTTCATCGCCGGTCTCATCCGGCAGGAGTGCCCCGACGCGCGCATCCTCCCGATCCGCATCGCAGACGGCGAGGGCATCATCCTCGAAAGCGAAGTGATCGCCGCCCTCGGGCGCCTCCTGCAGTTCATGGCGAAGACTCCGGTCGCGGTGCTCAACCTGTCGTTCGGCTTCTTCCACGAGACCCCCGGCGAGGCGCAGACGCTGTCGGAGATCGGGCGGCTGCTCGAGAGGATCCGGGGGACGGAGTGCGTCGTCGTCTGCTCGGCGGGCAACGAGGCCACCGATCGTCCGGCGGCGCCGGCTTCGCTGGCTCCCGATGATCCGGGACACCTGGCGGTGGGGGCGCTCAACCCCTCGGGCACATCGGTGGCGATGTTCTCGAACGTCGGCGACTGGGTGGATGTCTACGCGCCGGGCGTATCGCTCGTCTCGACCGTGCCGGTGTCGTTCGAGGGGAGCGTGCAGGCCGGGATGCGGGACGACCGGTTCCACCGTCGTCGCGAGACTCTGGACGCCGACGATTTCGGCGGGGGCTTCGCGGTGTGGAGCGGCACGTCGTTCGCGGCGCCCGTGGTCGCGGGGAGGATCGCGCGGATGCGCGGCGAAGGCCTCGTGTGGGACGAGGCGGTGTCGCGCGTGCGAGAGGACCTCGCGCAGGCGGACCACTCGCGTCAGGAGTGAGCGGCGGGCCATGCTGAGGGGATGACGCTTTCGGCGACGGAGCTGTACAAGCGCGGACGGGGCCATCTGAACGCCGGCCGGAACGCGGCCGCGCGCCGGCTCCTGCAGCTCGCGGCCGACCGGTCGTCCGACGCGGACCTGAGCGCGCGCATCACCGGATCGCTCGCCGCGCTCGTCATCCGGCAGGGGGACCCCGCGACAGCGGAGCAGATGTGTCTGCAGGCCCTCCGGCACCGGGGGCTGTCGCCGGCCACATCGGCGATGCTCGAAGGACAGCTCGGGCTGCTCGCCCTCGAGCGCGGCGACCTCGCCGCCGCCGTCGCCCGGTTCGACCGGGGGATCGCGCGCATCGGCGACGACCGCGAGCACCGCACGCCCATGCTCATCAACCGCAGCGTCGCGCACATGCAGGCCGGCCACTTCGCCGCCGCCCGCGCCGATCTCGAGCGCGCAGCCGCCGATTACGCCGCCGCGGGCGACGAGGTCGAGCGGGCGATGGCGGTCCACAACGCCGGCTACGTGTCGCTGCTCGAGGGCGACCTCGTGCGTGCTCTCGAGGCGATGGCCGAGGCGCGCGGTGTCATGGAGCACGCCTCGGCCGTCAACGTCGCCATCTGCGATCTCGACCGCGCCGAGGTGCTGCGCGATGCCGGGCTCACCACCGAGGCCGAGCGCGCTCTGGAGCGCGTGGCGCGCGTTTTCGGCGCCCACCGCATGCAGCAGGCGCGCGGCGAGGCCGAGCTGCACCTGGCCCGCTCCCTCCTCGCCCACGACCCCGCGGCCGCGGCGCGGACCGCGGCCGCCGCCGCACGCCGGTTCCGCACGGTCGACAGCGAGGCGTGGGCCGCGCGCGCGGACGGCGTCCGGGTGCGCGCGCAGCTCGCCGACGGCGTCGTCGACCGCGACGGACTCCCGGCGCCCACGGCACGGCGACTGCCGCCCGCCGACGAGATCGTCCAGGTGGCGGCGTCCCTGCGCGCGCGCGGCTTCGCCGCCGATGCGATCGCCGTGGAGCTGGCAGGGCGCCTGCGCGGTGTGCTGCCCGCCCGCGCGCCCCGGCTTCCCCGCGACGCGCCGATCGACGTACGGCTCCTCGCCCATCGCGTGCGGGTGCGGGATGCCCTCGCGACCGGACGCGAGGCCCCGGCGCGGCGCCGCGCAGCCGAGGGGCTCGACGAGCTGGCCCGGTGGCAGGTCAGCGCAGCCAGCCTCGACCTGCAGAGCGCCGTGGTCATGCACGGGCGGCCGCTCATGATGGCGGGGCTGTCCTCGGCGCTGCGCGCCGGGCGCCCCGAGGTGCTCTTCGAATGGTCCGAGCGGGCCCGTCACTTCAGTCAGCGGGTGGTGCCCGTGCGTCCCTCGCCGGACTCGGCCGCCGCGGCCGACCTGGCGGAGCTGCGTGCCCTGCGCGCCGACGCCGGCGACGCGGACTGGCTCGCGAGCCCCCGGGCGGTCGAGCTGCACGACCGCCTGCGACGCCGGCAGTGGAGCGACACCGGGGGAGGAGGCGTCGAGGAGCATGCCTCGATGGATGCCGTCGCGGCCGCCCTCGACGACGACACCGCGGTGCTCAGCTACGTCTGGAGCGCCGAGCGCGTCGCATGCGTCGTCGTCACCGCGCGGGGCGCGCAGGTGCACGACATCCCCCACTGGCCGCTCGTGCGCTCCGCCTCGGCGGGGCTGCGGGCGGACCTGGACGTCAGCGCCGCCGTGCGCACCGGTCCCCTCGCCCGTGTCGTGCAGGACTCCCTCGACGCCCGGCTGCAGACCCTCTCTCGCGCCCTGGTCGAGCCGGCGCTCGCGGGAACCGACGCGCGCCGGCTCGTCATCACCGCTCCCGGGGTGCTCAACGGCATGCCGTGGGGGATGCTGCCGGCCCTGCGCGGCCGCGTGTTCACCCTCGCCGTCTCGGCGACGAGGTGGGTGGCGCTGCGGGCGGGCACCGCCGCCGCCGCCCGCGCGGGGTTCGCCGTCGGACCGCGGGTATCACGCGGGCGGGAGGAGATCGAGCGGGCCGCGCGGTCGTGGCCGGCGGCGACGGTGCTCGACGACGCCGACGCCCGGGTCGACGCGGTGACCCGCCTCGCCGGCGAGGTGGACGTCCTGCACATCGCGGCCCACGGCCGGCACGCGGTGGACAACCCGCTGTTCTCGGGCCTCGAGCTGGCCGACGGCGCCCTCTTCGGCTACGACATCGACCGCATCCCGACCGTGCCGGACACGGTCGTGCTGTCGGCGTGCGAAGTCGGCCGTTCGTCGGTGAGATGGGGCGAGGAGGCGATCGGCATGACGCGCGTCTGGCTCCACGCGGGCACCCGCTGCGTGGTGGCCGCCCCGGTCGTCGTCGCCGACGACGCTGCGTGCGAGCTGCTGGGGGCGATGCACGCGGAGCTCGCCGCGGGTCTCGCGCCCGCCGAAGCGCTCGCCGCGGCATCCGCTCGAACCGGCATCATCGCGCCCTTCCAGTCCCACGGGGCGGGGTTCTGACGAACCGGAAGAACTTCTCCGCGGTCGATGTATCAGGGCGCCGGTACGGGGCTCCTTCACTTCGGAACGACCCACGCAGCTCGGAGGTGGGGTCCCCGGGCACTGGGGGCACCGACGACCGCTGGGGGTGCGAAGAACGCGCGGTCGTCGCGGGTCGTTCCGGGGGATGTCGCAGAGACCCAGGTCGGCGACATCCCTCTTCTTCGTGCGGGCGGGTTGCGGTCAGTCGCGCGAGGAGTTGGCCGTGCGTCCCCGCACGATGCCGATGAATGTCTCGACGAAGGGCGACGGGTCATGGACAGGCCAGGCCAAGGCCACCGTCGAGACCGGGCCGTCCGCCAGGGGACGGTATTCGACGTCCTTGCGGCGGTGCAGGCGTGCGAGCGACATCGGCACGATGACGACCCCGACGCCGGCGGCGACGGTCGCGATGGCCTCGGCGGTGTCGGCCGGGACGCCGAAGGCGGGTGGGACGGCGCCGGGGACGATCACGCCGAGGACGTCGTCGCGCGGGGTCAGCACGATCTCGCCCGCCAGGTCGGCGAGGGAGAGCTCGTCCGCCGCGGTGAGGTGAGACTCGGCGGCGGCGACCACGACCGGCATCTCGTCGTAGAGGCGGATGACGTGGACGTCATCCGCCTCCAGGGGCAGGCGCACCAGGGCCGCGTCGACCGTCCGTTCCGCGAGCGCGTGCAGCTGTTCCGCCACCGCGAGAGGTTCGAGGACCAGATCGACGCCCGGCATCCGCTCCTGCCACACGTCGATCCACTTGCCGGGGGTGGCGCCGGGGATGGCGCCCAGGCGGAAGGGCCGGGGGAAGGGGCGATGACGGCGCTGGCGCATCGGGTGCCGTGCGCGAGCGAGGACGGGAGGGCTTCGAGGCCCCGGTCTTCGGGGTCGAGCCGCGACCGGCCGTGCGCCCCGCGCCGCCCGGACGCCCCGGTCGTGGGGGTCTGCGGGGGGCACCGCCGCGTTTCGCCATGTCGTTCAGCGTAGCCCGGGCGTATCGTTCGCCTCATGATCGCGATCATCGCCACGGTCGTCGCCGCGCTGGCCGCGCTGCTTCACGTCTACATCTTCGTCATGGAGAGCGTGCAGTGGAGCCGGCCCGCGATCTGGCGGCGCTTCGGCGTCAAAGACCAGGCTGCTGCCGACACCGTGCGCCCGATGGCATACAACCAGGGCTTCTACAACCTCTTCCTCGCGATCGGCGCGGTCATCGGGATCGTGCTGTTCTGGGCGGGCGCGTCCGGCACGGCGGCCGAGGTCGCCGGCCGGACCCTCGTGCTGTTCTCACTCGGATCGATGGCCGCCGCGGCGCTCGTCCTGACCACGACGGGACGCGCCTATCTTCGCGCGGCGCTCCTGCAGGGCACGCTGCCGCTGGTCGGATTCGTCCTGATGCTCTTCGCGTAGCCCCGCAGTCGGGGTCCGCGACCCGACGGTCACCAGCCGCAGGAGGCCCATGATCCCACGCCCGCCTCTCGTGCGTCCTGCTCGGCGCGGGCGAGGAGCGGCGCGTGGGCGTCGTTCGGGGCGATCACCATCGTGGTGGCCAGGCCGTCGGCGACGAGTGCGTGATTGACGAACCCGCCGTCCTCTGCCCACACGTACAGCAGCGCGCGGTCGTAGCGGTCGCGCAGTTCGGCGTCAGGTGCCGCCCACACGGTCGAGCCCTCGGGAAGCAGCGCGGCCAGTCGTTCGGCCGCCTCTCGTCCCCCGCACTGCAGCTCGGGATGCACCTCAGGCGTGTCGATCCCGATCAGGCGCACACGCGTCGAGGCTCCCACCTCCAGGATGCCGGGGTCCAGCGCGCGCGCCCGCAGCGTGTCGCCGTCGACGACATCCTCGACGGACAGCCGGATCGCGCCCGCAGGCGGCGGGGGGATCCCGGCCGTAGCGGGTGGTCGATCAGGAGACGGTGAGGCCGGGTCGGTGCGCTCGATTCCCCCTGCCAGCGCGCCCATCGCGACAGCGCCCACCAAGACAGCGCCCACCACGACAGCGCCCACCAAGACAGCGACCCCCAGCATCGCGGCGATCACGAGGGTGATCGTCGGTGCCAGGGGTCGTTTCACATCCGGAACGCTAGCCGGATCGTCGGACGTCGGTGCGGCTGACGCCTTCAGGCGGCCAGTCGAAGCCCGCGACGGTCGGTCGCGACGCGCTCGCCGTCGCCGATCGTCTCGTCGTCGCCGATGAGCGCGCCGCCGGCCACACGGGCTCCGGAGCCGATCTGCGTGCGGACGCCGATCTTCGCGCCGGCGCCGATCGCGGCCTTGGGTCCGATGTGGGCGTGCGGCGCGATGTCCGCCTCCGGCCCGATCACGGCATCCGACTCGATCCACGCACCGCGACCCACGCGGGCGCCCGCGGCGACCTGCACGCCCGGCTCGATGTACGCGCCGGCTTCGACCACGGCGCTGGCGTGCACCTTGGCCCCGTGCGCGATCAATCCGCGGCCGTTCGCGTGCTTGCGGTATCGCAGCGTTTCGCCCCGGTCGTTCTCGATGTCGACGTAGTTCTTGCCCACGATCTCCTCCTCCGGCGCCGGGTGGTGCCGAGTAAAGGTAGAACTCGGCGTTGTACAGATTCATTCCCCCGCATCCACCCGTTTGGATGCACGGTCTTGCCACTTCTTCGTCGACGAGGTATGGACGGATTGGATCGGTTCGGCACGGTGGTTGTCCGGACACTTCGACCGGACCGTCGGATAGGCTGGCGACGACCCGAACTCGCAAGCCGGAAGAGGTGCCCGCCGTGTTCGAACATCGACAGGATCGGGCAAGTCAGACGGAACGTCCGAGCCCGAGGACGGCCACCGAAACGCTGCCGACGGTGCGCGAGGTCATCGCTCTGGACGCCGTGGCGCAGGGTGTGCCGGAGGTGGTCGTGGGCGGGGCCGCGCTGGACGCCCGCGTGCGGTGGCTGCACGTCTCCGACAACGCCGGTGTCGGCAAGCTCCTCTACGGTGGCGAGCTGCTGCTGTCCACCGGAAAATCATGGCCGGTCGACACCGACGAGCTGCGCGCCTTCATGTACGAGCTCGCGGACGCGGGGCTGTCGGGGGTCATCCTCGAACTCGGCACCCACTACCAGTACACACCGGCGGTGGTGATCGAGGCGGCCCGCGAGCGGGATCTCGCGCTGGTCATCCTGCATCGCGAGCTGAAGTTCGTGAACATCACCGAGGCCGTCCACCGACGTATCATCACCGGCCAGACCGATGCCCTGCGCGCTCGCGACGAGGTTCGCGAGCGCTTCACCGCCCTCGCCCTGCGCGGCTCGCCCGCCGACTTCATCGTGCATCAGCTCGCGCAGACGCTGGGCGCGCCGGTCGTTCTGGAGAACCTCGCGCACGAGGTGGTCGCCGCCGAGGTGCCCCTCTCCCTCGAGGACGAGCTGTTCACCGACTGGGAGCTGCGCTCGCGCTCCGCGCACCGGCGCGCCGAGCACCGGCGCGAACGTGCGCTGCCGGCCGGAGACGAGGACTGGCTGGTCATCGCCGTCGAGGCGCGCGGCATCCGCTGGGGGCACCTTCTGGCCCTGCCCGGGCCCGAGCATGCCGCCGGTCGCACGGCGGTGCTCGAGCAGGGCGCCATCGCGCTCGCCGTCGGGCGCCTCGCCGACGGTGATCTCGATGAGTGGGGTCGCATCGGCCGACGCCGCCTCGTGGACGGCCTGTTGGCCGGACGCTTCGCGGGTGCGGGCGGCGCCGCCGCACGGCTGGAGGCCGCGGGCCTGCCGGTGCGCGGGGCGAGGCTCTACGGGGTCGTCGTCGCCGGCGCACCCGTCAGCGCGGAGGGTGCCGAGGCTGCCGGCCGCGCACTGCGCGCGCGGGTGCTGACCGGATCGGCGCCCGACGCCGTCGTCACTCCGGCGTCCGCGCTGCTGCTGTCGGTGCCCGCCGACGCCGTCTTCGACGATGCGGCGGCCCTTGCGTTCGCTCGCGCGGCCATCGACCCCGCGGCCGACGCCGAGCGCGTCGTGGTGTCGGTCGGCCGTGCCGCAGAAGACATCGACACCGCGCTGATCTCGCTGCACGAGGCCGTCGACCTCGCCCGTGGGCGCCGTCGCCGCACCGGCCGCGGCCCGCAGCTGCGTCGCGCCGAGAACCGTCCGCTGGTGCAGCTGGTCACGGCGCTCCGCGACGACCACCGGGTCCTCGACCACGGCGAGCGGATGCTGTCGCCCCTCATCGTCCACGACCTCGCCCGCGGCGGCGATCTGCTCGACGTCCTCGAAGCCATGCTCGCCCACCCGGGCAACCGCACGGCGGCGGCATCGGCGTCTCATCTATCGCGCTCGGTGTTCTACCAGCGCATCGCCCTCATCGAGCAGCTTCTCGGCGTCGACCTCGACGACGGCGAGACGCAGACGGCGCTGCACCTCGCACTGCTCGTCCGACGCAGCGCCGGCCGCTGACCCGGACCGGCTACGAATCGAACCCGAGCCCGACGGCGTCCAGGCCTCTCAGCAGGAGGTTCCGCCGGCCCGCGTGGTGGTCGGCACGATCGAGGGACCACCGCGTCGCGTTGATGCCGAGGGCGGCCGCGGGCTCGGGCGGGAAGGGAAGCGGGCGGCGGCGCACCATCTCGAGCTCGGTGCGCTCGGTCGGAGCTCCGTCGAGGAGGTCGAGCATGACGTCGCCGGCGAAGCGCGCGGCGCCGACGCCGAGACCCGTGAAGCCCGCGGCGTAGGCGACCCGGCCGGCGCGTGCGGTGCCGAAGAAGGCGCAGAACTGCGTGGACGTGTCGATCGCGCCCGCCCACCGGTGGGTGAAGCGCAGGCCCTCCAGTTGCGGGAAGGTGGTGAAGAAGTGACTCGCCAGCCGGCGGAACGACTCCGGACGGTCTTCGTACTCGGCGCGCACGCGGCGGCCGTAGTGGTAGATCGCGTCGTAGCCGCCGAAGAGGATCCGCCCGTCGCTCGTCGGGCGGTAGTAGTGGAACTGGTTGGCCATGTCTCCGATGCCCTGGCGGTCGCGCCAGCCCACGGCATCCCACTGCTGCGCGCTCAGCGGCTCGGTCATCAGCACGTAGTCGTAGACGGGGACCGTCATGAGGACGTTGCGCCGGAGAAGCGACGGGAACACGTTCGTGGCGAGCACCGCGCGGGGCGCGGTGACGGCGCCGTCGGCGGTGACGACGCGCACGCCGGCCCCCGCGTTCTCGAGGGCCCGCACCGGCGCTTCCTCGAAGATCACGGTGCCGCGCTCCTCCGCCGCGCGCGCCAGCCCCGCCGCGAGCCGGGCCGGGTGCACCAGGGCGTTGCTGCGGGTGTGCCACACCGCGCCCAGGTACGTCGGCGAAGCGACGGATGCCCGGACCGCCGCCTCGTCGAGGAACACCGTGTCGGCGCGGTGGGCGTCGCGCTCTTCGTGCAGCCAGGCGAGCTGGTGCGGTTCGGTGGCCACGTCCAGTGCGCCGACGCGCTCGAACTGCGCGTCCACGCCCCACGCGGCCAGGTCCGCCTCGAAGGCGTCGAGGTTGTCCTGGCCGAGGCGCTCGAGCTGTGCGATCTCCTCCGGCCACCGGCGCACTCCGTTCTCGTGACCGTGGGTGAGGCTCGCCTCGCAGAAGCCGCCGTTGCGGCCCGACGCCGCCCACCCGACGGTGCGCGCCTCGACGATCACGACGTTCGCGGCGGGGTCGCGTCGCAGAGCATGCAGCGCCGTCCACAGGCCGGTGTACCCGGCGCCCACGACGACGAGGTCAGCGGTGTGCTCGCCGACCAGCGCCGGCCTCGTCGGCACGAGGTCGGCCAGCCAGAAGACGCTTTGACGAGAGTCCTGCAGGCTGTGCGCGACGGCGGCGGAGGAGGCGGGGTGGCGTTCGAAGACCGTGGTGCCCACGGCTATCACTTCCCTGGTGTGTGTGGTCGGTCGTGGGGTGGCGAAGGCGTCGGGGGGTGCGGCTCGGGGCTAGGCTTCGGCGGCCGCGTGCACCCGCTCGCCTTCGACGAAGGTCTGCAGCACGCGGGTCGCGCCGATCTCGTCCGCCGGGGCGGCGAACGGGTCGCGGTCGAGGACGGCGAGGTCCGCGTACGCGCCCGCGCGGATCGTGCCGGTGACCTCGTCCAGGTGGTTCACCCATGCCGACCCGGCCGTGTACGCGGTGAGCGATGTGGCGAGGTCGATCGCCTGTTCGGGGAGGAACGGCTCGTCGCCGCCCTCTTCGCCCGGCGCCGCCGTGCGGTTGACCGCGACGTGGATGGCCGCGAGCGGGTCGGGTGACGACACCGACCAGTCGCTCCCGGCCGCGAGCACGGCGCCGGAGCGCAGCAGATCGCCGAACGGGTACTGCCAGGCGCTGCGGCGGGGCCCCAGGAACGGCAGGGTGAGGTCGACCATCTGCGGCTCGAGCGTGGCCCACAGCGACTGCATGTTCGCCGCCACGCCCAGCGCGCGGAACCGCGGGATGTCGTCGGGGTGCACCACCTGGATGTGCGCGATGTGGTGCCGGTTGTCGCGGCGGCCGTTGCGGGCGATGGCGGCCTCGACGGCGTCGAGGCACTCGCGCACGGCGCGGTCGCCGATGGCGTGGAAGTGGACCTGGAAGCCCTCGGCGTCCAGCAGCGGGACGGCCTCGTTCAGGACCGCCGGATCGACGAACGAGATGCCGGAGTTGTCGGTCGGGTGGTGGTGCCCGTCGTGATAGGGCTCGAGCATCGCGGCGGTGAAGTTCTCGGCCACGCCGTCCTGCATCACCTTCACGCTGGTGGCGGCGAAGCGTCCGCCGCGGTATCGCTCGCGACGCTCCCGCAGCGACGGGATCTGCTCGATGCCGCGGGCGCGATCCCACCAGATCGCGCCGACGACGCGCGCGGTCAGGGTGCCCTCCGAGGCGGCCTTCAGGTACGCGGGGCCGGGATCGCCGGCATCCCCGTAGCTGCCGACGATGGCGTCCTGCCACGCCGTGATCCCGAAGGAGTGCAGGTGGCGCTGCCCGACCAGCAGCGCCTCGGTCAGGCGTTCGAGCGGCTCCTCGGGGAGGAGGCGGTTCACCAGCGCCATCGCCCCCTCATGCAGCGTGCCCGACGGGTTGCCGTCGGCGTCGCGCTCGATGCGCCCGTCCGCGGGGTCGGGGGTGTCGCGGTCGATCCCCGCCAGGCGGAGCGCCGCGGAGTTCACCCACGCGCCGTGGCCGTCGCGGTTGGGGAAGAACGCCGGACGATCGGCCAGGACCGTGTCGAGCAGCGCCGCCGTCGGTGTGCCGCCCGGGAAGGCCGACATCTGCCAGCCGCCGCCCAGGATCCACGGGTCCTGTGCATGGGATGCCGCATACCGGCCGATCGCGTCGATGTACTCGGGCGCCGTGTGGAACCCGGCCAGGTCGCAGCGCAGCATGTCGAGTCCGCCCCACACCGGGTGGACGTGCGCGTCCTGGAAGCCGGGGATGAGCATGCGCCCCGCGAGGTCCACCACCTCGGTGGACGGGCCGACGAGGTCCCGCACGTCGTCGCCGCCGACGGCGACGATCCGGCCGCCCGTCACCGCGACCGTGGTCGCCCGCGAGCGAACGGTGTCGGCCGTGAAGACCGGGCCTCCGGTGAACACGAGATCGGCGTACGACATCGCTCAGCCCCCGGTCATCGTCCGGGCGATCTGCGTGGCGTTGTCGCCGGCGCGCTTGAGCACCAGCGCGACGAGGGCCAGGGCGACGAGGGTCAGCAGCAGCATGATGGTCGACACCGCCGCGATCTCGGGCCGGAGTCCCGAACGCAGCGCGCTGAGGACGTACACCGGCCAGGGCGTCGTTCCCGACACCTGCACGAACGCGGCGATGATCGTGTTGTCGAGGCTGAGGGTGAACGCCAGCAGGAACCCCGCCAGGACCGCGGGCATCGCCAGCGGCAGCGTGATGCGCCGGAATGTGGCCAGGGGAGGGGCGTAGAGGTCGTTCGAGGCCTCTTCGAGATTGGCGTCCTGGCCGACCAGACGCGCGCGGACGATGTACGAGACGACCGCGGTCGCGAACAGCGACGAGCCCACCGACAGACGCACGATGCCGTCATTGAACATCGACAGCCCGACGTCCTGCCCGAGGAAGACCATCCACGGGAGCAGCGCGACGGCGTCGACGATCTCGGGGGTGACCGAGACGAACAGCAGCAGGCCGAGGAACCACCACGTCCACTTCCCCGGGTAGCGGGCCATTGCGATGCCCGCGAGGGTTCCGAGGGCGGTCGCGATGATCGCGGCGATGAAGGCGGTGATCAGCGACACTCGCACCGCGCTCTGGATGGCGGGCTTTTCGAGGATGGTCAGGAACGCGTCGATGCCGAAGCCGTCCCACGCGACCAGGAGGCGTCCGGTGTTGAACGAGTAGATGACGATGACGATGATCGGCGCGAACAGGAAGAGCATCACCATAACGCCCCAGACATTCAGGGCGACGTCCGTCCAGGGCCTGCGCACCAGTCGACTGCGGCGGTTGGGGCCGGTGGCCCCCTCGCGGCGGAGGATGGTCTCGGTCTTGGTCTCGCTCACGAGTTCACCTCGGCGGGGGTCTTCACGGCAGGGGCGGGGACGGCGCCTGCGGGCGCGGCGGCGGGGCCGAGGACGAGTCGGTTGCGCCTGCGGAAGGGAAGCGACACGAGCCACACGATGAGGCCCGCGACGGCGATCGTGAGGGTGATGACGAGCATCAGCACGACCGCCATCGCCGAGCCGAGGGCCCAGTTCTGCGCCGTCTGGAACTGGCTCGCCACAAGTTGGCCCACCATGTTGCCCTTCGCGCCGCCCAACACGGTCGCGGTGATGTAGTCGCCCATCAGCGGGATGAACACCAGCAGCACGCCGGCGATGATGCCGGGCTGCGACAGCGGCAGGGTCACCCGGAAGAAGGTGGCGACCGTCCCCGCACCCAGATCCTTCGAAGCCTCGCGCAGGG
The DNA here is from genome assembly GCF_943181415.1 of Microbacterium sp. Marseille-Q6648. GTDB lineage: Bacteria > Actinomycetota > Actinomycetes > Actinomycetales > Microbacteriaceae > Microbacterium. The sequence goes on along the minus strand of NZ_CALPBZ010000002.1, from coordinate 134,424 downwards.
CCGGGCCCACGCGGTCGAAGGCGACGAAGAGCGGGAGGATCATGAGCGGCAGGTAGTTGTACACCACGCCGATCAGCACCGCGGTGCGGGAGTAGAGGATGTCGAGGGGGCCGCCGATCAGGCCGATGGCCTGGAGGAACTCCGACACGGCGCCCTCGGGCGACAGGATCACCTGCCACCCGATCGTTCGCACCAGGAAGTTCGTCCAGAACGGCACGAGGACGAGGGCGATGAGGATGCCGCGCCGCTCGGGCTTCACTTTGAAGGCCATCCAGTAGGCCACCGGTGCGCCGATGAGGAAGCAGAGGATGGTGCCGATCACCCCGACCCACAGGGTGTTCTGGAAGGTCGAGAAGAAGGTCGGCGACATCGCCTCGACGTAGCGGTCGAACGACAGGATGTCGTTCGCGTGCGTGCCGAAGATGCCGGGCTTGTAGCCGAAGCTGAACCACACCACCATCAGCACGGGCGCGACGAAGAAGAGCAGGAGCCACACCCACGCCGGGATCGCGAGCGCGGCGCCGGTGGGGCGTCTACGCACCAGCGGCGGCCTTCATCTCGTTCCAGATCTCGACGCGGCGGGACTGGGAGTCGTTGAGGACCTGCTCCTTCATGGACGACAGCTGCTCGGGCGTGAAGAACATCAGGTCGAGCATCTCCAGACCCGCGTCTTCGGCTGCCTGCTCCATGTCCTTGCCGCCGACGTTGTAGCCGATGTAGTCGAGGTTGAGCAGCAGGTTGTCGGGGGTCATCGACCAGTCGATGAACGCGTGGGCCGCCTCCGGGTGCGGCGCGCCTTCGGCGATGGCCCAGTTGTCCATCCACAGCTCCGTGATGGGACCGGGCAGCACCCACTGCCAGCGTTCCGGCTCGCTGGACTCCATGAGTCCGAGACGCGCGTCGCCGTTCCACGACTGCATGAGCGCGTGGGTCCCCTGGGGGATGGCGTTGCTGCCGGCGTAGGAGTCGAACGCCGAGATGTGCGGGGCGATCGTGTTGACCAGGAAGTCGGCGCACGCGTCGAGCTCGGCGGGGTCCTCGGTGTTCCAGTCCATGTCGTTCGCCCAGAAGTAGGCGCCGAGGATGCCGGCGGGGTCGTCGGACATCGACGTCTTGCCGCTCGCTTCGTTCTGCGCGGCGTCGAAGAAGTCCGCCCACGTGGTCAGCTCGCGGGTGATCACGTTCTTGTCGTAGACGAAGCCGGTCGTGCCCCACGCCTTGCAGACGGAGTACTCGTTCTCGGGGTCCCACGCGCGACCGAGGTAGGCCGGATCCATGTTCGACATGTTCGGCAGCAGGTCTTTGGTGAACGGGAGGAGCAGGCCGTTCTCGATCATCTGCGGGATGAAGACACCGGTGGGCACGACGATGTCGTAGCCCGAGGTGCCCTTGGCGGCGATCAGCTTCGCGATCAGCTCCTCGTTCGACGAGTAGGAGTCCAGCGTCACGCGCGGACCCAGCTCCGAGGTGAACGACTCGACCACCTCGGGCGAGTCGTAGTCGCCCCACGTGTACACCGAGAGGCTGTTCTCGAGGGAGCCGCCGGTGGCCTGCGGCTGCGGCGTGGTGCCGCCGCCGCTGCTGCACGCGGCGAGGAAGGCGGCCCCGCCGGTCATGGCCGCGATGCTCAGGAAGCGCCGGCGCGAGACCTCGCGTGCGATCACCTGTGCGGCGCCTTCGGGGGCGAGGATGCGCAGGGGGTTACGGGAGTCGGTCATCGTGGTCTCCTGGGTCGGGTCGGAGCCTGGCGGCGAGGCGGTCAGCGGGTGGGCGGGGCGATGTAGCCGCCCTCTTCGGCGGCGTCGTCGAGGGGGAACAGAAGGACGTTCTGCGCCGACCACGTGCAGGCGACGGCGTCGCCCACGCGCAGGCTCGGTGCGTCGGGGGTCGGGCGGCGGACGATCAGACTCTGATCGCCGCCGAGCTGCACCAGGTACTGCATGGTGTCGCCGAGGTGCGAGACGCCGATGAGTTCGCCGCGGGCGACGTTGGCCTCGCCGGCGGTGGCTGCGGCATCCCTCTCGATGCGGATGAACTCCGGGCGGACGGCGGCCTCGCCGCGCGAGCCGCGGAGAGTGGTCGCCCTCCCGCGCACGAGAGCGTGGGGTGACGCCACCGCCGCGCCGGATTCGACGACGTCGCCGCGGAAGAAGTTCTGCTGCCCCACGAACGCGGCGACGTACGCGGACGCGGGCCGGGCGTAGACGGTGTCGGCGTCGGCCAGCTGTTCGATGCGACCGGCGCGCATGATGGCGATGCGGTCGCTCATCGAGAGCGCCTCGCCCTGATCGTGTGTGACGAAGACGAAGGTGATTCCCAGTCGCGCCTGCAGGAGCTTCAGCTCGAGCTGCATCTCTTCGCGCAGCTGACGGTCGAGTGCGCCCAGCGGCTCGTCGAGCAGAAGCACGGCAGGACGGTTGACGAGCGCGCGCGCCAGGGCGACCCGCTGCTGCTGGCCGCCCGACAGCTGCGTCGCCTTGCGATCGCCGAAGCTGCGCATCTGCACGAGGTCCAGCGCTTCGGACACGCGATCGCGAACCTCGGACTTGAGCGTGCGCCGCTGCTGGAGGCCGTAGGCGACGTTCTCGGCGACCGAAAGATGCGGGAAGAGGGCGTACGCCTGGAAGACGGTGTTGACGTCGCGGCGGTACGGCGGAACGTTCAGCACCGACGCTCCAGAGATGCGGATGTCGCCGGCATCGGGGTGCTCGAAGCCGGCGATCATGCGCAGCGTCGTGGTCTTGCCGCAGCCGGAGGGGCCGAGGAAGGAGATGAACTCGCCGGGCTGGATCGACAGCGACAGGTCGTCGACGGCCACCGCGTCGCCGTAGCGTTTGGTGATCCCCTCGAGGTGGACCGACCCGCGGCCCTCGGTCGTGACGGATCCCGTCACCGTGTCCGTCTCGGTCGCCGTCGTCACCTCGTGAGGCCCTCCTGATCGCGTCGGGCCTCGCCGCCCGGCGGTGGAATGTTGTCGTCATTCAATACACGCGGTCCCCGGCGGTGCAATGGTCGCGCGCGCGAACCGGACGATCCGCGGACGGGCCGGTCGCCGCCCGACAGATCGTCCGGAGTTGTGTAACGGTATGGAAAACGTGGCGTTTCCTCACCGGCATCCGGGCACGATCCCGTGCGGGGAAGGGCGCATGCGACAGATCGTCCGCCGCGTCAGGTCGCGGGCGCCTTCTGGCACGTCGGGCACCAGAAGACGTTGCGCTCGCGCGTGGGGTCGGCCCCCAGCGAGCCGCTGCGGATCCGTGTGCCGCAGCGGCGGCAGGCGCGATTCTCGCGGCCGTAGACCCACGTGGAACGGCCCGGACGGGCGTCGCCGGTGAAGGTGCGTCCGCTGCGGTCGCGGTTCGCTCGGATCATGCGCGCGCCGAGATCGATGATCGCCGCCGTGTCGGTCTCGTCGGCCGGGACATCGGGCAGGATGCCGCGCACGAAGAGGATCTCGTTGGCGTACTCGTTCCCGAAACCCGCCACGTTGCGCTGATCGAGGAGGGCGACGTGGACGGCCCGGTGGTCGGACCCCAGGCGGCGTGCCGCTTCGCCCGGATCCCAGTCGTCGGCGAGCGGGTCGGGACCGAGGTGCCCGACGAGTCGATCCTCTTCGCGCGTGGGGACGACCGAGATGTCGGCGAGGTCGAATCCCACGGTCTCCCACTCCGTGCCGTCGGGGACGCGCGCGGTCACGACCGCGCGCGCGGTGTAGGCGGGTCGGCGCCAGCGGTCGCCCGGGCGGTACACGTCCCAGCGGCCCTCCATCTTCAGGTGCGAGTGGAGGGTGACGTCGCCGATGCGGTGGAGCAGGTGCTTGCCCCGCGGCACGACCCCGTGCACGATCTCGCCGGTGAGGTCGACCGTCGCCGCCTGCGGCACCCGCAACTCGAAGCGCGTGACGACGCCGCCCGCGAGCGCCGCGTCGAGCCGATGAGCGGCGCGGTAGACGGTGTCGCCCTCAGGCACGGGCGGCCTCTCGCGCGGCGTCGCCGGCGGTGAGCCGGCGGAGGGTCAGGCCACGCGGCGACTCGACGAACCCGGCATCCCGCAGCGCTCGGCCGATGCCCGTCCCGTAGACGAACTCGCCGTTCACCTGCTCGATCGTGAGGGTGTCCAGCCGTCGGGTGCGGGCGGTGGCGACCAGGTCGCGCGCGGCAGCCGCCAGGGCGGCGTCGTCGTCGGTGAAGACGAGCGCCGACTTCCCGCCGCGCTCGAGGTACAGCGTCAGGAAGCCGTCGACGAGCACCACCAGCCCGCCGGCCTTGCGCCCGGGGCGGTGGCCGACCCCTTCCAGGGCGGGCCATACCAGCGCGGCGCCGTACGGATTGGCGGGATCGGTCGCGGCGAGGGTGACGGCGCGCTTCGGAGGCGGGTCGCCCGCCGAGGCGAACTCGCGGATGCGGTCGATCGTGGCGGACGCGGCGAACTGGGCAGCTCCCAGCTTCTCGATGACGTACCCGCGACGGCAGTGCCCGGCATCCTCGAAGCCCGCGAGGATGCGGTAGGTCTGCGCGAAGCCCCCGGGCACCGCCTCCGCCTGCACCGACCCGCGCGTGACCACGCCGTAGCGGTCCAGGAGCAGGCTCGCCGTGGCCGTCGCCCGCAGGACCGGGTCGGCCTCGGGGGCGGGCAGCAGCGACCAGCGGCCGCCGACGGCCGACGGCCGCGCCGGCGTCGCGGCTGCGACCGTGCGGACGGCGGCGCCACGGTACATGCGGGCGCGAGGAGCTCGGCGAGCGGTGCGGTGCGCGGTCTTGCCACCCGCGAGCAGGGTCCGCACCGGCGCGAACGTGTCGTTGGTCACCCGGCCCGCCCAGGTCAGCCGCCACAGCGCCTCGACCACGGACTGCTCGTTCTCCGCATCGGCGAGGCTCTTCAGCTGCCCGGCGAAGTAGGCCCCGCCACCGTCGAGCGCGGCGAGCACGCGGGCGTCGAGGGAGTCGGAGGCGACGTCGTCCTCCGGCTCGGGGAGGGTGAGGGTGAGGCCGTCGGCCGGGTGCAGGGCCACCCAGCCGTCGCGTCCGGGAAGAGCGCCGTGCCCGGTCCAGACGACCTCGCCGGTCGACGTGAGCTCGTCCAGCATGCCCGCCGTGTAGTCGGCGACGCGGGAGGGCAGGATCAGCGACTCCCAGGCGCTGGCCGGAAGCGGCACCCCCGCGAGCTGCTCGATGACGGCCGCCACCCCGTCGACCCCCTCGAGCGGACGCGTCACGTGCTGCCACGTGGGCAAGAACCGCGCGAACGCATCCTGCGGGACCGGTTCGACGCTTCCCCTGATCGCCGCCAGCGAGCGCATCCGCAGTCGGCGGAGCACCTCGGCGTCGCACCACTCCGTCTGGTCGTCCGCGCCCGCGCCGGCCGCGGGGAGGAAGTAGCCGCTGGCCAGCCGCCCCTGGGCCTCGAGGCGCTGCAGGGTCAGGCGCGCCACGGCGATGCCGATGCCGAGGCGTTCGGCGACGGCATCCGTCCGGAACGGACCGTGGGTGCGCGCGTGCCGGGCGACCAGATCGCCGAGCGGGTCGGCCAGGGGTTCGAGGAAGGCGTTCGGGATGCCGACGGGAAGGGCGGCGCCGAGGGCGTCGCGCAGGCGGCCGGCGTCTTCGATGGCGGCCACCCGCGCGTGCCCGGCGAGGGTGACGGGGATGGCCCGGCGGGCGGTGATGAGGGCGTCCAGGAGTGCGGCCGCCTCGGCCTCGGTGGCCGGCATCGGCGCGTCGGCTTCGTCGTCGACGTCGGCGGCGGGTCGCAGCCGCAGCGCCACCTCGGCGGCGTCGAGGGGGCCGAGCAGGCGCAGCAGGTCCGCCACTCCCTCGGCGCCCCGCACTCGCCGGTCGGGGTCGAGTCGCTGCGCCTCGCGCTCGAACTGCGCGATCACGTCGGGGTCGAGGAGCTCGCGCATCTCGATCTTGCCGAGCAGCTCGCTCAGCAGCGCGGGATCCACCGACAGCGCGGCCGCCCGGCGTTCGGCCAGCGGCGAGTCGCCCTCGTACATGAACGCGCCGACGTAGCCGAACAGCAGGTCGCGGGCGAACGGCGAGGGCTGCGTCGTGGTGGTCTCGACCAGGCGGATGCGGCGCTCGCCGATGCCGCGCACGATGCCCAGCAGCGCCGGCACGTCGTACACGTCCTGCAGGACCTCGCGGAGGGTCTCGAGGATGATCGGGAACGTCGGATGGCGCCGGGCGACTTCGAGCAGCTGGGCCGAGCGCTGTCGCTGCTGCCACAGCGGACTGCGGCGGCCGGGGTTGCGTCGCGGCAGCAGCAGGGCGCGGGCCGCGCACTCCCGGAACCGCGACGCGAACAGCGCCGAACCGCCGACCTCTTCGGTGACGATCTGCTCGAGCTCGTCGGGGTCGAAGACGAACAGCTCGGCTCCGGGCGGTTCGGCGGTCGCGTCGGGGATGCGCGCGATGATGCCGTCGTCGCTGGCGACGGCGGAGCCCTCGACGCCCAGCCGCTCGCGGATGCGGGCGTTGACGGCGAGCGCCCAGGGGGCGTGGACCTGCATGCCGAAGGGCGAGTGCAGGATGACGCGCCAGTCGCCGACCTCGTCGCGGCTGCGCTCGACGGTGAGGGAGCGGTCGGTGGGCAGCGTTCCGGTTGCTTCGCGCTGTTCGGCGAGGTAGGACATGAGGTTGCCGATGGCGCGTTCGTCCAGGCCCGCCTCTTCGAGCCGCTCATGGGCCTTCGCCGGGTCGGCGGCCGAGACCTCCCGTGAGAAGCGGCCGAGCGCCTCGCCGAGCTCTGCGGGGCGGCCGATGCCGTCGCCGTGCCAGAACGGCAGCTTGCCGGGCTGGCCGAACGCGGGCACCACGTTGACGCGGTCGTGCGTGATCTCGACGATCCGCCAGCTGGTCGTGCCGAGGGTGAACACGTCGTTCACCCGCGATTCGTACACCATCTCTTCGTCGAGCTCCCCGACGCGGGCGTTCTGCGACTCGCCCGCGACGAAGACGCCGAACAGCCCGCGGTCGGGGATCGTCCCGCCGCTGGTGACCGCGATCCGCTGCGATCCCGGGCGACCGGTGAGGGTGCCCGCGTCGCGGTCCCAGACGACCCGCGGGCGCAGCTCGGCGAACTCGTCGGACGGGAAGCGTCCGGCGATGAGGTCGAGTGTGGCCTCGTACGCCGACCGCGGGAGCGAGCGGAACGGGGCGCTCCGCTTGAGCGTCTCGTACCATCCTTCGACGTCGATGGGCCCGAGCGCGCAGGCGGCCACCGTCTGCTGCGCCAGGATGTCGAGGGGGTTCTGCGGGATCGCGATCGCCTCGATACGACCGGCCAGCATCCGCTCCGTCACGATCGCGGTGTGCAGGACGTCGCTGCGGTGCTTGGGGAACAGCGCCGCGCGGCTGACTTCTCCGACCTGGTGTCCGGCGCGGCCGATGCGCTGCAGGCCCGATGCGGCGCTGGGCGGGGCTTCGACCTGGATCACGAGGTCGACCGCTCCCATGTCGATGCCCAGTTCGAGGCTGCTCGTGGCGACGACGCAGCGCAGGATGCCGGACTTCAGCTCCTCCTCGACCTGCGCGCGCTGCTCCTTCGACACCGATCCGTGGTGGGCCTTGGCCAGCACCGGAGCCGCGCCCGCGCTGGATCCGGCCTGCGCCATCATCGCCGCGGGCGGCGCGGCGTCGGCGGGAGCGGGGATGCCCAGTCGCTCTTCGTAGATCTCGTTGAGGCGTCCGGTCAGGCGCTCGGCCAGGCGGCGCGAGTTGCAGAAGACGATGGTCGACCGGTGAGCGAGGATGCGGTCGACGATCGCCTCCTCCACGTGCGGCCACACCGACCCCGTCGCCTCGGCCCCGCCGTCGTAGCCGGCGCCGTCGGGCCCTGCGGTGCGGCCGGTGCCGTCGCGGTCGGCGAACCAGTCCTCGTCGATGGCCGGCGCCGTGTCGGCGGCATCCCGATCGGCACCGTCGCGATCGGCACCGTCGCGAGGCCCCGGCGCCGGGGCGCTGCCGGGCGGCGGCGGAGGGTTGAGCATGTCTTCGATCGGCACGATCACCCGCATGTCGAAGGCCTTGGTCGCGCGCGGGGCCACGATCTCGACCGGCGCCGCGCCGCCCAGGAAGCGCGCCACCTCGTCGATCGGGCGCACCGTGGCCGAGAGCCCGATGCGCTGCGCGGCGGGCGCGGCGGGATCATGGGCGCGACGCAGGGCGTCGAGGCGCTCGAGGCTCACAGCGAGGTGCGCGCCCCGTTTGGTGGCCGCCACGGCATGGACTTCGTCGACGATGACGGTATGGACGTCGCGCAGCGTCTCACCCGCCTGGCTGGTGAGCATGAGGTAGAGCGATTCGGGCGTGGTGATGAGGATGTCGGGCGGCGTCTGCACGAGCTTCCGGCGGTCGCTCGACGTGGTGTCGCCCGAGCGCACCCCGACCGTGACGTCGGGAACGTCGATCCCCAGCCGCCGCGCGGCCTGGCCGATGCCCACGAGGGGGGAGCGCAGGTTCCGCTCGACGTCGACGCCCAGCGCCTTGAGCGGCGAGATGTAGAGCACCCGCGTGCGGCCCGCGCGAGGGGTCGTGCCGCTGTCGCCGCCGCGGCGGGCGCGAGACCCGCCGGTGTCGTACGGCTCGCGGAAGACGCGGTCGATCGCCCACAGGAAGGCCGACAGGGTCTTGCCCGATCCGGTCGGGGCGACCACGAGCGCATTCCGGCCCGCCGAGATCGCCTCCCAGGCGCCGACCTGCGCGTCGGTGGGACGCGGGAACGCGCCGCGGAACCAGTCCCGGGTCGCCGGTCCGAAGCGCTCGAGCACGGCGTGGGTCGCATCCGGCCCGCCGCCGCTCGTCTGAGGCGCACTCATCCCTCCATCTTGGTCCCCGCCTCCGACAGCGGGGCGGGATTGACAGCGGAGCCGCCGGCCGGATCACGGGGGCGCGCACCCGAGGCGCGCCCCCGTCCTGAGGCCACCCGCCTCAGGTGGACGCGCCTCAGGTGGTCAGGATGGCCGCGGTCAGCGTTCCGTCGGGCTGCAGGTGCAGCATCCGGTCGACGCCGATCCGCGAGAGGAACACATCGTCATGGCTGACCACCACCACGGCACCCCGATAGGCCGACAGTGCTGCGACCAGCTGATCCACCGTGTCGAGGTCCAGATTGTTGGTCGGCTCGTCGAGCACCAGCAGCTGCGGCGGAGGGTCGGAGAGCAGCAGCCGGGCCAGCGCCACACGGAACCGCTCACCCCCGGACAACGTGGCCACCGGCCGCTCCACCGCCGCGCCGCGGATGAGGAAGCGGGCGAGGCGGTTGCGCAGCGCCACATCGCCGACGCCCGGTGCGGCGGCTCGCACGATCTCGAGGACGGACGACTCGTCATCCAGCCCGTCGATCCGCTGCGGAAGATAGCCGATGCGGTCGGTGTGGGCCGTGGCGCGGTGCGCAACGGATGCCGTCTCGCCGGCCCGCCCCGCTCCGACGAGGTGCTCGAGCAGTGTCGTCTTGCCGACCCCGTTCGGGCCCACCAGGGCGACCCGCTCCGGGCCCTGCACGAGGTGTGTGCGCTCGCCGTCCGTCAGCGTCGCCAGCCGCCGCGCGGCGGGGACGCCGGGGTCGGGCAGGTCGATCCGCACGGCGTCGTCCTCACGGACACGGCGCTCCGCGGCATCCAGGACAGACCGCGCCGACGCCTCGCGCTGACTCTTCTCGGTGCGCATCCTGCCCGCCGACACCTCGGCCGCGCGCTTGAGACCGCCGGCGACGATCGGCGGGACGCGCTTGTCGAGCTGCGCCTTCCGGCCGTACGCGGCCCGGCGGGCGAGCTTGGTCTCGGCCTCGATGCGTTCGCGCTTCTCGCGACGCACCACCTGCGCCGCCGCGCGCTCGGCCTGCCGTGCGGCATCCTGCTCGGTTTCGAGCCAGGCGCGCCACGGCGAGTACGGACCGCCGAACACCGACAGCCCGCCGCCGTAGAGCTCGGCGGTCTCGTCCATCAGGTCGAGCAGCGCGACGTCGTGGCTGACGACGACGAGGGCCCCGCGCCAGCGGGTGACGAGGTCGTACAGCCGGGTCCGCGCGTCTCGATCGAGGTTGTTGGTCGGTTCGTCCAGCAGGGTGATGGGCGCCCCGCGCAAGCGGATCCCGGTGATCGCGGCGAGGACGACCTCGCCGCCCGAGAGCTCTCCCGCGCGGCGGTCGAGCATGTCGGGGGCGAGGCCGGCGTCGGCCAATGCTGCCTCGGCGCGTGCCTGGACGTCCCAGTCGGTGCCGACCTCGTCGAAGTTGTGCGGGTCGGGGTCGCCGGCTTCGATGCGCCGGAGCGCGCGCAGGGCCGTACCGACGCCGAGCAGATCGGCGACGGTGCGATCGACGTCCAGCGTCACCTGCTGCGGCAGCCAGGCGACCTCGCCGGTGTGTGCGACGTGCCCCGAGGTCGGGGTGAGGTCGCCGGCGATGAGGCGCAGCAGGGTGGACTTTCCCGAGCCGTTCCGGCCGACGAGGCCGGTGCGGCCCGATCCGATGGCGCCCGACACGTCGTCGAGAGCGGGGGAGCCGTCGGGCCAGCGGTACGAGAGCCGGTCGAGGACGACCGTGGGGGATGAAGCGAGGGGTGCGGGCATGAGTGCCTCCGGGGTCAGCGGGCGCTGACGTGTCGGGGGCGGCCTGCACGAGGTTCCCGCATGCACGCGTGCCGGAGAACCCGGAGGACGTGGAGGGGGCTCGAAAAGAGCGGCCGGATCGACGGTCAGCGCAGGAACGGGGCGCCGGCACGTCGAAGGATCGACGGATCAGCGCGTGGTCACAGCGCGGTCGCGACGATCTCTGTCACGTTCTTTCCTCACGTCGGGGACAGGACGAGACACTCTAGCGCGGGTCGGGCGGGGATGTCGAGGCGCTCACCGCGGCGAGCTGCTTGTCGAGGAAGGTCCGCACGTCGGCGAGCTCCTGCTCCGACACGCTGTGCGTGAGGCCCTCGTACACGCGTCCTGACAGGTCGGCGTGGGCCGGAAGCCACTCCACCGAGTGGGCGATCATGGCCGCGGGGATGACGTCGTCGCGCGATCCCCGACCCCAGAACACCGCCGGCCGTCGCTCGGCGAGCTCGGCGTCGCCCGGCAACGGCCCGGGCGCGACGTACCCGCTGAGGTTCACCGCATAGGCGAAGCGGGCGGGCGCGAGTCGCAGAGCCTGCAGGGCCACCGCGGCGCCCTGCGAGAATCCCAGCAGACCGACGGATGCCGCATCCGCCGCCTGTGCGTCGATCCAGTCCACCAGAGCGTGGGCCGCCGCCGTGACGCGTGCCGGGTCGCGGCCGTCGAGCCCCTCGATCGGATACCAGGACCGTCCGGGAGACGGCCACGGCGGAGCGAGCGGGGCCGCCGGGGCGGCGACGACGACATCGTCGGGAAGGTGGGGACGGAGGCCGAACAGGTCGTGTTCGTCCGCCCCGTAGCCGTGGAGGAGCACCAGGAGGTGGCGCCCGGGACGGTCGGCGGGTTCGTGCGACCACAGCACGGCTGCCGTGTCGAGGGAGAGCGGTTCCGACATGCCTGCCATCCTGCCACCGGGGTACGACGCGGCATCCCGACCCCGAGGGGGTATACAAGAGGCATGTCGGTGCGCACCCCTGATCCCGAGCCCGCCGGCGACGAGCCCTTCGGCCCGCCGCCGGGCAACGTGTCCAACCCGGCATGGCTGAGCGACATCGAACTCGCCGAGGCCCGCCGACGGATGCCGATGCTCTACGTCGAAGGCATCCCGGTGCGAACCGACGGCATGGGGCAGGTGACGCAGGTCGGGATCCTGCTGCGGGCCACCCCCGTCGGCGAGATCACCCGGACCATCGTGTCGGGTCGCATCCGCTACGGCGAGACGGTGCGCGACGCCCTCTTCCGCCACCTCGAGAACGACCTCGGTCCCATGGCGTTCCCGATGCTGCCGCCGCAGCCGGTGCCGTTCACCGTCGCCGAGTACTTCCCCATCCCCGGTGTCAGCGCGTTCCACGACGACCGGCAGCACGCGGTCTCGCTGGCGTTCGTCGTGCCGGTCACCGGCACGTGCGAACCGCGACAGGACGCGCTCGAGGTCACCTGGCTGTCGCCCGAGGAGGCGTCCTCGGACGCGCTTGCCTCCGAGATGGAGGGCGGTCGCGGAACGCTCGTGCGGCTCGCGCTGGCCAGCGTCGGCGCGCTGCGCTGACACCGCGGCCCGCATAGGCTCGGAGGATGACCGGCCTCGAACCGCTGACCTTCCCCGCCGACCTCGACGGCTGGCTCGCCTTCGCCGCCGATCGGCCCGCCGAGCGACGCGCGCTCGTCGAGACGATCGACGCGACGCTGCGCGAGCCGGCCGATCGCGGCGTGCTCGACCTCCTCGAGCTGTGGAACGACGCCGAGCTCGCGCTCGCCGAGGCGCTGCACGAGTCGTATCTCATCAGCGAATCGCACCCCGACGCGTCGGTGCGCGCGACCGCCGAGGCGCAGGTGGAGCTGACCGAAGCCGTATCGAACGGCCGCCTGGTGGACCGACGGCTGTGGGCGGCGTTCGCACACGCCGCGGATGACGGCCTGCCTGAGGATGCGCGGCGGCTGCTCGCCTTCATCCGGCGGGACTTCCGCCGGGGCGGCGTCGATCTCGACGACGCCTCCCGCGAGCGCGTGCGCGAGCTCACCGAGCGCGATACCGCGCTGAGCCTCACGTTCTCGCGCAACATCCGCGAGGGGCGGCGAGAGATCCGCGTCTCACCCGAGGCCCTGGCCGGGCTGCCCCGGGACTTCGTCGAGTCCCACCCGGTCGGCGACGACGGTCTCGTCGCCCTCACCACGGATTACCCCGACCTCATGCCGGTGCGGGAATATGCCAGCGACCGAGCCACGCGCGCCGCGCTCGTCGGCGCCTACAACGACCTCGCGTGGCCGGACAACGACCCCGTCCTGACCGAGCTCCTCGACGTGAGGGCCGAGCGCGCCGCCCTCCTCGGCTACACCGACTGGGCCGATTACGAGACCGAGCCGCGCATGATCGGCGCCGGTGCGGAGATCCCGAGGTTCCTGGATCGGCTGGATGCCGCGTCCGCCGCCGCGGCCGATGCGGAGTATCCCGAGCTGCTCGCGCGTCTGCGGCAGGACGACCCCACTGCGCAGGCGGTCACGATCGCTGACTTCTGGTACGTGCTGGGTGCGCTGAAGAACGAGCGCCACGGCGTGGATGCGCAGGAGGTGCGATCGTACTTCCGCTTCGAGCGGGTGCTCCCGGGTGTGCTCGAGACGACGTCGGCGCTGCTGGACGTCGAGTACGTGCCGGTCGACGCCGGCGCGTGGCACGAGGACGTCCACTCGTACGACGTGCTGCGCGACGGCGTGCGATTGGGCCGCATCCACCTCGACATGCATCCGCGCGAGGGCAAGTTCAGCCACGCGGCGTGCTTCGGGCTGGTTCCCGGGGTTCGCGGCCGGCAGCTTCCCGAGTCGGTGCTGCTGTGCAACTTCGCCCGGGGCCTCATGACGCACGACGAGGTCGTGACCTTCTTCCACGAGTTCGGCCACCTCGTGCACGGGATCCTCGGCGGCGACCAGCGGTGGGCCCGCTTCAGCGGCGTCGCGACCGAGTGGGACTTCGTCGAGGCGCCCAGCCAGCTGCTCGAGGAGTGGGCGTGGGATCCGGCCGTCCTCGCGCGCTTCACCTCGAACGAAGCGGGGGAGCCGATCCCGGCCGACCTCGTCGCCCGCATGCGCACCGCCGACGCCTTCGGTCGCGCGCTCGAGGTGCGGCGGCAGCTCGGCCATGCGAGCGTCTCGTACCGCCTGCACGTGCAGCGACCCGCGGACCTGCAGGCGGCGACCGAGCGCATCTACGCCGAGACCAGTCCGGTCCAGCCGCTCGCCGGCCGGCACTCCTACGCCGGATTCGGACACCTCACGGGCTACGGCGCGTGCTACTACACGTACCAGTGGAGCCTCGTCATCGCCCGGGACCTGCTGTCGGCGTTCGAGGGAGACCTCATGAACCCCGACACCGCGGCCCGGTACCGCGCCGAGATCCTCGAGCCCGGCGGCAGCCGCGACGCCCGCGACCTCGTGGAGTCGTTCCTCGGCCGTCCGACGTCGTTCGAGGCGTACCGCGCCTGGCTCGCGGGGGAGTGACCCGCCGCGGTCAGGCCGCGGAGGTCTCGCGGGCGATCGCCGCGACGAACGCGTCGATGTCGGCCTCGGTCGTGTCGAACGAGCACATCCACCGCACCTCGTTGCGCGCCGCGTCCCAATCGTAGAAGCGGAACGACTCCCGCAGCCGGTCGGCGACGCCGGCGGGCAGGACGGCGAACACGCCGTTGGCCTGCGTCGGCTGGCTGAACGAGACGCCCCGGATCGACCCGTCCTGAAGGCCGGACTCGACGCCCTGGCGCAGGCGCTGGGCCATGGCGTTGGCGTGCCGCGCGTTGCGCAGCCACAGGTCGCCCTCCAGCAGCGCCACCAGCTGCGCCGACACGAAGCGCATCTTCGACGACAGCTGCATGTTGAGCTTGCGCAGGAACACCAGGCCGTCGGCCGCCGCGGGGTCGAGCACCACGATCGCCTCGCCGAGCATCGCCCCGTTCTTGGTGCCGCCAAAGCTCAGCACGTCCACGCCGGCGTCGCGCGTGAAGGCGCGCAGCGGCAGGTCGAGCGCGGCGGCGGCGTTGGAGATGCGGGCGCCGTCCATGTGCAGTCGCATACCGCGGGCGTGGACGTGATCGGCGATCGTGCGGATCTCGTCGGCGGTGTACAGCGTGCCGAGCTCGGTGGACTGGGTGATGGACACCACGAGAGGCTGCGCGCGGTGCTCGTCACCCCAGCCCCAGGCCTCGCGGTCGATGAGGTCGGGGGTGAGCTTGCCGTCCGTCGTCGGCACCGTGAGCAGCTTGATGCCCGCCACGCGCTCCGGGGCTCCGCCCTCGTCCACGTTGATGTGGGCGGATGCCGCGGCGATCACCGCGCCCCATCGCGGCAGCATGGACTGCAGACCGACCACGTTCGCCCCGGTGCCGTTGAAGACGGGGAAGGCGGTCACGCCGTCGCCGAAGTGCCCGGTCATCACCTGCTGGAGCCGCGCGGTGTAGTCGTCTTCCCCGTACGCCACCTGGTGGCCGTCATTGGCCGCTGCGATGGCGGAGAGCACCTCGGGGTGGATTCCGGAGTAGTTGTCCGAGGCGAAGCCGCGGACGTTCGGGTCGTGGATCGTGGTCACGACGTCCCAGCCTAAGGCCCCCGCGGGCCGAGGGCACCGAGGCGGATGTCGCCGGGCGGGAGTACCCTCGCGATCGTGACCGAAACTCCTCCGGCTGCGGACGACGCGTCGCCGCCACCGCCGCAGAACGCCGCGCCCGACGGCGCCGATGCGCCGACCGCCGAGACGCAGAGCGCCGTGCAGCCGCCGCCGGGTGGGATGCGCACGTTCGCGCACGTGCTGGTCAACACCGCCGCCGCGAACATCACCACGAGCTTCCTGTGGTTCGCGCTGACCTTCTGGGTGTACCTCGAGACGCGCTCGGTGCTGGCCACCGGCATCATCGGCGGCGCCTACATGCTGCTGATCGCCTTCTTCGCGATGCTCTTCGGCACCATCGTCGACCGGCATCGCAAGCACGCCGTCATGGTGCTCTCGAGCGTCGTCAGTCTCGCGTCGTTCCTCGTCGCGGGGGTCGTGTACCTGCTGCAGCCCGAGTCCGCGCTCGTCGACCTGGGCGGGCCGTGGTTCTGGGCGTTCGCGGGCATCATCCTGTTCGGCTCGGTCGTCGAGCACATGCGCAACATCGCCTTGTCGACCACCGTGACCCTCCTCGTCCCGGTCGAGCGCCATGCCAACGCGAACGGACTCGTCGGGACCGTGCAGGGTGTGGCGTTCATCGTCACGAGCGTCTTCTCCGGCCTGGCGATCGGCTTCCTCGGGATGGGCTGGACCCTGCTGATCTCGATCGTGCTGACCGCCGCCGCTCTCGGGCATCTGCTGCTGCTGCGGATCCCCGAGGAGCAGCCGATCGCCGACGGCAGCAGGTCGGCGATCGACCTCAAGGGCAGCATCGCCGCCGTCCGCGCCGTGCAGGGATTGTTCGCGCTCATCATCTTCTCCACGTTCAACAACCTCATCGGCGGCGTCTACATGGCGCTCATGGATCCCTACGGGCTCACGTTGTTCCCGGTGCAGATCTGGGGGATCGTGCTCGGCGTCACCGCGACCGGGTTCATCATCGGCGGACTGCTGGTGGCCAAGTTCGGGCTCGGGCGCAACCCGATCCGCACGATGCTGCGGATCGTGATCGTGATGGGCCTGCTCGGTGCGTTCTTCACGATCCGCGAGTGGTGGTGGCTGTACGCCGTGGGGATCTGGCTGTACATGGTGATCATCCCGGTGGTCGAGTCGGCCGAGCAGACGGTGATCCAGAAGGTGGTGCCGTTCCGGCGCCAGGGTCGCGTCTTCGGTTTCGCCGCTGCGGTCGAGTCCGCCGCGGCGCCCGTCACGGCCTTCCTGATCGCTCCCATCGCCGAGTTCATGATCATCCCGTTCATGCGCACGGATGAGGGGGAGCGGACGTGGGGATGGCTCCTGGGCGACGGCGAGGCCCGCGGGATCGCGCTGGTGTTCTTCTTCGCCGGCCTCATCATGGTGGCCCTCGCCCTCCTGGCCTTCACGACGCGGTCCTACCGCCTGCTGTCCGAGAGCTTCCAGGGCACGACGGGGTCCGTGCGCCCTGACGAGGCTGCGGGCACCGAGCCCGCAGCCGGCACGACGGCGAGGGCGGTGGCGGCGGGCGCACCCGACACCCCGGACCGCGTCGGAGGATGACCGCCGCTCACCGGCGCCCCGTCGGCCGCGACCGCCGGGCTGCGGTGCTCGCGCACTTCGACGCCGACGGCGCCGTCGCGCCCCACGTCGTGCGTCTCATCGATGCCCTGGCCGTCGTCGCGGCGCGCGTGGTCGTGGTCTCGACGTCCGGCATCGACGCCGAGACGCGCGGCCGCCTGCCCGTGGGCGTCGAAGTCCTCGAACGCGCCAACACCGGCCATGACTTCGCCGGCTACCGCGCCGGGATCGACCTGCTCGACCTCTCGACGCTGGGCGAGCTGATCGTCGTCAACGACAGCGCCGTCCTGCCTCTGGTCCCCTTCGACGAGATCCTCGGGCGCCGCGACGCGGACGTGTGGGGACTCACCCCGGGCTACGGTTTCGCGCCCCACCTGCAGTCCTACTTCCTGGTGTTCGGCCCGCGGGCGCTGGCATCCCCCGCCTTCTCCGCGTTCTGGCGCACGGTCGAGGTCGACGCGGACCGCGACCGGGTCATCGCGTCGTCCGAGGTCGGACTCGGCACCGCGATGCGTGACGGCGGCCTGTCCATCGGGGCGTTCTATCGACCTGGTCTCCGCGACCGCCTGATCGGCGCCGCGCGGGCCCACGGCGCCGAGGTCGCCGCGCACGTCCGCGACCGCAGGTGGCGGCGAGTGGCGGGGTGGGTACGGCGCACGGTGCAGCGCGCGCGGCAGCCCGAGTGGAACGTCTCGGCGGCCCTGGCCGATCGCGCGCTCGGCGCACGTCCGCGGCTGCCGGCGGTGAAGCTCTCGGTGCTGCGCGATGACCCGTACGGCCTCGGCACACCGCACCTTCTGTCGATGCTCGAGCGGCGGCATCCGGTCGCGTTCGACGGGGTGCGGGAGTATCTCGCACGCACCGACCACGCCTATGCGGACCGCTGGCAGGCGACGCAGCGATCCCGACCGCAGGGTCTGCGTTATCGGGCGTGACGCACGCGGGTCAGGTCAGCTCGATCACGGTGTCGTTGAGCGCGGCGGCGTCGGTGCTCCAGAGCCCGACGACCGCATCGGCGAGTTCCTCCACGAGCGGGTCGAGGGAGTTCACACGGAAGATGACGGACGCCGCGCTCGGCGTCGCAGCGCGATCTCGCGCATCCTTCGCGAACCCCTGCGCCACGGCCCGGGCCCAGGCCTCGCTCGCGGCCTTGACCGCCGCGTAGTTGGCGCCTCCCGCGAGGGGACGCGACACCGCCGGCGACGAGACGATCGCCGATCGCCCCGCATCCGACCGGCGCAGGTCGTCGTCGAAGGCGCGGGAGACATGCCGGAGGGCGGTCAGCGACCTCTCGAGGAACCGGTAGTCCGCTTCCGTCTGGCCCGCGAGCCCCCCCGCCCCGCCAGCCGCCCACCAGATGCACGAGCCCGTCGACGGTGTCCTGCCCCTCATGCACACGGGTGGCGAGTCGGTCGACATCGGCCTCATCCGTGAGATCGCACGCCACGGTGACGATGTCGGGCACGGCCTCGGCCAGCACATCGAGCTTGCCCCGGTCACGGCCGACGGCGACGACCCGCGCGTCCGCCCGGGCGAGTGCGCGCGCGGTGGCGAGCCCGACCGCGCTGGTCGCGCCCGCCAGGAGCACCGTGCGTCCGGCGACCGTCACCGGTCGCGGCCCGTGATGCCGGCGGTGGAGTCGATGACGGCTCGCATCTTCTTCTCGAGCGCCTCGTAGAACATCGACAGGGGGAACTCGTCGTCCAGCACCGCGTCGGTGAAGCCCTTCGGCGCCCCGGCGAGCACGTCGTCGGGCAGTCCTCGCGCCCACGCGGAAGCGGGGTGCGGAGTGAGCACTGCGCGGACGAGCTCGTAGGCGGCGAGCCAGTGAGCGGTCTTGGGTCGGTCGATCGAGCGCCAGTACAGCTCGTCGATGGCGTCGCCGAGGGCCATGACCGCGTCCGGGACGCCGTCCCAGTCGACCGTCAGCGCCGTGTCGGTCCAGTGCAGCACCCCGCGCTGGTGCAGCCACGCGAACAGCAGCTGTCCTCCCACACCGTCGTAGTTGCGCACGCGCGTGCCGGTGATGGCGAACCGGAAGATGCGGTCGAAGAGCACGGCGTACTGCACCAGGCCGGCGTGCTCCCGCATCTGGCGCTCGGCGTCGTCGAGGTCTGCACCGTCGTCGAGGCGGCCCTGCAGCCGGCGCTGGATCGCCACGCACTCGCGGAACGCCGTCAGGTCGCAGCGGAGCTCCTCGAGCGAGTACAGGAAGAACGGCATGCGCTGCTTGATCATGAACGGATCGAACGGCAGGTCGCCGCGCATGTGCGTGCGGTCGTGGATGATGTCCCACATCACGAACGTCTTCTCGGTGAGCTCCTGGTCATCGAGCATGCGTGCCGCGTCCGCCGGCAGATCGAGCTTGGTGATCTCGGCGGCGGCCCGTACGACCCGGCGGTACCGGGCCGCCTCGCGGTCCTGGAAGATCGCACCCCACGTGAAGGTCGGGACCTCGCGCATGGCGACGGTCTCGGGGAAGAGCACGGCGGAGTTGGTGTCGTAGCCGGGGGTGAAATCCACCAGGCGCAGCGACACGAACAGCGCGTTGGTGTACTCGGATTCGAGCCGTGCGATGAACTCCGGCCAGATCACCTCGACGAGGACGGCCTCGAGGCGGCGGTCGGTGGAGCCGTTCTGCGTGTACATGGGGAAGACCACCAGGTGGCGCAGGCCGTCGACGCGATGCTGCTGCGGCTGGAACGCCACCAGGGAGTCGAGGAAGTCGGGGACACCGAATCCGGCACCGGCCCACCGTCCGAGATCGCGGATCGCCGCGGCGAGGTAGTCCCCGTCATGCGGGAAGAGCGGCCGCAGGTCGTCGATCGCCGTCGTGATCACCTCGACGTGGGTGCGGGCCGCGGCGTGGTGCGCGGCATCCGGGATCGAACCGTCCTTCACCTGGAAGGCCTGCAGCGCCGTCGTCGCGGACTTCAGGGCGCGCCACGAGGGGGTCTCCTCGGCGGCGACCGCCGGCGACGGGGCCGACGCGGGCGACGTGGGGGTGGTGATCGTCATGTGCTCTCCATCACGGAACGGGTGGTCGCCTGCGATTCTAAAGATCATCCCGGTGCGGCGCTCTCGCGCAGGAAAATTTACGGTTCGGGCTTACCCTGGATGTCATGACCGCTGCTGCCGACCCGTCCCGCGTCGACGATCCCGTCGACGCCGTCATCGTGCGAGAGATGTCGCAGAACGCCCGCACCACGCTGGGTGACCTGTCGACGGTGGTGGGACTGTCGGTGTCTGCGGTGCAGGCGCGACTGAAGCGCCTGGAGACCCGCGGCGTCATCACCGGCTACCGCGCGGTCGTGGACCCCGAAGCGGTCGGCAAGCCGCTCGCGGCCTTCATCGAGATCACCCCGCTCGACCCCGCGCAACCGGACACCGCCCCCGAGCAGCTGGCGCACCTCACCGAGATCGAGGCCTGTCACTCGATCGCCGGCAACGCCAGCTACATCCTCTTCGTCCGCGTGGCGACGCCGCGCGATCTCGAGACGCTCATCCGCGACATCCGCCAGTCGGCCGCCGTCAGCACCCGCACGACGGTCGTCCTGCAGACCTTCTACGAGAACCGCCCCCTGTTGCCGGCAGCGGTGGGCTAGCCTCAGTCGATGCCCACGCCCGCCGACGACCGCGCGCGCCCCGCCGATCCCGAGCGCGGGCGCGGGCTGCTCGTCGTCCGCAACGCGCGGTCCGGGGCCGACGTCATCCGCTTCGGGGGGGAAGACCTCGGGGACCGGCTCCCCGGCGCCCGCGTCCACGAGCTCGGTCCGTCCGAGGACATGGCCGACGCGGTGGATGCCGCGATGCGGACCGATCCCGCTCCGACGGTGCTCGGCGTCTACGGCGGTGACGGCTCGGTCGCGCGGATGGCGGACCTCGCACGCGCGCACGGGCTGCCTCTCCTCGTGCTCCCCGGGGGGACCTTCAACCACTTCGCCCGCACGGCGGGTATGGAGGATGTCGGCGCCGCCCTCGACGCGTTCGAGGCCGGAACGACACGACACGTCAGCGCCGTCGAGGTCGCCGCGGGCGACGATGCGCCGCGGCTGGCGCTCAACGCGGTCTCTGTGGGCGTCTACCCCGAGCTCATCGACGAGCGCGACCGCCGGCGCGCACATCTCGGCAAGTGGCTCGGCGGCATCGTGGCCGCGTGGCGGTCGATGCGCACCGCCGAGCCGATCGAGATCGTGCGCGACGGCCGGAGGGCCCGGGTGTGGTCGGTCTTCGTGGGTGTCGGACGCAACGATCCGCGACGGGTCGCGTCGATGCAGCGCGAGAGCCTCGAGGAGGCCACCCTCGACGTGCGCATCCATCACGCCCGCGGATCACGGTTGCGCGCGATCGCCGCGCTCGCGTTCGGGCGCCGGACCGCCGCGGTGCTGCGCGTGCTGCGGCTCATGCCGCCGCGGTCGGACGTGGAGCGCCTGGTGGTGTCGACATTCCAGATGACGGTTCGGCCCGGTCCCGGCCATCCGTCGCTCTATGTG
Organism: Microbacterium sp. Marseille-Q6648; assembly: GCF_943181415.1. GTDB lineage: Bacteria > Actinomycetota > Actinomycetes > Actinomycetales > Microbacteriaceae > Microbacterium. The sequence goes on along the minus strand of NZ_CALPBZ010000002.1, from coordinate 113,143 downwards.
CACGACGGGGAGCTGGAGCCCCAGAACGGCGACTTCGCGCTGCGCTGCACGGCGATCCCGCACGCCGTGACCGTCTTCGCCCCCGAGCCCGTCAACGGGTGAGCTCGACGCCCAGGGTGGCGAGGATGCCGAACGCGACGCCCCACAGTGCGATCGAGACGATCTGCCAGAGGATCACGGCGTTCCTGCTGGCCCCGAACGACACCATCGCGGCCGACGTGATCTGACTCGGCAGGATCGTCTGCCCCAGCAGGCTGACTCCCGCCACGCCGTATCGGTCGAAGGCGAGGCGCAGCTTCTGGCGACGAGGCGACTCCGCCGGGTCGGCATCGGGGCCGCCGCGCCCGGCGAGCACCCGCGAGCGCACCCGGTGCGCCGACAGGACGAAGGCGAGCATCGAGACGACGTTGCCCACGACGGCCGCGCCGATCGCGACCGGGGTCGGCAGGCCGATGAGCACCCCGATGACGGAGCCGAAGTAGGACTCCACGAAGGGGATGGCCGACACCAGCAGCACCCCGAGCCATTGCACGTAGTCGGGGAAGGAGGCGGCGAAGTCCTGCAGGGCGGCGATCATGGTTTCCTCTCGGGGTCCGGGTACGGTCGACGACCATCCTGCGCCGCATGGCGGCGGCGGCGGCAGTGTCGTCGCGTCACCGGAGAGCGGGTGGAATCGCACCGCGGACCGTGACAGATGTCACTGGTCTACCCTCGGGGGGATGGTCCCCGATGACACTCGCAGCGTGCGCACCACATGGCTCTACACGCTCGGATCGATCGTCGCCTTCATGGGCTTCTTCACGGTGTTCGTCGCGCTCATGATGCTCGAGGAGTTCCGCCAGGAGAGCGAGGCTCTGATGGCGACCATCATCGTCCTTCAGCTGGCCGCGGGAGCGGTGCAGATCCGCTTCTGCTGGTATCTGCGCGGCGGCCGGGGTGCGGGGCTGCCCGCGCCGGGATGGACCGTGGCGCTCGTCGCGCTCGCCGCCGCGGTCTGGATCCTCTCCCTCGCGACGCCGGGCGCCGGTTTCCTCGGGGCGGCTTCCCTGTGGGCGGCGTCGTGCCTGGTCGCCTGCCTGATCGACCGCAGGTGGAGATGGCCGTTGCTGGCCGTGGCTGCCGTCGCCCTGGTCGCACACGCCGCGCTCGCCGCAGCGATCACGACGCCCCCGCACGCCTTCATCGCCTCGTCCGGTGCGTGGCCGACGGCGATCTACGCCGCGATGCTGCCCTTCATGCTGCTGACGAGCGTCTGGTTCTGGGAGGTGGTGGTCGAGCTCGACGAGCATCGGCGCGCCGCCGCCGCCCTCGCCGTCGCGCGTGAGCGACTGCGATTCGCCTCCGACCTGCACGACATACAGGGGCATCATCTCCAGGTGATCTCGTTGAAGGCGGAGCTCGCCGAACGACTGCTCCCGGTCGACGTCGAGGCGGCACGCGAGAACCTGCACGACGTGCGCACCATCGCGCATCGGGCGCTCGCCGAAACCCGCTCCCTGGTGGCCGGCTACCGCCGGGTCTCGCTCGATGACGAACTCCACAACGCCCGCGAGGTCCTCGGTGCGACGGGAGCGCGGTGCGTGCTGCGATCCGACGGCCTTCCCGCCGACGAGGCCATCCGCAGCGTCCTGGCCCTCACCGTCCGCGAGGCGACGACGAACATCCTGCGTCACAGCGACGCCGCCGAGGTCGTCATCGCCACCGGACGCGACCGCCAGACGGGCGGCTGGCTGCTTCGCATCGTCAACGACGGGGTGACCGACCCCGCCTCGGTGCCGCTCGCGCCGTCGGCGAGGACGGCGGGCACGGGACTCGCCGGGCTGGGGGAGCGCATCGTGGCGATGGGCGGGACGCTCGAGGCGGGGATCGAGGGTGGGAGATTCGTGCTGCAGGCCGTCGTGCCGGAGTCCGCCTCGCCAGAGGCGCGCGCGGCGGTCTCCGCCGGGGAAGGCGTGTCGTGAACACGGCGAAGCCGACGCCGGCCGGCAGCGGGGAAGGCGGCATCCGTCTGCTCGTCGCCGATGACGAGCACCTCATCCGCGGTGCTCTGGTCGCTCTGCTGCAGCTCGAGCCCGACATCGAGGTCGTCGCCACGGCGGACAACGGCGTGCGAGCCGTCGAGGAGGCGAGGCGTCATCGCCCCGACGTGTGCCTGCTCGACCTCGAGATGCCCGAGGCCGATGGGCTGGAAGCGGCCGGGCGGATCCTCGCCTCGGTGCCCTCGCGGGTCATCATCGTCACGAGGCATGCGCGCCCCGGGGTGCTGAGGCGGGCCCTGGCGGCCAGAGTGTCCGGTTTCGTGCCGAAGTCCACGCCGGCGGAGCATCTTGCCGACGTCATCCGCACGGTCGCCGCCGGGCGACGCTACATCGATCCCGAGATCGCCGCGGTCGCCCTCACCGCCGAACGCAGTCCGCTCACCGACCGCGAGCTGGATGTCCTCCGCCACAGCCGCTCGACCCTCAGCGTGCAGCAGATCGCGGCGCAGCTGCACCTGGCACCGGGAACGGTCCGGAACTATCTGTCCTCGGCGATGATCAAGCTGGACGCGCCGTCACGGCGCGAGGCCGCCGACAGGGCGTGGGAGCAGGGCTGGATCTAGCGCCCCCGGCGCACCACGCTCTCCGGTGCCGCCGGGCTTTCTGGGGCACCGGGCGCTTCAGGCGGTGCCGCTGCGCCCGGTGCCCCCGGATCAGGTGTGCTGGGGGAACCCCAGGTTGATGCCGCCGTGCGACGGGTCGAGCCATCGCGAGGTGACGGCCTTCTCGGCGGTGTAGAAGTCGAACCCGTGGGGCCCGTACGCCTTGGCGTCGCCGAACAGCGACGCCTTCCAGCCGCCGAACGAGTGGTAGGCCACCGGCACCGGGATCGGCACGTTGATGCCGATCATGCCGACCTGCACCTCGCGCTGGAACCGGCGGGCGGCGCCGCCGTCGTTGGTGAAGATGGCCGTGCCGTTGCCGAACGCGCCGGAGTTGATGAGGTCCAGACCCTCCTGGTACCCCTCGACGCGCACGACCGACAGCACCGGTCCGAAGATCTCGTCCGTGTAGGCCGCAGACGAGGTCGGCACCCGGTCGATGAGGGTGGGGCCGACCCAGAACCCGTTGGGGTCGCCGTCGACCTCGATGCCGCGACCGTCGACCACGACCGTGGCGCCGTCGCCGGCGGCGACATCGACGTACGAGGCCACCTTGTCGCGGTGGACACCGGTGATGAGCGGGCCCATGTCGCAGCCCCGCGTGCCGTCGCCCGTCCGCAGCCGCGACATCCGATCGGCGATCTTCTCCACCAGCGCGTCGGCTACCGTGTCGACGGCGAGCACGACCGAGATGGCCATGCAGCGCTCACCGGCCGATCCGAAGCCCGCGTTGACGGCGGCATCCGCTGCCAGATCGAGGTCGGCGTCGGGGAGGACCAGCATGTGGTTCTTCGCGCCGCCCAGAGCCTGGACCCGCTTTCCGGCGCGCGTGCCGGTCTCGTAGACGTAGCGGGCGATCGGGGTCGAGCCCACGAACGAGATCGCCCGGACGTCGGGGTGCTCGAGAAGGCCGTCCACCGCCACCTTGTCGCCGTGGACGACGTTGAAGACGCCGTCGGGGAGCCCGGCTTCGGTGAGCGCGGCGGCCATCCAGTTCGCCGCCGACGGGTCCTTCTCGCTGGGCTTGAGGATCACGGCGTTGCCGGCGGCGAGTGCGATGGAGAAGAACCACATCGGCACCATGGCCGGGAAGTTGAACGGGCTGATGATGCCGACGACCCCGAGCGGCTGGCGCAGCGTGTACACGTCGATGCCGCTCGAGACGTTCTCGCTGTACGCGCCCTTGGTGAGGTGGCCGAGTCCGCACGCGAACTCGACGACTTCGAGACCTCGTGCGATCTCGCCGTGCGCGTCCGAGAGCACTTTGCCGTGCTCGTTGGTGAGGATCCGGGCGAGCTCGTCCTTGCGCTGATTGACGATCTCGCGGAACGCGAACATCACCTGCTGGCGCTTCGCGATCGACGTGTCCGCCCACACGGCGGCGGCGTCCACCGCGACGGCGACGGCCTGCTCGACGTCGCCGGCGGTCGCCATGCGCACTTCCCGCTGCACCGAGCCGAGCGCCGGGTTGAACACCTCGCCGGTGCGGTCGGATTCACCCGCCCAGGCGGCACCTCCCACCCAGTGGTCGACGATCGCGGTGGCGGACCGCGGGGTCTGCTCCAGAGTCGTGGTGTCGGTCATCTTCGTCCTCTCCATCGGAGGCCCCTCGTGAGGGCCTCATACCAGTGTGCGCCCGCGCGCGGCGGGCGCAAGCGGGGCGGCGGGCTCATCCGGCCGCGACCGCCGTGAGCGCGTCTTCGTAGATCTCCATCGCCTGACCGACCTCGTCGGCGGTGACGACGCACGGGGGCACGACGTGCACCCGGTTCTCGGCGACGAACGGCAGCAGGCCCCGCGCGACGAGCTCGCCCTTGAGTCGCCCGATGAACGCCGCGGGGACGGGCTCGCGGGTCTGCCGGTCGGTGACGAACTCCAGCGCCCAGAACACGCCCTCGCCGCGCACCTCGCCGATGACGTCATGTCGCTCGGCGAGTGCGCGGAGGCCCGGGCCGATGTCGCTCTCGCCGATGGCCGCGGCGTGGTCGACGATGCCCTCGGATTCCATCGCGTCGATGGCGGCGACGATGGATGCCGCGGCCAGGGGGTGCCCGGAGTAGGTCAGTCCCCCCGGGAAGACCCGTTCGTCGAACGTCGCCGCGATCGCCGCCGAGATGATCACGCCGCCCACCGGCACGTAGCCGGAGTTCACCCCCTTGGCGAAGGTGATGAGGTCGGGCACGACGTCGTGGCCCTCGAAGGCGAACCAGCGGCCGGTGCGCCCGAATCCGGCCATGACCTCGTCGAGGATGAGCACGATCCCGTAGCGGTCGCACAGGGCGCGGACGCCGGCGAGGTAGCCGGGCGGAGGGATGAGGATGCCGGCGGTGCCGGGAACCGACTCCAGCAGGACGGCGGCGATGGTCTCGGGGCCCTCGGACTGGATCATGCGCTCCAGGTGCCGGAGGGCGCGCGCGCCCTCTTCCTCGGGCGTGGTCGCCCAGAACTCGCTGCGATAGAGGTAGGGGCCGAAGAAGTGCACGTGTCCGCGGGCGTACTGGTTCGGCATCCGTCGCCAGTCGCCGGTGGCGACGATGGCCGCGCCGGTGTTGCCGTGGTACGAGCGGTAGGTCGAGAGCACCGTGTCGCGTGCGGTGTGCAGGCGCGCCATGCGGATGGCGTTCTCGATGGCGTCGGCGCCGCCGTTGGTGAAGAACACCTTCGCGAAGCCTTCGGGGGCCTTGCCGAGGATGCGGGCGGCGGCCTCGCCGCGGGCGAGGTGCGCGGTCGCCGGTCCGATGGTGGCCAGCCGTCCCGCTTGCTCCTGAATGGCGGCGACGACGGCCGGGTGCTGATGCCCGATGTTGACGTTGACCAGCTGGCTGGAGAAATCCAGCATCCGGTGGCCGGCGTGATCCCACACGACGCTGCCGGATCCGCCGGCGACGACGGGCAGGTCGAGGTTCGCCTGGGCGAGCCAGGAGTGGAAGACGTGCGTGCGGTCCAGCTCGCGCGCGCGGGCGTCGAGGTCGTCGGTCATGGGGGCCTCCGCGGGGGTCGGACGGGTCGTCTGAGGCAACGTTCGTCGCTCGACGACCGGGGGTCAAGGGACGATCCCGGTCGTCGAGCGACGGAAAGCGGACGGAGTGTCCGGATGCCGCTACTGGCCGCCCTCGGTGAGGGTGACGTCGATCGGCGTGTACTCGCCGCCGACCTCGACCCCCTCCTCTTCGAGCTCTGCCAGAGCCTGCTCGATGTACTCGTTGGAGTACGCCGAATCCATCGGCTCGGCGGTGATGAGCTCGAGGCCGTCCTGGTTGACCGCCGACAGGGCGCCCGCGACGGTCTGGTCCCACGCCGTCGAGTCGATGAGCCCGAAGTCACCGCCGGCCCAGATGAGCTTGTTGACCTCGTTCATCTGCCACAACTGGTGCGTGGGGCCGACCGGGAACGCCGCCTCGGCGTTGATCGCGGCGTCGTAGGTGATCGCCGCCGCCTCTTCGGGGTTGTCACGCGCGAAGATCCAGCCCTTCGTGACCGCCTTGAGGAACCGCACAGCCGCGTCGGCGTAGGCCGGGTCGTCCGCGAGGCGCTGCGTGTCGGCCCAGATCGCGTCCTGGAGCATGGCCCCTTCGGTGTCTTCGTAGCTGACGACGTTGAAGTCCTCGGGCTGGTAGAGCTCGCCGGTCTCGGGGTCGACCACCTCGAGGATCTGCGCCCACTCGTTGTACGTCATCGCCTGGGCGGCGTCCACGTCGCGGTCCAGCAGCGCGTTCATGCTGAAGTCCTGCGTCGTGATCGAGACGGTGGTGGAGTCGAGGCCCTCGGCGGCCATGGCCGCGAAGATCTCCCACTCGTTGCCGAAGCCCCACGATCCGATGCGCTTGCCTTCGAAGTCCGCGACGGATTCGATGCCGTCCTCCGCCCAGGACACCTGCATGGTGCCCGAGCGCTGGAACACCTGGGCGATGTCGGTCAACTCCACACCGGTGGCCTCCAGGGTGCCCAGCACCTTCGGGACCCAGGCGATGGCGAAGTCGACGTCTCCCGCGACGAGGGCGTCTTGGGGGACGATGTCGCCGCCCGAGGGGAGGATGTCGACCGAGTCGAACCCCTCCTCCTCGAAGTACCCCTGGTCGAGTGCGACGTAGTACCCCGCGAACTGCGCCTGCGGCAGCCACTGCAGCTGCAGCGAGACCTCGGTGAGCGGCTCGAAATCGCCGCTGTCGGCGTCGGCGTCGCCGTCGGTGGACGACCCCGACGACGAACAGGCCGCCAGGACGAGGGCCGTCGCCGTGACGGTGGACGCGGCGAGGAGGCCGCGTCGGATGCTGTGTCTCATGCTGTTCCTTTCGGGTTGGTGGTGCGAGGTGCCGGTGTCACGCCGGCGGGCGCCTCGTCACCAGGCGCTCCAGGAGCGAGGTGCCGAGGAAGAACGCGAGTCCGATGCCGATGCCGCCGGCCACGTAGGCCCACGCCAGGGCCGCGCGGCCGGACTTGGCGTACGTCGCGATGGCGGTGCCGATCCCGTCGGCCGGGCCGCCGAAGTACTCCGCGACGAGGGCGGCGATGACCGCGAGCGAGGCGGCGATCCGCAGGCCCGTCATCAGATACGGCAGGGCAGCGGGCAGCGTGAGGTGGCGAAAGGTCTGGAGAGGCGATGCCGCCGCGGCGCGCAGCACATCGCGGTGCACCGGCCGGGTCTGGCGGAGTCCGCGCAGGACGTTGACGAAGACCGGGATGAACGCCGCGATCATCGCGACGGCCTGCCGGCCGAACTGGCTGGAGGCGCCGAACATCGTGTTCAGGATCGGGGTGATGGCCACGATCGGGATGACCGCCAGCGCGGCGACCAGGGGAGCCAGCATCCCGTCGATCGGCCCCGCGGCGGCGGCGAGCCCGGCGAGCACGACCGCGATGAGCGCTCCGAACGTCAGGCCGATCAGTGCGTTGGTGGCCGTGATCGCCATGTCTTCCGAGATGATGCCCCACCGGGTGACGAGCTCCGCCCCGATCGTGATCGGGCTCGGCAGCATGCGGGGAGCGGCGCCGAGGACGTCGACGTAGAGCACCCACACCGCGAGCCCGAGCGCCCCGACCACCACCGGCGCGATGAAGCGCAGCCAGCCGGGCAGCGGTCGTTCGGACGGCCCCCGCCGGGTCGGGCGGACGCGGGTGAGGGACTCGGTCGCGCTCATCGCTCGGCCGCCCGTTCGACGCGTGTTCCGTGCAGTGCCTCGCGGACGGCCGTGACGCGGTCGAAGTAGGCCGGGGACTCCCGGAGGCCCTCTTCGCGTGCGGGGCCGAGATCGGTCACGATGACGTCGGTGATGCGGCCGGGGCGGGGGCTCATGACGACCACGCGATCCGAGAGGAAGACCGCCTCGGGGATCGAGTGGGTGACGAACACCACCGCCGCCCCGGTCTCGGCGGCGATGCGGGCCAGCTCGGTCTGCAGGTACTCGCGCGTCATCTCGTCGAGCGCGCCGAACGGCTCGTCCATCAGGAGCAGCCGGGGCCGGGCGGCGAGCGCGCGGGCGATCGCGACGCGCTGCTGCATGCCGCCCGACAGCTGATCGGGGTAGCGGTCGATGAAGTCCGAGAGCCCGACCAGCTCGGCGAGCTCGGCCACGCGTGCGCTCCGCTCCCCGCGCGAGACCCCGTGCACCTCGAGGGGCAGGGCGATGTTGGCGGCGACCGTGCGCCACGGCAGGAGCCCGGCCTGCTGGAACGCGATGCCGTAGTCCTGGTCCACACGGGCCTTCGCCGCGGGCTTGCCGAAGATCTCGAGCGTGCCCGATGTCGGGGTGTCGAGATCGGCGATCAGACGCAGCAGCGTCGACTTGCCGCACCCCGAGGGCCCGATGAGCGAGACGAACTCGCCGGCCCGGACGTCGAGGTCGACACCGGTGAGGGCGGTGACCTCCTCGCCCTTGGCGGTGCCGAAGACCTTGTCGACGGCGCTCGCGCGGACGGCCGTGGCGGTGCTCATGCGGTCGCTTCTCCTCTGCGGTAGTTCTTGAGGCCGAGCCCGATCAGGGCGACCGAGCCGGCGGCGATGAGGCCGAGCACGATGGATCCGAGTGTCGGCCCCCACGGCGCGGCCGGGTCGGACGAGGCCTGCCCGGCCAGCTGGATGAGCATGCGGCCGATGCCGCCGCGCATGCCGATGGACACCTCGGCGACCACGGCCCCGAGCACCGCGTTCGCCGCGGCCAGGCGCAGCGCCGGCAGCAGATAGGGCACCGCCGCGGGCAGCCGCAGGCGCAGCAGCGTCGTGCCGTAGCCGGCCGCGTAGCTGCGCATGAGGTCGAGGTGGATGCGATCGGGGGCGGCGAGTCCGCGCAGCACCCCGACGGCGACGGGGAAGAAGGCCAGGTAGGAGGCGATGACCGCCACCGACAGCCACTGCGGCCACGGCGTGCCGCCGCGGTCGATCTGATTCCCGATCGCGTTGACGACGGGGGCGAACGCGATGAGCGGAACGATCTGACTCACGACGATCCAGGGGAGCAGGCCCCACTCCACCAGACGCCACCGCTGCATCGCCAGGCCGAGGGCGGCGCCGACGACCACGCCGATGAGCCAGCCCACCGCGGCGATGCCGAGCGTGACGGCGGCGGCCGAGGCCACCGAGACCCACAGCGGCGGGGTCTGCCCGCCGCTGGTCGGGGCGAACAGGCGCGCGACCATGTCCCACACGTGCGGCATGGCTCGATCGTGAGTGCGGGGGAGGATCATGACCCCTGAGCCGGCCTGCCCGGCCGTCGCGCCGATGACGACTCCCTCGGCGGGGCCCAGGAACTTGTACAGCTCCCACAGGAGCAGCACCGACACGACCCCCAGCGCGCCCCAGCCGACGGCGCGCCACCGGCGGGCGTCGGCGTCGGCTCGTGCGCTCATGCCTTGGCCGTGACGTGGTGCGAGAGCGCGGGGATGACGGTCTCGCCGTACACCCGCATCGTCTCCTCCTTGTTGTCGTGCTGCAGGTAGCCGGCGAACTGCGTGACGCCGATCTCGCGGAGCGCCTCGAGCTTGGCGATGTGCTCCTTCGCGGTGCCGAGGATGCAGAACCGGTCGACGATCTCGTCGGGCACGAAGTCGACGTGGTCGTTGTCGGCCTTGCCGTGGGTGTTGTAGTCGTATCCGGTGCGCCCGGCGATGTAATCCGTGAGCGCCTGCGGGACGGCATCGCCCCGGTGGCCGTACTTCGCCACGATGTCGGCGACGTGGTTGCCCACCATCCCCCCGAACCAGCGGCACTGGTCGCGCATGTGGGCGACGTCGTCGCCGATGTACATCGGGGCGGCGACGCAGAAGGCCAGCGCGTCGGGATCGCGCCCGGCCGCGGCCGCGGCATCCTTCACCGTCTTGATCATCCACGCCGCGATGTCGAGGTCGGCCAGCTGCAGGATGAAGCCGTCGCCCACTTCGCCGGTGAGCTTGAGCGCCATCGGCCCGTACGCGGCCACCCAGACGTCGAGCGTCGACCCGCGGCTCCACGGGAACTGCAGGGTCGCGCCGCGGTATTCGGCGGGGCGCGAGTTCGCCAGCTCGCGGATGACATGGATCGACTCCCGCAGCTCGGCCATCGTGGTCGGCTTGCCGTTCGTGACCCGCACCGCCGAGTCGCCGCGACCGATCCCGCAGATCGTGCGGTTCCCGTACATCTCGTTGAGGGTGGCGAAGACCGAGGCCGTGACCGTCCAGTCCCGCGTCGCCGGGTTGGTGACGAACGGGCCCACCGTGATGCGCGTGGTCTCGGCGAGGATCGCCGAGTGGATGACGTACGGCTCCTGCCACAGCAGGTGCGAGTCGAAGGTCCACACGTGGCTGAAGCCGTGGGCCTCGGCGAGCTTGGCCAGCTGCACGGTGCGCGCCGCGGGCGGGTTGGTCTGGAGGACGACTCCGAAATCCATCTGGGACCCCTTAGATCAGATACTGCGACAGGCCGCGCTTGAGGAAGCGTCCGTCGCCCTTGGAGCCGAGGTACCGCCCGTCGCCGACGACGACCTTGCCGCGTGAGATGACGGTGTCGACGTGCCCGTCGATCTCGTAGCCCTCCCATGCCGAGTGGTCCATGTTCATGTGGTGCGACGCCGCCGAGATCGTGGTGTGGCCGTTCGGGTCGTAGACGACGACGTCGCCGTCCGCGCCGGGCTGGATCACACCCTTGCGCCCGTACAGGCCGAACATGCGGGCCGGTGTCGTGCTGGTCAGCTCCACCCAGCGCTCGAGGGTGATCTTGCCGGTGACGACGCCCTGGTACATGAGGTCCATGCGGTGCTCCACCGAGCCGATGCCGTTCGGGATCGCACGGAAGTCGTCGGCGCCGAGCTCCTTCTGCCCCTTCATGCAGAACGGGCAGTGGTCGGTCGAGACCATCTGGATGTCGTTGGTGCGCAGCGCCTGCCACATGTGGTGCTGGTGACCCTCGCTCCGGCTGCGCAGCGGAGTCGAGCACACCCACTTCGCCCCCTCGAACTGGCCCCATTCGTCGCTGAACGCGCCGAGCTGCTCCTCCAGCGACAGGTACAGGTACTGCGGGCAGGTCTCGCCGAAGACGTTCCAGCCCTGGTCCCGACCCCACGCGAGCTGCTCCACCGCCTGCTTGGCCGACACGTGCACGACGTACAGCGGTGCGCCGGTGAGGTTCGCGAGCATCATCGCGCGATGCGTGGCCTCCTCCTCCATCTGCCAGGCCCGGGCGATGCCGTGATAGTACGGAGCCTTCTTGCCGGCGTCGGCGAGCTGGGCGGCGAGCACATCGATCGCGGGGCCGTTCTCGGCGTGCATCATCGTGAGCATCCCGGTCTCGGCCGACACCTGCATGGCGCGGAGGATCTGCGCGTCGTCGGAGTAGAACACGCCCGGGTAGGCCATGAAGAGCTTGAAGCTCGAGACGCCCTCGTCGACGAGCCCGCGCATCGCGGCGAGGGAGTCCTCGTCGACACCGCCGACGATCTGGTGGAAGCCGTAGTCGATGGCGCAGTTGCCTGCGGCCTTCTCGTGCCAGGCGGCGAGTCCGTCCTGCACACGCTCCCCGTACCGCTGCACCGCGAAGTCGATGATCGACGTCGTGCCGCCCCAGGCCGCGGCCCGCGTCCCGGTCTCGAACGTGTCCGATGCGTTCGTGCCGCCGAAGGGCAGCTCCATGTGGGTGTGGGCGTCGATGCCGCCGGGGATGACGTACTTTCCGGTCGCGTCGACGACGGTGTCGACGGATGCCGCGAGGTCGGTTCCGAGCAGCTGCGAGCCCGGTGAGAGGACGGCGGCGATCGTCTCGCCGTCGATGAGGACGTCCGCTCGGCCGCGGCCCGTGGCCGACACGACGGTTCCGCCGGTGATGAGTGTGGTGGTCATGATCCGATTTCTCCGTTCTCGGTCTTCCTCGACCCGCGAACCAGGGGATCTGCGCCGAGACCCGTGGCCTCGTCCCCGGGCTCGGCGTAAATCCCCTGTCTCGGCGTCGGCGTCGGCTGCGGCATCCGTCTCCCCCTCACGGCTTCGCGATCCGGGTGTACGAATCGGGCCGGCGGTCCCGGTAGAACTGCCAGTCGTCGCGCATCTGCCGCACCATGTCGAGGTCGAGGTCGCGCACCAGCAGCTCTTCGTGCTCGCTGGAGCCGCGCTCGCCGACGAAGTTCCCCCGCGGGTCGATGACCTGGCTCGTGCCGTAGAAGTCCACCGCCAGCTCGCCGTACTCGTTGTCTTCCCGACCGACGCGGTTGGGCTGCAGCACGAAGTACCCGTTGGCGACGGCAGCCGCAGGACCCTCGACCTCCCACAGTCGGTTGGACAGGCCGGGCTTGGTCGCATTCGGGTTGAAGACCATGTGCGCGTCGGCCAAGCCGAGCTCCCGCCACCCCTCCGGGAAGTGGCGGTCGTAGCAGATGTACATGCCGATGCGGCCGACCGCGGTGTCGAACACCGGGTAGCCGAGGTTGCCCGGCCGGAAGTAGAACTTCTCCCAGAAGCGGTCGAGGTGCGGCAGGTGGTGCTTGCGGTACGTGCCGAGCACCGTGCCGTCGGCGTCGACGAGCACGGCGGTGTTGTAGTAGACGCCGGTCTCGGCCTCTTCGTAGATCGGCAGCACCATCACGACGCCGAGCTCCTTGGCGACGGCGGCGAAGCGGGTGACGATCGGGCCGTCGACCGGTTCGGCGTAGCGGTAGTACTTCTTGTCCTGCGTGATGCCGAAGTACGGCCCGTAGAACAGCTCCTGGAAGCACATCACCTGAGCGCCCTGCGCCGCCGCGTCGCGCACGAAGCCCTCGTGCTTGTCGAGCATGGACTCCTTGTCGCCGGTCCAGGTCGTCTGCGAGATCGCCGCGCGTACCGTCGTCATCGTGTCTCCGTCCGTGTCGCTCGGGTTCGGCGGGTGCTGCCGGCTGACCCGATCCTTCTGCCTCGACGTTTCCCGTCGGTTTCGGCCTGTGTCCGGACAGTAAAGCCTGCGGGCGGGCGCGACAAGGGGCACCCCGGGATACATCGCCAGACGGATGCCGGCGCGTGCGCTCTGCCGTACCGTGAGACGGTGCTCCGCCCCCTCACCACCCACCAGGTCGTGGTCGACCTCCTCGTCGCCGGCCTCTTCCTCGTCGTGGCCGCGCCGGCCGAGCTCAGCATCATGGGCGGCGTCGGGAGCACGGGTGCCGCGTCGGACGCGGCCGGGGTGCTGGTGGCGGTGGTCTTCACGGCGGCGCTCGCTCTGCGCCGACTCGCTCCGGGTCCTGCTCTGGCGACGGCGTGGCTCGGCGCAGTCGTGCAGATGGGACTGGGGCGACCCCCCTCGGTGTCGGACGTCGCCATCTTCGGCGTGCTCTACGCCACGGCCGCGTACGGCTCGACCCTGGTGCTGCGGCTGGGCCTCGTGTCTGCTCTCGTCGGCGCTGTCGTCATCACCGCCTACCTGACGTTCGACCAGTTCTACGGCGGGGGCGGCGCCTTGACCTGGCAGACGCTGCCCCTGGCACTGGTTATGCTCGCGGCGGCGGCGTTCGCACTTGCGCTGTCGTGGACGATCGGCGCGCTGGTGCGCACGGCGCGTCGGGCACGAGCGACCCGCCTGGCGCAGGAGCGCGCGGAGTCCGAGGCCGTCGCCGAGCAGGAGCGGGTGCGCATCGCTCGCGACATGCACGACGTCGTCGCCCACTCGCTGACGGTCGTGGTCGCGCAGGCCGACGGCGCGCGGTACGCCGCGGCATCCGACCCCGCGGCGGCCACCGTGGCGCTCGAGACGATCTCGTCGACCGCACGCGCCGCCCTCGCCGACGTCCGGGTGCTCCTCACGCAGCTGCGCCACAGCCAGACCCACGGGCCACAGCCCGCTCTCGCCGACCTCGAGCAGCTGTACGCGCAGGTGCGCGCGGCAGGGGTGGCGGTGCGCGTCGAGGTGGATCCCGCACCGGTCGCCGAGCCGTCGGCGGCGGTGCAGCTGGCGGTCTATCGCATCCTGCAGGAGGCGCTGACGAACGCGCTGCGCCACGGCGACGGCGAGTCGGTGTCGGTCCGGCTCTGCTGGCACCCGGACCGCGTCGACCTCGAGGTGCGCAACCCCCTGCCCGCCACGGCGGGCACCCACGGCGTGACGGGATCCGGCGCCGCCGGAAGCGGCGCCGCCGGAGCGGGTGCGCCCGGCCCGCGCGGGCACGGCCTCATCGGCATGGCGGAGCGGGCGAGCCTGGTGGGCGGCATCCTTCGCGCGGAGCGGCGCGAGGGTGTCTTCGTCGTCGATGCGACGCTGCCGATCGGAGCCCCGGCGTGATCCGCGTGGCGCTCGTCGACGACCAGGCGCTCTTCCGCGCCGGCATCCGCATGCTCGTCCAGTCCCAGCCCGATCTTGAGGTCGTGGCCGAGGCCGCGGACGGTCGAGCCGGGGTCGAGGCGGTGCGCGCCGCGCGACCGGACGTGGTGCTCATGGACATCCGGATGCCGGTGATGGACGGCCTGGCGGCGACGGCCGAGCTGCTGAAGGACCCCGACCCGCCGCGCATCGTGATGCTCACGACCTTCGACCTCGACGAGGCGGCCGCCCGCGCGATCCGCGAGGGAGCAAGCGGATTCCTGCTGAAGGACGCAGACCCGGAGTTCCTGCTCGCCGCCATCCGCACCGTCCACTCCGGTTCTGCGGTGATCGCCGCCTCCGCCACGCGCGAGCTGTTCGCCGCTTCGGCGCCGGTCGCGCGGCCGCCGGTGCCGGCGGCGTTCGACGAGCTGACCGAGCGCGAGCGGGAGATCTTCGCGCTCGCCGCGAGGGGGCTGTCCAACGCCGAGATCGCCGCCCGCGAGTTCCTCTCCGAGGCGACGGTCAAGACCCACATCAGCCGCATCCTCACCAAGCTCGCGCTGCGCGACCGCGTGCAGCTCGTCGTCTACGCGTTCGACCACGGACTGGCCTGAGCCGGGCGCACCGGCTGCGGGAGCCGCCGACGCCCAGCCTGAGCGGCCGACCCGGGATCATCCTCGCGATGTACGCGGATGCGACCTGCGGCCGACGCGGGGCGGCGCAGGTGATCCATAGCGTCGAAGGCATGGAGATCACCACCACAGACCTGGGCCTGGCTGCCCGGGTGCAGCAGCTCACCAAGACCTACGGCTCCGGAGACAGTGCCGTTCACGCTCTCGCGGGGGTGAGCGTCGGCATCCGACGCTCCGAGTTCACCGCGATCATGGGGCCGTCGGGCTCGGGCAAGTCCACGCTCATGCACGTCATGGCGGGGCTGGACGCTCCGACGTCCGGACGCGCCTGGATCGGCGACACCGACATCACGGGGCTGTCCGACCTCGAGTTGACGATCCTGCGCCGACGGCGCGTCGGGTTCGTCTTCCAGTCGTTCAACCTCGTGCCCACCCTGACCGCCCTGGGCAACATCCTGCTGCCCTTCGACCTCGATGGTCGTCGCCCCTCGGCGCTGGAGCGTGCCCGCATCGACGGCCTCGTCGACACGCTCGGACTCGCACCGCGCCTCGGGCACCGGCCCCATGAGCTGTCGGGCGGTCAGCAGCAGCGGGTCGCGATCGCGCGCGCCCTCGCCACGGGGCCCGACCTCGTCTTCGCCGACGAGCCCACGGGCAACCTGGACTCGCGCTCCGGCCGGGAGGTGCTGTCGCTGCTGGCCACCGCGAGTCGCGAGCACGGACAGTCGATCGCGATGGTCACCCACGACCCGCTGGCCGCATCGCACGCCGATCGCGTGCTGTTCCTCGGCGACGGTCGCATCGTCGCCGACAAGCCGCGGCAGAGCGCGGAAGAGATCTCGGCGTACATGCTCGCCGCAGAACTCGGCGCCGCACAGACCGGGGCAGCGGCATGAGCGGCACCGTGAGCGCCGCCGTGAGCGGCACCGAGAGCCGGATGCCGGGGGCGGCGCGAGCGGGATCGCACCCGCCGCGCGTGGTCGCCCGCGAGACACCCGGCCCGGCACGTCTGGCGTGGCTCCGTGAGCGCGGCATGGGGGCGAGCGTGCTGGTGGCGGCGATCTCGTCGGCGTTCGGCGTGATCCTCCTCGCGGCCACCGCCTATCTGTCCGCGCTGCTGCGTGCCGACCCCTACATCGGCGACAGCGGGACCCTCTCGGTCGTGCTGGCGATCCTCGGCGCGCTGCTGCTCGGCGTGGCGGTGTACGTCGCGGCGATCGTGACGGCGAACACCTTCGCCACCGTCGTCGCCGGCCGCACCCGTCGGATCGCGCTGCTGCGCCTGATCGGGTCGTCCGCGCGGGCCCAGCGCGCCGAACTCGCCCGGCAGGGTCTGGTGGTCGGCGTGCTCGGCGCCGTGATGGGACTGGTGGGCGGCACAGCCGTCGCGGCGGCGGGAGTCGGCGTCGCCGAGGCCGCGCTCGGCCTGGAGGGCATCGACTTCGATCTCGTGCGCGGTGAGCTGCTGCTGCCGGCGGCGATCGTGGTGCTCACCACCTGGGCGGCGGCCTGGGCGGGCTCGCGCCGCGTGCTGGATGTCACTCCGCTGCAGGCGCTCGGGGGCTCGCAGGAGCGGGGCTATGCCGAGGTGTCCGGTCGTCGCGGCCGCCACGTCGCCGCCGTCGCCCTCATGGTGGCCGGGGCCGCTCTGCTCGCGCTGGGCGTCGTCATGGGTCTGGTCACGCCGTTGGGTGTCATCGTGGCCTTCGTCGGCGGCATCCTGTCTTTCACCGGCCTGTCGATCGGGTCGGTTCTGGTCATGCCTCCCGTGCTGCGCCTGGTCGGCCGGGCTTTCGGGTCCGGGGCGACGGCGCGACTGGCCGCCGAGAATGCGCTGCGCCAGCCGGAGCGATCGAGCCGCATGGCGATCGGGGTGGTGATGGGCGTCACCCTCGTGACGATGTTCGCCGTCGCGCTCGAGACCGTCGAGCGGGTGCTGGCGGTCTCGGCCGGAGGCGAGCTCCCCGAGGAGATGACCACCATCATCGACACCTTCGCGGCGATCATGATGGGCCTGGTCGCCGTGTCGGCGGTCATCGCGGCCGTCGGCCTGGTGAACCTGCTGACGATCGGCGTCGTGCAGCGGCGGCGCGAGCTCGGCCTGCTGCGGGCGGTCGGGCTGTCGAACACCCAGGTGCGACGCATGGTGCTGCTGGAGGCGCTGCACATCACCATGTCCGCGACGCTGGCCGGCCTCGTGCTGGGCGTCGTCTACGGCTGGGCCGGAGCGCAGTCGGTGCTCGGCTCGGTGCAGGTGGATCCGGACGGGACCGGGTCGACGTTCTCGCTCGTGTGGCCGGCCGTGCCGCCGGGACCGGTGGTCGCGATCGTCGTCGCCACCGCGGTGCTCACCCTCGTCGCGGCCGTCGTCCCCACCCGTCTGGCCACGCGCGTGTCACCCGTCGAGGCCCTCGCGATCGACTGACCCCCGCCCGGGTCCGGTCCTTCCGGGCCCGGTCGAGTCCGCGAGAGTACATCTGCGCGCCGAGAGGGCGGGTGCGGCCCTACGCCTCGTCCGTCAGATGTACTTTCGCGGATTCGGGTCGGGTTCGGGGGCGGGGCGGGGTCGTGCGCCCAGGACGGCGCCAGGGCGCGGATGCGGGCGCCCCGCCACTGCCAGGTCGCCCACAGCCCGGGCCACAGGGGGGGCGGCGGCGCCGCCGATCACGAGGCGGTCGCGCCAGAGCGTGCGGGTGGGGTCGCCGGGGGCCGGCGAGACGGCCATCTGGTGATCCCACACGTCGAGGGCCGCGAGCGGGCCGGTGAGAGGGATGCCGGAGTCGCGGAGGATCCGCACGTCGCCGTCCGCCTCCTCGACCCGCCGCTCGCTCACGTGGATGAGCTGGCGGCCGACCGGCAGGGCCCCGGCGATGGAGAGCTGGACGGGGACGTCCGCGCCGGACTCCAGTGACGTCGGCAGGCCCTCCGCCGCCAGCGGGTCCATCTGTAGCAGCGGCCCGTAGAGCTCCGCGACCGCGCGGGGGGAGTGCAGGGCACGCCACGCCGCGTCGGCGTCGCAGTCGATCACGAACTTCAGCATGATGCGCATGCTCACAGTGTCGCACCGAGCGCGAAGCGCGGTTCTAGGCTTGACGGATGCTGTCCGCCACCCCTACGGAACTGACGCCGTTCGATCAGCACCGCTACCAGGTTCGCCTCGAGTGGGGCGCGTCGGGACTCGCGCGTCTGGCTCCGAGCGACCTCGTCGTCGTGGTCGACGTGCTGCGCTTCTCGACGTCCGTCACCGACGCCGTCGCGCGGGGCGACCGGGTCGCTCTGGACGCCGCCGCGCACGCTGTTTCGATCAACGGCGCCGCCGTCGCCGAGGCGGCCGCTGCGGCCGGGGCGCGGGTGCTGCTCGGGTGCCTGCGGAACGCGGCCGCGGTCGCTGCGGAGGTGCTCGCCGAACAGCGACGGCGGGGCGAGCGCACCAGCGTCGCGGTCATCGCCGCGGGCGAACGGGTCTCGCGCGACCCCGACGCCGACCTGCGCTTCGCGGTGGAGGATCTGCTGGGCGCCGGCGCGATCGTCGCCGCGCTCACCGACCTCGGCATCGACCACACCTCACCCGAGGCCGCGGCCGCGTGCGAGTCGTACCGCGGGCTCGGCAGGGCGGTGCGGCACCTGGTCACCGCGAGCGGTTCCGGCCAGGAGCTCATCGCCGCCGGACGCCGCGACGAGGTCCTCGCGGCCGCAGAGGTCGACGCCGTCGGTGTCGTTCCCGTCCTCGAGGACGGTGTCTTCACCGCCCGCTGACCCCACGCGTGCAGGTGGCCCGGGGGAGCGTGGTGTCCGATGGCGCCCCCCCCCCCGCCCGCCGCCCACCCGCCGCTCGCCCTCCGCTCGTCGCGGTCGGCGGAGGTGATGTCGCCCAGGGAGGACCGGAACTCGCGCGAGGGACCTCCGCTCGCGGCATCCGCCTGTCGTCGTCGCGACGAGGGGAGGATGCTGCGCCTCTGCGCCTCTGCACGTCAGCGCCCCGGGGGGAGGATGCTGCATCTCCGCGCCTCGAGGGCCGGATGCTGCATCTCAGCGCCCCGCGGGGAGGATGCTGCACCTCAGCGCCCCGCGGGATTGCGCTGCGGGTCGCGCAGTCCTGGAGGGCGGCGCCGCGACGCGGAACCGGCGCGCACCCGCGACTCAGCGGGGTGTCAGCGCCGCCAGACGTGTGGCGGGGGTGATCTCGCGACGGGTCCATGCGAACAGGAACCGCTCGTCGAAGCGCGGCGCGCACTTCGCGCACGACGTCGCCCGCGACACCTTGCGGTGGCGGTAGGCCACGTGTCCGGACGGGCACACCCCGATCCAGGGCGCGAGTTCGGTCGCGGTCTCGCCGTTGTGGGTGGTGCCGCCGACGTACCCGAGCTCGCGGGCCTGGGCCTTCCACTGCGGACCATGGCCGGCGGCGGCGCCGGCGAGGGCGTGCGCCACTTCGTGCAGGAGCGTCTGGTGATTCGTGTCGTCGTCGTAGCGGGCCGCGAGGTAGCGCGAGACGCTTATCCGCTTGCGCTGGTAGTCGCACAGTCCGGCACGGCGCTTGGCGTTGTCGAACCCGAAGGTCCACGACGCGTCGAGGTGGAGGGTGAGGAGAGCTTCCGCCCAGCGGCGGACGTCACGCAGTTCCGACATGTCCGGAAGAGTAGAACGTACCTACGACACTCAGCTGGCGACGGAGGCGTCGACCCGGCGCCGGTCCGCGGCGTCGACGGCCATGAGGGTCGCCTGCAGCTCGGCGTCCGACGCTCCGGCATCCTGCCGCAGGAACAGGGCGCGCTTGAAGTCCGCGCGGGCGAGGTCGTAGTCGCCGGCGGAGTAGAAGCACTTGCCGCGATGCTGGTACGCGAACGCGGCGATCGCCGACCAGCCCTGGCCCTCCGCCTCGGCGGCGCACGTCGCGAGCTCCTGCTCGGCGGCGGCGTACGCGCCGCGCCAGTGCATGACCGATGCGTGCAGGATGCGGGCGCGGAGGAGGTCCTTGCGGGTGCCCGCCATACGCGCGACGCGGACGGACTGCTCCGACAGGACGAGGGACTCGTCGAGACGGTCGAGGACCTTCAGCAGCCATACGCGCTCGAGCAGGGCGGGAAGGCTCCGCTGCGGTCCGATCTCGTCGAGCCGCTCCTGGCAGCGTCGCGGATCGACCTTCTCGCGCAGCGTGTCGGGGTCGTACCCGAGGATGTAGCTCACCATGTCTCCCTTCGCCGCGCGCGGCCGCCTCGCGTTCCAGTGTGCAACGGCCCCGCGCCCGATCCGGCGCGGCTCGCCGGTCGGGATCGTCAGCGGTCGAAGACCGACGCCGACGGCTTCGGCGACGCCGTCGCGTCGGCGTCGGTCACCAGGCGCGCACCCCGCACGAAGTCGTCCAGCTCAGCTCCCTGGGCCACCTTGGCCGGATGCGGTCCCGCGGCCATGAGGCGGGGGAGCCACGCGGTCGGCAACGCGGCCGCCGACCCGACGATCACCAGATTGCCGAATCGCCGCCCCTTCAGCGTCTGCACCTCGGCGAGGACGATCACGTGCTCGAGGACGGCGCGCACCGTCGCGACCTGCCGTCGGGCGAAGGCCAGGCCCGCGCCGTCGGCCACGTTCACCAGCAGCACCCCGTCCGGCGCGAGGAGTGCGGCGGCGGCGCGGTAGAACTCCACGGTCGTGAGGTGTGCGGGTGTCTGCGCGCCGGAGTAGACGTCCGACACCAGAAGGTCGACATGGCCGACGAGACCGGCAGGAAAGCGGCCGAGCGTCTCGCGCGCGTCGCCGATCCGCGTGCGGATGGACGCTCCGCGAGGCAGCGGGAGGTGCGCGCGGACGAGCTCGATGAGGGCCGGCTCGATCTCGACCACCTGCTGGCGCGAACCCGGCCGGGTCGCCTCGACGTAGCGCGGCAGGGTGAGCGCCCCCGCGCCCAGGTGCACCGCGGTCAGCGGCTGCCCCGGCATCCGCAGCTGGTCGATGACCGCCCCCATGCGGGCGATGTACTCGAAGTGCAGGTGGGTCGGGTCGTCGAGGTCGACGTGGGACTGCGGCGTGCCGTCGACGTCCAGCTCCCACCCGCCCGCGTACGCGGACGGGATGACGCGGGCGATGGTGCCGTCCGAGAGTCGCGCCGAGGGCGCTTCGTCGTCTCTCCTCGTGCGCGCCACGCACCCACGATAGACCGGTGGCCCTCGTGACACCTCGGCGAGCGGGGCTACCGTGGAGGCGTGGCCGTCATCGATCTGAACGCCGACCTCGGCGAGACCGTCGACGGGCTGCCCACCGCCGACGACGAGGCCATGTTCGCGGTCATCTCGAGCGCCAGCATCGCCTGCGGCGGGCACGCGGGGGATGCCGCCTCCGTCGCCGCGGCGATCGGCCGGGCCTCCCGATTCGGAGTGTCGATCGGCGCGCATCCGTCGTATCCGGATCCCGTAGGCTTCGGCCGCACCGCGATGTCGCTTCCGGCCGACGCGCTGCGGGCGACGCTGGATGAGCAGCTCGAGCGGCTGCGGACGGCGGGAGCCGACATCCGGTACGTCAAGCCCCACGGCGCGCTGTACAACCGGATCGTCGCCGACCGCGAGCAGGCGCTCGTCGTCGCCGATGCCGTCGCCGCGCTCGCGGATGCCGTCGGACGCGCCGTGCCCGTCCTGGGCCTCGGCGGTGCGATCGCCGCCGCGGCCGCCGACCGCGGGCTGCCGTTCGTCCACGAGGCGTTCCTCGATCGCGGCTACCTGCCTGACGGAACGCTGGTCCCGCGCGGCCAGCCGGGGGACCTCCTCCACCACCCGGACGTGGTCGCCGCCCGCGCCGTGCGGCTGGCCCGTGAGCGAGAGGTCGTCGCGGTGAACGGTGCGATCCTCACCGCGGACGCGGCCTCGCTGTGCGTCCACGGCGACACCCCTGCGGCGGTCGCGATGGCGCGGGCGGTGCGTCGCGCACTCACCGAGGCCGGGGTGGAGGTGCGGGCACCGTGGTAGAGCCGCGGCTGCTGCCGATGGGGGAGCGCGCGGTCCTCGCCGAGGTCGACACGCTGGAGGAGGTGCTCGGCCTGCACGCCGCTCTGTCGGCGACCCGTCCCGACGGCGTCGAGGACCTCGTGCCGGCAGCCCGCACCGTGCTGGTCACCCTCGACCCTGCCCGGCTGCCGTTGTCGGCCGCGCGTTCGTGGATCCGCGCGAGCGCGGCCGGCGAGACGGGCGCGATCCCGTCCGCCCCGCGCGCCTTCGAGCTCGACGTGGCGTACGACGGCGACGACCTCGGCGACACCGCCCGGCTCCTCGGTGTCAGCCCCGACGAGCTGGTGCGCCGCCACGCGAGCGCCGCCTGGACCGTCGCCTTCACCGGCTTCGCGCCGGGATTCGGGTACCTCGTGAGCGCCGACTGGCCTTTCGACGTCCCGCGCCTGGACACCCCGAGAACGAGGGTTCCCGCGGGAGCGGTGGGCCTCGCGGCGGGCTTCAGCGGCGCCTATCCCCGCGAGACGCCCGGCGGGTGGCGTCTCATCGGCACCACCGCCGCCCGGCTGTTCGATGCGGATGCCGCCTCGCCGGCGCTTCTCGAGCCCGGATCGCGCGTGCGATTCCGACCCGTCGACCGCGCGTCGACCGCGGTCACGGCAGCGCCGGGCCCGCACCCGTCGAGCGGCGCTCCGGCGCTCCGGGTGGTGGAGCCCGGGCTGCTGGCGACGCTGCAGGATCTCGGCCGCCCGGGCGCGGCGTCCCTCGGTGTCGCCAGATCAGGAGGCCTCGACCGCCGCGCGCTTCGCACCGCCAACCGCCTCGTGGGCAACGCCGAGGACGCGACGGCGGTGGAGGTGACGATGGGAGGCTTCCGCGCGGTCGCCGCTCCGGCCGTCGGAGCGGCGCCGGACATCTGGTTCGCCGTGACGGGCGCATGGGGACCGGTGCGGCTCGCCGGAGTCGAGATCGACCCCTACGTCGCGCACCCGTGGCCGGCCGGCGAAGAGCTGGACCTCGGATGGTTCGAGCACGGCGCCCGCGCCTACATCGCCGTGCGCGGCGGCCTCGGCGGCACGACCGCGCTGGGCTCGCGAGCCACCGACCTCCTCGCCGGGCTCGGCCCGGCGCCGTTGCGTCCCGGCGATGTCGTCCTCTCGGGCGATGCGGCGACGGGTCCGATCCCTCCCGGCGACATCGCGCCGTGGAGCGCTCCCGCCGATGACGAGGTCGAGCTCGAGGTGGCACCCGGCCCGCGCGCCGACTGGTTCGCGGCATCCGCTCTCGAGCAGCTGTTCGAGGCGGTGTGGACCGTGTCGAGCAAAGCCGATCGTGTCGGCATCCGGCTGGACGGCCCCGAACTTGCGCGCGTGCGCACGGGAGAGCTGCCCAGCGAAGGCATGGTGCCCGGTGCGCTGCAGGTGCCGCCGACCGGCCGACCGACGGTGCTGATGGCCGACGGACCGGTCACGGGCGGGTACCCGGTCATCGCCGTGGCGATCGAGGCCTCGCTCGACGTGCTCGCGCAGGCGCGACCGGGCACGCGCGTGCGCTTCCGCCACGCGCGACCGGCGGTGTGAGCTGCGCCAGGCCGTCTACCAGCGGTGCATGCGAGTGGCCACCTCGGCCCACGCGTCCGCGGGCAGCGCCAGCTCGACGGCCTCGGCCATGCTGAGCTGCGCTCCGGCCCGCTCGCCGTCGGCCACGGCCTGCGGATCCCGGGCGCGCAGGATCTCGAGGTGGGGCACGTGGACGGTGAACGCCTCGACGTCGAAGACGCCGATGCGGTGCCGGATCATGCCCGCCGCCACGGCGAGCGCGGCTGCGCGCCACGCGTCCGCGCGGGCGGCAGCGACCGCGCACACCCCTTCGAGCCCGTAGGCGACCCCCTCGTCGTAGTGCAGGCGGATCGACAGCAGCAGCGTTTCGATGAACTCCCGCTCCGCGGCGTCGATCTCGCCGCGGACGAAGTTCAGCCGGGCGCGGATGTTCCCGGCCACCGATGTCGTGAACAGGTCGCCGCTGGCCGAGGCCACCGCGGTCGCCCGGTCGAAGTGCTCGAGCGCGGCGGCGGTGTCGCCTCGTACCCACGCGAGCCGGCCGAGCGAGACCACGGTGATGGCCTCGGCCCACGAGTTGCCGGCGGCGTGCAGCTTCTCGACGGCCTCGCGCAGCTCCTCATCGGCCTTGCCGGCGTCGATGTCCGCCAGCTGCACGCGCGCGGTCGCGCGGGCCGCGAGCGCCATGGCGGCGGCGTTCTCGTCTCCTGCTTCGGTGAACAGCCGGATGCACTCGCCGAGGCCGGCCACCACCTGCTCGCTCGGTCGCTGCCACATCTCGCCCCACAGCACGAAGAACCAGGCGATGGCGCGGGTGTGCTGCGAGATCGGCTGCTGCTTCTCGAGCAGCTCCAGCATCCACAGCCGCACCTCGGCGAAGAAGCCCGAGATCCACCAGTAGATGAGCAGGCTCCACGCGAACGCGCCGGCGTCGTCCAGCCGGTTGGTGTAGATGAGGTGACGCACCGCGGCCCGCAGGTTGGACAGCTCCAGGCCGAGCCGGCCGACCGCCTCGGCCTGTCCGAGCCCCTGCAGCCCCGGGGCGACGGCGTCGACGAGCCCGACGTAGTAGTCCGCGTGCGCGGCGCGCACCTGGTCGGCCTCGCCGCTGTCTTCGAGCGCGCCGATCGCGTATTCGCGCACGATCGCCAGCAGCGAGTAGATCTCGCGCCCCTCGATGTCGGTCTGCGCCACGAGCGACCCGTCCACCAGGGCGGCGAGGGTGTCGACGGCGTCGCCGCCCCACGGCCGGCCGGCGCCGATGGCCTCGACCGCTTCGAGGGTGAACCGGGTGGCGAAGACCCCGAGGTCCTGCAGCATGCACCGCTGCACCTCGGGCAGCAGGCCCACGCTCCACTCGATCGTGGCCCGCATCGTCCGGTGCCGCTCGGGCAGGTCGCGGACGGCCGCCGTCAGCAGCGGAAGGCTCCGCTGCAGACGCTCGGCGATGCCGTGCGGTGTCAGCACCCGCATCTTGGCCGCGGCGAGCTCGATCGCCAGGGGCAGCCCTTCCAGTCGCCGGCAGATGTCGGCCACGTCGCCGGCGTTGTCGGTCGTCACCTCGAAACCGGGCTTGACCGCGCGGGCACGGTCGACGAAAAGGGCCACCGCCGACGACCGCGTCGCCGGGTCGACGCTCGCCGGCAGGTTGTCGACGGGCGTGGTGAGACCGCGCACCTCGTACACCTGCTCCCCGCGGATGCGCAGCACGATGCGGCTGGTCACGAGGAAGGTGGCCGTCGGTGCGGCGTCGTACAGGCGCACCAGCACCGGGGCGGCGTCGACGATCTGCTCGAAGTTGTCGAGCACGACCAGCACCCGGCGTCCTTCGAGGGCGCGCGATATGCGCTCCTCGAGCGCGGCTTCGCCGTTGTCGCGGATGCCGAGACCGTACGCGATGGTCGGAAGCAGGAGCCCCGCCTCGAGAACGCCCTCCAGCGGCACGAACGACGTGCCGTCGGGGAAGATGTCCGTCGTCGCCAGTGCGGTCTCGATCGCGAGGCGGCTCTTGCCGATCCCGCCCGGCCCGATGAGGCTGATCACACGGTGGGTTCCGGCGGCGAGCAGGTCGCGGAGGGCGGCGATGTCGCCCTCGCGTCCGATGGTGGTCGTGTACGGCGTCGGCAGTCGGGTCGCCAGCGCCGCAGCCTCGGCGGGGTCGGCTGCGGCATCCTGCGTCACCTTGGATTCGTCGAAGCGCTCGGCCAGGAGGGTGGCGAGATCCCCCGCCACCTGCTCTTCGAGATGGTCGGCGTCGTGGAACGGCAGGTAGGCGGCGGTGTCGTCGGTGCGGATGCGCGCGATGAGCTCCTCGAGCCGTTCGTCGCGCGCGTCGACGGCCTTGATGTAGATGAGCTTGGGCATGTCGCGGGGAGCGAGGTTGTACTCGTCTTCGAGGCCCGACACCGCTTCGTCGGGCGCGACCCAGCCGTAGCTGGCGGCGTAGATGCCGACGAACACGTCGCTCTGGGCGAGATAGGACCGGTACAGCTCGCGGGGCGGATGGGGCCTCGCGCCGAGCTCGAACATGACCGGGGCCAGGCGCAGCCGCTCGATCGCCGCGCGCGCTGCGCGTCTCTCGTCCTGCAGCTCGCGCAGGGTCGAGCTGACGAACACCCGGATCCGCTGGTCGGGAGTGCGGATCACGGGCGGATGAGCCCCAGTCATGAAGACATCCTGGCCCTAAGCATCGCGCGCCGCTACCGCCTGCGTCAGGCCACCCGACGCGCCGGCTGCGCTCCCGGCGGCCTTCCGCGCGCCGACCGCGTAGTCCGCGACCTCGTGCAGGGAGTACTCGCGCCCTCGCGCGAGCGCCGCCGCGAGTCGGCGTCGGTCCTCCTCGCCGTGCGCCGCCCGTTCGAGATAGCCGGTGTGGTAGACGAAGGCCGGCAGGTCGAACATCGTCACCCGCTGCCGGATCGTCTCGGCGGCACCGGCGAGGACGCCGGCCCGGTCGAGGTCGCCTGCCACGGCCGCGATGGCGCCCAGTCCCTCGATCGCATACGCCACGCCCTCGTCGTGGGCGAGGCCGAGCGAAAGCCCCAGCGACGCGGTGAACGTGGCTGCCGCGCCCTCGGTGTCTCCCGAGAACAGCTGCATGCGACCGATGTGGTGCATCGCGATCGACTCGGTGAGGCTGTCGCCTCCTGCCGTCGCCGCGGACAGGGCCTCGCTGAAACGGGCGGTCGCCGCGTCCACGTCGCCCATGGCGAGGGACAGGCGCCCGAGGGCCACGAGCGAGAGCGCCTCTCCCCACCGGTGGCCTCCCTCCCTGAAGGCCGCGACGCTCTGGGTCAGCTCCTCGACGGCGCGCGCGACATCGGCATCCGGGCGAGCCGCACGCGAGAGCCCGGAACCACCCAGCGTGATGGCGACGCCCAGTCGATCGCCGGTCTGCGCGAACAGGTCCGCGACGGATTCGAAGCGCGCGACGGGGTCCGCGCCCGCCGTGTTCCACATCTCGGCCCACGCGATGTAGAACCTCGCCACGGCGACCGCGTGCGTCGACGCCTCCGGCGCGCGCTCCAGCAGCTCCGTCATCCACAGGCTGAGTTCGGCGAAGTATCCCCGCAGCCACCAGTAGAGGAACATCGGGAAGGCCAGCTCGGTGGCCTCCTCGGCATCCCGCTTCGCCACGAGGTGACGCATCGAGGCGCGCAGGTTGGCGCGCTCGAGGGTGAGCCGCCGTGTCGCTTCGCCCTGACCGGGCCCCGTCAGCTCGGGCGCCAGGCGTCGGATCAGGTCGGCGTAGTAGCCCGCGTGCGCGTCGCGGACCTGGTCGAGCCGCCCGTGCTCGGCGAGCTGCTCGAGGCCGTATTCGCGCACCGTCGCCAACAGGGAGAACACGGGCCGGCCGTCGGCGTCCTCCTGGCGTACGAGCGAGCTGTCGATCAGCTCGCCCAGGCGCTCGATCGCGAAGCCGTCCCACGATCGACCGCGTCCGACCGCCTCGACCGCTTCGAGCGTGAAGCCCGCCGAGAACACGGCCAGGTCGAACAGGAGGTCGCGCACGGGGGCGTCGAGCAGCTGCGTCGACCACTCGATCGTCGAGCGCAGGGTGCGCTGCCGGGCGGGCAGGTCGCGCGGCGCTTCCAGCAGCGACATGAGCGACCCGCCCAGGCGCTGCAGGATGCTCGCCGGGGTGAGGACGCGGACGCACGCGGCGGCGAGTTCGATCGCGAGCGGCAAGCCCTCGAGCTCGCGGCAGATGCCGACCACGGCGGGCAGGTTGGTCCCGCTGAGCGCGAAGTCCGGCCGCACGGCGCGAGCGCGCTCGACGAACAGCCGGACGGCGGCGGACCCGGCGGCTCGCGTCATGGAATCGGGGTCGGCCGGATCGGAGGTGAGCAGCGGCGGCACCTCGACGACGCGCTCGCCGCGCAGGCGGAGGATGGTGCGGCTCGTGACGAGGAACGTGATCGTCGGGGCGAGGGAGTACAGGCCCACCAGTGTCGGGGCGGCGTCGACGAGCTGTTCGAAGTTGTCGAGGACGATCAGCATCCGCCGACCGTCCAGCGCCACGGCGAGCCGGTCCTCGAGGGACTGCTCCCCGGTGTCGCGGATGCCGAGTCCGTACGCGATGCTCGGCAGCAGGAGCGCCGGCTCGGTCACGTTCTCGAGGGCGATGAACGCCGCGCCGTCCGGGAACGTCCCGGTCGTGGCCGAGGCGATCTCGATGGCCAGTCGGCTCTTGCCGACGCCGCCGGGACCGAGCAGGGTGACGAGGCGATTGGACGTGTCGGCCAGCAGCGCTGTCACCGCGGCGACCTCGTCCTCGCGACCGATCAGCCGGGTGTAGGCGGAGGGGATGCGCGCCGCGACGGCCGGAGCCGCAGCCGGGGCGCGGGAGGCGTCGAAGCGCTCGGCGAGCAGCGTCGCCAGGTCGGCCTCGATCAGCTCCGCGAGCTCGGTCGTCGTCTCGAAGCTCTTGTACGACGCCGTGTCGTCGGACTGGATGCGGTGGATGAGGTCGTCGAGGCGCGCTTCGCGCGGGCCGTCGATCGCCTTCACGTAGATGAGCTTGGGCATCCGGCCGGGGGCCAGCACGTACTCGTCCTCGAGCCCCGAGATCGTCTCGCCCGGCGCGACCCACCCGTAGTTGTGCGCGTAGATGCCGACGAACACGTCGCTCTGCTCGAGGTAGGACCGGTACAGCGCCCGCGGCGGATGCGGCCTCGCGCCGAGCTCGAACATGACCGGCGCCAGGCGCAGCCGCTCGATCGCCGTGCGCGCCGCGCGCCTGTCCTCCTCGAGCTCGCGCAGGGTCGAGCTGACGAAGACCCGGATCCGCTGGTCGGGCGTGCGGATCACAGGCGGATGATCCCCGGTCATGAGCATCATTGTGGCGGAGGACCGGAAGCGGTTCCAGCACCAGTCCTCCCGGATCGCCGACCCCCCTTACGCCGGGCCGTGCTCGGGAGTACTGTGCGGGCTGGCGGCACGGGAGCCGCTGGGTCGAGGCGACACTGGGGCCGCCCTCGGCGAAAGGTGGAGAACGATGATGAAGCGTGCATCGATCGTGTGCGTCGTGGCGCTGGGGCTGGTCCTCGGCAGCGGCGGCGCCGCGATGGCGGGCGAGACCCGCGGCAACGGCACCGACAACGAGAACAACGGGCAGGCGCGGTCGGCCTGTCACTACTCCGGCCTCGACGTCGCGGACGCCGGCGAGGGCAACCCTCCCGGGCTCGACGACGACGCCGTCGGCATGCGGGGGAATCAGGCGCCCGGCGGCGAGGAGCGCTATCACGGCGTCCAGAACTGGGGCGCTTTCGTGCAGTTCGGCGCGAGCGGCGACCTCATCGAGATGGGGCTCCACCCGGGCATGGCCTGCCGCGGCAACGCCGTCTTCGAGGAGTAGATCGCACCCGCACCGAGCGGCCGTCTCCCGCGCGAAGCGGGGGGCGGCCGTCGCGGTTATACCGCAGCATCCGGATCTTTTCAAGAATCGAGTGGACACGGCGCGTCCGGAGACGTATAGTTGGTAGTTGCGCTCTTGGATTCCCCCTGCCCTCATATGGTGGTCGGCTGTGTCCGTATGTCCCCGTTGAAAAGCGGTGCGTGACGTGCGGGCTTCGGGGACGATCGAGCACTCCACCTGACGACAAGGAAACGAGCCCCACCCGGGCCCACGGAGGTAATCCCCTTGGCTGCTGCGCGCAACGCATCCACCACCACCACCCTCAAGAACGGACGCGGAGCTTCCCGTCTCTCGTTCGCCAAGATCTCCGACACGCTGGAGGTCCCCGACCTTCTGGCGCTGCAGACGGAATCCTTCGACTGGCTCGTCGGCAACGACGCCTGGAAGCAGCGCCTCGCCGAGGCGCAGGCCGCCGGGCGCACCGACATCGCCCTCAAGAGCGGACTCGAGGAGATCTTCGAGGAGATCTCGCCCATCGAGGACCTCAGCGAGACGATGCAGCTGTCGTTCACGAACCCCTACCTCGAGCCCGAGAAGTACTCCATCGAGGAGTGCAAGGAGCGCGGCAAGACCTACGCCGCCCCGCTGTACGTCGAGGCCGAGTTCATGAACCACCAGACCGGTGAGATCAAGACGCAGACGGTCTTCATGGGCGACTTCCCGCTCCAGACCGACAAGGGCACGTTCATCATCAACGGCACCGAGCGTGTCGTCGTCTCGCAGCTCGTCCGCTCGCCGGGCGTCTACTTCGACAAGACCCCCGACAAGACCTCCGATAAGGACATCGTGTCGGCGCGCGTCATCCCGAGCCGCGGTGCGTGGCTCGAGTTCGAGATCGACAAGCGCGACCAGGTCGGCGTGCGCATCGACCGCAAGCGCAAGCAGTCGGTCACGGTCTTCCTGAAGGCCCTCGGTCTCACGAGCGAGGACATCCTCAACGAGTTCGCCGGCTTCGACTCGATCGAAGAAACCCTGTCGAAGGACACGATCCTCACCAAGGAGGACGCGCTCCGCGACATCTACCGCAAGCTCCGTCCGGGCGAGCAGGTCGCCGCCGAGGCCGCCCGCGCGCTGCTGGACAACTTCTACTTCAACCCGAAGCGCTACGACCTGGCCAAGGTGGGTCGCTACAAGATCAACCAGAAGCTCGGTCTCGACGCCCCGCTGTCGGACTCGGTGCTGACGGTCGACGACATCGTCGCCACGATCAAGTACCTGGTGCGCCTGCACCGCGGCGACGCCACGTTCGAGGGCACGCGGGGCGGCAAGACCGCCGAGATCCGCATGGACATCGACGACATCGACAACTTCGGCAACCGTCGCATCCGCGCCGTCGGCGAGCTCATCCAGAACCAGGTCCGCACCGGTCTGTCGCGCATGGAGCGCGTCGTCCGCGAGCGCATGACCACGCAGGACATCGAGGCGATCACGCCCCAGACGCTCATCAACGTGCGTCCGGTCGTCGCGGCGATCAAGGAGTTCTTCGGAACCTCCCAGCTGTCGCAGTTCATGGACCAGAACAACCCGCTGGCGGGTCTGACCCACAAGCGGCGTCTGTCGGCGCTCGGCCCCGGCGGTCTGTCGCGTGAGCGCGCCGGCGTCGAGGTCCGTGACGTCCACCCCTCGCACTACGGCCGCATGTGCCCGATCGAGACCCCGGAAGGCCCGAACATCGGCCTCATCGGCTCGCTCGCGTCGTTCGCGCGCATCAACTCGTTCGGCTTCATCGAGACCCCGTACCGCAAGGTCGTCGGCGGTCGGGTGACCGACGAGATCGAGTACCTCACCGCCAGCCAGGAGGACGACTTCATCGTCGCCCAGGCCAACGCGCCGCTGAAGGCGGACGGGCACTTCGCCGAGGACCGCGTCCTGGCCCGCTCCAAGGGCGGCGAGGTCGACCTCATCCCCGCCGAGGAGATCGGCTACATGGACGTCTCGCCGCGCCAGATGGTGTCGGTGGCGACCTCGCTCATCCCCTTCCTCGAGCACGACGACGCCAACCGCGCCCTCATGGGTGCGAACATGCAGCGTCAGGCCGTCCCGCTTCTGCGCAGCGAGTCGCCGGTGGTCGGCACGGGCATGGAGGGCTACGCCGCGATCGACGCCGGTGACGTGCTCACCGCCGACAAGGCCGGCGTGGTGCTCGAGGTCTCGGCCGACGTCGTGACCGTGCAGCTGGACGAGGGCGGCACGCAGGACTACTTCCTGCGCAAGTTCGACCGCTCGAACCAGGGCACGTCCTACAACCAGCGCGTCATCGTCTCGGCGGGCGACCGCATCGAGGCCGGCGAGGTCATCGCCGACGGTCCCGCGACCGAGAACGGCGAGCTCGCCCTCGGCAAGAACCTCCTCGTGGCGTTCATGACGTGGGAGGGTCACAACTTCGAGGACGCGATCATCCTCAGCCAGGACCTCGTGAAGGACGACACGCTCTCCTCGATCCACATCGAGGAGTACGAGGTCGACGCCCGCGACACGAAGCTCGGCAAGGAGGAGATCACCCGTGATCTCCCCAACGTCAGCCCGGACCTGCTGAAGGACCTCGACGAGCGCGGCATCATCCGCATCGGCGCCGAGGTCCGCCCCGGCGACATCCTGGTCGGCAAGGTCACGCCCAAGGGCGAGACCGAGCTCAGCGCCGAGGAGCGCCTGCTCCGCGCGATCTTCAACGAGAAGAGCCGCGAGGTCCGCGACACGTCGCTGAAGGTGCCCCACGGTGAGCAGGGCACGATCATCGCGGTCAAGGAATTCAACGCCGAGGACGGCGACGACGAGCTCGGCTCCGGTGTCAACCGCCGCGTCGTGGTCTACATCGCCCAGAAGCGCAAGATCACCGAGGGCGACAAGCTCGCCGGCCGTCACGGCAACAAGGGCGTCATCGCCAAGATCCTCCCCGTCGAGGACATGCCCTTCCTCGCCGACGGCACGCCGGTGGATGTCATCCTCAACCCGCTCGGAATCCCCGGTCGCATGAACTTCGGCCAGGTGCTCGAGACCCACCTCGGGTGGATCGCGAAGCAGGGCTGGAAGGTCGAGGGCACCCCCGAATGGGCCGTGCGCCTGCCCGAGGAGGCACGTGAGGCCGCCCCCGGCACGAAGGTGGCGACTCCGGTGTTCGACGGCGCGTTCGAGGAGGAGATCGCGGGTCTGCTCGACTCGACGCTCCCCACGCGTGACGGAGACCGCCTGATCGACTCCACCGGAAAGACGCGTCTGTTCGACGGTCGCTCCGGCGAGCCGTTCCCGGCGCCGATCTCGGTGGGCTACATGTACATCCTGAAGCTCCACCACCTCGTGGACGACAAGATCCACGCGCGCTCGACCGGCCCGTACTCGATGATCACGCAGCAGCCGCTGGGTGGTAAGGCGCAGTTCGGCGGCCAGCGCTTCGGTGAGATGGAGGTGTGGGCACTCGAGGCCTACGGTGCGGCGTACGCGCTGCAGGAGCTCCTGACGATCAAGTCCGACGACATCCTCGGCCGCGTGAAGGTCTACGAGGCGATCGTCAAGGGCGAGAACATCCAGGAGCCCGGCATCCCCGAGTCCTTCAAGGTCCTGATGAAGGAGATGCAGTCGCTCTGCCTGAACGTCGAGGTCCTCTCGGCCGACGGCACGGCGGTCAACCTGCGCGACACCGACGACGACGCCTTCCGTGCGGCGGAGGAACTCGGCATCAACCTCTCCAGCCGTTTCGAGTCCTCGTCGATCGACGAGATCTGATGTCGGCACGCCCGTTCCGCGGGCGGCCCTCTCACCGATCTTTCTAAAGAATTTCCGACACAGGAGAACCAGTGCTCGAGTCAACAACTTTCGATCAGCTTCGCATCGGTCTCGCCACCGCCGACGACATCCGTCGTTGGTCGTTCGGCGAGGTCAAGAAGCCCGAGACCATCAACTACCGCACGCTCAAGCCCGAGAAGGACGGCCTCTTCGGCGAGCAGATCTTCGGACCCAGCCGCGACTGGGAGTGCGCCTGCGGCAAGTACAAGCGCGTCCGCTTCAAGGGCATCGTCTGCGAGCGCTGCGGCGTCGAGGTCACCAAGTCCTCGGTCCGCCGTGAGCGCATGGGCCACATCGAGCTCGCCGCGCCCGTCACCCACATCTGGTACTTCAAGGGCGTCCCGTCGCGTCTGGGCTACCTGCTCGACATGGCGCCGAAGGACCTCGAGAAGGTCATCTACTTCGCCGCCTACATGGTGATCTCGGTCGACGAGGACGCACGCCACCGCGACCTCGCGACGCAGGAGAACAACATCCGCCTCGAGCTCAAGACGCTCGGCGACCGCCGCGACGCGCGCATCGCCTCGCGTCTGGCCAAGCTGGAGGAGGAGCTCGCCACCCTCGAGGAGGAAGGCGCCAAGGCCGACCAGAAGAAGAAGGTCAAGGACGCCGCCGAGAAGGAGATGGCGCAGATCCGCAAGCAGGCGGATGACTCCATCGCCAAGCTCGAGAGGGTGTGGGAGGACTTCCGCACCCTCGAGGTCGGCTCGCTCAAGGGCGAGGACGAGATCTTCCACGAGCTGCAGGACCGCTTCGGCCAGTACTTCGAGGCCCACATGGGCGCCGAGGCCATCAAGCTGCGACTCGAGGCGTTCGACCTCGCGACCGAGGCCGACAACCTGCACCTGCAGATCGCCGAGGGCAAGGGGCAGCGCAAGATCCGTGCGATCAAGCGGCTCAAGGTCGTCAACTCGTTCCTGCAGACCGGCATGAGCCCGGCCGCGATGGTGCTCGACGTCGTCCCGGTCATCCCGCCGGAGCTTCGTCCGATGGTGCAGCTGGACGGTGGCCGCTTCGCGACCTCCGACCTCAACGACCTGTACCGCCGCGTGATCAACCGCAACAACCGCCTCCGTCGCCTGATCGACCTCGGTGCCCCCGAGATCATCGTCAACAACGAGAAGCGGATGCTGCAGGAGGCCGTCGACGCGCTGTTCGACAACGGCCGCCGCGGCCGCCCGGTCACGGGTACCGGCAACCGTGCGCTGAAGTCCCTGAGCGACATGCTCAAGGGAAAGCAGGGTCGGTTCCGCCAGAACCTGCTCGGAAAGCGCGTGGACTACTCGGGCCGTTCGGTCATCGTCGTGGGTCCGCAGCTGAAGCTGCACCAGTGCGGTCTGCCCAAGCAGATGGCCCTGGAGCTGTTCAAGCCGTTCGTGATCAAGCGCCTCATCGACCTCGGCCACTCGCAGAACATCAAGGCCGCCAAGCGCGCCGTCGAGCGCTACCGTCCCGAGGTCTGGGACGTGCTCGAGGAGATCATCCGCGAGCGCCCCGTGCTGCTCAACCGCGCGCCCACGCTCCACCGCCTGGGCATCCAGGCCTTCGAGCCGCAGCTCGTCGAGGGCAAGGCCATCCAGCTGCACCCGCTCGTGTGCGCCGCGTTCAACGCGGACTTCGACGGTGACCAGATGGCCGTGCACCTGCCGCTGTCGGTCGAGGCGCAGGCCGAGGCCCGCATCCTGATGCTCGCCTCGAACAACATCCTGAAGCCGTCCGACGGCCGCCCGGTGACCCTGCCTTCGCAGGACATGATCATCGGTCTGCACCACCTGACCACGGTCAAGGAGGGCGCAGCCGGCGAGGGCCGTGTGTTCGGCTCGGTGTCCGAGGCGATCCTGGCCAAGGACGAGGGCACCCTCGACCTGCAGGCCAAGGTCCGCATCCGCATCCCGGGTCTGGCCTTCCTCGAGGGCGACGCTCCCGACGGCTACGAGCGACACGGTCTCGTGGACGCCTCGCTCGGCCAGGCGATCTTCAACGACGCGCTCCCCAAGGGCTACCCGTTCGTGCGCGAGCAGGCGGACAAGGGCAAGCTGTCGCAGATCGTCAACAAGCTGGCCGAGGAGTACCCCAAGGTCGAGGTCGCCGCGACGCTGGACCGCATCAAGGACGCCGGCTTCTACTGGGCCACGCGCTCGGGTGTCACGGTGGCGCTGAGCGACATCCTCACGCCGCCGAGCAAGAAGGAGATCGTCGCCAAGCACGAGAAGGCCGCGGCGAAGGCCCAGGCGCAGTTCGAGAAGGGCCTCACCACCGACGCCGAGCGTCGTCAGGAGCTCATCAAGATCTGGACCGAGGCGACCGACGAGGTCCAGGTGGCGATGCGGGAGAACTTCCCCGAGGACAACACCATCAACCGCATGGTCTCGTCCGGCGCCCGTGGTAACTGGCTGCAGATCCGGAACATCGCCGGTATGCGAGGCCTGGTGAACAACCCCAAGGGTGAGATCATCCCGCGTCCGATCATCTCCTCGTACCGCGAGGGCCTGTCGGTGGCCGAGTACTTCATCGCCACGCACGGTGCCCGAAAGGGTCTGGCCGACACCGCGCTGCGCACCGCCGACTCGGGTTACCTGACCCGTCGTCTGGTGGACGTCTCGCAGGACGTCATCATCCGCGAAGAGGACTGCGGCACGTCCAAGGGTCTCGAGATGCCGATCGCCGCGGTCGGCTCGGACGGCGTGCTCGTGCGGGACCCGAACGCCGAGAACTCGGTGTTCGCCCGCACCCTGGCAGTCGACGTCGTCGACGAGAAGGGCGAGGTCCTTCTGGCCGCCGGCTCCGACGTCGGCGACCCGGAGATCAACCAGCTCATCGAGTCGGGCGTCGAGACCATCAAGGTGCGGTCCGTCCTCACCTGCGACTCGGCCGTCGGTGTCTGCGCGCTCTGCTACGGCCGCTCGCTGGCCACCGGTTCGCTGGTGGACATCGGCGAGGCCGTCGGCATCATCGCCGCCCAGTCGATCGGTGAGCCGGGAACGCAGCTCACGATGCGTACCTTCCACACCGGTGGTTCGGCTTCGGCCGACGACATCACGCAGGGTCTGCCCCGCGTGCAGGAGCTGTTCGAGGCGCGCACCCCGAAGGGTGCCTCCCCGATCGCCGAGGCGGACGGTCGCATCACGATCGACGAGACCGACAAGAGCAAGAAGGTCATCCTCACGCCCGACAACGGCGACGAGCCGCACGTCTACCCCGTGCTCAAGCGCGCGACGCTGCTGGTCGAGGACGGCCAGCACGTCACGGTCGGCCAGCCGATCCTCGTCGGCACGCTCGACCCCAAGGAGGTCATGCGTGTCATGGGCGCCCGCGAGGTTCAGAAGTACCTCGTCGGCGGCGTGCAGGGCGTGTACCGGTCGCAGGGTGTGCCGATCCACGACAAGCACATCGAGGTCATCGTGCGCCAGATGCTGCGGAAGGTCACCGTGGTCGACCACGCCGACACGACGCTGCTCCCGGGTGAGATGGTCGATCTCAAGCGCTACCAGGCGATCAACCGTGCGGCCGTGGCCGAGGGCAAGCGCCCCGCGTCGGGTCGTCCGGAGCTGATGGGCATCACCAAGGCGTCGCTGGCGACCGAGTCGTGGCTGTCGGCCGCCTCGTTCCAGGAGACGACCCGCGTGCTCACCCAGGCGGCCATGGAGGGCAAGAGCGACCCGCTGGTCGGCCTCAAGGAGAACGTCATCATCGGAAAGCTCATCCCCGCCGGAACCGGACTTGCGAAGTACCGCAACGTCACGGTCGAGGCTACGGAGGAGGCCAAGAGCGAGCGGTACCCCAACCGCATCTTCGCCTCGGACGGCGCCTACTCGGACGCCGACCTGAGCTACGTCGACTTCGACAGCTTCACCACCGACGACTTCTCGGGCAACTACAACTGAGTCCGCCCCCCAGAAGTCCATAGACGCAGGGCCCCGGTTTCACGACCGGGGCCCTGCGTCGTCCTGCGCGCCGTGTCGCGGCATCCGATGCGGTCCCGCTTACCGTGGAAGGGGAGGTGGGGATGGCTCGCACGGGCGGACGCAGCACGTGGATCGCGGTGCCCGCGATCCTGGCGTGCTTCGCGGTCGTGGGCGTGCTCGGGTGGCTCGCGATGCCGATGTTCCCCGTGGCGGCGGCGTGGGTGGGCGACAGCCTGCGCGGCGCCAGCGAACGGGCCGCGCAGGCGCCGGAGCCACCGGCCTCGCAGATCCTCGACCTGGATGCCGTCGACTGCCGCGGGCTGTATCCGGACGCGCTCTGGTCCGAGCTCACCTGGACGTCGGGGGTGATCCTCCGCCAGGACCGCGGGGTGCCCGAGACCGCGGCCGGCTCGGTCGCCGAGGCGCTGGCGCCGCAGGTGCGGGTGACCTGCCGGTGGACCCGCGAGCAGCCGGGCTCGATCGTGACGACCCTGGCCTCGGTCGATCCCGCCGTGACGCCGATCGCCGAGGCGGCGCTGGGTTCGCAGGGTTTCGCGTGCGAGTCGTCCTCCGTGGCACTCACCTGCACGCGCGAGCAGGGCCGCGTGCGCGAAGAGCACACGCTCATCGACGGGCTGTGGCTGTCGAGCGTCGAGACACGGTGGATGCCGGAGGACTACGGTGCGCGACTGGACGCGCACATCTTCGGGTGAGAACCCGCGGCCCGGCGGTCAGGACGCGAACAGGCTCGCCACGACGGCGTCGGTGTACCCGGCCGGGGCGAGGTTGGAGTAGCTCGTGTCGATGAGGAGATCGTCGCGCCAGAACAGCGTCCGTCCGTCGACGACGGGATAGGTCTCGTTCTCCCAGGACTTCTCGCACCTCGTGCCGCCGTCGGGCGTGTAGCAGGTGAAGTCCTCGTCGTCGGCCAGAGCGTTGAGCAGGTCCAGCGCGGGCCCGCGCGACATCCGGCTGATCGTGGTCGTGAGATGGGTCGTGTCGGCGGCGGGGTCGGCCCAGACGCACACGAGGCTTCCGTCCGGCTGGGGGCCCGAGGGGCCGAACGCCGGGTCGTTCAGCGGGACGTCCTCCAGCTGCGCCAGCACCTCGGCGCTCAGGATCGCGCGGCAGTCGGTGGGGATGCGCACGGCCGCCTCGGGCGACGCCGACGGGTCCGCGGCCACCGTGGCGATCGGAGTCGGCTCGGGCGCGGGGGGCGACGCCGTCGCCGCGCTCCCGCCGGACTCCTCGGGGGCACATCCCGCGAGCAGGATGCCGGCGAGCACGGCCGCCGCCGCGATCACCGCGGCGCGCGCCGTGATCGGAGTCGACAGCGACGTCATGGTGCACACGATAGTCACCTCGGCGCGGCGAATCACGCGCCCCGCCTGGGAATCCTGCGGCACGCCTGCGCGGTCCGAGCCCTTCCGGCGGCTACCCTCGCACTGCGGGGAGGGCCCCTGCGTGAGGAGTGCATCCGATGAGTGACCCGAAGTCGTCGTACGGCGAGCCGGTCGAAGAGCCCACGCCTGCGGACGAGGACGTCGTCGGTCGGGCCAACCAGGGCCTGGCGGACGCCGAAGCCGCCCGCCGCGACGCCGCGACCGACCAGGCCGCCGTCGATTCCGCACCCGCCGACGAGACCCACCACACGCCCGACACCGCCGGTGCGGCATCCACCCACCCGGACGACGCGTACAGCGCCTCCACCCCAGACGCGTATGCCCCGCAGGCCGACGAGCCGGCATCCTCGGTCCACACCTCCGCCTACGACGCGCCCGCCGCCTCGGCCCACGACGCGTCCGGCTCCGATCGCTCATGGGACGCGCCCGCCGTCACCGCGAGCGAGCCCTCGGGCGAGCACCACGAGCACGACGCGTACGACCGGCGCGACGCGCACCCCGCGCCGGCACCGGCCGATGACGCCGCCCTCGCCGGCGGAACCGCTGCCGGCGCCGCGACCGCCGGCGCCGCGACCGCGTCGTACGGCGGCCAGCCCATCTTCGTGCAGGCGCCCGAGGCGCCGCGTCCGCGCGGCAACCGTGCGGCGGCGGCCGGGATCG
Organism: Microbacterium sp. Marseille-Q6648; assembly: GCF_943181415.1. Taxonomy (GTDB): domain Bacteria; phylum Actinomycetota; class Actinomycetes; order Actinomycetales; family Microbacteriaceae; genus Microbacterium. The sequence goes on along the minus strand of NZ_CALPBZ010000002.1, from coordinate 73,983 downwards.
GCCTGCTCGCTGCCCTGGTGTTCGGCCTCCTCTACCTCGGTGCCTGGCTCGGGATCGGCGCGCTCGAAGGCGACGTCGATGCCGCGAACGTCGGCGCCACGGCGCTCGCGGCGCTCGGCACCTTCTCGCTCTGGGTGCCGGTCGTGGTCTTCTTCCTCGCCTTCTGGCTGCTCGGCGCAGCGATCAACCGCGGCCGCTGGGGTCTGTGGGTGATCCTCGGCCTCCTCGTCGGACTCGCCGCGTACGGCGGACACCTGCTGGGACAGCTCTTCCAGGCCCCCTTCTGGATGCTGACCGCGTCCGAGGCCTCGGACCTGCTGGAGGGTCAGCTGCTGGCGCCGCTGGCGATCGCGGCCTTCGTCTTCGCCCGTGAGCTCACGATCTGGTTCGGCGCGTGGGTCGCCTCGCGCGGCAAGCGCGTGACCGAATTGAACATCGCCGCGCAGCGGGAGTACGAGCGCACGCTCGAGGCGGGGCCCCAGCTGGTCCGTCCGTGACGTCGCAACGCGCCGACGGCGACCCCGGGTCCGTGCGACCCGGGGTCGCTCTGGCATTGGCGACCGTGTCGTTCGTCGCGCTCCTCATCTTCGGTCTCGGGATGCTGAGCCTCGGCATGGACGAGGACGTCATCGCCACGCGCGGGCTTGGCCTGGCCCCCGGCGTCGCCGCCACGACTCTGGCGACCCTCGCATTCGCGGCGGGGCTGTGGGCCGGGGTGCGGATGACGCGGCCCTCGTGCGGGGCGGCGGGGTGGTGCGCCGTGGCGAGCTTCCTCGGCTACCTCGCCGGGGTGTGGTTCGGCGCCCTCCTCGGCGGTGCGGGACTCGCGACCGCCGTCGGCGCCGCGGGCGGCGTCGCGACGTCGTGGTTCGGCGTCGTCGTCGCGGTGGTCGGGCTGGTGTGCGGATGGGGCGGGATCGCGCTCGTGCGCACGCGGGCGCGGCGTCCTCGGTGGCCGTGGGAGGACGACGCCGACGAGTGAGGCGTCCGTCGCGGCATCCGCGGGAGAACGATCACCGCGAATCCCGGCGACGGAGGAGCATCGGCGCTACCGTGGGGGTGTGGAGCGCTCGCTCGAGACGCAGGTGAGCCAGGCCGTGGACGCCTGGCTGCGCTGGCTTCCCCGCTGGCAGCCCGCCACCCACCGCGGTCGCGTCGCTCCGTGTCGCCGCTGCTTCGGCTCGCCCGTGCTTTCGGCGGCCGGCCTCGGAGCCGACGTGCCGCACGGCGTGCAGCACGGACTGTCGACCAGGGTGAAGACGATCGTCGATCATGCGGTGGCCGACTACACGGCGCGGAACCTTCCGAGGCTGCAAGCCGAACTCGACCAGCAGGCCGCCCGCAACCGGTCACGCAGCTATCTTCCGGGGGAGGGCCTCGAGCCGGAGTTCGAGGGTCTGCCGCTGGATCCCGACCCGGTCCCCGGAGCTCCGTTCCTGTTCACCATCTCGGGCCTGGCCGAAGAGGTCGACGGCCGGCTTCCCGACCTGCCGCCGCTCAGCGACGAGGCGAAGGCGGCGCTGCGGCAGGAGGTCGGCCTCGCCGACGACTACGCCAACATGGTGGGCCGCGAGGTGTGCGCGGTGCTGCTGCACCATCGCCTGCGCATCCAGGCCGCGGTCGCGACGTACGTCGAACCGCAGATCGAGGCGATGCTCGCCGAGCTGACGCGCTCCCTCGATGCGCCCTTCGACCCGAACGAACCACCCGAGATCTGAGGGCGGTCGGCCGAACCGCTGTGGACAGACCCTGCCGGGGCTCCGCGCTTTGTTAGCATGGGCGGGCTCGCGGGCGCGCACGCGCCCGCGCCCGTCGACTCTCGGCGGCGTTCCCGGGGGGAGGATGGGTGGCGACTCGACTGCCGTCTTCTCCGCCGATCCTGCCCGGCCTGGCCTACATCCGCCCCCTCGGCTCCGGCGGATTCGCCGACGTCTTCCTCTACGAGCAGGACATGCCCCGTCGCGACGTCGCGGTGAAGGTGCTCCCGAGCGACATCGGCGATCCCGAGCTTCGCCGCATGTTCAACGCCGAGGCCGACGTCCTGGCGCACCTGTCGGCGCACCCCGCGATCGTCACGGTGTACCAGGCGGGGATATCGGCCGACGGTCGGCCGTACATCTCGATGGAGTTCTGCCCGGGCTCGCTCGCCCAGCGCTACCGCATCGAGCGGATGCCGGTGGAAGAGGTGCTCGCGATCGGCGTGCGCATGGCGAGCGCCCTGGAGTCGGCGCACCGGGCCGGTCTCATCCACCGCGACGTCAAGCCGAGCAACATCCTGATCACCACGTTCGGCGCCCCGGTGCTCGCGGATTTCGGCATCTCGTCGTCGCTGGCCCGCGCGGGATCGGGCGAGGTGCTGGCGATGTCGATCCCGTGGAGCGCGCCCGAGGTGATCGCCGAGCAGACGTCGGGCACGGTCGCCAGCGAGGTGTGGAGCCTGGGGGCCACGGTGTACTCCCTTCTGGCCGGGCACAGCCCGTTCGAACGGCGTGAGCGCGGACAGAACTCCCGCGACCAGCTGCGCCGCCGCATCGCCCGCGCGACCTACACCGAGATCGCTCGGTCCGACGTGCCGCCATCGCTGCAGACCGTGCTCGCCACCGCGATGAGCCGCGACCCCGCCCGTCGGCACGCCTCGGCGCTGGCGTTCGCCGACGCGCTGCGCGATGTGCAGGCCGAGCTCGGTCTGGCGCGCACGCCGGTGGAGGTGCCGACCGACGGCTGGGCCCCGGCGGCCCGCGGTGTCGACTTCGACGACAGCGACCTGCGCGGCCCCGCCCGCAGCCGCATCGAGCGCGACGTGCGGCGGAAGCTGCGGCCGGGCGTCGACGTCACGTCGTACGCGCGCGATGAGGACACCGAGATCTCGGCACCCGACCGCCCCCGTCGCCGGCTTCTGCCGTGGGGGGTCGCTGCCGCGGTCGTGGGCATCGCCGGGGCGGGCGTGGTCGGAACGCTCCTCCTGACGGGCGCCTGGTGATGCGGCGGCGCACGCTCGCCGGCGTCGTCGCCGGCACCGCCGCCCTCGCCGTGGTCATCGTCGCCGGTGTGGTGTGGCCGGGGCTCGACGCCCGCGAGACCCCCGACGTCGACACGGCGGTGTGGGCGCTGCAGACCGGCGACGGCCGGCGATACGCGCGGGTGAACACCGCGATCGGCGAGCTCGACACCGTCCGCAGCATCAGCAATCCGAGCCAGGTGGTCCACGGCGCCGACGGCGCGTTCCTCTTCAGCGACAGCTTCAGCAAGCTCGTCGAGATCGACCCGGCCCTTCCCGTCGACCTCGACGACGAGGCGCTGCGGGATGCCGCATCCACACCCGCTGGGACGACCGACGTCGTCGTCGCCGGAGACTTCGTGGCGTACCGCACCGACGCCGGGACGGTCTTCGCCGGACGCCTCGCCGACGGCGGCGCGGTGCAGGTCGAGCCGTTCCCCGAGTCGGACGAGGACGCGCCGGCGTACGTCGCCGATGCCATCGCGGTGGACGAGCGCGGCGTTCTGCTGGCGTACTCGAGCGCGGACGGCTCGGTGATCCGCTACGACATCCCCGGCGGCGCCCTCATCGAGCGCGATGCGGTCGCAGCCTCGGGACTCACGGCGCCGGCGGTCACCGGCGCGGGCGCGGCGTGGGTGCTCGTCGACACCGACGACGGCGACGTGTGGACGGCGGGCTCGGATGCCGCGGTCGCGGTCCCGTCGACCGGCACGGTCGTGGTCAGCGAACCGGCCACCGGGGGCGACGCGGTGTACCTGGCCGACGAGACCTCGCTCGTGCGCGTGGCGACCGACGGGTCCGGTGCCGAGATCGTGACCGGCACCGGGACCACGGTGCTCGGCACCCCCGCCCGCCCGATCGTGCACGACGGAGAGGTGTTCGCCGCGTGGGTCGCGCAGGGAGCCCTGGGCGGCGTGCTGTGGTCCTCGCGCACCGGGCCGTCGGCGCTGGACTACGGGGACGAGGAGCTGCCCGACGACCGACGGCCGGTGTTCGTCGAGAGCGGGTCTGCAGTCATCCTCAACGAGACCCGCACCGGCTGGGTGTGGACGGTGCCCGACGGTGCGCTCGTCCCCTCGAGCCAGGACTGGTCGCTCGATGACCGGACCGACCCCGAGGCGGTGCCGAGCGACGAGCAGCTGAGCGTCGTGATCGACCCCAAGCAGCCGATCGCCGAGCCGGACGCGTTCGGGGTGCGCGCGGGCGCTCTCGCCTCGCTCCCGGTGCTGATGAACGACCACGATCCCAACGAGGACGTGCTCGCGATCGACCCGGAGTCCGTCACCGGCCTGGACCCCGGTTTCGGTGTCGTCACGATCACCGACGACGGCCAGCGGCTGGCGGTGCGGGTGCTGCCCGGCGCGAGCGGATCGGCGAGCTTCTCGTACGCCGTGACCGACGGCACCTCGGCGGAGGGTCTGCGCTCGGAACCGGCGAGGGTGACCCTCGCGGTGTCGGGCGGCGAAGCGAACGCGGCTCCCGAGTGGTGCGGGGTGGAGCGATGCCTGGTGCAGTGGCCCGAGCCCGAGGTCGCGCGCGGCGGCACCGTGACCGTGCCGGTGCTGCCGGGGTGGGTCGATCCGGACGGCGACCCCCTTCTGCTCCTCGCGGTCGACAACCCTTCCGGGATCGGCAGCGTCGCCGCCTCGCCGGCGGGCGACGTCGTCTATCAGCACAGCGACGACGGCGGCGGCGGCGAGCAGCTCGTCGAGCTCGCGGTGACGGTGGCCGACACCGCCGGGGCGACCGCGGTGAAGCCCCTCGTGATCCGTGTCTCGCCCGAACCGGCCCTGGCGGTGCAGTCGTTCGCCGTCGTCGACACGGTCGATTCCGGGCTCACGGTCGATGTCGCCGCGCACGTCACCGGCACGGCGGGCACGCTGTCGCTGGAGTCGGTCCGGGTGCTCGACGACGCCGCGGTCACGGCGACGGTCGTCGGCGGTTCCACCGCCTTCGACGTCGTGGCCCGCGAGCCCGGCAGCTATCGGGTCGGCTTCACCGTGACGGACGGCACGGCGGATGCCTCCGGCACGGTCCGGATCACGATCCTCGACGCCGACGCGCCGGCACAGCTGGCCACGTCTCCGGTCGTCGCCTTCGTGCACCCGCAGCAGGACGCCACCCTCGACGTCTTCGCCGCGGTGTCCAACCCGACCCGGCGGGTCCTGCTCCTGAGCGACGTGGTGGCGCATCCGGATGCCGGAGCGACGCTGTCCGTCGACGCGGTCGCCCAGAACCACCTGCGCGTGTCCGGATCCACCGCGTCGGGGGCCGCCGGACGGCTGGGCACCGTCACCTATGCAGTGGGCGACGGCACGGAGGACGCCGGAGCCCGGGTCGAGGGCGAGGCGACCGTGTACCTGCTCCCGCCCGCCCCCGAGCTCGCGCCGATCGCGGTGGACGACCGGGCGCTCGTGCGCGCGGGGGCGCAGATCGACATCCCCGTCCTCGACAACGACATCGCGCCCGCCGGGGGCACCCCGCTCCTGGACCCCGCCTCGGTGGCGTCCTCCTCGTCGGACGCCCTCGCCTTCGGCTCCGGCGGCATGCTGCGCTACCTGGCCCCCAGCGAGCCGGGGGACTACACCGTCGAGTACGCCATCTCGACGGTCGGGTCCCCGAGTCTGGTCGACACCGCGACGGTGCGGATCACCGTGCTCGACGACGAGGCCAATCGCGCCCCCCTGCCCGACACCCTCGAGGGACGGGTTCTCAGCGGGCAGTCCACCCTCATCGAGTTCGACGGCTACGGCGCCGACCCCGACGGCGACGTGGTGGCGCTCGACCGCATCGTCTCGCAACCCGATCAGGGAGCGGCCACGATCTCCGCCGACGGCGGTTCCATCCTCTACACGGGGGTGCCCGGAGCCAGCGGACAGGTCTCGTTCCGCTATCGCGTCGTCGATGCGCTCGGCGCCACGGGCGAGGGCACGGTCCGCATCGGCGTGCTCGACGCGCAGTCCAACCCGAGTCCGGTCACCTACACCGACTACGTCCAGGTGCAGGCGGGCGCCGAGAGCGTCATCCGGGTCAGCCCGCTGGCCAACGACGTCGATCCCACCATGGGCGAGCTGGTCCTCACCGACGTCCGGCCCGACCTGCCCGCCGCCCTCGAGGACGGCTCCCCGAATCCCGAGCACACCCGATTGGCCGCCCGCATCCGCAGCGTCGACGACACGATGGCGGTGATCGCGGCCGGCGAGCAGCCGGGCACGATGTCGTTCCTGTACGACGTGGAATCGTCGTCGGGGAACACCGGTCGCGGTCTCATCGTGGTGAGAGTCGTGCGCGAGAGCGTGCCCGATCATCCGGTGGTGACAGACACGGTTCTCACCGCGGAGACCCGTGAGCAGTTCCCGTCGGGGGTGGACGTGCTCGACGGCCATGTGTCCTGGTCGGGCGGTGATCCGGCGGATCTGCGCGTCTCGCTGTGGGGAGAGCCCGACGACGTCGCCGTGGACGGCGTGGAGCTCAGCGGACCGCTTCCCGAGACCACGCGGATCGTGCCGTTCGCCGTGACCGGCGAGGCGTCCTCGGGAGAGGTGACGACCTACGCCTTCCTCCGCATCCCCGGCGACGAGGACCTCGCGTTGGCCCTGCGCTCCGACGCGGAGATGCCCGAGGTGACCGAGCTGGAGTCTGTGGACATCGACATGGCCGCTCTGGTCGCCGCCCCACGGGGCAGCACGATCGAGGTGGGGCCGGACCCGGTGGCCTCCGGTGCCCGTGCCGAAGGCACGTGCGCGGTGGTGACGGCCACGACCGTCCGGTACGACGCGGGCGCGGGTGCGCCGTGGACCGACTCCTGCCGGGTCCCGGTGCGCCTGGCGGGCCAGGAGGACTGGACCTACCTGTCGGTGCCGATCCTGATCCGGGCCCTCGACCCCCAGCCCGAACTGCGGGCGGCGTCGCTGACGGTCGGGCCCGGCGAGACCGCCACCTACGATCTGCGCGACATGACGCGCTGGCAGCTGCGTTCCGACTGGGATGCCGTGTCCTACGCCGTCTCGTACGAGGGCACGGCCTTCGAGGTCACCCAGCGCGGGTCCGCCGTCACCGTCACGGGCGCGGACCGTGCGCTGCCGGGAGCCGAAGAGCTGGCGACGGTCTCGGTGACCAGCCACCCGGACGCCGCGTCCGCGCGCCTCATCCTGCGGGTCGGGGCCGCGCCCTCGGTGCTCCCGCGCGGAGGCACCGTGGAGCGGCAGTGCTCGCAGGCGGCCGGATCCTCGTGCGTCATCGAGGTGGTCGGCGCCGCCGGAGAGGTCAACCCGCTGCCGGGGACCCCGCTCGAGCTCGCCGACGTGCGCGCGACGGGCTCGTGCGTCGGGGTGAGCTTCAGGGTCGCCTCACCGACCGCCGTCGCCGCGTCGTGGGAGGCCGACGCCCCGGGTGCATCGTGCACCGCCGCGTTCTCGGTCCGCGACGCGCAGCAGCGCCGCACCAACGGCGAGCGTGACGGCCGGGTCACGCTCGACCTGCTCGGATTCCCCAAGGCTCCGGCGAGCATCGCACAGACCGGATACGGCGACGGCACCCTCACCCTGCGGGTGGACCCGGGTCCCGCCCGCGAGGCCTACCCCGCACTCACCGGCTTCGTCGTGCGATCGCGCGGCGACGTGGTCGCGCGGTGCGCGTCGGACGGCTCCTGCCCGACGGTGAGCGCCCCGAACGGCGAGGAACGGGAGTACACCGCCGTCGCCGTGAACGCGGTGGGCGATTCCCGATCCGTCGTCCGGACGACCGGCTGGGCCTACGACCCGCCGGCCTCGCCGACAGCGGTCACCGCGCGGGCCGTCGTGACGTCCTCGGGAGACGGCGGGATCGTCGCGCTGCGGATCGAGGGGATCGATACCGCGCAGACGGGAAGCGTCGAGATCACCAGTGCCACCGGAGAGACGGTGTCGGTGCCGGTCGGCCGCGGAGATTCACGGCTCGACGTGCCCGCGTACCGCGTGGGCACGAACTCCCGGACGACGGTCACCGTGACGCCGGTCTCGCGCTTCACCGTCCCGCCCGGACTCGCAGGGACGGTGGCCGGTGCCGGTGCCGAGGTCCAGACCAACGGCATCGGACGCCCCCTGAACCCCCAGCTGACGCTGAGCTCCGTCTCCAACGGCGACGGCACCTCCACGGTGACCGCGCGCGGTACGGCGACCCTGAACGGGGACGGGTCGTCGCTGCGGTACGGGATCGTCCGCGACGGGCTGCCCTGCCTCACCTCGCCGGACGGTGAGACCGCGACGTTCGCGAGTCTGCCCGACGGCGAGGAGTACCGCTACGCGATGTGCGTGGAGTCCCACGCCGACGGCACGTCCTTCGGCCGCGCCACCACGACCGCCACCGTGCAGGCGCAGCAGTCCGGCCGTGCCCCGCGGGGATGGACGTTCGTGGTCGACTCCGTGCCGAACGTGGCGCCCGATCGCGCCGAGTGGGTCATCCGCGCCCAGCCCACGACCACCGAGCGCATCCCCAACAACAACGAGGTCGAGATCTCCGGCGGCCCGCCCACCACCGTCTTCGGCACCGACCCCGGGATCCGGGTCCGCTACGTCCACCGATTCTGGAGTCGGGCGACGCCGTGGGCGACCGTCGTGCCGGCTGCGGGGAGCGCGCCTTATCAGGTGCAGGCCCGGTGGTGGGTGGAGTCCTGCGTGGGCGGAGGCCAGCTGCTTCCGCGGGCCGACTCGTCGAACGACCCCACGGGGGCGAAAGCGTCCGTGACGTTCGGCAACGCCGCGCTGAGGTACTACGACGCCTCCGGTGCGCTGCTGCCGCACACACCCGACACCTGGACCGTGCCCGTGGGCGCCGCGAGCGTGGAGGGCATCGCCGTGACGGCGAACTGGAGCGCGCAGGGCTGGGGCCTCGCCCCGGTCGCGACGTCGTTCTCGGCCTCCTGCACGCCGAATCTGCCGCTCGACGAGCCCGGTCCGCCGGCCGACCCCCAGCCCTGACATCCCACCGACATCTCCGCCGGGCATCCGGCCGACTCACGACACGAGGAACACATGACCGTCACCGCAGAGCAGGCCGCCTGGTTCGCCCGTACCTTCGGGCAGCTCGCCGACAACGTCGAGCGGGCGGTGCTCGGCAAGCGCCACGTGGTCGAGCTCGTCCTCACGGCGATGCTCAGCGAGGGGCACGTCCTCCTCGAAGACGTGCCCGGCACGGGCAAGACCTCACTGGCCCGCGCGATGGGCCAGTCGGTGCAGGGGACCAACACCCGCATCCAGTTCACCCCCGACCTCCTTCCCGGTGACATCACGGGCGTCAGCGTGTACGACCAGAAAGAGGGCGTCTTCGAGTTCCACGCCGGCCCGATCTTCGCCAACATCGTGCTCGCGGACGAGATCAACCGCGCCAGCCCGAAGACGCAGGCGGCGCTGCTGGAGGTCATGGAGGAGGGGCGGGTGACGATCGACGGGGTCACCCGCAAGGTGGGCGTGCCGTTCCTGGTGCTTGCCACCCAGAACCCCGTCGAACAGGCGGGAACGTACCGGCTGCCCGAGGCGCAGCTGGACCGCTTCATGATGCGCACCTCGCTCGGGTACCCCGACCACGCCGCCACGGTGCGGATCCTCGACGGGGCCGCCGTCGCAACCGCCGATCTGCCGGCCATCATCACTCCGCAGACACTCATCGGCATGGCGGACGTCGCCGGGCAGGTCTACGTCGATGCCCTCGTCCTGGACTACATCGCCCGCCTCGTCGACGCGACGCGCTCGGCCGACGAGGTGCGGCTCGGCGTCAGCATCCGCGGCGCCCTGGCGCTGACCCGCGCCGTCCGCACCCGCGCAGCAGCGCAGGGGCGGACCTACGCGACCCCCGACGATGTCAAGGCGCTCGCCGTGGCGGTGCTCTCGCACCGCCTCATTCTCCACCCCGAGGCCGAGTTCGACGGGGTGACGCAGGAGGCCGTCATCGGCCAGGTGCTGCTCGACGTCGACCCGCCCAGCCGCCGAGAGGCCGTATGAGCCTCACCGAATCCCGTCTCACCCGCACGTCCGCGGTCACCGGCAGCGCCGGGGGCACCGAGCTCACGGCCACCGCGGCCGCGCGCCGCGAGGGCCCCGTGGCACGCGCGGCCCTGCGCGCGGTCGTGCAGTGGACGCGGGCGTCGGCGGCCGTCGACATCGCCCTCCACGCCGCCGCGCGCGCCGCCCTGAGCACCGTCCGTCCCGCCGGTGCGCTGATCGCGCTCGTCGCGACCGTGGGCCTGGTGCTGGGGATCTCGTTCGGCTGGGTGGAATGGATGACCGCGGGGGCGGCGGCGCTGCTCCTGCTGGTCGCCGCGGTCCCCTTCCTCTTCGGCGCACGCGCGTACGACGTCGACCTGACCCTGCAGCACGAGCGCGTCACCGCGGGTGACGACGTCGTCGGCGAGATCGTCGTGCGCAACCACGGCCCCCGGGCTGCGCTTCCCGGCCGCATCGACATCCCGGTGGGGGCGGGGCTGGTGGAGTTCGGGGTGCCGCTGCTGCGGCCCGGTCATCGGGTCGTCGAGCCCCTCGAGATCCCCGCGCTGCGCCGAGGGGTGGTGCGGATCGGGCCCGCCACGACGGTGCGCGGCGACCCCGTCGGGCTGCTGCGCCGGGAGCGATCGTTCGAGGACGTGCACGAGCTGTACGTCCACCCCCGCACGGTCGAGATCCCCACCACCAGCGCCGGGCTGATCCGCGACCTCGAGGGCAGCCCCACACGTCGGCTCGTCGACGCCGACATGTCGTTCCACGCCATCCGCGAGTACGCACCGGGAGACTCGCGCCGTCAGATCCACTGGAGGTCCACCGCCAAGACCGGGCGCCTGATGGTCCGCCAGTACGAGGAGTCCCGTCGCTCCCGCATGGCCGTGGTGCTCGCCGCCGCCCAGTCGGAGTACCTCGACGGCGAGGAGTACGAGCTCGCCGTCTCGTGCGCGGCCTCGCTCGGGCTGCGGGCCGTGCGCGACGCGCGCGAGGTCGCCGTCGTCACCGGCTCCCGCATCCCGCGCGTGGTGCGCGGGCGGGTACGCGCGATCCGCCACCTCCCCTCGGCTTCCCCCCGCGCGCTCCTCGACGGTTTCAGCGGTGTCGATCTGCTCGAGAGCACGATGTCCGTGGCGGATGTGTGCCGCCTGGCGGCGGAGTCGGCGCGGAACCTGTCGATCGCCTTCGTCGTGGTCGGCTCCACGGTGGGTCTCACCCGACTGCAGCAGGCGGCGCTGGCTTTCGGCTCCGACACGGTCGTCGTCGGCGTCGTCTGCGATGAGCGCGCCCACCCCCGCATGCGCGCGGTGTCGGGCATGAACGTCCTCACCGTCGGCACCCTCGACGACCTCTCCGGGCTGCTTCTGCGCGGGGCCGCGTCGTGAGCCGGCGAACGGATGCCGCACCCCGCACGCCGGCGCGGGGCGGCGCCTTCGCGCGCGTCGCCGCGGGACTGGTGTTCGGGGCGGCCGTCGCGGCACTCGCGCTCGCCGCGGCCTGGCCGGTGTACCGAACACCCTGGCTCGCCGTCACCGCTGGTGGCGCGGTCCTCGCAGCGATCCTGATCGCGGCCGTCAGCGCCCGCCGCGGCTGGACCGGCTGGCCCACCGCCGCCGTCGTCGCCGGCGCCTTCCTTCTCCTCGGAGTGCCGCTGGCCGTCCCCACCCGGACAGGGGATCCGGCATCCTTCGCCCGCGGGCTCGCGGAACTCGCGTCGGGGGTCGTCACCGGACCCAAGGATCTCGTGACCGTCGACCTCCCCGTCGGCGTGTACCGCAACCTCCTCGTCCCGGCGTTCCTCGTCTTCCTCGTCGGCATCGTCGTCCTGCTGCGGCTGGCGTGGCGTGCCGACCACGCCGCCTACGCCGCGGTGCCCGTCGCGATCGGCATGGTCTCGTTCGGTCTGCTGTTCGGCGCCGCCACCGTGAGCGACCCGCTGAGAGTGGGCTCTGTCGTCCTGTACGCGCCCGTCGAGACCGCCATAGGGGCGGGAACGCTCCTCACCTGCCTGCTGTGGCTCGCGTGGCGCGGTCATGACGAGCGGGAGCGAGCGCTCGCCCGCGCTGTCGCCGGAAGCGGGGTGCGCCCGTACCGCCGGTCCTCCGGCGTCGATCGCAGACGGACGGCGCTGGGGGCGGGGATGATCATCACCGCTCTGGCGGCGGCCGTCGCGGTCGTGCCGTTCGCGGCTCGCGGGGCCGAGCGCGATGTGCTGCGCGAGGCCGCCGGTCCCGAGCTGGCGATGTCGCGCGCCGTCAGCCCTCTCGTGGACTACCGCTCGCTGTTCGCCGACGACCGCGCCCGCGCAGAGCTGTTCACCGTCTCGTTCCAGGGCCCTGCACCGGAGCGGGTGCGGCTGGCGACCCTCGACGAATACGACGGCAGCGTCTTCCGCAGCGGCACCGAGGGCGCCGCCGCCGACGCCCGGTTCGTGAGAGTGCCGGCGATGCTGGATGCCCGGGGCGCAGGGGCGGCCGATGTCGAGATCCGGATCGCGGAGTGGTCCGAGATCTGGATGCCGACCGTCGCCGGCGCGACCTCGGTGGGCTTCGACGGTCCGCGGGCCTCCGCCCTCGCCGACGGCTTCTACTACAACCGCGATGCGGCCGCCGGTGTGCAGACCGCGGGCGGCGGCCTCGCGCCCGGCGACGTCGTGCGCATCGAGGCGTCCGTGATCGCCGACCCTGCACTGCAGACGCTGGTCGCTCCGGAAGCGCCGGCCTCGGCGGTGCCCGCGCCCGAGGCGCTGCGCACGTGGACGGACCGGCACGCGAAGGGCACGGACGGCGCCGCGCTCGCCGACCTCGTCGATCTCCTCCGCGAGCGCGGCTACCTCAGCCACGCCCTGACCGCCGGAGAGGAGCCGGCCGTCTGGACGCGGTCGCTCGGGGATTACGCGTTCCAGCCGAGCGCGGCCGGCCATTCGCTGGCCCGCATCCAGACCATGTTCACCCGGCTCCTCGAGCGCGAGACCGATCCGCGTGCGGCGGCGACCGGGAGCTACGTCGCCGCCGTCGGCGACGACGAGCAGTTCGCCACCGCGGTCGCCCTCATCGCGCGCGAGCTCGGATTCCCCGCGCGCGTGGTCGTCGGGGTGCGGCTGCACAGCGATGACCCCGGCCTCACCGTGTGCGAGGACGCCGTCTGCAGTGGCGAGGATGTCGCGGCGTGGACCGAGGTCCAGTCCGCGGACGGCGCGTGGGCGCCGATCGACGTGACGCCGCAGCACGAGGTCTCTCCCGCGCTCGATGTCACCGAGCAGCGGGATCCCGAGAACGTCACCGATGTGCGCCCGGATGCCGTCGAAGAGGTCGTGCCGCCCGAGCCGCTGCAAGAGGACACCGTGCGGCGCGACGACGAAACCGCGGCGACGGGGCCCGACCTGGCGTGGCTGTGGCCCGTCCTGCGCATCGCGGGCATCCTGTCGCTGGCGCTTCTGGTCCTGATCGGCCCGTTCGCGGTGGTGCTCGCGGCCAAGGCCTCCCGCCGCCGCAGCCGACGACGCGCGCCGACGCCCGCAGCCCGGGTGGCCGGCGGCTGGGACGAGTACGTCGACGCGGCGGTGGATGCCGGTCGCGAGGCGCCGCGCAGGCTCACCCGGCACGAGCTCGCCGCGTCCTTCGGCACCGCCCACGGCGGGCTGCTGGCCGTCGAGGCCGACCGTGCGGTCTTCTCGGGGTCCGTCCTCGCGGCGGAGGACGCGGCCGCCTTCTGGCGCGTCGTCGAAGGGGAGCGGCGCGCCCTCGCCCGCAGCCGGGGGTTCTGGCGCCGGATCGCCATGACCGTATCGTTGAGATCGTTCATCCGTCAGCTGGCGCCTTCGGGCACCGCGAAGCGCCTTGCCGAGAGGGGGAAGCGCCGGGCCATCGGCCTCGCGCGCACATCGCCATGACCACCGCAGACACCACCATGGTCACCACCCTCGCGCTCACCTCGACGCTGCTGTCGGTCGTCGTCTACGTCTGGGTCGCGCTCGCCCTGGCCGCCGTCTTCCGCAAGAGCGGCGAAGAGTCGTTCAAGGCGTGGGTGCCGTTCCTCAACGTGTACACGCTGCTGCAGCTCGGCGGCATGTCGGGGTGGCTGGTGCTCCTGGTCTTCATCCCCTTCCTCGGCGCACTCGCGCTGTGGATCGCCCTCGTGGTCGCGTGCCATCGCATCAACTCGGCGTTCGGCCTCGGCGTCGGCATGACGGTCCTCGCCGCCCTGGTGCTGCCGGTCTGGGCGACGATCGTCGGGTTCGGCCCCGCACGCTGGCTCGGAGCGGAGTCCGGTCCGCTGCGTGCGCGCTCGACCGCGGCGGAGCCGCCCCTCGCGGCGCCGCCGCGCACGCCGGGACCGCTGTTCGGCACGCCGCCCGTCGATCCGGATCCTCACGAGTCGTCGCCCGCAACCGCAGGTCGGCCCGCACCGGCGTCCCGCCCGCACCTGCGACCGCCTCGTTTTCCACGCCCGCGTCGGCAGCCCGGCCCGCGCCGCCCGCGCCCGCGTCTCCTGCAGCTCCTGCCCCCGTCGCGCCCGGGACGCCCGCGTCCCCGTCGAACGGCTGGCTCCGCCTCCGATCGCCCCCATGCCCCGGTCGACGCGGGTGCCCGAAGACGACGACGAGGTCACCGGCGCGATCAGCGGCGCACCGGGCCCGATCGCCGCCGTCCCGGGTCGCCCTCACGACGAGGAGCCGGCGCCGGCCGCGCGTCCGCGTCCCGACCGGCGCCCGCGGAGGATGTCTTCGCAGCCCCGCCCGCCGTCACCCGTATCCCGGCGCCTCCCCGCCCCGCCGAGGAGCCGTGGGCGCCGTCCCGGTCGCCGATGCCCGAACCCGACGGGTTCCCCGAAGCGTCGGGGGAGGTCTCGGCCGTGGCCGGGGCGCCCACCTCGGGGAACCCGCGCTCCGCGCTGTCGGCCGTCTCGGCACAGCACAGCCGGCCCGAGATCCCCGAAGACATCGACCACACCGTGATCGCCCATCGCCGGCGCGTCTCCTGGGTGCTGGTGCTGCCGACGGGCACGCCGGTATCGCTCACCGAGGAGGTCGTCCTGGTGGGACGCAGGCCCTCGCGCTCCTCGGCCTTCCCCGGGGCGCAGTTGGTCGAGATCGATGACGGCACCGTCTCGAAGACCCACCTGCGCCTCGAGAAGGACGGTGAAGGCTGGCGCGTCGTGGACCTGCACTCCACGAACGGCACGGTGCTCATGAGCAGCGACGGTGCCGAGACCGAGATCGCTCCCGGCACTTCGCACCCCGCGCCCGCGCGACTCCTCGTCGGTGACGCCGAGGTGCGCCTGGTCCCGGACGACCAGGCTCGATGAGCGAACCCGACGACGACACGATCCGCTCGGCGCGGTCGCGTGCCGGCGCATCCGCGGACGAGACCCCGGACGACGAGACCGTGGTCTCTCGCCGCCGGGCCGCTCCGGACGACGAGACCGTGGTCTCTCGCCGCCGGGCCGCTCCGGACGACGAGACCGTGATCTCTCACCGCCGGGCCGCGGTGCCGGCCGCCCTGCCCGATGACACGGCGCCCGACGACACGGTGGTCTCGGTGCGCCGGGGCGTCGCGGACGACACCGTGATCTCGGCCCGCCGCGGCGCGTCCGCGAGCACCGTCCCGGCACCGATGCGTCGGAAGCCGCCTGCCGCCGCCGAAGAGCGCACCGAAGGCCTGCGCCGGGCCGAGCTCCCCGACGCGGGCGCACTGCGGAAGCGGTACGCTCCGCGGCACGCCGACCCGGTGCGCATCGCTCGCCCCGAACCGCAGCAGGCCCCGTCCGGGGGACCGGTGATCGACCACGACGAGGCGCGGCGCGCCCGGCGCGTTCGCGTGCGACGTCATATGGTCGTCGGAGTGCTCGTGGGCGCGGGGGTCCTGCTCGCCGCGCTCGCCGTGCTCGCCCTGCTGCAGATGTGACGCGCCCTCGAGGAATGACCATGACCGATACCGCCACCGCGCCTTCATCCGCGACCTTCGGCGACGAACACGCCGACGACGCCGACCCCGCCGTCGCGGCGGCGCTGGGAATCGTCCCGGCCACACCGGGAGTCCGCGCCCTGGCCTTCTCGATCGACCTGGCTCTGTGGGGGATGCTGGTGGCGCCGGCCGTCGCGGGTGCGGTGCTGCTCACGGTGAACGGCCCGCGGGCCGATGTCGTGCTGTCGATCGTCCTTCTCATCGTCGGTGCGGCGGCGTCCGCACTGTTCGGACTGATCCAGTTGATCGTGCACGGCCGTCGTGGGGTCACCGTGGGCAAGGCCGCGCTGCGTCTGCGCTCGGTCCGTGCGACCGACTACGGCCGACCGGGTTTCGGTCGCGTCGTGCTGCGGGCCCTCGTGCTGTGGCTGAGCGGCATCGTGCCCGTCGTCGGTCCCGCGGTTCTGTTCGCCTCGAGCCTGTGGGATCCGCAGCGGCGCGGGCGCAGCATCCTGGATCGCGTCGGCAGGCTGTGGCTCATCGATGCGCGCGCGGGCCTGGACCCCTTCGACGCCAAGGCGCTGCGGCACGCGCGCCGGGCGCTCCGCCCCCGCACGGACGGCCTGAACGAGCATCTGCCCCCCATGGCCACCGGCGTCGAAGTCGGCGTGGAGGACGCGCTGCGGATCCCCGACGACCGCTCGCGCGCCGGCGTCGTCGGGCCCGGGGGAACGGGAGCGCGGTGGGAGCTGGCGCTGTCGGCGCCGCCGCCGGAGCTCATCGACGGCGTCCCCGGGGCCGAGCCCACGGCACTGCCCGAGCCCGCACCCACGATTCCGACCGCCGCATTCCACGCTCCGGTCGCCACCGTCGACCCCGCCGCCGCTGCGGCCTCTGCCACCGCCGCCGCCCTGCCCGCCGAACCGGCCCCCGCGCCCGATGTCGTCGCCGTCGCCGGCGCCGGCCCGGCCGGGGTGCCCCGTCGGGCGCAGCAGATCGTCCGCTTCGACGACGGGTCCCTCGTCCGGGTCCCCGCGTTCGGGCTGGTGGGCCGCGATCCCGAGCCGGCGCAGGGTGAAGCCGTCGACGCGCTGATCCGCCTCGAGGATCCCGAGCGTCTCATGTCGAAGACGCACGCGGCCTTCGGGCAAGACCTCGACGGCGTGTGGGTCCGCGACCGGGCCTCGCGCAACGGCACACAGCTGCGCTCTCCGGAGGGCGAGGTGGCGGATGTGCCGTCCGACGAGGCGGTGCGGGTCCTCCCGGGGTGGACCGTGCAGGTGGGCGGACGCTCGTTCGCGGTGATTGCGAGAGGTGCTGATTCGTGAAGCTCAAGCTGGGACTGCGGCGGGGCGTGGGGACCACGGTCGACGTGCTCATCACCGCCGACGCCACCGCCACCGTGCAGGACGTCGCGCACGCGCTGTCGGACGGCGACGCGCTCGCGGCGGGCGGTGGCGTGAACGCCAGCGAGGTGCCCACGCTCCTCGTCGCCTCGCCCGCGGGTCGCCCCGTCCAGCTCGACCCGACGTCGCTGGTCGGCGAGGCGCCGATCGGCTCGGGGTTCGACGCCTCCATCGTCCCCGCCGTCCCCGCCGCCGGTGCGGGTGGCCCGACGGCCGCGATCATGCGCATCCACAGCGGTCCGGACGCCGGCCGCACCGTCCCGCTTCCGGCGGGCGCCAGCGTCATCGGGCGTGTCGCGCCCGCCCAGGTGATCCTCGACGACCCGCTGGTGTCCAAGCGCCACGCCCGCGTCGAAGTGGACGAGGGCATCGAGCTCATCGACCTCAACTCCGCGAACGGCCTCGTGGTGGACGGCGGACTCGTCCAGCGCGTGCGCGTCATCCCCGGCAAGACGATCACACTCGGGGCCACCGACGTGTCGTTCGAGCTCGTGCCGCGCGTGGGCGGCGCCGACGGCCGCGTGCTCGAGCGCGGCGGCGCTCTGATGTTCAACCGGTCTCCCCGCGTGGAGGACCGCTACACGGGCCGCGAGTTCCGGCATCCGATCATCCCCACCGAAGCCGACCCCCGCATCTTCCCGTGGCCGATGATCATGGCGCCGGTCCTGCTCGGGCTCGGCATGTTCGCCCTCACCCAGCGACCCACGTCGCTGCTGATCGTGGCCATGGCGCCGCTGATGATGCTCGGCAACTTCATCGGCCAGCGCACCCAGCAGGGCAAGAAGCTGCAGCTCGAGATCGAGACGTTCGAGACGCAGCTCGAAGAGCTCGAGGACACCCTCGCCCACGAAGAGACGGTCGAACGGGATCGCCGGCGCGCCGAGGCCCCGGCGACGGCCACCGTCTACCAGAACGCCACATCACTGGGCTCGCTGCTGTGGACGCGGCGGCCCGAGCACTGGAACTTCCTCGGTCTGCGGCTGGGTGTGGGAGTCGGCCGCAGTCGCAACACCGTCCAGGAGCCGACCGATCAGCGTGGGATCGCCCAGTACGCCAAAGAGGTCGCCCGCGTGCGGGACCGCTTCGCGGACGTCGAAGGGGTGCCCGTCATCGAGCTGCTGCCCTCGGCGGGCGCCATCGGCATCGCGGGCCCGCGCGAGCTGGCGGCCGACGTGGTCCGCGGGCTGGGGGTGCAGCTGTTCGGACTCCACGCCCCGAACGAGGTCGTCACGGCGGCCATCGTCGATCCGGGCTGGACGCGCGACATGGAGTGGATGAAGTGGCTGCCGCACACCACCAGCCCTCGATCGCCCTTCGCCGAGATGGCGCTCGCCGACAGCCAGTCCGCCGGAACCGCCCTGCTCAACGGCCTCGAGGAGGCCATCCTCGAGCGGCTCTCCGGGTCGGCGACCCGCCGCGGGCCGGTCGGCGAGAAGGACGCGTCGATGTCGCTCGGCAAGTACGTCGGCGAGCAGGCCGATCGCGGCTCGGGCGGCGTCGGGGACGTCTCGCTCGTGCTGTTCGTCACCCATGACGCGCCGGTGGACCGGCCGCGCCTGACCCAGGTGATCGAACGGGGCCCGGATGCCGGGGTCTACACGATCTTCGTCGCGCCCACGGTGGAGTCCCTTCCGGCCGCGTGCCGCACCTTCATCGACGTCTCGGGCGGCCTCGACGAGGCCGTCGTCGGCTGGGTGCGCGCGGGCGAGCGCGCACAGGACGTGGCTGTGGAGGGAGTCTCGCGCGAGTACGCCGAGATCTTCGCCAAGCGGCTGGCCCCGGTCGTGGATTCCAGCTCGGTCGCCGCGGACTCCTCCGACCTCCCCGCCAGCGTCTCACTGCTGCGTCTCATCGGAACCGACATGGCCACCGAGCCGCAGGCGGCGATCGAGCGCTGGCGCCAGAACAACTCCATCGTCGACCGCGCGCGCGGTCCGCGTCCGCGCCTGAAACGCGCCGGCACGCTGAAGGCCTACATCGGACAGGGCAGTCCCGACGCGATGTCGCTGGATCTGCGCACCCAGGGCCCGCACGCCCTCGTGGGCGGCACCACGGGATCGGGCAAGTCGGAGTTCCTGCAGGCGTGGGTGCTGGGGATGGCCGCCGAATACAGCCCCGACCGGGTGACCTTCCTGTTCGTCGACTACAAGGGCGGCTCGGCGTTCGCCGACTGCGTCGACCTGCCCCACTGCGTGGGCCTGGTCACCGACCTCAGCCCGCACCTGGTGCGCCGGGCGCTCACGAGCCTCCGCGCCGAGCTCCATCATCGCGAGCATCTGTTCAATCGCAAGAAGGCCAAGGATCTCCTCGAGCTCGAGAAGCGCCAGGACCCCGAGACCCCGCCCGCGCTGGTCCTCGTCATCGACGAGTTCGCCGCCCTCGCCACCGAGGTGCCCGAGTTCGTCGACGGCGTGGTCGACATCGCCCAGCGAGGCCGCTCGCTCGGCATCCACCTGATCATGGCCACGCAGCGACCGGCCGGCGTCATCAAGGACAACCTGCGCGCCAACACCAACCTGCGCGTGGCGCTGCGCATGGCCGACGCAGCCGACTCGAACGACGTGGTCGGCGACGTCGTCGCCTCGACCTTCGACCCGTCGATCCCGGGACGCGGCATCGCCAAGACCGGTCCGGGACGCCTGGTGCCCTTCCAGTCCGGCTACGCCGGCGGCTGGACCACCGACGAGCCCGACCGTGCCCAGGTGCGCGTGGCCGAGCTGCGCTTCGGATCCGTGACGCTGTGGGAGCAGGAGGGCGACCGCGAATCCGACACGCACGACGAGGACCTGGGACCGAACGACCAGAAGCGCCTGGTCGCCAACCTCGTCCGCGCCTCGCAGGAAGCCGCCATCCCCGCTCCGCGCAGGCCCTGGCTCGACGACCTCGCCACCACCATCGACCTGCGCGACCTCCCGCTCGAAGGCGACGGCCGCATCCCGATCGGCCTCGCCGACATCCCGCAGCGTCAGCGTCAGGAGGCGGTGTACTTCACTCCCGACACCGACGGCCACATGCTGGTCTACGGCACGAGCGGCGCCGGGAAGAGCGCCGCGCTGCGCACGATCGCCATCGGCGCCGGAGCGCGCCCCGACGCCGGTCGGGTCGAGGTGTACGGCATCGACTTCGGCACCGGTTCGCTGCGCTCGCTCGAGATCATGCCGCACGTGGGCTCGATCGTCTCGGGGGACGACGCCGAGCGCGTGCAGCGGCTGCTGCGCACCCTGCGGGGCGTCCTCGACGACCGCGCCAAGCGGTTCTCGGCCGTCAACGCCGCGACGCTCACCGAGTACCGCCAGATCAGCGGCGACACCGCAGAGCCGCGCATCCTCGTGCTCATCGACGGCTTCGGCGTCTTCAAGCAGGACTGGGAGACCACCTCGAGCCGCGCGCCGTTCTACGCGATCTTCATGCGGATGCTGGGCGAAGGACGTCCGCTCGGTGTGCACGTCGTCGCGACCGCGGACCGCTACGGCGCCGTGCCCACCGCGGTCAGCGCCAACGTCACCAAGCGCATCGTCCTGCGGATGAGCGACGAAGGCGCGTATTCGATCCTCGGCGTGCCCAAGGACGTGCTCGATGAGCGCAGCGCTCCCGGCCGCGCCATCGTCGACGGGCTTGAGACGCAGGTCGCCGTCATCGGCGGCACCACCAACGTCGCCGAGCAGAACGCCGCGGCCGAGGCCTTCGCCGCGCGTCTGAGGTCGGATGGCGCCGTCGAGGCCGGCGACGTCGGTGCGCTGCCGACCGAGCTCGACGCGTCGCGGCTGCCGGCGCGGGTGGGGGAGTTCCCGGTCCTCGGCATCGGCGACGACACCCTCGGGCCCAAGGGGTTCGAGCCCATCGGGACCTTCGTCGTGGCAGGGCCGCCGCAGAGCGGCAAGACCACGGCCCTGCGCGGGATCGTGGCCGCTCTCGAGCGCTTCGACCCCGCGGTGCGCTTGTTCCACATCGGCGGGCGGCGCGCGGCGCTGAAGGATCACCGGTCGTGGGAGCGCGCGGAGTCTCAGATCGAGGAGGTGCGCGCCCTGGCGAAGGAGCTCAAGGAGATGGTGGCCCAGGAGCCGGCCGCCTCTCGCATCGTCGTCGTCGTCGAGAACATCACCGAGTTCAGCGACACCGACGCCGAGCGGCCGTTGAAGGAGCTCTTCCAGGCCGTCAACCGCAGCGATCACTTCCTCGTCGCCGACGGCGACGTCGCCCAGCTCTCCAGCGGGTTCGGTCTCATCGGCGAGCTCAAGGCGGGCCGGCACGGGGTGGCGCTGCGGCCGGAGTCGTACGACGGCGAGTCGCTGTTCAAGCTGCCGTTCCCGAAGGTGCAGCGCCACGAGTTCCCCGCCGGCCGCGGTCTGTTCGTCGAGAACGGGCAGATCGTGACGGTGCAGCTGCCCCTTGTCCCGGCGGGGAGCTGACCTCACCGCCGGCTCGGTCGACCCCGGCTGCGGATACCGCGGGTGATGGATGGGGAATCCTCCCCATGGGCACCGCGACCGGGGGTCGGTTAGCGTGGGGGCAGTCGGATGGACCGGCGATTTTCGGAGGGGATTCTGATGGCTGATTTCAAGGCTTCGTATGGCGAGATGGAGGCCATGGCCGGCAAGCTGGACTCGGGTCGTGAGGAGATCGGTGACACGCTGCGCCGCCTCAAGAGCGACGTGGACCGCCTGCTGGGCGACGACTTCAAGACGCAGCACGCGTCGGGCAAGTTCGGCGAGGGCTACAACGAGCTGACCACGGGCCTGGAGAAGGCCATCGAGGGCATCTCGGACATGGGTGAGTCGCTGCGCAAGATGATGCAGGCGATCAAGGACACCGACCAGGCGCTCGCCGGCAGCTGACGGCATGACGCGGACGCCGGCGTGGAAGCCGGCGTCCGCGTCCCGGTTCTCGAGAACGATCAGGGGGAAAGATGGCCGACATCATGCTCGACCTCGAGCGGCTGCGCGAAGCGCAGGCGGGGGTCGCCGCGGCTGTGGCGGAGTTCAAGGACGCGTCCGACATCAACAACGATCTCGAGGAGGCCATCGGCCGCCCCGATGACCGCAGCGCGCTGCGCGACAAGGCCTCCGATTTCGAGTCGGCGTGGAACGGCAAGCGCGACACCCTGACCGAGAACCTCGAGAACATCAACAAGCAGCTCAAGAGCATCATCGACGGCTGGAACGAGTGGGACACCACCACCGCCGGCGACCTCGAAGGCGCGACCGAGCAGACCACCACCAACGTGAACAGGGTCGCCTGATGCGCTCGCCGGTGGGCGGCCACGAGCTTCGCCAGCTCGAGGGCAACGCCGAGAAGATCTGGGAGCGCGGCGACAAGTGGGTCAAGCTCTCGAACGTCATGGAGAGCACGGCGACCGAGCTCGCCGCGATCGGCGACTCCTCGGTGCACAAGAGCAAGGGCACCGACAAGCTCGCCGAGATGGCAGCCGAGAGCGTCGACGACCTCAAGAAGGCGGCGGTGCGCTACGACGAGACCGGTCGCGCGCTTCGCAAGTACGGCAACGCGCTCGACACCGCGAAGACCTGGCTGCGGAACAACATGGCCGACGTCGAGGCGGCCGAGCTGGCCTACCAGTCCGCGATCGAGGCGAAGGCCGACGCGAAGAGCGCTCAGGACTCGCTCGAGCGCGTCTGGGTGTGGGAGGACGATCCCACGCAGACCGAGCTGAACGCCGCCCGCGACGCCGTCGCCGATGCGAACGGCGCGCTGGACAGCGCGGAGACGAAGCGCGACGAACTGTGGACGGCCTTCGACCAGGTGTTCGAGAAGTGGTCGAACGCCTACGACGACGCCGTCGAAGACATCCAGAAGGCGATGGAGAGCGCCAAGAACAACGACGGCTTCTGGGAGTTCGTCGACTCGGCGCTCAACGTCATCGCCATCGTGATGATCGTGCTCAGCGTCATCGCGCTGATCATCGGCGCGCCGCTCGTGGGTCTGCTGGGCATGGTCCTGCTGGGGCTGACCCTCTTGACCGTGGCGCTGACGGCGTTGAAGTTCGCCTTCGGCCGGGCCACCCTCAGCGACCTCGCGTGGAGCCTGGTGGGACTGCTGCCCTTCGGCATCGGCAAGATCCTCTCCAAGGGTGCGCCCGTGCTCTCCACGATCATCCGCTCCGGCCGCGGCACGGTCACCGGCGCGATCCGGGCGGGACTGCCGCAGGTCGCACTGCGCCGGCCGACGACCTGGGTGTCGCCGCTGCGCTCGCTCGTCGCCCCGGTGCGCTCGTGGCTCGCGCTGCCGCGGCCCGGCATGTTCGTCAACCCGTTCCGGTCGCTGGCGATGGGCGGCTCCGAAGCGGTGCAGGTCCAGAACTTCCTCAACACGATGCGGTCGTCGCAGTGGGGCTCGAACCCCGCGGTGCGCGACTTCATCGTGCGCACGACGGGCACGCTGCCCGGCCGTGGCGAGCAGATCCTCAACGTCGGACTGTGGACGTCGTTCACCGCGAACGACGCGCTCGGCGTCGCCGGACTGCAGCCCGACATCCCCGTGCTGGAGGACATACAGGTACCGTGGGGACGGTGACCACGACGGCGACCGCCCCCGCACTCCGCGTCGCGGGAGTGGTCTACGTGGTCTGCCAGTGGGTGCCGGCCGCGATCCTCGTGGTCTTCCTCGTGGCGTCGCTGCTGCTCTCGGGCGCTCAGGTGACGGCCGCGGGGTCTCCCGCGTGGGACCAGGTCGTGCCGTTCCCGGTGTTCCCGGTGCCGGTGTGGCTGCTGCTCGTCCCCGCGGTCATCGGCCTCGGTGCCGGACTGACGTGGGCGCTGACCGCGCGGCCCGAGGAGGCCCCCGCGCTCACCGGCGCGATCGGCCCCACGGTCGCCGCCGCGATGGCTCCGGGCTTCTTCATCCTCGCCCACCTCGGCGCAGACGACGCCCCGCCGTACGGGTACGTCCTCGCAGTGACGGCGATCTCGCTCGCAGTGATCGTCGCGGCATCCGTCATCGCGGGGGCCCGTGCCACGGCCGCCCGCCACGAATCCCCGAAGGGCGAAGCATGACCGACGACGTCGCCACGGCCCCGGCGCCGACCGGCTTCCACATCATGATGCCGCCCGGGTGGTCGCGCTATCTCGTCGACGACGAGGGCAAGCGGGCGCTCATCGCCCAGATCAGCCGGCGCATGCGCGAGCTGTCGCGCCCCGACCTCGATGCCGAGGCGCGGACCCTCGTCGAAGTGCAGTGGCGCAAGCTGCGCAGTGCGCGGATCACCGCGATCTATCTGCCGGGCGAGGGCGACGAGGTGCTGCCGACCGCGAGCATCGCCGTCCGCCAGCACGCGGCGCCCGCCGGCACCGACTTCGCCCAGTCGCTGCGCGCTGTCACGTCCGCTCCGATCGAGACCTTCGACACCCCCATCGGCACCGTGCTGCGGTGGGTGGAGGAGACCCGCGGCGAAGGTGAGATCGCCGAGATCCGCAGTCGTCAGATCGGCTACGGCTTCCCGCTCCCGGGTGCCGGTGAGCGGCGCGGGCTCGTCTTCCTCGCCGCCACGCCCTACCTGGACGACTCGTCCGAAGACATGGTCGACGCGCTGACCGAACGCGTCGACACGATCATGGAGACCTTCCGCTGGCGATGACCCTCGAATACACGATCGAGCTCGATCACTCCGTCTGGATCCCCGTCCCGCTGGCCTTCCCCTGGAACGGCTACGAGGACGTCGCTTCGTGGTCGCAGGACGTGAGCACCGCGCTCACCACGGGCATCGACGCGCCCGACGACGTGCGTGCGCGACTCCGCGACGCCGCGCAGGCGATGTCGGAGGTCGACCCACCGCTCCCCGGCGCCCTCGAACGCTTCTGGCACCTCCCCGAGCAGGGCGGCCCCGAGCGCCTCGTGCACCTCTACGTCACCTCCACCGAGGCGACCACCGCCGAGGAGCTCGCGCAGCTGGCCCGGGCCGGGGTCGGCGGTTTCGTGCAGACCGTCACGGTGCTCGAGGACACCGGGTTCGACGTCGCGATGCGCGCCGTGGTGCTCACCGAGATCCCGGATCGCTCCCTCACGGTGCTGCGCTGCCTCGGTCTGGCGGACGGGTACGTCTTCGTCATCGAGCTCATCGAAGAGCACACCGCCGTGGTCGAAGAGCTCGAGCCTGTCGTCGAGGCGCTCTTCCGCTCGATCCGGCTGCGGGGCCGCACGCCCGTCCACGCCGAGGCGGCCTCGTGATCCTCCGCGTCGGCCTGCTCGTCGTCGGGCTCCTCCTCCTGGTGTTCCTCGGCTGGGGCGCGATCAGCTCATGGGTCACCGTCTTCACCGTCGGTCCGGACGCACCGCTGTCCGCCTCCGGCCGCGGCACGGGGGAGGGCGAGACCACCGCCCTCGTCGGCGCCATCGTCTTCACGGTGTTCGCGCTGCTGAGCGCGGGCGCGGTCCTGGCTTCCGCGTACGTCCTCCGTCGCCGGCGGGCGTGAGCGGCGGCATCCCCCGCATCGGGGTTCGTTTGACCGCTCCTCCGGATCCCGCGTATCATTGATCGGGTGTGCGTTCGCGCGCGCCCTCCGACGTGCCTCGGCACCGAGAAGGGCAGCGGATGCCGCATCTCAGGGATCGGTCTGCGAACAGGCCGCCCCCACGGCATATCCACCAACCAATCCGCAGCAGGTTTCTGCCGCGCCGGTGGATCTGTGGTGAAACCACGACGCTGTCACCGTGCAGCACGAAAGAGGAGAGAACGTGCCAACCATTCAGCAGTTGGTTCGCAAGGGGCGTTCGCCGAAGGTCTCCAAGACCAAGGCGCCCGCTCTGAAGGCGAACCCGCAGCAGGCGGGCGTGTGCACCCGCGTGTACACGACCACGCCCAAGAAGCCGAACTCGGCGATGCGCAAGGTCGCACGTGTGAAGCTGCGCAACGGCACCGAGGTCACCGCGTACATCCCCGGTGAGGGCCACAACCTGCAGGAGCACTCGCTGGTGCTCGTGCGCGGCGGCCGTGTGAAGGACCTCCCCGGTGTCCGCTACAAGATCGTCCGCGGCGCCCTGGACACCCAGGCCGTCAAGAACCGCAAGCAGGCCCGTAGCCGCTACGGCGCGAAGAAGGGTTGAGTTAGATGCCTCGTAAGGGTCCCGCCCCGAAGCGCCCCGTCGTCAACGACCCGGTGTACGGTGCCCCCATCGTCACCCAGCTCGTGAACAAGATCCTCGTCGACGGCAAGAAGTCGCTCGCCGAGTCGATCGTGTACGACGCCCTCCGCGGCGTCGAGTCCAAGAACGGCCAGGACGCCGTCGCGACGCTCAAGAAGGCGCTCGACAACGTCCGCCCCACCCTCGAGGTCAAGAGCCGCCGCGTCGGCGGCTCGACCTACCAGGTTCCGGTCGAGGTCAAGCCGCACCGCGCGAACACGCTCGCGCTGCGCTGGCTCGTCAGCTACGCGAAGGGTCGTCGTGAGAAGACGATGACCGAGCGTCTGCAGAACGAGATCCTCGACGCCTCGAACGGCCTGGGTGCCGCGGTCAAGCGCCGCGAAGACACCCACAAGATGGCCGAGTCGAACCGCGCTTTCGCGCACTACCGCTGGTAAACCGTTTCGTCTCGCTTCGCTCGCTCGACGACCGGAGAACCCGGTCGTCGAGCGAGCGGCGAAGCCGAGACGAAACGCCCCCTGTACCGATCCAGACGTAAGGACACCCCGTGGCACAAGAAGTGCTCACCGACCTCAACAAGGTCCGCAACATCGGCATCATGGCGCACATCGATGCCGGCAAGACGACGACGACCGAGCGCATCCTGTTCTACACGGGCGTCAACCACAAGATCGGCGAGACGCACGACGGCGCTGCCACCACCGACTGGATGGAGCAGGAGCAGGAGCGTGGCATCACGATCACCTCTGCTGCGGTGACGTGCTTCTGGGAGAAGAACCAGATCAACATCATCGACACGCCCGGCCACGTCGACTTCACGGTCGAGGTCGAGCGTTCGCTGCGCGTCCTCGACGGCGCCGTCGCGGTGTTCGACGGCAAGGAGGGCGTGGAGCCCCAGTCCGAGACCGTGTGGCGTCAGGCCGACAAGTACGACGTCCCCCGCATCTGCTTCGTCAACAAGATGGACAAGCTGGGCGCCGACTTCTACTTCACCGTCGACACGATCGTGAACCGTCTGAAGGCCAAGCCCCTCGTGCTGCAGATCCCGATCGGCGCCGAGAACGACTTCGTCGGCGTGGTCGACCTCGTCTACGAACGGGCGCTCGTGTGGCCCGGCGACGCCAAGGGCGACGTGACGATGGGCGCGAAGTACGAGATCCAGGAGATCCCCGCCGACCTCGTCGAGAAGGCCGCCGAGTACCGCGAGAAGCTGCTCGAGACCGTCGCCGAGTCCGACGAGGTGCTGCTCGAGAAGCACTTCAGCGGTGAGGGCCTCACCCCCGAGGAGATCAAGGCCGCGATCCGCAAGATGACGATCGCCAGCGAGGTCTACCCCGTGCTGTGCGGCTCGGCGTTCAAGAACCGCGGTGTGCAGCCGATGCTCGACGCCGTCGTGGACTACCTGCCCTCGCCGCTGGACGTCCCGGCGATCGAGGCGCACGACCCGAAGAACGAAGAGAACATCATCGAGCGTCACGCCGATCGTGAAGAGCCGTTCGCGGCCCTCGCGTTCAAGATCGTGACCCACCCGTTCTTCGGTCGACTCACCTACATCCGCGTCTACTCGGGTCACCTCGACTCCGGTGCCCAGGTGGTCAACTCCACCAAGGGCAAGAAGGAGCGCATCGGGAAGATCTTCCAGATGCACGCCAACAAGGAGATGCCGGTCGACTCGGTCACCGCGGGGCACATCTACGCCGTGATCGGTCTGAAGGACACCACCACCGGTGACACCCTCTCGGACTCGAACAGCCAGGTCGTGCTCGAGTCG
Organism: Microbacterium sp. Marseille-Q6648; assembly: GCF_943181415.1. Lineage (GTDB taxonomy): Bacteria > Actinomycetota > Actinomycetes > Actinomycetales > Microbacteriaceae > Microbacterium. The sequence goes on along the minus strand of NZ_CALPBZ010000002.1, from coordinate 45,841 downwards.
ATGACCTTCCCCGAGCCGGTCATCGAGGTCGCGATCGAGCCCAAGACCAAGGCCGACCAGGAGAAGCTGGGTCTGGCGATCCAGAAGCTCGCCGAAGAGGACCCCACGTTCCGCGTCGAGCAGAACTCCGAGACCGGCCAGACGGTCATCAAGGGCATGGGCGAGCTGCACCTCGACATCCTCGTGGACCGCATGAAGCGCGAGTTCAAGGTCGAGGCCAACGTCGGAAAGCCCCAGGTCGCGTACCGCGAGACGATTCGCAAGACCGTCGAGCGTCACGACTACACGCACAAGAAGCAGACCGGTGGCTCCGGCCAGTTCGCGAAGATCCAGTTCGGCATCGAGCCGCTCGAGGTCACGGCCGAGAAGACGTACGAGTTCGAGAACAAGGTCACCGGTGGGCGCATCCCGCGCGAGTACATCCCCTCGGTGGATGCCGGCTTCCAGGACGCGATGAACGTCGGCGTGCTCGCCGGCTACCCGATGGTGGGCGTGAAGGCGATCCTCACCGACGGTGCCGCGCACGACGTCGACTCGTCCGAGATGGCGTTCAAGATCGCCGGGTCGATGGGCTTCAAGGAGGCCATCCGCAAGGCGAACCCCGTCATCCTCGAGCCGATCATGGCCGTCGAGGTGCGCACGCCCGAGGAGTACATGGGCGACGTCATCGGCGACCTGAACTCGCGTCGCGGTCAGATCCAGTCGATGGAGGACGCCGCCGGCGTCAAGGTGGTCCGTGCGAACGTGCCGCTGTCCGAGATGTTCGGCTACATCGGCGACCTGCGCTCCAAGACCTCCGGCCGCGCCGTCTACTCCATGGAGTTCGACAGCTACGCCGAGGTTCCGCGCAACGTCATGGACGAGATCGTCCAGAAGACCAAGGGCGAGTAACCCTTCCTCCGGGATGCTTCCACGACGAAGCATCCCGGAGTACAACTTCACACAGACCCATCAGAAACCTCTCTACTAAGGTGGAGACATCCCCGTAGAGATCCGGTCGCAAACCAGTGCCCGGCACCTCTACATGAACGTCCTGAGGAGGACCCAGTGGCCAAGGCCAAGTTCGAGCGGACCAAGCCGCACGTCAACATCGGAACGATCGGTCACGTCGACCACGGCAAGACCACGCTCACCGCTGCCATCTCGAAGGTGCTCGCCGACAAGTACCCGTCGGCCACCAACGTGCAGCGTGACTTCGCGTCGATCGACTCCGCTCCCGAAGAGCGTCAGCGCGGTATCACGATCAACATCTCCCACGTCGAGTACGAGACGCCGAAGCGCCACTACGCGCACGTCGACGCCCCGGGCCACGCGGACTACATCAAGAACATGATCACCGGTGCCGCCCAGATGGACGGCGCGATCCTCGTGGTCGCCGCCACCGACGGCCCGATGGCTCAGACCCGTGAGCACGTTCTGCTCGCCAAGCAGGTCGGCGTCCCCTACCTGCTCGTCGCGCTGAACAAGGCCGACATGGTCGACGACGAGGAGATCCTGGAGCTCGTCGAGCTCGAGGTCCGCGAGCTGCTGTCGTCGCAGGACTTCGACGGTGACAACGCCCCCGTCGTGCGCGTCTCGGGCCTGAAGGCTCTCGAGGGCGACGCCGAGTGGGTCGAGAAGATCGTCGAGCTCATGGAAGCCGTCGACGAGTCCATCCCGGACCCGGTGCGTGACAAGGACAAGCCGTTCCTCATGCCCGTCGAGGACGTCTTCACGATCACCGGTCGTGGCACGGTCGTCACCGGCCGCGCCGAGCGCGGTACCCTCGCCATCAACTCCGAGGTCGAGATCGTGGGTCTGCGCCCGACGCAGAAGACGACCGTCACCGGTATCGAGATGTTCCACAAGCAGCTCGACGAGGCCTGGGCCGGCGAGAACTGTGGTCTGCTCCTGCGCGGCACCAAGCGTGACGACGTCGAGCGCGGCCAGGTCGTCGTGAAGCCCGGTTCGGTCACCCCGCACACCAACTTCGAGGGCACGGCGTACATCCTGTCCAAGGACGAGGGCGGTCGCCACAACCCGTTCTTCACGAACTACCGTCCGCAGTTCTACTTCCGCACTACCGACGTCACCGGCGTCATCTCGCTGCCCGAGGGCACCGAGATGGTCATGCCCGGCGACACCACCGACATGACGGTCGAGCTGATCCAGCCGATCGCCATGGAGGAGGGCCTCGGCTTCGCGATCCGTGAGGGTGGCCGCACCGTCGGCGCCGGCACGGTCACGAAGATCCTGAAGTGATCTGACGCGATCTCGAGGGGGTCGGACCATTCGGTCCGGCCCCCTTTCGCGTACCCGCAGGCGGGACCAGGCCAGGTCGGTGCGATTCACGGCGAATCCGGGGTGCGCGTCAGTAGGATGCGAGCGTGCCCGACACCCTCGACGATCTCATGGCGCGCGATGACGCCCCCGCGCGGCCGCGACGCCGTCGGTGGCCATGGGGGCTCGGGATCCTGGCCGTGCTCATCGCCGTCCTGGCCGGCCTCGCGATCGCGGGGGTGGCCCTGGCAGGTCAGGCGCTGGAGGTCCGGGACGACCTCGAGGCGGCACAGTCCGAGCTGAGCAGCGTTCCCGCCCTCGTGCGCGAGGGCGACACCGATCAGTTCGACGCCGCGGCGGCGAGCGTTCTGGCGCACACGACGCGCGCGGACGAGACCGTGCAGGGCCCGCTGTGGGAGATCGCCACGTGGATCCCCGGCGTCGGGCCCAACATCGGCGCCGTGCGCGAGGCGACCGCGGCCACGCACATCCTCGTGCGCGACGCGCTGCCGGCCAGCTTCGAAGTGCTCGGCGCCGTCGACATCGACAAGATCCGGTTCGCGGGGGGCGGGTTCAATCTCGATCCCTTCCGCACGGCGCTGGGGGTGCTGCCCGAGATCGATGCGGCGTTCGCCTCCGCACAGGAGCACGTCGACCGCATCGACCGCGACGCGCTGCTGCCGATCGTCGATGACGCCGTCGGTCAGGTCGTCGAGGTCATCGACGAGACGGCGCCCCTCGTCCACACCGCGACCGAGGTGCTGCCGACCGCGCTGCAGATCCTGGGCGACGACGAGCCGCGCACGTACTTCGTGATGTTCCAGAACAACGCCGAGATCCGGGCCACGGGCGGGAACCCGGCCGCATCCGTCCTGATCCGCGTCGACGCCGGCCGGGTGGCCCTCAGTGATCAGGCGAGCAGCACGACGTTCGCCACCCCGGACCTCACCGGTCGGCAGTTCGTCGATCTGCCCGCCGAGACCACCGCGCTCTACGACGACGAGTGGGCGCGGTATTCGCAGAACTACACCAAGACCCCGAGCTTCCCGACGTCAGCCCGTCTCTTCCAGGGCATCCTGGCCGAGACCGGCCGAGAGATCGACGGCGTGCTGTCGTTGGACCCGGTCGCGCTGTCGCACATGCTGGCGGTCGCGGGTCCCGTGGACGTGGACGGCTACCAGATCACCTCGGACAACGTCGTGCAGGTGCTCCTCGAGGAGACCTACCTGCGCTTCCCCGGCGACCAGGCCCCCGCCGACGCCTTCTTCGCCGCGGCGTCCGCCTCGGTGTTCGACAAGCTCGTGCGCGGGCGATGGGACCCTCTCGAGATGATCGAGGCTCTGCGCACGTCGGTCGACGAGCAGCGCGTCTACGCGTGGTTCCCCCGCGAAGAGGAAGAGGCGGTCGCCGCCGAGCTGGGCATCGACGGACGGCTCGCCGCCGACAACGAGAGCACCACCGAGGTCGGCATCTTCCTGAACGACTCCGCGGTCGGCAAGCTCGAGTACTACCTCCGCTCGGAGGTGGATGTGCGGTGCGACGTCGAGGCGCGCACGGTCACCACCACGGTGTCGGTCACCAACACCCTCGACCGGGACGACCTGACCTTCCACATGCTGGCCCGCCGATCGCCGACGTACGGGGGATCGAAGACCACGATGATGCTCGACGTGCTGTACGTGGCCCCTCCCGGAGCGACGGTCGATCGTGTCGAGGTCCCGGGCGGTGCGGTGGACGCGCTCGCGCGAACCGGCATCGAAGGCGGTCGCCAGGCCGAGAGCGTGACCGTGCTGGTGGACCGCGGGCAGACCCGCACGGTCTCGTACACGAGCCGACTCCCCGAGCAGGACCTCGGCGCGGTCTCGGTGCGGCACACGCCCACCGTCACCGACACGCCGGTGTCGATCGCCGATTCCTGCGCCGACGTCGTGGGCACCTTCACCGGCTGATCACCCGGAAGCGGGGGATCTCACTACACCACGGAATCCGGCACCCGCAATGCCGGATTCGCTCTAGGCAGCGGTGGCCCCGCATGGCTAGGATGAAGTCGCCTGCACTGGGCGCGAGCGGACCGACCCGATGGTCCCTCGTGGCAGGCAACTGGGAACAACTGCCTCTGGGGGGCCGATGTCCGTTATTTGTGCACCACAAAATCCGCCATGCGCGCACCGAGACGAGGTGCACGCATGAGCGGGATGATCGTCCACGAGTGGCTCGAAGCCAGCGGTGGATCCGAGAACGTCTTCGAGACTCTCGTCGACACGTTCCCGGACGCCGATCGCTTCTGCCTGTGGAATGACAGCGCAGGACGCTTCACCGGCGTCACCGAGAGCTCACTGGCGCGCACGCCGCTGCGGCACAGCAAGGCGATGGCGCTGCCGCTGATGCCGGCGGTCTGGCGGAATCTGCCTGAGAGCGACGCGGACTGGGTGCTCGCGAGCAGTCACGTCTTCGCGCACCACGCCAAGTTCGCCGGCAAGGCGGCCACAGCGCCCAAGCTCGTCTACGCGCACACTCCCGCGCGCTACGTGTGGGTGCCCGAGCTCGACAAGCGCGGCGACAACGCCGTGGCCCGGGCGGTCTCGGGTGTGCTCAAGATGCTCGACCGCTCGCGCGCCGCGGAGGCCACGGCGATCGCCGCCAACAGCCACTACATCGCCGAGCGCATCGCCGACAAGTGGGGCCGCGAGGCCGAGGTCATCCACCCGCCGGTGCGGGTGGCCGACTTCTCGACGGCGGCGCTCGTCCACACGGTCGCCGAGCAGCGCATCCTGAAGGCGCTGCCTACCGAGTTCCTCCTCGGCGTCTCGCGCTTCGTGCCCTACAAGCGACTCGAAGCCGTCATCGACGCCGGGGCCGCCTCGGGGATGCCGGTGGTGCTGGCCGGGGCCGGACCCGAAGAGCGCCGGCTGCGCGCCTATGCCGCAGAGTCGGGCATCTCGGTGACGCTGCTGCGCCACCCGTCGTTCGCGCTGCTGCGGGCCCTGTACCGTCGCGCGTCCGCCCTGGTGTTCGCACCGGTCGAGGACTTCGGCATCGTGCCGGTCGAGGCCATGGCCTCGGGCACGCCCGTCGTCGCCAATGCGGTCGGCGGGGCATCCGAGTCCGTCATCGACGGCCGCACGGGGGCGCACGTGTACACGTGGCACCCCGACGAGCTCGCCGATGCGGTCAGCCGTGCCGTCGAGGCACGCCCTGAGGACTGCATCGCCCGGGCGACCGACTTCGACACCTCGGTGTTCACGTCGAAGATCCGGTCGTGGGTCGAGGTTCACGCCGGCGTCCACGCCTTCGCCTGAGCCCCTTGATCGTCGCGGCCCGGCCTGCCCCCCGGCCGGGTCGCGATGTCCGTAAGAGGAAACGGCCCGGACATCGTCCGGGCCGTTTCTGCGTGCCGACCTCCGCACGCGAGGATCGCCGCCTGCTCGAGCGGCCGCCGGCGGCGTGGTTCAGGCTGCGGTGAGGCCGGGAGCCAGCGCGGCACGCGCGGTCTTGAACAGGATCACCACGTCGCCGATGAGCGACCAGTTCTCCACGTACGACAGGTCCAGGCGCACGGTCTCGTCCCACGACAGGCTCGAGCGCCCGCTCACCTGCCAGAGTCCGGTGATGCCCGGCTTAACCATGAAGCGGCGGTGCACGTGGTCGGCGTACTGCCGCACCTCGCGGGGGAGCGACGGGCGCGGACCGACGACGGACATCGACCCGTCGAGCACGTTGAACAGCTGCGGGAGCTCGTCCAGGCTGTACCGCCGCAGGAACCGCCCGATGGTCGTGACCCGGGGATCGTCGAGCATCTTGAACAGGACTTCGTTGCCGGCATCCTGACGCAGCTCGAGCCCGGTGAGCCGCTCTTCGGCGTCGCACACCATCGTGCGGAACTTCAGCATCCGGAACTCCTCGCCGTCGAGCCCGACGCGAGTCTGCGGGAACAGCGCGGGGCCGCCGGTGCGGGTGCGGATGATCACGGCGATGACCGCCATCAGGGGCGCCAGCACGATGACCCCGATCCCGGCCAGGACGATGTCCATCGTGCGCTTGGCGATGCGCTGTCCCTTGCTGTAGCGCGGTGTCTCCACGTGGATGAGCGGGAGACCGGCGACGGGTCGTGTCTGGATGCGCGGGCCCACCACGTCGACGATGCTCGGCGCGAGCACGAGGTGCTGGCGCCCGGCTTCGAGCTCCCACGCGATGCGCTTGACGCTCGACGGCGGCAGCTCGTCCGTACTGGTCACCGCGACGGTGTCGGCGGATGCCGCGGCCATCGCCCGGGAGACGTACGCGACGTCGCCCAGAACCGGGATGCCGGTGCCGTCGATCTCGTCCCCGGCGCGCCCGCCGGGGACGCACGCGCCCACGACGTGGTAGCCGGCGCTGGGCGCGCGCGACAGGGCGGCGCCGATCTGGGCGATCGACCGCTCCGAGCCCACGAGCACGACGCGCGCGCTGAACTCGCCGCGCGCGCGGCGGCGGACGAGCCACTGCCGCCACAGCCAGCGTTCCAGCAGCAGCATCGCGACGCCGAGCGGCAGGCTGATGAGCAGGTACCCGCGGGCGACGTCGACGCGCAGGAGGAAGGCGAGGATGGCGATCATCCCGAACAGCCGGAGGCTGGCCGACATCATGCGCACGTACTCGCTGGACCCGGTGCCGATGGCGCGGTCGCTGCGCGAGTCCGCCAGGCTCAGCGCCCACATCCACAGCGCCACGAGTCCCAGCGAGAAGATCCAGTACGACACCGCGCTCAGGCGCGAGTCCTCGCGGATGGAGACCTGCGCATTGCCCAGGCCGAACCACGCGATGTGCGTGCCGAAGACCACGGCCAGCAGCACGATCAGATCGCTCACCCACAGCCGCAGCGAGTAGCGCGCGCGCCAGTCGGCGGCCGATGTCGCCGCGGTGGCGGTGGTGAGAGCGCGCAGCTGCCCCAGGCCGTACCGGTCGGGCTCCGGATCGGGCGGCATCCTCGCCGCGCCGATGACATTCGACGCCACAATTCCCCTCTCGGCCGCTCGCGGCGAGGCGGGTGAACCCGCGGTCCGCATCCCCAGTAGCGGAGGCCCGAGCGACGTCTGCCATTGTGCCACCGATCCGGTCGTATTCCCAGGGGTGGACCGGATGCCGCGACGGCGCGCGCCGGCATCCGCTCTGCTCTTCCGTGCGAACCGCCCGCCACGCCAGAATGAAGCGCGGTGCGCACGCACCCGCGGATCGGAAGGGGATCACATGGGGATCGACGACCTCGTCAATCAGGGCAAGGACTTCCTCGAGAAGAACAAGGATCAGATCGAGCAGACGCTGAAGTCGGATCAGGCCGAGGATGTCAGCGACAAGGCGCTCGACGCCGCTGCGGAGTTCGTGAAGAAGATCGCGCCGGACTCCGTCGACACACACGTGGACGGCGTGCGCGACAACATCGACAAGGCCATCGGAAACGAGTAGACACGGCCCGCAGAACGGCTCCGGACGCGAAGACCGGGGCCGTTCTGCTGTGAACCCGCCGTATACCTCCGCGCGCGACACGCCCGGGTTTGCGACACGCCCGACCGGCACGTAGACTAGACCAGTTCCACATTCCGACGCGCCTTTCGGCGTGCTCAGGATCACTGCCAGGGCAGTGCATAGGCGGCGCGATACGCGCAGGGTCCTAGGCCGCGGGCAGCAGAACGAAACATCCGACAACCCACCTGGAGACAGGTCCGCACGTGCGCGTGCGGAGCGGGCGGCCGGAGCCGGGGGAGCCCTCCGGTTTGACAGCAGAACAGCGGTGCAGCAGCACCAGCTTCGGCTGGTGGAAGTGCCATGGCGCAACAGCGTCATCGTGCGTCCGATGCCCCCGGGGAACCCGGGAGGTAAGACGCGAGAAAGAGAGTGAGCAGACAATGGCGGGACAGAAGATCCGCATTCGCCTGAAGTCGTACGACCACGCCGGCCTCGATTCGTCGGCGCGGAAGATCGTCGACACCGTGACCCGTGCAGGCGCGACCGTCGTGGGCCCCGTGCCCCTTCCGACCGAGAAGAACGTCGTGTGCGTCATCCGGTCGCCCCACAAGTACAAGGACAGCCGCGAGCACTTCGAGATGCGCACCCACAAGCGTCTGATCGACATCATCGATCCGACGCCCAAGGCCGTCGACTCGCTGATGCGCCTTGACCTGCCGGCCGACGTCAACATCGAGATCAAGCTCTGAGGTTCGACATGGCTGACATCAACTCCAAGATTTCCAAGGGCCTGCTGGGCACCAAGCTCGGCATGACCCAGGTCTGGGACGAAAGCGGAAAGCTCGTCCCCGTCACCGTCATCGAGGTCGCTCCGAACGTGGTCACCCAGGTTCGCACGCCCGAGAAGGACGGCTACAAGGCCGTGCAGATCGCCTACGGCCAGATCGACCCCCGCAAGGTCAACAAGCCGCAGTCGGCTCACTTCGAGGCCGCCGGTGTGACCCCGCGTCGCCACCTCACCGAGATCCGCACCGCGGACGCTGCTGACTACTCACTCGGTCAGGAGCTCACGGTGGACGGCACGTTCGAGGCCGGCCAGCGGGTCGACGTCGTCGGCACCAGCAAGGGCAAGGGCACCGCGGGTGTCATGAAGCGCCACAACTTCAAGGGTGTTTCCGCCTCGCACGGTGCGCACCGCAACCACCGCAAGCCCGGCTCGATCGGCGCGTCGTCGACCCCGAGCCGCGTCTTCAAGGGCATGCGCATGGCCGGCCGTATGGGTGGCGAGCGCGTGACCGTCCTCAACCTCACGGTGCACGCCGTCGACGCCGAGAAGGGTCTGCTGCTCGTCAAGGGCGCCGTCCCCGGCGCGCGCGGCCGCATCGTCTACGTCCGCAACGCAGTGAAGGGTGCCTGATCCGATGGCTGACTCGACTCTCGCGCTCGACGTCCTGAAGGCCGACGGCAAGAAGGCCGGCTCTGTCGAGCTGCCCGCCGCGCTCTTCGACGTCAAGACGAACATCCCGCTGATCCACCAGGTCGTCGTCGCGCAGCGCGCGGCGGCTCGCCAGGGCACCCACTCGACCAAGCGTCGCGGTGAGGTCTCGGGCGCCGGCCGCAAGCCCTTCAAGCAGAAGGGCACGGGTAACGCCCGTCAGGGCTCGATCCGTGCGCCGCACATGACCGGCGGTGGCATCGTCCACGGTCCGAAGCCGCGCGACTACGCGCAGCGGACCCCCAAGAAGATGATCGCCGCGGCCCTTCTGGGCTCGCTGAGCGACCGCGCTCGTGGCGAGCGTCTCCACGTGGTGGAGTCGTTCGGCATCGACGGCGCCCCGGCGACCAAGGCGGCTGCTGCCGTCCTGGCCACGCTCGGCGCGACCAAGAACGTCCTGGTCGTCATCGACCGCGACGACGAGCTCAGCATCCTGAGCCTGCGCAACCTCGCGTACGTGCACGTGCTGACCTTCGACCAGCTGAACGCCTACGACGTGCTCGTCTCCGACGACATCGTCTTCACCAAGGCCGCTTACGACGCGTTCGTGTCGTCCAAGTCGGCCACCGAGGAGGTCTCGGCATGACCGCCGTGAACAAGGACCCGCGCGACATCATCCTGAAGCCGGTCGTTTCGGAGAAGAGCTACGGGCTCATCGACGAGGGCAAGTACACGTTCCTCGTGGATCCCCGCGCCTCCAAGACCGAGATCAAGCTCGCCATCGAGAAGATCTTCGGCGTCAAGGTCGCAGCGGTCAACACGATCAACCGGGTCGGCAAGGCCCGCCGCACCCGCTTCGGCACGGGCAAGCGCAAGGACACCAAGCGCGCCATCGTGACCCTGAAGTCGGGCACCATCGACATCTTCACGGCAGTCGGCTGACGGTCGGGATAGAGGACTAGAGATATGGCTATTCGCAAGTACAAGCCCACGACCCCGGGTCGCCGCGGCTCGTCGGTGGCCGACTTCGCCGAGATCACCCGATCGACGCCTGAGAAGTCGCTCCTGCGCCCGCTGTCCAAGACCGGCGGTCGCAACAACCAGGGTCGCATCACCACCCGTCACATCGGTGGTGGACACAAGCGTCAGTACCGCGTCATCGACTTCCGTCGCAACGACAAGGACGGCATCGACGCCAAGGTCGCCCACATCGAGTACGACCCCAACCGCACCGCGCGCATCGCGCTGCTGCACTACGTCGACGGCGAGAAGCGCTACATCCTCGCCCCGAACAAGCTGTCGCAGGGTGACGTCGTGGAGTCGGGTGCCGGCGCCGACATCAAGCCGGGCAACAACCTGCCGCTGCGCAACATCCCCACCGGTACCGTGATCCACGCGATCGAGCTCCGCCCCGGCGGCGGCGCGAAGCTGGCTCGCTCGGCGGGTGTGTCGGTTCGCCTCGTGGCGAAGGACGGCCCCTACGCCCAGCTGCGTCTGCCCTCGGGCGAGATCCGCAACGTCGATGCGCGCTGCCGCGCGACCATCGGCGAGGTCGGCAACGCCGAGCAGTCGAACATCAACTGGGGCAAGGCCGGCCGCAAGCGCTGGAAGGGCGTCCGCCCGACCGTCCGTGGTGTCGCGATGAACCCCGTCGACCACCCGCACGGTGGTGGTGAGGGCAAGACCTCCGGTGGTCGTCACCCCGTTTCGCCGTGGGGCCAGGCCGAAGGCCGCACCCGCCACGCGAACAAGGAAAGCGACAAGTACATCGTCCGCCGTCGCACCGCCGGCAAGAAGCGCAAGTAGGAGCAGAGGAAGATGCCACGCAGTCTCAAGAAGGGCCCCTTCGTCGACGAACACCTGCTTCGCAAGGTCGTCGTCCAGAACGAAGCGGGATCCAAGAACGTCATCAAGACCTGGTCGCGTCGCTCGATGATCGTGCCGGCCATGCTGGGCCACACGATCGCCGTGCATGACGGTCGCAAGCACATCCCCGTGTTCGTGACCGAGACCATGGTCGGCCACAAGCTGGGCGAGTTCGCGCCCACCCGCACCTTCCGCGGCCACGTGAAGGACGACAAGAAGGGCCGTCGCCGCTGACGCGGGGACGCAAGAGGAGAGAGAAATGGTGGAGTCCATCGCACGCGTGCGACACATCCGCGTGACCCCTCAGAAGGCTCGTCGTGTCGTCGCGCTCATCAAGGGCAAGCAGGCCGAGGAGGCCCTGGCCATCCTCAAGTTCGCACCGCAGGGCGCGAGCGAGCCGATCTACAAGCTCGTCGCCTCGGCGATCGCGAACGCTCGCGTGAAGGCCGATCAGGACGGCGAGTACCTGGCCGAGCAGGACCTGTACGTGAAGAACGCGTACGTCGACGAGGGCACGACGCTCAAGCGTTTCCAGCCCCGCGCGCAGGGTCGTGCTTTCCAGATCAAGAAGCGCACCAGCCACATCACCGTCGTGCTGTCGACCCCCGAGGTCGCCGAGACGGCGCCGGCTGCCAAGACCAAGAAGGCGAGCAAGTAATGGGACAGAAAGTCAACCCGTACGGCTTCCGCCTCGGCATCACCACGGACCACGTGTCGCGCTGGTTCTCGGACTCGACCAAGCCCGGACAGCGATACGCCGACTACGTGGCCGAGGACATCAAGATCCGTCGTCTGCTGACCACGTCGCTCGACCGCGCCGGTGTCAGCAACATCGAGATCGAGCGCACGCGTGACCGCGTCCGCGTCGACATCCACACCGCCCGCCCGGGCATCGTGATCGGTCGCCGCGGCGCCGAGGCCGAGCGCATCCGCGCCGACCTCGAGAAGCTCACCGGCAAGCAGATCCAGCTGAACATCCTCGAGGTCAAGAACCCCGAGGCCGACGCTCAGCTCGTCGCGCAGGGCATCGCCGAGCAGCTCTCCGCACGTGTGGCCTTCCGCCGCGCGATGCGCAAGGGCCTGCAGGGCGCCCAGCGCGCCGGCGCCAAGGGCGTCCGCGTCCAGGTGTCGGGCCGCCTCGGCGGCGCCGAGATGAGCCGGTCGGAGTTCTACCGCGAGGGTCGTGTGCCGCTGCACACGCTGCGCGCGAACATCGACTACGGCTTCTACGAGGCCAAGACCACCTTCGGCCGCATCGGCGTGAAGGTCTGGATCTACAAGGGCGATCTCACCAACAAGGAGCTCGCCCGCGAGCAGGCCAACGCGCCGAAGTCCCGCGGTCGTGACGACCGCGGTGGCGACCGTCGTCGTGGCCCCCGCAACGAGGCCCCCGTGGCAGAAGGAGCGTCGGCCTGATGCTTATCCCCCGCAAGGTCAAGTACCGCAAGCAGCACCACCCGGGTCGCTCGGGCCAGGCCACCGGTGGCACCAAGGTGTCGTTCGGCGAGTTCGGCATCCAGGCCATCACCCCCGCGTACGTGACGAACCGTCAGATCGAGTCCGCTCGTATCGCGATGACGCGTCACATCAAGCGCGGTGGAAAGGTGTGGATCAACATCTACCCCGACCGACCGCTCACCAAGAAGCCGGCCGAGACCCGCATGGGTTCCGGTAAGGGCTCGCCCGAGTGGTGGGTCGCCAACGTCAAGCCGGGTCGCGTCCTCTTCGAGGTCGCGGGCGTCAACGAGGAACTCGCTCGTGAGGCCCTGACCCGTGCCATCCACAAGCTGCCGCTGAAGGCACGCATCATCAAGCGCGAGGAGGGCGACGCGTAATGGCGATCGGCACCAAGACGCTCGCACCCAGCGAGCTCGACACGTTCGAAGACCAGCGCCTCGTCGAGGAGCTGCGCAAGGCCAAGGAAGAGCTGTTCAACCTGCGCTTCCAGTCGGCCACCGGCCAGCTCGAGAGCCACGGCCGCATCCGCGCCGTCAAGCGCGACATCGCGCGGCTCTACACCGTCATCCGGGAGCGCGAGCTCGGCATCCGTGCCACGCCCGCGCCCGTCGAGACGGCGACGAAGGCCAAGAAGACGAAGGCCAAGAAGGCGGATGCCGCCGACGAGGCCGTGAAGGAAGAGACTGAGTGATGGCTACTGCGAAGAAGGCTGACGCTCCCGTCAAGGAGCAGGTCGCCGGCCACGAGTCGGCCGAGCACGACGTCCGCGACGTCGACGCCCGCGGTTACCGCAAGGCTCGGCGTGGATACGTCGTCAGCGACAAGATGGACAAGACGATCGTCGTCGAGGTCGAGGACCGCGTGAAGCACCCCCTCTACGGCAAGGTCATCCGTCGCACGTCGAAGGTCAAGGCGCACGACGAGGGCAACTCGGCCGGCATCGGCGACCTCGTCCTCATCAACGAGACCCGCCCGCTGAGCGCCACCAAGCGCTGGCGCCTGGTCGAGATCCTCGAGAAGGCCAAGTAAGCCTCGGCTTGCTTGGAACCCAAGGAGTAACAAGTGATTCAGAACGAATCCCGCCTCAAGGTCGCCGACAACACCGGTGCGAAGGAGCTGCTCACCATCCGTGTGCTCGGCGGCTCCAGCCGGCGTTACGCGGGCCTGGGTGACGTCATCGTCGCCACGGTCAAGGACGCGATCCCGGGCGGCAACGTCAAGAAGGGCGATGTGGTCAAGGCCGTCATCGTCCGCACCGTCAAGTCGACCCGTCGTCCCGACGGCTCGTACATCAAGTTCGACGAGAACGCCGCCGTGATCCTGAAGGGCGACGGGGAGCCTCGCGGCACCCGCATCTTCGGGCCGGTCGGTCGTGAGCTTCGCGACAAGAAGTTCATGAAGATCGTCTCGCTCGCACCGGAGGTCATCTGATCATGGCGAAGATCAAGAAGGGCGACCTGGTTCAGGTCATCTCGGGCGCCAAGCCCGAGCGCGGCGGCGACCGCGGCAAGCAGGGCAAGGTCCTCGAGGTCCTCACCGAGCAGAACCGCGTCATCGTCCAGGGCGTGAACTACGTCACCAAGCACAACCGCGTGGGCCAGACCCAGCGCGGCACCAAGACCGGCGGCATCGAGACCTTCGAGGCGCCGATCCACATCTCCAACGTCGCACTCGTCGACCCCTCGACCAAGAAGCCGACCCGCGTCGGCCACCGCGTCGAGGAGCAGACGAAGGACGGCGTGAAGCGCACCGTCCGCGTGCGTTTCGCGAAGAAGTCAGGCAAGGACCTCTGATATGAGCACCACCACTGCCGCGCCGGCTGGCAAGATCCAGCCGCGCCTGAAGCAGAAGTACCGCGCTGAGATCCAGCAGAAGCTGCAGGAGGAGTTCGGCTACGCGAACGTCATGCAGATTCCCGGTCTCGTCAAGGTCGTCGTCAACACCGGTGTCGGTGAGGCTGCTCGCGACAGCAAGGTGATCGATGGTGCGGTCGACGACCTCACCAAGATCACCGGGCAGAAGCCGGTCGTCACCAAGGCCCGCAAGTCGATCGCCCAGTTCAAGCTGCGCGAGGGCCAGGCCATCGGCGCCCACGTCACCCTGCGCGGCGACCGCGCGTGGGAGTTCGTGGACCGTCTGGTGAACCTCGCCCTGCCCCGTATCCGCGACTTCCGCGGCCTCTCGGGCGCGCAGTTCGACGGACACGGCAACTACACGTTCGGTCTGCAGGAGCAGTCGGTCTTCCACGAGATCGACCAGGACCGGATCGACCGCGTCCGCGGCTTCGACATCACCATCGTGACGTCGGCGTCGACGGACGCTGAAGGTCGCGCCCTGCTGCGCCACCTCGGCTTCCCGTTCCGCAACGAGGACGCTCAGGCGTAATCCCCGCTCGGCAACCCGGTTGCCGAGAAGGCCGCGACGCGGCCGAATCGAAACACACCACAGGTCGGCCGTCGTGTAACGGCGTACGAAACCTGGTGAACGAAGGAATCACTCATGACAATGACAGACCCGGTCGCAGACATGCTGACCCGTCTGCGCAACGCGAACTCGGCGCACCACGACTCCGTGTCGCTGCCGAGCTCCAAGCTCAAGACCAACATCGCCGACATCCTCAAGCAGGAGGGCTACATCTCGGACTGGACCGTCGCGGACGCCCGCGTCGGTCAGACCCTGACCCTCACGCTGAAGTACGGCCCGAACCGCGAGCGGTCGATCGCCGGCATCAAGCGCGTGTCGAAGCCCGGTCTGCGTGTCTACGCGAAGTCGACCGAGATCCCCACGGTCCTCGGCGGCCTCGGCGTCGCGATCCTGTCCACCTCCTCCGGTCTTCTCACCGACCGTCAGGCCGAGCAGAAGGGCGTGGGTGGGGAAGTCCTCGCCTACGTGTGGTGATCTGACATGTCCCGCATCGGACGTCTTCCCATCGACATCCCCTCCGGCGTGACCGTCGAGGTGGCCGGCCAGAACGTCGCCGTCAAGGGCCCGAAGGGCGAGCTCCAGCTCACCGTTGCCAAGCCCATCGCGGTCGAGGTCGAAGAGGGCCAGGTCGTCGTGTCCCGTGCCGACGACGAGCGCGAGTCGCGCTCGCTCCACGGCCTGACGCGCACGCTCATCAACAACAACATCATCGGTGTCACCCAGGGCTACACCAAGGGCCTCGAGGTCGTCGGCACGGGATACCGCGTCGCGCAGAAGGGCAGCTCGGTCGAGTTCGCCCTCGGCTTCTCGCACCCCGTCCTGGTCGAGCCCCCCGCGGGCATCACCTTCACGGTCGAGGGCAACAACAAGCTCACCGTGAGCGGCATCGACAAGCAGGCCGTCGGCGAGGCGGCCGCCAACATCCGCAAGATCCGCAAGCCCGAGCCGTACAAGGGCAAGGGTGTGCGGTACGCCGGCGAGGTCGTTCGGCGCAAGGCCGGAAAGAGTGGTAAGTAACCATGGCTGTCAAGACCAAGACTCAGGCGCGTACGCGCCGTCACGCCCGCCTTCGCAAGAAGGTCGTCGGCACCGAGCTGCGTCCGCGCCTCGTCGTGACCCGCTCGGCCCGTCACGTCTTCGTCCAGGTGGTCGACGACGCGAAGGGTCACACCGTGGCCTCGGCCTCCACCCTCGAGGCGGACCTGCGTTCGTTCGACGGTGACAAGACCGCCAAGGCGCGCAAGGTCGGCGAGCTCGTCGCCGAGCGCGCGAAGGCCGCCGGCATCGAGGATGTCGTTTTCGACCGCGGTGGCAACCGCTACGCGGGCCGGGTCGCGGCGATCGCCGACGGCGCCCGTGAAGGAGGTCTGAACCTGTGAGTGACAACAAGGAGAGCAACGTGACCGAGCAGGCTGCTGCCGAGGCTCCGGCCGAGGCGGCCACGGCGCCGGCCGAGCGAGAGCCGCGCCGCGGCGGGCGCGAGCGCAACCCCAACCGCGACCGCGGTGGGCGCGACCGCAACGAGAGCCAGTTCCTCGAGCGCGTCGTCACCATCAACCGCGTGTCGAAGGTCGTCAAGGGCGGTCGTCGCTTCAGCTTCACCGCGCTCGTCGTCGTCGGCGACGGCAACGGCGTCGTGGGCGTCGGCTACGGCAAAGCCCGTGAGGTCCCCCTCGCCATCTCCAAGGGTGTCGAAGAGGCCAAGCGGAACTTCTTCCGCGTGCCCCGCTCGGCGTCGACCATCCCGCACCCGGTGCAGGGCGAGGCCGCTGCCGGCGTCGTGCTGCTGCGTCCGGCTGCTGCCGGTACCGGTGTCATCGCCGGTGGCCCGGTCCGCGCCGTGCTCGAGTGCGCCGGAATCCACGACGTCCTGTCGAAGTCGCTCGGCTCGTCGAACACGATCAACATCGTGCACGCGACCGTCGCAGCGCTGAAGCAGCTCGAGGAGCCCCGTGCCGTCGCCGCTCGTCGCGGCCTCGAGTTCGATCAGGTGGCCCCGGCGCGCCTCGTGCGCGCAGAGGCCGAGGCTGCCGCTGCCGCGAAGGTTGGTGCATGATGGCCGCCCGTCTGAAGGTGACCCAGGTCAAGTCCAAGGTGAGCGAGAAGCAGAACCAGCGTGACACGCTGCGTTCGCTCGGTCTGAAGCGGATCGGCGACTCCGTCGTCCGTCCGGACGACGCGCAGACGCGCGGTTACGTCAAGACCGTCGCGCACCTCGTGAAGGTTGAGGAGATCGACTGATGGCTGAGAAGGCCGAGAAGGCGACCGAAGAGGTCGTCGAGAAGAAGGCTTCCGCCAAGAAGGCTGCCCCCAAGGCCGCCGCCGAGGCAGACGCCAAGCCCGCCGCCGAGAAGGCGCCGGCCAAGAAGGCCGCCGCCAAGAAGGCGGAGCCCAAGAAGGACGTCGCGGTTTCGCGCCCCGGCGTGCTCAAGGTCCACCACCTGCGCCCCGTCCCGGGTGCTCACACCGCCAAGACCCGTGTGGGTCGCGGTGAGGGCTCGAAGGGCAAGACCGCGGGCCGTGGCACCAAGGGCACCAAGGCCCGCTACCAGGTCAAGGTCGGCTTCGAGGGTGGGCAGATGCCGTTGCACATGCGCACCCCGAAGCTCCGCGGCTTCAAGAACCCGTTCCGCGTCGAGTACCAGGTCGTGAACCTGGAGAAGCTCGCCGAGCTCTACCCGCAGGGTGGGGACGTCACGGTGGGCGACCTCGTCGCCAAGGGCGCGGTCCGCAAGAACGAGAAGGTCAAGGTGCTCGGCACCGGCGACATCTCGGTGAAGCTCAACGTGACCGTCGACAAGGTCTCTGGCTCCGCAGAGCAGAAGATCGTCGCTGCCGGCGGTTCCGTCAAGTAGTGCACCAGAGGGGGTCGGAGCTTGCTCCGGCCCCCTCTGCGTTACCCTGGACGTCGGTGCGCCCTGTGCGCCCGGCATCCCCTCTGGAGGCATCCTCTTGTTCAGCGCCATCGCGCGGGTCTTCCGTACCCCCGACCTTCGTCGGAAGATCGCATTCACCCTGGCCATCATCACGCTCTACCGACTCGGCGCCCACGTCCCGGCGCCGTTCGTGGACTTCCCCAACGTGCAGTCCTGCCTCAGTGCGAGCGCGGGCACCGAGGGGCTGCTGTCGTTGGTCAACCTCTTCTCGGGCGGTGCACTGCTGCAGCTGTCCATCTTCGCGCTGGGCGTCATGCCCTACATCACCGCGACGATCATCGTCCAGCTGCTGCGCGTGGTCATCCCGCACTTCGAGACCCTCTACAAAGAGGGGCAGGCGGGCCAGGCCAAGCTGACCCAGTACACGCGTTACCTCACCATCGCGCTCGCGCTGCTTCAGTCCACGACGCTCGTCACGGTCGCCCGCAGCGGCCAGCTCTTCGGGATCACCGGCGTTCCCGAGTGCGAGCAGCTGCTGACCAACGACGTGTGGTGGGCCCAGCTGCTCATGATCATCACGATGACCGCCGGTACCGGCCTCATCATGTGGTTCGCCGAGCTCGTCACCGAGCGCGGCGTCGGCAACGGCATGTCGCTGCTGATCTTCGTCTCGATCGCCGCGGCGTTCCCCGGCTCGCTGTGGGCCATCTGGCAGTCCCGCGGCTTCGAGGTGTTCCTCCTCGTCCTGGCGGTGGGTGTGCTCGTGATCGCGCTCGTGGTCTTCGTCGAGCAGTCGCAGCGCCGCATCCCGGTGCAATACGCCAAGCGGATGGTCGGCCGCCGCACCTACGGCGGGACGAACACGTACATCCCCATCAAGGTCAACATGGCCGGTGTGGTGCCGGTCATCTTCGCCTCGTCGCTGCTGTACATCCCGGCGCTGATCGCGCAGTTCAACCAGCCGCAGGCCGGCGAGACCGTTCCGGCGTGGGTCGCGTGGATCCAGCAGTACCTCGTGACCGGCGACCACCCGCTGTACATGGCGCTGTACTTCCTGCTGATCGTCGGCTTCACGTACTTCTACGTCGCGATCACGTTCAACCCGGTCGACGTCGCCGACAACATGAAGAAGTACGGCGGCTTCATCCCCGGCATCCGCGCGGGTCGTCCGACCGCCGAGTACCTCGACTACGTCCTCACGCGCATCACCCTGCCGGGCTCCATCTACCTGGGCCTCATCGCCCTGCTGCCGCTCATCGCCCTGGCCACGGTCGGCGCGAATCAGAACTTCCCGTTCGGCGGCGCGTCGATCCTCATCATCGTCGGTGTGGGTCTCGAGACCGTGAAGCAGATCGACGCGCAGCTCCAGCAGCGCCACTACGAGGGACTTCTCCGATGACGCACCACCACACGCAGGCACGTCTTCTCATCGTCGGGCCCCAGGGCTCCGGCAAGGGCACGCAGGGCGTCCGGATCGCCGAGGCGTTCGGCATCCCCGCCATCTCGACCGGCGACGTCTTCCGCGCGGCCGTGGCCGCAGGCTCCGACCTCGGCCAGCAGGTGAAGGCCATCATCGAGGCGGGCGACCTGGTTCCCGACGAGCTGACCAGCGCCGTCGTGCGCGAGCGGCTTTCGCAGGGCGACGCCGCCGGGGGCTTCCTCCTCGACGGGTACCCGCGCAACCTCGGTCAGGTCCGCGACCTGGACGCGTTCCTCGAAGACCGCGGCGAAGCGCTGGACGCCGTCATCGAGCTCAGCGTCCCGCGGGACGAGAGCATCACCCGCCTCTCGCTGCGCGCGCAGGAGCAGGGCCGCACCGACGACACCGAAGAGATCATCGCGAACCGCCTGTCGATCTACGAGCGGGAGACCGCTCCGATCCTCGAGGTGTATCGCGAACGCGGCATCGTCGACGCCGTCGACGGCGTGGGATCGCTGGATGAGATCACCGCGCGCATCGTCGCCGCCCTCGAGGCGCGCGGATTCGTGCGCTCCGCCGCGGCCTGAGCCGTGCTCCGGCGCTCGATCTACAAGACCCCCGCGCAGCTGCGGGCGATGGTGGAACCCGGTCTCATCACCGCCGCCGCCCTCGACGCGGTCCGGGCGCTCGTCGCCCCGGGCGTGACGACGGCCGCGCTGGACGCCGCGGCATCCGAGGCGATCGTCTCGCGCGGGGCGCGGTCGAACTTCCAGCTGGTGCGCGGCTACCGGCACACCATCTGCGCCTCCGTGAACGAGCAGGTCGTCCACGGCATCCCCGGCGATCGGATGCTGGAGCCCGGCGACATCGTCTCGATCGACTGCGGAGCGGAGTACAAGGGCTGGAACGGCGACTCGGCCTTCACCGTCGTGGTGCCCGATCCTTCGCGGCCCGAGCTCGTCGCGCAGCGGGAGCGCCTGAGCGAGGTCACGCGAGGATCTCTGTGGGCGGGTATCGCGGCATTGGCCTCGGCGTCCCACCTCGGCCAGGTCGGCGCGGCCATCCAGGACTACATCGAGGCGAACGCACCCGAGGGCGGGTACGGGATCCTCCGCGATTACGTCGGCCACGGCATCGGGCGCAAGATGCACGAGTCCCCGTCGATCTTCAACTACCGCACCCCTGAGCCCGGCGCCGAGGTGCGACCGGGGCTCGCCGTCGCGATCGAGCCGATGGTCGTGGCAGGAGACCAGGCGACCTTCACCGAGGACGACGATTGGACCGTGTCGACCCTCGACGGGTCGTCCGGCTCACACTGGGAACATAGCGTCGCCGTGCACGATGGGGGCGTATGGGTGCTGACCGCACCCGACGGGGGAGCGGCCGAACTGGCGCGCTTCGGCGTGACGCCGCAGCCCATCGCGTGAGCGCACCCGCATTCGACACCGAGGAGAAGTGATGGCAGCGCAGGCGCGCAAAGTGAACTGGTTCGCGATCTGGGTGAGCGTCGGCCTCGTCGTCGCGCTCGCGCTCGTCGCGGTGCTGGTGGTCACGCTCAACAACGCCGCGAACGAGCCGGGCGAGGCCCCGCAGGCGTCGAACATCGAGGCCGAGACCGGCGCGATCCTCATCGGCGACGGCGAGAACCGCCTCGACACCTACATCGACTTCATGTGCCCGGTGTGCAACCAGTTCGAGCAGGCGTACGGCGAATCCATCCAGGGACTCGTCGACGACGGCACGGCCACGCTCGGCATCCACCCGATCTCGATCCTCGACCGCGCGTCGCAGGGCTCCGAGTACTCGACCCGCTCCGCCAACGCGATGTACTGCGTCGCCGTGGCCGACGCGGATGCCGCGCTGCCGTTCATGCAGACCATGTTCGCCAACCAGCCGGCTGAGGGGACGACGGGCCTCACCGATGAGCAGATCATCGAAGTGGCAGGATCGGTCGGCGTCACCGGCATCGACACGTGCGTCACCGAGGGCACCTATGCGGACTTCGTCGCGGAGATGACCGAGGAGACCCCGGTCCAGCCCGGCCAGGCCGGGATCGCCACCCCGACCATCGCGGTCAACGGCGAGGCGATCGCCAACTCCGACCTGCCCGAGCCGGCGGCGCTCGCCTCGCTCTTCGAGTAGGCGTCTCAGCCGCTCCGGGCGGTCGCCGCGCCGTCCCGTGCGATGTCATCGACGGTGCGAGACCGGCTGCCCGAGGGCGGGAGGCGCGACGCGGCGACGGTCCCCACGATGATCCCGCCGATCAGGAGCATCACTGCGAGCACGAGCACGATCCCGCCTGCCGGCCACGCCGCGACGACGTACGAGAGCGAAGCGTCTTCCCAGAAGTGCCGCACGCCGAAGACGGCCCCCGCCAGCACCGACAGCGCGGCGGCAGACGGTGCTGCCACGGCGATCCAGCGGGCCCGGGGGAGGCCCGCGGCGATCATCACGGCGACCGCGAGGACTGCGCCGTGCAGGTAGCGGCCCTGTGCGGCGCGGATGGTGCCGTTCCACAGCCAGTGGCGGGCGCTGCCGACGGCGAAGATGAGGACGGTGAGCAGGATGGCACCCACCAGCAGGACGATCACCGCGGGACGGTCGCGAAGCCTCCACGCGCCGTAGGCGGCGAGGGCGAGGGCGATGAGGCTCGCCGCGATGTGAAGGGCCGCAGGGCGTATCGGCGTCTCGAGCCAGCCGAGGTTCATCCACATCGATCCCGACAGGTCGCGGGCGAACACGCCGATCCAGGTCAGGAGCGGCTCCCACGCGAACACGATCACTTTCGGGGGTCCGGCGGTCGGCTGCAGCGACCCGTGGACCAGGAGCGCCCCGACGTACCAGACCAGACCGAGCGCGGCGACAGCCGCGCCTGCCAGCATGGGCGGCCAGATGCGAGCGCGGTCGGCCCGCCAGCGCCACAGGTAGACGAAGATCGCCAACGGCAGGAGCGCCAGGGCGTAGCCTTTCGTCCACAGCGCCGCGGCGAGCGCAAACCCCAGGGCAACGCCGGTGCGCACCGTCAGGTCACCGGTGACCACCCGAACCATCAACGCAAGCGCGAGCGTGCACGTCAGTGCCAGGAGGGCGCCGTTGCCCACGAGGACATTGATGTGTGCGAACTGTATCCACGCCGCCGGGATGAACGAGGCTGCGAGAATCGCTGCGGGCGGCAAGCGCAGCCGCCGGCACGTCGTGGCGATGAGCGCGGGGATCGGAAGGAGCATTGCGGCGGTAACCAGTCGAAGCGCCAGAATCGCCTGGGTCACGGGCACGTCAGCGAGCCCGAACGCGTGGATCGCGCCCGCCAGTGCGAGGTAATACAGGGGTGGGTGTTGGGTGATCTGGTTCGTCATGGCCGCGTCAGCGGTGGGGTTCTCGTCACGCAGATCGCGGAGTGTGGGCGCATCGTCGGGCAGGGCGCCGACCGGTCCCGCCGAGCTGAAGACCTCCGCGGCGCCGGGGAAGCCGAACCATGGGTAAGAGGCTCGCACGCTCGCCGGAAATGGCGCAGTGCCGGGCGGCGGATATGCGCCCGTCTCGAACAGATCGACGGCCACGGCCACGTGATTCGGCTCGTCGGGGCCGCGCATTCCCGGGGTGATCACCGCCCACGCCAAAAGCGCAGCAGCCAGCATCGCCGTTGCTGCGATCGTTCCCCATACGTGCGCTCCGCGGACGCCCCGGAGCGCGCTCATCCCCCATGCGCGCATCATCCTGCGGCAGACGCTAGCAGTCGACTTCAGGGGGGAACAGGGGGGGCTTGCCGAATCACGCAGCGGAGGGGATCGCGCGGCGGGCGGTGTCGAGACCGAGTTGCCGCGGCATCCGCTATCACGTACTATTGATCTTTGGTGCTTTGCGCCTGTCTCGGCGTGTCCGGGCACCACCACCCCATCCACCGCAGACCGACCGGTCTGCACAAGTGTTAGCGAGCGTATGGCGAAGAAAGACGGTGTCATCGAGATCGAGGGCGTCGTGTCCGAGGCTCTGCCCAACGCGATGTTCCGCGTTGAGCTGACCAACGGTCACAAGGTACTCGCCACGATCTCGGGAAAGATGCGGCAGAACTACATCCGCATCATCCCCGAGGACCGCGTGGTCGTGGAGCTCTCGCCCTACGACCTGACCCGCGGCCGCATCGTCTACCGCTACCGCTAGACCGGTCGAGAAGTAACGCCCCCGGCTCCGCGCGGGCGGCGAAGACAGCGAAACAGGAAATCATGAAGGTCAACCCCTCCGTCAAGCCCATCTGCGACCACTGCAAGGTCATCCGTCGTCACGGTCGCGTCATGGTCATCTGCAAGTCCAACCCGCGTCACAAGCAGCGCCAGGGTTGACATGAGACGTGTCGATGCGCCAGCCGCATCGACACGCGAACGTCAAGGCTGAGCAAGGCCGCCGCAGGCGACCGAGACGAAGCCGCACAGACCTACAACTGAACACACAAACGGCAGGATCAGACGTTTCGACGGGCTCAACGGCCCGACGAGACCGACACCTCGGGGCGGAGGCCCGGGCACCGATCCTGCTCCACACCTCCACGACACTCCTAGGAGAGCCGCATGGCACGTCTCGCCGGCGTCGACATCCCGCGCGACAAGCGCGTGGTCATCGCCCTGACCTACATCTACGGCATCGGCCGTACCCGCTCGAACGAGATCCTCACCGCGACGGAGATCGACGAGAACATCCGCGTCAAGGACCTGACCGACGAGCAGCTCGTCGCACTCCGTGACCACATCGAGGGCACCTACAAGGTGGAGGGTGACCTTCGCCGCGAGGTCGCCGCCGACATCCGCCGCAAGGTCGAGATCGGCTCGTACGAGGGCATCCGCCACCGCCGTGGCCTCCCCGTCCGCGGCCAGCGCACCAAGACCAACGCGCGCACCCGCAAGGGCCCGAAGCGCACCGTCGCCGGCAAGAAGAAGGCGCGCTAGTCCGGCGCCCCCTGGTTTAGGAGAGAACGAACATGGCACAGGCCAAGACCGCCGCGCGCAAGCCGCGCCGCAAGGAGAAGAAGAACATCGCCGTGGGCCAGGCCCACATCAAGTCGACGTTCAACAACACGATCGTCTCGATCACCGACCCCTCGGGCGCTGTCATCAGCTGGGCCTCGTCGGGTGGCGTGGGCTTCAAGGGCTCGCGCAAGTCGACCCCGTACGCCGCAGGCATGGCCGCGGAGTCCGCTGCCCGCCAGGCGCAGGAGCACGGCGTCAAGAAGGTCGACGTCTTCGTGAAGGGTCCGGGTTCGGGCCGCGAGACCGCGATCCGCTCGCTGACCGCCGCCGGTCTCGAGGTGGGCTCGATCCAGGACGTGACGCCGCAGGCCCACAACGGCTGCCGTCCGCCGAAGCGCCGCCGCGTCTGATCTCCCGTGCCGGGCGTCGGGGTCTCGCACCCCGACGCCCGGCCACCGCACGTTCACGGATGCCGGAGGACCGGCATCCCGGATCAAAACTCAACACCTCACCCACCGCACGTGTCATATAGCGGGCACGTGATCGAAAGGAACACATAGTGCTCATCGCACAGCGTCCCACTCTGACCGAGGAGAAGATCGGGGAGTTCCGCAGCCGCTTCATCATCGAGCCGCTCGAGCCCGGCTTCGGTTACACGATCGGCAACGCGCTGCGTCGCAGCCTCCTGTCGTCGATCCCCGGCGCAGCCGTCACCTCCATCCGCATCGACGGCGTCCTCCACGAGTTCAGCACCATCCCGGGTGTCAAAGAGGATGTCACCGAGATCATCCTCAACATCAAGCAGCTCGTCGTTTCGAGCGAGCGTGACGAGCCCATCACCGCGTACCTGCGCAAGACGGGCTCCGGCGAGGTCACCGCGGCGGACATCTCCGCCCCGGCCGGCGTCGAGGTGCACAACCCCGACCTGGTCATCGCGACCCTGAACGACACCGCCAAGTTCGAGCTCGAGCTCACCATCGAGCGCGGCCGCGGCTACGTGTCGGCGACCCAGAACCGCAACGAGTACGCCGAGGCCGGCCAGGTGCCGATCGACTCGATCTACTCGCCGGTGCTGAAGGTCAGCTACCGCGTGGACGCGACCCGTGCCGGTGAGCGCACCGACTTCGACAAGCTCGTCCTGGACGTCGAGACGAAGTCCTCGATCGCCCCGCGCGACGCCGTCGCTTCGGCCGGTCGCACCCTCACCGAGCTGTTCGGTCTCGCCCGCGAGCTGAACGTCGAGGCCGAGGGCATCGAGATCGGCCCCGCGCCGGTCGAGACCGTCCTGTCGAACGAGCTGTCGATGCCGATCGAGGACCTCGACCTGTCGGTCCGCTCCTACAACTGCCTCAAGCGCGAGGGCATCAACACGGTCTCCGAGCTGGTCGCCCTGTCGGAGACGCAGCTGATGAACATCCGCAACTTCGGTCAGAAGTCGGTCGACGAGGTGCGCGACAAGCTCGTCTCGCTCGGCCTGTCGCTGAAGGACTCGGTCCCCGGGTTCGACGGCGCGCACTTCTACGGCGGCTACGACGACGAGAACGTCTGAGCCGTCCGGCTCCCTCCCCGACCGACTTTTCCCACTGGAGTAATCGAGAATGCCCAAGCCCACGAAGGGTCCCCGCCTCGGAGGCGGTCCCGCACACGAGCGTCTGCTGCTGGCGAACCTGGCCGCCGCGCTGTTCACCCACAAGTCGATCAAGACGACCGAGACCAAGGCCAAGCGCCTGCGTCCGCTCGCCGAGCGCCTGATCACGTTCGCCAAGCGCGGCGACCTGCACGCGCGTCGTCGCGTGCTGTCGATCATCGGTGACAAGGAAGTCGTGCACGTCCTGTTCGCCGAGATCGCGCCGCTGGTCGCCGACCGTGAGGGCGGCTACACCCGCATCACCAAGGTCGGCAACCGCAAGGGCGACAACGCGCCCATGGCCGTCATCGAGCTCGTCCTCGAGCCCGTGACCCCGAAGGCGAAGTCGTCGTCGTCGAAGAAGGCTGCTCCGGCTGCCGCTGCTCCGGCTGAGGATGCTGCTCCGGCTGAGGATGCTGCTGCCGACGAGGCCGCTTCGGCTGACGCGGACGGGACCGCCGCGGACGAGTCGGCAACCGAAGCCGGCGCCGAGTCGCCGGAAGAGGGCGCTGCCGCCGAGGCCGCTGCCGAGGACGCCGTCGAGGACAAGAAGTCCGAGTGACCCTGCGGGCTCTCTGAGCCCGCAGCGGTCCTCCCCGCGAGACCCGCCGCCCTTCGGGGCGGCGGGTCTCGCTGCGTCCGGGCGGGTGATGCGGGCGGGGCGCGGGGTCACAGCCCCTGCCCGTGGCGGCATTCGCGCCCGTGTCTGGCGGACCACACCCCCTGCGCGTGCGCGATCCGCGCGGGGGTGGATGACAACTCCTGCGCGTGCGCGATTCGCGCCGGGGCGGATCACAACTCCTGCACGTCGCGGCCTCCGGTCCGCCCGTGCCCGCGGAAAACCGGGGGTGCGCGCACTCCTCCCGCCGTGCGGTGCAGGAGTTGTGATCCTCGGATGCCTCCCCGGGCGGCTCGGTCTGCGAGGAGCCGTCCGGCGGACGCAGGAGTTGTGATCCCCAGCCGAGCGCGAGACGAGCCGGAGCAACGCCGGGAGCCGGCGTGAGCGGTTCCGGCTCTGTGACGACGCAGGAGGCGGGTCAGGCGGCCCTGGGCGCCCATGCCCGCGCGACGTCGCGGAGCACGTCGCGGACGTCGTCGGGGTGGTACATGACGTCCGCGGCCAAGAGGCGGATGGTGGCGTAGCCGAGGCGCGCCGCCTCGACGTCGCGGATGCGATCCTTCTGCTGCGACTCCCACCCCTCGTGGTGTGCGCGGCTGTCGCACTCGATGATGAGCACGCCGCCGATGACGAAGTCGACGCGTCCGACGCCCGGAATGCTCACCTGGATCTCGAACGGAATGCCGAGCTGTCGCAGCATGAGCCGGAGGAGCGATTCCGGTCCCGACTCGGCGCGCGGGTCGACGAGCGTGAGCAGGACGCGATAGCGCGGCGGAAGCGAGGCGAACACCTCGCGTAGCTGCCGTCGCTTCACCGTGCGCGAACGCAGGAGGCTGTCGAGAGTCGCGACCACCTCCCGCGGTGGCTGGCACCGGATGAACTGCCGGAGGGCGTCCTCGAACGGGACGGACTCGAGTGAGCCTCCGGTCTCTGCGCAGTCGCTCCAGTGGAGCCGGATCTTCGCCGTCGACGCGCGGCTGCGCAGCCAGCGCTCCTTGCTCGTGTTCGGGCTGCGAAGACGGGAACCGCGTCGCTCGACCTGCACGTGCACGCGCTCGTCGCCCATGGTGAACGCCCCCGTCGCCGCGATCGCGGTCAGACAAGAGACCCGCCCGCCGATGCGCACCGCGGTGTCGGCATCCGCCGACGGCGTGATCGCGTAACGGTCGCGTCGCAGGCGCACGAGCACCCCGCGCTTGACGTCCCGGGTGATCGTCTTCGCGGTGTAGCCCGCCTCGATGAGCCCGGCCCGGGTGAGGACTCGCGGCAACGTCGCTTCCTGCATCCGTCGACGCTCGCACCGGGCGCGGGCGGCGACGGTCGTCCCCGGGCGGCTGTGCACAACGGTGCTGCCGGGGAGGGTTGGGGAGGAGGGGAGTGGGGCGTGGGCGGATCACAACTCCTGCACCCGGCGGGGTCGGCCGCGGCGCAGTGGCGTGTTTCCGCGGGTCGCGCTCGGGGTGACCGGCCGAGGTGCAGGAGTTGTGATCCGGCGTCGCGAGGATGGGGCGGATGGCGGCGGGCGTAGGGTGGCGGGGTGATTGACACCGCGCCCGCACCCCTCGCCCAGCGTCTCGCGGATGCCGGGGCCGACGCGTCCGGACCGGCTGAGCCGCGGCATCCCGACATCGCGCGGTGGCGAGGCGCGACGCGCGATGACATCGACGCCATGCACGCGGTCTTCGCCGCCGCCGATCAGGTCGACCACCCGACGTGGGTGACGCCGCGCGAGGAGGTCGAGGACACGTTCGACCTGCCCGACGTCGACCACACGGTCGACACGATCCTGGCGATCGCGCACGACGGCACCGTCGTCGCGGCAGGGACGGCGATGCGGCATCCCGACACGACGACCCGCGTGAAGTCCTACCTCCAGGGAGCCGTTTACCCGACCTGGCGCCGCCGCGGCATCGGCGCCGAGCTGATGAGGTGGCAGTACTCCCGGGCCTTGCAGCAGCTGGCGGCATCGGGTTCGACGCTTCCGGGGGAGATCGACGTCTACGCCAGCGACGGGAACGACGGCGCCGTGATTCTCGCGGAGGCTCTCGGACTTCGCACCGCGCGGTGGTTCACCTCGATGGTGCGGGACAACTCCGTGGCCGTCGCCGAACTGGAGGACCTCGCGGGCATCACCCTCGTGCCCTACAGCGCCGATCGCGCCGAGGATGCCCGAGAGGCGCGCAACGACGCCTTCCGCGATCATTGGGGAAGCCTGCCGTCCAGTCCCGACCGGTGGCAGAAGTTCGTCGGCGGGCCGTTCCTGCGGCCGGACCTGTCGACGCTCGCCCTCGACGCCGACGGTCGGATCGTGGCCTTCTGCCTGGCGTCCGTCAACGAGGACGACTGGGTCACGCTCGGCGCGACGAACTCCTACATCGACCTCATCGGCGTCGTCCGCGACCGACGTGGGCAGGGACTTGCGCCGCGGGTGGTCGCGCGGACCCTGAGGGCTATGACGGATGCGGGCCTGGCGAAAGCCGTGCTCGATGTCGACACCGAGAGCCCTACCGGCGCGAACACGCTGTACGAGCGGCTCGGGTTCATCGCGACCGAGCGGGACCGCGCCCTCGTCCGCGAGTTCTGACCGCGCGCCTTCCGCGAGTTCTGAACCCGGCGCCTTCCGCGAGTACGGAACGCACCCTCGGGCGAGGCCGGCGGACGGCGGACGGCGGCACCAGCAGGTGGCCGCCGCCGGTGCTCGCATGCCGCCGCCGCGTGACGCACTATCGGGCGAGGCCGGTGGCCGGCGGCACCCGGCCGCCGCCGCGCGCTCGCATGCGGCCGCCTCGTGACGCACAGTCGGGCGAAGCCGGTGGCCGGCGGGGGATCGGCGGCCAGTGCGCGCCCGCATCCGGCCGCCGCGTGCCGGGTGACCGGCGCCAGGCCCTACACTTCGGATGTGCCCGAGGTGTTCTGCGTCGACGCGGTCGGTGCGCGCATCGGGATCGACCTGAGCGGTCTGGATGAGGTCCGCGCCGCCGCGATCCGTCGGGCCTGGGCGGATGCCGCAGCCGACGGCATCCCGGATGTCGTCGTCACCCCCGCCGACGCTCCCGTCGAGAGCATGCTGTCCGGGCTGTCGCAGCTTGTGACGATCACCGCCATCGACGCGGCACGCGGGCAGGCGTGGATGCTGCACGCAGCGGGCCTCGCGAATGAGACCGGCGAGGTGGTGGTGCTCGTCGGTCCGTCGGGACGGGGCAAGACCACCGCCTCGCGCGTCCTGGGGCGGGAGTTCGGCTACGTCTCGGACGAGACCGTCGCCATCGAGGAATCCGGCCGCGTGCGCGCCTACCGCAAGCCGCTGTCGGTCATCGAGGATCCCGCGCTGCCCAAGGCGCAGGTGCCGCCCTCGGCCGCCGGTCTGCGGCCGCTACCCGACGCGACGCTGCGCGTGTGCGCCATCGTGCTGCTGGACCGGCGGCCCGACCACGACGGAGCGCCGGAGGTGGAGGTCCTCGACCTCGGAGACGCGCTCGGCGACCTGGTGGAGCAGTCGAGCTTCCTCACCCACGCCGACGCGCCGTTGCAGTTCATCGCGGACGTCGCCTCAGCCGCCGGCGGCGTCCGGCGCGTGGTGTACCGCGAGGCGGACGAGCTGGTGCCGGTGATCGCTGCGCTCATGGACGCCGGTTCCGCGGTGCTGCCCGCGCGCACGACGCCCGCCCAGAGCGGGTGGGAACCGGCATCCGAGGCCCTGCCGCAGGCCGTCGCGAACACACCGGGCGCGCCGCCGCGGTTTCGCCGGGCCGACTGGGCGGACCACATCGAGCTGCACGACCCCGATCGCGTCGCCGTCCTGAGCGTGGACACCCGAGGGCGCGGCACGGTGCGGGTGCTGGCCGGGATCGCGCCGGCTGTCTGGCGCGCGGCGGACGGTGCGAGCCTCGACGAGCTGGCGGCGGCCGCCGTGGCCGCCTATGGCACTCCTCCCGGGCCGGATGCCGCTCCCGCCGTGCTCGTCGCCGTCGGCGCCCTGCTGGATGCAGGGCTGCTGGTCTCGGACGAACCGCACCTCCGGCGTCGCGACGACGTCGCGTGGGTCGACCGCGACGACCGGGTCTACGCCCTCGCTCTCGACGACGTCGAGGGACGGCCGCGCCTGCTCGAGGGCACAGCGGCGGTGCTGTGGGACTGGCTCGACGAGCCGGTGACCCTCACCCAGCTGAGCGCGCGCGCCACGGAGCATTCCGGCGCGTTCGACCACCGCGTCGCCGAGGATGTGGCGGCGTTCGTCGCCGAACTGGTCGACCTGCACCTGGTCGCGCCGGTGGGAGAGCCGGAGCACTAGGTCAGCCGGCGCACGGTCCTCCGGCGAACGAGGTTCTTCAGACACCGGGTCTTTCAGCGCACCGGCTTTCTGAGCGCAGCGGGTCTTCCGCGCTCTGAGTTTTCCGGGGTGTGGGGCTCTTCCGGCGCACTGGGCCTACCGGCGCACCGGTCTTTCGCGCACGGGTTCTCTGAGCGCAGCGGGACTTCCGGCCACTGGGTCTTTCGGCCCTGGTCGGTCGCGGCCGCCGCGCATAGCGTCGAAGCACACCTATCCAGACAGTCCCGAAGGGAGTGCCGAGATGTCGAAGAAGAAGATCGTCGTCGGCGTGGTTCCGACCGAGGCGGGGCGCCGCGCCGTCGAATGGGCGGCTGAACGGGCCGCCGCGACGCACACGCCCCTCGAACTCTTCCGCATCATCGGCGGCGCCGTCGGCGTCGTGGGCGAGGCGGCGCTGGTGACCGAGATCGAGGCGGCAGCCGCCGAGCATCTCGCGGCCGAGGCGGACAGCATCCGCTATCACGGCGTGCCTGTGACCACTCGCGTGGATCACGGCAACCCGGTCACGAAGCTCGTCGAGGCGTCGAAGGATGCCGGACTGCTGGTGATCGGCAGTGACTACCGCCCGGGCGGGAAGGGCCCGGCGCGCGGACTGCACGGCATCCGCATCAGCGCCGGCGCGCACTGCCCGGTCGTCGTCGTCCCCGACTCGGAGCACGGCGAACGCGCCGGCGTCGTGGTCGGGGTGGACGGATCGGAGCTCAGCGAGAAGGCGATCGCGTTCGCCGCCGCCGAGGCCGACCGGATCGGCGAGCCGCTGATCGCGGTCACCGCGTGGCAGCCCATGGAGGTGCCGCGCTCGCCGGGGCTGCAGCCGGCGAGCTACGTCGATGCGCTGCGGCAGCTCGCCGAGGAGGCGCAGGCGATCTCGCTCGCCGGTCTCGCGCAGACCTACCCCGACCTGCAGGTGGATCGCCACGTCGACGAGGGTGCCGCCGCCGACGTCCTGAGCGCCTATGCGGTGACGGCACGGATGACGGTGATGGGATCCCACGGGCGCGGCGCGGTGCGACGATTCCTGCTGGGGTCGGTGAGCGAGCAGATGCTCTACCGCCTGCGTGGGCTCACCGCCATCGTCCGTTGAGGGCAGGGGCTCGGTCGCGAAGACGGCGGGGGTGAAGCTGGGGTCGTGCCCGCTCGTCCTGGGGAGGCGGGCGGGCACGGTTGGGCCGGGCGGGCGCGGTTAGGCTGGGCGGGTGCGCATCCGGCTCGACATCGCCTACGACGGCACGCACTTCCGCGGCTGGGCTCGCCAGCCGGGTCTTCGCACCGTGCAGGGCACCCTCGAGGACGCGATCGCCCGCATCCTCGGCGGCGAGCCGCGGCTGGTGGTCGCCGGCCGCACCGACGCCGGCGTGCACGCCAGCGACCAGGTCGCTCACCTCGACCTCGACGCCGACCAGCAGCAGCGGCTCCTGAACGTCCGGGGCCGGCGTGCGGCGGATCATAACTCCTGCACCCCGGCCGCGACGGCGGGGCCGGTGGCCGCAAGAACCGCGGAATTCCGCGGGGATGGTGCGGCGGGACCGGATCCGGCTGCAGGAGTTGTGATCCGTCCGGCTCCGGGCCCCGCACCCGCGCCGGCGCCCGGGGCCGCGCAGCCCGCCGCGGCGCTCGCGGCGCGCATCACGGGCGTGCTGGGCCAGTATGCCGACGTGGCGGTGGTGCGCTCCGCGCTCGCCCCGGCCGGATTCGACGCGCGGTTCTCGGCGGTGTGGCGCCGGTATGCGTACCGGATCGCCGACCGTGAGAGCGGCTACGACCCCCTCGAGCGGCACCGCACGACGACGGTGCGCTCGTCGCTGGACGTCGCGGCGATGGATGCTGCCGCCCGCAGTCTCATCGGCCTGCACGACTTCGCCGCGTACTGCAAGCCCCGGCCCGAGGCCACCACGATCCGGACGCTGCTGGAGTTCGACTGGCGGCGGGAGGCCGACGGCGTGCTCGTCGCCAACGTCAAGGCCGATGCGTTCTGCCACAGTATGGTGCGGGCCCTCGTGGGAGCGTGCGTCGCCGTCGGCGAGGGACGCCTGGCCGTGGCCGACGTCGCAGAGATCCGCGACGAGGCCGAGCGGGTGCCCGAGGTGAAGGTGCTCGCCGCGCGTGGCCTCACCCTCACCGAGGTCGGCTATCCCGCGGACGACCTGCTCGCGCAGCGTGCGGAGCAGACCCGCGCCCGTCGCGACGGCGACCGCGACGGCGCCTGATCGCCGCCCTCTAGAATGAGCCGAGTCGCGGGCGATCGTCGCCCGCGTTTCGTCTTCCGGGCCACCGGAGATTCTCGGGGGAGCATGAACACTGTCGCGCGCCGGTGGGTCGCCGTCATCGGGATCGCCGTCGCCGGGGCGGCGACGCTGAGCGGATGCGGGGTCGCACCGTGGGACGAGGCCGGCGGCTCCGCCACGCCGACCCCGACCGCGAGCGTCGCGCCGGCGCCGATCCCCAACGACCTGTCGGGGGGCGCGACGGCGCGTGAACTGACCGCGGGAGCGGTGACCGCCGCGGTGGACTACTGGTCGACGCTGGGCATGGAGCGCTGGACGGCCACGGCGCTGAAACCGGTGAGCCTGTCGATGACGACGACGGTCGCTCCCGACGACGGGCAGAAGGTGTACCTGCAGTCGGCCACGATGATCGCCGTCCCGGGCACGGCCGAGGCCGACCTGGCGCCCCTGGAGGCGCAGCAGGACGCGTCCACCGTGAGTCCCGGCTACCTCGTGCTCGACCCGTACAGCTACTCGCAGACCTTTGTCACGGGCCCCGTGCCCGACGAGGCGACGCACGTGACCCTGCAGTTCACGTTCGACTTCCTGGTGCAGACGACGCCGACGTCGAAGGAGTACGCCAAGCAGACCGCGACCGACACGCTCACGGTCGCTCTGACGGACTGATCGCCCCCAGCACCGTCTCGGGGCTGACCCGCTCCCACCGGTCGCCGCCGCGCGCCTGCGCATTGGCGGCGGCCTGCGCGGCGAGATACAGCAGGACCGTCAGGTCATAGCCCGCCGTCGAAGCCGGAACCCACCCGGCGCTCGCCGAGGGGCGCACCGGGATGCGGCCGTACGGCGGCAGCTGCGAGATGCGGCTGAGCGCCACGCGGATGAGCTGACGCACCTGGGGGTTGGGGCTCGGGGTGAGCACGACGACGACGCCGGCGGCGGGGGAGGAGATCTCGGCATCGGGCGGGAACGTCTCGCGCAGCACCTGCTCGGCGCGGGAGGTGGTGGTCGCGAGCGCGGGCGCGCCCGCGACCCGGCGCACCTCGGCGGCGTCATCGAGCTGGAACGAGATCACCGACCAGGGGGTGCCCGTCTCGCGCCCGCGGACGAGGCGGGCGTGCGCGGACTCTTCGAACCGGTCCCACTCCCGTGTCGGCCCGGTCCGCAGCCTCCGAGCGATGTCGCGGATCGACGGCCCGATCGTGGCGATCAGCACGCACCCGAGGAAGAGCACCAGAAAGCTCGTCCGCACGAGCCGCATGGTGATCAGCTCCAGCCCCA
The DNA here is from genome assembly GCF_943181415.1 of Microbacterium sp. Marseille-Q6648. Taxonomy (GTDB): domain Bacteria; phylum Actinomycetota; class Actinomycetes; order Actinomycetales; family Microbacteriaceae; genus Microbacterium. Next base: position 11,624 of record NZ_CALPBZ010000002.1, on the reverse strand, counting down.
TCAACGGCGTCCCGACGAGTCCGGTGACGTAGACGAGCACGCCGATCGCGACGAGCAGAGCGGATGCCGCCACGAGCGGCATCAGGAAGGGGTCACGCGGGCGGGGCTGCACGACCCACTCGGCGACCACGAGGGCGGCGAAGACCCCCGCCGCGAGCAGGGCGATGCGCCACACCGGGCCGAGTGCGAGCGGGTCGTCGCTGAAGAGCATGGCGACCGACGCCCCGGCGCTGACGAGAGGTCCGGTCCACACGAAGGCGAGGGCCGTGCGGCGGGCGCGCATGCCCGACCACACCAGCGCGGGCACGCCGGCGAAGAGGCCGAGGGCAGCCAGCCGCATGCTCGGCGAGCCGACGGCGTCGGCGGCGACGACGCCGCACCCGGCGATCATCGCCACCGTCAGCGCCGTCGACCAGAGAAGGGTCGTCCGGCTCGGGCGGAAGAGGAACCCGACGCTGTACGCCGCGATCGTCGCGAGGGTCGTGAACAGCGCCAGCACCAGGCCGAGAAGCCCCTCCAGGCCGGTCGTGGCGACGGCGTGATGGAAATCCGCCGAGATCATGCCATCGCCTGCCGTTCGGTGGATGCCGCCGCGTACGGCAGCCGCAGCGTGACGGTCGTGCCGGCGCCGCGCTCGCTGTCGACCGTCAGCCCTCCGTCGTGCTCGAGGACGATCTCGCGGCTGATGCCGAGGCCGAGACCGGTGCCGGGGGCGCTGGTGACGGCTTCGTCGGTGCGGAAGTACGGGGTGAAGATGTCGGCGAGGTGCTCGGCGCCGATGCCGATGCCGGTGTCGGTGATCGCCACGACGGCGTCGGCATCCTCCCTGCCCGCGCTCATCCACACGTGTCCGCCGCGCGGGGTGTACTTGACCGCGTTGCTGACCAGGTTGTCGACGACCTGCCGCAGGCGGAACGCGTCGCCGACGATCGGCAGCGGCTCGTCCGCCTCGACGGCGAAGGCGATGTCCTTGGCTGCCGCGGCGGCGGCGAAGGACTCGACGGATTCGCGGACGATGTCGCGCAGGTCGAGCCGGTGACGGGGGCGGGTGGCGGGTCTGCGCTGCCCGGGCTCGGTGAGAAGGGTCGTCGTCATCTCGAGCATCCGCTCGCTCGCGCGGTGGATGCTCTCGAGCTGATCGCGGGTGCGCGGCGGCAGGTCGTCGGCCTCGAGCGCCAGTTCGGCGTAGCCGAGGACGGCGGTGAGCGGGTGCTTCAGCTCATGCGAGGCGATCGCCGCCAGCCGCCGCCGCTCGCGTTCGGCGAGCACGACCTCGGTGACGTCGTGCACGAAAAGGAGCGTGCGGGTGTCTTCGTCGTCCTGGTCGCCCTCGCGTTTCGTGGTGATCGAAAGCGCGCGCCACGAGCCGTCGACGGTGTACAGCCAGACCCGCAGGTCATCGAGCGTCTCGCCGCGCGCCGCGCGTGCGACGGGACGCTGGTCGGCCGGCAGCGGGATGCCGCCTTCGGCGTCGTACTCGATCGAGCGCGCGGGCTGGGCGACGTCGTGCGGGTCGAGCCCGTAGAGGCGGACGTAGGCGTCGTTGGTGGTGACGATCCGGCCCGAGGGGGTCACACGCGCGACGGCGGTGTCGAGGCCGTTCAGCAGGTCGCTGACGCGTCGCTCCTGCCGCGAGCTGCGGTCCAGTGTCGCCTGGAGGCGTCGCGCCTGACGCCGCATGAGCGTGCGATAGGCCTTCGCCGCCCGCATCGTGATGTGGGCGGTGATGCCGAGGAACCCGAGCGAGAGCAGCGTCAGTACGATCCGCAGCGGCGACTCGCCGGTGCCGGAGGTGAGCGCGGACGCCAGCAGCATCGCCGCGATGAGGGCGAGCATCCCTGCCAGTGCGATGGGCGAGAACCGCATCGCCACCCACATGACGGGGAAGATCCAGAACGCTCCGAAGCGCAGGTCGCTGTCGTACGACATGAGACCGACCGCGGCGGCATCCACGAACGGAACAGCCATGACGGCTTTCGAGCGAAGCCATCGTCGCGGAGCGGCGAGGCTCGAGATGGTGGCGATGACGATGATCAGGATGCCGGTGGCCACGGTCGGGCGTGCGAACAGCACCGGGTCGATCACGAGGATCGCCACGATCAGCACCACGACGCTCACCGCCAGTGAGAGCTGGGTGAGCCAGATCGACCGCGTGCGGGAATCAGGCACGCCGAGCGCCCCTGACTGCTTCACGGTCATGGGGGGAGTCTATCGGCGGTGGCGTACGGTTCCCCTCGGTCGAGGGTGCGTCGTCCGGTGGATTCCTTGAGGGTTTCTTGCGGTTACCTCGGGGCCTTCCGGTCGGGTCCTTGCGGTCGACCCGGCAGAGTGTTCCTCGGCAGCCACGAGGCGCCCCGACCGGAGAACCGAGAATGACCGACATCGTCCGCCGCACCGAGCGCATCGCCGCCGGCTCGACCCCCGTCGAGGCCGAGCCGCAGCGCGCCAGGGCGGAGGAGTTCGAGTCGGTCCTCGAGAGCATCTCGGTGCACCGCTCGACGATCGGCTGCGTGATCCCGGCGTACAACGAGGAGGAGTCGATCGCCCAGGTGATCGAGAGCCTGCTCGCTCAGACGCGGGTCCCGGACGTCATCCACGTGGTGGTCAACAACACCTCCGACCAGACGGTGAAGATCGCCTCGCAGTACAGCGGCCCCCACGAACTCGTCACGGACCTCGGCGATCAGTTCACCGAGGTGTTCGTTCACGACATCGGCAAGAACCCCGACAAGAAGGTCGGCGCGCTGAACTACGGGTACGCGCTCGTCGAGGGGTACGACTACCTGCTGGGCGTCGACGGCGACACCGTCGCCGACGCGCGGGCCGTCGAGCTGCTCGAGGCCGAGGCCGTCAAGGACACCCGCATCGGCGGCATCTCGGCGATCTACTCGATCGACGACCGTCCCATCACCGGATTCATCGCGAAGTTCCTCATCGCCGGCCAGCGCACGCAGTTCGCCGCGTTCAACATGCAGAACCTGCTGCGCGGTCGGAACATGGCGGTGCTCGGCGGGCAGTTCTCGATCTTCGCCACGCAGGCGCTGCGTGATGTCATGCGCGACAACCACCAGGCCACCCCGTGGGTGAAGGACAGCGAGGTCGAGGACTCGCTGCTGTCGCTGCAGATCAAGAGCGCCGGCTACCTCACCAAGATCAGCCCGTTCGCCCGCGCCGACGTCGGCGGCATGACCACTCTCCGCGGCTACGACGCCCAGCAGGTGAAGTGGACCTACGGCGCGATCGAACTCATGTGGCCGGGGCAGCGTGGCGACACCAAGGGGCAGCCGTTCCACCCGAACCTGCGGCTGCGCTGGTTCGAGAACGTCGGAATGCTCACGAACCTCTTCGTCCGCATCGCGTTCCTGGTGCTGCTGGCGGGGTCGCTCTCGATCAACGCGTTCGTGTTCTCGCCGTGGTGGCTCATCCCGCCGGCCGTGGCGGTGCTGCTGAACCTGCGCATCGCGCTCACGCTGAAGACCCGCACCGCGCGCGACGTGCTCTTCGCGCTGCTGATCGTGCCGGCGGAGCTGTTCATGTGGATCCGGCTCAGCCACTTCATCCGCTCGTGGACCCGCTTCCTCTCGCGCAAGCAGGTCGACAACTGGGCCATGCAGGCCAAGGCCGAGAAGGGCGGTGGGCACGCCCACTGGGCTCCCTTCGTCGTGCTGGCCGCGGTCCTGGTTGCCGTCGCGCTGATCTGGACCATGCTGGGTCCGGTCGCGCAGTCGTCGATCCTCTGGATCGGCTGGCCGATCGTCGGTGTCGTCACCGTCCTACAGACTCTCCTCATGTTCGTGAAGCTGATGCGCAGGCAGCACGGATACAGAGTGTGAGAAAGCCGCGTGGGGCCGACTGGGGATCTGGGGATTCCGGCCGCACGCACCGGGAGCGCTTCACCCGAAGAGGTGCTCCCCCGAAGCTCCCCCCGGGACCGACCCGAGGTCCCGGGGTGGAGCATCCGGACGGCGGCGCTGGGGCGCCGCGGACCGGGACTGGGGATGCTGGGGGTCAGGGCTCTGGGGAGCCCTGGCACGAGGCTGGGGAGCCGCGCTGGGGAGGCGGCGAGGGCCGTGAGGTCGGGGCTGGGGCCCGGCCTCAGGAGGCCAGGAGCTCGGAGGTCAGGCGGTAGCCGACGCCGCGCACCGTCTCGATATAGCGGGGCTGGGTCGGGTTGTCGCCGAGCTTGCGGCGGAGATTCGTCATGTGCGCCTCGATGGCCCGCTTGTCGGCGTCGCCGACGAGGTAGCTCGTCACGTACGACTCCCCGCGCAGCACCAGCGTGAGGTCGGCCTTGCTGCGAACACGGCGCTTGGAGTGCAGCAGCGTGGTCAGCAGGTCGAACTCGGTGCGGGTGAGCTCGACCTCGGCGTCGCCGATGAGCGCGATGCGGGTGTCGGGGTCGACGCGGAGATCGCGGTGCTGCAGCCACGAGCCGGTCGCGGTGGCGACGTCGCCGGCGGAGAAGCCGCTCTCGGCCGGCGCGACCTCGGCCGCCTCGCCTCTGGCGCGACGCGCGGAGCGGGTGTCGCCGGCGATGTTCGCTGCGCCGGTTGCGATGGTCGCGCTCGGCCCCGCGGACGGGGCGGGGTGGGCGGCGCCCGCCGAGGCGTGCCCCGGGAAGGACGGCCCGACGCTGTCCTGCAGGGGAACCGACGTGGGTGCGGTCGCCGGGGATCCCTGGCGGCGCAGGATGGCGTCGATGCGGGCGCGCAGCTCGCGCGGGCGGAACGGCTTCGAGAGGTACTCGTCGGCGCCTGCCCCGAGGCCGAGCACGACGTCTGTCTCGTCCTGCATCCCGGTCAGCATGATGATGTACGTGCTGCTCTGCGAGCGGATGCGGCGGGCGGCTTCGAAGCCGTCGATGCCGGGCATGTTGACATCCAGCGTCGTGATGAGCGGCTGGTAGGCGGTGACCGCCCGCACGCCGTCGATGCCGTTGCCGACCGTGACGGTCGAGAACCCCGCCGATTCGAAGACCTCGGCCAGGATGTGGCGGATCTCAGGGTCGTCCTCGACGATCACCGCGGTGCGCTGGATCTCGGAAGTGCTGATCACGTTAGCCCCCCGGCCGATCGCATGACAGGACCCCGCCGACCGGATCGTCCCGGACCCGCCTCGCGAGGTCTTCTCGATGGTACACATCCGTCACACCCGCAACAGCAGGATTTCGTCCCGGTGACGTAACATTCCTCGTTCGGCTAGCGAAAAGTCCGGGCCGGTTGTCGCCGTCCGATCATCGAAGCACGTCGCGGGTGAGCTCGACCGCGGCGCGCGGCATCCATTCCCCCGCGGGGGCGCCGCCGTTGCAGGGGCCGTCGCTCTCACCCGGGGGCTTGATCCAGAGGTTCGTGTCGACGATGTCGTCGCCGTAAGCACCGGCGGGTGCCCCGATCGAGCGGCCGGAGGCGTTGCACCACTCCCCGGTCGAGTCCGAGCCGTTGCGGGACGTGTCGATCACGGCGTGCGCGCCGGGGCCGAGGCGCTCGGCGACCTCGTGGGCGTACGCGATCTCGAGGGCGTCGTCGTTGCTGTTGGAGACATTTGTGGCGAAGCCGCGGGCGCGCTCACGACCCTCGACGCCGGCGATCAGATCGGCCATCTCCGCTGGCGGCAGCCAGCGCGAGTGCCCGCCGTCCAGGTACACGAAGATGCTCTCGGAAGTCAGTGCGGCCAGGGCGTCGCTCAACTGAGCCTGGCGCTCTGCGACGTTCCCGCATTCGGGAGCGAGCGCGAGGCTGTCCGGCTCCAGCACGACGACGGTCGTGACCCCGCCCTCGAGCGCTTCGCCGATGGCGCCCACCCAGTCGCGATAGTCCGCTTCGGCGAGGCCCCCCGCCGACAGCCCGCCGCAGTCCCGCCCGGGGAGTCCGTAGACCACGAGCGCGAGGGCGCGGCCCTCGGCGCGGGCCTGATCGACGAGGTCGGTCACGCGGGCGCCGACCTCGTCGACGGGGGAGGTCTCGGGTGTCAGCCACACCGCGGTGGGCCGGCCCGCGAGGTGGGCCGCGGCCTCCGCCTCGGGCGAGCCGGCGGCCGCGGACTCCGCGGCGCGCGCGGCCGACGAATCGGAAGGGACGAGGAAGTCCGTGCCGGGCGAGGGAGCAGCCCTGGTTCCCGCGGTGGTCGCCCAGATCGCGACCGACAGCGCGGCGGCGACACCGAGGACGGCCGCCGCCACGGCAACGGCCCGGCGGGGCGTCACCGCAGCGCCGGGTTCGGGTCGCGCCAGTTCTGCGCGGTCTGCAGCACCCAGAACGTCGCGAACAGGACCAGGGCGATCGACTCGCCGATGAGCACCGGGCGGGCGGGATAGAACCGCTCGTCGCTGAACAGCAGTGTCGCCACCAGCACGACGGCGAGCCCCGCGCCCAGGACGATGTATGCGGTGCGCAGCCACCGGGGGAGCGTCTGCGATGCCGGACCCAGCGCCTCCACGAGTGCGGTGACGGCGATGAGGGCGAAGAACGAGACGGCTGCGACGACGTGCCCGAAGCGGAGCACCGCCTCCGGCGCCACCGCCCACGAGATGGCGACGATGACGAGGATGCCGCCGCTCACGCCGAGGGTGAGGGCGGCCGCGCGGCGCTCGACCTCGCCGGTGAGCGCCAGACCTGCGCCGACGGCCACGACGAGCACGCCGATCACGAGGTAGGTCGTGAGCCCGACCGCGACCTCGTCGGCGGCGGCTTCGGGAGCACGGGCCCCCGGTAGCCCCGAGGCGGGAATGACGGCCACGAGCGGGGCGAAGAGGGCGGCGGCATCGAGCAGGGCGCGCGAGGGGCCGCGACCCGACAGCGCGAACAGGCAGACGGCCGCGGCGACGAGAGCGCCGGTGAACACCGTCCGGGCCGGCGAGTAGTAGTAGTGGCTGATGCTCGGCAGCCAGCCGACGGCGGGCACGGCGGCGAGCACGCCGACGAAGATCGCCACGACCGTCAAGGCTGTCGCGATCCTCAGGTACCGGTACGTGCGCTGCAACGAGGTCGACGCGAGGGTCGCCGCCGGCGCGCTCGCGGTCACAGCCCGCTCCATCGGTCGATCGGCCACAGGATGACCGCCGCGCGGCCCACGGCCTCGCCGTCGTAGCCGAAGCGCCAGCATCCGTCCTCGGGCACCGGCGTGCGGCAGAGCGCCGCGGAGTCCGCCGACGAGGTGCGGTTGTCGCCGAGGGCCACGAACGCCCCCTCGGGAACCGTCGTCTCGGGGAGGCAGCGGAGCGACCGGGGCTCGGTGTCGCAGTCGAGGACCCCGGGTTCGAAGTCGTAGTCCGAGCCCACGTACGGCTCGTCGACGGGGTCGCCGTCGACCAGCATCCTGCCGTCGTCGCTGCAGCAGGCGACGGTCTGTCCGGCGACGGCGACGGCGCGTTTGATGAGGGTGTGGGGTCCGGTGGGCCCGAAGCCGGTGACCTCGCCGATCCACCGCAGGGCGACGCTGAGCGGGGAGTCCGCCGTGTTCTGCTGAATGCCCCACGCGTCCCCGGCGTCGAAGACGACGACGTCGCCCGCGCTCGGCCCGCCGCCGAGGTAGGCGAGGCGATCGACCAGCACGCGGTCGCCGGGCATGAGCGTCTGCTCCATCGACGACGACGGCACCCAATACGGCTTCGCCACGAAACTCAGCACCAGGCCGGTGATCACGAGCGCGGCGGCGAGGTGGAACCAGGTGCTGCCGACCACGCGTCGCCACGCGGGCCGATGGGCGGGGTCGGCGGTGGCGGGGGAGTCTGAGGCTGGGGTGCCTCGGCGTCGTCCCGGGCGGCGCGGGGCGAGTCGTCGGTCACCCCGCCACCGTACCGGTCGCCGGTGACGCCGCGCGCGACGCGGCTCCCGGAATAGCAGGATCCCCTCGGCGGACCATGAAGCAGTTAGGAGACGCCGAGGGGACCTCGAGAAGCAACGGCAAACCGGGCGAGGCCTGCAAGGTCGTCGTTCGGGTGAAGTCGAGCCTCTATGCCGCTGTTCCTGCAGAAACTGTAACCCCGTCAGGGGGCCGTGTCCATCACCGGGTCGAGGAGTTGTCTACGAGTTCGCCGGGAGTCTTCTCGGCGTCCTCCGCTGCGTCGCTCGCCTCGAGGGCGGCGGCGTGCTTCTCGGCACGCCAGGCCCGCCACGAGACGGCCACCGCGGCTGCCCACAGCACGGCGATGCCGGCCAGCACCCACCCCGTGACGGCGCCGTCCGTGTCCCACGCCAGGAGCAGCGTGCGGGCGTTGGTGAAGACGATGATGCCGCCGACGAGCGAGCCCAGCAGACGGGCCGGGAGCTTGCGGACGAGCCACGCGGCGATGGGGGCGGCGATGAGGCCGCCGATCAGCAGCGCGCCCACCCAGGTCAGGTCGAAGCCGCCCGAGCCGAGCCCGATGAGGAACCCGAGCGAGGCCGAGATCGCCACGAGGAACTCGCTGGTGTCGATCGAGCCGATCACCTTGCGCGGTTCGATGCGGCCGCTGGCCAGCAGCGCCGGAGTGCCGACCGGGCCCCATCCGCCGCCGCCGGTGGCGTCGAGGAAACCTCCGACGAGGCCGACCGGCGCGAGGAAGCGCAGGCGCAGCGGCTTGCTGCGGTCCACGCGGGGGAGCGAGCGGAAGGTGAAGCGGGCGAGGATGTAGAGGCCGAGGACCAGGAGGATCACGCTCATGATCGGCTTGGCGACATCGGTCGACAGCGCTGAGAGGACCGTCGCGCCGAGGAAGGCGCCGATCGCGCCGGGCACGCCGATGCGCAGGACGACCTTCCAGTCGACGTTGCCGAAGCGCCAGTGCGACACGCCCGACGCGAGGGTCGTGCCGATCTCGGCCAGGTGCACCGACGCGCTCGCCGCAGCCGGGTTCGCCCCGATCGCCAGCAGCAGCGTCGTCGACGTCACGCCGTACGCCATGCCCAGCGCGCCGTCGACGAGCTGGGCCCCGAGGCCGACGAGCGCGAGGAGGACGAGAGTCTGCATGGGCAGGCCTTTCCGCTAATTCCGACTGGTTTAGTCGGTATTCCCTCACGGAAGGCCGGATGCCGCCAACAACGTGACGCAATGTGTCGGTGCGTCCGGGCCGGACACCGCGGGGTGGGGAGCGGGGTGCGGGCGTCGCTCGGCTTCAGCGTCCGCTGACCCACGACTCCGGGTCTGCGGCGAGCTCCTGCACGACCGGCGGCAGATCGCCCGAGGCGAGGGCCGCCAGCGAGGTGTCGTCCAGCACGCGCCGAACGCTCGCCCGCAGCGCCACCCACAGCGTCACCAGAGCCTCGCCGCCCGGCGGGTACTCGATCTCGCTGGGCCGCTCGTCGCGCACGAAGACGAGGGGGCCTTCGACGGCGCGGATGACGTCGGCGACCGAGATGTCGGATGCCGGGGCGGCCAGTCGGTAGCCGCCGGCGGCTCCGCGGCGGCTGGTGACGATGCCGCCTTTGCGGAGGGCGCCGAGGATCCCCTCGAGGAAGGTCGCCGGGATCTGCTGCTCGGTGGCGATCCGCTCGCCCGAGACGTGCTCGTCGGCTCCGGCGCGGGCGAGGGAGACGGCGGCGCGGACGGCGTAGTCCGCTCGTGCCGAGATGCGCATGACGGGTCTCCTCGCGACGGGGTGGCAGGTTCCATTGTCGTGCAGGGCGCGGCATCCTGAACGAAACCGATGCGCCCTCTGTGCGACCTGTCAAGGACGCCCGTCGGCCACCGGGCCGGGTCTAGGCTGGCGTCGTCATGAGGGTCATCTCGTACAACCTGCGCAAGCACCGGGCCGCGACCGAGCTCGATGCGCTGGTCGAGCGCCACAACGTCGACGTCCTGTGCCTGCAGGAGTGCGACTCCGCCGACATCCCCGAGGTCATCCACGGTCTCCGCCTGGCCCACGCCACGCAGCGCAACCGGCTCGGATTGGCGGTGTACTACCGCGAGAACACCTATCGCGCCGTCGACATGCGCCTGCTGTCGCTGAAGAAGTCGCTGCACGACCGCGTGCTCAAACCGGCGGAAGAGCGGATGCTGGGGGTCCGCCTCCACGACATCGACGCCGGCCGCGACGTCATCCTCGCGTCGTTCCACGCCGCGCCGCTGACGGCGCTGAATTCGCTGCGGCGCCATCAGATCCGCACCGCCCTCGCCGAGATCCAGCACCTGGGCGAGGGGCTGCCCGCGCTGATGGTGGGGGATTACAACTACCCCGTGTTCAAGGAGCACCTCGGCCAGCACGTGCGCGAGCAGGGCTACGAGCTGTCGCTCAGCGACACCCGGACGTACACGCGGTACCGGTTCTTCCGCGGGCACTACGACTTCGCCACATCGTCGGGGTTCACGATCGACAAGGTGACGACCCTGCCCCAGGGGCTCAGCGACCACCTGCCGATCCTCGTGACCGCGCGGGTCACGGCGGAGGCGGAGCTCGGCGTCTCGTGACGCAGGGCTCCGAGACGGGTCACTCGGCGGTCGGTGACACGAGGTAGGCGAGGGTCGGCGACGCCGCTCCCGATCCATCGCGCTATCGTGGCCGCAGACCCGTCATGCCGAACGTCCGGAGGTGCGAGCCCGTGACCTCTGACCGGTCCGCCCGAGCTCCTGTCACCACGGCCGACGCCGGGGGAGCGGGCGGTGGTCCCCGGCTGCTGGTGCCCGACGTCCTGCGGGGCGTCGCGCTCCTGGCGATGCTGATCGCCCACGCGGTGCCGTTCCTCCCCGAGCGCCCGGCCGCGCTCGCCGTGGTGATGGCGAACATCAACGACCTCGCCTCGCCGTTGTTCGCCCTCGTGATGGGTGTGTCGGCGCAGCTGGTCCTGCAGCGGACGGTGCGCAGCGGCATCCCGTTCATGCTCTTCCAGCAGATCATCCGCGGGATGATCCTCATCGGGCTCGGCATGATCCTGTCGGAGTGGGGGACGTGGGTCGCGATCGTCCTCAGCTACCTCGGCGTGCTGCTGATCGTCGGGGCGCCGCTGCTGTTCCTGTCGTCGCGGTGGCTGGCGGTGGTCGCCGTCGGGCTGGCGGTCGTCAGCGATCCTCTCAACGCGTGGGCGCGGACGCTGCTGTCGGGCGTCGTCGGGGCGGATCCGACGGGACTGCTGCGTGAAGCGGCGTCCTGGTTCGTGCTCGGGCAGGCCTACCGGCTGACGAACCTGCTGCCCTTCTTCCTACTCGGCGCCCTGCTCCTGCGTCACGGGTTCGTCCGCGACCGGGTGCTGTGGCTGATGCTCGCCGTCGCCCCCGTGGCCTACGCCGTGCGGCCCGTCGTCGAATCGTCGGGAGTGCTCGTCGTCTCGGGCTCCTGGCCCGACACACTGCACGACGTGGGTCTGGTGTTCGCGGTGTACGTCGCGGTGGTGGTGCTCGCCACCGTGCGGCGGCCGGCGGCGCAACGCGCGATCGGGGCGGCGTTCGTGCCGCTGCGCGCGATCGGCGCGGTCGCGCTCAGTCTCTACGTGCTGCACGTCGGGCTGCTTGCGCTGTGGCAGGGGGTGTGGCCGAACGCCAACGACTATCTCGGGTGGCTGCTGATCGTTCCCGGCATGGTTCTCGTCGGCTGGCTGTGGTGGCGCTTCGTCGGACCCGGGCCGATCGAGTGGGCGATGGGCTGGATGACCGGCCGTCGTGTCGGCCGGCCGGTGCACGCCGCTCGCTGACGGCGCCGGGGGCAGGCGGGCGGG
>NZ_CALPBZ010000001.1 GCF_943181415.1 Microbacterium sp. Marseille-Q6648 | reverse complement strand
TCCGCGTTCTGGTACCCGGTCGTGACGGCGATGACCGTGCCCTACGACTTCTGGCACGCGCACATCTGGCTCCCCGGCTGGGCCTGAGCCCGGGCACCGGCACGGCGCGTGAGGTCGCGGCGGGCGGGCCGGTGTGCTGCACGGGTCGGGGGGCCGCGCGCGGGCGGCTCAGGCGGGCGGCGGCCCGGGTGCCGCGGCGCGGGCCCCGCGCGGGGGCGCGGCATTCCGGGCCGGCGGCCGCGACCGAGCCGGCCGGCTCGGACTGACGCGCCCCTGCGCGGGGCTCCGGATTCCCCCACCCGGAGCCCCGCGCTCGCGCGTCCGCCCGGGGACGCGGGCGGGGTGGTTCCGGGCACCTGCGCGGTTCGCCATGATGAGAGGGCACCGCCCCGCATCCGGGAACCGCGTTCAGGAAGAGGTCGTCATGGAATCCGTGCTGCTGGACACCCCGGCGGGAATCGCTGCGCGGCTGGGCTGGGACCCCCGTATGAGCGAGCACGATCGCAAGCGGATGCTGGCGAAGCAGCTCGTGGCCTCCCACCTCGGGGTCGAGCCTGCGGCGGTGCGTGTGGAGCGCGAATCGCCGGCGCAGTTCGGATTCCACACCGAGCTGTTCGCCGAGGTCGACGGGGCCGAGGTGCCGGTGCGGATCAAGAACACCAGCTTCCGCGGCGCCACGGTCGTCGCGATCGCCGACCCGGCCGTCCCACTGGGGATCGACCTGCGCGACGCGTCGCCGGACGACGGGCAGCTGCGCGAGATGCGGCGGCACTCGCACCTGCTCGACGAAGCAGATGTGCCGACCCTGCTGGCGCACTGGACGCGGGTGCAGGCGGTGCTCGAGGCGGACGGGCGCGGCGCCCGCGTGAAGCCCGACCACGTGCGCCTGGACGCGCCGCTGAAGAAGGGCTGGGTGCCCGATCGTCGCGTCTCGTACCGGCTGGCCGACCTGTCCCGGGACGGCTGGATCATCACCCTCGCGTACGGCGCGATCCCGGCCTGACACCCCGTCGAACGTCATGCGCCCGAAACGGCTGCGGTCGTACGCTGGAGCATGGAGTACACCGCAGCCGCAGCACCGTTCACTCCCGCGGGAACCGTCGTCGCGATCGTCGGCGACGGAGCCGCGGACGCCCTCGACGCACTCTCGGGCATACCGGGCGTCGAGACCCTCGCCCTGCACGACGACGAGCCGGCACTCGGCGCCCGCCGCATCGCGGCATCGCTCTCGCCGTGGGTCGTGCACGACGCGGATCCCCTGATCCACGTCGCTGCGGCGTGGGTGGAGCTGTATGAGGAGCGCTCGACGCTCGGCGCCCTCGATGTCGAGATCGAGACGGCGCTGTCGCGCTTCGGCGCAGGTGAGGCCATCATGCCCGACTACTACGTCGTGCTGGACGCGTCCTCGGCCGACGAGACGTGGCGCCACTGGTGGTGCGGAGCCCTCGGCTATCGCGCTCCGCGTCGGGTGCTGCCCGTCGACGCGCCCGCGAGCGGCACCGCGACGGCGATCCGGCGGCTGCTGACCAGCCTGCCGTCGTCGCGCCCCTGGCCCGATCCGGGGACGTGGCTGCCGGGTCTGGCGTTCGAGATCCCCGACCGCGTCGGCGTGCGCGACACCGCTGCGCGACCGCGCGGAGCCGCTTCGACGGGCTGAGGCTCAGTCCTCGACGAGCTCGGGGAGGGCGGCCTTCAGCTCGGCCAGCCACGCGTTGGCATTGCCGTCCGACGGCGCGCGCCAATCGCCGCGCGGCGACAGCGAGCCCGCGGCCGTCACCTTCGGGCCGTTCGGTATCGCGGAGCGCTTGAACTGGGCGAAGGCGAAATAGCGTCTCAGGAAGACCTGCAGCCAGCGGACGACGGTCGGCAGGTCGTACGCGTAGCGGTCGTCGGCGGGGAATCCGGGCGGCCACGCGCCGGCATCCTGGTCACGCCACGCATGGGCGGCGAGGAAAGCGATCTTCGACGGCCGCATCCCGTAGCGCAGCACGTGGAAGAGAGTGAAGTCGTGCAGGGCGTACGGGCCGAGGCGGTCCTCGGTGGACTGGATCTCGCCGTCCTCGCCGACGGGCACCAGTTCGGGCGAGATCTCGGTGTCGAGCACCGATTGCAGCACCTCGCGCGCGCGCTCGGACAGCTGGGTCGAACCCTCGCCGCCCTCCCGATGGCTGATGACCCACCGGATCAGGTGCTGGATGAGGGTCTTGGGCACGCCGGTGTTGACGGCGTAGTGGCTCATGTGGTCGCCCACGCCGTACGTCGCCCAGCCGAGGGCGAGCTCGGACATGTCGGAGGTGCCGATCACCAGGCCGCCGTTGTGATTGGCGAGACGGAACAGGAAATCGGTGCGGATCCCGGCCTGCACGTTCTCGAAGGTGATGTCGTGCACCGGCTCGCCGTCCGAGAACGGATGGTCGATGCCGCGGAGGATCTCGGTGGCGGCGGGGCGGATGTCGATCGTCTCGATCGTCGCCCCTACCGCCTCCGCGATCGCGATCGCGTTGGACTTCGTATGGTCGCTGGTGGCGAACCCCGGCATCGTGTACGCGAGGATGTCGCTGCGCGGACGCCCCAGCCGGTCCATCGCACGGGCGATGACGAGCAGGGCGTGGGTCGAATCGAGGCCCCCGCTCACTCCGATCACGGGCTTCGGGCCGCCGATGGCGCGCAGTCGCTGCACGAGCCCCGACACCTGGATGTTGAACGCCTCGTAGCAGTCCTGCGCCAGCCGGGCGGGGTCGTCCGGCACGAACGGGAAGCGGTCGAGGCTGCGGCGCAGTCCGACGTCGGACGTGGGCGGCTCCACCGCGAAGTGCACGGTGCGGAAGCCGCTCGGGTCGGTGCGCCGGTTGTCGTCGAAGGTCCCCTGCCGCAGCCGGTCCTGGCGCAGGCGATCCAGGTCGACATCGGCGACCGACATCAGGGGGTGCTCGGGGAAGCGTTCGGTCGAGGCCAGCAGGTTGCCCGCCTCGTAGATCATCGTCTGACCGTCCCACGACACGTCGTTGGTGGACTCGCCCGCGCCGGCGGCCGCGTAGGCGTAGGCGGCGAGGCAGCGCAGCGATTGCGCATGGCACAGGTGCGTCCGGTCGTCCGCCCGCGCGATGGTGATGGGGCTGCCGCTGAGGTTCAGCAGCACGGTGGCTCCGGCCAGAGCCGCGCGGGAGGACGGTGGGATGGGGACCCACATGTCCTCGCACACCTCGGCGTGGACGATCAGGCCCGGCACGTCGAGCGCTTCGAAGAGCAGGTCGGGCCCGAACGGCGCCTCGAGATCGCCGACGCGGATGTCCTCACCGGACCGGTCGTCGCCGGGTGCGTACCAGCGGCGCTCGTAGAACTCCCGATAGGTGGGGAGATAGGACTTCGGGGCGACGCCCAGCAGTTCGCCGCGATGGATGACGACGGCGCAGTTGTAGAGACGGTTGCGATGGCGGAGGGGGGCTCCCACCACGAGCATCGGCAGCAGGTCCTCGGACGCCGCGACCAGCCTCTCGACGGCCGACTCGACCGCGTCGAGCACCGGATCCTGCAGCACGAGGTCCTCGATCGCGTACCCGGTCAGGCACAGCTCCGGGAAGACCGCGACGGCGACCGCGTCGTCGTGGCACACCCGCGCGGCGGCGAGCACGGCGTCCGCGTTCGCGGCCGGGTCGGCGATGGTCACGGGCAGAGTGCACGCGGCGATCCGCGCGAATCCGTGCCGGTAGACGTTGTCGAACTCCGGGGTCGTCCTCATGCGCCCAGTCTGTCAGGTGCCGGCCGGGCGGTGTCGGATGCGGCGGCTACTGTCGTTGAGGAAGGGGAGGCATGCGCTACATACCTGAAGAGGGCCGGCTCGTCTGGAGCGCCAGCGACCTCAAAGCCGCCGCGGAATGCGAGTTCGCGTGGCTGCGCGCGATCGACGCCAAGCTCGACCGGGTCGCGGCCGTGGAGGAGCCCGAGGACGCCACGCTGGAGCGCGCCGGTCGTCTCGGCCTGGTCCACGAGCGCCGCGTGCTCGCCGACTATGTGCGGCGCTACGGCGGCGGCGTCGTCGAGGTGCCCGAGACGCGTTCATCGGATGCCGCGGGCATGACCCGCGCCGTGGAGCTCACTCGCGAGGCGCTCGACTCGGACGCCGACGTCGTCTACCAGGCGGCATTCGCCACCGAGGGGTTCGTCGGCTTCGCTGATTTCCTCGTGCGTGACGAGTCCGGTCGCTGGATCGTGCAGGACACCAAGCTCGCCCGGCACGCCCGGGTGACCGCCCTCATGCAGCTCGCGGCATACGTCGATCAGCTCGACGTGTCCGGCGTCCCCCGCTCCGATCGCGTCGAGCTCCTCCTCGGGGACGGCAGTCTGAGCACCCATCGCGTCGACGACCTCATGCCCGTGTTCGCGCTGCGTCGCGCCCGCCTGCACGCGCTCATCGCGGATCGGCGGCTGGACCTGCGCGCCGGCGGCCCGGCGATCGCGTGGGGTGACGATCGCGGCGATCTCGCCGTCGTCGCCTGCGGTCGCTGCGCCACGTGCGACCTCGAGGTCGCCGCGCACCGCGACCTGCTGCTGGTCGCCGGCATCCGCCCCACGCAGCGCGAGCGGCTGCGCCGCGCCGGAGTCGAGACCATCGACGACCTGGCAGCCGCGACGACGGGCCCCGCGGGCATGAACCACGACACGTTCGCGATGCTGCGCACCCAGGCCCGGCTGCAGCTCGAGAGTCCGGCGGGCATCCCCGTGCCTCCCGATCCCGGCGCCGACGACGCGGCCGAGCCGCCGGTGCCGACGTTCGACGTCGTCGCTCCGACCGCGCTGGGCGCTCTTCCCCGGCCGGATCACGGCGACCTCTTCTTCGACTTCGAGGGCGATCCGCTGTACACCGAGCCGCCGGCCGCCGGTGCCGAGACCCGGTGGGGGATCGACTATCTGTTCGGCTGGGTCGACAGCCGTGAGCAGTACAGCGCCCTGTGGGCTCATTCCTTCGCCGATGAGAAGGCGGCCCTCGAGGCCTTCCTCGACATCGTCGCGCTGCGTCGGGAGCAGCATCCGGGAATGCACATCTACCACTACGCGCCGTACGAGCCGACGCACCTGCTGGCGATGGCTGCCCGCTACGGCGTCCGCGAAGCCGATGTGGACCGCCTGCTGCGGGACGGCGTCTTCGTCGACCTGTATCCGATCGTGCGTCGCGCGCTGCGGGTCGGCTCGCGGTCCTACTCGATCAAGAAGCTCGAGCCCCTCTACATGGGCGCCGAGGTGCGTACGAGCGACGTGCAGAAGGGCGACGACTCCATCGTGCGCTACGTCGAGGCCCGTGCGCTGGCCGAGGACGGCCGCGCCGACGACGCGCAGCGCATCTTCGACGACCTGGCCGACTACAACCGCTACGACTGCGTCTCGACGCGGCGGCTGCGGGATTGGCTGGTCGACCGCGCCCGCGAGGCGGGGCTCCGGCCCTCGCCGAACCCCGTTCCCGACGATGCGTCGTACGAGCCGTCGCCGCGAGCGCTTCAGCTCGCGGGGCTCGCGACCGGGCATCCCGACGACGCGCCCGAGGCGCGCTGCCTGCGCCTGGGTGCGGCGGCGATCGACTACTACCCGCGCGAGGCCAAGTCGTTCTGGGCGACGCATTTCCTGCGGCTGCGCGAGCCCCTGTCGCTGTGGGAGGAGACCCGCGACGTCGTGACGGTCGAGGCCGCGCGATCGCGTGTCGTCGAGGACTGGCACCTGCCCGAGAGCGGGCGCGGGGGGATGCGGCGCATCGTCGAGATCCGCGGCGAGCTCGCGCCCGGCACCCGTCTGAGCGAGGGCGCATCGCCGTTCGCGCTGTACGAGCTCCCCGCCCCGTTCCCGTTCGAGGCCGACCCGCGGTGGATCCACGCCTACCGGTCGGTGGCCGTCCGCGAGGTTCTCGACGACGGCGCGGTGATCGAGGAGACGGCCGTCGACGGCATGACGTGGACCGATCTTCCCCTCGCCCTCACCCCGGCGGCACCGCCGCGCGCAGGCAATCAGCAGGCCGCCATCGACGCGTGGGCGGACGCCGTGATCGCGGGCGGCGACACCCTCCCCGAAGACCCCGCGACCGACATCCTGTGCCGTCGCACGCCGCGACGGACCGGTCTGGCCCCGGGCGGTCCCGTGGTCGCCGCCGCCGGTGACGACGTCGCGGCGATCGTCGAGGCAGTGCGCGACCTCGACCGCAGCTACCTGGCGGTGCAGGGCCCGCCCGGCACCGGCAAGACGTTCGTCGGCTCGCACGTGGTCGCCCGCCTGGTCAACGAGCACGGTTTCAAAGTGGGCGTGGTCGCGCAGTCGCACGCGGTCGTGGAGCACATGCTCGACCGCATCGTCGCCGCCGGCGTCTCCCCGCAGCAGGTCGCCAAGGCGCCCAAGGATGCCGCGACCGCCGCCGCGGTGGCGTTCACGGCCATCCCCAAGAACGGGGTGGCCGCTTTCACCGCCGAGCACCCCGAGGGCTTCGTCGTGGGAGGCACGGCGTGGGACTTCAGCCACGAGGCGCGCATCCCGCGCGGAAGCCTGGACCTGCTCGTCATCGACGAGGCCGGGCAGTTCTCGCTCGCCTCGACGGTGGCGGTGTCGCTGTCCGCGACGCGCCTGCTGCTGCTGGGCGATCCCCAGCAGCTGCCGCAGGTCAGTCAGGGAACCCATCCCGAGCCCGTGGACACCTCGGCTCTCGCGTGGGTGATGGACGGCGAGGACGTCATCCCGCCCGAGCGCGGCCATTTCCTCGCGCGCACGTGGCGTATGCACCCCGACGTCGCTCGTCCGGTGTCGAGGCTGTCGTACGGCGGAGAGCTGCGCGCCCACCCCGTCACGGCCCTGCGCCGGATCGAGGGCGCGACCGCGGGACTGCACCCGGTCCCGGTCCGTCACCGCGGGCGTTCGACGCACGCGCCGGAGGAGGCCGCCGCGGTGGTCTCGCTGGTCCGGGACCTTCTCGGGCGTCCGTGGCATGACGTCGAGGTCGACGAATCCGGCTCACCGCTCCCCGTCGCACCCCGCCCCCTCGCCCAGGACGACCTCATCGTCGTCACGCCGTACAACGCGCAGCAGATGGAGGTGGAAGCCGCGCTCACCGAGGCCGGATACGGCGACGTGCGCGTCGGCACCGTCGACCGGTTCCAGGGACAGGAGGCGGCGGTGGCGATCGTGTCCCTCGCCGCATCGTCCGGCAGGGACGCACCACGCGGGCTCGAGTTCCTGCTGCTGCGCAACCGGCTCAACGTCGCGATCTCGCGGGCAGAGCACACCGCCTACCTGATCTACTCGCCGGGGCTGCTCGACGATCTGCCCCGCACCCCTGAGGGTGTCGCCAGGCTCAGCGCCTTCGCACGCCTGGTCGGTGCGTAGACTCCCGCACAACCGAGGAGGAACAATGGCCGACGAGGCGCCACGCCAGTTCGAGATCGACCTGCCGCCCGAGCTCATCGGCGGGGCGTACGCGGACTTCGCGAACGTGTGGCACACCCCGACCGTGTTCGTGATGGACTTCCTCACCCTCGCGAAGCCGCCATCCGAGCACATCGATCCCGAAACGGGTGAGCACCGCACGCTCGTCCCCGCACGCGTGGTCAGCCGTATCCGCATCCCGCCCGAGCAGGTGTTCGAGCTCGCCAAGGCACTCACCCAGCAGCTGGAGTTCTGGGAGCGCGAGACGGGCCGTCGCACTCCGCCGAGCACGCCGCTCGACGAGGAGTAGTCCCCTCCTCAGGCTGTGTCAACCCCGTGTGCGGTGGGAACGGCCGCACGTAATCTTGCCGAGCGTCGTACCGACGCGGGTGCGGTGCTCGTTCGGCGAGGGGCGGGCGCCGCACCGTTTCCCGTGTATCTGCGCCCGCCTTCCCGCCTCTCTCCCAGGGAAGGGAGAGTGCGCGATGAGCAGCATCGACCACCTCATGGACGCCGGCGGTATCGCTGCTCCGTCCCGGCCCCGCCGGGGGATCGGCTTCTGGGTCCGCCGCTACCTGCCGGCAGAGATCGCCGGGACCGTCGGCATGATCGTCGCCGGCGTCGCGGTGACCGGCCTCACCCCCTCGGCCCCGCTCATCGCCCTTGCGGCACTCGTCGGCGAGATCCTCGGGTTCTATCTGGTGCTCGCCGTCACCGTCTACGCGGAGCAGGCACGGACAGCGCCCTCGGTGCGCGCCGCAGTCGCCCGCACCGGGCTGCTGCTGGCGGCGGAATGCGGAGTGGCCGAGATCCTCGACACCTTCCTCGTGCGTCCCGTCGCGCTGGCCCTCGGCGTCTGGCTGCTCCCCGACCCGGTCTGGGGGCTGCTGGCGGGCAAAGTCGTCGCCGACGCCGTCTTCTACGCCACCGCCGCGGGCGCCTTCACCCTCACCGAACGCACCGGACTGCGCGCTCTCCGCGCCGCCGTCCCCGTCACGCTGCGGGAGGACGCATCATGAGCGCGTCGCCGCTGCCGCGCCCGTCCGACCTGATCGCACGGCGCCGCGCCGAGGTCGCCGAGCTGCTGGCGACCGATGCCGCACAGGCGGCTCTGGCCATCCACGGGACGCCGCTGCTGCTGCTGGACACCGCGCGGGTCGAGCGGCAGTTCCGCCGGCTGCGTGACGCGCTTCCTTTCGTCCGCTTCCACTACGCCGTCAAGGCGCTCGATCATCCCGCCGCCCTCGCCGTCCTCGACCGGGCGGGGTGCGGATTCGACGTCGCGACGAGCGAGGAGCTCGCGCTGCTGGTCGACGGGTCGGTCGACACCGCGCGCATCATCCACACCCATCCGATCAAGAAGCCCGCCGAGATCGAGCACGCGCTCGCCGTCGGGGTGCGCACGTTCGTCGTCGACAACGACGCGGAACTGGCGAAGTTCTCTCGCGCGCCCCGCGACGTCCGGCTTCTGGTGCGCCTGGCCTACCGCAATCCGCACGCGAAGAGCGACCTGTCCAGCAAGTTCGGCGTGGGTTTCCACGAAGCCGAACGGCTCGTCCGCGAGGCGCGTCGTCGCGGCATCCGCGTCGGCGGATTCAGCTTCCATGTGGGCAGTCAGCTCGACGATCCGGACCGCTTCGTCCACGCGGTCGACGAGACGATCGCGTTCATGTCGCGCCTCGAGCACCAGCTCCGCGTCAGCTTCGACACCCTCGACATCGGCGGCGGGTTTCCGGTCGGATACGACCGCGATGTCGCCGGCATCGAAGACATCGCCGCCCGCATCCGCCCCTCACTCGAACGCGTGCGCGGGCGCTACACGATCCTGGCCGAGCCCGGACGCATCCTCGTCGCCGAGGCCGCGACGCTCGTGACCAGCGTGATGGGCATCGCCGAACGGGCCGACGGGCGCTGGTACTACCTTGACGACGGCGTGTACGGCGCGTACTCGAACGTGGTCGCCGAGGACGTGCACCCGCTGGTCTTCGCCGTGGCTGAGCTCGACGGCGACGCCGAGCAGGCCACCCACCGATGGGCGACGCTGGCGGGGCCCACGTGCGATTCGGCCGACGTGATCGCCCGCGAGATGCTGCTGCCGGACCTGCGCGTCGGCGATCTGCTGGCGAGCCCGGCGATGGGGGCCTACACCGCCGTCACGTCGACCCGTTTCAACGGACGCCCGCTGACATCGATCGCCGTACTGTCGCAGGCGCCCGCCACCGGCGAGGTCGCGATCCCCGCGGCGACGTCCGGCGTCGGCGGGCCGCAGCCTCAGACGGTGCCGTAGAGCCGGTCGCCGGCGTCGCCGAGACCGGGCACGATGTAGCCCTTCTCGTTCAGGCGCTCGTCCATCGCGCCGAGGACGAGGGTGACGTCGCGGTCGCCGATCTGCTTCTCGATGGCGGCGACGCCCTCGGGTGCGCCGAGCAGGCAGATGGCGGTGACGTCCTGCGCGCCGCGGGCGAACAGGAAGTCGATCGCCGCCCCGAGCGATCCGCCGGTGGCGAGCATCGGGTCGAGCACGAAGCACTGCCGGTCGCTCAGGTCGTCGGGGAGACGCTCGGCATAGGTCGACGGTTCGAGCGTCTCTTCGTTGCGCACCATCCCGAGGAATCCGACCTCGGCGGTGGGGATCAGCTTGACCATGCCCTCGAGCATGCCGAGCCCCGCCCGCAGGATGGGGACGACGAGGGGCCTCGGCTCGCTGATCTTGACCCCCGTGGTCTCGGTCACCGGGGTCTGGATCCGGATCGGCGATACCCGCACCGAGCGCGTGGCCTCGTAGGCGAGGAGCGTGACGAGCTCCTCGGTGAGCTGGCGGAAGACCGGCGAGGTGGTGCGCTGGTCGCGCAGCACCGTCAGCTTGTGGGTGATGAGGGGGTGGTCGGCGACGTGCAGGCGCATAGGTCCCAGAGTAGTCGCTGGCGTCCTACGCTCGTGAGGTGAGCATCGACCCGGCGGACGCGCGCGCGATGGAGCGCGCTCTGCAGCTCGCCGCCGAAGCGGGTGCCGACGGCGACGTGCCCGTGGGCGCCGTGGTCGCGGATGCCGCGGGCCGGCCGATCGGCGAGGGACGGAACCTCCGTGAGGCGCACCACGACCCGACGGCGCACGCCGAGGTCATCGCGCTCCGGGCGGCTGCCGCCGCGACAGGTTCGTGGAACCTCGAGGGATGCACCCTCGTGGTGACGCTGGAGCCGTGCCTCATGTGCGCGGGAGCGCTGCTGCAGGCCCGGATCTCGCGCGTGGTCTTCGGCGCCTGGGACGACAAGGCAGGGGCGGTCGGGTCGATGTACGACGTGGTCCGCGACCGCCGGCTGCCGGTTCGCGCCGAGGTGATCGGCGGGGTGCGCGCCGAGGCGGCGACCCAGCTGCTGAAGGACTTCTTCGCTGACCGCCGCTGACCGCCGTCACCGGGCGGTCAGGCCCAGAACGTCCTCGCCGAGGAAGGCCACCTGACCGGGATCCCGCAGATCCATGAGCTGCAGGTAGACGCGGTCGGCGCCGAGAGCGCGCAGGCGCTCCACCTTGTCGCGGATCTGGTCCGCGCCGCCGACGATGTTCACCTCGTTGCGGAGGTCGCCGACCTCGCGTCCGATCGCGGCCGCACGCCGGTCGAGCTCGGCCGCCGTCGCGCCGGCGAGCGTGGGAAGGGCGACCGACAGCTTGAGCGTCGAGGGATCGCGGCCCGCCTCCTCGCACGCCCGTCGTACGCCGGCGAACTTCTCGGCGATGACGTGCTCGGGCTGGAAGCCGATGTTGAACTCGGTGGCGAACCGGGCGGCCAGCTCGGGGGTGCGTCGTGGCCCGGCGCCGCCCACGATGACCGGGATGCGGGACTGCACGGGCTGCGGGAGCGCTGGAGCGGCATCCAGTCGGTAATGCGCACCCTCGAAGCTGTACGTGTCATCCGGCGGCGTCGACCACAGTCCCGTGATGAGCTGCAGCTGCTCCTCGAGGAGGTCGAACCGGCGGGAGGGGAAGGGTATGCCGTACGCGAGATGCTCGCGCTCGAACCACCCCGTGCCCAACCCGAGCTCGACGCGCCCGTTCGACATGGCGTCGACCTGCGCGACCTGGATGGCGAGGATCCCGGGCACGCGGTACGTCACCGACGACACCAGCGTCCCGAGACGGATGCGCGAGGTCTCGCGTGCCAGCCCGGCGAGGGTGGTCCAGGCATCCGTGGGCCCGGGCAGCGGATCCCCGTCGCCCATGCGCAGGTAGTGGTCGGAGCGGAAGAATCCGGTGAAGCCGGTGCGCTCCGCCGTGCGGGCGAACTCCAGCTGGTCGTCGTAGCTCGCGCCCTGCTGGGGCTCGGTGAAGATGCAGTATTCCATCGCGCTCGTCTTCCGTGGTGGTCCGTGCTCGCCGCTCAGTCCGCCGACCGGATGACGAACTGCTCGGTGGAGGGGCGGGGGTCGTCGCCGGCGCGGTGCACATCCGGCTCGAGGTAGATGACCCGGGCCGCGGGGACGGCGGAGCGGACGCGGCGCTCGACGGCGTCGATCCAGGCGGCGACCTCGGCGAACGCCGCGTCCGGGGGGAAGGCGACCTTCGCGGCGACCATCAGCTCGTCCGGACCGAGGTACAGCGTCTTGATGTGGATGATGCGGCTCACCTCCGGGCCGTCCTCGATGGCGGCCACGATGCGTCGATGATCGCCCTCGGTGGCGCCCTCGCCGACGAGGAGGCTCTTGGTCTCGATGCCCAGGGCGATGGCGACGAGGATCAGCAGGGTGCCGATCATGAGCGTGCCGATCGCGTCGAAGAGCGGATCGCCGGTGAGGACGGCGAGTCCGACGCCGAGGAGCGCGAAGACGAGGCCGGTGAGGGCGGCGATGTCCTCGAGGAGGACGACCGGCAGTTCCGGTGCCTTGGCACGGCGCACGAACGACACCCAGGACTGGCCCTTCTCCCGCACGAGATTGCTCTCTCGCACCGCCGTCCGCAGCGAGAACGACTCCAGGACGATGGCCACGACCAGCACCCCGATCGGCACCCACGCGTTCGTGATCTCGTGCGGGTGGGTGAGCTTGTCGATGCCCTCGTAGATCGAGAACAGCCCGCCGACCGAGAAGAGGATGATCGCGACGACGAACGCGTACACATAGCGCTCCCGGCCGTAGCCGAACGGGTGATCGCGGTCGGCCTTCTGCTTCGCGCGGCGTCCGCCCAGCAGCAGAAGCAGCTGGTTGCCCGCGTCGGCGACGGAGTGGATCGCCTCGGCCAGCATCGACGCCGATCCCGAAAGGAACCACGCGACGAACTTCGCCAGAGCGATGCCCAGGTTCGCCAGGAACGCCGCGATGATCGCCTTGCCGCCGCCCGTTGCACTCATGCGGTCGAGTCTAGGGATGCCGCCTCCCGCGCACGCGGGGCTTGACGGTCAGTCGGCGGAGCGCAGAATGATGGCCTCGGTCGGGGGCGCGGGGTTCTGAGCGTGGCCGATGTAGCCGATGAGCTCGAGCAGGGCGTGCCGGAACTCGGCGGGACGCTCGAGGTGCGGCGAGTGCCCGACGCCTTCCAGCGCCACCTCGGTGACACTCCCGCCCGCTGCCCGGTACGCCTCGAGCACGTCGCGGGTCTGCGACACCATCTCCTGAGCGGGCGCGATGTCGGCGCCGGGCCAGCCGGGCACGATCTGCAGGGCCCCGAGGTGGTTGAGGTCGAAGAACGACGCGTCCGAGACGATCGCGTCGGCGGTGCCGTGGATCCACAGCACCGGGGGCTTGTCATCGAGGTCGACGATCCCCGACACGTCGAAGTAGCGGGGCGCCATCGTGTTGAGGACGCCGATGCCGCCCGCGCCGAAGCCCGGCCAGTTCTTCGATGACACCGCGTCTCCGGGGTAGTTGCCGGTGGCGGTCGAGGTGGAGAGCATCGAAGCGACCCAGACGTCCTCGTGCTCGGTCGTGTAACCGGATGAGACGTATCCCGAGCGGAAGACGCTCCGGGGGGAGGTCGGCGCCTCATCGGTGGTGTCGCCGGCGTTGAGCCGCTCGACGAAGTCGGGGTTGGCGCCGCCGCCGCCGCACCCGGCGTCGTCGTCGGTGAGGCGCGTGCCGTCCCGCCGCGTCCCGCCGAATCCGTAGGGCGAGACCGGAGCCTGCAGCGTCATGCTCAGCACGGGGTGGTCGAGGGCGTACTGCATCACGACGCCGCCACCCATCGACCAGCCGACCAGGTGCGCCGCGGGGATGCCGAGCGCCTCGAGGGTGGCGAAGACGTCGTCGCTGAAGTCGCGCACGCCCCGGGTGGCGTCGATCGGGGCGTGCTCGGTGCCGCCGAAGCCCCTCAGGTCGATCGCCAGGACGCGGAGGTCCGAGGGGAGATCCTGCATGACCTCCTGCCAGAACAGCGACGACGAGACGTTGCCGTGGATGAACACGACCGTCCGCTCGGGCGGCGTGGCGGTGTCATCGCCCTCGCGCTCGAGGACGTTCACGCCGAGACGGGGCGTGTCGATCACTCGCTGCGTGATGCCGTCGAACAGGGTCATGGCCACATCCTCCAGGTTCCGCGCCAGGGCAACGGCGCCGGTGATGACTCGACTATAGACCCGGGCAATGGCGCCGAACCGAGGCTCAGGCGCCCGGCTTCGTAGGATGGTGGCCATGCCCGACGACACCACACTTCCCCGCATCGCGATCCTCGGCGCCGGCTCGATGGGAGGCGCGATCCTGCAGGGACTCGTCGCCTCGGGGGCTGCGCCGGCAGGCGTCACGGTCACCAACCGCACGGCGGCGAAGGCCGACGAGCTCGCCGCCCTGGACGGGGTGACGAGCGTCGCGCTCGAGCGGCATCCGTCGGGGAACGTCGACGCCGTGGCCGACGCCGGCATCGTTCTCATCGGCGTGAAGCCCGCCATGGTGCCGGATCTTCTTCGCGAGATCACTCCGGCCCTGCGGCCGGGAGCGGTCGTGGTGAGTCTGGCCGCCGGGGTGACCATCGCCACGTTCGAGCGGATCCTCGGGCCGGATGCCGTCGTCGTCCGCTCGATGCCGAACACCCCCGCCGTCGTGCGCCAGGCGGTCACCGGCATCGCCGCCGGCAGCCGCGCCGACACGGCCGCGATGGCGCTCGTGCGGCAGCTGTTCGAGACCGTGGGCGCCGTCATCGAGGTTCCCGAGTCGCAGATCGATGCGCTGTCGACCATCTCGGGATCCGGTCCGGCGTACGTCTTCCTGCTGATCGAGCAGCTGACGCGCGCGGCGAGCGCGAAGGGATTCGCGCCGGACGACGCCCGTCTCATGGCGGAGCACACCTTCATCGGGGCTGCGGCGCTGCTGGCGGCATCCGGAGAGGACCCGGCCGAGCTGCGCCGCCGCGTGACGAGCCCCAAGGGCACCACCGAGCGGGCGATCGCCGTGCTGGAGGAGGCGCACCTCGACGAGGTCTTCGGTCGTGCGACGGATGCCGCGCTGGCACGCGCGAGGGAGCTCGCGGCCGGCTGACGGCACCCGACGGCACCCGCTCTTGCGCGGCGGCGCCGGAGGCGTAACATTCTCGATCGTGCTCACACGCGTCGTCGCGCGCACGCGGCGGCGCCGCGTGTTGCGGCTCCATCCCGCCCAGGCGGTCGTCACCGGCTTCGCCGGCGCGATCCTCGCCGGAACCACGCTGCTGGCCCTGCCCATCGCGCGCCGCTCCGGTGAGGTCACCGATTTCTACGATGCGCTGTTCACCGCGGTCTCGGCGGTGTGCGTGACCGGGCTGACCTCGGTGGACACCGCCACGCACTGGAGCCCGTTGGGCCTGGTGGTGATCATGCTGCTCATCCAGCTCGGCGGTCTCGGCATCATGGTCTTCGCCACGCTCATCGGTCTGGTGCTGGCCCGCCGGGTGAGTGTGCGGTCGCGCCTGAACACGGCGGCCGAGACGGATGCCGTCGGTGCGGCCGACGTGCGCCGTGTGGTTCGCGCCATCCTGACCATCTCGCTCGTGGTCGAAGCCGGCGTCTTCGTCGCGATCTTCCCGCGCTTCGTCTGGGCGTACGGATACTCCGTCGGCGAGGCGGCCTGGCACGCGCTCTTCCACGCGGTGTCGTCCTTCAACAATGCGGGGTTCGCGCTGTACAGCGACAACCTCATGGGATTCGCCGCCGACCCCTGGATCTGCCTTCCCATCTGCGCGGCGATCGTGCTCGGCGGACTGGGGTTCCCGGTGCTCATGCAGCTGCGTCGAGAGCTGCGCCGCCCGCTCCACTGGACGATGAACACCCGGCTGGTCCTGACGGTGACCGCTGCGCTGCTGGTGCTGGGCACCGTCTACATCACGGCGCTGGAGTGGTCCAACCCGGACACCCTGGGCGCCTACGACCCCATGGCGCGGCTGCTGATCGGGTTCTTCCATTCGGTGCAGACCCGCACGGCGGGCTTCAACTCGGTGGACATCGGGCTGATGCGCGACGAGACCTGGGTCGGCATGGACGTGCTGATGTTCATCGGCGGCGGGCCGGCCGGCACCGCGGGCGGCATCAAGGTCACCACCTTCGCCGTGCTGTACTTCATCCTCGTGACCGAGCTGCGCGGCGAGGGGGCGGTCAATGTCTTCGGCAAGCGGCTCTCGCGGGCGGTGCACCGCCAGGCGATCGCCGTGGTGCTGATGGCCATCGCGGCCGTGATGGTCGCGGCGGTCGCGCTCATGCTCATCACCGGCCATGCGCTGGACCGCGTGCTGTTCGAGGCGGTGTCGGCGTTCGGCACCGTCGGGCTGTCGACGGGCATCACCTACGACCTGCCCCCGGCGGCGAAGGTGATCCTGTCGCTGTTGATGTTCCTCGGCCGCATCGGGCCGCTGACCCTGGGGTCGGCGCTCGCGCTGCGCGAGCGCCGCGTGCTCTACGAACTCCCGAAAGAAAGGCCCGCCATTGGCTAAGTTCTCGCTCTTCTCCGACACGTCCCGCCGCATCGCCGAGGCGGACTCGGTGGCGGTCATCGGCCTCGGGCGCTTCGGAAGCGCGTTGGCGGAGGAGCTCATGTCCTCGGGGACCGAGGTCCTCGGCATCGATCGCGACGAGGACCTGGTGCAGTCCTTCAACGGCGTGCTGACCCAGGTCGTCCGCGGCGATTCGACGAAGGAGGAGGTCCTGCGCCAACTGGCGGTGGACCAGTTCGATCGGGTGGTCGTGGCCATCGGACACGACGTCCAGGCCTCGATCCTCACCGCGTCCCTCCTGCTGCAGCTGAAGGTGCCGATCATCTGGGCCAAGGCCGAGAACGAGCAGCACGGGCGCATCCTCGAGCAGCTGGGTGTCCACCACGTCATCTATCCCGAGCGCACGATGGGCCGGAGGGTCGCCCATCTCGTCCGCGGTGCCGCGCTGGACTACCTCGAGATCGAGCGGGGGTACTCACTGGCGAAGATCACGGCGCCGAGCTCGGTGCGCGGCATCCCGCTCGGTCAGACCGCCATCCGCCAGAAGCACGGGATCACGGTCGCGGCGGTCGCCTCGGGGCGGGCCGGCTGGCACAACGCCGACAACAGCACCGTCCTCTCGGAAGGCGACAGGATCCTGATCGTCGGTCCGACCGTGAGTGTCGAGGCGTTCGCGCAGCTGCGCTGAGCTCAGCGGTCGAGGGCGGCGAAGCGCTCGATGTCGGAATTCGTGCCCGACACGATGATGAGGTCGTGGTTGGTGACGACGGTCGCCGCCTCGGCGTAGCGGAACGGCTTGCCGGGACTCTTCACGCCCACCACGGTGACGTTGTACTTCGACCGCACGCCCGACTCGTTCAGACCCACGCCACGGATGAACTTCGGCGGATACATCTTGGCCAGCACGAAGTCGTCGTCGAAGCGGATGAAGTCCAGCATGCGCCCGCTCACGAGGTGGGCGACGCGTTCGCCGGCCTCGCGCTCGGGGTAGATGACGTGGTTGGCGCCCACCCGCGCGAGGATCTTGCCGTGCGACTGCGAGACCGCCTTCGCCCAGATCTGCGGGACCTTCAGGTCGACGAGGTTGGCGGTGATGAGCACCGACGCCTCGATCGACGAGCCGACGGCGACCACGGCGACCTGGAAGTCCTGGGCCCCGACCTGCTTGAGGGCCTCGATGTTCTTCGCATCGGCCTGCACGGTGTGCGTGACCCGCTCCGACCACTTCTGCACCAGGTCCAGGCTCTCGTCGATCGCGAGGACCTCGCGATCGAGTCGGTCGAGCTCGCCGGCGCAGGCGGCGCCGAAGCGCCCCAGCCCGATGACCAGGACGGGTGCGTCGCTGCGGATCCGCTCAACCAACGATGGGCCTCTCGACGGGCAGCGAGTAGTGCTGCGAACGGGACGTCGCGGCCACGGCCGCGGCGAGTGTCACTGTACCAATGCGACCCATGAAGATCGTCGCGGCCATGACGTAGACGGCGTGGTCCGGAAGCGCCTCGGTGAGACCGGTCGAGAGCCCCACGGTCCCGAAGGCCGAGATGACGTCGAAGAGCACGTCGGCGATCGGAGCCTTCGTCAGCTGCGCGATCGTGATCGTCGACAGGGCGACGATGGTGGCGCCCCACGCGACGACCGAGAGGGCGACGCGCTGGACGTCGCTCGGGATGCGGCGGCCGAACGCCTCGACCGACGTGCGGCCCTTCGCCTCGGACCAGACGGCCAGGGCGAGGACGGCGAGCGTCGTGACCTTGATGCCGCCGGCGGTGGACGCCGAGCCGCCCCCCACGAACATGAGCATCGACCCCACGACGAGCGACGAGCCGTAGAGCTCGCCGATGTCGACGACCGAGAAGCCTCCCGACCGGGTCATCGCCGAGAGGAAGAAGGCCTGGAACGTGGTGTCCCACGCATCCATCGAGCCGAAGGTGCCGGGGTTGTTGTACTCCAGACCGAGGAAGGCGCCCGCGCCCGCGAAGAACAGGATGACGGTGGCGATGAGGGTGAGCTTGGTGTGCAGCGACCACCGGCCGACGTGCCACACGTGCCGCGACAGCGAGTAGATGACGGGGAAGCCGATGCTGCCGAGGAACACGCCCGCCATCAGCACGGTCAGCAGGAAGTAGTCGTCGGCGAACGGCTCGAGCCCGCCCGGGTTCGGGGTGAAGCCCGTGTTGGTGAACGCCATCGCCGCGTAGAAGGGCGCCTCCCATAGCGCGTCCAGCGGCGAGATCCCCGCCCACACCAGCGACGGGTAGAGCAGCAGCGCGATGACGGCCTCGATGACGAGGGTCGAGAGGGCCACCGTCCGCAGCAGCTGGCCGACCTCGCCGAGCCGGACCGTCTGCCCCTCGTTGACGGGCCCGCCGTGGACGCGCAGCGGATTGGAGTCGCCGGCCGCGATGAGCTTGGCCCGCAGCCCGAGGCGCTTGGAGATCACCAGACCGAGGATCGAGGCGAGCGTCAGCACGCCCATGCCGCCGATGTTCACACCGATGTAGATGATCGTCTTGCCGACGGGCGACCAGTGGGTGGCGGTGTCGACGGTGACGAGGCCGGTGACGCAGATCGTCGAGACGGCGGTGAACAGGGCGTCGGCGAGGGGTGTCTGCCGTCCGCTGGCAGCGGCCGCCGGCAGCGACAGCAGCGCGGTGAAGATCAGGATCAGCGTCGAGAAGATCAGGATCGCGAAGCGCGCGGGGGAGGAGGTGGCGAAGTCCCGGAAGAACTCTCCGGTCGATCGGACGACTGTTCGCCAATGGCGGGGACTCGTCGACGATCTGCTCGTCGCCATTCACCGCTCCCTTGTCGCCGGACTCCGGCCATCATGGTACTCCGGCGGGAGCCCGACTACTCTGAGCACATGGCGGACATCTTCGACGTGATTGCAGACGGCACGCGGCGCGACATCCTTCGACTGCTGCTCGACCGCGCATCCGCCGGAGAGAGAGGCACGAGCGTCTCGCAGATCGTCCACGAGCTGGGCACGAGCCAGCCGACGGTCTCGAAGCATCTCAAGGTGCTGCGCGAGGCGCACCTCGTCTCGGTGCGAGAAGAAGGGCAGCACCGCTACTACAGCCTGTCCGCCGGACCTCTTGACGAGGTGGACGACTGGCTGGTGCCGTTCCTGGGTGAGGGCGCGGACGAGCTCGACCCCGCGGCGGTCACGCTTCCGGAGTCGGCGGCGCACGCCGCCGACGTGGTCGGCCGGGCCGCGGCATCCGCGAAGCACGCGCTCGAGAGCGCGCTGAAGAAGCTTCCCGGTCGCTGAATCGCCGCGCACGGGATCTACCCCATTCGTCACACCTGTCACACGGGTTTACACGCGTCGCCCGGAACCCCTAGAGTGTGCTCACTACCTCTGGGGAAGGGATTGACATGGCGGAGCTGCCTGACGTGCGCTTCCTGACCGTCGCCGAAGTCGCGGAGCTGATGCGCGTGTCGAAGATGACGGTCTATCGACTGGTGCACTCCGGCGAGCTGCCCGCCGTCCGTTTCGGACGGAGCTACCGTGTGCCCGAATCCGCCGTCACCGAGGCCCTGCAACGGCCCATCGCCGACGTCGGCTAGACTGTCCCGAGGCATTTTTCGCATCTGCCCGATCCCGGTCGCGCACGAGACGCGTCCAGACCCCTGACAGTAGTGAGGTTTTCCGTGGGTTCAGTCATCAAGAAGCGCCGCAAGCGCATGGCGAAGAAGAAGCACCGCAAGCTGCTTCGCAAGACTCGCCACCAGCGCCGCAACAAGAAGTAAGCGGCGAACGACACCTAGCGCCCCCGACCGAATAACGGTCGACGGGGGCGCTTCGTGTTTCCGGGGCGGATCCGCCCCGGCGCACCCCGATCTAGGATGCAGGGGTGAGCACGACCATCACCCTCATCGGCAAGGACGGCTGCCACCTCTGCGACGTCGCTCGCGAGATCGTCGAGACCGTGGTCGCCGATCTCCCCGAGGACGCCGTCGATGTGCAGGAGCGGTCGATCCTCGACGACCCGGAGCTCTACGCGCGGTGGTGGGAGAAGATCCCGGTGGTCCTCATCGACGGCGACCTGCACGCGCACTGGCGCGTGTCGGCCGACCGCCTGCGCGAAGCCCTGCAGGCCGCGCGCTGACCCGTCAGGGCGCCAGGCGCGTGGGCCCGCGGAAGAGGTAGGTGACCTCGCGGATCGACGACTCGCCGAGCAGCAGCATCAGCACCCGGGCGAGGCCCATGCCGAAGCCGCCGTGAGGCGGGGCGCCGTAGCGGAAGAAGTCGAAGTAGAAGTCGAGGTGCTCCGGCTCGAGGCCCTTCTCCTTCGCCTGCTCGATGAGCACATCCACCCGGTGCTCGCGCTGCGCGCCCGTGGTGATCTCGACGCCCTTGAACAGCAGGTCGTAGCTCTTGGTGAGCCCGGTCTGCTCGTCGCGCATGTGGTAGAACGCCCGGATCTCCGGGTGATAGTCGGTGATGAAGACGAACTGGTGCCCGTAGGTCTCCTCCACGTGGGCCGCGATCTGCCGCTCGCCCTCGGGATCGAGGTCGCCGTCGGTGCGGGGGATGTCATAGCCGCGGGCCGCGACGATCTCGCGAGCCTCGGCCAGGGGGATGCGCGGGAACGGCACCGCGGGGACGACGACCTCGAAGCCGAACAGCTCCTCGATCTCGGCGCCGTGCTTGTCCTTGACCGCCTGGATCGCCGTCGCGAGCAGTTCCTCCTGCATCGAGGCGACGTCCTCGTGGGAGTCGATCCAGCTGATCTCGGCGTCGATCGAGGTGAACTCAGTGGCGTGCCGGCTCGTGAACGAGGGGTCGGCGCGGAAGGCGGGGGCGATCTCGAAGATCTTGCCGAATCCCGCGACCTGGGCCATCTGCTTGAAGAACTGCGGGCTCTGCGCCAGGTAGGCGGTCTGGTCGTCGAAGTACTCCAGCGAGAACAGCTCGGCGTTCGATTCGGATGCCGAGGCCATGAGCTTGGGGGAGTGCACCTCGATGTAGTCGCGCTCGATCCAGTACGTGCGCATGGCGTGCTCGAGCGTCGTCTGCACGCGGAAGATCAGGTTGTTCCGGCGCTGCCGCAGGTCGAGGAAGCGCCAGTCCATGCGCTTGTCCATGCCGCTGTCTGCGGCGATGGGGGTCTCGGGGAGGGCGACGGCGGCGATGTCGAGCGACGCGATCTTGACCTCGACGCCGCCCAGCTTCACCCGCTCGTCGTGCTTGAGCACACCGGTCACCGTCAGGAACGTGCCGTGGGTGAGGCCCGAGATGGTCTCGGTGAGGGCGAGGGCCGCGGTGTCCTGCTCGGCGCCGTCCTCGGACGGCCGGGTTGCCGGATTGACCAGCTGCACCGCACCGGACTCGTCCCGCAGGATGACGAACTGCACCTTCTTCTGGTCGCGGACCGTTTCGACCCATCCCGAGACGGAGACCGGGCCGTCGGCGAGGTCCTGAAGCTGCTTGACGAGAACGCGTTCACTCACGGGGCCCAAGTCTACGTGTGCGCCTCGGAGGCGATTCACAGGCGCCCGCAACGTGGCGGCACAGGTTTCTGTAACCTGCCTGCCCTATCGTGGCCGCGATGACTGCTCACGCGAACGACAGCTCCTGGCTCGGCGCCATCATGGACTGGACGGTGTCCCTCATGGACGTCGTCGGCGCCCCCGGGGCCGGCATCGCCATCGCGCTCGAGAACCTCTTCCCCCCGCTTCCCAGCGAAGTCGTGCTGCCGATGGCCGGGCTCGCCGCCAGCCGCGGCTCGTTCACGCTGTTCGAGGCGCTGGCGTGGACGACGGCCGGATCGGTCGTCGGGGCGTTCCTGCTCTACGCGATCGGCGCCTGGTTCGGTGTCGAGCGGTTGCGCCGCATCGCCTCCGTCGTGCCGCTGCTGCATCCCGAAGACATCGACCGCACCGTGGACTGGTTCGTCAAGCACGGCGGCAAGGCGGTGTTCTTCGGCCGCATGATCCCGATCTTCCGCAGCCTCATCTCGATCCCCGCGGGCGTGACGCGCATGCCGCTGTGGCGTTTCGGACTCCTCACCACCGCCGGCAGCCTCATCTGGAACACGATCTTCGTGATGGCCGGGTTCCTGCTCGGCGAAGCGTGGCCGATGGTGGAGCCGTACGCAGACGCCCTGCAGTACGCCGTCATCGCCGCCGTCGTGATCGGCGTCGCCTGGTTCGTGTGGGCCCGCACCCGCACCCTCGTCGCAACCGCCCGCGATCGCCGCAGCGGCGCGGGCGAGGACGAGGACGACCGCGAGCTCGCTCCCACGCGCGCGGACTGACGCTCAGCCTGTCCACAGAACCGCCCGCCATAGACTGGTGGCGTGCCCGCCGAACGCCTCCATCTCGTGCGCCATGGGGAGGTCCACAATCCCCACCGCGTTCTCTACGGGCGACTTCCCGGCTTCTCGCTGAGCGACGCCGGACGCCGGATGGCACGTGAGGCCGCCGAG
This sequence comes from Microbacterium sp. Marseille-Q6648, assembly GCF_943181415.1. Taxonomy (GTDB): domain Bacteria; phylum Actinomycetota; class Actinomycetes; order Actinomycetales; family Microbacteriaceae; genus Microbacterium. Next base: position 1,585,637 of record NZ_CALPBZ010000001.1, on the reverse strand, counting down.
TACGTGAAGGGGCTCGATCGCCCCGTCACCGCGCTGGTGTGCTCTCCGCTCGAACGCGCCCAGGAGTCGGCCGAGCCGTTCGCCGAGATCTTCGGCCTGACGCCGGTCATCGATGACCGCGTGATCGAGCCGACGAACGTCTTCGAGGGACGCCGGATGGTGCGGGCCCTCGCCAATCCGTGGAACTGGCGCCATCTGCGCAAGCCGGCCCTCCCCAGCTGGGGCGAGGCGTACGCGGACGTCATCGGCCGGATGAACCACGCGATGACGGACGCCTGGGAGTCCGCGGATTCCGGCGACGTCGTGATCGTCTCGCACCAGCTGCCGATCTGGGTCACCCATCTCGCCGTCGCCGGTCTGCCCTCCCGCCACGACCCGCGGGAGCGCCGCTGTGCGCTCTCGAGCGTGACCACCTTCGAGATGCGCGACGGCACCTGGGCCGAGCGCAGCTACGCCGAGCCGGCCTCGACCTCCGGCTCCGTCGACGTCGGAGCAGTATGACCACCACCCACGACCGACCGCGACGCGCCGGACTGCGGGCCGCGGCATCCGCCGTCGTGGCGCTCGGGCTCACCGCGGCGCTCGCGGCCTGCACCAACGACCCCCTCGCCGAGCAGTACCGCGCCGGCGACAACAAGGGATTCATCGCCGCGGACGGGTTCCGCGTCGTCGAGATCCCCGAGGCCGAGCGCGGCGAGCCGGTCGAGTTCGAGGGAGTCCTCGACAGCGGCGGCACGATCACCAGCGACGATGTCGCCGGCGACGTCGTCGTGGTCAACTTCTGGTACGCCGCGTGCGCTCCGTGCCGCGTCGAGGCGCCCGAGCTCGAAGCCGCCCACGCCGAGTACGAGGGCGAGGACGTCACCTTCTTCGGGGTCAACCTGTACGACGGCGCCGACGCCTCGCTCGCTTTCGCCGACACGTACGGCGTGACCTACCCGAGTGCCCTCGCGACCGAGGACGGGTCGATCAAGCTCGCCTTCGCCGAGCAGACGCCCCTCAACGCCGTGCCCACCACGCTCGTGCTCGACGCCGAGGGACGGGTCGCCGCTCGCGTGATCGGCCAGCTGAGCGAGGCGTCGATCCTCACGACGCTCGTGGACGACGCCCTGGACGGCTCGTGAATCCCGCGGATGCCGTCGCCGGCGGTTCGCTGCTGATCGCCGTCCCGATCGCCGTTCTCGCCGGGCTCATCTCGTTCCTGTCGCCATGCGTCCTGCCGCTGGTGCCCGGCTATCTCGGGTTCATCGGCGGAGCCGTCGGCGGCGGATCCTCCCGTGCCGCGCGCGCGAACCCGGGGCGGACGCGTCTGCTGCTGGGCGTGCTGCTGTTCATCGCCGGCTTCACACTCGTCTTCATGAGCGTGGCGATGCTCGGCGGAACCCTGGGGCGCTTCCTGATCGAGTACGCCGACCCGATCACCCGGGTGCTGGGCGTCGTGATCATCATCATGGGGCTCGTCTTCATCGGCGTGTTCGGTCTGGCGCAGCGCACGATGCGCCCACAGGTGCGCGGCAACCTGGGCCTCGTCGGCGCACCGCTGCTCGGCGTCGCGCTCGGCATCGGGTGGACGCCCTGCATCGGTCCCACGCTCGCGGTGATCCTGGGCATGTCGTTCGATCAGGGCTCGGCCGGCCGCGGCGCACTCCTCGGTCTGGCGTACTCGCTGGGCCTCGGGATCCCGTTCGTGCTGCTCACGCTCGGATTCGGCTGGGCAACCCGCTCGGTCGGATTCCTCCGGCGGCATATCCGTGTCGTCAACATCGTCGGAGGCGTCGTGCTGATCCTTCTCGGCCTGCTCATGGTGACCGGTGTCTGGACCGCGATCATGTCCCAGCTGCAGGGGGTGTTCGCCAGTGTCCCGCTCCCGCTCTGACGCCACGGCCGCCGACAGGGCCGTCGACAGGGCCGCCGACAACGCCGCCGAGCGCGCCGCCGAGCCGCTGCGCCCGTCCGACCACGCCGACGCCCAGGCCGACATCGTCCAGCCCGCGCTCGGGGTCGTGGGGTGGCTGCGGTGGGGGTGGCGTCAGCTGACCTCGATGCGCACCGCGCTCGTCCTCCTGCTGCTGCTGGCGATCGCCGCGGTGCCCGGCTCGCTCGTGCCGCAGCGCAGCGCCGACCCCAACGGCGTCACGCAGTACTACGCCGACAACCCCGACCTCGCCCCGGTGCTCGACGGGCTGAGCCTGTTCGACGTGTACACGTCCCCGTGGTTCTCGGCGATCTACATCCTGCTGTTCATCTCGCTCATCGGATGCGTGATCCCGCGCACCACCCACCACTACAAGGCGCTGCGCGCGCGGCCGCCCCGCACACCCGCACGTCTGGAGCGCCTGTCCGCCTACCGGACGACGACCGTGGTCGCGGCATCCGAAGACGACGCGACGGATGCCGCAGCCGCCGCCGTGGATCGGGCGCAGGCGCAGCTGCGAAGAGCCGGCTACCGCGTGGAGCGCTACGACGGCCGCGGCGCTTTCTCGGTGTCGGCCGAGCGCGGCTACCTGCGCGAGACCGGGAACCTCGTCTTCCACGGCGCGCTCGTCGGCGTGCTGCTGGCGGTCGGCATCGGCGGGGGACTGACCTACACCGGCCAGAGCGTCATCATCGAGGGGCGCACGTTCGTCAACGCGATGCTCGACTATTCCTCGTTCAATCCCGGCCGCTTCGTCGACGAGGAAGAGCTCGAGCCCTATGCGCTCACCCTCGACGAGTTCTCGGTCAGCTACGTGCCGCTGGGGGAACAGGGGGCCGGTCAGGCCGGCGACTTCGTCGCGCACCTCACCACGCAGCGTGCGGGTGAGCAGCCGCAGCAGGGAGAGGTGCGGGTCAACCACCCGCTCGAGCTCGCCGGAGACCGGATCTACCTCATGGGCAACGGCTACGCGCCGACCATCACCATCCGCGACCCCGAGGGCGAGGTCGTGTTCTCGGAGTCGGTGCCGTTCCTGCCCCAGGACAGCAACATGACCTCGCTCGGTGTGGTCAAGGTGCCCGACGGGCTCGCGGACCAGCTCGGGATCGTCGGGTTCTTCTATCCCACGCAGGCGCAGCTGACCACCGGCGCCTTCACCTCGTCCTACCCCGACCTGATCCTGCCGGTGCTCTCGCTCGACGTGTACTCCGGCGATCTCGGCATCGACGACGGCACCCCCCGGTCGGTGTACACGCTCGACCCCACGGGAATGACGCGACTGAGCGGAGGCGACACCGACGTCGACTCCCTGCAGCTGGCCCCAGGGGACACGCTCGACCTTCCGGGCGGTTTCGGCACCATCACCTTCGAGGACGAGTCGCCCGAGGGCGCGCAGGGCTACGAGGATGCCGTGAAGCGGTATGTGTCGCTGTCCATCCACCGCGACGCGGCCGCCGTCTGGGTGCTCGTGTTCGCGATGCTGGCGACGGCGGGGCTGCTCGCGGCGCTGTTCGTGCCGCGCCGTCGCATGTGGGTCAAGGCGACCGCCGACGGGAACGCCGTGCGGATCGAGTACGCGGGGCTCGCCCGCGGCGAGGACCCGACGCTGGATGACGCCGTCGAGCAGTTCGCGCGTCGCCACGGCGAGGGCGCCGGCGAGGGTCACGCGGGCGCGGGCGAGGGTCACGCGGGCGTCGGCGACGAGGACCGGCCGCAGGGCCGCGACGTAAACTGAACCCATGCCCGAAACCGCTCCGATGACCCTCGACACCGTGTCGGTGCTGCTCGTGTGGACGGCGATCGCGATCTACGCGCTCGCGTTCGTCGCGTACGCCGTCGACCTCGCCCGTCGGGGTGCCGTCGCAGCCGACCAGCGGGTGGTCCGCGAGCGCGAGCTCGTCGGCGCGACGGTGGGCTCATCCGCTGCGGCGGGCGGGCGCGACGCCGGCGTCGGGACCACCTCGCCGCGCGACGACCGCCCGCGACTGGTGTGGGCGCGCATCGGCACCGCGCTGACGGTGCTGGGCTTCGGCTTCCACGTGGCCGGCGACGTCACCCGCGGCATCGCCGCCGAGCGCGTGCCGTGGTCGAACATGTACGAGTTCGCCCTCACCGGCACGATGCTCATCGTCGCGGTCTACCTGGCGGTGCTCTTCCGCTCCGACCTGCGCTTCCTCGGCTCCTTCATCACCGGCCTGACGGTGCTGCTCCTCGGCGGCGCGACGCTGGGGTTCTACGTCGAGGTGGTGCCGCTCGCCGATCCGCTCAAGAGCGTGTGGCTGGTCATCCACGTCTTCGTCGCCTCGCTCGCCACGGCGCTGTTCGCGCTGGCGTTCGGGCTTTCCGTGCTTCAGTTGATGCAGGCGCGCCGTGAGCGCCGGATGCTCGCTGAAGCGGCATCCGACCCCACGCCGACCGGGCGCACCTCGACCGGGCCGCGCTTCCTGCGCACCCTGCCGGACGCCGACGCCCTCGAGTCGCTGGCGTACCGCTTCGCGATCATCGGCTTCATCTTCTGGACCTTCACCCTCATCGCCGGGTCCATCTGGGCCAACGACGCCTGGGGCCGCTACTGGGGCTTCGACACCAAGGAAGTCTGGACCTTCGTCATCTGGGTGCTGTACGCCGGGTACATCCACGCGCGCGCGACACGCGGCTGGCGCGGCGCGCGTTCGGCGTGGCTGTCGATCATCGGGTTCACCGCGGTCCTGTTCAACTTCACGATCGTGAACATGTTCTTCAAGGGCCTGCACGCCTACTCCGGGCTCAGCTGACGCGCTGTCAACCCCGTTGGCGGGAGGGCCGGTCGCCGGAAGAGTGGCGGTGTCGAAAGGAGCTCCCATGAGCGACACCACGCCCCACTCCCGTCATTCCGACGACGCGCGCCCCGACGACGGCCCGCCCACCGACGCGCTCACCGACGAGGTCCGCGAGGACGCCGCCGAGGCCGGGACGAACCCCGCCCCCGGATCCGACGCCGAACCCGACCCCAGGTGACCTCAACTCCCGTCCAGATCACGTGATGTGACCGAGTGCACCCGTCACGCCCGCGCGTGACGTGTGCGCTCGGCGAGATCACGTGATGTGACCGAGTGCACCCGTCACGCCCGCGCGTGACGTGTGCGCTCGGCGAGATCACGTGATCTGGACGATGCGTGGGCGACGGGCTAGGGAGGTCAGACGGCGAGGAGCGACCGGGCGGTGACGGTGCGGCGGCGGGTGACGGCCACCACGGTCGCGGCGAGCGCGAGCAGCGCCCACACGGTGAGTCCGACGAGCCCGGCCGCGACGCCGTCCGCAGACGTCAGCGCGGCGACCATGCCGTTGTACGCGGGCGAGGTCGGCACGAGCGCGGCCACGGCGGACAGGGCGCCCGGCACGGTCGAGACCACGCCCGTGGCGACCGCCAGCACGCCGATCATGGCCGACACCCAGCGGCCCGCGCCGCCGAAGACCGCCACCAGCGCCTGGTTCACCGCCGCGAAGGCCACTCCTGCCACCACGCACACCAGCGCGAACACCGTCCACGCTCCCGGATCGTAGGATGCCGCGAGCTGCACGACGCCTGCGACGAGCAGGCCCTGCACCGCGCCCAGGCCGGCGGCAGGCGCGAGCGCCCGCAGTGCGAGCACCGGCGACGACGCCCGCGCCGCGAGAGAACGCCGCGTGACGGCCTGCAGGGCGACGAAGCTGCCGAGTCCGCCGAACCACAGCGCGAGCGTCGTCAGCAGCGGAACGGCCGAGGCGCCGAACAGCTCCGAGCCGACACCCTGCGCCGACACCGGGTCGGCCACGACCCCGGCGAGCTCGGCGGCTTCGGCATCGCTGTACGAGGGGATCTCGTCGGTCGCGGTCTGCAGCCCCGCGGCCAGCTCGCCCGTCCCGTCGGCGATGAGTCCGAGGCCGTCGGCGAGGTCGTCGGCGCCGGCGGCGGCATCCGTCGCTCCGGTCGCCCACGTCGAGGCGCCGCCGGCCCACGTGCTCGCACCGCTCGCGGCCTGATCGGCGCCCGCAGCCCACGTGCGCGCACCCGACGCCCACGTCGAGGTGCCGCCGGCGAGTTCATCGGCACCGCTGGCGAGCGAGGACATGCCGCCCGAGAGCTCGTCCAGGCCGCCCGCGGCGTCGGCGGCACCGTCGGCGAGTTCGTCCATCCCGCCCGCCAGCGCCGACGCACCACCGGCGGCTTCGCGCAGCGCGGCCACCAGGCGAGGCTCGAATTCGGCCAGGTCGGCGACACCGGCGGCGATCGTGTCGGCGTCCCCGAGGGTGGCGGTGACGGTCGGGAGGGCGTCGTCGACCCGCGCCGAGATGTCGGTGAGCGTCGCGCACAGCTCGGCCGAGCCGCCCTGGGCGAGACAGTCCGCCGACAGCGCCGCGAGCTCCGCCGCGGCATCCGTCACCGCGGTCCTGATCTGCTCGCTGTCGGCAGCGAGTGCGCCGGCGGCGTCGACGACCTCCACGGGCACGTCGGGCAGCTGCGAGACCTCGTCGGCCATGAGCGTCAGGCCGCCGGCCAGTTCGCCGCCACCGGCGGCGATGTCGCGGGCCCCACCCGCCCACGTGTCGAGTCCGTCCGCAGCAGCCGCGGTGCCGGCGGCGAGCTGCCCGGCACCCTCGGCGATCTCGGCGGCGCCGCCGGCGATGCCGTCCGCGCCCGCGGCGAGCTCCCGTGCGCCGCCGGCGAGTTCGCCCACGCCCGACGCGATGCCTCCGGCACCGCCCGCGAGCTGGTCGGCGCCTCCCGAGAGCTGCGCGACGCCGTCGGCGAGGCTCACCGTGCCGCCGGCGGCCTCGCTCGTCCCGTCGGCGAGCTCGCCCGCTCCGTCGGCGGCGTCGCCGAGCTGGTCGCCGAGCGTGGTGAAGCCCAGTAGAACGTTCTCGAGATAGAGGCTCGACAGCTCGTCGCCCATGAGGGATGCCGCAGCCTGCGCGACCTGGGCGGTGATGGCGTCGTCGACGATCAGGCTGTCGGGGGGTGTGGTGACGTCGATGACGGCCTTCTCGGGGGTCCCCCCGGGCTGGGTCGAGGTCGCGGCGGCCGAGAAGTCCGCCGGAATCGTGATGACGGCGTTGTAGGTGCCCTCGGCGAGGCCGTCCGCAGCGTCGTCGGCGTTCGAGATCGTCCACGTGAGGTTGCTGTCGAGCTCGTCCGAGCCCTCGACCAGCCCTGCGGTCAGCTGACGCCCGAGGGGCACGAGCTGGTCGCCGATCGTGACGGGCTCGTCCTCGTTCACGATCGCGGCGCTGATGTTCTCGAGGCGCTCGGTGGGGTTGTAGAGCGCGGCGATGAGGATGCCGCCGATGATGACGGGCAGCAGCACGATCCCGACCAGGGTGAGCCACGTGACGGGTCGGCGCGGGCGCGAGCGTTCGATGGGAAGGGTCATGCGTTCACCTCGGGGGCGGGGGAGGAAGCGGAGTGCACCCGCAGGGCGAGTGCGTCGATGCGGGGGCGGTGCGCCTCGGCGAGGAGGGCGAGGGCCGCGCCCTCGCTGCGGGCGGTCGCGACGATCGTGAGCGTGTCGTCGGTGGCGGCCAGGCGCGCCGAGGCGTCGCGCAGGAGCGCGGCTGCCTGATCCCGGCGGGGAGCGTCCAGCGCGTCGACGCCGTCGATCACGATGAGCGACGGGCGGCCGTCCAGCGCGCTGCGGATCTCGCGGACGGGGTCGTCGGCGTCGCCGAGCAGAGCCAGGCCGACGTGGCCGCGCACCCAGGCGGCGCGACCCGGCAGCAGGTGCCCTGCCACACGGATCCGGCCCTCGTCGGGGGCGAGCCGGCCGCCCACGACGAGCGCGAAGGCGCGCGTCGCACGCGCGTCGCCCGTCACCACCAGCGTGCCGCCGGGCTCGACGCTCGTGCGGGCGCCGTCGAAGATCGTCACCGCCCCGCCGCGGCCGGTGTCGGCGGTCACGGCGAGGTCCTCGGCGACGATGGCCGACATAGAGCCCGGCGTCGGCCAGTCCCGCAGCGCGATCTCGCGTTCGACGGCTTCGCCCTCGATGTCGAAGTGGGGGAGGACCCGGTCGAGCCAGCGCGGCATCCACCACGCCTTCTCACCCAGCAGGGCCATCACGGCCGGCACGAGGGTCATCCGCACGACGAAGGCGTCGACGGCGATGCCGACGGCGAGCCCCAGGGCGATCGGCTTGATCGAGGAGTCGCCCTCGGGGACGAACGCGGCGAAGACGGCGAACATGATCACGGCGGCGGCGGTGACGACCCGGGCCGAGGCGGTGAAGCCCGACCGCACGGCGGCGATCGCGGTGGCGCGGTCGGCCCGGCCGCCCCGGGCCCGCCGGGCGTGAACGTAGTCCTCGCGCATCCGCGAGACCAGGAACACCTCGTAGTCCATCGCGAGCCCGAACAGGACGCCCATGAGGATGATGGGCATGAAGCTGATGACCGGGCCGGTGCGGGTGACGTGCAGGGCGTCGGCGAACCAGCCCCACTCGAACACCGCGGCGACCACGCCGAACGATGCGGCGACCGAGAGCAGATAGCCGGCGGCGGCTTTCAGGGGCACCCAGATGGAGCGGAAGACGATCGTCAGCAGGATGAGCGAGAGCCCGACGACGAAGATGCCGAACGGGATGAGGGCTGCTCCGAGCCGGTCGGAGATGTCGATCCCGACGGCGGTGAAGCCGGTGACCTTCAGGTCGACGCCGTACTCCTCGAGCAGCCGGTCGTGCTGTGCGCGGAGGTCGCGCACGAGCTCGGCGGTGGCCGGATCGTCGGGCGCGGTCTCGGGGACGACCTGGATGAGGCCGGTGTCGGCGGTCTCGTTGGGGGTGGACAGCGCCACCTCCTTCACGCCGGGGATCTGCTCGATCTCGTCGGCGAGATCGGCCATGAGGCCGAGCGGGTCGGTCGAGGTGACGATCGTCCCGGCCAGGATGAGCGGTCCGTTGGAGCCCGGACCGAAGCGCTCCGCGGTGAGGTCGTAGGCCTGACGCGCCTGGCTCGACGGGGGCTGCACGCCCGCGTTCGGCAGGGCGAGGGTGAGGCTGGCGGCCGGGACGGCCGCGATTCCGAGGCCGACGACGACGGCGACGGTCGTGATGAGCGGATGCCGCGTCACGAGCATCACCCAGCGGTTGGGCCGGGGGGTCCGCACCGGCCGGTCGCGTCGTGCGCGGGGCTGCCAGCCCGCGACGCGGCCCTTCGCGAAGCCGAGGAGGGCGGGGGTGAGCGTGAGGGCGACGACGACCGCGATCGCCACGGCCACCGCGGCGGCGATCCCCATGGTGGTGAGGAAGGGGATGTTCGCGAACGACAGTCCGATGAGGGCGATGAGCACGGTGACGCCGGCGAACACGACGGCCGAACCCGCCGTTCCCGTCGCGCGCGCGGCGGATTCGTCGGGGGCCATGCCCGCGCGGACCTGATCCTGGTGGCGGGCGACGATGAAGAGGGCGTAGTCGATCCCGACCGCCAGGCCCAGCATGATCGCGAGCATCGGGGTGGTCGACGAGATCGAGGCGAAGGCCGTCGAGACGTAGATGAGCGCGATCGCCAGGCCGACGCCGATGATGGCGCTGATGAGCGGGAACCACGCCCCGGCGATCGAGCGGAAGGTCACGATGAGCACGAACAGCGCGATGAGCACGCCGACCGCTTCGATCAGCGACAGCGCGGGGACGGAGGTCGAGAACAGGTCTCCGCCCATGGCCGCCTGCGACCCCGCGGGGAGGGTCGAGTGGAGGTCGTCGGCCACGCCCTCGAGGGTCGCCTTGGTCTCGTCCGAGATGTCGGTGGCCTGACCGTCGAACTGCAGCCGGATGATCGCGGCGGTGTCGTCCTCGGAGACCAGGCCGCTCACCATCTCGTCGAAGGGATCGGTCACGGCCAGGACGCCGTCGAGGTCCTCGAGGTCCTGCAGCGTGTCGCCGATCGCGCCGGCGTACGGCTCGTCCGCCACCCGGTCGTCGTCGGCGGCGACGACGACGAGCTGCGCACTCGTGCCGCTGGCCTGGGGGAAGGTGCGGTCGAGCATCTGGATGCCCTCCTGCGCCTCGGTGCCGGGGATCGAGAAGGAGTTGTCGGTGCCCTTCATGAACACCGCGGCGCCGCCGCCGGCGAGGGCCAGCAGCAGCAGCCAGGCGAGCAGGACGCGCCACGGACGGTGGTACGCCCAGCGTCCGAGTGAGTACAGCAGGGTGGACAACAGCGCCTCCGGGATCCGCGGCTACGAGAAATCGATACAGCGCTGTATCGGATACACCTGTGTATCGTAGGCCGGATCGCGCATCGAAGACTGAGTGCTGCGTGTGAAGATGAGCCCGGAGGTGATTGCATGGCGGATTCGTCGGCGACCCCGTCGAGACGACGCGAGGCGACGCGGCAGAAGCTGCTGGACGCCGCCGCCCTCGTCTTCGCCGAGGTCGGCCTGGCCGCCGCGTCGGTCGAGGCGGTGTGCGAGCGCGCGGGGTTCACGCGCGGTGCCTTCTACTCCAACTTCGAGACGAAGGAGGAGCTGTTCCTCGAGCTCGCCGCCCAGGTCGCCCGCTCCCGAGTAGCGACGGTGCGGCAGCGGGTCGCCGGTCTCGAGCGCGACGGCGCGTTCAGCCGTGTTCCCCCGCATCCGCTCGAGATCATCCAGCAGGCGATCGACGTCTCCGCGGACGATCGGCTGGGCGTCCTGCTCATGAGCGAGATCCGCATCCACGCGCTGCGCACTCCCGCTGTCGCCGCCGCCTTCCTCGCCCAGGATGAGGAGATGCGGCACAGCGTCGCGCAGATCATCGACGACATCGCCCGGGCGAAGGTCATCTCGTTCCGCATGCCGGCCGCCGAGGCCGCCGCCCTCATGCTCACCGTCTGGGAGGGGGCGTCCGTGCGCGGCGTAATGGCGGGACTCGACGACGCCGAACTGCGTCAGCGCACCGATGAGGAGCTGGCGCGCGTCGCCGAGCTCCTCATCGATGCCCCGTCTGCGTGAGTCCTCAGCCGACGCGTCCGTCGCCCGGGCGCCGCACCCGCAGCCACAGGTAGCCGTAGGCGGGCACGTCGAACGAGACCCGGCCCTTGGCGTCCAGGTCGAAGCTGCCTGTGCTGAGCAGATCGGAGAGCACCGCACCCTCGGGCTCGTCGTCCAGCGTGAGCGTGATGGTCGTGGGGACGTCGGTGAAGTTGTGCACCGCGACGAACCGCCCGACATCGGCGCTCAGTGAGTGGGTGAGGACTCCGGGTGCCTCGTGCTCGAGCAGCGAGAACCGGCCCCATCCGATCTCGGGCGAGATGCGGTAGCGCGCCGAGAGGGTCCGGATGAACTGGAGGAGCGAATCGTCGTCCTCGAGCTGGGCGGCGACGTTGACGTGCTTGGGGGCGTAGCCGTCGCCGGGCGGGGCCGCGGCCAGGCGCGAGGGGGCGGCATCCGAGAATCCGCCGTTGCGCTCGTCGCTCCACTGCATGGGAGTGCGGACCGCCATGCGTGCGTGGAGGTCGCCGTTCTCGCCCATGCCGATCTCTTCGCCGTAGAACAGCACGGGCACCCCGGGGAGCGAGAACAGCAGGCTGTAGACCATGCGGATGCGCCGGGGGTCTCCGCCGAGCATCGGGGGGAGCCTGCGGACGATTCCCCGGCCGTAGACGCGCTGGCTCTCTTCGGGGGCGAATGCCTCGAAGACCTCGTCGCGCTCGGCGTCGCTCAGCTTGTCGAGGGTGAGCTCGTCGTGGTTGCGCACGAAGTTCGCCCACTGGGCCTCGTCGGGGATGTCGGGCCGTGAGGTGAGCGCCTTGGCGAGCGGGGCCGGATCGGAGCGCGCGAGCGAGAGGTACAGCGACTGCATCCCGACGAAGTCGAACTGCATGGTCAACTCGTAGCCCGCCCCGGTCCCGAAGTACTCCAGCTGCTCTCGGTAGGGAAGATTCACCTCGCCCAGGAGGACGGCCTCGCTGGAGCGGCGCTGGAGGAACCTGCGGAGGTCCCGAAGGAACTCGTGCGGGTCACCGATGTCCTCCCCTTCCTGCACCTCGAGCAGGAAGGGGACCGCATCCACCCGGAAGCCCGAGATGCCCAGCTGAAGCCAGAACCCGATCGTCTTGGCGATCTCGTCGCGCACGCGCGGGTTGACGATGTTGAGGTCGGGCTGGTGCGAGTAGAAGCTGTGCAGGTAGTACTGCCCGCTCTTCTCGTCCTTCTCCCACAGCGTCGCCTCTTCGCCGGGGAAGACGGCGTTGACGTTGTTCGCCGGCGGCTCGTCCCGCCAGACGTAGAAGTCCCGGTAGGGCGAGGTGCGGGAACGGGTCGCCGAGACGAACCACGGATGCTTGTCGGAAGTGTGGTTCACCACGAGGTCGACGATCACGCGCATACCGCGGTCCTTCGCGGTGCGGATCACCTCCACCAGATCGCCGTGGGTGCCCAGGCGCGGGTCCACGCCGTAGAAGTCCGTGACGTCGTACCCGTCGTCGCGGTCCATCGTCGGATAGAACGGCATGAGCCACAGGCAGGTCACGCCGAGGTCGGCGAGGTAGTCGATGCGTTTGGCGAGCCCGGCGAGATCACCGGTGCCGTCGCCGTCGGAGTCGAGGTACGTCTCGACGTCGAGGCAGTAGACGACGGCGGTCTTCCACCACAGGTCGCTGGTGTCGGTGATCTTCACAGCGCGGCCCTCAGCGCGGGCAGCAGCGCGGATTCGGAGGCATCCAGGAAGGGCTGCTGCTCCTTGCCGACGTGGTGCAGGAACACGCGGTCGAACCCGAGCGCGACCCTTTCGGCGATCCGCTCCGCGAGCGCCGTCGGGTCGTGGTCGACCAGGACCGCCTCGCGCAGCTGCTTCTCGTTGGGGTCGGCGGTGGCGGCGTCGAAGTCCTCGGGCTGCTCGAAGTCCCACGCGCGCGGCGGGCCGATGAGGCCGTTGCGCCACTGATCGCGCGTGACGGCGAAGGCCTCGGCGTCCGTCTCGCCGAGGCTGACGTGCACCTGCAGGACGCAGGGTCCGGTACCACCGGCGTCGCGGTAGGCGCCGACCACCTTGCGCAGCGCCTCGACCGGCTGGGCGACCGTGGCCAGGCCGTCGACCTTGCCGGCGAGCCATCCCGCGGTCTCGGAGCTGACCGCCGTGCCCAGCAGGGGCGGCGGCGTCTCGGGGCGCGACCACACGCGAGCGCGGTGGACCCGCACGGTCCCGTCGAAGTCGACCTCTTCCCCGTCCAGGAGCCGGCGGATGATCGTCAGCGAGTCCTCGAGTCGGGCGTTGCGCTCGCTCTTGGGCGGCCAGGGGTCGCCGGTGATGTGCTCGTTCATCGCCTCGCCGCTGCCGAGCGCCGCCCAGAATCGTCCCGGGAACATCTCCTCGAGCGTCGCGATCGCCTGGGCGATGATCACGGGGTGATATCGCTGCCCGGGCGCGTTGACGACGCCGATCGGGAACGACGTGCGGGCGAGGGCGGCGCCGAGCCACGACCAGGCGAAGCCGGACTCGCCCTGGCGCACCCCCCACGGGGCCAGGTGGTCGGAGCACATGGCGCCGTCGAAGCCGGCGCGCTCGGCGCCGGTGACGCAGCGCAGCAGCGTGCTGGGAGGAAGTTGCTCGTGCGAGGCGTGGTATCCGATGAAGACCATGCCCCGAGTGTGGTTCGCCCGTGCGCCCGCGGCAAGCACTTGCGCGCTGCTGGGGGGTGGCCTATGGGCGCGTGTGCTCGAGGTGGGCCAGGCAGCGCCGGATGCGTGCCAGCCACCAGTCCCGGCGCTCCGCGCCCGCCGCATGAGCGCGCAGCAGCGAGGGATCGGCGTCCACGCGCCCGACGGTGAGCGTGCCGCCGCGAGGGGCGAGGGGTGATGCCGCGACGTCGGCGGTGAAGAGGGCGGCCGTGCCCAGCCCGCAGTCGTAGTCGAGATCGGGCAGCGCCGCGGCGAGCGCGACACCCATGGCGAGGCCGACCGAGGTGTCGAGGGCGCTCGAGACCACGGCGGGCAGGCCGCTGGCCGCGACGATCTCGAGTGCGCGGCGCACGCCGCCGAGCGGCTGGACCTTGACGACGATGAGGTCCGCCGCGCCCGCGCGCGCCACCGCGAGCGGGTCGGCGGCCTTGCGGATGCTCTCGTCGGCGGCGATGGGGATGCCCAGGCGCGCGATCCGCGATCGCAGCTGGGCCATCTCGTCGATGTCGGCGCAGGGCTGCTCCACGTACTCGAGGTCGTACTCCTCCATCGCGCGGACGGCGTGCTCGGCCTCATCGAGGTTCCACGCGCCGTTCGCGTCGATGCGCACCCGACCTTCGGCGCCCATGGCCTCCCGCACCGCCCGGACGCGCGCGACGTCGTCCGCGAGCGTCTGCCCGGGCTCGGCGACCTTCACCTTCGCCGTGCGGCAGCCGTCGAACCGGGCGAGGACGTCGGCGACCGCCGAGGCGGGCACCGCGGGCACCGTCGCGTTGACCCCCACCGTGTCGCGCAGCGGCGCCGGCTGCGGCATCCACCCGTAGTCGAGGGCCGCGGCCAGCCACGTGGCCGCCTCGGGGTCGTCGTACTCGAAGAAGGGCGAGAACTCCGTCCAGCCGGCCGGGCCCTCGATGATCGCGGCCTCTCGCACCTCGATCCCGCGGAACCGGGTCGCCAGCGGGAGCGAGACCACGTGGACGCGGTCGCGCAGGTCGTCGAAGGAGGGGAGCGGGACGGACGTGTCGGTGTGCACGGCTCCATCCTGTCGCGTGGAGTGTGACCGCACCATCGATGTGTGGTTGCCAATAGTGTGTGACACACAGTACAGTGTCACGCATGAGCGAGACGGAAGCGCTGGACACGCACCTCCAGGAGCTGAGGCGGGGGACCGTCGTCCTGGCCTGCCTGCGCCTGCTCGAGGCGCCCGGCTACGGGTACGGGCTGCTGGAAGACCTGCAGTCCCGCGGCTTCGACACCGACGCCAACACGCTGTATCCCCTGCTGCGGCGCCTCGAGAAGCAGGGACACCTCACGAGCGAGTGGAACACCGACGAGGCGCGACCTCGCAAGTTCTACCGCACGAGTGCCGCCGGACGACGGCTGGCGGCCGCCCTCACCACCGACTTCCAGGCGATCGCGGCAGCGGTCGCCGACCTTCCCGACGGGAGCTGACATGACCTCCACCACCCTCACCGATCGCTACGTCGACGCCGCCATGCGGACCGTGCCCGAATCCCAGCGGCCCGATCTCGCCGCCGAGCTGCGGGGTTCCATCGACGATCAGATCGACGCACGCGTCGCCGCCGGGGAGGACCGCTCCGCGGCGGAGCGCGCGGTGCTCACCGAGCTGGGCGACCCCGACGCCCTGGCGGCGCAGTACACCGGGCGCCCCCTCTACCTCGTCGGCCCGCAGCACTACCTGGACTGGTGGCGGCTGGTGACGCTGCTGCTCGGCATCGTCGTGCCGCTGGCCGCCTTCGCGATCGCGCTCGGCCAGGCGCTGTCGGGAGCCGACCTCGGCGGCATCATCGGATCCGCCGTCGCCGGCGCCTTCGGCGTCGCGGTGAACATCGTCTTCTGGGTCACGCTCGTCTTCGCGATCGTCGAGCGCGCCGGCGCCGCGACGGCGGACGGGAAGACCCGCGGGCTGAAGCTGCGCTCCGGGTGGACCCCCGATCAGCTGCCCGAGCCCCGCCAGCAGGGCACGGGGGTCTCTGAGGTCGTCGGCGGTGTCCTCGCCGTCTTCGCCGCGGCCGCCGTGCTGCTGTGGGACCGTTTCGTCGGGTTCGCCCCCGGCATCCCCGTCTCGTTCTTCGACCCCGGCATCTGGCCGGCGGGGGTGGCCTACGCCCTCATCGTGCTCGCGATCGACGCCGTCCTGCTCGTGATCGTCCACGTGATGCGTCGCTGGACGGTGGCGCTCGCCGTGACGGACGTGATCCTCACCCTCGCGCTCGCCGTCCCCGCGCTCGTGCTGCTGTCGCAGGGCCGCCTGATCAACACCGCGTTCTTCCCCGCCGTGCTCCCTTCCGGGGGCGAGGACATCACCCAGATCGTCACCGTGGCGTTCGGGTTCGTCTTCGCCGCGATCGCGGTGTGGGAGATCGTCGACGCGATCCGCAAGGCGCGACACGGGGCCCGGCGGTGACGACCCTCGCCCCTCCGGCTCCTCTCTAGGCTGGTGCCATGCTTCTCGACACTCCCGTACGCCTCGGCGTGCAGATCCAGCCCCAGCACGTGACCTACCCCCAGATCCGCGACGCGGTGCGGACCCTCGAAGACCTCGGTGTGGACATCCTCTTCAACTGGGACCACTTCTTCCCCCTCACCGGCGACCCCGAGGGCCTGCACTTCGAGTCGTGGACGATGCTCGGGGCCTGGGCGGAGCAGACCGAGCGGGTGGAGTTCGGCGCTCTGGTCAACTGCAACAGCTACCGCAACGCCGACCTGCAGGCCGACATGGCCCGCACCATCGACCACATCTCGGCGCGCGGCGGCGACACGGGCCGGTTCATCTTCGGCACCGGCTCGGGCTGGTTCGAGCGCGACTACGACGCGTACGGCTACGAGTTCGGCACCGCCGGCTCGCGGCTGGACGACCTGGCCGAGGGCCTCAAGCGCATCGAGGCGCGATGGGAGGCGCTCAACCCCGCGCCGACCCGGCGCATCCCCGTCATGATCGGCGGCAAGGGCGAGAAGAAGACGCTCCGCCTGGTCGCCCGGCACGCCGACATCTGGCACAGCTTCGTCATGCCCGACGAGCTGCCCGCCAAGCTCGAGGTCATCCAGCGGTGGGCCGAGACGGAGCAGCGCGACACCGCGAACCTCGTGATCTCGAACGAGCTGCACCGCCGGGACGAGGAGATCGCCGACGGTCTCTACGCCGGCGGGACGCGGATGTTCACCCTCGGCTTCCCGGGGCCCGACTTCGACTACGACCTCGTGCGCCGCTGGCTGGCCTGGCGGGACGCCAAGAACGGATCGTGAACCGCGTCGCCGCATGACGGCGCCCGTCAGGGCCGGACACCCGCGCGACTAGAATCGCGCAGGTGTCCGGCCCTGTCTCCGCCCCCCGGTTCGCCCTCGACATCGAGGGCGTTCCGCGCCCTGCGCGCTCGCAGGCGCTGCTGGACGCCGTCAACACGCGCGTCGTCATCGCCGACGGCGCCATGGGCACGATGCTGCAGCGCCATGAGCCGACGCTGGAGGACTACCAGCAGCTCGAGGGCTGCAACGAGATCCTCAACGTCAGCCGCCCCGACATGATCGCGGCGATCCACGACGCCTACCTCGAGGTGGGGATCGACGCCGTCGAGACGAACACGTTCGGCGCCAACTGGTCGAACCTGTCGGACTACGACATCGACGGTCGCATCCACGAGCTCGCCGCCGCCGGTGCCCGCATCGCCCGCGAGCGGGTCGAGGCGGCCGAAGCCGCCGACGGGCGCATGCGGTGGGTGCTCGGCTCGATGGGCCCCGGTACGAAGCTCCCGAGCCTCGGCCACACCACCTACGACCACCTCAAGCAGACCTTCGCGCTGCAGGCCGAGGGCCTCATCGACGGGGGCGCCGATGCGTTCCTGGTCGAGACCTCGCAGGATCTGCTGCAGACCAAGGCCGCCGTCAACGGCTGCAAGCAGGCGATCGTGGCCCGCGGCATCCGGCTGCCCATCTTCGTCGAGGTCACCGTCGAGACCACCGGCACGATGCTCATGGGAAGCGAGATCGGCGCCGCCCTCACGACGCTGGAGCCCCTCGGCGTCGACGCGATCGGGCTCAACTGCGCCACCGGACCGGCCGAGATGAGCGAGCACCTGCGGCACCTCTCGAAGCACTCCTCGGTCGCGATCGCCTGCATGCCCAACGCGGGGCTGCCCGTTCTGACCGCCGACGGCGCACACTATCCGCTGTCGCCGGCCGAGCTCGCCACCGCGCACGAGCAGTTCGTCCGCGAGTTCGGGCTGGGACTCATCGGCGGATGCTGCGGCACCACGCCCGAGCACCTGGCGGCCGTGGTCGAGCGACTCGGCGGCAGCGCCCGGACGGGCACGCCCCGGCATCCGGTCACCGAGCCGGGCGTCGCGAGTCTCTACCAGCACGTGCCGTTCGATCAGGACACCGCCTACCTCGCGATCGGGGAGCGCACCAACGCGAACGGGTCGAAGGCGTTCCGCGAGGCCATGCTCGAGGGGCGCTGGGACGACTGCGTCGAGATCGCCCGGGGCCAGATCCGCGTCGGCGCGCACCTGCTCGACGTGTGCGTCGACTACGTCGGGCGGGACGGCGTGGCCGACATCCGCGAGGTCGTCTCGCGTTTCGCGAGCGCGTCGACACTGCCGCTGGTGATCGACTCCACCGAGCCGGCCGTCATCCAGGCCGGGCTCGAGCTCATCGGCGGGCGCCCGGTGGTCAACTCCGTCAACTTCGAGGACGGCGACGGCCCCGACAGCCGGTACGGCCGCATCATGCCCCTGGTGAAGGAGCACGGTGCCGCCGTCATCGCTCTGACGATCGACGAACAGGGGCAGGCCCGCACCGGTGACGACAAGGTGCGGATCGCCTCGCGGCTCGTGGATGCGCTCGTGGGGGACTGGGGCATGCGGGTCGAGGACATCATCGTCGACGCGCTCACCTTCCCCATCGCGACCGGCCAGGAGGAGACCCGCCGCGACGCCATCGAGACGATTGATGCGATCCGGCGTCTCAACGAGAAGTACCCGGGCATCCACACCACCCTCGGCGTCTCGAACGTCTCGTTCGGGCTCAACCCCGCAGCCCGGAGCGTGCTGAACTCGGTCTTCCTGCACGAGGCGACCCAGGCGGGACTGGATTCCGGCATCATCGACGCAGCCAAGATCGTGCCGCTGGCCTCGATCCCCGATGAACAGCGTCAGGTCGCCCTCGATCTCGTGTGGGATCGACGCGCCTACGACGATGAAGGCAACCTCACCTACGACCCGCTGGCCCGGATGCTGGACATCTTCGCCGGCGTCGACACCGCGGCCCTGCGCGACCAGCGCGCCGCCGAGCTCGCGGCCCTTCCTGTCGGCGAGCGACTCGAGCGGCGCATCATCGACGGCGAGTCCAAAGGTCTCGAGGCCGATCTCGACCTCGCCCGCGAGGGCGGTCTCACGGCGCTCGCGATCATCAACGACCATCTGCTCGAGGGCATGAAGGTCGTCGGCGAGCGGTTCGGATCGGGACAGATGCAGCTGCCGTTCGTGCTGCAGTCCGCCGAGGTCATGAAGACCGCCGTCGCCCTGCTCGAGCCGTACATGGAGAAGACGAGTGCGTCCGGCAAGGGCACGATCGTGCTGGCCACCGTGCGCGGCGACGTGCACGACATCGGCAAGAACCTGGTCGACATCATCCTCACCAACAACGGCTACGACGTGATCAACCTCGGGATCAAGCAGCCGATCACCGACATCATCGCCGCCGCGGAGGAGCACGATGCCGACGTGATCGGCATGTCGGGGCTGCTGGTGAAGTCGACCGTCGTGATGAAGGAGAATCTGCAGGAGCTCACCTCACGGGGCCTCGGCACGCGCTGGCCGGTGATCCTCGGAGGCGCGGCCCTCACCCGCGCCTACGTCGAGGACGACCTCGCGAGCCTGTTCGACGGCGAGGTGCGCTACGCCCGCGACGCTTTCGAGGGACTCGCGCTCATGGAGCCGCTGGTCAAGATCGCCCGCGGCGCCGATCCGGTCTCGGTGGGACTGCCCGAACTGAAGAAGCGTCGGCATGCGACGGGCTCCAAGCTGACCCTCACCGAACCCGAGGCGATGCCCGCACGCTCGGACGCGGCATCCGACAACCCGGTTCCGGCGCCCCCGTTCTGGGGCACCCGGATCGTGAGGGGGATCGCCCTGGCGGACTACGCCGCCTTCCTCGACGAGCGTGCGACGTTCATGGGGCAGTGGGGACTCAAGCCCGGACGCGGCGAGGACGGCGCCACCTACGAGCAGCTCGTCGAGCGCGAGGGCCGGCCGCGGCTGCGGTACTGGCTCGACCGCATCCTGTCCGAAGGGATGCTGGACGCATCCGTCGCGTACGGCTACTTCCCGGTGGTGAGCGAGGGCGACGACGTCGTGGTGCTGCACCACGGCGACGACCCGGCCGGTGCGCTGGGCACGGCGGGCCTCCTCGCCCCCGACGGCGGATCCGGCGGAGCCGTCGGATCGGACCGGCTGCGCTTCCACTTCCCGCGGCAGCGACGCGACCGTCACCTGTGCCTGGCGGACTTCGTACGCTCCCGCGGATCCGGACAGGTCGATGTGATGCCGGTGCAGCTGGTCACCGCGGGTGCCCGCATCGACGGCGTCACCGCGAAGCTCTTCGCGGAGGACCGCTACCGCGACTACTACGAGCTCAACGGGCTCGTGATGCAGCTGACCGAGGCTCTCGCCGAGTTCTGGCACGCCCGCATCCGCGCCGAGCTCGGCTTCGCCGACGAGGACCCGCGCGATGTCGCCGGGCTGTTCAAGCTCGAGTACCGGGGCGCGAGGTTCTCCCTCGGCTACCCGGCATGCCCCGACATGGAGGACCGTCGCAAGGTCGTCGAACTGCTGCGCCCGGAGCGGATGGGCGTCGAGCTCAGCGACGAGCTGCAGCTGCACCCGGAGCAGTCCACCGACGCGTTCGTGTTCCACCACCCCGAGGCGAAGTACTTCTCGGTCTGAGACGGGAGCGTCAGCCGACGCGCTCGCCGCACATGCCGCAGATGCCGGTGGAGGGCACCTCGACGAAGCACGTGGGGCACACCGCCCGGGGGCGGTCTGCGGAGGGAGTGGGCCGCGGCGTCCGGGCCGTGGCGGCGCGCGCCGCCGGGGCACGTCGAGCGCGGGGTGCGTCACCGGGGCGTGCGACGGACTCGGGCTCGCGGGCGGGCTCGGGCCGATGCTCCAGGCAGTAGAACCGCACGAAACCCGCGGGATTCTTCGGGTGCGGATGCTTGACCGCCCACAGGTCGGTGCGCTCCAGCACGGGTGCGTCGGACGGGCACGAGGCGCAGCGCGTCGGCTCACCCGGCATCACCTCGGACACCAGCACCGGGGTGCCGAAGGGCAGTCCGTCGCGCCAGTCCGAGGACGTGGTGATCTTCATCCCCTCAAGCTTGTCACGTCCTGGTCGCGTGCGGCACCGCACCGTGGGCGGAGGCGGCGGTGGCGGCATCCGCTCCCGGGGGCGCGGGGAGGACGGGCTTCGCACGGCGCAGGGCGGCGAGCACGGCGCGACCGACCAGAGCGAGCCCGATGATCGTCGTGAGCGCCCGCAAGGCGTCCCACGACGCCGTCGATGTGACGAGGGAGTAGATCAGGAAGCTCGCGAGGTTCTGCCCGAGCGGAGCGCCCGGCTCGTACGAGATGGCGGTTCCGCTCCCGACCGCGAACGGCCAGAACCAGAGGTTCATCACCAGGCCGAAGGCGAACGCGGCGACCAGGCCGTACCCGGCGAGCATCGCGACCTCGCCGCGGCCCGTCACCCGTCGGGGGAGGAGTCCGGCGCCGGCGCCCACCCACGCGCACGCGAACATCTGGAAGGGCGTCCAGGGGCCGATTCCGCCCCACACCATCGACGACAGGGCGATCGTCAGGAGCCCGAGCAGCAGGCCGAAACGGGCGCCGAAGGCCCGGCCGGCGAGGATCAGCAGGATGAACACGGCCTCCACCCCGCCGACCCCCGTGCCGACGATGCGGACGGCGGCGCCGATCGCGGCGAGGGTGCCCAGCAGCGCGAGGGTGTGGGCGGACCGGACGCTGCCGTCGAGGGCGGCGAGCACGACCAGCGCCGCGAGCGGTGCGAGCGCGAGCGAGGCGGCGGGGACGGCGGCCTGCGCCTGATCCGGGACTGCGGTGGCCACCAGTGGCCACGCGAACGCCGCCAGCGCCACGAGGTTGGCTGCGGCGAGCGCAAGGAGGGTCGTGCGACCGAGCTGGGTTGCCCCTGCCCGGGTGAGCGGATGCCCGCGCCGCAGTCGTTCGTGATGCGGAGCCGCGGTCGCGGGCCGGGAAGAGATCGCGGGCCGGCGGGCGGTCGCGGCGGGTGCGGCCTCTGGCCGTGGCCCGGGGGCCTCCTGTGCCAGCACGCCCGCGACCATCGTCAGCACGCGGGCGCCGAGACCGGCGGCGAAATCCCGGTCGTGAGTGGCGAGCACCACCGCCACCCCCTCCGCCGCGAGCCCGCGGAGGGTGTCCGCCATTAGCGCCCGTGCGGCGGGGTCGAGACCGCGCGTGGGCTCGTCGATCATCAGCACGCGGGGCCCGCCCGCCAGCTGCAGGGCGATCGCGAGGCACCGTCGCTCGCCGACCGAGAGGTCGCGCGGATGCCGCTCCGTGGCTGTCGCCGGGTGCTCGCCCGATCCGCCGAGGAACTCCCGCCAGCGGCGCGCGGTCGTTCCGCGGACGAGTCCGTGCCGCCGGTCGGCGCGGGCGCACTCGGCCGCGACGGTGTCGCACACGAACAGGTCGTCCGACGCGTCGGGAACGAGGGCGATGCGTCGGGGCTTCCGCCGCGACGATCCG
The DNA here is from genome assembly GCF_943181415.1 of Microbacterium sp. Marseille-Q6648. GTDB lineage: Bacteria > Actinomycetota > Actinomycetes > Actinomycetales > Microbacteriaceae > Microbacterium. The sequence goes on along the minus strand of NZ_CALPBZ010000001.1, from coordinate 1,563,310 downwards.
CCGACCACGACCGCCGCCCCCTTCGCCGGGAGCGCCATCGCCGTCAGCAGGCTCGACTTGCCAGCTCCGTTCGGCCCGACCACCGCCACGACCTCGCCGCGAGCGACCGAGAGCGAGGCCCCGCGGACGGCGGGGTGCGACCCGTGCGAAACCGAGAGGGCGGTGACGTGCAGGGCGGGCGGGTCTGCGACCGGCCGCACCTCGGGCTCCGGCTCGACGGCCTGCCCGGGGTCGGCGGGCCCGGTGTCGGAGGCGTGCGTGAGCGTGCCGTCACGGAGCACCCCGTCGCCGATCTCGACGACGCGGTCGGCGACCGCCGCCAGCTCGGCGACGCGGTGCTCGGCCGCGACCACGCTTACGCCGGCGTCATGGGCGAGCGCGTCCAGCAGGCCCACGATCCGCGCCCGCATGTCGGGATCGAGGTCGGCCAGCGGCTCGTCGACCAACAGCAGGATCGGATGGTCCACGACCGCCGCGGCGACGGCCACGAGGAGCGCCTCGCCCGCCGACAGCGTCGCGGTGCCGCGCTCCAGCAGATGTCGGATGCCCACGCGCTCCGCGACCTCCGCCACGCGCGCGGCGACGATCAGCGGGGCGACGCCCCGCAGCTCGAGCGTCAGCCCGATCTCGTCGCCGACGCGCGCGGCGGCGAACCCGTCCCGCGGATGCTGCAGCACCACCCCCACCAGCCGAGCGGTGTCGCGCGGCGGGACCGCGTCCCGGTCGTGGCCCACCACGCGGAGCGTGCCGGTCGCCGTTCCGCCGTCGAGGTGCTGGTGGAGGCCCGCGAGCGCGCGCAGCAGCGTCGACTTGCCCGAGCCGGTCGCGCCGGCGACGACCGTGAGCGTGCCGGGAGCCAGAACGAGGTCCGCCACGCGCAGCGTGGGCGGCGCCCGGTGGGCGTGCTGCAGCGCGACGCCCCGCAGCTCGACCGGCGACAGGCACGCCCCGTCCACGGGGCGGCCGCCCATGCCCCGCAGCTCGAGCGCCGCGGCGAGGGCGGTCGCCTTCTCGAGCGTGCGCTCCAGCACGGGCGACAGCAGCCGTGCCGAGCCGCGCTCGCCGCGCAGCCGCTGCGCTCGCCGCACCGCGCGCACCGCATCGGCGAGGGCGGGCAGCGCCGCCCACGCGACGGCGAGCGTCCGCGCCGCTCCGCGAAGCGGTCCGCGCCTGCCGCCGCGAGCCAACAGCCTGGGCAGGTCGACGACGACGTTCAGCAGTCCGAACACGAGGATGGTCGCGGCGATCGGCACAGCGCTCGTCGCGGCATCCGCAAGACCGTCGGCGGTGACCCGACCGAAGAGCACGACGTGCGCGAACGGGGCGGGCAGGCGCAGCTCCGGCAGCGTCCACAGGGGGGTCCCCGAGCCGTCTGCGCCGTGGAAGACCACCCGGTAGACGACACGGACCGCCACGAACCCGGCGGCCAGAGCCACCGCGGCGCGAAGCGGTCCGAGCCGGGAGGTCATCGGATCACGAGGTGGGCGCGGCGGGTTCGCCGTTCAGGGTGAACAGCAGCTCCACCGCGTCGCCCGGCTCGAGCTGCAGCGTCGACAGGCCCTCCTGCGCGTAGTCCCACACGCCCTCGGCGGGCTTGACCCACAGCGACCAGTACGCGAACGCCGCGGGCATCGATTCGCACGTCTCGAAGTAGTCCGATCCGTCTTCGGCCTCGATGGCCTCGTCCTCGGCGGGGACGCCGTTCACCCGGCAGACGACCTGGTCGCCGTACTCGTCGGTTCCCTCGGTGGTGATGCCGGCGGCCTCGAACGCGTCGGCGGCGGCGATGGGGGAGGAGGTCTCGATGCACGACTGACCGGCGGGCGAGTCGTCGACGGCGAGGTCGCCGGTCTCGACGATCACGGTCACACCGGTGCACTCGGCGGGCGCCGTCGCCGAGGCGGAGGGAGTCGGAGACGTGGTCGCGGTCGTGGGCGCCGCGGTGGTCGAGGTCGAACAGGCGGTCAGAGCGAGCAGGGCGGCGGCGGCCGAGGCGGCCGCGAAGATGCGCAGAGTCGAAGTCACCGATCCAGGGTAGGGCGAGCGCTCGTGAGCCTCCGTCCGCATGACGCTCCGCGTCAGCGTTCTCGAACGCTCCGCGCCAGCGTCATCGGACGCTCCGCGGGCGGGGCCCGCGCCGTAGGCTGGGCGGGTGAGCGTCTCCGAGCTGTTCGACCCCGAGGAATGGATGCCCGCGCCCGGCGCCGAGGGCTACACCGACATCACGGCCCACTACTCCCGGGACGGGCGCATCGCCCGCATCGCGTTCGACCGGCCCGAGGTGCGCAACGCCTTCCGTCCGCACACCGTGGACGAGCTGTACCGCGCCCTCGACGACGCTCGGCAGAACCCCCGCATCGGCGTCGTGCTGCTCACCGGCAACGGACCGAGCCCGAAGGACGGCGGCTGGGCGTTCTGCTCCGGCGGCGACCAGCGCATCCGCGGACGGGATGGCTACAAGTACTCCGACAGCGACGTCGTGACGGATCCGGCGCGTGGCGGCCGGCTCCACATCCTCGAAGTGCAGCGGCTCATCCGGTTCATGCCCAAGGTGGTCATCGCCGTCATCCCCGGCTGGGCGGCGGGGGGCGGGCACTCGCTGCACGTGGTGTGCGACCTGTCGATCGCGAGCGCCGAGCACGGACGGTTCAAGCAGACCGACGCCGACGTCGGGTCCTTCGATGCCGGGTACGGCTCCGCCTACATGGCCCGGCAGGTGGGCCAGAAGCTCGCCCGCGAGGTGTTCTTCCTCGCCGAGGAGTACTCCGCCGAGCGCGCCCGCGAGATGGGCGCGGTCAATCGCGTCGTGCCGCACGCCGACCTCGAGCGCGAGGCCGTCGCGATGGCCCGCACCATCCTGACGAAGTCGCCGACCGCGATCCGCATGCTGAAGTTCGCCTTCAACGCCGTCGACGACGGGCTCGTCGGGCAGCAGGTCTTCGCCGGCGAGGCCACGCGCCTGGCCTACGGGACCGACGAGGCCGTCGAGGGTCGCGACGCGTTCCTCGGCAAACGCGACCCGGACTGGTCGCCCTACCCCTGGCACTACTGACCGGGCTGCGCGCATGAGAGTCCAGCCCGTCACCGGCGACGACCCCCGCGAGATCCTGCGCGCCCTCCGCTGGGCGCTGGACGGCGCGGGTCCGGCGCTGGGTCTCGGCGTCGTCCCGGGTGTCGCCGGGGACGTGCCCGACGGCACCGCCGTCGTCGTCACGACGTCCGGCTCCACCGGCGTGCCCAAGAGCGTCATCCTCGGCGGCGACGCCCTCGCCGCCAGCGCCCGCGCCACCGCCGACCGCATCGGGTCGGGCGCGTGGCTGCTCGCCCTCCCCGCCGCCTACGTCGCAGGTCTGCAGGTGCTGGTCCGGTCGGTGGTCGCCGGCCACGAGCCCGGCTTCATCGACGGGTCGTTCACCCCCCGAGGGTTCGCCGATGCGGCATCAGCCCTGTCGTCCGACGCCGGGGCGGGAACGCCCACGTTCACCTCTCTCGTGCCCGCTCAGCTGACACGGCTGCTGGATGCCGCAGAGCGCGACGAGGCCGTGGCCGACGCGCTCCGCTCGTTCGCCCGGATCCTGGTGGGCGGGCAGGCCCTCGCACCGGCCGTGCTCGAGCGGGCGGAGGCGGCGGGCGCGCGGATCGTCCGCACCTACGGCTCCACCGAGACCAGCGGCGGCTGCATCTACGACGGCATCCCCCTGGACCCCGTGTCGGTGCGCATCCACCGCGGCGAGGTGCAGGTGGCCGGGCCCACGCTGGCGACGGGGTACCTCGGCGCTCCGGAACTCACCGCCCATGCCTTCGTGCGCGATCGCGACGGCACCCGCTGGTATCGCACCGGCGACGCCGGCATCCTCGACGAGGACGGCGTGCTGCGGGTGCGCGGCCGGCTCGACAACGTCATCGTCTCGGGTGGGGTGAACATCTCGCTCGATCGCGTCGAGCGGATCGTCCGCGATGTGCCCGGTCTGGGCGAGGCGGTCGTCATCGGCGTTCCCGACGACCGCTGGGGCGAGGCCTCGGTCGTCGTCGCAGCGCGCGGCGAGGCGCTGCGGCGGAGTGAAGCGGTGCAGCTCGAGGAGGCCCGGCGGGCGGTCGCGGCCGAGATCGGCCCGCACGCGCGTCCGGCGCGGCTCATCCTCGTCGACCACCTCGACACCCTGCCGTCGGGAAAGCCCGACCGCGAGGCGATCCGCCGGGCGGTGCTCGCCCTGCACTGATTAGGATGGCCAGTCGTGGCAGGCACCTCCAGCAAGAAGCGCAAGCGTCCGGCATCCGGCTCCCGCGGCTCCCGCGGCAACCCGCAGCGCAAGGATCAGCCCGCGCCCCGGCGGGTGGAGCCGGCGACGGCCCGCGACTGGATCGGCGCCGCACGGCTGCGCACGCTGCCGCTGGCGGTCACCCCGATCCTGATCGGAACGGGCGCCGCCATCCTCGTCTCGGACGTCTTCCACTGGGTGATCGCTCTGGCGTGTCTCGTGGTGGCGGTCTCGCTGCAGGTCGGCGTCAACTACGCCAACGACTACAGCGACGGCATCCGGGGCACCGATGACCACCGCGTCGGGCCCGCCCGCCTCACCGGCGCCGGCAAGGCGCGGCCGCGCACGGTCCTCATCGTCGCGCTCGTCTTCTTCGGCATCGCGGCGGTCGCGGGGCTGGCGATCACGATCCGGACGCAGCAGTGGTGGCTGATCGCCGTCGGCGCGGTGTGCATCATCGCGGCGTGGTTCTACACCGGGGGCAAGCGGCCCTACGGGTACGCGGGACTCGGCGAGGTCGTCGTCTTCGTGTTCTTCGGTCTCGTGGCCACCCTCGGCACCACGTGGGTGCAGGCCTTCGCACTGCCGCAGGAGGCGTGGTTCGGCGGGGTCGGGGCCGGACTGCTGGCCTGCGCGGTGCTGCTGGCGAACAACCTGCGCGACATCGACCAGGACCGCGCCGCGGGCAAGCGCACACTCACGGTCGTCATCGGCAAGACCGCGACCCGGTGGCTGTTCACCGCGTTCGTGCTGCTGCCATTCGCGATCGCGGCCTACCTGGCGCTGTTCTACCCGATCGCCTGGCTGTCGCTGCTGGCCCTGCTGGCGGCGCTGCCCGCCATCCTCATCGTGTGGACGTACCGACTTCCGCGCGAACTCGTGGTCGCCCTGGCGCTCACGTCGCTGACCTCGGTCGCGTACGGCGCGTTCCTGTGCTGGGCGTTCGTGGGCTGATCAGGCCCGGCGCTCGTCCTGCGGCGATTCCGTCCCGGCTTCGGCCGGGCCGGGCAGGGCGTCGGCTGCGGCATCCTCGGCGGCTTCGTCGCTCGCGGCGGCCCTCGCCGCCGCCCGGCGCTCGGCGATGCCCATCGACACCTCGTCGAGCGGGCGGCGCAGGAACAGCAGAGACAGGCTGAGGCCGATCAGGGCCGCGAAGATCGCCGACAGCCAGTAGAACTGACGGCCGATCTCGAACAGCATCATGATGCCGAACGGCACGAGGAACGCCAGCAGCCGCAGCGCCGAATAGAGCAGGACGGGGCGGGCTTTCACCCGTCCATCGTAAACGGCGTCCCGGCGACGGTTCGGTCACGACCGGACCGAAGCGGCGCCCACGCGCCTAGGATGGTGATGTGCCTCGGGTGCTGTTGATACTGGCCTTGGTGGCGACCGCGTTCTGGGTCTTCACCATCGTCGACTGCGCCGTCCAGCCCGCCACCCGTCACCGCGGCGTCAGCAAGCCGATCTGGCTGCTGATCGTCATCCTGCTTCCCGTGCTCGGCGGCATCCTGTGGTTCCTCGTCGGGCGCACCCGCGCGTCGGTGCAGGCGCGACGCCGTGCCCCCGACGACGATCCCGAGTTCCTCGGCCAGATCGGGACGATCAGCGACCAGGACGAGCGCATCCGCCGCCTCGAGGAAGAACTCGCGCAGCTGGACGCCGAGGACGACGACCCGAAGTGGACCACCCCGGGCACGACCGCGTCCGCCTCGGGAACCGGCACGACCGAGCCGCCCACGCGCTCGACCGACCCCGACGACGACACCCGCGGTCAGCGCGGCGCCCTCGGCTGACCGTGCCCGATCGCTCGCCGGCGACCGACGCCGCCGCGGCTCTGCTCTGCCGCCTGGTCGAGCTCGGTGTCGAGCACATCGTGCTCAGCCCCGGATCCCGCTCGCAGGCGCCGGCGCTCGTGGCGGCCGAACTGGAACAGCGCGGCGTCGTGACGCTCCACGTCCGCATCGACGAGCGTGTCGCCGGGTTCACCGCACTCGGGATCGGCCGTGAGGCCCGCGTTCCCGCCGTGGTGATCTGCACCTCGGGCACCGCGGTGGCCAACCTGCTGCCGGCGGCGCTGGAAGCCCACCACGCCGGCGTGCCGCTGATCCTCCTGACAGCGGACCGGCCACCCGAGCTGCGCGGCGTCGGGGCGAACCAGACCACCCGGCAGCCCGGGATGTTCACCGCGGCGACGCGGTGGGAGACCGATCTGCCGGTGCCCGACCTGACGGACGCCACCGGTGACGGCGAGCAGAGCGTGATGCTCCGCGACGTCGCCGACCGGGCCTTCGCCGCTGCGCTCGGGGTGGGCCTTCGCTCGCCCGGACCGGTCCACCTGAACCTGCCCTACCGCGAACCCCTGGCCGGCCCGCTCCCGGACTGGCTGTGCGTGCCGACCGCCGAGCTGTCCGCCGCGCCGGGGCAGGACCCCGACGAGGCGCCGGGCGAGGACGGTGCCGCGGACGACGACGGCTCGGGCGCCCTGTACCAGGGCGGCGGCGGCATCGGCGAGTCCGACGTGCCCCGAGACCCCGAGGACGATCCGTTCGTCATCGAGCGCGGACCCCGCACCGTCGTGATCGCCGGCGCGGACGCCGGTCCGGATGCCGAGGTTCTGGCCCACGCCGGCGGGTGGCCGCTCGTGGCCGAGATCGTCAGCGGGGCCCGCTACGGCCGGCTCCTCGTCCACGGGTACCGGCGCGTCCTCGCCGATCCCGCGCTCGGCGGGCGGGTGGAGCGTGCGCTCGTGCTCGGGCATCCGACCCTCAGCCGGGAGGTCGCCGGGCTCCTGGCCCGGCCCGACGTCGAGGTGGTCGCCGTGCGCGGACCCGGCGAGCCCCTGAACCTCAACGGCGCCACCGTCGCCGTCGACGCCGTGACCGTCGCCACCGGCGAGCCCGATCGCGAGTGGCTGCGAGCCTGGCTCGAGGCGTCGCGCGCGGCATCCGTGGATCTGTCGCCGCCGGCGCCCGATGCCGACGCCCTGGCGTCGGCCGTGCCCGGGGAGAGGCTGGGCGCGATCGCCGACGAGCTCGCCGTCATCCGCGCGCCCCTCGATCGCGCCGCGCTCGTCGACGCGGTGTGGCGGGCGACGTGGCCGCACGACCGGCTCGTGTTCGGCTCGTCGCGTCTCGTCCGGGTGGCCGATGCGGTGCTCGCCGGCAAGAAGGTGCCGGTGCACGCCAATCGCGGCCTCGCCGGCATCGACGGCACGGTCGCCACCGCCACCGGCATCGCCCTCGCGAGTCAGGGGAATGCCGGGCCGGGCGTGACCCGCGTGCTGCTGGGCGACCTCGCGATGCTGCACGATGTCGGCGCGCTCCTGCTGCCGCCTTCCGAGACCGAGCCGCGCCTGCAGGTCATCGTCGGCAATGACCGCGGCGGCACGATCTTCGACGGGCTCGAGGTCGCCGGGGTCGCGGGTGAGGACGCGATGGATCGCGTGCTGTTCACACCCCAGGACGTGCGCCTGGAGCAGCTGGCTCTCGCCTACGGGTGGGAGTACCGGCGGGTGACGACGCGGGCCGCGCTGGATCAGGCCCTTACCGCTCCGGTGGGCGGACGTCAACTGGTCGAGGTACCCCTCGACCGCTGACCCGCGGGGGGCCATGATGGCCCGATGGGCACCAAAGAGCAGAAGCGCTGGACAGCGGACGTCTCGAGACTCCTCCGGGTGGGTGAGGACTTCATCCTGTCGGGTGTGGATCCGAGCGGCAGTCCCGGATACGAGGGCGCCAAAGCGGATGCCGTCGCCGACCTCGAGCGCGTCGCGGGCGAGCTGGAGGAGTACCAGGACCGCCTTTACGCCGCGAGTCAGGCCGAGACCACCCACGCCGCGGTGCTCCTGGTGCTCCAGGCGATGGACGGTGCCGGAAAGAGCGGCATCATCCGCCACGTCGTGGGTGCGGTCGACCCGCAGGGCATCCAGATCTCGGCCTTCAAGAAGCCGACGGAGGAGGAGCTCGAACACGACTTCCTGTGGCGCATCAAGAAGCGCATCCCCGAGCCCGGGGTCATCGGGGTGTTCGACCGCTCCCACTACGAGGACGTGCTCGTCGGCAAGGTGCGCGAGTTCGCCACCCCGAAGGAGATCGAGCGCCGCTACGACGCCATCAACGACTTCGAGAAGAAGCTCGTCGAATCGGGCACCCGCATCGTGAAGGTCATGCTGCACATATCGTACGAAGAGCAGCGCGACCGCCTCATGAAGCGGCTGGACCGCCCCGACAAGCACTGGAAGTACAACCCCGGCGACACCGAGGAGCGCAAGCTCTGGCCCCACTACATGTCGGCGTTCCAGACGGTCTTCGACCGCACATCGACCGACGCGGCACCGTGGTACGTCGTGCCGGCCAATCACAAGTGGTACGCGCGGCTGGCGGTGCAGGGGCTGCTGCTCGAGGCGCTGGAGGACATCGATCCGCGCTGGCCGGCCGCCGACTACGACGTCGCCGAGGAGAAGCGCAAGCTCGCGGCCACGTGACGGGGTGAGACCTCAGGCGAGGGCGTCGACGATCGGGCGGAACTTCACGCGCGTCTCGACGAGCTCGGACTCGGGGTCGCTGCCCGCGACGATTCCCGCGCCCGCGAACGCGGTCACCCGGATCGTGTCGCGGTAGGCGGCGACGCCGCGCACCGGGTCGAGGTCGACCTGAGCGCACCGCAGCGCGATCGCCCACTCTCCGTCGCCCTTCGCGTTCACCCAGCCGACCGGGCCCGCGAACCGACCGCGGTCGAACGGCTCGAGGTGGCGGATGACGTCCAGGGCGGCGTCGGTCGGCGTGCCCGCCACCGCGGCCGTCGGGTGCAGCACGCGGATGAGGTCGAGGGCAGACGCGGCGCCCGCAATGTCGCCCTCGACGTCGGTGGCCAGGTGCCAGACGTTCGGCAGCTTCAGGGCGAACGGCTGCTCGCTCGCGCACAGTGCCGTGGTGTGCGGGCGCAGCGCGGCCAGGACGCTCTGCACCGCGTACTGGTGCTCGTCCAGATCCTTCGCCGATGTCGACAGGGCGAGGGATGCCGCGACGTCGGCGTCGGCATCGGCACCGCGCGGGGTGGTTCCGGCGAGGACACGGGCTGTCGCGACGCCGCGCGAGACCGTCACGAGCGTCTCGGGGCTCGCGCCGATCAGCCCGTCGACCGCGTACGCCCACGTGTCGGGGTACCCGGATGCCAGCGCGCGGGCGAGGCGGCGGAGATCGGAGCCGGCGGGAATCGTGCCGGCGAGGTCGCGGGCGAGCACCACCTTGCTGACGGTGCCGTGGTCGATGGCGTCGAGTCCGCCGCGAACCGCCTCCTGATAGGCCGCCGGATCGAGGGCGCCCGGACCGAGCGTGGCCGACCAGTACGGTCCGTACGGCACGGCGGTGGGGGGCTCGTCGTCGGAAGACGTGCCGTCATCACCGGCGAGGCTGATGCGGGTCGTCCAGAAGCGCGAGCCGTGACGGCCCACGACGGTGGTCGGGACGATGAGTCGGCTCGACGTCGACGAACGCCGGTCGAACGCGAAGGATCCGAACGCGACAAGGCCCGTGCCGGGCAGGTCCAGCGGATCGTCGACGTCGGCGACGGCGACGAGCGTCCGCCACAGTTCGGCCACCGCGGGCTCACCGGTGGACGGCGCCGAGTACGCGTCTTCGCCGCCGAAGCCGAGGCGGAGCGTCTCGCCTGATCCGACGATGCCGTCACCGCGCCGCAGCCACACCATCGGCGCGTCGGGGGAGGTGTACTCCAGCAGGTCTTCGACCGGGTCGATCTCGCGAGTCCTGGCGATCAGCCGGGGTGCGGGCGGAAGAGCCGGGTCGGTCACCCTCCCAGCCTAGGGCCGTGCCGAGAGACCCGGCCGGCCCTAGGCTGGCGGGGATGAGCGAGACCGCGACCTCCCCGCGCCCCGAGCCGGGCACCCGACTGCTGTTCCGCTGGCGCAAGTGGGACGGGGGCCCGCACTGGGTCCACGAGTGCGTCTACCTCGGGACCGACCGGTGGGGCGACTGGTTCGGCCAGCTCCCCGGATGGCACAGTTCGCGACCCGGCCGCGAGTTCGTGCCGCAGCATCCCAACGTCACGCTGGTCCCGCCGACCGGCGACTACGCGTACACCCACAACGCGGCCCCGCACCGGACGCGGGTCTACATCGACATCGCGTGGGACGTCACGTGGCGCGACGGAGAGCCCACCGGCATCGACATGGACCTCGACGTCGTGGACCGCGAGGGTCAGGGCGTCTACATCGACGACCGCGACGAGTGGGACGAGCACCGGCTCGCCTACGGTTACCCGGCCGACGTGGTGGCGACCCTCGACGCGCTCGCGACCGATCTGGAGCGACGGGTGACCGCTCAGGAGGCGCCGTTCGATCCGGTGACCGCCGATGTGTGGCTCGACCGCCTCGCAGCACTGGGCCTCGGGCCGTCCCACCACTGAGCGCCCCCCGCTCCTCAGATCCAGGCCGGCCTGCGCGGCCTAGACTCGGGGTGTGGACTCCCCGGACGACAAGCAGCCGCACCGCGCCGACCTGCAGAAGGATCCGGCCCGCGTGAGCGGCATGTTCGATGAGGTCGCCGAGGGCTACGACCGCACCAACACCGTGCTGAGCATGGGCAACGACCGCCTGTGGCGGGTCGCCACGACGCGGGCGGTCGAGCCGCGTCCCGGCCAGCGGATCCTGGACCTCGCGGCCGGCACGGGCGCGTCCAGCGTCGCCCTCGCACGCAGCGGCGCCGAGGTCGTCGCCGCGGACTTCTCGCCCGGGATGATCGCCGAGGGCAGACGTCGGCACAGCGGCATCCCGAATCTGTCCTTCGTCGAAGCCGACGCGACGGCGCTGCCGTTCGACGACGACTCCTTCGACACCGTGACGATGTCGTTCGGCCTGCGCAACGTGAATGAGCCGCGGACCGCGCTGGCAGAGCTGCTGCGCGTCACGCGTCCGGGCGGACGCCTGGTGATCTGCGAGTTCTCGCACCCGCCGTCGGCGTCGTTCAACGGCCTCTACCGCTTCTACAACGACCGCATCCTGCCGGTGGTGGCCAAGGCCGTGAGCTCGAACGCCGCGGCGTACGACTACCTCAACGAGTCGATCAAGGACTGGCCGGGCCAGGAGCGTCTGGCGCAGTGGATCCGCGAGGCGGGGTGGATCGGCGTGGCCCATCGCAACCTGTCCATGGGGATCGTCGCGCTGCACCGTGCGATGAAGCCTCCGGCGTCCCCGCACCCCTGACCGGGCGGGGACCGGGGGTGTCCCGCGCCGGTAGGCTGGTCGCGTGACTCCTCCCGCGTCGGGCCCGCGCATCGCAGGCAAACTCGGACTCGGCGACCGCATCTTCGCCGGTCCGCGTTCTCGACGCCTCCTCTCGACGGTCGAAGCGGGACTCGAGCGTGTGGACCGTCGCATCGAGGCCGAGTTGCGCATGACCGACGCGATCGCGGACTCGGCCAGTCGCTACCTCTTCGAGGCGGGTGGCAAGCGCGTGCGCCCCATGCTCGCGCTCCTGACCGCCCAGCTGGGCGACGGCACCACCGACGAGGTCATCGAGGCGGCCGCCGCTCTCGAGCTCACCCACCTCGGCTCGCTCTACCACGACGACGTCATGGACGACGCCGACAAGCGCCGCGGGGTCCCGAGCGCTCACGAGGTGTGGGGCAACAGCGTCGCGATCCTCACCGGCGACCTGCTGTTCTCGCGCGCCAGCCAGATCATGGCGCGCCACGGCGATCGCGCCATCCGGCTGCAGGCGGACACCTTCGAGCGCCTCGTGCTCGGGCAGTTCCACGAGACCGTCGGCCCGCAGGAGGGCCAGGACCGCGTCGCGTTCTCGCTCGACGTCCTGTCGGACAAGACCGGATCGCTCATCGCCGCGGCCGCTCAGGCCGGAATCATCTTCTCGAACGGCCCCGCCGAGTACGAAGAGGCCATGGTCGTCTTCGGCGAGAAGGCGGGCGTCGCCTTCCAGCTGCTCGACGACGTCATCGACCTGTCCGCCGATCCGGGAGAGACCGGCAAGGTGCCCGGCACCGACCTGCGCGCCGGCGTGCCCACCATGCCCTACCTCGTCTTGAGCGAGCGAGCGGATGCCGCATCCCGCGCGCTGCGGGACCGCATCGACGAGGGGGTCGCCCTCATCGCCGACGGCGCCGATCCCGCCGTCCTCGACGACGCCCTCAACGAGCTGCGCACTCACGAGGCCACGGACGCCACGCTCGCCCTCGCCCACTCGTGGTCGCGCGAAGCGGTCGACGCCCTCGCGCCGCTGCCCGACGGACCGGTCCGCGAGGCGCTGACCCGCTTCGCCGAAGCCGTCGCCGACCGCTCCAGCTGAGAGGACCCCCATGACCAAGCTGCGCCTGGCGATCGTCGGAGCGGGACCCGCGGGCATCTACGCCGCCGACATCCTGCTGAAGGCGGAGCGCAAGTTCGACGTGTCGATCGACCTGTTCGAGCAGCTCCCCGCACCGTACGGCCTCGTCCGCTACGGCGTCGCGCCCGACCATCCGCGCATCAAGGGCATCATCACGGCCCTGCGGGAAGTCCTCGACCGCGGCGACATCCGCATCTTCGGAAACGTCCGCTTCGGTGAGGACGTCACCCTCGAGGACCTCAAGCGCCACTACCACGCCGTCATCTTCGCCACCGGCGCGATCCGCGACACGAACCTGGCGATCCCCGGCATCGAGGCCGAGGGATCGTACGGCGCCGCCGACTTCGTCAGCTGGTTCGACGGTCACCCCGACGTGCCGCGGGAGTGGCCGCTCGAGGCGGAGTCGGTCGCCGTCATCGGCAACGGCAACGTCGCGCTCGACGTCTCGCGCATGCTCGCCAAGCACGCCGACGACCTGCTGCCCACCGAGGTGCCCGACAACGTCTACCGGGGGCTCAAGGCTTCCCCCGTCACCGACGTCCACGTGTTCGGACGCCGCGGTCCCGCGCAGGTGAAGTTCACGCCGCTCGAGCTGCGGGAGCTCGGCGAGCTCCACGACGTCGACATGGTGGTCTACGACGAGGACTTCGACTACGACGACGCCTCCAAGGCGGCGATCGCGTCCAACAAGCAGGTCATGGTCATCGACCGCGTGCTGCAGTCGTGGCGCAGGCGGGACTCGGTGAACAACGCCGGCGGCACGGCGTCGCGCCGGCTGCACCTGCACTTCTATGCCAAGCCGCTCCAGGTCCTCACCGACGACGCCGGGCGGGTCTCGGGCTTCCGGTGGGAGCGCACGCGTCCCGACGGCGAGGGCGGCGTGGTCGGCACCGGTGAGATCCGCGAGGTCGCCGTTCAGGCGATCTACCGGGCTGTCGGCTACTTCGGCTCGCCCCTCCCCGGCGTCCCCTTCGACAAGCGGCACGGCGTGATCCCCAACCACGAGGGCCAGGTGCTGCGCAAGGACTCCAACGAGCGCGTCCCCGGCGTCTACGCGACGGGATGGATCAAGCGCGGACCCGTCGGGCTCATCGGTCACACCAAGTCCGACGCCATGGAGACGGTGCGTCACATCATCAACGACCAGGGCTCGTGGTGGCAGCCTGTCGACCCGTCCGAAGAGGCGATCCCCGAGCTGCTGGCTTCGCGCGGCGTGCGCTGGACCGACCTCGAGGGCTGGCACCGGTTGGACCAGCACGAAGTCGCCCTCGGCGCACCGCACGAGCGTGCGCGCGTCAAGGTGGTCCCCCGCGACGAGATGGTCGCGATCTCACGCGGCGAGTGAGGTCGCGCGCGGGCTCAGCGCGCTGACGTCCGCGACTCCACCGCGGTGCGCGGCCCCACGACGATCCGCGACACCTCGTCGATGCGCGGATGCCGCTCCTCGCCGTCCTCGACGACGCCCGTGTGCCATGTCAGCTGCAGGCCGCCCGCGGTGTCCTGCAGCACCGAGAGGTTGTTGTCGAACCACGGGCCCTTCACCGTCGACCACTCGAAGGGCGGGTCGGGCACCTTCGCCGACCGCGCGACCAAGGCGCCGATCGGGCGCGCGACGCCGTACGACATCACCACCGAGAACCACCGCATCACGCGCGGGAGCGGATTGCGAACCGGCGAGCACACCGCCTGCAGAATTCGCGAGCCCCGGGACCTGTCGACCTCGGCGATGTACGAGAAGTGCACGTCGCCGGACAGGAACATGAGCGTATCGGGCGCGGTGCCCCGCCCGCCGTCGGCGATCTCGGTGATCACGCGGGCGAGGGCTTGGAAGCTGTTCTGCCACGCCGCCCAATGCTCGAGGTCGACCATCTGACGCAGACGCTCGCCGACCCGCGCGGCGCGGCGCCCCCACGCGCCCTGCGAGATCGCTTCGTCCCACGACTCGACGTGGTGGAGTCCGATCGGGAGGAGGTACGGCAGCGAGGTGGCAACCAGCAGGTGTCGCACGCCGCCCTGCAGCTGCGCGTCGAGCCAGGCCCATTCGGTCGCGTCGACCAGGGCGCGCGCGGTGGGGGTGAGGTCGCGGGCGGCGCGGGAGTCGACGACGACCAGGCGGATGTCGCCGAAGTCACGACGGTAGCTGAAACGGTAGGTGGTGGGCTCCCTATCGACACGATCGGCGAAGTCGTCGAGGACCGTGCTCAGGTCCAGCTCGTCCGGGCCCGTGTGGGCCAGCACCCGCTGCCAGATCTCGTCTTCTGCGCGTTCCGCGGGTGAGAGGTTCCCCAGGTGCTGGTACACCCAGTAGGACGCCAGGCCCGCGACGATGCGGCCGTGCCACCACGAGGTGGCCTCCATCTGCTTCTTCCAGTCCAGCGACGCGTTCCAGTCGTCGCGCACGTCGTGGTCGTCGAAGATCATGGCGCTCGGGACGGTCGAGAGCAGCCAGCGGTTGGCGTCGTCCGACCAGGCCAGACGGTAGAGGTGGGCGTATTCCTCGTAGTCCTTGAGCTCCTCGCCCGGCGGCTGTTCGATGTCGCGGCGCTGCGCGATGAAGTCCTGCATGGGCTGCGTCGTGACGTCGGCGTACACCTGGTCGCCGAGGAGCAGGATGAGGTCGGGGCGCAGCGAGGAGTCCTCGCCGAGGGCGAGGGCGAAGGTGCGCATCGCATCCACGCCGTGCCTGCGGTTTCCCGCTGCGTCGTGGTCGACGCTGGTGCGACACGATCCCCAGGCCATCCGCAGCCGGCGCTCCGGCGCGGGTGTGGCGATGACCGGTGCGGGGAGGGTGGCGTCGGCCTCGGGCCACACGAGGGTTCCGCCCACGCGGACCTCGTAGGGCAGGACCGCGCCGGGGGTGAGCTCGTCGAGTTCCACCAGGGCGTAGTGGTGGCCGTGCACCGTGAAGGTCCGCGTCCGCCAGACGCGCCCGTCGGCGTGCACGCTCACCTCGGCGTCCGTCGCGGTCTCGACCCACACCGCCGCGCACGTCTCATCGGTGTAGCGCAGCATCGGTCCGAGGACGAGGGGAGAGGATGCCATGGGCCCATTGTCCCCCTCGGGCGGCGGTGCGCGCACGGCTTGCGCCCGCCGCCGGAATCGCCTCGCCACCTGGATAGGCTGGGCGCCATGTCCGACGAATGGACACCCGATCTGCTCGGCGAGCCCTTCGAGCAGCTCGAACTCGCCCTTGGCGAAGACGAGCGCGGCCCGCTCACCGCGACGCTCGTGCGCAGCATCCCGTCGTGGATCGCCGCCCTCGGGCGACCGCTCTCGGACGTCGACGTCTTGTACGTGCACGGCTGGAGCGACTACTTCTTCCAGGTCGAGCTGGCCCGCTTCTGGAATCGGCTGGGCGCGCGGTTCTATGCGCTGGACCTGCGTCGCTACGGGCGGAGCCTGCGCGACGGTCAGGAACCGGGCTACGTGTCGTCGCTCGACGAGTACGACGACGACATCGAGGCGGCGATCGCCGCGATGAGGCCGGGGTCGCGCCGGCTCGTGCTGCTGGGCCACTCGACGGGTGGGCTCACCCTGACGCTGTGGGCGGCGAGGCATCCGGGGCGGGCGGCGGCCGTGGTGCTGAACAGTCCTTGGCTCGAGCTGCAGCTCGGCGCCGTCGCGCGTCAGGCCATCGCTCCGCTCGTCGGCGTGCGTGCGCGCTTCGACCCGCTCGGTCCGCATCCCGCGGTCGACCTCGGCTTCTACTCACGCGCGCAGCGCGAACTCGAGGTGCTGCCGGTGGGGGAGGAGCGAGTGCGCTGGCGCCCCGACATGGGGTTTCCGACCCACCCCGGCTGGCTCGCGGCCATCCTCGAGGGACACCGTCGCGTCGCTGGCGGCGTCGAGGTCGGCTGCCCCGCGCTCGTGCTCCTCTCTGCGCGTTCGACACCGCCGCTGAACTGGTCCGAGTCGATGACGGCGAGCGATTCGGTGCTCGCCGTCGACGAGATCGCCCGCAGCGCCGTGCGCATCGGAGCGATGGTCACCGTCGCCCGCATCGACGGGGCGATCCACGATGTGTTCCTGTCGCGCACGGTGCCGCGCGCGAACGCCTATGCGGTGACCGAGCGCTGGGTGCGGTACGCACTCGCGTGATCGGCCCGACGCGTCGGTCGCGGCATCCGCTCAGCGTCGCGCGCGCCAGAACACGGGCCGCTCGGTGCTGCGCCGCCGGGGGCGGTAATTGCGCCAGGCGGTGCGGAAGGTCCAGTACCCGTAGGTGATGCTCGCGGCGAAGACGAGCAGGGCGACGAGCACGCCGACGGCGATGGCCAGCGGCATGACGCCCGAGGGGGCGTAGACCAGCGACCCGCAGAAGAGGCCGGTCACGGTGGCGTTGACGAAGACGATCAGCATCGCCGAGCTGCCGAACAGGTGGCTGAAGGAGCGTGTGCGCAGGAACGAGTAGGTGCGCTCGAGCCCGGTCTGGTCGTCGGTGATCGACGAGAGGAAGACATCCTGCACGGCCGGGTCGAGGTCGACGTACGCTCCGCGCAGGCGATTCATCGCGACGACGTACATCATGTCCTCTTCGGCGACGTTGGCGACGCGTGTCTGCGTCATGAAGCCCACGATCACGAGGAACGCCAGGATGCCGAGGGCGGACGGCGCGAACCACTCGCCGAACCGCGAGGCCTGGCCCAGGATGCTGATCGTCACGAGGCCGGCCGAGACGAGCGTCAGGTAGATCGTGATGCGGGTGAGCACCTCGCTCTGCGCGGTGCCGCGGGCGGCCAGGAGCCCCCAATGCTCCGTGGCCAGGATCTGCGCGCGGCGGCCGAGGGCGGCGTCGCTCGGACGGCGGTCGTCGTCACCGCTGGTCGGGTCCAGGGTCATGGGGCACATTCTGGCCCGGAGTCCGCCGCGCCACCAGGCCCGATCCTCGGAGTACCTGGTGTTGCCAGGTACTGGTACTCAGTGTTACCGTCTAGTGGTAGCAAGTGTTGCTGAGTAGAGAAGAGCCGGGCGATGGCCAGTCAACTGACCGAGATGCTCAAGGGAACGCTCGAGGGGATCGTGCTGGCGATTCTCGAGGAACGCCCCGCATACGGGTACGAGATCACGGCCGACCTCCGCGAGCGCGGATTCACCGACCTGGTCGAGGGCACGGTGTACGCGCTTCTCATCCGCGTCGAGCAGCGCGGCTTCGTCGACGTCGAGAAGGTCCCGTCAGAGAAGGGGCCGCCCCGCAAGGTGTACTCCCTCAACTCCCGAGGGCGTGCTCAGCTCGCCGAGTTCTGGGGCACATGGGGATTCTTGGCCGCACGCATCGAAGAACTTCGCACCACACACGAACACGAACACGAACACGAACACCGAGGAGGACACTGACATGGTCGCCAGATGGATCGAGACCCTCACCGGGCCGCTCGAGCAGAAGAAGCAGTACAAGCGGGACAAAGCCCGGATCGACGCCCTCCCCGAGCCGTACGCGGGCGTCGCCAAGGCGATGCACCGGTACTTCATGATGTTCGGCGGCATCACCGACGGTGACACGCTCATCACGATGTTCGGAGACCTCGCCGACCTGTGGGAACGAGCGGCGGTGGACCGTACGCCGATCCGCGACATCGTTGGCGACGACCCGGTGGAGTTCGCCGAGTCCTTCGCCCGCGCCTACTCGGGCACGCAGTGGATCGACAAGGAGCGTGCCCGCCTCACCAGCGCCGTCGAGGCCGCGGAACGAGGTGAGTCGACGTGACCGTTCCGTCCGTGATCGACGTCTCCGCTGTCGAGAAGTCCTTCGGGGATCTGGCGGTGCTCCGCGGCGTGGACCTCGACGTCGAGCGCGGCAGCGTCCTCGCCCTCCTCGGGTCGAACGGCGCGGGCAAGACCACGCTCGTGAACATCCTCTCGACGCTGCTCCGCCTCGACGCCGGGTCGGCCCGTGTGGCGGGGTTCGACGTCGCCTCGCAGCCGGGTAAGGTGCGCGAGTCGATCAGTCTGACGGGGCAGTTCGCCGCCGTCGACGAGGTCCTCACCGGTCGGGAGAACCTCGTCCTCATCGCTCGGCTGCGTCATGTGCCCGACCCGGGGCGGGTCGCCGATGACCTCCTCGAGCGCTTCGATCTCACGGATGCCGCCACGCGGCGGGCCGGCACGTACTCAGGCGGGATGCGTCGCAGACTCGACATCGCGATGAGCCTGGTCGCCGATCCTCCCGTGATCCTCCTCGACGAGCCGACCACCGGGCTGGATCCGCAGTCGCGCGCCGAGGTGTGGCGCACCGTTCGCGCGCTCGCCGATGGGGGCACGACCGTTCTCCTCACGACGCAGTACCTCGACGAGGCCGAGCAGCTCGCCGATCGCATCGCGATCCTCCACGAGGGACGCATCATCGTGAACGGGACACTAGTCGAGCTGGCGCAGCTCCTGCCGGCTTCGACGGTCGAGTACGTCGAGAAGCGGCCGACCCTCGAGGAGATCTTCCTCGCCGTCGTCGGCGACCACGGAGGAGGACTCTCATGACCGCGCATTTCGCCGGTGACACGCTCGTTCTGACGGGACGCTCGCTTCGTCACATCCTGCGCAGCCCCGACACGATCATCACCACGGCGGTGACTCCCGTGGCGATCATGGCGCTCTTCGTCTTCGTGTTCGGGGGAGCGATCGACACCGGAACGTCGTCGTACATCGACTACATGCTTCCCGGCATCCTGCTGATCACCATCGCATCGGGGATCGCCTACACGGCGTACCGGCTCTTCATGGACCTGACGGGCGGGATGTTCTCGCGCCTCCAGTCGATGCCCATCGCACGGTCGAGCGCCTTGTGGGCGCATGTGCTCACATCGCTCGCCGCCAATCTCGTGTCGGTGGCCATCGTCGTGGCGATCGCCCTCGTGATGGGGTTCCGCTCCGGCGCGGATCCGCTCGCGTGGCTGGCTGTCGCCGGCATCCTGGTTCTGTTCACGCTGGCGCTCACGTGGCTGGCGGTGATCGCGGGTCTGACCGCCAAGACCGTGGACGGCGCGAGCGCGTTCTCCTACCCGCTGATCTTCCTTCCGTTCATCAGCTCGGCGTTCGTGCCGACCGCCACGATGCCGGCTCCTGTGGCCTGGTTCGCTGAGAATCAGCCGGTCACGCCGATTGTCGACGCCATCCGCGCGCTGCTCGCCGAGCAGCCGGTGGGCACGGACATCTGGGTCGCGCTGGCGTGGTGCTCGGGCATCCTGATCGTCGCCTACGCTGCGGCGATGGCGGTCTACCGGCGCCGAGCGGGCGGGGTCAGCGACCGGTCGTGACCTGGGCGACCGCGCGGTCGAAGTCCTCGGCGACGAGCATCGCGTTCGCGCCGGCTCCCGCCATGGAGCCGGTCCCCATCGACACGGGGACGTTCGCGAACGGCAGGGTGACGTTGCCGGCGGCGAAGATGCGCGGGTGGCTCGTGGCCCCGCGCATGTCGGCCATCAGGGGAGCGCCGGGCTGGTCCGAACGGGCGAGATCGAGGCCCCCGGCGAAGCCGAGGTCGATCACGGGAGTGCCGCCGGTGAAGATCGCGTCCAGCTCGTATTCGGTGCCCTCGTCGGTCACCACGGTGATCCCGTCGCCGCGTGGGACGACTTCGCGCACCGGATCGGGGACGAGCTCCACCCCGCGCGATGCGAGGCGGTCGGCGGGTTCGTCGCTCAACGGTCGCGCCGCGGCGATGAATGCCGTCACCGTCGGCGAGAGCTGACGCACCAGTTCCACCTGGTGCAGGCTCGCGGCCGACGTCGCCAGCACGCCGAGTCTCCTGTCAGCGACCTCCCACCCGTGGCAGTAGGGGCAGTGCAGGACCGTGCGGCCCCACCCGTCGGCGAGCCCCGGAAGGTCGGGCAGGTCGTCTCGGATGCCGGTGGCCAGGATGACCGCGCGCGCAGCGTCGACCGTGCCGTCGACTCGTGACACCAGCATCCGATCACCGTCGTCGGCGACCGTGCTCACGGTGCCGGCGATGATCTGCACGCCGTATCCGCGGGCTTCCGCCCGCCCGCGGTCGAGCAGTTCGGCCGGATCGAGACCGTCGTGCCCGAGCACGCCGTGCATGTGCGTCGCGAAGCGGTTGCGCGGCTGTCCACCGTCGATCACCAGTGTGCGGCGACGTGAACGGCCGAGCATCTGGGCAGCACTCAGACCGGCCACGCCCCCGCCGATGATGACGGCATCCCATTCGTTCGTCATGGCACCAGCCTGTGTAGGGGGAGTGAGCGGCGCAAACCATCTTGCGGAAATGGCAAGATCGGGGGATGACTGACGACCTGGCACAGATCGGTCCTCGCCTGCGCGCCGCCCGACGCGAACGTGGCTGGACTCTCGAGGACCTCGCGTCGCGGGCGTCGATGTCGCCGAGCACCCTCTCTCGTCTGGAGTCGGGCAAGCGTCAGGCGTCTCTCGAGTTGCTCGTTCCCCTCACCCGTCAGCTCGGGCTGCGCATCGACGATCTGCTCCCGCCGGCGCCGGCGGATCCGCGGGTCCGCCGGGCCGTGGAGCGAAGGGACGGGATGGTGTTCGCCCCGCTCACGCTCGAGAGCTCGCCCGTGCAGACCTACAAGGTCACCTATCCTGCCGCCGAGTTCGCGCCGACGCCGCGCGTGCACGACGGGTTCGAGTGGGTGTACGTCCTCAGCGGTTCCCTGCGACTGTCGCTCGATGACCGCGAGCACATCATCGAGCGCGGTCAGGCGGCCGAGTTCGACACACGCACCCCGCACAGTCTGAGTGCCACGGCCGACGGGCCGGTCGAGGTGCTTAGCATCTTCAGCGCCTCGGGGGAACGGATGCACGTACGCGCCTCCCCCTGACCCGGCGAGGATCGCCCGTCGCCGTTCTCCTGCTCGTTCAGAAGGGTGGGGGGTCGTGTTCGGGGTCGGTGGTGAAGTGGGTGCGGCTCGTCGGGTGGGACGGGTAGCGGTGTCCGGTCGGGCTGGTCCAGTGGAGGATGCCGCCGGGGTGTTGTTCCACGGTCCACGGGGTGTGGTGTTTGAGGGTGTGGTGGCGGCGGCAGAGGTGGGCGAGGTTGCCGATGGTGGTGGGGCCGCCTTCGGCCCAGTCGACGGTGTGGTCGATGTCGGTGCGGGTGGTGGGTTGGCGGCATCCGGGGAACCGGCAGTGCTGATCTCGGATGTCGAGGTGTCGGCGCATCGCGGCGGTGGGGTCGTGGCGGTCGACGGCCAGGACGGAGCCGGTGATGGGGTGGGTGAGTATGCGGTTCCAGGTGGGGGCGCCGGCGGTCAGGTGTCGTGCGGTGTCGGCGTCGATGGGGCCGTGTCCGGTGAGAGTGGCGGTGTCGAAAGGGTCGTCGAGGGGGGAGTCGAGGAGGGCGAGGGCGGGAACGGTGATGTTCACCGTCGCGTGGATCGCGCGCAGGCCGGTGTCGCGGGTGCCGTTGTGCGCGGTGGGGTCGGCGGTGAGGATCATGTCGGCGATGAGGTCGGCGCGCAGCTGGTCCATGGTGCGGTGGGCGGCGGAGAGGTCGTCCGCGCGGGTGCGGAGTGTGGCGGCGTGTTCCCATGCGGTGTCCGCACGGTGACGTGCGGCAGCGGCCTCGTCATCGGTGGCTGTGGTCCCCGCTGCACGCTGGATGGCGCGGGCTTCTCGTTCCGCGGCTTTCGCGGCGCGTTCGGCGTGGGCGGCGGCGGTCTTCGCGTCCCGTTGGGCGTGGGTGTCGGCGTCGGTGACGTCGCGGGCCATGCGGGAGACACGGTCGTAGATGCCGTGGACGATCACCGCGGGGCCGGTCAGCTGCAGCATCGCCATTCCGTCGTCGAGGTCGTGCAGCTGCAGGGCGCGACTCGCACCCGCGGACGTGTGGCGTTGCTGCGTGGTCTCGTTCAGGAACCATTGCGCGCGGCGTTTCGCGACCGGCCGCAGCCGTGACGCGGATTCCGCTTCGGCGTAGGGCAGCACGCTCGCCTCGTAGTCCGCGCGCAGCTCGGGCTCGGTGATCCGCTCGCCCGCGTCGGCGATGACCCGGGCGTGGGTCAGCGAGATCCGTCCGGCGCGTAACGCGCGGACGGTCTCGGGGAAACAGGTCACCATGCGGTCGGCGTCGCCGATCTGACGCTGCACGGTCCGGTCCGACACCCGCAGCGCCGCGGCGATGTCGGCCGCGACCGACCGGTGGGCGAGCTCGGCGTCGGAGCGGGTATATGCCGTCGCCGCCCAGTCCTGCGCGATCACGGCGGCCTGCGCGAACAGCTGCGCCTCGCGCGCCTGCAAAGAGGCGATCTGCGCCCGCACGTCCACGACCTCATCCACGATCGGCTGCAACCGCGCCGCGGCCACCGCTGCCGGAGTCGCAACCGTCGTCGTCATGCGAACATCATCACACCACCCTCGGACATCGCTTCGAATCCCGCGGGGCGCGACCTTCCCTATGCCGGCGAGCTTCGGACATTCGTCATCGTTCCGCATGCGCTACTCGTCGTCCCGAGGCGGTGGACGGGTCCAGATGCCGACGACGGAAGGCTCGAGGGTCCGTTCGACCGCGCCCGTGAGGTCGGCGGCGGCAGTGTGCGGGTCGACGCCGGTCCGAAGCCGATCCCCGAAGGCATCCACGACACGCTCGGCGTCGTACTGCGCGCGATTGAACCTGCGGTCGAGGAGACGACGCGACACGCGCAGGACCGGAAGGAAGACCCCCGCTGCCAGGAGCGTCGCCAGGGCGACGCCGAGGGTGGTGGCGTCAGGAAGCAGCCACGCGACCGAGGTCACGACGATCGTGTAGATCGCGACAGCGACGGCGGTCACCAGCGCGTAGGCGGCCGTGCGCGAGATGATGCGATCGATCTCGTACAGGCGGTAGCGAAGCACGGCGATGGCGATCGCGACGGGGATCAGCCCGTACGACACGAGCACGACGCCGGTGATACCCATCCACGGGTCGGGGATGATCCAGCTCGCGATCAGAATCGCCACGGCCAGCCCGACCGCCCACAGCATCCACCGCAGTTGCGCGCGCTGGACCGGGTCCGCGCGCCGGTAGCGCACGATGAGCGAGGCGAGCGAGCCGATGAATGCTACCGCCAGCGCGGCGAAGGACACCGGGATGATGAGCGGATTCTCGGCGAGCGCGGACAGATGGGCGGGGTTGGGGATACCGGGATAGACCTCTGCGGACAGCGTCGACAGTCCCGCGCTCGCCATGACGAGTGCGGCGATCGTATACCGAGAGAACCACCGCCATCGTGGCGACGGCAATGCGCCGTCGGGGAATCGGAGGGGGATCTGGGTGAGGAGCAGTCCGATCGGCGGGAGCCAGCTCCACGTGTCCTCGCGGTCGTAGCCGTACCAGAACAACCATGCCGAGAGATCGGGCGCCGACGGGAGGAGAGCTTCGCCGAGGAGGGTCGCGGGCGTCCCGATCGTGAAGAGGGCCGGGATCAGCAGAAGCAGCCAGCCGATCGGATTGAGCGGACGCTTCCACGAAAGCAGGCAGCCGACGCCGACGAAGATCGTCAACAAAGTGAGGAACGGCGCGGCGTCCCCTGCGGGGCGTCCGTCCGCCACGTACGCCGCGATCGTCACCATGAGCATCGACAGGACCACTCCGGCGCACAGAAAAGCGGGCCAGGCCCGCGCACGATCGTTGCGGCGACGGGTCCGGTCGCTCACGACCCGGCTCCTGTCGTCCAGAGGCCGATCGCCGTCGGCTGCAGAGTGCGCTCGACGGCGCGAGTGAGGTCGTCGGATGTCGTGAGCGGGTCGGTTCCGATGCGGAGACGTTCGCCGAACTCGTCGACGACTTCCTGCGCGTCGTAATGCTCGCGGTCGAAGCGCCGATCGATCCGGCGCTGAACCATTCTGAGCGCAGGGAGGAAGAGCGCCGCGGCCACGAGGGTGGCCACGGCGACTCCGACTGTCGGCAGATCGGGCAGGAGCCGCGTGGTCGAGGTCACGGCTGCGGCGTAGATCCCGATGACCAATGCAGTGACGATCGCATAGGACACGGTCCGCGAGACGACCCGCCCGAGCTCGTACAGGCCGTGTCGTGTGACGGCGATGCCGATGGCCACGGGAATCAGGTTCGTCGAGAGCACGGCGATCGCCGACCAGATCTCGACCCAGGCCCGGCCGGGGAACACCGCGTTGATGGCGCCCGAAAGCGCGACGATGGCGATCGTGGAGACAAGGCCGAACACCAGCCACCGGTACTGCAGGCGGTCGGCGCCGGAAGAGCGTCGCCACCGCACCGCGAGATCGACGATGACGGCGACGATGATCCCCAGGAAGCACACCAGTCCGACAGGGCCCGTGACGGCGTCGGTCAGCCCCGTGAGAGCGGGGACGCCCAGTGGGTTCGGTCGCGCGCTCACCGGCAGGGGGCCGGGTCGGACCGCCTCGGCCGCGCCTGCGAGCGCTGCGAAACCGATGAGCAGCCAGAACAGAGCGCGGCCGCTCCGCGTCTCGACACGACCGGTCGGAAAGATCAATCCGATGAGCGGAAGCATCACCCAGGCGGGCCAGCCCAGAGCGGCCTGGATGGCTTCGGCCCAGGCCGGTCCCGTCGCAACGCCTGCGACCCCCGACCAGCCTCCGGTGTCGGCGAACCCGCCCGCGAGAGCCATCGCAGCGCTGACACCCCAGAGGATCCCGACGGCGTAGAGGTACCTCCCTACGCCGTTCCGTGGACGCGTCATCAGGATGATCGCGCCCACGATCGGGAATCCGCTGAAGCCGAGAAGGCCCGTGACCGCACCGAATCCGACCGCGAGAGCGGCGTTCAGCGCGAGGAGCACGCCCACTCCCACCCAGATGGCCGCTCGACGAGCATTGTCGCGCGCACCGCGGGGGATCATGATGGCGCGCTCCCCGCCGCCGGCCCCATCACCGGATCCATCAGGTCGCCGTCCCTGTTCGACGAAGGCGGAGCGGCGCGGTCACAGCGTGGGTGAGCGTGCGGATGCCCGCGTTGTGACGCACATTCCTCCAGTTCGCCCAGAGCCGCCGGCGGTCGACGCAGATCGTCTGCTCGCCGACCTCGACCTCTCCGACACCGTGGGCGGCGGCAAGGTTGCGCAGGACACCCGGCCAGAAGACGTCCTCGCCCCGTCGTGCGAGCGGCCACATGCTCTCGAAGAGCGGGTCCGAGCAGCGCAGGAGCATCCGGATCTGGGCGATCGTGCGGCCCGTGCCGTCGGTCTCGGCGGAGAAGGTGATCATCGCCGCGAACATGTGCCCCTCTGGTGTGAGGAAGGTGAAAGAGGTGTCGTCGGCGTAGAGCACCATGATGCCGGTCGTCATCCCGCCCGCCGTCAGCGCCGTGACATCGCCCGGTTCGATCGCAGACACCGAGCCGTGGAATCGCCCCATTCGCGGCCAGTACCGGCCGAAGTGCGCGCGCCAGTCGGCGATCAGGGTCTCGGGGGTGACCGAATCGCCGAGGTCGGCGACGTAGGTGCGCTGCCATAAGCGGCCGAAGCCGTTCATGGGGCCTGCGACGCGCTTGCCCTGAACGTTGTAGCCGTGCGGTTCGGTGGGGTCGCTCACCTGCAGGCGATCCACCTTCGCGGCCCAGAAGGCCGCGTCCCGAGGTACCGCACCGTTCTGTTCTGCCATGCTCATCCTCCTTGTGTGGAGAGCGCCCGGATCGCCGATTCGGTGTCGTCATGGAGCGCGATCGCCTCGTCGAGCCGGGTGAGCTCGAAGATCTGCCGGTAATGATCGGTCAGGCCGACCGCGGCGATCCGCTGCTGTCGGCGCTGTCCGCGGACGAGCAGCGTCACGAGCATGCCGATCCCGCCGCTGTTCATGTAGGCCATGCCCGAGAAGTCGAGGACGATGAGTTTCGCGCCGCGGTCGGATGCGCTCTCGTGCGCCGCCATCAGGTCGTCCTCGCACGCTGCGGTGACGTCGCCCGCGATGGTGATCGCCGCCGCCCCCGGTGCGGGGTGAGTGACGTCCATGCGCGCTGCGGATGCCATGACGATTCCCTACCCCTTCACCGGCTGCACGATGTCGATGAAGTCGCTCAGCCGGGTGATCTCGAAGATGTGTCGGTAGTGCTCGGTGAGGCCCGAGGCCCGCACGCCGATCCCCTCCGCGCGTGCCCGCGCCAGAAGGCTGACGATGAGGGCGATCCCCGTCGAGTTGATGTAGTCGACGTCCGTGAAGTCCAGCTGAATCGACGCGGGCGAGTCGATGGATGCCGCGGAGAACGCCGCGTCCAGATCCGTCGTCGCGTCCCTGTCGATCCTGCCCACCAGGACGACATCGACACGATCGCCCTTTCGACGAATTTCATGAGTCATTCCCATGGTTCCCTCCGCCCCGCGCGACCGTGGCCGCCGCATCCGTTCCATCCACACGCATCACGAGTCGGACGACGTGCCGATCGCCGTCGCCGAACTCCTCGACGTGGTCGACGAGCTCGCGCACGAGGAACAGCCCCCACCCACGGGGTCGCTGCAGTCCGGCCAGCTTCAGGTCCAGGTCCGGCGTCTCGGCATCCTGCCGAAGTCCCCGGCCGAAGTCGGACACCTCGACGGTCACGTACTCCGAGGTTCGCCGGGCGGTGATGAGCACGTCGAGCGCGGCGTCTGCGCGGTTGCCGTGCTCGATGGCGTTCATCACCGTCTCGCTGACGGCGGTCTTGAGGGCGTCCAGGCGCGCACCCTCCAGCGCCGTGGCCGCGATCGAGGCGACCTTGTCCATTGCATCGCGCTCGTTGCCCGGCTCGCTCGCAACAGAGAACGACAGCGAATCGGCGACTCCGCCGCGGCGACCTCGCTGGAGTGTCACCAGGGTGATGTCGTCCTCCTGGTCGACGCCCGCGGAGAACGCACCCAGGGCGTGGACGGCGTCGTCGACGAGCTGCTGGCCGGTGTCGGCCCCTGCGACCAGCGCTGCGGTCCGCCCGAATCCGAACATCTCACCATCGGCGCGGTGCTGCTCGGTGATGCCGTCGCTGTACAACAGCACGATCTCGCCCGGCCCGATGACGGTCTCGTGCTCTTCGTAGACGCTGCCGGACATCAGTCCCAGCGGCATCCCGCGCGCGTGCAGCTGGACGACCCGTTCGCCGCGCTGCACATACGGCAGATTGTGTCCCGCGTTCGCGAAGTGCGTGCGGCCGGACTCGAGGTCGAGCACCAGCACGAGGCACGTCACGAACATGTGGGTGGGGATCTGCGGAATGAGCAGTTCATTCACGCGGCGAAGCACCTCGCCCGGTGAGGTCACCGCGGAAGCCGCCGATCGCAGCAGCGCGTGCGTGCTGGCCATCACGAGCGCAGCCGGCACGCCCTTGTCTGTGACATCGCCGGTGACGACCATGATCCTGCCGTCGGGCAGCTCGATGAGGTCGTAGAAGTCCCCGCCGACCGTGCGCGCGGGCCGGTAGAAGGCAGCCACATTCCACCCGCCCAGTTCCGGCAGCTGGGCCGGAAGGAACTGCTGCTGGATGAGCTGAGCGACATGCAGCTCCTGCTCGATGCGTTCCCGCTCCCGGGCCTCACGCTCCTGCACCCGCATCAGCTGGCCCAGCCGCAGGGCCGGCGCCGCGTACCGTGCGAGGCTGTCGAGCAGTCGGCGGTCGTTGCGGGAGTACGTCCTCTCCGAGAGCCGCTGTCCCAGAGCGAGGATGCCGACGAGTTCGCCGCTCGTGACGAGCGGCACGACCAGCTGCACTTCCTGGGCGATCATCCTCGCCACCGCGGGAGAGTACGCGGGCAGCGCGCCGATGTCGACGGGTCCCGAGGCGGACTGCAGATAGACCAGCAGCGGATCACCGGGTTCGATCTCGATCTCGATCCGGCGAGCCCGCGACGGAACCGCACTCTGGTGACCGCGACGGGCAGCCCTGGACGTCCTTCGGTCTCCGGCCCGTCGGCGCCCGCGCTCGCCGCCGTCCGGCCCGTCCTGCACGTCGAGCCGCTGCGGATCCGCCGCCGTCTGCGTCGCTGTCTCGAGCGTGTCGGTCATCCGATCCTCCTCGACCGGACCGCTGCACAGCGGCCGGTACTGCAACGATGATGCTCCGGCCGGCGTTCCGAAAGCGTTACGGATTCGAGTTGATCTGCGAACTCGGAACGCTGTGGATGCCCTCACACCGTTACGGTGTCCTCAAAGGGGTGATCGTGTCCGTGCGACTGGAGCTGCTGGGACCGCCTCGCGTGCGGCGGGACGGCGCAGACGTGCGGTTCGACACGCGCAAGGCAGTCGCTCTCCTGGCCCTGCTGGCGGTCACGGGGCGGGAGTTCGGCCGAGACGCGCTCGCGGGAATGCTGTGGCCGGACCTGGAGAGGACGCGCGCTCGCGCCGCTCTGAGGCGCACGCTGTCCGTCGCGGCCGCCGTCGGTCCATCGCTCGTCGTGCACGCCGATCGCGTCGGTATGGATGCCGGGGCGGTGGACTGCGATGTGGTCGAGTTCCGCCGACTCGCCGCGTCGCCCGACGCAGCCGATTGGCGCCGCGCTGCAGACTTCGCAGCCGAACGGTTCGCGGAAGGCTTCGCGCTGCGAGACAGCCCGCCGTTCGACGATTGGATGCTGGGCGTCGCCGACGAGCTGCGCAACGAGCTTTCTCGCACCCTTGCCCGGCTCGTCGCCACGGCCACCGACGGCGGCTCGTGGCCCGAAGCGGTCGAATGGGCCCGGAGGCGCGTACAGGTGGATCCGCTCTCGGAACCCGCACACGCCGACGTCATCCGGGTGTCGGCATGGGCCGGTGACCGGCCCGGGGCGCTGCGCGCCTACCGGAGTCTGGTGCGACTCCTCGACCGCGAGCTCGGGGTGGCGCCCCTCCCCGAGACGTCGGCGCTGCACGAAGACATCCGCGCCGATCGACTCGCGCGACCCGCGACGGCATCCGTCCCCGAAGCGCCGCAGCCCACCGTCACACCGGACGCGTCCCCCGCTCAGCCGGCGACGAGGCTCGTCGGGCGAGAGGATCACCTGGCGCGACTGGCCGATGCGTGGAGTGCGGTGCCGGCATCCGGTCGCCTCATCGGCATCGTCGGCGAACCTGGACTCGGCAAGACCGTCCTGGCTGCGGCGGTAGCGGAGCATGCGGGGGGCCGGACCATCCGGATCGCCGGACGGGCGTCGGAATCGATGCTCGCCTACGCAGCCGCTAACGACCTGGTGCGCTCACTGCTGACCGTGGAGCCGGATCTCGTGGTGACCCTGGGGTCGTCCGCGGCGCCGTTGGCGGCTTTGGCCACACAGGTCGACGGTCCCGCACCGCGAACGATCCGTACCCCTGGCGACCTGCAGCGCGTGCACGAGGCCGTCCGCACAGCGATCGAGAGACTGACGGTCGGGGAGCCCCTGCTGCTCGTGGTCGATGACGCGGAACTGCTGGACAGGCCCTCTGCGGCGCTGCTCGGGTACATCGCGCGGCGGCTTCCGGCGGGCGTGCTCCTTGTCGTCGCGTGGGCACCGGGGCTCACGGACGGGCCTCTCCAGCAGGCGGTCGCGGAGTCCGGCGAGACGATCCTGCTGCAGCCGTTCGACGAGCGTCAGATCGTCGAACTCGCCGGACAAGGCGTCGACGCGGCGGAGGTCCTGCGCCGAACCCGGGGCGTCCCGCTGCTCGTGCGAGAAGTGGTCGCAGCGCCCTCGGAAGCGGAGGGCGGCCAGGTGCGCGACATCGTGTCGGCTCGCTTCACCGCGGCGTCCGAAACGGCACGACAGGTCGTAGCGGCATCCGTCGTGATCGGCTCGGTCGCCACGCCGGAACTGCTGCGCGCGGTGAGTGGGCGCGACGAGACCGAGACCGTCGAAGCGATCGAGGAGGCGGTCGCCCGGGGCCTTCTCGTCGAGCACGACGACACGCCCGGCTACGACGCGCCGCACGACCTCGTGAGGAGCGCGGCGTTGCAGGGGCTGTCGCTGGCTCGGCGTCGCCTCCTGCACGCCCGCGTCGCCGACGTCCTCGCGCGGCGGCACGCGGTCGATCCGCGTGCCACGCCTGCCGGTTCGGTAGCCCAGCATCTCGCGGAGGCGGGTCGCGAAACGGAGGCGGCATCGTGGTTCCTGAAAGCGGCGGCTGAGTCGGCGAGCGTGTCCGCCCACGAGGAATCGATCCTCCAGCTGCGGGCAGCGCTGGCCCTGGGCCGAGGCGGTGTCGACGAGTACTCGGCGATCGGAGCCGCTCTCGTCCGACTCGGTCGCTATCCCGAGGCGCTCATCGCGCTCGACCAGGCCTCGGCCATGGCCGAGGGCGAACCTCGACGTCGATCCGAGATCGAGCACGCCATCGCAGGGGTGCACGACCGTCTCGGTGACTGGGCACTGGCTCAGGCCCATCTGGAGGCGGCACGCGATCTCGCCGCAGAGGGGCCGGGGGGTCGCCGAGCGCGGGTGTCGGCAGACCTCGCACTCGTACTGCATCGCCGGAGTCACGACCTCGAAGCGAGGGAGGCCGCGAGTGCGGCCGAGCGCGCCGCCGTCGCATCGGGTGACGATGCGGCACGCACGCAGGCCGGCAACGTCCTCGGGATGATCGCCCTGGCCGACGGGCAGGTCGTGCGCGCCGAAGAGCATCTGCGGGATGCCGTCGCGCGCGCTCGCGCCCACGGCAACACCGATCTGCTGATCGCCGCGCTGAACAATCTCTCACGGGCGCTCGCCGCCGCCGGTGACGGTCCGCTCGCGCTGGACGCGGCGCGCGAGGCCCTGGTGCTCGCCGAGCGGCAGGGCGACCGTCACCGTCTCGCGGCTCTGCATTCGCAGACCGCCGACCTGCTGCACGCCGCCGGTCGAAACGATGAGGCGGTTGCGGAGCTCAAGCTCGCGGCGGCCGCCTTCGCCGACGTGCAGGGCGCGGCGGTGCGGCCCGAGGTGTGGACCCTCACCGAGTGGTGAGGGGAGCGACGGAGGCTCCGCGCGGCCCCTGTGCGCTACCGGTAGTTGATGAACTGAAGGTCGACGTCGAGGTCGGCGGCCTTCAGCAGACGCTGCACCTCTTGCAGGTCGTCGCGCGACTTCGACTGCACGCGCAGTTCGTCGCCCTGGATCTGCGACTTGACGGACTTGGGCCCCTCGTCGCGGATGATCTTCGAGATCTTCTTCGCGTTCTCGGAGGAGATGCCGTCCTTGATCGTCGAGACGATCCGGAACTCCTTGCCGCTGGCGGCCGGCTCGCCGGACTCGAGGCTCTTGAGCGAGATCCCGCGCTTGATGAGCTTGGTCTGGAAGACGTCGAGAACCGCCTTCGCGCGCTCTTCGGAGTTCGCCTTGATCAGGACGCTCTCGCCGGACCACTCGATCGAGGCGCCGGTGCCTTTGAAGTCGTACCGCTGCTCGACCTCCTTGCGCGCCTGATTCAGGGCGTTGTCGGCCTCCTGGTGGTCCACCTTGCTCACGATGTCGAACGAAGAATCAGCCATGCGGGGAAGTCTAGCGACGCGGACGCCGCCACCACCCTGCTGTGGCCGCGACGCCTCTGTAAGCGGTTCCAGCATCCATCAAAGGTCACGGCCTGATATCGAAGCGAACGTACTGTTTGCGCGATCGGCTTCGGTGACGTAAAAATGTAAGCGCTTGCAGTCATTGCTGCGGGCTTGAAGAACGGACTTCACGTGCCTACCGGCCCGAGAGTCCGGTTACACGCATTCAAGAGAGGCACACACCAATGAAGGTGAACAAGAGGAGCATCGTCGCCTTCGGCGCGATCGCCGCTGTTTCCTCGCTCGCGCTCGCCGGCTGCTCGTCCAGCACCGGTGACAGCGGCAGCGAGACCGAAGCCCCGTCCGCCGACTTCTCGGGCGAGATCACCGTCTGGGTGGACGCGGACCGCGCAGGCGTCCTCGAAGAGGCCGCCGCAGACTTCACCGAGACCACCGGCGTCGAGGTCAACCTCGTGCAGAAGGAGTTCGGCGAGATCCGCGACCAGTTCGTCCAGCAGGTTCCGACCGGCGAGGGCCCCGATGTGGCCGTCGGTGCGCACGACTGGCTCGGCGTGCTCGTCACCAACGGCGTCGTCGCCCCGGTCGAGCTCGGCGACAAGGCCTCCGAGTTCGAGCAGGTCGCGGTCGACGCCTGGGCCTACGACGGCCAGACCTACGCCGTCCCGTACGCCATCGAGAACATCGCGCTCCTGCGCAACACCGACCTCGCGCCCGAGGCGCCGGCCGACTTCGCAGACATGGTCGCGATGGGCGAAGAGGCGGGCACCGAGTACCCGTTCCTGGTCGGTCTCGACCCCGAGGCCGCCGACCCGTACCACCTCTACCCGTTCCAGACGTCGTTCGGCGCTCCCGTCTTCGGCACCAACGAAGACGGCTCGTACAACGCCGACGACCTGCAGATCGGCAACGAAGGCGGCCAGGCGTTCGCCGAGTGGCTGGGCGAGCAGGGTGCCGCCGGCGTGTTCAACACGAACATCACCGGTGACCTCGCCGTCGAGAACTTCACTTCGGGCAACTCGCCCTTCTTCCTCACCGGTCCGTGGAACGTTCCCGCAGCCGAAGAGGCGGGCATCAACCTCGCCGTCGACCCGATCCCGTCGGCCGGTGGCGAGACCGCTCAGCCCTTCGCCGGCGTCCAGGGCTTCTTCCTGAGCGCCGAGAGCGAGAACCGCCTCGCGGCCAACGAGTTCCTCGTGAACTACCTCGGCAGCGAAGAAGTGCAGACCGCGCTCTACGAGGTCGGCGGGCGCACCCCGGCCCTCACCGCAGCCTTCGAGGCCGCTGTCGCCGCAGACCCGCTGACCGCGGGCTTCGGTGAGGTCGGTGCTGAGGCTGTGCCGATGCCGAGCATCCCCGAGATGGGTTCGGTGTGGCAGTTCTGGGGCGTCACCGAGGCGGCCATCATCAACGGCGGCGACCCGGCGTCGCTGTGGGAGAAGATGGCGGCCGACATCCAGACGGCCATCGAGTAACACCCCTCCAGGCGGGGCGGCACCCACAGGGTGTCGCCCCGTCGTTCCGAGCCCTAGGATCCCGACCAAGGAGGCCGCCGATGACGACGCCGACCACACAGGACCGCCCGGCCGCGGTCGATCGCAAGAAGCAGACGCGATCCAAGCAAGCCGCCCGCATGGCGGAGGCCGCCGGAGGGGGCTGGAAGGTCCTCCTCGTCAAAGTCATCGCGCTCGGCATCATCGATGCCCTCGCGCTGTACTCGATCTTCGTGCTCATCCAGAGCGAGCAGTGGATCCCGGCCGCGATCATCGCCGTCGTCACCCTCTACGCCAACTGGATCTACTTCAGCCGCGGCCATCTGCCCGCGAAGTACCTGGTCCCGGGGCTCATCTTCCTCTTCGTCTTCCAGGTGTTCGCCGCCCTCTACACGGGCTATGTCGCGTTCACCAACTACGGCACCGGCCACAACAGCACCAAGGACAGCGCGGTCAACTCGCTGCTGCTGTCGGCG
Source organism: Microbacterium sp. Marseille-Q6648 (assembly GCF_943181415.1). Classification (GTDB taxonomy): domain Bacteria; phylum Actinomycetota; class Actinomycetes; order Actinomycetales; family Microbacteriaceae; genus Microbacterium. The sequence continues at coordinate 1,529,392 of NZ_CALPBZ010000001.1, read as the reverse complement.
CAGGAGCGCGTCCCCGACTCGCCCGCCTACGGCCTCACCATCGTCGAGCAGCTCGGCGAGTTCTCGTTCCTCGTCACCGACCCCGAGGGCAACGTCGAGATCGGCGGCGACGAGCGTCCGCTGACCCCCGTCGACGGCGCCGAGATGGACGGCGGCAAGGCGGTCGGGCTCACCGGGTACAACACGCTCGACTTCGCCGGGATCGTCGCCAACCAGAACGTCATCGCCGACATGGCCGTGCCGCTCAGCGAGGACCCCAACGACGGCGCCCTGCGCACTCCGGACGGGTCGTCGGCTTACGTCTATCTGTCGAACCTCGTCTACGACGCGGATGCCGACACGATGACCGACACGCGAGACGGTGTCGTCTACACCGACATCGGCACCGGAGCGTTCACGGCCGAGGACGGCACCGAGCTCATGCCCGGCTGGCAGATCTGGGTCGGCTTCGACAACTTCACCCGCGCGTTCGCGGAGGAGTCCATCCGCGGCCCGTTCTTCACCGTGCTCGTGTGGACGTTCGCGTTCGCGTTCCTCTCGGTGGCGACGACGTTCGTCATGGGCCTGTTCGTCGCGATCGTCTTCAACGATCCGCGGATGAAGTCCAAGAAGTACTACCGGCTCATCATGATCCTGCCGTACGCCTTCCCGGGGTTCCTCTCGGCGCTGGTGTGGGCGGGAATGATGAACCAGGAGTTCGGCTTCATCAACAACGTCCTGCTCGGCGGGGCCGACGTCCCCTGGCTCACCAACGAATGGCTGGCGAAGTTCAGCATCCTGCTGGTGAATCTGTGGCTCGGATTCCCCTACATGTTCCTCATCTGCACGGGCGCGCTCCAGGCCATCCCCGATGAGCTGCAGGAGGCGGCCCGCGTCGACGGCGCGACCGCGTGGCAGGTCTTCCGCAACATCAAGCTGCCGCTGCTGTTCGTCGCCGTCGCACCGCTGCTGATCGCCTCGTTCGCCTACAACTTCAACAACTTCAGCCTGATCTACATGCTGACCGGCGGCGGCCCGCGCGATGCGACCGCCGGGGTCAACGTCGGAGCCACCGACATCCTCATCACGATGGTCTACAAGGTCGCGTTCGTCGGCTCCACCGCCGACTACGGACTGGCCAGCGCGTTCTCGATCATCATCTTCATCCTGGTCGCGACGATCTCGGTCATCGCGTTCCGACGGACCAAGGCCCTCGAGGAGCTGAACTGACATGAGCAACCTCCAACCCGGCGCCCCGGCATCCGGAGCCCTCGTCGAATCGGTGGCCACCGCGAAGGACGACACCGTGGCATCCGCCGGCAGCGGCCACAGCGACGCGGGGGTCCGCGGCGAGCACAAGGCACCGCCCCGGCCCTTCAAGCGCTACTTCCGCGAGACCGGCTGGCGACACATCGTCGGCGTGGTCGTGGCGATCTTCGCGATCTTCCCGCTGATGTACGTCTTCTCGGCATCGCTGAACCCCGGCGGCACACTGCTGACGGCGAACGGCCTGTTCCAGAACGTGAACTTCGAGAGCTACGCGACGCTGTTCACCTCGAACCAGCAGCCCTACGGCGCGTGGTATCTCAACACCCTCATCATCGGGCTCGTGACGTCCGCCGGCACCGTGATCCTCGGCGCGCTCGCGGCGTATTCGTTCTCGCGCATGCGCTTCACCGGCCGCCGGTTCGGGCTCACCACCCTGCTGGTGGTGCAGATGTTCCCGCAGATGCTGGCGATGGTCGCGATCTTCCTGCTGATGGTCGCGATCGGCGACATCTTCCCGGCGATCGGCCTGAACTCGCAGATCGGTCTCATCATGGTCTACCTCGGCGGCGCGCTGGGGGTGAACACGTACCTCATGTACGGGTTCTTCAACACGGTGCCCGCCTCGATCGACGAAGCCGCCAAGATCGACGGCGCGGGCCACGCCCGCATCTTCTTCACGATCATCCTGCGACTGGTCGCGCCGATCCTGGCCGTCGTCGGACTGCTGTCGTTCATCGGGACCTCGAGCGAGTTCGTGCTGGCCAGCGTCATCCTCATCGACCCCGACAAGCAGACGCTCGCCGTGGGTCTCTACAAGTTCATCTCGGACGAGTTCTCGAAGAACTGGAGCGTGTTCGCCGCCGGGGCGGTGCTGGCGGCCATCCTCCCGGTCGGTCTCTTCCTCGCCCTCCAGCGCTACATCGTGGGAGGCCTGACCGCCGGCAGCGTGAAATAGCGGATGCCGGGACGTACCGCTTCTCGCATTCGTCGGGTGCGGGGGATGTCAGCCGTCCTCGCGACGGCAGCCGTCCTCGCCGCCTGCACGGCCCCGGTGGGGCAGGAGCCCGCGGCCGCGGCGCCGGATGTCGGCATCCAGCTGTTCCAGCTGCCCTGGACCGCGATCGCCGAGGAGTGCGAGACGACCCTCGGGCCGAACGGCTTCGCGTGGGTGCTGACCTCTCCGCCCCAGGAGCACATCGACCGTGAGGAGTGGTGGGCGTCGTACCAGCCGGTGAGCTACGACCTCGAGTCCCGGCTCGGCTCGCGCGAGGAGTTCGCCGAGATGGTCGAGCGCTGCGACGCCGCCGGAGTGGAGATCATCGCCGACGCGGTCGTCAACCACATGACGGGACAGGACACCCCCGGCGTCGGATTCGCGGGCACCCCGTACGAGCACTACGAGTACCCGGGCCTGTACACCGACGCCGACTTCCACCACTGCGGGCTGACGTCCTTCGACGACATCGAGGACTACACCTCTCGCGAGCAGGTGCAGACGTGCGAGCTGGTGAACCTCGCCGATCTCGACACCGCCAGCACGACCGTCCGCGAGACGATCGGCGCCTACCTCGACGACCTGCTGTCGCTGGGCGTGGCGGGATTCCGCATCGACGCGGCCAAGCACATGCCCGCCGACGACGTCGCGGCGATCGTCGGCGCGCTGCCGGAAGGCACGCGCATCATCAGCGAGGTCATCCGCGGCGGAGGCGAACCCGTCGTCCCCGAGGAGTACACCGCCTTCGGCGAGGTCTTCGAGTTCACCTACGCGCGGGACCTCGCTCCGGCGCTGTCCAACGGCGTGTTCTCGGACCCCGGGCTGGAAGGGGAGCGGCCCCTGCACGTCTCGCCCGACCGCGCCGTCGTCTTCGTCGACAACCACGACACCGAGCGCGGCGAGGCCGACGTGACCTACCGGGACGGCCCGCTCTACGTCATCGCGAACGCCCTCATGCTGGCCGACGACTACGGAACTCCCGTCGTCTACTCCGGGTATGCCTTCACCGACCGCGACGCCGGCGCCCCGACCACCGCCGACGGCGTGGTCGAGGCGACGACGTGCGCCGAGGCGGATGGCCCCGCGGGCGAGTACGAGGACGGCGAGCGCACCTGCGTCCAGTCATGGCCGGCCATCACGGGGATGCTGGAATTCCGCGCGTATGCCGGTGACGCACCCCGCATGCCGGGGGTCGACGACGGCGACGCGTACGGCTTCGAGCGCGAGGGCCGTGGTGTCGTCGCGGTCAACGTCGGCGACGAGACGCACGTGATCGAGATTCCGACGTCCCTCGAAGACGGGTCGTACTGCGACGTCGTCTCCGGCGGCGCCGACCCGGCATCGGGCGACCGCTGCGCGGGTGCCGAATACACCGTCGCGGACGGCGTCGCGACCTTCGAACTGGGGCCCGCTGCGGCCGCGGCCATCCATGTCGGCGCGCGCCTCTGACGGGCTGCGCAGGGTGCGGCATCCATGGCACAATCGTCACCGCCCGCTCGCGGGCACCGTCTACAACTGCACAACAATTCAAGGGCTCTGTCACGGCTTCCCGGCTGTGCAACCACGTCGCATCCACCGGCGGCGCTGCCGCCTGACCTCGTGAAAGGCCCGTCATGACAACCCTTCTTCCGCACCACGACGGCTCGCCGCTGTACGTGTCGAACCTCGAGCCGGCGCTCGGCGAGACCGTCACCGTGCGCCTGCGCGTTCCCGCCGGCTACGGCCCGATCGTTGCGGTGGGCACGCGCTCCAATCCCGATCACGAGCCGGAGTGGACCCGGGCGGTCCGCGCAGGGGAGGTCGACGGCTGGGAGTGGTGGGACGCCCCCGTCACGGTCCGCAACCCCCGCCACGGCTACCGGTGGGTCATGCGGCACGCCGACGGCCGCGTCGAGTGGCTGAACCAGACCGGCATCCACACGCTCGAGACCCTCGACGCCGAGGACTACGCGCTGGTCGCGTCGCCGGCCCCGCCCGCGTGGATGTACGACGCGGTCATGTACCAGGTCTTCCCCGACCGCTTCGCCCGGTCCGCCCGCGCGGACGAGCGCGACGTGCCCGACTGGGCGGTGCCGGCGCAGTGGAGCGATCCGGTCGACCCGATCTTCCCCGGTCGCTCCCAGCAGTTCTACGGCGGCGATCTCGACGGCGTGATCGACAAGCTCGACCACCTCGTGGGCCTGGGCGTGAACCTGCTCTACCTCACGCCGGTCTTCCCTGCGGCCTCCAACCACCGCTACGACGCGTCGAGCTTCGACCGCGTCGACCCCCTTCTGGGCGGCGACGAGGCACTCGTCCGGCTCATCGAGGCGGCGCACGCCCGCGGCATCCGGGTGATCGGCGATCTGACCAGCAACCACTCGGGTGACCGGCACGAGTGGTTCCAGGCTGCGCTCGGCCACCCCGGCGCGCCCGAGGAGGAGTTCTACTACTTCACCGACGAGGCCAACACGCAGTACCAGTCGTGGCTCGGCACGCCCACGCTGCCGAAGTTCAACTGGGCGAGTGAAGAGTTGCGGCACCGCTTCATCGAGGGCCCGGAGTCCGTGGTGGCGAAGTGGCTGAAGGCTCCGTTCCACCTCGACGGCTGGCGCGTCGACGTGGCGAACATGACCGGTCGCCTGGGCGAGATCGACCTGAACGCCGAGGTCCGCCAGCTCATGCGGCGCACGATGATCGAGATCAACCCCGAGACGATCCTGGTCGCCGAGTCGACCAACGACGCCGCGAGCGACCTGCAGGGCGACGGCTGGCACGGCGCGATGACCTATCCGTCGTTCACCCGGCCGCTGTGGGGCTGGCTCTGCGAGCCGACCGAGCAGTCGTACCTGACGGCGGAGGGCGAGACGCGCACCGAGCCGTGGTTCTTCGGGCAGCCCATCGGCGGCATCCCCCGCTACACCGCGCGCGACTTCGCGGGCGCGGTCGTGCGCTTCACGGCCGGCATCCCGTGGCGTGTGCGCCTCGGCAACATGCAGCCGCTGGACACCCATGACACCGGCCGCTTCGCCACCAACGCCGGCCCCGGCACGATCCCCGTCGCCGCGGGCCTGTCGATGACCCTTCCCGGGATGCCGGTGGTCTTCGCCGGTGACGAATACGGTCTCACCGGCATCGACGGCGAGATGAGTCGCACGCCCATGCCGTGGGGGAGCGAGGACGAGCCCGAGACGGCGGAGCGGCTCGCCCTGTACCGCGACCTCATCGGACTGCGGCGCGCGCACCCCGCGCTGGCCACCGGGGGCATGCGCTGGGTGCACCTCGACGACGACGCGATCGTGTTCGTCCGCGAGTCGGCGGACGAGACGATCCTCGTGCTCGCCGCGCGCGGCGACGTCGACGTCGAGCTGACGCCGGGCCTGGTGACCGGCGCCGAGGCGGCCGAGGCGCTGTTCGGCGAAGCCACCCTCGGCGCCGCCGGCGACGGCGCGGTACTGCTCTCGGCCGACGGTCCGGCGTTCGCGGTGTGGCGCCTGAACGGTGTGACGGCGCCCGCTCCCGCACGGGTCGGCGGCCTCGCGGCGGACGACGATCGGGGCGTTGCGGCCGCAGACGCCGCCACCCCGGCCGACGAGGTGGCGGGGGAGTGACCTCGCCCGAGCGGTTCGCGCAGCTGAGCGCGGGCCTGGCCGCGGGTGTGCGCTCGCGCGAGGGGCTCGTCGGGCTGGTCCTCCTGGGCTCCGCGTCGGATGAGGCAGAGGCACGGCGTGACGAGTGGTCGGATCACGACTTCTTCGCCATCACCGAATCGGGAGCGGGCGCGCGCATCCGACCCGATCTGTCGTGGCTGCCCGAGCAGGACAGACTCGTGCTCACCGCGCGCGAGGGCGAGATCGGCTTCGCGGCGGTCTACGACGACGGGCACGTCCTGGAGTTCGCCTTCTCGGACGCCGACGAGCTGGCGGGCGCGCTCGCCGGTGAGGCCACCGTCGTGGTCGACGACGCCGCGGGGACGACAGCCGAGCTGGTGGCCCGGTCCCGCGCGCGCGCCGAGCCCGCAGACCGGTTCGATCCCGCCAACGACGTCCGCCTCGTGCTGGTGAAGCTGCTGATCGGGGTCGGACGCGCTCGCCGCGGCGAGGTGCTCAACGCCAACGGCTTCATCCGGCAGTGGGCGGTGCAGCAGCTCGTGCAGGCGATCCGCGGGCGTTTCGCGGCAGCGTCCACCACCGCCCGCGACACCATCGACCCGCTGCGGCGGTTCGAGCAGGACTTCGCCGAGTGGGGCGCGCGCATCGCGTCCGAGCTCGATCGTCCGCTCGAAGCAGCCGCCCGCGGGCTGTTCGATCTCACCCGCGAGATCCTCGAGCCCGGCTGGTCGGACTTCCCGTCCGCCGCAGCCGACGCCGTCGCCCGGCGCCTCGGCTGGAGCTGACCTCCCCGAGGCCGTCACCCCCGGCATCCGATGACGACGACGGATGCCGGGGGTCGGCCGCGCTCGTACACTGAGGGTCGAGGTGATGCCATGCGTTCGCTGACCGAGGCCGAGATCCGAGAATCGTTCGTCAATGCGATGCCCGAGGAGATGAGGCTCGTCGCGGTGCCGCACGACTTCGCGCTCGTGGAGTGGGATCACCAGGACTTCTACGCGTGGCGGGACCCCCGCACCCGCGGACGCGGCTACCTCGTCGCAGAGGTGGACGGCTCTGCCCGCGGCGTCGTGCTGCGCGCGGCCGAAGGCACCTCCCGGGCGCGGGCCGCCATGTGCAATCTCTGCCACACCATGCAGCCGGCGGATCAGGTCTCGCTCTTCAGCGCCCGCAAGGCCGGTCGCGCGGGTGAGCACGGCGACAGCATCGGCACGTACATCTGCGCCGACCTGTCGTGCCACGAGAACGTCCGCCTCGCGGCGCCCCTCGCTCCCAACGAGGTGCGGGCGAGCGTCGACATGCGCATCGACGGCACCCGCCGCCGCACCGAGGCCTTCGTCGGCCGCGTACTCGAAACAGCAGGGAGCAGGACATGACCGGACCGGTGGTGGTGATCGGCGATGCACTCATCGACGAGCTGCGCGACGACAGCGGCGTCCGCGAGTTCGTCGGCGGAGCCGCCCTCAACGTCGCGGTCGGCCTGTCGCGACTAGGGGTCTCGACCGCGCTCATCGCGATGGTCGGCGACGACGAGGCGGGCGATCACATCCGCAGCTTCCTCGCCGACTTCGGTGTGCGGCTGATCCCGACCGCATCGCCGCTGGGCACCGCGCGCGCCGTGAGCACGCGCAGCGGCGGCGGCGAACCCGAGTACGTCTTCAACGAGGCGTCGCAGCGGCGCCGCATCCGCTACGGCGACGCCGAGCGCGCAGCCATCGCCGAGGCGCCGCTCGTGGCCATCAGCTGCATCGCCCTCGACGACCTCGCACAGACGCGGGAGCTCGGCGAGGTGCTCAGCGCCACGGGCGTCCGATTCGCGATCGACCCGAACCCGCGCACCGGCATGCTGTCGGACCGCGCGGAGTTCGTACGCGGCTTCGAGGGGCTCGCCGCCTCGGCGACCCTCGTCAAGGTCGGCGAGGACGACGCGACGCTGCTGTACGGCGAACCGCTCGACACCCTGCGCGCGCGGCTCATCGACCTCGGGGCAGGAGCGGTCCTGGCGACCTACGGCTCGGCGGGCGCGGCGATCGAGGCCGGGGGCGCGGTCGTGAATCGACCGATCTCGGCTCTGCCCGGGCGCATCGTCGACACGATGGGAGCGGGCGACGCCGCGTTCGCGGCCACCCTCGCGGCACTGCTCGACCGCTCGCCCGGCAACCAGGACGAATGGGGGGACGTGCTGCAGTACGCCATGGACGTCGCCGCCGCGACGTGCCGCTTCGAGGGCGCACTGCTGCGCCTCCCGCGTGCGCTCGAGGACGACGACATCGACCGCATCGGCACCTGACGCCGCCGGGCCGCCTCGATTTCGGAGCACGGGCCGGGACAGAGTAGGATTGTTGATCGCGCCTCTGGTCGACTGAGAAAGCCGGGCGGGTGCGCACCTGGCGAGTTACCCAAGCGGCCAAAGGGATCTGACTGTAAATCAGCCGGCGTAGCCTTCGGGGGTTCGAATCCCTCACTCGCCACCGATTTCGAGGGGCTCCGCATCAGCGGAGCCCCTCGGTCGTTCCCGGGGTTCCGTCGGCGGCATCCCGTCGCGGGGTGGCCGCGTGCCAGGATGGTCGGGCGGGTGACGGCACCCGCGGAAGAGGGAACGCCATGAACGCGCCAGACCACACGACGCCGGTGACCGAACGCTCCGACGCGTCCACGTCGCCGCTGCTGCGCGCCGCGATCTGGGTCGCCATCGGCGCGCTCATCGCCGCCGCGATCGTCTGCGTGGTGTGGGTGCTGATCGGCTCGCAGAACGGGATCGTCGGGCGCGCGTTCCTCACGATCCTGCTGCTCGTCGGCTTCGCGGGCGTGGCGATCCTCGACGCCCACCTGGCGCCCCGGCGCCCCGCATGGTTCGCTCTGGCGAGCATGGCGTCATGGGTGGCGGCCCTGCTCATCGGGGCCGTGCTCATCTGGATGCCGGAGCGCTACTCGTGGGGCGGCTTCACCCGCTTCGTGCAGTTCCTGCTGATCGTGCTCATCCTGCAGCTCGCGCTCCTGCACGTGCGGCTCTACGCCAAGGCGTTCCAGCGCTACGTCACCCCGTTCACGCAGACCGTCGCGATCGTCACGATCTCGCTCGTCGTCGCGCTGGCCGCCCTGCTCATCGTGCCGCTCGTGGTGAACGAGTGGGTCGACTTCCCCGAGCTGTACTGGCGCATCGTCGTGGCCGCGGCGATCCTCGCGGCGGTGGGCACCGCCCTCATCCCGCTGGTCAACGTGCTCTTCGCACCGAAGAAGCCGCAGGCCTTCCCGGGGCCGGCCTACGGTCATGCCCCCGCGGTCCCCGCCACCGCGCACGCGAATCAGCCCGCGGCAGCCGTCCCTGCGACGGCATCGTCCCCGGCGGCGGCGAACCCCGACGACACCGGTGAGCTGCTGCCGTGGCCGACCTTCGTCGACGGCGCCACGCCCCTGCCGATGATGCCCGACGGGTCGCCCGACTGGGGTGCCTACTACACCGGCTACCCGTCCGAGGGCGCCCAGGTCTTCGGATACCCGCAGCCCGCGCCCTACGGATCCCAGTCGGATGCCGCGCCGCCGGTTCCGGCCAGCCCCGCACCGCCCGTCCCGCCCGCCCCCGCGGTGCCGCCGGCGCCGTCGACCGCGGAGGAGCCGGCACCCCGCCCCGCCGCTCCGCCGGCTCCCGCGCCCGAGGGCTTCCGCCCCCCCGCCCTGCCGCCGCGCCGTAACCCGGATCAGCGGTCGAGGATCTCGAGCGCTGCCATCGCGGCGTTGTGTCCGCCGATGCCGCTGACCGCGCCGCCGCGCCGAGCGCCCGATCCGCACAGCAGCACCGTCGCATGTTCCGTCTGCACGCCCCACCGCCGGGCCGGGGAATCCCGCACGTCCGCGTCGTCGGCCCAGGGCCACGACAGGGGCCCGTGGAAGATGTCGCCGGAGGTCATACCGAGGTCGTCCTCGAGGTCCGCCGTCGTGCGCACCTCGATGCAGGGGCTCCCGTCGGGGGCCACGAGGACGCAGTCGTCGATCGGTTCGGCCAGCACGGAGTCGAGCGAGCCACGAGCCGCAGCCAGCAGCTCGCTGCGCGCGGCATCCCGGTCGGCGCGGGCCACCAGGCGGTGCGGCACCTGCAGCCCGAACAGGGTCAGCGTCTGCGCGCCCTGCGCACGCAGGTCGGGGCCGAGGATCGTCGGGTCGGTGAGGGAATGGCAGTAGATCTCGGCCGGCAGCGGGTCGGGGACCCGCCCTGCGGTCGAGGCCGCGTGGGCGGCATCGAGCTGGGTGAGGGTTTCGTTGATGTGGAAGGTGCCGGCGAACGCCGCCTCGGCGGCGACGCGCTCGTCGCGGAGGCGGGGGAGTCGGCGCAGCAGCATGTTGACCTTCACCTGCGCGCCCTCGGGCTGCGCCCCTCCGGTCGGCGCGGTCCCGGCTGAGCCGCCCGATGCGGCATCCGAGCCCCCCAGCAGACGGGCCAGCACCGCCGGGCCGACACCGCTCAGCACCAGCCTCGCGTGCACGTGCTCTCCGCCCGCGAGGGTCACCTCGCCGTCGGGCGTCACCGACTCGACCTCGACCCGGGTCCTCAGCTCTGCGCCGGCCTCGCGCGCGGCCCGGGCGAGCTCGCCGCTGACGGCGCCCATGCCGCCCACGGGCACATCCCAGTCGCCGGTGCCGCCGCCGATCACGTGATACAGGAAGCAGCGGTTCTGGCGCAGGTCCGCCTCGTCCGCGGCGGCGAACGTCCCGATGAGGCCGTCGGTGAGGGCGATGCCCCGCGCGAGATCCGTAGCCAGGGCTCCGCGGACCATGCCGCCGAGCGGCTGCTCGACGAGTTCGCTCCAGAGCCGGTCGTCGCCGAGCCGTTCCCGGATGCTGCGCGCCGACGTCAGCGGCTCGGTCACCGTCGGGAACAGCAGTCGGGCCAGCGGTGCCAGTCGGTCGTAGAACGCCGCGAACCGCCCGGCCTCGGCCTCGTCGCCGGTCGCGCGCATGAAGGACGCGGCCGTGGCTGCGGCATCCTGCGTGTCGACGAGGATGCCGCGCGTGGTGTCGGCCGGATCGGGGGTGTACGAGGAGTAGCGACGCCGCAGCAGGGTGAGGCGCAGGCCGAGGTCGTCGATGATCTGCCGGGGGAGGAGGCTCACGAGGTAGGAGTAGCGCGAGAGGTGCGCGTCGACGTCCGCCCACGGCCGCTCGGACACGGCAGCGCCGCCGACATGGTCGAGACGCTCCAGCACGACCACGGAGCGACCGGCGCGCGCGAGGTAGGCCGCGGCGACGAGGGCATTGTGGCCGCCGCCGACGATCGCGACGTCGTAGGTGCGGCGAGCGGGGGCGGGGGCCTCGGGCATGGTCACACGGTAACAACGGTCGGGCGTAGCGTGGGGGTGTGACCGCACCCGCCGACCTGCAGCAGCTCGCCGTCGAGATCGCCCGCGAGGCCGGTGAACTCGCACGACGCCGCCGATCCGAGGGCGTCTCGATCGCGGCGACCAAGTCCGCCGTCGCCGACATCGTCACCGAGGCCGACCGCGAGGTGGAGCAGCTGATCCGCGACCGTCTCGCTCGCGCGCGGCCCGACGACGGCTTCCTCGGCGAGGAGTCCGGCGCCGAACGAGGCACGAGCGGCATCACCTGGGTGGTGGATCCGATCGACGGCACGGTCAACTACGCCTACGGCATCCCCTCGTACGCCGTCAGCATCGCCGCCGTGTCGGGGGAGCCCGACCCCGCGACGTGGGATGCCGTCGCGGGCGCCGTCTTCAATCCGGTCAGTGGCGAGCTGTTCCGAGCCGCGCGGGGCGAGGGTGCCTGGCTCGGCGACGAGCGACTCGCGGTCAACGCCGAGCCCACCGCTGCCGGCGCGCTGCTGGCTACCGGGTTCGGCTACGACCCCACGACCCACGCCGGCGACCTCGCGCGCGTCGCGCGGGTGATGCCGCTCGCACGCGACCTGAGACGCATCGGCGCGGCATCCCTCGACTTCGCCTTCGTTGCGACAGGACGACTGGACGGGTACTTCGAGCCCGGGCTGCAGCCGTGGGACCACGCCGCCGGTGCGCTCCTGGTCGAAGAAGCCGGGGGCCGCGTGTGGCGCGAAGGGGGAACCGCCGTGCGTCGGCTGTTCGTAGCCGCGGGGCCGGGCCTTTTCGACAGGCTGTGGCGCGCGGCATCCGGAGCCGAGTGAGGGCGTCCGGCGGGGCCGAAGCTGAAAACCCTGTTACCGTTCGGTTTCGTACATGGCATTCCCAGTCGGCCTTGGGTAGTGTTTACCCGATCGTTACTTTCGTCGCCCGCACGGCGTGAGTGATTTCCTCCCTCCGAGTACGCCCCTCGCTCGCCCGAGCGACACGACCCGAGAGCCCCACCCCGCTTTGCCTCTTGATACCCCTCTGGCTGCCCCTGCGCCTACGCGCCGTTCCAGCCGAACCGCCGCCACGCCTGTCCAGGTGACCGTGGAGCGCGTCGAGGTATCGCGAGCCGAACTGCGCCGTCGCGTGGCAGACACCGGCTCCACGGCCTCGCTGCCCGACCGGGTCGACCTCCCGCAGGACGTCGAGCCGGCGACCGCGCCTGTTGCCGAGGCCGCTCCCGCAATCGTCGTGCCCACGTCGCGTCGTGCGCGCCGCGCCGCCGGACCCGCGGTGACAGCGGACCAGCCGGCGCCCCCCGTCGTCGATGAGGTCGACGCCACCGGGCCCGATACGGCGGAAGTGCAGGCCGTCCGCCTGGACGTTCCCGTCGTCGACGCCGACACCGGCGCGATGACCGCACTTCCCGAGCCGACGCTCGGTCGCCGAGCCCGCCGGGTGCGTCCTCAGCCTCAGCCCGCGGCCGCGCGTCCCGACGCCGTCCTGGTTCCGGCCGAGCCGTTCGAGCTTCTCGAGCCCTCGGGCCCGGACGCGCCCGCAGACGAGGCCGCCGCTGATGACCAGGACGCGGCAGCCCCGGCATCCGATGTCGATGCCTTCGCCGCCGCGGTGGCCCTCTTCTCGTTCACCGGTGAGACCCCGGTCCAGGCTCCGGTCTCGGTTCCGGCGGCCCCGGTGTCTGCCCAGACCGTCGTCGCGCACACCGCGCCGCGCACGCTCCGCGGGCGCAAGGTGCTCAAGAACCTCGCCACGGCCTCGTTCTCGGTGGGGGTCATGGGTATCGTCGGGCTGATGACCGTCGGCATGACGACGCCCGCTGAGGCCGTCGCCGCCGCCAACGGCGCTGAATCGGCGGTCACGGTCGTCGCCCCCGGCGACACCGAGGCCGGCATCGCCGCCGACGAGATCCAGGCGTACGTCGCCCCCTCGGGTACCGAGAGCGTCGACCTCACCCGCACCGAGAAGTACGACACGCTCACGATGGCCGAGATCGCGTCGGAGTCGGGCATCCAGAACTTCTCCAACTTCTTCGTCAACGACCCCAACGCCGAGATCCAGTGGCCGTTCGCGGTCGGCGTGCCGATCAGCTACGGCTTCGGCATGCGCTCCGGTCGCATGCACGAGGGCGTCGACTTCACCCCCGGCGCGGGTTCGCCCATCCAGGCGATCGCCGACGGCGTCGTGCGCGAGGCGACGACCGCGGGCGGCGCCTACGGCGTGCACGTGATCATCGACCACGAGATCGACGGCCAGCTCGTCTCGAGCCACTACGCGCACATGGAGTACGGCTCGCTCAAGGTCGAGCCCGGCCAGAAGGTCACGGTCGGCACGATGCTCGGAACGACGGGCAACACCGGGCGCTCGTTCGGCGCCCACACGCACTTCGAGATCCTGATGAACGGCACCACGGCGATCGACCCGATTCCGTGGCTTCGGCAGTACGCCGGAGGCTGACCCGCGATTCAGCAGGATGCCGCGGCTCTGGTATTCTCTTCTAGTTGCCTGCTCGCAGGCAGCACGCCCCGATAGCTCAGTGGCAGAGCACTTCCATGGTAAGGAAGGGGTCGTCAGTTCAATCCTGACTCGGGGCTCGCAGCATCCATCGTCGCGACGCGGATGCCGTGCGGCGGGGTAGCTCAGTTGGTGAGAGCGCACGACTCATAATCGTGAGGTCGCGGGTTCAAGCCCCGCTCCCGCTACAGATTCAAACCCCCGGTTCGCCGGGGGTTTCGTCGTTTGGCGCATCCACGGGCGGCGGAATGACCTGCTGGACCCACCGCGCCTCGGTGCAGATCCGTCGACGGGTGAACAGCCAGCGGCCGTCGATCCGCGCGTACTCGTCCTCGTAGCGGATGAGGAACGCATGGTCGAGATCGAACGGGAATCTGCCGTTCTGATGGTGGTCCCGATAGAGGTGGTGTGCGGTGCAGTAGACGATCCCGGTCGCCGTGTCGCCGTGAAGATCGATCCGCTGCGTCGTGACGAGATGCATCGTCCGGTCGTAGCGGCGCAGCTGATCCTCGGGGATCCGCAGGACGTCCGCGTGACCGCGAACGGTGTCGCCGCTCTCGAGCGCGATGTGCGGGGCGAAGAGCGCGCGCCACCGTGCCCGGTCATCGGTGTCGAGGGCCACCGCGTACTCGTGCGACAGACGCCGGATCGCCAGATCGTCCGCGATGAGTTCGGGCGACTCCTCGGCGTGCTCGTTGGGCATGTCCTGATTCACGCGGCCTGCAGGAGCGACGCGGTGGGGACATGTGCGAGGTCGAGAGCGTCGGCGACGCTGGCATTCGTCAGTACGCCCTCGTGCGTGCTGAGACCCCGCGCGAGCGCTTCGTCCGCGGCCAGGGCGTTCCGCCAACCCCGGTTCGCCAGGGCGAGGACGTAGGGCGCCGTCGCATTCGTGAGCGCCATGGTGCTGGTCTCGGGTACGGCCCCGGGCATGTTCGCCACGCAGTAGAACGTGGTGTCGTGAACGGCGAAGGTCGGCTCGTCGTGAGTGGTGGGTCGTGACCCCTCGAAGCACCCGCCCTGATCGATCGCGATGTCGACGAGGACCGCGCCCGCCTTCATACCCGCGACCATCTCGTCCGTGACGAGCTTCGGCGCGGCGGCGCCGGGGATCAGAACGGACCCGATGACGAGGTCGGCGTCCGCGAGCTGCCGCGCGATCTCGAGATTCGAGGAGTGGCGCGTCTGCACGTGGCCCGAGAGGTCGGACTCGAGTGTCTTCAGCCGATTCAGCGAGAGGTCGATCACGGTGACGTCGGCGCCCAGTCCGACGGCGTTGCGCGCAGCGCTTTCGCCCGCGACGCCCCCGCCGATCACCACGACCTTCGCCTTGCGGGTGCCGGCGACGCCGCCCAAGAGGGTTCCGCGCCCGCCGGCCGGTCGCATGAGGTGGTACGCGCCGACCTGGATGGAGAGTCGGCCTGCCACCGCGCTCATCGGAGCCAGCAGGGGCAGGCTGCCGTCCTGCAGCTGCACCGTCTCGTACGCGATCGCCGTGGTCTTGCTGGCGAGCAGCGCCTGAGCGCACTGTCGAGACGCAGCGAGATGCAGGTAGGTGAACAGCACCTGCCCCTCTCTCATTCGCGGGAACTCCTCCGCAATGGGCTCCTTCACCTTCAGCAGCAGGTCGGCTCGCTCCCACACCTCGTCCGCCGTCGCCACGATCCGGGCGCCCGCGCCCGCGAAGGCTTCGTCGGTGATGCGCGAACCCGCGCCCGCCCCGCTTTCGATCAGCACCTCGTGCCCGTGGCGGGTGAGGGTGTCCACCATCTCGGGCGTCGCTGCCACCCGGTCCTCGTTGTTCTTGATCTCTGCCGGTACGCCGATGCGCATCATCCACGGTCCTTTCCGCTCACAACGAAATGGTGAACGAACGACCGCAGACGCAGTATTCTTTCGACGAAGATTCGCCGAATCTGCAATAACTCGCAGAAAATGCGTTCTGCAATCGAGAGCAGGGTGATGTGATGAAGCATCTGCGCGCCGACGAGGTCGACGACATCGATCGTCGCATTCTGGATGCCCTCGCCGACGACGGGCGCATGACCAACGCAGAACTCGCCGCCCGAGTGGGCATCGCGCCTTCGACGGCCCACGGGCGAATGCGCGGGCTGGTCGAGCGAGGCGTCATCACGGGCTTCGTCACCAGTGTCGACGCAGCCAAACTGGGTCACGGATTCCAGGCGCTCATCGGCGTCACGCTGCGGCCCGGGGCCCGGCAGGAGAGCATCGTCGATTTCGCCGAGCAGACGCGAACGTTTCCGGAGGTCGTGCAGATGTTCTTCCTGGGCGGCGTCGACGACTTCATCGTCCACGTCGCGGTGGAGGACTCGTCTGCTCTGCGGCGGTTCGTCGTCGAGAACATCTCGGGTCATCCTCGTGTGGCCTCGACGAGGACCAACATCATCTTCGACTATCACCGCAACGTCGTCGTCGAGTCCTTCACCTGACGCGCGCGTCTGCCCGTCCCTTCATCAACCCCTGCTCCCGTCGGAGCGGGGGTTGCGTCGTCGTGCACCGTGAACGACTCGCCCGAGGTGGTTGACACGAACGAACGCATAGTGAACACTCGTGCGTACACCGAACACGCACCCATGATGGCGCCAATCAGTCCCGCCCTGCCATCACGCGGCGCTCCGCCCGAACGTCGAAGGAGAAGTCTCGATGAACAGCTTCATCGCACCCCGCCGGATTCTCATCGGCCTCGCAGCCGCTGCCGCGTCAGGCCTCGTCCTCGCCGGCTGCACCAGCGCCTCCACCGGCGGCGACTCCGCTGAGACGGACGCAGCGAGTGTGGAGGTCGCGGGTGTGGTGATCGAGAAGGATGACGACCTCGCCGCGCTCGTGCCGCAGGAGGTCGTCGATCGCGGCACGCTCACGGCCATCCAGTTCGACAACGCGCCGGCCGACACCTTCTTGGGGGAGGACGACGAGATCACCGGGTGGGGACCCGACCTCGGCCGCGCCGTGGCCGGACTCCTCGGGCTCGAATACCAGGCCGAGGTATCGGGGGCGTTCGACACCTTCATCCCCGGCATCGAGAACGGTCGCTACGACACCTCGTGGGCATCGATCATCGCAACGCCGGAGCGACTCGAAGTCGTCGACATCGTCGCGGTGCACGAGAGCACGACGGGCGTGATCACGAAGGAAGGTGCGGGCCTCAGCATCAGCGCGCCGGAAGACCTCTGCGGCCTCCGCGTGGGCGCCCTCGCGGGATCGGCGTTCCTCATCCAGATGGAGGAGATCGTCACCCTCTGCGAGGACGCGGGCGAGTCGGCTCCGACGATCGACTCCTTCCCGCAGCAAGGCGCCGCGCAGCTGGCGGTGAGCTCGGATCGCATCGACGCGTTCATGACGGCTAAGGGCCAGCTCTCGTGGCTCCTGCGCGAGGACAGCAG
Source organism: Microbacterium sp. Marseille-Q6648 (assembly GCF_943181415.1). Lineage (GTDB taxonomy): Bacteria > Actinomycetota > Actinomycetes > Actinomycetales > Microbacteriaceae > Microbacterium. The sequence goes on along the minus strand of NZ_CALPBZ010000001.1, from coordinate 1,512,312 downwards.
CGCCGAAGGCTTCGAGATCCAGCCGCTGGACTATCAGCCCAACCTCGAGGGGGTCGCCGTCAGCCGCGATTCCGGCATGACGGAGGCGATCACGGCCGCGATGAACAAGCTCATCGAAGACGGTTCGTACGAGACGATCATGGGCTTCTGGGACATCGACTTCGGTCTCCTCGACGAAGCCGTCGCCAACCCCGACGTTTCCGGCTGACGCCGGTCCGCCTGCATCGACAGTCATGGCATTCGCACGGCCCGCAGGGGCAGACAGAAGATCCTCCAGACTCTCCGGGCGGATCGCGCTCGTCCTCGGAGCGAACCAGGACCGTGGCGTCGCCGCCGCGACCACGCTCGCGAGCCTCGGCGCGCGCGTCGTCGTCGTCGACGGGGACGCCGAACGGCTCGAGGCGTGCTTCGGGGGCGACGCGCGCTTTCGCATCCGCCCGTTCCCCGTGTCATGCACCGAGGACCTCGTCGACCTCGCCGCGGTCTTCCCCGAGACGGACGTCCTGATCCAGTGCGGCGACGATCTTCCTTCGCCCGTCTCGTCGTGTCTGGAAGCGATCCGACCGTTCCTCCCCGCGATGGCGGCACGCCGTCGGGGATCCATCATCTCGATCTCGTCCCCGCGGCCATCCTGTGCAGGTCGCGGGGGCGGGCCCTCGTCGGCGGAGGGGACGCCCAGCGGCATGCTGCGCAGCGTCGCGGCCGACATGCAGCCGTTCGGAGTCCGCGTGAACGTCGTCGAAGCCACCGGTGTGGAGTGCTCCTCCGCCGTGACGTTCCTCGCTTCGGACTCGTCCGCCCATGTGTCGGGCTCCGTTCTCGCGATGGAAGGCGGCTGGACGGCTCTGCGGAGCCTCGACGACAGTCGCGTCCCGACGAGCTCGGCACGTTCGCACGGCGCGGGTTTCGCCATCTCGACGGGACGCGCGGCCGAGCGCCCCGTCCCGTTCCCCCTTTCGCTGCCGGTGGGCCCGCGCGGGATGCGGAACACGACGACCGAGGACCTCTATGAGCGACGACGCGCCTGAGCGCGGGCCCGTCCGCGGCCCGCTCACGACCACGCTCCAGATCGGACGTGAGTCGTCGCGCAAGCAGGTCCGCGTCCACAGCGGCCGCCGCATCGCGGGCCGGATCGGCGGCTGGGCGCTGCGCATCCTGGTCGTGCTCATCGTCCTCGAGATCGTGTCGAAGTTCCTCACCGCCGACGCCATGCGATGGGACGTCGTGGGGGAGTACCTTTTCAACGCCAAGGTGCTGGACGGGGTTCTGCTGACCCTTCTCCTCACCGCCGTCGCGATGATCCTCGGATGCCTCATCGGGCTGATCCTCGCCCTCATGAAGATCTCCAACAGCCTTCTTCTCAACGCCGCCGCCGACGGCTACATCTGGCTGTTCCGGGGTACGCCGCTGCTCGTGCAGCTGCTGTTCTGGTACAACCTCGCGAGCTTCCTCCCGACGCTGTCGATCGGCATCCCCTTCGGCCCGCAGTTCGTCGAGTTCGACACCAACACCGTCATCACGTCGATGGTCGCGGCGATGCTGGGGCTCGGTCTCAACGAGGGCGCGTACATGTCGGAGATCATCCGCGCCGGCATCCAGTCCGTCGACCAGGGGCAGGGCGAAGCGGCCGCGGCCCTCGGCATGTCGCGCCGGCGAGCGATGCGTCGCATCGTGCTTCCGCAGGCGATGCGCGTGATCGTGCCGCCGACGGGCAATCAGGTGATCTCCATGCTCAAGGGCACGAGCCTGGTGAGCATCGTCGCGATCAGCGAGCTCCTCTACACGGTGCAGGTCATCTACGCGCGCACGTTCGAGACCATCCCGCTCCTCGTCGTCGCGTGCATCTGGTACCTCGCCCTCACGACGGTCCTCTCCATCGGCCAGAGCTACATCGAACGGCACTACGCCCGCGGGGCGACCCGGAGCGCGCCCGACACCTACGCCACGAAGCTGAGGCGGATGCTGGTGCGCAGGACGCCGATGCCATACACGCCCCAGGAGGCTCCACGCTCATGAGCACCGTCGCCGACCCGATCATCCGCATCGAGTCCGTCAGCAAGAGCTTCGGACCCCTCGAGGTGCTGCACGGCGTCGACCTCGAGGTCTTCCCTGGCGAGGTCGTCTGCGTCATCGGTCCGTCCGGTTCGGGCAAGTCGACGCTCCTGCGCTGCGTCAACCACCTCGAGCGCCCCGACGCGGGAGTCGTCCGCCTGGACGGCGAGATCGTCGGCGTCCGTGAGAGCCGGGGGCAGCTGGTCGAGATCGCACCCGCCGAGCTGGCGCGTCAGCGCACCGAGATCGGCATGGTGTTCCAGAGCTTCAACCTCTTCGGACACATGACCGTGCTCGAGAACATCGTCGAAGCGCCCACCCAGGTGCTCGGCACACCCCGCGCCGAGGCGCAGGCCCATGCGCAGCAGCTTCTGCAATGGGTGCGTCTCGAGGGCAAGGAGTCGACCTATCCGCGGCAGCTCTCCGGCGGTCAGCAGCAGCGCGCGGCGATCGCACGCGCGCTCGCGATGCGTCCGAAGGTCATGCTGTTCGACGAGCCGACATCGGCCCTCGATCCCGAGACGGTGGGGGAGGTCCTCTCCGTCATGCGCCGGCTCGCCTCGGAGGGGCTCACGATGATCGTCGTGACGCACGAGATCGAGTTCGCACGCGAGGTGGCCGACCGGGTCGTGTTCATGGACGAGGGGCGCATCGTCGAGGTCGGCGCCGCCGCGCAGGTCCTCGACACCCCCCGCGAGGAGCGGACGCGCCGATTCCTCTCGCGGATCCTGGACACCCGCGCCGACGTCGAAAGCTGAGGCCGGGCGCTCCGTCAGCGGTGCGTGCCCATGAGGGCGATGTCGGAGCTGATCTGCGCCGTCGCCTCGAGCAGCGGCTGCAGACAGGTCTCGATCAGCTCCTCGACCGAGACGCGCGATGTCGACACGGTCACGTTGACAGCGCTGATGTACTCACCCGTGCGCTTGTCGACGACGGGCGCCGCGATCGACCGGGCGCCCAGATCGAGCTCCTGATTGTTCAGCGCCCATCCCTGCGCGCGCACTTCGGCGATGCGCTCCCGCAGTTCGCCCTCGTCGGTCACGGTCTGGGGTGTGAACTTCTCCCGCGGATACGTCCGGAAGAACTCGTCCAGTTCGTCCGGTTCCATCGCCGAGAGGAGCACGCGTCCCGTCGAGGTGCAGAAGGCGGGGATGCGGCGGCCGATGCTGACGCGCAGGGGCATGACCGATTCGGCGGCGGCGCGGGCCACGTAGACGATGTCGCCGTCGTCGTACTCGCACGCCGAGCACGACTCGCCCAAGCGCGCGGAGAGCTTGCGGAGATGATCCTGGGTGATGTCGACACTCGACGACGACGACAGGAACGCGTAGCCCAGATCCAGCACGCGGGGCCGCAGGTAGAACCTGTTCTGCTGCATGCCCACGTAACCCAGCGTCTCCAGCGTCAGCAGCGAGCGTCGTGCCGAGGCCCGGCTGAGGCCCGCGATGCGCGCCACATCGGCGAGGGTGAGCATCGTGCGCTCATCCGAGAAGGCCCGGATGACGGCGAGTCCGCGTGCGAGCGATTGGACGAACTCGCCCGAGGGCTGCCGGGGCTCTTCGTCGTTCATGTCGTGCTCCCTCAGGAGTGGTCGCGGCACTGCAGGATCGATTCACCTTACTGAGAAGTGTGCGCAGAACGAACCATCGACACTCTCGGGCGGCCCCTCAGCGGATGTAGGAGGCGCCGTTCACATCGATCGTGGCGCCGCTCAGATGGCGCGTGCGTCCGCTCGCGAGGAGGGCGACCAGCTCTGCGATCTCGGCCGGCGGGACCATCTCCTGCATGGCGAGCGTCTGGAGGAGCGCCTGACGTCCGCCGCGATCCTCACCCGCGGCCGCCGACATCTGCGTGTCGACGACGCCGGGTGCGATGAGGTACGCGAGCACACCCTGCGCGGCATAGGCGCGGGCGATCGTCTTGATCGCGGCGGCGGTGGCCGCTTTGGATGCCGCGTACACGGCGAGGTTGGCGTTGCCCGCACCGCGCTGGGCAGCCCAGCTGCTGAGTCCGACGATCGACCCGCCGCCGGTGTCGAGGAAGTGCGCGACGGAATGCCGCAGGAGTCCGAGCTGGCTGCGGGTGTTCACCTGGAGCGCCTCGTCGAGAGCCGCCTCCCACACGTCGTCGGGTGCGTCGAGTTCTGCCTTCGGCATGACGGCGGCGTTGAGGACGACGACGTCGATGCGGCCGGCCCACGCCGTGGCCGCCCGCCACAGGTCGGTGGAACCGGTGGGCGACGACAGGTCGGCCCTGACCAGATGCGCCGCACCGGCCGGGAACTGCGCCGTTGCCTCGCGCGCTGCGTCCTCGTTCGTGCGATAGTGCGCGACGACGCGCGCACCCGTCGGCGCGAGGCGTTCGACGATCGCGCGTCCGATGCCGGCGGACGCGCCGGTCACGAGGATGGTGCGGCCTGCGAGCTCGGTCATCGGGGTGACGGGATCCGGTGCGCGGCGAGTGCAGAATCCATGAGTGACCTCCAGCGGGGTGGGTGCGAGACGACACCCCCGAGCTTACGCGGTAGTGTTCGTTTTGCGACGAACAGTTCGTACTGCGAACGTGCCGACGGATCGTGAACGGCACCGACGCCCACCCCGAAGAGGAGAGCGCATGCGGGTGACGTCCCCCGGCATCGGTGCCGCCGACGAGTCCGGATCCCTGAAGTACGAAGGCCGTGACGTGCCCGTCGCGGCATCCGACACCGTCGCCTCGGCCATGGTGGCGGCGGGCGAGCTCGGCAATCGCCGCGACGACCGCGGAGACCTTCGCGGCGTGTGGTGCGGCATGGGCGTGTGCCACGAATGCGCGGTCACGGTCGACCACCGCGAAGGCGTCCTCGCGTGCGTCACACCGGCGCGTGCGGGACAGGTCGTCGAGACCCAGGCATCCCGCCGGCGCGTCCCCACCGAGGTGACCGCGCCCCGGCCCGAGTCCGAGCTCACGCCGGACGTCCTCGTCATCGGCGCGGGCCCCGCAGGTCTCGCCGCAGCCCGAGACCTCGCCGCAGGCGGAGTCGATGTGCTCGTCGTGGACGAGCGCAAGAAGCTCGGCGGTCAGTTCTACAAGCAGCCCGACGCCGCCTTCCCCGTCGACCCCGACCGACTCGACGGGCAGTACACCGCCGGCCGCCGGCTGATCGAGGCCGCCCGCGGCGCGGGGGCGGAGATCCTTCTGGGCGTCTCGGTATGGGCCGCGTTCGAGGCCGATCGCCTGATGGCGCGTTCCGACACCGAACGGTGGGTGATCCGCCCCCGCCGCCTCGTGCTCGCGGCGGGCGCCTACGAGCGGGGCGTGCCGATCCCCGGGTGGACGCTGCCGGGGGTCATGACCACCGGCGCCGGCCAGACCCTCCTGCGCTCGTACCAGGTCGCCCCGGGGTCGCGGGTGCTCGTCGCAGGCAACGGCCCGCTCAACATCCAGCTCGCCGCGGAGCTCGCCGCTGCCGGCGTCGACGTCGTCGCGCTCGTCGAGGCCGCCGCGTTCCTCTCTCCGATGCGCGCCGCGGCGGGCATCCGCATGGCGTGGAACGCCCCCGGTCTCACCCGCGACGGAATCGGCTACCTCGCGGGACTCGCCCGCCGGCGCGTGCCCATCCTGCCCGGCTCGGTCGTCACCTCGCTGGAGGGCGATGCCGACAAGGGGGTGCGCCGCGCGACGATCGCGCGACGGGACGCGGAAGGACGCGCCATCGGATCCCCCCGCTCATTCGACGTCGACGCCGTCTGCCTCGGCTACGGCTTCCTGCCGAGCAACGACCTCGCGCGGAGCCTCGGCTGCCGTCACGAGTACGACCTCGCGCGCGGCGCGCTCCGGACGGCGACCGACGAAACCGGCCGCACCTCGGTGCCGACGGTCTGGGCGATCGGCGATTCGGCCGGAGTGCGCGGAGCCAAGTACGCCCAGGTGCAGGGCGCGCTCGCCGCAGCGGCGATCATCGCCGACCTGCACGCGCGTCCGGCGTCGGCGGACAAGCGGGTGCTGCGCGCGGCACGACGCCACCTCTCGTTCCAGGAGGGGGTCAACGCGCTCTTCGCCGCGCCGGTGCTGACCGATCAGCTCGCCGAGCCGTCGACCGTCGTGTGCCGATGCGAGGGTGTGACGCACGGCGACCTCGTCGACGCGATGACGGAGGGGGTCTCGTCGCCCGGAGCCGTCAAGCGGGTCACTCGCGCGGGCATGGGCAAGTGCCAGGGTCGCTACTGCGGGCCGGTGCTCATGGAGATGGAGGCCAGGCTTCAGGGCGCGCCGGTCTCGGAGCGCTCCGGCTTCGCTCCGCAGGCCCCGGTCAAGCCCGTTCCCCTCGGCGACGTCGCAGCGCCGTGAGCGGGGCCGGTGCTCGCGCGCGCCGCGGGCGGTCCGGCATCCGTCGTGGCTCGCCGACCCGCGGCCTCGCCCTAGAACCGGTCGGGCGCGAACGGCGTCAGATCACGGTCCGGGTCGCGTCCCAGCACCAGATCGCTCAGGATGCGTCCCATCAGCGGGGATGCCGTGAACCCCATGTACGGGTAGAAGCCGAGCCATACTCCGGGGTGGCCCGGGACGGCCCCGATGATCGGGCTGTGGTCGGGGGTGCCGTTTCCGATTCCCACCCACGTGCGCAGCAGCGACACATCGGCGATCGACGGGGCGATGCGCGTGGCCATCGCCAGGTTGGCGCGAAGCGACTCCGGGTTGACCACCCACTCGCCGGCGGCGTTCCGGCGGGCCGGCCACCCACCGCCGATGAGGAGGGTGCCGGACTGCGCCTGCTTGAACGTCAGCTTGCCGCCCGCGTAGTACACCAGGTGCGAGACCATGGGGTCGATGCGCTCGGTGACGCTCACCTGGACGGCGCCGCTGGAGATCGGCAGGTCGAGGCCGAAATGCCGGCCGAGCGCCGGCATCCCGTCCCCGCCCGCGAGCACGACCTGGCGGGCGACGACCTCACCCCTCGGGGTGCGGAGGATGTGCAGGCCGCGCTCCTCGCGGAACCCCTCGACCGGCGACCGGGGCATCAGCACGGCGCCCTGCGCGACGGCGCGGCGGGCGAACGCGGGGGCCACCAGGAGGGGATTCGCCTTGCCCTCGATGGGGCACAACTCACCACCCACCACGTCGTCGGTGACCCACGGCGCGAGCTGCTTGACGTCATCCGCGGACAGCATCCGGCTGTCGATGCCCACGCTGTTCTCGAACGCGACCTTGGCCTCGATCGCCGGCAGCTGGTGCTCTTCGTCGGCGATGAGCAGACCGCCCTTCTTGCCGACCTGCAGGTCGGTGCCGAGCTCCTCGCCCAGGGTGTCCCACAGGCGAAGCGAGTCGGCGAGGAAGCGCAGCGCCGGCAGCCACCCGCGCGCCCAATCCTCGCCCTCTTCGAGGAAGGGCTCGTGCTGGATCTGGCCGTGGAGGCTGCCGGCGTTGCGCCCGGACGCCTCGGTGTTCATGTCATGGCGATCGAGGAGCACGACCGAGCGCCCTTCCGCGCTCAGGTGGTACGCGGCGGCCGTTCCGCTCGCGCCACCGCCGACGACGGCGACATCGAAGACTTCGCCGTCGGTCTTTCGATTTGTCATGAGAACACCGTATCCTGGCGTTCACAATACGTACATGTGTGCGCAGAGAGGTCATCCATGGCTGAGAAGTTCACCGGTTCCTATACCGTCGCCGTCACTCCGTTCACCGAGGACCTGAGCGCGATCGACGTCGATCGCCTCAAGGCCTTCCTGGACTGGCAGCTGCACGAGGGTGTGCCGGGAATCATCATGCTCGGCACCACGGGTGAATTCCTGACTGTGACACCCGAGGAGCGGCGCATCCTCATCCGGGAGACGGTGGCTCACATCGACGGACGGATCCCCGTCCTCATCGGCACGGCCGACGCGTCGACGAAGAAGGCCGTGGCGCAGAGCGTCGAGGCGCGTGATCTGGGAGCGGACGGTCTCATGATCATCTCGCCGTACTACTACACGCCCACCGACGACGAGGTCTACCGCTACTTCGAGGCGATCGTCGCCGCGCAGGACCTGCCGATCATGCTCTACAACAACCCGGTCACGTCGAACGTGGACCTGAGCGCCGAGCTGGTCGCCAGGCTGGCCAAGGACTTCGCCACGGTCTCGTACATCAAGGAGTCCTCGCAGGACATCGCGCGGGTGCGGGATGTGATCGATCTCGCAGGCGACGACATCACGGTCTACGCCGGGGAGCGGGTCGTCGACTCGTTCCTGCTCGGCGCCGAGGGCTATGTGAACCCCTACGGCAACTACATCCCGCGGGCGTCGGCGGGCATCTGGAACCTGCTCGAAGCCGGGCGCATCGACGACGCGCGTCGAATCGACGGGCTCATCAAGCGCCTCGACGCGATCATCGCCGCAGGACACCCCACCTATGGGCACCAGTGCTACTCGAAGCGCCTCGCGGCGCGGGCCGGCTACCCGGTCGGCACCGTCCGGCCGCCGCTCACGTCGTTCGCGCAGCTCGGCGCCGAGGGCGAGGAGCGCCTGGCCCGCATCGGCGCGATCATCGACGAACTCGACGTCGTCACCGCGGAGCTCGGACTGTGAGCGCGGCCGATGTGACGTGGCTGCGGGACGCCGTCTACGAGATGTACGACGCCTACATGGCGTCCGATCGCGCGCGCGCCGACTCCTTCATCGCCGATGACGTCACGCTGTAGGACACCGAGCACGAGCCGCTCGTCCACGGCCTCTCCGGTTTGAACCAGCTTCGGGATTCCCGCCCGGCCGGCAGCGTGGCAGCTGTCGCGGGCATCGACGTCACGACGGAGCCGGTGATCGACGTCTTCGGTGACATCGCCGTCGTCCGCCACACCTTCACCGTGCGTTTCACCGACCCCGGCGCATCCGATGAGCGGGTGCGCAACACCGGCGTATGGCAGCGCCGCGACGGGCGCTGGCTCATGGTGCACAACCACGAGGACGTCCTCCCCGGCCCGCCGTCGCACACCCCCCACCAGAAAGAGGATCCGAAATGAAACTGTCCCCCCGGCTGATCGGAGCGGCTGCGATTCTCGCCGCCTCCGCACTGGCGTTCAGCGCCTGTGCCGCCCCTGACATCGAAGGCGACGCCACCGACCCCGACGGTGGTGCCGAGGTCGAGTCGCTGATCATCGACAAGTCGTTCGACCTGGTGACCGCCGACCCGGCTCGCATGTTCGAGACGACGGGCGGCATCGTGCTGCACGCCGTCTACGACAGCCTGCTCACCTTCGAGGACGGAAACGCCGAGGAGCCGCTGCCGAGCGTCGCCTCCGAGTGGTCCGTCAACGATGACGCGACCGAGTACACGTTCACGATCCGCGACGGCATCACGTTCTCGGACGGCACGCCGCTGACATCCGCGGATGTCGTGTTCTCGCTCGACCGCGTGAAGAACATCCAGGGCAACGGCTCGTTCCTCATGGCCGGTCTCTCGGTCGAGGCCCCCGACGAGTCCACGGTGATCATCACGTCGGATGCCCCCAACACCGCCGTGCCCGCGATCGTGACGAGCCCCACGCTCGGCATCGTCAACAGCGCGCTCGTGGAGGAGAACGGCGGCACCGCTGCCGAGGGTGCCGCGGAAGCCGACACCGCCGAGGCCTTCCTGAACGAGACGTCGGCCGGCAGCGGCCCGTACATGCTCGAGTCCTTCGACACGACCACCGAGACGGTCCTCGTCGCCAACCCGGAGTACTGGGGCGAGGCGCCGGTGTACGACCGCGTCGTGCTCCGCAACGCCACCGCCGAGGCGCAGCTCATGGACGTCCAGAGCGGCACCGCGCACGTCGCCCTGGATCTCGGATCCGACCAGATCGCCGGGCTCGGCGAAGACGTCATCGTCAGCACGTCGCAGTCGCCGACGATCTTCTTCTTCTTCCTCAACGCCAACCCCGAGGTGTCCGAGATCACGTCGTCCCCGGACTTCCGCGAGGCGGTCATGTACGGGCTCGATCGCGACGCGATCGTCGAACTCGCCGGTGAGGGCGCGGAGCGCTCGTACGGAATCGTTCCGTCGTTCTACGTGGGCGCCCTCGATGCCGACGCGGCGATCCAGCGCGACGTCGAGCGAGCCACCGCTGCGGTCGAGCGGCTCGGCGGCGATGTCACCGTGGAGCTCGAGTACGCCAGCGACTTCTCGAGCAACGGCCTGAGCATGGGCCCGTTCGCCGAGCGCATCGCGGCGCAGCTGGCCGAGGTCGGGATCACCGTGAACCTCGCGCCCGGTCCGATCTCGACGACCCTCGAGAGCTACCGCGCGGGTCAGGAGGAGATGGGCCTGTGGCTGTGGAACCCGGACTACCCGGATTCCGCCGACTACCTCGCCTTCGGTCCCGGCGGGATCGTGGGCGAGCGCGCCGGCTGGACGGCCGGCTCGGCGCCCGAGCTCGAGGCGGTCATGGCCGAGGTGTCGACCGAGACCGACGCCGATGCCCGCGAGACTCTGTACCGTGAGTTCCAGGAGCTGCACAACGCGGAGGGGGTCATCGTGCCCCTCTTCCAGCCCGCCGCTTCGGTCGTGGCAGCCTCGTCCGTCGGCGAGGTGCGCTACGACCCGGTGTTCTCGCTCGACATCGCCGCCATCGGTCGCTGACGCGCGAGCGGTGCCCCCGGTCCACCACCCGGGGGCACCGCATCCCTCCCCCCACGAGAACGAGGTCGACCTGTGGTGCTCTTCATCGGCAAACGGCTCGGAGCCGCGGCCCTCCTGGTCGTGGGGACGGTTCTCGTCGCCTTCGTCCTCACCGCGGTGCTCCCCGGTGACGCCGCGACGGCGCGGCTCGGCGAGCGCGCCGCCGCAGACCCGGAACTGGTCGCCGCCATGCGCGAGCGGATGGGGCTGGACCGGCCTCTCTGGGAGCAGTTCTTCATCTACCTCGGAGGCATCGTCCGCGGCGATCTGGGCACCTCGATCCAGACGACGCGACCGGTCCTCGTCGACCTCCAGCTGTTCGGCCCCGCCTCTGCGGAGCTGGCCCTCTTCGCGACGCTCATCGCGGTCATCGTGGGCGGCGGGCTGGGCATCGTCGCGGCGCTGCGCGCCAACGGTCCGGTGGACAACGTCCTGCGCGCGGTCAGCCTGGGCGGCGTCTCGATCCCGATCTTCTGGTTCGCCCTCATCGCCACGGCCGTCTTCTCCACGCAGCTGCGCTGGTTCCCCTCTTCGGGAAGGCTGGATGCCGGGGCGATCCCCCCGCCGCGTGTCACCGGATTCTTCACGATCGACTCGCTGCTCGTGGGCGATCTCGACCTCTTCACACAGGCGGTCACCCACCTGATCCTTCCCGCCATCGTGCTCTCGGCGCCCATGGTCGGCCTCCTCATGCGCTTCACCCGGGCCTCCGTGCTCGACGTGCTGGGACAGGAGTACATCCGCGCCGCCGAGGCGAAGGGGCTGAGCTCCCGCACGGTCGTCTTCGGGCACGTGCTGCGCGGCGCCCTCGTGCCCGTCATCACGGTGGTGGGCACCGCGTTCGCCTCGCTGCTGGCCGGTACGGTGCTCGTCGAGCAGATCTTCGCGTGGCCCGGTATCGGGTCCTACGCGTACCGGGCGGCATCCACACTCGACCTGTCCGCCATCGTGGGAGTGACGATCTTCGTCGCCCTCATCTACATCTTCGTCAACCTGATCACCGACATCCTGTACGGGGTCATCGATCCGAGGATCCGCCGCGCATGACCACCACAGAGAAGGCCCTCGAGGCTGTCGACCCGATCCGCGATGTCGAGTCGAGGAAGTGGATGCCGCGCTGGCGGCTGCCCGCCGCCTGGCGGCGCCCGCTGGCCATCCTCGGGATCGTGATCATCGCCTTCTGGGTGCTGGTCATCCTGTTCGGCCCCCTGCTCTCGCCGTACGATCCGCTCGCGCAGGACTCGGCCCGCTTCCTGCCGCCGTCGCTGGCGCATCCCTTCGGCACCGACGGCGTCGGGCGGGATGTGCTGTCCCGCGTGATCCACGGTGCCCGCATCAGCATCCCCATCGCCGTCATGCTCGTCGCACTCTCGCTCCTGATCGGAGCGACGGTCGGAGCGATCGCGGGCTACTTCGGCGGCCTGGTCGACGCCGTGCTGATGCGCATCGTGGACCTCTTCTTCGCCTTCCCGGCGATCATCCTGGCGATGGCGGTGTCCGCCGCCCTCGGCCCCTCGCTGGTCAACGCCGTGCTGGCGATCGTGGTGGTCTCGTGGCCCGCCTACGCCCGCGTGACGCGATCCCTGGTGCTGGGGCTGCGCGACAGCAACTTCATCGCGGCCTCGCGGCTGATCGGCGCGTCGTCCTTCACGACGCTGCGCCGAGACATCGCTCCCAACATCCTGGGCCCGATCGCGGTGATCTGCACCCTCGAACTCGGCAACGCCATCCTGCTGCTCAGCGGTCTCAGCTATCTGGGGCTCGGAGCGGTTCCGCCGACCCCGGAGTGGGGCGCGATGGTGTCGGAGGGCTCGCGCGTGTTCTACAACTACTGGGTGGCGCTCTTCCCGGGCGTGGCCATCCTGAGCGTCGTCCTGGCGTTCAACTTCATCGGCGACTCTCTCAGGGACGCCCTCGATCCGCGCACGTCGCGCGCCGTCCAGGCGATGGAGCTGTGATGAGTGCGCTTCTGGACATCTCCGGTCTCCGCATCGAGCTCGGCGGGCGTGCGCTCGTCGACGGAGTGGACATCACCGTCGGCCCGGGGGAGGTCGTCGGCCTGGCGGGCGAGAGCGGCAGCGGCAAGACGCTGACCGCGCTCACCGCGCTCGGGTTCGTCCCCCACGGTGCCGCGGCGAGCGGACAGGTCCGCTTCGACGGGCGCGATGTCCTGGCGCTCAGTGCGGGCGAACTGCGCCGGCTTCGCGGCGATCGGGTCGCGGTGGTCTTCCAGGACCCGATGACCTCGCTCCATCCCATGCTGACGATCGAGCGACAGCTCACCGAACACCAGAGGGTCCACCGGGCGATGACGCGTCGTCAAGCCCGCGAACGCGCCGTCGAGCTGCTCGACCGGGTGCGCATCCCCGACCCGCATCTGGCGGTGCGCTCCTACCCGCATCGGTTCTCGGGGGGCATGCGTCAGCGGATCGCCATCGCCTCGGCGCTGGCGTGCGAACCCGAACTCCTCATCGCCGATGAGGTGACGACCGCGCTCGACGTCACCGTCCAGGCGGGAATCCTCCGGCTGCTGGAGGACCTCCGGCGGGAGTCGGGGATGGCCATGCTCTTCATCACCCACGACCTGGCGGTCATGAACGTCGTCTCGGATCGCCTGTACGTCATGCGGGACGGGCGGGTCGTGGAGTCCGGGCCGAGCCGCGACGTGCTCGCCGATCCGCAGCATGCCTACACGCGAGCGCTCGTGGAGGCGCTGCCCGATACGGAGGGGGCGCGATGACGGCGCTCGAGGTGGACGACGTCGTCGTCGAGTACAAGGTTCCCGGCCGACCGTCCGTCCGTGCGGTGTCGGGAGTGACCCTCGACGTCGCCGCCGGCGAGGTGCTCGGGCTGGTCGGCGAGTCCGGGTGCGGCAAATCCTCGCTCGGCCGCGCCATCGTGGGACTCAACCCGCTGGCCGCCGGCGAGGTGCGTGTCGACGGCCGCGCCATCGCTCCGCTCGGCCGCCGCGCGCGGCCTCGGGCCGACCGGGCGGTGCAGATGGTCTTCCAGGACCCCTACTCCTCGCTCAACCCCCGCCGACGCATCGGCCGGCAGCTGCAGGATGCCATCGCAGCCCGGAGCGGAGCCGCCGCACGGGTGGGCGAGCTCCTCGAAGCGGTGGGTCTCCCCGCCGCGGCTGCGGCGCGATTCCCTCATCAGTTCTCCGGCGGCCAGCGGCAGCGGATCGCCATCGCGCGGGCTCTCGCGTCCGAGCCGCGCGTGATCGTCGCCGATGAACCGGTCTCGGCGCTCGACGCCTCCACCCGCCTGCAGGTCGCGGGACTGCTGTCCGAGACCGCTTCCGCGCGGGGCGCCGCGCTGCTGATGATCTCGCACGACCTGTCGGGTCTGCGGGTGATCGCCGATCGGATCGCCGTGATGTACTTCGGCCGGATCGTCGAGGTGGGCCCGACCGACCAGCTGTGGGAGCGCCCGCAGCATCCGTACACCCGGGCGCTCATCGGCGCGATCCCGCGGCTCGGTCGCGATGCGCCCATGCCCGCCGAACCCGAGCGCCGGGAGCGGGTCGAGGTCGCGGAGTCCGAGGCCCGCCTGGTGCCGTGCGGGCCGGGGCACTTCGTCGCGGCAGAGGCGCTGGTGGAAGCATGACGTCGGTCGGTGGTGCCGTACCCCGGTGGGCGACGCGGGGGGATGCGGTGCTGCGGAACGTCCGTGTCGTCGACGTCGTCGACGGCACGGTGGGCCCGAGCACGTCCATCCTCGTGCGGGACGGCCTGATCGAGCGCATCGCCGAGGACGCCTCGGAGGGCGCGCAGGTGCCGACCGCCGACCTGGACGGCGCGTACGTCCTTCCGGGGCTCATCAACATGCACACCCACTTCTCGCTGTCTCTGCCGGGTCCCAGCGGCGCCGATGTCGAGGCGTTCGGCGAGGCGGGTCTCGCGCTCTACATGGCCGACGGTGCTCGCCGCACCTTGCACAGCGGAGTCACGACGGTGCGGTGCGTGGCCGAGAAGGGCCATGCGGACTTCGCCCTGCGACGGGCGATCGACGCGGGATGGGTCCAGGGCCCTCGCATCTACACCGCCGGGCGCGCCCTGGCGTGCACCGGCGGTCACGGCAGCGGTTCGGACGACACTCTCGAGTGCGACGGGGCCGATGCGTTCACCCACGGTGTGCGCGCGCAGATCAAAGCGGGTGCCGACCTCATCAAGCTGATGATCTCCGGCGGCATCGCCGGCGAGCACGAGACGATCTCGACGCCCCAGCTCACTCGGGACGAGATGGCCGCGGCCATCTCGACGGCCCATGCCTGGGGACGGAAGGTGACCGCCCACGCCGGTCCCGCGGACGTCATCGCCGAGGCGGTCTCGCTCGGGATCGACGGCATCGAGCACGGCTACGAACTGACACCGGACGTGTGCGCCGCGATGGCCGCGCAGGGCACGGCGCTGGTTCCGACCCTGGTCGTGACACGCGCGAGTGCGTTCTTCGATGAGCTCGGCGTCCCCGCCTGGATGCAGGAGCGCTCACTGGGGGCGGGGGAGCGCCATGTCGCGTCGTACCGGATGGCCCTGGAAGCCGGGGTCGAGGTGCTCCTGGGCAGCGACATGCCGCCGTTCTGGGCGTTCGAGGGCACCACGGCGGTGGTGCGTGAGCTCGAGCACATGCACGCATTCGGCCTCGACCGCGCAGCGACGCTGCGGGCCGCCACCCTCTCGCCCGCTCGCTGGCTCGGGATCGACGCGCAGACCGGGAGCATCGCGGTCGGCAAGCGGGCCGACCTCATCGCGATGCGCGGGAACCCGCTCGATGACATCTCGGCGCTCCGCGGGATCGGGATGGTCATGAAGAACGGCGTCATCGTGCGCGACGACAGGGAGAACGAGTGAGCGAGCCCGACGCCGACATGGAGCTGTTCGACCTCGAGGTCGTCGTCGATCGCGTCGAAGGACGCCCGGTGTGCGGGCTGCACCCGGGGGACCGGTTCACCGTGACCGAGAGCAACCGCGTGCGGATACCCGAGGGCGGGCACTTCTGCCTCTACGCCCTGGCCGCGGTTCTGCCGCTGCTTCCGGCGAAGCAGCGCCGGATGCCGGAGGCCGACTGGCTCGAGCGTGACAGCTTCGTCGCGTGCCCCGACCCGGACGAGAGGCTGATCATGAGGATCGAGCGAACCGGGGTGTCGCGACTGCGCTCGGGTGATCTGACGTGACCGGCGACGGCGTTCCGATCACGCTCGGGCTGCAGACGGACAAGCCGCGCGGAGCCTACGCCCGACTGGCCACCTTGGCAGAGGAGCGGGGATTCTCCGGTGTGACGGTGTTCAGCGATCTGATGTACCAATCGGCCATCGTCCCGCTGATGGAGATGGCATGGGCGACCAGACGCATCCGGCTGGGATGCGCCTGCTGGAACCCGTTCACCCTGCACCCGTACGAGATCGCGAACCAGGCCGCGCTCCTGGACGACCACAGCGGGGGCAGGGCCTACGTCGGCCTCGCACGGGGTTCCTGGCTCGGATCCGTGGGGCTCGAACCGCAGCGGCCGCTCGCTCAGCTGCGCGATGCCATCGGCGTGATCGACGCGCTGCTCGCGGGAGACGGCCGCGGATACGAGGGCGAGCACTTCCGGGTGGATGCCGGTGCGCGCCTGGTCGGCGCAACCCGCCCGCTGCCGATGCTCGTCGGCTCGTGGGGACCCCGGGGAGCGGCGATCGCGGGCCGATTCGCGGACGAGATAAAGATCGGGGGGTCCGCGAACCCGGCGATGATCGGCGTGACCCGGGAGCGGGTGCGGGCGGGCGCTGACGCGGCCGGTCGTCCGGTGAGCGACGTGGGAATCGTCCTCGGAGCGGTGACGGTGGTCGACCGCGATCGCCGGCTCGCCCGACGGGCGGCTCGACGCGAAGTGGCGATGTACCTGGACGTGGTCGCCGAACTCGACGTCACCGTCGAGCTGCCCGAGGGCCTGCTGGACGGGCTCCGCGATCGGCTCCGCGACGGTCACGACGATCCCGGGGCGCTGATCCCGGACGACGTCCTGGATCTCTTCGCCTTCGCAGGCGATCCGGAGGACGTCGCGGCACAGGCGCAGCGCCTCATCGATGCCGGGGTCGATCGCATCGAGTTCGGCACACCCCACGGGCTCGACGAGGGCGAGGGCATCGATCTGCTCGGACGCGCGGTCCTGCCTCGGCTGCGCGGCGCCGCCTACCCTCAGTCGTGATGCGCGACGCCCCGCGGGCTCAACGTAGGAAATGTAACTGCCCCGTTACGGCTTACATTCATAAGTAATTATGGTCGAGAACATTTCACATGCTTCTCAATTGCAGGGTCTGTGGTGCAGACTGGTTCCATGCTGACCACTGACCCCGATACCGACGCCGAAACCCTCCGCGACGCCCCCTTCGACTTCGCATCGCGTCAGGAGCGCCTGTGGGACGGGCTCGACGCCGAGGGCATCGACGTGCTCTTCCTGCCGGCGTCGCAGTCCGACCTCGAATACTTCACCGGCGTCTCGCGCCGGGCGCCCTCGTTCGGCAACATCGGCTACACGAATCACTGGATCTCCGGAGCGTTCATCCGCCCTGGAGAGGCTCCGCTGTTCGTCCTCACCCGGCACTTCCAGGAATTCGACCTTCCCGACGGCGTCGCCGGCGAGGTCGTGACGGCGACCGAGACGGACGACGGCGGCGCCGTGTTCCGCCGTGCGTTCGATGCCTACCGTTCGCGTCCGGGACGGATCGCGGTCGGCGGCCGTCCGATCCAGGAACACTGCGCGCACGAGCGCGACGGGGCGGAACGGATCGCCCTGGCCGGGCGCACGTGGGCCGAGACCACCATCGAGCTGCGCCGACACCGGCCCGACGCCGACCTCGTCGTCGCCGACACCATCCTCAACCGCATCAGACGCATCAAGGACCCGCAGGAGATCGCGTTGATGCGCCACTCCGCAGCCATCGTCGATGCCGTCATGGCCGACGTCGCCCCTCGCGTCGTCGCGGGAGTCACCGAGCTCGACCTCGCCGCAGAGGTCGATCTGCGGATGCGCAGAATGGGTTCGCCGGGCGCCTCCTTCGACACGGGCGTCTGGGCGATGGGTCCCGACCTCGGCCGTGACGCCTCGGTGCGCGTGTCGACGGGCACCCTCGGGCCGGGATCGGGTGTGAGCTTCGACTTCGGGGCCATCACCCGCGGCTACTGCTCGGACTTCGGGCGGACCGTGCACATCGGCGATCCCAACGACGAGTACCTCGAGGTGTACGACATCGTGATGGCCGCGCAGGAGGCGGGGCGTCGCGCCGCCGTCGTCGGTGCGACCGGCGGCGACGTGCATCGCGCCGCCCGTCGCGTCATCGAGGAAGCAGGCTACGGCGACTGGTTCCGCCATCGCACCGGCCACTGCATCGGTCTGGATGTGCACGAGCTGCCGTACATCTCCGAAGAGGACGACACGCCGCTCGAGGCGGGGATGCTGTTCACCATCGAGCCGTCCGTGTTCTGGCCGGGCCGCGTCGGCGTGCGGGTCGAAGACGTCTTCCTGCTCACCGAGGACGGATGCCGGTCCATCAACGATCATCCCAATGACGCCGTCATCAACTGATCCGGCGGGTGCCGGCGCCCCTGTCGGGCTGCGGCACGCGCGACCGGGTCCCGCGGCGTGCGCGTCGCGGGCGCGGCGATAATCGCGCGACCGTATGCTTTGCACGACCGGCGCGACGGCACCACCTCTCTCACAGACAGGACACGGCATGGCTCCATCAGATGCGCAGCGGGATCTCTCCGGCGATCGCCCGCCTCGCTCCCCGATGTCGAACATGACCCGCGAGGTGCAGAAGCCGCGCCCGGTCGTCGAGCTCGACGAGATCGATCGGAAACTGCTGTTCCTCCTCAGCGACGACCCCCGGGTCTCCCAGCGCCAGCTGGCGAAGGCCGTCGGCATGTCGCCACCGGCCGTCGGTGAGCGGATCGCGCGGCTGGAGCGCCAGCAGGTGATCCGCGGCTACACGACGACCGTCGACTGGTCGGCGCTCGGCTATCCCGGACTCGTGTATATCCCGATGACCCTGGCCACCGATGCCGACCTGGGTGAGATCCTCGCCGAGCTGCGCGGCATCGCCGAACTCACCGAGCTGGTCGTCGTCACCGGCAGCTACGACATGATCGCGCGGTTCAGGATCCGCGATCACGCTCACCTCCAGGCTCTGCTCCTCGACCGGATCTGGCCGATCCGGGGGCTGCAGCGCATCGAGACCTTCCTGGGGCTCGGCGAAGTGGTGGGGGAGCGCACCGTGCGCGATCTGCTCGAGAACTCGGTTCAGATCGAGGCCCTTCCCCGCGAAGACTGAGGGCTTCTCGACTTTTCAAACGTTCACTGTTGTGGACTTTGCACCTTTCGTAAGACAATGTCTGAGTCGGAAAAGACTTACACGCGACGGGCGTGACGGGTCGGGCTGGATGAACGCCCATCCGACGACACGGAAGGACGCTCCTTGCCTCACGCCACGACCGCGGCCACGCGTCTGCCGCACTCGGGCATCCGCGAAATCGTCGACCTCGCGATCGCGGCACCGCACCCGGTGATCCGCCTCGAGATCGGCGAGCCGGACTTCGCCACGCCCGCCCACGTCGTGGATGCCGCGTTCGAAGCCGCTCGCGTGCGGACCTCCTACGTCCAGACCGCGGGCATCCCCGAGCTGCGGGATGCCCTGGCCGCCCGGCTGACACGCGCGACGGCGACGTCCGTGCCCATGGAGCGCGTGCTGATCACGCACGGTGCGGTGCAGGCCGTGGACGCGGTGCTCTCGGCCGTGCTCGCGCCCGGGGACGAGGTCCTCGTGCCCGATCCGGCGTGGCCGAACTATCAGATGCAGGCGACGCTCCTCGGCGCCCGTGCCGTGACCTATGCGCTGCGGCCCGACGACGCCTTCCAGCCGGACATCGACGAGATCCGCCGGCTGGTGACACCGCGGACGCGGGCGATCGTGCTCAACTCGCCGAACAATCCCACCGGAGCCGTGCTTCCTCCGCACATCCTCGCTGCCGTGGTCGACCTCGCGGTGGAGCGCGACCTCCTCGTCGTCAGCGACGAGGTCTACGACGAGATCGTCTTCGAAGGCGTCCACTCCTACGCCGCGGCGCTGTCCTCCGACCATGTGGTCTCGGTGCACAGCTTCTCGAAGACCTACGCGATGACCGGGTGGCGGGTCGGATACGCCCTCGTTCCGGCGTGGCTCGCCGACACCGTCACCCGCATCCTGGAGCTCGAGACGTCCTGCGTCTCGAGCGTCACGCAGGCGGCGGCGCTCGCGGCCACCACCGGACCGCAGGACGTGGTGGGTGAGATGCGCGACGCGTACCGGTCCCGCCGCGACGTGGCGGTCGGTGTGCTCGCCCAGGCCGGAATCGACATCGTGGTCCCGCGTGGCGCCTTCTATCTCATGCTCCCGCTGGACCCGCACACGGACTCGCGCGCCGCCGCGCTGGACCTGGTGAACGCCGGCGTGTCCTTCGCCCCGGGTTCGGCGTTCGGGGCATCGGCGCCGCACCACCTCCGGGTGTCGCTCGCCAGCAGCGAGGACCGCATCCGCGAGGGTCTCCAGCGCTTCCTGGCCTGGCGCGCTGCGGGCGGCCTGGCCTCGCCGTTGGCAGGAGCGCACGCACGATGACCGACGGCACCGGAACGCGCTTCTCGCTGCGCGTCAACAACGACCTCGATCTCACTGCGCTGACAGGGCTGGCGGTGGCTGCCGAGGCTGCCGGCATCGACCAGCTGTGGGTGTCGAACGACCTCATGCTGCGCGCCGCACCGGTCCTGCTGGGCGCCCTCTTCGAACGCACGACACGGCTGCAGCTGGGCATCGGCATCATGAACCCCTACACGGTCCATCCGGCCGAACTGGCGATGACGGCCGCGACCCTGCAGGAGATCTCCGGCGGGCGCTTCCTGCTGGGACTCGGCGCGGGGTCGGCGGAGTTCCTGTCGTGGGCGGGCATCGAGCAGGAGCGCCCGCTGACGGCGACGAGAGAGGCGCTGCGCGCCGTCCGCGCGCTGCTCGCGGGGGATCAGCCCGCGGATGTCGCCGGGGCGGGCGACGGCTGGGCCGCGCACGTGCCATGGGGGCTGCCCCCCGTTCACGTGCCCGTCTACATCGGCGCCATGAGTCCGCGGATGCTGGCCTTCGCCGGCGCCGAGGCGGACGGCGTGCTGGCTCTTCTCTTCCCGCCAGAGCACTTCGAGACGGCGTCCGGACTCGTCTTCGACGGCGCCCGCGCGGCCGGGCGCGAGCCCTCGGAGCTCGACATGCCGGCCTGCGTCTGGCTCGCCCTCGATGAGGACCGCGAACGCGCCGAGCGCGCGATGGCGCTGAAGCTCGCATATTACGGGGCCGCATTCTCCCCCTACCTCCTCGCGCGAGCCGGGCTGGTCTCCGAAGACTTCGCGCCGGCGGCCGCAGCTCTCCGACGCGGAGACGAGGACGCCGCCGTCGCCGCTATCACTCCGGCGATGCTGTCGCTGGGCATCTGCGGCGATCCCGACACCGTGATCGCCCGCTGCCGCGCCCTGCAGCGGCAGGGGGCACGGCATCTGTCCTTCGGGCCGCCTCTGGGCCCCGACCCCGTGGCCGCGATCGACCTCCTCGGTCGCCGCGTCCTTCCCGAACTCAGGAGAACCGCATGAGCGTCCCCGACCTGGTGGCACTGTCCGACGACATCGACGAGTGGGCGCGTGACGCCGCCTTCCGGTCGTCGGATGACATCCCGCGTCTGCGCCGGGCATCCGACTGGCTGCCGGAGTTCACCCCGGAGTCGGTCGAGGAGCGCCGTGCCGCACTGAAGGGCTTCCGCGAACGGCTCGCCGGGATCGAGCCCCCCGCCGACGACGTCGCAGCCCAGGTCGATCACCGGATCCTGGGCTCCGTGCTCGATCGCGTGGAATGGGATCTCGATGTGCTGCGCAACTGGGAGCGCGATGCGGTGTTCCTGGTCGGGCAGATCCTCGGACCCTGGTTCGACCTGCTCCTGCCCCTGCCCCCTTACGGGGCGGACGTCGAGCGCGGTCTCGTCGTCGTCGCGCGATCGATCCCGGAGCGGGTCGAGGCGGCACGCCTGAACCTCTCCCGCGCGGGGGTCGCGGACCTGGCGCGCGTGGCGGCGGTCGACCTCGAGGACATCGCCGCGCGCTTCGCGGCGTCGGTTGCCGGCCTGGACGGGGTGGTGTCGGATTCGACGATGCGCGACCTGCGCGCCGTCGCCCCTGCGGCGGGCGAGGCGCTCGAAGCGTTCGCCGCCTGGCTGAACGAGGCCGCACCGGGCCTCTCGCCGTCCGTCCCCGCGGGACGGGAGCGGTTCGTGTGGTTCCTGCGCCGCGTCGCCCTCATCGCCGAAGAGCCCGAGGAGCTCGTGCGCGCGGCGCTGCAGGACTACCGGCGGGCAGTCGTCGCCGAGGTCGTCACGCGCAATCGCTTCCGCGCGGTGCCCACCGATCCGATCGCCGAGAGCATCGAGGCGCAGGTCGCGCGCGAGCGCGACCAGGAGGCCGAGGTCCGCGCCTTCTCGGAGCGGGAGGGGCTGCTGTCGCAGCCCGACTCCCTCCAGCGCTATCACGTGGCGCCCATGCCGCCGTACCTGGAGCCGCTCCAGTTCCTCGGCGTCACCGACGACCTGACCGACCAGGACCGGCTCGACGTGGACAGCGTGTCGTACATGCCGGCGCCGCGACCGGATCTGCCCTACTTCTACGCCGCGAACGCGCGCGACCCCCGACTGGGCATCGTGCACGAGGGCGCGCACTACAAGCAGCTGGCGCTGTCGTGGGCCAACCCCGATCCCGTCCGGCGCCGGTACGTGGACTCGGTCGCCAACGAGGGCATCGCGTTCTACAACGAAGAGCTGATGCTGCTCGCGGGACTCTTCGACGATGCTCCGCACTCCCAGGAGGTCATCCACAACTTCAACCGGCTCCGGAGCCTGCGGGTGGTCGTCGATGTGAACCTCGCCACCGGCGCCTTCACGCTCGACGAGGCGATCGACTTCTTCGTCCGGCTGGTGCCGATGGACGTCGACACCGCGCGAGAAGAGTGTGCGATGTACCTGGCCACGCCCGGCCTGGCCATGTCGTACCACGTGGGCAAGCAGCAGCTGCTGCGTCTGGTCACCGACGCCGTGGTGGCGGACGGGGCGGAGTTCTCGCTCCGAGAGGTGCACGACCGGGTATGGCGCAACGGCAACGTGCCCTTCGCCCTCCAGCGCTGGGAGATCCTCGGAGACCGCGCCGACGTCGACGAGCTCGACGCGTTCGACCGGCCGCTGACCGCGTCCTGAAACGAGTTCGTCTGTTTCATGATCGTAACCTTCTCGATATCGTTTGAAAGGTTAGATTGTGACTAGACTTGGCAAAGCAAAACCCTGCGACCCAATAACTGAGTCTTTCAGCAGTTCCGTTACCGAAGAGACCTTGCACTGGAGCAGGTCTTAAGCGGTGCGACGGATCCCCGGCCCTCGCCGGCCCGCTTGCACTCACCGTTCGAGAGGAAAACTCATGCACTACCGATCACGGCTCGCGCTCTTGGCAGCGACCTTCGCGATCCCCGCCCTCGTGCTGACCGGCTGCGCCGGCGGCGGCGGTGAGGACTCGGGCGACGCCGACCAGGGCGACGGCGACACCGGCGGCACCCTCATGCTGGCCGGCAACTCCGACGTCCTGTATCTCGACCCCGCGGCGGCGTACTCGGCACCGGACTACCAGGTCCACCGGGCCCTCACCCGCACGCTCTTCGCCCATGTGCCCGCAGGGGACGACACGGGCAACACCGAGATCGTGCCCGACCTGGCCCTCGAGATCCCCACCCGCGAGAACGGCGGCATCTCCGAGGACGGCCTGGTCTACACCGTGGAGCTGCAGGAGGGCGTCGAGTTCGACGCGCCGGACGGCGCACGCGCGGTCGTCGCCGAGGACGTCGTGCGGGCGATCAAGCGCATCTGCAACCCCGTCTCGCCGTCGAACGCGCTGGGCTACTTCACCGACACGATCGTCGGTCTCGCCGCGTACTGCGAAGGGTTCGCCGAAGTGGACCCGAGCATCGAGGCGATCAGGGAGTACGTCGAGGGCACGGAGCTGGAGGGCGTGCGGGCCGTCGATGAGCGGACCGTCGAGTTCACCATCACCCAGCCTGCGGCGGACTTCATCGAGATCATGGCGCTGGGCGTCTTCCTGGCGCCGCAGCCGGTGGAGTACCTGGACTACCTGCCCGACTCGCCCGAGCTCCGCCAGAACATCATCTCCACCGGCCCGTACCGCATCGCCGAGTACGTCCCCGAGGAGAG
The DNA here is from genome assembly GCF_943181415.1 of Microbacterium sp. Marseille-Q6648. Lineage (GTDB taxonomy): Bacteria > Actinomycetota > Actinomycetes > Actinomycetales > Microbacteriaceae > Microbacterium. The sequence continues at coordinate 1,488,355 of NZ_CALPBZ010000001.1, read as the reverse complement.
CTTCACCCTAGAGCGCAACCCCGTGTGGGATGCCGACCTCGACCCGATCCGCGAGGCGTACGTCGACGCGATCGAGATCTCGATGGGCCAGGATGCCGCGGCCGTGCAGCAGCAGCTCGAGGCCGGAACGGTCGACATGCAGTGGGCGGACACCGTCACTCCCACCGCCTCGGTGCCCGCGCTCCTCGCCGCGGAGGACGAGCGTCTGGTGATCGGCAGCGACGGCGCCATCCGTCCCTACGTCGTCATCAACACGCTCAGCCCGAACGCGGACGGCGCCTTCGGTAAGACCGAGGTGCGTCAGGCACTGAACTTCGCGATCGATCGCAGCGCCGCCCAGCAGATCCAGGGTGGCCCCGGGCTCGCCGAGGTCGCCACGCAGATCCTCCCGCCGGAGGTCCTCGGCACCGAGCAGGCGAACGTCCTGGACGTGCCCGAGGGCGGCGACACCGAGCGCGCTCAGGAGCTCCTGGCCGAGGCCGGCTACGAAGACGGGCTCCCCGTTCGTCTGCTCTACCGCGAGACCGAGCCCTACGCGTCGCTCGCGACCGCCATGCAGCAGGACCTCCAGGCCGCGGGCTTCGACGTCGAGATGAAGGTCACCACGCAGAACGCCTTCTACGGCGAGTTCCTGCTCAACCAGGACATCACCGAGGCCGGTGAGTGGGACATCGCCATCGCCGCGTGGAGCTCGGACTACTTCGGTGGTCGCCCCTACCTGGTGCCGATGCTGGACGGACGCGGGTACGCCGCCGGTTCGCCGAACTTCGGCGGCTGGAACAACGAGGAGTTCAACGCGCTCGTCGACGAGGCGCTCGCCGCCGAGACGCCCGAGGCGGCGAACGAGGCGTGGATCGCTGCGGATGCCGTCGCGACCGAGGATGCCGCGTGGGTGCCGATCACGTTCGCCCGCACGCCGGTCTTCCACTCCGAGCGGGTGGGTGGCTTCGAGTGGAACGCCTGGACGAACAACGGCGACGTCACGAACGTCTGGCTCGAGGACTGAGTCCCGTCCGCTCGCGGACCGGATGACCTGAACGGAGGAGATGCCACGTGTTGCTGAGTGTCGAGGATCTCGACGTGTCGTTCGACACCGGGGACGGTCGACTCCACGCAGTGCGTGGCATCTCCTTCGAGCTGGACCGAGGGGAGACCCTCGGGGTGGTGGGCGAGTCCGGGTCCGGGAAGTCGGTCAGCACCCAGTCGATGGTGGGGCTGTCCAGCGGCGCCATCGTGACGGGCCGCGCGCTGTTCGAGGGACGCGATCTGCTCACGATGGGCGACGCGGACCTGCGATCGATCCGCGGTCGCGAGATCGGCATGGTGTTCCAGGATCCGCTCTCGTCGCTGCATCCGCAGTACCGCGTGGGTGCGCAGATCGCCGAGGCGATCCGCACCCACGAGCCGACGTCGCCGAAGCTGATGCGATCCCGCGTGATCGACGTTCTCGACGAGGTCGGGATCCCGAATCCCGACAAGCGGGTTGACGATTACCCGCATCAGTTCTCGGGCGGCATGCGCCAGCGGGTCATGATCGGACTGGCGCTCGCCCTGCGCCCATCCCTGCTCATCGCCGACGAACCCACGACAGCGCTGGACGTCACCGTCCAGAAGCAGCTGCTCGAGCTGATGAATTCGCTCCAGCGCGAACACGGCACCGCGATCCTGATGATCACCCATGACCTGGGAGTGGTGGCGGGAGTGGCCGACCGGGTGCTCACGATGTACGCCGGCCGGATCGTCGAGCGCGGTTCCCGAACGGACGTCCTGGCCCGGCCGCATCACCCGTACACGCGCGGTCTGCTCGCCTCGGTGCCCCGCGTCGGCTCGCAGCGCACCGTCCTGCAATCGATCCCCGGCAATCCGCCGAGCCTTCTCGTCGAGCAGCCGGGGTGCCCGTTCGCGAGCCGCTGCACCTTCGCCCGGGACGAGTGCCTGCACGGATTCCCGGACGAGAAGCGCATCGGCCCCGGTCACGGCTCGGCGTGCGTGCTGCCGGCAGAACACGCCGGACCGGTCGTGCTGCCCGCACTCCCGGAGACCGCGCACGCGGCGGCGGCCGGCGACGACCTGATCGCCCGCGTCGAGGACGTCCGCATCACCTTCCCGGGCGCCCGCAAGGGCGTGCTCGGACTCAAGGCCGAAACGGTCGTCGCCGTCGACGGTGTGAGCCTGGACATCCCGCGCGGGGGCACCCTCGGCATCGTCGGAGAGTCGGGAAGCGGCAAGTCCACCCTCGCCCGGGCACTGACCGGGCTCATCCCGCTCACGAGCGGGCGCGTCGAGTTCGAGGGCCGCGACATCACCGGCCTGCGCGGCGCGGACCGACGCGCGCTGCGTCGCAACGTGCAGATGGTCTTCCAGGATCCGTACGGCTCCCTCAACCAGCAGCGCCGTGTGGGATCGATCATCGCCGACCCGCTCGTCATCCACGGTGTCAATGACGGCAAGGGGCTGCGGGCGAAGGTGCAGGAGCTCATGGAGCTCGTCGGCCTCAACCCCGAGCACTACAACCGCTTCCCCGCGGAGTTCTCGGGCGGTCAGCGCCAGCGCATCGGGATCGCGCGAGCCCTCGCGCTCAACCCGAAGCTGGTCGTCTGCGACGAGCCCGTCTCGGCGCTGGACGTATCGATCCAGGCCCAGATCCTCAACCTGCTCGGGTCGTTGCAGGACGAGCTCGGGCTCACCTACGTCTTCATCGCGCACGACCTCGCCGTGGTCGAGCACATCGCCGACACCGTGGCGGTGATGCACCGCGGTGTCATCGTGGAGCACGGCACCGTCGATGAGATCTACCGTTCGCCGCAGCAGGAGTACACGCGCGCCCTGCTGGCCGCCGCGCCCCATGTGGACACCGCGCTCGAACCGGGTGACACCTTCGCGAAGGGAGTGGGCGGATGAGCCGTCCGAACTCGACCGAGCCGCACCCGCCGGCCGAGACTGCGGAGGACGCGGTCGTCGACAAGGGGTCGTCCACACCGGTGGCCGGCATGACAGCCCAGGCCCCGGTCGCCGCGCGGAGCCCGCTTCAGCTCGTCTGGAGCAGGCTGCGCAGCGACCGCACCGCCATGATCTCGGCGGGCGTGATCGTGTTCGTCATCATCGCGGCCGTCGCCGCCCCGCTGGTGGCGCTGTGGACAGGACACGGACCGAACGAACAATTCCGTGAGGCGGGTCTGAGCGAATTCGGCACGCCTGTCGCCCCCAACTCCCAGTTCCTGCTGGGCACCGACAACCTCGGTCGGGACGTCCTCGTCCGCCTGGTCTACGGAGCGCAGATCAGTCTCATCGTGGCCTTCGCCGCGACGTTGGGCGCACTGGGGCTGGGCACCCTCGTCGGCCTGGTCGCCGGCTTCCTCCGCGGCTGGGTCGACACCATCCTCACGTGGCTCATGGACACGACGCTCAGCCTTCCCCAGCTGCTCTTCGCGATCTCGCTCGTCGCCCTGGTCGGGCCGTCGCTGGCCACGACGGTGTTCGTCATCGTGCTGTTCTCGTGGGCACCCATCGCCCGGGTCGTCCGCGGACAGGTGCTCTCGCTGCGCGAGCGCGAGTTCGTCGAGGCGGCTCGTTCGCTCGGCGCCTCGAACTGGCGCATCATGCGCGTGGACGTGCTGCCGAACCTCCTCGTGCCGATCCTCGTCTACGGCACGCTGCTCATCCCGCAGGCGATCGTCTTCGAGGCGACGCTGTCGTTCCTAGGCCTGGGCGTGCTGCCTCCGACGGCGACATGGGGCAACATGCTCTCGGTCGCCTCCACCGGCTCGCTCTACACGATCGCGCCGTGGCTGGTCGTCTTCCCCTCGGCGGCGCTGCTGGCCGTGACGCTCGCCTTCAACCTCCTGGGCGATTCGATCCGCGACGCCCTCGATCCGCGCCAGACCCTCTTCGCGGGTCGCCGACGTCTCGCGCGCCGCCGAGCCGCCCGGCGCGCCGCCCGGAAGGGGGCACGGGCATGATCCGCTTCCTCAGCCGTCGGACGCTCTCCGGCATCCTGACCCTGATCGCGATCAGCGCGCTGATGTTCGTGCTGTTCTACGTCGCCCCCAACGATCCGGCGCGAACGATCGCCGGCGTGCAGGCGACCAATGCCCAGGTCGAGCAGGTCCGGGAGCGTCTGGGACTGGACCTGCCGATCATCGAGCGGTACTTCCTCTATATGGGCGGTCTGCTGCAGGGAGACCTCGGCTACTCCTTCTTCAACCAGCAGCCCGTGCTCGACTCGATCCTGCAGCGGCTGCCCGAGACCGCCTCGATCGCGTTCGGCGGACTCGCCATGGCACTGCTCATCGGTGTCAGCATCGGCATCGGAGCGGCACGGCGCCCGGGATCGATCCTCGATCGCGCCAGCACCGTCTTCGTCCTCAGCGGCCTGAGCGTGCCCACCTTCGTGGTCGGCCTGCTGCTGCTGTACGTGTTCTTCTTCCAGCTGACGGTCATCGGGCTTCCCCTGTTCCCCGCCGCGGGGTACGTCGACTTCGCCGACGATCCCGCGCAGTGGGCGAGGCACCTCATCCTTCCCTGGATCACCGTCGGGTTCGTATCCGCCGCCACCTACGCGCGTCTGACGCGGAGCCAGCTCGCCGGAGTGCTGGGCGAGGACTACATCCGCACCGCCCGTGCGAAGGGGCTCGGTGAGAACGCCGTCGTGTACAAGCACGGAATGCGCAGCGCACTCACCCCGGTGGTGACGCAGATCAGCCTCGACATCGCGGTCCTCATGGGCGGGCTCGTCGTCACCGAGCAGATCTTCGGGATCAACGGCATCGGGCGGCTCGCGATCCAGTCCGTCACCCGGGGCGACCAGCCGGTGATCATCGGGACGATGCTGCTGGCTTCGCTGTTCGTGGTGATCTCGTCCATCCTGGTCGACATCGTGTACGCGCTGCTGGATTCACGCGTCCGCGTCAAGTGACCGCACCCGAGGTGCGATCCGAGAAGGGACATCCGATGCTGGACGAACGAACGCGCGCGCTCGCGAAAGGCGTCAACTTCGCCTCGCTCACCACGCTGCGCAAGGACGGGTCGCCGACCGCGCAGGTGATGTGGGTCGACTGCGACGACGAGCACATCCTCATCAACACCGAGATCCACCGGCTCAAGTTCCGGCACATGCAGCGGGACCCGCGGGTGGCGGTGCTCATCATCGACAGCGCCGACCCGTACCATTACGCGGAGGTCCGCGGCGAGGTCGTCGAATTCATCCACGGCCCGGCCGCACGCGCGCACATCGACGAGCTGTCGCAGCGCTACTTCGGGCGCCCCTACATCCCCGAGCAGATCGAGAGCGAGCGCGTGATCTGCCGCATCCGGCCCTACGCGACCAAGGAGAAGGCATGACCCGCACCAGCGCCCAGCTGGCTTCCGATCTCGGCGGCGACGTCATCCGATGGCGCAGCGTCGGGCCCTCGCGCGGCGGCCGGGTCGTCGCCGTCGCGGGTGACCCGCGGGACCACTCGCGGTTCTGGATGGGCGCGTGCTCGGGCGGCGTATGGATGACCGACGACGCCGGCCAGTACTGGCGCCCGATGAGCGACGGCTTCCTCGACACCGCCTCGATCGGGGCGATCGCCGTCGCGGAGTCGGACCCGCAGGTCGTCTGGGTCGGAACCGGCGAATCGTTCGCACGCAACAACGTCGTCCCCGGAGACGGCGTCTACCGCACCGTCGACGGCGGCCGCACATGGGACCACCTGGGCCTGGAGGCCACGAAGCACATCGCCAAAGTGCGGGTGCACCCCCGCGACGCCGACATCGCCTATGTCGCCGCCACGGGAGACGTCTTCGGACCCAATCCGGAGCGGGGCGTCTACCGCACGCGCGACGGCGGGCGCACCTGGGATCTGGTCCTCCACGTCTCGGACCGAGCGGGAGCCGCCGACCTCGTCATCGACGCCGGCAATCCCCGAGTGCTCTACGCCTCGATCTGGCAGATGGTCCGCCACCCCTGGAACATCATCTCCGGAGGGGAGGACTCGGGCCTGTGGCGCTCGACCGACGCGGGAGACTCCTGGGAGCGCATCTCCGACCGACCCGGGTTCGCCACGGGACTGCTCGGGCGGATCGGCGTGGCCGCCAGCCCGGCCCGGCCCGGACGCGTGTGGGCGCTCGTCGAGGCGATCGGCGAAGAGGGCGGCGTCTACCGCTCCGACGACGCCGGCGACACCTGGGAACACGTCTCACGCGAGCGCTCCGTGCAGGGACGCCCCTGGTACTACAGCCACATCATCGCCCACCCCACCGAGCCCGACACGGTGTGGAGCATGAACACGTGGGCGTGGCGCTCGCGGGATGGCGGCCGCACGTTCCAGCAGGTCCAGACGCCGCACGGCGACAACCACGACCTGTGGATCGACCCCTCCGACCCGCGCCGGATGATCAACGGCAACGACGGCGGCGCGTGCGTGAGCGTCAACGGCGGCATGACGTGGTCGTCGATCTACAACCAGCCGACGGCGCAGTTCTACCGCTTCGACATCGATCACCGCTTCCCGTTCGACCTGTACGCGACCCAGCAGGACAATTCCGGCATCCGCGCGCCCTCCCGCTCGTGGAAGGGGGCGCTGCGCTGGCCCGACTGCGTCGAACTCGGCGAAGCCGAGGCGGGCGATGTGGCCCTGGACCGCTCCGATCCCCGCTTCGTCATGCTCGGCGGAGCGGGCTTCGGCCACCCCGGCCCGCTGCTGCGCTTCGATCAGGTGACCGAGCAGGCGCGCGACGTGGCCGTATGGCCCGAGTACTTCATGGGCATCGGTGCCAGCGAGATGAAGCACCGGTTCGGGTGGACCTACCCGATCGAGTTCTCGCCGCACGAGCCCGGCGTCCTGTACGTCGGCGGGGAGCGACTCTTCCGCTCGCCCGATGGGGGCATCTCGTGGAGCGCCATCAGCCCCGACCTGACCCGCGACGACGAACAGAAGCAGCAGCCGACGGGCGGCCCCATCTCCGGCGACTCCACCGGCGCCGAGGTGTATTGCACCATCTACGCCTTCGCAGAGTCGCCGCTCACCCCCGGCGAGCTGTGGGTCGGCTCCGATGACGGGCTGGTCCACCTCTCGCGCGACGGCGGCGGCGAATGGACGCGGCTGGAGGTGCCCGATCTGCCCGAGTGGGCGACGATCGCGCGCATCGAGCCGTCGGCGCACCGCGCCGGCACCGCATACCTCGTGGCGCACGCCTACCGCCTGCAGGATCCGCGCCCGTTCGTGTATCGCACCGACGACTTCGGGGCGACGTGGGAGGCGATCTCGGACGGCATCCCCGCCACCGAGTGGGCGCGCAGCATCCGAGAGGATCCGTCCTCGCCCGAACTGCTGTTCCTCGCGACCGAGCGCCGGGTGTGGTTCTCGGCCGATCGAGGCGGAACATGGGCGAGCCTGCGGGGGAACATGCCGTCGGTGCCGGTCTACGACATCAAGGTCCGCGCGAACGAGCTCGTCGCCGGGACGCACGGGCGCGCCTTCTGGATCCTCGACGACATCGCGCCGCTGCGCGAGATCGCGCATGCCGACGTCTCCCGCCCCGTGCTCTTCACCCCGCCCGCCGTCTACCGCTACCCGACACCGGACGGCTTCGACATGCCCGGCGAGGGCACGTGGGTCGGGGGCTTCCCCGGAGTGCCGCTCGGCGGCGCGACGTTCACCCGGCGGGCGCTGCCCGACGGCACGCGCGAGACGGTCTGGCTCGACGGCGGGAAGAACCCGCCGAACGGCGCGCAGCTGATCTACCGACTGCCCGCCGATGCGGACCACGTCACGATCACGATCCGGGATGCCGGGGGTCAGACGCTGCGGACGTTCCGGTCGACGGCGCCCGCAGACCGCGATCTGCCCGCCACCGAGGTTCCGTCCACCGCCGCCGGCACTCATGCATTCCTGTGGGATCTGCGGATCGAGCCCGCGCTCACCTCGCCGCGCGACGGGTCCTCACGCGAGGTCGTGCACCCCGGCCCGCGTGTCGCGCCCGGGACGTACTCGGTGGAACTGGCGGCGCTGGGCTCGACGCACGTGCAGGAAGTCCAGGTCGAGCGGGATCCGCGCGGCGTCGCGTCGGACGACGACCTCGTCGAGCAGTACCGGCTGCTCGTGCGGATCCGCGACCTGCTGCAGCGGGTGGCCGACGGCATCGGGTGGTCGGCCTCCGCCTTCGACGCTCTCGAGGGCCTGCGCGCACGCCTCGACGGGCGTCCGTTCGCCGAGCGGATCGGCTCGACGGCCGGCGAGATCGACGCGCTCCGCCGTGTACTGACCAACCCCGACATGAAGGACCACAACGACGCGCTCAAGATGGCGGCGGGGCTCGAGCAGAAGATCGTGCTCCTGCCCGAGATCGTCGTCGAGCTCTCCGACACGCGGCCCGTGCCGGGGGTCTACGAGGTCCTCGACCGATTCGAGGCCGAGGCGGACGCCGCGCTCGCGCGGCTCGATGACCTGAAGAAGACGTCGATCCCCGAACTGGATGCCGCACTCCGGGCCGATCCCGGCATCCCCCTCGTCGCGCCCGCAGAATAGGAGCACCGCCGCACCCATGCATCCCCGCCGTCTCGTCGCCCTCGCGCTCGTCGCCGTCCTCGCGCTCACGGGGTGCGCGACGGGATCGTCCGACGGCGGCGCCTCGGAGCCGGGTGCGGGCGGGGACGGTTCGGCCGACCTCGTGGTCTACGTCGGACGCAACGAGGATCACGTGCGCCCGCTCGTCGAGCGCTTCGAGCGAGACACCGGCCTCGTCGTCGAAGCCCGCTACGGGAGCACGGGCGAGCTCGCCACGACGATCCTCCAGGAGGGGGAGGCCTCGCCCGCCGACGTGTTCTTCGCCCAGGACCCCGCCTACATGGGCGCCGTGTCGGAGGCGGGGCTCCTGAGTGCCCTGCCCGCGGACGTCCTCGACCTCGTGCCGGAGGCGGTCGCCGGGCGAGAGGACGACTGGGTCGGCGTGACCGCGCGCCGGCGCGTGCTCGCCTACGATCCCGCGCAGACCCCCGAGGCGCGACTGCCGTCCTCGGTGTTCGAGCTCACCGGATCGGAGTGGGCCGGGAAGGTCGGTCTCGCGCCCACGCACAGCTCCTTCGTCTCCTTCGTCGCCGCCCTCGTCGCGATGCACGGAGAGGGCCCGACCCTCGCCTGGCTCGAGGACATGGCGGCCAACGATCCGCAGGTCTTCGACGGAAACGAGGAGCAGCTGCGCGCGATCGCAGCGGGCGATCTCGAGGTCGGGCTCGTCAATCACTACTACGTGCACCGGCTTCTGGTGGAGGACCCGGGTTTCCCGGTGCGCAACCACTCGTTCGAGGCGGGGGATGCCGGCGACGTGCTCGTGCCGACGACCATCGGCACGCTCGCCTCGGCTGACCACCCCGCCGTCGCGCTCGACTTCGTCCGCTTCCTGCTCTCCGACGCGTCCCAGCAGCACTTCCTCGAGGCCGTCGGAGAGTACCCGATGCGAACCGGCGTGGGCACGCCCGCGGGGGAGCGCCCGCTGGACGGCGAGCTCATCGGCGACATGAGGCTCGGCGAGGTCGCGGGCAACCTCGACATCGCCGCCGACCTGATCGCCCGATCCGGTCTCATCTAGGCGAGCCGTGGCAGAACCGGCCCAGCGCGCGGCGGCGGTCCTCGCCGTCCTCGTCGTCGTCCTCCTGAGCGCACCGCCGCTGGTCGTGCTCGCGGTGCAGGGCGTGCTCGGGCGCGACGCGCAGACGGTGGGCCCCGAACGGCTCGTCGAACTCCTCGGCAACACGCTCCTCCTCGCCGGGCTCGTCGTCGCCTTCTCGATCGTGATCGGCACCGCCACCGCGGTGGTGACGCAGCGTTCCGCGCTGCGCGCCGGCCGCATGTGGTCGACCCTCGTGATGGTGCCCCTCGTGCTCCCCGCGTACGTCATCGCGGTAGCCCTGTCGGGCATGCTCGGCGGCGACGGCACGCTGACGCGGTGGCTCGGGCCCTTCGGCGTCGACCGGCTCCCGCCGGCTGCCGGGCTGTGGGCCGCGACCGCGTGCCTCACGATCGTCGGGATCCCGATCGTGCACACCCTCGTGTCGGCCGCGCTGTCCCGCCTCGATCCGGCGCTGGAGGAGAGCGCGCGCCTGCTCGGCGACACCTCGACGCGGGTGTTCGCGCGCGTCGTCCTGCCGCATCTGCGCGGCACGCTCGCGCTGGCCGCGTGCATCCTGGCGCTGTATGTGATCTCGGACTTCGGCGCGGTGTCGATGCTTCGGTACGACACCTTCACCCGCGCCGTGTACGCGCAGTTCCGCGGCCGGGCCGACCTCGCGCCCGCGTTCGCGCTGTGCTCGGTCCTCGTCCTCGTGGCCGCGGTCTTCATCGTGGGGCAGGTCGTGCTGCGAGGACGCGAGCCGGCTGCTGCGCCGAATGCGCGACCTGCGGTGTCCCGTCGTGGGAGCGTCGCCTCCCGAACCGCCGGAACGGCCCTCCTCACGCTCGTGGTGCTGTTCTCCAGCATCCTGCCCATCTCGACGCTCGTGGCCTGGACGGTGCGCGGCATCGCCGCGGGCGCGCAGCCGGGGCCGGTGCTGGCCGAAGCGGGGAACGCCGTGCTGTACGGCCTGTACGCGAGCGTGGTGACGACACTCCTCGCCCTGCCCATCGCCCTCGCGGCGCGCCGTCGCCGGCTGCTCGGACGCGTCGTCGAGGCGGTGCCGTGGATCACCCACTCGCTGCCGCACCTGGCGGTCGGGCTCGCGATCCTCGTGCTCTCACTCCTGGGTCCCGCCACGCTGTACCAGTCCACGACGACGCTGGTCCTGGCCTACGCCGTCCTGTTCCTGCCCCTGGCGATCGCTCCGCTCAGCGTCGCGCTCCGGCGCATCGACGACCGGCTTCTCGACGCGTCCCGTGCGCTCGGCCGATCGGATGCTGCGACGCTGGCCCTGGTCGTCCTGCCGCTGGTGCGTCCCGCGGCGCTCACCGGCGCCGTGCTGGTGTTCTTCGCGACCTTCCATGAACTGCCGGCGACGCTCCTGCTGCGGCCGACGGGGGCGGAGACGCTCGCTGTGAGACTCTGGGGGGCGATGGTGGAGGGGCAGTACACGACGGCGAGCATCTCCGCGCTGCTCATGGTGGCGATCAGCGTCCCGCTGCTCTGGCTGCACGCGCGCGCGACGGTGCACGGACCGGGGGCGACATGACGGATCTCGCTCTGGACGCGCGCGGTCTGGGATACCGCTACGGCGCGGTGGTCGCGGTCGACCACGCCGACATCGCGGTGCCGCGGGGGGCTCTCGTCGCGCTCCTCGGTCCGTCGGGCTGCGGCAAGACCACCACGCTCCGGCTCATCGCGGGTCTCGACACGGGCGAGGGCACGATCGACATCGACGGGGTCCGCGTCAGCGGCGGGAGGCATGCCGTCGCGCCGGAAGCCCGCGGCGTGGGGCTCGTCTTCCAGGACAGCGTCCTGTTTCCGCACCTCGACATCGGCGCCAACGTCGCGTACGGCCTGCGCGGACCGGCGAAGAACAGGGATGCCGGGCAGATGCTCGAGCTGCTGGGCATCGCCCACCTGGCCCGACGGATGCCGCACGAGGTCAGCGGCGGTGAGCAGCAGCGCGCCGCCCTCGCGCGCACGCTCGCCCCCCGGCCGTCGCTGGTGCTGCTGGACGAGCCCTTCGCGCATCTGGACGCATCCCTGCGCGAGCAGGTGCGCGACGAGATGCTGCGCGCGATCGCGCGCACCGGCACGTCGGCGCTGCTCGTGACGCACGACCAGGCTGAGGCGCTGGCCATCGCCGATCGCATCGTCGTCATGAACCGGGGCCGCATCCACCAGCACGGGACACCCGAGGAGGTGTACCGGCATCCGGTCGACCGCTTCACGGCGTCGTTCGTGGGGCGCTCGACACTCATCCCGGCGAAGATGACCGGGCCGGGGGAGGCGCGAAGCGCATTCGGCGATCTCTGCGTCGACATGGACACGCCCCCCGGTGAGCGGCTCGCCGTGCTGAGACCCGAATCGGTCCGCATCGCCGAAGGGGATGCCGGGGTCGCGGGTCGGGTCGTGCGCACGTCCTTCCGCGGCGCAGACCGGGCGGTACGGGTCGAGCTGACGGACGGCACGGTCGTCGAGACGACGGATGCGGGCGAGCGTCGCGTCGGCGATCACATCCGCCTCATCGTCCACGGCGTCGTCGCGACGGTCCCGGTCGACGGTCGCTGACGGATCGGCGTCGGGCCGTGCGCGGTCAGTCGGCGAGGAGGAGTGCGCGCAGCGGCGCGAGGCCCATCGGCCCGAGCGCGAGCGCCTCGCGGTGGAAGTCCGCCAGTCGCGCATCCGGGCCGCGGCGCGCGCGCCACGCTTCCCGCGCCTCCGACCACAGCTTGGCGCCGACCTTGAACGCGAGGGCCTGCCCGGGGTAGCCCAGATAGCGGTCGACTTCGAAGCGCGCGAGGTCGGGCTCGACCATGGCGTAGTCCTCGAGGAAGGTGCGGGCGAGCGCGGGCGTCCACGAGGTCTCGGCGGTGAGCGTCGTCGGCGGTATCGGTCGTCCGGTGTGCATGCCGATGTCGGCGACGATGCGCACGGACCTCCAGATCTGGCCGAGGACCATGCCGAGACGCTCGGCGGGATCGCGGATGAGGCCGAGCTCGTCGGACAGGGCCTCGGCGTAATGCGCCCACCCCTCGGCGAAGCCGTGGACCTCGCACAGGTACCGCTGCCACGGGTGCAGGTCGGCGTTCGCGCGATTGACCGTGTGCTCGAGGTGGTGGCCCGGGAGCCCTTCGTGGTGGACGCTCGTGACCTCCTGCCACGTCGCGGCGACGGGCAGGCCGCTCGGGACCGTCCACACGATGCGGCTCGGGACCGTGCCGTCGGGCGGCGCGGGCGTGTAGTACACGACGCCCGCCGACGCCTGCGAGACGACGCACTCGACATCGTCGATCGTCGGCGGCAGGTCGAACGCCTCGGCCCCCAGCACGTCGACGCTCTCGGCGACCCGCCTGCGCAGCCACGTCACGATCGCTTCGATGCCCTCGAGCCGGTAGCGCGGGTCGGCGTCGAGGAGAGCGGCGGCCGACCGGACGGGGTCGCCCCCCGATCCGCCGAGCTGTTCGGCCAGTTCGCGTGAGAGGGCGACGAGCCGCTCGAGCTCGCTCCAGCCGAACCCGTAGACCTCATCGAGGTCGATCGGCGAGCCGAGCATGCTCGCGGCCATCGTCGCGTAGACGGCCTCGCCCATGGCGTCGTCCTCGGCGGCGTCGGCCAGGAGCTCGTCGCGGAGGAACCCGACGAGCTCGGACAGCGCCGCCGTCATGGCGGCCGCTGCGGCGTCCGCACGTGCCGCGACTGCCGGGGACAGATCGACTGCGCGCTCGATCCCGGCGAAGTAGTCGCTGCGCACCCAGCCCGCCACCTGATCGGCGAGGATCCGGATCTGGCGCGCGGATGCGACGCCCGTACCCGTGAACCGGCCGGCTCTGCCGAGGTCGCGCGCCCGCGCGAGCGACCGCATGTATTCGCGCACGGCCGCCGGTCCGGCCTCGAGCCGCTCGAGGACGGCCCGCCCGGCGGCGTCGTCGCCGATCGCGAGACCTTCGATGCTTCCGAGGACGAGGTGCACGGGGGTCGCGAGCCCGGCCACCAGCCGCATCGTGAAACCGGTGTCGAACAGGGCGCGGTCCCCGGCGAGTCGCTCGGCGAGGGCCGCGCGCAGGACTGCGTCCGGCGCGTCGGCGGGGAGGGCCGCGAGGCGATCGAGCACGCCGCCCTGCAGGGCGTACCGCTCTTCGAGCCACTCGGGCGAGAGGTCCGCGAGTGCGCGCGCGGGGCTCGGACGGCCGAGGGCGAGCGCGGCGGAGGGCTCACGCACCGCGAGAGCATGCATGTACTCGTCGGCGATGTCGCGGACGAGCGAGCTCATGCGGGCCGGCCAGACGTCCGGATGCCGCGCGCGGCGTCGACGAGCGTGGTGCCCGCCGCCGAGATCAGCTGGGTGTCGACCGCCACGGCCAGCGTGGTGAAGCCGCGCTCCGAGAGTGCGCGCGCGGCCTCGAGGCTTCCCGCGAAAGCGCCCGCGCGCGTGCCCGCCCGGCGACACGCCGCCACGACCGCGTCCAGCGGGTTCCCGGGCGAGTGGTCGGCGAGGAGATCGGGCACGGACCTGCCGAGGGCGATCGCGAGGTCGAACGGTCCGACGAACACCATGTCGACTCCCGGAGCGGACGCGATGGCGTCGACATCGGCCAGCGCGCGCGAGGTCTCGACCATGACCGCGCACGACACGCTCTCGTTCGCCTCGTCGGGGGGCGTCGTCGATTCACCTCGGTAGGCCGCGAGGGGACCCCACGAGCGCTCGCCCAGCGGTGGGTAGCGTGCGGCGGCGGCGGCGGCGATGGCCTCCGCGACGTTCTGCACCATCGGCACGATGATGCCCGTCGCGCCGGCGTCGAGGGCGCGACCGATGAGGGCGGCGTTGTTCTCGGGTACGCGCACGTGAACCGGGACGGCCGATGCCGCGGGGATCGCGGCGATCAGTCCCGCGTCGTCGTAGAGACCATGCTGCGCGTCGAGCACCAGCAGATCGGCGCCGATGCGCGCCATGAGAGAGGCCGCCGCGGGGGTTCCCAGCATCGACCAGGCTGCGACCTGGATCCCGGCATCCGCTGATTCGCTCACAAGCCACAGCCTATCGGGCGCGGAACGTTCCTCTGCCAGGTTGGTGGACGCCTCTGCTTTACAAAGGCGAGGTGACAGCGGGTGCGGGAGTGGCGAGCGGATTGTCGAAGTGGCGCAGGAGCGACGCGAGGCGGATCATCGCGAGGTCCCGCTCCCGGACGTTCTCCTCCCACGTCGGATGCGGCAGACGCTGCTCGATCTGATGGGCGACGTGCTCGATCGTCTCGGGCGTCCAGGGGTCGTCGGTGCCCCTCTCCACCCCGATCCGCGCGTACACCGGCCCGAGGACCTCGGCATGGCGCCGCAGCCCGCCCCGGGTGTTGAGCTCACTCGTCGTGAAGGGGCCGATGACCGACCAGCGCAGGCCCAGCCCCTTGCGGACGAGCGTGTCGACGTCTCCGGGGGAGATGACGCCGTCGCGCACGAGGCAGTAGGCCTCGCGCAGCATGGCCCCCTGGAGGCGGTTGAACGCGAAGCCCTCGATCTCGCGGTGGAGGACGACGGGTGTGAGATCGATCCTGGTGAGCAGGTCCGTCGCGGCCGCCACAGCGTCGGCCGACGTGAAGGGGGCGGGCACGACCTCGGCGACCCGCAGGAAGTACGGGGGGTTCGCGGGATGCACGACGAGGCAGCGCTCGCGCCCCGGGAGGTCTTCGGCGAATTGAGAGGCGATGATGGTCGATGTCGAGCTCGCCAGAACGACGCGGCGGTCGGTCAGCCGATCGAGCTCGGCGAAGAGCGCCCGCTTGACGTCGACGTCCTCGATGACGCATTCCTGCACGAAGTCCGCGCCCGCGAGGGCGGCCTCGAGCGTCGCGCACATCGTGACGCGCGCGCGCAGCACGTCGACGGGGTCGGCGAGGAGTCCCGCATCCGAGAGCTCGGTCAGCATCGCCTCGACCTCGTCGAGCGCACTCTCGCGCACGCCCTCATGCGTCTCGGTCATCTGCACGTGCACGCCCGCTGAGGCGAAGACGACGGCCCACGCGATCCCGATGCTGCCCGCGCCGATCACCGCGACCGTTTCGGTGGCATGCGGAGCGGGGCTCGTTCCGAGCGGAGGGGGTGAAGTCATGTAACGCGTCCGATCAGGTGTTCTGGTGGCTCTGAAGGTGAATGCCCGGGGGCGGGTGCCGGTGATCCGCGCGGAATCACCGGATGTAGGAGGCCCCGTTGAGGTCGATCGTCGATCCGGTCAGACTCGGACAGCGATCGGATGCGAGGAACGCGGCGAGCTCGGCGATCTCCGAAACGGCGACGTGCTGACCCATCGCGAGTCCTTCCGCAACGGCGCGCACCTCATCCGGATCGAGGTCGGCCGTGCCCATGCCGCCGTCGACGACGCCCGGAGCGATCGTGTACACGCGGACCCCCGATCGCGCGTAGGCGCGGGCGAGGGTCTGGGCGAAGTTGCGCAGCGCGGCCTTGGAGGCCGCGTACCCGCCCAGGTCGGGGATGCGGCTGCCCTGCTCCGCCGCCCAGCTCGAGACCGCGATGATGGAACCGCGCTGACGCTCGGCGAACGCGCTCGCCGCCTCTCTCATGAGCGTTGACGCGGCGATGACGTTCACCTGCAGAGAACGCTGCCAGCCGGCATCCCATTCGGCGTCGTCGCCGACGAGCGGCGTCGACGCCATGGCGGCGGCGTTCACGACGACGGTGTCGACGTCACCCTGCTCGAGAGCGCGTGTCCACAGGTCACGAGCGCTGTCGCCGCCGCCGAACCCCGCCTGCAGGAGCGTCCGGCGTTCCCCGGGGATGCCCGCCAGGGCCGCCTCGGCCGCCTCGCGTCGGCTCCGATACGTGCCGATCACCTTCGCGCCCTCGCGGCCGAAGACGCGGGCCAGTTCTCCGCCGATCGCGCCTGAGACGCCTGTGATGAGAGCTGTGCGCCCTTCGAGTGCCGCCATGGTGGTCTCCTTCAGAGCATTCCGCCGTCGACGGGCAGAAGGTGGCCGGTGATCGCTTTCGAAGCCGGAGACGAGAGGAAGAGCGCCGCCTCGGCCACATCCTGAGCCGTGGCCAGCCGCCCGAGTGCGGTGGCCTCGGCGGCTCGCGCGAGCGCGGACTCCCGGTCGAGGCCGGTGAGGGCTGCGCGGCTGTCGATCCGCCCCAGCAGCGCTTCGGTCTCGACCGGTCCCGGAGCGACGGCGTTCACGCGGATGCCCCGACGGCCGAGCGCCAGCGCCGACGAGCGCACGACGCCGAGTAGAGCGTGCTTGCTCGCCACATAGGAGAGGAGGTGCGGATCGGCTTTCCACGAGTTCAGCGAGCCGATCACGACGATCGTGCCGCCGTCGGGCATGGCGGGGGCGACACTCCTGATAGCCGCCACCACGCCGCGCACGTTCACCGACATCGTCCGGTCGAAGTCATCGAGATCGACGGTCTCGGGGGAGTGCCAGGACGGTACGACGCCGGCGGCGGCGATGAGTCCGTCGAACGGGACGTCGTCGTTCGTCAGAGTGCTCACCGCGGCATCCATCGCCTGCTCATCGGTCACGTCGGCGCTCACGGTCGGCCACGGAGCGGGTGACGCCGGCGGATGGAGGTCGATGATCGCCCCTCGCGCCCCCTGCGCGGCCAGCGCTTCGACGATGGCGGCGCCGAGTCCCCGTGCCCCGCCCGTGACCAGAAAGCGCCGACCCGCGAGCGGGCGCGATGAGGGCGCTGTCGCCGACGTGTCGGCGCCCTGCGGATCCACGTGCGTCAAAAGACCATCCTCCTGATCGGACTGACAGTAATGTACGGTATGCGAACGGATCATCGCAATACGAACGCAATTGTGCGTATTGCGGACAAGTGTGCGTTATGCAAACATCACTCCAACGACCACGGTCGTCCGCGCGTGACCCGCATCACGCAACCGCGACTACGCGAGGACCCCACACATGAACGCACCTGACTACCGGTTCGGAACCCTCCTGGGGCTCGACCACATCGGCATCGGCGTCTCCGACATGGACGCATCTCTGCGGTTCTACGGCGACCTGGGCTTCGTCGACGTCGCCTTCGACTACACCGGCCCCCTGGGCGGGATCGAGGCGCTGACCGGGCACGAGGCGACCGAAGCGCGCGTCGTGTACCTGCGCAGCGCGCATCCGACCGTGCTGGGACGCTCCGGGATCAAGCTCGTCCAGATCACGAACCGGCCGCAGCCGCCGCTTCCCGAGGGCTTCGCCTACGGGGAGCCCGGCATCTGCGAGGTCTGCATCCACGTGCAGTCCTACGAGGACTTCCACGAGCGTCTCGTCGCCGACGGCCACACGGTGCTCATGGAGCCGAACGACCAGATCCTCGAGCCCTACGACACCCACTGCGGCCTCTCCTATGTCGAGGACCCCGACGGCGCCAAGATCGAGTTCATCGAATGGCGCTCGCTGGAGTCGGGGTGGCCCTACCCCGACGGTCCGCAAGGCGTCAACCACGTCGCGTTCGGGGTCGGCAGCTCCGACCGCACCGAGGCGTTCTACCGCTCCCTGGGGTTCACCGCGAAGCTCTTCGACATGGCGGGCGTGAACGAGCCGATGAACCAGTGGTTCCTCGACGTCGGCCGCCAGCCGCCGAGCCAGCGGATGATGCTGCTGATGAGCCCGCACGGCGGGTCGCTCGAGCCCGTCGAGCAGACACCGGCCGGGCCGGACATGCGCGGGGAATGGGGGCACCTCGGCACCTTCGAGTTCTCGATCGGCGCGCGGAACCTCGACCTCGCGATCGCGTATCTCGATTCGATCGGCGTGGACCTCGTGGGCGAGCCGCACGAGATCCGGATGGAGGGCGGGCGCACCTGGCGGTACGCCTACTTCCGCGACCCGGACGGCCTGTACGTCAGCGTCACCGAGGTGCGCGCGTGACCCGGCATACGCTCGCCGCCGACGGCGCCGCGTCCGCGGGGACGCTCGGTCAGCCGCTCATCGCGCTGCGCGGCATCAACAAGACCTACGGCAAGACGCAAGTGCTCTTCGACATCGACCTCACGATCGAGCGCGGTCAGCACGTCGTGCTGTTCGGTCCCTCCGGCTCCGGCAAGTCCACGGTGCTGCGCAGCATCAACCTCTTGGCCGAGCCCGACTCCGGGTCGCTCAAGGTCGACGGTGTCGAGTTCGGGCCGGGGCTTCCGGGCGAATCCGGGGTCAAGCGCGGGGGTCGCCTCGAGCTGCGCCGGCGCGTGGGGATGGTCTTCCAGCAGTTCAACCTCTTCCCGCACCTGTGCGCGCTCGACAACGTGGCGCTCCCGCTGCGCAAGGTGCAGCGCATGAGCAGGCAGAAGGCACGCGAGAAGGCCGCCATCACCCTCCGACGCGTCGGGCTGATCGACCGGGCGGCGAACTATCCGGCAGAGCTGAGCGGCGGTCAGCAGCAGCGCGTGGCCATCGCTCGCGCGCTGGCCCTCGACCCCGAGGTGATGCTCTTCGACGAGCCCACCTCCGCACTCGATCCCGAGCTGGTCGGCGAGGTGCTCAAGACAATGCGCGAGGTGGCCGAGACCGGGATGACCATGGTCGTCGTCACGCACGAGCTCGGCTTCGCGAAGGAGGTCGGCGATCTCAACGTCTTCATGGAGGACGGGCGCATCGTCGAATCGGGTCCGCGCGGGTTCTACGACAACTGCACGAGCGACCGTGCGCGCGAATTCCTGCGGGCGGTGATGTGATGTCGATCCTCGACTACGACTGGAGTCTCATCTGGGACAACCGCGATGCGCTCCTCTCCGGCCTGTGGACGGCCTTCTCGGTCGCCATCGTGGGCCTGGCGATCTCGCTCGTCTTCGGGCTCCTCCTCGCCGTGCTGCGCTCGGCGCCCAAGCCCGTCAACTGGCTCGCGTCGGCCTACATCAACATCTTCCGCGGCGTCCCCGCCCTCGTGAGCGTCATCTGGGTGTACTTCGGTCTCGCCCTGCTGCTCGGGGTGCGGTTCACCGTCTTCCAGGCCGGCGTCATCGCGCTCTCGCTTCTGTACAGCGCCTTCTTCGCGGAGATCTTCCGCTCGGCGCTTCAGGCCGTGCCCGCCGGTCACACCGAGGCGGGCTGGGCCCTGGGCATGCGGTCGTCGCAGATCTTCTTCTCGGTCACCCTGCCGCAGGCGATCAAGATCGCGCTCCCCAACATCGGCAGCATGTTCATCGGCATGGTCAAGGACACCTCGACCTTCACCGTCATCGGCCTGCTCGAAGTGGTCCGCGTCACCCAGAACCTCGTCGCGACGACGTTCCAGCCGTTCGTCCTCTACACCGCGGCCGCGATCATCTACGTGCTCGCCGCGTTCGCGATCGACCTCGTCTTCCGGCTCATCGAGGGCGCGTACGTCCGGCCTCCGCTCGGGATCGTCGGTCGCACCCTGCGTGCGCGTCAGCGCCGAACGGTCGACGCCCTTGCGGGGCGCATCAAGGCGGTCACCCCCGCGACCGGCACCCTCTACACGCCCAAGTGACGGCATCCCGCCATCGCTTTTCCCCCTCCGGCATCACCTCCGCAATCCCGAAGTCACATCGAATGGAGAACACCGTGAACGCACGAATCAGCATGAAGGCACTGCGGGTGCCTCTCGTCGCCGCAGCCGCGGCCGCAGCGCTGGTGCTGTCGGCCTGCAGCAGCGGCGGCAGTGGAGCCGCCGCCCCCGAGGAGTCCGAGGACGCGGCGGCCGACAGCGGGCTCATGACCCCCGGCACGCTCGTGGTCGGCATGAACCTCCAGTACAAGCCCCAGATGTTCCTCGACGGCGACACCCCTTCGGGGTACGACGTCGACCTTCTCAACCTGCTCGCCGAGGAGATGGGCGTCGAGCTCGACATCCAGAACCTCGACTTCAACGGGCTCATCCCCGGTCTGCAGTCCCGACAGTTCGACATGGTCTCGGTCGGTCTCGGGGCGACGGATGAGCGCAAGGAGGTCATCGACTTCAGCCGCGGCTACGTGCCGTACGCCACGATCCTCGGCGTCGCACCCGGATCCGAGCTGGGCTCGAGCATCGAGGACTACGACCAGGAGGGCGTCGTCATCACCGCACTGCAGGGTTCGACGGGCGAGCAGCTCGTGAAGGACACATTCCCCAACGCGACGGTCGCCGGGTTCCCCGACCAGAACGCCGCGCTGCTCGAGGTCGCGACAGGACGCGCGGATGCCGTCGTCGTCGAGGACTACATCCTCGCGGAGTTCGACCGCTCCAACCCGGGGCAGCTGGCGCCGCTCGACCTCAGCGAGCCGTTGAGCCTGTACTACGGCGCGTGGGGCGTGCAGAAGGACAACGCCGCGCTCGTCGAGCAGCTCGATGCGTTCCTGTGCTCGGTGCAGAGCGACGGCACCCTCGAGGAGCTGTACACGAAGTGGATGGCTCCCGAGCTGCCGGCGATGCCGGAGGGCTGCTGATCCATGACCGTCGATGAGCACGTGTACGACGTCCTGATCGTCGGCGGTGGGCCTGCGGGCATGGCCGCGGCGTCGACCGCGGCCGATGCGGGACTGGATACCGTGCTCATCGACGAACGCCCCACTCTCGGCGGCCAGGTGTACAAGCAGCCCGGCCCGGGGATGCGGGTGACGGACGCCCGGCGGATGGGTGCGCAGTACCTCGCCGGCCGCGCGCTGATCGACGAGGTCACGGCCAGTCGAGCGGTCGTGCGGCTGCGCACCAGCGTCGTCGACGTCGAGCCGGACGCGGGCGGGTGGATCGCCATGGTGCAGACCGACGGCGAGCCGGTCTCGTCCGTCCGCGCCCGGCGCGTCGTCGTCGCCGCCGGCGCACACGACAGACCCGTCGTCTTCCCCGGCTGGACTCTCCCCGGGGTCATCACCGCCGGCGGTCTGCAGACCCTCGCGAAGACGCAGGCGTTCGTCCCCGGCGAGCGCATCGTCTTCGCCGGCTCCGGCCCCGTGGCCCTGGCCTTCCCGGCGCAGCTGGCGGGCTTCGGGGCGAACATCGTCACGGCACTCGAAGCGGGCCCGCCGCCCGGCCCCGGCGACCTCGCCCGGATCGCGGCCGCCGCGCCGGGCAATGTGGGTCTGCTCATGGATGCCGCCAAGTACCAGTCCGCGCTCCTCGCCCACCGCATCCCGTTGCGCTACCGTCGCATCGTCGTGCGCGCCGAAGGCGACGGCCGGGTCGAGCGTGTCGTGCACGCACGCGTCGATACGCAATGGCGGGTGATCCCCGGCTCCGAGGAGACGGTCGCCGCCGACGTGCTGTGCGTCGGCTACGGGTTCACCCCCGCTTCCGAGCTGCTGCGCCTCGTCGGCTGCGGTTTCGACACGAGCGAGGACCTCGGCGGACCCGTCGTGCGCAAGGACGAGTGGTGCCGCACGGAGGTCGCGGGGGTGTACGCGGCGGGCGACGGTGCGGGCGTCGAAGGCTCGGCCGTCGCGGCGGACGAGGGCCGCATCGCCGCGCTGGCCGTCGCGCTCGACGCAGGGGTCTCCGCCGACGACGCCGTCGTCGCGGCGGCTCGTCCGCTCCTGCGTCGCCTCGCGCGGCGGCGAGCCCTCACGCGCGCGACGCAGCGCATGTACGGGGTGGGCGCCGGGGTGTTCGGGCTCGCCGAGCCCACGACGATCGTGTGCCGCTGCGAGGGAGTCTCCGAAGCCGAGGTGCGCGTCGCCGTACAGACCGCTCCCGAAGTCAGCGCCGTGAAGGCCCTCACCCGCGCGGGCATGGGTCCGTGTCAGGGCCGGATGTGCGGACGCCACATCGCCGCGATGATCGCCGAGGAGCGGGGTGTGGATGTCGGAGACGTCGCTCCCGCCACACCACGCATGCCGCTGCGCCCGGTGCCGATCGGCGCCGTCGCCGACGCGAACGTCGCCGACCCCGGGCTCTTCGCGGCGAAGGAGGACGACCCGATCGAACCCGAGAGAACGGACCTCAGGCCGTCCGACCTGCCCGGACGCGCCGGCGCCGTCGTCGCCGACACGGACGTCCTCGTCATCGGCGGCGGCATCGCCGGCGCGGCGGTCGCCTACTACCTCGCTAAGGAAGGCGTCGAGGTCGAGCTCGTCGAACGCGGGGAGCTCAACCGGGAGGCATCGGGAACGAACGCCGGCAGCTTCCATTTCCAGCTCGCGATCCACCAGCTCTCGGGCAAGGGGACCGACGCCGATCGTTCGCGGCTCCTCGGTGACGCGCGCGCGAGCGTCGAGGCCTACGGGCTGTGGAAGAAGCTGAGCGCCGAGCTCGGCGCGGACATCGGGCTGCACCAGACCGGAGGCTGGATGGTCGCCGAGACGGACGAGCAGCTCAGCCTGCTGCACGAGAAGCATGTGCTCGAAGAGGAAGCGGGGATCCACACCGAGGTGCTGACCGGAGGACGGCTCCGCGAGCGCGCGCCGTACTTCTCCGATCGAGTGATCGGGGCGACGTACTGCGACCTCGAGGGGCACGCCAATCCGCTCGTCGTCGCGCCGCTCTACGCCCGTCGCGCGATCGAGCACGGCGCGCGCGTGCGGACGGGCGTGGAGGTCTTCGCGATCGATGTCGACGATGCCGCTGGTGCGCATCGCTTCACCGTCCGTACCAGCGCGGGCACGATCCGCGCTCGACGGGTGGTGAACTGCGGCGGCGGGTGGGCGGGCGAGCTCGGCGCCATGGTGGGGCTCCGCTTCCCGATCCGCCGGGAGGGCCTCCATGTCAATGTGACCGAGGCGCGGGCCGAGCTCCTGCCATCGATGGTGCAGCACATCGGTCGTCGACTGACCCTCAAACAGACCCACCACGGCTCGTTCATCATCGGCGGCGGCTGGCCGACGCCGATGATGGGATACCCGCGGCGATACCCCACGACGTGGCGCAGCGCCGCCGGCAACCTGCGTGTCGCCCTCGATGTCGTCCCGCAGCTGGAGGACGTGCGGGTTCTGCGCACGTGGTCGGGCATCATCGCCTTCACCGACGACTACTCGCCCATCGTCGGGGAGTCGGTCCGGGTGCCCGGGTACTACGCGTGCGTCGCGTCGACCGGATTCACCTTCTCGCCCATCTACGCTCGGCAGATCGCCGAGATGATCGTGGCGCCGGCGGCGGCCTCGCCCTTCGACGAGCGCTTCTCGATCGACCGCACGGTCGACCGCGCCCGGGCCTGAACTTCAACGAACGACAGACGAACAGGAGCACTGACTGATGGATCGCAACGACGTCGACTGGGCCGGCTACTTCCCCGCGGTGGTGACGCCCTTCACCGAGAGCGGGGCGCTGGACACCGACACGCTGCACGCCCTGATCGAACAGTACGTCGAGCGCGGAATGCACGGTGTGGTCGTCAACGGCACATGCGGGGAGTGGTTCTCGCAGAGCGTGGATGAGCGTCACGCCGTCGCCGAGACCGCCGTAGCCGCCGCAGCCGGCCGTCTGCGCGTGCTCGTGGGATGCACCTCCAACACCGCCGAGAACGTCGAGGTGCTGGCCGCGCACGCCCTCGGCGCCGGTGCGGACGGCGTCCTCGCCTCGGCGCCGCCGTACATCAAGCTGTTCCCCGACGAGGTCGTCGCCTGGTACGAGGACATCGGCGAGCGCATCGCGGGACCCCTCGTCGTGTACAACTGGCCGCACGGCACGGGCATCGACATCGACAGCGACCTGGCCGATCGGCTCGCCGACGTGAAGGCCGTCGTCGCGATCAAAGACAGCACCCCGGACGCCGATCAGTTCTTCGAGACGTCGCGGCGCGTGCGCGATCGCGTGCGTGTCTTCGGGCCCTACATGTCCACTCGAGGCGTCGAGGTGTTGCGCACCGAGGGCGGGGACGGTTTCGTCGGCGGAGGATCGCTCCACGGACGCCCCGACCCCGCATTCTGGGAGAACCACTGGGCCGGCGACGTCGCGCCGATGCAGGAGTACGCGGAGAAGGCGGACCGGCTCTTTCCGAAGCTGTGGCTGCCAGGGGGCTGGGCGGGCATCTACGGGTCGTATCAGGCCCAGTTGAAGGCGCTCATGCACATGCTCGGTCAGCCCGCCGGACACGTGCGGCGTCCGCGCCTTCCGATCACCGACCCCCGCGACCTCGCTGCCATGCGGGCCGTGCTGGTGGAGGAGGGCCTGCTGCCGTCGGAGAGCGGCACGGCATGAGCGCGGGGAGGGTGCCCGGGCACGGCCTCGAGCGCGGACGACGCGTCGAGATCGTCATCGACGGCCGCCCCGCGGAGGCGTACGAGGGCGAGAGCGTCGCGGCGGCCGTCATGGCCGACCGCGGCCTGGGCCTGCGACGCACCGAGAACAAGGATGCCCGTGGCTATTACTGCGGCATGGGCGTGTGCTTCGACTGCGTCATGGTCGTCGACGGGGTGCCGCAGACACGGACGTGCGTCACCTTCGTGCGCGAGGGGATGACCGTCGCCCACCAGGAGGGTGCGGAACCCACCGCGGCGTCGGACCCGGCGCGCGGTCACTGATTCCCGCGCGCCCGGCCGGTGTCAGGGGATGCTCTCGATGTACTTGGCCCGGTTGTACTGCCACGCCCACGCGAGCTCTCCGCCGAGCGCCGCTGCGGCGCGGAGCGTGAACGTCGGCTCCCGCAGGAACTGACGGGCGACGTAGACGACGTCGGCGTCGCCCGCTCCGAGGGCGGCCTCGGCCTGTTCGGGCGTCGTGATGAGCCCCGCGACGCCGACGGGCACATCGACGGCCGCGCGCACCGCGCGGGAGAGCGGCTGCTGGTACCCGGGACCCGCCGGGATCTGCTGGTCGGGGCTGTTGCCCCCGGATGAGACGCTCACGAGGTCCACCCCCTCGATCCGCTGAAGGGTCGCGATCGTGTCGTCGACCGTGACTCCTCCCGGCACCCACTCGGTGGCCGAGATCCGGACGACGAGCGGCATGTCGGTCGGAATGCGCTCCCGCACGGCCGAGATCACCTCGCGCAGCAGGCGGTCACGGCCGGCCGCGTCGCCGCCGTACTCATCGGTGCGCAGGTTCGATGTGGGCGACAGGAACTGACCGAGCAGGTAGCCGTGCGCCGCGTGGATCTCGACGAGGTCGAAGCCGGCGGCGACGGCGCGCTCCGCGGCGGCGGCATAGTCCGCGACGACCTTCGCAATGCCGGCACGATCGAGCGCGGCCGGGGTCGTGAACGTACCGTAGGCGATGTCGGACGGGCCGAGCGTGGTCCACCCTCCCTCTTCGACCGGGACCGAGCCGCGGCCGCGCGTCGGCGGGTACGTCGCCGCCTTACGGCCCGCGTGCGAGAGCTGGATGCCGATCAGGCTGTCCATGCCGTGCACGAAGTCGACGACCCTGCGCCAGGCGGTGACATGCTCATCGTTCCAGATGCCGGCGTCGTCGGGGCTGATGCGACCCTCGGGCGAGACCGCGGCGGCCTCGGTCATGATGAGGCCCGCCCGCCCGATGGCGAACGAGCCGAGATGCACCAGGTGCCAGTCGGTGGGCATGCCGTCGACCGACGAGTACATGCACATGGGCGCGACCCAGAGACGGTGGGGGATCGTGAGCCCGTTCAGCGTGATGGGCTCGAACAGGCGTGGCGTCAGACGGGGCACTCGGGTTCCTTCTGTCGTGCGGTGAGGGGCGGGGCGCCGTCAGGTCTGACGGCGGCTGAGGTGGGAGAGGTCGGCGCTGATGAGGCCCGTCGCCTCGAGGAGCTGCGGGAGGTAGTCGCCGCGGAGCTGCTCGACCGATACGCGCGACGTCGACACCGAGATGTTGACGGCGCTGACGTAGCGGCCGTCGGCGCCGACCACGGGTGCGGCGATGGAGCGCGCGCCGAGGTCGACTTCCTGGTTGTTCAGCGACCAGCCCTGTGCGCGCACCTCGGCGATGCGGTCGCGGAGCTCCTGCTCGTCGACGATCGTCGCGGGGGACAGCTTCTCGCGCGGGTAGGCCTGGAAGTACGCGTCGAGCCGATCGTCGTCGAACTCCGACAGGAGCACCCGACCCGTCGACGTGCAGAAAGCCGGCAGCCGCCTGCCGATACCCAGCCGGATCGGCATGATCGTCTCCGCTGCGGCGCGCGCGACGTAGACGACATCTCCGTCGTCGTACTCGCATGCCGAGACCGACTCGCCGATGCGGGCCGAGAGGCGGCGCAGATGATCCTGCGTGATGTCGATGCTCGACGACGAGGACAGGAACGCGTAGCCCAGGTCCAGAACGCGCGGACGGAGGTAGAACCGGTTCTGCCGGCTGCCCACGTAGCCGAGCGTCTCGAGGGTCAGCAGCGCACGGCGCACGGACGCGCGACTGAGTCCGGTCACCTTGGCGACGTCCGCGAGCGAGAGCAGGTCGCGCTCGTTCGAGAACGCCCGGACGACGGCCAGTCCCCGGTCGAGGGACTGGATGAACTCGCCAGACCTGCGATCGCTGTCGATGTCGGTCATCGCCGGCGGTCCTCTCCTCAGACGCCCACCGTCGCCCTCGCGGTCACAGGATGCCCTCGATGCAGATGTACTTCAGGTCGGTGTACTCCTCGATGCCGTGGAGGGAGCCTTCGCGGCCGATGCCCGACTGCTTCACGCCGCCGAACGGCGCCCCCTCGTAGGAGATGAGGCCCGTGTTGACGCCGACGACGCCCACCTCGAGAGCCTCCGCGACGCGGGTGATGCGGCCGATGTCGCGGCTGAAGAAGTAGCCGGCGAGACCGAACTCGGTGTCGTTCGCCAGCGCGATCGCCTCCTCCTCGGTCGAGAACTTGAACACCGGCGCGAGGGGGCCGAAGGTCTCCTCGGTCGCGACGCGCATGTCGGCGGTCGCGCCCACGAGGAGCGTGGGCTCGAAGAACGTGCCCCCGAGCTCGCTCACTCCGCCACCGGACACGATGCGCGCGCCCTTGGCCGTCGCGTCCGCGATGTGCGACTCGACCTTCTCGACGGCCGAGCGCGAGATGAGCGGGCCCTGCGTCGTCCCGGGCTCGCGGCCGTCCCCGACGCGCAGCTTCGCGACCTCGCGCGAAAGGGCCTCGACGAACGCGTCGTGGATGCCCTCCTGAACGATGATGCGGTTCGCGCACACGCACGTCTGGCCCGCATTGCGGAACTTCGAGTCCATGGCGCCCTTGACCGCGTTGTCGAGATCGGCGTCGTCGAAGACGATGAGCGGCGCGTTGCCGCCGAGCTCCAGCGCGAGCCGCTTGATCGTGCCGGCCGACTGCGCCATCAGCATCCGGCCGACCTCGGTCGACCCCGTGAAGCTGATGGTGCGCACGAGCTCGTGGCTCGTGAGCACGCCGCCGATGACCGGGCCGGAACCGTTGACGACGCTGAGCACGCCGGCGGGGATGCCGGCCTCTTCGGCGAGCGCGACGAGGGCGAAGGCCGTGAGCGGCGTCTCGCTCGCGGGCTTGATGATCATCGTGCAGCCGGCCGCGAGAGCCGGGGACGCCTTGCGGAGGATCATCGCCGCGGGGAAGTTCCACGGCGTGATCGCGGCGGTGACGCCGACGGCGGTGCGGGTCGTGAGCATGCGCCGATCGGGGTTGTTGGTGGGGATGACCTCGCCGTAGAGCCGCTTGGCCTCTTCGGCGAACCACTCGATGAAGCCGGCGCCGTAGAGGACCTCGGCGCGCGCCTCGGCGAGGGGCTTGCCCTGCTCGGCGGTGAGGATCTCGGCGAGGTCGTCCGCGCGTTCGACGACGAGGTCGTACCAGCGCCGCAGGATGCGCGAGCGCTGCGGAGCGGGCACTTTCGACCAGGTCTTGAACGCAACCGCGGCAGCCTCGACGGCGGCCTCGACGTCCTCCGCCGTCGCGATCGCGACCTGCGCGATCTCCTCGCCCGTGGCGGGATCGGTGACGGGGTGGCGGTCACCCGTTGACCCGTCTCGCCACTGTCCGTCGTAATAGAGCTGAGTGCGCAGGAGATCGCTCGCGAGCAGCTCGGAACGGGTGGTCGTCATGGGTCGCCCTCAACTTTCTGACTCGGATCCCGGCATCGGGTTTGAACCAGGTCCAGCATAGAGGGTAATGTGCGAAGTGCGACCATCAGTGCGTATTGCGAACGAACAAAGGTGTACGACATGCACGTCGAGGAGCTGGATCGGAACTTCCTCTTCCACCCGATGACCAACCTGGCGGCTCACGCCCAGAACGGTCCCCACATGACGATCGTCTCGGGGAAGGGTTCCACCGTCACCGACCGCGCGGGGCGCGACTATCTCGACGCGATGGCGGGACTGTGGTGCGTCAACGTCGGGTACTCGCATCCCGAGATGGCCGAGGCCCTGCGCGAGCAGGCGCTGAAGCTGCCGTACTTCCATGCGTTCTCGTCGATGGGGACCGACCTGCCCGCCCGTCTTTCGGAGCGGCTCATCTCGATGGCGCCCGTGCCCATGAGCAAGGTGTTCTACGGCAACTCCGGATCGGACGCGAACGACACCCAGGCCAAGCTCGTCTGGTACTACAACAACGTGCTCGGTCGTCCGCAGAAGAAGAAGATCATCGCGCGCCGCCGGGGCTACCACGGCGTCACCGTGCTGTCCGGCGGTCTCACCGGACTCCAGAACCTGCACGACGGATTCGACCTGCCGCTGCCCATGATCCGCCACGTGCGTCCGCCCCACCGGCTGTGGGAGCGCGAGCCGGGGCAGACCGACGACGAGTTCGCCACGGCCCTGGCGACCGAACTCGACCGATTCATCGTCAACGAGGGACCCGGGACGGTCGCTGCCATGATCGCCGAACCCGTGATGGCTGCGGGCGGTGTCATCGTGCCGCCCGAAACCTACTTCCCGAAGATCCAGGCGGTCCTCGACAAGCATGACGTGCTCCTCATCGCGGACGAGGTCGTCACCGGATTCGGCCGCCTCGGAGTGCCCTTCGGCAGCACCGCGGTCGACATGCGCCCCGACCTCATGACGGTCGCGAAGGGCATCACATCCGCTTACGTGCCCCTCTCGGCCGTCCTCGTGAGTGAGAAGGTGTGGCAGGTGCTCCTGGAGGGATCGGCGAAGTACGGCAGCTTCGGGCACGGCTACACCTATTCGGCGCACCCGCTCGCGGCAGCGGCTGCCATGACGAATCTCGACATCATCGAACGCGAGGGGCTCGTCGACCGCGTGGCGGAGAACGGCCGGCTCCTGCACGAGCTGTTGCACGATGCGTTCGGCGAACACCCGCACGTCGGAGAGATCCGCGGGCGCGGACTCATGGCCGCCGTCGAGTTCGTCGAGTCACGCGAGCCGCTGCGCCCCTTCGCCGCGCAGGGCGCGTTCGCGGGGGTCGTCACGCGGGGTGCCCTCGCGGAGGGTGTCATCACGCGGGCGCTGCCCGCAGCCGACACCGTCTCGTTCTCACCGCCGTTCGTCACCACGCCCGACGAGCTCGAGCGCATGGTCGCCGGCGTCCGCCGCGGTCTCGACCGCGCCGTCGAAGAACTGCGCGACGCGTAGGGCCGTGACGGTGCGTGTGGGCGTGGTGCTGAACCCGATTGCGGGTTTCGGCGGCACGCGCGCGCTCCACGGCACCGATGAGCTTCCGCTGGACCGTTTCGACGAGGCGGTGCGGGCCGGCCACGCGGCACGTCGACTCGTTCGGGCACTCGACCGGGCCGCCGTCGGAGGCTCCGGGCTCGAACTGGTCGCGGCGCCCGGACCGATGGGCGCCCACGCGCTCGCGGATGCCGGCATCCCTCACACCGTGCTCGACATGCCCGTGCCCCCCGCGCGCACGACGCGGGAACACACCGTCGCAGCGGCGCGGTCGTTCGCCGCCCACGGCGCGGACCTCATCGTCTTCGCCGGAGGTGACGGGACGGCGACGGACATCGCCCGCGCGATCGCACAGGACGTTCCCGTCGTCGGCGTGCCGTCGGGGGTCAAGATGCACTCCGAGGTGTTCGCGCGTTCGCCCGAGGCGGCGGGGCGACTGATCGCGGCCGTCGTCGACGGTCGTGCGTCGTTCGAGCCGGCGGAGGTCCTCGACGTCGGGGCGGACGGCGGCGCCGGCGTGGTCGGCCTGCTCCGCGCACCCCGTTCGGCCGAGCCGCTTCAGGGCGCGAAGGCAGCAGCGCCGCCCGCATTCTCGGCCGCCGCCGGTCGCGCCATCGCCGAGTCTCTCGTCCCCGCCGCGGACCCGCGAACGACCTGGATCATCGGCCCGGGCGCAACGGCGGGTGCGGTGGCGGACAGACTCGGCGTCGTCCCCACGCTGCGGGGAGTCGATGTGCGGCACCCCGACGGCAGCGTCGAGAAGGACGTGGCGGAGAACCGGCTCTTCGCCGTCGTCTCGGCGGCGGAGCATCCCGTCCTCGTGCTCGGCGTCGTGGGTGGGCAGGGTTTCCTGCTGGGCCGCGGCAATCAGGAGCTCAGCCCGCGGGTCATCGCCGCGATCGGCGCCCCGCGCATCCACATCATCGCGACCGAGGAGAAGATCGGGGTGCTGTTCCCGCCCGTGCTCCTCGTCGATGCCGACCTCGACGAGCAGTCGTCGCCGCACCCGCTGCTCGGCTACCGTCGCGTGCGCACGGGTCCCCGGCAGAGCACCGTCCTCCGCGTGGTCGACGCGGCGGCGTGACGGACCCCGAGACATGCACCTCATGACACGCACCGCATGACACGCACCCCCAGGATGAGCGAGAGCAGGAGACAGACATGAGTCCATCGCACCCGTACATGGCCAACTCCGCGGAGGGGAGCCGGCAGGCGCTTCTGGACGCGATCGGCATCTCGGACGCCGAAGAGCTCTTCGCCCAGATCCCGGGCGACCACCGTTCGGACGACCACGTGGCGTCCGTACCCGGCATCCGCTCGGAGTTCGAGCTGCGGCGGATGCTCGAGGGACGCCTTCGCGGGGGAATCTCCACCGACACCCACATCTCGTTCCTCGGCGGCGGGTACTGGAAGCACCACGTGCCCGCGCTCTGCGACGAGATCGTCGGACGACCCGAGATCTCGACCTCGGTGTGGGGCACTCCCAGCTCCGACCACGGGCGCAATCAGGCCTGGTTCGAGTTCGCATCCGAGCTCGGTGCGCTCCTGGACCTCGAGTTCGTCGGCCTGCCCGTCTACAGCTGGGGCTGTGCGGCCGGACACGCGCTGCGCATGGCCGGGCGGATGACGGGGCGCAGCGTCGTGGTGCTCCCCGACAACATCGACCGGGAGCGCCGGCTCGTCATCGAGACGTACGCCGGCTACCGCGAGCTGGGAGGTTCGCTCGAGATCCGCGAAGTGCCCGTCGACCCGGCGTCCGGCACCGTGTCGCTCGAGGCGCTGCATGCCGCCCTGGGGGACGACGTCGCCGCGGTGTACGTCGAAACCCCCAACGCATGGGGTGTGATCGAGCACGACATCGCCCGCATCGTCGATGCCGCCCATGCAGCGGGCGCCGAGGCGATCGTCGGCGTCGACCCGATCTCGCTCGGCGGCCTCGCCTCGCCCGCCGCCTTCGGTGCGGACATCGTCGTGGGGTCGATCCAGCCGCTCGGCATCCACCTCAACGCCGGCGGCGGCGTCGGCGGGTTCATCGCCAGCCGCGATGAGGAGCGGTACGCGCGCCAGTTCCCGACGCTGCAGGTCAGCATCGCCCCGACCATCCGCGAAGGCGAGCGCGCCTTCGGCATGACGCTCTTCGGTCAGAGCTCCTACGGCGCACGCGAACTGGGCAACGACTGGACGGGCAATTCCGTCTACCTCTGGGCCGTGCGCGCCGCGATCTATCTCGCGCTGCTCGGCCCTTCGGGCATGAGGGAGCTCGCCGAGACGGTCGCCGCCAACGCGCGCCGCACGGCGCAGCTCATCGCCGAGATCCCCACCGTGTCGGTCCGCTACGCGGACCGCATCTTCAAGGAGTTCGTCGTGGACTTCTCGGACACCGGTCGTACCGTGGCCGACATCAACGCGGCACTGCTCGAGCGCGGCATCCTCGGCGGCCACGACCTCACCGGCAGCCACCCCTCGCTCGAGGGCTGCGCCTTGTACTGCGTCACCGAGGTGATCTCGGAAGACGATGTCCGACAACTGATCTCCGCCCTCGAGGAGGTGGTCGCGCGATGAGCGCCATCCGCAGATTCCACGCCGCGTCCTGGGACGAGCCCGTCGTCTACGAGCTCGGTGCGCCCGGCCGTCGCGGCATCGTGCCGCCGGCGTCGTGGGCGCCCGAAGCCGGCGTCTCGGCGTTCCCCGACGGGCTGCGGCGGGAGAAGGATGCCGAGCTGCCCGAGCTCGCGGAGTACGAAGTGCGGCGTCACTTCACCCACCTGTCGCAGCAGACGATGGGCATGATGGGCATCAGCCTCTTCGGCACGTGCACCATGAAGCACAACCCCACGGTCAACGAGCAGATCACGGCACGATCGGAGGTCGCCGCCGTGCATCCCCGTCAGGATCCGGCGACCTACCAGGGTCTGCTCGGCATCGTGCACTCCCTCGAGGAGCAGCTGTGCAACCTCTCGGGCATGCATGCGTTCAGCTTCCAGCCGGGCGGCGGGGCGGATGCGGCGTATCTGCACGCCGTCGTGACGCGGGCCTACCACGCCTCACGCGGCGAGCTGGCCCAGCGCACGCAGATCGTGACGACGGCACAGGCCCACCCGTGCAACCCCGCGACGGCCAAGGCGGCCGGCTTCGACGTCATCACGCTCCCGATCGAAGAGGACGGCTACCCGTCCGTGGCGGCGCTCAACGCCGTCATCGGCCCGCACACGGCGGCGCTCATGCTCAACAACCCGGACGACATGGGGATCTACAACCCCCACATCAAGGAGTTCATCGAGGCGGTGCACGGCGTCGGCGCGCTCGCCTTCTACGACAGCGCGAACTTCAACGGGGTCATGACGCGGCTGCGTGCGCGCGACCTGGGCTTCGACGCCTGCATGTACATGCTACACAAGACGTTCGGTGTGCCCAAGGGCGGCAACGGCCCCTCCGTCGGAGCGTACGGATGCTCGGAAGAGCTGGCCCGCTTCCTTCCCGGCCCGCGCGTGGTCGAAGACGGCGGGCGCTACGACCTCATCGAGCCGGCCGACAGCGTGGGTCGGGTGCGCGAGTTCCTCGGCAACGTCCAGCAGCTCGTCAAGGCGTACTCCTGGACGCGGGCGATGGGCACAGACGGGCTCCGGGAGGCCTCCGACCTGTCGGTCCTGGCCAACAACTACATGGAGAAGCAGCTCATGGCGCTGCCGGGTGTCACGATGTCGTTCCCGGGCAAGGCCCTGCCGCGCATGGAGATGACGCGGTACTCGCTCGAGGAGTACACCGCCGAGACGGGGCTGACGACGATCGATGTGCAGAACCGGATGACGGACTTCGGGATCGACGCCTACTGGCTCGCGCACGAGCCGTGGATCATCCCCGAGCCCTTCACACCCGAGGCGGGCGAGATGTGGTCGAAGGAGGATCTCGACGAGTGGATCGCGGTGCTCGCGCACGTGCTCGACGAGGGCCGTCGCGATCCCGAACTCGTACGCACGGCGCCGCACAACCAGGTCGTGGCTCAGATCGACGGCTCCGGTCTCGACGACCCCGACACGTGGGCAGTCACGTGGTCGGCGTACCGGCGGAAGCATGCGGACCGCTGACGAGACGTCGCGCTCAGCGCGGCGCCGGGTCTGCGGCGCAGGCCCCCGCGTCCTCTGCGGGAGTCGGGTCTGCGGCGCACCCGTCGGCCGTCACGGCGAGGCGCCGGTCGGGGTCGAGCTTGTCGAGGATCGCATAGGAGATCTCTGACAGCCGTTCGGCTCCACCGTCACCGAGTCCGTCAAAGATCATGCGGCGAACGGCCTCGTCGTGTCGGGGGCGACTGGCCTCATAGGCGCGCTCGCCGGCGGGCGTCAGCAGTGCGTTGGTGGCGCGGCCGTCCTCCTCGCACGCCGCGCGGAGGACGAGCCCCTTCCGCTCGAGACTCGTCACCACGCGTGAGAGGCGGGGGAGTGTGGCGTTGGTGCGCGCCGCGAGTGCGCTCAGACGCAGCCGACCCGCGTCGGCCTCGTGGAGGGCTTCCAAGAGGGTGAACTCGAAAGACGTGATGCCCTCGGCGGCCAGTTCCCGGTCGAGGGCGGTCGGCAGCAGTTCGAGGAGGGCGCGAAGGCGTGCGACAGCGACGCGTTCGTCCTGCTCGAGCTCCGGCATGCCTCGAGGGTAGCAAAGGTTGTACATACAAGCTTCTCGTGTTAGTTTCATGTACAAGCAAACCGAAAAGACGCCATGACCGCCGAGACAGACGACCGCATCCTTCACCCCGAGACCTCGATGGGCGCCGTCACGCTGCGCGTGGGGGACCTCGAGGGGATGTCGGAGTACTACTCCCGCGCCTTCGCGATGGAGCCCCTCGAGGAGCGCGCCCGAGCCCGCGAAGTGCATCGCGTTCTCGGGCGGGGCGACACTCCGCTGCTCCGGCTGATCCACACGCCCGCCCTCCCCGCCGTGGACCCGCGCCAACCCGGCCTGTTCCACACCGCCTTCCTCTTCGGCGACGCCGAGAGTCTGGCAGCGACGGTGTACCGCGCTGCGCGGCATCCGAGAAGCCGCTTCGTCGGATCCAGCGATCACCTCGTGAGCGAGGCGTTCTATTTCACCGATCCGGAAGGCAACGGCGTCGAGCTGTACACGGACCGCCCGCGCGAGCAGTGGTCACGGCGTGGGAACCAGATCCAGATGGCGACCGACTATCTCGATCCCCACGAATACCTGGAGCGCCACCTCACCGAGACCGCGGTGGATGCCGGTCCCGCGCTGTCCGGGAGGGTCGGCCATGTTCACCTCCAAGTGGGAGATCTCCCTACCGCCCGGAAGTTCTATGTGGACGCGCTCGGCTTCGAGACCACGCAGAGCCAGTACCCGGGCGCCCTGTTCGCGTCGGCCGGTGGCTACCACCACCACATCGCGATGAACATCTGGAACAGCGCGGGCTCCGGTCCTCGCGCTGCCGGGCTGGGGCTGGGGGATGTCGCGGTGACCGTGCCGACGGCATCCGAGCTCGATGCCGTCGCCGCGCGACTCGCGTCTCACGGAATCGCCTTCCGCCGGGACGGGCGCTCGGTGATCGTGACCGATCCGTGGGGGACGCAGGTGACCCTGGCGCTTCCGGATCTGTCGACGGAGGAGCTGCTGAGCCGCTGACCCTGCGTGAGCGCCTGTGGATAGCGGCGGCCGGCCGATATACCGCCCCCTAGGCTGTGGGAATGGACTTCCTCGCCACCGTCGGTCTCATCGTCCCCATCGTGATCATCGCCATCGTGGCGCTGGTCGTCTTCTTCATCGGTCTGCTGGTCTTCCGCGCGTGGTATCGCGTGGCCAAGGCCGACGAGGCCCTCGTCATCGTCGGAAAGACCCAGAAGGGCGCGGACGGCGTATCGTCCCGCATCTCCGTGATCACCGGGGGCGGCGCGATCGTCAATCCGATCACCCAGCGCGCCGAGCTCGTCTCGCTGCGCGCGCGGCAGATCAAGATGGAGCCGGTCGCGCAGTCCTCGAACGGCGTCACGGTGACCGTGAGCGGTGTCGCGCTGGTGAAGATCGGGTCGGACCCCGAAGCGGTGCGCCGCGCCGCGGAGCGCTTCGCGTCGCAGGACAAGGCCATCGAGCAGTTCACGACCGAGCAGCTCGAGGGCGCGCTCCGCGGCGTGGTGGCCACGCTCACCGTCGAAGAGCTCATGCGCGATCGCCAGCGCCTGTCGGACCAGATCGCCGAGGGCATCAAGAACGACCTCTCGAGTCAGGGCCTCATCCTGGACTCGTTCCAGATCCAGGGCATCACCGACTCGAACGGGTACATCTCGGCGCTGGGAGCGACGGAGGTGCAGCGCGTCAAGCGCGAGGCCGAGGTCGCTGAGATCGACGCCCGCCGCGAGATCAAGCGTCGCGAGCTGTCGACGAGCGAGGCGACCCTCGTCGAGCAGACCGCCTACGACAAGAACACCGCCGCATCACAGGCCGAGGTCGGTCGCGCGAACGCCGAGGCCGAGCAGGCCGAGGCGCTGGCCAAGGCGCAGGCGGAGCAGGGCGTCCTGCAGCAGCGTGCCGAGAACCGGCAGGCCGAGCTGGACGCCGAGGTCAAGCGCGTCGCCGATGCTCGACTGTACGAGCGTCAGCGGGCAGCCGACGCCGAGGCCTACGAGCAGGTGAAGGCCGCCGAGGCTCGCGCCCAGATCGCCGAGGAGGAGGCCAAGGCCACGCGCCTGCGCGCGGAAGCCGACGCCGAGGCCGTGCGGCTGGCCGGACAGGCCAAGGCCGACGCGCTCGAGGCCGAGGCCGCGGCCCTCGCCCGCAACCAGGAGGCGCTGCTGGCGCAGCGCGCCCTCGACGCCCTGCCGCAGGTCATGGCCGAGTACGCCAAGGGCTTCGACAAGGTCGGCTCGATCACCGTCCTCGGCGGTGACGGGGCGTCCTCGCACCTGGCGGGCGAGTCGGCCACGGGTCTGCGTTCGGTGTTCGACTCGGTGAAGGCGGCGACCGGTCTCGACATCGCCGCGATCATCCAGGGCCGCACCGTCGGCGAGGGGATCGGCGCGGGCATGGCGGCCGAGCGCGCGACCGTCGGTGCCGGCGCCGGGGCGGCCGCGCCGGCGAATCCGGCGTCCTCGGAGTGACGCACATCACCTCGAACGGGGCGCCGGACCCCGCACGCCCGGTCACGGTGATCGGCGCGGGAATCTCGGGTCTCGCGTGCGCGCGGGCGCTGCGGGCGTCGGGCACGCCTGTCCGCGTGCTCGATCGCGGGAGACGGGTCGGCGGTCGGATGGCCACCCGCACTGTCGGCGGTCGTCCGGTCGACATCGGCGCCGCCTACCTGACGGCCCCGGACGACGACGGCTTCGCCGATATCGTGGGCGGCTGGACCGAGCGCGGTCTCGCCCGGGAGTGGACGGACACCTTCGCCGTGGCGACGGCATCCGGCGTCTCCGGTACGACCACCGGGCCGATGAGGTACGCGGCGCCCGCGGGCCTGCGCTCGCTCGTCGCGGACCTCGCCGCGGGGCTGGAGGTCGTCAGCGACCGCGTCGTCTCAGCGGTGGCTCCCGGATCGGTGGACGGCGCGTCGGTCGCCGACGTGGTGCTCGCCATGCCCGCCCCTCAGGCGCGGCGGCTCCTCCCTGACGACTCCCCGTTCGCGCCCGTGCTCGACGCGCGCGCATTCGAGCCGGTCATCGCGGTGGTGCTTTGCTGGGACGAGCGACGATGGGCCGCCGACCTGCACGGCGCGTTCGTCGACGGCGATCCCGACGTGTCTTTCATCGCCGACGACGGCGATCGCCGTGGGGACGGGGCCGCAGTGCTCGTGGTGCACACCACGGCCGAGCGCGCGCGGCGACACCTCGCCGCGCCGGACGGCGCCATCGCTCCGGCGGTCGCGGCAACCCGCCGCATCCTCGGGATCGACCGCGACCCCGACGCCGTATTCGCCCACCGCTGGACGTTCGCCCGTCCGGCGGACAACGGCGACGAGCCGTACCTGTGGCACGACGGCATCGGGGTGTGCGGCGACGCCTGGGGCGGGCCCACCGCGGTGCGCACCGCCTGGTCGTCGGGCGACGCCCTCGGCCGGGCCATCGGGGCAGGGGCCGCAACGCCCGGGCGATAGGGTTGCGCTCATGACTACGACGCCTCCCGGGTGGTACGACGACGGACACGGCGCTCTGCGCTGGTGGGACGGCGCGCAGTGGACCGAGCACGTCGCCCAGCCCGACGCGCCCGAGGCATCAGGGTCGCACGAGGATGCCGGGACGCAGACCGACACCGCCGGCGACACTCAGGTGGCTCCCCCCGAGGCGGCCGGACCGCTCGACCCCGCCGCCGCGATGGCGACCGGAATGCCGTCGCCCGCCGAGACGCCGGCGTACGGGCCCTACACCGGCGTCGACGGCGGAGCGGACCCGGGGGCGCAGCTGTTCACCGGCGCCTACCCGGGGTACCCCGCCGCCCCGTCCGGCGCGTTCGTCGCCGCGACCGAGCCGAAGAAGTCCAAGCTCTGGATCCTCTGGGTCGTGCTCGGCGTCGTGCTCCTGGGGATCGTGATCGCCGCGGCCGTGGTGATCCCCCTGCTGTTCTTCGGTCTCGCTGCCGGGCAGAGCCAGAGCGGAGGCTCGTCGCAGGCGCCCGCTCCCATCGAGATCGAGGAAGGCGCTGAGGCCGCCGGCGCCGACGAAGAGGCCGCGATCGCGGCGGTGGAACTCTACGACGAGGCCTGGCAGACCGTCGACTGCGACAAGTTCTTCACCGCGACCACCGAGGCCTTCCGCGAGGGCGTGCTCGATCTGACCGACTGCGAGTCGTTCGAGACCGACGCGAGCCTGTTCGCCACCACCGTGCAGGACTACGCCGTGACGGTCACGGCGCTCGAAAGCGATGCGGACAGCATCCGGGTGTCGACGTCCGAGACGTACGCGAGCATGTACGACGAGAACGGCCAGCAGACCGACAGCCTCGAACAGTACGAGGACCGCCTCGAGTACGTCCTCGTGCCGGCGGACGGCGGCTGGGCCATCGACGACGCCTCGTTCTTCTGATGCCCGGAACGACGGACGAACGGGTCCTGCCTGCCCGAAACGCGCGGTTCTTCGTCACCTGCGTCGGTGTGGGCCTGCTCGCAGGTCTTCTGTCGGGGCTGTTCGGCGTCGGGGGCGGCACGGTCATCGTGCCCCTGCTCGTCCTCATCCTCGGCTTCGATCAGCGACTCGCCGCCGGGACCTCGCTGGCCGCCATCGTCCCGACGGCCGCGGTCGGCGTCGTCTCGTACGCGCTCACCGGATCGGTGGCCTGGGTCGCTGCGCTCATCCTGGCGGCCGGCGCCGTCGTGGGAGCCCAGTTCGGCACGTGGCTGCTCGCCCGGCTCAGCCAGACTCTGCTGCGCTGGTGCTTCATCGGCTTCCTCGCGGTCGTCATCGTCACCCTGTTCTATGTGATCCCCTCACGCGAGGTCGGGCTGGAGCTCACCTGGATCACCGGGATCGGCCTGGTCGTGCTCGGGGTGATCACCGGCGTCCTCTCGGGGCTCCTCGGCGTGGGGGGCGGCATCGTCGTCGTGCCGGCCCTCATGATCCTGTTCGGCACGAGCGACCTCGTGGCCAAGGGCACGTCGCTGCTGATGATGATCCCGACGGCGATCTCGGGAACCGTGGGAAACATCCGTCGCCGGAACGTCGACCTCGTCGCCGCAGCCGTCGTCGGCTTCTCGGCGTGCACCACGACCGCGCTCGGAGCCTTCATCGCCACGCGCGTCGACCCCTTCGTCGGCAACGTGCTCTTCGCCGCCTTCCTCACCTTCATCGCGGGACAGATGGCATGGAAGGCCGTGCGCGCGCGGCGCCGATGAGGATGAGCGAGCCGGAGCGCGGCACCCACGTCGCCGACGCGGGGCAGACGATGAGGTCGGGCTGTCCCGTCAACGCGGCGGCGGAAGCGCTCGGGGACGCCTGGTCGCTCGTCATCCTGCGCGATCTCATGCTCGGTCGGCCGCTGAGGTTCAGCGAGCTGGCGGGCAACTCGCTCGAAGGGATCCCCCGCGGCATCCTCGCCGCTCGGCTCCGGCGGCTGGAGGCGGGCGGCCTCGTGACCAGGACGCGGGTGGCCGGGTCTCGCGGTGAGCACTATGCGCTGACGGATGCCGGGATCGACGTCCTGCCGATCCTGGTGCAGCTGGGCAACTGGGGCATCAAGCACCGGCCGACCTCCCCGCTGCTGCGCGTGCGCACCGAGGTCCTCGCACGCGGCGGCGCCCCGTTCGTCGCGGCGATGATGGCGGAGCTGCGCGAGGCCTATCTCGGTGTTCCCCGGCCCGACCCCACCGAACCTCGCCCGATCGGCCGGATCGCCGAGGCCTACCTCGATGCGAGCATGCGGCTCGCCGACGAGCCGGGTCTGATCGACCGGGCCGCGGATGCCGCCCCGGAGGGCACCGGGGCGCCCGGAGCCCGCTACCTCGTCGTGCCGTACGCGCTGCCGGCGGAGCCGGCTCTGGCCGAGGTGGCGGAGTGGGCCATCGCGCACCTGTCCAGCGGCATCGGCGTCCGGGATCTCGCGGCGGCCGCCCATCTGAGCGAACGTCAGCTGCGTCGTCGTTTCATCGCGGTGTACGGGCGCAGTCCCGGCGATTGGCTGACGGGTGAGCGGGTGCGCATCGCCCGCCACCTGCTGACCTCGACCGGGCTCCCGGTCGACGAGATCGCCTCGCGCGTGGGGTTCGCGACCACCGCGGGCCTGCGGACCGCCTTCACGCGCGCCGGACTCATGTCGCCGCGGGCCTACCGGCGCGCGGCCGAGAGCGAGATGACCGCGGATCGCTCCTGAGCGACCGTCCGACCGCAACGGATCGGACGACCCGCGACGCCGAGCGGGCGCGGCGACGGCGGCATCGGCCACGGTGGAGACGACGGGGCACCACGCCCCCGGAGAGAAGGTTCCCGCATGACCGACCTGACCCTGTACGTCTGGTTCCCCGGCAACGCCGCCGAAGCGCTGACGTTCTATCGCGACGTGTTCGACGGACGGCTCGAACTCCACACGTACGAGGAGTTCGGCCGCACCGACGGTCCGGCCGAGGCCATCGCCCACGGGATCCTGGGCGGTCCCGTGCGGCTGTACGGCACCGACGCCGCAGGCGACGAGCCTTCGGTGTCGCAGACCGGCGTCAGCATGGCGCTTCTGGGCACCGCCGACCCCGAGACGCTGACACGGTGGT
Organism: Microbacterium sp. Marseille-Q6648; assembly: GCF_943181415.1. GTDB lineage: Bacteria > Actinomycetota > Actinomycetes > Actinomycetales > Microbacteriaceae > Microbacterium. The sequence continues at coordinate 1,447,194 of NZ_CALPBZ010000001.1, read as the reverse complement.
TCGACGGGCTGTCGGACGGGGGCACGGTTCTGGACCCGATGCAGAAGCGGCCGTGGGGCTCGACCGACGGCCAGGTCGTCGATCGATTCGGCATCCGCTGGCTCATCGGCTACGAGGACTGATCTGCTCCCGGGGGCGGCGCGGAGCCGCTGGGTAGGATGGCACGGTGCCAGTGAACCCCGAGCTCGTCGGACGCGTCTTCCCCGCGACCGCGCCGTACCTCGTCGGCCGTGAGAAGGTGCGGGAGTTCGCCCGCGCCGTCTTCGCCGACGACCCTCAGCACACCGATCCGGCTGCGGCCCGCGCGCTCGGCTACGCCGACGTCGTCGCGCCGCCGACCTTCGCGATGGTCGTGCAGGACCTCACGCTGCAGCAGCTGCTGGCCGAGCCCGACTCGGGCATCGAGCTCTCGCGGGTGCTCCACGCCGAGCAGCGGTTCCGCTACTCCCGCCCGATCGTCGCGGGCGACGAGCTCACGGCGCAGCTGACCGTCACCGGCATCCGAACGCTCGGCGGCAACGCGATGGTCACCAGCGACGCCGAGGTCCTCGACGCCGCGGGCGCGCATGTCGTGACCGCGACGTCGGTGCTGCTGGTGGGAGAGGGCGAGAAGTGACCGACCTGAACGTGGGCGACGTCGTCGCCGAACGCACCGTCCACCTCACCCGCGAGTCGCTCGTGCGCTACGCGGGCGCGTCGGGGGACTTCAACCCCATCCACTACCGCGACGACGTCGCCGCCGCCGTCGGTCTGCCCGGCGTCCTCGCGCACGGAATGCTGACCATGGGACTCGCCGTCGAGACGATCGTGCCGTGGCTCGGCGACGCCGGCCGCATCCTCGAGTACGGGGTGCGGTTCACGCGCCCGGTGGTCGTCGATCCTGAGACCGGCGCCGATGTCACGGTGGTCGCCAAGGTCGGGGCGATCGAGGACGAGGCGGTGCGCGTGGACCTCACCGTCACTCACGCCGGCACGACCGTGCTCGGCAAGGCGCAGGTGCGCGTCCGGCCCGCAGCCTGATGACGGAGATCTCGCCGGTCGAGCTGAAGACCCTCACGACCCTTCGCACCGGAGCCGCCCCGGCGCGCATGTTCGAGGCGACCTTCCGCGACGAGCTCGTGGCCACGCTGCGACAGCTCTGGGACGAGCGGGAGCCGTGGCTCGTCCTCGGCGGAGGATCCAACCTGTTCGTCGGGGACGAACCCTTCGACGGTGCCGTCGTCCGCGTTCGCACGTCCGGCATCGAGCGGATGCCGTCTCCTCGCCCCGGCTTCGTCCGGCTGAAGGTCGAGGCGGGACACGACTGGGACGCGCTGGTCGCGTACGCGGTCGGCGAAGGGCTCGCCGGCATCGAGGCGATGGCGGGGATCCCCGGCACCGTCGGTGCGGCGCCGGTGCAGAACATCGGCGCCTACGGGCAGGAGATCGTGCAGACCCTGGTCGAGGTGGAGCTGATCGACGAGGCCACCGGCGAGGTCTCGACGGTTCCGGCGGCAGAGCTCGGGCTCGGCTTCCGCACGTCGGTGCTCAAGCATCACTACGGTCAGGCTCCCGCCCGCCAGGCGGTCATCCTCACGGTGACCCTGGAGCTGGCCGACGTGGGGCGCACCGAGCGGACGATCGAGGGGCAGCAGCTGCGGACGGCGCTGGGACTGGCGGAGGGCGACGCCGTCGCGGTGGCATGGATCCGCGACCACGTGCTGGCCACACGCCGCCTCAAGGGCATGGTGCTCGATGACGGCGATCCCGACACCTACAGTGCCGGCTCGTTCTTCCAGAACGCGATCGTCTCGGCATCCTTCGCGCGCACCCTGCCGGATGCCTGCCCGCGCTGGCCGGTCGCACCCGACCTCGACCCGGTCCTCGTGATCCCGCTCGCCGCGTTCGACGGGTACGTACCGCCGCCGTCCGCCGTCGCGTCCGACGTGAAGGTGAGCGCGGCGTGGCTCATCGAGCACTCGGGTCTGCGCAAGGGCTTCAAGCTGCCGCGTTCGCGCGCCGCGCTGTCCAGCAAGCACGCCCTGGCGCTGACCAACCGGGGCAACGCCACCGCGGGAGAGGTCGCCGAACTCGCCCGTTTCATCCAAGGGCGCGTGCAGTCCGAGTTCGGTCTCATCCTGCAGCCCGAGCCCGTGCTGGTGGGCGTCGAGCTGTAGCGCCGCACCGTCTTCAGCCGCGCTTCAGGCGCGCTACAGGTTTCGTCGGCCACGATGGACCCATGCGCGTGCTGGTGGTCGACGACGAAGTGCGCCTCGCCGAGGGCTTGAAGCGCGGGCTCGAGGCTGAGGGCTTCGCCGTCGACGTCGCCCACGACGGCGTCGAGGGTCTTTGGTACGCGCGCGAGAACACGTACGCGGCGATCCTGCTCGACCTCATGCTGCCGCGCCTGAGCGGATACGCGGTGTGCCGGACGCTGCGCGACGAGCAGAACTGGACGCCGGTGCTGATGCTCACCGCCAAGGACGGCGAATGGGACCAGATCGAGGGTCTCGACACCGGAGCCGACGACTACCTGACCAAGCCGTTCTCGTTCGCGGTGCTGCTCGCCCGGCTGCGGGCGCTCACCCGCAGGGGGTCGACGCCGCGCCCCGTGCAGCTTGCCGTCGACGACCTCGTCCTCGATCCCGCCGCGCGGACGGTGGCGCGCGGGCGCACCCCGATCGAGCTGACCAGCCGCGAGTTCGCCGTGCTGCACTTCCTCATGCGCCGGGCCGGAGAGGTCGTGTCGAAGTCCGACATCCTCGACGGCGTGTGGGACTTCTCGTTCGAAGGCGACCCGAACATCGTCGAGGTCTACATCGGACACCTGCGCGCCAAGGTCGACCGGCCCTTCGGTCGCTCGTCGATCCGCACCATCCGCGGCGCGGGCTACCGCATCGGCTCCGAAGATGAGTGAGTCGGCGGAGCGACCCGCCCGCCGACGCGGCGGCATCCGCCTGCGCATCACCGTCGTCGCGGTGGCCGCGGTGACGATCGCGCTGATCGCCGGCGCGGTCGGGTTCTGGCTCGTGCTGCGGGCGTCGCTGCTCGGCCAGCTCGACACCGCCGCGAACCAGGATGCCGCCGCCTTCGCCGAGCAGCTCGACGAGGGCGACGTCGACGCGCTCCCCGATGTCGACGACGACCGCCTGTGGCAGGTCATCGACGACGAGAGCGGCGCGGTTCGGGGCGCCAGCGATGTCGCCGAGGATCTCGGGGCGCTCGCCGCGGCGGACGGCAGCGTGCCGGACCTCATGCGCGTCGACGACGGCACCGTCTACGCGATGGCGGCCGAGCGCGACGGTGACGTGGTCGTCGTGGCCGGCCGCTCGACCGAGGAGGTCGACACCACCCTCAGCGCCGTCGGGGTGCTGTTGGCGGTGGCGGTGCCGATCGTCGCGGGAATCGTCGGGGTGACCACCTGGGTCGCGGTGGGCGGAGCGCTCCGGCCCGTGGAGCGCATGCGGCGCCAGGTGGACGCCGTGAGCGCGACCGATCTGTCGCGACGTGTGGACGAGCCCGGGACCGGCGACGAGCTCGCGGGCCTGGCCACCACCATGAACGGGATGCTGACGCGGCTGGACGACGCGCAGCGGGCGCAGCGGCGCTTCATCTCGGACGCCTCGCACGAGCTGAAGTCGCCGCTGGCCGTGCTGCGGCAGTTCGCCGAGGTGGCGCGGGACCACCCCGAACGCGTCACCCCCCGGGAACTGACCGACACCGTCCTCGACGAGGGCGCGCGATTGGAGCGCCTGGTCCAGGGGATGCTGGTGCTCGCCCGCGCCGACGAACGCGCGCTCACGATCACTCCGCAGGAGGTCGACCTCGACGACGTCCTGCTGGCCGAGGCGCAGCGACTGCGCCCCGCGGCTGTGTCGGTGGACGGCTCGGCGATCGCCCCCGTGCGCGCCCGCGTCGATCCGGGACTGCTGCGCCAGGCGGTCCGGAACCTCGTCGACAACGCCGCCCGCCATGCGCAGGGGCGGATCGCGCTGGCGTGCTCCGAGCGGGACGGGTGGGCGGTCATCACCATCGACGACGACGGACCGGGGGTCGCCGAAGCCGAGCGGGAGCGCGTGTTCGACCGCTTCGTCCGGCTGGACGACGCCCGCTCCCGGGATGCCGGGGGAAGCGGCCTGGGGCTTGCCATCGTCCGCGAGATCGCGGTGCGACACGGCGGCTGGGCGCGCATCACCGGGTCGCCCTGGGGCGGCGCCCGCGCCGAACTGCGCCTGCCGCTCTGATCTGGAGGCGCTTCAGGCTGGCTTCAGCATCGGATCGGCACAGTGGAGTCGTACCCGAGGAGGACACCATGAACAAGCGCACCATCACCATCACCGCTCTCGCCGCCGCCGGCGCCGTCGCTCTGGCAGGCGGGGCCGCGGTGCCCCTGACCCCGGCGACCGCGCCCACCGCGACCGCGACGCCGACGGCCACCCCGACGTCGCCCGCGAGCGACGACTCGTCGAACGACCCGGCCGTGTCGGACGCGGATCTGGATCGCGCGATCGCCGCCGCGCTCGAGGCCGCCGGTTCGGGAACCGTCGTCGACGCGGATGCGGACGACGACGCCTCGCACGCCTACGAGATCGACATCCGCCTCGATGCGGGCGGCTATGCGGAGGTCAAGCTCGACGCCGCCTTCGACGTCGTCTCGATCGAGAACGACGACCGCGGGGGAGACGCGCGTGACGACGGCTCGCGTGACGACGACTCGAGTGACGACGCCGACGACCGCGACACGGACGACCTCGCGGCCGACTCCGAGGACTACAGGGCCGCCGCCGCTGCCGCGCTCGAAGAGGTCGGCGAAGGAACCGTCACGAGCGTCGAGCGCGAGGACGACGACGCCGACGACGACCACGCGTACGAGGTCGAGGTCGAGCTGGCGAACGGCGACGACGTCGACGTCGAGCTCGCGGCGGACTTCACCGTCGTCCGCACCGACTGATCCGCACGACCGGGCCGCACGTGGCAGCCCGGTCCGCCGGACGAGCGGCGTCTGTCAGGAGAAGAGCTCCTGCAGGCGCCGCACCCCTTCGAGCAGGGCGTCGTCGCCGAGGGCGTACGACAGGCGCAGGTAGCCGCTGGGGCCGAACGCCTCGCCCGGTACGACCGCGACCTCGGCCGCTTCGAGGATGAGGTCGGCCAGCTCGAGCGTCGTGGTCGGCGTGGTGCCCCGCCACTCACGGCCGAGCAGCCCCTGGACGTCGGGGTAGACGTAGAACGCACCGAGGGGGTTCGGCACCGTGACGCCGTCGATCTTCGCCAGTTCCGACACGATGAGCTTGCGGCGTCGGTCGAAGGCGACGCGCATCTGCTCGGCTTCGGTCTGCGGGCCCGTCAGCGCGGCGAGGGCTGCCCGCTGGGCGATGTTGTTGACGTTGCTCGACAGGTGCGACTGCAGGTTCGCGGCCACCTTGATCGCGTCCTTGGGGCCGACCATCCAGCCGACGCGCCAGCCGGTCATGGCGTACGTCTTGGCGACGCCGTTGACCAGGATCGTCTGCGCCGCGGCCTCGGGCACCGCCTCGACGATCGAGACCGCGCGCACGCCCTCGTAGACGAGGTTCTGATAGATCTCGTCGGTGATGATCCAGATGCCGTGCTCGAGTGCCCACTCGCCGATCGCCTTGGTCTCTTCGGGCGTGTAGACCGAGCCGGTCGGGTTCGACGGCGACACGAAGACCAGCGTGGTGGTGCGCTCGGTGCGCGCGGCTTCGAGCTGTTCGACGGTGACCTTGTACTCCTGGTCGGCGCCGGCGAACACCTCGACGGGAGTGCCGTCCGCCAGCGCGATCGCCTCGGGGTACGTCGTCCAGTACGGGGCGGGCAGGAGGACCTCGTCGCCGGGGTTCACCACCGCCTGGAACGCCTGGTAGACCGCCTGCTTGCCGCCGTTGGTGACGATGACCTGCGACGGGTCGACTTCGAGACCCGAGTCGCGGAGGGTCTTCGCGGCGATCGCCTCGCGGAGCACGGGAAGGCCCACCGCGGGGGTGTAGCGATAGTTCGCGGGATCGTGCAGCGCCTCGGCGGCGGCGTCCACGATGAACTGCGGCGTGGGGAAGTCGGGCTCGCCCGCGGCGTAGCTGATCACGGGACGACCCGCCGCCTGCAGGGCCTTGGCCTTGGCGTCCACCTTCAGCGTGGCGGACTCGGCGATGGCGGACAGCTTGCGGGACAGGGGAGCGCGTTCGGTCACACACCGAATCGTAGTCGCGACCGCCGGCGGGTGTCGGCCCGCCGTGGACGTCGACCCGCCCGCGGGCGCGGGTGCGGCATCCACCGAATGGGGGAGGCGGCATCGGACCAATGGCCCTGCCGCGGTGCGGTGCGCAGCGCGAGGCTGGAGTCATGGCAGACAACGTGGTGCAGGTGCGGAACCTGCGCAAAGAGTACGGCGGCCGGGCCGTCGTCGACGACGTGTCGTTCGACATCGCCCGCGGCGAAACCTTCGCCCTCCTGGGTCCGAACGGGGCGGGCAAGTCGACGACGGTCGAGATCCTCGAGGGGTTCCGGCGGCGCACCGCGGGCGAGATCAGCGTGCTCGGGGCCGACCCCGGCCACGCCGCCCTGTCGTGGAGGGCGCGCCTCGGCGTCGTCCTGCAGAGCTCCGGCGAACTCGGCGCACTGACCGTGCGCGAGAACGTGCAGCAGTTCGCGGGCTTCTTCCCGCGGCCGCGCGACGTGGACGAGGTGATCGAGGCGGTCGGCCTCACCCCGCAGGCGACCACCCGGGTCAACAAGCTCTCCGGGGGCCAGCAGCGACGGGTGGACGTGGCCCTGGGCATCATCGGCGGCCCCGAGCTGCTCTTCCTGGACGAGCCGACCACGGGCTTCGACCCGCAGGCCCGACGGGAGTTCTGGACGATGATCCAGGGGCTCTCGGACGGCGGCACGACCATCCTGCTCACCACCCACTACCTCGAAGAGGCCGCCCAGCTGGCCGACCGTGTGGGCATCATCGTCGGCGGGCGCCTGCAGGCGATCGGCCCGGTCGACACCATCGGCGGCGCGGATGCCCGCATCCCGCTCGTGCGGTGGAACGAGGGCGGTCGGGCTCACGAGGAGCGCACCGCGGAGCCGGGCCGCTTCGTCGCCGGCCTCGTGGCCCGCCTGGGCGCCGAGCCGGCCGGCATCGAGATCGTCCGGCCCTCGCTCGAAGACGTCTACCTCGAGATGGTCGGCTACGACGCCGACCCCGCGCCCGACGCATCGACGGATGCCGCGACGACCGCCGCGGCCCCCACCGGAAAGGTTCCCCGCTCATGAGCGTGCTCACCCCGCGGGTCGCGACCCGCCCGTCCGCCGGTCGCGGCATCCTGCGCATGGGTCTGTGGCGTGCGCGGTTCGAGCTCAAGCAGTACTTCCGCAGCGGCGACAGCGTCGTCTTCACCTTCCTGTTCCCCATCCTCCTGCTGGGACTGTTCACCGTCGCGTTCGGTTCGGACGGCGACTTCCAGCCGGCGCCGGGCCTGCCCGCCGTGAGCCTCGGGCAGATGTACCTGCCGTCGATGCTCGCCGCCGGTCTGCTGCTCTCGGGACTGCAGAACATGGCCCTCGACATCGCGGTGGAGCGGTCGGAGGGCATGCTCAAGCGGCTCGGGGCGACGCCGGTGTCGCCGGTCAGCTACTTCATCGGCAAGATCGTGCAGGTCCTCGTCACGGGCATCCTGCAGGCGGCCCTCCTGCTCGCCTTCGCGGCGTTCGTGCTGCGGGTGGAGCTGCCGTCCGAGCCCGAGAAGTGGGGGACGTTCGCGTGGGTGTTCGTCCTCGGGATCACGACGTCGGCGCTGCTGGGCGTCGCCCTCTCGACGGTGCCCCGCACCTCTCGCAGCGCCTCGGCGGTCGTCATCCCCCTCGTGCTCATCCTGCAGTTCATCTCGGGCGTGTACCTCTTCTTCTTCCAGTTGCCGGAGTGGCTGCAGAGCGTGGCAGGGATGTTCCCCGTCAAATGGATGGCGCAGGGGATGCGCGCGGTGTTCCTGCCCGAGGAGTACGCCGTGCTCGAGCAGAACGGCGAGTGGAACCTCACCGGCGTCGCCCTCGCCCTCGGCATCTGGCTGGTGGTGGGGCTCGTGCTCGGGCGGCTGACGTTCCGCTGGAACCGCCGCGACGCGTAGCCTGACTGGCGGCGGGACGACTCCGCGGACGACTGAGGGGGCCGGATGCTGCTGAAGCCGAGATGGTGGGACATCACCGTCGCCGCCGGAGCACTCGTGATCGCCGTCGGAACCGTCTTCGGCTTCGGACCCACCTCACCCGCACGGCAGGCGGTCGCGCTCGCCGCGACCGCGGGGTTCGTCCTCGCCTACGCCCTCATCGCCCGCGGCGGCATCGAGCGCCCCGTGCCGTGGCGCTTCCACGCCTTCCTCGTCGCGGCATTCGCGGTGATCGCGGTCGGATGCGCGGCGGCGGGGTTCATGGCGATGCTGCAGACCCTCGCCTACCCGCTGGTGTGGGTGCTCGGAGACACCCGGCGGCGCGGCATCCTGGGCTCGGTCGTGGTCGCCGCCGCGACGTTCACCGGGTTCGCGATCAACGGCGCCCCGGGCGCCTCCGGGCTGGCCTCGGGAGCGGCGACGGCGGGGTTCTCGCTCGTGTTCGCGATCGCGCTCGGCATGTGGATCGCGAGCATCGCCGAGTACGGCGAAGAGCGTGCGCGGCTGCTCGCCGACCTCACCGCCGCCCAGGCGCAGGTCGAGGCGCTCAGCCGCGATCGCGGGGCGGCGGAGGAGCGCGAGCGCCTGGCCCGCGACATCCACGACACGCTCGCCCAGACCCTCGCCGGTCTCGTCCTGTTGGCCGAGCGCGCGGGGCGCCGATCGCGCGAAGGACGAGCGGATGCCGCAGCCGACGCGATCGGCGAGGTCGAGCAGGTCGCCCGCGAAGCGCTCGGCGAGGCGCGCGCACTCGTGGCCCGCACGGCCGCGGTGCCCTCCGACCAGGCCCTCGACGCCGCGCTCGGCCGACTCTCCGACCGGTTCCGCGCCGAGACCGGCCTCGACATCGACCTGCGCGTCGACACGGCGGGGGCCGAGATCGATCGCGAGCGCCAGGTGGTGATGCTGCGCTGCGTGCAGGAGCTCCTCGCCAACGTCCGCAAGCACTCCGGCGCCTCGCGCGTGGCGGTGCAGGTGACCGGCGCGGCCGACGGCGGGCTCCGGCTCGAGGTCGCCGACGACGGGGCCGGCTTCGATCCGGCCGCACCGCGCACCGGCTTCGGTCTCGACGGCATGCGCGAGCGCGTCGCGCTGGCCGGCGGCACTCTCGTGATGGCGACCGCCCCGGGAGCCGGCGCCCGCGTCGTGATCGAACTGCCGGCCGCGCCGGTTGCGGCATCCGTCATCCGGGGTGCGGAGGCCGCGTCGTGATCCGGCTGCTGATCGCCGACGACCATCCGGTGGTGCGCGCGGGGCTGGCCGGGCTGCTCTCGGACGAGGACGGGCTCGAGGTGGTCGCCGAGGCCGCGAACGGCGACGAGGCGGTGCGGCTGGCCGCGGCCACGCGTCCCGACGTCGTGCTCATGGACCTGCGGATGCCCGGGGTCGACGGCGTGGCCGCCACGGCGCGCATCGCCGGGGGAGAGGCGGGCGATCCGCCGCCGCGGGTGCTGATCCTCACCACGTACGAGACCGACGACCAGATCCTCGCCGCGATCGAGGCGGGGGCGGCGGGCTACCTGCTGAAGGCCGCCCCGCAGGCCGAGATCGTCGCCGGCATCCGCTCGGTCGCCGCGGGGCAGTCGGCGCTGTCCCCGCAGGTCGCGGTACGGCTCGTCGAGCGGATGCGGCGCCCGGCCCCGGAGTCCCCGCTGACCCCGCGAGAGCTCGACGTGCTGCGCCTGGTGGCCTCGGGTCGCAGCAACAAGCAGATCGCCGTCGCGCTGGGCATCGGCGAGTCCACCGTGAAGACCCACCTGCTGAAGGTCTTCGAGAAGCTGGCGGTCACCGACCGCACGCGCGCGGTCACCCTCGCTCTGGAGCGCGGCATCCTGCCCTGACCCCTGCCCCTGCCCCTGCCCCTTCGCTCTGTCCCCTTCCCCCTGTCCGCGAAAGTACAACTGGCGGACGAGGGGCCGGGGTTTCCCCCACCTCTCGTCCGCCAGAAGTACTCTCGCGGTCAGGCTCGGCCGGGCCGGGCCGCGCGGGTGTCAGGAGAACTGGTTCATGGTGTTCTGCTGGCCGCCGGCCTTCAGGGCCGCGGCGCCGGCGAAGTACTCCTTGTGGTTGTCGCCGATGTCGCTGCCGGCCATGTTCTGGTGCTTGACCGTGGCGATTCCCTCGCGGATCTCGCGACGCTGCACACCCGTCACGTAGGCGAGCATGCCCTCGTCCCCGAAGTAGCCCTTCGCCAGGTCATCGGTCGACAGTGCAGCCGTGTGGTAGGTCGGCAGCGTGATGAGGTGGTGGAAGATCCCGGCGCGCGCGGAGCCGTCGCGCTGGAAGGTGCGGATCCTCTCGTCGGCCAGGCGGGCGAGCTCGGTGTCGTCGTAGGCGACGTTCATCAGGTCGCCGCGGTCGTACGCCGAGACGTCCGCGCCCTGCTCCGCGAGGGCGTCGTACACCTGCTGGCGGAAGTTCAGCGTCCAGTTGAACGACGGGCTGTTGTTGTACACGAGCTTCGCGTCCGGGATCACCTCGCGGATGCGGTCGACCATGCCGGCGATCTGCTCGATGTGCGGCTTCTCGGTCTCGATCCACAGCAGGTCGGCACCGTTCTGGAGCGACGTGATGCAATCGAGCACCACGCGATCCTCACCCGTGCCGGGACGGAACTGGTAGAGGTTGCTCGCCAGCCGCTTCGGCCGCAGCAGTGTGTCGCCCCGCTTGATCACGACGTCGCCGTTGCCGAGGTCGGCGTCCGAGACCTCCTCCGCGTCGAGGAAGGAGTTGTAGCGGTCGCCCAGGTCGCCGGGTTCCCTCGTCACGGCGAGCTTCTGGGTGAGACCGGCGCCGAGCGAGTCGGTGCGCGCCACGATGATGCCGTTGTCGATGCCGAGCTCGAGGAACGCGTACCGCACCGCGTTGATCTTGGCCAGGAAGTCCTCGTGCGGGACGGTGACCTTCCCGTCCTGGTGGCCGCACTGCTTCTCGTCCGACACCTGGTTCTCGATCTGGATCGCGCAGGCGCCCGCCTCGATCATCTTCTTGGCGAGCAGGTAGGTCGCCTCGGGGTTGCCGAAGCCCGCGTCGATGTCGGCGATGATCGGCACCACATGGGTCTCATAGGAGTCGATCTGGGACTGGACGAACTCGGCGGCGGTGTCGTCGCCGGCCGCGCGCGCGGCGTCCAGCTGCGTGAAGAGCAGATCGAGTTCGCGCGCATCGGCCTGGCGGAGGAACGTGTAGAGCTCCTCGATCAGCGCCGGTACCGCGGTCTTCTCGTGCATCGACTGGTCGGGAAGCGGGCCGAACTCCGAACGGAGCGCGGCGATCATCCAGCCCGACAGGTACAGGTAGCGCTTGTTCGTGGTCTTGAGGTGCTTCTTGATCGAGATGAGCTTCTGCTGCCCGATGAAGCCGTGCCAGACGCCGAGCGACTGGGTGTAGACCGACGTGTCGGCGTCGTACTCCGCCATGTCGCGACGCATGATGTCGGCGGTGTACTGGGCGATCTCGAGTCCCGTGCGGAAGCGGTTCTGCGCCCGCAGGCGAGCGGCGGACTCGGGATCGATGGCGTCCCACCCGGCGCCGCGCTGCTCTTTGAGGGCTCGGATGCCGTCGATGTCGTCCTGGAATGCAGTCATGTCAGTTCCTCTGTACGTCTGGGTGGGTCAGTCGGTTTCGACGAGATGCCGGGCGTAGGCCGGCAGCGTCAGGAAGGCCGGGAAGTCCGGGCCGAGCGCGACCTCGCGGAAGATCTCCGCCGCATCATCGAAGCGATCGCCGTCACGGCGGTCCGCCTCGGCGAGCACCTGTGCGATCAGGCCCTCGATGTAGTCCCGGGTGATCGGCGTGCCGTCCTCGGTGGACTGGTCCTGATGGATCCACTGCCACACCTGACCGCGGCTGATCTCGGCGGTCGCGGCGTCCTCCATGAGGTTGTCGATCGCCACGGCGCCCAGGCCCCGCAGCCACGCTTCGATGTAGCGGACCGCGACCGACACGTTGCCGTGCACGCCCGCCGCCGTGATCGGCCGTCCGATGTGGACGTCGATCAGATCGGATGCCGAGACCTCGACCTCTGGCCGCTGACGGTCGAGCTGGTTCGGCCGCTCGCCCAGCACCGCATCGAACTCGGCCCGCGCCACCGGGATCAGGTCGGGGTGCGCCACCCAGGTGCCGTCGAAGCCGTCGCCGGCTTCGCGCTTCTTGTCTGCGGCGACCTTCTCGAACGCGCGCGCGGTCACCTCGGGATCGCGCCGGTTCGGGATGAAGGCGCTCATCCCGCCGATCGCGAACGCGCCGCGCTTGTGGCACGTCTGCACCAGCAGCTCGGTGTACGCCCGCATGAACGGCACCGTCATCGTGACCTCGCTGCGGTCGGGCAGGACGAACCGCGCCCCGCGCCCCCGGTACGTCTTGATGATCGAGAAGATGTAGTCCCAGCGGCCCGCGTTCAGACCCGCGGCGTGGTCGCGCAGCTCGAACAGGATCTCCTCCATCTCGAGCGCCGCCGGCAGCGTCTCGATGAGGATCGTCGCGCGGACGGTGCCGTGCGGGATGCCGATGTACCGCTCGCTGAAGGTGAACACGTCGTTCCACAGTCGCGCTTCCTCACTGGACTCGAGCTTGGCGATGTAGAAGTACGGTCCGCGCCCGTTCTCGATCAGCCGCTGCGCGTTGTGGAAGAAGTACAGCCCGAAGTCCACCAGCGAGCCCGACGCGGGCATGCTGCGGCCGTAGCGGTCGGTGAAGCGGATGTGCTGCTCGGGCAGGTGCCACCCGCGCGGGCGCATCACGATCGTCGGGGTCTCGGTGGCTGTGACCTCGTAGCGCTTGCCCTCGGGACTCGTGAACGACAGCTCGCCGCGGATCGCGTCGCGCAGGCTCAGCTGACCCCCGATGACGTTGCCCCACGTCGGGCTGGTGGCGTCCTCCTGGTCGGCGAGCCACACCTTCGCGCCGGAGTTCAGGGCGTTGATGGTCATCTTCGGATCGGTCGGTCCCGTGATCTCGACGCGACGATCCTCGAGACCGGGGCCCGCCCCGGCGACCTTCCACGACGCATCCTCGCGAATGTGCCGGGTGTCGTCGCGGAACTGCGGGTCGTGACCGTTGCCGATCTCGAACCGGCGACGCAGACGGTCGGAGAGCCGGTCCTGCCGCCGGGCGCCGAAGCGGTGGTGCAGCTCGGTCAGGAACGCGAGCGCTGCCGGCGTGAGGATCTCGTCGTAGCGGGGCCCCATGGGCCCGGCGATCTCGATCGAGGGTTCGTGCGTCTGGGTGGGGATCGGCCCCGTGCGAATGCGCATCGGGGTGGCGGTTGCAGGTGTCATATCCCTGTCTTCCTGTGAGCGAGTACGTGAGTGGATGCCGGGGTCCGGGGTGTGTGCCGGGTCGCGGCGTCCTGTGATCTGCGTTCTGGGCCGATCGGGGTGGGGCGTACCCCCACTCTGGGTGAAGTTCCCGGGGTGAACCCGACGAATCCGGGTGTGAACTTGTGGCGTAATTCACGTTTCGTGACAGAATCCCCTCATGACGACACCGTTCACCCGTGATGTGCTGTCGGATGCGGCCGACGATGGAGACGTGGACTCCCTGACCATCGGCCGCCGTATCCGCCAGCTGCGCACCGAGCGCGGCATGACCCTCGATGACCTGGCCGGCGCCATCGGGCGGGTGCCGAGTCAGCTGTCGATGATCGAGAACGGGCGTCGCGAGCCGAAGCTCACTCTCCTGCAGACCATCGCGCGCGCGCTCGGCACCTCGTTGGATGCGCTCCTCGAGTCCGAGCCGCTCGACGAGCGGGCGACGCTCGAGATCGCGCTCGAGCGGGCCATGCGCGGTCAGACGTTCCAGGCGCTCGGGATCGAGCCGTTCCGCATCGGCAAATCGGTGCCCACCGAGGCGCTCAAGGCGATGCTCGCCCTCCAGGGCGAGATCGGGCGCCTCAACGACGAGCGGGCGGCGACGCCCGAAGAGGCCCGGCGGGCGAATCTGGCGCTTCGCCGCCTCATGCGCACGCAGAGCAACTACTTCGCCGAGCTCGAAGCGCAGGCGCGCGGCATCCTGGAGGCCGTCGACCACCCCGGCGGACCACTGACGCAGCGGACGGCGTCCGATATCGCCGCACACCTCGGCTTCACCCTGCACTACGTGCCGGATCTGCCCCAGACCACCCGCAGCGTCGCCGACATCAAGAACGGCCGGCTGTATCTGTCCAGCCGGCTGACCTCGAAGGGGGATCCGCGCACCGCCGTGCTGCAGGCGCTGTCGAGCCGCATCCTCGGGCATGCCGAGCCGACCTCGTACGCGGAGTTCCTGCGCCAGCGGGTCGAGACGAATTACCTCACCGGCGCGCTGCTGATCCCCGAGTCGCACGCCGTGCCGTTCCTGCAGGACGCCAAGAAGGACCGTGCGATCTCGATCGAGGACCTGCGGGACGCCTACTCGGTGTCGTACGAGACCGCCGCGCACCGGTTCACGAACCTCGCCACGGAGCATCTGGGGCTGCCCGTGCACTTCTTGAAGGTGCACGAGTCCGGCACCATCACGAAGGCGTACGAGAACGACGACGTCAACTTCCCGACCGACCGGCTCGGGTCGATCGAGGGCCAGATGTGCTGCCGCAAGTGGACCTCACGCGTGGTCTTCGACGTCGACGACCACTTCAACCCCTACTACCAGTACACCGACACCGGCAACGGCACGTACTGGTGCACGGCGCGCGTGGAGCTGTCGAGCGAGGGGGCGCACTCGGTGTCGGTGGGCGTGCGCTTCGACGACACGAAGTGGTTCCTGGGGCGCGACACCTCGAATCGCGGGGTGTCGAAGCATTCGGTCGAGGTGTGCTGCCGCCGGGCGCCGGCCGACCTCGAGGCGGCGTGGCGGCAGAACGCGTGGCCGAACGTGCGGACGCCGCGGACCCTGCTGGCCACTCTGCCCACCGGGGCCTTTCCCGGGGTCGACACGACGGACGTGTACGAGTTCCTCGAGGCGCACGCCCCGCGCTGAACCGTCAGCGGCCGGCGACGAGGTCGGCGACCGACGCCGGCCACGCGGTGCGCTCGGACGTGCCGAGCTCCTCCAGACGATCGGCGGTGCGATACGCGGCGTAGATGCCCTGCACCGCGAGCCAGCGCAGCGGCTCGGGCTCCCAGCGGCGCGCCCGATGCCCCACCCACGGCAGGCGCACCAGGTCGGTGTCGCGGCCCAGCACGAGGTCGGCGAGGGTCCGCCCGGCGAGGTTGGTCGCGGTCACCCCGGTCCCGACGTAACCGCCCGCCCAGCCCAGACCGGTGGCGCGATCGTGGCCCACCGTGGCCGCCCAGTCCCGCGGGACGCCGAGCACCCCCGACCAGGCGTGCGCGACGGGTGTGGTCGCGGCATCCGGGAAGAAGTCACGCAGAAGGGCGGTCAGCGACGCGATGGTGCGCTCCTGCGTCGCGCCGTCGGTGTCGACGCGGGAGGCATAGCGGTAGGGGATGCCGCGACCGCCGAACGCGATGCGATCGTCCGCGGTGCGCTGGGCGTACATGTACACGTGCGCGAAGTCGCCGAGGGTCTCACGGCCCGACCAGCCCACAGCGTCCCAGAACGACGCGGGGAGCGGTTCGGTGACGATCATGGACGAGTTCATCGGCAGCCACGTGCGGTGCTCGCCCCGCAGGTCGGCCGTGAAGCCCTCGGTCGCGCGGATGATGTGGAGCGCGCGCACGGTGCCGTGGTCGGTCACGGCGCGGCCCGGAGCGATCTGGGTCACCCGCGTGCCCTCGTGGATCGTGACGCCCCGGCGCTCGACGACGGCGGCGAGACCCGCGACGAGCTTGGCCGGATGCACGCGCGCGCAGTGCGGGTGCCAGATGCCGCCGAGGATCCCGTCGACGGCGATGCGGGACGCCGCGGCCCGGCCGTCCAGTTCCTCGATGTCGGTGCCGGGCCAGGATCGCTCGTTCGCGGCCGCGGCGCGAAGGCGGGCCAGCTGGGACGGCGTGCGGGCGATCTCGAACTCGCCGCCCTTGACGATGTCGGCGTCGATGCCCTCTCGCGAGGCGACGGAGATCACCTCGTCGACGGTGTGGTCGAGGGCGCGCTGCTGCGCGATCGCCGCCGTGCGGCCGTGGCTCACGGCGAGCTTCTCGCGCCCGCCGGTGACCGAGTTCGTCAGCCAGCCGCCGTTGCGGCCCGACGCGCCGAACCCGGCGAAGCGCTGCTCCAGCACGGTGATGCGCAGGTCCGGCTGCAGCTGCGACAGGTAGTACGCCGTCCACAGCCCGGTGTAGCCCGCCCCGACGATGACGACGTCCGCGTCGCGATCGCCCTCGAGCCCGGGGCGCTCGGGCGGGCGTCCGCCGAGGTCGCGCCACCACCACGACACGTCGCCGTTCCTCACGGGGTCCGCCCCGCCCACTCAGCAGTCACGAGCTCATCCTGCCCGCGGGCGGCGGTCGCGGCATCCGTCGATCCGTCCCGAATCCCGCCGGTCCCGCACGATCGAGCCGCCCCGGGCGGCGGGAGTCCACGCGCGCCGTCACCCCAGCACGCGCAGCGCCGCCCACAGCTCGGCGCGGGTGGCGAACGAGCCGAGGTCGCGACCGAGGACTCGCTCGGCGAGCGCGAGTCGCGTGCGCACGGTGTGGCGATGGATGCCGAGGGCGCGCGCCGACGCCTCGTGCGAGCAGTCGTGATCCAGCCACGCCCGCAGTGTCGCGACGAGGTGCGTGCCCGCCGCCGCATCGTGATCGCTGAGCGGTCTGACCTCGGCCGCCGCCACGGCGCGGGCCTGGTCCGACAGCGCCGACAGCACGCCGCCGCCAGCGACCTCGGCGAACGCGGTGACACCGCCGCGCCCGCGGTTGCGGGCCACGCGGGCCTGGTCCAGCGCCGTGTCGAAGCCGTCGTACCCGGTCGGCTCCGACACCCCGATCGCGACGTCGAAGCGGGCGGCGACCTCGTCGAGCGTGCCGCGCTCGCCGGCCGCGGTGACGATGACGAGCCCGTCGTCGGCGCGGCCGAAGAACAGCGTCCCGCGGGCGTCGTGCGCACGCCCCTCGAGGAGCTCGGTCATCGCCTCGAGGCGGCTCGCCCGCGCCGGTGTCCCCGCGCTCGCGAGGGCGACCTGGACCGGCGGCGCCGGAAGGGGGCCCCACACCTCGCGTGCGACGCGTCGCGCCAGGGCGGGATCGCCGCCCCGCAGCGACTGCACCAGCCCCGCCCGCAGGTCCGCCCACGCCCGCGAGAGCCCCTGCTGCTGTTCGAGCGCGAGGCCGGCCATCGCGATCACCGCGGTCAGCACGGCGCGGCCCTCCTGGTCGAGCTCGCCGGCGGCGATCGCGATCACGCCGCGCAGGCGCCCGCCGCGGCCGAGCGTCTGCAGCGTGAAGGCGCGCTCGCCGATGTGGAAGGACGATCCGGCGCGGGCGCCGCGGCGGAGGACCGCCTGGACCTCCGCGCGGACGGCGTCCGCCGTGACGGCATCGAGGGAGCCGGTCGGATGCTCGCGAGACAGTTCGCCGGTCGCGTCGAACATGCCGACCCACGCGTCGAGCTGCTTCGCCAGCTCGCCGAGGGTCGCCCCCAGGCCGTCCGGGCGGAGCGCCGCGAGCGAGATGGCGCGCTGGGCGGCGAGTGCCCAGCTGCGGCGCGCGTACGCCTGGGCGGCGATCGCCTCGGCGTTGGCCCGCGCCACCGCGAGGAACGGCGTACGGTACGGCACCTCGAACAGGGCGAGCCCCTCGGCATGGCACGCGGCCGACAGAGCCGGGGGGATGCCGTCGCGGACGACCTCGGTGCCGAAGCCCAGACCGGCGATGCCCCGCCGTGACAGGCGCTCGACGTACGCGCGGTAGGGCCCGGGATCCTCGCCGGACTCGTGGAACTGCGTGCCCGTGGTCAGCAGCACCAGACCGTCCGAGAGGAACGGGGTGGGGTCGGCGAGGTCCGAGCTGTGCACCCAGCGCACGGGGCGATCGAGGGCGTCGTCCGCGGCATCCCCCTCGAGCCTCAGGCGCAGGTCGGGGCGGTTCAGCAGCGACCGCAGGGTGGGGGCGTCGGCATCGGCGGGCATGACACTCCTCGGTGTACGGCCTGTACAGGGCGCTGATGAGAATGTACTTCACGGCGGGTGCCGGCCGCGCGAGCCGCCGCTTACGCTCGCCGCATGACCTCGACCGACACGCTCGACACCCACCCGCTGGGCGGGCCGGCGCTGCCCCAGGAGCGGCGTCTGGTCACGGCCATCCCCGGTCCCCGCTCGCAGCAGCTGCTCGAGCGCAAGGCCGCGGCGGTTCCCGCCGGGGTCGGGCACACCGTCCCGATCGAGGCGGTCGCCGCCGGCGGGGGAGTCGTGGTGGACGCCGACGGCAACTCCCTCATCGACCTCGGATCGGGCATCGCCGTCACCGGCGTGGGCAACGCCCACCCGGCTGTCGTCGCGGCGGTGCAGGCGCAGGCGGCGCAGTTCACGCACACGTGCTTCATGATCTCGCCCTACGAGTCGTACGTCGCCGTCGCCGAGGCGCTCAACCGCGTGACTCCGGGCTCCCACGCCAAGAAGAGCGCCCTGTTCAACTCCGGCGCCGAGGCCGTCGAGAACGCCGTCAAGATCGCCCGCAAGTTCACCAAGCGCCAGGCGGTCGTCGCCTTCGACCACGGCTATCACGGCCGCACCAACCTGACGATGGCGCTGACGGCGAAGGCGATGCCGTACAAGAGCGGCTTCGGGCCCTTCGCGAGCGAGATCTACCGTGCGCCGCTGTCGTACCCCTACCGCGACGGTCTGACCGGCGCCGAGGCGGCCAGGCGCGCGATCTCACTCATCGAGAAGCAGGTCGGCGCGGACAACCTCGCCGCCATGATCATCGAGCCCATCCAGGGCGAGGGCGGCTTCATCGTGCCGGCCGACGGCTTCCTGCCCGCCCTCGTGGAGTGGTGCCGCGACAACGGCGTCGTCTTCATCGCCGACGAGGTGCAGACCGGCTTCGCGCGGACGGGTGCGATGTTCGCCAGTGAGCACTTCGGCATCGTGCCCGACCTCATCACGACAGCCAAGGGCATCGCCGGCGGGCTGCCGCTGGCCGCCGTCACCGGGCGGGCCGAGATCATGGACGCCTCGCACACCGGCGGCCTCGGCGGAACATACGGCGGCAACCCCATCGCGTGCGCCGCCGCCCTCGCCTCGATCGACGCGTTCGAGAACGACGGTTTGCTCGAGCGCGCGCGGCGGATCGGCGAGCTCCTGACCGACCGCCTGCGCGCGCTGCAGGCCACGGACGCCCGCGTCGGAGACGTCCGAGGTCACGGCGCGATGATCGCCGCCGAGTTCATCGACCCGGTGACCGGTGAGCCGGATGCCGCGCTCACCGCCGCGGTCGCCAAGGCGTGCATCGCCGAGGGCGTCATCGTGCTCACGTGCGGCACCTACGGGAACGTGATCCGTTTCCTCCCGCCGCTGTCCATCCCCGACGACCTGCTCCACGAGGGCCTGGACGTCGTCGTCGCCGCGCTCGCCGCGCAGCCGTAGTCGCCCGTCTCACCCCCGGCATCCGCTCGCTCGCTCGCTTCACCCACCCGCCCCGTCCAGATCACGTGATCTCGCCGAGATCACCCGTCGCGCTACGCACGCAACGTGTGCGCTCGCTCACATCACGTGATCCGGACGGCGAGAAAGGCACCCCCATGGATGAGATCACCCGAGACGTCGTCATCGTCGGCGCCGGCGCCGCCGGCCTGACGGCCGCGAACGAGCTGCGCCGCGCCGGACTCTCGGTCGCGGTGCTCGAGGCGCGCGACCGCGTCGGCGGGCGGCTGTGGACGGACGTCGTGGACGGCGCGATGCTCGAAGTCGGCGGTCAGTGGGTCTCGCCCGACCAGGACGCCCTCAAGGAGACCCTCGCCGACCTGGGGCTCGAGACCTATTCGCGCTACCGCGAGGGCGACTCGGTGTACATCGGCCGTCACGGCGAGCGCACGCGGTTCACCGGCGAGATCTTCCCCGTGGCGCCCGAGACCGAGAAGGAGATCGTCCGCCTCATCGCCGTGCTCGACGAGCTCGTCGCCCAGGTCGATCCCGATCGCCCCTGGGAACACCCCGATGCGGAAGAGCTCGATCGCGTCTCGTTCGAGGCGTGGCTCGAGCAGCAGACCGAGGACCAGGAGGCGCGTGACAACATCGCCCTCTTCATCGCGGGCGCCATGCTCACCAAGCCGGCCTACGCGTTCTCGGCCCTCCAGGCGCTGCTCATGGCCGCCAGCGCGGGCAGCTTCAGCCATCTGGTCGACGCGGACTTCATCCTCGACGAGCGCGTCGTCGGCGGACTCCAGCAGGTCCCCCTGCTGCTCGCCGAGCGGCTCGGGGACGACGTGTTCCTCGAGCAGCCGGTCAACACCGTGCAGCGGGGCGAGGGGGGCGTGACGGTGGTGACCGACGGGGGTCTCACCGTCCGCGCGCGCTTCGTCATCCTCGCCCACGCGCCGGTCCTCTACCCGTGGATCGACTTCCAGCCGCCGCTGCCCCGCCTCAAGCAGCAGATGCACCAGCACATCTCCATGGGCTTCGTCATCAAGGTCCACGCCGTCTACGACCGCCCGTTCTGGCGCGAGCAGGGGCTGTCGGGCACCGCGTTCAGCCCGTACGAGATCTCGCACGAGGCCTACGACAACACCAACCACGGCGATGAGCGCGGCACCCTCGTCGGCTTCGTCTCGGACCGCAACGCCGACGATCTGTTCCGCGTCTCGGCCGAGGAGCGCAAGGCGCGCATCCTCGAGTCGCTCTCGCACTACTTCGGTCCCGAGGCGAAGGAGCCGCTCGTGTACTTCGAGAGCGACTGGGGAGCCGAGGAGTGGACGCGCGGCGCCTACGCCGCCAGCTTCGACCTCGGCGGTCTCGCCCGCTACGGCGCCGATCTGCGGACCCCCGTCGGCCCGATCCACTTCGCCTGCTCCGACATGGCCGGCGCCGGATACCAGCACGTGGACGGCGCGATCCGCATGGGTCGCCTGGCCGCGGCCAACATCGTCAGCGAGGTGCGCGCATGACCGCTCCGATCGTCGTCGGCTACCAGGCGACCAAGGCGGGGAAGGATGCCGTCGCCTTCGGCGCGCGACTCGCGCGGTCCTCGGGCGGCGCCCTGCACCTCGTGCTCGTCCTCCCCGCCGACACCCGCAGCGTCATCACGCCGCCCAAAGCGGGCTACGACCGCTATCTGCGGACGCAGGCCGAGGCGTGGCTCTCGGATGCCGCGGCGACGGTCCCCGGCGATGTGACGCACGCGGAGCACGTGCGCTTCGCCGACTCGTTCGGCGAAGGCCTGCTCGCGACGGCGGCGGAGCTGGGCGCCGGGCACATCGTCGTCGGGGGTGCCGACGGCGCCCACCGCGGTCGGCACCGCCTCGGCACCACCGCATCGGAGCTCCTGCACACCGCCGACGTCCCGGTGGCCCTCGTGCCGCGCGGTGCGCGGAAGACGGCCGTGGACACCGGCATCCCCCGTCTCACCGTCGCTCTCGGCACCCGACCGGGCGCGCAGGCGCTCCTGGACGAGGCGGTGTCGCTCGCCCAGACCACCGGCGCGCGCATCCGCCTGCTCTCCTTGGTCACGGTCGACCTTCCCGCCACCCTCGACACCGGCGTCATCCGCATCGCCGGTGCCGCCCACGCCGAGGACGTCCTCGCCAAGGCGCAGGCCGCGCTGCCGGAGGGCGTGGACAGCGAGGTCGTCATCGGCGGCGGCGAGAGCATCGAGCAGGCCGTCGCCGAGCTCTCATGGGAGCCCGGTGAGGTGGTGCTGGTCGGCTCGAGCCGCCTGGCGCAGCCGCGTCGGCTCTTCCTCGGCTCGACGGCGGCCAAGATGCTGCACGAGCTGACCGTCCCGATGATCGTCGTCCCGCGCGAGCGAGCACTCACAGAAGGGGGCGTCCGATGAGCGAACGCACCAGTGTCGGGACCGGAGACCCGGTCGACGGCGGCCTGTCGAAGAAGGGGCTAAGCGCCGGCACGGTCGGGCTCATCGGCGCCGTCGTGATCGGCATCTCGTGCATCGCGCCGGCGTACACCCTGACCGCCGCGCTCGGGCCCACGGTGTCGGAGGTGGGCTTCCAGGTGCCGGCGATCATCCTGCTCGGGTTCATCCCCATGCTCCTGGTCGCCTTCGGCTACCGCGAGCTGAACCGGACGATGCCGGACTCCGGGACGTCCTTCACGTGGGCGGCGCGGGCCTTCGGCCCTTGGGTGGGGTGGATGGCCGGATGGGGCCTCATCGCGGCGACCATCCTGGTGCTCTCGAACCTCGCCGGCATCGCCGTGGAGTTCCTCTTCCTCCTCATCGACCAGCTCGCCGGCAGCCCCGGCACGATCGCGGAGCTGGCGTTCAACCCGTTCATCAACGTCGCGGTGTGTCTGCTGTTCATGCTGGGGGCGACCTTCGTGTCGTACCGCGACATGCAGACGACGCAGAAGCTGCAGTACGTGCTGGTGAGCTTCCAGGTGCTGGTGCTCGTGATCTTCTCGGTCGCCGCGTTCGTGCACGTCGCGAACGGCTCCGCCTTCGACGCCAGTCCCGTGGAGGCGTCGTGGTTCAATCCGTTCTCCGTCGCCACGCCGCTGGCGGTCGTCGCCGGGCTGTCGCTGTCGATCTTCATCTTCTGGGGATGGGACGTCACCCTGACGATGAACGAGGAGACGAAGAACCCCGAGAAGACCCCGGGGCGCGCTGCCACGCTCACCGTCGTGACCATCGTCGTGCTCTACCTCCTCATCTCGCTCTCGCTCCTGGCCTTCGCGGGCACCGGCGAGGACGGGCTGGGCCTGGGCAACCCCGACATCCAGGCCAACGTGTTCTTCTACCTCTCGGGTCCGATCCTCGGACCCCTCGCCTTCCTGGTCTCGCTCGCGGTGCTCACCAGCTCGGCGTCGTCGCTGCAGTCCACGTTCGTCTCGCCCGCGCGCACGCTCCTCGCGATGGGGCACTACGGCGCCCTGCCCCCGAAGTTCGCGCAGGTGACACCGCGCTTCTTCACGCCCGGCTACGCCACCATCGTCTCCGCCGTCGTGGCTTCGGTGTTCTACGCGGTGATGCGCTTCGTGAACGAGAACGTGCTGTGGGACACCATCACCACGCTCGGCATGATGATCTGCTTCTACTACGGCATCACCGCGTTCGCGTGCGTGTGGTACTTCCGCAAGCAGTGGACCGACTCGGTGCGCAGCTTCTTCTTCACCCTGCTGTTCCCCCTCGTGGGAGGCATCATCCTCGTCGCGCTGTTCGTCATCACCCTCGTCGAGAGCCTCGACCCCGACTACGGCAGCGGCACGGAATGGTTCGGTCTCGGCAGCGTCTTCGTGCTGGGCGTCGGCATCATCGGACTGGGCCTGGTGATCATGTTCTGGCAAGCCGTGAAGCGTCCGGCATTCTTCCGCGGCGAGACACTTTCGCTGGATGCGCCCGAGAGTCTTCGCCGCACGCGCCGCTGACGGCAGACTTGACCCACAACCGACCGGAGAGAGAACGCAATGAGTGACTACGCCGTCGTCAACCCCGCCACCGGTGAGACCCTGGCCACCTATCCCGTCGTGAGCGACGCAGCTCTCGACGAGGCCATCGCGAACGCGGATGCCGCCTACCGCACCTGGCGGGACGTGCCGGTCGCCGAGCGCGCCGCCAAGATCCGCCGCGTCGCGGAACTCCACCGCGAGCGACGCGACGAGCTGGCGGCCATCATCGTCCGCGAGATGGGCAAGCCGCTCGCGGCCGCCGAGGGAGAGGTGGACTTCGCCGCCGACATCACGGAGTTCTACGCCGACAACATCGACAAGATCACCGGCGATCAGCCGCTGGAGATCCTGGGCGAGGGCACGGCCGTCATCCGCCGCTCTCCGATCGGCGTGCTCCTGGGCATCATGCCGTGGAACTTCCCCTACTACCAGGTCGCCCGCTTCGCGGCGCCCAACATCGCC
This sequence comes from Microbacterium sp. Marseille-Q6648, assembly GCF_943181415.1. GTDB lineage: Bacteria > Actinomycetota > Actinomycetes > Actinomycetales > Microbacteriaceae > Microbacterium. The sequence continues at coordinate 1,423,152 of NZ_CALPBZ010000001.1, read as the reverse complement.
GTCGGCAACACCATCCTCCTCAAGCACGCGCCGCAGTGCCCGGAGTCGGCGGCGGCGATCGAGGACATCTACCGCGAGGCCGGACTCGAGGGCGTCTACACGAACATCTTCGCCACGAACGAGCAGGCGGCAACGGTGATCGCCGATCGCCGGGTGCAGGGCGTGTCGGTGACGGGCTCCGAGCGCGCGGGATCGGCCGTCGCGGCTCTGGCCGGGCAGCACCTCAAGAAGGTCGCGCTCGAGCTGGGCGGCTCGGACCCGTTCATCGTGCTGTCGACCGACGACCTCGACGCCACCGCGGCCGCGGCCGTAGAGGCGCGCATGGACAACAACGGGCAGTCGTGCAATGCGCCCAAGCGCTTCATCGTCGCCGACGATCTCTACGACGCCTTCGTCGAGAAGTTCGTCGAGGGCATGAAAGCGCAGAAGATGGGCGACCCGTTCGCCGAGGACACGCTCCTGGGCCCGCTGTCGTCGACCGCGGCCGCCGAGCGGCTGGAGGCTCAGATCCGCACGGCCGTCGAGCAGGGGGCCACGCTGGTGACCGGCGGCACGCGCGACGGCGCCTTCTACGAGCCGACCGTCCTCACCGGCGTCACGCCCGACATGGATGTGTACCGCGAGGAGCTCTTCGGCCCGGCCGGCGTCGTGTACCGCGTCCGCGACGAGGACGAGGCGGTCCGCATCGCCAATGACACCAGCTACGGTCTCGGCTCGTACGTCTACACGACCGACCCCGCGCAGGCCGAGCGGGTCGCGGATCGGATCGAGGCCGGCATGGTCTACGTCAACTGCGTCCTGGCGGACTCTCCCGAGCTCCCCTTCGGCGGCGTGAAGCGTTCCGGCACCTCTCGTGAGATGGGGCTGCTCGCGGCGGACGAGTTCGTCAACAAGAAGCTCATCCGCGTCGCGGGCTGACAGCGGGCGGGCCGAAGGTCCCTGGCGTGCGCCGATGCGCCGGGGCAGGATGAGGTCATGAGCGACATCAGCGAAACGGTGGCCCGCCTCACCGACGAGGAGTGCTGGCAGCGGCTCGGAACCCAGCAGCTCGGCAGGCTCGTCACGCGCGTGGGTGAGGTCCTCGACATCTTCCCCGTCAACTACGTCGTCGACGACGGCGGCGTGGTGTTCCGCACCGCCGAGGGCTCGAAGCTGTTCGAGCTGACCGTCAACGACGAGGTGCTCTTCGAGGTCGACGATCACACCGATGCGGATGCCTGGAGCGTGGTCCTCCGCGGGCACGCGCATCGACTCGATACCTCCGCCGAAGTCGAGCACGCCGACTCGCTGCCCCTGAAACCGTGGATCCCGACGCTGAAGTACCACTACGTCCGCGTGGTGCCCACGAGTCTCAGCGGCCGCGCCTTCCAGCGCGGCGAAGAGCCCGACCGTTACGGCATCCAGCAGTACTGACCGGGTGCGGCGCCCCCGGCGACCTCGGTTCGTCCCCCGCCGGGGGCATGCCGTACACTGGGATGAGCAGGACAAATCTGCATTCTTTCGCTGTGCCCGCCGGTCGGGTGACACCCTTCTCACAGGTCATGGCAGAAGACTGCGGAGGTACGGGACCCGCCAACGGGTCTTAGGGCGGTAGCTCAATTGGCAGAGCAGCGGTCTCCAAAACCGCAGGTTGCAGGTTCGATTCCTGTCCGCCCTGCGCGTCAGCGGAAGCTGACACACGGAAGGTAATCAGGTGGCATCGATGGTCCAGGACGAGCCGAAGGGCGAAGTCGTCGCGAACGGCGGCGGCGCCCCCCGCGAGAAGAAGCTCAACGTCTTCGCGCGGATCGCTCTGTTCATCCGTCAGGTGTTCGCAGAGCTCCGCAAGGTGGTCACCCCCACCCGTCAGGAGCTGGTGAAGTTCACCGCGGTGGTCCTGGGCTTCGTGGTCGTCATGATGGCGATCGTGTACGGACTCGATCTGCTGTTCGTCTGGCTCGCGGCCAACGTCTTCGGAGTGTCCGGGGCCTGACGCCTCTGATCTCGCCGTGCCGGCCGTGTCCGGCTGTGCCGGCGTGAGAAACGGAAGAGAACGCAAAGTGTCTGAAAGATACATCGACGACGCCGACTGGGCGACCGCCGCGGAGCAGTCCTCGGAGGAGGACGAGGCCCAGGAGGGCAACGTCCTCGAGGCCGAGCAGCGGTCGGTCGAGTCCGCCGAGCACGCCGCCCTGCACATCGAGGGCGACGGTGACGACGACGGCGACGCCGGCGAGGACGAAGAACTGGACGACATCGACGACCCGGAGGCAGACGCGATCGTGAACGACGCGCTCAACATCGACGAGACCGCCGAGGCGGAGGCCGCGGCCGAGGTCCTCAACGACTCCATCGCCGAGGAGGAGGCCGACCGCGCTGCCGAGGCAGCCGACGACGTCACGCCCTACGACGGCCCCGAGCTCGGTGACGACGAGGACGATGCCGCCGACGACGAGGCAGCCGACGAGGACCCGTACGAGGCGTTCCGCACCGAGCTGCGGATGCAGCCCGGCAAGTGGTACGTCATCCACTCGTACGCCGGCTTCGAGCGCAAGGTGAAGGCGAACATCGAGCAGCGCAAGTCCACGCTCGAGGTCGAGGACGACATCTACCAGGTCGAGGTCCCCATGGAGGACGTCGTCGAGATCAAGAACGGTCAGCGCAAGATGGTCACGCGCGTCCGGATCCCCGGCTACGTGCTCGTCCGCATGGAACTCAACGAGGACACCTGGTCGGTCGTCCGTCACACGCCCGGAGTCACGGGGTTCGTGGGCAACGCCCACAACCCGACGCCTCTCCGCTTCGAAGAGGCCTTCACCATGCTGAAGTCCCTCGTCGAGGTCAAGGACGTCGCGCCCGCCAAGGCCGGCGCAGCCAAGGGCGGCGCCGCGGTGGCACGCTCGATCCCCGCCGAGATCGACTTCGAGGTCGGCGAGACGATCACCATCAAGGAGGGCTCGTTCGCGGGTCTTCCCGGCTCGATCAGCGAGATCAAGCCCGAGAGCGGCAAGCTCACCGTCCTGGTCTCGCTCTTCGAGCGAGAGACCCCCGTCGAGCTCTCGTTCGACCAGGTCACCAAGCTCTAAGACTTCCCGGGCTCGCCCCGGGGGAACCGCGGCTCGGAGACGCCGAGTGTGCGGGAGAAGCGGATGCCACGGCATCCGGTTCGAGGAAAGGAAGAGGAAATGGCACCCAAGAAGAAGGTGACCGGCCTGATCAAGCTCCAGATCAACGCCGGCGCCGCCAACCCGGCGCCGCCGATCGGGCCCGCGCTCGGTCAGCACGGCGTCAACATCATGGAGTTCTGCAAGGCGTACAACGCCGCGACCGAGTCGCAGCGCGGCAACGTCATCCCCGTGGAGATCACGGTCTACGAAGACCGCAGCTTCACGTTCGTCCTGAAGACCCCGCCCGCCGCGGAGCTCATCAAGAAGGCCGCCGGCGTCGGCAAGGGATCGTCGACTCCGCACACGGTCAAGGTGGCGAAGATCACCAAGGAGCAGGTGCGCCAGATCGCAGAGACGAAGCAGCCCGACCTGAACGCGAACGACATCGAGGCCGCCTCGAAGATCATCGCCGGCACCGCCCGTTCTATGGGCATCACGGTCGAGGACTGAGGGGGATAAGGAAAATGGCTACGAAGTCCAAGGCCTACCAGGCCGCCGCCGCGAAGATCGCGGCTGACAAGTTCTACACGCCCACCGAGGCTGTCGCCCTGGCGAAGGAGACCGGTTCGGCGAAGTTCGACTCGACCGTCGAGGTCGCGCTGAAGCTCGCTGTCGACCCCCGCAAGGCGGACCAGATGGTGCGCGGCACCGTCATCCTGCCCCACGGCACCGGCAAGACCGCTCGCGTCATCGTGTTCGCGACCGGCCCGGCCGCCGAGGCCGCGATCGCCGCGGGTGCGGATGAGGTCGGCGGCGCCGAGCTCATCCAGAAGGTCGCCGACGGCTACACGTCGTTCGACGCCGCCGTTGCCACGCCCGAGCTGATGGGCCAGGTCGGTCGACTCGGCAAGGTGCTCGGCCCCCGCGGCCTGATGCCGAACCCGAAGACCGGCACCGTCACCCCGAACCCGGCCAAGGCCGTCGAGGAGATCAAGGGCGGAAAGATCGAGTTCCGCGTCGACAAGCACGCCAACGTGCACTTCGTCGTCGGCAAGGCCTCGTTCTCTGCCGAGCAGCTGGACGAGAACCTGAAGACCGCGCTCGAAGAGATCGTGCGTCTGAAGCCGTCGAGCTCGAAGGGTCGTTACATCCAGAAGGGTGCCGTGTCGACCACGTTCGGCCCCGGCATCCCGCTGGACGTCAACTCGCTGGTCTGACCAGACACCGAAAGAAGAGGCTCCGCCGTGATGGCGGGGCCTCTTCTTCGTCTACGCCGTCGGGGCGACGTCGAAACCCGCGGCTCCGGTCGGATCGGCCTCGGTGACAGCCGCGGCTGCGACGACGGCGCCCGGGGGCCCCTCCGCCATCCAGGCCAGCACGTCGTCGACGGAGTCCGCATCTCCTTCGAGATGCGCTTCCACGGAGCCGTCGCGCCGGTTGCGCACCCAGCCGTGGACGCCCGCGTCTCGGGCCACGATCCTCAGCGTGTAGCGGTAGCCCACACCTTGCACGTCACCGCGGACGACCACTCGCACGCTCCTCATGCCTCCATGGTGCCCGGCCGTCGAGGTCGAGTCGAGGGCGCGGGCTTCCGAGCGAGGTCAGGCCGGGATGACCAGGCTCACGCCGAGCACGATCATCACCACCGCGATCACCGCGTCGAGCACGCGCCAGGCGCGCGGCGTGGCGAGCCATCGGCTGAGGTAGCGCGCACCGAAGCCCAGTGAGGTGAACCACGCCAGGCTCGCCATGATCGCACCCGCGGCGAACACCCATCGCAGGTCGCCGTAGGTGCTGGCGACGCCGCCGAGGAGGAAGACCGTGTCGAGATACACGTGAGGGTTGAGCCAGGTCAGCGCCAGGCAGGTCAGCACCGTGTTCGTCAGGCGGCTCCGTGCCGCGACGGCGGTTCCGGCAGCGGTGCCGCTGCCGGAACCGCGGGACGGGCCGGGCTCGTCCACGCGCAGGCTCTCCTGACGCGGCCGCCACGCGCGGCGCGCGGCGAGAAGCCCGTAGGCGACCAGGAACACCGCACCCGCCCACCGGATCGCCACGATCAGCCACGGCACGCTCTCGACGACGAGTCCGAGACCCGAGACGCCCAGCGCGATGAGTGCGGCATCCGAGAGGGCGCACACGGCGACCACCGGCCAGACGTGCTCCCGACGGAGACCCTGCCGGAGGACGAAGAGATTCTGCGCGCCGATCGCGATGATGAGCGAGAGGCCGAGGCCGAAGCCGGCGAGGAGGACGGGAATCACATGGCCACGGTATGGGGCCGCTCGAGGATGGTCCAGCTCATGATTCTTCAGTAGCATTAGCGGTGCTGATGATGAGGATCCCGTTCGACCTGGCCGAGACGGTCGCCGTCGTCGTGGACGAGGGCACACTCGACGCGGCCGCGCGCCGCCTGCACGTGACTCCCAGCGCGGTGAGCCAGCGCGTGAAGGCGCTGGAGGAGACCCTCGGTCGCGTTCTCCTCGTGCGCTCCAAGCCCGTTCGTCCCACCGAGGCCGGACAGGCGGTGGTGCGGCTGGCCCGGCAGGCTCGCCTGCTGGAGCACGACGCGAGCGTCGAGCTCGGCGACGCCGGCGGGGAGGGTGTCCGCGTCGCCGTGCCGCTGGCGGTCAACGCCGACTCTCTGGCCACCTGGTTCCTGCCGCCGCTGGCGAGACTGGGGGAGCAGCATCCCATCGTCTTCGACCTGCATCGCGACGACCAGGACTTCACCGCGGGGCTGCTCGAGAGCGGCACCGTCATGGGGGCGGTCACCTCGCGGGCCGAGCCTGTCGCCGGCTGCCGGACCACGCCGCTCGGGGCGATGCGCTACGAAGCCGTCGCCTCGCCCGCCTTCATCCAGAGGTGGATGCCGCACGGCGCGGAGTCTTCTGCGCTGGCCGTCGCCCCGGTCGTCGACTTCGATCGTCGGGACGATCTGCAGACCGCGTGGCTGCGAGACCGGGCGGTGGATGCCGGGGCGCCGCCGCGTCACCGCGTGCCCGCCTCCAACGACTTCGCGACGGCCGTGCGGCTCGGCCTGGGGTGGGCGATGCTGCCACGGCTCCAGTCCGCGGAGGATCTCGACGCCGGCAGCCTCGTCCCGCTCGGCGGTGCTCCAGTGGACGTGCCGCTGTACTGGCAGCAGTGGAACCTGCGCTCGCCGCTGCTCGCGGCGATCGCCGACGAGGTCGTCGCCGAGGGACGCCGCGCGCTCGCCCCGGGACCCCGAAGCTAGCCGCGTCACTCCGGTCGGGTCCGGGCATACTCCTCGACGATGACGCCGGATGCGAACTCGCGGCGGGAATCCGGCGCGAAGCGGCGTGCGTCGAACGCGGCCCCGTCGAACAGCGGGATCCCGGCGCCGAAGACGAGCGGGTGTCGTTTCAGGACGAGCCGATCGATCTCAGGCAGCAGTGAACCGGCGAGGGCGCCCCCGCCGCAGAGCCAGATGTCGAGACCGTCCTCCTGCTTCAGCTCCCGCACGAGATCGAGCGGCTCGGATGTGACGGCGAGGTCGGGCGAGACCGTGCGCGCACGTCTGCTGGCGACGATCTGCCGAAGGTGCGGATAGGGGCTCCCGATACCGGCGTCGAGCGCGGGCGTCAACGTGTTCCATCCCATCAGGACGGTGTCGAATCGGCTTCGCGGCGGGGTGATGCCGAGCGCATCGAGGACGTGTCCGGGCAGTGCGTCCGCGTACTCGTCGAAGACGACCCGGCTGTGGTCTCCGCCGATCAGGAAGGGGTCGTAGCCTCCGCGCGGGTCGGCGATGTAGCCGTCGAGGCTGACGGCGACGTAGTAGACGAGTTCTCGCATGGGCGTCTCCGATCACAACAGGTGTCATGATCCAACCTACGTTCGCCGACGAGGGCGCCGTACGTTCAGTCGTCGCTGACGCGGAGGACGATCTTGCCCCGCGTGTGACCGGCCTCGAGTTCGGCGTGCGCGGCGGCGGCATCGCCGAGGTCGAACACCTTGTCGATGTACACCTGCACCGAGCCCGAGTCGAGAAGCCGGCCGATCGTGGCCAGCGCTGAGCCGTCGGGGACGACCTTGTACGAGGTCGCCCGTACGCCGGCGGCGTCGGCCGCGGCGGCGTATCCCGGCCAGGATCCCGTCGGCACCAGGATGTAGAGGCCTCCCGGCCGGAGCACCTTCACCGAGCGCGAGCCGGTGTCGGCTGCGACGTTTCCCACGAGGTCGATGACGACGTCCATGTCGGTGACGACCTCGTCGAAGCGGGTTGTCGTGTAGTCGATGACGACCGACGCGCCGAGTTCGCGCAGCCACGGGGCGTTCCGGCCCGAAGCCGTCACCGTGACGTGCGCTCCGAAATAGGCCGCGAACTGCACCGCGAAGTGCCCGACGCCGCCGCTTCCGGCGTGGATGAGCACCCGCTGCCCCTCATGCGCGCGGGCGGTCTCGACGACGAGCCCCCACGCGGTGAGCGCGGCCAAGGGGACGCCCGCGGCTTCGACGTGCGAAAGGGACGCGGGCTTGCGCGCCACCGAGAGGGTGGGGACGACGGCGTACTCCGCATAGGACCCACCGGAGCGAGGGTAGGGGAGCATCCCGTACACCTCGGTGCCGGCGGGGAAGGCGTGCGCCTCGTACGGCGACGAGACGACGATGCCGCTGAAGTCGAAGCCCGGGACCGTCGGGTATTGCGAGATGGCCTGCGCAACACCTCTGCCCGCTCGCGTCTTGGCGTCGATCGGGTTGACGCCGGCGGCCACCACGCGCACGAGGAGCTCGCTGATGACGGGAGACGGCACCGGAACCGACGAGGAATGGAGGACATCGGGAGCGCCGGTCTCGTCGAAGACGACGGCCCGCATCCGGGCGGGGGGATCGGCGACCGGGACGGTCGGGGTCTCTCTTGTGGATGATCGCAGCGGCCGGAATCTCATGGGTCGCTCCTTCCGCGTGCGTGTCGGCGTCGGCAGCACTGGTTGCTTGCTCTGCGGACAGTCAACCCTGCGATTGTCTCGGTCGTGTTACACCGGTGCTACCGCGTGGAGAAGGTCGCTCGCCGTCGTCGGCGTGCGCGGCGCGGTGGTAGAGGTATGGGGGTTTCAGTCGGCGCTGTCAGTCGGCGAGGGCGAGGGCGCGGAAGGGCTGTCGGGATGCCGGTGTGCGCGGCATCCGCTCACCGGTGGCCGCGGGAACCGGCCGACCCGTCGTGCGCCGGTACAGTTCGTCGATGAGCGACGTCGCCAGGCGTACGAGCCCGGCGATCTCGGCGTCGTCGCGATCGACCCAGGCGCAGCGGGGCTCGTCGTCGACGGGGACGAAGGCGTCGTGCTGCTCCCATGCGACCAGGGTGCGCTCCGCCCCCAGGACGTGCTGCTGCCACCAGACCTGCCGCAGGTAGGAGCGGGGGATGGAGCGCCAGGACTTGTTGGTCGTCTTGATCTCGGCGAGCACGACGCGTCCGCCGCTGTCGATGCCGATCCCGTCGGGGGTCGCCAGGTGGCGCTTCTCGACCACCGCGTGGAACAGTGCCGAGGAGGGCTGAATGCCGTGCGTCGCGGCCACCCAGGCGGCGATCTCGGGTTCGCGCGCGCGACCGTGCGCGGTGTAGGCGTTACCCGAGAAGCCCGACCCCATCAGCTTGGCGTCGGCCGCGCGGGTGATCGCGCGCTCGCTGGTGAGGGCGGCGACGTCGGTCGCCGTGATGCCGCGGGAGCGCGCCCGCACCCACGCCACCCGATCGCGGGAGTCCGCGACGATGCGGGCGGCGAGCTCGGGGGTCACCTGACGAGCCTACGTCGGGCGTCGGACGACACGGGACGCGACACCCTGCGCCCCGGCATCCGCGTTCGCGGGGCGCGCCGGATTCAGGGGGAGAGGAGGTCGACGAGCGCGCGCAGGTGCTCTGCCATGTCGACGCGCTCGTCGAGGAGCCACTGCACCTGCAAGCCGTCCATCGTCGCGATGAGGAGCGACGCGGCCACGTGCGGATCGACGTCGGCGCGGATGGTGCCCGCCTGCTGCTCCTGGGACAACCGCCGCGCGAAGGCCTCGCGATTGCGCTCGTAGCGGGCGATGAAGTACTCGCGCCGGTCGGTGTCGGAGGTATCGGATGCCGCCAGTGCGGACACCACCGCGAACAGGGCGACCAGTCCCGGCACCGTGGCGTTGTGGGCGACGAGGTCCTCGGACGCGCCGAAGCCGCCGTCGGGATCGGCGGGGAAGCGCGCGCGGTTGACATCGTCCCGGTGGCGCACGATCTCGAGCATGAGGTTCTCGCGTGAGCCGAAGTGATGGAGCAGGCCCGCCTTCGATCGGCCCACCTCGTCGGCGATGAGCTGCAGCGTTGTCGCGTCGAATCCTCGCTCGGCGAGGATGCGCAGGGCGGTGTCGAGCACTGCCCGACGGAACCCCGCGCTCTTGGCGTAGGAGCCGCGGGCACCGGATGTCTGCGGATCACTCACCCTCAAACCCTACCTTCGGTCCGGTTTTGCGTGTATCGTGGCGTAAAACCTACCCGCGGTCGGTCTTTGCGGACCGCGACAACGCAGACGAGGTCGTCGATGTCATCCCCCCAGTCTTCTGTTCAGCTCTATTCGGTGCGTGAGCCGCTCGAGACCGATCTCGGCGGCACGCTCGAGCGTCTGGCCGAGATGGGCCTTCGCAACGTCGAAGCGTTCGGCTTCGTCGGCCGGGCCGCCGAGCTGCGTGCGGCTTTCGACGCGGCGGGCCTGCGGGCACCGAGCGGCCACGCCGCGTTCCTGTCGGACCAGTTGCGGTTCGGCGACAAGACGATCGAGGTCCCTCCGCTGGAGTCCGTCCTCGACGATGCCGAGGCCCTCGGGGTGGAGCTCCTCATCGACCCGATGGTCGGTCCTGACCGCTGGGCGAGTCGCGACGAGGTCCTGCGCACGGCCGAGCGCCTGAACGCCGCCGCCGAAGCCGCTGCGGGACGCGGCATCCGGGTCGGCTACCACAATCACTCCCAGGAGTTCCATCACTCGTTCGACGGTGTCGCCGCGTACGAGGTCTTCGTCTCGCAGCTGCGGGACGACGTCGCCCTCGAGCTGGACGCCTACTGGGCGCAGGTCGGCGGGCAGGACGTGCCCGCACTCGTCGGTCGGCTCGGAAGCCGGCTGAAGGCTCTTCACGTGAAGGACGGCCCCGTGGGCGCCGACCCCTTCCGCACGGGTGCGTTCGACGCCGCCGACCTCGGCCAGGTCCCCGCCGGGGCCGGTCAGGTCGCGCTCGACGAGGCGCTGGCGGCAGCGACGTCGCTCGAGCTGGCCGTCGTGGAGTTCGACCACTACGCCGGAGACATCTTCGAAGGCATCGAGGCGGGCGTCCGCTACCTCGCCGATCGGGGCATCCGCTGATGGCCGGCACGGGACCCGTCGGCGTCGGCTTCATCGGCGCGGGGATGATCAGCAACACGTACCTCGAGAACCTCACGTCCTTCCCCGACGTCCGCGTCGTGATCGTCGGCGATCTCGACACCCAGCGCGCCGCGGACCAGGCGCACAAGCACGGGATCGCCGAGAGCGGCTCGCCCGACGACGTGCTCGCCCACCCCGAGGTCGAGCTCGTCGTCAATCTGACCATCCCGGCCGCCCACGTCCCGGTCAGCTCGGCCGCGATCGCCGCCGGCAAGCACGTCTGGAGTGAGAAGCCGATCGGCATCGACCGTGCCGAGGCGCTCCGGCTGCTCGAGCAGGCGGATGCCGCCGGTCTGCGTGTGGGAATCGCGCCCGACACCGTGCTCGGACCCGGGCTGCAGACCGCCCGGCGGGCGATCGCCCGCGGCGACATCGGAACCCCCCTGTCGGCGCAGACCTCGATGCAGTACATCGGTCCGGATGTGTTCCACCCGAGCCCCGAGTTCCTCTTCGCGCGCGGCGGGGGACCGCTGCTGGACATGGGGCCGTACTACGTCACGGCGCTGGTGCACCTGTTCGGCCCGGTCGCCGACGTCGCTGCGGTCGGTGTGCAGGGTCGTGCGACGCGCACCATCCAGGTCGGCGATCGCGTCGGCACGTCCTTCCCGGTCGAGGTCCCCACGCTCGTGCAGGCGATCGCCCGGTTCGAGAAGGGCGCCACCAGCCAGAGCGTCTTCAGCTTCGACTCGCCGCTGACGCGCATGGGTCTGGTCGAGATCACCGGCACCGAGGGCACCCTCGTCGTGCCCGACCCGAACACCTTCGGCGGCCAGGTGCGGATCACCCGCGGGGCCGCGCCGGACTCTCCCACGCGCGAGCCGCTGTGGCACGACGTTCCGGCGGTCGGCGTGGAGGCCGGCCGCGGGCTGGGCGCTCTCGACATGGCCCGTGCGATCCGCAGTGGCGATCGGCACATCGCGACCGGCGAGCTGGGGTACCACGTGCTCGACACCCTCACCGCGATCGAGGAGTCCGTCGTGGCGGGGGCCTTCGTCGCCGTCGAGAGCACCGTGGACGAGGTTCCGATGGTGCCCGAGGATCGCGACCCGTTCGCGGCGACGCTGTGAGCACCGCGGCCGGGATCCGCGCCGGCTTCGTGGGCGGTGGCTTCATGGCCACCGTCCACAGCCGCGCGGCGCGGGCCGCGGGCGCCCGGCTGACGGCAGTCGCGGGCTCGTCGCCGGAGCGCGCCGGAGTCGCCGCCGAAGAGCTCGGGATCGAGCGGGCCGTGGTCGATGTCGCGGCCGTCGCCGCGGCATCCGACGTCGTCCACATCTGCACGCCCAACAGCCGGCACGCCGAGCAGGCGCTCGAGGCCATCGCGGCCGGAGCGCACGTGGTGTGCGAGAAGCCGCTCGCCACGACGGTGGAGGACGCCCGGACGGTCGTCGACGCGGCGGCCGCGGCAGGCGTCGTGGGTGCCGTGCCGTTCGTCTACCGCTACCACCCGGCCGTGCGCCACGCGCGCGAGCTGGTCGCGACCGGCGAGCTCGGGGATGTGCTGACGATCGACGGCGCCTACCTGCAGGACTGGCTCCTCGCCCAGTCCGACACGAACTGGCGCGCCGATGCCGCCGCAGGGGGCGCCTCGCGCGCGTTCGCCGACATCGGCTCGCACCTGTGCGACCTGCTCGAGTTCGTCGTCGGCGACCGCATCCGTTCGCTCGCCGCCCGCACCCGGACCGTCTATGCGGAGCGGGACGGCGCCCGCGTTGCGAACGAGGACATCGCCGCACTCGTGGTGGAGCTCGACGGCGGTGCTCTGGCGACGCTGCTCATCTCGCAGCTCGCGCCGGGCCGCAAGAACGCGCTCACGCTCGAGGTGCACGGCACACGTCAGAGCGTGCGGGTCGCCCAGGAGCGACCCGAGGAGCTGTGGATCGGTGCGCAGGAGGGCTCGCGGCTGGTCCTGCGCGACCCCGAGACGCCGGGCGACCGCGGGCTCTCGCTCGTGCCCGCCGGGCACCCCATGGGCTATCAGGACGCGTTCAACGCCTTCGTCACCGACGCCTACGCCGCGGCGAAGGGCGAGCACCCGGACGGACTGCCGACCTTCGCGGACGGCCTGCGCGCCGCCCAGCTCACCGAAGCCGTCCTGGAATCGGCCCGCACCTCTCGCTGGGTCGACGTCCCCGGCGCTTGAGCCCGGCGTCGAGCAGACCCGCACCGTTACGACCACGAGAACCGCGCCGCCCAGCATCCCGTCACCTTGCTCACCGGCCCGCGGGCGCGGACGGCCAGATCACGTGATGTCGCCGAGAACACGTGTCGCGCGCGCTCGCTGCGGGTCATCTCGACGAGGTCACGTTATCGGTGCGCGGGGGTCGTATCTCCGGCATCCGGATCACGTGATCTCAGCAGCGACGCCGGGGCTGGGAGCACCGGATCACGTGATCGGCGCGAGTGGCTTGCGTGTCCGGCATCCGGATCACGTGATCGCACCGAGCGCGTGTCCGCTTCCGGCGAATCCTCCCCAGGCGCCTGACCGGTCGCGTTGTCCACGACGGGGCCGACGGCACGAGTGAGGCGGAGCGGATGCCGCAATCGTGGCGTCCATGACACGTCACATCACCTTTGCGCAGGCGCTAGAGTCCGTGCGTTCGCGCTCACAGCTGCTCGCGGCGGGATATCGGCCGCGCGACGTCCGACGCGGTCTCGAGAGCGGCAGCATCCGAAGACTGCAGCGCAACCGCTATGTCGAAGGGGAGGTCTGGAGCGGCCTGTGGCCGGAGTCCCAGCATCGGCTCGAGGCGGCGGCGGCCGTCGCCGAGATGGGGGGCGGCGCCGGGGTGCTCTCCCACGTGTCCGCCGCGGTTGCGTGGGGTCTGCCCCTCTACCGGTTGAGGCCGGCAGCCGTGCATATGACGATGCCGACCGGATCCCGCGCATCGGGTCGCACCCGCCTCGTCCGGCACGCCGATGCCCTCACCGACCATGACGTCACGGACATCGCAGGTGTGCGTTGCACCACTCTGGAGCGGACCGTGTTCGACGTCTGCCGAACCGTCGGTCTGGAGGCTGCGATCTCCGTTGCGGACGCTGCGCTTCGCCACGTCGCCGTCGCGGGTCGTTCCTACGACGCGGACGTGGTGGCGAACTGGCGAGAGCGGATGCTGGACCGCGTCGCCGCCGCACCCGGACGACGCGGGGTGAGACAGGCCGGTGAGGCGGCCCGGCTGGCGGACGGGCGAGCAGAGCTCCCGGGCGAGAGCGTCACGCGGCTGCGGCTCGTGCAGCTCGGCTTCGTCGACATCCATCCGCAGGTGCGGGTCGCAGGCCCGGGGACGTCGCAGTACTTCGTCGACCTCGGAGTGGACGACGTGCGGAGCTTCGTCGAGTTCGACGGAGCGTCCAAGTATCAGGACGAAGCCCTGCGAGCCGGAAAGACACTCGAGGAAGTGCTCCTCGCAGAGAAGAGGCGCGAGGATTGGATCCGCGGCACGACCCAGCGCCGGTTCGTCCGTGTCGAGGACGCTCACATCGGCGACCTGCGCACCTTCGCCGCCCGCCTCGCCGCCTTCGGGATCCAGCCGCCACATGGGTGATCAACGGCGCGACGGTCGATGCTGCGCACCGCGGTTCACGCATCCTCATCACGTGTTCTGGCGCGCAGCGCTCCGGGCAGGTGGTCAGATCACGTGGTCTCGCCGAGACGACGGCTTCCGAGCGCGCGGGACGCGTCGTCTCGGCGACGTCACGTGTTCTGGGCGCAATGGGGGTGGGCGCGATGGGGTGGGGCGCGATGGGGTGGGGGCGCGAAGCGAGGGCGGCCTTCGCGACGTCACGTGTTCTGGCCGGGCACGCAGGGACCGGACCCGCAGGATTTGGTGCGGGGGGATGCTGTCGCTTAGACTTCCGGGAGCCGAAGACCGCCGGTCATCGACGTGCGTGAGAGCGTACCGAGATCGAAGCTCTGCAGTGCAGGGGCCCGCGCAGGTGTCACGAACGATTCTCCCTCACCGGAATTCCGCTCCGTGCGCTTGCGCCGGAGCTTTTTTCATTGCAGCGCCGGTGTTCCAGGTCGACGCCCCGCCTCCGCGGAGCGTCTCGTACACACAAGGAGTGGCCATGGCGCAGAAGGAAGCATCGGTCGCCGAGCTCACGAAGCACTTCGAGGACTCGACCGCCGTACTGCTGACCGAGTACCGCGGCCTGACGGTTGCCGAGCTCAAAGAGCTCCGCAACACGATCCGTCAGGACGCGGAGTACGCCGTGGTGAAGAACACGCTGACCAAGATCGCCGCGAACAACGCGGGGATCTCGTCGCTGGACGACGACCTCAAGGGTCCGTCGGCCGTGGCGTTCGTGCACGGTGACCCGGTCGCCGTCGCGAAGGGCCTGCGCGCCTTCGCCAAGGCACATCCTCATCTCGTGATCAAGGGCGGTTTCTTCGACGGAAACCCCCTGAGCGCGGACGAGGTCAACAAGCTCGCCGACCTCGAGAGCCGTGAAGTCCTGCTGGCGAAGCTCGCCGGCGCGATGAAGGCATCGATGACGAAGGCGGCATACGTCTTCAACGCACTGCCGTCGAAGGCCGTTCGCACGGTCGACGCGCTGCGTGAGAAGCAGGAGTCCGCGGCCTGACATCGGGCCCCGGCGTAGTACAACCCCAATCAAGGAGAATCATCATGGCAAAGCTCAGCACTGAGGAGCTGCTCGACGCGTTCAAGGAGCTCACGCTCATCGAGCTCAGCGAGTTCGTCAAGGCGTTCGAGGAGACCTTCGACGTCACCGCCGCCGCTCCCGTGGCCGTGGCCGCTGCCGGCGCCCCCGCCGGTGGTGCCCCCGCCGAGGAGGCCGAGGAGAAGGACGCGTTCGACGTCATCCTCGAGGCCGCCGGCGACAAGAAGATCCAGGTCATCAAGGTCGTCCGCGAGCTCACCTCGCTCGGCCTCGGCGAGGCCAAGGCCGTCGTCGACGGTGCGCCCAAGCCCGTGCTCGAGGGCGCGAACAAGGACGACGCCGAGAAGGCCAAGGCCAAGCTCGAAGAGGCCGGCGCGACGGTTACCCTCAAGTAATCACGCTCAGCCGTACGAAGGCTCCGGATGCTTCGGCATCCGGAGCCTTCGTCGTTCCACGCCGCCGCGCTCTCACTCGTCCCAGAACCGCCGTCGCGCGTGGTCGCGCATGTCGACGGCCACCGTCGACTCGTGGGTGTCGGGAGGAGCGGTGGATGCGCGCATGACGAGCCGCGCCTTGAGCCGGATGTCGACGGGGGGACGCCCCGGGTGGTCGAGCTGCTCCACCAGCAGATCGACCGCGGCGGCGCCCTGCTCGCGCGGCACCTGTTCGAGGGTGGTGAGGGCGAACATCTCGGCGTATTCGTGGTCGTCGATGCCCACGACGCTGAGGTCGGTCGGCACGCGGATGCCGAGGCGGCGCGACGCGATGATCGCACCGATCGCGACTTCGTCGCAGACCCCGACGATGGCCGTCGGCCGACGCGTGTCGCCGAGGAGGTCCACCGCGGCCGCGTAGCCGCCGGGAAGGCTCACGTCGGAGCGGACGTGCACCGCATGATCGTCCAGGCCCGCCTGCGACATGGCGAGCCGGTAGCCGCTGAGCCGACGCCGGTCCACCTCGGCCCAGTTCGTCCCGCCGCCACCGCCGAGGAACGCGATCTCGCGATGGCCGAGACTGATGAGGTGCTCGGTGGCGCGACGCACCGCATGATCGTCGTCGATCGCGACGGTGCTGGTCGGGCCGCGCTCTCCGACCACGATCACGACCGGCCTGTCGATCTCCAGCATCCGCTGCACCTCGTCGTGCGCAGGCTCCAGCCCCACGGCGATCAGGCCGTCGAACCTCTTGCGTGCCAGGAAGTCCTGGAAGATCCGCCGACGTCCCTCCGTTCCCGGCTTCGCGTCGTACAGCGTCAGATCCAGTCCGCGGGCCAGGAGCGAGGCCTGGATCCCTTCGAGGACCTCGGCGAAGAACCAGCGGTTGACGTAGGGCATGATCACGCCGATGTTGCGCGTGCGACCGGTCGCCAGGCTCACCGCGCTCGTCGAGGCGACGTAGCCCAAAGCCCTCGCCGCCCCCACGACGCGGTCGCGCGTCGCATCCGAGACATACCCCGACCCGGTGAGCGCACGGCTCGCCGTGGACTTCGACACGCCCGCAAGCCGGGCGACGTCCGCGATACCGCTCACGTGTGCTGCCTCCCGCGTCGCCCGCCTTCGCCGCGACGTTGTGGGAAAGCGTAGGCGAATCACGCCCGGAAGGGAACCGGTTCCATGTACATCCCACAATTCGGCCTGGCGGCTTTCCGCTGTTTACCGAGTTGTGACCTTCCGGGCCGTTGTGCGCCCGGGGGAAGTCGAATAGCGTGGCCTGGAATCGGTTCCCTACTTTCCTGCAGGCCGGTTCCCGGGGTGGAAGCCCCTACTCGAAGAGGAGGACTCATGAAGACTCACAGGCGAGGACGCATCCTCGGCTCGGTCGCCGCGATCAGCGTCGCCGGCATCGCACTGGCCGGCTGCACCGGAGGCCCGGGCACCGGCGGCAACGGCGGCGGCGACGGAGGCGGCGACGGGGGAGAGGACGACAACGTCGTCACCATCTACGGCACCATCTCGGGCACCGAGGCAGAGCTGCTCGAAGAGTCGTGGGCCGAATGGGAGGAAGAGAACGGCATCGACATCGAGTACGAGGCCTCTCAGGAGTTCGAGGCGCAGATCGCCGTGCGCGCGCAGGGCGGCAGCGCCCCCGATCTCGCGATTTTCCCGCAGCCCGGTCTGCTCGCCGACATGGCCACCCGCGGCTTCCTCGTCGAGGCGCCCGAGGCGGTCAAGGCGAACGCCGAGGAGTACTGGACCGACCTGTGGCAGGGCTTCGGCACCGTCGACGACACCTTCTACGGCGCGCCGCTGATGGCGAGCGTCAAGGGCTGGATCTGGTACTCGCCCGCCACCTTCGAAGAGAACGGCTGGGAGATCCCGACCACGTGGCAGGGCCTCAAGGACCTCACCGCGCAGATCGCCGAAGAGACCGACGGCCCGCCGTGGTGCGTCGGGTTCGGGTCGGACGCGGCCACGGGCTGGCCGGGGACCGACTGGATCGAGGACGTCGTGCTGCGCCAGTCGGGTACCGACGTCTACGACCAGTGGGTGGCGAACGAGATCCCCTTCACCGACCCGCAGATCAAGTCGGCCTTCGACGAGGTGGGGAGCATCATCCTCAACCCCGAGTACGTCAACGCCGGCTACGGCGACGTGCAGTCGATCGGCACCACCCCGTTCGGCGACCCGGCCACGGCGCTCGCCAGCGGTGACTGCCTGCTGCACCACCAGGCCTCGTTCTACGACGGCTTCATCGTGGATGCCGGCGCGACGGTCGCCGAAGACGGCGACATCTGGGCCTTCATCACTCCTCCGTTCGAGGAGTCCGACGGAGGCGCCGCGACGGTCACCGGCGGTGGCGAGATCGTGGGCGCGTTCGACGACTCGGAGAGCACCCAGGCGGTGCAGGAGTACCTGTCCAGCCCCGAGTGGGCGAACAGCCGCGTGTCGCTCGGCGGCGTGATCAGCGCGAACAAGGGGCTCGACCCCGCCAACGCGTCCAGCGCCATCCTGTCGGAAGCCATCGAGCTGCTGCAGGACGACGCGACCACGTTCCGCTTCGACGGATCGGACCTGATGCCCTCGAGCGTCGGTGCCGGCACGTTCTGGCAGGGCATGCGCGACTGGGTCAACGGCACGGACACCGACACGGTGCTCGAGCAGATCGAGTCGGGCTGGCCCTCCAGCTGATCGGTCGCAACGGGGCCGTCCCGAAGGGGCGGCCCCGTTCCCTCGCCGCGGGTGATCCCGCGAAACCCCGAGTTCGTCGTCGCACTCGAAAGGACGCCCCATGACCGCCCGTGAATTCTTCCAGTGGCTGAGCACCCTCTCGCCCTGGCTCGAGATCCCCATCATCGTCGGCGCGTTCGTGCTGGTGGTGGGGATCATCCTCTTCTTCGTCGAGATCGCACCGCGCGCCGGCCGCAAGTACACGATCATCCGCCTCGCGGTGTGCGTGCTCTTCCCCGTCGCCCTGCTGTTCTTCCTGCAGTCCTACTGGTGGGCGATCCTCGCAGCCGGCGCGCTCGGGCTCCTCTTCTTCTGGCTCGACATGCGGTCCCGCGAAGGGTCCGGTTCTCTCTTCACGATCGTGGCCTTCCTGGCGCCGGCGCTCCTGCTGGTCCTCATCGGGCTGGTCGTCCCCACCATCCAGACGTTCTTCCAGTCCTTCCTCAACTCCAGCGGCACCGCGTTCGTGGGGCTGGACAACTTCCTGTGGGTCTTCACACAGCCCCAGGGCGTGCGCACGATCATCAACACGATCATCTGGGTGCTCATCGCCCCGGCGGTCTCGACCGTGGCCGGGCTCGCCTACGCCTACTTCATCGACAAGACCCGAGGCGAGAAGTACTACAAGATCCTGGTGTTCCTGCCCTTCGCGATCTCCTTCGTGGGTGCGTCGATCATCTGGCGCTTCATGTACACCTCGCGGCCGGCCGAAGCGGCTCAGATCGGCCTGCTGAACCAGATCATCGTGTGGTTCGGCGGCCAGCCCATCAACTTCCTCGCCGCCGACCCGTGGAACACCCTGTTCCTCATCGTGGTGCTCATCTGGTCGCAGACCGGCTTCGCCATGGTGGTGCTCTCGGCTGCCATCAAGGGCGTGCCCACCGAGCAGCTCGAGGCCGCAGAGCTCGACGGCACGAACGCCTGGCAGCGATTCTTCAACGTCGTCGTTCCCGGCATCCGCTCGTCGCTCATCGTGGTGCTGACGACGATCTCGATCGTCTCGCTGAAGGTGTTCGACATCGTCCGCACCATGACGGCGGGTGCGAACAACACCTCGGTCATCGCCAACGAGATGTACACCCAGTTCCGCAGCTTCGAGTCCGGGAGGTCGGCCGCATTCGCGGTGATCCTGTTCGTGCTCGTCCTGCCGATCGTCATCTACAACGCCAGACAGCTCAAGAAGCAGCGGGAGGTGCGCTGACATGGCCATGCCTGTGGAACTGCCGGTCGACGACCAGACGAAGCGCCGCGTCACGCGCGGCGAGAAGAAGGCAGAGGCGCCGCTCGCCCGCACCAAGCGGCGGCTGACGTCGCGCTGGGCGACGCTCGCCGCGCTCATCATCGCGATCCTGTGGTCGATCCCCACGCTGGGGCTGCTGATCACCTCCTTCCGCCCGCGCGAGGAGATCCAGACCTCGGGCTGGTGGACGATCTTCTCGAACTGGGGATGGACGCTCGACAACTACACGACGGCGCTTCAAGCCGGCAACAGCCAGCTGACGCTGGCCGGATCGTTCGTCAACTCGTTCGCGATCACGATCCCCGCCACCGTCATCCCGATCGTCATCGCGATGCTGGCCGCCTATGCGTTCGCGTGGATGGACTTCAAGGGCAAGAACATCCTGTTCATCTTCGTGTTCGCCCTGCAGATCGTCCCGATCCAGATGGCCCTCATCCCGCTGCTGCAGCTGTTCTCGCAGGGGACGATCTTCGGCGTCCCGGTGATCGTGCCGCTGGGCTCTGCCGGCTATACGCAGGTGTGGATCGCGCACACGATCTTCGCCATGCCGCTGGCCATCTTCCTGCTCCACAACTTCGTCTCGGAGATCCCGCGCGAAGTGATCGAAGCGGCGAAGGTGGACGGTGCGGGCCACGGGCAGACGTTCTTCCGCATCGTGATCCCGCTGACGATGCCGGCCATCGCGTCGATCGCGATCTTCCAGTTCCTGTGGGTGTGGAACGACCTGCTGGTCGCCCTCATCTTCGCTGACGGCAACGTGGCTCCGATCACCAAGATGGTGGCCGAGCTCGCCGGAAGCCGCGGACAGGACTGGTATCTGCTCACCGCGGGTGCCTTCATCGCGGTGATCGTGCCGCTGATCGTGTTCCTCGCGCTGCAGCGCTACTTCGTTCGCGGGCTCCTCGCGGGGTCGACGAAGGGCTGAGGCCAGTCGGCTGGCGGCGGTGCACGCTGTCGTCAGCCGGCGCAGCCCAGTCGGGCCGAGATCGCCCGCATCGCCTCGATCTCGGCGGATTGCCCGGCCACGATGCTGCCCGCAACGTCGAGCACGCGCGGCTCGGAACCGAGGTCGATCACCGCCTCGGCCATCGGGATCGCGCCTTCGTGGTGGCGGATCATCAGGTCGAGGAAGAGGCAGTCCGCTTCGGCGCCGGTCGCGTTCTGCAGAGCGGCGAGCTCGGCGTCCGTCGCCATCCCCATCGCCGCGTGCGCTTCGGCGTCGGTGAGGTCGTCGCCGGATGCCGCGCCGTGGCCGTGCTCGTCGCCTGACGCGTCCATCCACGCCATCATCGGACCGCCCGACTGCGAAAGCCCCCACTGCACCAGCCAGTCGTACATCTCACCCCGCTGGCCGGCCTGACCCGTGGCGATGTCGTAGCTGAGCACGCGAAGCTCTTCGTCCTCGGTCTTCCGGTAGATCTCCATGGCCATCTGGATGGCCTGGGCGTGGTGGGCCTGCATGTCTCGCGAGAACCCGGCCTCAGCCGAGGCGTCGCCCGGCGTCAGCGGTCCCGCAGCGGAGAAGGTGGAGAACCGCCCGACGGCGAAGGCGACCCCGGCGATGGCGAGGATCGCGAGGGCCACCATCCACCAGCGGATGCCGGCGCGTCCCGTCTCGGCGATCTCGTCGTCGACGACCGGTCGACTCACGGCCGATCAGCTCTGCTTGCCGGGCGCGTCGAGCGCGCCGCTGCAGACGGCGTTGGGCTCGGGCACGTTCTGGCTGCGCCAGTACTCCTCGAAGAACGCGGGGATGCGCTCGTCATCGGCCGAATCGAGCTGGAGCTGGGTGTTCCAGCCACTCAGCACGATGGGGGAGTCCAGGCCCTCGTACGGTGACAGGATGACGTAGCTCGAGGGCAGGTGCGCCCGGAGCGTGTCGAGCTCGTCGCCCGACACCTGCTCGGCGTCGTAGGTGACCCAGATCGCGCCGTGCTCCATCGAGTGGACGGCGTTCTCGTTCGGAACCGGCTGGTCGTACACGCCGCAGTTGAGCCAGACGGCGTTGTGCGGGCCGCCCGCGGGCGGGCTCTGCTCGTACTCGACGGTGCCCTCGACGTGATCGGTGGCGTTCTCGAAGGTCTCGACGCCCTCGATCTCGGCGCCGGTGCTGTCGCCGGCGGTGTACGAGGGCGGTGCCGGCGGCGCGAAGACGATGGAGGCCACGATGAGCGCCACGACCGCGACGGCGGCCGTCGACCCGACGACCCACCAGACGAGCTTGCTGCGCCGGCGCTTGGCGAGCTGCTTCTGGTACTCGGCCAGCTTCTCCTGGCGACGCTGCTCGCGCTGCTGCTTGACGGTCAGATTGATCTCGGCCTGCTTGGCGGGGTTGCCGCTGCGCTGCTTGTCGGTCGGGCTCACGCAGTCGAGTTTATGCGGCCGCATGAGGTCGAGGCTGGACAATGCCTCCGATGACGCCGTCAGTGCGGCGGGCGGCATCCGCTATCATGGACTCGAATCGATTCGACCGCGACATCCTTCGCCCTCACGATTCCTCCTCGCACCGCCAGCCGCACGTGCGCCTCGCTCGCCCTCGACTCAGAGATCTCCCCGCCTTGCTCGACACCGCCTCCATTCCCGTCGTCCGCCCCGACGCCACGCGCTCCGAGCAGCCGCGCCAGCGCCCCCAGCCTCCGCACACCGGCGCCATCCGCGCGATCGGGTCGAACCCGGCCACGGCGCCGATCGTGCTGCACCCGGGCGACTCGATCTCGAGCCGACGCCGGGTGCTGTACATCATCCTGCTGGGCGCGCTCACCGCCCTCGGGCCGTTCACGATCGACCTCTACCTGCCGGCCTTCCCGGTGCTCGAGGCGGACTTCGACACGACGTCCGCGGCCATCCAGCTGACGCTGACCGGCACGATGCTCGGATTCGCCCTGGGGCAGCTCATCGTCGGCCCGCTCAGCGACAAGGTCGGACGGCGGCTTCCGCTCCTCATCGTCACCGCGCTCCACGTGGTCGCGAGCGCGGCGGCGGCCCTCGCCCCCACGCTGGAGCTGCTCTCGCTGTCGCGCGTGTTCATGGGCGCGGGTGCCGCGGCGGGCGGCGTCGTCGCCGCGGCGATCGTGCGCGACCTGTTCGGCGGCCGTCGCCTCGTGGTCATGCTCTCTCGCCTGGCCCTGGTCTCGGGTGCCGCGCCCGTCCTGGCTCCGCTCGTGGGTTCGGCTCTGCTGCTCGTGATGCCGTGGCGGGGGATCTTCGTCGTCCTCGCCGTCTACGGCGCGGTGATGCTCGTGTCGGCGATCCTGTTCATCCCCGAGACCCTTCCGCCGGCCCGTCGGCACGAGCGCGGCGCGACCACGGTGTGGCAGCGGTATCGCAGCGTCTTCACCGACCGCGTCTTCATCGGCGTGCTCTTCATCGGCGCCATGACCTTCAGCGGGCTGTTCTCCTACCTGTCCGCGTCGCCGTTCCTGGTGCAGGAGAGCTTCGGCTTCGACGCGCAGCAGTACGGCGTGCTGTTCGCGGTGAACTCGATCGGCCTGGTGGTCGGCGTGCAGATCGCCTCGCGTCTGGCCGCTCGCTACGGACCGCAGTGGGTTCTGGCGTTCTCGACCGCGTCGCTGCTCCTGTGGGCGACGGTCATCGTCGTCAACGACCAACTGGGGCTGGGTGTGTGGGGAACGCTCATCCCGTTGTTCCTGTTCATGACCTCGTGCGGCTTCACCTTCCCCTGCGTGCAGGTGCTGGCCCTCGATCGGCATGGCCGTGCCGCCGGCACGGCGCAGTCGATCATCGGCGCCACCAACTTCGGGGTGGCGGGGCTGATCTCGCCCGTCGTCGGCTGGATCGCGCAGGGCTCGGGCATCACGGCGACGACGATGGCCTCGGTGATGGCCGGATGCGCCGTGATCGGTGTCGCGGCCCTCTGGCTGCTGGTGCGTCCGCGCACGGTGGAGCGTCTCGCGCCCTGACGCGGAGCACTCACCCGGCGCCCGTGCAGCAACCTGCGCGGCCATATGATCTCACGGATCGCCGGTTCTGCGCGAGCCGTGTTCACTTCCCGTTCACCCTGGCAGGATGACCCCATGAAGGATCACCCTGAGACCGACGTCCGCGTAGCGTATCGCCGCCCGCTCTGGATCGGCACGGCCGCGGTGGTCGCCGGTGTGATCCTCGGCGTCGGCATCCTCGTCGGTCTCGGCAATGCCACCTTCGGCTTCGATGCGGCGTGGCAGGATCTGCTCTCGGCCAGCCGTGGGCCGGCGATGCTGGCCTTCTCGTACGCCCTGGACTGGATCGGCGGCGGATGGTTCGGTGTCTTCGCCGTGCCGATCGGCGTCGCGATCATCCTGCTCATCATGCGACGCCCGTGGGGTGCGGGGTTCTTCCTCGCCGCCGAGATCGTCAGCGTCCTCGCGGTGCAGCTCCTCAAGCAGACCATCGGTCGCGCGCGACCCGAGGACATCCTGGTCCACGCCGACGTCGGCTCCTTCCCGTCCGGCCACGTCGCCAACGCCGCCACGATCGCCGTCGCACTGTTCGTGCTGTTCCCGAAGGTGTGGGTCGCCGTCGGCGGTGCGGTGTGGACGCTTGCGATGGCCTTCTCGCGCACGTACCTCGGGGCGCACTGGATCAGCGACACCATCGGCGGAGCTCTCGTCGGCGCCGGCGCGGCGCTGCTGGTCGCCGCCGCCTTCGCCAAGCCCCTCGCCCGCGAGGAGGTCCGTCACGGCGCGAAGCGAGCCCCCGAAGCCGCCCCGGGCAAGGACCCCGGCCCTAGCTAGGCTGAGCCCATGACTGCGTCGTCCGAGCCCGATCCCGCCGTCGCTGCCGCCGAAGCCGAGCTGGCGCGCCTGCGCGCCGAGGCCGAAGCGGCCGAAGCCCAGCTCAAGGCCGCCCAGGCGCGAGCCGCGCTCGCCGCCGCCGAAGCCGAGGCCGCGAAGTCGCGTGCGGCGGGACCCCCGGCGTCGACGACTGCCCCCTCGAGCACCGAACCCGCGAGCGAGCCCTCGAGCGACGAGCCCTCGATCACCGAGTCCTCGAGCGCCGAGTCTCCGGGCGCCGAGTCCGGCTCCGTTCCCGAGCCCGCGGCCGAGCCCGCGGCGCCCGAGGCTGCACCGACGGCCGAGCCCGCCGCCGCGGAGCCCGCCGCCGGACCACTGGATGCCGCCGAGGTCGACGCCGTACGGCGGGGTTACGCCTTCGAG
This sequence comes from Microbacterium sp. Marseille-Q6648, assembly GCF_943181415.1. Classification (GTDB taxonomy): domain Bacteria; phylum Actinomycetota; class Actinomycetes; order Actinomycetales; family Microbacteriaceae; genus Microbacterium. The sequence continues at coordinate 1,398,471 of NZ_CALPBZ010000001.1, read as the reverse complement.
GCCGAGACGCTCGACCTCGGCGCCCTGGTCAACACCGACCCGCTCCCGGACGTGCAGGTGCGCATTCCGCTCGCCATGATGAACCGGCACGGACTCGTCGCCGGGGCGACGGGCACGGGCAAGACCCGGACGCTGCAGGGTCTGGCGGAGCAGCTCGCCGCGAAGGGCGTTCCGGTGTTCGCCGCCGACATCAAGGGCGACCTCTCGGGTGTCGCCACCCCCGGCGTGGCGAGTGACAAGCTCCTGGCCCGCACGGTCGGCATCGGCCAGGACTGGCAGCCCGCGGCATCCGCCACCGAGTACTTCGCCCTCGGCGGTGTCGGCAAGGGCGTGCCCGTCCGCGCGACCGTGAGCGGGTTCGGGCCGCTGCTGCTGAGCAAGGTGCTGGGGCTCAACGCCACGCAGGAGTCGAGCCTCGGTCTGGTGTTCCACTACGCCGACAAGAACGGCCTCGCGCTCGTCGACCTGTCCGACCTCCGCGCCGTGCTCACCTACCTCACGAGCGACGAGGGCAAGGGCGAGCTGAAGGAGCTCGGCGGTCTGTCGGCGGCCACGGCGGGGGTCATCCTCCGCGAACTGATCACGTTCGCGGACGAGGGCGCCGACGTCTTCTTCGGGGAGCCGGAGTTCGACGTCGCAGAGTTCCTGCGCACCGCCCCCGACGGCCGCGGCATCATCAGCCTGCTCGAGGTGCCGGGGGTGGCGGACAAGCCCGCGCTCTTCTCGACGTTCCTCATGTACCTGCTCGCCGAGCTGTTCGAGACCCTCCCCGAAGTGGGCGACGTCGACAAGCCCAAGCTGGTGTTCTTCTTCGACGAGGCCCACCTGCTCTTCACCGGAGCATCGAAGGACTTCACCGCGGCGATCGTGCAGACCGTGCGCCTCATCCGCTCCAAAGGCGTCGGCGTCTTCTTCGTCACGCAGACCCCCAAGGACGTGCCCGGCGACGTGCTCGCCCAGCTCGGCTCCCGCGTGCAGCACGCCCTCCGCGCGTTCACCCCCGACGACGCCAAAGCGCTCCGCGCCACGGTCGGCACATACCCCCGATCGGGCTACAACCTCGAGCGCGTGCTGCAGGAGCTCGGCACGGGCGAGGCGATCGTCACCGTCATGAGCGAGAAGGGCGCGCCCACCCCCGTCGCGTGGACGCGCCTGCGGGCTCCTCAGGGGTTGATGACGCCCACCCCGGATGCCGCGATCGACGCCGCCGTGGCGGCATCCCCGTTGCTGGCGAAATACGGGACCCCCATCGACCGGGAGTCGGCCCGAGAGCTGCTCACGGCGAAGATGAAGGCGGCGGAAGAGGCCGAAGCGGCCGAGCAGGCCGCCCTCGAGAAGGCGAAGATCGACGCGGAGTTCGCGCGTCAGCAGGCGGCGATCGACAAGGCGAAGGCGGATGCCGAGCGCAAGGCGCAGCAGGAGTACGAGCGGCTGCTGAAGAAGACGTCGGGCTCGTCCCGCACCACGCGATCGTCCCGCACGACGAAGAGCCCGCTCGAGCAGGTCTTGAACTCGAAGTCCACGCAGACGATCATCGGCGCCGTCATCCGCGGCGTCTTCGGCACCGGCAGGCGCTGACCGATGGCGTCGAAGCCTCCCCGCACCGACATCGACGAGTCCCGCCTGAGGGTGAGCGACCCCGCACGGGTGGCGGTGGGCGTGCCGGCCGTCGCCCACGCCCTGCAGATGTCGATCGAGCAGATGGGGGTCGCGCGCAGCATCCGGACGCTCGCCCGCGTGAATCAGAAGGACGGCTTCGACTGCCCCGGATGCGCATGGCCCGAGGAGGACAAGCGCCACGTCGCGGAGTTCTGCGAGAACGGCGCCAAGGCGGTGGCCGAAGAGGCGACGCTGCGGCGGGTCGGCCCGGAGTTCTTCGCCGCGCACTCCGTGGCGGAGCTCGCCGATCACGACGACTGGTGGCTGGGGCAGCAGGGACGGCTGACCCAGCCGATGGTGCTCGACGAGGGCGCGACCCACTACCGTCCGATCTCGTGGGACGACGCGCTGCGCGAGATCGCGACGCACCTGCGGGACCTCGGCGACCCCGACGACGCGGTGTTCTACACCTCGGGGCGCACCTCCAACGAGGCGGCGTTCCTGTACCAGCTGCTGGTGCGCGGTCTCGGCACCAACAATCTGCCCGACTGCTCGAACATGTGTCACGAGTCCAGCGGCTCCGCCCTGACCGAGACGATCGGCATCGGCAAGGGAACGGTGTCGATCGACGACATCCATCGCGCCGACCTGCTCATCGTGGCGGGCCAGAACCCCGGCACCAACCACCCGCGGATGCTGAGCGCCCTCGAGAAGGCCAAGGCCGGCGGCGCGCGGATCATCGCGGTCAACCCGCTGCCCGAGGCCGGGCTCGTGAAGTTCCAGAATCCGCAGACCGTCCGCGGCGTGCTCCTGGGCGGCACCGACCTGGCGGATCGGTTCCTGCAGATCCGGCTGGGCGGTGACCAGGCGCTCTTCCAGGCCATCGGCAAGCACCTGCTCGAGCGTGAGGCCGCGGTGGGCGGCATCCTGGATCGGGAGTTCATCGACGCGCACACGAGCGGCTTCGACGCCTACCGCGAGACGGTGACGGCCGTGCCGTGGCGAGAGCTCGAAGCGGCGACGGGACTCGCCGAAGACGTGCTGCGAGCCGTGGGCGACGACGTGGCCGCGTCATCGGCGACCATCGTGTGCTGGGCCATGGGGCTCACCCAGCACAAGCACTCGGTGGCGACTCTCCGCGATGTCGTGAACGTGCTGCTCCTGCGCGGCGACATCGGCCGTCCCGGCGCCGGGGTGTGCCCGGTGCGCGGCCACTCGAACGTGCAGGGCGATCGCACGATGGGCATCTACGAGAAGCCCGCCGAAGCGTTTCTCGAGGCGCTCGACCGCGAGTTCTCGTTCACCGCTCCGCGCGCCCACGGCTACGACACGGTGGCGGCGATCCGTGCGATGCGCGACGGCGCGGTGAGCTTCTTCATGGGGATGGGCGGCAACTTCGTCAGCGCCACCCCCGACACCGCCGTCGTGGAATCCGCGATGCGCCGGGTCGCGCTCACCGTGCAGGTGTCGACGAAGCTGAACCGTTCGCACGTCGTCACCGGTAGCCGCGCTCTCATCCTCCCGACGCTCGGTCGCACCGACCGCGACCGGCGCGGCGGACGCGAGCAGCGCGTCACGGTCGAGGACTCCATGGGTGCGGTCCACTCCTCACGCGGACGCCTGGCGCCGCCCTCCGACGAGCTGCTGAGCGAGGTGGCGATCGTCGCGCGGCTGTGCGGGATGCTGTTCCCCGGCGCCCCGCAGGGGGACGCCGGCGGCACGGCGACAGACCCGAGCCACGACGGCGATCCCGACCGGGGCCTGCCGGAGCGGCCCGCGGCCGATCAGCCGCATCGGGCACCGGGCGATGCCGACGATCGTGCCGGCGCGCGGCATCCGGCGGCCGCGCCGCGCGCGGACTGGGCGGCCCTCGAGACCGACTACGCGATGATCCGCGCGCACATCCAGAGCGTCATCCCCGGGTTCGACGACTTCGAGGAACGCATCGACAAGGGCCGGACGCTGCACCTGCCGAACGGCCCCCGTGACGCGCGCAGGTTCGCGACACCCGACGGTACGGCGCGGTTCACCGCCAACCCGCTGGAGTATCCGCGCATCCCGCCGGGACGGCTGCTGCTGCAGACGCTGCGCTCGCACGACCAGTACAACACCACGATCTACGGCAAGGACGACCGGTACCGCGGCATCCACCAGGGTCGCCGCGTCGTCATGGTCCACCCCGACGACATCGCCGAGCTGGGATGGCATGACGGGGACGTCGTCGACCTGGTGTCGGAGTGGACCGGCGACGACGGTACGCAGCAGGAGCGCCGGGCGCCGGCGTTCCGCATCGTGCCCTACCCGACGCCCCGTGGGAACGCCGCCGCGTACTATCCCGAGACCAACGTGCTCGTGCCGCTGGAGTCCGTCGCCGACGTGAGCGGGACGCCGACGTCGAAGTCGATCATCGTGCGGCTCGAGGCGCAGGCTCGGCAGCGCTAGGTCGCGGGTGTGGGATCGAGCCGCTCGGCCACGGCGCGCTCGACGAGCACGGGCACGAAGTCGCGGACATGCGCATCGTCGAAGGACTCGAACTCCTCGACGGTCAGTGCGCGTATCCGCTCCTCGGGGGTGTCGGGAAAACGCTCCGCAAGACGCTGCACGACATGCATGAGGGCCTCGTACTCGGAGTCCGGGTCGGTGTTGCTCACCCCTTGATCATGAGCCCGCCGCGCCGCCGTGTCCAGAGCCGGTCGGCACGCACGCGAGCGGATCGGTGTCAAGTCGTTGTCGGCGGCGCAGGCTGGACGTACCGTCGATCCCGTGACCGACCTGAGCTCGCCCACAGGAAGGGAAGAGGCGCTGCGCGCCCGCCCGCGACCTGACGGATCCGCCCCGCGCGCACTGGTGCTCGGGGCCACCGGCTACATCGGCGGGCGGCTGGTGCCCCGGCTGCTCAACGCCGGCTACGACGTGCGGGTCCTCGCCCGCGACCCCGCCCGCGTCGCGGCGTTCTCCTGGGGCGCCGACGTCGAGATCGAGGAGGGATCCGCCGACGACGTCGAAGCGGTCGCGGCGGCCGTGGCCGAGGTCGACGTGCTGTTCTACCTCGTGCACTCGATGGCCGCCGGGCGCGGGTTCGAGGACGCCGATCTGCGGGCCGCCCACACCGTCGCGAGCGCCGCCGCGTCGGCGGGGGTGGGACGCATCGTCTACCTCGGCGGCCTGCACCCGGACGGTGTCGACCTGTCGCCGCACCTGCGTTCGCGGGTCGAGGTGGGCGAGGTCTTCCTCTCCAGCGGGGTGCCGACCCTCGTGCTGCAGGCCGGTGTCGTGATCGGGTCGGGCTCGGCGTCGTTCGAGATGGTGCGTCACCTCACCGACGTCCTGCCGTACATGCCCGCGCCGAAGTGGGTGCGCAACCGCATCCAGCCGATCGCGGTGCGGGACGTCATGCACTACCTCCTCGGAGCGGCCCGCGTCGATTCCGACGTCAACCGCGCCGTCGACATCGGCGGACCCGATGTCCTGCGCTACGGGCAGATGATGAACGGCTACGCCGTCGAGGCCGGGCTGCACCAGCGTCCCATCGCGTCGCTGCCCGTCTTCACGCCGAATCTCGCCTCGCACTGGGTGAACCTCGTGACCCCCATCCCGCGGTCGATCGCGCGTCCGCTGGTCGCATCGCTGCAGAACGAGTGCGTCATGAAGAACCACGACGTGGACGCGCTGATCCCGCAGCCCGCGGACGGGCTGACCCCGTACCGCCGGGCGGTGCAGCTGGCCCTGCGCCGGGTGCGCGAGGACGCGGTCGAGACGAGCTGGGCCGACGGCGAGGTGCTGGGCGTGCCGAGCGATCCGCTCCCGAGCGACCCTGACTGGGCGGGGAAGGTCGTCTTCGTCGACGCCCGGACGGCCTCGACCCACGCGCCGGCCGAGGCCCTGTGGCGGGTGATCGAGGGCATCGGCGGCGAGAACGGGTGGTATTCGTCGCCCGTGCTGTGGGCGATCCGCGGGTGGATGGACCGCCTCGTCGGCGGCATCGGACTGGCCCGCGGGCGCCGCAGCCGCGACCGACTCACCGTGGGCGATGCACTGGACTTCTGGCGGGTCGAGGCGCTCGAGCCCGGCTCGTTCCTGCGCCTGCGCGCCGAGATGAAGGTGCCGGGGCTGGCATGGCTCGAGCTGCGCGCCTCGCCCGAGAACGGCGGCTCGCGATATGAGCAGCGCGCGGTGTTCTTCCCCACCGGACTGGCCGGGCGACTGTACTGGATGGCGGTGGTCCCGTTCCACGGCTTCGTCTTCGCCGGCATGGCGAACCGGATCACCGCCGCGGCCGAGCAGCTGGCCGAGGACGAGGGAACGTCGACGGCGCCGGATGCCGTCGCGACGGCATCCGAGTGAGCACCGCGCCCGGCGCCGGGCTCTAGGGTGGAAGGATGCCGCACACCGCAGCCGTCGTGACCGTGTCGGACCGGTCGGCGGCCGGTGAGCGTCCGGACTCCAGCGGGCCGATCGCCGTGGCGGCTCTGCGCGCGGCAGGGTTCGCGTGCGAGGACGCCCTCGTCGTCCCGGATGGCGCCGACAGCGTCGAGCGGGCGCTGCAGGCACTCGCCGCAGGCGGCGCGCGGGTGATCGTGACCACCGGGGGCACCGGGGTCGGTCCGCGCGACCAGACCCCCGAGGGGACGCTCCGCGTCATCGACCGCGAGCTTCCCGGCATCGGCGAAGAGCTGCGCAGGCGGGGCGTGAGCGAGAAACCCGCAGCCATGCTGTCGCGCGGCGTGGCGGGGATCGCCGCCCGCAGTCTCATCGTCAACCTGCCGGGGTCGACCGCGGCCGTCCGCTCGGGGATGCCGGTGATACTCGCCGTCGCCGGTCACGTCATCGATCAGCTGGACGGGGGAGACCACTGATGCCCGTGCGCGTGGCCCGCATCTCGAACAACGCGCTCGAGCTCGACGCCCACATCGCAGCCGTAGAGGATCCCGCAGCGGGCGCCGTGACGACGTTCGTCGGGCGTGTTCGCGACCACGATCCCGACGCGCAGGGCGCGGTGGTCGCCCTGGAGTACTCCGCCCACCCGGATGCCGAGACCGCACTCGCGCGGATCGCCGAGGGCGCCATCGGCGACACCGACGCCCTGGTCGCGGTGAGTCATCGTGTCGGGCGACTCGCCGTCGGGGATGCCGCCGTGGTGATCGCGGTGGCCTCCTCGCATCGGGCGGAGGCGTTCGAGGTTTGTCGCGCGGTCATCGAGACGATCAAGACCGACCTGCCGGTCTGGAAGCGCCAGGTCGAGGCGGACGGCTCGACGGCGTGGAAGGGCCTCGGCGGCTGAATCACGGCCCGCGGGAGGCCCGGTCGGGTCGACTCAGCCGCCCGCGAACGGGGGCAGGACGTCGACGACGTCGGTCGCCGCCAGGGCGGTGTCGTCGGCGACGCGCTCGCCGCCCACGAGCACGGCGCAGCGCGGCAGGATGCCGCCGAGCCCCGGATGCTCGGCGGCGACGGCCCGCCGCAGCTCGCCCAGGGTCGTCTCGGCGCGCGACTCCTCGTCGCGACCCACGGCCTCTTCGGCCGCGGCGAAATAGCGGACGGTGGGCATCAGGCGATCCCGCCGATGCCGGGCTCGGGGTCTTCGGCGGCCGACTCCGCGGGCGGGGTGTCGACGTGGTCCACCGTGCCGGCAAGCGCGACCACCGCGGCGAGGGCGTCGCGGATCGCCGCGTCGTCGCCCCCGCGCAGGCCCGCCGCCAGGCCGGCGGCGAACGCGCCGACGGGGGCGGCCGGCCGGGCGACGGCGGTGGCGACGTCGCGCGCCAGATCCAGGATGCCGGTCACCGGCACCTGCGCGGGGTCCAGGTCGAACCGCTCGCGGAGCGCGCCCGCCCACGCGTCCAGGGCTTCGGGAGGAAGGGTGCGGGACTGCTCGCTCATGATGTCTTCTCCGACCGGTTGCGGCTCGTGGCGCGGCGCGCCGGCCGCGTCATGATGATCTCACGCGCGGGCGCGGATCTCACGCGGGCGCGGATCTCACGCGGGCAGGGATCTCATGCGCGCGGGGGACTCACGGCAGCGGAGATGTCACGGCAGCGGCGATGTCACAGCCCCGAGGCGCCGAAGCGTCGGGCGTCGTCCCACGTGTCGATGTCATCGGTGAGCTCGGGCGCCCGCACCACGGTGATGGCCAGATCGGCCATGAGCTCTCGGACGGCGGCGTCGCGACCGTCGTCGGCGAGGGCGGATGCCGCGTCCTGCAGTGACCGGGTGCGGTACATCCCGATGAGCCACTGCGGTCGGCTGCCGGCGTCTCCGAGGCACACCCCGTCCGCGTCGGCGGGGAGCAGACCACGGTCGGCCGACAGTCGCGCGACGGCATCGGTCACGCGGGGGAGGTCGGCGCCGACCAGCAGCGTCCAGCCGGGGGCGATACCCGAGGCCGCCCACTCGCGCAGCGCCGCGACGACACCCGCCGCCGGCCCGCCGAAGGGCGGATCCTCGCGCACCCAGTCGACCTCGAGTGCCGGGTCGAGCATCGGCCCGACCACGGTGACGGGCTTGGCCCCCGCGTCGAGGGCCGCGTCGACGGCCGCGCCCAGCAGGGTGCGACCGTGAACCACCAGCTGCGGCTTCGCTGCACCGCCCATACGCGACGCCCGACCACCCGCCAGCACGATGGCGCCGAGCGCCTCATCCGCGGCCGTGTGCCCCGTCGTCGTCTGTGCCGTCATGCGGGATCCTCGTCCGGGCGCACCCAGTCGCCGCTCTTGCCGCCGGTCTTGGCGACGATGCGGACGTTCTCGATGGAGGTGGCCTTGTCGAGGGCCTTCACCATGTCGACCACGGCGAGCCCCGCGACCGTCACGGCCGTGAGCGCCTCCATCTCGACGCCGGTGCGGTCGGCGGTGCGGACGGTCGCCTCGATAGCGACGCCGGTGTCCTCCACCTGCAGGTCGACCACGGCGCCGTGGACGCCGATGACGTGTGCGAGAGGAAGCAGCTCGGGCGTGCGCTTGGCCGCCTGGATGCCCGCGATGCGGGCGACGGCGAGCACGTCGCCCTTGGGCACGGTCCCGTCCCGAAGCGCGGCGACGACTTCGGGCGCGCAGCGGACGAATGCGCGGGCGGTCGCCGAGCGGACCGTGGGCTGCTTCAGGGTGACGTCGACCATGCGGGCGTGGCCCGCGGCATCCAGGTGGGTGAAGCTCATGAGATCAGCATGACATCGACCAGGTCGCCGGCTCCGACCATCTCGACCTCGGTGGGGACCACCGCGTACGCGTCGGCGCGCCCGAGTCCGCCCGCCAGGTGGGAGCCCCCCGACGTCGCCGGCACGGCACGCCAACCGTCCGGATCGCCGCGATCGATCGAGACCGGCAGGTACTGACGGCGCCCGGGCGGCGTCCGCCAGCCGCGGGCGGCGGGGATGCGCAGCATCGGGCGGGCGAGGGTCGACCGCCCCTGCGCGGCGAGCAGAGCCGGCCGCACGAAGACCTCGAACGAGACGGCGGAGCTGACCGGGTTGCCGGGAAGCCCGAAGAGCAGGGTGCCGTCATACAGGGCCCCGAACCCCTGCGGCTTGCCCGGCTGCATGGCCACCCCGGCGAACGACATGGCGCCGGCGAGCGATGTCTTGACCACCTCGTACGCTCCGGCGCTGACGCCCCCGGAGAACACCACGACGTCGGCCCCGAGCTCCTGCGCCTGCGCGACGACCTCGGCCGGACCGTCGCCGTCGTCGGCGACGGTCGTGCGCAGCACGATCTCGGCGCCGCACTCGACGGCCAGACCGGCGAGCAGCTCGCCGTTGGACTCGGGGATCTGGCCGCGCTCGAGCGGTCGGCCCGACGGTACGAGCTCCGACCCGGTCGAGACCACCACCACCCGCGGGCGCCGCGACACCCGCACCCGGTCCACCCCGGCGGCGGCCGCGGCGGCCCGCTGCAGCGGGCCGAGCAGCACTCCCGGGGGCAGGACCTCGTCGCCCGCGCGGGCGTCCTCGCCGCGGCGGCGGATGTGTGCGCCGGATGCGCGCGGTGCGCGCTGCACGTCGATCCGGTCGAGCGAGTCCGCCAGGCCCTGCGCGGTGTCTTCGAAGGGCACGATCGCGTCGGCATCGGTCGGCACGGGCGATCCGGTCATGATGCGCGCGGCCTCGCCCGTCGCCAGAGCGGGATCGTCCCCGGTTCCCGCCGGCAGATCCGCCACGACGCGCAACGGGACCGGCGAACGCGGGGCTGCTGCAGCGACATCGGTGAAGCGCACGGCGAACCCGTCCATCGCCGAGTTGTCGAACGCCGGCAGGTCGACGCGGGCCCGCACGCTCTCGCGGAGCGTCAGACCGGCGGCGTCCGCCACCGCGACCTCGATCGCCTCGACAGAGCGCACACGGCCGAGCACGTCCTCGAGGTGCTCCTCGACCGTGCGCAACGACGAGCTCATGCGCGCACGCCCCGTCCGCCGTGCGCGCCCTCGGCGGCATTCCATGCGCGCATCCCTCCGGCGAGGACGGATGCCGGGATGCCGGCTGCGCGAAGGGCCTCGGCCGCGCGACGGGCACGCATGCCGACCTCGCACACGATCACGAGGTCCTCGCTGCCGGCGAGCACGCGGGGATCGGCCAGCAGCCGACCGAGAGGCACGTGGCGGGCACCGGCGATCATCCCGGTCGACACCTCGTGGTCCTCCCGGACGTCGACGATCGTGGCGCGCGCGAGGTCCACGCTCTCGGGCGTCACCTGGGGGACGGGCTGGACGGCGGCGGGGCGCACGCGCGCCCGACGCAGCGGCACCTCGCGCTGGCGGGCGCGCAGACCGTCGATGACGAGCACGCGGCCCAGGAGCGGCTCTCCGATGCCGGTGATGAGCTTCACCGCCTCCATCGACAGCAGCGATCCCACCTGCAGGCACAGCGCGCCGAGAACCCCGACCTCCTCGCAGGTCGGGACCTCGCCCACGCTTCCGGGCGGGTACAGGTCGGCGAGCCGCACGGGGGCCTCGCCCGCCGGCGGCGACGACCAGAACACCGTCACCTGTGCGTCGAACGCCTGAACGGTGCCCCACACCAGCGGCACGCCGAGTTCCTCGCAGGCCGCCGCGACCGCCTCGCGGGTGTCGAAGGTGTCGGAGCCGTCGATCACGAGGTCGGCCCCCTCGAGCAGACGTCGAGCGTTGGAGGGCGAGAGCCGTTCGCGGACGCCGTGGACGAACGTGTCGGACAGGTGCGCTGCCGCCCGAGCGGCACTGGCCACCTTCGGTTCGCCGGAGTCCTCGCGTCGGTGGATGACCTGACGCTGCAGGTTGGAGATCTCCACCACGTCGTCGTCGATGACGGTGAGGGCGCCGACGCCGGCCGCGGCGAGGGCCAGGACCACGGGCGAGCCGATGCCGCCCGCGCCCACGACGGCGACGTGCGCGGCGGCGAGCCGCCGCTGCCCGAGGTCGCCGACTCCGGCGAGTGATCGGTGACGCGCCGTGCGGGCACGCTCGGCCTCGCTCAAGGCGGCGACGGGCTCGACGAGCGGCGGCAGCGGCATCCTCCCAGGCTACCGCCGCGGCCTGGGGGCAGCGCGGCGGCCGACCCATCGCGTAACGACCGCAGATGCGGTTGATGAGGCGGGTCCGCGCCGCAGATGCGGTGATACGGTGACGGCATGGCGAGCTACAAGATCGCGCACGCCGCGCGGCTTCTCGGAGTGAGCGACGACACCGTGCGGCGGTGGGTCGACGCCGGCATCCTCCCCGTCACGCAGGCGAGCCCGGCCGAGGTCCCCGGCGAGGCGCTCGCGGCCCGCGCCGTCGACCTGGCAGCCGACGGCGTCGACTCCTCGGACGCCCTTTCGAGCGCCCGCAATCGCTTCACCGGCCTGGTGACGCGCGTGCAGCTGGACGGGGTGATGGCGCAGGTCGACATCCAGTCCGGTCCTCATCGCATCGTCTCGCTCATGTCCGCCGAGGCGGTGCGCGAACTGGGCCTCGAGGTCGGCGCGCTCGCCGTCGCCGTCGTCAAGGCGACGACGGTCATCGTGGAAACACCGAGACCCTGAGTCCGCGAACCCTCGGCTCCGAATGACTCCCGTGCGACATTCCTCCTCCCTGCGACCGCTTCTCGCGGTGCTGACGGTGGCCGCGTCCGTCGCCGTCGGCGGGTGCGCGGCCGACGGCGATCCGGATGCCGCGACCGGCGCCCCGAGCGGGAGCGAGCTCTCGGGCGAGCTCACCGTCTACGCCGCGGCCTCACTGGGCGGCGCGTTCGATGAGATCGCCGCGCGTTTCGCCGAGCGGCATCCCGGGCTGGAGGTGCGCCCCATCGTCTACGACGGCTCGACGTCCCTCTCGACGCAGATCGTCGCCGGAGCGCCCGCCGACGTCTTCGCCGCGGCGGACGAGGCCGCCATGGACGTCGTGGTCGATGCCGGTCTCGCGTCGGCCCCCACCGTGTTCGCCACCAACACGCTGGTGATCGCGGTGCCGTCGGGAAACCCCGCCGGCGTGACGGCGCTCGAGGATCTCGCGCGTCCCGCCACCACCGTGGTGCTCTGCGCGCCCGAGGTGCCCTGCGGCGCCGCATCCCGGCGATTGCTCGACCGGCAGAACGTCGACGTCTCGCCGGTCAGTGTCGAGCAGAACGTCACGGCAGTGCTGACGAAGGTCGCCGCCGCCGAAGCGGACGCCGGTCTGGTGTACGCCACCGACATCGCCCGTGCGCGCGGTATCCGGGCCGTTGCGGCCGAGGGGGCCGACCAGGTCGTCAGCCGCTATCCGATCGCCACCCTCGCCGACGCGGGGAACCCCGCGGCCGCTGCGGCCTTCGAGGACTTCGTGACCGGCCCCGAGGGCCGGCGCGTGCTCGCCGACGCCGGATTCGGGGCGCCATGAGTCTCGTGACCTCGACGCGCGCCGGCACGGCGCCGGCGCGCGGTTTCGTTCCACGCATCCTCGCCCTCCCCGCGCTGCTCGGGCTGGCGCTGCTCATCGTTCCGCTGATCGCCCTGGTGAGCCGGGTCGAGTTCTCGACGCTGTGGCGGGACGTGACCTCGCCCGAGGCGCTCGCGGCGCTGGGCCTGTCGCTGCGGACCGGGCTGATCGCGACGGGCCTGTGCGTCCTGCTGGGCGTTCCGCTCGCGCTCCAGATGGCACGGATGCGGTCGCGCGCAGCCGCCGTGGTGCGCGCCCTCGTCACCATCCCCCTCGTGCTGCCCCCGATGGTCGGCGGCGTCGCCCTGCTGTTCCTGTTCGGACGTACCGGCTGGGCGGGTGCCGCTCTGGCGGAGTGGGGGATCCGCGTGCCGTTCACCACCTTCGCGGTCGTGCTGGCGCAGACCTTCGTCGCCCTCCCATTCCTCGTCCTCGCCCTCGAGGGGTCGCTGCGAGCCACGGGGATCGGGTTCGAGCAGACGGCCGCAGCGCTGGGGGCGGGCCGGTGGACGATCCTTCGCCGCGTGACGCTGCCGCTGGCGGCACCGGGGCTCGTCGCCGGAGTCGTGCTGTGCTTCGCGCGCGCCATCGGAGAGTTCGGGGCGACGGCGCTGTTCGCCGGCAACGCACCGGGGGTCACGCAGACCATGCCGCTCGCCATCTACACCGCGTTCAACGGCGCGGGTGTGTCGCAGGGCACCGCCGTCGCGCTGTCGCTCCTGCTGCTCGTCGCCGCCGTCGCCGTGCTGGTGCTGGTGCGGGCATGGCGAGCGGAGTCGCCGCGGTGACCGGGCAGTCGCTCGACGCGCGGGTGACCGTGCATCGCCCGGGCTTCGATCTGGATGCCGCGATCGCGGTGTCCGGGGGCGAGACCGTCGCCGTGATGGGCCCGAGCGGCGCCGGCAAGTCCACGCTCCTCGCGACCCTCGCGGGGCTGGAGCGGCTCCACGCCGGACGCATCCGCGTGGGGGAGCGCACCCTCGACAGCGCGTCACGACCCCGGGTGCGGACCTCGCCCGACCGCCGCGGCGTCGTCCTGCTCGGCCAGGAGCCCCGTCTGTTCCCGCACCTCACCGCCCTCGAGAACATCGCCTTCGGTCCGCGTGCGGCCGGCACCGCGCGCACCGTGGCCGAAGCCGACGCCGACGAGTGGCTGTGGCGCGTCGGCCTCGACGGGCTCGGCGCGCGGCGTCCGGTGCAGCTGTCGGGTGGACAGCAGCAGCGCGTCGCGCTCGCCCGGGCGCTGGCGACCTCGCCGGCCGTGCTGCTCCTGGACGAGCCGCTCACCTCGCTCGACATCGAGACGGCCGCCGACATCCGGGCCGTCCTGCGGGATCAGCTCAGCGCGACGCGCACCACCGCGGTCGTCGCCACGCATGACGCCGTGGACGCCGTCGCCCTGGCATCGCACCTGGTGGTGCTCGAGAGCGGTCGGGTGACCCAGTCCGGCTCGGTGCGCGAGGTCCTGGCCGCGCCTGAGACGAGGTTCGTCGCCGCTGTGGCGGGCCTCAACCGCGTGGTCGGCGCGGTGCGGGACGGGGTGTTCACCGCCGACGACGCCGAGATGTCGATCGCCGTCGGGCCGGCGTCCGATGGGCGCGACGGGCCTGCCGTCGCCGTGTTCAGGCCATCGGCGACCGACATCGCGCGGGCCGACGCCGCCACCTGGACGGCGGCTCTGCGGCTGCCCTCACCGACCGCGCCGGGCGAGTGGCTCGCGCGCGTCGTGCGGCTGGAGCCGACGCCGGCGGGTGTCCGGGTGCGCACGGCCGTACCGGATGTGGCCGTGGATCTGCCGGCGGACCGAGCGGCCGCTCTCGACCTCGCTCCCGGGACGCCCGTGCACGTGCGTGTCGGGGCGCGCCACGTGCGGGTGGTGGCAGCCCCCGGGCGTCCGACCGCCGCCGAGACCGGCGCTATCGCACGCGGCTGAGCGAGGTCGTCCGGCGTCGTTCGTGCAGCGTGTACCGGCGGCCGTCGGCGCCGGTGCGGTGATCGACGAGCACCCCGCCGTCCTCTCTCCAGCCGTTCCGCTCGTAGAAGCTCGCGGCGCGTGCATTCCCCTCGAGCACCCACAGGTGCGCGTCGGTGAAGCCGGCATCCCGCAGTCCGCGCTCGGCCGCCGACAGCAGGGCTGCGCCGACCCCGGTCGACCAGTGGGAGGCGAGGGCGTAGAGGGCGAACAGCTGACCGCTGCCGGGACGCTCCTCGTCGACGGAAGGGCCGTACGCAGCCCATCCGACCACGCCGCCGTCGAGCTCGGCCACCAGCTCGGCCCCGCGCGGGTCGGCGTGCGTGCGGTCCCAGACGTCCCGCCGGCGAGCCGCCTCGCGCTCCTCGTCCATGTGCGCGAGCACCTCGTCGTCGATGAGGCCGTCGTAGGCGGCACGCCACGTCGTCACACGGACCTGGGCGATCGCCGCCGCGTCGTCGCGGACGGCGGTGCGCACGGTGAGGGTCATCCGACGATGCTAGCCAGCGGACCCCGCCGCCGGCGTGGCCGTGGGCGCAGACCGGACGTGTCCGTCCTCGATCCGCACGACGCGGTCGACGAGGCCGTCGGGCGGCGCGACGTGCGAGATCAGCACCACGGACTGCTCCGGGCCGACCGCGGTCAGGAGGTCTCGCAGCAGGGCGTCCGCCGCGGCCGGGTCCACGCCGGCCGTCGGCTCGTCCAGAACGAGCACGGGGAAGTCGCGCAGAAGAGCCCGAGCGAGGGCGATGCGCTGCGCCTGCCCGCCTGAGACGAGGGCGCCGCGCTCGCCGACCCGCGCATCCAGACCACCGCGGTCGCGAAGCCACGCCGCCAGTCCCACCCGCTCGAGAACGGCCACGAGCTGCTCATCGGTCGCGGTGTCGCGGGCGAACAGCAGATTCTGGCGGATGTCCTCGTCGAAGAGCATGGGGTGCTGCTCGCACAGTCCCACCGTCAGCCGGACGTCGTCCGCGGCGAGAGCGGCCACATCGGCCCCTCCGATCTCATATCGGCCGTCGACGTCGAGGAAGCGCACCAGCGCGTGAGCCAGTGTCGTCTTGCCGGCGCCGCTCGGCCCCTCGACCAGCACGCGTTCGCCGGCCCCGATGCGCAGTTCGTCGACGACGAGAGAGGGTTTCGGCTGGGCCGCGCCCGGATCGCCCGGCCAGCGGATGACCGCTTTCTGGAGGCGGAGGCCGTCGCCGAGCGGCGGCGCGAGCCCGGTGGGCGCGGGCCCGCGAGCCACGAGCTCGGCCGGCACGTCGTCGGGTACGGCGTCGGCGACGCGCGCGGCGGCCGAGCGCACCTGGCGCCAGGCCGAGGCCGCGAGGGGGACGGCGGCGAACACCTCGAAGACCGCGATCGGCACGAGCACGGCGACGGCGAAAGCGGGGGCGCTGACAGTGCCGTCGGACACCTGGGGCGCGACCACCGCGATCGCCGCGATTGAGGCAGCGCCGGCCAGGAGCGACACCACGGCGGCCGTCCCCGCCTGCGCCGCCGTGCGACGGATCACGGCTCTGCGGAGCGCGGCATCGGCGTCGCGGATGCGACCGGTGCTGGTCTCGGCCGCGCCGTAGGCCTGCAGCACATCCAGACTCGCGAAGTGATCGAGGACGGCGTCGGCCAGGCGGCCGCGGAGGGGGGCGATCGCCCGTTCCCACCGCGCGCCCGAGGCCCAGCCCCACAGGGTCGCCGCCGCCGCGGCCGCGGCGAGGCACGCCAGGAGAGTCAGTGCGGCCGGCACCGAGACGAAGCCGACGAGTACCACGGCGCCTACCGCGACCGCGGCCGAGGCTGCGAGCGGCTGCACGACGCGCAGCGGCAGATTCTGCAGTTCGTCGACATCGTCGACGAGGGTGCCCAGAACGGATCCGCGGCGCGTGCGGGCGAGGCCGTCGGGCGCGAGGGGGACCAGCCGGCGGACGAGATCGCCCCGGGCGGCAGCCAGGCGCCGGAGTGCGGCGTCATGCCCGCTCAGGCGCTCGAGATAGCGGAAGACCGCGCGCGACAGGGCGAAGAAGCGCACGCCGACCACGGCCGCGGAGAGGAACAGGACGGGAGGCTGCTCACTGGCCCGCACGATGAGCCAGGCGCTCACCGCCAGCAGGGCGACCGCCGAGGCTTCGGAGGCGAAACCGCTCGCGAGCGCGGGCCACAGCCGGCGGGCCGGCGGCAGCGCCCGGCGCAGCACAGCGCGCTCCCGGGCGCGGGAGGAGAGAGTCGAGGGCTCGGAACGAGTCATGCCGGAACCTCCGCCGGCTGCACCGGCACGACCGCATCGGCGATGTCGCGCGCGGTCGGACGGTGAGAGACCAGCAGGACGATCGCGCCGGCATCCGCCAGGCTGCGCAGCGATGCCCACAGCCGCCGCTCCGTGGCGGCGTCCAGCGCCGAACTCGGCTCGTCCAGCGCCAGGACCGGCGCGCGACCTCGCAGATGCCGGTAGATCGCCCGCGCGACGGCCACGCGCTGCGCCTGACCGCCCGACAGCCCCGCCCCCTGCACGCCCAGGTGCCGCCGGGGGTCGATGCCGTCCGCGCAGGCCAGCGTCAGCGCTCGGAGGACGAGGGACTCGTCGACCTCGGCATCGCCCAGCGCGACGTTCTCACCCACGGTCCCGGCGATGAGGCCCGGATGCTGACCGGCCCACGCGAGCCAGTCCGCCGGTGCCAGCCCGCCCACCTCGGCGCCGCGCCATCGCGCCGATCCGTCGTAGGCCGCCGCGCCGCGGAGTGCGGCGAGCACGCTCGACTTGCCCGCTCCGCTGGCGCCCTCGATGAGCACCAGCTCACCCGGGGCCGCGTGCAGATCGACAGGTCCCAGGACCCGGTCGCCGCGCCGCACCCGCAGTCCGTCGACGGCGAGTGTCCGCTCTCCCGTCGCTCCCGACGGGGAACCGGTCCCGGTCGCGCGGAGTGGGCGCGCGCCGTCGGCACGCGCGGCGTCGAGGACGCCGAAGACATCCTCGGTGGCGGCGACCCCTTCGGCGGCCGCGTGGAACTGGACGCCGACCTGCCGCAGCGGCAGGTACGCCTCGGGGGCCAGGAGCAGCACGAACAGACCCACCGCCAGGGCGAGCGAACCGTCGATCAGCCGGAAGCCGATCGAGACGGCCACGATCGCCACCGAGATGGACGCCAGGAACTCCAACGCGAATCCCGACAGGAACGACACGCGCAGCACCTTCATCGTCTCGCGTCGATAGCGATCGGTGACGGCCTCGATCGAGGCGGCCGCGCGATGCTGGCGCCCGAACACGGTGAGGGTCGCCAGGCCCTGCACGGTGTCGGCGAATCGGGTCGCCAGGTGCTGCAGCGTGCGCCACTGCCTGTGCTGGACCGCGCGCGTGGTGAGGCCGATGAGAACCATGAAGATCGGGATGAGGGGGAGCGTCAGAGCGACGGTGAGCCCCGAGATCCAGTCCTGCCACCACATCACCAGCACGAGCAGCGGCGTCGCCACGACGGTCTGCACGAGTTGGGGCAGGTAGCGGCCGAAGTAGGCCTCGAGGGCGTCGAGTCCCCGGCCGGCCGTCACCGCGAGGCCGGCCTTGCTGCGACGGGCCAGCCAGTCGGGCCCGAGCGCCCCGACCGCGTCGACGAGGCGTGAGCGCAGTTCGGACTGCACGCGCGCTGCGGCGCGCGCTGCCACCCACTCCCGCGCCCACAGCAGCACCGCGCGCGCCGCGACGGCGACCGCGAGGAGCGCCAGCGCGCGGGCGATCTCGCCAGGAGGAGCCGCGTCCACGACACCGACCAGCGCCTGCGTGAGCAGCCAGGCGATCGCGACGGTCGTGGCCGTCTGGGCCAGGGCGATGAGCGCGATCGCCGCGAAGAATCCGCGCGAGGCGCGAGCGTAGCGCAGCAGTCGCGGGTCCACCGGCCGCACGCGCTCTGGGCGCGTGCCGGTCGCGGCATCCGTTTCGATCATCGCTTCTCGACCCTATCCGCCACGCGCACCTCGATCCCGGCGCGCGACCGGAGACCGGTGCTCAGTGGACGGCCGCGCCGGCCTTCTCGATGTGGGTGCGGGTGACGCGCTTGCGGAAGACCCAGTACGTCCAGCCCTGGTACAGCAGAACCAGCGGGAGGAAGATCACCGCCGCCCAGGTCATGATCGTGAGCGTGTAATCGGTGCTGGAGGCGTTCTCGATCGTGAGGGAGAACGCCGGGTCGGTCGACGACGGCATGACGTTGGGGAACAGCGCCAGCCACAGGGTCAGCACCGCCGCCACGATCGTCGCCGCGCCGAAGCCGAAGGCCCAGCCCTCACGGTCGCGCATGTTGAACACGAGCGACATGATCAGGGTCACGGCGGCG
This sequence comes from Microbacterium sp. Marseille-Q6648, assembly GCF_943181415.1. Taxonomy (GTDB): domain Bacteria; phylum Actinomycetota; class Actinomycetes; order Actinomycetales; family Microbacteriaceae; genus Microbacterium. The sequence goes on along the minus strand of NZ_CALPBZ010000001.1, from coordinate 1,379,715 downwards.
ATCGCCGCGCACGCGATGACCCCGGCGATGAGAGGGGCTCCCGCGCCGACGGCGTTGAAGACGGTCCACACGAGGAAGACCGCGGCCACCGCGACGGCGGCGAGACCGGACGTGCGCGCCAGCACGCGGGCATCCGTGTGCACCTGCCCGTCGGTCTTGAGCGCGACGAAGTAGACGCCGTGGGTGAAGAAGAGCAGCAGCGTCGTCAGCCCGCCGAGGATCGCGTACGGGTTCAGCAGGGTCAGCAGGGTGCCGGTGAACTCGAAGTCTGCGTCGATCGGCACGCCCTGCACGATGTTGGCGACCGCGACGCCCCAGAGGAAGGCCGGCACCGCCGAGCCCACGATGATCATGAGGTCGAATCGCTTCTTCCAGCGGAGGTCGTCACGCTGATGGCGGTACTCGAAGGCCACGCCCCGCGCGATGAGGGCGAGAAGGATCAGCAGCAGCGCCAGGTAGAAGCCGCTGAAGAGCGTCGCGTACCACTCCGGGAAGGCGGCGAACAGGCACGCGCCCGCGACGATCACCCATGTCTCGTTGAGGTCCCACACCGGCCCGATCGTGTTGATGATCTGACGGCGCGACACCTCGTTGCGGCCGAGGAAGGGCAGCGACATGCCCACGCCGAAGTCGAAGCCGTCGAGGACGAAGTAGCCGACGAAGAAGACGCCGACGATGAAGAACCAGACGTATGCGAGATCCATGGCCGTCTCCTAGTAGACCGTCGTCGGGGTGTCTTCGATCGCGCGCGAACGCGGATCGGGGTCGTCGGGGCCGGGCAGCGGATCCGGGCCCTGCTGGGCCGCCTTGAGGATGAGGCCGAACTCCACCACGGCCAGGGCCGCATAGACGAGCGTGAAGGCCACGAGTGAGATCAGCACCGTCCAGCCGGGGACGTTCGGCGAGACGCCGTCCTCGGTGAGCATGAGGCCGAAGACGATCCAGGGCTGTCGGCCCATCTCGGTGAACACCCACCCGACGAGGCTGCCGAGCAGCGGCAGGGGAGCGGACCAGATCGCGATCCGCCACATCCAGCCGGCGACGGGGCGGGTCGCCTTCTTCCGCGTGACCCAGAGCCCCGCCACGGCGATGAGGGCCGCCGCGCCGCCGAGACCGATCATCCAGCGGAAGGACCAGTAGGTCACCCACACGATGGGCATGTAGTCCACGCCCGCGCCGAACTGCTCGCTGTACAGTGCCTGCAAGTCGTTGAGTCCCTCGACGCAGCCGTCGAGCGAGTGGGTCGACAGCAGGGACAGCAGGTAGGGCACGCGCAGCGACCAGATCTCCTCGGAGCCGTCGGGGGTGCCGAGCGAGAAGATCGAGAACGACGCGTCCGCCCCGCACGCGGTGTTCCACATCGCCTCGGCGGCCGCCATCTTCATCGGCTGGGTGGCCACCATGACCAGGCTCAGCTGGTCGCCCGACAGGGCCACGCCGGCGAACGAGACGAGCATGCCCCACAGCCCGAAGCGCAGCGACGAGCGCATCGCCTCGAGGTGCTGACCGCGAGAGAGGTGCCACGCCGAGACGGCGATGACCACGGCGGCCGAGAACATCCACGCCGCGAAGATCGTGTGCGGGAACGCCGCCAGCACGACCGGGTTGGTGAGCACCGCCCCGAAGTCGATGAGTTCGGCCCGTCCGCCGTCCGCGGCCATCTGGTAGCCGACCGGGTTCTGCATGAACGCGTTCGCGGCCAGGATGAAGTACGCCGACAGGGTCGAGCCGAGCACCACCATCCAGATCGATGCGAGGTGCAGGGCGCGGGGGAGCTTGTCCCACCCGAAGATCCACAGCCCGATGAAGGTCGCCTCGAAGAAGAAGGCCATGAGGCCCTCGAATGCCAGGGGTGCGCCGAACACGTCGCCCACGAAGCGCGAGTACGCCGACCAGTTCATGCCGAACTGGAACTCCTGCACGATGCCGGTCACGACGCCCATGGCGAAGTTGATGAGGAAGATCTTGCCGAACAGACGTGTCAGGTGCAGCCACTTCACGTCGCCGGTGCGGTGCCACACGGTCTGGAAGATGGCGACCACCAGCGCCATGCCGAGGGTGAGCGGCACGAACAGGTAGTGATACAGGGTCGTGAGGCCGAACTGCCAGCGGGCGAGCAGTAGCGGGTCCAGCAGCTCCACGTGCGGTCTCCGATCGGTCGAGCGATCCTGTGGTCAGGCCACAGAGTACCATGTGGTCTGACCACGTGGCAGGGCGAGAGGGGAACGAGTCGGAGGGGCCGGCTCGACCTCTCCACGATCGCAGTCGCCGCAGGCCGGATCAGGCCGTTTCGGGGGACTTTGGTCCCGCGGCGCCAGCGGCGGGTAGCCTCGAAGACATGGTGCTCGCGACCCCCGAATGCCGCGGCGGCCTCGCATGACGGCCGTCCCGGTGGTGATCGGCGTGCGAGCGGATGCCGCCCCGCGTCGTCAGGGCGACGCATCCGGTGCCCTGGTCGACACCTTCGGCCGCGTCCACCGCGACCTGCGCATCTCGCTCACCGACCGCTGCTCGCTGCGATGCACCTACTGCATGCCCGAGCAGGGGAACGAGTGGCTCGCCCGCTCCAGCATCCTCACCGTCGATGAGATCGTCGAGGTGGCGCGGGTGGCCGCGGCCGCCGGGATCACCACGTTCCGCCTCACCGGCGGCGAGCCGCTGCTGCGCACCGACATCGTGGACGTGGTGCGGCGTCTGGCTTCGCTGGCCGGTCCCGATGGCCGGCCCGTCGAGCTCGCGATGACGACCAACGGCATCCGGCTGGGTGACGTGCTCCCCGACCTCATGGCCGCGGGGTTGAGACGGGTCAACATCTCCATCGACACCCTCCGGCGCGACCGCTTCCACGAGCTCACCCGTCGTGATCGCCTGCCCGAGGTGCTCGAGGGGATCGCGGCGGCTGCGGCATCCGGGCTCTCGCCGCTCAAGCTCAACGCCGTCGCCATGCGCGACGTAAACGACGACGAGCTCGTCGACCTCGTCGCCTTCGCGATCGCCCACGACGCGCAGCTGCGGTTCATCGAGCAGATGCCGCTGGACGCCGGGCACACCTGGGACCGCGCCCGCATGGTCACGCGCGACGAGATCCTCGCGACGCTGTCCACGAGGTGGGACCTCACGGCGGTCCCCGGACGGGGCGGCGCGCCGGCCGAGCGGTGGACACTCGACGGCGGACCCCACACCGTCGGCATCATCGCCTCGGTCACGGCACCGTTCTGCGGCGACTGCGACCGCCTGCGACTGACCGCCGACGGGCAGTTGCGCAACTGCCTCTTCTCGACCACCGAATACGACCTGCTGCCCACCTTGCGGGCGCCGCACGCGGACGGCGACATCGATCGGATGCTGCGCGCGTGCGTCCGGGGAAAGCTGCCGGGGCACGCGATCAACGACCCGTCGTTCCTGCAGCCGGCGAGAGGGATGAACGCCATCGGGGGCTGAGGAATCCGTCGGATTCGCGCCCTCGCGGCTGTGAATCACGGCAGAGTGGTCAGCGATGACCTCCACCGCCACCCCCACCGGCACGATCAGTCTCAGCCATGCGCAGCGGTGGCGCGCGTACTGGGTGTGCGTGAGCGTGGCCGCGATCACCATCCTCGACATGTCGAAGGTCAACGTGGCGCTGCCCTCGATCGAGCAGGCGCTGGGCGCGGGCTCCACGGAGCTGCAGCTGATCGTGTCCGGGTACGTGCTCACCTTCGGCCTCGTGCTCGTCCCGGCCGGGCGGCTCGGCGATCAGCGCTCCCGGCGCGCGCTCTTCATCATCGGGCTGTCGCTGTTCACGGTGACGAGCCTGCTGTGCGCCATCGCGACCTCGCCGCTGCTGCTCATCGCCGGCCGTCTGCTGCAGGGCGTCGCCGCCGGCATCCAGATGCCCCAGGTGATCGGCCTCACGCAGCAGCTGTTCCAGGGCGAGGAGCGCGGGCGCGCCTTCGGGCTGTTCGGAGCGACCATCGGGATCGCCACCGCGTTCGGTCCCACCCTCGGCGGCCTGCTCATCGCGGTCGGCGGCGACACCGACGGCTGGCGACTGGTCTTCTGGATGAACGTGCCGCTCGGCGTCCTCGCCATCGCCGCCGCGATCTGGGTCCTGCCGCGCACCCGGGAGCGCGCGAGTGCCCCGCTCGCCCTCGATCCGGTCGGTGTCGTGCTGTTCGGGCTCGCCGTGCTGGCGTTCCTGTGGCCCTTCCTCTTCACCACCGGCGCTCCCACCGACGACCCGCGGCGGTGGTGGCTGCTCGCGGCCTTCGCCGCGTTCGCGCTGGCGTTCTTCGTGTGGGAGCGGCGGTACGCGCGGGCCGGCAAGGCGCCGCTCGTGCCCATCGGGCTCTTCCGCATCTCGTCCTACCGGAACGGCACCCTGCTGCAGACGGCCTACTTCACCGCAGCGCCGGCGATGTTCCTGCTCACCACGCTCTTCCTGCAGCAGGGCGTGGGGCTGGCCGCCGTCTACGCCGGGATGGTGACGATCGGCTTCGCCCTCGCCAGCGCGGTCTCGTCGTGGATCGGAGGGAACCTCGTCGGGCGCTACGGGCGCCCGGTGGTCGTGTGGGGACTCGTGGCGATCCTGCTCTCGGTCATCGGCCTCGCGGTGTGCGCGGTCGTCCTTCCCGCCGAGGTCGTCCCGTGGGCGATGGCGGCGGTGATGACCGTCGGCGGCTTCGGCGGCGGCCTCGTCATCGCTCCGAATCAGACCCTCACCCTGCAGGACATCCCGGTGCGCCAGGGCGGCATCGCCGGATCGGTCGGCCAGCTGGGCCAGCGCATCGGCGCCGCGGTCGGCACGGCCATCGGCCTCTCGCTCTTCTACTCCACGATCTACGCCGAAGCGGGGGAGGAGCGGTACGTCGTCTTCCACGATGCCTACGGGTACGGCATGATCGCCGTCGGCGGATTCCTCGCCGTCGCTCTGGCGGTCGGGATCGTCGACCTCTTCGGGCGCAAGCGCCACGAGTGAGCGCGCGGCGTTAGCCTCGGGGGATGGGTCGCATCACCGCTCGACGTCCCGTGGTGAAGATCACCTTGGGGGGCGAGCCGGTGCGCCGCAGCGACACCCTCGCCGTCGAGGAGCCGCTGGAGCTGCGGGTCGGCGGTGTTCCCCTCGCGGTCACGATGCGCACCCCCGGCGCCGACGTCGACCTCGCCGCGGGCTTCCTGGTGTCGGAGGGGGTGCTCACGCGTGCCGACGACTTCCGCGTCGCGGTCCACTGCGGTGGGCCCGGCACCGGCGGCGAGGCCAACACCTACAACGTGCTCGACATCGGCCTCGCACCCGGCGTGCGCCTGCCCGACGCGGTGACGACGCGGGCGTTCTACACGACGAGTTCGTGCGGGGTGTGCGGCAAGGCGTCGATCGACGCCGTCGAGACGGTGTCGCAGTTCGACGTCTCGACGGATGCCGCCACGGTCACCGCGGACTTCATCGCGTCGCTGCCCGATCGGCTCCGCGCGGAGCAGGCGGGGTTCCGCACGACCGGTGGCCTGCACGCGGCGGCGCTCTTCGACGCCGCGACGGGGGAGCTGCTCGTCGCGCGGGAAGACGTCGGACGGCACAACGCGGTGGACAAGGTCGTCGGATGGGCGCTGCGCGAGGATCGGCTGCCCCTCGCCGGCACGGTGCTGCAGGTGTCGGGCCGGGCGAGCTTCGAGCTCGTGCAGAAGGCCGTGATGGCCGGCATCCCCATCCTGTCGGCCGTCTCGGCGCCCTCGTCGCTGGCGGTCGAGCTCGCGGCGCGGTCGGGCCTGACCGTCATCGGGTTCGTGCGCGCGGAGACGATGAACGTCTACACCGCCGCCGAACGGGTTCGTACCGACGGGGCGTGAGCTGCGCCGGGAACAGCACGACGCCGCTCGCGACACGAAGTCGCAAGCGGCGTCGAGAGAGCGCCTGGGATCACCGCTGAGGCGTGCGGTTCTCCGCGCTCACCATCCACGACAGCTGCTCGAGGCGCTCCAGCACGGCGTGCAGGATGTCGGCGCTGGTGGGGTCTTCGTCGTCGACGTCGTCATGGACGTCGCGGCACGTGTGGACGACGGCGTCGAGCCGTTCGGTCATGAGGTCGACGACCTCGCTGGTGTCGATCTCGCCCTGGGGGAACTCCGGCAGGGTCGTCGTCTCGGCGACGGTGTCGCTGCGGCCGTCGGGAAGCGCGTGCAGAGAGCGCATCCGCTCGGCGACGGTGTCGCTGAACTCGCGAGCGGCTTCGATGATCTCGTCGAGCTGGAGGTGGGTGTCGCGGAAGTTGCGTCCGACGACGTTCCAGTGCGCCTGCTTGCCCTGCAGCGAAAGCTCGATGAGGTCGACGAGTACCTTCTGCAGGCTTTCGCCGAGCTCCTTCGACGCGGTGAACCCGGATTCGGCGTTCTGCTCGTCGGTCAGCTCGGCTCCGGTGCCGCCCTTCGCGGGGCGCCGGCGGTTGCGTGCCGGGGTGGCGGTGCTCTTCGCAGTCGACTTCTTCGCGGTCGTGGTGGCCATGGTGGCTCCTTCCCGTTCAAGCGTGTGGCTCGTGGATGTGCGAGCAGGATCGACCGTACGCGGCGCCGCGGGAACGAGCGTGGCCCTTGCACGCCGCGCAGCGGGGTGCTACACGGGATGACCGTTCCCGCGGATGTCAGTCGCCCATGCGGGCGCGCAGCCACGCCGCCGCGACGAGCCCCTGGGCGCGCTGGAAATCGCGCAGCGTCGGCAGCGCGGGTATCGGCGGGAGCACGGCATGGGTGAGGAAATACCCCGCCGCGGCCGCGACGATCGCCGTCACGTGCCCGTCCGGCGCCGAGCGAGCGACGCCCGCCTCGGCGAAGACCGCGCTCGGCGGCGGAGTGCCGGGGAACAGACAGAGGCTCGGTACGGCGAGCGCCCAGTCGAGCCAGGCGGCGCCGACGCACGCCTCGGTCCAGTCCACGACGACGGCGCCGGTGTCGGTGAGCAGCATGTTGTCGGCTCTGAGGTCACCGTGCACCAGTGTGCTGCCGGCCGCCGCATCCCGCCAGCCCTCCGCGGCCGCGGCCACACGTTCGAGATTGCGCTCGATCCATGGGGCGACCTGAGCGGCAGGGTGCCCGTGGTCCACGTCGCGCCAGCCGTCGAACTGCGCACCCACACGGTCCGCGAAGGATTCCACCCGCAGCGGAGAGGGCGTCAGGTCTGCCGCGAGGCGGTCGAAGACGTCGATCATGCGCGCTCGCTGCCGGGCGTCACCCGGCTGCGGGTGGTGTCCCGCCACGTGTTCGAAGACGAGGATCACCCAGTCGTCCTCATCATCCGAGGCGAGCAGCCTGGACGCGCGCGGATGCGGGCCCAGCTCGGTGAGGATCCGCCGTTCGCGTCGATAGAGCTCGATGCTCCCCGGGCCCGTCGCGGCGTGAATGGCCTTCACGAACACCGAGCGGCCGTCGGCGAGGGCGAGCGTGGCCGCGAGACCGGGTGAGAACCCTCCGGCGGCGGAGCTCGCACTCCGTGTCGGAGCCCCTGCCAGCCGCTCGACCCGGGACCGAACGGCGAGGGGCAGGTCGCCCCACTGCAGCCGGTTCCCTCCTCCGTGCACCTCCATGCCGTCACGGTATCCGAAGGGCACCGCGCATCGGTCATCGCGCGATGGTGACCGGGCATTGGTCATCGCGCCGGTGCGCTCGCGTCCGACGTGCTACGACGAAAACCTGCCGCGCGCAACCCCTTGGCACGACCGGAAAGGGTGCGGGACGGTGACCGCATGTGCGAATCGATCGACGACCTGCTCGAGCTCGAGCATCAGGGCTGGCGGGCGCAGTGCGACGGAACCGCGGCCCTGTTCTACGGGAGCGTGATGAGCGATGACAGCCGGGTCGTCCTCGGGGACGGGGTCGTCCTCGATCGCTCGCAGGCGCTCCGGGTCATGGCGCGGGCCCAGCCGTGGGTGCGCTACGAACTCGCGCAGCCGCGATTCCTGTCGCTCGGACCCGAGGCGGCCGCGCTCATCTACCGCGCTCGGGCCTATTCGGCGGACGGGGAGCCGGTGCTCTCGGCCGCGATGTCGAGCGTCTACGTGCGGCACGAGGGCGCCCTCCGGCTGGCGCTCTACCAGCAGTCGCACGAACTCGCCGCCTGACGGTGCGCGGGCGCCGTCGCGGCCTAGGCTGGTCGCAGGCCGTACCGCGCGGCGAGGTGGGCAGGGTGAGATGACAGGCGACGACGACGGCGTCACATGGGTGCTGGTGGACGGCGAGAACATCGACGCGACCCTCGGGTCGTCGATCCTGGGGCGCCGTCCTCAGCCCGAGGAGCGCCCTCGCTGGGACCGTCTCATTGCCTTCGCGGCCCGCAGATGGCAGCAGCACGCGCAGGGGCTGTTCTTCCTGAACGCCTCCAGCGGCATCCCGATGTCGTTCGTGCAGGCGCTCAAGGCGATGGACTACCGGGTGGTCCCGCTGTCGGGAGCACCCGATGAGAAGGTCGTCGACATCGCCATCCAGCGAACGCTCGCGGCCCTGCGCGAGCGCGGCGGCGACGTCATCCTCGTCAGTCATGACGGTGACTTCCTCGACGACCTCGGTGCGCTCGTGGGCGCGGACCGTCGGGTCGGGCTGCTGGCGTTCAACGAGTTCCGCAACGTCGGCTACGCGGCGCTTCCGGGCATCGAGAAGTTCGACCTCGAGTTCGACGCGGGGGTCTTCGACGCCCCGCTTCCACGCGTGCGCGTGATCCCCATCGACGAGTACGACCCGAGCAGCTTCCTGGGCTGATCATGGTGCTGCCTCCTGTCTCGCCCGGCATGTCGGCGGACATCGGCGGCCCCGACGGACACTCCTACGGGGCGGTGCTCCTGCGCTCGGAGGCGTCGCATCCGATTGCCGCGTCCGGTGCGGATGCCGCACCGGACGTGGCGGGGATCCTGCACGGACTCCGCTTCTCGGGCTGGGTGGCACCCCCCGACCGGGGCTGGACGGTGATCCTCGGAGACCCGGGCGCGGGCGTCGTGGCGCGGGGGCGCCGCGGGATCGTCGAGGTCGCGGGTGCGATCGCCGCCGCCGTCGCCGGTCCTGTCGTGGCGGTGCAGGTCCGGCGCGACCGTCAGCTCGGCATCGTGGCGTGGCTCGACGGCGTCGAGATCGCCCGATACTGCAGCGATCCGTCCGTCGAGCCCGGCGCCGACCGCGAGGTGCTGTCGGATCCGGTCGGCGAGGACGACGCCGAGGCGCTCGCCACCGCACTCGGACGCTCCGCCGCCGCCGAGGATCTGCGGGCGCTCCTGGCCGAGGAGCTCGATCCTGACAGCGTGTTCGAGTCGGAGCGGCTGCGATCCGTGCTGCGGGTGATGGGCATGCCCGAATGGCTGGTGGCCGCAGGCTCGCTGCCGCACGACATACCGACCGGCCCGCGCGCGGCCGAGCTGACCCGGCTGCGCGCCGGCGAGACCGGGCCGGCGGCACTCGCGGCCCACGGTCTGATCAAGAAGGGGCGCCGGCGCCACGCGCCGCCGCCGATCATCGACGATCCGCCTCGTCAGAACGACGGTGGAATGGACCCCTGGCTGCTCTAGCGGCGTCAGGATGTGCTCAGGTGCATCGGGCAGAATGAAAGGTCGTGCCGCGTTTCGAACGCGGCGTTCCTTCGTCTCTGACTTCCCATTGCACTTCGTCCCTGGAGGACCATGTCCATCGCACACCTCGCCCGCGCCGTCGACCACACGCTGCTCAAGCCCGAGGCCACCCGCGGCGACATCGCCGCCGCGGTCGCCGAGGCTGCGGAGCTCGGCGCTTACAGCGTGTGCCTGTCGCCGTCGGCGCTTCCGGTCGAACTGCCCGAGGGTCTGAAGCTGACCGTGGTGTGCGGCTTCCCGAGCGGCAGGCACCACTCGGAGATCAAGGCGGCCGAAGCGCGTCTCGCGGTCGCGCAGGGCGCGGACGAGATCGACATGGTGATCGACATCGCCGCCGCCATCGACGGGCGGTTCGACGCGATCGAGGCGGACATCCGCGCGGTGCGCGAGGCCGCCCCGCGGCCGGTGGTGCTGAAGGTGATCGTCGAGTCCGCCGCGCTCGACGACGAGGCCCTCGTGGGCGCGTGCCGGGCCGCCGAGGCCGCGGGGGCGGACTTCGTCAAGACCTCCACCGGCTTCCACCCCGCCGGCGGCGCCACCCTGCACGCCGTGGAGCTGATGAAGCGCACGGTCGGCGACCGCCTCGAGGTCAAGGCCTCGGGCGGCATCCGCACCCTGGCCGATGCCAAAGCCATGGTCGCGGCGGGCGCCACGCGACTGGGACTGTCCAGCACGCGCGCGATCCTCGGCGACCGCGTGGCGGTCGGCGGCTACTGAACCGGTCGCGCCGGCGCAAGCCCGTCGTCGCGCGGGGGACGCTCGCGTAGCCTGAGCGCCATGACGGCGAACGACTTCTCGACCGAGCGCCCCATCGACGACGAGACCGTCGACGCCCTCGATGCGTGGTGGCGGGCGGCGAACTACCTCTCGGTCGGCCAGATCTACCTGCGCGACGACCCCCTGCTGCGCGGATCCCTCACGCGGGAGAAGATCAAGCCCCGGCTGCTCGGCCACTTCGGCACCGTTCCCGGGCTCACACTCGTGTACGCGCATATGAACCGCGCCATCCGCGAACGCGACCTGGACGCGCTGTACATCGCCGGGCCCGGCCACGGCGGACCCGCAATGGTCGCGGCGGCATGGCTGGACGGCACCTACACCGAGCGCTACCCGGACGTCGGCCGCGATGAGGAGGGGATGCGGCGACTCTTCGGGCAGTTCTCCTGGCCGGGCGGCATCCCGAGCCATGCGGCGCCCGAGACGCCCGGCTCCATCCACGAGGGCGGTGAGCTCGGATACTCCCTCTCGCACGCCTACGGTGCGGCGTTCGACAACCCCGATCTCACCGTGGTGTGCGTGGTCGGCGACGGAGAAGCCGAGACCGGACCGGCGGCCACCGGCTGGCACGGGAACAAGTTCCTCAATCCCGTCACGGACGGCACCGTCCTGCCGATCCTCCATCTGAACGGCTGGAAGATCGCGAACCCCACGCTCCTCGACCGCATCCCCGATGACGAGCTCCTGCAGCTGTTCCGCGGGTACGGCTACGATCCGCTGCTGGTCGAGTTCGCGGCATCCGATCAGCCGGACCGGATCCACCGGACGTTCGCGGGCGCGCTCGACCAGACGCTCGACCGGATCGCCGCCCTTCGCGCGGCCGCCCGCGCGGGCGACGAGGTCCGTCCGCGCTGGCCGATGATCATCCTGCGTTCTCCCAAGGGCTGGACGGGACCGGTCGAGGTGGACGGCGACCCCGTCGAGGGCACGTGGCGCGCGCATCAGGTGCCCCTCGATCAGGTGCGCGACGACACCGCCCATCGCGAGATGCTCGAGGCGTGGCTGCGGTCGTATCGTCCACGCGAGCTCTTCGACGATGCGGGAGCGCCGGCGCCGTCGATCGCGGCGCTCGCTCCCGAGGCCGACAGGCGGATGAGCGCTTCGCCGCACACCGTCGGCGGTGCCCGGCGCGATCTGGCCGTGCCGTCTGTCGAGCGCTTCGGGTTCGACGTCGACCCGACCGCACGCGGATCCTCGGATGCCGGGTCGACGGGTGTCCTGGGGCGCATGCTGGCTGCGGTCATCACCGACAACCCCGTCGACTTCCGTCTGTTCGGACCGGATGAGACCGCGTCGAACCGCCTCGCCCCGGCCGTGTACGAGGCCACCGCAAAGCAGTGGCTCGGCGAGATCCGCCCCGTCGACCGCGACCTCGCCCCGCGCGGCCGGGTCATGGAGGTCTTGAGCGAACACCAGTGCCAGGGCTGGCTCGAGGGTTACCTCCTCACCGGTCGCCATGGCCTGTTCACCACCTACGAGGCCTTCGTGCACATCGTCGATTCGATGTTCAACCAGCACGCCAAGTGGCTCGAGGCCGCTTCGCAGGTGCCGTGGCGCGAGCCGATTCCGAGCCTGAACTATCTGCTCTCGAGTCACGTCTGGCGGCAGGACCACAACGGGTTCACCCATCAGGACCCCGGGTTCCTGGACGTGGTCGTCAACAAGAGCCCGGATGTGGTGCGGGTCTACCTGCCCATCGACGCGAACACGCTGCTGGTGACCGCCGATCACTGCCTCCGGTCGAGGGGGTACGTCAATGTGGTCGTCGCGGGCAAGCAGGAGCAGCCCCAGTGGCTGACCCTCGACGAAGCCCGCCGTCATGCCGAGCGGGGACTCGGCGTGTTCGACTGGGCCGGCTCCGAGGTCGCCGGGGAGGCGCCGGACGTGGTCCTCGCCGCCGCCGGCGACGTGCCCACGCTCGAGGTGCTGGCCGCCGCGGCGCTGCTTCGCAAGGGGGCGCCGGAGCTGCGCGTGCGGGTGGTGAACGTCCTGGACCTGATGCGACTGCTGCCTGAGGACCGGCATCCGCACGGACTGACGGACGACGACTACGACGCCGTCTTCACGGCGGACAGGCCGGTGATCTTCGCCTTCCACGGCTACCCCGCCCTCGTCCATCGGCTGACCTACCGTCGCCGCGGGCACGACCACCTGCATGTTCGCGGGTATCTGGAGCGGGGGACGACGACGACGCCGTTCGACATGGTGATGCTCAACGACCTGGACCGGTACCGGCTCGCCGCCGACGCGATCGATCGGGTGCCGGGAGCCCGGGAGCGACATGCGGCGTTCCGGGACGAGCTCGAGCAGCGGCGCGATCGGGCAAGGGCGCACACCCGCGCGCACGGCGAGGACATCCCCGAGGTCGCGCAGTGGCGGTGGTCCTAGGCTGGTGGCCGTGCTCTCCGTGCTCAACATCTCGGCCTATCTGTTCACGCATCTGGATGACGTCGCCGCGCAGCGTGCGATCCTGCGGGAGCGTGCCCTCGAGCGCTCGTTGAAGGGCACGATCCTGCTCGCCGAGGAGGGGATCAACCTCTTCCTCGCCGGTGAGGCCGGAGCGGTTCGAGGATTCGTCGACGACCTGCGCGCAGACGAGCGCTTCGCGGGATTGACGACGAAGGAGAGCTGGTCCGACGCGCAGCCGTTCCGCAGGATGCTGGTCAAGGTCAAGCGCGAGATCATCCGGATGGACCATCCGACCATCCGCCCGGGGGCGGGCAGGGCGCCCGCGGTGGACCCGCTCACGCTCAAGCGCTGGCTCGACCAGGGACACGATGACACGGGGCGCGAGGTCGTGCTGGTGGACACCCGGAACGCCTTCGAGGTCGACGCCGGCACGTTCGCGGGCGCCCACGACTGGCGCCTCGAGCGCTTCACCCAGTTTCCGGATGCCGCGACCGCCCACCGCGGCACGCTGACGGACAAGACCGTCGTGAGCTTCTGCACGGGCGGCATCCGGTGCGAGAAGGCCGCGCTGTACCTGCGCGACGCCGGGATCGACGCGTGGCAGCTCGACGGCGGCATCCTCGGCTACTTCGAGCAGGTCGGCGGAGATCACTTCGCGGGAGAGTGCTTCGTCTTCGACGAGCGCGAGCTGCTCACGCCCGAACTCGCGCCCGCCGGGAGTGCACCCGGCGTCTGAGACGCGGAACGGCCCCGGGCGGGAGCCCGAGGCCGTTCCGATCCTGAAGGGTCGACTCAGCCGGTCACGTTCAGCGTGAACGACGTGGTGGTGCCGGTCGACGGCACCGTCAGCTCGAACGTGGTCTGACCGCTCGCGGCGCCGGGCACCGTGAAGGTGACCGTCGCCGTGCCCACCTCGTCGGTGGTGGGCGTGTACGAGGTGTCAATGCCCGCCGATCCCAGCACGGCGCCGCCGAGCGAGACCACAGCGGTGTCGGCGTCGGTCTCGTCACGGGTGAAGTCCAGCGACGAGAAGTCGACCGTGACGGACGACCCTGCCGCGACCGTGGTGCCGCCGTCGACGTGGACGCCCACGGCACGCTGCGTGAGGTCGGGCGTCGCCGTCTCGAACGTGTCGAACCAGTCCACCATCGACTCGAGGTCGATCTTTCCGCTGTCGGCCTTCGCCGTACCCGCGCGGAAGACGGTGAAGTTGTCTCCGCCCGACGCCAGGAACGAGTTGGCGCCGACCGAGTAGACCTGGTCTGCCTGGATCGCGACCCCGTCCAGCCACATCTGGGTGATGCGGCTGCCGGCGGCGGCGGTCGGGTCGTAGGTGTAGCGGAACTCCGAGTTGACGCCGAGCTTGAGGAACGGACGCGACGCCGAGGCCGGCTGCCACTGCTGCTCGAGCACCTGGCGGATCTGGTCGCCGGTGAGGTTCATCGACACCAGGGTGTTGGCGAACGGCTGCACCGCGGCCGCTTCGGCGTAGGTCACCTCGCCCGAGGCGATGTCGGCGCGCAGGCCACCCGGGTTCATGAAGGTGATCTGCACGTCACGCGTGCCCTCGGCGTTCAGCGACCACTTCTGCACGTCGGCGACGAAGTTGCCGAGCGTGGATTCGCCGCCGCGGTTCTCGGGGAAGTCCGTCACGGTGGCCGGGTCGGCGAAGACCGCGCGGCCGAAGCTCGCGTCCGCCTCGCCGAGAACGACGCTGCCGAGCTCGTCGGCCACTTCCTTCGCCTCGGCGACGAGGGGCTCGAGCGCCGGGTCGGGCTCGTAGTTGTAGCCGATGACGTCACCGCGGTCGTTGCGGATGGCCATCGTGTAGATGGTGTTCTCCATCGACGTGATCGCCTTGGCCTTGCGGTCCCAGACGATCTCCATGTTCGAGAAGCGCTCGCCGTACTGCCCCGACGAGATCACCGGACGGTCGTCGATCACCAGGTTGTAGGCCAGGTGGGTGTGGCCCGAGACGATGGCGTCGATGTCGTCGTTGGCGTTGTTGACGATCTGACCGAAGCGGGTGTCCGGATCGGTCGCCGACTCGACGGTCGGCTCGGCGGCGCCCTCGTGGACCAGCAGCACGACGATGTCGGCCTCGCCGTTGCCGCCCTTGCCGTCGCTCAGCTGAGCGGCGACGCGGTTCGCAGCCTCGACGGGGCTGCCGACGGTGATGTCCTCGATGCCGGCCGGGGCGACCAGCGACGGCAGCTCATCGGTGACGGCGCCGACGAAGCCGACGCGCACACCGTTGACCTTCTCGATCCAGTACTCCGGCAGGGCGGGCTCCATCGTGTCCTTCAGGTACACGTTCGCCCCGACGTACTCCCAGTCGGCCAGCGGCATGACCCGGTCGGTGAGGTCGGCGAAGCCGCGGTCGAACTCGTGGTTGCCCACCGCGCTGACGTCCAGCCCTGCGAGGTTGAGCGCCTCGATCGTCGGAACGTCGTCCTGGATGAACGAGGTGAACGTCGAGGCGCCGATCATGTCACCGGCGGCGGCGAACAGCGTGTTCCGGTTCTCGGCTCGCAGTTCGTTCACCGCACCGGACAGGCGCGCGATGCCGCCTGCCGTTCCCGACTCCTCGATACGACCGTGGAAGTCGTTGACGGTCACCAGGTTGATCTCGACCGTGCGGCCGTTCGCCGGAGGGTTCTTCGGATCCTTCGGGGCCGCCTGAGCGGCACCCACACCGCCCAGGCTGAGCGCGAGGACCGTGGCTCCCGCGAGTGCTCCGGCGGCGACGCGGCCGCGCGTTCGTTGCTGCATTCCGTTGTCTCCTCTGCAAGACGGATGCCGGCGGCCGACGGATCGCCGATCGTCCGGTGTCGCACGTGCCGACCTCGGGTTCGAGCGGGCACGGGATCGAGCCTATGTTCGGGCTGTGCGGCAGGGAAGAGTCCGCCGACGTTCCCCGGTCCGCTCATCATGAGAGTTCCTTCATGTGCGTGCATGCCGTCATCCGGATGCACAGTCGGACACGGTGCGCCAGTGCTTGCATTCCCTGCGGCCGAGCCCGAGAGTGAGCGCATGACTTCAGCGAGTGTCGGGATCGTATGGAACCCGAGCAAGATCGATCAGGACGAACTCCGTGACGCCGTGGACAGCGTCGACCCGGATGTCGCGGCCACCGCCCAGTGGTTCGAGACCAGTGTGGAAGACCCGGGGCGCGGAGCCGCGGAGGCGGCCCTGGCAGCAGGGTGCGACCTGGTGCTGGTGGCCGGCGGTGACGGGACCGTCCGTGCCGCGGCCGAAGCGCTCGCCGGGAGCGGCGTGGCGATGGGGATCGTGCCGCAGGGCACGGGGAACCTTCTCGCCCGCAATCTCGACGTACCCCTCGGCAGCGTCAAGAAGGCGCTCGAGCGCGCTCTCGATCCGGCGCAGGAGCGCGTGATCGACATGGGGTGGGTCGAGATGGACAACGGAGAGCCCGAGCGGGCCTTCACCGTGATGGTCGGCTTCGGGCTCGACGCGCAGATGCTGTCCGAGACCGACGACGACCTCAAGGACAAGGCAGGCTGGCTGGCGTACGTCGAGGCGATCGGGCGTGCGGTCTCGGCATCCGAGGTCGTGGACGTGACGATCACGCTGGACGACGGCGAGCCGCAGCAGCTCAGTGCCCACACCCTTCTCATCGGCAACTGCGGCACGCTGCAGGGCGGCGTCGCGCTTCTGCCGGACGCGCTCTTCGACGACGGTCGGCTCGACCTCCTCGTGGTGAGCGCCGAATCGCCGGCCCAGTGGCTCGAAACGCTCAAGACGTTCGTGTGGGACAACGGCGTGCGCAAGCTCTTCGTGCAGGACGCCTCGGCGGTGAGCTCCGACACCGCCGTGCACCTGAGCGGGGAAGCGGTCCGCGTGGACCTGCCCAAGCCCATCCTGTTCGAGATCGACGGCGAAGAGGTCGGCGAGATCTCGCGTTTCGCGGTCCGTCTGGAACCTGGCTCGCTCACCGTGCGCTGATCGCTCGGAGGCTCGGAGGCTCGGAGGCTCGGAGGCTCGGCGGGCTCGCTACGCTCGTGCGATGACCCTTCGAGTCCTCTCCGACGGCGCGGTGCTGCGCGCAGCGCGCCCGGGCGATGAGCCCGGCATCCTCTCGTGCATTCAGGCCCTGGCCGACTACGAGCGGGAGCCCGACGCTGTCGAGAACACGGCCGACGACCTCACGCGTACGCTCTTCGGCGCCGACCCCAAGGCGTTCACCCACGTCGTCGAGCGGGACGGCGCGGTCGTCGGCATCGCCATCTGGTTCCTCACGTACTCGACCTGGACGGGCACGCACGGCATCTGGCTCGAGGATCTTTACGTCCACGACGAGCAGCGCGGGCGCGGGTACGGCAAGGCGCTCATCGCCTCGCTGGCCGAGGTCTGCGTGGAGCGCGGCTATCGGCGCCTGGAGTGGACCGTCCTCGACTGGAACGCGCCCTCCATCGCCTTCTACCGGTCGATCGGGGCGGACCCGATGTCGGAGTGGACGACGCAGCGCCTGAGCGGGGACGCGCTGTCCGCACTCGCGGGGGACTGACCCGTGCTCAGATCATCTCGCCCCGTCCGAATCGCGACGACACCCCGGGACTGAACAGCACCGAGTCGGGCGCTCGCGAGGTGACTCCGGGAAGCCCGGCGGCGGCGCACAGATCGTCCCGCAGGCTGTCGACCCGCGCGGGATGGAGCACCCAGGGCTCGTGCTCGTTGGGCAGCCAGCGGGTGCGTCCCAGGCGGCTCTCGAACAGACCCCAGCGCGCGGTGAGGAACCGAGCCGTGGCGTCGTCGACGACGTGCGAGGGATCGACGGTGACAGCCAGTCGGAAACCCGGTCCGAGCTCGCCCGGGCGCACCGCGATGCGGCGGGATGCGTACTCCCAGCCGCCGGGGAGTGGTCGCTGCGCGGTCCGTGCCCACATATAGGGGAGGGAGAACACCGCACGAGCGGCGAGCACCGCGGGGAGGCGCGCTGCTTCGAGCGAGCGGAACACCACACCGCGACGGCCGCGCGCATCCACGGCGTACAGGCGGACGTTCACTTCGGTGAACGAGCCCCACCTCGTCATCGCCGGGAACGGCCCGATGCGGGCGTCGCGAAGCTCGAAGGCGATCAGGCCGACCCAGCTGGTTCCGTCGTGGACGTCGGGCGCCAGGCCCGACGGCAGCAGGGGAGCGACCGCTTCGGGTGGCACCCGCCAGTGGACGAAGGCGACATCGCGCCAGTCCTGGGCGGCGACCACACCTCCGCGCAGCGGAGGGGCCGAGGTCGAGATCTCGTCCATGGCCCGATCGCCCGCGTCAGTCGCTCTTCAGTTTTCGCAGCGACGCACCCTTGTGGGCTGCGCGCCGGCCGCTCTTCTCGGACTCGACGATGAACGACGGCTCATCGTCCGAGGCGGTGAACGTCTGACCCTCGAACTCGAAGTCCTTCGTCCGGCGTTCGACGACCTCGCCCTGCGTGCGTCCCTGCGGTGTTCCCCAGCTGACGCGGTCGCCCTTCCGGAGGTTCTCGGTCATGATCTGCCCTCGCATTTCTTCGGATGCCGCAAGAGTAGATCCGCGGCGGGCGACGTGGCCGGGCTTGACAGCGAGTGCGGACGCGCGAAAGCCGGGGCAGCGCTGTGGCTGCCCCGGCTTTCGCGGTGGAACGTGTGGGTCAGAGCGGCCGGATGTTGGCTGCCTGCATGCCCTTGGGTCCGCGCTCGGCGTCGAACTCCACCTTCTGGGTCTCACGGAGTTCCTTGAAGCCGTCGCCGGCGATCGCGCTGAAGTGCGCGAAGAGATCGGCCGAGCCGTCGTCGGGTGCGATGAACCCGTAGCCCTTCTCGGAGTTGAACCATTTCACGGTGCCAGTGGCCATCGTGTCTTTCCTTCTACTTTTCGGGCCGCCTGAGCGACCGGGGGTGCCGCGCCGACGTGTGCGGAGCGGACGTGTGATGTGCGGTGCGCCGGCCGGAACCGGAGCCACGCGGGTGGTGGATGCCGCGACCGCCGCCGAGGCGAGTTCGCGGGAGTCGTAGCGGCCGAGAGCGTCGCCTCGGGCGCTGTGCGCCTGGTAGCCGTCGGGCTCGACGGCGATGAAACCGGCGTACTCGCCGGCCAGGGTGGCGACGAAAACGTCGTCGTCGGCCTGACGCCAGTCGAGCGTCGGCCGGGACGAGCCGGTGATGGGGGTGGTGACGAGTGTCAAAAGAGCTTTCAGCAGGAGCCGCAGGCGAAAGGCGATGTCACGTTCGCTGTGCGGAAGTCGGTGGTTTCTATAGGGAGCCGCGATCTGCGGCGGGCGTCCGGCGGTCTGCTTCTCCACAATGAGGCAGAAAAGTATCGACGCGTGCGGCCCGAAGGGCGAAACCCACCCTAGCACGTCATCCCGGGTGGTCGATGCGCGGGCCAGGTTCGCCGACTCCGTCCGCGTTGTCAACCCTCGGCGTCGACGCCCTTCGGCGCCCACACTTGAGGCACAGCGCAAGGAGCCCCACGTGACCTCTGATCCCATCGAGTCCTACGCCCCCATCGGGGACGGTCGGACCGTGGCTCTCGTGGGCCGTGGGGGCCGTATCGACTGGCTCCCGCTTCCGGAGCTCACCTCCACGCCCGTGTTCGCGCGGCTCCTCGACGACGAGACCGGTGGATACGTCGAACTCGCCCCCGTCGATGAGCACACGGTGAGCCGCAGGTACCTGCCGCGCACCAATGTGCTCGAGACCGAGTTCACGACCGCCGGCGGCCGGGTCACCGTGACCGATGCGCTCGTGTCGGGGGTGGCGGGGCGCCTGCCGTGGGCGGAGCTGGCCCGCCGCATCGACGGCGTCGAGGGCAGTGTGCGGATGACCTGGGCCGTGCGCCCGGGAACCTCCTTCCACACCGGAGCGCCCTGGATCGAGCAGACGCCGCACGCCGCCATCATCCGCTGCGGCCACACCGCGCTGGCCGTGGTCGGTGACGGCCACGGCCCGAAGCCGCCCGAGCCCGACGGTCCGGGAGGGCCGGTGCTGGCCGGCGAGTTCGAAACCCGGCCGGGTACCCGCCACGTGCTGGTGCTCGCCTCGACGCACCGCGAGCCGCTGCACCTGCCCGACCCGCTCAACGTCGACGTGGGCATCGACCGGACCGTGGAGAACTGGCGGCACTGGTCTCGAGTCTTCTCGTACGACGGACCGTGGGCGCGCCACGTGCAGCGCAGCGCCCTCGTGCTCAAGCTGCTCATCTACAGCCCCACGGGGGCGATCGCCGCCGCGGCGACGACGTCGCTTCCCGAGAATCCGCGGGGCGGCAAGAACTGGGACTACCGCTTCGCGTGGGTGCGGGATCTCGCCTACACGACCGAGGCGCTCGTGCGGTTCGGCCTGCGCGAAGAGACGCATGCGGCGCTGTCGTGGATGCTGCGCACGATCGGCGAGCAGGGGCCGGAGCTCCACGTGATGTACACCCTCCAGGGCGATCTCGTGCCCGCGCCGCAGCAGTACGAGGTTGCCGGGTGGAACGGCATCCCTCCGGTGGTGACCGGCAACCCCGCGAACCGGCAGCTCCAGCTGGGGGTCTACGGCGACCTCATCGCCATCTGCCGGACCTATGTCCAGGCGGGCAATCTGCTGGATCCCGCGACCGCGCGCATCCTCGTCGATGTCGCCGACCGCACGTGCGACGTCTGGCGCAACCCCGACTCCGGCATGTGGGAACTGCCCGAGATCGCGCACTACACCTCGTCGAAGATGGGGTGCTGGAAGGCCCTCGACGATGCGGCCGCGCTCGCCGACGCGGGGGTCATCCCCGGGAGCGCCGACCGGTGGCGCGCCGAGCGCGATCGCATCCGCGCCTGGATCGACGAGCACTGCTGGTCCGAGGAGCTGGGGGCGTATGTCGCCATCGCCGGCGGGACCGACCTCGACGCCTCCGTCCTGCTCCATGCGCCCACCGGCTTCGACCGCGGAGAGCGCATGTCGCGGACGATCGATGCCATCACCGCCGGGCTCGGCGCCGGCGCGCTGGTCTACCGCTACACCGGCGTCGAGCGCGAGGAGAAGACCTTCGTCGCGTGCGCGTTCTGGCGCGCGCACGCCCTGGCGTGCGTGGGACGCCACGACGAGGCCCTCACGCTGATGGACGAGCTGGTCGGCATGGCCAACGACGTCGGTGTGTACGCCGAGATGATCGACGAGCACGACGGGTCGGCGTGGGGGAACACGCCCCAGGCGCTCAGCCACCTCGCCTTCATCAACGCGGTCTTGACCATCCGCGAACTCGTACCGGAGGAGAAGCTCCATGGCCGCTGACCTGTTCCGCGACACCCGGGGGATCCTGATCGAGAGCATCTGGTGGGATGCCCGCACCGACGAGGTCGTGTGGGTCGACATCACCGCCGGCACGGTCCACCGCGGGCGCTGGGACGGAGCCGTCGACGGGAGCGATGATCGCGTCATCGAATTGCCGCCGCCGGTGAGCGCCGTGCAGCCCGCGACCGGCGGTGGATACGTCGCCGCCCTCAAGGACCGGGTGGTCCTGCTCGACGCCGCCGGCGGTATCACCCGCGATCTCGCCGCTCTGCCGCACCGGCACGACGGCATTCGCCTGAACGAGGGCAAGGTCGACCCGTTCGGGCGATTCGTCGTGGGCGCGATGGATCTCAGCGCCGACGATCCGGATGCCGGGCTCTACGCCGTCGGCGCCGACGGCTCCGCCCGCACCCTCCGAGGCGGTTTCGGCATCACCAACGGGCTGGAGTGGAACGACGACGGCTCTGTCATGTTCGTCACCGACACCATGACCCGCACCGTCTATCGCGGCGCGTACGGACCCGATGGCGACCTGGGCGAGCTGGAGCCGTTCCTCGTCGGGCGGATGAGCGACGGGCTCGTCCGGGCGGCCGACGGCTCGTTCTTCAACGGCATCTACGGCGACGGCGTGGTCGTCCACTGGGGAGCGGACGGCGGCGTGCTGGGCGAACGGACGATCCCGGTGCCGAACGTCACGTCGGTGGCGTTCGCCGGGCCGGCGCTCGACGTCCTTCTGGTCGGCACGGCCCGGGAGAACCTCTCGGAGGACGCGTTGTCGCAGCATCCGCTCTCGGGTGGCATCTTCCGCCTCGATACCGGCGCCACCGGCCTTCCCGTCCACACTTTCGGCGAGGACCGCACCGCTTCCGACGACCTGCACGACAGCAAGGAGAACTGACATGGACCTCGGCATCACCGGAAAGAAGGCGCTCGTGACCGGCGGCGACTCCGGCATCGGCTGGCACACCGCCCGCATGCTCCTCGACGAGGGGGCGACGGTCGTGATCAGCGACCAGGATCAGGAGTCACTGGATGCCGCGGCCACCGAGCTGCGCGCACCCAAGGGACGGCTTCACGCCTTCGCCGCCGACATCACCAGCCTCGACTCGTTGTCGGCCCTGCACGAGCAGGTGCAGCAGGCGGTGGGCGACATCGACATCCTCGTGCAGTCCGCCGGCGTCACCGGTGCCCAGGGACTCTTCCACGAGATCACCGATGAAGGATGGACCAAGACCATCGACATCGACCTGCTCGGTCCGGTGCGTCTCGTGCGGCAGTTCCTTCCGTCGCTGCGCAAGGGCGGCTGGGGGCGACTGGTCTTCCTCGCGTCCGAGGACGCCGTGCAGCCCTACGACGACGAGCTTCCCTACTGCGCCGCGAAAGCGGGGATCCTCGCTCTCGCGAAGGGGCTGTCGCGCTCGTACGCCCGCGAAGGCCTCCTCGTGAACTGCGTGTCGCCCGCGTTCATCCACACGCCGATGACCGACGCCATGATGCAGAAGCGATCGAAGGAGCTCGGCGTCCCGACGAAGCAGGCGATCGCGTCGTTCCTCGACGAGGAGCGGCCGTACATGGAGCTGAAGCGCCGCGGCGAGCCCGAGGAGGTCGCGGCGGTCGTCGCGTTCCTGTGCTCCGGACTGGCGTCGTTCGTGAACGGATCCAACTACCGCGTCGACTCCGGCTCGGTCGCGACCATCTGAACCCGGAGAGAGCCCGACTCGACCCGACCGATCACCCACCGACCATCCGACCACACCCACCCACGAGGAGGAATCATGACCCGCGACCAGTACACCTTCACCGACCCGGCGAAGCTCTACGCCGACATCGAGCCCAAGAAGCAGGAGATGCCCGAGCCGGGGCTCGACGCCGATCTGTCGCCCCGCGCCGATCTGGGCGAGAAGTCCTACCGGGGCACCGGCCGGCTGGCCGGCCGCAAGGCGCTCATCACCGGAGGCGACTCCGGCATCGGAGCGGCGACCGCGATCGCGTTCGCCCGCGAGGGTGCGGACGTCGCGCTGTCCTACCTGCCCGAAGAGGAGGAGGACGCGCAGCGGATCGCCGGGATCCTCCGCGACGCGGGCGCGACGGTGCTGACCCTCCCCGGTGACCTCAAGGACGCCGCCTACTGCCGCGACCTCGTCGCCTCGACCGTCGAGGGTCTCGGCGGACTGGACATCCTGGTCAACAACGGCGGGAAGCAGATCTACAACGAGGATCTGACGACCCTCAGCGACGAGCAGTTCGACCACACCTTCAAGACCAACGTCTACGCGATGTTCTGGATCACCAAGGCCGCGGTGCCCCACATGCGGGCGGGCTCGACGATCATCAACACGACGTCGGTCCAGGCGTACTCGCCGTCCGGCATCCTGGTCGACTACGCCTCGACGAAGGCGACGATCAACGCCTTCAGCAAGGCACTCGCCGAGCAGCTCGCGCCGAAGGGCATCCGCGTGAACGCCGTCGCTCCCGGCCCGATCTGGACGCCGCTGCAGCCGAGCGACGGCCAGCCGCCCGAGAAGCTGGAATCGTTCGGCGAGCAGACGCCGCTCGGCCGGATGGGACAGCCGGCAGAGCTCGCTCCCGCCTACGTGTTCCTGGCGTCGGCGGAGTCCAGCTACGTGCTGGGCGAGACGCTCAACGTCAACGGCGGTATGCCCACGCCCTGACGAGGAGGCGGCGCGCGCCCCGCGATCGCTTCGGCGACCGCGGGGCGCGTCGTCACGCGGTCGCCGTCTTGTCGCGTGCCGGAAGCACCCATCCCGCGCGCGGGAAGTGGCAGGTGTACCCGTTGGGGTAGCGGATCAGGTAATCCTGGTGCTCGGGCTCGGCCTCCCAGAACGGTCCGGCCGGCTCGATGGTCGTGACCGCCTTGTCGGGCCACAGCCCCGACGCGTCGACGTCGGCGATGGTCTCGCGTGCCACGCGCTCCTGCTCGGGGGAGAGGGGGAAGATCGCCGACCGGTAGCTGGAGCCGATGTCGTTGCCCTGGCGGTTCATGGTCGACGGATCGTGGATCTGGAAGAAGAAGGCCAGGATGTCGCGGTAGGACGTCTGGGCGGGATCGAAGACGATCTCGACGGCCTCGGCGTGACCGGGATGATGGCGGTAGGTGGCGTGGTCGTTCGAGCCGCCCGTGTAGCCGACGCGGGTGTCCACCACGCCCGGCTGACGGCGGATCAGGTCCTCCATGCCCCAGAAGCAGCCGCCCGCGAGGACGGCGGTCTCCATGCCGGGGACCTGGGTGACGGTACCGGTGTCGGTGCTCATTGTGTGCTCCTTCTGCGGTGCGGAGATTCCAGTTTCGCCGATCGTCGCGGAGCCGGGGCCGTGGTGAGCCTCTATCGTCATGTCGTGGCCATCCCGTTCCGACCCGTCGCCCTCGCCTTCCGCGCCGTCGCGGTCGTGGTGGTCGCGACGGGTGTCATCCGACTCCTCGATCTGTTCACGCCCGACCCGAGTTGGCGCACGATGTTGTACTTCACCGCGGTGACGAACGTCATCGTCCTGGTGTGGCTCACGATCGTCGCCGTCGCCACCGCGCGTGATCTGGTACGCCGCGGGGCGCGGGGACTGACCAACCCCTCGCCGGAGTTCCACGGCGCGGTGCTGATGGCGGTCACCGTGACGATGCTCGTCTACACCGTGGTGCTCGTCCCCACACTCACCCAGGACCCGACGTACGAGGCGTACACGCTGACCGACTCGCTCGTCCACGTGGTCGCCCCGGTGCTGGTGGTGCTGGACTGGCTGCTGTTCACCCCGAAGGGGCGCATGCGCTGGCGCGACCCGCTCCTGTGGGCGCTGCTGCCGCTCGGCTACCTCGCGTTCGCCTTCGTCTTCGGCGCGCTGGGCGGGGAGTTCGAGCCCGGGGTCTCGTATCCGTATCCGTTCATGGACGTGGCGACGCTCGGGGTGGGCGGGGTCGCGCTGTGGATTCTGGGGCTCGCGGTCGCGCTGGAGCTCGTGGGATTCGGCTACGTGGCGATCGACCGCGCGCTCGGTCGGCGCTCGCGCGACGCCTCCGGCTCGCGCAGCGACGCCGACGCCAGCAGCACACCTGCGCATACGGCTCCCAGCCCGCCCACGGCCATGTCGCCGATCGTGTCGGAGTAGGCCACGAAGATGTCGTCGGTGATGAAGGCCCAGCCCACCCACTCGACCATCTCCCACACGGCACTGACCGCGAGCCCGAGGACCACCGCCAGCACCACCGGCGCGCGGCGCGGTGTGTCCGCCGCGCGGGGCGGAGCCACCACGCGCAGGTCGGCCAGACCGAGATACGCGACGACGGCGATGACGCCGGTGCACACGAAGTGGATGAGCAGGTCCCACCCGACGACGGTCGTGTAGAGGTCCAGCACGTTGCTCCACGCGGCGACGAGGACCGTGATCCCGTAGAAGATGTCGAACCACGCCCGTACGCCGAGGAAGCGCGGCACGAGAAGCGCCGGAAGCGACAGGGCGAGCACGCCGACGTGGGTGGGAGTGCCCCAGACGGCGACCGCCAGGACGCTCACGAGGCCGAGGACCCGAACGAGGTCGGCGGCGTATTCGCCGGGGGTGCCCGGTGGCCGCAGGAAGTTGCGCCTCATGGATTCGTCCGTTCGCGTAGCTGCACGATCGCCTGGACCGGCAGATGGTCGGAGGGCCACCCTCCGAGAGCGCGGCGGGTGTTGATGCCGATGCCGCGGACGCGGACCTCCGCGGTGGCGGCGATCCAGTCGATGCGCCCGGTGCCGGCCCGCGGTCGACGATACCCGCCGAAGGTGCCCCATTCGCTCGTCAGCCGCCGCTCGGCGCTGGTCCACGCGTCGCGCAGGACGTCGTCGGCGAACAGCTCGTCCAGCGCCGTGGTCCCCGGCCGGTCGTTGAGGTCGCCCGTCACCAGGGCGGGCAGGGCGGCCGCCTGCACGAGGCCGCGCACGTGGGCGGCGCCGCGCGCGCGGGAGCGCCGCGAGAACGGGTCGAGGTGGGTGTTGAAGACGGCGAAGCGCGTCCGGGTCTCTCGGTCGCGGAGCACCGCCCGCACGACGATGCGGGGAATCAGGTTGCCCCACGTGCGCGAACCCGGTTCGTGCGGGCGGTCCGACAGCGCGGTCTGGGACCAATCCATCAGCTCGAGCCGGCCTGCGTCGAAGAACACCGGGCAGCCTTCGCCGGCTCCGTCCGCACGCCTCCCGCGTCCGATCCGCTCGTACCGATCCCCGAGGGCATCCGAGATCGCGTCAGCCTGATCGGGCAGCGCCTCCTGGACCCCCAGCAGGGTGGGGAGCTCGTCGCGCAGCAGCGACTGCAGCCGCGGCCGACGCCGGTGCCAGCTGTCCGCGGGCGGCCACGTGCGCCGCAGTCTGCGCCGCACGTTGAAGGTCATGACGTGCAGGTCGGGGGCGATGACCGGTCCGATGAGGGCGCTCACGACACGCCGCCCCTCGACCGGGGCGCGCGCGCCCGCATCCGTCGCATCGCGTGCCGCGACCAGCGGATCGGAGGAAAGTCGGCGGGCCAGTGCACCAGAACGCTCCGCCAGCCCGCGGCGCTCCGCCGCGCGAAGGACCGGGCGCTCGCGAACGGGCGCATCGACATGCCCATGGTCCTGGCCGGGACGAGGCGGATGCGCGCGTACTCGCCGAGGTGGAACGCCAGGTCGAGGTCGTCATGCACGCGCGGGTCGTCGCGGTGCACGCGCTCCCGGATGCCGCGCCACAGGGTTCGCCGCATGCCGAGGTTCGATCCGAACAGCGGCAGGTGACCGAGGGCGGCGGCCGTCGTGCCGGCGTACGCGCCGAGGTAGATCACGGCGAGGGGGGTGCGCAGCCACGTCGGACCGTCGATGAAGCGGGCACCGCCCGTGAACGCGCCGACGTCCGGGCGGCGCTCGAAGGCCGCGACCATGTCCGCCACCCACGTGGGTGAGGGCACGCAGTCCGCGTCCAGCCGCAGGATCAGATCGCCGCGGGCGTGGTCGTAGCCGTGCGACGCGGCGGCGGGGATGCCGGGGCGGGCGCAGTGCTCCACGCGGGCGCCGGCCGCCCGGGCGACGTCGGGTGAGGCATCCGAGGAATCGTTGTCGACGACGATGATCTCGTCCGGAGCGAGGGTCTGCGCGTGAAGGGCGCGGAGGCATCGGCGCAGCTCGGTGTCGTCGTCCTTCACCGGGATCACGACGGACACGGTCGTCCGTGTGCCCGGCGGGGCTGCTGCGGTCACGGTTCTCCTCTCGGGCTGCCTCTGCGCCACGGTAGCGGGCGCGCGGGGGAGGGCCCGCGCCTTGACGCGGTGCTACCCGGCCGGTATCGCGCGGCGCCGCAGCACGGCACGGATGACCAGCCCGATGGCGGCGACGACGAGCGTCGCGACCACGGGACGCAGGGCGAGCTCGGGGGTCAGCAGCGCCATGCGGAAGACGCCCAGGCCGTAGTCGGCGAGGTCGCCGGGTGAGCGCAGCAGCACGCGGGTTCCCAGGGCGTTCGCGATCCCCGTCACCAGTGCGGGAGCGATCCACACCAAGGCGACCGAGACAAGTGCGGCCAGCACGCGTCCGACGGTGTTGAGACCGGCCCAGGCGATGGCCGCTCCGGTGAGGATCGGGGCGATCCACGGCAGGAGCGGCATCACCGCCGCGAACGCGTCGTCGCCGAGACCACGGCTGAGGACGGCGCCGAGCCACGCGCCGGTCGCGATCGCCGCGACGGCGAGTCCCAGCAGGGCGCCGGCGCGCGGGGCTCGTGCGATGAGGATCGTGACCGTCATCCCGACGAGGACCGACAGGGACGTGCCGACGACCAGGCCTGCGAGGTACAGCGTCGATTCGAGGCGGTCCTGGAGGCCGTCGCGGACGACGAGCGCCGGCTGGACGGTCGCGGTCACCTGGACCAGCAGGATGCCGGCGAGGAGCAGTGTGAGCCCCCACCCGCGCACCCGCAGGGCACGACCGGCGATGCCGGCGAGGGCCGACCCGACCACCAGGTACGCGAAGACCTGGACGACCGTGTACTGGCTGAAGGGGAGGAGCACCACGGGCATCTGCGCGGCGGTCGCGGTCTCGGCCCACAGGTTCTGCAACGGCAGGCGGGCGCCGGTCAGCCACCACGGGGCCAGCGCGATCGCGGCAGCGGCGACACCGAGGGGGAGGAGGGCCCACGCTCCGACTCGAGGGTCGTCCTCGGTCCGCGTCCGGGTTCTGATCACGGCTTCTCCTCGCCTCGTCGCGGGCGGGGCCAGCATAGATCGTGCGCAGCTCGAACCCCCCGCGCACCGCCGGTGCGAGGATGAGGGGATGAAGGCCGCGCTGGTGCTCGCGACGCAGCTGTTCGACCGGCATCCGGCCGAGGACGATCCCGACATCGACATCGACGTCTTCGTCCTCGTCGAGTCGGCGGCGGTGTTCGACCGGCGGCCCTATCACTCGCACAAGATCGTGCTGCTGCTAGCCGGCATGAGGCACGCCGCGGCGCGGCTCGAGGCGGCCGGCCGACGAGTCGTGCGCGTGCCGCTCGGCGACGGGGCGGGATTCGCCGAGGGCCTTCGCGGAGTGCTCCGGCGCGAGCGCGTCGAAGGGCTCGCGTGGATGAGCGCCACCGATCGCGACGTCGATGCCCGCCTTCGCCGCATCTGCGCCGACGAGGGCGTGGCCACGCGCGTGTACGCCGACGAGCTGTTCCTGACCCCGGCGGACGATGTCGACCGGTGGTTCGCCGAGCACCCGGGTGCGCGCATGGAGGACTTCTACCGGTGGCAGCGCCGTCGCACCGGCATCCTGATGGACGGATCGAGCCCCGTGGGCCGCCGCTGGAACTTCGACGCCGACAACCGCGAGCCGCTGCCTCGGACCGGGGTCGTCGTCCCGGCGCTTCCCGAGGTGCCGCGCGACGAGATCGTGCGCGGCGCGATCGCCGAGACCCGGGCGACGTTCGGCGACCACCCGGGCGACCCCGAGGACTTCTGGCTGCCGGTGACACCCGAGCAGGCGCGATCATGGCTCACGGTGTTCGTCCGCGACCGGCTCGCGTCGTTCGGGCGGTACGAGGACGCCATGAAGGCCGACGAGCCGTTCCTGTTCCATTCGGTCCTGAGCCCGCTGCTCAACGTCGGGCTGCTGCGCGTGGACGAGGTGGTGGATGCCGCCACCGCCCACGCCGGGGACGTCCCGCTCGCCTCGCTCGAGGGGTTCATCCGCCAGATCATCGGGTGGCGCGAGTACATGCGCGGCGCGTACCGTGCGTGGCCCGCGCTCGCCGGAGCCAACCACTTCGCCCTCGCGCGTCAGCTGGAACCGTGGTGGTACACCGGACAGGGGATCCCCGACGAGGTGCCCGTCCCGGTCAGGACCGTGCTCGAGCGCGTGCACCGCTGGGGGTACGCGCATCACATCGAGCGGCTCATGGTGCTGGGCAACTGGTTCCTGCTGCAGGGCTACGACCCGCGCGAGGTGTTCGACTGGTACAGCGCGCTGTTCGTCGACGCGTACGAATGGGTGATGGTCCCCAACGTGCAGGGCATGAGCCAGTACGCCGACGGCGGGCGGGTGGCGACGAAGCCCTACATCTCGGGCGGTGCCTACCTGCAGAAGATGGGTTCGTGGTGGAGGTCGGCGCAGGAGGCGCGGAATTCGGTCTTCACCGACGCGTACTGGAGATTCCTCGACGAGCACGAGGACGCGCTCGTGGGCAACCCCCGGCTCACGATGCCCCTGGCGCAGATGCGACGGCGGCGCGAGCAGGAGGGATGACGTCGACGGGGTCGTCGCCCGTCGACGTCACTCCGTCGTCAGATCGACGGTTCGTCGGGGCTCGGTGCGAGAGGCTCCGAGGGCGACGGCGCCGATGGCTCGTCGGGGGAGGGGGCGAGCGGCTCTTCGGGCTCGGGGACGATCGGCTGGCTCGACTCCGGCTCCACGCCTTCGTATCCGGTGGAGTCGGGGGCGTCGGGCGAATCGCTGGGAAGGTGGCTCATGATGCTCCTCGATCGCGGTGGTGATGGGTGGTTCCAGCCTGCGCGCGTCGGGCTCGCGTCATCACCCCCTTGACCGGGGGCGCCCCGGCACGATATCCCCTCGCGGCTGCTGGGAACGCGGTGTGAAAGAGAGCGAATGCCTTGTGTCGCGGCATCCCGAACGATATATCGGTAACTATCGCTTGCGTTGTGCGGGCGGATCGCGAGGAGGACATCATGAACGCATCGGACACCGGCAACCTGTTCGGTCCGCGGCACCGGGGCGCGGGGCGACCCGGCGGGGCGAGCGGATTCCCCGGAGCGGGCCTGTGGGAGGCCATGGACCAGCTGTGGGGCGGTTTCGAGCAGAAGCTCACGGGACGGATGGGTCGCGGCGACGTCCGCTCCGCCGTCCTGTCGCTGCTCAAGGAGCAGCCCATGCACGGGTACCAGATCATCCACGAGATCGAGCAGCGCAGCGACGGCATGTGGAAGCCGAGCCCCGGCTCGGTGTACCCGACCCTGCAGATGCTCGCCGATGAGGGTCTGATCGTCGCGGAGGAGGCGGCGGGGAAGAAGACCTACTCGCTCACCGAGGCCGGTCGCGCCGAGGCGGAGCAGGCCGAAGACGGTTCGGCGCCGTGGGAGATGCCGGGAATGCGCGAGGCATCGCGCGCGACCGCGTTGCCGAAGTCCGGGGCGAAGCTCGCCCAGGCGGCCGCGCAGGTGGCGAAGGCGGGCTCGCCCGAGCAGGTGGCCGAGGCTGTGGCGGTGCTGGACGAGGCGCGGCGTAAGCTCTACTCCATCCTCGCCCAGGGCTGAGGGATGCCGTCGGAACGTCGGCATCAGGGAGATTCGATGTCCGACGCCGACGGTTCCCGCGCGCGCTATCGCCGCATCATGCGCTTCGCGATGCGCTACATGGCGCAGGCGTGGTGGTACGAGCTGTTCCTGCCCCGCATCGGACTGGAGCGCTTCTCGGCCCTCGGTCGTCGACGCCGCCTGCAGGGGATCGCCCGCAACTTCCACGGCCTCGCACTCGGCCTCGGCGGTCTCATGATCAAAGTCGGCCAGTTCATGTCGTCGCGACTGGACGTCCTCCCGCCCGAGATCACGAAGGAGCTCGAGGGGCTGCAGGACGAAGTCCCGCCCGTCGACTTCGCGGCCATCCGCGCGCACGCCGAGAGCGAGCTCGGGATGCCGCTCGATCGCGCCTTCGCCTTCGTCGACCCGGTGCCCCTTGCAGCCGCGTCGCTCGGTCAGGCCCACCGCGCGCGCCTGCTGCCCGCCGACGCCGCCGACGCCGGATTCGCCGACGCCGTCGTCAAGGTGCAGCGACCGGGAATCGACCGCATCGTCGACGTCGACCTGGCGGCACTGCGGAAGGTGGCCGGATGGCTCCATCGCGTGCACGTCATCCGTCAGCACGTGGACCTGCCGACCCTCATCGAGGAGTTCGCGGTCACGAGCATGGAGGAGATCGACTACCTGCACGAGGCGCGCAACGCCGAGCTGTTCGACGCGAACTTCGCCGGGGACGGCAGAGTGGCGGTGCCCGATGTCGCGTGGGAGCGGACCACGCGGCGCGTGCTGACGCTCGAGGACGTCACCGCCATCAAGATCAACGACATCGACGCGCTGCGAGCGGCGGGGATCGACCCGGGCGAGGTCGCCACGGCGTTCGCCAATGTGATGTTCGACCAGCTCTTCGTCGATGGGTACTTCCACGCCGACCCGCATCCCGGCAACATCTTCGTGACACCGGTGCCGGATGCCGCGCCCGGCGCCGCGGGATGGCGCTTCAGCTTCGTCGATTTCGGCATGATGGGCGAGGTTCCCGACCGCCTCCGTCACGGTCTGCAGCGCCTGATCATCGCGGTGGCCGCGCGCAACAGCCGGCAGATGGTCGAGGGCATCCGAGATGTGGGGGTGCTGCTGCCCACCGCGGACGCCGCGGAACTCGAACGAGCGCTCTCCGCGCTGTTCGCCCGGTTCGGAGGGATGGGCTTCGCCGAGCTGCAGCGGGTCGACCCGCGCGAGTTCCGGGACTTCGCCACGGAGTTCGGCGACGTCGTGCGGTCGCTGCCGTTCCAGCTGCCCGAGAACTTCCTCCTCATCATCCGCGCCGTCTCGCTCACCTCCGGCATGTGCAGCTCACTGCAGCCGGAGTTCAACATGTGGGATGCGGTGGAGCCGTACGCTCAGCAGCTCATCCGCGACGAGCGCGGCAGCTTCGTGCAGTCGATCGGCCGCGAGGCGGTGTCGTTCGCGGGCGTCGCCGCTCGCCTTCCCCGCCGGCTCGACGACGTGGTGTCGCGAGTGGAGGAGGGGCGCCTGCAGGTCGACACCCCGCGATTGGATCAGCGGCTGCGCGGGCTGGAGCGCATGAGCCGCCGCGTCGTCTCCGCCGTGCTGTTCGCGGGACTCCTCATCGGCGGTGCGGTGCTGCGGCCCGAGGAGCCCGTGACCGGCACGGTGATGATGGCGGCCTCGGTGCCGCCGCTGCTCCACGCCCTGTTCGCCGGGTTCGCCGGACGCCCGCGAGGATGACCGAGAGCCGCGCGTGCGGTGCGGGTGCGGTGCGGTCAGTCGGCCGTCGGCGTGGCGCGCTCGGGGCTGCGGTCGGCGTCGGCGGGCTCCCAGCGCAGGACGTCGCCGGGCTGGCACTGCAGCACTTCGCAGATGGCGTCGAGGGTCGTGAAGCGCACCGCCTTGGCGCGGCCGTTCTTGAGCACCGCGAGATTGGCCGGGGTGATGCCGATCCGATCGGCGAGGGCGCCGACCGACATCTTGCGGCGGGCGAGCATGACGTCGACGTCGACGACGATCGGCATGTCAGATCACCTCGTCGAGTTCGCTGCGAAGGGTGCGAGCCTCGTTGTCGCGCTCGATCGCCTGGCGCAGGAGGGCCTTCATGACCACGACGAGCAGGGCCATCCCGCCCAGGACGAGCGCGGCGCCGCAGATGAGGCCGACGACTCCCGGTGCGACGTCCCCGGGAGCCAGGAGCACGGCGAGGGCGAAGGTGAGGACGGCTGCGGTCGCGATCGACCCGATGATCACGTCGACGTAGCGGAACGTCGAGACCGAGAACACCGACCCGTGGCTCACCCGCGTGAGCAGTTGCCATACGCAGATCGCGAAGACCTGCATCGTGGCCACGCCCAGGACGGCGATGGTGACGAACGCGATCCGGCCCCACAGCGCCTCACCCTCGAGGTCGTACCAGAGCAGGGGGACGATGACGGTCTGCACCAGGAGCGATCCGAGAACGGCGAGCACGATGATGATGCGAAGGGTGAGGATGGTGGCTTTGCCCATGGCGACTCCTATCGAAGAACGTGTGCAATCTATCGTTATTCGATAGTTTGGGCAAGATGGCCGCCCGTTGGGCAGGATGAATGGATGAGTATCCCCGCCGCCGGCGCCCCGGTTCCCGCACGCGTGCGAGAACTCGCCGCAGGCGCGACGCTCGAGCCGGTATGGCGCAATGAGCTCGGCGGCGTCACCTTCCGCGCCGAGGGTCGCGACGGCATCCGCTTCATCAAGCACGGCCCGAAGAACCTCGAGACCACGAGCGCGGGCGAGGCTGAGCGTCTGTCGTGGGCACGGGAGTACACGCCCGTCCCGCGCGTGGTCGGGGCCGGCGCTGACGAGACCCACGAATGGCTGGTGACGGTGGCCTTGCCCGGCGCGAGTGCCGTCGCTCCGCGGTGGGTCCGAGACCCGGCCACCGCAGTGCGGGCGATCGGACGCGGTCTTCGCGCGTTCCACGATCGGATGCCGGTAGCGCAGTGTCCGTTCGACTGGCGGGTCTCGGCGCGGACGGCGGCGGCGGAGGTCCGCGGCATCCGTGTGCCGGACGACCTGCGCGTTCCTCCCGCGGAAGATCGCCTCGTGGTGTGTCACGGCGATGCGTGTGCGCCGAACACCCTCATTGCCGACGACGGTTCGTGGGCGGGGCACGTCGACCTGGGTGCGCTGGGGGTCGGCGACCTCTGGGCCGACCTCGCCGTGGCCGCCATGAGCACGGTCTGGAACTACGGCCCGGGGTGGGAGGAGGCGGTCGTCGACGCCTACGGCGTGCCGATGGACGCCGAGCGGATGACCTACTACCAGCGATTGTGGAACGCCACGTGATGCGGCTCGACCCGGCAGCCCGGGGGGCTGACCCACGCGCGGGATCGCCCTCCTCCGTGCGGACGATCGCGGGGGCGTATGTCGCTGACGTCGCCCTGGTGACGCTCTTCGCGGCGACCGGTCGGGCCAGCCACCGGGAGGACGTGATCGGCGGGCTGATGGTCACCGCCTGGCCGTTCGCCGTCGCACTGACGGTCGGGTGGCTCGTCACGCGAGCGTGGCGGCATCCGTTCGCGCCCCTGCGCACGGGGGCCATGCTGTGGGTCGTGACGGTCGCGGGCGGCATGCTGCTGCGCGTCGTGAGCGACCAGGGCGTGCAAGCGGCCTTCGTGACGGTTGCGGCGACCGTGCTCGGTGCTCTTCTCATCGGGTGGCGCGCGGTGGCCACGCTCGTCGTACGTCGACGTCGACGCCGCGGTTCGCGCCGGTCGGTCGGTCGTCGATGACGTGGGACGGCGGGCTGCTGGCTCCCGCACAGTCGGCGGTCGTTCGCGGGTGGCTCGGTGCGCCGACCCTCATCGAGGATCATTCCTGGGGACTGGTCGACACCGTGGTGCTGCACGTCCGCGCCTCGGACGGCAGTGACGTCATCGTGAAGGCGGGAGGGCGCGACAACCACCACATCCGCCGCGAGATCCGTGCGCACGCGCGGTGGACCGCACCGCTGGTCGCGCTGGGCCGCACCGGACGGATGCGCCACGCGAGCGACGAGGCGAATGCGCTCGTGCTCGACCGGCTGCCCGGCGTGCTCGTCGAGGGGGCGGCATCCGAACACGACGTCGCGCTGCACGTGCAGGCCGGTGCGGTGCTGCGCGCCCTGCACGACCAGGAACGTCACGTCGACGACGCGGACGAATGCCACGTCACCGCGAAGGCCCGGGCGTGGCTGGACCGTGAGCACCGCATCGCCCCCGCGCTCGAGAAGACCGTGCGGCGCCTGCTGGAGGGATACCGGCCGCGTGCGGTGGAGGTGGTCCCGACCCACGGCGACTACCACCCGCGCAATTGGCTGGACGACGGCGGGGAACTCCGCGTCATCGACTTCGGTCGATTCGATCTGCGCCCCGCCGCCACCGACCTGTGTCGCCTGGCCACCGGCCAGTGGCGTCGCGACACGCGCCTGGAACGGGCGTTCCTCGAGGCGTACGGTGAAGATCCGCGGGATGGCGATGTGTGGCGCATGGACCTTCTGCGCGAGGCCGTCAGCACGGCGGTATGGGCGTATCTCGTCGGCGATCGCGCTTTCGAGCAAGAGGGACATCGGATGCTCGACGAGGCGGTGGGCCTGTTCCGATGAGCGTAGATCCCCATGGCCGCACGGATCCGGCCAAGCTGCGCACGATCCTGCGGCAACCGGTCCGCTGAGGCGCGGCCCGTCGTCACCAGAGCCCGCCGCCGGGACCACCGCCGTGTCCGCGGCGAGGTGCGGTGCGGGGGCGCAGCGCCGCGCGTGCGAACTCGCGCAGAGTGGACGAGACCAGCCATGAGCCGTCGTCTGCGCGCTCCAGCCCGAGCAGATGCAGCACACCGATGAGCTCGTCGGCCTCGCGCAGCATGACGGCCTGCGCTTCGTCGGCAGAGACGACGGAGTCCGTCGACGCCCGCCGTAGCGCGCCCGCTCGCCACGTCGGGGGGCTGTCGAGGTCGACCCAATCCGCTCGAACCGCGGCGCTGCGCAGATCGCCGTACTCCGCGAGTGACGCGACAGTTCGTGCGCCCTCCGTCGACGCCGCGGTGGCGGCATCCTGGATCGCCTGTGCGACGACGTCGTGCCAGGTCGAGCCGTCGATGGGCGGGCAGTCGCACCGCGCGTCGCAGTCGTCGTCCGCGTCGCTGTACCCGCGGTTCCCGTACGGTCCCCACGCGCCGCGGTCGTGGCGCCCGGCCAAGACGAGGGTGCGTGCGACGCGATCGAGTCCGATGGCGGGGTCGGAGAGGCTGCCGTCCGCGATGGCCAGCAGGAGCAGGTCGGCGGCGCGCCACCCGGCGCCGCACAGCCGCAGGCTCTCGGCGAGAAGCGACCACAGCTCGGTGGCCGAACCCGACGCGGACAGGAAGGACTTCTTCACCACGAGCCGTCGGCTGCGCACGTACATCAGGCGCATCCTGCGAGCGGCGGCGAAGAGCGCCCGCACGTGCGCCTCGGTGCACGACAGCGCTGCCGAGCCCTCCCGCACCGCGTCGGGGTCGACCGCGCCGTCGATCATCGGGATGCCGGTTGCGCCGGCGCGGCCGAGGACCCACCGGAACCCTCGCGTGAGCCGTTCCGCTTCGTCCTCCGTGACCACGGGCGGAAGGTGCAGCCCGGCGTCGTCGATGTGCGCGCGCATGCCCGGTCTGGCGAGGCGGGGGAGCGCCTGCACGACGTGGTCGAGCGCCGTCGGAACGACCTGCTCGGCGGGAACCAGGCCGGTGAGTGCGGCGTCGATGCGGCGCTGCGCCGCGACGAGGTCGACGACGTCGGGAGCGTACGAGCCCCACGGGCCGACCGTCCAGGCCAGCCGCTCCCGCAGATCGCCGTGGAGCGCGTGGGACGGATCGGCGAGTATGCCCAGGAGGACCTCGCGCTCGAACGGGCCTCGCGAGCAGGCGAACGGTTCGATCCCCTCGCCCTCTGCGACCCGGAACGGGCCCGTCGAGGCGGCGACGATGTCGCTCACGCCCGACTCGATCGCCACCGCCCAATCGCTGTTGCACGTGTGGGCGAAGACGATCGACTCGTCGCGGAAGACGTGGGCGACCCTCGCCGTGGACTCATCGACGACCGTCGGGTCGCGGAAGTCGATCATCGTCCACCGGTCGCCCCAGCGCCGGCGCTGCGGCGACCACCCCGCATGGTCGAGGTCCTCGGCGAAGACGTGGTGGCGGCACTCCGGTCCACCGAAGAGCGCCCGCGTGCCCTCTTTGAGAGTGGCGAGGGTGAGCTCGCGGTCGACCCACGCCTCACGCCACACGGCCGGGCCGGTGCCGAGAAGGGTGAAGCGGAGCTTGACGACGTGTCGGAGGTCGGGGTTGCGCATGCAGCGACGGTAGGGAGTCCGCCGAGGCGGGTCGACGCACGCAGCCGAGGCTGTGGACAGACGCCGGCGGGCTGCCGCTGGGGAGGAGCCGGTGCAGCCCCGGCTCGCGATCGGTGCGCGAACGGGCTGTCGCGGCATCCGCCTACGATCGAAGCACCGCCTCACGCCTCAGGAGTCCGCCCGTGTCTGCCGCTTCCCCCTCACTCGACCACGCCGCCGACCTCGCGGCGTTCGTCGACGCGTCGCCCTCCAGCTTCCATGCCGCCGCGGAGGTCGCCTCCCGGCTCGAGCAGGCGGGTTTCGTGCGCCTGGCCGAAGGCGAGGCCTGGCCTTCGGCCGCCGGCGGGCGATTCGTGGTGGTGCGCGACGGGGCCGTCATCGCGTGGGTGGCCCCCGCTTCGGCGACGGCGGCGACCGGGGTCCGCATCTTCGGTGCCCACAGCGACTCACCGGGCTTCAAGCTGAAGCCGAAGCCCACGACGGGTCGACTCGGGTGGCTGCAGGCGGGTGTCGAGATCTACGGGGGACCGCTGCTCAACTCGTGGCTCGACCGCGAGCTGCGCCTCGCCGGCCGACTGGTGCTCGACGACGGAACGATGGCGCTCGCCGCGACCGGGCCGCTCCTGCGGCTGCCCCAGTTGGCGATCCATCTGGATCGCGAGGCCAACGACCACCTCGCGCTGCACAAGCAGGCGCAGACCCAGCCGGTGTGGGGCCTCGGCGAGGCCGACTCCGCCGATCTGCTGGGAGAGCTCGCCTCGGCTGCCGGTGTCGACGCGTCGCGCATCCGCGGATACGACATCGTCACGGCGGATGCTGCGCGCGGGGCCGTCTTCGGGCGGGACGACGTGTTCTTCGCCGCGGGCCGCCTGGATGACCTCGCCTCGGTGCACGCCGGGGTCGTCGCGCTGGAGCGGGCCGCCGGCAGCGGCGACGCCGAGCACATCGCCATGCTGGCGGTCTTCGATCACGAAGAGGTCGGCTCCGCGACGCGGTCGGGGGCGGCCGGACCGTTCCTGGCCGACGTGCTCGAGCGGGTGTGGCTGTCGCTCGGCGCCGACCGCGAAGAGCAGCTGCGCTCGCTCGGCTCGTCGTGGTGCGCCTCGAGCGATGTCGGACAC
The DNA here is from genome assembly GCF_943181415.1 of Microbacterium sp. Marseille-Q6648. GTDB lineage: Bacteria > Actinomycetota > Actinomycetes > Actinomycetales > Microbacteriaceae > Microbacterium. The sequence goes on along the minus strand of NZ_CALPBZ010000001.1, from coordinate 1,341,475 downwards.
TCCGTGCATCCGAACTATCCCGACAAGCACGATCCGGTGGTCCAGCCTGTTCTCGGCTCCGGCCCGATCCTGAAGATCAATGCCAATCAGCGCTACGCGACGGATGCCGAGGGTGCCGCTGCCTGGAACGCCTGGTGCCAGGCGGCGGGCGTGTCGACGCAGGAGTTCGTTTCGAACAACGCGGTGCCGTGCGGGTCGACGATCGGGCCGATCACCGCGACGCGCCTGGGCATCCGCACGGTGGATGTCGGCATCCCGATCCTGTCGATGCACTCCGCTCGGGAGCTGGCGGGTGTCAGTGACCTCTGGGACCTGACGCGTGTGGCGGAGGCGTTCTTCTCGGCGTGAGCAGACGCGGGTGGGGTGGTGGTTCTCGTCGGAGTGGCCTCGCGGCCGCCGGGTGCGGAGTCCGCGGCCACGCGACGTCACGACGGCGATGTCGGAGGTGTGTTCTAGCGTTGATGCTATGACATTCGATGATGCGTTCGATTCAGAGAGTCCGCCTGCGTCCGCGGATCCGCCGGATCCGGTCGGCCCCGCCGCGGGGAACCCGTCACCTCGGACAGGGGTGGCCGGTGCCGGGATGTGGCCTCTTCCCGACGAGGCGTGGTTCGACTCCGATCCGTCGGGGCTCGGCCCGGATGAGGATCAGTGGTGGGATATGGTCGCGGCCAGCGAGTTCGTGCCCGAACCGCCCGACGAGCTCGAGGTGGTGCGAGGACTGTCGACACTGCTCGCTTCGTACGCCGCCGATCGCTTCCGGGCCGTCCATGCCCTCTGCATGGAGTGGCGGGAGGATGCCGCTCGGCACGGCCGCGAACTGACGGACGTCGTGGATCGTGCGCTGCGGCTCGAGCTGGCAGCCGGCCTCGGCATCACGGAGCACGCCGCAGCGGACCTGATGACCCTCGCGGAGGCGGTGGTGGCGACCTTCCCGAGCGTCGGGGAGTCCTTGTCGAAGGCGCGGATCACCGAGCAGCACGCGAGGGTGTTCGTGTCGTTGATGTCTCCGCTCGAGCCCGCGATCTCGGCCGGCCTGGCGAAGGAGGCGCTGGCGCTGGCCGAGGCGCACCCGGTCGGTGTGTTCCGCCGTCTGCTGCGGGCGCTGATCGACCGGACACGGGTGCAGACGGTGCCGGAACGGTTCCACGCCGCCCTGCAGGCGCGCCGTGTCTACACCGAATCGGGCGCTGACGGGATGGCCTGGCTGCACCTCTACGCTCCCGAGGTCGAGGTGCACGCCGTGTTCGGTCGGATCACCCGCACCGGTAAGGCCGTGCGCAAGAGCGTGCCCGACGATCCCCGCTCGCTGGATCAGGTGCGGGCCGACGTCGCGCTGGATCTGCTGATCGATGGTGACACCACCGTGCTGCCGGTAGCCGCGCGGGGGATCCGCCCCCAGGTCGTCGTGACCGTCCCGGTGCTGTCCCTGCTGGACGACCGGAGCGCAGCCGCCGGGGATCCGGCGGTGGTGGAAGGAGTCGGGCCGATACCGATCGCCCGGGCGCGGGAGCTGTGCGGTTCGGCCTCATCGTGGATGCGGGTACTGACCCACCCCGAGACCGGAATGGTGCTGTCGGTCGGACGGGACAGCTACGAGCCTCCGGCGGCGCTGCGGAGGCTGGTGATGTGGCGAGCGGATCGGTGTGTGGCCCCGGGGTGCAGCTTGCCCGCCTCGAGATGCGATGTGGACCACACGATCGCGTTCTCGGACGGAGGTGAGACGTCGATCGGCAATCTCGCCCCGATCTGCCGCGGGCACCATATGGTCAAGCATCACGGGGGATGGAGCGTCACGCAGCACCCTGGTGGGGTCATCGAATGGGTTTCGCCGTCCGGGCGCAGCTATCTCGTCGAGCCCGAGCGGCGGGTTCCCACCTTCCGGCCCGAACCCGAGCCCGAAGAGGCGACGCCCGCGCCCTTCTGACACACACGTTCAGCCGAATCGGTAGTGGGCAGAGCTCGCGTTCACCCACGCCACGAAGTCCCGCGCCTGCGCCTCCTGACCTGCGCTGACCGGCGCGACCCACGTCTGCGCCGGCGCGCTCACGACGACATACGACTGCGACCGGGCGATGACGCGGTTGAGGGTGCGCGGGGTGATCAGTCCCGCAGGTCCGAGTAGGCGACGGGCGACGGCCGTGCGGGTGAAAGCGGGACGCCTGAGCAGCGCATCCCCCGATTCGTGCGACGCCTGAACCTCACCCACCCGCTGGCTGGCTTCGCCGAAGTGGATCCACCGGCCGTCGATGACGATGCCGGAGAATTCCCGCTCTTCACCGCTGTAACGGACTGCGTCCGTCCACTGGCGCCCGTTCCACCACCGCGAGCGCCCGTGCTGGTCGTCGTACCACCCCGCCTGCGCGGCGGCGACGGACGGGGGGCCCGCATCCGTGTGAAGGTCGATGGTCTGCTCGCGAAGGTCGATGTACTGCTCGGTCCAGCGCGCGCCATCCCACCAGCGCTGCTTTCCTGTGCCGTCGTCGTACCACCCCGGAGCGGCCCCGGTACCCGTCATGCTCCTCCCCCCGCTCGCCGATACAGCACCTCGGGGCGACCGCGGGCGCCGAATCGGTGCGAGACCGTCACGGCTCCGATGGCGACGAGGTGATCCAGATACCGCCGCACCGTCGCCCGGGACGCACCGGTGTCGTCGCTGATCGCGCGCGCGCTCGTCGGCGCAACCGTGTCGAGACGGTCCAGCACCGTCCGCATCGTGGAGGCGGACAGGCCTTTCGGCAGAGGGTCGATCCCGCCGCCCCAGGCTCCGGTGGACGTGGATATCGCCCCCGTGGACGGCGCCACAAGGCGATCGATCTCGCCCTGTCCGAGCCCGACCGTGGTTTCGGCGGCGGCCTCGGTGATGCGTCGGGCGCGCGCCGTGTGATACTCGGTCAGGCGGGCGACGAAGGCGTCCTTCGTGAAGGGCTTCACGAGATACCCCACGACGTGCGCCGCCAGTGCTTGGCGGACGGTGAAGCCGTCGCGCGCGGAGCTGATGACCAGGACGTCCACGTCCCATTCGCGCACCATCCGCAAGCGGTGAAGCACCTCGATCCCGCTGAAGTCGGGCAGGTTCATGTCCAGCAGAACAAGGTCCACGGTGTTGTCCGCGGCGAATCGCGCGGCAGCAGCCCCTGTGCGAGCGGCTCCGACCAGATCGAAGCCGGGAACCGCCGCAAGATACGTCGAGTGCAGGCGCACGACGGCGGGGTCGTCGTCGACGATCAGGGTGCGAACGCGCGGGATCACGACACCACCCGCCCCTTGCTGGGGGCGTCCACCGTGAAGCGGGCACCGCCCCATTCCGACTGCCCGACCTCGATGGTGCCTCCACGAGCGGAGACCTCGCGGCGCACGATGTCGAGTCCCACCCCGCGTTCCCCGGCGGCTCCCTTGGATGAAGCGCCGCGTTCGAACAGGCCGGCGGCGGAGCCCGGAGCGACGCCGGGTCCGTCGTCTCCGACGTCGACGTGCACGGTGCTCCCGTCCGCGACGACGAGTACGCGGACCCGCCCGCCTTCTCCTGTGGCCTCGACGGCGTTGCGGCACAGGTTCGCGATCACCACCATGTCCTCGTCGACCAGCGCCCCGGTCGTCACCGTGGTGAGCGGATCCACCTCGAACGTCGCACCCCGGGCGGCGGCATCGTCGGCGAGCGAGCGCAACAGCGCCCGCAACGCCGCATCCGGCACGTCGATCGCCGCATCGGCGGCGGTGGTCACCGGCGCGATGCGGTCCACGTAAGCCAGCGCCTCGTCGGCGGCGCCCTCGGCGACCAGTCCCCGCACCACATGGATGCGCGTGCGGAACTCGTGCGTCTGATCCCTCAGCGCATCCGCGATCCGCCGCTGGGTCTCGAATTCGCGGGCCCGATCCTCGAGTCGGCGCACCCGCCGCCGGAGGAACCAGATGACCACGGCGCTGATCGAGCATCCCACCACGACCGCGCCGAGCACCCAGGGCACGAGACCTGCGACCGCGCTCTCGACCGCTCCGGCGATCTCGCTCTCCAGGATCCCCACGGATGCCGCACCCACGACGTCCCCATCCACGACCACCGGCACCTTCGCCCGCAGAGTCGCCCCGAGGGTGCCGACCTCGGTGCCGACGAACGTCTCACCGGCGAGCACGTCGGTGGCGTCCGTCGAGACGGGGCGTCCCCGCTCGGAAGGAGTCGGATGGGTGAGACGGATGCCGTTCGCGTCGGTGATCACGACATAGTCCACGCCCGCGGCCTGTTCGATGAGATCCGCCAGCGGCTGCAGATCGGCCATCGCCGCCACCCGCTCGGTCTGCACCGCGGTCCGCACCTGCTCGAGTTCGGCGAGGCTCTGCGACACGTCGAGGACGCGTTCGGCGGTCGCGGTGCGCAGCGTGCGCTCCTGCACCGCGGCGGCCACCGCCGTGGTCACGGCCACGCAGGCGAGCACCACGAGGCACTGCACCACGAGCACCAGCGCCAGGCGCGTCGGCGCCTGAGGGGAGTGCCCGCTCGAGGTCGTCATCGGCTCCTCCGCGGCGTGAGCATCAAAGAGCGAAAGTCGGTCCGACCGCCAGCCGAGGCTCGCAGGGTGCGAGTCTACCGTCCACATCCACGACGACGACGAAGTCGGTACAGGAGCGAAGATGCGTCGAAAAGTGATCGGGACGATTGTGGGGGTCCTCGCCGGAGCCCTCTTCCTCACCGCTGCGGTCCACGCCGGCTCGACCGGGGGAGCGGCCAGTCCGCGCACCAAAGTGACCCTCGTCGCGCCCGCCGCCCCCGGCGGCGGTTGGGACGCCTTCGCCCGCGAGGCGCAGCAGGTCATGCGCGCCGAGAACATCGCCCAGGGCGTGCAGGTCGTCAACGTCCCGGGGGCGTCCGGCACGATCGGCCTGGCACAGGTGGCCGAGATGGGCGACCGCCACGACCTCATGATGGTGACGGGCGGCGTGATGGTCGGCGGCATCGTCATCAACGACTCGCAGGTCACCCTCGACGACGTCGTTCCCATCGCGCGCCTGGCCGACGACTTCAACGTCCTCGTCGTCCCCGCCGACTCGCCCTACGAGACGCTCGCCGACTTCGCCGAGGCCCTCGCCGCAGACCCGGGCGGCACGGCGATCGCCGGCGGCTCCCTGGGCGGCATCGACCACATCCTCGCCGGACTCCTCGCGCGGGAGGTCGGCGCCGACCCGGCGGCGGTGAACTACCTCGCCTACCCGGGCGGAGGGGAGGTCGTCACCTCCATCCTCTCGCACACGGCCGAAGCGGGACTGTCCGGCTACAACGAGTTCCGTGACCAGATCGCCTCGGGCAACCTCCGCGCCCTCGCCGTCTCGGCGGGCGAGCCCGTTCCCGGCATCGACGTGCCCACGTTCCGCGAGGCCGGCGTCGACGTCGCGATGTCGAACTGGCGCGGATACGTCGCCCCGCCGGGCATCGACGACGACGTCCGCGACGAACTGGTCGCCATGGTGACCGAGCTCCGCGAAACGCCTGCGTGGGACGAAGTCCTCGCACGCAACGGCTGGGTCGACAGCTTCATGACCGGCGACGAATTCGCCGACTTCATCGCCGAGGAGACCCGCCTCACCACGGCCGTCATCGAGGAGCTCGGACTGTGAGCCGCACCGAACCCCAGCCCCGCACCGAACCCCACACCCTCACCACAGGAGCACTCCGTGTCCAGCGGATGCCGCGGTGGTACACCGGACGCAGTGAGCTCGTCGTCGTCGCCGGCGTCTACGCCCTCGCCATCGCGTTCACCGCCGGCATCCTCACGATGGACGTGCCCGAAGGCACCGCGTTCCCCGGTCCGACGTTCTTCCCGACACTCGTCGTGGTGTTCCTCTACGTCGTCGGCACCGCGCTCGCCATCGAGGTCCTCCGGCCGCGCCGCCGCCGCCATGTGGCGGACGACCCGGTCGAGATCTCGGACCACATGCTGCAGGACCTCGGCGGCCTCGACGCGACCAGCGAGATCCGCGTCGTCTCGCCCGAGGAGCAGCGACCGTCGGTCGGCGACTCCGCCGGTGACTCCGCCGGCGAGACCGGCGGGTCGGGCGTCGACGTCAAGACGGTGCTGCTCACCGTCGGAGCGCTCGCCGCGTTCATCCTCGTGCTGCCGCTGGCGGGCTGGCTGCTGTCGGCCGCGGCGCTGTTCTGGGTCATCGCGTGGGCGTTCGGCAGCCGACGCCCGCTGATGGACATCGCCATCGGCGTCATCATGTCGTCCACCGTGCAGCTGGCCTTCGGCGCCGGCCTCGGCCTGTCGCTGCCGGCCGGCTTCCTCGAGGGAGTTCTCTGATGGATCAGCTCACGCACCTGCTCGAGGGCTTCACGGTCGCCTTCACTCCGCAGAACCTGCTCTTCCTCGTCATCGGCGCCGTGCTCGGCACCGCCGTCGGCGTCCTCCCCGGGCTCGGATCGGCCATGGCCGTGGCGCTGCTGCTGCCGGTGACCTTCAGCCTCGACCCGACCGGCGCCTTCATCATGTTCGCCAGCATCTACTTCGGCGGCCTGTTCGGCGACTCCACCTCCGGCATCCTGCTCAACACGCCGGGCAACTCTTCCGCGATCGCCACCACGTTCGAGGGTCATCGCATGGCCAAGAGCGGACGAGCCGCCAAGGCGCTCGGCACATCCGCGATCGGCGCCTTCATCGGCGGCACCATCGCGTGCGTGCTCGTGGTGTTCTTCTCGCCCTACATCGTCAGGCTCGCGACCATATTCGGCCCGGCGGAGTACTTCGCCCTCGCGGTGTTCGCCTTCGTGGCCATCTCGGCGGTCGTCGCCGACTCGATCGTCCGCGGGCTCGTCGCACTCGGACTCGGCTTCGCGCTGGCCCTCGTGGGGATCGACGGCATGAGCGGCACCGAGCGCTTCACCCTCGACAGTCCGGTGCTCTTCGACGGGATCTCGATCATCGTCGTCACCGTCGGCCTCCTCGCCCTCGGCGAGGTCATCCACGTCGCCTCGCACATCCGTCGCGGCGGTGGTCCCGGCACGCTGGTCGCTCCGCACGGATCGCCGCTGCTCACATGGGCCGAGTGGCGGATGGCGCTGCCGGCTTTCCTGCGCGGAACCGCGTTCGGCGTGCCGTTCGGGGCGATCCCGGTCGGCGGCTCCGAAGTGCCGACGTTCCTCGCCTACGGCACCGAGAAGCGTCTCGCCCGCCGCCGCAAGGACCCCGACTTCGGAACCCGCGGCGCGTTGCAGGGGGTGGCCGCGCCCGAGGCCGCCGGCAACGCCACCGCCGGTTCGGCTATGGGCGCCCTGCTCGGACTCGGGCTTCCCACATCGGCGACCGCCGCCATGATGATCGCGGCGTTCCAGCAGTACGGCATGCAGCCCGGCCCGCTTCTGTTCGAGCGCAGCGGCGACCTGGTCTGGCCGCTGCTGGCGAGCCTGTTCCTCGGCCTCATCATCCTGCTGATCATCAACCTGCCCTTCGCCGCCGTGTGGGCCAAGCTCCTGCTCATCCCGCGCCACTACCTGTACGCCGGCATCACCGTCGTGGCGATGCTCGGGCTGTACGCGATCGCCTCACGGGTCGTGGACCTGTGGATGGCGCTCGCGATCGGGGTCATCGGGTTCGCGATGCGTCACTTCTCGATCCCGCTCGCGCCGGTCCTCATCGCCGCGATCCTCGGGCCGCTCGCCGAGACCCAGTTGCGGCGTGCGCTCGCGGTGTCGGAGGGCGACGCCGCCGTGCTGGTGTCCTCGCCGATCACGATCGTGCTCTACGCGCTGCTGGCGGTGGTCGTCGCTGTCAGCGTGATCCAGCATTCCCGGCACGCGGCGCGGTCCCGCGCGCGGGCGGCGACGGTCGCGGACGACGCGGAGCGGGTCGGCGCCGGGCGGGCGTAACCTGGGGCGATGCCCGCTGAGCCGCCGCCGTCCCCCGCGCGCGAACAGCTGCAGTCGCTGGCCCGGGCCGCAGCCCGCGGTGACGACCGACGCGGTATCGGGGCACCCGACCTGCCGCCCGCCCTCGATCCGCGCCCGGCGGCGGTGCTGATCCTGTTCGGGGTCCTCGACGCGCTGCCCAGCAGCCACCATGCGCACGAGAGGTCGGTGTCGCGCGACCTCGATGTGCTGCTGCTGGCGCGCGCGACGACGCTGCGCTCGCACCCCGGACAGGTCGCCTTCCCCGGTGGCCGTGTCGACGGCGACGAGAGCCCCGTGGCGGCAGCCCTCCGCGAAGCCCAGGAGGAGACGGGTCTCGATCCCGCGGGCGTCGACGTGCTCGGCGCCGTCGAGCCCGTCCCGCTGGCCTACTCCCGGCATCTCGTCACTCCGGTGCTGGCGTGGTGGCGGCATCCCTCGCCCGTCGGGGTCGTCGACGAAGCCGAGTCGTCCGCGGTCTTCCGCGCGCCCGTGGCCGACCTGCTCGATCCCGCGCGCCGGGGCGTCACGGTGATCCGCCGAGACGGGCGGGAATGGCGCGGGCCCGGATTCCTCGTGCCGCGCCACGATGGTCACGGCGCGCACCTCGTGTGGGGCTTCACCGGGATGCTGCTGAACGGACTGTTCGACCGGCTGGGGTGGACCGAGCCGTGGGACCAGGAGCGGGAGCTGCCCCTCACCGGTCCTGGCTTCGACGAGTCCGAGCTGAGCTCGTCGGCGGGCTCGTCGACCGACTGACGGCGGAGTACGCTTGCGCTCGTGCACCGGATCTTCTCGCAGAGCTTCGCCTCGGTCTATCCGCTGTACGTCGCGAAAGCGGAGCGGAAGGGCCGGACCAAGGACGAGGTCGACCGCGTCATCGAATGGCTCACCGGCTTCGACGACCAGGCCCTCGCGCGGCACCTCGATGAGCACACCACGTTCGAGGATTTCTTCGCCGACGCCCGCCTGAACCCGAAAGCCGAACTCATCACCGGAGTCGTCTGCGGTGTGCGGGTGCAGGACATCGAGGACCCGCTGATGCAGAAGATCCGCTACCTCGACAAGCTCGTGGACGAGTTGGCGAAGGGCCGGCCGATGGAGAAGGTCCTCCGCGTCGCGTAGCCCGCCCCCGCGCGCGCCGCAACCCCTGCGATGCACGGCGGCGCCGGACGTACGGTAGCGCTATGTCCGACTCAGCGACCCATCACCGCGTCCTCGTCATCGGGGGCGGGAACGGCGGCGTCTCGGTGGCCGCCCGCCTGCGCCGCGCCGGCGTCACCGACATCGCGCTCGTCGAGCCGCGGGAGCACCACTACTACCAGCCGCTGTTCTCGCACGTCGCGGGCGGAACCGCCCGCGCGAGCATCACCGTCCGCCCGCAGCAGGCGGTCATCCCGCGAGGCGTGCACTGGATCCGGGCCGCCGTGACCGGCATCCACCCCGATGACAACGCGGTGAGTCTGGACGACGGCTCGCGCGTCACGTACGACCACGTGATCGTGAGCCCCGGCCTCCAGAACGACTGGTCCCGCATCCCCGGTCTGGTCGAGGGGCTCGACTCGCCCACGGTCGCCTCGCACTACGAGCACGCCCTCGCGGCCAAGGCGTCGCTGCTGCTGCGCGACCTCACGAGCGGGACGGTCGTCTTCACCGAGCCCGCCGGGCCGGCATCCTGCGCGGGAGCCGCGCAGAAGCCGATGTACCAGGCATGCGACTACTGGAGAGCGACCGGGGTCCTCGATGACATCCGCGTCGTCATGGTGGTTCCCACGGACACGGTCTTCGGCATCCCCGCCATCGACCGGGAGCTGGAGCGCAGCATCGACGCGTACGGCATCGAACTGCGCACCGGCAGCGAAGTGATCAACGTGGATGCCGCAGCCGGCGCCGTCGTCATCTCGGGGCCAGGCGGGGACGAACGGCTGTCGTACGACGTGCTCAATGCGGTTCCCCCGCAGTCGGCCCCCGACTGGCTCAAGACGTCGACGCTGCCGCACGAGGGCGATGGGGGCGGCTTCGTCGAGGTGGACCCCGAGACCCTGCGGCACCCCCGCTACCCGAATGTGTGGGGACTCGGGGATGCCGCGGCGACGCGGAACTCCAAATGCGGGGGCGCGCTGCGCAAGCAGACCTTCGTGCTGGCGAAGAATGTGGCCGCGGTCCTGCGCGGCCACGAGCCCGCGCACCGCTACGACGGGTATGCGGTCTGCCCGTTCACCGTCTCGCGCTCGAGCGTGGTGTGGGCCGAGTTCGACGACACCGGCGCGCTGAAGCCGACGATCCCGTTCCTGCCGACGATGTATCGCGAGAACCGGCTCTCGTGGATCGCCGACCGGTACGTGCTGCCGTGGGTCTACTGGAACCTGATCCTCACCGGTCGGGTCTGAGACCCGGCGCGCGCACCGCGTCGGGCGGGGTCACAGCTTCCGCAGCTTCTCCAGCAGGGGACCGGCGGCTTCGGCGAGGAACCGGTCCTGCAGCTCGTCACCGACCTGCACGATCGCGACATCGGTGAACCCGGCCTCGATGTACGGACGCACGCTCTCGGCGATCTCGTCGAGATCGGGGCCGCACGCGATCGACTGGGCGACGTCCTCGGGGCGGACGAACTGGCTCGCCGCCTCGAACCCGGCGGGCGTGGGAAGGTCCGCGTTCACGGCCCACCCGCCCCCGAACCACCGGAACTGCTCGTGGGCGCGTTCGATCGCGGCATCCTTGTCGGGGTCCCATGAGATCGGGATCTGACCGATCTTGCGCGAGCCGGCGTCGTGCGCCGAATCCCACTGCTGCACGAGCTCGGCATCGGGCTGCACCGCGATGAGGTGGTCGCCGAGCGGGGCGAACATCGCGATCGACTCCTCACCCGAGACGGCGACGCCGATCTCGACCGGGGTGTCCGGCGTGTCCCAGATGCGTGCGGAGTCGACGTGGAAGTGCTGGCCCTTGAAGGTCACCAGTTCGCCGGTGTGGAGGTCGCGGATGATGTCGATCGCCTCGGCCAGCATCTCCTGGCGGGTCGTGACGTGCGGCCAGCCGCGTCCGACCACGTGCTCGTTCAGGCTCTCTCCCGAGCCGAGACCGAGCAGGAACCTGCCCTCGCTGAGGATCTGCAGCGTCGCCGCCTTCTGCGCGACCACCGCCGGGTGGTACCGCATGGTGGGGCAGGTGACATAGGTCATCAGCTCGACGCTCGACGTGGCCTGGGCGACGGCGCCGAGCACCGTCCATGCGTACGGGGAGTGACCCTGGTCGACCAGCCACGGCGAGTAGTGGTCGCTCTGCACCTCGAAGTCGAAGCCGACGTCCTCCGCCGCCTGCGCGTAGCGCACCAGCTCGCGGGGGCCGCTCTGCTCGGACATCAGGGTGTAGCCGAAACGGGTCATGCCGCGCCTCCAGTCGTCGTCGGCGCCGGTGAGCGCCTGCACGAGACGTTAGGCGAGGTGCGGAGGCCCGGGCGGGGGATTGCGGCCGGTCCCGGTGGGTGCTAGCCGGCGGGTGCTCGCCAGCGGTGCTGGCCGACGGTGCTCGCCGGCTGTGCTGGCCGACGGTGCTCGCCGGCTGTGCGGAGCCCCCATGGCGGCTGCGAGGGATGATGGGCGGATGACGCGACTGCTCCTCATCTCGGACACGCACATCCCCGGCCGCGCGCGTACGCTCCCCGACCCGGTGCGACGAGCGGCGGATGCCGCGGACCTCATCATCCACGCCGGCGATTGGGTGGCGGCATCCGTCCTCGATGACCTGCAGCGACACGGCGAGGTCATGGGAGTGTGGGGCAACAACGACCCCGACGACCTGCGTGCGCGTCTGCCCGAGGTCGCGTATCGGGTCATCGACGGAGTGCGGTTCGCCGTCGTGCACGAGACCGGCGATGCCCGTCGGCGCGAGACGCGCATGGACGAGGCGTTCCCCGACACCGACGTGCTCGTCTTCGGCCACAGTCACATCCCGTGGGACACCACGACCCCGCGAGGGATGCGACTGCTCAACCCGGGGTCGCCGACGGATCGCAGGCGCCAGCCCCACCGCACGATGATGACGGTGCGGGTGGAGGACGCAGACGTGCGAGAGGTCGGGCTCGTCACCGTGTGACGGAGCCCGACCTCTCGTGTCGTGTGCTGCGGGTCAGTACCAGTTGACCGCCTGCGAGTGCGACCACGCGGCGCACGGCGATCCGTAGCGGCCGTCGATGTAGCCGAGCCCCCACGCGATCTGCGTCGCGGCGTTGGTCTGCCAGTCGGCGCCGGCGGTGGACATCTTGCTGCCCGGAAGCGCCTGCGGGATGCCGTACGCGCCGCTGGACGGGTTCATGGCCTGGTAGTTCCAGCCCGACTCCTTGTTCCACAGCGACACCAGGCACGAGAACTGGTCGCCGCCCCAGCCGTAGTTTCCGAGCATGCCCTGAGCGATGGCCTGAGCCTCGGCGGGGCTGGCGCCGCCGCCGGTCGATGCCGGCGCGGCGGGAGCCGCGGGAGCAGCAGGGGTGGAAGCGGAGGACTGCTCGGCGGACTGAGCCTCGGCGGCTTCCGCGGCGGCGGCCTCGGCGGCAGCTGCCTCTTCGGCGGCCTTCTTCTCGGCCGCGGCCTTGGCGGCTGCTGCGCGCTTGGCCTTGGCCTTGGCCTCCTGCTTCGCCTTGCGCTCCTTGGCGTCCTCGAAGCGCTCCTGCAGTCCGTCGACCTTCCCGTCGACCGCTGCGGTCTCCTCGGTGACCCTCTCGGTCAGGCTCGGCACGAGGGGGGCGGGCATGGTGCGCGCGGCCTCGAGGCGCTCAGCGGCGGCCTCGAGATCGCTGGTGTCGACCGTGGTCTCTACGTCGCCGACGTCCAGACCGGACTTCTCGATGACGGCGGAGATCTTCACGGATGCCGCGACGGCGGCCTCCGCATCGGCCAGAGCGCTGCGCACGTCCACCGAGATCTCGTCCGTGCCGGTGGCCGTGACGATCGGCGCCGGGTTGTCGGAGACCGTGAACGACGCGAGTGCGAAGCGGGGCTGGGTGTCGGAAGCCTCGGCCAGCGAGGCGGGGGCGAGGCTCACCCCGACGGCGGCGACGAGACCGAGGGTGAGGCCTCCGGCGATCACCGCGGGACGCCTGCGATTGCGGCGGTCTGCAAGGCGACGAGCGCGACGGGCGGGCACAGAAGACGTGGTGGAGCGCATGTAAAACCGGGTTCCGTATAGACATTCCGCGCCTCGGGTAGGCGCAAGGCGTCCGCTTCCGCGAACACAAGTCCCCGAGTCTGCCCACCGTGTCTGGACGGTTCGTGTGCGAAACCTGGATGATCGGTGTGAGCGGCGGTGCGAAAAAGTCCCGGTCAGGGGCTCGGGTTCGCCGCGGTCGGGCCGGTGTTCACCAGACGATCCGCTTTGCGGAGCAGGACGTCCCGCTGCGAGGAGTTGCCCGTCAACGCCGCCGCCGTGCGCAGTTCCGAGCGCGCTTCGTCCACCCGGCCCAGTCGTGCGAGGAGCTCGCCGCGAACGCTCGGCAGCAGGTGCGATCCTCGCAGCGCCCCCGCCTCTTCCAAGCGGTCGAGGATCGGCAGCGCATGTTCGGGACCCTGCGACATCGACACCGCGACCGCCCGATTGAGCTCGACCACAGGACCCGGCGCCACGCGCGACAGCACGTCGTACAGCAGCGCGATGCGCGCCCAGTCGGTCTCGTCGACGCTCGCCGCGACCGCGTGGCACTGCGCGATGGCCGCCTGCAGCGCATAGGCGCCGCGGCCCGTGCCCCGCGCCGCCGCGGCGGCGTCCGACCGTGCCAGCATCCGCCCCGCTCGTGCGATCTGGCCGTGGTCCCAGCGGCGGCGATCCTGATCGGCCAGCAGCACCGGTTCGCCGTCGGGCGTCTCGCGGGCGGCGAACCGGGAACGCTGGAACTCCATGAGCGACACGAGCGCGAGCGCTTCGGGCTCGTGCGGAAGCAGTCCGACCACGATACGACCGAGTCGCAGCGCCTCGTCGGCCAGATCCGGTCGCACCCAGCGGGTGCCGCCTGTGGCGGCGTACCCCTCGGTGAAGACGAGGTAGACCACGCCGAGCACCGCCCCCAGACGCGCCCGCCACTCCGCCGGGTCGGGGGGCTCGTACGGCACCCGGGCGGCGGCGAGCGTCTTCTTGGCTCGTGTGATGCGGGCCTGCACCGTCGGCACACCGGTGAGCAGCATCCGTGCGATCTCGTCGGTCGAGAGCCCGGCCACCACGCGCAGCGTGAGCGCCACCTGGGATTCGCGGGAGAGCGCCGGATGGCACGCGGTGAAGACCAGGCGCAGGACATCGTCGTCGATGAGCTCCCACTCGTCGTCCGCAGCCTCGTCCAGAGTGTGCGCGATCGCCGCGTAGCGCTCATCCCGTCGCTCGCGGCGTCGCCACGCGTCGATGGCGCGACGTTTGGCCACCGACGTCAGCCACGCTCCGGGGTTGTCGGGGATGCCGGCATCCGGCCATGACCCGAGCGCTTCGAGGACCGCGTCCTGTGCGACATCCTCGGCCAGGCCGAGGTCGCCGGTCATCCTGGCCACGGATGCCACGATCCGAAGGCCCTCGATGCGCCAGACGGCCTCGACCGTGCGCCGAGCATCATCCATCGACACGGCCTCTCACGGGACGGCCGATGGTCGCAGGAGCGCTCACTTCGCGCCGAGCTCCTCGCGCCAGCCCTTCTCCTTCCGGATGTACTCGTTGTCGGCGAAGTCGGCGAAGTCGCTCTCATCGGTCACGCGCCGCACCTCGAGCTTGCCGCCCGGTCCGAGAGGGCACCGCTTCGCCCACTCCAGGGCCTCCTCGGCGGTCGAGGTCTCGATGATCCAGAAGCCGTTGAACAGCTCGTGCACCTCGCCGTAAGGGCCATCGCTCACGATCGGCGCGTCGCCGCCGAACTCCACGACGTAGCCGGGCTCGGGGGCCAGGCCGTCGCCGCTGACCATGACGCCGGCCTTCATCATCGATTCGTTGTAGGCACCCATCGCGTTGATGACGGCTTCGAAGTCCATCTCGGCGTAGCGCTCCGCGCCTTCCTGCGTCGCCCGCATGATCAGCATGTGCTTCATCGTCCTGCTCCTCGTTCGGTGGGGATCCTTCATCCCCTCTCACTATCTCGTCGAACGGCGGCGAGCGGAATCGACATGAATCAGGAAATCGCTTCGGCCATCGCCCCGATCACCGGCCAGGCGCCCTCCGAGCTGTTGCCGAGCACACTTGCCGTCGTCGCGGATGCCGGGATGTGGGTGGAGCGGAACGACACGCCCGCGTCGTACCCCTCGATGATCGCCGCCTCGCCATCGGGGCTGAGGAAGACTCCGAGACCCGACATCATGTCCTCATCGGGAACGTCGTAGCGGGGGCGCGTCATCTCGGCGACGACGTCCGGGGTCACGAGCCGCCCCTCGAACAGCGCCCGCCAGAACCGATGGAGATCGCCAGCGGTGGTGAACGCGCCGCCGTCGCCGTTTCCGAGGACGGGAAGGTGCAGGGTGTTGACCCGATCGCCCGCGTCGAAGAGGTAGCCCACGGCGGCGGACCCCGGCAGCTCGTCGAGCCGGAGGAAGTCCGTATGCGGCAACGCCGCCGGTGCGAACACGAGGCGCCGCAGGATGTCGTGGAAGGTGCCGCCCATGACCCGCTCGAGCACGATGGCCAGCACGATGTACGCGCCGTTGCAGTACGAGAAGCCCGCTCCGGGCGTGGATCTCTGCGGAAACCCGTCGACCAGGGGAAGGAAGGCCGCGGCCGTGTCCAGGGTGTGCACCGGCGCGGCGAGCACGTAGTCCGCGACATCCCAGTCGGCGTCCTCGTCGAGGTAGTCCCCGATACCGGACGTGTGAGCGATGAGCTGCTCGATCGTCACCGCGTCGTCGATGAGCGGGAGATCATCGCGGAGCACCTCGCGCACCGGCTGATTCAACCGCAGCGCGCCCACCTCGACGGCCTTCAGCGTCGCGATCGCCGTGAAGATCTTGCTGCCGCTCGCGATGGCGAACCGGGTGTCGAGGGTGTTCGGTGCGCCGAGCGCGCGGTGCGCGCTGCCGTACGCGCGGGCGAACACCTCTTCCGAGCCCCGGTGGACGCTCACCACCCCGCTGAAGGAATTCTTCGCCGCGGCGGCGTCGATCACGGCGGAGTCCAGGGTGCGCATGGCCGTTCCGATCCCAGGCCCCGTCGCACCGGCCTCGATGTCGCTGCCGCGGGATGCTCCTGACGCGTGTGAGTTCATGCTCACACACCCGGCGACGGAGTGCACGGGGGAATCTCCGGCGGTATCGTCTGGTCATGGCGGATCGAGCGGTGCCGAACCTGCCGTCGCGGGACTTCGACGCGACGGCGGACTTCTATGGTGGATTCGGCTTCGGGGTGGACTACCGCGACGGCGGGTGGCTGATCCTCGCGCGGGGGACGCTTCGGCTGGAGTTCTTCCTCGCGCCGGAGCTCGATCCCTATTCCAGCTGGTTCATGGCGAGCATCCGCGTGGGCGATCTCGACGGCCTCTACGCCGAGATCCGTGCCGCCGGGGTCCCCGAGGCTTCGTCAGGCATCCCGCGCCTGGTCCCCGTCGCTCTGCAGGAGTGGGGCCGGCGCGCCGGCTACCTCGTCGACCTCGACGGAACGCAGCTGCATCTCATCGAGGACGCCGGGTGACGGCATCCCGGATCGTCGTGCTCACCGGGGCCGGCATCTCGGCCGAGTCCGGCATCCGGACCTTCCGCGCGGCCGACGGACTGTGGGAGGACCACCGGATCGAGGACGTGGCCAGCCCCGAGGGGTTCGCGCGCAACCCGGCTCTCGTCCACGCCTTCTACGACGCCCGTCGGCTCGCCGCCCGTCATGCCGAGCCCAACGCCGCCCACCGCGCGCTCGCAGACCTGGAGCAGGCGCTCGGTGATGACGTGGTGATCATCACCCAGAACGTCGATGATCTGCACGAGCGCGCCGGGTCGCGCAACGTCATCCACATCCACGGCGAGCTCGCCCGCGCCCGGTGCACCTCGTGCGGGGCACGGCCCCGGTGGACCGAGGACCTCGCCCCGGAACCGCCCTGCCCGGTGTGCGGTGAGCGCGCGCTCCGCCCCGACGTGGTGTGGTTCGGCGAACACGTGCACCACCTCGACGAGATCTACGCCGTCGTCGAGGGCTGCCGTGAGTTCTGGGTCGTGGGCACGTCGAGTCAGGTCGCGCCCGCCTCGACGCTGCACGCGGTCGCCGCCGCGGTCGGCGCGCGGACGGCGCTGCTCAACCTCGAAGCGCACGACGACGTCACCCTCTACGACGACGTCGTGCTCGGGCCGGCGAGCGAGATCATCCCCGACCGCGTGAGGCGCGTGCTGGGCGCCGCGGCGGACACGTCGTAGGCTCGTTCCATCGTCGGCTCGACACCGACCGCCCCCGTCCCCCAGGAGGAGCAGCCTGTGCCCGAGCATCCCACCGACGCGCCCGCGAAGATCGTGCTGCCGTGGCGTCCCGCGCCGTCGCGTCTCGACGCGTTCGAGCGCGTCGTCCAGTGGTACGGCACGCACTTCCCGGACCTTCCGCTGGAGACGATCGACACCGACGATCAGCCGTTCGTCCTCGCCGCCTGCCGGAATGCGGCCATGCGCGCCGCGGATCCCGAACAGGTCGTCGTCATCGGCGACGCCGACACGCTGCCCGAGCCCGCCGCGCTGCGGGCGGCCATCGCCGCCGCCCGCGACAGCGACGTCGTCCACCTGCCCTACGACGAGTACCGCTGGCTGGGTCGCGAAGGCTCGACGCAGTTCGCCGCCGGCGTGCCTCTCATCGACTGCGTGTACGACCTGGTCGAGGGCGCCTGTTCCGGTGTCTACGTGGCCACGCCGCGCACGTGGGAGCGCCACGGCGGTCAGGACGAGAACTTCCGCGGCTGGGGATTCGAGGACGCCGCATGGTTCCTCGCCCACCAGACCCTGCTCGGAGCGCCTCCCCAGCGCCATTCCGGACGCGTCTACGCGTTGCACCACATCGGAGAGGTCCGCGCCGGCGCCGCGTACGACGCCAACGCGGCGCGCATGGAGCGCTACACCGCCGCGGCCGGCGACCCCACCGCGATGGCTCAGCTGGTCGGGCTCGTCGGAGCAGAGAGGGTCGCGTAGGCGATCTCGGGCCCCGTCCGCGCCCGCTGGGCCGCGGCGATGTTCTCGAGCGCCACGCGGCCGCCCCACGCCGGGTCGACGAGTTCGGCGACAGCCGAGGTGAGATCGTCCACCGATGCCGAGTTCGGATCGAGCGCTCGCCCCGCCCCGACGCGCTCGACCGCCGCGGCGCCGGCGAACTGGTCGGTCGAGAACGGCAGCACCAGCAGCGGCACCCCCTGCCCCGCCGCTTCCGTCACCGAGTTGTTCCCGCCGTGGGTGACTGTCGCGGATGCCGCGCCGAGCAGCCGCACCTGCGGCAGGTAGTCGCGGACCAGCCAGTCGGCGGGGAGGGGGCCGAGTTCGTCGGGCGACGTCACACCGGTCGCGATGGCCGCACGGACGCCGAGGCGCCGGAGTGCCGCCGCCACTCTCGCCAGCACGTCGCCGCGCACCGACAGGAAGCTCCCGAAGCTGACGTACACGAACGCGCCGGCCTCGGCGATCCACGCGTCCACCTGCGGATCCGGCCGTTCGGTGCGCCGCGTCGACCCGAGGAACACGTGCGGGGGCAGCGACCGACCGTCGCCGGCGGCGAGGGCGTCCGGATAGTTGTACAGAACGGTGTCGCCGTGGAGCGCGAAGGCATCCGCGACGCCCGTCGCGGCGGGGTCGAGTTCTCGCGCGGCCTCCGACCACTGGGTCGCGAAGCGCGCGGAGACCTCTTCGCACAGGGCGCGCAGGTCGCGCAGGTCGCTCTCGCGCGGTGCGAACGCGGCCGGCCAGGCGGGCGGGAATCCGTAGACTTCGCCGGCCACGGGCAGCGCCGACGGATGCCCGAGCACGACGTCGCCGTACGGGACGTCCGCCGTGTGCAGGGCCAGCCGCGCGCTGAATGCCAGGTGGTCGACGATGATCGCGTCGGGGGCGACACGCTCGACGACGTCGAGGGTCGCGCGGGCGCGATCAACCGGCATCCACATCAGATCCGTCAGGCGCTCCCGGGCCTGGTAGGTCAGCGTCTCGACCATGCCGCGCCGGGTGGCGGCGAAGAAGCCCTCGAGTGACGCGGCCTCGGCGGCCTGCTGCTCCTGCGATCGGATGACACCCGCGTTGGCGCCCCTCCCGAGCGGCAGGTCGACGCGTGCGAAGCCGAAGTCCGACACGATCGGTTGGGTCGCCGGGCCCGTCGCCACGACGACGTCGTGGCCGTTCCGCTGCCACTCGGTCGCGAGGGTGGCGAGGGGGAGCAGGTGCGAGGCGTAGTCCGGGCTGATGACCAGGAGCGTCATGCCGGCAGACCCGCTGCGCGCATGAGCTCTTCCTCCATCGACGCCACGGTCGAGTAGACGGGTGCGAGAGCGCGGGCCATGGCCTGGATGGTGAAGCGCGACGACACGACCTCGCGGGCGCGCTCGGCGACACCGTCGTCGGCCCCGCCGGCGCGATCGAGCGCCGCGGTCATGGCCTCGACGAGGCGCTCGCGATCCCACGTGGCGGCAAGGAAGCCGGTGTCACCGTGGTCCACATAGGTCGCCGGGCCGCCGCCGTCGGGGGCGACGACGACGAGTCCCGTCGCCATCGCCTCGAGGAGGGCGATGCCGAACTCCTCCTTGATGCTCGCGCAGGCGTAGACACCGCCGGGGGCGGCACGCCCCGGCATCCCGAATCGCGTTGCGGCGAGCCACCGCGCCGTCACATCGTTCGGGCGGTGTCCGGCGATCACGAGACCCCGCGCGGCACGCTCGGGAGTCGGGACGGCGGCTTCGATGAGATCGAGCTGCTCGCGCTCATCGAGCGACGGCGCGTCGAGGTCTCCGCCGATGACGAGCAGATTGGCCCGCTCCGAAAGCGGGGACCCCGCCCACGACTCCACGAGGGTCGCCATGCCCTTCACACGGTGCAGGCGGCCGACCGAGACGATCAGGGGCAGTTCGCGTCGCGCGGGGTCCAGCTGGTCGAGCAGCGCCGCGAGGTCTGCGAAGCCGTCCTGCGCGGGCATGTCGCCGGCGATCGCGCGCTGCGCCTGCGCGACCGAGCGATCGACGACCTCGAGGTCGACCCCCTCGGCCACGACCGTGTGGCGCTCCTGGTGCGAGCCGATGTCGATGCCGACGAGCTCCCGCATGTCGCGGGCCAGGTCGGGGCGGGGGAAGAGGACGGTGTGCGAGGCCGATCCGGCGAGGCTCTGCACCAGTCGGATGCGGAACCAGAAGTGCTCTTTGAGGTCGGCCGCGCCGAAGCCCTCGCGGGTGAGCGCCCCCGAACGGTCCATCGACTGGATGACGCTGTGGGGATCGGGGGCGACGGTGAACACGGTCGGGATGCCGAGCTCGCGCGCGACGTCGGCCGCAGCGAGGCTGCCGACATCGGCCATCCGCAGGTGGAGGACGTCCACCTGCCCGGCGGCGCGCAGAAGACGACGGATGCCGCGACGCGCCGTCACCCGCAGCGGCCACGCCGCGGCCGACGGCGTCGGCTGGTCTCCGAGCGGCACGTGCCCGTAGACGTGCCCCGACGCGGTCCCGGCCACGTCGAGCAGATCGATGCTCGCCTGCGCGACCGACCCCCGGGACATGGTGAGCACGCGCTCGACGGCGGGTGACTCGTCGCTCGACGGAGCCGTCTCACCGGACGGCACGGCCAGGGCGTTGCCCAGCCGAACGAGGAGCGTCGCGATCCCGCCGTTGTCGCCGGCGCCGGCCGACGACAGGGTGGGGTCGATGTCCGCGTGCAGGAACAGCTGGGCGACGGTGAGCCCGCCCCGCACGGTGCCCGTCGCGTGCGGCGGCTCGAGGTCGATCAGAGCGAGCCGGGCGACGTCCCCGACGGGGCCGCCGGTGGCCAGGAGGTCCTCGAGGTCCGCGACGATTCCGGCGTTCGCCTCGCGCTGGCCCAGCGCGGCGATCGCCGCCTCGCGGACGCGGATCGGCTCCGTGTCGTCGAGCGCGATGCGGCGCAGCGGGCGGGTCGCGAGCGTTTGACGGACCAGGCCCAAGGTCTCGACGAGACGGCTGCGCGCCCCGGTCTCGCGATGCCCACTGAGGGCGGCTTCGAGGGCCACGGCGAGCAGTTCTCCTGCGCCGGCCGACCACTTCTCGAGGGTGTGCTGCGCCAGCATCCCCGAGAATCCGCCGGCGGCGACCATGCCGATGAGTCGGGCGACGGCGGCAGTCCGGGGAAGCCCCTGGGCCAGTGACCAGGCGGCGTGCTCGCGGACGAACGCGCGGTGGTCCGACATCAGCGAGACCAGGAGCCGCCCCGCCTCTTCGTCGTGCATCTCGGCGAGCGCGTGCACCGACGCGAGCGCGGCGATGTCGTCGGCGCCGCCGAGGGCGGCCGAGAGGACGCGGAGGGTGCGGACGCTCGGGTCGCGTCCTGCTTCGAAGGCCAGGTCGTCCGCGGCGCGCAGAGCCTCGATGATCGACGGGGCCTCCACGACCCGATCCATCGCCGTCTGAATCCCCATGGCCGGTCCCTTCCGCACGCGGTCTCGCCGCATGCGAGCAGATGCGATCGTAGTAGCGGTGGGTGGCCGGGAGCATACGGTTGACAAAACCCCCGGCATCCTCACGGTCGCTCCGACCGCGAGGTGACTTGCCGCGGCGAGGCGAGAGGGAGTGGCGATGGCCGTGCTGGCGATCGGCGACATCGGCGTGGTGTCGGACATGATGCACATCGGCGACGAGGCGATGTTCGAGGCGGCGCGCGACGAGCTTGCCGCGCGCGGCGTCGACGTCGTCGGGGTGTCGTCGGCGCCGGAGGAGTCAGCCGCACGCTACGGCGTGCGCACCGTGCCGCGGCTGGGCTTCGTCGGGCTCGATCGCGACGCCGCCGAGCGCCGCGCAGCACGACTCGTTGCCGCGGCGGGCGGCGAAGCAGACCTCGCCGACGACGATCCGGCGCGCGGCGTGCTCGGCGAGCTCGACGCGGCATCCGGTCTGCTCAACGCCGGCGGCGGAAACCTCGCCTCGCGCTGGCCGGTGCACATCTACGAGCGTTCCACCCTCGCGGCGATGGCACGTGCGCGGGGCCTTCCCGTCGTCGTCAGCGGGCAGACCTTCGGTCCCGACCTCGAACCCGCCGACGCCGCGCGCGTCGCCGAGCTCGTCCGGACCGCCGCGCTCACGAGCACGCGCGAGTCGGACTCGGCGGCGCTGGTCCGCGCCTGGGGGGCCGAGGCGGTCGTGACCGTCGACGATGCGTCGTTCCTGGGATGGCCGAGCCGGTCGACGGATGCCGCGGGCTCGGTCCTGGTGAGTCTGTCGGGGTGGTTCGCCCACCGCCCCGCCGACGAGGTGGAGCAGCGCATCGCCGCCGTCCTCGACCGCGCCGTCCGCGACGTCGGCCCGGTCGTCTTCCACGCGCACTTCGGTCCGCTCGGATCCGCGGCGGAGCCGTCCGGAGACACGGCGCTTCACGAACGCATCCGCGCCCGCATGAGCGAGCCCAGTCGCGTGGAGCCGACCGGCGACTCGCTCGGTGCCGCCGCGCTCGCCCGCAGCGCGCGGCTTCTGGTGACCGGCCGCTATCACCCCGCGGTGTTCGCCGCGCCGGCCGGCGTGCCGATCGTCGCGCTCGCCGCAGACGACTACACCCGCATCAAGCTCGGCGGCGCACTCGGCCATTGGGGTCAGGACACCGTGCTGGACCTCGACGACCTGGCGGACGCGGGCGCCGCCGCGGGTGCGCTGTCTCGGGCCGCCGGGTCGCGAGAGACGGTCTCGGCCCGCGCCGCGGAGCGTTTCGACGCGCACCGCGCCACCGCATCCCGGTGGTGGGATGCGGTGGCGAGGACCTTCTCCCGCTGACCGGCCGCCTCAGGCGGCCGTGCTCTGGCGGGGGAGGACGCGCGCGATGATGTCGGCGATCGTGACCACACCCGTCATGCGGCCGTCGTCCATCACGACGGCCAGCTGCATGCCGCGCTCCCGCATGTCGCGGAGCACCTCGTGCACGGGGGCGTCGGGGCGGACGATGTGCGCGTCCCGGCGGTGTGTGCCGACCAGAGCGTCCGCGGGTTCGAGCAGGGTGTCGCGCACGTGCACGACGCCCGGCCGCTCATCCGCGCCCGCCAGGACGAGGATGCGCAGGTGCTTCGTCCGCGCGGCGGCCTGGCGTACATCGGCGAGCGTGGCGTCCGTGCCCACGGCCGTGGGGGCGGCATCCGGACGGACGATGTCGGCCACGGTGAGCGTCTGGAGCTCGATCGCGTGCGAGATGTGCGAGGTGATCTCGGGCTCCAGCACTCCGACCTCGGTGGAGTACTCCACCAGGTGCCGCAGCGTGTCGGCGTCGTGCCCGCCCGCCGCGGCACGTTCGACCGGTTCGATCCCGACGCGCGCGACGAGACGGTTCGCGATGTGGTTGATCCACAGCAGCAGCGGGCGGAACGGCCAGATGAACGCGCGTGCCGGCAGGCCGATGATGCGCGCCGCGAGTTCGGGGTGCGCGATGGCCCAGGACTTGGGCGCCATCTCGCCGACGACGAGGTGCAGGAAGGTGACGAACAGCAGCGACAGGGCGAACGCCGCGCCGCCGGCGAGCCACTCGGGAGCTCCCCACCCGGCGAACACCGGTCCCAGCCACGCGTCCACCGCGGGCTTGGTCACGGCGCCGAGCGCGAAGGTGCACGCGGTGATGCCCAGCTGCGCGCCGGCGAGCATGACGGTCAGCTCGTTCATGCCGCGGACGGCTGCGCGAGCTGACGCGCTCCGCTCGGCCTGCTCCTCGAGTCGGTGCCGTCGTGCCCCGAGCAGGGCGAACTCGATGACGACGAAGAACGCGCTCAGGACGATGAGCGCGGCGGTGACGACCGTCACGACGACGGGGCTCATCGCTCGCCCCCTTCCTCGTCGAGCGTCTCGTGGACTTCTGGTGCCTCGATGTCCTCGTCCTCCGTGGCGGCCGCGGACTGCCTCCGCAGCGACACGTCGATCAGGCTCGGGACGTGCCGGTCGACCTCGCGGACGTCGACGCCGACGAGCGTGATCATCGGGTCGTCGTCGATGATCTCGGCGGCGGCCACCGGGAGCGCGATGGTGATGCGGTCGCCCGGCTTGGGGAAGTCCCCGCGTTCGGCGATGAGCAGCCCCGCGACGGTCTCGTAGTCCCCGCGCGGCAGATCGTGGCCGATCGCGCGCTCGACCTCGTCGAGGTGCACGTCACCGTCGATCGTCCAGGTGTCGTCGCCGTGCACATCGATGCCGGTGAAGTTGTCGCTGTCGTGCTCGTCTGTGATCTCTCCGACCAGCTCTTCTGCGATGTCTTCGACGGTGAGGATGCCGGCGAAGCCGCCGTACTCGTCGATGACGCACGCCATCTCATTGCGCGTGGCCAGCAGCTCCTCGAGCGCGACCGGCAGCGGCATGAGCGCGGGAAGGACGAGCGGTTCCCGCATGATCTGCCGGACCGGTGCCTGTTCGGGCAGGGCGGTGTCGAGCAGGTCGGTCAGGTGGATGACCCCGACCGCCTGGTCGTTCTCGCCGATCACCGGGTACCGCGAATGGGCCTGCGCCATCAGGACCTTCGCGTCGGCGAGCGACAGATCGGGCCGGACGGCGTCGATCCACGCGCGCGGCACCATGGCGTGCTCCACGTCGCGATCCGGGAAGTCGAGGATCCGGTCGAGCATGATCGACAGCTCCTCGGGCAGATCGCCGCTCTGGCGGGAGTCCTCGATGATGCGCTCCAGGTCCTTCGCCGTCGCGCTGCTGTCGACGTCGTGGACCGGCTCGACGTGGATGAGCCGCAGGAGGGCGTTGGAGGACTTGTCGAAGATGACGATCAGCCACCCCAGCGCGGCGAGGTAGATGAGGGTGGAGCGGGCCAGCCATCGCGCGAGCGGCTCGGGGGCTGCGATCGCCAGGTTCTTGGGGAAGAGCTCCCCGAAGATCATCTGCACGATCGTCGCCACGGCCAGGGCGAGCACCGTGCCCACCGTCACGCTGATGGCGGCGGGGACTCCCACGCCTCCGAGCAGGACGCCGAGGGCCTCGCCGACGAGCGGCTCGGCCACATAGCCGACGAGCAGACCGGTCACGGTGATCCCGAGCTGGGCGCCCGACAGCATGAACGACGTCCGCTTCGTCACCGCCAGCGCGCGCTGTGCGGCGCGGTCGCCGCCGTCGGCGCGAGACCGCAGCCGTGAGCGGTCCACCGACATGTAGGCGAACTCCTGTGCGACGAAGTAGCCGTTCGCGGCGATGATCAGCGCGATGACGAGGAGGCCGACGAGGAGGAGCAGAACGGCGGTCACCATGGGGTCACCGCCTGCGAGGCGGGGTGTTCAGTGAAAGGGCGACTATGTCCCGGGTCGTCGGACGACGACCCGGAATGGCTGCGGCGGTTCACGGGGGGATTCCTTCGCGATAGGGGGTGCCCAGTCTAACGGCCGTGCCTCCGCCCGGCTCAGGACGCAGTTCGGGCGTACCAGCCGTCGGCGGCCACGGCGTCGCCCCACCGCGGGACGTACTGATCGAAGTAGACGCGCGAGACCAGCTCCCGCCGACTCGCGACGCCGGCCTTGTCGAAGATCGACTTCAGATGGTCCTGCACCGTGTAGGGCGAAACGTGCATCGAGGCGGCGATCTCTTTCGTGTCGGCGCCGCGCAGCACCATGCCGGTGACGTCGCGCTCGCGCGCGGTGAGCCCGAACGCGTCCGCGACGAGGCCGATGACCTCTTGCGGGCGGGCCTCCTCGATCGTCACCACCACGTCACCGGCCCGATCGAGCACTCCCGAGAGCGGCGAGGCGTGGAGCACGAGCCACACGCCGTCGGTCGTGCGCACCCTCACCCGCGGCATCCGATCGATGTCGCCGCGGGCGAAGCGGTGCGCCGCGTGGACGAGCGCGTAGACGATGGTGAGCGGGTCTCCGGTGTTCGGCACGTCCGCCATGCGGGCCAGCTGCGCGCTCGCGCCCGCGCTGGTCTGCAGCACCGAGCCGGCGGCGTCGACGATGATCACCGCGGGGCCGACGTCGCCGGGAGCGTCGGCGCGCCGCAGCTGCGCGAGAAGTCCCGCGCGGATGCCGCGGGTGAACGACGGGGCCACGTCGGCGAGGAAGGCGACTTCATCGTTCGAGAACGCGGCGTCCTCGGAGCCGCGGAAGATCGCGATCGCGCCCCACGCGCCGTGTCGATCACGGAAGACCACCCGGGCTTCGTCGTGATAGCCGAATCGAGGGACGAGCAGTTCGCTCATACGGACCGACTGCTCCAGGTGATCGCCCAGGGCTGCCCGGACTCCGATCGCGTCGACCCCCGTGCGCACCATGGCCTCGATCGCCGTCGGGTCGGGCGTGCCGTACTCGATGCGCGCCCAGGTGAGATCGTCCTCGTTCCTGCCGTCGAGATCACCCATCTTGCGCGTGCTCGACACCATCGAGGTGGCCGGGTCGAGCGTCGACAGGCACGCCGCGGCCATCGGGACGACGCGGCCCACGGCGGCCGTGGCCTCGTCCATGAACTCGTGAAGCGGCAGGCCGGCCCGCGACATCACATCGATGTCGCTGCGCGCGCGCCCGATCCCCAGTGCGGTCGGCATGCACACAGTGTGCTCCTGTGGACGACGCTGCGCCATCCCAGGTATCTGGGGGGAGCGAAATCCCCTCCCATCTGGGATGGAGGCGGTGCCGGTGCTCGGCGCAGACTGAGCGCGCACTCACCCTGTGCGACCCGAGAGGAACACCCCATGACCATTCACGAGACCGCCCTTCCCGTCGTCACCGACCTGCGCGCTGCGCTGGGCGAGCGCATCGTCCTCCCCGGCGACGACGCCTACGATTCCGCTCGCCGACCGTGGAACCTCGCGATCGACCAGCGCCCGGCGGCGGTGGCTCTTCCGGAGTCGGCGGAGGACGTCGTCCATGTCGTGCGCGCGGCGGCCGCAGCCGGACTCCGCGTCGCACCGCAGGCCACCGGCCACGGTGCCGGGGCCCTCGCCGACACCGATCTCGCCGACACCGTGCTGGTGTCGCTGTCGCGGCTGCGCGGTGTCACCGTCTCGCCGCAGACCCGACGGGCGCTCGTGCTCGGAGGGTCGCACTGGAACGACGTCGTCGAGGCCGCCGCCCCGCATGGGCTGACCGCCATGCACGGCAGCGCCGGCGACGTCGGCGTCGTCGGGTACGCGCTGAGCGGCGGGCTGTCGTTCTATGCGCGCACCCACGGATTGGCGGTGAACCACGTGCGCGCCGTTCAGATCGTGACCGCCGACGGGCGCATCGTGCGCGCCTCCGACGACGAGAACGCCGACCTCTTCTGGGCGGTGCGCGGCGGCTCCGGGGCGTTCGGCGTCGTCGTCTCGCTCGAGATCGACCTGCTGCCCTACGCGGATGTGTTCGCGGGAATGCTGCTGTGGGACGCCTCGCGCGCGGCCGAGGTCGTCCCCGCGTGGGCAGCGTGGACGCGCACTCTCCCCGAGAGCGTGTCGACCTCGATGCGCGTCATGCACTTCCCCCCGATGCCGGAGCTTCCCCCGTTCCTGTCCGGTCGCAGCCTCGTCGTCCTCGACGGCGCCTTCCTCGAGCCGGATGCCGCTGCCGACGCCCTGCTGGCGCCCATGAGGGCCTTCGAGCCCGAGATGGACACGTTCGCGCGGATCCCGTCCGCGCAGCTGGTGATGATGCACATGGATCCGCCTGAGCCGGCGCCGGCCTTCTCGGAGGGGGCGATGCTCGCGTCACTGCCCGACGACGCGGTCGAGGCGTTCCTCGGGGCGTGTCGTGCGCCGGGGCTGTTCATCGCGGAACTGCGGCACGTGGGGGGCGCCGCCTCTCGTCGACCCGCGGATGCCGGGGCGGTCGGCGCGCTCGACGGCGACTATCTCGTCGTGGGCATCGCCATGGTGCCCGGCGCGGAGTTCGCCGTCGGCGCGCTCGCCGCCGTCCGCGGGGTCGTGGCGGCAACCGCCGCGTGGCATTCGCCGTCGCTCGCTCTGACGTTCATCGACGGCGGGGTGAGCCGCGAGCTCGCCTTCGGTGATGCGGGCGGGCGCCTGCGCGAACTCAAGTCCGCGTGGGATCCGCAGGACATGTTCGCGGCCGGCCATCCGGTGGACTGACAGCTCGGCGCCTCTCGGCAGGGCACTCAGACGCGAGTGCCCTGCCAGCCGAGCGCGGGGGCGACGAAGCGTGCGAAGGACTCGACCAGCCGCAGGTTGAACGCGACGCCCAACTGGCTCGGGATCGTCAGCAGAAGGGTGTCCGCGCTCTGCACGGCGGCATCCTGGCGCAGCTGCTCGACGAGCTCGTCGGGCTCGCCGGCGTACGTCTTGCCGAATGTCGAGCGCATGCCGTCGATGACGCCGATCTGGTCGCCGTCCTGCCGCCCGCCGAAGTACATCGCATCCTCGGCGGTGGTGATCGGGAAGATCGAGCGGCTCACCGACACCCGCGGAGTGCCGGGGTGTCCGGCATCCGTCCATGCCGCGCGGAAGGCATCGATCTGCTGCGCCTGCAGCTCGTCGAACGGCCTGCCGTCCGCCTCGGTCAGCAGCGTCGACGACATCAGGTTCACACCGGTTCGCCCCGCCCACTCGGCGGAGTCGCGGTTGCCGGCGCCCCACCACACGCGTGAGCGGAGGCCGGGGGAGTGCGGTTCGACCCGCTGCATCCCCGTGCCGCCGCCGAAGGGGCTCGTCGCGTCGCGCTCGGCCAGACCCTCGCCGTCGATCGCGCGCAGGAAGAGGGAGAAGTGGTCGCGGGCGAGGTCGGCGCCGCGGGGGTCCTGCGATCCCGTGTATCCGAAGGCCTCGTAGCCGCGCACCACCGTCTCGGGTGAGCCGCGGCTCACGCCGAGCGCGAGTCGTCCGCCGGAGATGAGATCGACGGATGCTGCTTCTTCGGCCAGGTAGAGCGGGTTCTCGTAGCGCATGTCGATCACGCCGGTGCCGACCTCGATGCGCTCGGTGCGCGCGGCGATGGCTGCGAGCAGGGGCATGGGGGAGGACTGCTGGCGGGCGAAGTGGTGGACGCGGAACGAGATGCCGTCCACGCCGAGATCGTCCATGCCCTGCGCGAGGTCGATGGCCTGCAGCATGGAGTCCTGCGCCGTGAGCTGGCGGCCTCCGCCGAGGGGGCCGTAGTGACCGAAGGAGAGTGTTCCGAATCGCTGCATAGTGGTGCCAACGGTACGCCGGCGAGGTCTATTCCACTGAATGCGTCTAGTGGCCGGCCGTCGAGTCGCGGTCAGGGGATGTGCGCCCGGACGCCGTCGAGGAACGCATCCGGATCGTCGGCCCAGATGCGGACCCTGTCGACCTCGTGCGTCCCGCCCTTGGGGTGGAGGCCGGGAAGGCGCACGAGCGTCGGGAGCTCGAGCTCGATCTCGATATTGGTCTCGTCCTGCATCCTCACGGCGAGCTCGCGGCCGCTCGCGGTTTGCGTCACGCGCGGCGATCTCGGTTCGTCGACGCGGAGTGAGCGCGATACCGATGCGATCTGATCCCAGGTCAGGGGAATGTCGAGCTCGAGGCCCTCGCGCACGCTGATCCCGGCGGGGCCGACGGTGTGCGGGCGTACGATCTGGCCGCACAGCAGTCCCACCATCCACGTGAGCCCCCAGATCCCCAGGATGAGGAAGGCGATGCGCACGGTCGGCCACCGGTGGACGATGAGGTCGATGATGGGGATCTCGACCGCAGACAGCACGATGAAGATGATGAGGATGGTCTGCACGGGGCGGTGGTAGGAGTACCCCATCGCGCCCGGCGCGATCGCCGGCCGCCGCGCGATCGCCCGGCCGATGCTCGCGTAGATGCGCAGCTCCACCGCCAGAGCTCTGCGTGCGAAGGACAGAAGCCGGCGAGTGTGGTTCGGTGCGAGGTCCTGGCTGTCAGCGGTGCGGGTCATGCGGCACCTCCTCGCGCTGCTCCTCGATCAGCTGTCGCAGGCGTGCGGTGACCGCGTCGAGTGCGCGGTCCAGGGTCTCGCGATCTGCCGGATCGACGGCCGCGGACAGTGCCGCGCTGAGGTGCGCGTGCTCGCGCGCGGTGGTCCGCATCAGTTCGGTTCCGGCCTCGGTGAGCTCCACGAGATGCGCGCGGCGGTCGGTGGGGTGTGACACCCGATTCACGTGCCCGGATTCCTCAAGGGCGTCGACGAGTCCAGTGATGTTGCGCGGCGACACCCCCAGTGCGGACGCCAGTGCCTGCTGCGTGCTCGGGCCGTCGTGATGGAGCGTCCAGAGCACGGCCATTCGGGCGGGCGACAGGGGCGTGCCGGCGAAGGCGCGAGCCATGTCGCGCTGGAACAGCTCACTGACGAGAAGCAGTCGATCGAGGAGGAGCGGTTCGGGCATACTGTTACCCTACTTCACTATTACCTCGGTTCAGTAGGTCGTTCGAAGGTCGCGGCTTCGGCGGGCTCGTGGGGAAAGGCTGGAGTGAGCGTCCAGTCGGTCGCGTCGGCGAGACGTCGCATCAGCTCGATCGCTTCCCGCCGGGCTGCGGCGAGACCGGCGACGGCGTGCACGTCGATCGCGAGAGGCGGCGGCTCGCCGAACTTCGGAATGTCGATCTGGATCCAGAGGCCGTCGGCGACGGCGATGGTCGGACTGGCTGTTCCGCCACCCCGGACGGGCGCCCCGAGAGTCCGCGAGATGACGGCGAGCGCATCGAGCTTGTCGACGGCGTCGGCCGCGACGATCGTGGCCACGGCAGCGGAGGGCGGGTCGGGGGTCATGCGCTCAGTCAACCACCGGATGCCGCCGGCGGGGGTCGCCCCGGTCGATACCGACCACGCGTCACTCGTGCTCGGGCAAGAGGGGAGTCGACCACCCCGGATCGCGGCCGAGCTGCGTGGCGCGCGCGACCGACGCCGGTCCGAAGCGATCGCGGACCGCATCGAGGACGGTGTCGAGGCGCACGCCCTCGTCCCAGTCGATCGGAAGCTCGGGCTGCATGCTGTCGGCACGGCCGAGTTGCGAGAACGAGACCCCGATGAGGGTGATGCCTCGTTGCGCTATCTCGTCCCGGGCGCCGTCGAGCAGACGCCGTGCGACCGCGAGCAGCACCGACGTGCGGTCGGAAGCGGCCCGGATCGAGTGCGACCGGGTGGCCTTGGTGAAATCGCCGAAGCGCAGGCGCAGCACGACCGTGCGGCACACCCGGTCGTGCTCGCGCAGGCGCCGGCCCAGGCGATCGACGAGCTGCGTCAGGATCACGTCCAGCTCATCCTCGGAACGGGGCCGGCTGCCGAGAGCGCGTTGCGAGCCGATGGAGCCGCGACGCCGTGTGCCGTCGACGGGCCTCGGATCCCGCAGACGGGCGAGGGCGTGCAGGTGCGCGCCGGTCGCTTTGCCCAGCAGCCGTTCTGCGGCGGCCTCCTCGAGCTCCGACAGCTGACCGACGGTGCGGATGCCGAGCCGATGCAGCTTCTCGGCCGTCACCGCACCGACGCCCCAGAGGCGCTCGACCGGCAACGGCAAGAGGAATGCCTCCTCGCGATCGGGCTCCACGACCAGCAGCCCATCGGGCTTGCTGACCGCGCTGGCCACCTTCGCGAGGAACTTGGTTCGAGCGACGCCGACCGAGATCGCCAGCCCCACTTCGTCGCGCACCCGCTCGCGCAGTCGCACCGCGATCTGCTCGGGGGTGCCTGAGATGCGGCGGAGACCCCCGACCTCGAGGAACGCCTCATCGATCGAGAGGCCCTCCACGAGCGGCGTCGTATCGCGGAAGATCGCGAACACATCGCGGCTCGCGGCCGAGTACGCCTCCATGCGTGGAGGCACGACGAAGGCATCCGGACACAGCTCGCGCGCCTGCCGCCCGCCCATCGCCGTCCGCACTCCGCGGGCCTTCGCCTCGTAACTGGCCGCCAGGACGACCCCGCCGCCGACGATCACCGGACGCCCCCGCAGCTCGGGGGCATCGCGCTGTTCCACGGACGCGTAGAAGGCGTCGAGATCCGCGTGCAGCACGGTCGCCTCTCCCCGCATCGCGCCTCCCGCCGATCGCCCATCCGTGGGGAGCCTCGCACCAACGGACGACATCGGGAAGGCACCGCCGTGAGGCAGCAGCGCTTCCTGCTGACGCGGGAGCGATGGGAGGAGCGGCGGCAGGACCACCTGCGACTTCTCGGCGCCCCCGTGGAGCTCACCGGATTCGAGGCGCTGCGCGCTCACCTCGACTGACGAATGCGGCGCCGACAGCCCCGGCGGCGGCGACCGCGGCGAGGACGCCCACCGCGGCGGTAAGGCTGATCGCGCCGATCCATCCTGCGAGCGGGTACGTGATCAGGAAGCAGGCATGGGATGCCGCGAACTGCGCGGTGTAGACGAGGTTGCGGTTCGCGGGTGTGGAGGCATCGGCCAGCAGCCGGGAGGTGGGGGTGTTGATGAGCGAGGTGCCCGCGCCCAGGGCCGCCCAGGTGAGAAGCACCATCCACCACCCGACGCCGCTGGCGACTGTGAAGACCGTCACGCCGATGGCGAGACCGAGCCCGGTCATCACGACGACGACCCCGGCGGTCATGGTGCGGGTGACGCCGAACCGTTCGACCAGCCGGGGAATGTTCACGGCGATCAGCAGGGAGCCCACGCCGTACGCGCCGAGGGTCACCGCGACCGCCGCGTCGTCGAGGTCGAGCACGCTCTTGGCGTAGACGACCGAGTTGACCAGGACGAGCGCGGTCGCTGCGGCGACGACGATGTTGGTGAACAGCACGAACCGCAGGCTCGGAGTGCGGGCGAAGACCTTCGCGCCGACGGGCAGGCGTTGCCAGAACGTCGACGTCGCGGCATCCGAGGATCGGGGAGGGAGCCGGGCGATCAGCACGAGGAGGGCGGAGCCGGCGAAGCCGAGGGCGGTGCCGATGAACAGGTTGCTGTAGCTGATGAGCGTCAGCAGCGCCGCCGCGATGACGGGGGACAGCAGCGCCTCGAGGTCGTAGGCCAGGCGCGACAGGGCGAGGGCCCGGGTGTAGTCGTTCGGCTCCGGCAGGACGCTGGGGATCAGGGACTGGAACGCGGGCGTGAACGTCGCCGACGCGGACTGCAGCACGAAGACGAGGGCGTAGATCTGCCAGGTCTCCGACACGAACGGCAGGATCGCGGCGATGGCCAGCCGGATCAGGTCGGCGCCGATGAGCACCGCCTTCTTCGGCAGACGATCCACCAGCGCCGCCACCAGGGGCGCGACGCCGACGTACGCGACCATCTTGATCGTCAGCGCCGTCCCGAGCACCAAGCCCGCCGCATCCCCCGCGAGATCGAACGCGAGCAGCCCCAGAGCCACCGTCAACAGACCCGTGCCGACCAAGGCGATCACCTGAGCGCTGAACAGCGCGCGATACGTCGGATTTCGCAGAACCTGGATCATCGAGCGCCGCCTGTCCGCCCGACGGTCGCCGGGCGTGCGTCATCTCGTCCCGAGGTGCGCGACGAGGGACGTTCGGCCTGGCCGGCCGGCGGTGGGGAGGAGAGGATGGCCATGAGATGAACTTCCTCGAGAATGTACCCCGATTTCTCTTCTTCACAGGCAAGGGCGGCGTCGGCAAGACCTCGGTGGCCTGCGCGTCGGCGGTCCGGCTGGCGACCCGTGGACGACGGATCCTGCTCGTCAGCACCGACCCCGCATCCAATATCGGCCAGGTCTTCGGCATCGCGACCGGCAACGCCGTGACGGCGATCCCCTCGGTCGAAGGCTTGTCCGCCCTGGAGATCGATCCCGAGCAGGCGGTCGAGGCCTATCGCGAGCGCATCATCGGTCCGGTCCGGGGGCTGCTGCCCGAGACGGAGATCGCGGGCATCACCGAGAGTCTGTCGGGGTCGTGCACCACCGAGATCGCATCGTTCGACGAGTTCACCCAGCTCCTGACCGACGACGCGGCGTACGGCGAGTACGACCACATCATCTTCGACACCGCTCCGACCGGGCATACGATCCGGCTCCTGCAGCTTCCGGGATCGTGGACCGAGTTCCTCGCCGGCGGCGGGGACGCCTCATGTCTCGGGCCGCTCTCGGGTCTCGACAAGCACCGCGCCACGTACGCCGCGGCGGTGGCGGCGCTCACCGACGCGGCTCGCACGCGGTTGATCCTCGTCACCCGTCCCCAGGCCTCGGCGCTCACCGAGATCGCGCGCACCTTCTCTGAATTGACCGCGATCGGTATGACCGGCGGTTTCGTCGTCGTCAACGGGGTCCTCCCCGCACGTGCTGGCGAGGAGCCGATCGCCGCCGCGGTACGCCGTCGCGAGACCGTCGCGATGGCGGCGATGCCCGCCGCAATCGCCGATCTGCCGCGGGACGTGCTGGAGCTCAAAGCCGGCAACGTCGTCGGGATCGACGCGGTTCGCGCCTTCTTCGAGCCGGGGTCCTCGCTGAGCAGTGCCGGGGACGCGGAGCACGGGAGCGAAGACGTGCCGGATGCTCCGCTGGTGACGCTCGTCGACGAGATCGAGCGCGACGGGCACGGGCTCGTGATGTGCATGGGCAAGGGCGGTGTGGGGAAGACGACGATCGCCGCCGCCGTCGCGCTCGCCCTTGCCGCGCGAGGGCACGACGTGCTCCTGACCACGACGGATCCGGCGGCCCATCTCACCGAGACGCTGGGTGGAGCCGTCGACCGACTCACGGTGGCGCGGATCGACCCCGACACCGCGCTCGAGCAGTACCGCGCCCGGGTGATGGCCGCCAAGGGCAAGGACCTCGACGAGGAAGGCCGCGCAGCCCTGGCTGAGGACCTCATGTCGCCGTGCACCGCCGAGGTCGCCGTCTTCCAGCAGTTCTCGCGCGCCGTCCACGACTCCCGGCGCACCTTCGTCGTCATGGACACCGCGCCGACGGGGCACACGCTGCTGCTGCTGGATGCCGCAGGCTCGTACCATCGCGAAATCGCGCGCCAGATGGGCGCGGCGAGCATGGCCTACTCCACGCCGCTTATGCGCCTCCAGGATCCGGCGCAGACCAAAGTGATCCTCGTCACGCTCGCCGAGACGACGCCCGTCCTCGAGGCTGCCGATCTGCAGGACGATCTGGAGCGCGCCGGGATCCACCCGTGGGCGTGGGTCGTGAACAACTCGATCGTCGCGGCGCACCCGGAGTCGGCGTTCCTGCGTACCCGTGCGCGGAACGAGGTCGCTCAGATCGCCCGCGTCCGTGAGCTGGAGGATCGGGTAGCCATCGTCCCGCTGCTGGCTGAAGAGCCGGTCGGCGTCGCTCGGCTGGCCGCGCTCACCGAACACCGGGCGGCGGATGAGCGTTACGGGGGCTGAGCCGAGTTGCGATC
Source organism: Microbacterium sp. Marseille-Q6648 (assembly GCF_943181415.1). Taxonomy (GTDB): domain Bacteria; phylum Actinomycetota; class Actinomycetes; order Actinomycetales; family Microbacteriaceae; genus Microbacterium. Next base: position 1,306,284 of record NZ_CALPBZ010000001.1, on the reverse strand, counting down.
CCCATGGAAACGGGGGATCGCGCTGGTCGGATGCCGGGCGGGGTGGCGCTGCTACCCGCGTGGTTCCGCTGGTCGCGGGTCAGGTGCCGTTCCGGTGTCTTCGGCGGTGACGTCATGTCGGGGTGCGGGCGGGTCGGTGGTCGCGGCCCAGCTGGCGAGCATCTTGAGCGCGTCGTCGGAGGGTGATCCGGGTTCGGCCGTGAAGGTCGACAGCTGCAGTCCGGGGTCGGCGGGGAGCTCGAAGGCTTCGTAGGTGAGATCGAGGTCGCCGACGACGGGGTGGTGGATCCGTTTGATGCCGGTTCGGTGATAGCGCACGTCGTGCGCCGCCCAGAGGGTGCGGAAGGTCTGGGATCGGGTGGAGAGCTCGCCGATGAGGTCGGTGAGGCGCTTGTCGTAGGGGTTGCGTCCGGCGTCGCCGCGCATGGTGGCGACGAACTCCTGGACGACCTTGTCCCAGTCGGGGTAGAACTCTTGCGCTGCGGGGTTGAAGAATGCGAACCGGGCGCTGTTGGGGATGGGTTCGTCGAACACCGGCGCGTAGAGTGCGCGGCCGAGGCGATTGGCGGCGACATAGTCGTAGTAGTTGTTGCGGATGATCGCCGGGGCTTCGGTGATCGCGTCCAGGAGCCGTTGGATACTGGGCCGGAGCGTATCGCCGCCGGCTCGGCTGCGCGGCTTCCGGGTGACGGGGGAGGCGTTCGCGGCGCGGGCGAGATCGTGCAGATGAGCGGTCTCGGCGTCGTCGAGTTGAAGGGCGCGTGCCAGGGAGTCCAGGACGCTGTCCGAGACGCCGGAGAGATCGCCTCGTTCGAGGCGGGTGTAGTAGTCGACGCTCATTCCGGACAGCAGGGAGACTTCTTCGCGGCGGAGTCCCGGGACGCGGCGGTTGCCGCCGAAGGCGGGGAGGCCGGCCTGGTCGGGAGTGATGCGCGCGCGACGTGTGGTCAGGAACTCGCGCACGTCGTTGCGGTTGTCCATGCCCTCGACCGTACGCCGCCCCCGGCCGATGAGGGAGGTACTGGCGGTACCGGGCACATCGCCCACTGTCATCCGGGAGGCGGATGGCGTTGGCTGGGATCACCGACAGGAAAGTGAGGACGGGCGATGCATACGAGGACTCTGGGTCAGGGGCTGCAGGTCTCGGCGATCGGGTTGGGCGCGATGGGCATGTCGATGTCGTACGGTCCGAACCCGGGTGACCGCGACGACATGATCGGCGTGCTGCGATACGCGGTTGATCAGGGTGTGACGTTCATCGACACCGCGGAGGTGTACGGCCCGTACGTCAACGAGGAGCTCGTGGGGGAGGCGATCGCTCCGATCCGCGACCAGGTCGTGGTCGCCACGAAGTTCGGGTGGGACATCGCAGACGGCCAGATGCGGGGCACCGACTCCCGTCCCGAGCAGATCCGCCGCGTCGCCGACGCGTCGCTGCGGCGGCTGGGGGTGGAGGCGATCGATCTCTTCTACCAGCACCGGGTGGACCCTGCTGTTCCGATCGAGGATGTCGCCGGCGCGGTCGGCGAGCTTGTCGCGGCAGGCAAGGTGAAGCACTTCGGGCTGTCCGAGGCCGGTCCCGGCACCATCCGTCGCGCGCACGCGGTGTTCCCGGTGACCGCGGTGCAGAGCGAGTACTCGCTCTGGACTCGCGACCCCGAAAACGGTGTTCTGCAAGCGTGCGACGAGCTCGGCATCGGCTTCGTGCCGTTCAGCCCTCTCGGGAAGGGCTTCTTCACCGGCACCCTAACCCCGGATGCCACCTTCGCGCCCGGCGAGATCCGCGCACGTGTGCCGCGGTTCGAGGCGGAGAATCTGGCCGCCAACCAGGCGCTCATCGACCATGTCACCGCCCTCTCCGCCACCCGGGGTGCCACCCCCGGCCAGGTCGCGCTCGCGTGGCTGCTCGCTCAGCGCCCCTACGTGGTCCCGATCCCCGGCACCCGACGGCGCGAGCGGATCGACGAGAACGCCGCCGCGACGAGCGTCGGTCTGTCCGCCGACGACCTCGCCGACCTGAACGCCATCATCGACCGGCTGGGCGTCGCCGGCAACCGCTACGACGACTCCGGCATGGCCATGGTCGGACGATGACCGGGAACGACACCGTGCCGCCAGGCGCCATCACCACTCAGGAGGCATCTTCATGGAACTGACACTCAACAACGGCATCCGGATGCCCGCCCTGGGTTTCGGAGTATTCCAAACCCCGCCCGACGAGACCATCGGGGCGGTGCAGACCGCGCTGGAGGCCGGGTACCGGCACATCGACACCGCCGCCGCGTACGGCAACGAACGCGAAGTCGGCGAAGCCCTGCGACGGTCGGGGCTCGACCGTGGCGACGTGTTCATCGAGACCAAGGTCTGGATCAGCGACTTCGGGTACGACCAGACCCTGCACGCGTTCGACAAAAGCGCCGGCAAGCTCGGCGTCGACACCCTCGACCTGTTCATCCTGCACCAGGCGCTCCCCTCCCGATTCGACCTCACGATCGACGCCTACAAGGCTCTCGAGACACTCCTCGCCGACGGACGCGTCCGCGCGATCGGGGTCAGCAACTTCATGTCCGATCACCTCGCCGCGCTCCTCGAGCATTCCGGCGTCGTGCCCGCGGTGAATCAGATCGAAGTGCATCCCTACTTCGCACAGCGCGACGTGCAGGACGCGGATGCCGCTGCAGGGATCCTCACCCAGGCATGGTCCCCGATCGGCGGGATCACCGCCTACCGCGAGGGCGGAGCCAACGCCCTTCAGGACCCCACCATCGCCCGAATCGGGGCGGCTCACGGCAAGACGCCTGCGCAGGTCATGCTGCGTTGGCACCTGCAGCAGGGCCGCTCCGCGATCCCCAAGTCGGTTCGACCCGATCGCATCCGCGAGAACTACACCGTGTTCGATTTCGCTCTCACCGAGGCAGAACTCGCAGCGATCGACGCGCTCGACACCGGCATCCGTCGCGGCCCCGAACCCAACCAGATCACACTCGAAACCTACGGACGGGAGATTCCCGAAGCATGACCGCGACCCAGTCAGACGGAACACGCGCGATGACGAGTCCGCTGGCCAAACAGACCACCATGCGCGTTCACCCGCGATAGGCCCGAGCGCGATCGTCATCGCGTCGTCCGCGGACATGGTGTGGGCCACGTCGGCACGGGCTCAGCCCGCGAGGACAAGGTCCTTTCGGTAGAAGAGCGAGTCCCCGTGCTCGGCATCGGACTGGACGCGCGATGTCTGAACGAAGTCGAGCTTCGCCATGACACGTCGCGAGGGTGCGTTCCACTCACGGACCGTCGCCCACAGTCGGGTGTACCCGAGCGACCCGGCCCAGGCGATGATCTCTCTCCCGGCCTCGGTCGCCAGCCCCTGTCCCCACTCCTTGCGGAGGAACTCGTATGCGAGCTCGGGCTCGCCATCCTGGCCGTGGACGTTCGCGATGAGACCGCAGTAGCCGATCGCCTCGCCGCTGTCCTTGCGGACGGCAGCCAGCAGGCCCAAGGAAGCTGACCGGTCGTCACGCCGGATCCGGTCTTCAAGGTCCTCGATGCTCGGGCGGCCGTCGGATGAGATTCGGCGGTGCGGGGGAACACGAGCGTCACGCTCCATCCACAACTGCCGTTGCATGGCGGCGTCGGCTGGCAACCACCGACGCAGCACCAGCCGGTCTGTCTCGAGCACCGTCGTCCCAGACGGCACCCTCGGAGAAGTCATGCCGCCCATGGTGCCCCATCGGGCTTTCGGACGCACGGAGACCTGTGCCGTTTCGGCTACGTCCGAAGTGGCATTGAGTCGCGATCCCTTGGAAACAGGGGTTCGCAGGAGCGGAGGATAGGGGATTCGAACTCTCATTTTCTGAGGCACGAATGGGCCGTTTTGCCGCGTAATTCCGCCGTTCTCAGCTCCCGCGCTCGCGGCACAGTTGCATGAATCTGCCTTCGAAAACACGGCGTGTCGCGAGTAAATGTGCCTTAACTGTGCCACGAGCGGGTGGAGCCTCCGGCGCCGGGTATCACTCTTCCCGCGACGGCAAGGGGCCAGGGCGGTGCTGTGAGCCGCGTCCGGTGACAGTGTCTAGCAGGCCACGCGGGACCCCGCGTCGGGTCTCGCTGGGGATCCGTAAACGCGCATTGCCCGCGAACGGGACCCATCCGTGCGTCATGTGAGCTCCTATCCGGCCGCCGTCTCGATTCCGTTGTGCACGACGGATCGGAGGACCACGGTGGACGCCGCGACATGATCGCGTCGCGCGGACGTACGCATCTGTGACGCAACAGTTGACGACTTCGCTTTTCGTCGCCACGATCTGCTCATGGGGAATGGGGAACGCGATCCAGCTGACGTAAATGATGCTTCGGGAAAACTGATCTGGGGATTCGACGAACACGGGCAGCGGGTGACTCATAAGACCTCATCTCGTCCACGAGAAGGGTTCGTCGCGCCCGGACATGTGAGCAGCAAGACGGTCGACGAAGACCATGCGCACTATTACGAACGCCGCGAGGATGGCCAGCCGGGACATCACGACATGCGCCGAGGGCCGCGTCTATACCCGGGCGTAGAAGACGACTGGCAGGCGAACGCCGCGGCGTTCCAGAGGATCGTGAGCGAGGCTCGTGCCTTGGGGTCGTCGACGGACTGGCGATCGACAAACGCACGGCTCCGCGAACTACGCGAACAGATGAAGAACGTCGGTCCGGTGAAGTCTCGCGCGGAGAAGGATGGCTACTGGGATTCCTTCAACGCGGCGCAGAGCCAATTCCGTGATGCACAGACGCGTCACCGTGAGGAACGAGAGCGCAATGAAGCTATCGGGCAACGTGAGAAGGAGCGCATCGTCTCGCGTGCCGAGGACCTTGCTACGTCGAGCGACGTCCGTGCTGCGAGCCAGGAGATGCGGCAACTCGGCGACCAATGGAAGGCGGCTCCGCGAGCGTCGCGCGAAGTCGAGGATCGTCTCTGGAAGCGGTTCAACGACGCAAGGACTCGACTCAGAACCAAGAGTGACGATGAGAGACGGCAGCGCGAGTATGCACAGGGTCAGGCCAAGGCTGCGAAGGAGCGGATTGTCTCGCGCGCGATGGGTCTCGTTCACTCGTCCGACCTGCGCGAGGCTAGCCAGCAGATGCGGGCTCTGACCGAGGAGTGGAAGAAGGCTGGTCGAGCGTCCCGAGATGACGAGGATCGCCTGTGGCGTGACTTCTCGAAAGCGAAGGATGCTCTGTTTGCCAAGTCGAAAGCGGAACGAGACAAGCGCGACCGCGACGCTGCTCAAGCGAAAGCCACGAAGGAGCGGATTGTCTCGCGCGCGATGGGTCTCGTTCACTCGTCCGACCTCCGCGAGGCTAGCCAGCAGATGCGGGCTCTGACCGAGGAGTGGAAGAAGGCTGGTCGAGCGTCCCGAGATGACGAGGATCGCCTGTGGCGTGACTTCTCGAAAGCGAAGGATGCTCTGTTTGCCAAGTCGAAAGCGGAACGAGACAAGCGCGACCGCGAGGCCGCTCAAGCCAAGAGCGCCAAGGAGAGTCTGATCGCGCAGATGCGAGCGCTGGGAAGCACGTCGGACTTCAAGAGCGCTCGCGACCAGGCGCGTGCGCTCTCAGACGCGTTCTTCGCGGCGGGCTCAGCAGGAAGGGAAGACAACCAGCGCCTCAAGGAGCAGTTCGCGTCGGCGAAGCAAGCGCTATTTGACGCGATCAACCGTGACCGAGAACGCAAGCAAGCCGAGTGGCAGCAGCGCAAACGGGAGAAGATCCAGAACGTGGAGGAAGCGATTCGACGCACCAACGAGTCGATCTGGCGGACCGACGACGCGATTCGAAGCTCATACTCGCGACTCCAGCAGCAAAGCACGCGACCCCAGCCGTCCTTTACTCACCCGCACTACTGGGACATTGTCCGCAGACAGTCTGAAGCGCGCGACCGGATCGAATCGAAGATTCGCAGTATGGAGATGAAGCGCTCGTCGCTGCAGCAGAAACTGATCTCCCTGAGTCAACGACGCGACGAGCTTCTGCGGTAGCCGACGGCAGCGAACCGCGTCCTTATCTCACAGATGTCGGCGGCGACTCGAAGGCTCTGGGGTTATCGCAATCGTCGTGTCGGATCGCTAAACGAGCACTGCCCTCTGAGCGAACCTTGACGTCCGTCATCGATCCGCGCACGCGCAGTCGACGCCAGAGGACCGATGCGCGCTGGGACGAGGCGCGCCCGCCGCCAGATGCCGACATCGCACACGAAAGCTATGTGAGCCGCATCCGATAGATTGCGACAAGTGATGACTGGTTGTCTAGCGCGCGATACGCCGCTCATTCGAGCCTGGGAGGCAGCTTGGCCATCTATGTGACGACGGACACTCCTCTCAATATCGGGCCGAGCGACCCGCGAGTGCAAGATCTTTGAGAAGGACGTCGCGAACTTCGTGGCGCGCCTCGACTCATCGAACAACTCCGTCCACCCGTAATCACTTGGCAGCAAAAAGAGCCCCACGAAGCTCGACGTCGCCGCAACGAATGCGAGGGAGTCGCACCCGTTCAAGTGGATATGGCGTCGTGTGCTAAGGGCGAGGCAGCGGTGAAGGAACCGGGATGAGTCCCATAGCGTAGTGCCATGTCAGCGGATCGGAACGTCAGAGCAACGTCGTGGATTGCCGCTGTGGCGGCGGTCGCTGTCGTGCTCCTAACTGCGATGAGCCGCTCCAGGACCGACTCTGCTTTGACGACCGGACCGCGGGCCAAAGGCACGACAGCAACAGCCGTTGAGAGGGCGTCTCTGCAATCGGACGTAGGAGCGTCGGCCCCGAAAGACGGCTTCGAAACTCAAGACCGTCTACCGAGAATGTTCCCTTGGCTCTCGCTTGGATGTGCTGTCGTGCTCACCCTTGTCGGTTTGGGCGTTCTGGCTGTCCCAGCGTGGCCGGCCGCATCGCCGGCCAGCGCTGTGACTCCCATTACCGTATCGCTCGACGGCGATTACACGTCTGCCCAAGTTGCATATCTCTCCGGGGTGCCCTGGGTCAGCCAAGGAAGCGGCGTTACGTACACGGACGAACTCAGAGTCAACGTCGTAGGTGCCGCTGAGCTCGTGGAAGTGACCGTAACGCTCGGTCCTGAGGCGCGTCCGTTCCTAAAGAACTTCAAACGGGGTGTCACCTTTGCACCGGATGGAACAGCAACGCTCACGAGGGCTCTCTCGACGGCTGTCGAAGGTCAGCACAACCTGGCTGTTTTCGACATCGAGCCGCAGTTCTCCCGTGCCCGCGAGTTCGGGCAGATACGAGTTCAGATACCTGCGATCGATGTGGAGGCGACGAGGGTGGGTTGTCCTCGATACGCGATCTTCGCCGATCAGTCAGCAAGTTGGGAAGCGCCGGTTGGGGATTTGAACAATACGCCCGTCAACTCCGCCTGGTTCAGCTTCACCACGTCCGAGGAGAAACGGTTGGATGCCCTACCGTGCTTGGCCCGAACGGTAGTCGGACAGTCCGAGAATGCAGCGGCCTTCACCACGATGGAGCGAGTCATTCCAATTGAGGGTGAGCGGATTACCGGCGGTAGGCTCAACACAATCGGCGGGATCCTGCTGGGCGCGGGTCTCGGTTTCCTCGCAGCGGTATTCGGCTATTTTGACGTTCGGCGTCGGAGCGATCGCCCGACCCGGATCTAAAGCATTTCGTGCCGCGTCGACCAGTTCCTCTTGCATGCCGGGCTACTCACTCCGATGTGTCTCCAGGAATTTGCTACGCCGGCAGCGGTCCTCCAGCGGTGCCAATGTGGTCCCGATGTATAACCGGGAATCAGTGATCCGCATTCGTCCAGCGCGCGGATTGGGTGGCTCCCGGTCGGTCGCGAACGCGCGGTTGGCATGGCAGTGGAACGGGCTAACAGCCGCCCGCGACCGCCCCCATGCGCGGGGTGCGCGAATAGGGATCCCTGTACGCAGCTGTGCCCCAATAGGGGGACAGCTGCGTACGTTTGGTCAGAGAGCCAACGCTAATGCGATTGGCCTGCTGAGACTCAGTCGGAAACTCAAGCTGGGAGTGCTTGCGGGCATCGCCCAGGAGTACCCGGGACGCGAAGACTCTGATGCCTCGACCGATCGTCTCGGATGCGGTGGGAGGGCGGGATCGACCGCACCGACCGGTCCTCGCGCGACGTTACGATCTGATTATGACGGGAGCTAGTTCGACGGGCACACCCCAAAGCCGTGCAGCGCAAGGGAAGGCACTTCGGCACGCCAGGAGGACGGCGCGGATATTTATGGCCGCGATTCTCGTTATCTTTCCGCTCCTGTGCGTTCTACTGGTGAACAACGTCCCGACCGTCGAACTTCTCTTCGCAGTTCTTGGCGCCGAGGCTCTTCTCGCTTTCGTTCTGTTCTTGGCGGCGCGTACATGGCATCAGTGGCGGAGCAGCTGGGGTCTGCTGGCAGCGGCTGCCGTAGCCGTACTATTGCCCCCTTTGTTTATTGACGCGACCAAGAGCACGTTTCTGTCGAGCCAGACCCTGATGCGCATAAACCTTCTCCTGATATGGGCTGTTGTTGCGATCACTGCCTGGACGCTACTGGACCGCTGGCGCCGCAGAGCAGTAGCAACGGACCGGGGCACCTTCGTTGCGGTCGCTATCGGCGTTGTCGCAGCAGTCATTGCAATTGGTCCGCCGCTTCCGGCAATGGCGACGGTGGGGAGCGCAGAGGATTTCGTCATGACCTATCGCGTGAAATGCGACCGTGTCACGACCATCATGGATGATCGCTTGTTCGAGCTAGAAACGGGCGTCGGCACCCGCTACGTTGGCAAGATCGACGCCAATACGGTGACCTTTTCCGATGTGCCGAGCCACGTGATGTTCCGAGTGCAGATCTATAACACGACTGAGTACACCGTTAAGCTCAACGGCGAAGTGATGGATTCGGCTAGACCGATTCTCGACGCTGGCAACACCGGTTGGATCGATCGGAGTCTCGGTCAGGGCTATGGTTCTATCCTGTCCGAGCTTCTGACGGCCGGGATCGTTCAATCGAAAGGTGTGACACTAGCGTTCGAGGAGAAGTGCCCGGACATTTCTTGAACCAGCACAGTCACTCGCTAGTCCGGCTTCCGAGATCCTGACAGATCGGACTGTACAGCCTGGCGCCCGTCGCAAACCCAACCGAAACGGCTGCCGCCCGTCCGCTGACCAACGATCCACATACGCGCATTGCGCGATAGCGAGGCAATTGCGCGCATCGATTCGGCGACGGGCGGTAAGTCGTGTCTCCGCGCGGCGCCGTAGCACCCGGGCTATAACGAGGAGCGTCGCCGGCATCAGGCAGGATGTGAGCAGGCCCGAACTCACTCTGGGTCTCCGTCTGGGGGCGGAAGTGGACTGAGATCGGATGAGGACGTATGGGGTTGTTCGACTGGTTGTTCGGCAAGCGGGAGACATCTGGGGCTACTACCAGCGCGCCCGCGCGGCTGGCGGATCCACCGCAGAATGGTGTGCCGCATTTCGCGATTATCGATGTGGAGACGACCGGGCTCTCGCCTCGCCAGGACCGCATCGTTGAGCTCGCGGTGGTCCGCGTGGACAGCGAGGGCCAGGTTGTCGATGAGTGGTCGACGCGGTTCAATCCGGAAGGTCCTGTCGGTGCGACCCACATCCACGGCATCACCCACAACGACGTCGCCGGTGCGCCTGTCTTTCGTGACGTCGCGCCGCACCTGATTCCCTTCGTCGCAGGCGTGCCGATCGCGGCGCATAACGCCAACTTCGACCTTGCGTTCCTGCGTGCGGAATTTCAACGAGCGGGCTGGGATGCGCCGTGGCTTCCGGCGTTCTGCACGCTGGACGGCAGTCGCGACTATCTTCCCGAGTTGGATCGGCGCCGGCTGGCCGATTGTTGCTGGGCGGCGGGGGTCCCTCTTGAGCATGCCCACTCCGCGCTGGGCGACGCACGTGCGACGGCCGGGCTGCTTCGCTTCTACCTCACCCAGACAGGTCGCCGTCAGAGCCAAGCGCTGATCGCGCTCCGCAACGAAGCCCGTGGCGTCACGTGGCCTGCTGGTCCCTCACGCGCCCCCGACACAGCCTTGTTTGACCGGTCCGACAGTTCGCGGGATCGTCCGAAAAGGATCACTCCTGCCAAACCAAAGCATCCGCCTCTACTGCGGCAGATGACCGCTGTCAGTCTTCTCGAGGCTGTGGAGGAGGGTGCGCCGGAGGGCACGCTTGCGTACCTCGAGACCCTTCTCGACGCGCTTGAAGACGGTGAAATCAGCGACGAGGAAGCCGGCGATCTGGGTGAGCTGATCGGTGTCTACCGACTCACCGATTCCGACCTCCGCGCGGCCCACCGGGCATTCATCCTTGCGCTCGCCCATAAGGCGGTCGACGACGGCCACGTCTCCGCAGACGAGCGCGAGGAGCTGCATACCCTGTGTGATGCGCTCGACGTGCCTCGTGCAACCGTGAATGAGTTGATCGCGCACGCGTCTTCGGCGCGTGCCGCGAGAATGAGCGCTGGGCTACGCCCTCTCCCCGATGACTGGAGCTTCGGGGTGCCTCTGCGAGTTGGCGACAAGGTCGCCTTCACCGGTTGCGACGACCGGCAGCGGGACCGATTGGAACGTCGCGCCACCGAACTCGGCGTTCGCGTCATGAACAACGTGTCCAGGCTCACATCCATGCTCGTCACGGACGGGAGCATGGACGGCACGAAACTCGCCAAGGCCCGAGAAGTCGGGACGCGAATCGTTCACCCCGACACCTTCGAAACCCTCCTCGCACACCTTCAGCCCGCAGCCCCCGCCGAAGACCGCCCGCGGACCACCGCGCCAACTCGACCTGCTGGCACCGCAGCCGGGACGCCCTCGCGCAAGACGGAACGATCAACGAGCGCGGCATCTCCCAGTGTCGTGCGCACCTGGGCACTCGCCAACGGGTTCCCCGTAGGTGTCCGCGGCCGGATCTCCAGTGAGATCTGGGACGCCTTCGCAGCAGCCCACGCCACGGACACCACCCCTGTGAACGACAATCGCATAGACGCGCGGATCGACGCGTTCGAGTTCCAGGGCGAGCCCATGGCACCTTTCGGTGAATGGGCGTACGCACCTATCGTCCCAACTCAGGCGATGGGACTCACCGGTGGCGACGACATGCAACTTAGTCGCACACGCGAGTACCAGGCGAAGGTGCGGGACGCTCTCAACAAGTGGGAGGAGGCCGAAGACGGGGAGCTCATGGCCCTACTCGTCGCCGAACCCCACCACCCACTCATCGTCCACGCAGTGCGAGCAGATCTCTTGGTAGGTCGCGAACGCACCATCGCGGGATACCTCCCGGAACCTCAGTCAGCGATCTTCCACGAGTTGGTCAAGTCAGCGATGGACATCGGCGCGATTCCCCTCATGAAGGTCTATGCATCTGGAGGAACAGTCGAGCAGCCAGAACTCGACCTTCGGCTCATTCATCTCACCGACGACCCCGAGACTCCGTCCGTCACCGACGAAATAATCGCCCGCACAAACGAGAGACGCGCAAGCGAACTCGACAGGGCGTAAGCAAGCGCTGATCTTGGGCATGTGCCGAACGCGACGCGTTCGATGTCACAATCTGTGATGCCTGATGCGATGGCCCCTGCACGCGGCTCGGCCACCTCCTTCGATCAGATGTCGGCGAGGCCGGATAGGTTCGGCGCGTGGGGCAGTCGAAGGATCAGCAGATCAAGACCGTCGTCGTGGGCATGGCGCTTGGCGTGCTCGCCCAGGATGTCGATGCTGTCACCAGCGCGAAGATGAAGCTTGAGTTCGCTTTCAATCACGCGTGGAGGCGATGGTCAAAGGCGCTCCACTTCCCGAGCATCAAAGGTCACGACCCTGGCAACCTGTTCTGGATTGGGCTGGGCAAGTCCGAGAGGCGTCAGGGCGTGTGCGCTGCGTGGGCGAGTGGCCGCTGGTGTCAGCCGTACGTCACGTATGAAAGTTGGACCGTCGATGAGGCGCTCGACCTGATTGCAGACTCCCGCGTCACGGCCGAGGACTGGATCGAACTTGGCAGGCTCTTCGTTGAGGGCTTCAGGCCCGAGGAAGTGCGTCGATCCGAATGAGCGCGCACCCGGCCTACCTGACGTTCGAGCTCGCCGAGCGATCCGACGGCTTCAACTATGACTACCGGATGCGGTGCGCGTGCGGCGAGACGTCCGCGCTCGCGGCCGACGACTATCTCGCGGAGGCACGGAGCGCGCGGATGAACTGCGCGCATTGTGGCAGGGAGATCCACTTCGGTCGGGCCGTAGCCGCGCTGCGGGAGGAGAACGACCCGGCGCTCCAGGACAATCTCGTCTCTACTTTCGCCTGGTATCACACCAGCACGTCACCCGATTGGCCCTCGCCGGACTATGCGGCCCAGTTCGAGAATCAGCTGAAGTGGGTCGAACGCGATTTTGGCATCAGCCGAGACAACTACCTCGCGCGGCAAACGTCCAAGGCGTTGCATGTCGGAACATACGAGGCCGGGATCGAAAACATGCTTCGCCGCATGGAGTACCAGAACGACGGTACGAAGCAGTTCTACCTTTACCGCGTCGCCCTTAGGCTCACGCCGGGGCGCATTAGCGCCGGCTACCGCGACGAGAATCACGCTGTCGCGTCGGACATCAGCGTGGCGGAGATCAGTGATGCCGGACTCGATGCAGTTCGCTATCTCAACGTGCATGAAGCCATGGGTACGTTGTCTCTCGCCGTGGTGCCGAGCGCCATCGCCGCAGTGCAGTGCATCCCCATCCCCATCGCCACGTCAGAAGTGATCACCGATGATCAGCCGGCGGCGGTGCGAGCAACCGTCGAAGACGTGAGGAACGCCACCCGCAAGCTTCGTACCGCCGAGGAGGCGCTCTCCTCGATCGAACCTCGCGTCCAACGGATGATGGTTCTTGGAATGCGACCTGATCCGGACGGCGCTGCCAAACGAATCGGCAAGCTCGAGCAGAAGTACTACCGGACCTGGCACGACCTTCAGGAGCGGCTAGCGACCGAGTACCTGCCCAATGTCTCTGCCGTCATTCGCCGAGACTTCAACGATGCCGTCGCGGGGTGGCGTGACGAAAACGCGGAAGTCTTCGTACAGCGGTACCGGCCGCTCGCTTCGCTGTTGGAACGCCCGTCCGAGGCGATCGCGGAGGTGTCGACCCAGGCGTGGAGGTTCGTGGGAGGCGCGCAAGCCTCGCTGTAGTCGTCAGCCCGAATGAGTGATGCACTGGACTCCGCTAGTCGCGATGAGCCGCCGCCGTAAATGCAACTCAACGCCGAGGTTTGATAATCGTGAGTGCTTGGTTTTCTCGTTGACGCTCAGCTCCGTAGCCACCTGTGCCAGAGACCGTCAAGTACCACGTTGTCAGCTTCGCGCGGGTCAACCGCGGACTGCGGGGATCACCAGAGCTGCGGTCGGTCCTGACGGAACATGGCTGGCACGTACGCGGGAGGCTGGAAGGCTAGCTCGACGGCGCGCAGAGCCTCTCAGAGGGTGCGCTGCGGGGTGAAGGTGACATCACTACGCTTGGCCGATGACCGCCGCGTTCTCCTGAGTAGACCTTGCGGCCTTGGTTGTAGCCGTCGCCGCGCTCGTCGTCAGGAGTTCGTGGGAGAGCTCGTCCGCAGTGGGTTCAAGGCCGATCCCTGATCGAGCTTCTCGCGGACCGCGAACGAGGCGTGAGCGATCACAGCAGACCTAATGGTTTTCAATATGGCGTTGGCTCCGAGAGGAAGTCGATGTCGAGTTGCTCGGATCGTCGAGCTTTCGAAAGCGGGAACTCATCATCGGAACTGACCTCGCCAACGATCTCCCGAACGGCGTCGCGGACTGAAGCATCCTCGGCATCCTTGACCCGGGGCACGCACCTCGATGCCAGGACTTCAGCGAGGGTTGGCCACAGCACCGCAAGCCGAACAGCGTCGTTCTCGACGAGAATCGCCGAGCACAACTCGTCGAGCTGCGACGGAAGCCTCCCCACGTTTGACAGGTCTGCATCCTCCGAGACGGTTGGGAGGCAACCAGCCTTCACAATCACGTGGAGGGTGAGCGACACGGGCAGGACGCTCCAGTCCACCGCCTCAACACGGACCTCGGCTACGCGCTGCATGACCTGGCCCAGCGGACTGTTGGGGTTGTCATACTTCGATCGAATTAGGTTCTGAACGGGCGCTAGCCAGGGTTGAACCTCATCCGGGACGGCGAAGCGGCCGAACCAGCGTCCAACTGCGAGGCCGAATTCTCGAGCCTCCCGCAAATCTTCCGGCCCTTGGCGGACCGGCTCGAGTGTGGCAGCGAAGTAGCTCTTTGGGACGGACACGATCTGAGCGAGGTCTGCAAACGCACCCCCCTCCGATGCAGGTACGAGAGCAAATCTGGGGTTCTCCTTCTTCAGAGCTCCCCGGAGCACTACTTCGTCCAAGAGCTGAACGACGGGCGCGAGTTGGATGAACTCGCGCTTGGGTTGAACGATGTCACAGCTCTGCGAAACGATTACATACTTCCCGCTGAGCCCCGCGACTTCGTGGATATCGAGTATGTGCCCTTGGCGGAGCAGACGAAAATGATTGCTTTCCATGCGTACTGATCAGGCACCCGCCGCGTAGATGGATGCGGGGCGATTGATGTCGTCGTCGGATGACGCTCGACCGTAACGTTCGCGATCCAACATCGCGAGCAGTTGTAGACGCTCATCTGGCGCGCCAGCGGCTCGAATACTACGAACCTCACGAAGGAGCTCGGCCAGGTGCTCCTCATTCTGGGAAGCCATGTTGCCCCCGGCAGCCCAGAGATGCACCGTCCGACGCGATACGCCGAACAGCTTCGCCGTTTGCTCCCAGGTGAATGAGCTGCTGGCTCGCAACTCGGCGATGAGCTGAGCGTGTGATGAGGACGCGACTGCAGCAACCGTCTCAGCTGGTTGGCTAGCCGCGATCATGCCGTCGGTGGCGTTCGACGAGGAGCCTGAGGGAGAGAGAAAGGGTCGGACAACGACCGAATCTGACCCTCTCGCCACTGGGACTGACGTACCCAACAGGGCGAGAGCGGTCAGCCCGATCGCTGACAGCGTGAAGACGCGGGGACTGAGTTCGACCACCCCGTTCATGCATACCTCTTCGTGAACTCTTCAGTGGTTAGCGCATGGAATTGGCCGCTGGCAATGCCTGAGAGATGCTCGGCGCGTTCGCAAATCGAGTCGACGGCAAACGCGACTCTCGACTCGTCGTATGCGTCGAGATCCAGAATCCAGCTCATTTCTTTCACCGGCGCCAACGTAGGGTCTATCGACTCATTAGCACCCACCTGCGCCGATCGAACCAATAACGACGTGTTGTCAAAGCGGTAGACGGACTCCGTGATGGTATGCACCAAGACCGAGCCCTTGGGTGCGTCTCCCAAGCCGCCGAGCACTGACGGAGCAAAACGCTCACTCAAGCGTGCAAGGTCATCGGCGCCCACAATTCGATTCGTGTACCTGTATCCGATTCGCGTGATTACGGGAATCTTGGCCGACTCGTTGAGCGCTAATAGCGCACTGCGCAGACGAGCAACAAAAGCACCGTGTCCTTGATAGGCGCTCGTCTCCAGCGCGATGAAGCTTGCACCTAGCGAGATCGTCCAATCGTCAGCCGCCGAGGTGAGCCTGTGGACAAAGCCGTTGGCCTGTTGCTGAGGTCCAGCCGGTGTGAAGACGAGCTGCACTTCGGGCTCCCGACGCTTCAGAGGAAATGAGTCGCTGAGCTGGCGCGCCATCGCAGTGGCGACGCTCTCCAGGTCAAAACTCGATAGCTCGGGCCATCGAACTTGAACTAGGACTCGGGCCAGCGGTGCCTGCGTGAGAAGGGCCGGGACGTCTGAGGGTGATTCATTCCGGTTGGTCACGCTTCACACTCTACTTCACACGCCCTGAGCGCGGCGACGGGCACTCCGAGCCGGGGTTGAGATCGAGTGGGAAGTCGACGATCGCGGGGAAGCGGCTGGGCGGCAACTCGTTCGTCGGTGGCAAGTAGTCACGTGCCTCAGTCACCGCAGCTGCAATCGTCCGCGCGATCTGAGGCGAACGGAGTTATTCGCGGCGCACTACCCTCCGAAGTAGCCCGATTGCGGGTCGTTGATTGCGCACGCGCAACCTCGCTTTGCGTTGCTTCAGCATCGTTCTCGAGAACGGGTACCCTCAGGTCATGACTGACGTAGGTGCCAGTGGTCGCTCTGTGCCAGCTCCCCTCGACGACGCGGCGCGCACGCAAGTCTTGAACTCGGTGGTCGCGCAATATGCGCGTGACGGGTGGTCAGTCGAGACGAATGCTGGATTCCAGGCAGTCGTGACAAAACTCGTCCGTATGGGGTGGTTCTGGAATACCGTCCTCGTGATCGTCACCGGTGGGCTGTGGCTCATCTACCTGATCTACCGGGCGTTGAACCGCAAACGGGCGACCGTGGTGCTGACAGTTGATCAGTACGGGAACATCAGTCGCGCGTAGGGCGGTGCCGCATCGAGCGGCGCCCGCTTGGAGAGAGTCGAGCGGTTATCCGCACTCTCGTGTAGGGCATCGTTGACCTCGTCTGGGTCGTGGTTTGGAATCGCCAGCGACGGTCTCGTCCGCCCACAGATGCATCCGCCCTTCACGCAGAAAAGACCTTTGGCCGTAGTTCCCATCGGACACTAAGGTGAACGGCATGCGGAATGCCCTTCCCGCGACCGTCGGCGTCGCGGCGCTAATACTCCTGATGTCGGGTTGCGCGGGGCCGACCTCCGACTTAGCGGAGTCGGTACCACCTACACTCGCGGCGATTCCACCTTCTACGCCCACGGCGATTCCGTCTCCAACACCCACCATAGATGTGGGGCCAGTTGAGCTATCCACTGAGGAAGCTGGTCAGCGATACCTCGGAATTGTCTGCCAGCGCAACGTCGCCGGCACCGGTCTAAACGAGGCTTTCGCCGCGCAAGAGGACACTTTTCTGAACGGTGGAGAGGCAGATGCAACAGCGGTCAAGGCCGCCGCTGCCGAGGCTCTACGCGTGGGGCGTTTGTCAGTGGAACTTCTTGACGACTCGTACTACATGTGGCCAGCAGAAATTCAGGACGACCTGATCGCGATCCGGGACGCTCAAATAGCTGAGGCAGCTACTTTGAGCGCCATTGTCAACGCTGGTCGGTTCGAAGACGCGTACTACGCCACATGGCCCATCGACCCTCGTCCGGGGGCAGCACAGGAGATCCGATATCAGCTCGGGCTTTCAGCGGATACTGCGGCGAGTTGCCAGGGCTTCGAGACAGCCACGGATTCTCTCCACGCCGAGATGACCAACCGCCTGGAGTACCTTGCAGGCTTTGAGACGGCGGAGGACTGACGCGCGAGTCGACTCACCGAACCGAGACCCGGCGGGCGAGTGCGGGCGGTTTGAGCGCGCAGATTGGGGACATGTCCACGTCGTGACCGGGCGCATTCATGGACTTTCGGTCCCGCCCGGTCCCAAGAGCTACCCTCGATCAACGTCGCGCGTCTCAGATCCCTTAGGTCGAAAGGGGCGGGGGCGGCTGGCCAACCCCAACCGAGCGCACACCGTTCGGAAGCCGGTCCTCGTGCGTTCGCGGCCAGAGCGCCCTCGTCGACGTGGACGAGGACGTTCCGCTTGATCACGCACAGGTCGTTCACCATGGTGGAATGGCCGCGTGAGTGCTCTCCCTTCAGAACTCGATGGCGATGTCTTGGAGCGCAACCCGGCATATCGGGCTGCGCTCCTCGGCTTGACCACGAAGGTCCTTCCCAACGGCGCGCCAGACTTGGTTCGGATCTACCGCGACAGTAAGGACCTCGCCTACCGCAACAAGATCCTCACGCTCCTCGCTGACTGTGACCGCGTCGACCTGGCGTATTTCTTCGCGGAGGCCTATGCGCGGGAGAGATATCACTCGATGAAGCTGTTCGCGTTGCGGGGATTGGCGCAGTTCGCGACCGAGGCTGAGATCGACGCGCGTCTCGCCCGCCTCCGCCCGTCGATCGCGAAGGTTGGGGAGTCCACGCCCCTCAATTTTGTCGAGTACGAGATCCTGCTCGGCCCTTTCTGCCTTCCCTACTTGGTCGACAGATACGGATACTCGTCGCTGCGCGCGACCATGTCGCAGGTGCAGGCTCAGTACAACGAGATGCCCGAAGCCGTGAAGGGACTTATCACGACCGACGATGCCGGGAACGTCATCGAGCTTGTCGCCCACGACGAATACCGACTGCGCATTGATGCGGCGATCTCCGAGGTGCAAGAGCGCGGGCGGGATATCGGTGGGTGAGACGGCGGAGGGGCCGCTCAGATTCCCGCAAGCCGGTGCACGATTCCCGGTCCCTCAGCGGACGGTCGCCGACCCGCGTGGGTTCGCAAAGGAATCCGTGTGCGCATGATTGCCGGGCCGGGCCGGCGCTGGCCACACCGAGAACGACGGGATCGGACCCGTGCCCGGCACGGCAACCTCGAAGGCGCGAGCCCTCGTAGTCTGTCGTCATGAAGCAGTCGACGATGAGGCTGTACTGGAAGGTGATCGCCTGGGGCGCGGTGATCGGCATCGCGCTGGCGACCGGACTCCTCACCGTCTACTACCTCACGTTCGCTGGCGAGTTCACGTGGGCCACGTTCGCCGCCGCTGTCAAGTGGGGCACGGTACTCGGTCTGCTCACGACAGGGATGGTGATCGCGGGCACCATCGCGACAGCGCGACGTCTGGACAGGTCGTACGGGAAGGCGCTGTTCCTTCTCACAAATTTCCTCAGCCCGCTTGTCGGATGGGTTCTGTTTGGGGCGGTGAATGGCCTTCTGGTCGGGTTGGACTTCTTCTTCGGATTCCCAGTGATCGCAGGCGTGTCCAGCGTTATCGCACTTGTTGTCGCTGCACTCGCCACCTTCTTCATGCCATCGAAGCGACTCGATGAGGACACCGCCGGTGACGGCTCGGACATCCTGCCGCAGCTTCAGCGGCACGAGCAATGATCCCCACGTGAGACGGCCCGGCTGAGCAGCCGATCCCTGAGATCAGCGACTCTGCCAGCGCGGGCGCAGGCGCGTCTGCGTGACTCGTGATCTCTGTTCCGGTTCCCGAGCGCCAGTCCGGAGGGAGTAACGGGACTTGAAACCGCGACCTCCGCTCGAGTGCCGGTCCTTCACCGCTCTTCGCGCGGGAGCCGTACCTAGCGACCGCGTCTGAGCGCGTGCGGATGGGGCCCGTTGAGGGGTCAGCGGAATGCGTCGAGGGCGCGCCGGTAGCTGTCGTTGTCGTCGCGGGTGGCGTCGGTCATCAGCAACGCGTTGTTGGTGAGCTTGCGCGAGTACTCGCCCTCGCAAGGGATGGTCACGACTTTGGTCAGCCCGGCACGCCAAGCCCGGATGAGCGCATCGAGGTCTCGGTGCTCCGGCGAATGCGTCATCCTCTCCCGCATCGACGAGAGGTGAACGTCCATGCTGCGGCGAGACCAGTCCTGATAGCCGTCGTCGTCGAGGACCGCGTCGTCGAATTCGTCCCGCCATGAGGGCCCGACAATCTCGTGGAGGATCCTCTCGTGTTCGGGTGATCCGTGCGCGGTCTGCTGGAGATGTTCGAACTGACGGGGATCTTGGTCACGGCCGGCGTGCTCCGCCGCAGCGTGCCACAGGCGCGGCCACGCCCGCTCCCACTCGACCCGTTCGGCAGCGGACGGACCAGATCCACTCGCGCGAGCAGGCGCATCTACGAGCAGAGGAGGGAGGTCTGTCCCTTGCAGGTGCATGTCGTGGGCCTCGCGGATCCACAGCAACTCGAGCAGTGCGTGGGGTCTGTCCTCGACGGTGATCCCCATGTCGTGCGGCCACGGGTTGCCAGGGATCGGTCCGCTCGATCGCATCAACGCTCCTGTCCAGTCACGGCAATCATGCCCAAACCTCCGACCCGCCCGCATCCGGTCCATAAGCGGGCCGACAGTCCGGTCGATCGAGGTCGCGTGCGGCTCTCTAATGGTTTGGGTCGTCGTAGTCTTCGTTCGGAGGATTGGGGGGCGGATGCGCCGGGTGGACGCGTTGCGCTATTGGCGGGAGCGGTGGAAACAGCCGGAAGCCCGGGCGGCCGCTCGTCAGATAGCCAGCGAGCTTCAAGTGGGCCACCTACGGACGGTTTCCCCGTTCGGCCGTGTGGAAGGTCGCGTCGATCTCCGGGGCCTGCAGGTGGACCTGTTGGCTGCGACGCACAACTCGATGCTGGAGCGGGTCACCGCGCGCGACGGCGAATGGTCTGCTCTCGACCTCACGGGTGCCGGCCTGTCGGGGATGAACTGGTTCAACCTTCAGGTCGCGGATTGCGTGCTCGACGACGCACAGCTGGACGACCTGCGCTGCTGGGGCGTCGAGGTGTCGGATTGTTCCGCCCATCGTGCGTCGCTGCGGTCGGCACAGATCGGCAGCACAGTCGGCGCGTATAGGCGTTCGCGATGGCACCGCATCGAGATGCCGGGCGCCGATGTCCGTGGCCTAATCGGCGACGTCGCGCTGACGGACGTCGACCTGAGCCGCGCGAAGGTCAGCGCCACCGACCTCGGCCGGTCCGATCTCATCCGGGTGCGTTTCGCCGGGCGCGTCGGCAGCCTGACGATTGGTGCGCGTCGCGTCGAGGAGGGGTCTGGTCCCTGGGCACTCAGTGGTGTTGATCTCTCAGGCGCTGACCCCATCGGCCTGCAACTAGTGGGCGTTGACTACGGAACACCCGCCGTCGATATTCACCTTCCCGATGACGACCGGCACTGGATCATCCGCGACTGGCGGGAATTCCTCACGCTCGTGGCATCCAACGCGCCGGGCGACCTTCAACGAGAGGTTGAGATCTGGGTGGACTTCGCACGAGGATGCCTTGGACCGCGGCAACGATGGGGCTTCACGACTGTCGCCGACGCCGCAGCGTACGGCGGAGAGCCGTTCGCGGAATACCTCGATTCCTGCCGATAGCCACGAACTCTCATCCCGCCAATGTGGCACGCCACTGCGCGACTGCGGGTCCCCTGGCGTACGTGGAGTGGTACGCTATCCGGTACTACTTAGGGGGTTTGTGCGTGTCTGCCATCACCGCGTCTGAAGCACGGAAGAGCCTGTTTGGTCTGATCCAGCAGGTCAACGACGATCACACGCCTGTCGAGGTGGTGTCTCGGCGCGGCAACGCGGTGATCATGTCGAAGGATGATTTCGACGCCTTGACCGAGACCGCGTACTTGCTGCGCAACCCGGCGAACGCGGAGCGACTGCTCGAGGCCATCGAGCGTGCGCGCAGCGGAGAGTTCGAGTCGCACGACCTGCTCGACGCGTGACGCGCGCGCTCGCCTTCGACCCGAACGGGTGGGAGGACTATGTGTACTGGCAGACTCAGGACCGCAAGACGCTGAAGCGGATCAATCTCCTCATCGCCGACGTGCTCCGAGATCCCTTCGAGGGGATCGGCAAGCCAGAGCCGCTGCGCCACGTCTTGTCCGGCGCGTGGTCCCGCCGCATCGACGAGAAGCATCGCCTCGTCTACTACGTCACCGATGGCCACATCGTGATTCTTCAGGCTCGTGACCACTACTGACTGAGCGCCGCAGCCTTTCACCGCGGGGTCGGCAACGGTGGGCACGTGGGGGGCGTCAGGTGCGAAGTATCCATGGCTCTGCCCGCGCTCGGTGATCGCCGACCTCGACCGCTCATATGACCGGCCCGAAGGCATGCGCGATGACCGGGCGTGTAACGCGACGCTATATCCCCACCCCACCCGCTGGCGCTGGCGCCGCGACGACGGGCCCGGTCTGGCTCGGCGGGGCGGGACTGCGTGCCGCACGCCACAACTCCGCCTCGGCCGCACGCACGGCATCCTGCAGAGTCAGTTCGGGTGTGCCGCGCAGCATCGTTTCTGCGGCCCTCAGCCGGGCGGCAGGCTCGGTTCCGGCCACGACGACCGCAACGTTGTGCATGCGTCCGCGGGTGAGTCCGACGTAGAGTCCGGCGGCGTCGACACCGGGCCCCACGATCGACGCGTCGGCAGTCTCGCCCTGCACGCCATGGACAGTTGAGGCGTAGGCAAGCTGCAGGTGCTCGAGGGCATACTCCGTCGTCACGCGCCGCCATTCGCCGCTGTCGGTCGTTGACATGAGGTCGACGCCGTGGTCGTGGACGGCGCGCACGATCCACTGGGCGCGGTTCTCGACGCCCGCTCGCTGGTCGTTGCGGCGGGTTTGGACGGTGTCGCCGACGAGGATTCGTTGCTCGTCCATGCCCCACGCGACGGTGCGGGGGTCGAGCTCGCCCAGGTCGACGCGACGCTGCTGAATAGCATCGTTGATCGCGTCGGCCTCGGCGTTGGTGCCGGTCACCAGGGTTGCTCGAAGGCCGCGGGCGTGCCAGTGGAAGTACGCCTCGACCATGCGCTCCCGCGCGGCGTCATGATGGTCGGCCCGTTCGAGATGACCGGACTCGGCGAGGTCGTTGGCGACATCGAGTGCGTCGTCGTGATCGCGGGCATGGCGCAGCCGCAGGGTGAGCGCAGCGTAGTCCGGGTCGCGGAACCGGTGCACCGTGTCGAGTTCGACGGATGCTGTGGCGTGCCGTATCGCGGACGCCATCGCCCCTGCATGGCCGACCGGGAGTGCCTGATGGGGATCTCCGACGAACGCCACGCCCGCGCGCAGCTCGAGCGCGAGCTCGGTGAGGAGGTTCGCGGTTCGCAGATCCACCATGCCGGCTTCGTCGACGACGATCCGGTCGCCAGGACGCAGCGCGTGTCGAGTCGGACCGGTGTAGACCTTGCCTGTTGCGTGGTCCGTGTCGCCGACTCGCAACCGCGTCCACACCGTCGCCCCGGCCTCATCCGCGCCCCACCGGTATCCGTGGTCGGCGAGCAGGGCATGGATGCTGGAGGCCGCCGCCCCGACTTCGCGTGAGGCCACGGATGCCGCCTTCCGGGTAGGGGCGACCACCAGCATCCGCCGCTGTTGCGCGGCCAACGCTCGCGACGCCGCACGCAGCATGGTCGTCTTGCCCGTACCCGCGGGCCCGATCACCGTGACGAGCCCACCGAGTCCGGCGATGGCGCAGGCGGCGACTCCCTGGGAGTGATCCAGCGGCGGGATCTGCTCTGCCGCCATGACTGCGAGTAGTTCGTGGGGAAGCAGCGACCGGCCCGGTTGTGCGAGCGCGTCGAGGCGGCTTCCCAGTCGGATCTTGTCCCGCACGGTGTTGTTGGCCATGAACGCCTTGACGTGCGGGGGAGTGGCCTCGGCGACCAGCCTCGTCGCAAGCTCCTGAGCCCTGGAGGTAATGGCTTCGATCACCTCGTCGAGCTCACGCCGCGCGGCGACGACACCCGTGCGTGAGAGCGCGCGAATGGCTCCCGCCCGGATGTCGTAGGCGCTGAACCGCCCGCCGCGTGCCGCCGAACGCTTGTCAGCGTCGACGATCGCGGCCGCGGCGAGCAGCTCCGGATCGAGAGCCTCGATCCCCATCGCGGGCAGCGAGACGGGTGCGCGGTCCGCGACCAGCTCCGGGTCGATCGTGGCGATCTCGTCCCGCACGCGCGATGCCCACGCCGCCTCGTCCAGATCCGTCGGCTTGTTGGGGCGCGACAGTGCCCACGCGTGTCGATCGATCTGGTTCAGCACCTCCACGCTGGGGGACGCGCCGGCGTTGGCCGCGATCCATTCCTCGACGAGTCGGGCGCGGTTCGCTTCGATCTGAGCGGAGCGACGCGACAGAGGCCGTACAGCGCCGGCAAGTTCTGAGATCTCGCCCGCCCCATCGAGGGTGTAACCATGGCGGGCCAGAGCGGCGAGCCACATGGGGTCGGTGCGGGAGGCGAGTTCACCCTCCGCGTTGACGACGGTGTGCAGTTTCATCGCGACGCGAGAGTCGAGATTCGACCACTTCCCGTCCTCGCCCAGCACCTTTACGTTGAGCCACAGGTGGCGGTGGACGTGTGGGTCGAGTGCCCGTGAGCGACGGTGCTGCAGTTCAACGACCTCGAGCCGTGCGATGTCCTCTCGGATGGCACCGCCGTGTCCGCGGCGAGCGTTGAGCTCGGTCTGCCAGGTGGCCAGGATGCGGTCCCGGAGCCGGTCCTGCAGCGCCTCGAACTCCGCGGCGAGTTCCGGATGCAGCAACGCGGCGACGCTGAAGGACTTCGGATGGTTGATCGTTCCGTCGAGCACCAGGTCAGCGTCGGGACTGAGCCGCAGGCGGCCACGGTCCTCACCGCTCACCGGGTCATGGCCGGTGAGCCAGACGCGCAGGCCACCCGCGGTGAGGTCGTCGGTCGTGATGACGCCGTGTTCGACGACGAAGCGCTGAACGGTCGAATCGGATGCCGCACCGTACGCCTCAAACGCCTCGAGCCCGGCGGAGTGACGAACGTGTGAGTCGCAGGTTCCCTCGAGCGCGTACGCGATCGCCTGCCGTACCCCACGCGATCCGGCCCCTCGTTTCCACCGCTCCAACCCGCCCCGCATGCCGCCAAGCTAGGTTGGTTTTTCGTGCTTGTCCAGGTATTTTTGCTGTCTGCAGGTATCTGTGCCGAAGTGCTCCGATAGGGCGTTCGCCACCTCTGGTGCCTGCGTGCATTGCAGTTGTCCTCTACCTCTTCGGTCCACACAGTTCTCGTCACGTAGCTGTTGAGCGCGAGACGTGCGTCGCTTCGCCACGCGCGTGTCCTGGCGTTTGTCTCGCATCCGTTTCGAGCGCCGTCCTTGTCCCGTATGACGCACCTGAACGCGAAGGCCAGCGCGGGCAGGTCATACGGACATCGGCCACTCCGAGCGTGCCGAGTGTTGCGGATGGCTGACATAGAAGGTCTGGCGTCGCTCTGGCCGACCGGCTTACGCGGAGAGCTGTCGACCTGGACGGCGGCGTCGCGGGCGAGTCAGGAACGACGGCAAGCTGACTCAGACTCGCCGGGCATACTGTCGTCATGACGAACCGCGAAACGGCTGTGAGGCGCCCGACGGCTCTCCGGTTCGATCTCGCGATTGTCTCAGCGCTGCTGGGTGGCGCACTGGCCATATACGGAGCGTTCAGCGGGGTCGCACCCATGCTGCAGCGGCGCGCACCATGTTTTTACGCGATCACCCCTCCCGCAGAGTTCGACAGGTACTACGAAGGCGTCAGCGCGGCCGGGCCGCAACTATCTCTGCTCCCGTTCGGCGCGCAGTGCTCGTATGTCGTGAACGCTACCGGTGAGTCCGCCATGTCAGCGATCCCGCTGTGGCCCTCGTTGATGATCATCGGCGGCTTCGCGCTGTTCGTCGTCGGCGTCACGATCGCGATCTTCCGCTATCGCCGTTCTGACTGAAGGATCCGTTTGCGGGCTGACGCTGGAGCTGCGATGACGGCTAGTTGAAGGCTGGCCTCGAGTCCGCGTCGCTTACCCAGGCGGTCACGAAGTTCACCGTCGACGACCGTCAGGGTGTCTTCCATGACCCGGGTCCGGCGGGCATAGTCGAAGGTGCGCACGGCGCTGAGGCTGCCGTCCGCGCGGGGTCTGTTCGTGACGGTGAAGGGGACGTTCTGTTCGAGTTCGGGAAAGAGGATGTGGCGCCAGGCCATCAGCGCGAGCACGGGGCAAAGCGCTCGGTGTCGGGATCCTGCCACCGTATAGAGGCCGGATGCGCTTCCAACCCATCCGTGAGGGATCGGGCCGAAGTACTTCTGCAGGTTCGGATCGAGGAGGTGAAACTCCGCACCCAGTGCCTGCTGGTAGACAGACTGACGGGGCTCGACGGATGGAGCGCCGACGTGGGGGGGCGTCGCGCCCGTCGTGGGCTCCTGCCCTTCGACCGTCACCAACCCGACGCTAGTCACCTTCTGTAGCGGGGCCCACTGCACGCACGGGTTAGCCTCGAGGGGTGGCGCGCCGGGGCATCTTCGTGGAGATCGATATCGATGCCACCGTTGAGCAGGTATGGGCGCTGACCCAGGATGCGCACCGGCACGGGAGGTGGGATCTGCGGTTCTCCCGCATTGAGCCCACCGGTCTGGATGAGTCCGGCGCGAGCCGTTTCACTTACACGCGCCGTGTTCCGTTCCACACGGTCGCAGGGGTCGGCATCAGCCTCGGCGAGCGATCGCGACCAGACGGGACCCGGACCTCGGCGTTGCGATTCTGGACCGCGGATCCGCTCTCGCCGATCCGCGCCGGCCGTGGATACTGGCGCTACGCGCCCATCGGCGCTGCGACAACGCGATTCACCACCGGCTACGACTACGACCCCGGATGGGCGCGAGTCTTCGACCTCGTGGCGCGACCGATGCTGGGGTGGGCGACGGCGTGGAGCTTCGACCGTCTTCGCATCTGGGTCGAGCGTGGTGAAGAACCGGAGAGGTGGCCGGTGCACAGTGTGCTCTTCTTCTGGAACCGCGCCGGCCCCGCGCATCCCGCTGTCGCCGAGCGCCCATCGGCGGAACCCGACGAGACGACCACCTCCGGGACGCACCCGCTACCCTCGCCACACTCGCCGACCCGGCCGCGGCAATCCGATGACGTCCATCTTCGAACAAGCCATGGGCGCCGACTTCGCGCGTTTGCATCCCATGCTGCAACGCCGCTTCAGCGTCGGGTTGGACCGAGGCGAGGCGTGCATCGGCCATGGCGTGATGACCCAGATCCGCCGTGGACCCTGGTGGACCGTCCCGTTCCTGCAGATCGGACGTCTCCGCAACATCCTCATTCCCGACACAGGAATCAACGTTCCGTTCGTCATTGAGAACTATCCCTACCGCGACCCCCTCGGCCGTGAGACAGTCACCTTCGTCCGCGAGTACACCGTCCGTGACCATCGGCGCCGGTTCGACGCCACCATGGTGCTCGACGCAGGGCGCATCGTCGATTACCTCGGCACCCACCAGCACCTCGCCGTCGACCTGGATCTGACTGTCGATGACACCGGCGCCCTCATCCTCACCTCCGACGCACAACGCTTCTACGAAGGACCGATCGCGTTCCGGTTCCCGATGCTGTTCAGCGGCCGCGCACGCCTCCGCGAATCGTTCGACGAGCGAGACCGCATGTTCCACGTCGACCTCGAGGTCCACAACAAGCGATTCGGCTTCCTCTTCGGCTACAAGGGCTCCTTCACCTGCGACTGGACCCCCGCAACCGACGCCCCCGACCGCCTCAAACCCAAGCGCCACGAGACCCGCACCTAGTCAAGGACCGGCCCGCCGACGCGGGAGTGCATTCGCGCAAAGGGATCCCTTTGGGGACGTGACGAGCGTCAGTTGGTGCTGACCAGGATCCGGTCGCTTCGCACCATTCGTGCGTCTGTGATGTCGGGCGCTCCCGGGTCAAGTTTCTCCGTGCCGTCGAATTCGAAGCCATTGCGGCGATAGAACGCGACCGCCCGGGGGTTCTCCTTGGCGACCCACAGGACAGTTGGCCGGTCTGCGAGAGATGCTTGGAGGAGCGCGTGGCCGACCCCGGTCCCATACGCCGCCGCTGAGACGTAGATCGCGTATAGCTGCTGGTGCCCAGGGAACTCGTCCTGCTCTGGTCCCAGCGGGATCCCGGCCCAGCAGAACCCGAGAATCTGGTCCTCGGATTCTGCGACATGCACGGTCCACCGATCACTCCGATCGCTGAGCACCTTTACCCACATCTGGTGGCGACCGCGGATGTACTCCTCGCTGAAGAATCCGTCGGGAAGCAACTGCGTGTACGCCTCGCGCCACGTCTGTACGTGGAGGTCTGCGACGACCGCAGCGTCAGATAGTCGCGCGTTGCGAATGCGGAAGCTCATGCCAGCATTCTGCCCGCCGCCCACGAGCACGTCCGCGTCCGCAATACCGCCGCTCGCCACACCAGCGAAACTGGGGCGGACCGCCGGTCGGGCTGCGGGTTCGCTCGGTAGGTTCGTCTGCATGCCCATCTCGCCTTATGTCGCCTCACTCCGCAAGCGCGTCGGGCCCGACCTGCTTCTGCTGCCGGCAGTGACCGCAGTCATTAGGAGCGGCCCGCGGTTTCTGCTCGCGCGCCAACGTGACTCCGGTCTTTGGAGTTTGATCGGCGGAGGGATCGAGCCCGGCGAGGAACCGTCCGCGGCGTTGATGAGGGAAGTGGTGGAGGAACTCGGTGTCACACCCGTCGTTGGGAGGATTGTCGGCGCCTACGGCGGCGAGGCGCTCGAGGCCGTCTACCCCAACGGAGACCGTGTTAGTTACGTGACCGTCGCCTATGAGTGCACGCTTCCCGACGACCGAGTAAACCTCGATGGGGACGAGCTGCTCGAGGTCGCCTGGTTTGTTGCTTCTGCCATCTCGGCGCTCCCTCGGCACGAGTGGATCGATCGTGTTATCGACGATTGCTCGCGCTGACCGAACCGCGCACGGCCAGGGATCCGCTTGTGACCGGCGGCAGATGCCTCGCTTGACGATGCTTAGGGGTTGCGCTGAGACGGCAACTCGCGGTGCGCTCAGTGCCAGCCCCCGCATTCGCCGAGCGATTTCCCGTTCCGGGCCATCCCAACTTCTGTCCAGCACGACTATCGTCCGGGTATTTCTGTTTGTACAATCTAAACAGAAATAGGGAGAGGCTAAGTTGTGGTTGTGGGGAGGGAGCGTGGCCACTGGCCGCCGCACGGGAGCGAGGTGGTGCACTGGCGCCAGGAGCGTCGCGGCGGGAACAGGGAGGACCGGATGCTCAGCGAGGTCGCGACTTCGCTGCCTCCACTGATCGCCGACCTTGACTACGTCGTCCCTGCAGATCTCACACAGCTCGGCGAGCGTGCGCTCGTTGCGCTCGGGGCGATGGACGGCGAGGCAACCGGGCAGCCAGCGGCGATGGCGCGCTTCATGATCCGCAGCGAGTCAGTAGCGTCCTCAAAGATCGAACGCGTCTCGGCGAGCACCGCGGACTTCGCGCGGGCGCTGGCCGGCCAAAAGTCGAACTCTTCGGCCGTGAGTATGGTCGCGGCCAGCGCTGCACTTTCCACGATGGTCGCGGCCGCGGGATCACGCGGCACCATTCAGCGAGCGGACATCCTGACCGCCCACGAAGCGCTCATGCGCGACGACCTTCATGAAGGGCCCTACGCCGGTCAGCTCCGCGACAGCCAGAACTGGATCGGCGGCAGCGACTACAGCCCGCGTAACGCACTGTACATTCCACCCGGTCCCGCTCTTGTCAGCGAGCTGCTCGACGACCTGATCGCGTTCGCGAACCGGGATGACCTGCCGACCATGGCGCAGGCGACGATCGCCCACGCGCAATTCGAGTCGATCCACCCCTTCGGTGACGGCAACGGCCGCACCGGTCGAGCTCTCATCGGAGCGATCCTCCGCCGGCGAGGCGTCACACCCCATACGGTCGTGCCCGTCGCGAGCGGCCTGCTCGCCAGGCGAGACGACTACTTCTACGCGCTGGGCAGCTACCGGGTTGGTAATGTCCGGCCGTTGCTCGAGCTGATGCTTCGTTCGGCGGTCGCTGCTGCCGAGGAGGGCAGGGTGTCGGTGCAGCGGATCAAGCAATTCCCGCAGCAATGGATCGAGCAAGCTGACGTGCGCCGAGGTTCAACGGCGGCTGCACTCATCCCGGCCTTCTTCGACAACCCGGTCATGAGCATCGCAGACGTGGAGCGGACCGCGGGCCCCGCCTCGCCGAAGCTCTACGCGGCGCTAACCCGCCTTGAGGAGGCGGGCATCATCCAGGAGATAACTGGCCGCAAACGGGACCGGGTCTGGGCGGCCAGCGATCTGATGGCGGAGCTTGAGGACCTCGACAGTCGGATCGCTGCGGCGATGAAGCAGCGCTGATCGCGCTGGCTTGATGCGCTCGGTCGACGAGTAGGTCGGCGACGCGCCGCTTCGTCGAGCACTATCTCTGAGCATGCGGGAGATGGACTACTCCATCGTGAGTTCCGTCACGTGGTCGTTGTACCGCCAAGGCACGTGGAACGGGGTCAGAAGCGCCCCATGGGGAAATTCTGGCGACACTTGCTCCTGAAATTCCATGGCCTCCTCCGCGCTATCGAAGACACCCAGAATGTTGTTGTCCGCCCAGCTGTCGTGATACACGATCCAGATGTCGCCGGAGTTCCCATGCTGCACGGAGCGGCGCCGCTGGTCAGTCACACTTACACCAGAGTGCGTCGCTGGTAATTCGTGAGATGGCCTTCCGTCCTCTGCTAACGGTTCTCCTCGCGGTGGTGATCATTCTGCGAAAGTACCAACCGCGTCCGTGCGGACACGGTGGCAACGCGCCCGCGAGGCGTGTGGTCACATTTGGCTGTCGGCAATCGGTGCTGCCGCCTGCGGAACTGTGGTGCTGAGGACGACGGCTCGACCCCGAACAACCTCAGCCGCAACAGGCGCGGGGAGTTGGGTGCCCTCATGTGGCATCGCCCAATCCTCGACCTCAGGACTTTCTGGAGCGCTGCTTGATGCGCGAATCGGCACGCGCGCATCACCCAATCTCATAGGGCAGCTGCCGCCTGCGGGACTATGACGCTGAGGGTGGGGGTTCGACGCCGAACACTCTCAGCAGTGCCGCGCGGGGGATCATCCGGCGCGGGCCGAGCTGCACAGTCGGTATCGTCCCGCGCTCTACCCCGAGCTTGATGGTGCGGTACTCCACGCCGACCAGCGCGGCGGCGTCCTTGTACGTGAGGGCGAGTGAGTTCTGCGAGCGGTTCATGTCTCTCTCCTTTGTGAGCCACCTTTGTCAGCGCATGGGCACACCGTAGCATTATCTTGAGCCAGATGTGACATGAATGTGTCATGACGCGGCTTGTTCGGTGAAAAGCCGCCTGGGATACTGGCGGGCATGGTGCGGGTTCAAAATGTCGACGTCAGCGACCAGCGTGTTGACGTCGGCAACGGTGTCAGCGTGCCGGCGACGTGGACGGTCGTCATCGAGGGCGAGTCGGGAGTGCCTGGTGCCATCCAGGTGCATGTCGCTTATGACCCGACGCTGAGCCGGACCGTAGCGGACGAGGTCAGGGTGTTGCGCGCCGGGGACGGGGACGAGGTCACCAGCCTGACGCTTCGCGAGGTGCGCGTGCAGTACGCACTCCAAGCCAGCGGCCTCGAGGTTTCCACAGTCTCGGAGTACGGCCACCCGCCGGCGACCGGCGCCGAGTACCTTCGTCGCATGCAGGAGCGCACCGACCGCGATCTCACGGCGAGCGTCGTGGACGCGTCGACGACGTACCGCCTGGCCGTCACCATCAACCTGCCGCCGCTGAAGGCCGTGGCCGACTGCCTCGGCGTGAGCCAGAGCACGGCAACCCGCTTGATGAATCGCGCGCGCATGGAGGGTCTCGCCCCGGGTGTCGACCTTCCTGATCCGTCAGCTACAGGGCCGATTGTCGGGGCGTCCGCGCCCGGCGGGCCGATCATCGGACGGTAGGTGAACCCGTGTCTCGCCGGTCTAATCAGGATGGAACGGTCTCGTCGTATGTGACGACGACGGGCGAGACGAAGTACCGGATCGCGTACTGGGTGGATCGCGCGGACGGCGATGCCTCCCGCCGCTTCCGACGGGGTTTTTCAACGGAGCGCGAGGCTCTCAATGCGCTCACCGAAGTGCAAGTAGACATCCGCCGAGGCGACCACGTTGAAGAGACACGTGAGAGCCTGAACGGCTACGCAGAGAAGTACTTCGATTCTCTGCGCGTGAGACCTACGACCCTCGCTGGATACCGCAAGCATTTTCGCGTGCACGTTTTTCCGTCAACTGTCGGGCGCACGCCGATCGCTGCTATCTCGAAGGATCAGCTGAATCGCTTCTATCGACAGCTCGAGGCAAACGGGCGGAAAGACCGTGGACACGTGGGCGAGCCGCTCGGTGCAGCTACGGTGCGTCACATCCACGTGCTGATCTCGCAGGTCCTGCAGCACGCGCTCGAGGACGGACTCATCCGATTCAATCCCGCGAAGCGTGCCTCTCCGCCCACCAAGCTGGAGGCGGCCCCGCCTGAGATGGCGACCTGGTCCGCGGAGGACGCCCGCCTCTTCCTCGACTGGTCGGAGTCGTCAGGGGACTATCTGTGGCTGGCGTGGCTCACCCTGCTGGGCACGGGGATGCGGCGGGGGGAGATCCTGGCGATCAGGTGGAAGGACCTCGACCTGGAGAACAACGTCATCACGATCGCGCGCGCGATGTCGTACGTCAAGGAGGCGGGCAAGAAGCCGATCATCGACTTCAAGGCGACCAAGAGCGGCCGTGTACGAAATGTCGACATCGACGTGCGCCTTGCGGGAGCGTTCCGGGCAAAGCGCGACATGCTCCGTGCTGTCTCGCCGGAGCTGGCCCGCGGCGAGCACCTCATCTTCTGCAACCGGTACGGCCAGCCGCACAACCCGACACAGTTCTCGCGACAGTGGCGTGAGCGCGTCCTCAAGGCGGTGGCCGCTCACCCGGATCTGGACGAGCTACACCTGCACGAGCTGCGGCATACCCACGCCACACTGCTCCTGCGGGCCGGTGTGCACCCAAAGATCGTGTCTGAGCGGCTCGGTCATGCCGACATCCAGACGACGCTGAACACGTACTCACACGCCGTGAGGACGCTCCAGAGGGGCGCCGCAGACCTCGTTGGCCAGCTTCTTGGGCCGCAGGCTGTGGAGCTCGTGTGAGCTCAGACGATAGCGCGACGGGCCGTCGGGGGCTGTGGATCGCAGCCGCGGCAGGTTTCGGGGGCTTTGTGATCCTGCAGATCACGCTGGCTGCGTCGCGCGCCAGCACCCTGGGTGACGCGGCGGTTCCCATGACGGTCGTCATCATCGGAGGGTTGCTGATCGCGATCACCGTGGCGATTGCTTTCTCGGTCAGGCCGCAACGGCGACGCTTGCACGCCCTGCGAAACCTCTTCCCCGATTCGCTCGTCCTGCCAGTGCTTCATCCGCAGGAATTGGTCGACTCGCTGAGGTGGCTCGGCCTCAAGAGACGGCGGCTGGGCGACTACGGCGTCATCGTGGTCGACGAGGCGGGCATCTCGCTCTGGAAAGGCAGCGAAGCCCCCGTGCGCGTATTCGAGTTGGACGCAGCACGCGTGATGCAGGTCGACCTCGGGGTGGCAACCGTCAATCGGCCGATAACGGTCATCGCCCTCACTGTCCATGATGCTGAGGGTCAACCGGTGTGGATTCCGTTCGCCCCCACCTTGGAAGGATGGCGACTTCCCTTCGCACGGCTCGACCACCGCGCGCTCGAATCGATCTGTCAAGAAGTCAAGACGCGAATCGTCGGAGAGCTACCGAGATAAGGCACGGAGGATACGCCGGACTCGGTGATCTTGATTGAACGCCCTAAGCACCCGGCGGGGCCGCGGCCGGTCGGCGACGACCCGAACGTCGCCCAACACGACCGTCGGTCCCTCCGACTCCGTGACAGACGAGGGGCGCATGAGCCCAGGCTCAATGCAAGGGAGCGCTGCCTACTCGCTGTCTGAGCGGCTCTTCAGAGCTGGATTTTGAGCAGCGAAACCGACTTAACTGTGCCACCAACTGTGCCACGAGACGAAAATGGGGTCGCGATCCCTTGAAAACACTGGGATCGCAGGCGCGGAGGATAGGGGATTCGAACCCCTGAGGGCTTGCACCCAACACGCTTTCCAAGCGTGCGCCATAGGCCACTAGGCGAATCCTCCAGCAGCCCCGGAGGGCCGCCGGACAGTCTACCTGGTCGAAAGAGTCCCGATGAATCGGGAATGAAACCGGTCATCGCCCTGGTTGTCATCCCGCGTCACATCAAGCCCCGGCATCCGACAATCGGCCTAGCCTCGACCGGGTCGCCTCAGCAGAGTGACGCATCGACCCCGCCAGCCGTCCGCTGACTTCGAGAGAGAACTATGAGCTCCACCCCTTCGACCGCGCGCCCCGCCGCCAAGAGCGCACCGCGACGCATCCTGACCTCCTTCGGCTTCCAGATCACGGCCGCTCTCGTGCTGGGGGTCGTGCTGGGTCTGCTGGCCCGCAGTATCGGGCCGGGCGCCGACGGCGCCCCGAACGCGCTCGCGGCGACTCTCGACACCGTGGGAAGTTCGTACGTCACGTTGCTGAAGCTCGCGGTCGTTCCGCTGATCTTCACCGCGATCGTCGCGAGCATCGCGCAGCTCCGGCGGGTCACCAACGCCGCACGCCTGGCGGGACAGACCATCCTCTGGTTCGCCATCACGGCACTCATCGCGGTCACCATCGGCATCGTGCTGGGAGTGGTGATCCAGCCGGGGGCGCGCGTCGACCAGTCTCAGCTCGTCGCCGGCGAGCCCTCGAGCGTGGGCACCTGGTGGAACTTCCTCGTCGGCATCATTCCGCAGAACTACCTCGGCCTGACGGTGTCGACCTCGATCGACCCCGAGACCGGTGCGGCGGCGTCGAGCGTCGGCTTCAACATCCTGCAGGTGATCGTCATCGCTGTCGCGGTCGGCATCGCAGCCCTCAAGCTCGGACGCCGCGCCGAGCCGTTCCTCGACGTCACCGAGTCCGCGCTGAAGATCATCCAGCGCGTGCTGTGGTGGATCATCCGCATCGCACCGCTCGGCACCCTCGGCCTCATCGGCGCGGCGGTGGTGAAGTACGGCTGGGAGAAGCTCACGACGCTGGCATGGTTCGCCGGCGCCGTCTACATCGGTCTCGCTCTCGTGCTGTTCGCCGTGTACCCGATCCTGGTGCGCGCGCACGGACTCTCCATCCGCCAGTACTTCTCGGGTGTGTGGCCGGCCGTGCAGCTCGCGTTCGTCAGCCGCTCGTCCATCGGCACCCTTCCGCTGACGGAGCGGGTGACCGAGCGCAACCTCGGAGTCCCCCGCCAGTACGCGTCCTTCGCGGTGCCCCTCGGAGCAACGACGAAGATGGACGGCTGCGCAGCCATCTATCCCGCGATCGCAGCC
This sequence comes from Microbacterium sp. Marseille-Q6648, assembly GCF_943181415.1. Classification (GTDB taxonomy): domain Bacteria; phylum Actinomycetota; class Actinomycetes; order Actinomycetales; family Microbacteriaceae; genus Microbacterium. Next base: position 1,271,428 of record NZ_CALPBZ010000001.1, on the reverse strand, counting down.
ATCTTCGTGGCCCAGTTCTTCGGCATCGACCTCTCGATCTGGCAGTACCTGCTGATCGTCATCGTCTCGGTGGTCGGCTCGGCCGCCACCGCCGGCACCACCGGCGCGACCGTCATGCTCACCCTGACGCTGTCGACACTCGGACTGCCCCTCGAAGGAGTCGGACTGCTTCTGGCCATCGACCCGATCCTGGACATGGGACGCACCGCGGTGAACGTCGCGGGCCAGGCGCTCGTGCCGACGATCGTCGCCCAGCGCGAGGGGATCCTCGACCGCCAGCTCTACGACGCTCCGCGCGGCGACGTTCCGTTCGCCGACGACTCGTCCGAAGACGACGGTGCGGACCAGGACGAGGTGATCGCCGGTGCCGGGCCGGATCCGGTCGGGGAGCGCTCAGCTTCGACCCGCTAACGTGAGCGAGCACGAAATTCCGGTGTGGCGTTACGCGTGAGATTTCTGATACAGATGTATCGTTCTCGTTCCCTTGGGGAGGGGCGGGATGGTGGTACCCGCATCGCCGTCTAACCGAGGAGCATGAACAATGAGAGCACGCACGTCCATCCTGGGCGCCATCGGCGCCGTCGCCGGCCTGGCCCTGGCCCTGACCGCGGGGGTACTCCCCGCGAGCGCGGGCAAGCCCGGCACCGGCGGCGGAGAGTCCGCCGCCACCTCGAGCACGACGTGCGCGTCGATGCACGGACGCACGGTCACCGCATCGTGGGTGAGCGAGGTCGTCACGATGAAGGCGGGCGAGACGCTCACCGCCAAGGTGTCGCCGGCGTACACCGGAGACAAGATCATCCTCTCCGTCGGCGTCAGCAGCACCGTTTCGCTGAACGAAGCGCCCGCCACCAGCGGAATCGCCTTCACCGCGCCCAGCAGCACCTCGTACGGCCTCGGATGGTCGTATGAAGCGGCAGGCACTCGGCCTTCCAGCCTGACCTGGTCGTTCACCTGCTCCTCCGGTGGAAGCACCGGCGGCAGCACGGGAGGCACCGTCATCACCGCGGATGCCGACAAGGACGGCGTCGCCGACTCGGCAGACAAGTGCGCCGGCACCTCGCTGCCCGACAGTGTGCGGCCGGCATCCGGCTATTACTACGCCAACAGCCGCGGCGTCTTCGTCAACGGCAACGGCACGTCCTCGGCGTACACCGTCGTCGAGACCGCCGGCTGCTCCGCCGCGCAGATCGCCAAGTCGCTCGGACTCAAGGGCAAGGCCGCTCAGTCCGGCATCACCCTCACACAGCTGAAGACGTGGGCCGATCGCTACTGATCGCCTCACGCCGTCGACGCCCTGCGCCGCCGCCCCGGATCAGATCCGGGCGGCGGCGTAGGCCGTTCCGGGGCGGATGATGAGCGACCGTGGAGCCACCGTCGCCAACACGCGACGCGGTCCGTCGGCCCCGGCCAGCAGCGCGCTGCGGACGGCGGATGCGGCATCCGGGACCCCCTCGCCCGCCCACATCCGCGAGCGACGCGGCGCATAGCTGGTCCGCTCGATCGCCTCGACGAGTCGCCTCATCTCGTCTGCCGGCACGCCGTGGGCCTCGACCAAGCGGCTTCCCAGCGCTCGCGGCGACTCTGCGGCCGGCACCGGGATGCCGACATCGATCGCCGTCTCCTGCACCAGGATCCACGCCGCGGCCACATCGCCCTCACGCGCCGCCGACAGCTGCCCGCGGCGTCGGAGTTCGCGCACGGCGGCCGGGAGAGTCAGAGCGATCAGGACGACGACGAGCACCAGCAGGGGCGGCCAACCGTCCTCGCCGGTGGTCTGCGTGCCGGTGGCTGTCCCGCCCTCGTCCGCATCCAGACCCGGGGCCGCGCCCGTGGCGCTGGCCGTCGGCGACGCGCTCGGCCCGTCCGTCTCTTCCGGGCCGCCGTCCGCGTCACCGGGGGTTTCGGGTGCGGAGCTGAACGCGGTGGGGGAGCCGAGGCTGTTGGTCGGCTCGAACGCCACCCAGCCGACGCCGTCGAAATACACCTCGGGCCACGCGTGGGTGCGGCTCGTCGACACCGAGTGGACGGTCTGCCGATCGATGGCGTCTGTCGTCGGAGCTCCGGGGAGGTAGCCGACGACGATCCGCGACGGCATCCCCAGCGTGCGGGCCATGAGCGCGAACGCCGAGGCGTAATGGATGCAGTAGCCCTCGCGCACCTCGAGGAATCGTGCGATCGCCTCGGCGCCGCTGCCGTCGAAACCCTCCTCGACGGGTGCGAAGAGCGAATAGCGGAAGTCGCCGCCGCGGAACCACTGCTGCAGCGCCGCGAGCCGGTCGTAGTCCGTCTCGGCCTCGGCGGTCACCTCGCGGGCGAGGTCACGGATGATCGACGGCAGCCCCGCCGGCACGCGCGTGGTGCTGTCCGGCTCGCCTGTCGTCGCGGACGGGGGTCGGGATGCTTCGCGTGCCCGGATCTGCTCGAGCGTCGGACGCGGCACCTGGGTGACCACCTGGTACTGCTGTCCCTGACTGCTCGCGGTGCGGGCCACCAGCGTGCGGTTGTACGGCACCGCCCCCCACTCGCCCTGGACTCCCGTCACCTCCGTCGCCGGATACGACACCGGAAGCCACGTGGATGACAGATTGCGCACCTCGATGGTGGTCGTCTGCTCGACGGTCTCGATCCCGTCGTCGACCCCCAGAGGTCCGAACCCGTCCGGATCCGTCAGGGGCACGGTCCGCGATCGGTCGGGCAGCCACACGTCGCCATCGAAGTCGGTGAGCGTCGTCGCACGCAGGTACGGCGGCGCCGGGGCGTTGCTGCGCACCAGCATCACCTCGACTTCGCGCGGACGCCGCAGGTCGCTGCCGAGCTGGAGCGACGCGTCGAGACCGATCCCCGTTCCGTACTCGCCGGCGCCCCCTTTGATGACCGGCTGCGGAAGGGCCGGTGTCACCACCAGGGCGACGACCACCGCGACGGCGCCGATGCCGAGAGCCGTCGCCGTCGCTCCCGTCGGCCCGGCCGTCTCGCGACCTGGACGCGGCGGCGCGAGCGGTTCGCGCGATCTCGTCTCGGCGCGTACGAGATACAGGATCGCCGCGGCCAGCAGGACGAAGGCCGACACATCCGGTTCGACCGGCACCGCGATCGCCGGGATCAGCGAGACCACGATCAGGGCGATCGCGGCCACGAGCGGCATCCGGGCCGTCAAGACGACGTGGTCCACCACGATCGTGAGCAGCCCCGCGGCGCCCACGATCAGGAATCCCAGCGCCGATGTCGCCTGCATGGGAGCGACACCTTCGACGATGTCCTCCATGGCGGCATCCAGCAGCCGGGGTACGAGCTGCACCGAGTCGACCGTGGGGATGACGCCGAACAGCGAGTCGTCCCGAAGGAACACCACACTCATGAAGGCGACCCACAGGACCGCCTCGATGAGGCTGACGGCCACCGCGGGAAGACGCAGGCGCCGCGCGGCGAAGCCGGCGATCAGCAGCGCCGTGATCATGACCACCGTTCCCAGCAGCCACGCACCCGGCGTCACGACCCGCAGCAGCGGCATGAGCGACGCCAGCAGCGCCACGAGGACGCCGACGGTCAGACTGCGCTCGCCGCGACGGCGAGCGCGCGGCTCAACGGAGGACATGATCGGGATCCAGGCGGTCGGCTGCGCCCCGTTCGGGTGAGCGCTGCTCGGTGACCCGGTGGTCGGCGCCTCCGTGGACGACCGACGACCAGACGTCCACGAGGTCGGCGTCCGGATCGAGTCGCGCTGCGTGCCAGCCGTCGCGCGCAGCCAGATCGAGCGCGTCGCCGATCGGCGCCACCGCGAGCAGGACCGCTGTGGCCGCGTGGTGCACGATCGGCCCGAGCGCGTCGACGTCCGAGGGGTCGAGCCGCCCGACGATGACGACCACGGGGCCGGTCAGCGTGCCGGCGAACACCTGCGCCAGGCGCCCCAGCGTGTCGTCTCGCCTGGCGGTGAGCACGGCGAAGTCGGTGGCGAGATGATCGATCTCGGCGACCTCGCCACCGTCGATCCTCGCGGTCAGAAGCGCGCCGTCGCTGTCGGCGATGTCGACGCCGTACCCGTCGCGCACGAGCCGGGCGGCGACCGACACGCACGCGGAGACCGCAGCCTCGAACCCGTCGTCGCCGCCGGGTGCGCTCATCGCGTCGGGCGACCAGCGCAGGACGCCGCGATCCAGGATCACCGTCGCTTCGGGCGTGGATTCCTGCTCCTCCTGACGCACCATGAGCTGGTCCCGGTGCGCCGTCGCCCGCCAGTGGATGCGCCGCATGGAGTCGCCGGGCGCGTACGCGCGCGGCGACAGATTGTCGGAACCCTGGCCGAGCTGCTCATTGGTGACGTGCAGCATCCCGCCGGTCTCGCCGGCGAGGTTCGGCAGCGCGGACAGCTCCACCACGGCCGGCGCCACCGTCACACGGGTGCGCGCGCCGAGCACGATGCTGCGGCGGACGAGCCCGAACGGGTCACCCACCCGCACGTGCAGGGGGCCGATCGCGTGCACGCCGCGGTGGACGCCGCGGACGTGATACGTCAACTCGACCGTCCGTTCCGCGCCGCGAAGGCCCGAGGAGAGGGCGGGGAACACCCCGCGCGCGTCGCCGGCCAGCCCGTGCGGAAGGGAGTCCTGCCACGTGCCCGCCGCCGTCGGCATGGCGCTTCGCGCGCCCACCTGCACCGTCACGTCGGCTCCGCCGCCCACCGGTACGGTGTCGGGCTGCAGGGCGCGCTCGACGCTGTCGGTGCGCTGAGTCAGGTAGAGGGCGACCAGGCTCGCGGCCACGGCCGCCACCAGCAGCATCCCGAAGTAGATCAGTTCCACCAGGCCCAGCTCGCTCGCCCCGATGAAGGCCGCGACCGCGAGCGCGATCGCCCCGGTGCCCCGGGGAGTGAACGGCCACAGGCGCTTCATGATCGGGTCACTGACGCGATGCGACCGGGACCCGCACGCCCGCGATGATGCGATCGAGGACGCCCGTGACGGTCTCGGATGCGCTGCGTCCGCGCCCACCCCCGGCCGTCCGCGTGGGGATGAGGCGGTGCGCGAACACCGGCACGAGCAGCGCCGAGAGGTCGTCGGGGATGACGTAGCCGCGGCCGTCGAGCGCCGCCCACACCTTCGCCGCCCGCACCAGCTGCAGGGTGGCGCGGGGGCTCGCCCCGAGGCGGAGGTCGGGGTGCACGCGGGTGGCGTGGGCGAGCGCGACGGCGTATTCCTCGACCGCGGGGGCCACGTGGATCGCGCGGGCCCACGCGATCATGTCCGACACGATCTCGGACGTGACCACGGGGGTGAGCTGGTCGAGGGGGTTCGTCGTCTCGCGCTGGCGGAGCATGAGCGCCTCGGCCTGCGCATCGGGGTAGCCCATCGACAGGCGCATCATGAAGCGGTCCCGCTGCGCTTCGGGAAGCGCGTACGTGCCCTCCATCTCGAGCGGGTTCTGGGTCGCGACCACCAGGAACGGCTGCGGCAGCGGGTGGGTGTGGCCGTCGACGGTGACCTGGCCCTCCTCCATGGCCTCCAGCAGCGCGGACTGGGTCTTGGGGGAGGAGCGGTTGATCTCGTCGGCGATGACGATGTGAGCGAAGATCGCCCCGCGCTTGAACTCGAACTCGCGGTCGACGGGGTTGAACACCGAGACCCCGGTCACGTCGCCCGGGAGCAGGTCGGGGGTGAACTGGATGCGGCGGACCGTGGCGTCCACCGAGGCGGCGAGCGCTCGGGCGAGCATCGTCTTCCCGACGCCGGGGACGTCCTCGATGAGCAGATGCCCCTCGGCGAGGAGGCAGACCAGCGCCCCGCGGACCGCGTCGGGCTTTCCGTCGATCACGCGACCCACGGAGTCGAGGATGCCGCGGGTGCGAGCCAGGAACGCGTCCGCCGTCAGGGGGGTTCGCACCCCGGCATCCGTCGTCGCGGTATCAGTCACGGTGACCTCCCCGGTCTTCCCCACAGGCGGACCGAGGGTCGAGCCGACCTCGGGCGACTTCGCCCACTCCGATCGTAACAACGCACGTGCGGCGGTGGGCCGGGGGCGCGAACGCGGCAGTGGGCCGGGTGGCCCGACGCCGGGTGGGCCGGGTGCCCCGACGCCGGGTGGGCCGCTGCGCCGGCCGGCACGAGTGCGGCGTGCCGGGGCTTTGGTCCCGCGCGGCCCGGGGCGCCGGGTGGATGATGGCGCCATGAGCGAAGATGCCCGGCGGTCCCGCCTCGTCATGATCGCGCTGCTGGCGACGGTGGCTCTGGTCGTGGTCGTGGCCCTGATCGTGGTGTTCACCCGCGGCGGCGCGGCGCAGTTCGACGAGGACACTCCCGAGGGGGTCGTCCAGCGGTACAGCCAGGCGGTGGTCGAAGGCGACACCCGGACCGCGCTCGAGTACCTGCCGCCCGATGTGGCGGAGGACTGCGAGCGGGTGACCCCGGGCACCGAGGATCGCCGCGTGACGCTGCTGCAGACCACCGAGCGCGACGACAGCGCGCGCGTCGAGGTGCTCATCGCGACGGTGTACGGGACGGGGCCGCTCGGCAGCGACGAGTACGAGACCGAGGGCGTGTTCGAACTGGTGGCCGCCGACGGCGGCTGGCTCATCGAGACCGCCCCGTGGGAGCTGGCGATCTGCTTCGATTCGGCGGCGAAGTGATGTCCGGCATCGTCCCCCCGGATCCGGCGGCCGAGCCGATGGTGGAGCCCGACGCCGCGCCGGTGCCCGCCCCGGTCGCCGCCCCGACCGGACGCGCGCAGTCCGCGGTCCGTCGCGTCCTGGTCTACGTCATCCTGTTCGCCCTCGTGATCGTCACCGCGAACGGCCTCGCGGGACTGCTCGAGATGCTGTTCTCGACCGGCCGGGTGCTCTCGGGCGGCGACGACCTGCTCGCCCGCTCGCTCGCGTTCACCTTCATCGGCGGCCCGCTCCTCGGTGTGCTGTGGTGGTGGCAGCGTCGGCGCTTCGCCGACCCGGCCGAGCGCTCGTCGCTCATGTGGGCGCTGTACCTCGCGGCCATGTCGACGGTGTCGCTCATCGTGGCCACCGTCGCACTCGCGCAGACGGTCACCGACGCGATCGACGGGCGGTGGCAGCCCGGCCCGCCGGCGATCGGGCTGGTGTGGGCGGGCGTGTGGCTGTGGCACCGGTGGATGCGGCGCAGCGCCCGCACCGCGCCCACGCGTCTTGCGACCGTGCCCGTCGTCCTCGGCGCGGTGTACGGCGTCGCCGTCGTCACGGCCGGCGCGGTGAACGCGCTCGCGACCCTCCTCGAGCAGGCCCTCGGCGGTGTCACTCCGGGGCTCGTCGGGACGTCCAGCTGGGGCGTGAGCGTCGCGCAGGCGCTGGTGTGGACGGCGATCGGGGCCCTCGTGTGGTGGGTGCACTGGCACCTCGACCGCGCGAAGGACGCGCCCGGCCCGTTCGCGGCCGTGATGCTCGTCTTGGTTATCGCGGTCATCGCCGCTGTCACCCTCTTCGCGGTCGGCACGCTGCTGTTCGTGCTCCTGCGCCTGCTGTTCGACACCGATCCGCTCGGCGAGATCCTCCGTCCGGTCGACACTGCGATCGCCGCGGCGCTCATCGGGGGAGTGGTGTGGGCCTTCCACGGTCAGGTGCTGGCCACCCGCCCGGCGCGCACCGGTCGCATCGCGCGGCTGATGATCTCGGCGGTCGCGCTCGTGGGCGCCGCCAGCGGCTTCGGCGTGATCGTCAACGCCCTCCTCGCCACGGCGAGCGCCTCGCTCGTCGACGACGACCCGCGCACCCTCCTGCTCGGGGGTCTCGCGGCGCTCGCGGTCGGCTTCCCGGTGTGGTGGATCGCGTGGCGGCCCACGCGCCACGTTCCCGACGAACACGCGGCCGGCACGGCGCGACGCGTCTACCTGGTGGCCGTGTTCGGTGCCAGCGCGATCGTGGCGATCGTGACGCTGCTGCTCATCGGCTACCGCCTGTTCGAGCTGCTCCTCGGCAGCGGAGGCGGGTTCATCGAGCGGATCCGCGCGCCGTTCGGGCTGCTGAGCGCCACCGCCCTCGTGTTCGCCTACCACTTCGCCATCTGGCGACGGGATCGCCGGGTCGTCCGCGCGACCGCGCCGCGGGTCGCGGTGGGACGCATCGTCCTCGTCGCGACCGACGCGCCCGCCGACCTCGCCCAGCGTCTGCGGGTCGACACCGGGGCCGCGCTCACCGTGTGGCGGGCGGCGCCCGCCGTCGCAGGAGGCGTGGACGAGAGCGTCCTCGCACGGCTGCACGAGCAGCTGGCGGGTGTCGAGGCGTCCCGCGTCCTCGCGCTCGTCGAGCCGGACGGGGCGGTGCGGGTGGTGCCGCTTTCGGAGTGAGACCGACGACGGGTTACACTGGTGGCAGCTCTCCGCGAGGCGGCATCCAGGCCAACTCCCCCAGGACGGAAACGTAGCAAGGGTAACCAGGCTCTGCCGGGTTCGCGGAGAGTCTTAATTTCCGGCCTGTGAATGTCCCCACCGGGCCCGCGCACCCGTCGCCGGTCAGGCGCCCGCGTCTAGGCTGGCTGCGTGGCGCAGAGCATCTTCATCACGTCGGCCGAAGGACACTCCGGCAAGTCCACCGTCGCGCTCGGCGTCCTCAGCACACTGGCGCACGCGACGCCTCGGGTGGGGGTGTTCCGCGCGATCGCGCGATCGACGGAGGAGCGCGACTACGTCCTCGAGATGCTCCTCGAACACGACGGCGTCGACCTCGAGTACGACGAGTGCGTCGGCGTGAGCTACGACGACGTCCGACATGATCCGGATGCCGCGCTGGCGACGATCGTGGAACGCTACAAGGCCGTCGAGGCGCAGTGCGATGCCGTGGTGATCCTCGGCAGCGACTACACCGACGTCGGAAGCCCCGCCGAGCTGGCGTACAACGCCCGCATCGCCGCGAACCTCGGCGCCCCCGTGCTGCTGGTCCTCGGCGGCCGGGCCGTCCAGGGGCAGCCCGAGCAGCTCGGCTCTTCGATCCCGCGCACCGCCGCGCAGATGGGGCAGATCGCCGATCTCGCACTGTCAGAGCTCGCGCACGGTCGTGCGGAGCTGTTCGCGGTTGTGGCCAACCGCGCCGACGAGGCGGTGCTCGACGAGATCGTGGCCGCCATCGCCGCGTCGGTCGAGGCCGCCCGGGGCGGACGGGGGGTTCCGGTATGGGCCATCCCCGAAGACCGCTTCCTGGTGTCGCCGTCGATGCGCGACATCATGCGCTCGGTCGACGGCGAGCTGATCGGCGGCGACCCCGAGCTGCTGACCCGTGAGGCGCTCGATGTCGTCATCGCGGGCATGTCCATGGTCAATGTGCTCCCGCGCCTGCTCGAAGGCGCCGTGGTCGTGATCCCCGCCGACCGTTCGGAAGTGCTGCTGGCCACGCTCCTCGCCAACGCCTCCGGCACCTTCCCGTCGGTGTCGGGCATCGTCCTCAACGGCGGTTTCGAGCTGCCCGAACCCGTCGCCCGGCTCCTCGAGGGCCTCGGCTCGAACGTCCCGATCATCACCACCGCCTACGGCACCTACGAGACGGCGGTGCGGGTGATGAACACCCGCGGACGCCTGGCTGCGGACTCCCAGCGTCGCTACGACACGGCGCTGTCGCTGTTCGAGAACAGCGTCGACGCCGACGAGCTGCTGCGCGTCCTCGGCGTCGCGCGGGCCACCGTCGTCACGCCGCTGATGTTCGCCTACCAGCTGGTCGAGCGCGCCCGCGCCGACCGCAAGCGCATCGTCCTCCCGGAGGGCGGCGACGATCGCGTGCTGCGCGCCGCGGCGACCGTGCTCAAGCGCGGCATCGCCGACCTCGTGATCCTCGGCGAGCCCTTCGAGGTGCGCGCCCGTGCGATCGAGCTCGGCGTCGACATCCAGGCGGCCGAGGTGCTCTCGCCCTTCGACGCCCCGCACGTGCGCCGGTTCGCGGACGAGTACGCGCGCCTGCGCGCCCACAAGGGCGTGACCGTCGAGAAGGCGGCCGACACGGTGACCGACCTCTCCTACTTCGGCACGCTCATGGTGCACATGGGGCTGGCCGACGGGATGGTCTCGGGCGCTGCGCACACGACCGCGCACACCATCCGCCCCGCGTTCGAGATCATCAAGACCAAGCCCGGCGTCTCGGTCGTCTCGAGCGTCTTCCTCATGGCGCTCGCCGACCGCGTGCTCGTCTACGGCGACTGCGCCGTCGTTCCGGATCCGACCGCCGAGCAGCTGGCCGACATCGCGATCTCGTCGGCCGCGACCGCGACCCAGTTCGGCATCGAGCCGCGTGTGGCCATGCTGTCGTACTCGACGGGGGAGTCCGGCTCCGGCGCCGACGTCGAGAAGGTGCGAACTGCCACGGCGCTCGTCCGCGAGCGCGCCCCGGAGCTCCCCGTGGAGGGCCCCATCCAGTACGATGCCGCAGCCGACGTCGCGGTCGCCGCGGCGAAGATGCCGGGGTCCGCGGTCGCCGGGCGGGCGACGGTGTTCGTCTTCCCCGACCTCAACACCGGCAACAACACCTACAAGGCCGTGCAGCGCTCCGCGGGCGCCGTGGCCATCGGACCGGTCCTGCAGGGGCTGAACAAGCCCATCAACGACCTGTCGCGCGGCGCTCTGGTCGACGACATCGTCAACACGATCGCGATCACCGCGATCCAGGCTCAGGGAACGGCATCCGAATGACCCCCGTCCTCGTCGTGAACAGCGGCTCGTCCTCCTTCAAGTACCAGCTGATCGACATGGACGCAGAGACCGTCCTCGCCTCGGGGCTGGTCGAGCGCATCGGCGAGGGCACCGGCCGTGCCACCCACACGGTGCCGGCCCCGGCCGGGGGCGAGGCCACGTACACGGACGCCACCTACACCCGCGAGCAGCCGATCGCCGATCACACCGCCGGGTTCGCCGTCATGCTCGAGGCCTTCGCCCAGGACGGGCCGTCGCTCGACGACAGCCCGCCGATCGCCGTCGGCCACCGCGTCGTCCACGGCGGCGCGCGCTTCTTCGAGCCGACGCCGGTCACGCCCCTGGTCGAGATAAACATCGATGAGCTGAGCGTGCTGGCTCCGCTGCATAACCCCGCCAATCTCGCCGGCATCGCCGCGGCCAGGAAGGCGTTCCCCGACGTCCCCCACGTCGCGGTGTTCGACACGGCGTTCCACCAGAGTCTTCCCCCTGCCGCCTACACCTACGCGATCGACGCCGAGCTCGCGGCATCCCATCGCATCCGGCGCTACGGATTCCACGGCACCAGCCACAAGTTCGTCAGCGAGACCGCGGCGGCGCACGTCGGGCGCCCGCTCGACCAGCTGCGGCAGATCGTGTTCCACCTCGGCAACGGCGCGTCCGTCACCGCCGTCGACGGAGGACGCAGCGTCGAGACCTCGATGGGATTGACCCCGCTGGAGGGCCTCGTGATGGGCACCCGCTCGGGCGACGTCGATCCGGCCGTGCTGTTCCACCTCTCGCGACGGGCGGGCATGTCGATCGACGACCTCGACACGCTGCTCAACAAGCGCAGCGGCCTGCAGGGGCTCGCGGGCGTCTCGGACATGCGCGACATCGAGGCGGGCGTCGAGCGGGGGGATGCCGCGGCCGCACTCGCGTTCGACGTCTACATCCATCGTCTGCGCGCCTATGCCGGCGCCTACCTCGCCCAGCTGGGCGGCGTCGACGTGATCTCGTTCACCGCGGGGGTCGGCGAGAACTCCGCGCGGGTGCGCGCGGCCGCCGTCGAGACCCTCGGGTTCGCCGGCGTCGAGCTGGATCCGCAGCGCAATCAGGCCCGGGAGCGGGGCGTCCGGCGCATCTCGACGGACGACTCCGGCGTTGTCGTGCTCGTGGTTCCGACCAACGAAGAGCTCGAGATCGCGCGGCAGACCCTGGCCGTCGCCCGCGCGTGATCCGCGCGCGTTCTCGACGGCCCTCCACCGCGACTACGCTTGGCTCACGGCACGCTGAGGAGCCGCCCGTTCACCCGCATTCCGTCCGACGCCGGAGGTTCCGTGTCCGCTGACGCGCTGCCCGATCTGACCACGTACGACGCCGTCCTGTTCGACCTCGACGGTGTGCTCACGCCCACCGCCGAAGTCCACATGCACGCGTGGCAGACCATGTTCCAGGAGCTCTTCGAGGACTGGAGCATCACGCCCGCGTACACCGAGCGGGACTACTTCGACTACCTCGACGGCAAGAAGCGCTACGACGGCGTGGCGAGCCTGCTGCGCTCCCGCGACGTCGAGGTGCCGTGGGGCGAGCCGAGCGACCCGCCGACCGCCGACACGGTGTGCGGGATCGGCAACCGCAAGAACGCCTTCTTCGAGCGCGTGCTGCGCGATGAGGGGATCGCCCCCTACCCGGGCTCGCTCGAGCTCCTCGACCGGCTCGCGGCCGCGGGCACGCCCGTGGCCGTCGTCTCGAGCTCGAAGAACGCCGAAGAGGTCCTCGGGGTCGCCGGCATCCGCGAGCGCTTCCCTGTGGTCATGGACGGCGTGATCGCCGAGCGCGACAACCTCGCCTCCAAGCCCGCACCGGACGTGTTCGTCGAGGCGGCCCGGATGCTGGGCGTCGACCCGGCGACCGCCGCCGCCGTCGAGGACGCCCTCAGCGGCGTCCGCTCCGCCGCCGCCGGCGGGTTCGCGCTCGTGGTGGGCGTGGACCGGGGCGTCGGTGCCCAGGTGCTCTTCGACGCCGGAGCCCATGTCGTCGTCGAAGACCTGGCAGAGCTCCTCCCGGCCGTGGGAACCGGCATCCGACCCTCTGTCGACCCTGACGAACAGGCACGCGCATGATCGACCGCGATCGCTTTCCCGTCGACCCGTGGAAGCTCGTCGAGACCAGCTTCTCGATGGACGACATGGGAGTCACCGAGACCCTCTTCGCCATCGGCAACGGCTACCTCGGCCTGCGCGGCAATCACCCGGAAGGCCGCTGGGCGCACGAGCACGGGACCTTCATCAACGGGTTCCACGAGACGTTCCCGATCCGTCACGCCGAGAACGCGTACGGGTTCGCTGAGACGGGCCAGACCATCGTCAACGCGCCGGACGCCAAGATCATGCGCGTCTACGTCGACGACGAGCCGCTGTCGTTCGACGTCGCCGACCTGCGCGAGTACCGGCGAGAGCTCGACATGCGCGACGGCGTGCTGCGCCGCTCGCTGCTGTGGACCACCCCGTCCGGCAAGGACGTGCGCATCGAGTTCGAGCGCATGGTCAGCTTCGAGGAGAAGCACCTCGCGATGATGCGCGTCCAGGTCACCGTGCTCAACGCCGATGCGCCCGTCGCGGTCAACTGCCAGATCATCAACCGGCAGGACGGCGAGGACGTCTACGGCGGCACGCCCAGCGCATCTCGCAAGGCCGGGTTCGACCCGCGCAAAGCGGAGAAGATCGACCACCAGCGCGTCCTGCAGCCGCAGGAGTACTGGCAGGACGGTGCCCGCACCGCGATGTCGTATCGCGTGACGGAGTCGGGCATGACGATCGCGGTGGCCGCCGACCACGTCATCGAGACCGAGAACGAGTACAACCTGCGCCGGCTCATCGAGCCGGATATCGCCAAGGACGTCTTCCGCGTCGAGGCCAAAGCCGGCGTGCCGATCACGATCACGAAGTTCGTGAGCTACCACACCTCGCGCGGCGTTCCCGCGCGTGAGCTCGTGGACCGCTGCCGACGCACGCTCGACCGGGCCGCGGCCGAGGGCGTCGACCTGCTGCGCGAGCGGCAGCGTGCCTGGCTCGACGGATTCTGGGAGCGCTCGGACGTCGCCATCGGCGGTCAGGACGCGCTGCAGCAGGCGACCCGGTGGTGCCTGTTCCAGCTCGCGCAGGCCACCGCCCGCGCCGACGGACTCGGGGTTCCCGCCAAGGGCATGACCGGCTCCGGCTACAGCGGTCACTACTTCTGGGACACCGAGATCTACGTCCTGCCGTTCCTGGCCTACACGACCCCGCAGTGGGCTCGGAACGCCCTGCGCATGCGGTACCTGATGCTCCCGGCTGCACGCCGACGCGCCTTCCAGCTGAACGAGGCGGGTGCGCTCTTCCCCTGGCGGACCATCAACGGCGAGGAGGCCTCGGCCTACTACGCCGCGGGTACCGCGCAGTACCACATCAACGCCGACGTCTCGTTCGCGCTCGCCAAGTACGTCCGCGCCACCGGCGACGAGGAGTTCCTGCGCCGCGAGGGTGTCGACATCGCCGTCGAGACGGCCCGGCTCTGGACGACGCTCGGGTTCTGGCGCACCGTGGACGAGGTCGAGACGACATTCCACATCCACGGCGTCACCGGGCCCGACGAGTACACCACCGTCGTCAACGACAACCTGTTCACCAATGTCATGGCCCGCTTCAACCTCCGGTTCGCCGCGCGCACCGTCCGCGAGATGGCCGAGGTCGACGGCGAGATCTACCGCGAGATGGTGGCGCGGCTGAATCTCGAGGACGGCGAGCCCGAGGCCTGGGAGCGCGCCGCCGAGGCGATGCACATCCCCTTCAGCGAGGCCGCCGGCATCCACCCCCAGGATCACGTGTTCCTCGAGCGCGAGATCTGGGACCTCGAGAACACGCCCGACGACAAGCGTCCCCTCCTGCTGCACTTCCACCCGCTGGTCATCTACCGCTACCAGGTGCTCAAGCAGGCCGACGTCGTGCTCGCCCTGTTCCTGCAGGGGAACCACTTCTCGGACGAGGACAAGCTCGCCGACTTCGAGTACTACGACCCGCTGACCACGGGCGACTCGACGCTTTCGGCGGTCGTGCAGGCGATCCTCGCCGCCGAGGTCGGGTATCAGGACCTCGCGCTGGAGTACTTCACCGAAGCGACCTTCGTCGACCTCGCCGATCTGCACCACAACGCCGCCGACGGTGTGCACGTTGCCTCGGCGGGCGGGGTGTGGACGGCGCTGGTGTGCGGTTTCGGCGGCATGCGCGACCACTTCGGCGAGCTGTCGTTCGACCCGCGTCTGCCCGCGGCGTGGCCGTCTCTGTCATTCGTCCTCCACTGGCACGGCACGCGGCTCACCGTCACGATCGAGCGCGCGTCGATGACCGTGACCGCCGGCGACGGCGACCCGGTCGCGTTCAGCGTGCGCGGCAAGGGCTACATGATCGGCGGCGGCGAGCAGGTCGTGGTGCCGCTCGCCGATCAGGGTCCGGTCATGCCCGGGCGCCCGTCGCTGCGTCAGTTCGCGGACGTGCGCCGCGAAGACGGCTCGCACCTGTCGGCCTCCGTCCCCGCCGTCACCACGTCGATCCCGGTGATCTCGATGTCGGACGTCGAGCACGGATCCGACACCTGAGCGGGCGCGTGGGTGCTCGCCGCGAGCGGCGCGGCGAAGAATGCGAGCTCGTGGCCCATCGAGCGGCGGAAGGCGATGTGCATCAGGTCACGCTCCGACGGTGACGCCGCCGCGGCCACGGCGCCCGCCACCGCGATCGCCCGGTTCGTCGCGTCGGCGAACCCGGGGTCGCCGTAGGCGGCGAGCCAATCGCCGTACGGGTGCCCCTCGTGTCGGTGGGTGCGCCAGCGCCGGCCGAGGTCGTGATACAGCCAGAAGCAGGGGAGGACCGCCGCCACCAGTTCGCCGTATCGACCCGATGCCGACACCGCGTGGAGATGATCGACATAGGCGCGCGTCGACGGTGCGGCATCGACCTCGACGTCGCCGATGCGCGATCGATGGAGTCTCGCCTCCTCGACCAGCGCGCCCCGAGCGGCGTCGGTCCAGAATTCCTGGTCGTTCCGGGTGCGGGCCATGGCGCTCAAGCGCGCGAGGACCCGGGCGTACTCGCGCAGGTACAGCGCATCCTGTGCCAGGTACCACGCGAAGGCCTGCCCGGGGAGTGTGCCGTCGCGCAGTTCGATGACGAATGCGCATGCGTCCACTCCGGAGCGGATGTCGGCACACGCGGCCCACGCATCGGAGGCCCAATCGGCGGTGGGACGGGACTCGTGGAAATGGTCGATCGGGCCGCGTCCTCGCCCGACCTCCAGAGCGTCCGCGGCCCGAAGCGCTCCGGTCAGCCAATCCTTGGCGCGGGTGAGGGCGTCCGGCCACGACAGCCCCTGGGCGCGCAGGACGGCCATCGCGGACGAGAGCGAACAGCCCGTGCCATGGGTGGACGTCGTCGCCACACGCGGTCCGGCGAGTTCGAACACGGCGTCGGCATCGACGATCGCATCAGGGGAGCCTCCTGCCGGAAGATGGCCGCCCTTGACCAGCACAGCCGCCCCCGTGCTGTCCGCGAGGCCGCGCGCCTGCGCGAGTGCTTTCTCCCAGCTCGCCGCGGGCGGACGATCGACGAGCACGGCGAGCTCGGGCAGGTTCGGTGTCACGAGGTCGGCGCGGGCGCACAGCGCTCGTATGGCGGCGACCGCGTCCTCGTCCAGCAGCCTGTCTCCGCTCGTGGCGACCATCACCGGATCGAGCACGGCGATCGGCGGTCGGGTCGAGTCCAGCCAGCCCGAAACCGTATCGATCAGCGGCTTCGACTGCAGCATCCCGATCTTCACGGCATCGATGTCGACGTCGTCCGCGACCGCGTCGAGCTGGTCCCGCAGGAAGGACGCCGGCGGCACGTGCACCCGGCGGACCCCGCGGGTGTTCTGGGCGACGAGGGCGGTCACGGCGGCCATCCCGTAGCCGCCGAGGGCTCCGATCGTCTTCAGGTCCGCGTGGATGCCCGCGCCCCCGGTCGGGTCTGTGCCGGCGATGCTGAGAACGCGGGGCACCGCGCGCGCGGTCATCGCGCCGCCTCGGCGAGCGCGCGCGCGGCGGCACGGGGATCGGCCGCTGCGCACACGGCGGACACGACGGCGATCCCGGCGGCGCCGCCCGCGCGCAGTGCGGGCACGTCCTCGGGTCCGACCCCGCCGATGGCGATGCACGGCAGGGCGGCGCGAGCGGCGAGGGCGGCGAACCCGCTCAGACCCAGCGCCGGGGGATGGTCGGGCTTGGTCGCGGTGGGACGGATCACCCCCACGCCCAGGTAGTCGAGCGTTCCGGGCGGCATGGCAGCCGCGTCGTCGAGGTGGGCGGCGGTGTTCGCCGTCCACCCGACGATCGCGTCCCGGCCGAGAATGCGCCGCGCGGTCGCGGGCGGGAGGTCATCCTGGCCGAGATGGACGCCGTCGACCCGGGCGCCTGCGTGCCGCGCAGCGAGGACGACATCGACCCGGTCGTCCACGAGGAGAGCGACTCGGCCGGCGACGACCGCCGACAGGGCGACGGCTCGGGAGATCAGCTCGCGCGCGCTGACGGTCTTGTCCCGCAGCTGCACGACGTCCACGCCGCCCGTGACCGCGTCGTCGACAACCCGCATGAGGCGGTCGAAGGGCAGTCGCTGATCGGTGACCAGGTGCACGGCGAGCTGCCCGGCCGGGTCGGATGCGCGTAGGTCGGACGCGTCAGGCGCTATGGTCGCGCGCATCAGCGGGCCGCCGCCGGCTCGTCCGTCCATCGGCGTGCGCTGTCGAGATCGCCGGCGGAGATGTCCGCCAGGGCGTCGAGGAAGGCGACGGCGAAGGACCCCGGACCGCGCGTGATCGCCGCCGCGCGCTCGGCCGCGATGGCGTGGACGGCGTGGGCGGCGACAGCGGCCGCGACCGGGTCGCACACCGACAGGAACGCTGCCGTCGTCGCGCCCAGCGCGCACCCCCCGCCCGTCACCCGCGTGAGCAGGGGATCGCCTCCCGCGACGCGGATCCGCTGGTGTCCGTCGGTGATCAGGTCGACCGCGCCCGACACCGCGATGACCGCACACGTGCGGCGGGCGAGGGCGTCCGCGGCTTCGCCGGCATCGTCGGGGGAGTCGACGGCGTCGACTCCGCGACCGCCCGACGACGTGCCGGCCAGCGCGAGGATCTCGGATGCATTGCCGCGGATCACCGCCGGGCCCAGCTCGGACAGGCGCCTGGCGAGTGCGGTTCGGACGGGCAGCGCGCCGACGGCGACCGGGTCGAGCACCCAGGGGGTGGCCGAGTCGGCCGCTTCGAGCGCGGCATCCCGCTGTTCCGAGGTGGGGGTGCCGAGGTTGATGAGGACCCCTCCGGCGAGATCGGCGAACATCCCCGCCTCACCGGGGATGTCGCACATCGCCGGTGACGCGCCGAGGGCGAGCAGGGCATTGGCGGTGAAGCCGGCGACCACCGTGTTCGTGATGCACTGCACGAGCGGGTTCGTCGCGCGCAGCGCGTCGAGCGCCTCGCCGGGGGACAGGTGGACAGACGTGCGAACGCTCATTCGCGACATCCCTTCGCTAGTACGAACTAGATCAGGTTCGACGGGTGTGTTCTCAGCCCGCTGGCGGGCACCCCGTGTCACTGCCGATGACCATAGCAGTCGGCCGAGCGCGCATCCCGCACCTCTCGTCGCGATGTCGCAGGCACGTCGTAGGCTGGGGGAGTGACCACCGCTCTGTATCGCCGCTACCGTCCCGAGGCGTTCGGCGAGATGATCGGGCAGGCTCAGGTGACCGAGCCCCTCATGACCGCACTGCGCGGCGACCGCGTGGGTCACGCCTACCTGTTCTCGGGTCCGCGCGGATGCGGCAAGACGACGTCGGCGCGGATTCTCGCCCGCTGTCTCAACTGCGCCCAGGGTCCCACCGACACCCCGTGCGGCGAGTGCGACAGCTGCATCGAACTCGGTCGCGGCGGGGGAGGCTCCCTCGACGTGGTCGAGATCGACGCCGCCAGCCACAACGGCGTCGACGACGCCCGAGACCTTCGCGAGCGCGCGGTGTTCGCGCCCGCGCGCGACCGCTTCAAGATCTTCATCCTCGACGAGGCGCACATGGTGACCCCGCAGGGGTTCAACGCCCTGCTGAAGCTGGTGGAAGAGCCTCCCGACCATGTGAAGTTCATCTTCGCCACGACCGAACCCGAGAAGGTCATCGGCACCATCCGTTCGCGGACCCACCACTACCCGTTCCGTCTGGTTCCGCCCGCAGCGATGCTCGAGTACGTGCAGGAGCTGTGCGCGTCCGAGAAGGTCACGGTGGAGGCGGGCGTCCTGCCGCTCGTCGTGCGCGCGGGCGGCGGATCGCCGCGAGACACCCTGTCGCTGCTCGACCAGCTGATCGCGGGCTCCGAGATGACGGACGCCGGTGTGATCGTCGGCTACGAGCGAGCCGTCTCGCTGCTCGGCTACACCCACGCCGAACTCCTCGACGAGGTCGTCGACGCGTTCGCCTCGGCCGAGCCCGCCGCGGCCTTCAGCGCCGTCGACCGGGTCGTGCAGACCGGGCAGGACCCGCGCCGTTTCGTGGACGACCTGCTGGAGCGCCTGCGCGATCTGATCGTCGTCGCCGCCACAGGGCAGGGCGCGTCCGCCGTGCTCCGGGGTGTCTCGGCGGAAGACCTGGCGACCATGCAGCGCCAGGCCGACGCGTTCGGCGCCACCCGCCTGTCGCGCACCGCCGACATCGTCATCGCCGCACTCGACGAGATGAGCGGAGCGACGTCGCCCCGCCTGCAGCTCGAACTCATGATCGCTCGCGTGCTCGCGCACGCCCCGGCCGCCCAGGGTGCCACTGGTCCCTCGGCCGCGCCGGCTCCCTCGGCCGCGCCGGCGCCGTCCGTCTCCACCCCGCCGGCGCCCGCGTCGGCGCCCGTCTCCACACCGTCGGCGCCCGCATCGGGGGCGCCCGCTCCCCAGGTGAGTGCGGCGCCCGCGCCACCGGCACCTGCCTCACCGGCACCGGCACCTGCGTCCCCGGCACCTGCGTCCCCGGAACCGCCTGCTGCCGCGGTGCCGGATGCGCCCGCGCCGGCGCCGAGCGGCCCCGTCACCGTGCAGCGCATGCGCGACGCGTGGCCCGAAGTGCTGGCCCGGCTCGAAGACATCAGCCGCACCTCCTGGCTCATCGCGACCGGTGCGCGCGTCGCCGACTTCGACGCCGACGTCCTCACCCTCGCGTTCCAGAGCCAGAAGGACGTCGCCACCTTCAAGCAGCGTTCGGCCGGGTCGGGTCCGAGCGAGGATCTTCGCACCGCGATCCAGGCCGTGCTCGGCATCCGGGTCAAGTACCTCGCCAAGCACGAAGGCGAGGGCTCGCCCGACGGCGGCGGGGACCCGGGCGGCTCCGGCGGACCCGGCGGTCCTCCCGACAGCCCGCCGGCGCCGGTTCCCCCCGGCGACGGCCGCGGTGCGTCATCGCCTCCGGGAGAACCCGCGACGCCGGGGTCGTCGGCCCCATCTCGTTCGTCGGCCTCGACACGGTCCTCCACTCGTGCACCGCAGACGGCGCCGGCGTCGACCGAGCCGGTGACCGACTGGGCGGTCGCTCCCATCCCCGGCGGCAACGGAGTGGCGCAGTTCGCCGTCGACGACGAGCCCGAGGATGCCGCGCCGACCGCGCGCGTGCAAGTGGCCACCCTGGCCCCGGCACGCGACGGCGTCGTGCTCGCGCCGACCGACGTCGAGAACTCGCACGTCGCCGATCCGCAGGACGACGAGGACGAGCCCGAGCCCGACGTGCCCGCGGACGACGTCCCCGTGCCACCCGTGGTGGCGCCGCGCCTTCCGCAGACCACCACCCGCGATGACGGGGTCCAGCGCTACGGCGAAGCGGTGGTCCGGCAGGTGCTCGGTGCGCGCTTCGTACGCGAAGAGCCCTACGAGGCACCCACGAGGTTCAACTAGGCCATGTACGACGGCATCGTCCAAGACCTGATCGACGAGTTCGGACGCCTTCCCGGCATCGGACCCAAGTCGGCCCAGCGCATCACGTTCCACATCCTGCAGACCCCGAACTTCGACGTGTCGCACCTTGCGGAGCTGCTGCGCGACGTGCGCGACAAGGTGCGCTTCTGCGACATCTGCGGCAACGTCAGCGAGCAGGAGCGCTGCGGCATCTGCCGCGACCCGCGACGCAATCCCGCGCTGATCTGCGTCGTGGAGGATGCCAAGGACGTCGCGGCGATCGAGCGCACGCGCGAGTTCCGCGGCCTGTACCACGTGCTCGGCGGAGCGATCAGCCCGATCGCGGGCGTCGGCCCCGACGACCTGCGCATCACCCAGCTGATGCAGCGACTGGCCGACGGCACCGTGCAGGAGGTCATCATCGCCACCAACCCCAACCTCGAAGGCGAGGCCACGGCGACATATCTCAGCCGACTGCTGCACACTCTGGAGATCGCCGTCACGCGCCTCGCCTCCGGACTGCCGGTGGGCGGCGACCTGGAATACGCCGACGAGGTCACCCTCGGCCGCGCCTTCGAGGGCCGCCGGTCGGTCTGAGCTGCGGAGATCGCGTCTCGTCAGCGGCGGACGCGCGCTCGCGTGCGCACCACCGAGCCGAGAGTGGAGCGCACCGGCTGCCCGAGGTAGATGCCCAGTGACGCCCCCACGGCGAGACTGATGCCGATGATGGCGGCGCTGACGAGCGTGCCGAATCCGTCCAGCAGCACCGCGGGGGACCCGTCGGCGGCCACGACGCTCAGCAGCCCGCGGAAGACGGCGGCACCGGGCACCATGGGCAGGATGGCGGCGATGGTGATCGCCACCGATGGCACGTGCAGGCGGTGGGCGAGGACGATGCCCACGAAGCTGCCGAGCAGCGCGCCGGCGCCGCTGGCCGCGGCCACATCGAAGCCGACAGCCGTGGTCGCCAGGTAACCGACCCAGGCGACGAGGCTGAGCGTCGCGCTCACCGCGACGATGCGACCGCCGGCGCCGTTGAACACGGCCACCGAGATCGCGATCAGCACGGCGCCGAGCAGTTGCAGCGGTATCGGGCCGAACGGGAGCGCGTCGTCGGGCGGATCCATCCCCACCCCCAGCACCCGGGCCGTCTCGAGGCCCGCGAGGATGCCGAGGACGACACCCAGCGTGTGCGTCATCAGCTCGAGGATCCGACCCGTCGCCGTCAGGGCGAACCCGTCGATCGCGTCCTGTGCGGCCCCGACGACAGTCAGCCCGGCGAGCATGAGCACGATGCCCGAGGCGACGATGAGCGACGGCCGCAGCCCCTGCGCCGGCTCCCACCCTGTGGCGGCCAGCAGCGGTGACGCCGCGGCCACCATGGTGAGCACGAACGCGCCGGCGATCTGGCTGAAGAAGTACGGCACCCGCGCACGGCCCAGTCCGAACTGCGTGAGTGCGGCGCCACCCGCCCCGAGGAAGGCGAGCAGGATGACCAGCCACGTGCCGCCGTACATGACCGCGACTCCGACCGCCAGCAGCGCCTGGGCAGAGATGACCACGAGGGGCCGGTACCGGAACGGTCGGCGGCGGATCTCACGGTAGCGCTCGACCGCCTCGCCGAGCTCCATCCCGGCACCCACCTCGGCGACCAGCGCCTGGATCCGCTGCAGCTTGTCGTGATCGGGGACCGAGCCGCGCACGACCCGCATGAGGGTGATCGGACGTGCCGCACCGCTGTGGTGATGCGCCGCCGTGATGGAGTTGTAGGTGACGTCCACGTGCACCGGGTCCAGGCCGTACGACCCGGCGACCCGCACGATCGTGAGGGTCACCTCGCTCGCCGAGGCGCCGGTGACCAGCATCGTCTCGCCGATGCGCACCGCGAGATCCAGGATGCGGGTGGCCAGAGCGTCGTCGACGACGAGCAGCGCTCGTGTCTCGTCGCCGGGCGAGCCCACCTGCACGAGACTCCCGAGCGAACCGAGGAGTCTTCGTCGACGGGGTCCCATCATCCGATCGTAGCCACGGCCGGTCGCGGGGCGGGATCGACGCGGGCTCGGCCCGCCGTCCCGGGGCGTCACATGGCCGGCCCCGCATGACCGCATCCGTAAGATGTACCGATGGGTGCGGCATCCGGTCGCCCGCCCGTCACCACACGCGTGCCCGCCCGGGCACTTCGGGAGTCTCATCGTGGCGCTGATCGTCCAGAAATACGGCGGGTCGTCCGTCGCCGACGCAGAGAGCATCAAGCGCGTCGCCAAGCGGATCGTCGACACCCGCCGCGCCGGCCATGACGTCGTCGTGGCCGTCAGCGCGATGGGTGACACCACGGACGAGCTGCTCGACCTCGCCGGTCAGGTCGCGCCGATCCCCGCACCGCGCGAACTCGACATGCTCCTCTCCAGCGGAGAGCGCATCTCGATGGCGCTGCTCGCGATGGCCATCCACTCCATGGGCTTCGAGGCCCGGTCCTTCACCGGCAGCCAGGCGGGCATGATCACCACCGCCGACCACGGCTCCGCCCGTATCGTCGATGTGACCCCCATCCGTCTGCGCGAGGCGCTCGACGAAGGCGCGATCGTGATCGTCGCCGGTTTCCAGGGCTTCAACCGCGACACCCGCGACATCACGACGCTCGGGCGCGGCGGTTCCGACACCACCGCGGTCGCGCTGGCGGCAGCGCTCCAGGCCGACGTGTGCGAGATCTACAGCGACGTCGACGGCATCTTCACCGCCGACCCGCGCGTCGTCCCCAAGGCGCGCAAGCTCTCCGTCGTCGGCTCGGAAGAGATGCTCGAACTCGCCGCGAACGGCGCGAAGGTTCTCTACATCCGTGCGGTGGAGTACGCCCGGCGTCATGGCGTGCTGATCCATGCACGCTCCACGTTCAGCTCGGGCGAGGGCACCTGGGTGCTCGGCCCCGGACAGACCCGTCCCAACGGTGAGGAAGAAGAGATGGAAGAGCCGATCGTCGCGGGCGTCGCGACCGACCTTGGCCAGGCCAAGATCACCATCATCGGGGTGCCCGATGTACCCGGCAAGGCCGCCGAGATCTTCAAGATCGTCGCGAAGTCCGGCGCGAACGTCGACATGATCGTGCAGAACGTCTCGGCGGCGGCCACCGGCCGCACCGACATCTCGTTCACCCTCCCCAAGGGCGACGCGGCGATCGCGCTGAAGGCGCTCAGCGCCGACCAGTCCGAGATCGGCTTCGACAACCTGGTCCACGACGACCAGGTCGGCAAGCTCTCGGTCGTGGGTGCCGGCATGCGCACCCACTCGGGTGTCTCGGCGACGCTCTTCGAGGCGCTCAGCATCGCCGGCATCAACATCGAGATGATCTCGACGTCGGAGATCCGCATCTCGGTCGTCGTCCGCGGTGACGACCTTGCCGAGGCCGCACGCGTCGTGCACACCGCCTACGGGCTCGACGGCGACATCGATGCCACCGTGTACGCCGGCACCGGCCGCTGAGCCGCCACCACCCCAGCCTCACACCGCTTCCCCACCCCCGAACCGAGGAAAAGCATCATGACCCGCATCTCCGACTCAGGACTCTCCGTCGCCGTCGTCGGCGCCACCGGCCAGGTGGGGACCGTCATGCGCGAGATCCTCGCGGAGCGCGGGTTCCCGATCCGCGAGCTGCGGCTGTTCGCGACCGCGCGCTCGGCCGGCACCTCCGTCGAGTTCGCCGGGCAGTCGGTCCTCGTCGAGGACATCGCCACCGCCGACCCGACCGGGATCGACATCGCGCTCTTCTCGGCGGGCGCGACCGGCTCTCGGGCGCACGCCCCCCGATTCGCCGAGGCCGGCGCCGTGGTCATCGACAACTCCAGCGCGTGGCGCATGGACCCCGAGGTTCCGCTGGTCGTGGCCGAGGTCAACCCCCACGCGACCGAGAATCCGCCCAAGGGCATCATCGCCAACCCCAACTGCACCACCATGGCCGCCATGCCGGTGCTGAAGGTCCTCGACGCCGAGGCCGGCCTCGAGCGGCTGATCGTCTCGACCTATCAGGCGGTGTCGGGTTCCGGCCTCGCCGGCGCTCAGGAGCTGCTCGGCCAGGTCGAGCAGGTTCTCGCCGAAGGCGACACGCTCCGGCTCGTGCACGACGGATCGGCCGTCCCCTTCCCGGCGCCCGAGAAGTACGTGGCGCCCATCGCGTTCGACGTCATCCCGCTCGCCGGTTCGATCGTCGAGGACGGCCTCAACGAGACGGACGAGGAGAAGAAGCTGCGCAACGAGTCGCGGAAGATCCTCGAACTCCCGGATCTCCGCGTCGCAGGCACCTGTGTTCGCGTGCCGGTCTTCACCGGCCACTCGCTCTCGATCAACGCCGAGTTCGCCCGCGACATCACGCCCGACCGCGCGCGTGAGATCCTCGCCGAGGCACCCGGGGTGAGCCTGGCCGAGGTCCCGACCCCGCTGCACGCGGCAGGCAAGGACCCGAGCTTCGTCGGCCGCATCCGCGCCGACCAGTCCGCGCCCGAGGGCAAGGGGCTCGTGCTGTTCATCAGCAACGACAATCTGCGCAAGGGCGCCGCGCTCAACGCCGTGCAGATCGCCGAGATCGTGGCCGCGCGAAAGGGCGCCGTCGCCGCCATCTAGGATGGGTGGGTGACAGAACCCGTCGACGTCGTACTCATCGGTGGCGGCATCATGAGCGCCACCCTGGGTACCCTCATCAGTGAACTTCAGCCCGACTGGAAGATCGTCGTCTACGAACGACTGAGCGACGTCGCACTCGAGAGCTCCAACGCGTGGAACAACGCCGGCACCGGTCACGCCGCCCTGTGCGAGCTGAACTACATGCCCGAGGGCAAGGACGGATCGGTCGATCCCGCGAAGGCGATCTCGATCAACGAGCAGTTCCAGCAGAGCCGCCAGCTCTGGTCGTCGCTGGTCGCCGAAGGCGTCCTCGACGCCCCCTCGACCTTCATCAACTCCACGCCGCACATGACGTTCGTGCGTGGCGAGAAGGACGTCGCCTACCTCAAGAAGCGCTACGAGGCGCTCAAGAAAGAGCCGCTGTTCGCGGGGATCGAGTACAGCGAGGACTCGCGGGTCATCCACCAGTGGGCGCCGCTGCTCATGAAGAAGCGCCGGAAGGCGGATGAGCCGTTCGCGGCCACGCGCGTGCCCGCCGGCACTGACGTCGACTTCGGGGCTCTCACGCGGCAGCTGTTCGCGCACCTCGAGGCCACGGGCGCCGAGGTCATCACCAACCGCGAGGTGAAGCGCCTCAAGAAGCGCTCCGACGGCACGTGGGAGGTGCGCTGGCGCGACTCGATCGGCCGCACCCCCGGCAGCATCCGCGCGCGCTTCGTGTTCGTGGGTGCCGGCGGGTGGGCCATCAAGCTGCTGCAGCGCTCCGGCATCCCCGAGATCGACGGTTACGGGGTGTTCCCGATCGGCGGGCAGTGGCTGAAGACCTCCAACCCGGCCATCGTCGCGCAGCACAAGGCGAAGGTCTACTCGCAGGCGTCGGTGGGTGCGCCGCCGATGTCGGTGCCCCACCTGGACACCCGGGTGGTCGATGGCGAAGCGTCGCTGCTGTTCGGACCGTTCGCGACGTTCAGTCCGAAGTTCCTCAAGAACGGCTCGATGCTCGACATCGTCGCCCAGGTTCGCCCGGGCAACCTGTGGCCCATGATCAAGGTCGCCATCGACAACCCGGGTCTCATCAAGTACCTCGTGGGCGAACTGCTCAAGGGGCACAAGCAGAAGGTCGACAGCCTCCGCACCTTCATGCCGACGGCCAAGGACGAGGACTGGGAGCTCCTCAACGCCGGCCAGCGCGCGCAGGTGATGAAGAAGGACCCCGACAAGGGCGGCGTGCTGCAGTTCGGCACCGAGGTCGTCACGAGCGCCGACGGGACGATCGCCGGCCTGTTGGGCGCATCGCCCGGCGCGTCGACGGCGGTGTCGATCATGCTCGGTCTGCTGAAGACGTGCTTCCCCGACCGCGTCCAGGAGTGGGAGCCGCGCCTGCGCGAGCTGATCCCCAGCTACGGCGACACGCTCAACCCGCGACCGGATGCCGCGCAGCAGGCCCTCGTCGAAACGGCCGAGAGGCTCGAACTCACCGCGTGAATCGGGCGGGTGCGCGGCTTCCGTAGACTCCTCGGGTGGCCAAACTGTACTTCCGCTACGGCGCGATGAACTCCGGCAAGTCGACCTCCCTGCTGCAGGCTGCGTACAACTACGAGGAGCGCGGGCAGCACGTCCTGCTTGCCAAGCCCGAGATCGACACCAAGGGCGCGGATCAGATCGACAGCCGCCTCGGCGTCAAGCGCAAGGTGGACTTCCTGATCGGTCCGCACGACGACCTGCGCGCCCTCTTCGCCGAGCATCGCGCCCGCGTGCGAGAGCACGCCGAGGAGGCGCTCATCCCCGAGTCGTCGGCGACCGGCGCCGCTCCCGACGTCGCGTGCTTCCTCCTCGACGAGGCGCAGTTCCTCACACCGGCGCAGGTCGACGATCTGCTGCGCATCGTCGTGCTCGACGGCATTCCGGTTCTGGCATACGGCATCCGCACCGACTTCCAGACGCAGGCGTTCCCCGGCTCGCGCCGCCTGCTCGAGCTCGCGCACAGCCTCGAGGAACTGAAGACGATCTGCCGCTGCGGCGCCAAGGCGCTCTTCAACGCCCGGCTGGTGGGAGGGCGGTTCGTCTTCGACGGCGATCAGGTGGCGATCGACGAGCTCTCCAGCGACCGGGTCACATACGAGTCGATGTGCGCCGACTGCTATCTGAGGGAGTCGCGCGGCGCCTTGGGCTGACTCATCCTTGCATGGTCAGACCACATCTGGTAAATGTGGTCTGACCATCAGGGAGAGCAATGACCGCATCCACTCCGACGCCACGTGCGTGGCGCACGGTGCTCGAGAAGATCGAAGGTGACCTTCTCGAGGGCCGACTCGCGCCCGGCGACCGCCTGCCTGGCGAGCGTGACCTGTCGAGCGCGCTCGGCGTCGGGCGCTCGAGCGTCCGCGAGGCGCTGCGCGTGCTCGAGGTCATGGGTCTCATCCGCACGTCCACCGGTTCGGGCCCCAACGCCGGGGCGATCATCATCGCCACGCCTCGTGGCGGGATGTCCGCGCTCCTGAGGCTCCAGGTCGCCGCGCAGGGCTTTCCCATCGACGATGTGGTCGCGACCCGCCTGGTCCTCGAAGCCGCCGTCGTCGAGGCGCTCGCCGCAGATCCGGACCGCGATGTGCAGCAGACCCGCGCGATCATCACGGCGATGGAGGCGGACGACCTCACCGCCGACGAATTTCTCGCCCTCGACGCGCAGCTCCATCTCTCGCTCGCGGACGCGTCGGGCAACGTCGTCATCGCCGCGATGATGGCCGGCCTGCGCAGCGCGATCGAGTCCTACGTCCTCACCGGCGCGGAGCGCATCCCCGACTGGGACGCCACGGTCTCGCGGCTGCGCGACGAGCATCGCGCGATCCTCGCGGCGGTCGATGCGGGGGATGCCGCCCGCGCGGCGTCCCTGGTCTCCGCCCACATCACCGGCTACTACGCACACGCGGGTCTGTCCCGTGCGCACTCCTGACGAAAGGCATCCGATGGTCACCCGCCAGCTTCCCAATCCCTCCGAGCTTCTCGAGCTCATGCAGTTCAAGAAGCCCGAGCTCAACGGCAGGAAGCGTCGCCTGGACGCCGCCCTGACGGTCTCGGACCTGCGCGCGATCGCGAAGCGCCGCACCCCCAAGGCCGCCTTCGACTACACCGACGGCGCCGCCGAGGCGGAACTGTCGCTGGCGCGCGCGCGACAGGCCTTCGAAGACATCGAGTTCCACCCCGGCATCCTCAAGCCGGCGCCGTCGGTGGACACGTCGATCGAGATCCTCGGGGGTCCGTCCGCGCTGCCGTTCGGCATCGCGCCGACCGGATTCACGCGTCTCATGCAGACCGAGGGCGAGAGCGCGGGGGCCTCGGCCGCCGGCGCCGCCGGCATCCCGTTCACGCTGTCGACCCTCGGCACCACGTCGATCGAGGACGTCAAGGCCGCGAACCCGAACGGCCGCAACTGGTTCCAGCTGTACGTCATGCGCGACCGTGACATCTCGTACGGCCTGGCCACGCGTGCGGCAGAGGCGGGATTCGACACCCTCATGTTCACCGTCGACACGCCGGTCGCCGGTGCGAGACTGCGTGACAAGCGCAACGGGTTCGCCATCCCTCCCCAGCTGACGATCGGCACCATCATCAACGCGATCCCGCGCCCCTGGTGGTGGATCGACTTCCTGACGACCCCGAAGCTCGAGTTCGCGTCGCTGTCGACCACCGGCGGCACGGTGGGGGAGCTCCTCAACTCGGCGATGGACCCGACGATCAGCTACGAGGACCTCGAGATCATCCGCGGCATCTGGCCCGGCAAGATCGTCGTCAAGGGCGTGCAGAACGTCGAGGACTCCGTCAAGCTCGTCGACCTGGGCGTGGACGGCATCGTGCTGTCCAACCACGGCGGCCGTCAGCTCGACCGCGCTCCGATCCCGTTCCACCTGCTGCCGCAGGTCGTCCGCGAGGTCGGCAAGGACGCCACGGTCATGATCGACACCGGCATCATGAACGGCGCGGACATCGTCGCCTCGGTCGCCCTCGGTGCGAAGTTCACGCTCGTCGGTCGCGCCTACCTGTACGGACTCATGGCCGGCGGCCGCGAGGGCGTGGACCGCATGATCGAGATCCTCCGCACCGAGATCGAGCGCACGATGAAGCTGCTCGGCGTGTCGACGCTGGCAGAGCTCGAGCCCAAGCACGTCACGCAGCTGCAGCGTCTCGTGCCGGTCGCCCAGCCGTCCGCCCGTCGCGCTCCGGCTCGCAGCAAGACGGCGCCCGCCGCGGCATCCGTCAAACGATGAGCGTCACCCCGCTGCCCGTCCGCGAGGATCAGCGGGCGGGCAGCGAGGGGATGAGGGCCTCGAGGAAGACGGCGGTGTCTTCCCAGCCGTCCACCGCCTGACACGCCACGCCCATCGCGAGAACGGGATAGTCGTTGCCGTCCGGGTCGAGGCGGTCTCCGACGAAAAGCATGTCATCGAGAGGGATGCCGGTCTGCTCTGACAGCCGACCCATGCCGTAGGCCTTGTCGATGCCCCTGTGGGTGATGTCCACGGACGTCGAGCCGCCGGAGCGGACCTCGAGATCGGGAAGACGTGCGGCCACCGCGGCACGCAGCTCGTTCTTCTTCGAGCCCGAGGGATCCCACGCGGTCTTCGCCTGCAGCGGGGCCCGCTGGCCGAGGGCGGAGAAGGTGATCTGCGACCCGCGGTCCTCGAGGATGTCGCCCCACGTCTCGGACTCCCAGTAGCCGAGGCGCCGCGCCTCTTCCTCGACGGCGGCGAGAGCGCGGGACTTCTGGTCGTCGGTGAGGGAGTGGGCGTACACGGTGCGGATGCCGTGGGCGGAGATCCGGTAGTACTGGGTGCCGCAGGTGGGCAGGAGGTGCACCCGCTCGAGGACTGCCGGATCGGTCTCGGGCAGACGGTCCACGACCTGCGCGGTGAACTGCGCGAGCTGGCCACCGGAGATGATCGCCACTTCGACCCGCTGCGCCAGACCGATCAGCAGATCCCCGATGCGCGGGTCGATCGCGCTCTTGGAAGGCGCGAGCGTGTCATCCAGGTCGAAGGCGACGAGACGGGGCGGGGTGGTGGCGTTCACGGTCTCCCTCACGCGTGCGGTCCGGATGCGCGAGAGGCTCCGCCTTGCGGCGGAGCCTCTCTGCTGTCGGGGTGACAGGATTTGAACCTGCGGCCTCTTCGTCCCGAACGAAGCGCGCTACCAAGCTGCGCCACACCCCGCGGGCAACTCGACGAGTCTACCCGATGGGAGTGGATGCTCCGAACCGACCGCGGCGCAGGGCGAGGAGCGCGCCCCCTGTCGTCATGAGGCCGATGGCCCATCCGGCGGCCGGTCGCACCGACTCCGTGTCGACGCCGGTGGCGGCGAGTTCGGGCTCACGAGGGGGCGCGGCGGACGGTGCGTCGACGTCCTCCTGAGGCGTCGGCGGCGCCTCGGGCGAGGGCTGCGGCGTCGGCTCCGGTTCGGCGGGCGGCGGTGCGGCCACGTGGACGATCTGCGAGGGTGTGCCGAAGGCCTCCACCCATGCGTAGTCCGCAGGAAGGTGCGCGGCGACCTCGGCGAGCTGATCTTCGCGGCGGATCGTCCAGACCGCCGTGTAGAAGCCGGGCTCCTCGAGTGCCCAGGCCGAGGTGACCCGCACGGTGTCGGCGTTCTCGATGGTGGCACCCAGCGAGCCGACGGCGCGGGCGCCGTCCGGGATCCCCTCCTCGACCAGCGTCGGCTCGGCGTCGGTGCGGTAGACCACCGCCGTGGCCGTCACCGGTATCGGGGCGCCGTCGTCGTCCCGCGGCCAGTGGGCGAGGTCGCCGCCGACCACGACGTCGTCGACGAACGCGTCTCCGGGCTCGACCGATGCGAGCGCCTGGGTGGTGATGGTCGGTGCGAACAGCGGATGGCGGGGCACTTCGTCGCGTCCTTCGACGCGGAACCGCCCGGGCCCCGCAGGCCCTGCGGTGTCCTGCCCGCCTCGCGTCGTGTAATGGCGGACGGCGGCGGCGATGCCGGTCTGGAACGAACCGGCCGCCGAGACGTGGAAAGCCCGCCCGGGTGCGGGAGGCACCGCGTCTATCGGATAGGAGACGCCGGTGGCGGCATCCTTCCGCTCGCTCGTGCCGGTGTCGGAGAAGACCGCGTTCTCGAGTGCGAGGGTGCCGGTCGCGGCGGTCGCGGAGTCCACCTGGACCGACCCCCGTGCGGGGTCGTCTGGGTCGACGGCGATCGTGAGGCTGCCGGTCGGTGTCGTGGGTCCGGGCCCGATGGCCATCGCTTCCTTGTAGTACGCGACGGCCCGCTTCTGAACCGCGGCGTTGTGGTCGGGTGCGAGGGCCGAGAACGTCCAGTTGATCGCCCCGGCCAGCGAGTCGCCGCGGTAGCCGAAGTGGTGGAGGGTCTCGTCCCAGTCGGCGATGGCCTTGACCGCCCAGCCCACGGCGGCCGCCTGAACGGGGTCGGATGTCTGGCCGTAGCGCGTCACCAGCAGGTTGATGCCGGTCAGCTGCGCCGGGGTGAGCCCGCGCGCGTCCGCGCTGATGCCGTGGTCCACGCTCGGACCGGTGGGGAGGGGCTTGCCCGGAAGGATGCAGTACGTGTGGACGCCGTCGATCAGCATCGAGCCGTGCCAGCCGTGGGCGGATGTGGGTGCCCACGTCCCGAACCCGACGCCGCGCGATGCGGCCTGGGCGGGGGCGGCGGTGAGCAGGACGCCCAGCGTCGCGAGGACGGCGACGATCGTCGCGGCGATCCAGCGGCTGAGCCGGGTTGTCAGCGGGGTGCGAGCAGGGGTGGCCATCGAGTCCTCCGGGTCTGTGGAGTCTCGATCGTCGCGCGGGGAGGCGCCGTGGAAAGCCGTCCCCGTCCGAGTGGGGATGGCGGTCGGTGCGAAGCGGCTTGGGGAGGAGAGGGTGGGCGACTGCTCACCGGCGCCTCGGCGGCTGTCAGGCGCGGGGGAGGAGGTCGAGGACGGAGGCCTCGGGGCGGCAGGCGAAGCGCACCGGCGCATAGATGGAGTGACCGAGTCCTGCGCTGACGTTAAGCGGCACCGATGTGCCCCCATGCTTCCACGCGCTCAGACCCCGGGCCTGATCCAGGGGGATGTCGCAGTTGGCGACGAGGGCGCGTGCGGCGCCCGGGATCCGCACCTGACCGCCGTGGGTGTGGCCGGCGAGGATCAGGTCCGCGCCGAGGTCGACGAATTCGTCCAGCACCAGCCGGTAGGGGGCGTGGGTGACCCCGAGGCTGAGCGCGGCCGTGTGCTTCGCCCGCTGCGCCTCGAGCGGAGCGGGCAGCCGATCGAGACGGTCCCATTTGCGGTGGGCATCGCTCACTCCGAAGACGTCGATGTCCACCCCGCCGACGTCCAGGTGCCCCACCTTGTTATTGAGGTCGATCCAGCCCAGCTCCTCGCCGAGGTACGCGTCGAGGGCGTCGGTGTCGAGGGGCTCCGGCTCGTTGACCTGGCCGGAGGGACCGGTGAAGTAGCGGAGCGGATTGCGAGGGGTGGGCGCGGTGTGATCGTTGGAGCCGTGGACGAAGACCCCGGGCACGCCGCGCAGCGGATCGAAGGCCGTGCGCAGGCCGCGGAGTCCGTCGCGGTGGCCGAGGTTGTCGCCGGTGTTCACGACGACGTCGGGCGCGAGCTCGGCGAGCTGCGCGATCCACTGCTGCTTGCGGTGCTGCCACGGCGCCATATGGGCGTCGGACACGTGGAGGATGCGCAGGGGCCGCGAGCCGGCGGGGAGGACCTCGAGCTCGTGGCGCCGCACCGTGAACAGGAAGCGCTCGATGCCGACGCCCCAGACTGCCGTGCCGACGCCGACCGCCCCCACCGCGGTGATCGCGGTGAGGGCGGTGCGGGTGAGGCCTGGCGCCATCAGTCGTCGTCGCTGTTGCCGCGACCGCCGCTGTCGCCGCCACCGCAGTCGCGCTGCTGGTAGTTGACGGTGATCGCGGAGTTGCGGTTCACGACGCTTCCGGCGCTCGGGTTGGAGTTGGTCGCCTCGGGCTGGTTGCCGGCATCCTCGCTGGACTCGCACGAGCCTTCGCGGACGTTTCCGAATCCGGCGCTGCGCAGAGCGCTGACCGCGTCATCCAGACGCTGACCGGCGACATCCGGCACCTCGATGCCCTGACCGTTGGACGGACGGATGGTCACCGTCGTCCCGCCGGCCACCTGGCCGGCGCCCGGGTCCTGCGAAGCGACGATGCCTTCGGCCGCCGGCGAGTCGACGGCGTCGCCGACGACGACCGTGAATCCCGCCTGCTGCAGGGTGGCGCGAGCATCGTCGACGGACTGGCCGACCACGTTCGGCAGGTCGGTCAGCACCTGGCGCGTGAGCTGCGAGTCCGGCGTCGGGAAGGGGGCGCCGGGGTACAGCTGGTTGGCCTTGCCCTGGATGGTCCGGGCAAGCAGGTATCGCAGCTGCGACAGCTGCTGCCCGTTGTGCCAGTTGGTGAACATGTCGGCCTTGCCCTCGGCGTTGCCGACCCAGACGGCTGTGGCGACCTTGGTGCTCGACTCGATGAGCCACGTCTGGTACTGCTCGTGGGTTCCGGTCTTGCCCAGCAGCGGCGTGCCGTCTCCGGGGTTGCCGAACGCGCCCGTTCCGCCCGGGTTCATGACGCTCGACAGGGCGAAGGCTGCGGTCGCCGCGACCTTCGGGTCGAGCGCCTGCGTGCACTCGCGCTCGGGCAGGGTCCACTCGTTGCCGTCGGAGTCGGTCACCTTGTCGATCGCCTTCGGCTGGCAGTAGATGCCGTTGTTCGCGACCGTCGCATAGGCGCCGGCGAGCGCCATCGGCGAAACCTCGTTCGAGCCGATGACCGAGAACTGCGTTCTCATGTCCACCTCTTCGCCGTTTCCGCGCGTCACGCCCATCTTGGTCGCCGCCTTCTGGATGTCGCACAGGTCCAGCTGCTCGGCCATCGCGAAGTAGCCGGAGTTCAGCGAGTCCCTGGTGAACTGCACCGGAGTGCCGGTGTAGCCCCCCACCTTGTTGAAGTTGCCGACGATCGTGCTGTCCCGGTTCACCCAGTCGCCGTTGCACGAGTTCGTCATCCGCGGGATCTCGCGCAGCCGGCCGTCGAGCACCTCGTTGACGGAGTGGCCCTTCTCGAGCCAATCGATGAGGGTGAACAGCTTGAAGGTCGACCCCGCTTCGAAGCCCGTCGACTGCCCGAACCGGCTGTCGCCGGCGTAGACGATCGACGAGTAGTTGTTGTCGTCGGTGATGCTCTCGCTGAACCTCGTGTTCTGCGCGATCGCGAGGATGCGGCCCGTCTCGGCCTCGATGCTCACCGAGGACGTCCCGAACTTCGTGCCGGGGACCGAGGTGGGTGCCGTGTCGCGGACGGCCTGCTGCGCAGTCTGCTGCAGGTCCCAGTTCAGCGTGGTGTAGACGTTCAGGCCGCCCCGCCGGAGGGCCTCGATGCGGTCCTCGGGCTCGGCGCCGAATGCGGGGTCGCGCTCGATCACGTACCGCACGTACTGGCAGAAGTACTCCGCCCCGGTCGCCGCCGCACAGCCGACTTTGGGCTGGGTGATCTTCGGCTCCAGGGGAGCGTCGTAGACCGTGTCGTACTGCTCCTGCGTGATCTTGCCGTCGTCGAGCAGGCGGTCCAGCACGTACTGCTGGCGCTGCTTGGTCTGCGCGTATCCGTCCGCCTTGCCGTTGACCTCGTTGCCCGGCTGGTCGATGCGGTAGGTGTTCGGGTTCTGCACGATGCCGGCGAGGGTGGCTGCCTGAGCCAGGTTGAGATTGGCGGCCGAGACACCGTAGTAGTAGCGGGCGGCGGCATCGATGCCGTAGGTGGTACCACCGAAGTTGGCGATGTTGAGGTACCCGAGGAGGATCTCGTTCTTGGAGTACTTCTGCTCCAGGGCGATGGCATAGCGCATCTCCTGAAGCTTGCGCTGGATGCCGTCGGTGCCGTCGGAACGCGTGGCCTCGAACCAGCAGTTATATCGCTCCTCTTCGAGCGTGGTGGTCTCGGTGGCCTTGGCCTCGGCCTCGCAGCGCTGGACGAGGATGTTCTTCACGTACTGCTGGCTGATCGAGGACCCGCCCTGGGTCTCGCCGCCGCCGCGGACGTTGCTCATCACCGCGCGTGTGGTGCCGATGAGGTCGACGCCGCCGTGCTGGAAGTAGCGAGGGTCTTCGCTGGAGAGGATCGAGTCGTACATCACCGGCGCGATCTCGTCGAACTCCACCGGCGACCGGTTCTGGTCGTAGAACTGCGTCAGCTCGCGCCACTCGCCCTCGCCGTCCTTGGCGTAGATGGTGGTCGGGAGCATCAGCTTGTCGATGTCGAGCACGCTCGGCAGATTGTCGAACATCGTGATCGCGCTCGACGCGGCCGCCCCCGACACGGCGATGGCGGGGGTGACGGTGGCGCTGATCAGCACGCCCGCGACGGCGCTGAGGCCCACGAGGCCGGCGAGACCGCCGAGCACACCGCTGGCCGTTCGTTTCGTTCCAGGCATAGGCTTGATCGTAAGGGAGATACCTGGGCGATCCCTTGACAGCCGCGCGTCGACGCGGTGCATTCCCAGCCACGCAACGCCCGCGATCCGCCAATCCGAGGAGCCTCGATGACGACGTGGGAGTACCTCACCACGCCCCTGCTGATCCACAACACCGCTGCGATCCTCAACAACTGGGGCAAGCAGGGGTGGGAGCTCGTGCAGGTGGTGCCCGGGCCCGAGGGCGGCCTGGTGGCCTACTTCAAGCGCCCCACCGGCGGTGGCGCGGCGAACGCCGGACTCAGTGCCGCAGCCGAGGCCTCCCGCCAGTTCGAGGGGAGCTGACGTGACGATCTCGCAGCGTCTGGCCGAGCTCGGCATCGCTCTCCCCGAGGTCGTCCCGCCGGTGGCGGCGTACATCCCCGCGAAGGCCCACGGCGACCTCGTCCACACCTCCGGACAGCTGCCGATGGTCCAGGGTGCCCTCCCGGCCACGGGAAAGGTCGGCGACGGCGACGGTCTCGTCCCGGCATCCGATGCGAAGGACTACGCGCGGCAGTGCGCCCTCAACGCCGTCGCCGCGGCGGCCGCGGCGGTGGGCGGCGTCGACCGGCTCACCGGTGTGCTGAAGGTCGTCGGCTTCGTCTCATCCGTACCGGACTTCACCGGTCAGCCGGGCGTCATCAACGGCGCGAGCGATGTGCTCGGCGAGATCTTCGGGGATGCCGGACGTCACGCCCGCTCGGCGGTCGGTGTGCCCGTGCTTCCCCTCGACAGTCCTGTCGAGGTCGAGGTCGTGTTCACCGTCGCCTGAGTCGCGGCATCCGCTCTTTTCTCGGTCGTCACCTGACCTGCGCGGAGATCACGCTCATGACCGCCGTGTCGGCGAGCGTCGTCGTGTCGCCGACCTCGCGGCCCTCGGCCACGTCCCGCAGCAGGCGCCGCATGATCTTCCCGGAACGGGTCTTCGGCAGCTCGCCCACGATGTAGATGTCCCGCGGCCGCGCGATCGGGCCGATTTGCTCTGCCACCCACGACCGCAGCGACTGCGCCAGTCCCTCGGCCGAGTGCGCCTGCAGATAGCTCTGCTTGACGATGACGAAGGCGACGACCGCCTGACCGGTGGTCTCATCGGATGCGCCGACGACGGCCGCCTCGGCGACGGCCTCGTTGCCGACCAGAGCCGACTCGATCTCGGTGGTCGAGAGGCGGTGCCCCGACACGTTCATGACGTCGTCGACGCGACCCATGAGCCACACGTCGCCGTCGTCGTCGAGCCGCGCGCCGTCCCCGGCGAAGTAGAAGCCCTGCCTGCGGAACTTGTCCCAGTACGTCTCGACGAAGCGCTCGGGGTCGCCCCAGATCCCGCGCAGCATGCTCGGCCAGGGATCGGTCACCACGAGCAGACCGCCGTTGCCGTTGCCGACGTGCGCACCGTCCTCGTCGACGACGTCGACGCTGATGCCGGGAAGGGCGACCTGTGCCGATCCCGGCTTGGTCTCGGTGACTCCCGGTAGTGCCGAGATCATGATGGCCCCGGTCTCGGTCTGCCACCAGGTGTCCACGATCGGGGCCTTCTTCGCGCCGATGACCTTGCGGTACCACATCCACGCCTCGGGGTTGATGGGCTCGCCCACCGATCCGAGCAGGCGGATGCTGGACAGGTCGAACTGCGCCGGAACCTGCCGGCCGATCTTCATGAAGGAGCGGATCGCGGTGGGCGCGGTGTAGAAGATGCTCACGCCGTACTTCTGGATGATCTCCCACCAGCGCCCCGGGTGCGGGGTGTCGGGTGTGCCTTCGTAGAGGACCTGGGTCGCGCCGTTGGCCAGCGGGCCGTACGTGACGTACGAGTGTCCGGTGATCCAGCCGATGTCGGCCGTGCACCAGAACACGTCCGTCTCGGGGTGGAGGTCGTGGACGACCTTGTTGGTGAAGGTCGCCTGGGTGAGGTAGCCGCCGGAGGTGTGGAGGATGCCCTTGGGCTTTCCGGTCGTCCCCGAGGTGTAGAGGATGAAGAGGGGGTTCTCGGCGGGGAAGGCGCGCGCGACGTGATCGGCGGGCGCCGCGGGCACGACGTCGTGCCACCACAGGTCGCGACCCTCGGTCCATTGGACGTCGTTGCCGCCGCGCTTGACCACGATCACGTGCTCGACGCTCTCCTGCGGGCCGGATCCGTTGCGGTCGGCCAGAGCGAGGTCGACGGCGGGCTTGAGCGGTGACACCTTCCCTTTGCGGTAGCCGCCGTCGGCGGTGATCACCAGCCGCGCGCCGGCGTCGTCGATCCGGGCGCGAAGCGAGTCCGCCGAGAACCCGCCGAAGACGACGGAGTGGATCGCGCCGACCCTGGCGACGGCCAGCATCGCCGCCACGGCCTCGGGGATCATCGGCATGTAGATCGCGACGCGGTCGCCCTGTCCGATGCCCAGGTCGCCCAGCACGTTCGCCAGTCGCTTGACCTCATCGGTGAGCTCGGCGTAGGTCACCCGCCGGTCATCGCCCGGCTCGCCCTCCCACAGCAGGGCCACGCGATCCCCGTTGCCCGCCTCGACGTGACGGTCGAGGCAGTTGTAGGCCACGTTGAGCTCGCCGTCCGCGAACCATTCGGCGAACGGCGGGTTCGACCAGTCCAGCACCTTCGTGAACGGCGTCTCCCAGTGCAGCAGTTCACGGGCCTGCTCGGCCCAGAACCCCTCGCGGTCCGTCTTGGCGCGGTCGTACAGATCGGCGTCGGCGACAGCGGCCGTGGCGAACTGCTCGTCGGGCGCGAAGCGCCGCGTCTCGTTCAGAAGGTGGTCGATCTGGCTGCTCATGCGGCGCGCTCCTTTGCGGGCAGACGGTGGATGCCGATCGTCGGCGAGTCTGACATGGACGTTACCCACGCCCGAGCAGGCGCACTACCTCCGATAGTGGGGAGCGGTCGCAGCGTCGCCAGAGGCATCGGACGGACGGATCCGAGCGGGACACGAGCGATATATCGCGGGGAACGCGGTCTCCCGTTTGTCGGGCAGGGACTTGTCGAATATGCTCTGCTCGGCCGAACATTCGATTCTGGCATTGCGGCACCCGAGTCACCCCCCGAAGTGCGGTGCCGCTTGTGGCGGCATCCCATTCCCCCCATGGGATGCCGCCATTCTCTTGGGCGGGCTCGACTCGCCGGGCATCCGCTCCTCCCCAGGCCGCTTCGGCGAGGACCTCTCCACCGGCACCGTCCGCCCGCGCCGGGGCGCGGGACCGCGCTCGTACCGTCGTGACATGCCGTCGCCGTTCGTCGTCCAACCGCGCACTCCTGTGGTCGTCAAGCCCCGCACGCCGACCACGGAGGAGGAGCGTTCGTTCGCGCCGTCGCCGATCCGGCGCGAGGGCGAGGGATCGGCTGGGCGCGGGCGACCGGGGGCGCCGCAGCGGTGGGTCCCCGCGCCCGCAGTGCGGGCAACGCGGGAGGACCCGTCGGCGACCCTGCCGGCCCGGGCGCCGTCGACTGCGACGCCGTCGCACCGGGCGCCGGTACGCGAGGCGCCGGCGGGAGAGGTGCCTGCGCCCCGGCATCCCGTCCTCGCGCCCTTCGCCGCGCTGCTGGATGATCCCGAGGTGTCGGACCTGTTCGTCAACGGATCGGCGGGATTGTTCGCGGATCGCGGCGCGGGCCCGGAGCCCGTGGCGACCTGGCGGGCCGCCGAGGAGGAGGTGCGCGATCTCGCCGTCGCCCTCATCGGCCTCGGCGGACGCCACATCGACGATTCGACACCGTGCGTCGACGTGCGCCTGGACGGGGGCCTGCGGGTTCACGCGGTGCTCCCGCCCGTCTCGACGGAGGGCACCGTGATCTCGATCCGTGTGCCGCGGGTCGCCCGGCCCATCCTCGGTGATCTGGAGGCGCGGGGCATGTTCGGGCCGCGCACGCGGGAACTCCTCGAGGAACTGGTGGCGCGTCGCGAGAACATCCTCGTGACGGGTGCCGCCGGTGCGGGCAAGACCACGCTGCTGTCCGCGCTGCTGTCGGCGGCGCCGGGGCATGAGCGGATCGTCACGATCGAAGACGTCGCCGAGCTGCGTCTCGACCACCCCCACCATGTGCGGCTGGAGGCGCGACAGCCCAACCTCGAGGGCGCGGGGGCGATCGGTCTGGCCCGGCTGGTCCGCGAAGCGCTGCGGATGCGGCCGGATCGGCTCGTGGTGGGCGAGTGCCGAGGCGAGGAGGTGCGAGAGCTGCTCTCGGCGCTGAACACCGGGCACGACGGAGGTGCCGGCACCCTGCACGCCAACGGGCTCGCCGATGTGCCCGCCCGCCTGGAGGCGCTCGGTGCCCTGGCGGGCCTGGACGACCTCGCCCTCGCCCGTCAGGCGGTCAGCGCGATTGGTCGCGTGCTCCATGTCAGCAGGGGACCGGGTGGTCGACGCCGGCTGTCGGAGATCGGGCGGCCCGTCCTCGGGGATGACGGGCGCCTGCACGTCGAGGAGCTCGAGTGCCCGGGGTGAGCGGCGTCCTGTCCATGCTCGGCCGGGCGCGTCTGCGTCACGGACGGGCGGGTGACGATCCCGCCGCGGTCGGCGAGACGGTGCTGCGACTGGCCGTGCTGCTCCAAGCGGGCATCGCCCCGGCGCGGGCGTGGCAGCACCTCGGCGAGTCCGGAGATGCGGCGGCGCAGCGCGTGTCCGCCGCCTGCCGCAGGGGAGAGGCGCTCGTCGACGCGATCGGTCGCGCCGGCGAGGCGGCGGACCCCGCTGCGGACCCCGCTGCCGAGGAGCGGACCGGCGCATGGCGGGACGTCGGCGCGGCGTGGCGCGTCGCCACGATCGTCGGAGCCCCCTTGGCCGACAGTCTGCGCGGCATCGCCGCGGCGCTCCGGGACGCGCAGGAGGCGAAGGACGAGGTCGCGGTCGCGCTGGCGGAACCGGCCGGTACGGCCCGTCTGATGTCGTGGCTTCCCCTCGTCGCCGTGGGACTGGGGCTTGCGCTGGGCTTCGACACGCTCGGCGTCCTCGTCGGCAGTCCGCTCGGCTGGGCGTGTCTCGCCGCCGGCATCGCACTGGTGATCGCCGCGAGCCGGTGGAGCGCCCGGCTGGTGCGGCGGGCGCGTGACGGAAGCGGGATCCCCGGTCTCGGCACCGACGTCCTCGCGATAGCCCTGAGCTCAGGTGCCTCCATCGATCGGGCTCGCGCGCTGGTCGCCGACGCGCTGGGTCATCCTCTCGACGACGCCGCCGAGAGCATCCTCTCGCTGTCGCGGCGCGCCGGAGTACCCGCGGTGGAGCTGCTGCGTGCGTCGGCGTCTCTCGAACGACACCGTGCCCGCACGGCCGCGCGGCTCCGCGCGGCGCACCTCTCCTCGCGCCTGCTGCTCCCGCTCGGCGTGTGCACGCTGCCCGCATTCCTGCTCCTGGGCGTCGCGCCCATGATGCTCAGCGTCATGAGCGCCGTCCCCCTGACCCTGTGACCCGCCCACACTGTGCCCTCCCACACCATGCCCTTCCGCACCGTGCCTGCCCAGACCGTGCCCGCCCACCGCCGAAGCAGATCCGAACGGATCGAGAAATGGAGCCACCCCATGTCCCTTCCCGCCTCTCCCGCCGCCGCGCCGCCCGCCTGTTCGGCGACGAGACCGGTGCAGCCACCGCCGAGTACGCCATCGCCACGATGGCTGCCGTGGCGTTCGCGGGCCTTCTGGTCGTCATCATGCGCTCCGACGAAGTCCGTGGCATCCTCACCGACCTCATCCGCCGTGCCCTCACGGTCGCCTGACACCCGTCGCCCGCCCCGCCGCCTCGGCGAGGCGGGCGCCGTGGTGGCGGAGTTCGCCGTCGCCCTTCCCGCCGTGATGCTGGTGCTCATCCTGGGGGTGGGCGCGCTCGGTGCGGGGGCACGCCACGTCCGGCTGCAGGACGCCGCCGCCGATGCCGCGCGCCTGGCCTCGCGGGGTGAGAGCGCCGGCCGCGTCGAGAGCGCGGTGACGGGTGCGGTCCCCGGGGCGACGATCGACGTCTCGACACGGGGCGATGTCGTGTGCGTCACCGCCACCGCCTCGGCAGGGCTCGCCCTCCTGGGCGACGTGGCCGCCACCGGCTGCGCCCTGGCGGGTGGTGGCTGATGCCCGGGAGCGCGCTGGCCGTCGGGATCGTCTCGGCAACGGCAGTCGGTCTGCTCGCGCTCGCGGCGGTCGCGGCGGCGGGCGTGCACGCCCAGCGTGCCGCCGCGGCCGCCGACGGTGCGGCATTGGCTGCGGCAGATGCGGCATCGGGCGCCATCACCGGGTTCCCGTGCGAACGCGCCCGCGAGGTGGCCGAGGCCATGCAGGTGTCACTCCATGACTGCGAGGTGACGGGGCTCATCGCAACCGTCACCATCGGGGCGACGTTCGGGCACCTGCCCGTCGAGGCGCGCGCACGCGCCGGCCCGCCACCGTGACCTTCCAGGCCTTTCGCCTCGGCATCCTCACAGCACCGCCCTGTCGCGCGGTGTGTATGGTGTGCAACGAAGAAAGGACGCCACGTTGGCATCAGGCA
Organism: Microbacterium sp. Marseille-Q6648; assembly: GCF_943181415.1. Taxonomy (GTDB): domain Bacteria; phylum Actinomycetota; class Actinomycetes; order Actinomycetales; family Microbacteriaceae; genus Microbacterium. Next base: position 1,229,276 of record NZ_CALPBZ010000001.1, on the reverse strand, counting down.
AGAAGCTCGTCATCGTCGAGTCCCCGACGAAGATGAAGTCGATCCAGGGTTACCTCGGCGACGACTACGAGGTGCTCAGCTCGGTCGGGCACATCCGCGATCTCGCGGACAAGAAGGACATCCCCGCCGACAAGAAGCAGGCTTACGGCAAGTACTCGATCGACATCGACAACGGGTTCGACCCCTACTACGTGCCCAGCGAACGCGGCAAGAAGACCGTCGCCGAGCTGAAGCGGGCGCTCAAGAACGCCGACGAGCTCCTCCTCGCCACAGATGAAGACCGCGAAGGCGAAGCCATCGCGTGGCACCTGCTCGAGGCGCTCAAGCCGAAGGTGCCCGTCAAGCGCATGGTCTTCCACGAGATCACCAAAGACGCCATCCGCGCCGCCGTCGACAACACCCGCGAGCTCGACCTCGCCCTGGTCGACGCGCAGGAGACCCGACGCATCCTCGACCGCCTCTACGGCTGGGACGTCAGCCCCGTCCTGTGGTTCAAGGTCCAGCAGGGCACGTCGGCCGGTCGGGTGCAGTCCGCCGCGACGCGACTCGTGGTCGACCGCGAGCGGGAGCGCATGGCGTTCGTCTCCGCCTCGTACTGGGACATCGAGACGACCGCGAAGAAGGATGCCGCTTCTTTCGCCGCTCGCCTGGCACGCGTCGACGGGGCGTCACTGGCCCGCGGCACCGATTTCGACGACCGTGGCGAACTGAAGAAAGCCGTCGTCGTCCTGGACGAGTCAGCCGCCCGCGAGCTCGCCACCGCCATCGACGCGGCCGGGGAAGCCACCGTGGCTGCCGTGGAGGCCAAGCCCGGCACCCGCAGCCCGAAGCCGCCCTTCACCACCTCGACGATGCAGCAGGAGGCCGGCCGCAAGCTCTCGATGAGCGCCAAGCACGCCATGAGCGTCGCCCAGCGTCTCTACGAGAAGGGCTTCATCACCTATATGCGCACCGACTCGACCGCGCTGAGCACCCAGGCCGTCCAGGCGGCGCGGGCGCAGGCGGTCGAGATGTACGGCGACAAGGCCGTGCCGCCGAACCCCCGCACGTACCGCAGCAAGTCCAAGAACGCGCAAGAGGCCCACGAGGCGATCCGTCCCTCCGGCGACGTGTTCCGCACGCCCTCGAAGGTCTCGGGCGAACTCGACCGCGACGAGCAGCGCCTGTACGACCTCATCTGGAAGCGCACGATGGCCAGCCAGATGTCCGACGCGAAGTACGAGACCACGACGGTCACGCTCGCCGTCGACGCCGCCGGCCGACGCGCCGAATTCACGGCATCCGGCACCGTCTACACCTTCAAGGGGTTCCTCGAGGCCTACGAAGAGGGTCGCGACGAGAAGCGCGCCGACGCCGACCGCACGGACGACCAGTCTCTGCCCGCACTCGCGGTGGGCGACTCCCTGCGCCTGACCGACGTGGAGCCCAAGGGCCACGCGACGTCGCCGAAGCCCCGCTACACCGAGGCGTCGCTGGTGAAGGCGCTCGAGGAGAAGGGCATCGGCCGCCCGTCGACCTTCGCGAGCATCATCGACGTCATCCTCAACCGCGGCTACGTCACCAAGCGCGGCCAGGCGCTCATCCCCAGCTGGCTCGCCTTCAGCGTCGTCCGGCTCCTCGAGGAGCACTTCTCCGACCTCGTGGACTACGACTTCACGGCCGCGCTCGAGGACGACCTCGACGCGATCGCCCGCGGTGAGCAGAAGCGCGTGGACTGGCTCAAGGAGTTCTACTTCGGTTCCGAGCAGCACGTCGGACTGCGTCACATCGTCGACAACCTCGGCGAAATCGACGCGCGCGCCCTCAACTCGACGCCGATCGGCGACGTCGCGACGCTCCGCTTCGGCAAGTACGGACCGTACCTCGAGGTCGCCGACAAGGACGACCCTGCCGCCGAGCCGCGCCGGGTGAACATCCCCGAGGACCTCGCGCCCGACGAGCTCACCCCCGCCCGGGCGCAGGAGCTCATCGATGCCCCGGTCGCCGGGGATCGCGTTCTCGGCGAGAACCCCGCGAACGGCAAGATCGTCGTCGTCAAGGACGGCCGCTACGGGCCGTACGTCCAGGAGACCGATCCCGTCGACCCCGACGCCGCCGACGCGGCGACCGGGGAGGTGCCCGCCGAGACGCCCGCGCCGAAGAAGCGCGGCGCGAAGAAAGAGGTGGCACCCAAGCCCCGCACCGCGTCGCTGTTCAAGAGCATGTCGGTCGACACGATCGACCTCGACACGGCGCTGCGTCTGCTCGACCTGCCGCGCGTGGTCGGCGCCGATCCCGAGACGGGCGCCGAGATCACGGCGCAGAACGGCCGCTATGGGCCCTACTTGAAGAAGGGCACGGAGTCGCGCTCGCTCGACACCGAGCAGCAGATCTTCGACATCTCGCTCGAGCAGGCCCTCGCCATCTACGCGCAGCCGAAGTACGGCGCGCGCAAGGCCTCGAGCGCGCTCAAGGAATACGACAACGACCCGGTGAGCGGCAAGCCGATCAAGCTGAAGGACGGCCGCTTCGGCCCCTACATCACCGACGGCGAAACCAACGCCACCGTCCCGCGAGGCGAGGACGCGATGGAGGTCACCTTCGAGCGGGCGGTGCAGCTGCTCGCCGACAAGCGGGCGAAGGGTCCCGCGCCCAAGCGCACGGCCAAGCGCACGACGACCACCCGCAAGACCGCGGCGAAGAAGTGACGGCGGACCCCCGGCATCCTCACGCGGGTCTGTTCGTCACATTCGAAGGCGGCGACGGAGCCGGGAAGACGACGCAGGCCGGTCTTCTCGAAGCCTGGCTGCGTGCGGCGGGGCGCGCTGTCGTGCGCACGCGCGAGCCCGGCGGCACCGAGGTGGGTGTTCTCATCCGCGACATCGTCCTGCACCACCGAGGCGACGTCGCGCCCCGCGCCGAAGCGCTCCTGTACGCCGCGGACCGCGCACACCACGTCGAGACGGTCGTGCGCCCCGCGCTCGCGCGCGGCGACATCGTCATCCAGGACCGCTACCTCGATTCGTCCGTCGCCTACCAGGGCGCCGGACGGGTGCTCGGGCGCGACGAGGTGCGAGACCTTTCGCTGTGGGCCACCCAGGGACTGCTTCCCGATCTCACGGTGCTGCTGGACCTCGACCCGTCCGCTGCGCGCGAGCGCCGGGACGCCGACGACAAGCCGTTCGACCGACTCGAATCCGAGCAGGACGAATTCCACGCCAAGGTCCGCGCCGAGTTCCTCACGCTCGCCGACGCCGAGCCCGACCGCTTCCTCGTGCTGGATGCCCGGCGGCCCGCGGAAGAGCTTTCCCGCGACGTCCAGGCGCGCATCGCCACCCTCCTGACGCCCGCGGGCGACGTCGGCGCCGCCGGTTAGGCTTGGGCCCATGGGTACGACGGTCGATGCGCCTGCGCCCCCGCCGGTCCTCGCCGCGGAGCCGTGGGACGCGGTGTGGGGGCAGGACGACGCCGTCCGCGCGCTGCAGGCCGCGGCATCCGACCCCGAGAGCATGACGCACGCCTGGCTCATCACGGGCCCCCCGGGATCCGGGCGCTCGACGCTGGCGTACGCCTTCGCCGCGGCACTGATCGCCGAGCCCGGTGACACCGTCGCCATGCGACAGGTGCTCGCCCGCACACATCCCGACCTCACGTCGCTGCGCACCGAGCAGGTCATCATCCGCATCGACGAAGCGCGTCGCCTGGTCGAGCGCGCCTACTTCGCCCCGTCACTCGGCCGGCACCGGGTGATCGTCGTCGAGGATGCCGATCGCATGGCCGAGCGCACGTCCAATGTCCTGCTGAAGGCGCTCGAGGAGCCGCCCGAGCACACGGTCTGGGTGCTCTGCGCGCCGAGCGACGCCGACCTCCTGCCCACGATCCGCTCCCGGGTGCGGACGCTGCGCCTGCGCGAGCCCGACGTCGCCGACGTGGCACGGCTCATCTCCGAACGCACCGGAGCGGACCCGGCCGTGGCCGAGCAGTCGGCGCGGCACGCGCAGCGACACATCGGGATGGCCCAGCGGCTGGCGACGGATGCCGCGGCGCGCAGCCGCCGGGACGATACCCTGCGGTCCGCGCTGCGGGTGCGCGGGGTGGGCGATGCGGTCGACAGCGCAGGCCGCATCGTTCAGGCCGCGACCGAGGACGCCAAAGCCCTCACCGCGGAGCGGGATGACGCCGAACGCGCGCAGCTTCGCCGCACACTCGGCATCCCCGAGGGTGCGGCGGTGCCGCCTGCGGTCCGCGCACAGCTCTCGGCGCTCGAGGACGACCAGAAGCGGCGCGCCACTCGCAGCCTCCGCGACGGCATCGATCGTGTGCTCACCGATCTGCAGTCGATGTACCGCGACGTCCTCATGCTTGGCTTCGGGCGCGATGTCGAGCTGATCAATCGCGAGCTCGAGCCCGAGCTGCGAGCCCTGGCCGCGGACTGGTCGACCGAGCGGACTCTGCTGGTGCTCGACCGCATCGCCGAGACGCGCCGCAACCTCGAGCAGAACGTCGCCCCCACCCTCGCCCTCGAGAGCATGCTCGTGACCGTCGCGAGCGGAAGGACCCCGTGAACGTCGCCCCCACCCGCCGTGCGCGTCGCACGCTCGCCGTCATCGCAGGTCTCGCTGTCTCGGCGCTCGCTCTGAGCGGATGCCTCTACGCGCTGATCCCCGAGGAGCGGCCCGTCTCGACCTCGAGCCCCGCTCCCGACACCGAAGGCGTGGACGAGGACCTGCTGCCGTTCTACGAGCAGACCGTGGAGTGGGAGGACTGCGGCGCCGGCTTCCAGTGCTCGACCATCACGGCGCCGCTGGACTGGGCCGACCCGGCGGCGGGCGAGATCGACCTGGCGCTCGTGCGCAACCGCGCCACGGGCGGCGAACCCATCGGGTCGCTGCTGACGAACCCCGGCGGCCCCGGCTCCAGCGGTGTGGACCTCGTCCGCGAGTCCCTGACCTACGCCGTCGGCGAGGCGCTCATCGAGGAGTACGACGTCATCGGCTTCGACCCGCGAGGCGTGGGTCAGTCCACCGCCGTGCGCTGCTTCGACGCGGCCGAGATGGACGCGTACCTGTTCGACATCCCCGAGGATCCGCGTGGTTCCGAGGGGTGGGAGGCGGAGCTCCAGGAACGCAACGCCGCGTTCGGCGAGGCGTGCGAAGACGCCAGTGAGGGCATCCTGCCGTTCATCACCACCGAGCAGTCGGCGCGCGACATGGATCTCATCCGCGGCGTGCTCGGGGATCGCGCCCTCAACTTCCTCGGCTACTCGTACGGCACGTTCCTCGGCGCAACGTACGCCAAGCTGTTCCCCGAAAGGGTGGGCCGGCTCGTGCTTGACGGCGCGATCGACCCGTCCATCCCCGGCCTGGATGTCGGCACGACGCAGGCGGTGGGCTTCGAATCGGCGCTGCGGGCGTACATGGCCGACTGCCTCGGCGACGAGGAGTGCCCCTTCCGCGGATCGGTCGACGACGGGATGCAGGATCTCGGCGCGCTGCTGGCGAGCGTCGACCGCGACCCGCTGCCCGCCGCCGACGGACGGCTGCTCGGCGCGGACGCGCTGACGACCGCCATCGTCGCCGCGCTCTACTCGCAGGACAGCTGGCCCTTCCTCTCGCAGGCGCTCACGGGTGTGCTCGAGGGCGACCCGGAGTTCGCGTTCTTCCTCGCGGACTTCTACTACAACCGCGAAGAAGGGGAGTACCTCGACAACTCGACCGAGGCGTTCCGTGCCTACAACTGCATGGACTACCCCGTCGACGCGACCGAAGAGGAAGAGGCGGCCGCCGAGGCCCTCATCGCCGAGCAGGCGCCGACGATCGCGCCCTACTGGTCCGGTCCCGACCCGTGCGAGGGGTGGCCGTATCCGGCGACCGGTGTGCGCGAGCCCATCGCCGCCGAGGGGGCCGACCCCATCGTGGTGATCGGCACGACCAACGACCCGGCGACACCGTACGAGTGGTCGGTGTCGCTGGCCGAGCAGCTCTCGTCGGGTGTTCTGATCACCCGCGAGGGCGAGGGCCACACCGGCTACAACAAGGGAAACGACTGCGTGGACCGCGCCGTCGAGGCCTACCTCCTGGACGGCACCGTTCCCGAGGACGGCCTCGTCTGCAGCTGATGCGCACCCGGCCGCCGTGGTTCGCGACGGGTCCGGCGACAGGGTAAGATCGTTGATCGTGCATCGCGCAAGCGAAGCGCGCCACCTTAGCTCAGTCGGCAGAGCGATTCACTCGTAATGAATAGGTCAAGGGTTCGATTCCCTTAGGTGGCTCCAGACAACAGGCTGGCTTCAGGCAGCGAAGAGGGCCGATGGACGCACGCGTCGACGGGATCGTCGAGATCTTCACGTGGGTGGGGTTCGGCTCGGGTGCGCTCCTGGCCGGTGCGGCGCTCGTGCTGTACCTCTTCGACGGCACGTGGATGCCGGCGCGCGCCGTCCTCGAGGACGGTCCCCATGGCAGGCTCGCCCGATGGTTCGACCATGACGGCGGGGTGAATGAGGCGCACCTGACCCACGAGCAGGCGCACACCCTGGCCGGCAAGGACATGGCCGACATCTTCTACCGTCGCGGCTCGCGCAACCGCCTGCGGCTGACGCAGCGGAGCCCGGTCGTCCGGGGCGTCGCACTCCTGGCCATCGGCCTTCTCGGGCTCGGCGTGGCTGCCCTCGTCACCTCGACGATCCTGCTCTTCGCCGGCGGCTGAGTCCCGCCGACCGGCGGTCGGCGTTTCCACGGCGCCTTCACGGCGGCCGCGTCACGCCAACGCGAGCATGCCCCCCGCGGCGACGGCGAGCGCGAGACCCACCCACTGCACGGCGGCGACCCGTTCTCGCAGCAGGAAGGCCGCCAGCAGGATCGTGCCCGCGGGATAGAGCGCGGTGAGTGCCGAGACCACCGAGAGCTGTCCCTCCCGCAGGGCGAACAGCAGGAGGGCGTTGGCTGCGGCATCCAGCAACCCGCACCCGAGCGCCAGCATCCACACGCGCCGCGAGGCGCCGCCGGGTCCCGGCGGCGAGACGAGGGCGGATGCCGCGGTCCGGCCGCGCCGCATCGCCGAGACGACGAGACCGGCGACGATCGCCCCGGTGACGACGACACTGGTCGCCCGGTTGGCCACGAGGGGGACGAGTCCGCTCTCGGGGCCGGTCTGATCTATGACGATGAGGAAGCCGCCGATCGCGAGACCCGCTCCCACCGCCATCGCGAGCCCGCGCGCGCTCGGACGCACGACCCGCTCACCGGGCACGAAGCCCACGAGGACGACGGCGACCAGGGCCAGGCCGAGTCCGACGAACGCGATCGGCGAGAGCTGGTCTCCGTCGACCAGCAGTCCCCAGAGCATGGGGGCGATCGCCGAGACCACCGCCGTGAGCGGCGAGAGGATGCTCATCGGTCCGATCGCCAGGCATCCGTACAGCAGCATGAGGGCGATGAATCCGACGACGCCCGACGTCGCACCCCACGCGATATCGGATGCCGACACGGACACGACGGTGAACGGGGCGGCCGCCGCGAGGATCACCAATCCCGCGCCGGCGGCCACTGCGGTGACCACGATGGCGCGCAGTCGTTTCGCCGCGAGCCCGCCGAGGAAGTCGGCGGCCCCGTAGACGAGAGCGCCGATCAGGGCGAGGGCGGCGGCGAGCATCCGCACCAGCATAGGGAGCGGCGGGCGAAGATGAGAAAATCCGGATCCGCGACGCCGGGAGTGGTTTCGCTAGATAAGCTAGCGACATGTCCTCGCCTCGCACCGACCGCCGCACCACCCGCTGGCTGCGCATCGGCATCCCGGTCTTCCTGGTCCTCATCTGGCTCGTCGGAGGGTCTGTCGGCGGCCCGTACTTCGGGAAGGTCGAGGAGGTCTCGACGAACGATCGATCGAGCTTCCTTCCCGAGAGCGCCGATGCGACGCAGGTGAACGAGCGGCTCACCGACTTCCTCGGCGACGACAGCGTTCCCGCCGTGGTGGTCATCGCGGGAGAGGCTGAACTCACCGCGGACGACCTCGCGGACGTGCAGGCCACGGTCGATGAGATCGCCGCGCTCGAGGGCGTCCTGGAGGAGGTGTCGCCGCCTATCCCATCGGAGGACGGACTGGCCGTCCAGGTGTTCGTGCCTCTGGCCTCGGATGCGGAGATCGGCGACCTCGTCGCCGAGATGCGGGCGCTGCTGAGTGAGGAGCTGCCCGACGGCCTCGAGGGGTGGGTGACGGGGCCGGCGGGCTTCACCGCGGACCTCGCCGAGGGATTCCTCGGCATCGACGGGCTGCTCCTCGCGGTGGCGCTGATCGCGGTGTTCGTGATCCTGGTCGTGGTCTACCGCTCACCGCTCCTGCCGATCCTGGTGCTGCTGACGAGCGTGTTCGCACTGTGCGTGGCGCTGCTCACCGTCTGGTGGCTCGCGTTCGCAGGCATCGTCGTGCTCAACGGTCAGGTCCAGGGGATCCTCTTCATCCTCGTGATCGGCGCGGCCACGGACTACGCGCTGCTGTACGTGGCGCGTTTCCGCGAGGCGATCGCCGAGGGGCGTCCGCGGTGGCCCGCCGCGCTGGTGGCGTGGCGCGGTTCCTTCGAGCCGATCCTCGCCTCGGGCGGGACGGTGATCGCCGGCCTGCTGTGCCTGCTGCTGTCCGATCTCGCGACGAACCGCGCGCTCGGGCCTATCGCCTCGATCGGCATCGCGTTCTCGATGCTTTCCGCGCTGACGTTCCTGCCGGCGCTCCTGGCGCTCTTCGGTCGCGCGGCGTTCTGGCCGTTCGTGCCGCGCGAGCCCCTGGCGAACGTGCCCGACGACCTGACGCAGCCCGTCAAGGGCATCTGGCCGCGCCAGGCGCGTTTCGTGGCGCGCCACGCGCGTGTGGTGTGGATCGTGTGCACCGTCGTCCTCCTCGCGGGCGCGGCCGGCGTGGTGCAGCTGAAGGCGGACGGCGTGCCCGCGAGCGAGCTCGTCCTGGGGGAGTCCCAGGCGCGCGACGGACAGGTCGCTCTCGCCGAGCACTTCCCGGCCGGCTCGGGCAGCCCCGTCTACGTCGTCGTGCCCGAGTCGGACCTGACGGGCGCCGTCGAGGTGCTCGAGGCCAGCGCCGGAGTCGACTCGGTCGCGATCGCCGCCGAAGACGCCCCCGGCGGTCAGGCGGGGGTGGCACTGGAGGACGGCGAGGTCGTCGTGAGCGCCGCGGGGCCACCGGGCACACCTGCACCCGAGCCGACGGTCGCCGCGGGAGACGTGCTGATCATCGGCACGCTGACCGACGCGGCGGATTCCCTCGATGCCGAAGAGACCGTGCGTGACCTGCGCGTGGCGTTCGACGACGCTCTCGGATCGGGCGCAGCGCTGGTCGGCGGCGAGACCGCTACCGACATCGATTCCAACGACACGTCGATCCGTGATCGAACGGTCATCATCCCGGTCATCCTCGTGGTGATCCTCGCCATCCTGATGCTGCTGCTGCGCTCGATCCTCGCTCCTGTGCTGCTGATCCTGACGGTCATCCTGTCGTTCGGCACCGCGCTCGGCGTGAGCGCACTCGTCTTCGACGGCATCTTCGGGTTCCCCGGCGCCGACCCCTCGGTTCCCCTGTACGGGTTCGTGTTCCTCGTGGCGCTGGGGGTCGACTACAACATCTTCTTGATGTCGCGCGTGCGGGAGGAGTCGCTCGTGCACGGCACGAGGCCGGGCATCCTCCGCGGGCTGGTCGCCACCGGAGGGGTGATCACATCGGCGGGGCTGGTTCTGGCTGCGACCTTCGCCGCGCTCGGCGTCATCCCGATCCTGTTCCTTGCCCAGATCGCGTTCATCGTCGCGTTCGGCGTGCTTCTGGACACGTTCGTGGTGCGCTCGCTTCTGGTTCCGGCGCTGTCGTACGACATCGGCCGCGCCATCTGGTGGCCGTCGAAGCTGTGGCGGCGAGGACCCGAGACAGCGACCGAGCGCGAGCGTAGTCTCGAAGAATGAGCAAGGCGCTGTTCATCGTCGACGTCCAGAACGATTTCACCGAAGGCGGGGCCCTCGGCGTGGATGGCGGTGACGCCGTCGCCGCGGCGATCACGCGACATCTGGCCGAGCACGCGGCGGACTACGCGCTCATCATCGCGTCACGGGATTGGCATGACGGCGACTCGGACAACGGCGGCCACTTCGCCGCGGGGGAGCCGGACTACGTCGAGACGTGGCCGGTGCACTGCGTGGCGGGAACCGAGGGTGCGGACTACGATCCCGGGCTCGACACCGCGTCGGTGACCCACCATGTGAAGAAGGGGCAGGGACGACCGGCCTACTCCCTGTTCGAGGGCACGACGGAAGAGGGGCGGACGGTCGGGGAGCTCCTGGACGAGCGCGGCGTCGTCGACGTCGACGTCACCGGGATCGCGACGGACTACTGCGTGCGCGCCTCCGCCCTCGACGCGATCGGCCACGGCCGGCACGTGCGCATCTTCACCGACCTGATCGCGGGCGTCGCACCGGATTCCAGCGAGCGGGCACTGGCCGAACTCGGTCACGCGGGTGCCGAGATCGTGACGTCGGCGCCGTGACGCCGCGGTCCGCACCTCCCGACCGGGTCATCCGCTGGATGGAGTCGCTGCACCGTGCGGTGCTGCGGCTCACGGGTGGCCGCGTCGGCCGCCGGTTGCTGGGGATGGAGACCGTCGAGCTGCACACGGTGGGCCGCCGCTCGGGCGCTCGGCGCTCCACACTGCTGACGGCGCCCGTCGAGGAGGAGGGACGGATCGTGCTGGTCGCCTCGAAGGGCGGCGCCGACGATCACCCGGCGTGGTACCTCAATCTCGTCGCGACGCCGGAGGTCGAGATCACCCGCCGCGGGGTGACGGGTCGCTATCTCGCCCGGACGACGACGGGCGACGAGCGTGAAGCCCTCTGGCCGCGCATCACCCGGGTCAATCCCGGCTACGCGGGCTATCAGCAGCGGACGTCGCGCCAGATCCCCGTCGTGGTCTGCGAACCGCGCGGGTGAGAAAGAGTGGGCCCCGTGGGGCTCGAACCCACGACCCGCGGATTAAAAGTCCGATGCTCTACCGACTGAGCTAGAGGCCCTCGCCCACCAGCCTACCGGGGCGTCAGCCGTTGCCGTTCCCCTTGCCACCGGCGCCGTTGTTGTTGCCCGGTCCGCTGTTGGCGTTGCCGCCGCCGGCGCTGCCGTTGTTGTTGCCGGGTCCGCTGTTGGCGCTACCGTTTCCGCTACCGCTGTTGCCGGCGGTCTCGACGCTCGGGGCGGCGGGTTCGGGCGCAGGCGCGGGCGCCTGAGCCGGAGCGGGCTCTGCCTCTTGCGGGGCCACGTCCGCGACGGTCGGCTCGGGAGTCGGTTCGACCTCCTGCACGAGGGGAGTGGACGACGGTGCGGGTTCCGGTGACGCCGAGTATCCCGATGCCCAGACGCCGAAGAAGACGACGAGTGCCGCGGCGAGCACCGCGGCGGCGATGACGACGGCGACGAGTGCTCGGCGACGCCGGGGCTGCTGGCGGCGCTCCTCGTTCGCGCGTCGTCGGGATGCCGGGGCTGAGGTGGCCGGCATGAGCGCGGTCGCGTCGTCGGGCGCTTCCGTGCCCGCCTGCGGCGCCGGCGGGGCCACCGCGGCGACAGCCACGGGGGCGGTATCGGCGTCGACGGCGCCGCCGGTCGCCGTGGTGCCCGCCAGTCGGGCGGCGGTCATGGCGACCTCGAGGGCCGTGGGTCGATCGTCGGGCCGGGTCGCAGTCATTCCCCGAAGCAGCTGCTGCCATTCCTCCGGCAACGACCGCGGGATCGACGGCGGCGAGGTCATGCGAGCCACGAGCGCACCGATGCCCTCGGCATCCGCCCACGGTCGCGCGCCGGTGATCGCCTCGATCATCATGATGCCGAGGGAGTAGATGTCGGCGGGCGGTGCCGGCGGTGCGCCGTTGGCCTGCTCGGGAGCGAGGTACGCGATGGTGCCGACCATCAGACCGGGGGTGGTGACGCGGGTGGAATCGACCAGGTACGCGATGCCGAAGTCGGCAAGCTTGGGCCGCCATGCGCCCCCCGGAACCGGAGAGCGACCGAGCAGGACGTTGGAAGGCTTGATGTCGCGGTGGACGACGCCTGCGGTGTGCGCGACGTGAAGTGCTTCGGCGATCTCGGCGGTGAGTGCCGCCGCGGTCTGCGGCGACAGCGGTCCCTGTGCGATGAGGTCGCGGAGCGTGATGCCGTCGACGAACTCCATGACCAGGTAGCTGCCGTCGTCGGCCGAGATCTGCGCGTCGAACAGGGTGACCAGCGCGTGGTGATTGAGGCCGGCCAGGAGAGTCGTCTCGGAACGGGCGCGCTCCAGCGAGCCGAGCCCGTCGACATGACCGCGCATGACCTTCACGGCGGTGGTGCGCTGCAGGAAGGTGTCTTCGGCGCGGTAGACGCGCGCCATTCCGCCCTCGCCGATCCGCTCCAGAAGACGGTAGCGCCCGTCGAGCAGCTCCCCGGTGAGGGGGTCGCCGACCTCACGCAGATCGGTCATCGGACCGACTTCGGCGTGCGCTCGGGAAACGCGGGGCTGGGGGACATGTGGCGAGATTACTCGGGCGATTCTCCCGTGCGCGGGGGTTGACGAAGTAGGAGAAAAGTGCATAGAGAAGGGCCGCCGGTGCAACCTCGCGCGCACCGGCGGCCCCGCCACCCCCGTGTCCGGCGGCACCCCCGCCTCCGGACACGTCAGGTCACTGTGCCGGGGGCATCAGCACAGCGTCGATGAGGTACACCGTGGCGTTCGCGGTGACCACGCCACCGCAGATGACGTTGGCGTCGTTGACCATGAGCGAGTCGCCCTCGCCCGAGACCTCGAGCGTGCCGCCCTGGACGGTGGCCTGCTCGCCGACGACCTCGTCCGGGCTCAGCTGGCCGGGCACGACGTGGTACGTGAGGATCGACGTGAGCGTCTCGCTGTCGGTCTGGAGCGCCTCGATGGTGGCCGGGTCGATCGCCGCGAAGGCGTCGTCGACCGGGGCGAAGACGGTGAACTCGTCACCGTTCAGCGTGTCGACCAGGTCGACATCGGGGTTGAGCTGGCCGCTCACGGCCGAGACCAGCGTGGTGAGCAGCGGGTTGTTCGAGGCGGCGGTCGCCACCGGGTCCTGGGACATGCCCTCGACCGATCCCGCGCCGTCCGGCACAGCCTCGGCGTAGTCGGCGCAGCCGGGCCCGACGAGGTTGGCGGCCGGGTCCATGGTGTCCATGTCTTCGTCCATGGGCGCTTCGGTCTCTTCCGACATCTCGGGCGCGGTCGTCTCTTCCGACTCCGTGGCCGTGGTGCCGCCCGTGCAGGCCGACAGGGCGAATGCGCCTGCGATGGCGAGCGAGAGACCTGCTGTGATCTTCTTGTTCGTGCTGAGCATGACTTCCTCCGGTGGTAGGGGCCGTTATCCGACCTGTGATCGTTCCGGTGCCGCTTCCTGCGGCGTTCACAGGCTGTTCGGCCAGCCCCCGGGATCGGATTGGAAGATTTTTCCGACCGGTCTGCCCGGACCCCTTCGCCGGCACGGATCAGGTCGTCGCCCGGCGCGGAATTCCGGTTCCCCACGAGGGATGCGGCATGCTTGAGGAATGGTGATCGACGGTGTGGACGTACCCGAGGACGGTGCGGACCCGGTCGACCACGTCGGAGAGCTTCTGACGCGCGTGGCCGCCGGCGACCAGCGGGCCTTCGCCCGGCTGTTCGACATGATCTCGCCGCGCGTGTTCGGTCTCATCCTGCGGGTGCTGGTCGACCGCGCCCAGAGTGAGGAAGTGCTGCAGGAGGTGTTCCTGGAAGTGTGGCAATCCGCATCCCGGTTCACTCCGAACAGAGGGCAGGGAAGATCGTGGATCCTCACGATCGCGCATCGCCGAGCGGTGGACCGCGTGCGGTCATCGCAGGCGAGCACGGATCGCGACGTTCGCGTGGGCTTCCGGGATCTCGACGTCGCCCATGACGGCGTCGCCGAACATGTCGAGCTGCGGATGGAAGGGGAACGCGTGACGGCTGCACTGTCCTCGCTCCCCGATGCGCAGCGAGAGGCGCTCACACTGGCCTACTACGGCGGGTATTCGCAGAGCGAGATCGCCGCCATGGTCGGGGCCCCGCTGGGGACGATCAAGACCAGGATGCGGGATGGATTGACCCGCTTGCGAGCAGAGATGGGGGTGACGGTATGAACGAGGAGGAGTTCGCAGCGCTGGCGGCGGGCAATGCCCTGCACGCGCTCTCATCCGAAGACCGCGCCCGCTTCGAGGACGCTCTCGCGCAGCATCCGGAATGGCAGTCGTGGGTCGATGCCGACGAGGCGACGGCTGCTGCGCTCGCCGAGGGTGTGCGCGAGGTCGTTCCCCCCGCCGCGCTTCGGAACGAGCTGCTGGCGCGGATCGCGGTCGCGCCGCAACGATCGACGGATGCCGGGGCGGGCGGTGAGGCGGACGACGTCGTCGTTCCGCCGCGGCCGCCGGCACCCGCGCCCGTCGCGCCGGTCGAGCCCGCTCCCGACACCGCGCTGATCCAGGCCGTCTCGCGGCGCAACTGGACCCGGGGGATCTTCGCGCTCGCCGCGTGCCTGGTGCTGCTGGTGGCCTTGGGCTTCGCCTCGGTCACCATCAACGAGTACCTCACCCGCACGCCGGCAGCCATTGCGCTCGCCGACATCGAGAGTGCCCCCGACGCGCAGGCTGCGTCGGTGGACGTGCCCGACGGCGGGACGGCGACGGCGCACTGGTCCGAGGAGCTCGGCAAGGCCGTGCTCGTCTCGGACGGCCTCCCGGTGATCTCGGACGACCAGAGCTTCGAACTCTGGTTCGTGCGCGACGACGGCGCGGTCTCGGCGGGTGTCTTCGAGACGGTCGCCGGTGCCGATGCCACCGTGCTGCTGGACGGGGCACTCGAGGCGGGCGATGTCATCGCGGTCACGGTCGAGCCCGAGGGCGGTGCCCCGGACGGTCAGCCCACGAGCGACCCCATCATCGCCATCCCCACCGCCTGATCGTCAGCGCTCGGACCGCGAGGTCGGGGTAGCCTCGATGGGGTGAGCGACCCGTCCCGCGACTTCCACAAGCCCGTGCGCCGTCCGGCCGAGCTCTTCGACCGCCGGTTCGCATCGGCGGATCCCGCAGAGGTGTCGCGCGTGGCGCACTCGACGGCCCACGCCCTGCTGGCCCGCGTACGCGCCGAGCCCGAAGGGGCCGTCGTCGACCGTCTGGTGTCGTTCACCGACGAGTACGGCATCGACGACATCGCCGAGCTGTGGTCGCGATCGCCGGCGCGCTCCCTGCCGGGTGCGCTGTGGCGGCTCTACCTGTTGCAGCTGATGATCCACGACGATCCCCGCACAGCTGCGCTGCTCTACGAGCGGGGACGCGCCGAGCTGGCCGGGGCTGACGATCTCGTCGCGGGCGCGCCGTCGCCGGCCGGACCCGACGAACTGGTGACGCTTGTCGACGCCATCCTCCGCGGCGTCTTCGACGGCGATTTCGCCGTGGCGCTCGACAGGGCGGCGGCCTTCTGCCGCGTCCAGGCCTCGGGCGCGACACATCTCGCCGACGACTACGAGGGAACCGAGCCGGAGCGGGCCACGACGCTCACCACGCGCGCGCTGCGGCTCTCGGACTATGCCGGCGACCTCGCCGTCAGTGCGTCGCTGTGGCGGCGCGACGCTCTGGCCTGAGGGCAGAGAAGTGCCGGGCCGCAGAACGCCTCTCGGCGCGAGGCCGCTCGCGGCGGCAGAAGATGGAGCCCGGGGTTACTGCGGCCCGGCTGAACAAGTCTAACCGAGACCGGCGCGGGCATTCCCCTAGGCTCTCAGCATGACCTGGCGCCACGCCCTCGTGATCGATCCCGTCGCCGCGGACGACCGGCCCGCCGACGGACCCGGGGCCGACTTCACCGACACCTTCACCCCCATCGACCCGCAGGCTCCCGCCCTGAGCGTCGGCGAACTGAGTACACAGCGCGGCGACGGCATCTTCGAGTCGATCGGCGTGGTCGACGGGCACCCGCAAGAGGTCGGTGCGCACCTGGACCGTCTGATCCATTCGGCGAGACTGTGCGACCTGCCCGTCCCGCACCGCGAGCAGTGGCGGCAGGCCGTCGTCGCCGCCGCCACCGAGGCGCCGGAGGGCGAGTCGGTCATGAAGCTGATCCTGAGCCGCGGCGTCGAGCACGGTCCCGCGCCGACCGCGTGGATCACCGTCGCGTCGGCTCCGGATTTCCGCACGGTACGACGCGACGGCGTCCGCGTGGCCACCCTCGACCGGGGGCTGGACAGCGGAGCACCGGAACGCGCGCCGTGGCTGCTGCTGGGTGCCAAGACGCTGTCGTACGCGGTGAACATGGCGGCGATCCGCGAGGCGAAGCGTCGGGGTGCGGACGACGCGCTCTTCGTCTCGTCCGACGGTGTGCTGCTCGAGGGGCCGACCTCGTCGCTCATCCTGCGCATCGACGGCCGCTACGTCACCCCTGCGCCGGGCGCCGGCATCCTCCACGGCACGACGCAGATGAGCGTGTTCGAAGAGCTCGCGCGCCGCGGCTTCGAGACCGCCTACGCGACGCTGCCGGCATCCGCGCTGTCGCAGGCGGATGCCGCCTGGCTCGTGTCGAGCGTGCGCCTGGCGGTGCCGGTGACGGCGATCGACGGCTCTCCGATGCCTGTCGACGGCGAGCTCACCCGATCGATCAACGAGTACCTGCTGAGCCCACGGGACTGAGCCCCGCCGCTGACCGCCGCGTGGACTACCCGAAGCGACCGGAGACGTAGTCCTCGGTGGCCTGCACCGACGGCGTCGTGAAGATCGTCTTGGTGTCGTCGTACTCGATGAGCTTGCCGGGCTTGCCGGTGCCGGCGATGTTGAAGAACGCCGTCCTGTCGGACACGCGCGAGGCCTGCTGCATGTTGTGCGTGACGATGACGACGGTGTAGTCCTTCTTCAGCTCGCCGATCAGCTCTTCGATCGCGTAGGTCGAGATGGGGTCGAGCGCCGAGCAGGGCTCGTCCATCAGGATCACCTCGGGCGAGACGGCGATCGCCCGCGCGATGCACAGACGCTGCTGCTGGCCGCCCGAGAGCCCGGAACCGGGCTTGTCGAGACGGTCCTTGACCTCGTTCCAGAGGTTGGCGCCCTTGAGCGACGTCTCGACGAGGTCGTCGGCGTCGGACTTGGAGATCTTCTTGTTGTTGAGCTTCACGCCCGCCAGCACGTTCTCCTTGATCGACATGGTGGGGAACGGGTTCGGGCGCTGGAAGACCATGCCGATCTGGCGACGCACCAGGACGGGGTCGACGTTGCTGGCGTAGAGGTTGTCTCCGTCCAGGAGCACCTCGCCCTCGACACGTGCGCCCGGGATGACCTCGTGCATGCGGTTGAGGGTGCGCAGGAAGGTGGACTTGCCGCAGCCGGACGGGCCGATGAAGGCCGTCACGCTGCGCGGCTCGATGTCGAGCGAGACGCCCTCCACGGCCAGGAAATCGCCGTAGTAGACGTTCAGGTCGTTGACTTCGATGCTTTTGGACACGTCGTTCCTCTGGGATTTCGGGTGGGACCGCTCAGCGGCCGAGCTTGGGGGAGAAGATCTTGGCCACGAGGCGGGCGACCAGGTTGAGGGTCATGACGATCACGATCAGCGTGAGAGCAGCCGCCCACGCCCGGTCGATGAACGCCTGGGCGGGGATGCCCTGGTTCATGAACTGGGTGTACGCGAACACCGGCAGGGTCATCATGCGGCCCTCGAACAGGTTGTAGTTCATGCTCGTGGTGAAGCCGGCCGTGATGAGCAGCGGTGCCGTCTCGCCGATGACGCGGGCGATCGAGAGCATGACGCCGGTGGTGATGCCCGCGATGGCCGTCGGCAGCACGACCTTCACGATCGTGAGCCACTTCGGAACGCCCAGCGCGTACGAGGCCTCGCGCAGCTCGTTGGGCACGAGGCGCAGCATCTCCTCGGTGGAGCGCACCACGACCGGGATCATCAGGACGGCGAGCGCCACCGATCCCATGATGCCGATGCGGATGCCGGGGCCGAAGAACAGCACGAAGAGGGCATAGGCGAACAGACCGGCGACGATCGAGGGGATGCCGGTCATGACGTCCACGAGGAACGTGATGCCGCGTGCCAGACGCTTGCCCTCGCCGTACTCGATGAGGTAGATCGCGGTGAAGATGCCGATCGGGATCGAGATGACAGCGGCGGCGAGCGTGATGAGCAGGGTGCCGATGATGGCGTGCAATGCGCCGCCGCCCTCGCCGACGACGTTGCGCATCGACATCGAGAAGAAGTCCGCGGAGATCCCGGCCACGCCGTTGACGATCACGGTCCAGCCGACCGATACGAGCGGCACCATGGCGATGAGGAAGGCGGTCGTGACCACACCGGTCACCAGGCGGTCGACGGCTTTGCGGCGGCCCTCGACCAGCGTCGAGACGAGCGTGACGAGAGCGAGATAGAGCAGGGCCGTGACGACGGCAAATCCGGCGACGTTGAAGTCGGCGGCACCCGCGATGGCGGGAACGGCGAAGATGATCGCGCTGATGCCGGCGGCGGCGGCGAGGATGGCCCACGGGACCCAGGCCGCGAGGCGGCCGTTGGTGAGGCTGGTGGCTTCGCGCTCGATCGTGCGGGGCGTCTGAGGGGGAGCGATGGTGGCGGTCATGTCAGTTCGCTCCCGAGAATTCCTTGCGGCGGCTGACGACCCAGCGCGCCAGCGCGTTCACCGCGAAGGTGACGACGAAGAGGATGAGGCCCGTGGCGATGAGCACGTTGATGTTCGTGCCGTATGCCTCGGGGAAGGTGAGGGCGATGTTCGCCGGGATCGTGCCGGGGTTCTCGGACGTGAACAGGCGGAACGACACCACGTTGGCGATGGAGAGGACCATGGCCACTGCCATGGTCTCGCCGAGGGCGCGGCCGAGTCCGAGCATCGAGGCCGAGATGATGCCGCTGCGACCGAACGGGAAGACCGCCATGCGGATCATCTCCCAGCGGGTGGCGCCGAGGGCGAGCGCGGCCTCTTCGTGGAGGACGGGGGTCTGCAGGAAGATCTCGCGGCAGATGGCGGTGATGATCGGCGTCACCATGACGGCCAGCACGATGGCGGCGGTGAAGATGGTGCGTCCGGTGCCCGAGACCGAGCCGCCGAACAGCGGGAACCACCCTGCGTTCTGATTGAGCCATGCGTAGACGGGCTGGACGGCGGGCGCCAGGACGAGGATGCCCCACAGGCCGAAGACGACCGACGGCACGGCGGCGAGCAGGTCGACGATGTAGCCGAGCGTCTGCGACAGCCGTCGCGGCGCGTAATGGGAGATGAACAGGGCCACCGCGACCGACAGGGGGACCGCCATCAGAAGTGCCAGCAGCGACGCCCACACGGTGCCGAAGGCGAGCGGCCAGACGTACTCCCAGAAGTTGCCCGAGAGCACCGAGGCGGTCTCGCTGGTGGCCAGCAGCCCGGGTACGGACTGCACGATGAGGAAGAGGGCGACGGCCGCGAGGGTGACGAGGATCATCGACCCTGCGAACAGCGCGGTCCCCGAGAACCATCGGTCTCCGGGGCGCGTCTTGGCCTTCGGGGCGGCCGGGGCGGTGGTCGTTGTCATGACGTCCGTTTGTTCGTGGGGGGACAGGGGTGATGCCCGGCCCCGCGGGTCACGCGGAGCCGGGCATCAGGATGTCACTCGGTGACGATCAGGTCCAGCGCGGCCTGCATGTTCTCACGCTGCGTGTCCGAGATCGGCGCGCTGCCGGCGGCCTCTGCCGCGGCATCCTGGCCCTCGGGGCTGATGACGTACTCGAGGAAGCCCTTTGCCAGCGCGGCCGAGGCGGGGTCGGCGTACTCCTCGCACGCGAGCATGTAGCTCACGAGCACGACGGGGTAGGCGGCCGAGTCCGGCGTGCGGTCCAGCGCGATGGCGAGGTCGCCGTCGGTGCGGCCCTCCTCGCGCGGCGACGCGTCGACGATCGCCGCAGCGGCCTCGGGGGTGAAGCTGACGAACTCCTCGCCGACCTGAACCGCGACGGTGCCGAAGCCCTCGGCGCGCGACGCGTCGGCGTAGCCGACGGTGCCGTTGCCGCCCTCGACCGCCGCGACGACGCCGGAGGTGCCCTGAGCGGCCTCACCGGACTCGATCGGCCACACGCCGTCGGCCTCCCACTCCCACGCCTCGGGAGCGGCCTGGTACAGGTAGTCCGTGAAGTTCTCGGTGGTGCCCGAGTCGTCCGCGCGGTGGACCGGGGTGATCTCGAGGTCGGGCAGCTCGACGCCCTCGTTCGTGGCCGCGATCGCCTCGTCGTTCCAGTTGGTGATGTCACCGGCGAAGATGCTCGCGATGGTCGCGGCGTCGAGGTTGAGCGTCTCGATGCCCTCGACGTTGAAGATGACGGCGATGGGGGAGATGTAGGACGGGATCTCGATGATGCCGGTGCCCTCGACGCACGCGCCGAAGGGGCCCGCCTCGATCTCCTCTGCCGTGAAGGCGCGGTCGGACCCGGCGAACGCGACGGCGCCGGCCTGGAAGGACTCACGGCCCGCGCCGGAGCCGGCGGGGTCGTAGCTGACGGTCACGTCGGGGTTGGCCGTCTGGAATCCGGCCGACCAGGCCTGGACGGCGACTTCCTGCGCGGACGAGCCGGCGCCGACGAGCTCCCCCGCGAGGGTGGACTCGGAGCCGCCCTCGGTGGGCTCGGCTCCGGGCGTGGTTTCGTTCGCCGCGCAGGCGGTGAGGGAGAGGGCCGCGACGGCGGCGACAGCGCCCAGCTGGGCGATGCGGGAGATCTTCACTGTGTGAATCCTTCACGTGTCAGGGAAAGAGGCCCGGGAGGGCTTCGGGTGATGGCCCCGGTGCAGGGCACGCACTGACGGTAGGTGGGGACTCTTAAGAGACTGCGCTGGAATGGTGAACGGAAGGTGAACGAGCCCGATCGATCACACCTTCGGGATGTGGGTCTCGATCGCCACGATGCCCGACCCCGGATTGTCCACGGACAGGTGCGCCACCGAGAACGCCCCGGTCTCCAGCGCCGAGGCGCTTCCGAGGTAGGAGCCGCGCAGGGTGCCGGTGGCAAGTGCGAGCTCGCTCAGGATGTCCGGCAGCACCGGACCGTGGCTGCACAGCACGACGGCCTTGCGGGCGCGGACCCGCTGGCCGATGACGGTGCGCGGATCCGAGCGGCCCTCCTCCCACGCGTCCTGGCTGATGAGCGGCGATTTGTCGATGGAGCGGGCGAGCGAGGCCGCGAGCGGCTTCACCGTCTTCACGCAGCGGACGGCGGGGCTGGAGATGATCTTGCGCGCGCCGAAGGCCAGCAGCGGGCCGACGACCGCGTTCGCCTGCTTGCGGCCGCGTGAGGTGAGCGGGCGGTCGGTGTCGGCGCCCTCCCAGTTCTCGCGGTCCACAGCCTTCCCGTGCCGCAGCACGATGAGCGGGAAGGTGCCGAGGATGCCTTCGTCGACGAGCTTCAGGAAGTTCTCGAGGATCTCGATGTCGACCGGGTAGCTGAGGCGCTTCAGCGCCTTCTTCGGTGTGGCCCACTCCAGGGCCGCGATCTCTTTGTTCGGAACGAATGCCGAGGCGCGGATGGCGGCTTCGGTGGCCTCCGCCGCCCAGTAGTGCACGATCTTGGTGCGCTTGCTCGGCAGGCGGTACTTCGAGATCCCGACGGGCACGCCCAGCGCGACCCGGATGCCGGTCTCTTCGCGGATCTCACGCACCGCGGTCTCGGCGAGCATCTCACCCGGGTCGACCTTGCCTTTGGGCAGCGTGACGTCGCGGTAGCGCGTGCGATGGATCATCAGCACGTGCAGCTTGGCATCGACCATGCGCCACACGACCCCGCCGGCAGCGTAGACGGCGGTGTCCGTCATCGCACCGCCCGAACCCGCCGGCGCCGCTGCACCTGCGACATCGTCCGATCCTGCAGGTCGGTCAGCGGCTTGCCGTCCTCGCCGACGTGGTGGCGCACCCAGTCGCCCTCGGGGCCGAGGTGCCACGAACTCGTCTCGGCGCTCATCGCGACGTCGAACAGGCTGATGAGTTCCCGCTGGTGGGCGGGATCGACCACGCGCACCAGCGCCTCGACGCGGCGATCGAGGTTGCGGTGCATCATGTCGGCGCTGCCGATGTACACCTGCGGGTCGCCGTCGCCGGCGAAGGCGAAGATGCGGGAGTGCTCGAGGTACCGGCCGAGGATGGAGCGCACGGTGATCGTCTCGCTCATCCCGGGAACTCCCGGCTTGAGGGCGCAGATCCCGCGCACCCACACGTCGACCGGGACGCCGGCCTGGCTCGCGCGGTAGAGGGCGTCGATGATCTGCTCGTCCACCATCGAGTTGACCTTGATGCGGATGTGGGCGGGCTTGCCCGCCTGGGCGTTGCGGCGCTCCTTGTCGATGAGGCGCAGCAGACCCTTCCGCAGGTGAAGGGGCGCCACGAGGAGACGCTTGAACTTCTTCTCGATCGCGTAGCCGCTCAGCTCGTTGAACAGCCGGGTGAGGTCGCGGCCGACCTGGTCGTCCACGGTGAACAGACCGAAGTCCTCGTAGATGCGGGACGTCTTGGGGTTGTAGTTGCCCGTGCCGACGTGGCTGTAGTGCCGCAGGACCCCTTCCTCCTCGCGGATGACGAGGGCCAGCTTGCAGTGGGTCTTCAGCCCGACCAGGCCGTAGACGACGTGGACACCCGCCTTCTCGAGCTTGCGCGCCCACACGATGTTCGCGGCTTCGTCGAACCGGGCTTTGACCTCGACCAGGGCGAGCACCTGCTTGCCGGACTCGGCGGCGTCGATGAGCGCCTGCACGATGGGGCTGTCACCCGAGGTGCGGTAAAGGGTCTGCTTGATGGCCAGGACGTGGGGGTCCTTGGCTGCCTGTTCGAGGAAGGCCTGCACGCTCGTCGCGAACGACTCGTACGGGTGGTGCACGAGCACATCGGCCTTGCGGATCGACGCGAAGATGTCGCCCCGCTCGTTGTTGTCGCCCGGCTGGAAGGCCAGCGCGGTCGTGGGAACGTGCGGCTTGTAGTGCAGGTCGGGCCGCTCGATGCGCGAGAGGTCGAAGAGCCCGCGCAGATCCAGCGGGCCGGGCAGGCGGTAGACCTCCTGGGCGGTGATGTCGAGCTCGCTGATGAGCAGGTCGAGGGTGACGTCGTCCATGTCCTCGGTGACCTCGAGCCGGATCGGCGGGCCGAACCGGCGCCGAAGCAGCTCAGCCTCGAGCGCCTGGATGAGGTTCTCCGTCTCGTCCTCCTCGATGACGACGTCCTCGTTGCGGGTGAGGCGGAAGGCGTGATGGTCGAGGATCTCCATGCCGGGGAAGAGGTCTTCGAGATTGTTGGAGATGAGGTCCTCGAGCGGAAGGTAGCGGACGCCGGATTCGCCGCGGACCACCTCCACGAAGCGCGGCAGCATCGGCGGAACCTTCAGGCGCGCGAACTCCTGCCGGCCGGTGCGGGCGTTGCGGATGCGGATGGCGAGGTTCAGCGACAGCCCCGAGATGTAGGGGAACGGGTGGGCCGGGTCCACCGCGAGCGGCATGAGGACGGGGAACACCTGCGTCTGGAAGTAGTCGTACAGCTTCGATCGCTCGTTGTCGTCGAGGTCGTCCCAGCGCACGACCACGATCCCGGCATCCGCCATGGCGGGGCGGACGAGGCTCGTCCACGCGGCTGCGTGACGCACCTGCAGCTGGTGGGCGTCCTCGGAGATGTCCGACAGCACCTCCTGCGGCGCCCGGCCGACATTGGTGGGAATAGCGAGGCCGGTGACGATGCGGCGCTTGAGGCCCGCCACGCGCACCATGAAGAACTCGTCCAGGTTGCTCGCGAAGATCGCCAGGAAGTTGGCGCGCTCGAGCGCCGGCTGGGCGGGGTCCTCCGCGAGCTCCAGAACGCGCTGGTTGAACGCCAGCCAGCTGAGCTCGCGGTCCAGATAACGATGGTCGGGCAGCTGGGCGTCGACGGGCTCGTCGAACTCGAAGTCGTCATCGTCCGCATCGCCGAGGCCGGCGTCGAGCACGTCGTGTTCGATCATCCCCACATCATTGCAGGCAGTCGTGACCGGAGTGTGAACGGATGCGGCAGGCGGCGCTGTGCGATCAGGCGGGCGCGGCGGTCCCCGCGGTCAGGTGTCGCAGCGTCGCCCGCAGCTCGGCGACGCGGCCGGGGCCGAGCTCGGCGGCCACGCCCGCGGCGATCTCGCCGCTGATGCGCGTGGCGTCCCGGCACAGCGCGGCACCGCGCGCGGTCAGCTCCACGCGGGTCGCGCGACGGTCGTGCGCGTCGGGCGCGGTCTGCACGTACCCGTGCTCCTCGAGTTCGCGGACGACGACGCTCATGGCCTGTCTGCTCACGCCGGCTCGGGAGGCGAGGGTCGAGATCGTCGTCCCCTCGGGATCGATGCGGGCGAAAACCGGCACGTGGCCGGGGCGGATACGGGTGTGGCCCCCGGCCGAGAGGCGGTCGATGGTCGCCGCCACGACGGTCGACGCGGCATCCATCAGCAGCATCCCGAGGTCATCCGCCGCGCTCTCGGAGAAGCGCGTGATCTCGTCCTCGAACACGCGCAACCTCCTTGACAATATGCGCAATCTGCTTGACGATAAGCGCAAGCACGTTGACAAACACCGTACCCTGCTCGAACAAGAATCGGAGCCCCCATGTCGGACGCCCTCGCCGTCGACCATCCCTTCCCCGACATCGACGTCGTCGACCCGCACGGGTCGCCGCGTCGGCTGCGCGACGAGATCGGCGGTCGCGTGGCTGTCGTCCACTTCATGCGTTCCAGCAGCTGCCCCGTCTGCCTCGCCCACGCGGCGGCGATGCAGCGCATGAAGGATGCCGGAGAAGTCGGTGACGCCGTCCTCATCCTCGTCGCGCCCGGCGCCGCTGCGGAGGCCGCCGATGCGGCGCGGCGGGCGGCCGGCCGGGCGCCGTCGATCCGCGTGCGCGCGAGCGTCGACGGCCACGAACGCTCCGGACTCACCACGACGGCGTTCCTTCAGCGATCTGCGACGGTGGTGGTCGATCCGGCGGGCATCATCCGGGATGCGCGGATCGCCGCGCTTCCGACCGCATCCTTCGACGCCGACGCGGTGCGCGCGGCGCTCGCATGGATCGCGGCTCAGGCCTGGGAGCGTTCCTTTGAGGACGGAAGCTGATCGTCCTCGTAGACGTTGAAGCGGTACCCGACGTTGCGGACGGTGCCGATCAGCTGCTCGAGGTCGCCGAGTTTGGCGCGCAGGCGACGCACGTGGACGTCGACGGTGCGCGTACCGCCGAAGTAGTCGTAGCCCCAGACCTCACTCAGCAGCTGCTCGCGCGTGAACACCCGCGAGGGATGCGTGGCGAAGAAGTGCAGGAGCTGGAACTCCTTGTAGGTGAGGTCGAGCGGCTTGCCGTGCACCTTGGCGGAGTACGAGGACTCGTCGATCGTGATGCCCGAGGTCTGGATGCGGGTCGAGACCTGCTCCTTCGACATGCGGCCGATCGCCAGACGCACGCGCGCGTCGACCTCCGCGGGCCCCGCGGTGACGAGGATCACGTCGTCGACGCCCCAGTCGGTCGACACGGCCGTCAGTCCACCCTCGGTCACGACGAGGACGAGCGGGGCGTCCAGACCCGTGGTGTTGAGGATCTTGCACAGCGACTTCGCGCCGACGAGGTCGACGCGCGCGTCGACGAAGATGACGTCGGCGCTCGGCGCGTTCACGAGCTGCGCGGGCTCGGCCGGGATCTGACGCGCCCGGTGGCTGAGCAGCTCGAGGGCAGGCAGGACAGGGCCGCCTCCCTGTGTGGAGCTCAGAACCAGAAGCTGTGCCAAGACGCCGTCCTCCCGACGCGGTGGGCGCCGTGGACAACAGTGTACGGCGTGTCGCGCAGCCCGCCGGGACACCGCTGTCCGGGGTGGGATCGGCCCCACGTGCGCATCGCCTTGCCGTGCGCGACAATGAGGGGGTGACCTCCGTGGAACTGGGCCCGCGCCGCACGCTCGGCGGTGTCGTGGCGATCTGGGCGCTCGCCGCCGTCATCGGCGTCGTCGTCGGTGTGATCGTCCCGGCATCCGATCGGTCGTCCTGGCTCGCGGTCGGGCTCGGCGGCTGCCTCATCCTCGCCTTCGCCGTGCAGCTGATCCGCGGGCGGTCGCAGGGGTTCACCCAGAGAGTGGCGGCGAGCGTCCTGGGGGCGCTGGTGGTGATGGGCATCATCAGCCTGGGATTCGGCTTGGCCGTCGTCGTCCCCGGCTAGAGTTGAGCCATGGACCTCTTCGCGCTCGAACTGTTCTTCGTGGGCCTGCTCGGCCTCGCCTCGCTCGCGATCGTCTTCGTCTCGGGTGTGGTGATCAAGAACCTCTACCGCGGCCAGCGCTGACGGTCGCGTCGTGTTCGATCTACCGACAGACCTCCCCGCCGACCTCGCTCCGCTGTCGTGGCTCATCGGCGTGTGGGAGGGCACGGGTGTCATCGAGTACGGCACCCCCGATCATCGATTCTCGGGCGAGTTCGCCCAGCGCGTGAGCTTCAGCCATGACGGCGGCGATCACCTGAACTACACCTCGCACGCCTGGCTGCGAGCAGACGCCGGTGGCGACGACATTCCGCTCGTGGCCGAGACCGGCTACTGGCGGCTGTCGCGACCGGCGACCGACGCCGACGCCGGCCCGGCACTCCTCCCACCCCTCGCGCCCCGCGTCCGTCGCACCGTCGACGACGTCGAGAGCCTTCGCAACGCCGAGGGCGGGTTCGACATCGAGGCGGTGCTGGTGCACTCGGACGGCGTCAGCGAGCTGTATCTCGGCCGGATCCGGGGCCCGCGCATCGACATGGCGACGGATGCCGTGGTGCGCAGTGCCGGCGCGAAGGACTACTCCGCCGCCACGCGCATGTACGGTCTGGTCGACGCCCACCTGCTGTGGGCGTGGGACATCGCCGCCCTCGGCGGCGCGCTGGCCTCGCACGCGTCGGCTCGATTGGCGCGGGTGGAGTGATGGGCGACTTCGACGCGATCGATCGCGCCGTCGTGGACGACGACGGCATCCTCACCCATGTCGGCAACCCCCTGGTGGAGCAGCGGGCACTCGCGAACGGCTCCGCCGTCGCGCCCCTCGACGACCGGCGCGTGCTGGCGGTGTCCGGCGAGGACCGCCTGTCGTGGCTGGACTCCCTCACCTCGCAGGCGCTCACGACGCTGGCTCCGGGAAGCGGTTCGGAGCTGCTCGTGCTCGACCCGCACGGACACGTCGAGCATGCGGCATCCATCGTCGACGACGGCGAGACGGCGTGGCTCCTCGTGGATCGCGGCGACGCCGACGCGCTGCTGCAGTGGCTCATGCGGATGCGGTTCCGACTGCGCGTCCAGCCGCGCGACGCGGGTGACGAGTTCGCGGTCGTCGGCGGCGCCGCCGCCGCCCTCGCGGTGGTCACCCCGATCGCTCCGGCCGGCGTCCCGGTAATCTGGCGCGACCCGTGGCCCGCCATCGGGGCGGGCGGGCACGCCTACGCGCTGACCGATCCGCATCCCGGCTCGGACCGCGACTGGGCCGAGGCCGTGGTCACGCGCGACGAGCGCGCGCTGCTTCTCGAACGCGCCGCGCGTGGTGAGGCGCAGCTCGCCGGCGCCGTGGCCGTCGACGCCCTGCGCGTGGCCGCGTGGCGTCCCCGCTGGGCTGCCGAGGTCGATGAGCGCACCCTTCCGCACGAAGTCGATTGGCTCCGCACCGCCGTGCACCTGAGCAAGGGGTGCTATCGCGGCCAGGAGACCGTCGCGAAGGTCCACAACCTCGGCCACCCGCCGCGGCGGCTGGTGTTCCTGCACCTCGACGGCAGCGACGCCCTCCTTCCCGCGCGAGGAGCCCCCGTGCGGGCCGGCGAGAACGAGGTCGGCGTCGTCACCTCCGCCGCCCGCCACTGGGAGCAGGGTCCGATCGCGCTGGCGATCGTGCGCCGGAGCACCCCGGTCGACGCTGCCCTGACCGTCGCGGTCGAGGACGGCGTCGTGGCGGCGACACAGGAGGTCATCGTGCCGCCCGACGCCGGTGCCACCGCGGGCGTGCCCCGCATGACGCGCCTGTCGCGACGCCCGGCCGCGTCGTCGGGATGACGGCGGTGCCGGGAGCGGCATCCGGAGCGCCCAGATCATGAGCGCCGACGAGTCTCCGGTCACCGCGCCGATCCCCACGGGGTGGCGCAGCCGGGTCGACCCGCGGCCGGCGCTGCGGCGGGTGCGAGAGTCGGCGCCGGCCATCCTGCAGATCGTGGTGGCCGCCACCGGCGCCTACGCCTTCGCCCTCTACGTCCTCGGTCACCCCGCTCCGCTGCTGGCGGCGACGGTGACGGTCTCGAGCCTCGGGCTCGTGCGCGATGCGCGGCCGCGGCGCGTGCTCGAGACGGTGGTCGGGATGCTGGTGGGCATACTCGTCGCCGAGCTGCTCCTGCTGGTCGCCGGCTCGGGCTGGTGGCAGCTCGCGTTGGCGCTCGCGGCGACCCTGATCGTCGCCCGGTTCCTCTCCCATCAGGCCGGATTCGCCATCGCGGCGGCGATCCAGTCGCTCATCGTCATGATCGTGCCGGCCAGCTCGCCGTTCCTGCGCCTGATCGACGGGGTCGTCGGCGGTGTCGCAGCGCTGCTGGTGACCGCTCTGATCCCGCGGAGCGCGCAGCGCGCGGCGGTCCGCGACGGCGCGGCGGTGTTCGCCGGCGCCGAAGCCGCCGCGACCGCCGTCATCCAGGGTCTTCATCGAGGGGACCGGCTGCGCGCCGAGCGCGGTCTCGCGAAGGCGCGCGCACTCGAGCCGCTGCTCGAGCAGTGGCGCGCGTCGCTCGACACCGGGATCGCCGTCGCCCGGATCTCGCCGTTCCTGCGACGCCAGCGCCACGAGCTGGAGCGTCAGCAGCGCATGCAGCAGTCGATGGATCTGGCGACACGCAACCTCCGTGTCGTCGCCCGGCGAGCCTCCTACCTGTGCGTCGACGGCGTGGCCCGGCCGGTCGCCGCCGACATCCTCGCCGAGGTCACGCGCGCGATGGGCCTCATCGCACACTCGCTCGGTGACATCTCGTCGGCGACGACGGCTCGGGAGTCGCTCATCTCGGTGGCCGCGCACCTCGATCCCGGTGAGGTGACTCCGGGTGCCTCGATGGGCGATCAGAACCTCATCACGGCGCTCCGCCCCCTCGTGGTGGATCTGCTCACCGCGACCGGCATGTCCGCGGGGGATGCGCGCGCGACGGTGCCCCGGATCTGATCATCCGAGCGGGGCGACCGACTCCCAGCCGATGGTGACCTCGCCGAGCGGCCAGCGCGAGCGGGCACGCAGGGGCCATCCGCCGGCGACGAGCGCCTCCATGGCGGTGCGCCACCGGTGGACGGGTCCGAAGGGAGACACCGCCGCCGCGCGCAGCCACTCCTCATCCAGCGCGGCGAGGAAGGCGTGCACCGGCTCGCCGGGGACGTTGCGGTGGATGAGCGCCTTCGGCAGGCGCTCGGCGGCGATGGACGGACGCTCGAGGCCGGTGAGGCGCAGCGAGACGGTCAACGTCATCGGCTCGCCGCCGGACGACACCGCCGCCCACGTCGCGATGCGCCCGAGTTCGTCGCACGTGCCCTCCACCAGCAGCCCGCCCGGTGCCAGGCGCGACGACATCTCGCGCCACGCGTCGGCGACGGCGTGCTCGTCGTACTGGCGCAGCACGTTCATCGCGCGGATGATCGCAGGATGCCGCGCCGCGGGTGTCGGCACCTCGAAGCCTCCGCGTGCGAACGACACGCGCGCGTCCGGGGCGAAGGCCGTGAGGCCGCGGCGGACGTCCTCGAGCTGTGCGCGCGCTCGATCGACCCGTTCCGGGGCGATCTCAAGCCCGAGCACCTCGACGTCGGGACGCGATCGCGCCAGGCGCGCATGCAGCTCGAGTGCCGTGACGCCGCTCGCGCCGTAGCCGAGGTCGACCACGAGCGGATCCGCCGCACGGCGAAGCGCGGGATGCCGCGCGATCCACCGATCGATGCGGCGCAGGCGGTTCGTGCCTGTCGTGCCGCGGGTCACTCGACCGACGGGGGAGCGACCAGCGGGCACCACCCCATGATGCCAGGCGTCACGAGCCGGGCGGGCGCGGCATCCGTCGATATCATGGGGGCCATGACCGCGCCCTACACGCTGATCCTGCTCCGCCACGGCCAGAGCGAATGGAACAAGTCGAACCAGTTCACCGGATGGGTCGATGTCCGGCTCACCGATCTCGGCAAGGCCGAGGCCCAGCGCGGCGGCGAGCTGATGGCCGAGAGGGGCCTGCTGCCCGACATCGTTCACACCTCGCTGCTGTCGCGCGCCATCCAGACGGCGGACATCGCCCTCGACGCCGCCGACCGGCTGTGGATCCCCGTCAAGCGCACGTGGCGCCTGAACGAGCGCCACTACGGCGCGCTCCAGGGGAAGGACAAGGCCCAGACGCTCGAGGAGTTCGGCCAGGAGCAGTTCATGCTGTGGCGCCGCTCATTCGACGTGCCGCCGCCCGAGCTCGCCGACGACGACCAGTACAGCCAGGTCGGCGACGTCCGCTACGCCGACATCGACGGCGAGGTGCCTCGCACCGAGTCGCTCAAGCTCGTCATCGACCGCTTCCTGCCGTACTGGCAGAACGACATCATCCCCGACCTGCAGGCGGGCAAGACCGTGCTGGTGACCGCGCACGGCAACTCGCTGCGCGGTCTCGTCAAGCACCTCGACGGCATCAGCGACGCCGACATCGCCGAGCTGAACATCCCCACCGGCATTCCGCTGGTCTACCGCCTCGGCGAGGACTTCATGCCCCTCGGTCCCGGTGAGTACCTCGACCCCGACGCCGCTGCCGCAGGCGCTGCGGCCGTGGCGAACCAGGGCAAGTAGCCGCGGAGCCCGGACGACGAAGAGAGCGGATGCCTCCCCCCGGGGGCATCCGCTCTCTTCGTCCTTCCGCCGCGACGTGCGGCCGCGGCGAGGTCGGGGCGCTGTGTCAGGACAGCTGCGTCACGTCAGGACAGCGGGAAAGAGGTGCTGTCGACGACTTCCGACACCGTCTCCCACTCGCCCGTGGCGAGGTACGCGACCTTCTTCGCGACCGACACGGCGTGATCGGCGAAGCGCTCGTGGTAACGGCTGGCGAGCGTCGCGTCGACCGTGGCCGCCGCTTCTCCGCGCCAGGAGTCGCTGAGCACCTTCTCGAAGACGCTCGCGTGCAGCTCGTCGATCGCGTCGTCGGCGTTGCGGATGGCCTCGGCCAGCCGCATGTCCTGGGTGCGCAGCAGCTCGGTGAGGGTGCGCGCGACCTCGACGTCGAGCTGCCCCATCTTGGTGAACGTCGACTTCAGTCCGCGGGGGATGGCGCGCTCGGGGAAGCGCATGCGGGTCAGCTGCGCGATGTGCTCGGCGATGTCGCCCATGCGCTCGAGCGACGCGCTCATGCGGAGGGCGCCGACGACGATGCGCAGATCGCGGGCGACCGGCTGCTGACGCGCGAGGATCTCGATCGCCAGTTCGTCGAGGGCGATCGCCTTCTCGTCGATGATCGCGTCGGCCTCGATGACCTCTTCGGCGAGCCCCACGTCGCTCGACTCGAACGCCCGCGTGGCCTTGTCGATGGCGACCGTGACGAGCTCGGCGATCTCGACCAGACGAGACTGGGCGTCCTCGAGGGACTGGTGGAAGACTTCGCGCATTCCGACACCTTTCTGATTGCGTGCGGAGGGTCCGCTCGCGCGGCCCTGGCGATTGTCGCCACCGAAGGTTAACGAATGGTGCCGCGGGAGTGAATAGTACCGAGCGCGGTCCCGGGCCCCCGCCGCCCGGGCCGACGGCGCCCGGATCAGACCTTTACAGTGAGTGACATGGATACGACGCAGCTCGCGCTGCTCGCACTCCTCGCCGGAGTCATCATCGGCGGTTCCGTTTCGGCCGTCATCGTCGCCTCGCTGCGGGCGCGCGATCGCGCCCGCGCCGAGACGTCGGCCGACATCCCGGACGGAGTCCGCGAGGTGCTCCACGGCATGGATGACGCAGCCGTCGTGGTCGACTCCTCGTTCACGGTCCGAGCCGCATCGGCGGCCGCCGTGCCGTTCGGTCTGGCCGAGGGAACGGTGCTCGGCACGGAGGAGCTGCGGTCGGTCGTCAGGCGCACCCGCACGAGCGAGAGCGCGGCCGAGGCGACCCTGCGCCTGCGCCGCGGCGCACCGCCGGCGGAGCCCCGCCTCGTGGTGATCCGGGCATCGCGGATCTCGGCGCGCCTGGCGCTTCTCGTGCTCCGCGACATCACCGAGCGCGAGCGGGTGGAGCAGATGCGCCGCGACTTCGTCGCCAACACCAGCCACGAGCTGAAGACGCCCGTCGGCGCGGTCAGTCTGCTGGCCGAGGCCATCGAGTCCGCCGCCGACGACCCGCCGCAGGTGCGGGTCTTCGCCTCGCGGCTCACCGCCGAGGCCGCGCGGCTGTCGCTGCTGACCTCTCGCATCATGAACCTCTCGCGCCTCCAGGCCGCGGAGGACCTCAGCGCCGATCGCACGATCGCGGTCGACGAGATCCTCACGGCGGCGCTCGAAGCCCACGCGATCCAGGCCGCCTCGGCGGGCGTGACGGTCGTGCGCGGCGGCAAGCGCGGGCTCTACGTGCGCGGCGACGCGCAGATCCTCACCGAGGCCGTCGGCAACCTCATCTCGAACGCCATCGCCTACTCCAGTCAGGGAGGCGACGTCGGTGTGGGCGTCAAGCTCGCGGACGGCGTGGTCGAGATCGCCGTCACCGACCGCGGCATCGGTATCGCCGAGGGTGATCAGGATCGGGTGTTCGAGCGGTTCTACCGCACCGACCAGGCGCGCTCGCGTCGCACCGGCGGCACCGGGCTCGGGCTCGCGATCGTCAAGCACGCGGTCGCCCGCCATGGGGGAGAGGTCAAGCTCTGGTCGCGTCCGGGACGAGGCTCGACCTTCACCATCCGCCTGCCCGCCGCAGCGCCCCCCGACGATGTTCCGCCCGCGGGCAAGCGCGGCCGCAAGAAGCTGAAGAAGATCGCTGCCCAGACCGCCGGCAGCCCCGCCGCACGCGACGCGGGCACCCCCGCCGCTCGCGCGGCCGAGAAACCCGCCGCACGCGCGGCCGAGAACGGAGTGACCCAATGACCCGCGTCTTGATCGTCGAGGACGAGCCCGACCTCGCAGACCCCTTGGCGTATCTCCTGCGCCGCGAAGGCTACGAGGTCGAGATCGCCGAGGACGGCCCCACCGCTCTGACGGTGTTCCGCGAGCTGGGCGCCGACATCGTGCTGCTGGACCTCATGCTGCCCGGGATGCCGGGGACCGAGGTGTGCCGTCAGATCCGCACCGGCTCCGCCGTTCCCATCATCATGCTCACGGCGAAGGACTCCGAAGTCGACATCGTGGTGGGCCTCGAACTCGGGGCGGACGACTACGTCACCAAGCCCTACTCGTCGCGCGAGCTGCTCGCGCGTATGCGCGCCGTGCTGCGTCGCCAGACCCAGGCCGACGCCGATCTTGAGGAGCGCATCCTGAACGGGGGTCGCGTCGTCCTCGACATCGACCGTCACACCGTCGCCGTCGACGGCGCCGAGATCAACATGCCGCTGAAGGAATTCGAGCTGCTCGAGGTTCTCATGCGCAATGCCGGTCGGGTGCTCACACGTGGGCAGCTCATCGACCGGGTGTGGGGCAGTGACTATTACGGCGACACCAAGACGCTCGACGTGCATATCAAGCGCATCCGCTCGCGCATCGAGCAGAACCCCGGTGACCCGGTGATGCTCGTGACGGTGCGCGGGCTCGGCTACCGCTTCGAGGCCTGACCCGCCCCGAGACAGGAGAACGGCCCCGCCGAGGGCGGGGCCGTTCTCATGTCTGGTGTCTGTGAGTCGAGGACTCAGGGAACGAAGGGGGCGTAGTACTCCAGTGCGCCGTCCAGCACGGGCACGGCCACGAGGGAACCCTCGGCGTCGCCGGCCTGGAAGTACACCGGGACGTCGGCGCCGGGCATGGTGTCGAGCGCCTCGATCAACAGCGGCTCCTCGCCGTCCGCCCCGAGGCTGACGACGCTGTTGGCCGGCACCTGGAGCGTCTCGGTGACCTTCGAGGACCCCTCGCCGATCTCGATGGTGAGAGTCTCGGAGTTGTCGGTGGAGTTCACGATGGCGGCCAGCATGTTGCCGGCGCTGCCGTCCTCGGTCGCGACGACGAGGGCGTTGCGCACCTCGATGGGGCCGGCGTCGGCGGCTACGCCGTCGGAGGCGTTGTATTCGATGGTGGTCGCCTGGGTGGAGATCATGCTGCACCCGGTCGTCCCGATCGCGACGGCGACGCCGACGGCCAGCGACGCGAGCACGCGCGACCTCTTCGCGGTGAGCGCCGCGCCCACGGAGCGGTGTTTCGACATCACGGATCCTCCCAGGATGGACGACAGCATCCTGAGCATTCTATGGGGTGCGCCGGTGGCCCCCGCGACGTGCGGCGGCAAACTCTAGCGCATGTCGCCTGTGGTATCCTGGAGGTTGCCGAAAGGACATAACTCCATGCTTTTTGAGGTTGGCGAGACGGTCGTCTACCCCCACCACGGGGCCGCGACGATCATCGAGGTCAAAGACCGGATCATCAAGGGCGAGACGAAGAAGTACCTGAAGCTCAACGTCACGCAAGGCGACCTCATCATCGAGGTCCCCGCTGAGAACGTCGACTTGGTCGGCGTCCGCGATGTCATCGGCCAGGACGGCCTGGACCGGGTTTTCGAGGTGCTGCGCGCCCCCTTCACGGAGGAGCCCACCAACTGGTCCCGCCGGTACAAGGCGAACCTCGAGAAGCTGGCCTCCGGCGACGTGATCAAGGTCAGCGAGGTCGTCCGCGACCTCTGGCGCCGCGACCAGGACCGCGGGCTGTCCGCGGGCGAGAAGCGGATGCTGGCTAAGGCCAAGCAGATCCTCATCTCCGAGCTCGCCCTGGCTGAGAAGACGGACGAGGAGAAGGCCAGCGTCCTTCTCGACGAGGTCCTCGCGAGCTGACTCGCCGCGCCTCTCGGCGCGTGCCGCTCGCGTATAGATTCTTTCCGTGAGCATCACCCCCGTGCCCCGCGTGGCCGTCATCGTCGTCGCTGCCGGCTCCGGAACGAGACTCGGCGCGCCCGCGCCCAAGGCGTTCGTCGGACTCGACGAGCACACGATCCTTCGCCATGCACTGCGGGGTGTCTTCGAGGGCCCCACCGCGCAGGTCGTGGTCGTCGCTCCCGCGGGGCGAGAGGGCGATGCCCTCACCGACGCGCTCGAAGCGGCCGGGGATGCCCGTGATCTGGCGACCGTGGTCGTGGGAGGCACCACGCGCCAGGACTCCGTGGCAGCGGGCCTCCGCGCGCTGTGGGGCGACATCGACATCGTGCTCGTGCACGACGCGGCTCGCGCGCTCACCCCGCCCGCCGTGTTCTCCCGCGTGATCGCCGCGGTCGCTGCGGGGACTGACGGCGTGCTGCCGGTCCTGCCCGTCGTCGACACCATCAAGCGGGTCGCGGGCTCCTCCGTGGTCGAGGGTGTCGACCGCAGCCAGCTGGCAGCGGCGCAGACTCCGCAGGGCTTCCGCAGAGACGTTCTCGAAGCGGCATACGCCGTGGCCGATCGGGAGTACACCGACGACGCAGCACTCGTCGCGGCCGCGGGCCATTCCGTCACGACCGTCGCCGGCGACGCCCGTTCCTTCAAGATCACCACGCCCGACGACCTCGAGCGCGCGCGGACGACGCTCCGCCCCGTCGAACCCTCGCGGGCGACGATCGAGCGTGATACCCCAGCGCCCCGGATCGGCATCGGTACCGACGTGCACGCTTACGGCCACGAGGGCACGCTGTGGCTCGCAGGGCTGGAGTGGCCGGGTGAGCGCGCCCTGGCGGGACACTCCGACGGCGACGCCGTCGCCCACGCCATCGTCGACGCCGTCCTGGCCGCGGCCGGGCTCGGGGACATCGGCACGCACTTCGGCACCGACAAGCCCGAGTACGCCGGCGCGCACGCCGACGCCTTCCTGGCCCGCACGCGCTCTCTCGTCGGGGAGGCCGGCTATCGGATCGCGAACGTCTCGGTGCAGGTGCAGGCGAACCGTCCGCGCATGTCGTCGCGGTGCCGCGAGGCCGAGGCCGTGCTCTCGGGGGCTCTCGGCGGCGCCGCCGTGTCGCTGTCGGCCACGACCACCGACGGACTGGGATTCACCGGGCGCGGCGAGGGAGTCGCGGCCTACGCCGTGGCGATGCTCATTCCCGCGTGAGCATCACAGGTCGAGGCGCATGAACACCGAGTGGGGATCCTCCCGGTACGAGGCGAACGGCCCGCATTCGACGAACCCCTCGCTCGCGTAGAGCCCGCGCGCCGCGGCGAACCCCGGCTGCGCGCCGGTCTCGAGCCAG
Organism: Microbacterium sp. Marseille-Q6648; assembly: GCF_943181415.1. Lineage (GTDB taxonomy): Bacteria > Actinomycetota > Actinomycetes > Actinomycetales > Microbacteriaceae > Microbacterium. The sequence continues at coordinate 1,192,912 of NZ_CALPBZ010000001.1, read as the reverse complement.
ATCGCGCGGAGCCCATGTCCCCGCGCCGTCGTGAGGATGTGCCGCACCAGGGCCCGGCCCACGCCGGAGCCGCGGAAGGCGTCGTCGACACGCATGGACTTCACCTCGCCGTTCACCGCGTCCAGACGTTTCAGGGCGCCGATTCCTGCCACTCGGCCGTCGATCCAGACGGACCAGAAGGTCACCGACGGATCCTGCAGAGCGTCGGCGTCGAGAGCGTGACAGCTCTCTTCGGGAGACGTCTCACGCATGTCGGCGAGATGGCGTGCGATGAGCCCGCGTGTCTCTGCGCCGGACAGATCGTCCTCCCTGATCTCCATCTTCTCGATCTCCATGTCAGCCCTCCACGGCGAACGGCTCGGGGTCACGGTTGCGCCGCGAGCCCCAGGCGAGGGTCGCGAGGCCGATCGTCAGCACCGCCAGGCCGATGACGGCGAGGGGCGCGAGGCGTTCGCCGAGGACCGCGATGCCGAGGACCGCGGCGGTGAGAGGCTCGCCGAGGGTCAGTGTGGCGGCCGCCGCGGCGGTGAGGCCGCTCAGCCCCCACGTGAAGAGCACATAGGCGATCGAGATGGTGGCCAGCCCGAGCCAGAGGGCCATGGGCCACCCGGTCGATGTCTCCAGCCACTCGAGGTCGACGAAGGGGAGGGCGAACGCCGATAGGAGGGCCGAGCTGGCGCCCATGCCCCCGACCACAGTGAAGGGGTCCCAGCCGCCGTCGAGCAGTCGGCGCTGGGCGTTGGCGATCACCGCGAAGGACGCGCCGGCGCCGATCGAGCCGAGCAGGCCCCAGGGGTCGGTCCCGCTCGCGGAGTCGGCTGCCCCGCCCATCCCCAGCAGCACCACGCCCGCAGTGGCGGTGGCGGTGGCGACCATCCACGTGACGGAGGGCGTGCGCCGGGTGAGGAGCCACTCCAGCAGGCCGGCCAGGATCGGGGCGGAGCCGAGGGCGACGACCGTGCCGACCGCCACCCCGTTGCGTTCGGTGCCGAGGAAGAAGAGCGGTTGGTAGACCGCCAGGCACGCCCCCGTCAGAATCATCAGCGCCACCGGCCGAGCTGCCCAGGCGGGGCGCGGCGCGCTCGGGGTCCGGGCCGCGTGGCGTCGCGCGAGGGTGAACGCGAGGGCTGCCAGACCGGTCCCGCCGATGACCATCCGCATGACGCCGATCGACAGCGGTGTGGTTCCGTCCGGGCCGAGCGCCTGCGAGGTGCCGGTCGTGCCGAAGAGGACTGCGGCGGCCAGGACGGCGAGAACGTGCACTCTTCAGTTGTACCGGTCCGTCGACCCTGCACCGCACCGGGATGTCCACAGGTGCCCGCCGCTAGGCTGTGACGGTGACTCTGAGGCTCTACGACACCAAGGCGCAGTCGCTGCGCGACTTCGTGCCGCTCGACCCCGAACACGTCACCCTGTACGTCTGCGGCCCGACGGTGCAGTCCGGCCCCCACATCGGCCACCTCCGCGGAGCGCTCGCCTTCGATCTGCTGCGGCGGTGGCTGGCCCACCGGCACGGCCGCGTGACCTTCATCCGCAATGTCACCGACATCGACGACAAGGTCCTCCGGAACGATTCCGAGCGCGAGCCCTGGTGGGCGCTGGCGTATCGGATGGAGCGGGAGTTCACCCGCGCGTACGCCGCCATCGGGATCCAGGCCCCCACGTACGAGCCCCGCGCGACGGCCTTCATCCCGCAGATGCAGGAGCTGATCGCCCGTCTCATCGATGCCGGTCATGCCTACGCCGCGGCGGGCGACGTCTACTTCGACGTGCGCTCGTGGGCCGAGTACGGCGCCCTCACCCGGCAGTCCCCGGATGCGATGGAGCCCGAGGCGGACGCCGATACCCGCGGGAAGCGCGATCCCCGCGACTTCGCACTGTGGAAGGGCGCCAAGCCCGACGAGCCCGCGACCGCCTCGTGGGAATCGCCGTGGGGAGCCGGCCGACCGGGCTGGCACATCGAATGCTCGGCGATGTCACGTCGCTTCTTCGGTCCCCGCTTCGACATCCACGGCGGCGGACTCGATCTGCGCTTTCCGCACCACGAGAACGAACTCGCGCAGTCGACGGCGGCCGGTGATGACTTCGCCCGCTACTGGGTCCACAACGGCCTCGTGACCGTCGGCGACCAGAAGATGTCGAAGTCGCTCGGCAACGTCGTGCTCGCGGCGGACCTGCTCGAGCGCCATGAGCCGCTCGTCGTCCGCTACGCGCTCGCCGCCGCGCACTACAGGTCGAATCTGTCGGTCTCGGAGTCGAGCTTCGCCGAGGCCGAGGCGGCACTGGATCGGATCCGCTCGTTCCAGGAGCGCGCACTTCGGATGCTGCGCCCGACCGCCGACGACCTGCGCATCGTCGGGGAGGTGCCGACGGCGTTCGCCGCGGCGATGGATGACGACCTCGGCATCCCGCAGGCGCTGGCCGTGCTGCACGAGACGGTTCGCGAGGGCAACAGCGCGCTGGATGCGGGGGACGCAGAGGCGGCCCGCGGGTGCTTCGCGGCGGTCGCCGTGATGACCGGCATCCTGGGGATCGATCCGCTCGACCCGCTGTGGGGCCGGACGGGCACCGGGCGCGAGGCCGCGGCGCTGGACGCGCTCGTGGGATCGATGATCCAGCAGCGCGCGCAGGCGCGCGCCGACAAGGACTGGGCGGCGGCGGACCGGATCCGCGACGCCGTCGCCAGAGCAGGAATCGCGCTGGAGGACAGCGCCGACGGAACACATTGGAGCATCGATGGCTAAGCCAGGACGCCCGGGCGCGGGCAAGGGCAAGAAGAAGGGGCCGCTCAAGGGCACCGGCGGTCACAGCCGCAAAGCGCTCGAGGGGAAGGGGCCGACCCCCAAGGCCGAGGACCGGGCGTGGCACGTCGCCGGCAAGCGGAAGGCCGCCGCCGAGCGTTACGCCGCCGCCGGCGGGAAGGGTCGTCCCGGCGCCGCGCCGGGTCAGGGACAGCGATCGCCGTCCAAGGCGAAATCGAGCGACGACACCGAGATCGTCACGGGTCGCAACTCGGTCCTGGAGGCCCTGCGCGCGAAGATCCCCGCCACGGCGCTGTACATCGCCCAGCGCGTGGAGATGGACGACCGCGTGAAAGAGATGCTCGCCACCGCTACGCATCGCAACATCCCGGTACTCGAAGTCACCCGGCCCGAGCTCGACCGCATGGCCGGCTTCGACGGCGTGCACCAGGGCGTCGCGCTCAAAGTGCCGCCGTACGAGTACGCGCACCCGCAGGACCTACTCGAGCAGATCATCGACCGGGGCGAGATGCCCCTGCTCGTGGCGCTGGACGGCATCACGGATCCGCGGAACCTCGGCGCCATCATCCGCTCGACGGGCGCCTTCGGCGGACACGGCGTGATCCTGCCGCAGCGCCGCTCCGCCAGTGTCAACTCGGCCGCGTGGAAGACCAGCGCCGGGGCGGCCGCGCGGGTGCCGGTGGCGCTGGCCGGCAACCTCAACGCGACGCTGAAGGACTTCAAGAAGCAGGGCGTGTTCGTGCTGGGTCTCGCCGGCGACGGCGAGGTGTCACTGCCCGAACTCGAGCTCGCCGACCGGCCCGTCGTGATCGTCGTGGGCTCGGAGGGCAAGGGCCTGTCGCGCCTGGTCACCGAGAACTGCGACCAGATCGTCTCCATCCCCATCCACGCCGCCACCGAATCCCTCAACGCGGGGATCGCGGCATCCGTCGCCCTCTACCAGGTGGCGACGCTGCGTACGACGAAGGAGTAGGTTCTCACCGTGCCCGACGCTTCCGACGTTCCCGCCGCCACGCCCCCCGCTCGCGCCACGTCGGCGCCTGGGCACCGGCATCCGCTCGCCGAGGCTCCCGTCTCGTCGCCGCCCAGCACCGTGGACGGCTTCGTGAAGGAGTTCCTCGTCAACCTCAACTTCGATCGGGGCGTGGCGCTGTCGGCGTCGACCGCCACCGACCGCTACGTGGCGCTGGCCTACACGGTTCGCGATTACCTCATGGCGCGGTGGCTCGAGGATCAGCGGCGACAGCGCGAGATCCAGGCGAAGGGCGTCTGTTACCTCTCGGCGGAGTACCTGCTCGGCCGGCAGCTCGACAACAACCTGCTCGCCACCGGCCTGATGGACATCGCCACCGAGGCGCTCGCCGCATGCGGGATCGACATCGACGAGCTGCGGGCGCAGGAGGTGGAACCGGGTCTGGGCAACGGCGGCCTCGGCCGCCTCGCGGCGTGCTTCATCGACTCGCTCGCCACCATGAGCGTGCCGAGCATCGGCTACGGCATCCGCTACGAATACGGGATCTTCAAGCAGACATTCGAGGAGGGACGGCAGGTCGAGCAGCCCGATGCGTGGCTGACCCTCGGCTCGCCGTGGGAGTTCCCGCACCCCGAAGCGTCCCAGCTGATCTCGTTCGGCGGGCACACCGAGCATTACGACGACGACGGGGTGACGCGCTCGCGCTGGGTTCCGGGCTGGAACGTTCGGGCGGTGCCCTACAACTACATGGTCCCGGGCTACCAGAACGGCCGGGTCAACACGCTGCGCCTGTGGAGCGCAATGGCGACAGAGGCCTTCGACCTGCGGATCTTCAACGCCGGCGACTACACCGAGGCGGTGCGCGCGCAGACCTTCGCCGAGAACATCTCGAAGGTCCTGTACCCCGAGGACTCCACGCCGCAGGGCAAGGAGCTGCGGCTGCAGCAGCAGTACTTCTTCGTCGCCGCGTCGATCGGCGACTTCCTCGACCACGTGCTGAAGCCCGATTTCGACATGTCCGGCCTGCCCGAGCGAGTGATCTTCCAGCTCAACGACACCCATCCCGTGATCGCGGTGCCCGAGCTCATGCGCCGTCTCGTCGACGACCGTCACATGGAGTGGGACGAGGCGTGGGCCATCACCCAGAAGTGCTTCGCCTACACCTGCCACACGCTGCTTCCGGAGGCGCTGGAGGTGTGGTCGGTCGAGCTCCTCGGACGCCTCCTGCCGCGCCATCTCGAGATCATCTACCGGATCAACGATGAATTCCTGGATGCCGTCCGTCAGCGTTTCGGCGACGACGAGATGCGCATCCGGGGGATGTCCATCATCGGTGAGCACCCCGAGCGGTCGGTGCGCATGGCCTACCTGGCCACCGTCGCCGGGGCAAAGGTCAACGGCGTCGCGGAGCTGCATTCCCAGCTGCTGCGCGAGAAGGTGCTTCCCGACTTCGACGCGTTCTTCCCGGGCAAGTTCACCAACGTCACCAACGGCATCACGCCGCGCCGCTTCATGCGGCTGGCCAACCCGGCGCTGTCGGAGCTCATCACCGAAGCGCTCGGCTCGACCTGGGTGACCGACCTCGACCGGCTGCGCGAACTCGAGGCGTACGCCGAGGACCCCGAGTTCCGCGAACGCTTCGCCGCGGTCAAGGTGCACAACAAGCGGCGGCTCGACACCGTGCTGCGCCAGCGCGACGGCGTGGGCGTGGCCGACGACCACATGCTCGATGTGATGGTCAAGCGGCTGCACGAGTACAAGCGGCAGATGCTGAAACTGCTGCACATCGTGACGCTCTACGACCGCATCATCACCGGACGCGTCGCGGCGTCGGACGTGCAGCCGCGCACGTTCGTCTTCGGCGCGAAGGCGGCGCCCGGCTACCGGATCGCCAAGGAGATCATCCACCTCATCAACGCCGTCGGGTCGGTCGTGAACGCCGACCCTGTGGTCGAGGGGCGCCTCAAGGTGCTGTTCCCGCCGAATTACAACGTCACCCTCGCCGAGAGCGTCATCCCCGCGGCGGATCTCTCCGAGCAGATCTCGCTGGCCGGCAAAGAGGCCTCCGGAACCGGCAACATGAAGTTCGCGCTCAACGGCGCGCTCACGATCGGCACGGACGACGGGGCGAACGTCGAGATCCGGCGGCTGGTGGGCGACGACAACTTCTTCCTGTTCGGCATGTCGGAGCCCGAAGTGGAGGCGCTCTACGAGCGCGGCTACGTGCCCGGCGACTTCTATCGATCGGATGCCGACCTGCGAAGCGCCGTCGACCTCATCGCGTCGGGTGCCTTCTCGGGCGGTGACCGGTCGGTGTTCGACCCGGTCGTGTCGAACCTGCTCTACCACGACCGGTTCATGGTGCTCGCCGACTACTCCGCCTATCTGACTGCGCAGGACGAGGTGGACGCCGCCTATCGCGACGTCGACGGCTGGACGCGGTCCGCGATCCTCAACGTGGCTCGGTGCGGGTTCTTCTCGTCCGACCGGTCGATGCGCGACTACATCGACCGCATCTGGCACACCCCGCCCGTTCTCTGAGGCTTATCGCGTCACGGGGGAATGAACGGTCCCGAACGCCGCTTTCACGTCACAGGCCCTGAAGAGGATCGTCCCTGAGGAGAGGAAGAGCATGCCCCGCATCGCCGTCATCGGAGGAACCGGCTACGCCGGAAGCCACATCGTCGCCGAGGGGGTGCGTCGGGGCCACACCGTGGTCTCGGTCGCGCGCACCGTCCCCTCGGAGCGCGTGGAAGGTGTCACGTACATCGAGGGCACGCTCCTGGATGTGCCGAGCCTGGCGGCGGAGCTGCAGGGCGTGGACGTCGTCGTCTCGGCGGTGCCCGCGCGCGGCGACATGGAGGGCGCCGTGCGCTCGAATGTGGCGGACCTGGTTGCGGTCCTTCCCGAGACGGTGCGCATCGGCGTGATCGGCGGGGCGGGCGGAAGCCTCATCGCGCCGGGCGGCGAGCGATTGGTCGATCAGCCGTCGTTCACGGAGGAGTACAAGCCCGAGGCGCTCGAGGCCATCGGCATCCTGGAGGATCTGCAGACCGACGACCGTGGTCACGACTGGTTCTACGTGCACCCGGCCGGCGGCTTCGGGGCCTGGAACCCGGGGGAGCGCACCGGGTCGTACCGGGACGGAGGCGACGTCCTCGTGACCGACGAGGACGGCGAGTCCTTCATCTCGGGAGCGGACCTCGCGGTGGCGGTGCTCGACGAGATCGAGAACCCGCGGCACTCGCGCGAGCGGTTCACCGTCGGCTACTGAGCCGACGAGGCGGGCCCGGTCGAGGCGGGCCCGGACGAGCCGGGCCCAGCCGAGGCGAGCTCAGACGAGATCGCGCCAGTCGATGTCGTCGTCCTCGTCGTCCATCACGGGCAGATTCGCGGTGATGACCGGGAGCGAGACGGTGTCGGTGGCCGGGCCCATGAGCGTGGCCTCGTCGCGACGGTGTCGAAGCACCTCGTCGACGTAGCTGGTGAGCACCTCTGCCAACGGCACCGACCGGCCCCGCGCCTGCGACATGTACCACCGGTGCTCGAGCACCTGGTGGAACGCCTCGGCGGGTTCGAGCTTGGCGCGCAGGTCCCACGGGATCGCCTTGACCACCGGCTCGAACACCCTGGTCAGCCACTCGTGGGCAACCATCTCCTCGTCGTCTCCGAGCCGCGAGATCCGCACGCGGAACTCGTCGAGGTCGTTCAGGAGCCGGCGCGCCTGATTCTCCTCGACGTCGAGCCCGGTCAGTCGCAGCAGGCGGCGCTGGTGATGCCCGGCATCCACCACCTTGGGCTGGATCACCACGCGCGTGCCGTCCGCGGAGGACTCGATCGACATCTCGCCGATGTCGAAGCCCAGGCTGTTGAGCCGCTGCACCCGTTCGGTGAGCCGCCACGCCTCGTCGGTGCCGAAGCTCTCGCTGTCGGTGAGCGCAGCCCACAGCGAACGGTACGACGACACGATGCCGTCGGCGATCGCGATCGCGTCGACGCCGCCTTCGAGCCGTCCGCCGGCTTCGAGGTCCATGATCTCGCCGGCGATGTTGGTCCGCGCCACCTCGAGGTCGTGCTCGCGCTGACCCGGCGTCAGGCCGCTCTCATGAAGCTCGCCGGTCTCGGCATCCACCAGGTAAGCGGCGAAGGCGCCCGCGTCTCGGCGGAAGAGCGTGTTCGACAGAGACACGTCGCCCCAGAAGAAGCCGACGTTGTGCAGTCGCACCAGCAGCGCCGCCAGCGCGTCGACGAGGCGCGTGGCGGTATCGGGGCGCAATACCTGCGTGAACAGGGCGCGGTAGGGGAGTGAGAACTTCAGGTGTGCGGTGACCAGCGCCGCCGGCAGGGGCTCTCCCCGGGCGTCGCGGCGTCCGGCGATCACGGCCACGCGCTCGACGCACGGGGCGTCCAGCCGGGCCAGGTTGCCGAGCATGTCGTACTCGCGGCGGGCCATCTCGGCCGTCGTCTCCTTGATGGCGACCACGCGGCCCGACAGGTTGGCGAACCTCACGAGGTGGCGCGAGAGGCCTTTGGGCAGGAACACGATCGTGCTCGAGGGCCACTCCGCGAGCGGTGTCGACCAGGGCAGTGCGAGCAGACCCGGGTCGACGGAGCTCGCCGTGATGCTCAGGGATTCGGGCATGCCTCTCCTCTTCGCGGTCGCTGTCGGGCGGTCGGCGGAAAAGCACTGCGGCGCGGGGGGTCAGACGACCCGCCCGCGCCGCAGCAGCGTTCTGTCAGTGCCCGGAGACGACGGGAGCGTCGTTCAGGCGCTCGCCGGTCTCCATGTCGAAGGCGTGCACGTGGCCGGCGGTCGCCGCGAGCGTGACCGTTTCGCCCGAGCTCGGGTGGCTGCGGCCGTCGACGCGCGCGACGATGTCGGTGCGCTTGCCGTTGATGTCGGTGTGCCCGTAGAGGTAGCCGTCCGCGCCGAGCTCCTCGACGAGGTCGACCACGACCGAGAGGCCCTTGCCGTCGGCGGGGCCGACGACGATGTCCTCGGGACGGACGCCGACGGTGACCTCGCTGCCGTGCGCACGGCCCACGGTGTCGCGGTCCAGCGGAACGACCTCGGTGCCGAACTGCACGCCGCCCTCGGCGAGTGCCGCCGGGAACAGGTTCATGGCGGGCGAGCCGATGAAGCCGGCGACGAACACGTTGTTCGGGCGCTCGTACAGGTCGCGCGGGGTGCCGACCTGCTGGAGCAGGCCGTCCTTGAGCACGGCGATGCGGTCGCCCATGGTGAGCGCCTCGGTCTGGTCGTGCGTGACGTAGACCGTGGTGACGCCCAGGCGACGCTGCAGCGACGCGATCTGGGTACGCGTCTGCACGCGCAGCTTCGCGTCGAGGTTCGACAGCGGCTCGTCCATGAGGAACACCTGCGGCTGGCGGACGATCGCGCGGCCCATGGCGACGCGCTGACGCTGACCACCCGAGAGGGCCTTGGGCTTGCGGGTGAGGTACTCCTCGAGGTCGAGCAGCTTCGCAGCCTCGAGGACGCGGTTGGCGCGCTCCTCCTTGCCGACGCCCGCGATCTTGAGCGCGAAGCCCATGTTCTCGGCGACGGTCATGTGGGGGTACAGCGCGTAGTTCTGGAACACCATCGCGATGTCGCGGTCCTTCGGCGGCACGTCGGTGACGTCGCGGTCACCGATGAGGATGCGGCCGGAGTTGACCTCTTCGAGGCCGGCGAGCATGCGCAGCGAGGTGGACTTTCCACAGCCGGACGGGCCGACCAGGACGAGGAACTCGCCGTCGGCGACCTCGAGGTTGAGCTTGTCCACAGCGGGGCGCGTGCCCCCGGGGTACAGGCGGGTTGCGTTGTCAAAGGTGACGGACGCCATGTTCTCTTCTCCTTCACCGGCAGGTACGTGCCGGACGATCCGTAGTGATGGATGAGCGGGGGCTTTCCCGCGCGCCCGCCATCGGGCGCACTGCACAGTATGACACGGCTCGTGCGGGCTCCGCGTCTGGGCATTTCCCAGACTGCCTGGTTAACATCGATTCCGGCCGCCTCTTCGTGCGGCCTCCGCCGAGATCCGGCCCGTCCGTCCCGAGAGGTTCCATGTCGAGCGACGATTCCGCGAATGCGCCCGCACCCAGCGAGCGCCGCGACGCGGTGCGCGAGAAGGCCCAGCAGGTGCACGTGCGCCAGTCCCGGGCGCAGCGCATCCGCATCGCCGTCCTCTCGCTGAGCGCGGTCGCCCTGGTCGTGGTCGCCGCGGTGACTGTCACCATGATCGTCTCGTCTGCGGCATCCAAGCCCCTCCTCCGCCCGGCCAATGTCGACGACGACGGGTTCGCGGTGACGAGCATCGCCGGCGTCGCCCTGTCATCCGGCGCCGTGCAGGACGCCGAGCCCACCCCGACGCCGACGCCGACGGCCGAGGATGCTGAGGACGAAGAAGAGGCCGAGGCGACGCCGTCGCCCACGCCGACCGAGCAGCCGGTGGTCGACATCCGCGTGTACGTCGACTATCTGTCGACCGGCTCGCGCGAGTTCCAGCTCGCCAATGTCCAGCAGCTGGCCGAGTGGGTCGACGAGGGGGCAGCGACCCTGGCCTACCACCCGGTCTCGATGCTCACCGCCAAGTCCAACGGCACCAAGTACTCCCTGCGCGCGGCCGGGGCCGCTGCCTGTGTGGCCACCCACTCGCCCGACTCGTTCTTCGCGTACAACAACGCCTTGCTGAGCCAGCAGCCCGAGGTCGACTCCGACGGCTACACCGACACCGAGCTCGCGTCGCTCGCGATCGCCGCAGGGGCCGACTCCCCGCGGGACGTCCGCTCGTGCATCGAGGAGCAGGAGTTCCAGGGCTGGGCGCGCACGGCCACCGAGCGGGCGCTGGACGGCCTGCCCGACACCGAGGTGACGCTGACGGGCACCCCGACGGTCCTGGTCAACGGCAACCAGTACGTCGGCGCGCTCGATGACCCGCAGGAGTTCGCGCAGTTCGTGCTCACGATCGCCAGCGACGCCTACTACAAGGCCACCCCGACGCCGAGCCCGAGCGCGACCCCGACACCCACGCCGTAACGGTCGCCCGCCTGCTCCTGGCTAGACTGGGAGCCTGCCGACTTGGCGCAATTGGTAGCGCACCTAACTTGTAATTAGGGGGTTACGGGTTCGAGTCCCGTAGTCGGCTCCATGAGCGGACACCGATGACGAGCATCACGCCTCACGCGACCGCATCGCCGCGTCCGCTGCCCGCGTGGCTCGCGCTCGCGGGTGCTGTCGTCGTGGGCGTTCTGACCGCGCTGCAGGCTCGCGTCAACGGTGACCTCGGCGTGCGACTGGACGACGGTTTCGTTGCCGCCGTGGTGTCGTTCGGTTCGGGCCTGGCGATCCTGATCGTCCTGTCCGTCGCCACGCGCGCCGGACGACGTGGGTTCCGCGCCTTGGTCGCCGGTGTGCGCGGCCGGGCGATCCCGTGGTGGATGCTGGCCGGTGGCGCCGCGGGAGCCCTCACCGTCGCGACGCAGGGCCTCGCGGTGGGGCTCATCGGGGTTTCGCTGTTCACCGTCGGGATGGTCGCGGGGCAGGCGCTCAACGGCCTCGTGCTCGATCGCATCGGCTACGGCCCCGGAGGAGCGGTCGCCGTCACCGTCCCGCGCCTCATCGGCGGCGCGCTCGCCCTCGCGGCCGTGGCCCTCGCGCTGACGGGCGAGGGGGTGCGGGGGATCCCCTGGTGGATGCTGCTCCTGCCGTTCCTCACCGGCGCCGGCATCGCGTGGCAGCAGGCGACCAACGGGCGGTTGCGGGCGAAGGTCGGCACGCCGCTCACGGCCACCCTGGTGAACTTCGTCGGGGGGACGGCTGTCCTCGCCGTCGCCGCGGTCGTGCACGTGGCCGCCGTCGGCGCGCCCGATCCGTTCCCGGCCGACCCGCTCGTCTACACCGGCGGCGCGATCGGCGTGGTCTACATCTTCCTGTCGGCCGCGCTCGTCCAGCACACCGGCGTGCTGCTGCTCGGGCTCGGCGCGGTGACCGGCCAGCTCACCACGTCGCTCGTGCTCGACCTGCTGTGGCCGTCGGCCGCCGGGCCGGGGCTCGCGCAGAGCGCGGTCATGGTCGCCGTGGCCCTGCTGTCGGTGGTCGTCGCCACCGTCCCATGGAAACGCGTGTCCCCGCGGCGACGAGGGCGAGCCTGACGGCCGCGGTGACGATCGTCCCGGGCACACAGGCCCGAGTACTCAGGCCCCGGGTTCAGGCCGGCCCGGGCTCAGGCTTGCTCGTCCTCTGCTCCCGGCATCCGGGAGAGCACCTTGCGGGCATCCAGCACGTGACGCTTGCCGGGGCGTTCCCGCTCGGGCTTGCCGCCGACGTAGAGCCAGCCCAGGAGCTCCTCGTTCTTCTTCAGACCGTGCGCTTTCGCGACGGCCTTCGCCCGGGTGTAGTGGCCGGTCCGCCACAGGACGCCCCAGCCGGCCTCGTCCAGCAGCAGGCTCAGCACGTGCGCGACGCCGGAGGCGACGGCCTCCTGCTCCCACCGGGCGACCTTGCTCGACTTCTGGTAGCTGGCGACGACGGCGATGAGCAGGGGTGCGCGCAGCGGTTTCGACGACGACCCCTTCTCGCCCTCGGCCTTGTTGATGGCGCGGCCGAGGCGCTCGCGGTCGGCGCCGCGCAGCTCGATCAGGCGCCAGGGGCGCAGCGACGCGTGGTCTGCGACGCGGCCGGCCGCCGAGACGAGCGTCAGCAGCTCGTCGTGCGACGGCGCGGCGTCGGTGACCTTCGACCAGGAGCGGCGCGCGCGCACCGCATCCAGCGCGCCGGTCACGCCGGAGCGTCCGAGGTGCTGCCGGTCTCCGGGGTGAACTGCAGCGACAGCGAGTTCATGCAGTACCGGTCCCCGGTGGGCGTGCCGAATCCGTCGGGGAAGACGTGGCCCAGGTGCGAGCCGCAGTTGGCGCAGCGCACTTCGGTGCGCACCATTCCGTGGCTGGTGTCCTCGATAAGCTCGACCGCTTCGGGCCGCACCGACTCGTAGAAGCTCGGCCACCCGCAGTGCGAGTCGAACTTGGTGCCGCTCTGGAACAGCTCCGCGCCGCACGCGGCACACGCGTACAGCCCCGCGCGCGACTCGTCGAGCAGCTCACCCGTCCAGGCCCGCTCGGTTCCCGCCTGTCGCAGCACGGCGTACTGCTCGGCGGTGAGCTCTTCGCGCCACTGGGCGTCGGTCTTGTTGACGGCGTAGGTCATGACTCCTCCTCGATCCTCACCCATTCAACCCCAGGGTGGGCGCCGCTGTTCCCGCGGCGCTGAGCGTCTGCCGCGAGAATGGGCGGATGGACGACGAGCGCACGGCGGTGGCGGAGCGCTACGCGCGGTTCGCGCGGGACGAAGCACCCGGGCGCAGCGACCTGTACGCGGAGTGGGCGGCGGGCGTGGCCGCCGACGACGAGGTGCAGGCGACGCTGGCGAGGCTCCCCGCCGCGCGCCGGCAACCACCCCTCGTCTTCGCCGTCTCGCGGATGCTGGGGGCGCCCGAGCTCGGCTACGAGACGTGGCGCGCGTGGGTGAGCGGGCACGCCGACGAGCTGATCGCCGAGACCGGCCGGCGATCGCTGCAGACGAACGAGCCGCAGCGGTGCGCCGCCCTGCTGCCCGCGCTCTCGCTCATCGACGGCCCGATCGCGCTGCTGGAGATCGGGGCCAGTGCGGGTCTGTGCCTGTACCCCGACCGCTACTCCTACCGCTATCGCGGCGGACCGTCGCTCGATCCGCCGGGCGGTGCGTCGCCGGTGGTGCTGTCGTGCGAGCTGCGCGGCACGCACCCGCCCCGCCTGCGGCTGCCCGACATCGTGTGGCGGGCGGGTGTCGATCTGACACCGCTGAATCCGAGGGATGCCGGCGACCGCCGCTTCCTGTCATCGCTGGTGTGGCCCGGAGAAGCCGGTCGCGCCGAACGCATCACCGCGGCGCTCGACATCGCCGCGGAAGAGCCCGCCCCGATCCTCGCCGGCGACGCCACCGAGCCCGACACGCTCGCCGCGGCGATCGCCGCCGCTCCGCCCGACGCGGTGCTCGTCATCACGACGCCGGGCGTGCTGCCCCACATCCCGCGCGCCGGGCGGGAACGGCTGCTGACGGCGATCGCGGCGGCTCGCGCGCGGTGGGTGAGCATCGACCCGCCCGCGCTCCATGACCGCTGGCGCCCGCCCGTGGATGCCGCGTGGGGCGGGTTCGTGCTCGGCCTCGACGGGCGGCCGCTCGCGGCGGTGGACCCACTCGGCGCTTCCGTGGAGTGGCGCGACGGAGCCGCGGCCCACCCGGGTTAGCGTGCTGGGGTGCCCCTGACCGACCGCGATCGCGCCCTGCTGGACTTCGAGAACGCCTGGTTCACCCACGCCGGCGCCAAGGAGGAGGCGATCCGCAGCGACCTGGGGTTGTCGCCCGCTCGCTATTACCAGCTGCTCGGTCGGCTCATCGACACCGCGGAGGCGCAGGCCCATGACCCGCTTCTCATCGGCAGGCTCCGGCGTCAGCGCGACGCCCGCATGACGGAGCGGGCGCCGGTCCCGGCGCGCGCGATCGGCTGATCCGGCCGAACGGCCGCCACAGCGCGTTTCGATAGCATCGTCGGGTGCCGCACTCGTCCTTCCCCCGGGATCGCTTCGACGACATCCCCTCGGACAGCGGGCGCATCGGCGCCCATCGCGCGGAGCAGCCGCACATGCACCGCGGGGTGATCCTGCTGTGGGCGATCGCGGCGACCGTGGTGCTCACGCTGGTCGGCATCTTCGGCACCCTGCTGGTGTCGGGGCGGATCGACCTCTTCCCCGCACCCGATCCGGATTCCACCGCCGTGGCGACGCCGGGCGTGGAACCCGTCGTCGACACCTCGTACGCCGTTCTGATCCTCAACGCCACGGCGCAGGAGGGGCTGGCGACCCAGACCAAGGACCTCGTGGTCGCCGCGGGGTGGGCCGACGCGGACGTGCTGGCCAGCGAGGCCGGCAGCGACGACTTCGCCGAGACGACCGTGTATTACGTGGATGCCGCCGACCAGGCCGCGGCGGCGGGGCTGGCCGACCTCGTGCTCGGCGGGGCGAACATCGAGCAGAGCGATGCCTACCAGCCGGCCGATCCCCAGACCCCGCAGCTGACGGTCGTGCTGGGGCTCGACCGTGCCGATGCGGGCGGCTCGGGCACGCCCGCGCCGTGAGCGCGCGGGCCCCGTTCGCGCGCTGAGGATGCGCGACCGAGGGCGGCTTCCCGCCCCGTGTGTTTCGCGCCCGTAAATACTTCGATGCCACCGTGTCAACAGTTGCCGATGGCCCCTTTTCAGCGTGATTCCGCTGTTTACGATGGGCGCAATCGCACAGCAACAGGAGATTCGCATGACCCAGGGCACCGTCAAGTGGTTCAACGCCGAGAAGGGCTATGGCTTCATCACGGTGACGGATGGCCGGGACGTCTTCGTCCACTACTCGAACATCGACATGACCGGCTTCCGCGTACTCGAAGAGGGCCAGGCGGTGGAGTTCACCGTCGGCACCGGACAGAAGGGGCCGCAGGCGGAATCCGTCCGCCCGGTCTGACCCCTCACCTCGGAACCAGAGCGGGACGCCTTCGGGCGTCCCGCTCTCTCGTGTTGCGCAGTAACGCCGCGTGGCTTGCACTCGACCAGGGCGAGTGCCAGAATGACTTAGCACTCGGTCTGACTGAGTGCTAATGACCGAAAGCCAACGTCCGGGAGGGACGACACACACATGGCAAAGATCATCGCTTTCGATGAGGAGGCCCGCCGTGGCCTCGAGCGCGGCCTGAACATCCTGGCCGACGCCGTCAAGGTGACCCTGGGTCCCCGCGGTCGCAACGTCGTGCTCGAGAAGAAGTGGGGCGCTCCCACGATCACGAACGACGGTGTCTCGATCGCCAAGGAGATCGAGCTCGACGACCCGTACGAGAAGATCGGCGCGGAGCTCGTCAAGGAGGTCGCCAAGAAGACCGACGACGTCGCCGGTGACGGCACGACGACGGCCACCGTCCTGGCCCAGGCGCTCGTCCGCGAGGGTCTGCGCAACGTCGCAGCCGGCGCCGACCCCATCTCGCTCAAGCGCGGCATCGAGAAGGCCGTCAAGGCCATCACCGACCAGCTGCTCGAGGGCGCCAAGGAGGTCGAGTCCAAGGAGCAGATCGCTGCGACCGCCTCGATCTCGGCCGCTGACCCCGAGATCGGCGCGCTCATCGCCGAGGCCATCGACAAGGTGGGCAAGGAGGGTGTGGTCACCGTCGAGGAGTCCCAGACCTTCGGCACCGAGCTCGAGCTCACCGAGGGCATGCGCTTCGACAAGGGCTACCTGAACCCCTACTTCGTCACCGACCCGGAGCGTCAGGAAGCGGTCTTCGAGGACCCCTACATCCTGATCGCCAACCAGAAGATCTCCAACATCAAGGACCTTCTGCCGATCGTCGACAAGGTTATCCAGGACGGCAAGGAGCTCGTCATCATCGCCGAGGACGTCGAGGGCGAGGCGCTTGCGACTCTCGTGCTCAACAAGATCCGCGGCATCTTCAAGTCGGCTGCCGTCAAGGCTCCCGGCTTCGGCGACCGCCGCAAGGCTCAGCTGCAGGACATCGCGATCCTCACGGGTGGACAGGTCATCACCGAAGAGGTGGGCCTCAAGCTCGAGAACGCGACGCTCGACCTGCTCGGCCGTGCCCGCAAGGTCATCATCACCAAGGATGAGACCACGATCATCGAGGGTGCCGGCGAGGCGTCGCAGATCGAGGGTCGCGTGACCCAGATCCGCCGCGAGATCGACAACACCGACAGCGACTACGACCGCGAGAAGCTCCAGGAGCGCCTCGCCAAGCTCGCCGGCGGCGTCGCCGTCATCAAGGCGGGGGCGGCCACCGAGGTCGAGCTCAAGGAGCGCAAGCACCGCATCGAGGACGCCGTCCGCAACGCCAAGGCTGCGGTCGAAGAGGGCATCGTCCCCGGTGGTGGCGTCGCGCTGATCCAGGCCGGCAAGACCGCGTTCGCGAACCTCGAGCTCGTGGGCGACGAGGCGACCGGCGCGAACATCGTCAAGGTCGCGATCGAGGCTCCGCTGAAGCAGATCGCTCTGAACGCCGGTCTCGAGCCGGGTGTCGTCGCCAACAAGGTGGCGGAGCTTCCGGCCGGTCACGGTCTGAACGCCGCCACGGGCGAGTACGGTGACCTGTTCGCACAGGGCATCATCGACCCCGCCAAGGTGACCCGTTCGGCGCTGCAGAACGCCGCGTCCATCGCGGGCCTGTTCCTCACCACCGAGGTCGTCGTCGCCGACAAGCCCGAGAAGGCCGCCGCTCCCGCGGGAGACCCGACGGGTGGCATGGACTTCTGATCCATCACCTCATCGAAGAAGGCCCCGGTCGCGCAAGCGGCCGGGGCCTTCTTCCTTTCCTCAGCGGAACAGCCCGGCCGTCGCCATCTCGGCATCGGCGTACTGTCGTCCGGCGGTCGCCAGGGCGGTGTTGATACCCGCGAGGGACTCCTCGACCTGACGCTGCGTTGCCCGCCACTGCTCGACCGCGCCGTGGAAGGAGCTCGACGCGCTGCCGGTCCACGACGACTGCAGGCCGGTGAGCTGAGCCATCATCGACTGCGTTTCGGCCTGGATGCGGTCGATGGTCCCGCGGATGGAACCGGTCGCTGCCAGCACGGCGTCGCTGTCGACGGAGAAGACGGCCATGAACGCTCCTTTCGATCAGGGGCGGGCGCGTCTGCCCTGCCCACGTGCCCGCCACGCTACGGCGGCGTGTCCCGCCCTCCGAGGGTCGGCCGGCGCCGGTGGACAACCCGAAGCCGAGCGGATGCTGGGGAGGAGCCGGTCAGTCCTGATCAGAGGTCACCGAGCGCAGCGGCTGCGTCTCGAGGTGACGGTGCGCCTCGGCATCCTGACGATCGACCAGCGGGAGGGCGACGCGGAAGGTGGCGCCGCCGCCGGGGGTGTCGCTCACCGACACGGTGCCGTGGAGGGCTTCGACGATGGATGCGACGATCGACAGCCCGAGCCCCGACCCGCCGGTCTCGCGGGTGCGGGAGTTGTCGGCGCGCCAGAAGCGCTGGAAGATCTTCTCCTTGATCTGATCCGGCACCCCCTCGCCGTGGTCGACGATCTCGATCCAGCCGGTGCTGCGGGCGCGATCGACGCCGACCCGCAGCTCGACGGGGGAGTCCTCTGCGGTGAAGCGGCGGGCGTTGCCCAGCAGGTTCGTGACCACCTGGCGGATGCGGTTCTCGTCCCCGAGCACGATCGGCTCGACCGGCTCGGTGGAGACGTCCGCCGCGACGCCCGACGGCGGATCGATCGGCGGGGTGGCCGGGGTGCCCGATCCGGCTGCGCCGGGTGCCCCGTTCCGCTGCCGGCGACGGAGCATCGCGAGCGTGACGCTCGCCCGCGCGATCGCGGAGGTCGGGGGGCCTGACCGCTTGCGCGGCGTGCCGTCATCGAGCAGGAGTCGCTGGGGAAGATCCGGCAGCAGCGGGCCGGCTGTGGTGTCGATGACCGTGACCGCACGCTGCGGGGCGGTCGCGCGCACGTCGAGGGCGGCATCCCGGGCGATCGGGCGCAGGTCGACGGGGGCGATCACGACGTCGCGGCGCTCGTCGAGGCGGGCGAGCGAGAGGAGGTCTTCGACGAGGAGCCCCATCCGGATCGCCTCCTTCTCGATGCGCTCCATCGACTGCGCGACGTCCTCATCGCTGGTGATCGCGCCCATGCGGTACAGCTCGGCGTAGCCCCGCACGGTCACCAGGGGGGTGCGCAGCTCGTGGCTGGCGTCGCCGATGAAGCGGCGCATCTGCTGGACCGTGGCGTCGCGCTGTGAGATGGCGGCATCCACCCGGCCCAGCATGGCGTTGATGGCCGACTTCAGCCGTCCCACTTCGGTGCCGGGGGCGATGTCGGTCATGCGGGTGCTGAAATCTCCCGACGCGATCGACATGGCCGTGGTCTCGACCTGCGCGAGGCTGCGGAACGCCAGCGTCACCAGCAGTCGTGTGGCGAGGGCCCCGACGACGATCGTGATCACCGCGATGATGCTGTAGATGCCGAGGTAGGTGCCGATCGTGCGGTTGACGCCTGCCAGCGGCGCGGCAACGAGCTGCGTGTACAGGATCCCGCCGCTCACAGTCTCCTGAACCGTGACCGTTGCGCGGTACTCGGCCTCGCCGTCGGGGCTGGTGAGGGTGAACACCTGCAGTTCACGGGCCAGCGCGAGGTCGAGGGGGAAGCTCGCCGGGAAGTCCGGCTCGGCCGCGCCGCGGCCGCCCGCGACGGCGAGCGGTTCGTAGGGGTCGGCGGGGTCGTAGACGACCACGAAGTAGTCCGTGTCGGGCGCGGCCTCGATCCGCTCCGGCTCGATTGCGCCGTCGCGCACCACCATGTCGAACTGCTGCGAGGCGACGTCGGTGCGGGCCACGTCCTGCAGGTTGCTCTCGATGTTCGCGGTCAGGGCGGTGCCGAGGAAGGCGGTCGTTCCGATCCCGGCACCGAGCAGTCCGAGGGCGAGGACGGCGACGCAGACGCCCGTGACCTTGGCGCGCAGGCTGATGCTGCGCCACCCACGGGTGATCGCGTCGGTCTTGTGCGCCAGGACGGCCCCTTCTCCTAGGAGTGTCGTGGCCGGTCGCGGCCGCCTACGCGGTCTTGCCGGCCTTGAGCATGTATCCGAATCCGCGCTTGGTCTGGATGAGCGGCTCGGAAGAGTGGGGATCGATCTTACGTCGCAGATACGAGATGTAGCTCTCGACGATGCCGGCGTCGCCGTTGAAGTCGTACTCCCACACGTGGTCGAGGATCTGAGCCTTCGACAGCACGCGGTTGGGGTTGAGCATGAGGTAGCGCAGCAGCTTGAACTCGGTGGGGCTGAGGTCGATCGACACGTCGCCGACCTGCACGTCGTGGGTGTCCTGATCCATCGTCAGCTCGCCGGCGCGGATCACCGACTCCTCGTCGGCCTGCATCGTGCGCCGCAGGATCGCCTGGATGCGCGCGACGATCTCGTCGAGGCTGAACGGCTTCGTGACGTAGTCATCGCCGCCGGCGTTGAGGCCGGTGATCTTGTCTTCCGTCTCGTCCTTGGCGGTGAGGAACAGGATGGGCGCGGTGTAGCCCGCACCCCGGAGTCGCTTGGTGACGCTGAACCCGTTCATGTCGGGCAGCATCACGTCGAGCACGATGAGGTCGGGTTCCTCCTCGAGCACAGCCGAGATCGTCTGGGCGCCGTTGGAGACGGCCCGAACCTGGAACCCCGCGAAGCGGAGGCTCGTGATGAGCAGGTCGCGGATGTTCGGCTCGTCGTCCACGACGAGGATGCGAGGTGCGGTCATGCCCTCATTATGGCCATCGATCTCATGCGCTGTCTGGATATCGCCCGGAGAGGCGGGATGCGCGGCGTGCCCGCTTCACTCCGGGCGAGGCCCGGTCGGGCCGGTTCAGTCCAGGCTCGCGCGCACCGCCCGCTCGACCACGGGCCGGATGGC
Source organism: Microbacterium sp. Marseille-Q6648 (assembly GCF_943181415.1). GTDB lineage: Bacteria > Actinomycetota > Actinomycetes > Actinomycetales > Microbacteriaceae > Microbacterium. The sequence goes on along the minus strand of NZ_CALPBZ010000001.1, from coordinate 1,172,699 downwards.
GGCATCCGGATCCACGGTCACACGGTGGAGCACGAGGCCGTCCGCGGCCGCCATGAGCGATCGGGCGGCGTCCACGGGAGAGCGGGCGCCGACCCGGGCGAGGAGCGCGGTCGTCCACTCGACGTAGGCGCGGCGCTGGTCCAGGAGCGGAGCGAGCAGGTCGGGGTCGCCGGCGCCCTCGAGGAAGAGTGCGAAGCGGGCACGGGTGCGGCCGGCGAAGGGGCCGGTCTCGACGGCGACCATCGCGCACAGCGCGTCGGCCAGCTGTTCGGCCGTCTCGACGGGCGGGTTCTCGGCGGCGGCGAAGTCGGCGCGCTCGCTCTCGGCCAGGTGGGTGACCACACCGGCGACGAGGGCGTCACGCGTGCGGAACCAGTTCGACGTGGACCCCTTCGGCAGGCCGGCCCGCTCGTCCACGCGGGCGTGGGTGAGCGCGCGGATGCCCTGCTCGCCGACGAGCGCGAGCGCCGCGTCGAGGGCTCGGTCTCTGGTGGTGGCCATATCCCGACCCTAGATGTGCGCTCCGCACTAGAGAAGTAGTGACACGGTACTAGAGAAGTAGTATTGTGCGGCCATGGACGAGAGAGCGACGGATGCCGACACGTCGACCGTGCTGCCCCCGATCCCGGAGGTGACGGGCTTCACGCACGAGTTCGTCGACACTCCGGGGCTGCGTGCGCACGTGGCGACGATCGGCGCGGGCGAGCCGGTGCTGATGCTCCACGGGCTGCCCCAGCATTGGTGGCAGTGGCGGGATGTCGGTCCCGCGCTCGGCGGGCGATATCGCGTGATCTGCCCGGACGCCCGGGGCTTCGGCTGGTCGCAGGCGGCATCGCCGCGGATCGAACGGTATTCGATGCGGGACGACGTGGTGGCCGTCATGGATGCCCTCGGGCTGGAACGGGTGCGCCTCGTGGCGCACGACATGGGTGCGGTGGTGGCGGCGCAGCTGGCATACGCGCACCCGGAGCGGGTGCGGGCGATGGTGCTCTTCTCGGTGCCGCCGCCCTTCATGAGGCTGGGGCTCGGCATGCTGCCGGCGATGCGCCACGTGCCGAAGCTGCGCTTCCGGCGGGCGGGGCAGTCGCTGGACTGGGTGTTCCAGCCGCCGTATGTGGCCACACCCCTGAGCGGGCAGACGCTCGCCACCTACCTCGGCCCGCTGCGCGACCCGGCGAAGGACGCCGCGATCCGCGAGGTCTACCGCGGGCTGCTGATCGCCGGGGAGATGCCGGCGCTCGCCACGGGCGCGTACCGTCGGCAACGACTGCGCGTCCCTGCTCTCTACGCCTTCGGCGAGCGGGACGAGCCGTTGACGGCCGCATTCGTGCGGAAGCACAGCGGCGACGTGTCTCGCTTCGCCGACCACGTCGAGTTCGCCCCCATCCCGGATGCCGCGCACTTCGCCACCGACGACAACCCCGGCGCCGTGGTCGACCTCGTGACGGACTTCTTCGCGCGGACGGTCTGAGCCTCAGGCGGCGAGGGACTCCGCATCGAGGATGGTGTAGGCATAACCCTGCTCGGCGAGGAACCGCTGGCGGTTCTGCGCGAAGTCCTGGTCGACGGTGTCGCGGGCGATCAGCGTGTAGAAGCTCGCCGTGTTTCCCGACTGCTTCGGACGCAGCAGCCTCCCGAGTCGCTGAGCCTCCTCTTGACGAGAACCGAACGACCCCGACACCTGGATGGCGACCGAGGCCTCGGGGAGGTCGATCGAGAAGTTCGCGACCTTCGAGACGACCAGCACCGTGATCTCGCCGACCCGGAAGGCCTGGTAGAGCTCCTCGCGCTCGTCGACGGGCGTCTGCCCGGTGATCTTGGGGGCGCCGAGCGCTTCGGCGAGCACGTCGATCTGATCCAGATACTGCCCGATGATCAGGATGCGCTCGCCGGCGTGCTTGTCGACCAGTCGTTGGACGACGTCGATCTTGGCGGGGGCCGTCGCCGCCAGCCGGTACCGGTCGTCGTCCGCGGCGGCGGCGTACTCGAGACGGTCGCCGGCGGGCAGGTCGACACGGACCTCGTAGCAGACGGCCGGTGAGATGAAGCCCTGCGCCTCGATCTCCTTCCACGGCGCATCGAACCGCTTGGGGCCTATCAGGCTGAACACGTCGCCCTCGCGGCCGTCCTCGCGCACGAGCGTCGCGGTGAGGCCCAGCCGGCGCCGAGCCTGCAGGTCGGCGGTGAGCTTGAACACCGGGGCCGGCAGCAGATGCACCTCGTCGTAGACGATGAGACCCCAGTCCAGAGCGTCCAGCAGAGCGAGGTGGGCGTACTGGCCTTTCCGCTTGGCGGTGAGGATCTGGTACGTGGCGATCGTGACGGGCTTGACCTCTTTGACCTGCCCCGAGTACTCGCCGATCTCCTCGGCGGTCAGCGACGTGCGCTTGAGCAGCTCGTCGCGCCATTGCCGCGCGCTGACGGTGTTGGTCACGAGGATCAGCGTCGTGGTCTTCGTCTCGGCCATCGCGCCGGCGCCGACGAGTGTCTTGCCCGCGCCGCAGGGGAGCACCACGACGCCGGAGCCGCCCTCGGCGAACACGTCGACGGCCTGCCGCTGGTACGGCCGCAGCTTCCAGCCGCCCGCGCCGTCTTCGGCGAGGTCGATCGGATGCGGGGTGCCGGGCGTGTAGCCGGCGAGGTCTTCGGCGGGCCAGCCGATCTTCAGCAGCTCCTGCTTGATGTGACCGCGCGCCCAGGCATCCACGACGAAGGTGTCGGGGGAGGGGTTGCCGATCAGCAGCGGCTGGATGCGCTTGTTCTTGGACACCTCGGCGAGGACGGCGGGGTCGGTCGAGCGCAGCACGAGCGCGCTTCCGCCGTCGACCTCGTCGCGTTCGATCACGAGCCTGCCGTAGCGCCCGACCGTCTCGCGGATGTCGATCGACACCGACGGCGGCACCGGGAAGCGCGACCAGCGGTCGAGGGTGGCGAGCATGTCCTCGGCGTCGTGGCCCGCCGCGCGGGCGTTCCACAGGCCGAGACGCGTGATGCGGTAGGTGTGGATGTGTTCGGGGGCGCGCTCGAGCTCGGCGAAGATCGCGAGTTCGTGGCGCGCGCTCTCGGCGTGCGGGTGCGCGACTTCGAGGAGCACCGTGCGGTCGCTCTGGACGATGAGGGGGCCGTCAGCCATAACGTGCCAGTCTACCGGGCCTCACCTGCGCGGCGCCGACGTCGGTGGAGCGCCGTCGGAGGCGGCCCGGTCCGGTCGGGGTCACTCGGTGCCGGGCGCGCGCACGCTCACGATGCTCGACACCGGGAGGGTCCGCTCGATGTCGGCGGCCCGGTCGCGGCCACGCAGCCGGCCACCGCCGAGGCCGGTGGCCTCGAGGATGAACGAGCGCTCGCCGCCGTCCGGCATCCGCACCACGACGACGAGTTCGCTGCGGGTGCGCACCGACTGCTCGAGCTCGCGCTGCAGCCATGCGCCGTCGTCGCCCTCGCCGTGACCGGAGCGCAGGGACTCGAGTAGCCGGTCGTAGGAGCGCAGCAGATCGGCCCCCGCGGCCTGCTGGGCCGAGCCGGTCCGGCGGTGCATCGCCACGGTGTGACCGGTGCCGTCCACGGCGACGACGGGGTAGCGCGCGTCGGCGAGGGCCCAGTAGACGGCGTCGCGCGCGACGCGGGTGGTGAGGGACGCTCCGTCGTCCACGAGACCGAGCGGGCGAAGGGCCTGATCCACGGCGACGGTATCGAGCAGGCCGGCATCGTCGCTGTCGACGCGCGTGCGGCCGGTGGCGGCATCCTCGCTCACCCTCACCCGGCCGTGGCGGGCGGCGGTGCTGTCGATGAGGTAGTCCAAGGGCTGCGGGATGCCGGTGAGCGACAACTCCGAGAGGAAGGCGCGGATGCCGTCGGCGTCTTCGCCCTCGGTCATCCCGGTCGCCAGCGAGCCGGCGGTGAAGCGGTACGTGGATGCCTGGGCGCGGGACTCGCGCACCGCGATGCGGCGCAGTCGCAGGTCGAGCGGCGGCGAGAGGGGACCCGGGGCGATCGCGCTGAGGTCGGCCTGCAGGTAGACGCGGTCGATCTCGGCGGGGAGGTGCTCCAGAAGCGACGAGGGATCCGCCGGTGCGCCGCTGCGCAGCGACTGCGCCCAGGGCGGTTCGTCGCCGGACGTGCCGACGAGCCCCCACCGCACGGCGAGGTCGCGCAGTCGTGTCGCGGTCGCCGCCCAATCCGGTGCCAGTGGGTACATCTCGGGCCAGACGTCCAGGGCGACCCAGCCGCCGTCGTCGGTGCGCAGCCCTGCGGGCAGCGAGGAGCGGAAGCCCTCGGCCACGAGGGCCCACCGCTCGGCCGTCGAGGATTCCAGCCACGAACCGGCGGCGTCGGTCACCGTCCATTCGCGGTCGGTCGCGATGACCAGTCCCGCGGTCTTCGCGAGGGCGACGAGGGCGTCGAGCTCGGCCCCGTCGACCACCGCACCGGATTCGACGAGCTTCTTGCGGTCGAACGCGCTCACGGCACCGGTGCCGGTGCGCGACAGGGGCGACGTGAGACCGGCGAGCAGGACATCGGCCAGCGCGCCGGCGGTGGTGAAGATCGTCTCGGCAGCGGCAGCCGCCTGTTGCGGGTTCGACGGCTGCGCAGCGTCCGGCGTCTTCAGGGGAGCGAACGCGTCGGGGTTCGACGCCCGGGCGGCCGCGAGACGGGACCGCACGATCTCGAGGGGACGGCCGTCGGGGTCTGCCAGTGCGAACCGTTCTAGGGAAGCCGCGGCGCCGGTCGCGGCATCCGTCGCCAGGGCGGCGAGGACGGGACGCGGAAGCTGGGCCACGGCCCGATCGATGGATGCCGGATCGAGCAGGTTCTCGGCGACGTCGAAGAAGTCGTGCCAGGTGGCGGCGGGCGAGACGCCGCGCACGGCGAACGTCTCGGCGAGCGCCACGTCGTCGCGGCCGGCAAGCCAGGTCGCGAGAGCGCGCTCGTCGGAGGGCACTCAGCCGCCTCGGTTGGCCCGGGATCGGCGGACGAGGCTCATGACCAGCACCGTCAGCAGCAGCGCGAAGGCGACGATCGGCGCGATGTAGACGAGTACACCTACGGCGGGCCATGCTCCGGACGACATGTCGGCCCCCGCGGAGGTGCCGATCATGATGGCGAAGAACGCGAGGATGGAGAGCACGAGCAGGCCCAGCGACATGAAGGCCAGGAGCCGGTCGATCGGGCGGATCGGAACGTCTTCGCCCGGAGTGTGCGTGCTCATCCGGATCAGCCTATCCTGCGGCGGTTGCCCGCGGGGGAGCGCCGCCGCTGTCGAACACCATTGCGGGCGGACACCTGGCGTAGTCTGGTGGGCGGGGGATCGCACGCCCCTGTTCGGCCATGCCCGCTCCGCGGGCTCAGACACACAGAGGTTTCGCGCATGCCCACCGGCAAGGTCAGGTTCTACGACGAGGACAAGGGCTTCGGCTTCATCGCCGCCGATGACGGCCAGGATGTCTTCCTGCACGCCACCGCCCTGCCCGCCGGAGCCCCGGCTCCCAAGCAGGGCACGCGGGTCGAGTTCGGCGTCGCCGACGGCAAGCGCGGACTCCAAGCGCTGTCGGTGCGGATCCTCGAGGCGCCGGTGAGCCTGTCGAAGCGCTCGCGCAAGCCCGCAGACGACATGGCGATCATCGTGGAAGACCTCGTGAAGCTGCTCGACGGCATCGGCGGAGACCTGCGTCGCGGTCGCTACCCCAGCGGCGGGCACGCCAAGAAGGTCGCGGCCGTGCTGCGCAAGGTCGCCGATGAACTCGACGCCTGAGCCCGACCCCGCTCTCATCGAGGCGCGTGACCTCGCGCTCGCTGCGCTGAAGGACATCACCCCCGACGCCACCATCGGCGCGCCCGCCGGCTACCGTCTCGAAGAGGACGGCGTCGTCTCGCTGCGCTTCGAGAACCGGCTCGGCGGCTACCCCGGCTGGTACTGGACGGTGAGCCTGGCGCGCGTCGAGGGTGAAGAGCCGACGGTGCTCGAGGTCGAGCTGCTGCCCGGCGACGGCGCTCTGCTCGCACCGGACTGGGCGCCGTGGGCCGAGCGGCTCGCCGACTATCAGGCCGCGCAGGCCGCGCAGGCCGAGGCCGGCGACGAGGCCGACACCGAAGCGGATGCCGGTGAGTTCGACGACGTGGACGACATGGACGAGGGCGACTTCGACGCGGACGGGTCGCCGATCCTGCACGCCGGCGACGTCGACGGTGTCGACATCGACGAGCTCGCGGACGACGCCGAGTCGGATGACGATGACGAGTCGGATGACGATGACGAGTCGGATGACGATGACGAGTCGGATGACGATGACGAGTCGAATGACGATGACGAGTCGGATGACGACGACGACGAGTCGGATGACGATGACGATGAGTCGGACGACGATGACGACTCCGACTCCGACGAGGACGACGACGAGTCGGACGACGACTTCGACGAGGACGATTCCGACGACTTGGACGAGGACGACGCCGACGACTGACGCCGGCGCCGGCGCGCTCAGCTGTTCTCGAGCGTGAAGTCGATGCAGCGGATCAGCTGACGCACGTCGTCGGGCTCGATCGAGACGAACGTCGCGATGCGCAGCTGATTGCGACCGAGCTTGCGGTACGGCTCGGTGTCGACGATGCCGTTTGCGCGCAGGCTGCGGGCGATCGCTGCGGCATCCACGGATTCGTCGAAGTCGATCGTCACCACGACCGGGGAGCGGTCGGCGGGGTTCGTCACGAACGGCGTCGCCACCGACGAAGCTTCGGCCCACGCGTACATCGCGCCCGACGATTCGCGCGTGCGCGCGTCTGCCCACACGAGCCCGCCGTTGCCGAGGATCCACTCCAGCTGGTCGTCGAGGAGGAACAACGTCGCCAGGGCCGGAGTGTTGAGGGTCTGGTTGAGCCGCGAGTTGTCGACGGCGTTCTTGAGGCTCAGGAACTCGGGGATGTAGCGACCCGAGGCGGCGATGCGCTCGATGCGCTCGATGGCGGCGGGCGAGACCGCCGCGAACCACAGGCCGCCGTCCGAGCCGAGGTTCTTCTGCGGTGCGAAGTAATAGACGTCCGCCTCGGCGGCCGAGAAGTCGATGCCGCCCGCGGCGCTCGTGGCGTCGATCACGGTGAGCGCGCCGTCATCGCCGGCCACGCGTTCGATGGGGGCCGAGACGCCCGTCGAGGTCTCGTTGTGCGGGTAGGCGTAGACGTCCACGCCCCCGACCGGCTCGGCCGCCGCGCGGGTGCCCGGCTCGGCCTTGCGGACGTCCGGGGCGTCCAGCCACGGGGCTGCCGCCGCGGCGGCGAACTTGCCGCCGAACTCTCCGAAGACCAGGTTCTGGCTGCGCTTCTCGATGAGACCGAACGCCGCGGCATCCCAGAAGGCGGTCGAGCCGCCGTTGCCGAGGATGATCTCGTAGCCGTCGGGGAGTCGGAACAGATCTGCCAGGTGTGCACGGACGCTGCCGACGAGGTCCTTCACCGGCGCCTGGCGGTGCGAGGTCCCGAGGATCGAGGCGCCGCGACCGAGCAGCGCCTCGAGCTGCGTCGCGCGCACCTTCGAGGGGCCGCATCCGAAGCGTCCGTCGGTGGGGAGGATTTCACGGGGCAGCACGACGTGGGACATGCGTCGATTCTAGAGAGGTGCGCTCGCCGGACCCGTGCGTGTGACCTGTCGTGACGCGTCGCGGCAGGTCGGCGCGCACCCCGCGAAGGCTAGGCTGGGAGCGGATTTCTGCGAAGCGAGGACGCCCCCATGACCGACCTGATCGACACCACCGAGATGTACCTGCGCACCATCCTCGAACTCGAGGAGGAGAACATCATTCCTCTGCGCGCGCGCATCTCGGAGCGGCTCGGTCATTCCGGACCGACCGTGTCGCAGACGGTCGGTCGCATGGAGCGCGACGGACTCGTCGTCGTATCGGACGACCGCAGCCTGCAGCTCACCGACGCCGGGCGACAGAAGGCCGTCGATGTGATGCGCAAGCACCGCCTGGCCGAGCGTCTGCTGTCGGATGTGATCGGGCTGGACTGGGCGTACGTGCACGAAGAAGCGTGCCGGTGGGAGCACGTCATGAGCGAGCAGGTCGAGCGGCGGCTGGTCGAGCTGCTCGGCCACCCGACGGAGTCGCCGTACGGCAACCCCATCCCGGGGCTCGATCAGCTGGGCGATGTTCCGGCCAACCAGTTCGAGCAGGGCGTCATCGGACTCGTGAAGAAGCTGAACGCCGAGGGCGGCCCGATCTCGGGCACCGTGCGCCGGCTGGCCGAGCCCGCACAGGTCGACCCCGAGCTGCTGCAGCAGCTGAAGGCGGCCGGGGTCGTCCCCGGCGCGACCGGCGACTACCGCTACAACGAGGGTTACGTCCTCGTGCAGATGGAGGGTGATTTCGAGGGACTGGAGCTGCCCGTCGAGGTCGCTTCGCACATCTTCCTCGTCGACGCGCAGCGCTGATTCCGCCGCTCATCCGCCGCTCATCCAGCTTTCGCGCGCCCGCGTGGCAGACATGCCCAGGGTTCTGCCAGGGCCGGAGCGTGACATATTCGTTACCTTCCGGTAGCCTCGGAACGTCCGACAGGCGAGAAGCCCGCCGACCGGACCCCACCCTGATAGCCTCGCCGGCTCGTCGTCTGTGGTGGGAACCCGCACAACGTGCCCCGAACATCGAGTGCCGACGAGCCAGCGCCCCGGCGCATCGAGGCGCCGGAGGATAGTTTGACCGAAGAGATCCATACGCCCGCAAGCGAGTCCCCGTCCGACGCGACAGGTGTGACGCGCAGAGCGCGCGGACGACGCACGCCGGCCACCCGTCCCGCTCCCGTCGTCGCCGCTCGCACCGCTGTCGCCCCGGTCCGTCCGGTCAAGCGCGTCGACGCCAAGCGCGCGATCAAGCCGCTGCGCAGCCTCGCCATCCTGACGATGGTCGGCGGTCTCATCGCCACCGTCGCCCTTCCCGCCTACGGTGCGTTCCGGCCCACCGAAGAGGTGGCCATGACCCTTCAGCAGGTCGCCATCGACGACGCGCAGTCGCTGGTCGTGGCTTCCGACGCCGAGTCGACGCAGCTCTCTCGCGAGAGCTACTCCGCCACCACGCAGGAGGAGATCGACAAGAAGAAGGCGAAGGAAGCGGCTGCCAAGGCTGCCGCCGAGCGTGCTCGTGCCGCGAAGGAAGCGGCTGCCGCCGCCTCGACCGGCACGACCGTCGACGTGAGCGAACTCAGCACGACGTCGGCCGAGACCTCGGTCGCCGCCGGTTCGGGTGCCATTCGTTGGCCTCTGCAGAACTTCACCAAGGGCCGCGGCCTGTGGGACTCCGGCTACCACCAGGGCGTCGACCTGCTCGCGCCCTGTGGTCAGCCGCTCTACGCCGCCGCTGACGGCGTCGTGCGCATCTCGCAGGAGGGCTACGGCGGGTACGGCGTCGCCGTCACCATCGACCACGTCATCGGCGGTCAGCAGGTCAACACGCTGTATGCACACATGACCTACGGCAGCCGACTCGTCGCCTCGGGCCAGACGGTTTCGGCCGGCCAGCAGATCGGCGTCGTCGGCAGCACGGGCAGCTCGACCGCGTGCCACCTCCACTTCGAGGTCCACATCAACGGCGGTGTCGTCGACCCGTGGGCCTGGCTGGTCAACAACGCCGGCTGATACGGCTTATAAGAGAGCGGATGCTGCACCTCGCAGCATCCGCTCTCTTTTTCGTCGTCGACACGCCACCGGGCGTTCAGGAAGGCGATGACCCCGGGCGCGTCGTCGTGCATTACCCTGAGACGGACGCTTGAAAGAAGCGGAGGAAGCCGATGGACTGCACACCACGCATCCGAACCATGGATGCGCTTGGGCGCCACGTCCTTCGGCATTGCCTGAGCGGATGCTGCGGCCTGCCGCACGCGCCGAGGCGCTGTCTGTAGACAGCGCCTTTTTTCATGCCCTTCGTCCTCGATCGCGCGTCGAAAGTCGAATCACCGGGAAGCCGTCCCGGCCGTTCGAGAGGATGGGGAATGCGCACACTGGTGCTCAATGCGGGCTATGAGCCGCTCGCTGTGGTGTCTTTCAAGCGAGCGCTCGTGCTCGTGATGAACGACAAGGCCACGGTCGTGGAATGCATCGAAGGCGAACCGGTCTGGGGAACCAGATACACCTACGACAGACCGGCGGTGATCGTCCTGACCCGCTACGTGCGTGTGCCGGGGGTGCGCCACGTGCCAGTCACCCGCCGAGGGGTGCTGCGGCGCGACGCGCACCGTTGCGCGTACTGCGGCAAGGCGGCCTCGACGATCGACCACGTGCTGCCGCGATCGCGTGGCGGCGCCGACTCGTGGGAGAACCTCGTGGCGTGCTGCCTGCGCTGCAACAACGTCAAGGGCGATCGCACCCCGCAGGAGATGGAGTGGGAGCTGCGTCTCATCCCGCGGCCGCCGCGAGGAGCGCAGTGGACGGTGCGCGGCACCGAGCGCAGCGACCCGCGCTGGGAGCCGTACCTGGCGCTCGCCGCCTGACGCCCGCTCGAGACGCCACCGCCGCCTGACGCCCGCTCGAGACGTCACCGCCGCTTGACGCACCTTCGTTGCGCCTGCCCGCGCCCTAACGGTCGCATCATCGCGCTCAGCGCGTATCATCGAACATTCGTGCAGTAAAGCCCGCTGGCGATGTCCGAACCTCGGCGTAGCGTCTGAACCGACATTGAAAGACTAGAACATACGTTCTACCATGTCGGAATGAGGGCGAGCATGCAGCGCGCGACCACCGAGCGCACGGCGGGCGACGAGGTCCGTCGCCTGCGCGCTCAGCTGGAGCGGGTGCAGGGCCGTCGTCTGGACGCGCCGGTGCTGCCGGTGCATCCCGCGCTGGCGTCGCTGCTGCCCGGCGGCGGACTCAAGCCAGGCGCCGCCTACTCGGTCTCGGGCTCGTCGTCGCTGCTGCTGGGGCTGCTCGCCCAGCCGTCGCAGACCGGTTCGTGGTGCGGGGCGGTGGGGATGCCGCAACTCGGCGTCGAGGCGGCCGCGGCCCTGGGGGTCGACCTGTCACGGCTGGTGCTCATCCCCGAGCCCGGGCAGCGATGGCTTGCCGTCACCGCGACGGTGGCCGAAGTGCTGACGGTGGTCGCGGTGCGTCCGCGCGGACGCGTGCCCGACGGCGAGGTCGCGCGACTGGCGGCGCGGCTTCGCGACCGCGGCGCGGTGCTGCTCGTGGACGGCCCCTGGCCGCAGGCCGAGGCGGTGCTGTCGGTCGACGACGTGCGGTGGCAGGGACTCGGGCGCGGGCACGGATATCTGGCGGAGCGCACCATGACGGTCTCGTCCGCCAGTCGGCGCTGGCCGACGCCGCGGCGCACGCAGGTGCTGCTGCCCGCCGCGCACGGCAGCATCGGCGTCGCTCCCGTCGAAGACGCGCGGATCACGCCGTTCGAGATCAGGGCGGTCGGCTGATGACGCCCGACGCGACCAGGGCGCCCGAGCGCAGCCTGGTGCTGTGGTTCCCCGACTGGCCGGTCACGGCGTACCTGCGCGAGAAAGGCAGGGCAGCGGATGCCGAGCGTCCCCTCGCGGTCATGGCCAACAATCTGGTGGTGGCCTGCTCGGCACTCGCTCGTGCCGAGGGGGTGCGGCGCGGGCAGCGTCGGCGTGATGCGCAGGCGCGGTGCCCGCGGCTGACGGTGGTGCCCGCCGACGAGGCGCGCGACCATCGCGCCTTCGCACCCGTGCTGACGCGCATCGAAGAGCACGCTCCCGGGGTGCAGGTGGTGCGTCCCGGACTCTGCGCGCTGCGCGCCCGCGGTCCTGCCCGCTACTACGGCGGTGAGGAGCGCGCGGGGCAGCTGCTGCTCGACGTGCTCGGCGGCGACGAGCTGTCGCACGTGCGGGCGGCGGTCGCCGACGGGCCCTTCACCGCCGAGCAGGCTGCGATGGCGGCCACGAGTCCTGCCGAGCCGGTGTTCGTGGTGCCGGCCGGGGCATCGGCCGGGTTCCTCGCACCGCTGCCGGTGTCGGCGCTGGCGGCGTCGTCGCTGGTCGGCGACCTCCCCGGTGCCGGTGCCGGTGCCGGTGCCCGCGCAGGGTCCGGGGCACGCGGCGGGGCCTCGGCGTCTGCACGGGGCGGCGGCGACCTGGTGAGCCTCCTCGCCAGGCTGGGTGTGCAGACGCTCGGGCAGTTCGCCGCGATGGAGGCCGATCGGGTGCGTGAGCGCTTCGGGCCCCACGGGGTGCGCGTGCACGCGCTGGCGGCAGGACGTGACTCGCAGCCGGTGACGCCGCGGACCCCGCCGCCCGAGCTCGATCGCGAGGTCGCGTTCGAGCCGCCTCTCGAGATCGCCGAGCAGATCGCGTTCGGCATGCGCATCGCCGCCGAGGAGTTCATCGCCCGCCTCGGCGCCGAAGACCTCGTGTGCACCGAGCTGCGGGTCGAGCTCACCGGCGACCGGGGGGAGCGCAGCGAGCGGGTGTGGCTGCATCCGGCGTCGTTCGACGCGTCGGCGGTGGTCGACCGGGTGCGCTGGCAGCTGGCCGAGGAGTCCGCGGCGCTGCGCAGCGGCGTGGCGCTGGTGCGCATCTCTCCCGAGGCCGTGGACGCGGCATCCCACCACGCGCCGGCGATCTTCGGCTCGGGTCCCGAAGAGCGGGTGCACCATGCGCTGTCGCGCGTGCAGGCGATGCTGGGTCATCGCGGCGTGCTCACCCCCGACGTCGGCGGCGGTCGCTGGCTCGCCGAGCGCCAGGTGCTCGTGCCGTGGGGGGACCGCCCGCCGCAGGGCCGGGCGGGGCTGGCGGCCGAGCGCGAGCGGCCGTGGCCGGGGCGGCTGCCGGATCCGCTGCCGTCGACGGTGTTCTCGCCCACGCGGCCGGTCGAGGTGACCTCGCTCGGCGGGTACGCGGTCGACGTCGACGATCGGGGCATGCTGTCGGCGGTTCCCGCGCAGCTGGGGGTCGGCGGGCGTCAGCTCGGCATCGACGCGTGGGCGGGGCCGTGGCCGGTGGTCGAGCGGGGGTGGGATGCCGCGCGAGCACGACGCGCGCACCGGTTCCAGGTCGTCGACACCGAGGGTACGGCGTGGCTGCTGGTGTGCGAGGGGCCGGCCTGGCACGCCGAGGCGGTGTACGACTGATGGGCTTCAACAACCCCGGTGTGCCGTGGTCCGAGATGGAGCGCGTCCTCAGCGACCGGCGGCGGCCGGGCAGTGCTCCCGCCGGCGCGGACGGCGGCGACAGCCCGGCCTGGTCGCACAAGCGCGGCGCGTACGTTCCGCCAGAGATCCCGCGTCCGACCGAGACCGTTCCGTACGCCGAACTGCACGCCCACTCGTCGTTCTCGTTCCTGGACGGGGCATCCTCGCCCGAAGACCTCGCCGAAGAGGCGGAGCGGCTGGGGCTGCACGCCCTGGCGATCACCGACCACGACGGCTTCTACGGCATCGTGCGCTTCGCCGAGGCGGCCGAGACGCTGCGGCTGAAGACGGTGTTCGGGGCAGAGCTGTCGCTCGAGCTGCCGGCGCCGCAGAACGGCGAGCCCGACCCGGTCGGCGCGCACCTGCTCGTGCTGGCGCGGGGGGAGGAGGGGTATCACCGGCTCGCCGCCGCCCTCACCCACGCCCAGCTGGCGGGCGCCGAGAAAGGACGACCCGCGTACCGCCTCGACGACCTGGCCGATCAGGGGCGGGATCACTGGGCCGTGCTGACCGGATGCCGCAAGGGCGCCGTCCGCCGTGCGCTGACCGTCGAGGGTCCGGACGGGGCGGCGCGCGAACTCGACCGTCTGATCGAGCGGTTCGGGCGCGACGCGGTGCACGTCGAGCTGATCGACCACGGCAATCCGCTGGACTCCCGCGACAACGACGTGCTGGTGGGGCTCGCCCGGGAGCGTCGGCTGCCGCTGCTGGCGACCAACAACGTCCACTACGCCGCCCCCGACCGGCAGCTGCTGGCCGCCGCGGTGGCCGCCGTCCGCGCCAATCGGGGGCTCGACGAACTCGACGGCTGGCTGCCCGCGCACGCCGGAGCGCACCTGCGCTCGGGTGCGGAGATGGCCGAGCGCTTCGTGCGGCATCCGGATGCCGTCGCCCGCACCGTCGCGCTCGCCGACGAGCTGGCGTTTCCCCTGCGGCGGGCCAAGCCCGCGCTGCCGCGGCAGAAGGTGCCCGACGGGCACACACCGATGTCGTGGCTGCGGCACCTGGTGTGGGAGGCGGTGCCGCGGAAATATCCCGACCTCACGGAAGAGAACCGTGCGCGGATCGAGAAGGAGCTCGGGGTCATCGAGCTGAAGGACTTCCCCGGGTACTTCCTCATCGTGCACGGCATCGTGCAAGAGGCGCGGCGTCGCGGCATCCTGTGTCAGGGGCGGGGATCGGCGGCCAACAGCGCCATCTGCTACCTGCTCGACATCACCGCCGTCGACGCGATCGCCTACGACCTGCCGTTCGAGCGGTTCCTGTCGAGCCTGCGCGACGAAGAGCCCGACATCGACGTGGACTTCGACTCGGATCGCCGCGAGGAGATCATCCAGTGGGTGTACCAGACGTACGGGCGCGAGCGGGCGGCGCAGGTGGCGAACGTGATCCAGTACCGGCCCAAGAACGCCATCCGCGACATGGCGAAGGCGCTCGGGCACTCGCCGGGGCAGCAGGACGCCTGGTCGAAGCAGGTGGAGGGGTGGGGCGCCAAGCTCGAGACCGGAGCCGACCACGACATCCCGGATCAGGTGATCGAATTCGCCACCGAGCTGCTGAAGGCGCCGCGGCACCTCGGGATCCACTCCGGGGGCATGGTGCTCACGGATCGGCCGGTGGGCGAGGTGGTGCCGATCGAGCATGCGCGCATGGAGAACCGCACCGTCATCCAGTGGGACAAGGACGACGCCGCGTGGATGGGGCTGGTGAAGTTCGATCTGCTGGGCCTGGGGATGCTGGCGGCGCTGCAGTACTGCTTCGACATGATCCGCGCCTCGACAGGGGAGGAGTGGGAGTTGTCGACGCTGCCGAAGGAGGAGAAGGCGGTCTACGACATGCTGTGCCGGGCGGATTCGATCGGGGTCTTCCAGGTCGAGTCGCGCGCGCAGATGGGGCTGCTGCCGCGCCTTCAGCCGCGGCGGTTCTACGACCTGGTGATCGAGATCGCCCTCATCCGGCCCGGGCCGATCCAGGGCGGAGCGGTGCATCCGTTCGTCCGCCGCAAGCTCGGGCAGGAGGAGGTGACGTACGCCCACCCGAAACTGGTGCCGGTGCTCGAGCGCACGCTCGGCATCCCGGTGTTCCAGGAGCAGCTGATGCAGATGGCGATGGCCGTGGGGGAGTGCACCGGCGAGGACGCCGATCTGCTGCGGCGCGCGATGGGATCCAAGCGCGGTGTCGAGCGCATCGAATCGCTGCGCGAGAAGCTGTACGAGGGGATGGCCGGCAACGGCCTGGTCGGCGAGGCGGCGGATGCGATCTACGCCAAGATCCAGGCGTTCGCGAACTTCGGCTTCGCGGAGTCGCACTCGCTGTCGTTCGGGCTGCTGGTGTACGCGTCGTCGTGGATCAAGCTGCACTATCCGGCGGCGTTCCTCGCCGGGCTGCTGCGCGCGCAGCCCATGGGGTTCTATTCGCCCGCGACGCTCGTGGGCGATGCGCGGCGGCACGGTGTCGAGGTGCGTCGGCCCGACCTGCACGCGTCGGGGGTGGAGGCGGTGCTCGAACCGCTGCAGCCCCCGGCCGGTGGCGTTTCGTCTCGCTCCGCTCGCTCAACGTCCGGTGGCGCAGGTGTCGAGTTCTCGGACGGTGGCGTTTCGTCTCGCTCCGCTCGCTCAACGTCCGGTGGCGCAGGTGCCGAGCCCCCGGACGTTGAGCGAGGGAGCGCAGCGACCGAGACGAAACGCCTCGGCCCGACGGGGCTCGACGCCTGCACCCACCGGCAGCAGCCGCCCGTGGGTCTGTTCGAC
Organism: Microbacterium sp. Marseille-Q6648; assembly: GCF_943181415.1. Taxonomy (GTDB): domain Bacteria; phylum Actinomycetota; class Actinomycetes; order Actinomycetales; family Microbacteriaceae; genus Microbacterium. The sequence goes on along the minus strand of NZ_CALPBZ010000001.1, from coordinate 1,156,816 downwards.
ATCACCGCTCCCGACGAGTCGGCGGCGCACCGGCGCGACGGACGGTTCGCCGTGCGACTGGGCCTTGCCGGAGTGAAGGGCATCGGCGCGGCCGTCGCTCAGCGCATCGTCGCCGCCCGCGATGCGGACGGGGAGTTCCGCGACCTTCGCGACCTCGTCCGTCGCACGAGCATCACCACCGCGCAGGTCGAGGCGCTCGCCACCGCGGGCGCGTTCGAGTGCCTGGGCATCACGCGGCGCGAGGGCATCTGGCTGGCGGGTTCGGCGGCGCAGGATCGACCGGAGTTCTTGCCGGACTCGATGGTGTCGGTGCAGCCGCCGCTGTTCACCGATCCGTCGTCGTACGAGGTGCTCGCCGCCGACCTGTGGGCGACGGGCATCACGACCGACGACCATCCGATGACCCACTACCGGTCGGCGCTGGACGCGCGGGCGGTCATCACCTCACGCGAACTGCGCACTCACGAGACCGGTCGGCGAGTCGAGGTGGCAGGACTCGTGACGCATCGGCAGCGGCCGGCGACGGCATCCGGAATCACGTTCCTCAACCTCGAAGACGAACACGGTCTGGTGAACGTGATCTGCTCGGTCGGGGTGTGGAACCGCTATCGGCGGGTGGTGCGCGATGCTCCGGCGCTGATCGTGCGAGGGATGCTGGAGCGGTCGGTCGAGGGGGTGACGAACCTGCTCGCCGACCGGTTCGAAGACCTGCGTGTGGGGGTACGACACCAATCGCGCGACTTCCGATGAGGAAGCCGCGCGATGGGATGAAGAAGAACGGTGCCGATCAGGCCCGGCGGTACTGCGACGCCGCGGGGCAGTCGAAGGGGTCGGCCGCGGCGAGACCCACGCGGTTGAGGTACTCGATGACGATCGCGTACGACTGGATCAGGCTGGTCTCGGTGTAGGGCACGTCGAGGGTCTTGCAGTAGTCGCGGACGATCTCGCGCGCCTTCGACAGGTGCGGGCGGGCCATGCTCGGGAAGAGGTGGTGCTCGACCTGGTAGTTCAGGCCGCCCATGAGCCACGTGGCCCACCAGCCGCCGCGGATGTTGCGCGAGGTGCGCACCTGCTTGCTGAAGAAGTCCAGGCGGGCGTTGGCGTCGATGATCGGCATGCCCTTGTGGTTGGGGGCGAACGAGGCTCCCATGTAGAGGCCGAAGACGGCGAGCTGGACGCCCATGAAGGCGAACGCCATGCCGAGGGGCAGCAACATGAAGACCGGCACGATGAAGATCGACAGTCGCAGCACGATGAGCGCGATCTCGAGCCCGCGGCCCTTGATCTTCTCCTTCGAGAACAGCAGGTGCTTGAGGCCGAGGTAGTGCAGGTTGATGCCCTCGAGGGTGAGGAGGGGGAAGAACAGCCAGCCCTGCTTGCGCGTGATCAGGCGGCGGAGGCCGCGCGCCTCGGCGGCGTCTTCCTCGAGGAACGAGATCGTGTCGACCTCGATGTCGGGGTCGCGGCCGACGCGGTTCGGGTTGGCGTGGTGGCGGGAGTGCTTGGAGTCCCACCAGGCGTAGCTGATGCCGACGACGCCGGCGGCGAGGATGCGCGCGAGGCGGTCGTTGGCGGGGCCCGTCGAGAGGATCTGACGGTGGGCGGCCTCGTGGGCGAGGAAGGCCGCCTGGGTCAGCAGGATGCCGAAGGCGGCGGCGATGAGCAGCTGGAACCAGCTGTCGCCGAGCAGGATGAAGCCGGTGACGGCGCCGCCCATGCCGAGGGCGATGGCCGTGCCCACCATGGCGTAGAACCACGGGGCGCGGGCCAGGAGGCCGGTCTCTTTCGCGACCTGCGACACCTGGGTGTATGCGCGGGCGACAGGGGGGAACGTGTCGCTCTTGGCATAGGTCTGGCGGATCGGACCGAGTGTGGATACGGCGGTAGAAGTGATGATCGCTCCTCGGGTCGGCAGCACGACCCGAAAGCCAAACTGTGCGGGCGACGAACCGTATGGCCGCCTGTTTGCGACTCTACGGGAGAGCGGATGCCGCGTCGGTTATGTCCAGGCTATGCACAGGGGTTGTGCCCCGCACTCACTGGTCGGGAGGGCAGGTTGGCGCTGGTGTCAGCGGTGCTCGTGGCGGGCTTGGGGGTGGTCGCGGTTACAGTGCCGACATGCCGGAGCGGGTCCAGGACTGGTGGGCGAGACGACAGTTCTCGCGGGGACGCGACGTGCCCTACGACGTGGGGACGTATCGCGAGGCGTGGGCGTCTTTTCCGGCGCTGATCCGGCAGTATCACCCCGAGCTCAACGCCGGTATCGTGCTGACGCAGATTCCTCCGGCCGCCGACGTGCTGCTGCTCTGGCAGTGCGACGCAGGCCACCTGTTCGTCGCGACGCCGACCGAGCAGCGCACGCGTCCGGGGCGTCGGCGACGCCGGTCGGCGTGGTGTCCGGAGTGCTCGGCGCTGGCGATCGGTGCGCCGCCGCGGCGTGTCGTGGGGGCGGTCCGCTTGGCGACCGGTGATCTGCAAATGGCGGCGCCGAGGGCAGGGGGCTCCGCCGTCGCGGGACCCCGGCGGGCACGTCCGAAACGCACGGTGTGTCCGAAGACTCCCGCCCTGGCGGTGGGCGAGGCGTTCGTCAGCGAGTGTGCGCCGCGCCCGGCGTCGGCGGTCGAGGCGCGTGTGCGGGCCGATCTGTTCGCGCGCCTCGGCATCACCGCCGGACGCAACGCGGTGCGGGTGAGTCGGCCGTTCTTCGACCACCTCGAGGTGTGGCCCGACATGCTGCTGCCCGAGCTGCGGATCGCGGTCGAGTACGACAGCACCGGTCGTCATGGGCTGGAGCACGTCGGCCAGCGTGAGGAGGCCGACCGCCGAAAAGACCGGATGCTGCGGGCCGCCGGCTGGGAGGTCGTGCGACTTCGGACGGCGAAACTCGTCCCTTTGGGTCCGCACGACATCGTGCTGTCGGGATGGAACCGGCGCTCGCTGGACCGGCTCATCGACGCGTTCCGCGACATCCGCGGGCCACTGATGGTGGACGCCTACCTGCAGTGACCGCGGTGGCGGACTTGGTGGGTGCTCCGTCGCCAGCGGCGCGCAGTCACTTCGGGTACTACGGTGGCGAACATGGGCAGTCCTCGCGGGGCGGTGGGTATCGCGTTGGCACTGGTGGTGCTGGCTTTGACGGGCTGCGCGGCAGGATCGTTGCCATCGTCCGGTCCACTCGCGGTGTATCCCAGGCCGGATGCCGGAATGGATGCCCTGCTTGAGGGCGAGCTCGCGATCGTCGACGACTGCCTGGTCATCCGTCAGGGCGAGGGCGCGCTCGCGGTACCGGTGTTCCCGGCCGGTGATGCGTCGTGGGCCGAGGGTGTACTCCAGTGGCGCGACGGCGAGTATCGCGAAGGCGACACCATCGCCGTCGGAGGCGGCTTCAGCGGGGGAGCGATGACGTCGGCGTACATCCCGCAAGGGTGCGAGGGCATCGAGCTGTTCGCCGTGTCGCCGTTCTGATCGGTTCGCCACCTCGCACACCCGCCTCAGTTCCGCCGCGCCATGATGTCGTGCCTGCGTGTGGGCGCTTTGGTGACGGCTCGCCACTGTTGTCGCGGATCCCACTCGGCGGGTCCGCGTATCTCGGGCACGCCGTTCGTCATGCGGATCTGCCACCCGCTGGTATCGAGGGTGCGGTGATGATGCCAGCAGATCAGGACGCCGTTGTCGGTATGGGTCGGTCCGCTCCGGGCGTGCTCGACGACATGGTGGATCTCGCACCACGACGCGGGTATGTGGCATCCCGGAATGATGCACCCGCCATCGCGGAGTGAGATCGCCTTGCGCTGGTGATGGTTGAACACCCGCTCGTCGGTCGCAAGGGACACGATGCGACCCTCGTCGCCCAGGATGACGCGGGTGATCGAGCCGGCACAGCCGATGTGGCGCGCCACGCCGATCGGCACCGGCTCGTCGATGCCGTCGATGTGCGCGGCGCCTCGCGCCTGCGCGAGGTCCTCCGCGCGGACCGACACCACGAGGGTCGGCGCTGCTCCGCCGAGGGTGGGCAGAGTGCCGGATGCCGCGGCGACAGTGAGGATGGTTGCGAAGACATCGTGCTGCTTCTGCGCCCGCGTGCGGATGTCGGCCCGGTGCGGCTGGATGCCGTCGGGATCGAAACTGTCAGGAACGAAGGACCCCTCTGAACCGAGGGCACCGTCAGCCTCGAAGGCGCCGCCGCCACCGGCATCCGTGAAGCGCGGCCCGGGAGATGCGGGACCGTCGAGCTTCGGGTTGAGCACGCTGTCGCACTCGCGCTGGAACTGCGCAGCCACTTCGGCAAGCAGATTGCCGCGAACCGACACGAGGCCGTCGCGACAGATCCCGAAGGTGAGACCGCGCTTGCGCATCGCGCGGGCCTCGCGCGGCTCCTGCCCGTCCTGATCCAGATACAGCGCCCAGATCTGCGCCTGCGCCCGCAGGTCTTCGGCGCAGGCGGGCGGCGCGCCGTCGGCTCCGGTGCCGCGCGCCGAGGCAGCGAGCTCGGTGTCGGCGGCAAGGACTCCCGCCACACCGCCTGGGCAGCCGCGCAACGCGCCGGCGACGGCCACGATGCCGTCGACCCCGACCTCGCTGTTGGCGAGCGCGTCCCGCATCGCGGGAAAGTCGGCCGCAAGAATCTCTCCGCTCGAGATCGCCATCCGCTGCGACACGGCGCGGGCCGCGGTCACGACATCGGCGGCCGTGCGCTTCGACACCCGCGTCGCGCGCTGGACCAGCTCGCTGAGGGAGCGGCATCCGGTTCGGGTCGTCAGTCGCTCGTCGTGCGCTACGTGATCGGCGCGGCCGTCGATGTGCGCGACCGCGTCGATCATCAGTGCCTGCGCACTCTGGATCATCCGCCCGGCAGCGACGACGACCGCGAGCAGTTCCTCATCGCCGGCCGCCCGAAGCGCGTCGTCGGCGAACGCCGTCGCGACGATCGGGGCGAGCGCGCGGCCCAGATCGTCGAGGGTGACGGAGAGGTTGTCCATACCCTCGATTCTGCCGAGGGCCACCGACATTCTTCGCTGATAAGCCCAGGTCAGGGAGGTTATCCACAATCCGTGCACAACCGCGCGGAACGGGCCACCTGGGGAGGAGAGGATGACGCACGAACCACCCCGCGGTTCCCACTGGCCCCGGGGCGCACGACCCGTGCCATGGTGGGACGATGACCCCTCCCGACGACCGGCACGACCGTGCCCCGCGAGGCCGCACCGCCGACGACGGTACGCTCGACGACCGGCACGACCTCGCCTCGCTCGACCTCGACGCACTTCGCGAACGGGCGATGGCCGAGCATGGGGGAGCGGTCGATGACAGCATCCCGGCTCTGGCGACGGCCGACCCCGACCTGTGCGCGCTGGCGATCGTCGGTCCGGACGGCGACGTGCACCGTAGCGAGGAGGCCGACGTGCCGTTCAGTGTGCAGTCGGCGGTGAAGCCGTTCCTGTTCGCGCTGGCGCTCGCCGACACCCACGGCGAGGCGCTCGAGCGCATCGGCATCGAGCCGACGGGTGAGGCGTTCGACGCGATCAAGCTCGAGAGCGGCACAGGGCGTCCGCCGAACCCGATGGTCAACGCGGGAGCCCTGCTCACCGCCGCGATCGTCGACGGCGACACCGTCGAGAAGCGCAACGAGCGCATCCTGCGCGGACTGTCGGCCTTCGCCGGACGTGAGCTCGATGTGGATGAAGAGGTCGCCGAAGACGAGCACCTGCTCGGCGACCGAAACCACGCCCTCGCCCACCTCATGCGCGCCGAAGGCACCCTGCACGTGAGCGCCGACGATGCCGTCGCCGTCTACGCCCGCGCATGTGCCGTGCTCGTCGACGCCGAGGCGCTCGCCGTCATGGGCGCGACCCTGGCGTTCGGGGGAGTGAACCCGATCACGGGTGAACGCGTCGTGTCGAAAGCGGTCGCGCGCGACGTCGTCTCGGTGATGGCCACGTGCGGCGTCTACGACGGGTCGGGGCGATGGATGCGGGCGGTCGGCGTCCCGGCGAAGTCGAGCGTCTCGGGCGCCATCGTGCTCTCGGTTCCGTACCGGCTGGGTACGGCCGTCGTCAGCCCGCCGCTGGATGAAGAGGGCACGAGTGTGCGGGGCCGCATCCTGAGCGAACTGCTGAGCGACGCGCTCGACCTTCACGTCTTCGGCAGCACCGACCCCGCCTGAGGCCCGGCCCGAAGCCCGAAGCCCGAAGCCCGAAGCCCGAGGCCCGAGGCTCGACGCCCGAAGCCTCAGATCGCCATCGCGAGCTCGCCGAACCCCATGGCGATGAAGAACGACAGGACCGTCAGCACGATCGTCACCGGCACCATCGTGTAGCGCTCGGGCTTGCTGCGCGAGATGGCGTTCATCAGGATGCCGAGCGCGAAGTACGCGAAGATCATCCACATCGCGATCTGCGCGAACGCGTCGCCGAACACGTCGATCGCGCCGACGCGGTCCCACGCGATGAGGGCGATCAGTGCGTAGATGAGGATCGACACGGCGCTGCCGATCCGTAGCTTCAGGGGCAGCACGCGGTGCCGTCCGCCCCACGCGAAGTGTCCGAGCGGTGCGCCGAGGCTCAACGCCAACTGGAACATCGCGAGCAGGGCGAGCACGACGGTGAGCGCGAGGGCGAAGGGCACGCCTCACACCGTAGCGGTCGCGCTCGCATTGGATAGCCTGACCGGATGCGCGACGAGGGGTTCGCGCGGAACGCATTGGAGCGCTCGACATGCCTGAAACCGCCGCAATTCTTTCTTGGACACTGCAGCAGGAGATCCAGACGCCTGCTGACGTCGCCCAGCTTCTCGTGGAGGGCGAGACGCCGGTCGCCTCCTTCAAGACCTTCCGCGACTCCGCGACATTCACCACGAAGCGTCTGATCGTCCGCGATGCGCAGGGCATCACGGGCAAGAAAGTTGAGATCTACTCGCTGCCGTACAGCGCGATCCACATGTGGTCGACCGAGAATGCCGGCGGGATGCTGGATCGTGACGCCGAGCTCGAACTGTGGACGAAGGCCGGACACATCAAGGTCAAGCTGACCAAAGGCGCCGATATCCGTCGCATCGACAGCCTCATCGCCTGGGCCGTTCTGCACAGTCACTAGCCCGTAGGACGGACACGTTGGTCGCAGCTTCCTCGGGAATCATTGACCTTGACACTGTGTGATGCGGTCTGGTGGGGGTGACATGTTGAGCATTGGAGAGATCGCGCACAGCACCGGTGTTTCGCGGCGCATGCTGCGGCACTGGGAGAGCGAGGGGCTGCTGACCCCAGCTGTCACCGATCCCGTGACCGGCTATCGGCGCTTCCAGGACAGCCAACTGGGGCGCGTGCGAGCCATCACGGAGCTACGCGCGCTCGGGTTCGGCTTGGCCGAGATCGGGCAACTACTGGATCCGCGGATAGGGCAGTCCGAGCTGGAGTCGCTCCTGATCCACCAGGTGGATGTTCTGCAGCAGCAGATCACCGATGCCTCGACACGTCTGGTCCACGTCCAGCACCGCCTGGACGCTATCCGGAGCAAGTCCATGGAGGTCATGATGAATCTGTCCCTTACCGCCCTGCCCAGCCTTACTCTCTGGGGACTTAGCGCCTCCGTCCTCGACGAGACTGAGATCGGCCTCGCCGTCGGTGACCTGTGCGGTCGTCTGCCGGTGGCTGACGGAGAGCTCGTGCTGCTGTACGACGGTAGGCGCGATGACCAGATCATCGTCTCGGCTGGGACCGTTGAGCGCCCCGATTCAGGGACGGCGGAAAGAATCGTCACACCGGAGGCCTCCGAAGGCGTAACGGTCACGTTCGATGTCGCCCCCGAGAGCATCGCGGATGCGTGGGTTCTCCTCGACGCCGAGTTGGAGAAGCGGCACCTGACCAGCTTCGGAGTGTATCGGCAGGTCAACGGTGTGGCGGGAGACGTCACCCTGCAAGCCCCTGTGCGTGAGCGACGCTGATTCGACTTCGGTGACCAGGTGCCAGCGCGATGCTTCGCCCCCTTTCACTGAGTCTCGACGAGCCATGCGAGAGCGGGCCCACCCTGCGCCTGCCTCACGCCCGTGCCACGCCCGAGCCGACCACAACCCGTGGCCTCATGACTCGCTGTGCCAGACTCGACCGATGGCCCATTGCGACGTGACGATCGACGGGCTCGCGAACGCCCGAGATCTCGGCGGCCTCGAGCGCGCGGACGGTTCCACGACACCGCACGGTGTGTTCGTGCGCGCCGAAGTGCTCGACCGCGTCACTCCCCGCGGCTGGGACGCGCTCCGCGACCACGGCGTACGCACGGTCATCGACCTGCGCCGACCGGACGAGCGCTCGGGCGGGGTTCCGGACGACATCGACCTCGTGGTCGTCGACCTCGACGGCGACGAACGGCACTTCTGGGAGCCGATCGAAGCCGACGGACGATGGGGCACGCCTCTCTACTATCTCGATCACATGCGCGACCTGCCCCACCGGCTCAGCGAGGCGCTCGCCGCGATCGCGCGCGCCGACGAGGGCGCCGTGCTGTTCCACTGCGGCGCCGGCTGGGACCGCACGGGCCTTATCGCCGCCGTCCTGCTGCGCGCGCTCGACGTCACGACGGATGCCGCCCTGGCCGACTATCTGCAATCGTTCACGAACGCCGAGGCGATGACTGCCCTGCACGCCCGCACGTTCCACGTCGACGAGCGCCACGCGATCCTCACCCGCCACGGGCACACAGCCGAGTCAGCGTTTCGCAGCGTCTACGACCGGCTCGATCTGGATGAATGGCTCCGCACCGCCGACATCAGCGACGACACGCGCCGAGCGATCACCACCTGGCGCGGCGCGGTGCCGGCATCCAAACCCTGAGTGGATCCGTCCCACTCACCGCTCGCGCGCGAGCAGCGCCCATGTGTCGATCGTCGTCCACTCGCCTTTGAACCAGTCGGCGTCGACGTTGCGTCCTTCGTGCCGGAAGCCCAGGCGCGTGAACAGCCGCGCGACCGGCTCGTTGCGTGCGTCGGTGATCGCGAACACCCGGTGGGCGCCGTACTCGCTGAACAGCATGTCGACCATCGCGCAGAGCGCTTCGGTCGCGACGCCGCGCCCCTGCGACGTCGGCATGAGCGTCACCCCGAGCTCGTAGGTGTCGGGCTGGTCGGCGAGTGAGTGCACGGCGACGTCTCCGAGCAGCTCGCCGGTTGCGGCATCCCGGATGGCGATCTGGATCCAGTTGCCCGACCCCAGCTCGATCTGCGACGGCTGCTCGGCGATGAGGTCATCGGCGTCGGCGGTGCTGTAGTCGGGAGTCCACGACTGCCACCGCGCCACGTCGGGCACCTGCCGATACGCGACGAACGCGTCTCGGTCACTCGACGCCAGAGCGTCGAGCACGAGTCGGTCGGTGCGCTTCGGAAGGCTCATCGTGCGCTTCGTCATGGGGAGTGGGTGTGGGACTTCTTGCCGGCCTTGACCTCGGCCCTCCATCGGCCGTGCTCGCGCGCGAACAGCGCGGCGAAGATGGCCCACATGCCGAGGTCGTCGGCGAAGCCGAGCGGCCCGAGCACGAGTTCGGGGATCAGGTCGATCGGCACGACGGTATAGACGAGTGCGGCGAGGCCGACCACCCACGTCGTCGGGGCGACCTTGTGCTCACGGTTCTTGATCGCCTTCAGAAAGCTCCACCACATGGGTCAAGTGTGCGCCATCGCGGGATGCTGCGACACGGGCTTGCGTCGCGGCCGGTTCTCGGTGTCGAGACTCGACCACGCCGCTGCCGATACCCTCGCGGCTGGGCGCGGCAATGTTCGGTCTGCACGCGAACCCCGACGACCCCGAGTGGAGGGGGTGGTGGGGGGACGAGCCGCCCTTCGGTTACCCCGTCTACGTGCTGACCCACGCCGACCAGCGTCCGTCCATCGAGATGGCGAACGGCACGGTCTTCCACTTCCGCTCAGGATCCCTCGAGGCGGTGCTCGACGAGGCGACGGCCGACGCCGGCGACTTGGACGTGCGGGTCGGGGGCGGTATCCGCACCGCGCGCGCGTTCTTGCAGGCGGGGCTGGTGGACGACCTGCACGTCGCGATCGCGCCCGTCGTGCTGGGGCGCGGAAACCCGGTGTGGGAGCGGCTGCGCGGGCTCGATCAGACGCACGCGGTTCGTTCGCAGGTGTCGGAGAGCGGAACCGTGCACGTGACGTTTGCGCGCTGAGCCGCTGAGGCTAGAAAAATACCGCTGACTTGCCTTTTCTAGGAACCGGGCTATGGTGATGGGCATGACCGACATGGCCCATCGGCACCGCATCGAGCGTCTCTCAGACGCCTCCGTGGTGACCGCCGCGGTCGAGATTGCGGGCGCGCGCCACGAGGTGCTCCCGCCCCGGCGGGACGTCGTGAGGGGACTGATCGTCACCTTCACGTCTCGCGCCGCGCCCCCGTGACAGCCGCACACAGAAACGGCTTCACACCCATCAGCGCGTCGCATCTGCGGCGCGTTTTTCGTATCCAGGAGGACACCATGACCACATCCACTCCGCCGAGTCTTGCGCTCGCCGACGTGCAGCGCGCACTCGAGCGACAACTCGAGGAGCGCCTCGCAACCCTTCAGGCGCTCCAGCCCTATGCGCTGCCGACCGTGGATCCCGTCGCGTTCCAAACCGCGGCATCCCACCGCGCGGTGATCGAGCAGATCACCGCCGCGCTCAATCGCATCACTCGCGGGACCTACGGACTCTGCACCCGGTGCGGGCGCCCCATCGCCCCCGGCCGGCTCGAGGTGCTTCCCCACGCTGCGGCCTGTATCGAATGTCAGAGCCATGCAGACGCCGCGTAGTCGCAAGCCGATCGCCATCCCCTCGTACCCGCCGATCAGTCGTGATCGGGTCGCCGATGCGCATGGTCGAGTGTCGTCGGGCTCGTCCGTCCCCGCGCGGGTCTGGGCGCAGGTGGGGGGACTGTTCCGCCCATGCGGCGATCACGGCGTCGTCCACCGTCGGCTCTCCGACAGCCGGTCAGAGAAGCCGCCTGGTTCCTCCCCGAGCCCTCGTGGTCGATATGACGTGAGCGCGTTTTCGCGGCGCGACCGCCCGCTTCACCGCCCTGGGCTGAACCTCTAGCCATCGACCCGAAGTCGACGTCATCATGAGTCATGGACGACGTCGTTCTCGCTGTGATCGGTCTGCTTGCGACGATCGCGGTGCCGGTCGCCATCCATCGGGCTACTCACCCGAAGCGGCGAGTCTCGTACTTCCTCGGCGTGCGCCCGCTGCATCCGGTACCGCAACAGCCGGGCCCGGCCACGCCGCGGACCAGCGCCCCGCCCGGTTGGCCCATGCAGGTGACGCTTCAGATGTGGTCGAGCGGACGCGCGGATGTCTCGTCCAAGAACTTCGACGGCGATCGGCCGATCGTCTTCCAGTTCGGATCGCCCATCCTCGAGGCCCATGATGCCGACGACGAGCCGACGTATCTCGGTGTGTTCGAGCGCGAGGGCGAGAACCGGGTGTTCTTCCGTCCTGCGCCTATCGGTGGGCGACGAGTGTTCTCGACCGAACTGGTCGTCGCTGAACCGGTGTCATTTCGTGTGCGCCACCCGCTCATCGACGTGGAGATGGTGGAGTCTCGTGTGCCGTTCCAGGGCGCTCGGACGACGGGTGGCATCCGTCACCTCGCGACCAACGGGATGTTCTGGGGTGTGCTGCAGCTCGTCCTGAGCTTCGTCGCGATGATTCTGTGGTTTCCCATCATGGACGTGAATACGAGCTGGGGCTCAGCGTTGTCGATCATGTACGCGGTGCTCTTCATCAGCGGTCTGGTGACGATCGTCATTTCCGCGATCGTTCGGCTGGCACGGTGGTTGGGGGCGCGGGCGAAGCAGCGGCGTCAGGGGACGATGTCGGCCTCGTCGACGTAGCGCAGTCTCAATCTCGGGCCGCGGATTCCTTCCTTCCGAGGTCGCCCGCGGCTCCTGCAAGCGGTGGGGCTGGTTTGCCTCTGGGTACACTGGAGCCGCCAGCCTCTGTAGCTCAATGGAAGAGCAGTTCCGTCCTAAGGAAACGGTTGGGGGTTCGAGTCCCTCCAGGGGCACAGTCTTTTTTTGCTTCTGACCAGGGATTCCTTCTGTGGTTAGACCACAGAAATCGCGCTTTTGCCCGTTTTTTGCCCGCATTTCTCAAATTTGGGCGCGCCGACAAGCCACTTCAAGGCCCTTCGTGCGGCGTCTTGGAGGGCCGAAATGAAGCGTTTCGCACGGGATCCTGCCCCGTCGAAAAGTGAGCAATCTGCTCTCCGCAGTTACTTCAGTCGTCGAGGTCGGGCGTAGCGAGCTCGCGAACCGAGGGCAGGCGTCAGCCACGGCGTTTGGTCGATCAGTCTCGTCGCGAGGACATTCAAAATCGCCGGCGAAGACATCGGCACACGGGTCCAGAGTCCTCGCCGTCGACGCGTGCCCCGAGCGTCAGCTACGCGGACTTCACGTCTGACCCGAGCTGGACCCGAGGGACGCCCGATATCGGCGCGGCAGGCGGAGTGGTGGTAGTCCGCGCTATGCGATCATCTTGACCATGGAGTTCTGGAAGGCGGTCGTCGGCGACATCCTTTCGGGCGTCGTAGTTGCTGTGGTCGTGGCATTGTTCGCCCTCTTCGTGATCGGCCGATTTGAGCGGCGCCGAGCCGAAGATGACGCACGTACGGAACGAGATCTCGCCGCGGCCACCGCCCTCTACCAGGCTCACGGCGATCTGTTCGCGGCGTGGAAGCTGTGGGAGTTTCATTCGCGATATGGGAACCACGGGCAACCTCTGTCCGATAACCGGAGAAGTGAGATCGTCGGACTTGCCGCATCTGCTGAAGGTCGATGCGAATCGCTTCTAATTCGCATCGCGCTTGAGCACGATCTTGACCGTCACCAGGAAGCAGCGCTTTGGTGTCTCCGGATGTCATTCAAGGAGTTGAGATACGCGATACGCGATGACCGGCCACTTAATTGGTGGAGGTCCGATACTCACGGGCCGTCCGAGGGTCATCGCGAGTATCAGGCGTTCAAGACTGCGATGGCCGCGGTAGCGGGCATCTTGACCAGGAGAAACAATGAAGTGAGGTCCAAGGCCGCCACTCATACCAGAAGTGGTCCCGGTCCGAGTCGCACCGAGAGCCTCGAGAGGGTCACCGGCAACAAGCCGCCACGGCCAATCGACCGAACCTTGTCGTCCGCTCCCTCATCGAAGGACTGGGTTTTGGTCGCTGAGCAGATCCTGCCAGCGATCTAGGTGCCAGTGGCTGGCGCCCCCGGCCACAAGCTGGAGCGCGCCCTGCTCCCAATTCCGGCTCGAGGCGTCCATCCTCGATGACTGCGATCGGCAATCGGTGGGATTGAGTTCGTGCTCGGCCGATCAATGCGGTCGCGCGTATCGGGTCTGCGGACCCGACGGAAGAGCCACCAACGGCATCTGCGCATTCAGTCGCGTTGCGACTTCGTCCAGATCGTCCTCGAAGAGATCGGCGTACGTGTCGAGTGTCATCGCCGCCGACGCGTGGCCGAGCATCCGCTGCACAGCTTTCACATTCGCGCCCGAGCTGATCGCGAGCGATGCGGCAGTGTGACGGAGGTCGTGAGGGGTCAGTCTCGGAATCGATGGATCGAACTCCTGCGCCCGCCGAACCGCATTCGCGAACCATCCCTTGTCGCCCGAGTTGCGCATGTGATTGACACCGTCGCCGAACAGCAGTCCCTCCGGGCCCTTGCCGGCACACGCCTGCTCGATCATCGGGGCGAGACGCGCGGGGAAGGGGACCGAACGGCGCTCCTGCGTCTTGGGTGTGCCGACGTGGATCTCGTAGGCGATCATGACCGCGTTCTCCTCGATAACGAAGCGTCGACGCAGCCGGTTCACGCTCCGCACCCGCAGCCCCGTCGCCTCACCCCACCGCAGACCGCAGTAAGCGAGGGTGAGGACGAGTGTCGGATGTGCCGAGCACGCCGCCAGCGTCGCCACCTGGTCATGTGTGAGATAGATGCGGCGCTTGCCCGGACCGTGCCGCGGAAGATTGCGGACGTTGCGGGCCGGATTGCTCGCGAGGCGTCGATCGTCGATCGCAACGTCAAGGATGCCGGCCAGAGCCCCCAGCGCGCGAAGGACCACCGTCCGCGACTTCCTCGTCGCGAGATCTGACACCCAATCCTGAACTTCTGAGCGCCGGATCGACGAGATCTCCCGATCGGCCCACACCGGCGCGACGTGGTTCTTCCACGCCTGCTCGAGCGTCGCGTAATACGACGGCTTCGACATCGGCGGCTGCTTCGATTTCAGCCAGCTGTCCGCGAACATCCGGACCGGAACCCGGGATGAGGACGGATCGATGTACTCGCCCTTCGATTTCGACACCGTGACCATGGAGAGGTACAGCTTCGCTTCGCGCATCGTCGTGAACCCGCGCTTCTCCGCCTCGGTGCGATCCGGCTTGCGATAGCGCACGCGATAGCGACGGCCCTTCGCCGTCTCATACGGGGTGATGTAGCCCATCTCGACCTCCGCTCGTGCCGGCTTCAGGGTCCGTATTCGGCCAGTGTCGGACACAGATGAGCCGTCGTCAACGCGACCGAGGTGAGATGTGGATAGATGAAGCAATACGTCGCAACTGATGTCGGGTTGATGGGCGCCTCCTCCGACGCCGAGAGTGTAGCGATCGGTCGCGCCTCCGTTCTCGGCGCTCACTCCTTGCAGACTCCGCGCTGGCGCGCTCCGCTTAGCAGCCGTTCGACGACGAGCACTGCGCCGCACCCGACCGCTTGATGTCTGATTGTCGGAGTAAGAATGAGTACGAGACAACGCAGGTCGACTGGGTACAAAGTTCTCGCGTCAGTTGCGGCCGATTTCGAATCCGAGAGTCTCGAGTCGCCGACGCGCGTCCCAGGACTGGAATTGCCTCGATTCGATGCCGAGTGCGATCGCAAACACTTGCTTGACTGGCCAGCGGACGCCATCCACGTCGACCCAGTAAGTCAGAACGTTTCCCGGAGCGTGCCCCTGAAGCCGCTCGATCACTATCTCCCGCGAGAGCTGGCGCTCCTCACCGTCGAGCGTGAAGTGGATCGTGCCAAGCGCGCCCGCGGTGTCTGTTTGTACGAGGCGATCATGCTCGCCCATCACCTCCATGAACCACTCGAGTGCGTCGATGACCCGTTGACGGTCGTTGACGTCTGCGAGGACATCGACCGAGAACGTCGGTCGGACTTTTAGCTTCGAGTTGTCGATGGCGACGCCTCGCGCCTGGTTCAGTCGACTCCGGAATTCGTCGCGCATGCGCGCGTCATCGAAAGGCGGCCGACTCGCGAGCCACTGAAAAACGACCTCGACGCTTCCGTAGCTATATATGACCAGCGGCCAGACGTGTGATGCCGAACCCGGTTCTCGCACATGCAGGAACGCGCCGATGTCGGTTGAGGCCCCGAAGGTGACATAACCCCCGAGGCCGCGCCAAGCTCGCAGTACTTCGATCACCCCATGGATCGTCGCCGGGGTGTACCTTCCCGCCATCTGTGCCAAATAGGCGCTCTCACGCTCGTCGGAATCGTCGAACTCACCGCCTGCAGAATTTGCGTCGATTTCAACGCCGAGGAGACCGGCAAGGTCCGCGACCTCGAGCTTGCTTTCAGCGTCGGCTCGTCCGTCTGCGCCGAACTCGATCCCTTCCTCGATCAAGACGTCCTTCGGGTCGCGACCCTCGTTCGGGCTGCCCGGCGTCCATCGGAAGCCGGGCGAGATGGTTCCCGCCGCCTGCAGAACGCGCCACGCGTTGGCGACAGGGTTCTTTCCGAGGAACACTCCAAGTGGAACCGGGTGAGTGCCCGCGATGGTCGCGACGTTGCCGTACGTTGTCCAGCGTCCTTCGGGGATGGACTCGATCACCTCGGTTGCCAGTTTCCAAGCCACACCCGACTCCACGACATCGGTTTCGGCGAGCGGTGCGACCCACGTAGTCCGCACGCTCTCGGCTAGTGCAGCTCCGCGGCCGAGGATCTGCTGTCGACCCCATGTCTCCTCTGCCGCAATTGGCTTGTTCAGCGCGATATTGCTCTCGGCGAGAAGCGCTCGTTTGGCTGTGAACGGTGCGTTGCTCAGCTCGGAGTTGTACCCAGTCAACGTCAGGTTGGCGAGAGTGTGGAGGTAAGCCTCGTGCAGGTCGTCGACCGTCGCAAACTCACCGAGATCGAGCGACAGACTGTCGCGCCACGCGTCGGTCAGCGTCTGCGGCATGACGTGCTCGATTGTGGCGCCGTCAAGCGACGCAGGCTCCTTCCCCGCGTTGATCCGCTCGAGCCAAGTCAGCAGAGTCTTCCGTTGAGTGGGGCGACCCGAGTAGTAGAACGGCTTCGTGACGACTGCATCCGCGACTTGGCGATCAGTCGCATAGAACTTCCTACCAGTGGACAGGTATCGGTGAAGTGACGCCGCGAGATCAGTGGCGTCCAGCTCGCCAGCCGCGCGGAGGAGAATCCGGGAGAGCGCCCCGCTTGGAGCATTGATGAGCAAGCGTCGGACGAAGTAGGACTCGAGAACGGCGAGCGCCTTGGCGGCTTCACCTTCAGCGGATTGACCAGAGTCCTGAAGACTCAGTATTCGAAGCATGAGCGGGTCGGCCGCCGTGGACCCCCATTCATTCAGGCGCGCCAGACGCTCGCAGAGCTCGGGGTCGTGGCATTGCTCGGGATTCCGAAGCTGCGCTACGAGTCCGGCGAGCCGGGCGTACCGGCGGACCTCGGCCTCGACCTGTTCATCAGTCAGGCGAGAGAGGCGCGCCTCTTGCAGTGCATAGATGTCACCCTGCTTCGCCTCGGGCATAGACCACGTGATGTCCATCCAGAACAGTGCCTCGAGGTCGCCGGAGGTGAGCAGCGTTTGCATCGGAAGCCACACCGCGGTGTACACGTCCTCGCCGCGAGAACCGAGTCGCATGAAGATGTAGTTGCGCAGCAGGTCGCCCTGGGTGAGCTTCATCCCCGTGTTGTTGAGCGACTCGAAAATCCTGTAGACGTTATCGTCATGGCCGGCGGTGATGGCCACGAACACGAGTCCGTCGAGGAGCGCTGCTGCGACGCGGTCGATGTCGTGTGGGTCGTCGGGGTCATCGGCCTCGACGAGGCGCATTCGGAAGAAGCGATAGGCGTCGATGACGCCGGAGTGCATTCCATCCAGAACCGCATTGTCGACGATAGCCCTGAACGCCGTTCGATCCGCCTGTGTGGGGAGGAGCTTCAACCGATCGTCACCGTGCTTGAAGCGGTCGGTGAGATATGTCTCGTGGAGGCGCGCCACCTTCTGAGGAGCATCCGGCTCGTTCTTTGCGATGTGGTCGCGTATCGCGGCAATCAGAACCGAGAGCGTCGTGAGACGCTGCTGACCGTCGACGACCAGGAACTCCGAGCCGCCCGGGCCTACACCGCCCGTGGAAAGAACGAGAGAGCCGGTGAAGTGGGTAGCGCGAGGATCATCGACGCGCGCATCAGCCAGATCCACGACGTCACTCCACAATCGGCCTAGCTGCTTCGGGCTCCAGGAGTACGTCCGCTGGTACAGCGGCACGCGGTATTGCTTCGCGCCTTCGAGGACCTGCTGAAGTCGGATCTCTTGTACGTGCATGCTTCCTCGCGCTTGGATTGTCCCACTCGTGAGCCTAGCGAGGGAGAAGTCTGAGCTTCTTGCAGGCGCACCGCGTCCTTGCCCGGTCGTGGGCAACCCGCTCCGCGCGGAGAGTCGAAGAGGCCTTATCATCGGCCGTGGGCGCCGGGGAACGGGGAGTTCGTGTCTACAAGCACGTTTGAGCAGCAACTGCTGTGGCGCGCGTCCAGATGGCGCAGCTTGTCTGAGGCGCACCCCAACTCAATCGCGCCGGCGTCCACGATCCGATCGCTGGGCATCTACAGCGGGTTTCGTGGGGTTTGGGTCGACAAGCAGCACACAGCCTCGACCGCGGTCCCCTCCGGCATCACGATTGGAGTCCGGCACGACGGGTCGAGCTACGCGGACCGTCTCAGTGACACCGGCCTGATCTACAAGTTCCCTGAAACCGAGCGGAAGGGGCACGACGAACTTGAGATCGAGGCAACCCGCACCGCGATGCGTCTCGGTCTGCCGATCTTCGTCGTCAGCGGACACAAAGATGCCCCCACGCGCGAGGTGCGCCTCGCCTATGTCGAAGCGTGTAACGACGAGGCGAAAGAATTCTTGCTCGCATTTGTGCCACAGCCGATCCTCGGCCCGATGCGCCTGGCTCTCGCCTCCCCGGAATCGGCCCCAGAGTGGCTCGCGAGGCGGATCGCTTCCCAAACGAATGAACGGCGGTTCGCATTCAAAGTGATGGAGCGGTACGGGCCGCGCTGCGCCGTCTGCGAGATTAGCGCTCGTCCTCTACTGGCTTCCGCCCACCTGCGTCCGAAGTTCGCGAATGGAACCGACGAGCCGGAGAACGGGCTTGTGCTGTGCGCCAATCACCATCTCGCGCTGGACTTCGGTCTGTGGCGAGTCCACCCGAACGAAGGTCGCGTCACCGCTCGCTCAGGTGTGGACCTGACCAGCATCGGCGTCACGCGACGCAACCTGTCGCTGTTACGTGCGTATCCGAGTGATGAGTCGCTCGAATGGCTGTGGAAGCTCAACTTCAAGCACGTGCAATCCGCGATGCGTCCACGACCGGCTACCCGCGCTCAAGATCTCATCACTGCCGTCCCGCCTGATCGGTAGCAATGCCCCGCGGGTGCCCTCCTCGTGAGCTCCCCCCGCTCCGCCGTCGCGGGGGGATGATCGTCGAGAAAGTCGGCTATCCCATTCGGGCAGGCGCTGCGAACCTCTTCTTCGAGCTGGTGTCGTCTCGTTGCGAACACGCGACGCTGATTCTCACCTCGAACCTTCCGCTCTCTGGCTGGGGTGGGGTGTTCGGCGACCAAGCCGTCGCCGCCGCGATGAGCGGCCGCATCGTCCACCACGAATGACCCTCGGCGATCGCACACCCGCGGACCTACTCGCCAGCCTGCTACTGTCCGAGAATCAGCCTTCGTTGCGATGACAATTGGATTACAGGCGCCGAAAACTGTCTAGAACTCGCGCGCCCCCGACACTCGCCAGACCATGGAAGTTCTGGACACTGGCTGCTAGGTCAGGGCCGTGTCGGTGGGGGCGCTATACGATGACTTCATGCCCGTTGACTTGCCAGCCATCACTCCATCAATTGGCTCGAAGATACCGGTCATCAGCCTTTTCTCCGGAGCGGGCGGGTTGGATCTTGCGGTTGAGCGCGTTGCTGACGCGCCGCTCCTGTCGCCGGTTGTTCCCTCGGCCGGTCCCTTCCGGGTCGCAGTCGCGACTGACTATTCCGCACAGGCGCTTGACACGCTCGCTCTCAATCTGCCAGAGACGGCTACTTGGCCTGGCGATATCCGGGATACGCCCACGTCGGAACTCCTGCGCATCGGGTCCCTGTCTGAGGGTGACGCGGCCCTCGTCGTCGGCGGACCACCGTGCACGCCGTTCTCTAAGTCGGGGTTCTGGCTTGCCGAGAAGCGCGAGTCCCGAGACCCCAATGCGTCCCTGCTCGAAGAGTATGTCCGCGTGATTGCTCAGGCCCGTCCCGAAGCTTTCGTGCTCGAGAACGTGCAAGCGCTGACCTACAAGACCCACGAGAAGCACTTCACGCAGCTGCTGGCCGCGTTGGCCGAGCTTGGCTACAACCCACAATGGAAGACACTCCTCGCCGCGGACTTCGGCGTGCCACAACTTCGTAAGCGTGTGTTCATCGTGGGCCGTCGCGACGGTCGAGCGTTTCACTTCCCAGAACCAACTCACGCTGGCCCCAGTGAGACGACGCGGACGTGGGACACCTCGAAGGTGCCCCACGTCACGGCCGAGCAGGCGTTCGCTGGGCTCGAAACCACCGCAGAAATGGGAGAGTTGGTCGAGGGCAAGTACGGCGAGCTCGCCGCTGAAGTGCCCGGCGGGCAGAACTACCTGTGGCATACCTCTCGTTTCGGCGGACGGAATGAGTTCGAATGGCGTTCCCGCTACTGGACGTTTCTGTTGCGGCTCGCGCCCCAAAAGCCGAGTTCCACACTGCAAGCGCAGCCGGGGCCGTATGTGGGGCCTTTCCACTGGGAAAACCTCCCCAACGCGGAGGGTGAGCTGCGAGCCCGTCGGCTGCGTGTTCCAGAACTTCTGCGGCTGATGACCTTTCCCGACAACTTCCGCCTCATCGGGCGCCGAGCTGATGTTCAGCGTCAGCTTGGGAATGCAGTCCCGCTCGAACTCGGAAAAGCCGTGCTTCGAGCACTGACGCTGCAGCTCGGATATATTGATGCCGAGACAGACAGCGACGACCGGCTCGTCCGGTCTACGAGCGATGCAGTTCTGATCAGCTAACGCTCCGAGTGGGCCGAGGAGGGCCCTTCACCAATGAGCTTCGACTATCAGGCCGCTGAGCAAGTTCTGCTCGAAGCGCTCGCACTCGCAAGAAGCGATATGCGGCTTCCCGTGGAATGGCGAAGCCATGCGCGGGCGGTATTCGATCTCCACGCGAAAACCTGGACGCCCGCATTCGCCACCCTCCTCCTCGCGAAGGCGACAGACGACACCGTCGACACGATGAGCCTCAAGGCAGATGAGGGCAACCCCAGCGCCTACAGCGCGCGCGGCCTATGCCACAAGATCATCGTTCCCGCCGCGGCCGAGCACCGCTTCTCGATTCGAAACACGGGTCGGGAACCGATGAACAACCAGCCGTTCTTTCGGTACGAGCGCATCGATCAACTTGACCGGGTACGGCACCCAGCCGACCGTGAATACTTCGTCGACGTAGCACAGAAGGCCAACATGCTCGACCAGGCCGGCGCCCTCGAGGCACTTGCCGCATTCTTGCGGGAAGCCTTGGCCGTTAGCGCGGTTTCGAGGAGCGTTGCCATCAAGGCCAACGGACTCACAGCTAGCGGGGCACAAATCGCGGTTGAGGACTTCCTACGTTTCGACGCCCCGGATCGACCTCACCGACTTCAGGCCTTCGCGGCCGCTTGTCTCGGCCTGCTGTATGAAAGTGTCCGGACCCGGCGGATCAACGATCCGTCGCGCGATTTCCCCGGCGATGTCCACGCTGTCGTTGGAGGAGAGGTGGCAGTTGCGATGGAGGTCAGAGGCAAGCCCGTTAGCGCGTCCGATCTCTCGTCCTTCGCTGAAGCCTGCGAGTCGGCTGGTCTCGGCCGGGCCATCATGTTCGTGGACGCGCCCCTACAAATCGAGCTGGGCCCCCACGTCGCCGTCAACAACAGTCGCGGCCGAAGTACACAGATTGCCGCGTTCACGTCGGCCCCGGAACTGCTTGCAGAGTCGTTCCTCTGGGCCAAGCTTTCGCTACCAAATGCGATTGACACTTTCGCCACCGACTATCTAGCGAGATTGCGGGAAATAGAGGTGACCGTTCCGACGCTTCAAGAGTGGGCCCGAGCCGTCGCGATCGCGCAAGCTCACTGACTCGCACTGGTTTCGGTCGAGAGACGTACGATCCGCCGGATTGCGGTCCGGCCCTTCAAACGCCCTTAAGCAACGCGTTGAACAGCTTGATCGGGGTTCGGTCGAGAACATATACATCTGACACGGTGACGTGGGACAGACGGCGGCCACGCATCTCGGCTACGGCATGCCGAACCGCGGGATTCCAGTGTGCTTCGTCATGCTGCCACAGCGGATGGCCGATGATGACAGCTGCGCCGCGGCCTTCGGGAGAAACGAGCGCTGGCAGCCCGTTTACGGTGTCCTGTTCGATCCGAAGGTGCGGACCGTAGCCACCAGCGAAGCTCTTCATCAGAGCGTCGGTGCGCTCAGTCCAGTGGGACAGGTCAAGGCTGCGGCCGAGCACGAGGTCCACAACGTCGAGCCCGAGTCGCCAGTCGAGCGCCCAATGGTTGAAGCGGTTCTCATAGTTGCGGAGGCATCCCGGGCATGAAGACGTGCAGGCTGCGCCGTGCGGGTTTTCGCGCAATCTCCAACCCGTCGCTTCCCGGATTGAGTTCAGGAGCGTCTCAAACGTCGAGCTGTTTCCGAGTTCGAGGGCATACCCCGCTCCATTATCAAGAGCGTCGGCAAGGAACACTCTCGCCGAGACGGTGGTGCCACTGCGTGTCGGTTGGAGCCCGACCTCCAGTTCGGACTGCTCGATATCCAGATAGTCCTTGGCAGCGTTGCGCAGCAGCTCGGCGAAGGAAAGCAACGCGCCCTTGCCCGCGGGGCATGCCCAGGGCAGGGTGGCGACCGCACCATCAGGCAGCGCCAGCCCATCAAGGCCGAGCAGCAGCACGTCGGTGCGGCGGACTTCACCGATCGCCGCCGGCTCGAGGGCTTGCCCGCCCGTCCGCATGAAGTCGGGCAGCGGCCGCCGATAGAGCTCCCGATTCTGAGCGATCACTGTTCCGTCCAGCAGACGGCTCAGATCGAAAAGCTTCCGGTTGTTGTCGTTCACCGCGACGACTTCAGCCTGCTCGAGGAGTCGGATCGATACCCCGTGAAGCCTCACCTCTTGCCCAAGCTCGGTGTTCGTCGAAAGCTCGGAATAACCCGCATACATCGGCGTGATGTGCGAGTCGTCGTAGTCCGGCTGACTGTAGATCGTCCGATAGCCCTCGGGTTGGTGAAGCGAAAACGCTCTCATCTCCTCGCCGCATACCGAGCACTTGAGTGACGCGTCCGTCGGACGGGTGTCGAGGCTCCCGCACTGGCCGCAGCGATGAACCGGCAGCGCTACGCCAAGAGGGTCCTTCGCACGTGCGCTCGTCCCGACGAAGTTGTAAGCAGCGAAGCCCACTGCGAGGTGCTCCGCCCCATCTTTAACGACAACCGCCCCCGGGGCGAATGCCGTGATTGACATCCGAAGGTCGCGATTGGCGACGATGTGCTTTTCGGTATCAGCCCTACCGCGGACCGGCTTTGAGTAGAGCGGCCGCACCCGGGTTGGGAACCCGAACATCGGAAGAACGCCCGCGTTCGCGAGCAACTCGCTGAGTTCGACGTGCTGGAAATAGGGGTTACCTACAGCTTCGTCGATGTCCCTGACCAGACCGTTCCGCGCCCACCTCTTGAGGTCAGCAACATCTAGCGCCGTGTACGCGCTGAACCTTTCGCAGACAATCGGAACGTCATCCGATACTTGGAGCCATGCCCCGACATCCGCGCGTCGCTGCGCCCACTCATTCGTCAAGCCAAACGTCCCGTGGATGCTGTCGCCGGTCCGTCGCGGCGGATTCTTCCCAGCGAGGAAAGCCCGTCTGAGAAGCTCTGCCGCAATCACCCGGCGGACAATCCGAGGCCGCGATAGGTCGATGAACGGTGGTGGCGGATCAGCCGCAGTCATCTTTTCCGGCGCGTGGAAATAGTAGTCATCGTGCGCTCGATCCCGCGACACAGTTACAGCGAACGAGAACGGCTGCCCTGAACGTCCAGCCCGGCCGACTCGCTGCTGATAATTGAATCGTTGCGGTGGCATATTCGCCATCGCGACAGCGCGGAGCGAGCCGATATCGACACCAACCTCCATCGTGGTCGTCACCGAAAGCAGGTCAAGAGGATCAGCGAGTGCGCTCTCAGCGGGCGCCGGAAGTACCGCTCCCTTGAACAATCGCTGCCGAGTCCTCTGCTCGGCCAGCCGCGTCTGACCGGTGAGTTCAGCAACTCTCATGCGCCTGAGCGGCTGTGAGGCAAGCCATCCGTAATAGTCGAGTTCCTCCGACCACGCATCCTCATGGAGAACGCCGTTTGGGCATTCCTCATTGGTGCAGACACCAGCGGAGGGATGGAGGTGCGTCGTCCCGCAATTGTCGCAAACCCAGACCCTGTCACCTGGCGTCCTGAGCTCTAGGGCGTCCTGCCCTGTCTGGGTCCTGAGCGCCCAAGTCTCATCGACGATGCCGCTCTCCCGGAGGAACTCTCCGACGTTCGATGCAAGCGTTTGCCAGTCAACTTGATGCTTCGCGGCCACTCGCTTCAGATAAGCCCCTACGACCTTCGGCGCCGAGTTCGATCGGGCCGCGTACCCGCCCTCGAATCGCTTGGCGATTCCCAGTAGACGAATCACACTGGCGACGACGTCTCCCGCGATTTCTGCCGAGAAGCCCCAGGTGTCAGGCGCCAGAGGGCGCGCGCGGACGAACCCAAGCCGGGTCGACTCCAGATCACGCGAGGCTCGGTCAAAGACGGCCTCCGCGACGGCGGTCGCCGTAAGGCGGCGACGGTCCTGTCTGATCGGCCGCGCAATCGTGTCGGCCAAGGGCTCCCAGGCCCCACGGACGGGCGGCTCGTACGCGCGATACCAAGGCGCATCGCCTTCACTTTCCGCGACCGAAGGACCTGCTCCGGCTGGATTCACACCTGCCTCCAGCATCACCCGCTCGGCGTCGTGAATCAGTGTCGCCCAAGGAAGGGATTCAGTTTCGCGTTCCGCCGCGGCAATCATTGCCACATCCGCGGAGTCGGCGGCTCCAAGACTCTCCAACCGAAGCTTGTCGAACAGCTCGCGACGGCTGGCGCGCAACCACTCCGCGCGCTGAAGATCGTCGCCGCCGAGTTCGCCACGAATGAGTGAGCGCAGAATTGGCACAGGGTTTTCCCGCCCGTGAAGCAATTGCCGGACGACCTGTCTCATCTGATCGCGGAAGTTGTTGAGTGCAATCCCGGCGGCGATGCGCGCAGAATCGTCCCGGCTGTCGGTGAAGACAATCGTTCTCGACTCCGCTGCCTCGGACCCGAGGCTACGGAACAGCTGAGACACCGCCATCTGGTTCAGCTGCGCCCGACCTGAAGTATGTGCACGGATCGGCGAGCGAACATTGCCGGCGAAGTACACCGCCGCATCGCGGTTATCTTGACGTCCGCCGCAGCGTGGACACGTTTCCGGCAGCGCAGGTAGCGCCCATCCACCGTCAACGCTCGCAGCGTTGTGGCTGAGAACGACTGCTGGGACACCTCCGGAAGAGTCCCCAAGAACGAGCGAGCCGAGCTTGGGATCCCACGTCGCAGCCCCAAAGTTGGTCTCGATAGTCGCCTGATTCTCGTCCATGTCGGCGGGAAGCTTGTGCCGAGTGGGCGCGTGAGGCACCGGCGAGCCAAGCCAGAGCCACCGGTACTCGTCATCATTCCTTCGATACACGAAGTCGCCAGAGTTCTCGCCAGGGGCGACCGGCGTAGTGGACAGCACAACAGCGGTGCGATCAGGTCGATCAACGACGTAGCCGCCGAGGCTGACATCGCCGCACTCGAAGCAGTAGAGGAGTTCCAGCACGCGCGCACCACAGTCAGCGCACGTCGACCGCGGGGTGTCATACATCCGGCCAACTCGTCGAGGCTCTGAATCGGTTCCGCCAGGGCAGGCCGGGTCGGAGCAAGCCCACAGCCCGCGCATCCCTCGCATCATCACGTGACCGCGGAACTGGATTGCGGGCTTCGACGCGGCAGCGAGACCGGTAAGCATCGCTGCGAGCGTCGGCAACGCCGACGGATCGTCCCCGAAGAGGCGGGTCGCAATCGTGTCGATGCGCGTCGCCCTAGGTCGTCGGTCGCCGGTGTCACTGCACGCAGCGGCGATAGTCTCTGCCCATTGACCGCTGGCCGCGGCTTCCGCGAGTTCATCTGAGGCGACGCTCAACACGTCGACCGCCGTCGGCCTCGTGCCCGACACCAGCGCTCTTGGCTGCCCCGGCTCAATCAGAAAAGAAGATCGGTCGACCCCAAAGAAGCGCTCCAGATACTCCAGGCCCGAGTCATCCCCAGGGAGGGAGGCGCTCGTCGCGATGATCCTGAACTGATCGGACGACGGCTCGATTCCGAGCCGTGATGCCAAGTTCCGAACGACCATGCCCACTTCAGCCCCGGCGCTACCGCGATATAGGTGCAGTTCATCGACGACAAGGGTGAAAACGTGATCGGGCGATCGCTGGAGCCAAGACCGAGTGGACTCGAAGATCGGCTCCTCTACGTCGCGCATAAGCATCACGTTGAGCATCGAGTAGTTTGTGACCAACACGTCGGGTGGCGTGGCAATCATGTCCCAGCGAGTGATGAGTTCGCCGGCGTAGGGGTCCTGGAACTGGGCCATCAGGTCCGGATCGTCGAGTTCGGCAAGACGTGCATTCAGCCGCGACAGCTCACGCATATCCCGGGCCGCCCCGGCGGTCGCGGGCGCGGACACCTTTCCCGTCGGCACTCCGCCTGAGCCCGGTGTCGCTCCGGTGTAGCGGCCGAACCAAAGATCAATCGGTGACTCTTGATGTCGGAGCCCGCGCACAGCTCGCCGCAGCCGCGCGACCTGGTCCTCAACCAGCGCGTTGGTCGGATAGAGAATCACCGACCGGACCGCCGCCTGGTTTGCCCCCACAGTCCTTGTCGGCCGCCAGCCGTCAGTCTGCCGCTTCAGATCCCACCAGTCGTGAATCGGTGCCAGCGAACTAGATGACCTCTTCTCGGCCGTGATCCGGGTCAGGAGCGGAATGAGGAAGGATTCCGTCTTGCCCGAGCCGGTGCCCGATGTGACCACCGGGTTGTGCCTGATATCCGATGCAAAGTGCGCTGCGATCGCGGCCGCCTGGTGCTTGCGCAGCTTGACGTCGCCGAGCGCATCTGGTGTAACGCCGAAGACTGCCTTGACGACGTCGCCGAGGTCGCGGATTGCGACTGCCGCCTGGCGCGCCGCTTCGACCACCGAGGCGACTCCGTCGTAGGGCAAGACGGGCTCGAGCATGAGCGGTGCGAACAGGTTCCCCTGGCCCTCGAGCAGCAGACGTCGCCGCTCGTCGGCGAGCGCCCGATCCTGTAGAGCGTACGCGGTGTCGATGTAGCGGAGGAACGCATCGCGGAGATCATCAGCGATTTTTACCGGGGTCGGGAATGACATGATGCTCACCGACTCACGCGGTCATAGATGACATCCGCTACTGATCGCGGCACCGAGGAGTACTGCAGCATCCGGTGACTGACGATCTCGCGCGGCGCTCGACCGGAGCAAAGCGCGAGCGCACGCCCGTACAACGACGGCAGATCCGCGCCGAGCGGCGTGACAACCGAGCCACTGCGAGAGTGATAGCCGATCAGGGGGTCGCCAGCCCACATGTTCGCGATGTGCTTCACAATCTGGGCGTTGCCCAATCCGATCGTCCCGCTTTCGATGTCGCCACCTGTGCGGATCGCGTAAGTCGAACCGAAGTCTTTGAGCCTGTAGGCGCCGAGCCTGGCAAGCGACTCGGTCGGGTGCCACGACGCGGAGGCCGTATCCCAAAACTCCGCTGACCTGTATGTCGGCACAATGACGCGCTTGAGCGATCTCCCCACGTCACTAAGAGGAGGGAGCGCCTGTGCGATGGCCCTCGCTGGAGATTTCTCGAGAACTGTGACGCCGGCCTCAGCCAGTGTCGCGATCGGCAAGTCACCAACAACCTCAACTCGGGCGAGTTCGGCGTCGACGCTCGTGCTTACGACGGCGGCCCTCCCGAATAGGTCAGTGAGGTGGTCCAGTAACGCGCTTGAGCGTGACCCGACGAGCACATACTTCCCGGCACCCGTC
This sequence comes from Microbacterium sp. Marseille-Q6648, assembly GCF_943181415.1. GTDB lineage: Bacteria > Actinomycetota > Actinomycetes > Actinomycetales > Microbacteriaceae > Microbacterium. The sequence goes on along the minus strand of NZ_CALPBZ010000001.1, from coordinate 1,129,284 downwards.
GGAACGAGCGTGGACGTGTTCACTGCCCATTCGGTCACCTGAAAATGGCAGTCTCTCGCCACGTCCAAGTGTCCGGTGACCTCGAGGCGTCGGAGAAATGAGTCGGCAAACAGGCCCGATCCTTCCACCTGGGCAGCGATTCGCTCGAAGACCCCGAACGACCCCGTCCCGACGTGATTGAGCGCATCGAACGCAACCTCGAAGTCAGGGCCGTCGGATTCGATCACGGGCGGGATCTCGGGGAGAAGGATCGTCTTGGCACCGCGATCCTTCTTCTTCGCAGCCCAGGGCGTACCCGCGAAACGACGCACAAGACCGCAAGTCGTGCACTCGCCATCGATACTCCGTGTGGGTGCTTGCCCGGGTAGGACCGGCGGCAGCAGGAATCGATGCATTCCCGTAATGAGGCATGAGTCGCTCGCCATTGGGATGCCCACGCGAGTCTTGACCGGCGCTGCCTTGGTGGCGCTTCGCGCCCGCGGAACGAACTCCCGCATGGGAGTTGCGTCTCCATCGCGACCTGACTCGAGGCCGACGATCTTCGGGCCATTCACATGACTCGGCCATTCGGGAGGGCCGGCGGTAAGCGGCCAGCGTGGCGAATAGTCCGGCGAGTAGACCAGGCGAATGTCAACGTCCTCGACCCTGAACTGTGGTGTACGCGCCGATCGCAGACGGAGCAGCGCCGTCGACGACGGCTTGACCGCATCGTCGACGAACATCGCGACAACATACTCGCCATCAGATAGGCCACCGTCCCGGAGCGGGAGAACAGCAAGTTCGCCGGGTTGATCAGATTCGACGATGACCTCGGCAGGGTCGATTCGTGTGCCGCGGTACACGCGGAGACTAACTGAGGACGCCCCAGCGGCGAGAGCAACGGCCTCGGGGGGCTCCATCACAGACCACTTGCGGAGCAGTCCAGGGAGCACGAATCCCCCTCGGAGCGTCAGGCTCGTGCGTGCCCGTGGAGCAAGGGGCAACAGGTCGGGATGCATCTGTCCGGTTGGGGCGGAGACGATCTGGACATGTTGGTACACCAGCCACCCTTCCGGTGTTCCAGGCAGGTCGGCGAGATCCTGCCATCCGGGCCGAGCGTGCGCGGCGAGGTGGGCCTCTACCCGCTGGCGCGCATCCGAACTCGCAAGGACGATGCTGTCCTCACCGAGCGAGATGCGCTCGATCTCCACAAAGGCCCCCTGGAGGTCATCCCATCGGAGCGCAGCGACTCGCGTCGGTCGGCGACCGAAGGGACGGCTGTCATCATCCCCGAACTTCCCCGTCAGTTGATCTGCTACGAGCGATGTCGCGCTAACCCCCTCAACGCCAGAGAGCCGCGTTGAGCCACCTGGCCCGGCGACGGTCGGAACGATCGACTCACCGTCAGCAAGATTGAATCGGGCGATATCTGGCCCTTCCGAGCGGTACGGAAGCATCAGGTTGAACTCCATCGACTTGCGCGGAAAAGTCCGAAGGAATGCGAGCAGGCGTGTGGTGGCAACGGGGCGCATAGCCGCGATGCGTTCGATCCCGGAACCATCCCATGCCTCGAGTTCAAGACAAGCAGCTTCGACGATCCGCTCCCTGGCGGTCGAAAGGCGCCAGAGACGGGCAAGGTGCGAACTGAGGGGAAGGCTCGGCATGGCCGTCGCATATGGATCCATCGCGCGGCTCATGTCGTCCGGGGAGATACGCAGACCCGGCGTCATGCCCTCCATCGCAAAGAGCTCGTGGAGGCCGTCACGATCGTGTTGTCGAACAACCGCCTGAGACATCGGCAGCCCGATGAAAGCGTGGCCTCCGACCGCGTAGGCGGTCGGGATTCCACGCTCGCCCTCCCAAGCCTCAAGCCAGGAGTTCAGGGACCCCCACAGCAGTTCAGCGGTGCGCCGGTAGTCCCTTTCGAACCGGTGCGACTCCGTCGCCGGAATGCCCAATATCCCGTAAAGCCGTGAGTAGTAGTTGTGCGCGGCAAGGTTTCCGTCGGCGTGCATCTTCTCGGCCGCGATCGAAAGCACGACCAGCAACGGGAGGGCGGGCGGGGTTTCAAGCGGATGACGTTGATGGCGTCGTGCATCTTCCGCCTGCGAGTGCAACGTGGAGACGCCAGCGTTGTCTAGTTGCAAGGTCGATCTCACCACCTGCGAGAGGCCTTCAAGCGTTGAATCTTCAACTCCAGCAGCGTCCAGCACTCGGCTAATCGTCTCGGCGTCAGCCAGCGTGTAGACGGGGCGCCCAGCTTGGACCGAGTCGAACATGACCTCAGCAATCGCTTCGGTAACGCGGTCGTACACGGAACTCACGGTCGCGGGTCCCCTCCCACTCGATGGGGTCCAAACTATCGATCAACTCCGACATCGCGCGTCTCCCTGGTCGGTTTCGTGTCGCTTCGAGTAGACCGACTTACACCGGCCACACGAAATCCATCGAGTCCTCGGCCACGAGTGACGCTCTGCCAACGTCTCCGGGTTTGATGCGAACGCCGGCCTAGCTACCCGACGGACCAACGCCGGTCACGGAGCACGGCCCGAGAAGGGAGGACGAGGAGAAGGAGGGGAAGGAGGAGAACCGGAGCAGAGAAAGATGCGATGCACGCAGGCACCCATAGTGGACGATGTCCTTTGAAACCGCTTTGCTTCAGAAACCTGCAACGCACAAAAAGTCCTGGATATGGCCGAAAACCTAGCCTATTCTGGCGCCATGCGCGGAGGTCTGGAGCGGTGGAAGAGGGGCGTCGAATCCCGAGGTGTTCGGCACGCGATCTCGTACGTCCTCTCGGGCACGTGCGACGCACACATGCCCCACCCGACGGGCGTCGAAGCGCTCGAGGCGTATGGCGCGGCATCCGATTCAACCGTCTCTCGATTCGTCGTCGAGCACGGTGTCATCACTACTGACCAACTGACGGCTGGGGGTCTTCGCGTTTGGCTCACCGGGCACGACCCGATTACGGGGGAGGGGCGAGGCCACCAGCGGCTGAGCCCTGATGCGGACTTGGTGCTCGACGGGACGCTCAATCACCCGAAGTCGTACAGCATCGCGGCGCTACTGCATCCCGAGCTCGCCGCGGAGTTCGAGGCACTGCAAGACCGGCTCCGGGAGCGCATCCTTCTCACTTGGCAGAACGAGCTCAACGCGCGGCGCGGGCATGGTGGGCTCGTCCGCGAGGAGATCACGCGCATCGAGGTCGTCGAGCTGCAGCACCGCCGTTCCAGAGCGCTCGACCCGCATATCCACCGCCACCTCTGGCTGAACATCAAGGTGCTCGGCGCGGACGGCAAATGGTCGAACGTCGACTCGCGGGTCGCGATGAAGCTGCACACCGTCGTCAATGCCGAGGGGGAGCTCACGGCCCGCACAGACCCCGCGTGGATCGCCGCGCTCGCTCGCCACGGGTACACACTCGACGACACGGGAGAGATCACTGAACTCGCCCGCGCCGTCCGCCCGCTCTCACGTCGATCGGCGCAGATCGAGGCGAACCGCACGCGCATGATCGCGGAGTGGTCGAAGGCAAACGGGGGATCGGCGCCGAGCGCAGAGGTGCTGCAACAGGTCGACCGGCGCGCGTGGGCGGTAGCGCGACCAAACAAGCCCGCCGACCTCGAAGAGATGGCATGGGAGTCGCGCGTCCGCGATGAGATCGCGGCAATCGATCCGAGCCTGATCGCCCCGCGGGCGCCTGTCGCCGTCGCTGCAACAGACCTGCGCGCACTTGATCTGGACCTGCTCGCTGCCGCGGCGGTCGTTGACGCGGACGAGAGATCGACTTCAAGCGGCGGGCGATTCAGCGACTTCGACATCCGCGCCGGCGCGGTACGCGCACTATCACGGACGGGCATCGTTGCCGAGCGCTCCCAGATCGAACCCGTGATCGCCGACATCACAACTCGCGCTGCGAAAGCCGTTTGGCAGCTCGTTGCGGAGGTGCCGCCCGCGCACGTAAAGGCCTACATGGCCACCGACACAGTCCGCACGAAGATACGCCTAGCCGGACGCCTCGACGTGCTCGCCCAGCCGGGGCGCTCGCTCCTACCGAATGAGTTGTTTGGGTTGGCGCCCGACGAAGACATCTCGACACTGGATGCGTCCCAAGGGGTTGCCGCCTGCGCCATCGCCGGAACTGACGGGCTTGTCACAGTCACCGGCCCCGCCGGCACAGGCAAGACGACGATGTTGCGTGCCGCGTTCGCAGCGCTGCGGGCGCAGCAGCGGCGGATGCTCGTGGTCGCACCCACCCGGAAAGCGGCGACAGTGGCGTCTCGCGAGGTCGGGGCGGCGGCATCCAGTATCCATGCGCTACTCGCGGACCACGGCTACCGGTGGGGTCCCGATGAGGCTGGCGGAAAGGCGTGGACACGACTGCGGCTGGGGGAGGTCGACCCCAGCACGGGTGTCGCATATGGCGGGCCGACGCAGTACGTGTTGCGGTTTGGCGATCGGATCGTGGTCGATGAAGCGGGCATGATCGACCTGTTGACCGCAAACGTCCTCGCTGACCTCGCGATCGAACAGGGTGTGGGGCTCGCGCTCGTCGGGGACCCGCACCAGGCGCTGCCCGTAGGACACTCCGGCGCGATGGGTTCAGCGATCCGACATGCAAATGCCGCAGTTGAGCTCGATACGGTGCATCGGTTCCGTGACCCCGAGTACGCGGCTCTGACGCTGCGCCTGCGCCATGCGAGCGATCGTGAGGATGCGATGGCGGTTGCAGGTGAGCTGACGGAACGCGGTCACGTCGAGCGGGTCGATCATAATGATGCAGCCCGCGAGCGGATGATCGACGCGTACTTCGCGTGGCACGCGCGCGGCAAGCGGGTGACGCTGGTTTCCGGTACCAACGCTGAGGCTGATGCCATCAACGACGCCATACAGCAGCGGCGAGTCGATCACGGCGAGCTTGATCCTGGCGTGCTCGCGTGGGGGATGGGGGAGCAGCGCATCCTCGTCGGTGACACCGTCCAGACCCGCCGTAATGATCAACTCACGGGCGTTGAGAATCGTGCGCAGTGGACCGTGCGTGGCATCCATGATGACTTCGTTGATCTTGTGTCGGTTAGCGACAGCGGCGAGTTGCGGCGAGTGACTACCGAGTATGCGCGGGCGCACCTGCAGCTCGCCTACGCATCGACGGTGCATGGCGTTCAAGGCGACACAGCCGATGCGTCGGTGGTCGGGCCGGATGTGGACGCAGCCGGCCTGTATGTGGGCCTCACTCGCGGGCGGGTGCACAATGTCGCCATCGTGGTCGCGCGGTCGGATGCCGCCGCCCGCGAGCGCCTCGCCGAGTCGATGCAGCGCGGCACACCGGAGCTGACTATGCAGGATGCCGTGCGTGCGGCTCAGGCGGAGATGCAGCGCGCGGCGCGGGCCCGGGACTCGGCGCTTTGGACGGGGCCGGTTGCTGGGGCGCCGAGTGCGGGGCAGGGGATGGGGATGTAGCTGCGATCGTTTCGCGGGTGCTCATCGGGCATGATCTCGTGCTGGTTATCCGGGCCCGGCCGGTGGGTAAACAGTCCCTTTGCTCCAGCTCTTCGCCCCCTCATGGAGGACCGGCTTGCGCACGCCAAAGGACGGGCGCTGGCTCCCGCGGTAGGGCTACGCAGGAGGGCCCACTGCGCAGGGCCCTCTTCACGCCCTTCGAGTTCCTTCACCCGCCTCAGGCTCAGAAGCGTCGATGACACCGCCCCGGCTGGGGGACCCACTATGGCCGAGTGTCCTTGCCGCCTCGATCGCGAGCCAGTCGAAGTCGTCCCAATACGACCGCGCGAGCTCGGCCGACATGCCTTGCCGGAACTCCTCAACCATCGGCCGGCACACCTCATGGCAGCGAATGATGCTGGCACCGTAGCTTTCGAGGATTGGTCGCGGCGGAATAACGGCGTCGCGGAGCAGAGTGCCGACCAGATCGTAGGAAGCAGCCACCGTCGAGGCTATCCCGCGCTCCTCTTGAGTCCACTTATCCAGAGGATGCCCAACGAGCGTCGTCAGAACAGTTCGTCGCGCCTCACGGATCTCCGTCCGCTGCAAATAGTCGACGACAGATAGTAATGACTGCGCGCGAGTGCTTGCCTTCGCGACTACAACTTGTTGCCGAGTGAACAATGCGCTGAGCATTGCAATCACCACTGCGGCGCCCGACAACACGACGGCAAGTACTTCCATGTCGCGACCTTGGCACACAATCTTGGAATTCGTGAAGCATGTGAGCTGACGAACATTAATGGACCGGTCAGCGAACGCTGATCGAACGACCGACGGTCACGCCGGCGCGACGCGTCGAGTGAGCGGATCATGCAAACACCGAACTGACTGACTAGTTGCGGCGTCGATGGCACGAACCATCTTCGCCATGCGACGACCTCTGCGCACGCTCACGACCCGCTGGCGTCACGGAAGAGTCACTCAGCACGAGATATTCGTCCTCTCTGAGTTGAAAACTGTCTATCCAAGGGCAGTCAGTGTCCGAACTAGCCGCTAACCTGTCTGCATGGAACACTTCGCTGTCGTCAAGTCTCTGGTTCGAGTCGCGCTCGCACAAGGCGATGACACTGTGCGCCACCAGGTCGAGCGGTTGGCCGCCGCACTGGAGAAGGCGGACGACAAGGATGCCGCTGCTCTCACGCGCATGCTCCGTAGCGAGTCTGCAACCAAGACGCTCACGCCCAGTCGGCTGACGAAGAGCAGCGCTGGGGAACGGATGAGGCGGGGTGTACGCGTGCCCGTCGACCGCGAGACGTCTGCTCCGCTGGCGACCGTGGTGTTTCCTGACGAGAACGTGGCGACCCGACCAGTCTTCCCCGCGGACTTCGCGGCATCAGTGGACGGCCTGCGTATGGAGTGGGAGAACCACGAGCGGCTGGCCGACGCGGGGATGCGGCCCGCACTCAGCTGCCTGATCTATGGCCCACCCGGTACTGGAAAGACAAGCCTCGCGCTGTGGCTGGCTCGAGACCTTGGCCTGCCCGCAGTGGTTGCCCGGCTGGACGGGCTCATCAGTTCCTTCCTTGGTACCACCGCACGCAACCTGGGCGCACTTTTTGACTTCGCCCAACGGTACGAGTGCGTTTTGATCCTCGACGAGTTCGACGCCATCGCCAAGCTCCGCGACGACCCGAACGAAGTCGGCGAAATCAAGCGCGTGGTCAACACACTTCTGCAGAACATCGACACCCGCGCCGACACCGGAATCACGATCGGCATCACAAACCACCACGCGCTCCTCGACCCGGCCGTCTGGCGACGGTTCGAAGTGCAGTTGGCAACCCCGCTGCCCACCGCGCTTGAACGACTCGAGATAGCCAAGGCCTCCATGAAGGACCTCACGACTGAAGCGAAGTTCGTCGCCTGGATCTCCGAGGGCTACTCGGGTTCGGAGCTGATCACTCTCGTCGACCGATACCGCAAACGTTCGATCCTCGCCGAGCGGACAACTGCCCCGGTCACGACCATCAGCCCGCTCGCTGCATCCACGACGGCCAGGGACGGCGCCACTAAACCCAGGATCAGGCTCGACGAGACGTCACTCATGCAGGCGCTCGCGACGTCGACCGATATCCGCTTTCAACAGTCCGAGATCGCCTTCCTGACCGGCGTTAGCACCAAGACCGTCAGCCGCCGGGTGAGCGAGTTTGCGGAAGGGAACCACATTCATGCCGAATGAGCCCGTACAGGTAGTTACCAACCCGCACCGGCTGCGCACGCCACGCGAGAAGAACCGTCCGGGGAAAGCCGGTGATGACTTCTTTGCAGGCGATGACACCGGCTTCGCCGCGCACCGGGACTTCCTCGCGGCATCACTTCGTGACGTGATCTCGACTGTGCGTAGCGCCGCATGGCAGCGCGAGAACGGCGATGCCGTCCACATCAGGGTCACCATGCGACTTCGGGCGATCGCGAAGAGCCACCGCCCCCAGCGGGCCGTGTTTAGAGAGAAGATCGCGCCCCATGTCGCAACGGCACGTATCGGCGAACCCATCTACGCCGTCACTGCCGCCGCACTCGAGCGAATCGCAGATCTCGTCGCCACAGCACCCACCGAGGTGCCGACGAAGACCGACAAAGCAACTAGCGAGGTTAAACCCAACCCCACGCGCCTACGTTGCGAACTTTCAGCCATCGCTGCAATCGAACTGTGGACGGCGGCTGACAAGCGCTCCTTCAGCGCCGTCGAGGGGGCGGAATGGCTGAGCCGTGCAGGTACCGGCGGACAGTACATCGTCAACTTCTTCCCCCTCGCCGGTTACGGGGCCGAACCCAACCTCATCGCGGCTGAGCAGGTCGCCGCACGCGCCCTCCACACCCGCCTTTCACGGCTGGCGGTGGATGCTCGTGCTCGCGCAGCACTCGGCCGCGGCTCGGGTCGCGTTGTCACCGTGGGGCTCCTCGACGAGGGGCGCGACTCGGTCCTGCAACTCGGGCTCCTCGCCACAGCCGTAGGTAGCCACGTCGGCTCGGCCGTACTACGGACCGCCTCCGCGGACCGGCACGAGGCGGTGCTTCGTGCTCTCGAGGAATCCACGCTCGTACGGGACATCACGCTCCCGCCTATTGCCCAGGCAGACAAGGCCAAGACGATCCCCACGAACGAACTTCTCGCTCCTGGCCTGCCGGACCGCGGGGATGAGGTGGTGGCGAGGGTCGGAGTGATCGACGGAGGTGTATCGCAGACAGCTGACGCCTGGGTGATCGACCGCTGGGACCAGCTGTCCTCAGAGGACAGAGACGAAGCCCACGGCACGTTCATCTCCGGGCTGCTCGTGGCATGCGGCGATCTCAACCCCCACTACCTCAGTAGTGTGCCCTCCGGCTGTGAAGTCGTGGATATCGATGTGCTCCCCGCAGATCCGGCCGGCACCAATCAGGCGTTCGAACGCTACTACCCCAATGGCGTGATTGACTTCTTGGACGAGGTCGAATCAGCAGTAAGCGACTACCGATCACGACTCGGGGTGCGCGTATTCAACTTCAGCCTCAATTTCGTGGGCCCCGGCGACAGTGCTCGCTACGGCTACGCGGCCCGTCGCCTCGATCAGATCGCCCGCGATCATGATGTCATCTTCGTCATCTCGGCAGGCAACCTCGCACCCGCCGAGCAACGATCGGAGTGGCCCAGCGACACAGCCGCGGCCGTCGCCACGCTTATCGGTGACTCGACCGGCCTCATCAACGAGCCAGCCGAAAGCCTGTTCAATCTGTCCGTCAGTGCGCTCAACCCACCTGACCTGAACGGGCAGGTGCCTTATGCTCTTGCCCGGTACAGTCGCCGCGGACCTGGACTTCGGGGCGCAACGAAACCAGACTTCGCTCACGTGGGCGGATCCGGCACCCCGGACTCCAGGCGTGGGCATGGCCTAATGAGCATCGACGTAGATGGCGTGCAAACCACTGGCGCGGGCACGAGCTACGCTGCACCACTTGTCGCACGAGTGCTCGCCGACCTCGACCAATCCATCGACGGGAACGTTCCGCGCGAGGTTCTTCTTGCACTGCTCGTCCATTACGCGCAAATGCCGGCGATCATGCGGCACCGCAACGTCCTGCCCCTCGCGCGCGACCTCGCGGGGTATGGTCTCCCCTCCTCCGCGGCGGCGATGCTACAGCGGCCGGATAGCGAGATCGTCATCGTCGTACACAGCACCGTTCTCAGCGGCGAGCAGCACACGCTCGACTTCAACTGGCCGGCCGCGCTTGTCGATCCGTCCGGAAAGTGCCGGGGGTACGCGCGCCTCACTCTTGTCGCCCGGCCCGTGCTCGCGTACGAGCATGGAGACGAGCGGGTTCGGGTCAACATCGACGCGAAACTAATGCAACAGCAAGAGGACGGCCCGGACGGCGACCCACGGTTCAAGAACGCACTAAAGCCGGTCAACCGTCCAGCAGCCCTGAAAGCCCCGCGGAACGAGCGGGAGTTGTTGCAGGAAGCCTCGAAATGGCAGGTCGTGAAGAGCTTCGAGACGCCGCGTATGCGCGGCCGCGGCATCCGGTCTGACTGGCGGTTCCTCGTTGAATACCTAACCCGTGCCGAAGAACAATTCCCCGACGCCGGCGTCGAGTTCGCCGCCGTCCTAACGATCGCCGACGATCAAGGCGACGCTCCCGTCTTCCAGCAGATGCGCCAGCACCTGGGGGATCTCGGCGTGCGCACCGGCGACATCCGAACCAGCATCCGCACCCGGATCCAAGGTGGAGCAATATGAACACTGGTCGTGTCCGCCGAACCATTCGGCGACTGTCGCAGCGTGAGCCAGTCGGTGTGGCTCGTGATCGACAAAGATGGTGTCCTCGAGCTGAATCGACGTGAGACGGACTCCCTGTGACCGCGACTGCACCCCTGGTGGTGGCCTGTGATGAATCCGGCAACGACGGCGAGAACCTGCTCTCGGGGCGGTCGACGGTCTTTGCTCATGCCAGCGTGACCGTAGCCCCAGACGATGCTGCCGCGTTGATGGATGAAATCCGTGGGCGCACGCGCAGCCAGACCACGGAGCTGAAATCGAAGACGATCCTTCAGCCAAGGCATCAGGCCACGGCGAAGTGGCTTCTGTCGCATCCTTCGCTCGAAGGATGCGCATCCGTGCACCTCACCCACAAGAAATACTTCGTGGTTTCGAAGCTGTTCGACTCGACGGCGGAAGAACTCGCGCACGAACTTGGGGACGACATCTACGAGACTGGCGCCGCCTTGGCTGGCGCGAACCTACTGTTCTTCCTTGCGCCGCAAAGCTACGGGACGGCGTGGGACAGGCTCCTGATGACGTTCCAGCGCTTCATGCGCGCCAAGGACGCCGTTCACGCGCACGAGGAGCTGGCGCACCTGATCAGAAGCATGGTGACTCTCTTGTCCGATAAGGACGCCGTCGTGCGCGACGTGTTAGGGACGGTCTTCGCTGGCTTACGCCATCTGGGATCGCTGTCGAAGTTGCAGCTTGGCGAGGGCGGTGAGGAACGGCTTCGCACGATGGATCCACTCATCGCCGCGGTCGGGGCGACGGTGCGCTCTTGGGGGTCGATCTCAGGGAGGCCGGTTGAAGTGGTCCACGATGCGACCAAAGAACTGACCCCGGTGAAGATCGAATGGGTGAAGCAGTTCCTTTCCCACCCGGAGGGCGTTGCCCCTTCGCGACAAGGTTTGGCTTGCGAACTAACTGACGTTCGGCTCGTCGACTCGAAAGAGGATCCCCGGGTCCAAGTGGCTGATCTGCTCGCTGGCACCGGTCGCATCGTCGGGGAATCGATGGTCAGCGAGCATCAGCATCCTTTGAGCCCGAGCCTGATTCCAATGGTGAGCGGAGCAAGTCTGTGGCCGATACCGGGGAACATGAACGTCGAGAATGCTCGCAAAGCGATGCTCTCCCAGTTCTAGCCGGGACTATCGACCTCGAAGTCGGACTGGAGGCGAAAGGAATGCTGATGGAACAGGTCATATCCGACCTGGCTTGAACGAAGCGGCCCGCTCAGCGGGCAATGCCCGTTTATGGATCCTGCCGCCAGGTAGATGCCACCGCGATCGCACCGGTCTTGATCAGTGCAGTGAAGCCTTGATCGCCCTCGTTCGGCCTATTCGACTTCGTAGGGCTCCTCTCGCATCCATCGCTCAAGCACCTCGACGCCGTCCTCGGTATAGCGCGAGAGATCCAGATCGCAGTCGAGGGAGTACTTGGTTACGAGTGCGACGAGCTCCGAACCGATCCGCTTTCGCAGCGCCTGCAGCGCGACGTCGAGGGTCTCCTGGTCGGCGTTGGGGGTCGCACCACGCACATAATCGCGACAGGCGTCAGCGACCTTCTTCATGGATTGCCGGGCAGTCTTGCTTCGTGGAAGGTGCATCGACTGGACCGAGTACTCCCTTACCTTCTGCACGGACGCCAACACATGGTCGCTGATCTCATCACGGACGTCGTCGATCACGAAGCGCTTATCGGCGACATAGTCGACGAATCCCTGGCAGATCGATGCGTCCGACTTGATCCAGGTGCCGGAGATGCCCCCTCCCGTGAGGCTTGCGCTAAAACCACTCGGCATCCATGTGTATTGACTAACCATCCGTCCCCTCGTTTCGAAGTGTTCAGTTCAGTCCGAACATATCGGCACAGCACGACGAATGGGTCGGTGCCGACCGCCGCACTCCGGTGAGCAGGCCATCGCAGTCCACACCGAACCCGGGAAGGTGGCCATCCCGATCTCGACGCGGAGGATCAGAGCCACCCATCTGGCACTTTGCCGGGAAGCTCCACCAACATGCCGGGCGTCATGGGTCGCTTGTTTGGGAACCTCAATCGAGCACGCACAGGCCATGCCCGCGACCCACCTCTCTCGCGCATTGCCCGTTTACGGATCCCGAGCAAACGGGCGGCTTCCGTTCCTTGAGCCGCCGGTTGTTCAGACGTCGACGCCGAATGCGCGCAGCAGCGGAACCCGGGGGATCATTCGTCGCGGACCAAGTTGGACGGTTGGGATGGTCCCGTTCTCGATCCCAAGCTTGATCGTGCGGTAGTCCACGCCCACGAGTTTCGCGGCGTCCTTCATAGTCAGTGCGAGTGAGGTTGGTGACGTACTCATGACGTTCTCCTTTGGTGGGCAACTAATGACATCACTTGCTCACGCACTGTACACCCATGAATGCCCGATGTCATCGCTTGCTCAGAGAAGGTTGGACTGACACACTCGGACCATGCCCAAACTCGTCATCGAACAGGTCGACGCCGAGTCCATCGATGCGGGGGACGGCATCCACGTTCCCCGCTCGTGGGGCGCGGTCGTGACCGGCCTTCCTGACATCCCGGGTGCCGTTCATGCGCGCATCGTGTACGACCCGACACTGCGGCGCGCGGTGGCTGAGTCGGTGCGGGTGGATCGGAGTGGGCTCGGGGACGAGGTGACCACGACCCTGCTGCGCGATATCCGCGTGCAAGCGATCGTGCAGTGGGCGGCGGCTCACGTCGTTCGCATCGACCGTCAGGGCGGCGACCCCGAGTCGTACGACGAGTACTTCACTCGCCTGCGTGCGGAGGAAGGGCGCTCTGAGGAGCAGAATCTGCGTGAGGCGGTCAGGCTGTACCGTCTCGGGTCGGTGATCAACTACGCACCGCTCAAGCTCGTCTCAGGGGAGCTCGGTGTCAGCATCAGCACGGCGACGCGAATGATGAATCGTGCTCGCGTCGCCGGTCTCGTCGATGAGGAAACGGGGCGCGAGGTCTACGTTCAGGCCCGTGAACAGCAGTTGCGCGAGCAGGCGACGGGCCCCGTCGTTGGCCCAGGTTCATCCGGTCCGTCGATCGGCCGCTGAGCCTCGAGTCTCGACGCTCCCTCAGTGCGTGCTGGCACCGGAGCGGCTCACGGGCAATCAGGGGATCTCTCCTTTTGAAGGCATGAGTAGTCAAAGGTTGATCAATGTGCTCAACCTTTGCGGCGTTGACGTCTACGGGCACAATCAATCTCGAGAATGCCCCATCTAGCCCCGGAAAACCGCGGGTTTCTTGCCCGCAGTTTGCCCGCATTGCATCTGAAGCTGGGTGTTTCTGCATGCTTCGCGATGCGGTCGAACTCTCGAAAACCCGCGTAAATCCGCGGATCTTGTCGTTAGATGTAGCTAGCCAAAACGCGCATTTTCGGATTCGAGTCCCTCCAGGGGCATCACGCGTGAGCGACGCCTCAAATGGCGCACATCTAGGGTCCTCACCGACCGGCCGACGGCTCACCCGGCGTCGGATTCGGCCATCGCAACGATCCCGCACGCAGAGAAAGGCCGGCCCCAGCTTCGCGGAGGGCCGGCCTTTCCATCTAGGCGGCTGGGCTTACAGGCCGATACCCGTCAGCAGGCGGTTCAGCAGCGCGCTGATCGCCGTCAGGGGGCCGCCGCGGTCGAGCAGCCCTGCGACAGCGCAGAGCAGGTTGCCGAGCAGGTTCCCCGCACCGGGAACGGCGGTGATGTCGAGGTTGACCTCATCGAGCTCGACGACCAGACCCAGCAGGTCGAGGTCGAGGGGTCCGAGGTCCAGATCGAGGATCGTGCAGGACGCACTCGCCTGAACGCTCTCGATCACTGTGGTGAACGACGTGGCGTCGATCGCCTGGCCGTCCAAGACGCCTTCGATCGTTCCGGTGAGCTGGAGAGCACCGTCGACGACGCTGACGGTGAGGTCGCTGATCTCACCCACGAATCCTTCGCCGGTCACGTCGAGTGCTGAGGCTGCCACTTGCTGCACGGCCGCGGGGGAAGCGGCTGGTGGAGCTGCGGATGCCGCAGTGGCGGGGATGATGCCGAACGCCGAGGCGAGGACGATGGCGACTCCGGCTGCGGTGGCTTTGCTTCGTTGCAACATGGGGGTGTTTCCTTTCGGGGCTGGCCGGCCTGGCGAGGAAGGCAAGCACCATTGGGAAGTCACGACGCTAGTTCGAGCCCGCCCGTGAAGCACAGGGGGTTACGCAATCAACCCGGGTTGATTACGATGACCGACCCGCCGACCCGTCCCTGGGAACGACGAAGGCCGACCCCGCAGCGGGGTCGGCCTTCGTGAAGAGCGTGTCAGCCCTGGGTGGCGAGGGCGAACCGGACGGAACCGTCCTGCACCATCTCGGCATCCAGCACCCGGTCATCGAGTGCCTGCGCGGCGGGCGCATTGAGGAACACGCGCGCGCCGTCGGTGACGACGACGGTGTCATCGGGCTCGGGCGTCGGAGCGACGCTCAGCTCGAAACCGGTCTGCGGACCGGTGTCACGAATGCGGATACCGCCGTCCTCGGCCTGCGGGACGTTGGCGACGATCGACTTCACAGCCTCAGCGGCGGTCTGGGTCAGCGTAAGCATGCTGTTCTCCTTCGGATTCGGATCGTGCGGACCGGCCACGATTCCGAGAATCCGAGCAGCATGCAACCTGTGACCCACCATCGGCATCCATTCCCACCGAATACGGAGGTTCGGGATCCGCGCCGAAAGGGCTCAGGAAAAGGTCGTCAGTGCGCGGCTTCGTACGCCTCGAGAACGGATGCCGGAACCCGGCCGCGCTCCGAAACGGAATGTCCATTCGCCTTGGCCCATTCGCGCACGGCGCTGTAATCCTGCTGTCCGGTGCGACGACGTTTGCGGGCGGCCGAACCGGCGCCGCCCGAGGAGCCGCGAGCCGACGAAACGGACCGTGCGGCGTCGATGTAGCGACCGAGGGTCTCGCGGAATTCCCCGGCGTGCTCGGTGGTGAGGTCGATCTCGTAGGCGGTGCCGTCCAACGAGAAGGTCACGGTTTCGCCCTCTCCGATTTCGAGGACGGTGCCGTCGATGTCATCGACGAGCTGATGCACGATTCTGCGAGCCATATCGCTCACACTACGCCGAATTGTCACGAGGAATCCGATATTCCGGATCCCCGTGACAATTCGGCGAGTGAAGGGGTTAATTCAGACGTTCCGCGTCACGGACGCCCGCCTCCGGGGCCGGCCATTCCGCCGCCACCGGGGCCGCCGGTCGCGACCTGCTCACCCGCCGTCGCGGAGACCGAGCTGCCCCCGTTGACCGTGATCGTGTAGGTCCCACCGTCGACGATCGCGGCGTCGCTGAAGATCACCGAAGCGAACGATGCGGGCAGTTCGAAGGTGCCCACGACCGTGCCGGCGGCATCCGCGATCTCGACCGTGTCGCCGGTCGACCCGCTCACCGAAGCCGAGACGAACGCCTGCGCGCCCGACAGGGTGCCGGTCGAGCTGCCGCCGACCTGGACGGTGCCGCCGTCGAGCGTCACCGCGCCGTTAGCGTCGATCGCGCCCTCGCCGCCGCCGGTCGGACCCGACACCGACACGACGCCACCGGTGATGGTGATCGTGCCGTTGGAGTCCAGGCCGTCGCCGCCGCCGGTGACACCGACGGTGCCGCCCGAGATCACGAGCGTCTCACCGCTGTCGGCCTCGCCGCCGCCGCCCATGCCGCCGCCCTGGGTGCCCGTGCCGCTGGCGGCGTTGACGCCGTCGTCGCTCGCGGTCACGTCGACCGTGCCGCCCGAGAGGGCGATGTCGGCCGCCTCGAGACCCTCGACCGACGAGGCGACGGTCACGACGCCGTCACGGATCTCGAGCGTCTGCTCGGCGTGGACGCCGTCGTCGCCGGCGTCCACGGTGACGGTCGCGCCGCCGAGCCCGACCGAGCCGTCCGAATGCAGGGCGTCGTCGGCAGCGTCGATTGCGACCTCACCGCCGTCGAGTGCGGCGACGACACCGGCCGCCACTCCCTTCGCCCCGGCATCCGCTGCGGTTCCGGCGCCGGCGGTGATGTCGACCGTGCCGCCGGTGATGACGACGTCGGTGGCGGCCGCGATCCCGTCGTCACCGCTCGTGAGCGACACGGCGCCGCCCTCGATGAGCACGAAACCCTGTGCGGCGTCGTCTGCCTGGTCGCTCTTGAGCGCGTCACCGCCGGCGTCGACGGTGACCGTGCCGTCGCGCACGACGAGCGCGTCCTTGCCGCGCAGACCGTCGTCGACGGCCTCGACGGTGATGTCACCCGACAGCACCACGAGGTCGTCGGTCGAGGTGATGCCGTCGTTGCCGTTGCCCGACACCGTCAGCGACCCGGTGCCCGAGATCGTCAGGTCGGCGTCGCTGTAGATCGCGGCGTTCGCATCGGCGTCGTCGGCGTAGGCATCGGTGTCCGACACCGCGTTCGATGACCCGTCGGCCAGCACGAGCGCAACATCGTCGGCCGTCTGCACGGTGATCGCAGGCCCATCGGATGCCGAGATGTCGGCGTCGTCGAGAATGAGCACGACCTGGGCGTCGTCCTCGGCAGCCACGACCACCGAGCCGTCGAGCGCACCGCTCAGCCGGTACACACCGGCCGACGTGATCGTGACGGTCGAGCCGTCGATCTCGACGGCGTCGGAATCGGATGCCGCAGACGAACCGGTGAGGGTCACGTCGACGGCGTCGCTCTCAGACCACTCGTCGTCGTTCACGACCGTGTAATCGGCGTTCGCGGCGAGCACCGCGTCGGCGTCGAGGTCGGAGTCGACCACCACGGCGGTGGCGGTTTCGCTGGACTCGGTGGAGGTGCTCGTCGTTCCCGACGACGTGGAGGCCGCGTCGGCGGACTGCACGGCGCAGCCGGCGAGGACGACGGCGGTGAGGGTGAGGGGGATGGCGGCCAGGGAGATGCGGCGGGTCAGGCGGCGGCGGAGCATGATGCGTCCTCCATTTCTTGGTGAGTGTTCCGGGTGTCGGTGATGTGGGCGTGAGTAGAGGTGCGGGCGCCGGTGTCGAGGGGCGCGCGACGGTCGGGCGCGAACGGGCCGCGCAGCAGGCGGGCCCAGCGGTTGCGGGGGAGTTGCGGGTGCAGCGCTGCGAGCCCGGTGGCGTACTTGCTGACGGTCGCGGGGCGGACGCCCGCGCGCCACAGCGCACGGTCGACGACGGATGCCGCAGCGCCCGACTTCGTCTCGACGATCGCGAGGTTGGGCAGGGCGAACCCGTTGCCGTCGGGCGCCGCCCACTGCAGGTCGGTGTCGACGGTGGCGCGGCCGACGCCGTCGGGAGCCAGGAGCGTCGCGCGCCGATAGCGGGTGACCAGCGTGGCCTCGAGGTGGTCGGCGCGTTCACCGGCCACGCCGATCGCCTCGAGCGCGGCCGCGACCTCGGTGCGGGCGGTGACGGTGAGCCCTGCGGCGTCCGCGGGGTCGTAGGCGCCGCGCTCCTTCACGGTCGCGCCGCGCGCACCGCGGGTCTTGATCTCGAGGAACGCCGACCCGGTGTCGAGGTAGCTGCGGGTGCGCAGCTTGAACCGGCGCCGCCGGGGCTGCGCGGCCATGTGGAAGCTCAGGAGGTCGGGGGTGTCGAAGTAGACCGACTCATACGAGAACCGGCGCGCACCGTCGATCTCGAGCACCCGCGTCTGCGGGTCCATGCGGGCCAGCAGGTTCTCGGCGGCCGCGCGCGGCAGAACGTACTTGCGGTCGATGCGGGTCAGCAGCGCGGCCTCGGTCACCAGCTCGTCGAGGCTCACGCAGTCGAAGCGGTCGAGGGCGCTCATCGGGCTGCTCCCACCATGGCGCCGCCACGGGCGCCGGTCGGGCGAGTCGTGGCGGCCCGCGCGGTCGGCCGCCCCGCGCCGCCGACGCGGTAGCGCACGTCGACGAGCGTGGTGTCGTTCACGAAGTCGAGGTCCTGCACGGTCAGCGACGTGACGGTCGCCACGGTGCTTCTTCCTGAGGTGCCCACGCCTTCTCGGGACGCGCCCGCACCGGACGTGGCCATGCCTGACACGCCCCCGCCGGACGTGCCCCCGCTCGACAGCCGGCGCTCGAGCTCGGCCCGCATGTCGTCCTCATCGGTGATCGCACGGTCGAGCCGCACAATCTGGTGGCGGCTGCGCGCCAGCATCCGGGGGTGATCAGCCGCCCACAGCACGGCGAGGATGAGTGAGACCAGCGCGACCACGGGCCACGGGTCGGTCGTGGGCAGGCCGCAGATGAGCCCGGTCGCGAGGGCCGCGAAGTAGTAGGCCACTTCGCGCTGCGAGATCTCGGACGAGCGCAGCCGGATGATCGACAGCACGCCGAACAGTCCCAGCCCGAGCCCCAGCGCGACCTCGGCGGTGCCGAGGACGGCGGCGACGGCCATCACGCCGACGTTCACGCCGAGGAAGGCGACGACCAGGTCACGACGGTGGTGGCGGCGGTAGTACAGGCCGAGGCTGAGGATCACGGCGGCGATCAGGTCGATCCCGATCAGCAGGAAGGTGGTGGATGTCATGGGTGTCTCCCGAAGTCGAAGGCGTCTGATTCCATTCGAGTGCGGCTCGCTATGGGGTTCCTATGGCGGGCCTCTGGCGCGGTTACGAGTTCCGCGCCGCGCCCGAAGACGAAACCGCGCTGCACGCCGTAGCTGGTGACGAACAGCACCGCCTCGGTCGCGACCTTCGCCATGATGAGCGGCACGCCGTACCCGGTGAGGGCCTGCATCCACACCACGTTCGACGCCAGCAGCACCAGCGCGAGCACGGCGTACCGCACCGCCTGACCGGTGCGGCCGGCGCCGTGCCGGCCGAACACGACCCGACGGTTCACGGCGAAGTTCACCGACGCGCTGAGCACCCGCGCTGCGACGATCGAGAGCGTCAGCGACCCGGTCGCGGCGGTGAAGACCAGCAGCGCGACGGTGTCGATGACGAACGCCATCAGCGACGACACGGCGAACAGCAGCAGCGGGATCGCGATGCGCACCGAATCCACGACGGGGCGGAAGTGGCTGCCGGCGTTGTGGTCGAGATAGACCGTCTCGATCCGCAGTTCGCGCGCCCGGATGCCGGCACGCCGGCTTCGCAGCAGCACGTTCTGCTCGTACTCGAAGCGCTCGCCCGGCACGCTCAGCATCCACGCGATGACGGATGCCGGGATGCCGCGCAGGCCGGTCTGCGTATCGCTCAGCGCCCACCCCGCCGCGAGCCGGAAGGTCGCGCGTGCCAGCGTGTTCCCGGCCCGACTGCGCAGCGGGACCCGGCCGGTGAAGCCCCGGCATCCGAGGATCAGCGCTGGAGCCTCGCGGGCCGCGTCTTCGCGCAGCCCGTCGACGATCCGCAAGATGTCGGCGACCGTGTGCTGGCCGTCGGCGTCGGCGGTGACGACGTCGTCGGTCGGATGCGCGCAAGCGATCGCGGCGAGCCCGGTCTTGAGCGCCGCACCTTTGCCGAGGTTGCGTCCGTGGCGCAGCACGGTGGCCCCGGCGGTGCGGGCGGCCTCGAAGACCGGCCCCGAATCTGTCGGGCTGCCGTCGTCGACCACCCACACGTCGAGGTCGGGGTCTGCGGCCAGCAGCTCGCGGACGAGCCGGGGGAGGGCGGGGTCCGGTTCGAGCGCGGGGATGAGAACGATCACGGCCGTCACCCGACCACGTACAGGATGTCGCTGGTGGCGCGCTCGCCGCCGTTGGACGGGCTGTTGACGACCTCGCCGTCGAAGTACATCGTCGACGACCCTCCGCCGTCGAGGTTGTAGGCCGTCGTCGCGCCGAGATCGACCAGGATGTCGGCGAGCTCGGTGAGGCTGACCCCGGCGCTGTAGCCGATCTGGCGCCCGTCGACGACGACGAACACCAGGTGATTGTCGTCGATGACCCCGACCGCAGTGCGCGGCTGGTCGCCTTGAATCGAGTGGTTGCCGAAGTTCGTGTCGACCTCGACGTCCTCGATGCCGGCGACGACCGCGGCGTCCTCGACGATCGCGGGACCGAAGCTCAGCGTGTTCCACGCCCCGGCGGCGATGAGCTCGTCGGCGGAGGTGGCGGTCTCGTCGTACACCTCGACGGTGCCGTCGGTGAAGAAGACAAGTCCCGCCCGCGCGGGCTCGTCGCGGTAGACGACCCCGTTGCGGATGACGATGCCGGTGTCGCGGAAGCCGTAGTAATCGCCGTTGACGGCGAACACCGCGCCGTTGTCGGCCGCGATCGCACTGGTGAGCTCGGTGATGTTCTCGCCGAACTGATCCTTCGCGAACGCGCTCCTCAGGTCGGTGGCGTCGCCGAGCACGACGTCGGCGACGTAGTAGGTGACCGTCTCGTCGCCGGAGCCTTCCGTGACGGTGGTGATCGTCACCGCGGTGTCGCCTTTGGTGTAGCTCGTATCGGTGAGGACGGCTTCGGAGGTGTCGACCGCGGTGTCGGTTCCGCTCGAGGTCTCGACGGGGGAGTTCTCGGCCTCGTACGCCGAGACGTCCGAGATCTCGACGTGCTCGATCAGGAACCGGTCGGCCGCCCACGCTGTCGCGCCGGTGAGCGAGAGCGCGACGGCGAGACCCGAGGCGAGCACCGCGGTGCGCCGCTTCGCGTGGGGCGCGGCGGGCCCGGGCGCGGGGTTCGGGAGGGTGGTGTCGGGAGGGGGGGGGGGGGGGGGGTCGGAAGCGAGGCGTGGTCCATGGCTCATGGATACGCACCGCGCTTCAGTGCGCGATCGCCCGCCGTTATGCGCCGGCTATGGATGCGGGTCGTGCGTCAGGGCAGGATGCCGGCGCGACGCGCCTTCGCGACGGCGGCGTGCCGGGTCGACGCCTCGAGCTTGCCCATCGCCGACTGCAGGTACGACTTGACCGTGCCTTCGCGCAGGTTCAGCTCGGCGGCGATCTCGGCGTTCGTCGCGCCGAGCGCCGCGCACGCCAGCACATCCAGTTCGCGCGGTGAGAGCCGGACGTCGAACTCGGCGGCCGGACCCGCTGGGCGGGACAGGGCGGCGAGGCGCTGCTCGAGCTTGGTGAGACGCTCGCGGACAGCGGTGTCGGTGACGGTGGAGGCGATGCTGCGCAGCTCGGCGAAGCTCTCGCGCAGCTCCTCCTGCATCGCGGGCGCCATGGCGTCGGAGGTTGCGGGCGGCGGCATCGTCGCCAGGCGTCGCCGCACCTCTTCGCCGACCCGCAGCTCGGTCGCGAGCTCTTCGGCGACGGCGAACGCGGGCCGGGCGACGACGTCGCCGACCCCGGCCTGCCCCCACGATCCGCAGTAGAGGACACCGCGGGAGCGCCCCGACACCAGCACCGGCACGGCGAAGAGCGTCGCGATGCCCTCCGACAGCACCTGCCCGTCGTAGTCGTGGGTGATCGAGCGGGACGTGCGGTAGTCCAGCGCCAGGCGCGGGCGCTTCTCGGCGAACGCGCGCCCGCCGAGGCCGCGCGTCTCCTGCACGACGAGGCCGTCGAGGCTGCGGGTGCGTGCGCCGACGATGGAGCTGACGTGGATCGCGCCGCCCTGGGCGAGTCCGCCGAAGGCGATGGGGAAGCGGGTGCGGCGGGCCAGTTCCGACACGGCGCGCGACACGGCGCGGGTGTCGCTGTCGTGTTCGGCTCGCGCGTCCACGCACTACCTACTTCCGGGGGTGACGGCATCCATGCCGCATTTCGTAGCGTCGACCATACCACCGGGGGTGGGCCTGCCCGCCCCCGTCTGCACACGGTGCGTGGAGAGAACGATCGAGCGCGATGGAGCGCTCCCATGAGGCAAGGAGGCCACATGTCCGATCCCCGGATCGATACCGCCCCACCCGGCGACATCGACTACGTCGCGGTGGAGGAGTCGCCCCGGTTCGTCGAACTCAAGCGCCGTCAGCGCGGGTTCGTCTTCCCGATGGCGATCGCGTTCCTCGTCTGGTACTTCACCTACGTGCTGCTGTCGTCGTTCGCCCGCGACTTCATGGCCGAGCAGGTGTGGGGCAACATCACCGTCGGTCTGCTGCTCGGACTGGGCCAATTCGTGACGACGTTCGCGATCACGATGACCTACGTCTGGTACGCCAACCGGACGCTCGACCCCATCAGCTCAGAGATCCGCGACGAGCTCGAGGCGCGGGAGGGCAACGCATGAACGACGTCTTCGGAGCGGTCCACGCGGCCGTGCAGACAGTGGAGAACAACCCCGTCCTGAACATCTCGATCTTCGGGGCCTTCGTCGCGGTGACGCTGTTCATCGTCATCCGCGCCAGCCGCGACAACAAGTCCGCCGCCGACTACTACGCCGCGGGCCGCTCGTTCACGGGGCCGCAGAACGGATTCGCCATCTCGGGCGACTACCTGAGCGCGGCATCCTTCCTCGGCATCGTCGGCGCGATCGCGATCAACGGGTACGACGGGTTCCTGTACTCGATCGGCTTCCTCGTCGCGTGGCTCGTCGCCCTGCTGCTGGTGGCCGAGCTCATGCGCAACACCGGCAAGTTCACGATGGCCGACGTGCTGTCCTTCCGTCTGAAGGAGCGGCCGGTGCGCATGGCTGCGGCCATCACCACGCTCGCGGTGTGCTTCTTCTACCTGCTCGCCCAGATGGCCGGCGCCGGCGGGCTCGTCTCGCTGCTGCTGGGCATCAACGAGGCCATCGGCCAGTCGATCGTGGTGGCCGTGGTCGGCATCCTCATGATCGTCTACGTGCTCATCGGCGGTATGAAGGGCACCACGTGGGTGCAGATCGTCAAGGCGTTCCTGCTCATCGGCGGCGCGCTGGCGATGACGATCTGGGTGCTGGCGCTGCACGGCTTCAGCCTCGACAACCTGCTGGGGGCCGCGGTCGCCGCCTCGACCACCGATCCGCAGGAGGCCATCCTCGGCCCGGGCCTGCAGTACGGCGCGAACCCGTTGGACTTCATCTCGCTCGCCATCGCACTCGTGCTCGGAACCGCGGGTCTGCCTCACGTGCTGATGCGCTTCTACACGGTGCCGACCGCCAAGGAGGCGCGTCGATCGGTGGTGTGGGCGATCTGGCTGATCGGCCTCTTCTACCTGCTGACGCTCGTGCTCGGCTACGGTGCCGCGGCGCTGGTCGGCTCCGAGACGATCAAGGCGGCTCCGGGCGGCGTGAACTCCGCCGCGCCGCTGCTGGCCCTCGCCCTCGGCGGACCGGTGCTGCTCGGGTTCATCTCGGCGGTGGCGTTCGCGACGATCCTCGCGGTCGTCGCCGGCCTCACCATCACCGCGGCCGCGTCGTTCGCGCACGACATCTATGCGAACGTGCTGAAGAAGGGGAACGTCCCGCCCGACGGCGAGGTCAAGGTCGCCCGTCGCACGGTGATCGTGATCGGCATCCTGGCGATCCTCGGCGGCATCGGCGTGCAGGGACAGAACGTGGCGTTCCTGGTGGCGCTGGCGTTCGCGGTGGCGGCATCGGCGAACCTGCCGACGATCATCTACTCGCTGTTCTGGCGCCGGTTCACCACGCGCGGCGCGGTGTGGAGCATGTACGGCGGACTGGCCGCAGCGGTCATCCTCATCCTGCTCTCGCCGGTCTTCTGGGGCACCCCGACCAGTGTCTTCAAGGACACCGGCGTGGCGATCTGGCCGCTGAGCAACCCCGGCATCGTGTCGATCCCGCTCGGGTTCTTCCTCGGCTGGCTCGGCTCGGTCGTCTCGCGCGGTCAGGAGGACCGCCGCAAGGCCGCCGAGATGGAGGTGCGCTCGCTCACCGGCTTCGGCGCAGAGAAGGCCACGCACCACTGACCTTCGGGTGAGATCACGCAGCGGCCCGGGGGAGGGTGTTCCCCCGGGCCGCTACGCGTGTGCGCGCTCGAGGTCGACGAGGAACCGCTTGACCTCGGGCTGGCCGCCGTACTCGCCGAGCGACCCGTCGGCGCGCACCACCCGGTGCACCGGCACCACGATCGAGAACGGCGTCGTCGCGCACGCCGTGCCGACCGCCCGCGCCGCACGGGGGCTTCCGGCGAGGATCGCGACCTCGCCGTAGCCCGCCGTCTCGGCGTAGGGGATCTCGCACACCGCCTCGAGCGCCGCCCGCGTGAACCCGCGCACGAGTCGCCAGTCCAGCGGCAGGTCGAACGCCCGCCGCTGCCCGGCGAAGTACTCGTCGAGCTGCGCGGCCGCGGTCGCGGTCACGTCACCCTCGCCCCCGGCATCCGTCCCATCGCCCACCGGACCGTCGCCCACCGGACCGTCACCACCCGGACTGTCGCCCACCGGGAGGGGAGCGGACCCGAGCGCCGCGGCGACGTGGGCGAGCTCGTGGTCGGCGTCGGCCCGCATCGGATGCAGCGTGACGAGCGCATCGCCCGCGGCGACGATGAGGATGTCGCCGACGGGCGAGGGGTGGATGCGGTACCGGGCGGCGGTGGTCATGACACCATCCTGGCGCGGCGCTCGGGAGCCGACCCCGGCCCGCCCCGGCTGTGGACATCGGCGGCGCCGCGGGGGCCTGGGGAGGAACGGCTGATCATCCGGCGTGTCGGCAATACCGCGAAACTCGGGGAGCTTGCAGGGTTGCGCAAGACCCCCCGCATACCCTGTCACCTGTGTGGCGAGCAGAAGGCAGCGTCGTGGCCGGCGGAGACAGGGTCGCCGAGGTGAGCCCTGGCGACCTCGGGCTGGCCGACCCCGGCGCGGTCGTCATGCACGTCGCCGAACCCGAGCGCGACCGGCTGCGCCTGCAGACCGCGGAACTCGGCGGTCGCTCGACCCTGTTGCACTTCTCGGACGCCGAGGACTCGTCGATCGAGATCACCAACGCCCACCCCGGGAGCCTGCCGCAGTTCATCACGGGGCGCTCCACGCTGCTGTCGAACCTGTTCCGCGACGAGGTGGCGCTGCGCAACGCGCGCCTGGCCGCCGAGCGCATCACGGCCAAGAACGTCGAGATGCGCACCACCCGCGGGCTCGAGCCGGTGCACCTGGCCGTCGGCCTTGCCTCGTGGCGCATCGGCGGCATGACCTGCACCGCCCCCGTCCTGCTGCGTCCGCTCGCGATCCGCCGCCACCACGCCGACTTCGAGCTGAAGCTGCACGGGGTCTTCCGCGTCAACCCCGAACTCGTTCGTGCCCTGCGCACCCAATTCGGCATCGAGCTCGACGGCGCCCAGCTGTCGGCGATGGCCTACGACGGCGGCGTGTTCAAACCGCAGCCGGTCATCGATCGCCTCCGCGCCCTCACCGCCGGCATCGACACCTACTCCGTCCGGCCCCGCCTGCTCGTCTCGAGCTTCGCCGACGTCGGCGCCGCCATGGCCCGGGATGCCGTCAACCTCGACCATCCGGTGCTGAACGCGCTCGCGGGCCACGCCGACGATCGTGAAGCCCTCACCATCCGTCGCTCGCCGGCATCCACCCTCAGTCCCGATGAGCGTCCGCCCGCCGCCGACACCCTGCTGCTGGACGCCGACGCCGAGCAGGAGCGCGTGCTCGCCCGCATCGCCGCCGGCCAGTCGCTGCTCGTCCACACCCTCCCCGGAACCGGCGGTACGCAGACCGTCATCAACGCCCTCGGCGCGCTCGTGCGCGAAGGCAAGCGCGTGCTGGTCGTCAGCGCCCGACGATCGACCCTCGAGGGTGTGCGTCACCGCCTGGCCGGCATCGGCCTGCCCGGACTCGCCGTCTCGCCGCGGCACATGCAGCGCGACCTCATCCGCGCGATCGGCCGCAACGAGAAGGCCGTCTCGCCGAAGGTCGCCGAGGTCGACGACGCCCTCGTGCGTCTGCGCGGCGTGCTGCGTGACTATCGCGGAGCCGTGACGGCGCAGCATCCGACCCTCGGGGTCTCGGTGCTCGAGATCCTGCGCGCACTCTCGGCGCTGACCGTGGCAGGCGCCCCGTCGACGGCCACCCGCTTCGACCTGCGCACCCTGGAGCGTCTCGCCGGAGTGCGAAAGGATGCCGCAGCGAAATTGCGCGCAGCCGCACGGCTCGGGGAGTTCCGCTTCGGACCCGACGACTCGCCCTGGTACGGCGTCTCGTTCTCGACGCCCGAAGACGCCCGCCGCGCCCACGCCCTCGCCGGCAAGCTGCACCGCGCCGACGTGCCGACGCTGCTCGAGCGCGGCTACGAGCTCATCGCCCAGACGCGCATGCGCCCCTTCCACACCGTGTCGGAGCTGGGGGAGTACGTCGCGCTCTTGCAGGGCATCCGCGACTCGCTCGACCGCTTCAGCATCACCGTGTTCGAGCGCCCGCTCGGCGAGCTCATCCAGGCGCACGGCCACCGCCGCGACGCGCCCAACATGACCGGCGCGAACCGTCGTCGCCTCAAGCGCCTGTCGCGCGAGTACGTGCGCCCGGGCGTCCACATCTCAGACATGCACGAGGCCCTCGTGCGCGTGCAGCACCAGCGCACCGAATGGCAGCGCTACGTCGACGCCGGCGTCGCCCCCGAACTGCCGCTCGGCCTCGCCGACGTGCAGGTCGCGTGCCAGCGCGTCGAAGCCGAACTCGCCGAAGTCGACGTCGTCCTCGGACGCACCGGCGCCGACCGGCTCGCCTCGCTGCCCGTCGCGCAGCTCGTCCGCACGCTCGCCGGACTGGCCGCCGACTCCGCGGTGTTCGAGAACCTGCGCGAACGCGCCACGCTGCGCACCGAGCTCGCCGGCCTCGGACTCGAGCCGCTCCTGGCGGAGCTCTCGGTGCGCCACGTGCCCGAAGACGAGGTCGGCGCCGAACTGGAGTTCGCGTGGTGGCAGTCCGCGCTCGAGCACATGCTGCGCTCCGACCGCGCCCTGCTCGGCGCGAACACGTCGGTGGTCGACCGTCTGGAGCGCGACTTCCGTCTGGTCGATGAAGCGCACGCCGCGGCATCCGGCCCGCTTCTCGCCTCACAGCTGGCCACGCAGTGGCGGATCGGCATCGTCGACCACGCCAACGAGGCCGCCGCCCTGCGCAACGCGCTCAAGGAAGGCGTGAGCGACCCGGTCGTGATCGCGGACGTCGCCCCGACGCTGATGCGCACCCTCGCGCCCGTGTGGCTGGCGTCGCCGTACGACGTGCCGATGATCCCCGCGCACCCCGAGTTCGACGTCGTGATCATCGCCGACGCGGCCGCGCTGTGCCTGGCCGAAGTGCTGCCCACCCTGCGGCGCGCACGTCAGGTCGTGGCCTTCGGCGACCCGGTGACGCAGAAGCCGACGCCGTTCCGCGTCGCCGCCGGGCACCCGCCGGTCGCGCCCGTCGTCGCCGACGAGACCGCCGAGGTCGACCCCGACGAGGTGCCGTTCGACCAGGTCAGCGTGTTCGAGCGCCTCGCCGAGCTGCTGCCGATCGAGACCCTCACCCGCAGCTACCGCGCCGGCGGCGAAGACCTTGCCGAGCTCGTCAACGACGCGTTCTACGGCGGCGAGCTCGTGTCGCTGCCGTGGGCGGGTTCGTACCTCGGCCGCGGCAGCCTCTCGGTCGACTACGTCGAGGGCGGCACCGGTGTGCCCGACCCCGTGAGCGGCGCCGTCGAGAGCCCCGACGCCGAGGTCGCCCGCGTCGTGACCCTCGTCGTCGAGCACGCGATCAACCGCGGGTCCGAGTCGCTCATGGTCGTCACCGCGAGCGCCAAGCACGCCCACCGCATCCGCGCCGCCGTCGAGTCGGCGTTCGCCGGGCGTTCGGACGTCGCCGATTTCGTCTCACGCGAGACCGCCGAGCCCTTCGCCGTGCTGACCCTCGAGGAATCCGTCGCCGAGAGCCGTGACCGCGTCATCTTCGCCCTCGGCTTCGGCCTCACCCGCCACGGCCGCGTGCTCAGCGACTTCGGCGACCTGTCGACCCCCGACGGCGAGCGGCTGCTGACCGTCGGCATGACCCGCGCCCGCCGCTCGATGGTGATCGTGTCGTCGATCCGCCCGTCGGCGTTCGACGACGGCCGTCTCGAGCACGGCGCCGCGACGCTCATGTCGATCCTCGGCGGCATCGCCGCCCGCGCGCGCGAGGCCCGGCTCGAGGACCTCGCCGACCCGCTGACCCTCGCCCTGGCCCGAGAGCTCCGCCGCCGCGGCGTCGCCGTCGACGTGCACTACCGCGGACTGCTGCCGCTCGTGGCGCAGTACGGCGGCAAGGCGGTCGTCGTCGAGAGCGACCCCGAGACCCACGGCGAATCGCTCCGCGAATCGCTGCGGCTGCGACCCCAGATCCTCCGGCGCCTGGGCTGGCACTACGTGCGCGTGCACTCATTCGATCTCTACAGCGACCCCGGCGCCGTCGCCGCGCGGATCGCGGGACTCCTCGGCGTCCCGCCCGAGGCGGGTCTCGAAGACGGCGACACCCAGCCGATCGATGTCACGGAATAGCCGCCAGCGCATCGAGCGGGTCCCCGGTTCGCGCCGCGCGCGGCTCACCGCCGCGCCGGGAACCCAGCCCGAGCCCGTGCCCGCAGATACGGCGCGAGACGAGGATGCTGCGGCTGCGGCATCCGCTCGGCCTGGCGGTGCCGGGGGAGGAACTGCCGACGATGCGGGAACGGATGCGCCGGGGCCGAACGACGAGCGGATGAAACGCGACGTCCCGCCCCACTGGTGAGCGGGACGGGACGGCGGACGTTCGGTCAGACGCGGGGGGCGCCGGGAGTCTGACCCGGGGCGGTGCCCTGCTGGGTCTGCAGCAGATCGCGGATCTGCATGAGCAGCTCCTGCTCGGTCGGCAGCGACGGCGCATCGGTCGTCTTGCCCACGCCCGCCTTCGCCTCGGCGCGCGCCTTGAAGCGGTTCATCGGGTAGACGAAGACGAAGTAGACGATCGCCGCGACCGCGAGGAACTGGATGATCGCGCCGAGGATGCCGCCGATCAGGATGTTCGACGTGTTGCCGGTGAGAGTGGGGATCGAGATCACCCAGTCCGACAGGTCGCCGACCTGGAAGATCGCGCCGATGAGCGGGTTGATGAGGCCCTCGACGAGCGCGTTGACGATGGCGGTGAACGCGGCGCCGATGACCACCGCGACGGCGAGGTCGATGACGTTGCCACGCAGGATGAATTCTTTGAAGCCGTTGATCATGTCTGTCTCCTCGAGCCGGCTCACGCCGACGTGCTGGCGGACGAGGACGACGAGCCCGCCCCCGAGGACGATGATGCCGCAGACGTCTCGCTTTTGCCAGACGAGCCGGAGCCCGAGCCCGAGCTCGACGAGCCGGAGCCGGAGCCGGACGAGCCGGCCTTGCCGGACGAGCCGCTCTTGCCGGCGCCGGCGCCCGCGCGGGAGTCGGTGCGGTAGAAGCCCGAGCCGTTGAAGGTCACGCCGATCGAGCCGTACTCCTTGCGGAGTGTTCCGCCGCACTCCGGGCACTCGGTGAGGGTGGGGTCGGCGAAGGACTGCACCGCGTCGAAGCGGTGTCCGCACTGCTTGCAGGCGTAGGCGTAGGTGGGCATGTGGTTTCCGTTTCAGTGCGCGGCCGGCGCGAGGGTGAGGGTGCGGGTGGGGGTGACCACTCCGGTGACGGGCTGATCGTGAAGGTCGAAGGGGACGTCGTCGACGATCTCGGAGTCGAACACGACGGCGTAGACGGGCGGGCAGTGCTGCATCGACCCGAGGGTCTTGTCGAAGTAGCCGCGGCCCCAGCCCAGCCGCATGCCGTCCGGCGAGACGGCGGCGGCGGGGATGATGAGCAGGTCGACGTCGTCGAGCGCGATGGGTCCGAGCACCTCGCCGACCGGCTCGGGCATCCCGAACAGGCCTTCGGCGATGCCCCCGTCGGGTGTGGCCACCGACCAGTCCAGCAGCCCGTCCGCGCGCGTGATCGGAAGCAGCACACGGATGCCGCGCCCCACGGCCGCGGCCACGAACTCGTGGGTGCCGGGCTCGGTGGGGGTGGAGAGGAAGCACGAGATCGAGCGGGCGCCGAGTCGTTCCACCAGGGCGTCGAGCTGGCGGCGGACGCCGTCGGAAGCGGCATCCCGGGCCGACTCGGAGAGCTGCTGCCGACGCTCGCGCAGCTCGGCGCGCAGGGCGCGCTTGGCATCGGCGATCGCGTCGGACATGCCCACGATTCTAGGCGGGGGCGGAGGGTATCGAATCCGACACGGGTTCCGCTCGCAAACTGCGCGTCACATTCAGATCACACACCGTCGTTAGACTGCCGCGTATGCCTCACAAGCCATTCAAGGCCGTCATCCCTGCTGCGGGTCTCGGCACTCGGTTCCTGCCCGCCACGAAGGCGATGCCGAAGGAGATGCTCCCGGTCGTCGACAAGCCCGCGATCCAGTACGTGGTCGAAGAGGCCACCGCCGCCGGCATCGACGACGTCCTCATCATCATCGGGCGCAACAAGAACAACCTGTCGAACCACTTCGACTCGGTGCCCGAGCTCGAGAACAACCTGCGCAAGAAGGGCGACGAAGACAAGCTCGCCAAGGTGCAGCAGTCGAGCGACCTCGCCGACATCCACTTCGTCCGTCAGGGCGAGCCGAAGGGGCTGGGCCACGCGGTGCTGCGCGCCCGCGCCCACGTCGGCGACCACCCCTTCGCCGTCATGCTCGGCGACGACCTCATCGACGAGCGTGACCCGCTGCTGACGACGATGCTGTCGGAGTACGACAAGCGCGGCGCCACCGTCATCGCCCTCATGGAGGTCGACCCCGAGCACATCCACCTCTACGGCGTCGCGACCGTCGAGGCGACCGACACCGACGACGTCGTGCGCGTCACCGGCCTCGTCGAGAAGCCCAAGCGCGAAGACGCCCCGTCGAACCTGGCGATCATCGGCCGCTACGTGCTCGACCCCTCGGTCTTCGACATCCTCGAGCGCACCGAGCCGGGCAAGGGCGGCGAGATCCAGCTCACCGACGCGCTCGAGGAGCTCGCCGCAGACCCCGAGGGCCCCGGCGTCTACGGCGTGGTCTTCCGCGGCCGTCGCTACGACACCGGCGATAGAGTGGATTACATCAAGGCCATCGTGCAGCTCGCGGCCGATCGTGAAGATCTCGGACCCGACCTGCGTCCCTGGTTCAAGGAGTTCGCGGCCACGCTGTAGGCCGCCTGTTCAAGGGGGTCGACGTGGATCTGACGGCTCCTCGTCGCCATGGACCGGTGTCGATCCGCCTGGTGCGGCAGCGCGACGCGCGCGGCTTGCAGAACGAGCTCCTCTCCAATCGCTCGTGGCTTCGGCCGTGGGAGGCGACGAGCCCGGACGGGCCGGTGTCGTTCGACATGCGGCTCGGCGTCCGCCGCCTGTTGCAGCAGTACCGCGACGGGGCCGGCGTGCCGCTGGTCATGGAGTACGACGGCGAACTCGCCGGGCAGTTGAACGTGTGGGGGATCGCGCGCGGCTCGCTCGCGTCGGCCACGATCGGGTACTGGGTCAGCGAGCGCTTCGCCGGCCGGGGCATCACGCCCACCGCCGTGGCGATGGCCACGGACCTGTGCTTCACCGAGCTGCGCCTGCATCGTATGGAGATCTGCATCCGTCCCGAGAACCAGGCGAGCCTGCGGGTCGTCGAGAAGCTCGGCTTCCGGTACGAGGGGCTGCGGCGCCGCTACATCCACATCGACGGCGATTGGCGCGACCACTACGCGTTCGCGCTCGTCAGCGACGAGGTGCCCGAAGGGGTGCTGGAGCGGTGGGTCACCGGGCAGGCGCCGCGCGATGCCGCGATCGTGCCGCCGGCGGACCGGCTGCCCGCCTGACCGGTTCCGCGTCGCCTGCCGCGGGCTGGGGGCGCGGGTTGGGGGTGCGGGGTGGGCTCGGCGTCGGATTGCTGACTGCGACACGCGCGAGGATGCGGCGGGCGCGGCATCCCGTCCCTACCGTTGAGCCCATGGGTGGGCAAGTGCTGGGCGGGGCGTGATCGTTCTTGTCGCGACCCTGCTGTGGCTCATCTACCTGCTGCCGACGTGGAACAGCCGCCGGCAGTACGACGCCGCCGAGCGCAACGCCGTGCGGCTCAACCAGGCCCTGCGGGTTCTCGCCGAGACGAGCGAGCAGCCCGAGGAGATCCGCCTCGAACTCAACGCCCGCACCGCGTTCGCCCAGCAGCGCCTCGCGCGCCAGGCGACCGCGCAACGCGAGCAGGCCGCGCTCGAGCAGGCGCGCATCGACCTCGAGACCGCCCGTGCCGAGCGAGCGGCGGCGCGGCTTCGTCCCGAGGCACGCCGCGCGCGGGCCCGTCGCTCGACGCGACTGACGCTGACGGTGCTCGCGCTCGCCGGCGTCGCGCTTGCCGGCTGGGGCGGATGGGTGGTCGTCTCGACCGGCGTCCAGGTCGCTTTGTGGAGCGGCACCGCCGTTGTCGCGGTGGCCGGACTGATGCTTCGCCGCATGGCCGTCGTGGGGGCCCGCGAAGCGGTGCGCGCACAGCGCGCCGCCGTGCGGATCGCGCCCGGTGTGGCCGAGACCGCGGTGCAGGACGTGACTCTCGAGCGCGAGGAGCGCGCGTGGGAGCCCCGCGAGCTGCCGCGTCCGCTCACCGCGTCCGCGGGCTCGCGTGCAGCCGCCGTGCTGGACGCGACCGCCGCCCGCGAAGCGCTGCGCCAGGCCGCTCTCGACGAAGCGATGCGTCAGCGCGCCGAAGAGCACCAACCCCCGTCGATCGAGGTCGCGAGGACGGCGCGGGCGGCATCCGGTGCCTCGGAATTCGCCCGCATGGGCGTCGTCGACGACGCGGAGATCGAAGACCACGTCCGCCGGCTGCTCGCCCGCCGCGCGTCCGGTCAGTGAGCCGCTTGCGCGGTGCCGGGTGATCGGCGACCCTCAGCCGGCGTGATAATGTTGCTGAGGTTCACGGGCCTGTGGCGCAGTTGGTAGCGCGCTTCGTTCGCAATGAAGAGGTCAGGGGTTCGAATCCCCTCAGGTCCACGAAACGGCGCCCCTCGCGGGGCGCCTTTTTCGTTGGCCGTGCTGTCGGCGTCGGCGCCTGTCCGGTGCGGGATCGGCTGCCTTTCGTGGCGCCTCAGCGGCCGGCGCGGATCACAACTCCTGCACCGCACGGCCGGTGGCGGCGCTGGTTTCGCGTTATTCCGCGGGTCGGGCCGGCCAGGGTGGGCGGGGTGCAGGAGTTGTGATCCGCGGCGGGCGGCAACCCGAGCGCGCTCTGCCAGTCGGGCTGGGTGACGGTCGCCGGGCGTGCCGGGCCGGGCAGGATCACAACTCCTGCACCGCACGGCCGGTGGCGGCGCTGGTTTCGCGTTATTCCGCGGGTCGGGCCGGCCAGGGTGGGCGGGGTGCAGGAGGTGTCATCCGCGGCGGTGGGGCACCCGACCGCGCGCCGCCAGTGGGGGTGGGTGGCGGGCGCCGGGCGGGCCGGGCCGGGCAGGAGCACAACTCCTGCACCGCCCGGTGGCGGCGCCGGTTTCCGCGTGATTCC
The DNA here is from genome assembly GCF_943181415.1 of Microbacterium sp. Marseille-Q6648. Taxonomy (GTDB): domain Bacteria; phylum Actinomycetota; class Actinomycetes; order Actinomycetales; family Microbacteriaceae; genus Microbacterium. The sequence goes on along the minus strand of NZ_CALPBZ010000001.1, from coordinate 1,095,787 downwards.
GCGGGTCGGGCCGGGCAGGGTGGGCGGGGTGCAGGAGTTGTGATCCTCGGCGGGGCGGGAACCCGAACGGCTCAGCCGGCCAGGGCCGGGTGGCGGCCTCCGCTGGTGAGGCGCGCGGCGGCGAGCTTCTCGGCGGCGGCGAGCGGGGTGATGCCGCCCTGGTCGGCCTCGTCGAAGATGCGGCGGACGGTCTGCCCGATGCCGGCGACGCGGTCCATGATCTCGGCTCGCGTGCCGATCTTCTTGGCCTCGAGGTCGAGGTAGATGACACCGCCCGCGTTGACCACGAAGTCGGGGGCGTACAGGATGCCGCGCGCGGCGAGCCGGTCGGCGCCGCTGTGGTCGGCGAGGGGGTTGTTGGCCGGCCCGCATACGGCGCGCGCGGCGAGGGCGTCGATGGTCTCGTCGTCGAGGACACCGCCGATGCCGGCGGGCACGAACACGTCCGCCTCGACGAGGTGCTCGGTGCCGGGCTCGGCCCAGGCGGCGCCGAGTTCCGCGGCGAGCTGCCGCTTGGCGGGGTTGACGTCGGTGACGGTGAGCAGCGCGCCCTCCGCCGCCAGGCGCACGGCGAGGCGGCTTCCGACCTGGCCGAGACCCGACACGGTCACGCGGCGACCGGCGGGGTCGGCGGTGCCGGCGACGCGCTCGAGCGTCGCGCGCAGCGACTCGTACACGCCCAGGCTCGTGGGGCCGGCCGGCTCGCCCGAGCCGCCCACGGCGTCGGGCAGGCCCACCACGTGTTCGGTCCGCTCGCTGACGACGAGCATGTCGTCGGTGGTCGAGCCGACGTCTTCGGCGGTCCGGTACAGGCCGTGCAGTGACTCGACCGCATCGCCGAGGTCGAGGAAGGCCGCGCGGCGGCGATCGGCGTCGAGCGCCGTGCCCTCGGGCAGCGCGATCACGGACTTCCCGCCGCCGGCATCGAGCCCCGCGGCAGCGTTCTTGAGGGTCATCGCCGCGGACAGGCGCAGGGCGTCGCCGAGGGCGTCCGACCAGTGCGGGTACGTCCACAGGCGGGCGCCGCCGAGGGCGGAGCCGAGAACGGACGAGTGGAGCGCGACGGTGATGAACAGACCGCTGCGTCGTCCGGTGATCACCTCCACGCGTTCGTGGGTGAAATCGGGCAGGGGCAGGGTGTGCGTCATCGCGATTCTCTTTCGGCCGGCCTTGTGGGCGCTGCTCTGCGGATGCCGCGACGTTGCGGCATCCGTCTCCATTGTGCCTCAGCGCACCGAAGCCGGGGGAGTGGCTGCGGGGTGAGCCTCGGCGATCGGGTCGGCGACTGGCGAGGTGCCGATGCCCGCGCCGGGGCCGCGGAGCGCGCGGAGCGCGTAGAGGATTGTGGCGAGGTCGACGAGTTCCTGGGTGAGCGCGCCGGCGACAGCGGGGATGTAGCCGGCGGCGGCGACGAGCATGAGGCCGATGCTCAGGGCGATGCCGATCCAGATGGCCGTGTAGGCGACCTTCAGGGTGTGGCGTCCGATGGCGACGGCCTCGGCGATGGGAAGCAGGGAGTCCTGAAGCACCACCGCGTCGGCGGCATCGCCGGCCGCCGTCGCCCCCTTCGCGCCCATCGCCACGCCGATGTCGGCGGCGGCGAGCACGGGGGCGTCGTTGACCCCGTCGCCGACCATCAGCACCGGGCGCGGGTGCAGCTGTGCGGCGAGGTGGACCTTCTCGGCGGGAAGCAGCTCGGCGTGCACGTCGGTGATGCCCACCGTGTCGGCGATCGAACGCGCGGTCGCTTCGACGTCGCCGGTGAGCATCGTGATGCGCTCCACGCCGGTGGCGCGCAGCCACGCGACGACCCGGCGTGCTTCGGGGCGCGGATCGTCGGCGAGGATGAGCGCGCCGGCGTACCGGCCGTCGACGGCGACGTACGCCGCGGCCTGACCCGGCTGAAGCGGTTCGGGCGTGGTGTCGGAGGCGAGCGAGGCGACGTACACGGGCTTGCCGACGACGACGGTGCGGCCGTCGATGATCGCGGTGACGCCGTTGGTGGCGACCTCCCGGGCGTCGGTGGCGGGCCGCAGCCGAAGTCCGCGCTCCTCGGCCGCGCGCCGGATGCCGTCGGCGAGCACATGACTGGAGTACTGCTCGGCCGAGGCGGCGAGGGTCAGCAGCTCGTCGGCGTCGACGGCTGAGGGGCCGGCTGCAGTTCGGGCCGTGGCACTCGCGGCATGGGCCGCGGCGCCGGCGGCGGCTGCGGCATCACCGGCGGCGTCACCCGCGGCGCCGGCGGCGGTCGCGCCATCCGCGACCCGCGCGACGCGAACCTCGACGAGGTCGGGCCGGCCCTGGGTGAGCGTGCCGGTCTTGTCGAAGGCGGCCGAGCGGACGCGCGCGAGCTGCTCGATGACCGCGCCGCCCTTCACGATGACACCGGCCTTCGCCGCCCGCGACAGCCCGCCGAGGAACGCCACCGGGGCGGCGATCAGCAGCGGGCACGGTGTCGCGAGCACCAGCACCTCGGCGAAGCGCGCGGGGTCGCCGGAGATACCCCACGCCGCCCCGGCGATGACGAGCGACACCGCGGTGAACGGGATCGCGAAACGGTCGGCGAGGCGCACCGTCGGCGCCTGCGACTCCTGCGCATCGCGCACGAGCGCCACGATCTGCTGGTACTGGCTGTCGGCGCTGCGACGGATCGCGCGGATCCGCACGGCACGCGAGCCGTTGATCGCCCCCGACAGCACCTCGTCCCCCTCGCCGCGCGACACCGGCATGCTCTCGCCCGTCAGCGACGACTCGTCGAAGGTCCCGGACGAGGACAGCAGGATGCCGTCGACCGGCACGATCTCGGCGGGACGGATCAGCAGCACGTCCTCGAGTTCGACATCGTCCACGTCGACGTCCCGGACGGCGTCGGTGCCGGCATCCGATCGGGTGAGCAGATGCGCGATGCGCGGGGAGCGATCCAGCAGCGCCGTGAGCTCGCGCTTGGCACGGCGTGCGGCGGCGTCTTCGAGGGCGGCCCCGCCGCTGAGCATGAGCACGATGATGAGCGCGGCGATGTACTCGCCGACGGCGAGCGTGGCCGCCATCGCGACGACGGCGAGGATGTCGAGCCCGACGTGTCCGCGCAGGACGTCGCGGACCATCCCGATCAGCACCCACACGATGACGACGGCGACGTAGACCGTCGCGATCCACCGCCCCGCCGGAACGTCGTTGGCGGCGAGCACCAGCACGACGGCGCCGACCACCAGCGTCGCGGCGATCGCCGGATACCGCACGAGCCTTCGCAGCCACCTGGTCACACGTCGAGCCTGGCTCGGCCAGGAGCGCCGCGCCACCGTCTTTGGTCCTGCCGTGCGGGCCCGCGGGTTCGCCCTATCCTGGGGGCGTGACCTCGCACCTCCACCCGCGCAGCCGCGCGGTGCACGACGCCCTCCGCGCCAACGGCATCGGCGGTGAGATCGTCGTCCTCCCGGATGCCGCGTCCACGGCCGCGCTCGCCGCCGCCGCTCTGGGCGTGGACGTCGGCGCGATCGCGAACAGCCTCGTCTTCTGGTCGGACGGCGAGCCGCTGCTGGTGATGACCTCGGGCGCCCACCGCGTCGACACGACCGCCCTCGCCGAGCGGCTCGGTCGCGGGAGCATCGCGCGCGCCACGCCCGAACAGGTGCGCGAGGCGACCGGCCAGGCCATCGGCGGCGTCGCACCGACCGGCCACCCCGCGCCGGTGACGACGGTCGTGGACGAGGATCTCGCCGGCTACGACGAGATCTGGGCGGCCGGCGGCACGCCGCACACCGTCTTCCCGCTCACGTTCGACGAGCTGGTGCGCCTCACCGGCGGCCCCGTGGTGAAGGTGGACTGAGGACCGCCGGTCGCTTCGACGGGGCTACGGAACCTCGACGGGGAACCGCAGGGTGGCCGCCACGGGCGATCCGTCGAGGAGCTCCTGCTGGGTCACGGCCCGCACGACGCCGCCGGCGTGCAGCACGCGCGAGGCCAGGTCGTCGATGAGGGACGGGCCGTCGTCGGAGCGCGTGAGGCGGCCGAACTCGTCGACCCTGCCGCGCGGATCGGCGTCGACGTCGATGCGCAGCTCTTCGATCGCGGATGCCGCAGCCGCCGCCGCGACCTCTTCCAGTCGCGTTGTGGCCAACGCGTCGGCGCGCAGGGTGCCGAAGCGCTCCTTCCATTCCGACAGCTCGTCCCGCTCTCGTGACTCGAGGATCTCGCGGACGGCCTCGTCGAGCTCTGCCCCGGTGAGGGAGTCGGGATGGGCGTCGATGCCCTGGTCGAGCAGCATCCGATGGGTGTTGACATCGCGATATGCGCGCTCGAGGTCGCGCGCGGCGTTGAGGATGAGCGGCGCATCGGCGGGTGCGACGGCGACCACGGCGTCCTGCGCGGCACGGCAGTAGCGCTCGCGCTCGAGCTGCTCGCCCGTTGCCCCCTGGGGGCGCGGGTAGTCGGCCTGCCCGTCGGTGTCGGTGTACTCGAGCATCGTCGCGTGATCGTCGGGCAGGGACAGGTCGTGCTCCACCGGAGCCGCGCCGCCGCCCACCTCGAGCAGACGCACGGCACCCTGCGAGATCTGCACCACCCAGGCGACACGGGGCGACGCTGCCGCCCGCAGCAGCGAGGCGGCGGCGAAGCGGTCGGCGACGATGACCTGGGATTCGGGTTCGACGTCGAGACGGATGGCCTGGTCGCGGTCGGCGGCGGCGACGAGCACCAGCCCGCGGGACTGGTGGGTCCAGAACGGTTCGTCCGTCTCGTACGCGCGCAGGCGCTCGACGATGCGGTCGCGGTCGGCGATGTCGTGCTGTTCGAGCTGTCGCTCGGCGTCCGAGATGGCGCTGCGCAGATCGCCGCGCACGCGTTCATGGTCTGCGGGGATGGGCGACGAGGCCAAGGTGAGGGTCACGCAGCCCGCGCCGCGGAAGTCGAGCAGGTCGAGAAGCTGGGTCTGGTCGAGAGAGTCTGCGGGATACATGTCCTCCACGCTACGAACCCACCCCTCGAGCACGCGAGGGGGTTGCGCAGCCCGCGGACGGGCGTTAACCGGGAACGGCGCCGGCGGCGATTCACCGCCGGCCGATGCGGCGGCCGAGGGACGCTGCGGCCTCGGCCACGGCAGGGACCAGGTCGTCCGCCGACACCGCCGCGTCATCGGGCCACGTCACGGCGACGGCGGCGGCCGGCCAGCCCGCGTGGTCCGTGACGGCGACGCCCACCGACCGGAGCCCGAGGCTCACCTCGCCGTCCTCGACCGCGTACCCCCGGGCGCGGACCTCGCGCAGCACGTCGCGCAGCTCGCCCGGCCTGCCCGGACCCCGCCCGGTGCGGTCTGCGAAAGCCCCGGCATCCGGATACAGTGCCCGCACCTGCGCGCGCGGCATCGCGGCGAGCATCGCCCGCCCGGTGGCGGTCAGGTGCGCGGGCAGGCGCACGCCGACGTCACTGACGAGCGCCGGCCGGCGCGGCGCGCGCTCCTCGACGATGTAGAGGACGTCCCGGCCCGTCATGACGGCCAGGTGCGCGCTCTCTCCGACGCGGTCGGCGAGCGCCGCCACCAGCGGTCGGCCGAGCCGTGCCAGAGGTTCCTGCCGGGCGTACCCGCCGGCGAGTTCGAACGCCGCGGGTCCGAGCCCGAACCGCCGCTCCGCAGGCAGATGCACGACGAAGCCGTGCTCGACGAGGGCGCCGAGCAGGTGGTAGACGCTCGAACGGGGGATGCCGAGCGTGGCCGCGATCGTGCCCGCCGCGACCGGGCCGCGCTGACCCGCGAGGAACGACAGGATCCGCAGCGTCTGGTCGGCGGCGGGCACCTGCGGGCGGGGCGAAGATTTGTCTGACATACCAGACACAGGATGGCATGGAGACCTGTTCCGCGCGAGGGAACGGGTGTGGAATCGACGCATGTCCCGCGTCGCGAGCCCCACCCTGCCCCGCACCGGAGGTGCCGTCGTGGTCGGCGCCGCGCCGCTGACGATGCGAGACGTCGTCGCGATCGCCCGGCACGACGCCCGGGTCGAGCTCGACCCCGCCGCGCTGCGGCGCGTGGCCGAGACGCGCGCACTCGTGGAGGCACTCGCCGACGACCCTCAGCCGCACTACGGCATCTCGACCGGCTTCGGCGCGCTCGCGACCACATTCATCGCCCCCGAGCGCCGCGCGCAGCTGCAGGCGAGCCTCATCCGCTCGCACGCCGCGGGCACCGGGGCACCTGTCGAGCGCGAGGTCGTCCGCGCACTGCAGCTGCTGCGACTGCAGACCCTCATGACCGGCCGCACCGGCATCCGGCCCGTCGTCGCCGAGACCTACGCGGCGATGCTCAACGCCGGCATCACCCCGGTCGTGCGCGAGTACGGCTCGCTCGGCTGCTCGGGCGACCTCGCGCCGCTCTCGCACGTTGGGTTGGCGGCGATGGGCGAGGGTCGCGTCGTCGTCGACCTCTCGGAGCAGGATGCCGCGGACGCGCTCTCGGCCGCCGGCATCGAGCCTCTCGGGCTGCGCGAGAAGGAGGGCCTCGCCCTCATCAACGGCACCGACGGCATGCTCGGGATGCTGCTACTCGCCCTCCACGATCTCGCGCGGCTGTTCGACACGGCAGACGTCGCCGCGGCCATGTCGATCGAGGCGCAGCTGGGCACCGACGCTGTGTTCGCGGCAGATCTCATGACGCTTCGCCCCCAGACCGGACAGGCCGTGTCGGCGGCGCACCTGCGGCGGCTCATCGCGGATTCGCCGATCGTCGCCAGTCACAAGGGCCCGGAGTGCACGCGCGTGCAGGACGCGTACTCCCTGCGCTGCGCGCCGCAGGTCCACGGCGCCGCGCGTGACACGTGGGCCCACGCGCACACGGTCGCCGAACGCGAACTGGCCTCGGCCGTCGACAACCCCGTGATCACACTCGACGGACGGGTGGAGTCCAACGGCAACTTCCACGGCGCGCCCGTCGCGTACGTGCTCGACTTCCTCGCGATCGCTGTCGCCGACGTCGCCTCCATCTCGGAGCGACGCACCGACCGGGCCCTCGACCCTGCGCGCAGCAACGGCCTCCCGCCGTTCCTGGCGCACGAGGTCGGCGTGGACTCGGGACTCATGATCGCCCAGTACGCCGCCGCCGGGATCGTGTCGGAGCTGAAGCGACTGGCCGTTCCGGCATCCGTCGATTCGATCCCGTCGAGCGCGATGCAGGAGGACCACGTGTCGATGGGGTGGGCTGCGGCGCGCAAGCTGCGGCGCGCCGTCGACGGGCTCGCACGGGTCGTGGCGATCGAGGTGCTGACGGCGGCGCGCGCGCTCGACCTGCGCGCTACGCTGCCGGCGGGTCCTGCCACCGGGGCGGTGCGCGACCTCGTCCGCACCGTGGCCGAGGGCCCCGGGCCCGACCGCGTCGTCTCGACCGACATCGAGGCGGTCACCGCGCTGGTGCTGTCAGGAGCCGTGGCCGAGGCCGCGGGTATCGCCGGCGATGACGCCGGATATGAAGGAGGACACCGATGACCACCGCCCCCGTCTCTCGCCTCATCCGCGCCCCGCGCGGCGCGGAGCGCACGGCCAAGAGCTGGGGCGCCGAGGCCGCCAAGCGCATGCTCATGAACAACCTCGATCCCGAGGTCGCCGAGCACCCGGAAGACCTCGTCGTGTACGGCGGCACGGGCAAGGCGGCGCGGTCGTGGGAGGCCTACGACGCGATCGTGCGCACCCTCGACGAACTCGAGCCGGACGAGACCCTGCTTGTGCAGTCGGGCAAGCCCGTCGGGGTGTTCCGGACGCACGAGTGGGCGCCGCGCGTGCTGATCGCCAACTCGAACCTCGTGGGGGACTGGGCGACGTGGCCCGAGTTCCGTCGCCTCGAGCAGCTCGGGCTCACGATGTACGGGCAGATGACAGCCGGCTCGTGGATCTACATCGGCACGCAGGGCATCCTGCAGGGCACGTACGAGACCTTCGCCGCCGTGGCGCGCTCGCTCGGCCGCGAGGACCTCGCGGGAACGCTGACCCTGACCGGCGGCTGCGGGGGGATGGGCGGCGCGCAGCCCCTCGCCGTGACCCTCAACGGGGGCGCGGTGCTGATCGTCGACGTCGACGAGTCGCGTCTGCGCCGGCGCGTCGAGCACGGCTACCTCGACGAGTACACGACGGACCTCGACGAGGCCGTCGTGCGCGTGCTCGAGGCCAAGGCGGCTGCGACGCCGCGGTCGGTAGGGGTCGTCGGGAATGCGGCTGTGGTGTTTCCGGAGCTGCTCGCACGCGGCATCCCGATCGACATCGTCACCGACCAGACGAGCGCGCACGACCCGCTCGCCTATCTGCCGGCCGAGGTCGCCGTCGAACAGTGGCGGTCCGAAGCCGAGCGCGACCCCGAGGGGTTCACCGCCCGCGCCCGTACGTCGATGGCGGCGCACGTCGAGGCGATGGTGGGTTTCCAGGATGCCGGTGCGGCCGTCTTCGACTACGGGAACTCGCTGCGGGCCGAAGCCCTGATGGGCGGGTGCGAGCGGGCGTTCGAGTTTCCGGGCTTCGTGCCGGCGTACATCCGGCCGCAGTTCGAGGAGGGGCGCGGCCCGTTCCGGTGGGTGGCGCTGTCGGGCGACCCGGAGGACATCCGCAAGACCGACCGTGCCGTGCGCGGGCTCTTCCCCGACGACGCCGGGCTCGTCCGGTGGCTCGACAAGGCGGGCGACACCGTGCATTTCGAGGGGCTTCCGGCGCGGATCTGCTGGCTCGGCTACCAGGAGCGCCATCTCGCGGGGCTGAGGTTCAACGAGATGGTGGCGTCGGGCGAACTGGCCGGGCCCATCGTGATCGGCCGCGACCACCTCGACGCCGGCTCGGTGGCCTCGCCCTACCGCGAGACCGAGGCGATGGCCGACGGTTCGGACGCCATCGCCGACTGGCCGCTGCTGAACGCGCTGCTGAACACCGCGTCCGGGGCGTCGTGGGTGTCGATCCACCACGGCGGCGGCGTCGGGATCGGCCGCTCCATCCACGCGGGCCAGGTGACCGTGGCCGACGGCACGCCGCTTGCGGCTGAGAAGCTCGCGCGCGTGCTCACCAACGACCCCGGCACCGGAGTCATGCGCCACGTCGACGCCGGATACGACCGGGCACGCGAGGTCGCCCGCGAACGCGGACTGAAGGTGCCGATGCTGTGAGCGCCGCGCCCCTGCTCATCACCGACATCGGCGAGCTGACGACGAACGTCGCCGCACCGGGCGACCCCTGCGGCACCCTCCACGACGCCGCCGTGCTGGTGATCGACGGCCGCATCTCGTGGGTCGGCCCGTCCTCGCAGGCCCTCGCCGCCGGTGCGGCCGCGCGTGACGGTGGTCAGCCTGACCGCGAGAGTACATCCGGTCGCCGAGAGGCGCCTCGACCTCTCGTCCCCCAGGTGTACCTCGCGGACCGGGGGCGAGGCCGGGACCGGGGCCGGGCCGGGGACGGACCGGGACCGGGGCGGCGACGGGGCCGGGGCCGGGGACGGGGGCGGGGCGCGGGGGTGCGGATGCCGGGGGTGCGGGTCGTGAGCGCGGGCGGCGCGGCGGAGATACCCGGATTCGTCGACAGCCACACGCACCTCGTGTTCGGCGGCGACCGCGCGGACGAGTTCGAAGCCCGCATGGCCGGCACGCCCTATGCCGCCGGCGGAATACGCCGCACCGTGGCAGCGACCCGCGCGGCGTCGACAGACGAACTCCGCGCGCGACTGGCCGGTTTCGTCGTCGAGCTGCGCGCCCAGGGCACGACGACGTTCGAGATCAAGACCGGCTACGGGCTGACCGTCGCCGACGAGTCACGGGCGGCCGCGCTCGCGGCGGAGGTCACCGAGGAGGTCACCTTCCTCGGCGCTCACGTCGTCCCCGAGGAGTACGCCGGCCACCCCGACCGCTACGTCGACCTCGTGTGCGGCGAGATGCTCGAGGCGTGCGCGCCGCACGCACGCTGGATCGACGTGTTCTGCGAGCGCGGCGCGTTCACGTCCGAGCAGTCGCGTCGGGTACTCGAGGCCGGGATCGCCGCCGGCTTGCTCCCACGCGTGCACGGGAACCAGTTGGGACCCGGCGAGGGCGTCCGTCTTGCCGTGGCCGCGGGTGCGGCATCCGTGGATCACTGCACCCACTTCGGCGACGAAGACGTGGAGGCGCTCGCCGCGTCCGACACCGTTGCGACGCTGCTGCCGGGCGTGGAGTTCAGCACGCGGCAGCCGTATCCGAGCGCGCGGCGCCTGCTCGACGCGGGTGTGACGGTGGCGCTGGCGAGCGACTGCAATCCCGGATCGAGCTTCACCAGTTCGATGCCCCTCATGATCGCGCTCGCCGTCCGCGAGATGGGCATGACCACCGCCGAGGCGGTGTGGGCGGCGACGGCCGGAGGCGCCCGCGCCCTGCGTCGCGACGACATCGGCGTGATCGCCCCGGGGAAGCGTGCCGACCTCGTGCAGCTGAAAGCCCCGAGTCGCACCCACCTGGCCTACCGGCCCGGCGTGCCGCTCATCGAGCGCGTCTACCTCGCCGGCGACGAGGTCTGACCGCCGGGCGTGCCCGCGCCGGGCTGCGGGTGGGGCGCTCCGGCGGCGCATAACTCCTGCAGGGTGTGGGGTCGCAGCCTGCCCGAAGCCCGTGATTCCGCGGATGCCGGTGCCCCGACCCCCGCAAGGTGCAGGAGTTATGCGCCACCGACTGCGAGCCGTCGGCGGTCGTCGGGTGGCGGCGCGCGAACTTCCCGGGCTGCGGGTCGGGCGCGCTGGCGGCGCATAACTCCTGCAGTGCGCTCGGTGGCGGCCTGCAGGAAGCCCGTGATTCCGCGGATGCCGGTGCCCCGACCCCCGCAAGGTGCAGGAGTTATGCGCCCGCCGACCCCCGCAACCGTGGTCGGCCCGCCTCAGCGGGGCGTGTCGAAGGTCCACTCCACGGGATCGACGGCGTCGATGAGCGACCAGTCGTCCTCATCCCAGTGGAAGGTGGCGACGGCGCACGTCGGCATGTGCTCGATGCGGTCGCGCGACAGCCGCCCGGCCAGCACGCTCATCCCCGGGTCGTGGGCGACGAGCAGCACTGACGGCACCGCAGCGTCGGCGGCGTGGGCGAGCAGCGTCGGAGCGCTCGCGCCGTACAGCTTCGGCTCGATGTCGACGTCGACGCCGAGGCGCTCGCCGAACACCGCCGCGGTGGTTCGCGCACGCACTGCCGAGCTCGAGAGGATCACCTCGGGCCGGAAGCCCGCCTGCGCGAGCCGTTCGGCCATGACCGGTGCGTCCCGCCGACCGCGGTCGTTCAGCGGCCGGTCGTGGTCGTCGAGGGCGGGATCGCCCCAGTCGGACTTGGCGTGCCGCACGAGAGCCAGTCGGATCATCGGTTCAGGGCCTTTCCGGCGAGGAGTTCGAGGACGCAGAGGGCGGCGAGCCGCACGGTCCGCCCGTCGGGGGAATCGGCGGTGGCATCGACTTCGACGACATCCGCCGAGGACACCCGCGGGTCTGCGGCAAGGGCCCGCACGAGGCCCCGCAGCTCGTGTGCGGCGAGGCCTCCCGGCACCGATGCCGGGCACCCCGGAGCCACGGAGCGGTCGCACGCGTCCACGTCGATGTCGAGATGTATAGGGCCTCCGCCGTCGCCCGCCACGGCCAGCGCCTCGGCGACGACGCCGGCGGCATCCCGGCGGCGGAGCTCGTCGAGGGTCACGACGGTGATCCCGTACTCGTGCGCACGCTCGGCATACGCGGCGGAGTTGGCGAAGTCGGCTATCCCGAGCTGGACGATCCGCGCCGGATCGATGACGCCGTCGTCGACGAGACGCCGCACGGGGGAGCCGTTGGAGACGCCGTCCCGCAGATCGAAATGCGCGTCGATCGTGATGAGGCCGTGGGATCCGGCACCGCGGGCGACGGAGGACGTGATCGAGTTGTCGCCGCCGACCGCGATCACGAGTTCCGCGCGGGCGATCAGCTCGGCGACGCGCTCCGACACGCGGCGCTCCCCATCGGGGCCGTCCGGCTCGGCGATGTCGCCGGCGTCCGCCACCTGCAGCACCTCGGTGAGGTCCAGCGTCCGTGGACCCATGAGTGTCGGACTGTACCGCCGCAGCGCCTGGCGTACCGCGGCCGGAGTCTCGTGCGCGCCCGTCGGCGACAGCGACGTCCGCCACGCCGGCACCCCGACGAGAACCGCGTCCACCGCCTCGGCGATGCCGTCGAGGGGCGGCCAGTCACCGGCGCGCGGCCACAGCGGATCGTGCGAGAGGGTCACGCCCTGACGTTATCGCGCGCTCCCGGATCCCGCACGGTGCCAGCGCTCACCCGTCGAGATACACCCACGCGGCGCGGCCGCTGGCCAGCACGACCCGGGCGCGCCGGTAGAGCGAGGCCTGGTACTCGTCGCACGCGTCGAGCTCGTCCTCGTCGAGATGCAGGACGCTGCCCACCACCTTGTCGAGGCTGCTGCCGGTCTCCCGGACGACCGGCACGATGCGGGGGGTGGCGTCGTCGATCTCACGGTGGTCCTCGACCTCGGCGTAGTCGACGGTGTACCCGGGCAGCACGTCGCCCTCGGTCCGCACCACGCGTCCGAACGTCCCGCGCTGCACCTCGGGATCGCGCAGCGATCCGTAGCTGAACAGCAGCGCCGTCGCAGAGTCCCCACCCACGCGCTCAGGGTACGCCGCCGGCGCGGCCGCCCGTAAGGGCGTTGTCGCATCGTGACGGAGTGTGTCAGCCGAGCAGCGCGTGGGCGATCGCGTAGATGGTGACGCCGGCGAGCGCGCCGACGATCGTGCCGTTGAGCCGGATGTACTGCAGGTCGCGGCCCACCATCAGCTCGATCTTCTCGGTCGTCTCCTCGGGATCCCACCGTTCGACGGTGTCGACGATGATCGAGGCAATGTCGTGTCGATAGCGCTCGACCAGGAAGACGGCGGCATCCACCACCCATCCCTCGACGCGGCGCTGCAGCGCGGCATCCGTCATGAGTCGCTCGCCCACCTCGGTGACGGCGACCACCGCGCGGCGGCGCAGGGCGCTGTCGTCGTCCTCGAGGGCGGCCAGCAGCCCGGCCTTGGCGGTGTGCCAGGCAGCCGAGGCGAGTTCGCGCACGCGCGGGCTGTCGAACACGGCGACCTTCGCGTCTTCGAAGCGCCCGATCGTGACCGGGTCGTGCTGCAGGTTCTCGGCGAGGCGGTCGAGGTACCCGTCGATCGCGCCGCGGGCCGGATGCCGGGGGTCGGCCCGCACCGCCGCCACGAAGCGCACCGCCTCGGTGTAGACGGTGTCGTCGACGAGACGGGCGGCGATCGAGGGCACCCACGCGGGCAGGCGGCGCGACACGAGCCCGGCGAACGACGCGCGGTTCGCGGTCAGCCAGGCGCTCAGCGAGTCGAAGCCGAGGTCGACCGCGCCGTGATGAGCCTCGGACTCGAGGATGCGCGAGAGCCAGGCCCCGAGCGGCGGCCCCCACTCGGGGTCGATCAGGTGCTCGCGGGCGAGTCCCTCGATGATGTCGCGCACGTCGTCGTCGCTGAGCGCGCGCAGCACGCCCACCGCGACCGCGGAGCCCTCGCCGACCACCCGCTCCGCATTCGCGGGGGTGACCAGCCACGCGCCCAGCCGCTCGGCGATGGGCGTCGCCTCGAGCTTGGCGCGCACGACGTCGCCTCGCAGGAACTCGGTCTCGACGAACTCGCCGAGGTTGCGGCCGATCTCGTCCTTGCGTCGCGGAATGATCGCCGTGTGCGGGACGGGTATGCCCAGCGGATGCCGGAACAGCGCGGTCACGGCGAACCAGTCCGCGAGCGCGCCCACCATGCCGCCCTCGGCCGCCGCGCGCACGTACGCGGCCCACGGCAGCGTCTGCTGCAGCGAGAACGACACGGCGAACACCGCGGCCATGAACAGCAGCGCGCCGAGCGCGACGCCCTTCATCACGCGCAGTCCGCGGCGACGCTCCTGATCGGCGGGGCTGAGCAGTGCGGTCGGAGTGCGCGTCATCGCGGGCGCCCTACGCCTCTCGCGGGCCGAGCCAGGCCGCGGCGACGGTCGCGTGCGCCGACTCGGGGTCGGAGGGGTGGAACTGCCCGGCCAGGACGTCGCGGTACAGGCGGCCGATCTCGCTCGACGAGAAGTAGGACGATCCGCCCGCGACCAGGACGGCGTCGTCGACGACCGCCTTCGCGGCGGTCACCGCGCGGTGCTTGAGCCCGCTCAGCAGCGAGAACCACCGGGGACCGTGGTCGACCTGCGCGTCGACATCGCGGGCGAGAGCGGCGATCTGGGGCGGCAGGGCGTCGTAGGCGAGGGCCATGTCGGCGACCCGCCAGCGGATGTCGGGGTCTTGGCTGTAGGTCAGGCCGGTCTTCTTGGACGTCCGCCGGCCCGCCGTCTCGACGGCGACCTCGAGCGCGCGGCGCGCGATGCCGGTGTAGACGGCGGCGAGCAGGATCTCGAAGACGGCGAAGATGCCGAAGACCAGCGGATCGGGGGTGGGCCCGGGTTCGATGCGCCGCACGACCCGGTCGGCGGGTGCGACCGCGCCGTGCAGTTCGGTCGTGCGCGACTGCGTTCCGCGCATGCCGAGGGTGTCCCAGTCGTCGCGGGTGACGATCTGGTCACTGCGCGCCACGAAGGCGTAGACCATGCGCGGCGCATCGGGCGAGGTGGTGTCGAGGCCGTGCAGCCCGAGCTGCGTCCATTCGGGGGCGAGGGAAGTGAAGATCTTCGTACCCGTGAACGCGTACGAGCCGTCGTCGCGGGGGGCGGCGTCGGTGTCGCTGCCGAAGAGGACGAGGTCGTTCCCGGCCTCGCTGATGCCGAAGGCGAACAGCTCGCCGGCCACGGCCCCTTCGTGCACGAAACGCAGCGCCTCGTCGCCCCGGTCGGCCAGCACCTTCGCGACCCCGGTCCACACGAGGTGCATGTTGATCGCGAGCGCCGTCGCCGGTGCGGCTCCTGCCAGACGCTGCTGCACCTCGGCCGCCTCGGCCAGGCTCAGCCCCGCGCCGCCGAGGGCGGTGGGGGCGAGGAGGCCGAGGTAACCGGCATCCCGGAGCTCGGTCAGATCATCGTGCGGGAAGGTGTTGTCGCGGTCGTGCGCGGCAGCGCGCTCGCGGATCCGCTCGAGCAGCTCGTCGGGCACATGGTCGGCCGGGTCGAAATCGCGCATCCTCCCATTGTGGTCGTCGTGGGCGGACCGCGCCCCGTTCCCGGCCCAACCGAGGGCCGGTCGGCGGATACGCACCTCTGCGTATTCCGCGCGGCGGTACTGTTCCCGGAGTCTGGGCTCATGTCAGCGCCGCCGTGGGAGCGGCCGACCGAAAGGAACCCGTCATGACCTCATCCCGTCGCGTTCTCGGACTGGGCGGCTCCTTCATCGCCGCCACCGCAGCGCTCACCCTCGTGGCCTCGTCCGCATCGGCGCACCACTGCTACAAGGACGAGTGGGCCGAGGCCGCTTACGCCCACCACGTCGCCGGGGGCACCGCCTGGGTGCCGCTCAGCGAACTCGGCAAGTCCTTCCTCATCCCGCCGGAGCTGCAGGAGGAATGCGGCTATGTCGCCGACGACGCCGCGGCGGCGTTCATGGTGGAGCGCGGCCTCACCCAGGAGCCGCTCATCCACAGCCGCGCAGTGACCGGCGGCGGCGCGCTCTACAACGCGGGCAAGGCCCCGAAGCCGTTCAGCTATCTCACCGAGGACGACTTCATGATGCTCACGATCGATCTGATGGAGCGGCTCGAGGGCTGCGCACCGGCCTGATCGACATCGTCAGTCGAGCAGTCCCCGTCGCTGCGCGGCGAGGACCGCCGACAATCGGTCGCAGGCGCCGAGCTTGCGGTACAGGTGCTCCTGGTGTTTGTGCACGGTCCGGGCCGAGATCCCGAGCCGTCGCGCCATGGCTTCGGCCGTGCAGCCCTCCGCGGCGAGGGTCAGCACGACGCGCTCACGGGGGGTGAGACGCGGCGCGCCGGGGTCGGGCACTGGGGAGCGAGTGCGGGCGAGGATCCGGAGATGGGCATCGAGCCCGGCCAGAAGGCGCTGGCTGTCCCGGACCTCGTCCGCCTCGCGTTCGCCGAAGCGCTCTTCGGCCACCAGCACCCACCCGTCGTAGGCCCGACCACGGCTCAGCGGGACCGACAGCTGCTGGTCGCTGATGCGCAGATCGTGCATGACCTCCTTGCTGGCGGGGTCGAGCTCCCAGCCGGCAGCCAGCACGTCGGGCATGAGCACCGCGGTGTCATCTCCGGTGGCCGCCCGGTACCGGGCCATCGGGTGGCCCCGCACCTGCGCGGCGGTGGGCCACGACGCGGGCCCCGGCTGGAACATGCACCCCGATACGGAGATGTCGATGCGGTCGGGGTCGGTCGCGCTCAGCCTGATGCGCGACACCAGTCCGGCGTTCGTGCGTGCGATCAGCGCGGCGGTGAGTATGTCCGTGGCATCCGCGTGGCTCTGCTGTGCGAGCACGTCGGCAGCCACGGCCAGCCATGCCGTCGCCCGGTCCATCCCGGCCCCCCTTGCACCTGGTACCGGAGGGTAGCCGAGCGGCGCCGTCGCGCACCACCCCCGGGCGCGCGCGCCCCCCGTCGTCGACGCTAGCGTGCGAGCGGGGTGAGCGCCGCATCCAGCGCGGCGAGCGTTGCCTCGGGCTTGTCGCGGTGGGGGGAGTGGCCCGCCCGCGCGACGACGGACATCGTGACGGCGGAGTTCTGCAGCACCTCTTCGGCGAGGGCGCCGGTGAAGATGGAGTACACGCGCGGGTCGGATCCGATGATGTGCGTCGGCACGGTGAGCCGGGATGCCGCCTCGCGCACATCCCATTCGGGGTTCTGGATGCTGGTCTGTTCGACCGCCCAGCGACTGGCCTGCTGGGCCGAGAGCGCTTTGAGCTCCACGTCCACCTCGTGCCAATCCGGATGCTCGGCGCGCACGGCACGGCGGGTCGGATCCTCGAAGGCGGCCGTCTGGCTGCGTCGCACGATGCCCCGGTCGCGCGGGAGGAGGTGGAGGGCGGGGTCGATGAGCACCAGCCGTCGGGTCCACGCCGGGTCGGCGGCGGCCGTCACGGTGGCGGCGGCGGCACCGAGGGAGTGCGCGACGACGAGGTCCCACGGTCCGGCGGGGTCGCGGAGCGCGGCGAGGTCGGCCGCGTACGCGTCGATCCGGTAATCCAGTGTCCGCGGCGCGGTGCCGTGGCCGCGCAGGTCGACGGCGTCCGCGCGCCAGCCCGCGTCGGCCAGGTGCGCGCCGTAGCGCCACATGAGGGCGCCGTTGGATCCGAGGCCGTGCACGAGCAGCGCGCGGCGGGCGGCGTCGGGGGAGCCCCACGACTGACGGGGGAGTGAGACCGGAGCAGGCATGCTGACAGCCTAGAAGCGGCCCCGGGCCCCGGCATCCGCGTCATGATGGTCTGCATGATCTCGACGGAACTGGCCCTGGCCCTGCGGGAGGCGGGGCTCATCTGGCACCCGCGATCGGGCGACCGGTTCCAACTGGACGAACCCGAGTTCGACGCGGACGTCTTCACCGTCAGCGAGATGACCGTCGAGCCTCGGGAGTACCCCACGGGCCGGATCCTCGCCTTCAACGGGACGACGGAGTGGGCGCTGGACTCGGTGGCGCTCGAGGACGCCCTGTGGCTGCCGCACGAGCACCAGCTGCGGGAGCTGCTGCGCGGCGCGTTCCGCGGGCTGCGGCGACTGGCCGACACGCACGAGGTCGAGATCGTGCTGCGCCGGCGCGAGGGCGAGGACGAAGGGGAGGAGACCTTCGTGTTCGAGCATCCCGAGCCTGCCGACGCCTACGCGATGGCCGTGCTGGAGATGCTGCGACGCATCGCCTGAGTCGCTACGGGCCTGAGTGCTACGTGATCGTGGCGACGGGCTCGGTGTCGGGGAGGGGACTCGCATCGCGACCGCGGAGATCGGGGAAGCCGCGCACGAACACGACCGAGACCGCGAGACCGGCGGCGGCGAAGATCGCCGCGGCGACGTACGCCCCGGAAGGGCCCACGCCATCGATGAGGAAGCCGGCGACGGCGGAACCGGCGGCGGCCCCGATGAGCTGCCCGGTCCCGATCCAGCCGTAGGCCTCGGCGGTCTCGCTGAACTTCACGCTCACGGAGGTCATCGCGAACAGCACCGCCAGGGCGGGGGCGATGCCGATGCCGGCCACGACGAGGGTGGCGCCCAGCCACCACACGTTCAGCGACACGATCGTGAGCGACAGGCCCACCGTAACG
This sequence comes from Microbacterium sp. Marseille-Q6648, assembly GCF_943181415.1. Taxonomy (GTDB): domain Bacteria; phylum Actinomycetota; class Actinomycetes; order Actinomycetales; family Microbacteriaceae; genus Microbacterium. The sequence goes on along the minus strand of NZ_CALPBZ010000001.1, from coordinate 1,077,593 downwards.
ATCGCGAGGCGGCGTGCCATCGCCCACGGCCCGATCGGGATGTGCCCGAATGAGAGTCCGCCGGCGAGGCTGCCGATGGCGAACACCGCCAGCACGATCCCGGCCTCGAGGCCGTCGTGGCCGAAGGTGGCGACGACACCCGCCTCGACGGCGGCGCACGCGCCGATGAGGAGGAAGCCGATGACGGTGGCGAGGATGACCGGCGGCTTCATGAGCACGCGTCCGAGACGGCGGCGGCTGCGGGGGATGCGCACGCGTCCGACTTCGGGGGAGAGGATGAACCACGTGCCGCCGCCCACGAGGATGACGACGACGACGAGCAGGGCCTCGACGGTGCCGATCTGCGTGGCGACGAAGGTGATGAGCACCGGGGCGGCGATCCAGATGATCTCCTGCAGCGACGCATCGAGCGAGAACAGCGGCGTGAGCTGACGGGAGTTCACCATCTTCGGATAGATGGTGCGCACCGCCGACTGCACCGGCGGGGTCGACAGTCCTGCGACCAGGCCCAGCGCCACGGCGGCGGGAAGGACGAGGTCGGCCAGCGCGAGGGTGGCGATGGCGATGGCGCACACCACGAGCGTCACCGAGAGCACCTTGCGCATGCCCCACACGCCCATCCAGCGGCTGGTCACCGGGCCCGCGACAGCCTGACCCACCGAGGTGGCGGCGAGGACGAGCCCGGCCGCGCCGTACGAGCCGGTGCTCTGCTCGATGTGCAGGAGCACGGCGAGGCTCGTCATGCCGTTGGGGAAGCGCGCCGTCAGCTGCGCGGCCATGATGCGCCCGACACCCGGAGTGCGCAAGAGATCCCGATAGCCCGCCACGGATCAACGCTACCGGGGAGCGCCCCCTCGCCGACACGCGCGCGACACGCCCAAGCCGCTCTCCACAGGCGAATCCGATGTCGGTGGGTGGTCGTAGCGTGCGACCTGTGGATGGATCTCACCCGTAGCGGTGAAACGCCGGTGATCCAGGGATTTTCCGAGGGCTCTCGAGCGTTTCATCCTGTGGATGGATCGGTGGAGAACCTGTGGTGTACCTGAGGACAACGGTGGAAAACTACACGGATGTAACTACTATCCCTTGTGGTGCTATCCAATGTCGGCACCCATATGTAGTATTGGACTCCCGGTGGGGGCCTACCGGAGATTCACCGGATATGAGGGGAAGAACGGATCGATATGGCGATTACGGTCTACACGAAGCCAGCCTGCGTTCAGTGCAACGCGACGTACCGCGCGCTCGACTCGAAGGGCATCGAGTACAACGTGCTCGACCTGTCGGAGGACCCTGCCGCGCTCGAGCAGGTGAAGGCACTCGGCTACCTGCAGGCGCCGGTCGTCATCACCGACGAAGACCACTGGTCGGGCTTCCGCCCCGACAAGATCGACGAGCTCGCCTCTCGTCTGGCGTGACCTCGATGGCAACCGCGGTCGCACAGCGAAGCGCGGTTGCCGACGAGGCGGCCGCGACGCCGCTGGTGGTGTACTTCTCGAGCGTCTCGGGCAACACCGCACGCTTCGTCGAGAAGCTGGGGGTGCGCGCCCTGCGCATCCCGCTTCATTCGTCGGAACCGGATCTCGCGGTCGATGAGCCCTACATCCTGATCACCCCCACCTACGGGGGCGGGCAGGGACGCGGCGTCGAGAAGGGCGCCGTGCCCAAGCAGGTCATCCGGTTCCTCAACGACGAGCACAACCGGAGCCTGATCCGCGGAGTCGTCTCTGCGGGGAACACGAATTTCGGCGAGCACTTCTGTCTCGCCGGCGACATCATCAGCCGCAAGTGCCGCGTGCCGCACTTGTACCGGCTCGAACTTTTCGGCACGCCCGAGGATGTAGCTCGCGTACGCGAGGGAATGGATCGATGGTGGAAGCTGCAGTGAAGACGGACGTCACGAACGACGCGCGGTTCGAGGGCATGGATTACCACGCGCTGAACGCGATGCTCAACCTGTATGACGCGGACGGGAAGATCCAGTTCGACGCCGACAAGCGTGCCGCGCGGGAGTACTTCCTGCAGCACGTCAACCAGAACACGGTCTTCTTCCACTCCCTCAAGGAGCGGCTGGACTATCTGGTCGAGAAGGAGTACTACGAGCCGGCCGTCATCGAGAAGTACTCGTTCGAGTTCATCCAGCAGCTCAACGACCGCGCCTACGGCAAGAAGTTCCGGTTCGAGACGTTCCTCGGCGCGTTCAAGTACTACACCAGCTACACGCTGAAGACCTTCGACGGCAAGCGCTACCTCGAGCGCTTCGAGGACCGCGTCGTCATGACCGCCCTCGGCCTCGCGGACGGTGACGAGAAGCTTGCCGAGCAGCTGGTCGACGAGATCATCTCGGGTCGATTCCAGCCGGCCACCCCCACCTTCCTCAACACCGGCAAGGCCCAGCGCGGCGAGCTGGTGTCGTGCTTCCTGCTGCGCATCGAAGACAACATGGAGTCGATCGCTCGCGGCATCAACTCGGCGCTCCAGCTGTCCAAGCGCGGTGGCGGCGTCGCTCTGCTGCTGTCCAACATCCGCGAGTCCGGTGCCCCGATCAAGCAGATCGAGAACCAGTCCAGCGGCATCATCCCCGTCATGAAGCTCCTCGAAGACAGCTTCAGCTACGCCAACCAGCTCGGTGCGCGTCAGGGTGCCGGCGCGGTGTACCTCAACGCCCACCACCCCGACATCATGCGGTTCCTCGACACCAAGCGCGAGAACGCCGACGAGAAGATCCGCATCAAGACCCTCTCGCTGGGTGTCGTCATCCCCGACATCACGTTCGAGCTGGCCAAGAACGGCGAAGACATGTACCTCTTCTCGCCGTACGACGTCGAGCGCGTCTACGGCGTGCCCTTCGGTGACATCTCGGTGACCGAGAAGTACCGCGAGATGGTCGACGACCCGCGCATCAAGAAGACGAAGATCAACGCGCGCGAGTTCTTCCAGACCCTCGCCGAGATCCAGTTCGAGTCGGGCTACCCGTACATCATGTTCGAGGACACGGTGAACAAGGCCAACCCGATCAAGGGCCGGATCAACATGTCCAACCTTTGCTCCGAGATCCTGCAGGTGAACACGCCGACGACGTACAACGAGGACCTCTCGTACGACCAGATCGGCAAGGACATCTCCTGCAACCTCGGGTCGATGAACATCGCCCTGGCGATGGACGGCGGCGACCTCGCCGCCACCGTCGAGACCGCGATCCGCGCGCTCACCGCCGTCAGCGACCAGAGCCACATCAGCTCGGTCCGCTCGATCGAGGACGGCAACGACCGCTCGCACGCCATCGGCCTCGGGCAGATGAACCTGCACGGCTTCCTCGCCCGCGAGCACATCCACTACGGCTCGGACGAGGGCCTGGACTTCACGAACATCTACTTCTACACCGTGGTGTTCCACGCGCTGCGCGCATCCAACCGGATCGCGATCGAGCGCGGCCAGGCGTTCGAGGGCTTCGCGGACTCGACCTACGCGTCCGGGGAGTTCTTCGACAAGTACACCGAGCAGGCGTGGCTGCCCCAGACCGACAAGGTCACCGAGCTGTTCGCCGGCATCCACATCCCGACGCAGGATGACTGGCGCGAGCTGAAGGCCAGCATCCAGGCCCACGGCATCTACAACCAGAACCTGCAGGCGGTGCCGCCGACCGGTTCGATCTCGTACATCAACAACTCCACGAGCTCGATCCACCCGATCGCGTCGAAGATCGAGATCCGCAAGGAAGGCAAGCTCGGCCGCGTCTACTACCCGGCTCCGTTCATGACGAACGAGAACCTGGAGTACTACCAGGACGCGTACGAGATCGGCTACGAGAAGGTCATCGACACCTACGCCGCCGCCACGCAGCACGTGGACCAGGGCCTGTCGCTGACGCTGTTCTTCAAGGACACCGTCACCACCCGCGACATCAACAAGGCCCAGATCTACGCGTGGAAGAAGGGCATCAAGACGATCTACTACATCCGCCTGCGGCAGATGGCACTCGAGGGCACCGAGCTGGACACCTGCGTTTCCTGCACGCTCTGACATCTCATGCCCGCCCGTCTCGACACGTCGTGGTCACCCTTCGTCGGTGTGATCTATGGCGTGCGTGAGATCGGTTCACCGGAGTACCGGTACGTCGGTCTCACCACGAAGACCGTGTCGAGACGGCGGGCGGAGCACTGGAAAGCGGTCACACACCGACGGCGTACGCCGTTCACCGACTGGCTGGCGACGGCTGAAGACCAGGAAAGCGTCTCCTTCGTCCCTCTGGAGCTGGTGATGAGTGACGACTTGGACGACCTAGGCGTGGCCGAGCAGCGATGGGTACAACGACTTCGACAGGACGGGCATCGTCTTCTCAATCTGACCGAGGGCGGGCTTGGCCCACGAGGATACGTGTGGTCCGAGGAGCAGCGTCGTGCCGCGGGAGAAAGAGCACGTGGACGAAAGCACCCACGTCCGCTCCGAGGAGAAGACAACCCTATGTGGGGCCGCAAGCACTCCGACGAGCAGAAGGCTCGATGGTCCGAGAGTCGCCGAGGAAGCAACGCGGGAGCAGCCAACCCCAACCACGGTAGGTTCGGGCCCGAACATCCGGCCTTCGGAAGGGTGGTCTCGCCCGAAACCCGAGCGCTGCTCTCAGAGCAGAAGATGGGCGAGAAGAACCCGAACTTCGGAAAGTCCGCCAGCGCCGATACGCGCGCGAAGATGTCGGCGGCACGCAAGGGAAAGCCGATGCCATCGAGCCGCCGCAGCGCTCATACCCGACATCACACCAACAAGGGCGTCGTATCGGACGCCTGCCAGTACTGCATTGACGACAACAGCGAGGAATAGGAACCGAGTGAATGACTGAGAAGCTCAAGCTCCTGAATGAGGTCCAGGCGATCAACTGGAACCGCATCCAGGACGACAAGGACCTCGAGGTGTGGAACCGCCTCGTGAACAACTTCTGGCTGCCCGAGAAGGTGCCGCTGTCCAACGACATCCAGTCGTGGAACACGCTGACCCCCGAGGAGCAGACGCTCACGATGCGGGTGTTCACGGGCCTGACGCTGCTCGACACGATCCAGGGCACCGTCGGTGCGGTCTCGCTCATCCCCGACGCGATCACTCCGCACGAAGAGGCGGTGTACACCAACATCGCGTTCATGGAGTCGGTGCACGCCAAGAGCTACTCGTCGATCTTCTCGACGCTGTGCTCGACGAAGGAGATCGACGAGGCGTTCCGCTGGTCGGTCGAGAACGAGAACCTGCAGCGCAAGGCGCAGATCGTGATGGAGTACTACCGCGGCGACGAGCCCCTCAAGCGCAAGGTCGCCTCGACCCTGCTGGAGTCGTTCCTGTTCTACTCCGGCTTCTACCTGCCGATGCACTGGTCGAGCCGCGCCAAGCTCACCAACACCGCCGACCTCATCCGCCTCATCATCCGCGACGAGGCCGTGCACGGCTACTACATCGGCTACAAGTTCCAGAAGGGACTCGAGAAGGTCGACGAGGCCACGCGGCAGGATCTGAAGGACTACACCTTCTCTCTGCTGTACGAGCTGTACGACAATGAGGTGCAGTACACGCAGGACCTCTACGACGGCGTCGGGCTGACCGAGGACGTCAAGAAGTTCCTGCACTACAACGCCAACAAGGCGCTGATGAACCTGGGTTACGAGGCGATGTTCCCGTCGAGCGTCACCGACGTGAACCCGGCGATCCTCTCGGCCCTGTCGCCCAACGCGGACGAGAACCACGACTTCTTCTCGGGGTCGGGCTCGTCCTACGTCATCGGCAAGGCCGAGGCCACCGAAGACGACGACTGGGACTTCTGATGACCGACATCACCGGCTCGGAGCGCAAGGGTGGGAAGCAGACCAACCCGTTCAAGGCCAACAGCGACGACCCCGTCACCACCGACGAGACGTCCACGGCCGACGCGGGCGACGCGCCCACCTCGGGCTCCGACTGACGAGTTCGATCGAGAACGGGGATGCGCCGGCGGCTCAGTCCGCCAGCGCATCCCAGTTCACGTCGAGCGCGCGAGGGTCGCTCACCGAGACCCGCGCGGGCAGCACCGCGCCCACGCGCGGCCAGTGACGTCGCGTCGTGACGACGGCCGTCGACACCCGTGTCGGCTCGACGCCGGGCCCCTCGGCCAGCACCTCGAGCTGACACTCCTGATAGCGCCCGCGGGGTCCGGGCTCAGACGCCGACAGAATGCGGATGCTGCCGGCGACGGCATCCGCCAACGGATCGGACGTGAGCCGTTCGAGCTGCCGCGCGACGTCGTCGAGGTCTTCCATCCCCGCAGGATAGCCCGCCGGGACGCAGCCCCGACCCGGGGGTCCGCGCGCTGTGGTTGGCTGGAACGATGAGGAACGTCGCGCGGTGGGCTCTGGGTCTCAGCATGATCTTCGCCGGCATCAGCCACCTGTTCTGGGCTCGGCGGGAGTTCCAGGCCCAGGTGCCGGACTGGACCACGCGCGTGTCTCCGCTCGACAAGGACGCCGTCGTCGTCGCCTCGGGCGTCGTCGAGGCCATGCTCGGCGGTGCGCTCATCGCCCTGCCCGGGTCGCGGCGACGGGTCGGCGCGATCCTCAGCGCGTTCTTCATCGCCATCTTCCCGGGCAACATCGAGCAGTGGGCGAAGCGTCGGGACGGCTTCGGGCTCGACTCCGACGGCAAGCGCCTCGGACGGCTCTTCTTCCAGCCCGTGCTCGTCGCGTGGGCGTGGTGGTCGACGCGCTGACCCTCCCCGTCGCGGTCGTCAGCGACGCGTCGACGCCGTGACGGTGAACTTGGCGTTACGGGCGATCTGCCGCGTGGGTCCGACCAGCTGCTCGAGGGCGGTGCGGTAGCGCAACGGCGAGTTCCACACCGTCCACAGCTCGCCGCCGGGGCGCAGTACGCGGGCGGCGTCGGCGAAGAGCCGGGGGGCGAGATCGCCAGTGACGGCGGCGCCGCTGTGGAAGGGCGGGTTCAGGGCGACGAAGCCCGCGCTCGCCTCGGCCATGCTCTCGAGGCCGTCCTCGCGCACCACCCGCACGCGCTCCGCGACGCCGTTGGCTTCGGCTGTGGCGCGCGCGGAAGCGACTGCCGCGGCCGACACGTCGGCCGCATGCACGCGAAGCAGCGGATGCCGCGACGCCAGAGCCGCCGCGATCACGCCGGTGCCGCATGCCAGGTCGACGGCGGGCACGTCGGCGGGCACGGTGGGCGGCAGGTGCGCGAGCAGGAGGCGGGTGCCGATGTCTATCCCGGCACCGGCGAATACGCCGCCGTACGCGCACACCACAAGACCGTCCTCGGTCGCGCGCCGCGGCTGCGGATCCGCGCCCTCGCCGGGGCCCGTGGCGATGAGAACCCGCGACTTCTGCCGGGCGTGCGTGACGTCTACCCGCGCGAAGTGCCGGCGCAGCACGTCGTTCATGCCGAGCGACATGTGCTTGATGCGGCCGCCCGCGAACACCCGGACGTCGCGGTCGGCGTGACGGGCGATGAGGCCCGCGATGTCGTCGAGGGCGTCGAGTGAGCGCGGCAGGCGCAGCAGCACGACGCGCGCGCCCTCGACGGCCGTGGCGTCGAGCGGGCGGGGCAGGGCCGCGCCGGGCATGCCGAGGTCGGCGGCATTGGCCGCCAGCGCGCGCTCGCCCACGATCGAGTCCTGGTGCACCCGCACGGGTCCGCTGGCCGAGGCGGACGCCGCGAGCGTGAGTGCGCCGTACGTGTCGCCGATGACGGCGATCCGCCGCGCGGCGACACCGTCCCGGGCGCCCGTCGAGACGTCGAGGATGAGGCGATCCGCCGCGTCGACGGCGACCAGGTCGGGCCCCTCGACATCGGGTCGACGTCGCAGGGTCTCGAAGGGGAAGTCCACCCACCCACGCTAGACCGCCGCGCCGTCGACGCCGGACGGGGGCGTCCGGACGGGCCGGCCCGCACGCGCGTTTAGGCTGGAGATCCCGACCCGAGGAGACCGGTGTTCCGCACGCCCCTGACCCTGTTCCGCACGCTGGCGATCGCCGAGGCGATCTCGTGGACGCTGCTCATCGGCGGCCTCATCCTGCGCGCGACGGCCGACCTCGCCGTCGCCGTGACGGTGGGTGGCGGCATCCACGGATTCGTCTTCCTCGCCTACGGCGCCACCGCGATCCTCGTGGCGAAGAATCAGCGCTGGGGCGCGGGGCCGGCGATCGTCGCGATCGGCAGCGCCGTCATCCCGTACGCGACCATCCCCACCGAGGTGTGGCTGCACCGCAGCGGCCGCCTCGCCGGACCCTGGCGCCTCGAGCCGACGGCCGATCCGCGCGACGCCGCGTGGCACGACCGGCTCATGCGCTGGTTCCTGCACCGCCCGTGGGTGCTCGCGGCGCTGATCGTCCTGGCGGTGGCGACCCTGTTCGTCGTCCTGCTCATCGTCGGGCCGCCGGGCGGTCGTGACTGACCCCGGTCACCATCCCTCGGTGAGCACGCGGTCGAGCGCTGACACGAGGGCGTCGGCGCTGGCGTCGTCGAAGCACATGGGGGGCTTGATCTTCAGGATGTTCTGGTGGTCGCCGGTCGGCTGGGCGATCACCCCGAGGTCCCGAAGCCGTCGGCAGATCGCCGCCGTCTCGGCGGTCGCGGGCTCCCACGTCGCGCGGTCGCGGACGAACTCCGGCCCGAGATAGAAGCCCGCGCCGTGGACGGTCGCGAGAATCGGATGCCGCGACCCCAGGTCGAGCAGCCGCCGACGCAGCCGGTCGCCGACCTCGCGAGCGTTGCGGTCCAGATGCTCGTCGCGGATGACGTCGAGGACGGCCAGGCCCACCGCGCACGAGACCGGGCTGCCGCCCGCGGACGAGAAGAAGTAGCCGCCGTCGCGGTACCGCGCGGCGATCTCGCGCGTGGTGATGACGGCTCCGAGAGGCTGGCCGTTACCCATCGCCTTGGCGACGGCGACCACGTCGGGAACGACGCCCTGCTGTTGGAACCCCCAGAACCACTCGCCCAGGCGCCCGTAGCCGACCTGCACCTCGTCGGCGATCGCGAGCCCGCCGTGCGCGCGGACGGCGCGGTAGACGGCGTCGAGGTAGCCGTCGGGGAGGAGGACCCCGCCCGCGTTGCCGAAGATCGCCTCGGCGACGACCGCACCGACGGGCGTGCCGACGGTGGCCAGTCGCTCCACCTCGGCGACCGCCTCGCGCGCATAGGCCGAGGGGTCCTCGGCGTGGGCTCCGCGCTGCGGATGAGGCGCGGGCACGGTGTGCACCCACGCGGGCCGGGTCTCGAGGGCGGCCGGGTTGTCGGCGATCGAGGTCGAGACGGCGTCGGTGAGGTAGGTCCAGCCGTGATACGCCTCGCGGACGGCGAGGACGTCCGTGCGACCCGACCAGACCTGACCCAGACGCAGCGCGAGGTCGACCGCCTCGGAGCCGCTGTTGACGAGGAACACCGTGTCGAGCGGGTCGGGAAGAAGCCCCGCCAGCCGCTCGGCGAACTCCACGATGCCGGGGTAGTGGAAGCGGGAGTTCGTGTTGAGCAGCCGCCACTGACGGCTCGCCGCCTCGACCACACGGGGGTGGGCGTGACCGACAGACGTGACGTTGTTGAGCGTGTCGAGGTAGACCCGCCCCTCCGCGTCGATGAGGTGCTCGCGCCACCCGCGCACGATCACCGGAGGGTCGTCGTAGTAGTGCTCCTGCACGTCGGCAAGGGCGGCGTCCCGGCGGGCGCGGAGCGTCTCGGCGTCCGCCCGCGCCGGCAGCGGCGCGAGCCCGGGGAGGAGCGGGCCCGGGTCGGCGACGACGCTGCGCCACGCATCGGCGAGCGATGCGGGCACGAACGGCGGCGCTTCGACGCCGGGTCGGGTCGCCTGCACCCATACCCGCCCGGTCGCGGTGCCGAGGACGTCGCCGGCGGCGACGGTGTCCTCGGGCGCGGGCACGCACCCGTCGGCTCGCAGGTCGACGTCCTCGCCGTGCAGGACGAGACCGTCCGGCGTCCGCGCGATCCGACCGGCCCAGGGCGCGCGCAGGCCGGTCTCCTCGCGCAGGCGCAGCTCGACGCCGAGGGCGACGTTAGCCGGCTCTTCGACCTGGTGCGGCTGAGACCGCGTGAGTCGGGCCTCGCCGAACCGGGCCGCCGCGACGGCGCCGGTCGTCGCGTCGAAGACATCGTCTTCGATGGATGCGGCGAACCACCGCCCGCCGCGAAGGAACGCATCATCCAGGGCGCCGTCGAGCGCGGGACTCGTCGGCGAGAGGTCGACGGTGGTCATCTCGTCGATGTCGATCAGCGGACGAGCCGCCGGAAGCGCAGCGGGCGGCGCTTCGTGCCCTGCCGCGCGCTGCACGAGCGCGGTCGCGACCGGCAGGGGCAGCGACACGGCGTGGGCGAAGATGAGCTGCTCGTGCGACAGGTTCTCAGCCGCGTAGGCGTTCCCGGGGTCGGTGGCGAGCACGTGGTGGGCGCTCGCGACCAGAGTCGCTGCGCGCACGACCACCAGCGGCCAGAGCGCGCGCGCCTCGGCATCCGTGATCGGTCGCTCGGCGGCGTAGGCCGATACGGCCTGCATCGCCGGCACGAGTCCGCCGCCGGGGTGGTGCAGCAGGGACGACACCGTGATCGCGAGCTCGCCGATCGCCCACGTGCGGTTGAGGTCGCCCAGATCGATGACCCCGTCGGGCATGCGCGAGACGGGATCCGACGCGACGACGTTGTCGTCGGTGAGGTCGCCGTGGATCCACTGCACCGGCAGGTCGTCGGCGACGGCCTCCACGGCCGCCCACGCCGCTGCCGAGGTGTCGGCGAGCCGGCGTCGGTCGCCGGCGTCGGCGACGTGCGGCAGGGTGGCGGCGAGCGCCGTCGGCGCATGCCGCAGGTCCCACTGGTGCGTGCGCTCGGCGCCTGGGGCGTCGAGGGACTCGAGCGCGCCGGCGATCTGCGCGGCCAGCCGTCCCATCCGTCGAACGACGGGGATCGAGAGATGGCCGGTGAGCGTCTCACCGTGGAGGAAGTCCAGCAGGCGGGCGTGCATGGTGACGCCGTGCACCGCGACGGCGAGCGTCGACCCGCCGTCGCCGTCGGCGAGGGGGAGGGCGCGGGGCGCCCGCACACCGCAGCGGTCGGCGATCAGGGCCGCCGCCGACGACTGCGCCTCGGTCTCGGCTCGCGTGACGCTGGGGTTGGCGATCTTCAGGAGCAGGTCCGGGCCGTCGGGACGCGTGAGCAGGAAGTTGCGGTCCTGGTGGCTGCCCAACGCGCGGGCGGACCCGGCGATGCCCCACCCGTCCTCGGCGATGCGCGCGGCATCCGCGGCGCTGATGGCTGGTGGCGCGGGCTGGACGAGAGGCCGGACGCTGCCGCCGGGGCCTGGCGAGGTGTCGGACATGCGGGTGCGGATCTCCTTCCGGGCTGGGACGAGAGTATCGCCCGCCGACGGGCCGAGCGGGGTGCGCGGTGAGGCATGCTCGAGGGATGAGAAGCGGCCGACGACAGCGCGCCCGACGCGCAGGGACGATTCCGCAGACGATCGCGCGCTGGGCGCTCGTCGCCCTGCTGGGCGCGGCCGGGGCGAGCCACCTGACGTGGGGACGCCGCGGCTACCGCATCGTCGTGCCGGACTGGGCCACGCGGATGCTGCGCACGGACAAGGACATGATCGTCGTGGCCTCGGGGGCGGTGGAGCTCATGCTCGCCGCCGCGCTGGCGGTGCTGCCCCGCGACCGCGCGCGGGTCGGCGCGGTCGTCGCGGGCTTCTTCGTCGCCGTCTTCCCGGGCAACGTCCACCAGTGGCGCACCGGCCGGGACGCACCCCTCATGCGCACCGACCGCGCGCGGTTCGTCCGCCTGCTGCTTCAACCGGTCCTGGTGGCCTGGGCGCTGTGGTGCACGAGGCCGGTGTCGGAGCCCCGGGGGAGGATGCGGCCATGATGCTCGCCGACCTGCTGCGGGCGACCGAGGAGGTCGCCGCCACCCGCGAGCGCCGCGGCAAGGTCGAGGCGCTCGCGGCCCTCCTGGGCGCGATGACGCCGTCCGAGATCCCGGTCGCCGTCGGTCTGCTGCTCGCCAAACCCCGGCAGGGCCGGCTCGGAGTCGGCTGGCGCGGGCTGGGCAGCGTCGAGACCGCGCACGCGGCGGCATCCGCTCTGACGATCCTCGATGTGGACGCCGCACTCACCCGTCTCGCCGAAGCTTCAGGCGCCGGGTCCGCGGGCGTGCGACGGAACGAGCTCGAGGCGCTCGCGGCACGATCGACGGCGGCGGAGTGGGAGCTGCTCACCCGCGTGATGCTCGGCGAGCTGCGCACCGGCGCCCTCGAGGGCGTCGTGCTCGACGCCGTGGCCGCCGCCGCCGACCGACCCGCCGCCGTCGTGAGACGGGCCGCGATGCTGTCGGGCGACCTCGGCCGGACGGCCGCGCTCGCGCTCACGGGGACCGCCGACGAGCTCGCCGCCTTGGGGCTCGAGGTCGGCACGCCGGTGCTGCCCATGCTCGCCTCGACCGCGGGATCGGCGGCAGACGCGGTGCGCACGCTCGGCGTCGCCGCGGCGGTGGAGTACAAGCTCGACGGTGCGCGGATCCAGGTGCACCGCCGGGGTGACGACGTGAGCGTGTACACGCGCAGTCTCGCCGACATCACCCACCGCGTGCCCGAGATCGTCGAGGCGGTGCGCGCCCTTGCGGCCGACCCGGTGATCCTCGACGGCGAGACGCTCGCCCTCGACGAGGACGGCGGCCCTCGTCCGTTCCAGGACACGATGGCGCGGTTCGGGTCGGACACCGCGGCTGCGGTGGTGCTGCGCCCGTGGTTCTTCGATGTGCTGCACGCCGACGGTCGCGACCTCATCGACGAGCCCCTCAGCGTCCGGCGCGAGGTGCTCGCGGGCCTCGTCGGCGACCGCATGGTGCCGGGAATCATCACCGACGACCCCGATCAGGCCGAAGCGCTCTCGCGCGAGGCGCTCGCCGCCGGGCACGAGGGGGTGATGGTCAAGAGCGTCGACTCGCTCTATGCCGCCGGTCGCCGGGGGTCGTCGTGGTTGAAGGTCAAACCGGTGCTGACCTTCGACCTCGTCGTCCTGGCGGTCGAGCCGGGCTCGGGACGGCGCACCGGCATGCTGTCGAACCTGCACCTGGGCGCCCGCGACGCGGCGGGGGAGTTCGGTCCTGCCGGCGGATTCGTGATGGTCGGGAAGACCTTCAAGGGCCTCACCGACGATCTGCTCCGCTGGCAGACGGCGTACTTTCCGGAGATCGAGACGCACCGCACCGCGTCCGCCGTCCACGTGCGACCCGAGACCGTGGTCGAGATCGCGATCGACGGCGTCCAGCGATCGACGCGCTACCCGGGCGGCGTCGCTCTGCGCTTCGCGCGTGTCAAGGGCTACCGCCCCGACAAGTCACCCGCCGAGGCGGACGACATCGGGGCGCTCCGAGACCTGCTGCGCTGAAGGCGCCGCGCGGATCGACCACGCGGCGCCCTCAGATCCCAGCTGTGCGGCTAGGTTCTCGAACCGCCGCCCGAGCGCAGCCGCGACAGCGCATCGACCGTGGCCGCGAGGATCAGCACGCCGCCGGTGACGAGCAGGTTGATGCCCGCCGGCAGGTTCAGCAGACCCAGGCCGTTGGTGATGACCGCGATCACGAGGGCACCGATGGCCGCGTGGATCAGCCGGCCGCGCCCGCCGAAGAGGCTCACCCCGCCGACGACAGCGGCGGCGACACCGCTCAGCACGATGTCCCGGCCGACGGTGGCATCGACCGATCCGACCCGCGAGACGCTGAGCAGTGCCGAGAAGACCGCCAGACTCGAGCAGATGACGAACGCCCACCACTTGATCCAGCGGACCTTCACGCCGGATCGCCGCGCCGCTTCGGCGTTGCCGCCGATCGCGTAGATGTAGCGACCGAACTTCGTGCGGTCCAGAGCAAACGTGCCGATCCACAGGATCACCAGGACGATCGGCACGACGTTCGGCACGCCCTGCACCGCGTTGACCGACTGGCCGCGGTCCTGGTTGAGGATGAACACCACGGCGCCGCCGATGACGGCGATGACGGCGAGTTTGATGAACACCAGCGAGATCGCGCGGTTGGGCACGCCGGCGCGGGTGCGCCGCGCGCGGTCCCAGAAGGACGTGCCGGCCGAGACCGCGAGCATGATCGCGAGCATGAGCCAGCCTCCCCAGACGGGCAGGTTGCCGTTCTGCAGCGCGATGAGCTCGGGCACCTCGACCCGGAACAGGCCGCCGGGACCGATGATGACCAGCGCCAGCCCCTGGAGACCGAGGAACAGACCCAACGTGACGACGAACGACGGGATGCCGACCCTCGCGACGAAGAAGCCTATGAGCGCGCCGATGAGGAAGCCGAACCCGAACCCGAGGAGGAGGGCCAGCGGCCACGCGATGCCGAACTGCGCGTTGAGCACGACGAACAGCGCCATGCCCACGCCGCCGGTGACGCCGGCGGACAGGTCGATCTCGCCCAGGAGCAGCACGAACACGAGCGCCATGCCGAGGACCACCAGCGTGGCGGCCTGGTTCAGCAGGTTCGCGAAGTTCCGCTCGGTGAGGAAGAACGGGCTGAGCACCGAGAACAGCAGGCTGAGGACGACGAGACCGCCGATGGCGGGGAGTGCGCCCATGTCGCCGCTGCGCACGCGCTGCCACCACGCGCGGATCTGATCGACCAGACCGCCTTCGACGCCGCTGCCGATGAGGTCGCTCGCGACGGGATCGGGCGCCGCCTCGGTCCGGGTCGCGTTGCTGCTCATAGTGCGCCTCCCTCGGTGCGGATGGTCGAGGTGTCCTCGATGACGACCCCGGACGGGGTCTTGGTGCCGGTGATGTAGCCGACCACGTCGTCGCGGGTCGTCGACGAGGTCGGGATCTGCGCGACCATCTGGCCGAGGTAGAGGACCGCGATGTCGTCGGCGACGGCGAACACGTCGGCGAGGTTGTGGCTGATGAGGACCACCGCCACGCCCTGCTCGGCGAGCCGCGTGACGAGGTTCAGCACCTGCTCGGTCTGGGCGACACCGAGGGCCGCCGTCGGCTCGTCGAGGATGACCACACGGGCCTTCTTCAGCACGGCGCGGGCGATGGCGACCGTCTGGCGCTGCCCGCCGGACAGGCTGGAGACCTTCTGGCGGACTGACTTGACCGTGCGCACCGACAGCGAGCGCAGGGTGTCGGAGGCGTCCTTCTCCATGCGCCCCTCGTCGAACGTGCCCGCCGACAGCTCCTCGCGACCCAGAAACATGTTCTGGACGATGTCGAGGTTGTCGCACAGCGCGAGGTCTTGGTAGACCACCTCGATGCCGAGGCCCGCCGCCTCGCGCGGCGTGGTGAGGTCGCGGTGCTCGCCGTCGATGCGGACCTCGCCGCTGTCGTACGGCTGGACGCCGGCGAGACCCTTGATGAGCGTGGACTTGCCCGCACCGTTGTCGCCGACGAGTGCGGTGACCTTTCCGGGGCGGACCTTGAGGTCGACGCCTTTCAGGACGGTGACCGGGCCGAATGATTTCCTGACGCCGATGAGTTCGATGATCGGCTCTAGTGCAGTCGCTGTTGACATGCTCGCTTCCTCGCGATGGTGGTCGACACGGGTGGAGGACGCCCCGCCCCGAAGGGCGGGGCGTCCTCGGAAGGAGGTGTTACGGGGTGACCCCGTACTCCTCGCACGCGGCCATGACCTCGTCGGTGCACACCTCGTCGTAGGCGGCGTCGCCGGCGGCGATGACGTCCTTGACCTGCTCCGGGCCGACCAGGATCGGCGTGACCTGGATGTAGGGCGTGCCGTCCTCGAGCTCGGCGTCCGTCGCCGGCTCTTCGCCGTTGAGCAGTGCCACCGCGGTCTCGACGGCGGCGGCGGCCTCATCGGCGACCGGCTTGTAGACCGTGGCGGTCTGCCAGCCGAGCAGGATGTTCTGCAGGCCCGCGACGTTGGCGTCCTGGCCCGAGACCGCGACGCCTTCGAGGTTGTTGTCCTGCAGCACCTTGATGACGCCGGCGGCGTTGGTGTCGTTGGCCACCCACACCCCGTCGACCGCGCCGTCGAGCGAGGTCAGGGCCTGCTCGAAGTTGGTCTGCGACTTCGCCTGGTCCCACACCCCCGGAGGCTCGGCCGCCGGGCTGATGCCCGCCGCTTCCATGACCTCCACGGCGCCCTGCTTGAACATCGCGGCGTTGCCGTCGGTCGGGTCGCCGCCCATGTAGACGACCACGGCCTCGGCGGGGTCCTTGCCCGCGGCCTCGAGGCCGTCCAGGACGGTCTGGCCCTCGAGCCGGCCGACCTCGACGTTGTCGAACGAGACGTAGTAGTCGGCGCCGGCGAACGGGCGGTCGTAGGCGATGACGGGGATGCCCTCGTTCTTGGCCTTCGTCGCCACCGCTTCGGCCGCGCCCTGGTAGTCCACCAGCAGCATGACGCCGCAGCCCTGGGTGAGCTGCTGGTCGGCGATCGTGGAGTACTTGTTGACGTCGCCCTGGGCGTTCTGGATGTCGACCTCGAAGCCGGCGCCCTCCAGACCCTCCTGGAGGTACTTGCGGTCGAAGTTCTCCCAGCGGGGAGAGGATGCCGCGTCGGGCAGGATCACGCAGGCGCGGCCGGCGGTCTCGCCGTCGCCCTCGGCGGTTCCGCCGTCGGTGGGGGTGCCCGTGCCTGCCGAGCCGGCACAGCCGGCGAGCAGGAATGCAGCGGCGCCGGTGAGGGCGACCGCGGCGAGCAGAGAGTTCTTCTTCATCATTCGCCTTTCATCGTTGAAGGTTCGAGCGCTGTCCACAGTGATCGCATCGCGCTGGGTCAAGCATCCAAGCATCCGGCGTTGGCGTCAAGACTTGAACGTAACGCTTTGGCAACGCGGTATGGCGGGCGCATAAGCCGAACGCGAGAACATGGCGACGCGTCCTTATGCGTCGAAATGCGCACCGATTTCACCGGAGAGTGACCAGTATGCGCAAGCGTTTACGACTTGTGTTCCGGATCAGGCGCGACCGGTCGCCGCCCGGGTCCGCCGGGACATCGAGTCGACGATGACGGCCAGCACCAGGACGACACCGGTCACCATGTAACGAACCGACGAATCGAGGTTCATCAGCGTCAAACCTGACGAGATCGACTGGATGACCACGATCCCGAGCAGTGCGGAGAAGGCCGTGCCGCGCCCGCCGAACAGGCTCGCGCCGCCGATCACGGCGGCGGCGATGGCGTTGAGGTTGGTGTCGGCAGCACCGGAGCTCTGATTCGCTGCGGCCAGGCGTGCGGCGGCGAGGATGCCGCCCACCGCGGCCAGCGTCGAGCACAGGACGAAGACCGAGACGAAGATGCGGTCCACCCGGATGCCGGCGCGTCGCGTCGCCTCGACCGAACCGCCCACCGCGTAGACCGCCCGACCCCACCGGGTGCGGGTGAGGGCGATGTTCATCACCACCACCAGCGCGAGGAAGAACAGGAACATCACGCCGACCCCGCGCGAGAGGTTCAGGTACCAGGCCGACACCGCGAGGAAGACGAGCAGGACCGCCGAGCGCACGGCGATCTCGGCGTAGCTCTGGCTCATGAGGTTGGCGGCGGCCCGTCGACGAGCGCGGAGGACCCGCGCCCAGGCGTACCCGGCGGCGGCGGCGACGGCCAGGACGTACGAGGCCCACGCGGGCAGGAACATCTGCTGCGCGAACTGCACGATGAACGAGTCGAACGGCAGGTTGATCGACCCGGTGTCGCCCAGCACCCACAGCTGCAGCCCCAGGAATCCGAGGAGGCCGGCGAGGGTGATCACGAAGCTCGGGAGCCCGAAGCGCGTGTAGAGGAATCCGTAGACGAGACCGACCAGCGCCCCCGCGGCGACCGCAGCGAGAAGGGCGAGGATCGAGTGCCACTGGAGCTGCACGAACGTCACGGCGAGTACCGCGGCGGCCAGGCCTGACACCGAACCGACGGACAGGTCGATCTCGCCGACCAGCAGCACCAGGACGATGCCGAGCGCGATCGTGCCGATGGCTGCGCACTGCATGGTGAGGTTCACCAGGTTCGTGCTCGAGAGGAACACCGGGTTCATCGCCTGGAACACCGTCCAGATGAGCACGAGCCCGACGATGACGGGCAGCGAGCCGAGGTCGCCGCCGCGCACGCGCTCGACGAAGGCCGCGGCAGCGCGCCGCAGACCCGACGAGGACAGCAGACCGTCGTCGGCGTCGTCGTCGAGTCGCACCAGGTCGCCGTCGCGGCTCACGCGTCGTCCGTTCGCGACGCGCCCGCGCGACGGGAGCCGGTCATGGGGATGACCGAGCCGCCGGCGGTGCGAGCAGCCTCTGCCTCGCGCAGCGCCGCGTCTCGCGCCCGTGCGGCGGCGCCGTGGTCGATCGCTCCGGTGATGGCGGAGATGAGCGTCTCGCTGGTCACGTCGACGACGTTGAACACCCCGTTGTTGCGTCCGAGCCGCAGCACGACGACACGATCGGCCACGGCCATGACGTCGGCCATGTTGTGGCTGATGAGGACGACCCCGTGGCCCCGTTCGCGGAGCCGTTCGATGAGGCCGAGAACTTCGGCGGTCTGGGCCACTCCCAGCGCGGCGGTCGGCTCGTCGAGGATGACCACGCGCGGGTCGCCGACGAGCGATCGCGCGATCGCCACCGTCTGCCGCTGCCCGCCCGAGAGGGACGCCACCGGAATGCGCACCGACGGCACCTTGGCCGACAGCTCGCGCAGCAGCATCCAGGTGCGCTCCTCCATCTCGACCTCGTCCAGGCGACCCGACGACAGCAGCTCCTGCCCGAGCCACAGGTTCGCGACGACGTCGAGGTTGTCGCACAGTGCGAGGTCCTGGAAGACGGTCGCGATCCCCAGCTCCTGCGCGTCGGCGGGGTCGGCGATCTCGACGGTCTCGCCGTCGAACTCGATGATCCCGGCATCCGGAGGGTGGACCCCCGAGAGCACCTTCACGAGCGTGGACTTGCCCGCGCCGTTGTCGCCGACGAGCGCGACGACCTCGCCCTCGTTCACCCAGAAGTCCACGTCGGTGAGCGCCTTGACGGCGCCGAAGCGCTTGCCGATCCCGCGCATCGTCAGCACACGCTCGCGCGTGCGCCGCCCGCGGCCCGGTGCCTCCGACTGCTTCGTCACCGCGGCAGGCTATCAGTCGAGTCCGGCGGCGGCGCAGGCGGCGGCGTAGTCGCTCGTGCAGATGTCGTCGATGCTCCAGAACCCATCGGCGACAACCGTCTCGGCGATGTCGTCGACGGTGACCGGCACGGGGTCGAGGAGCGTCGCGGGCGTGCCGTCGATCTCGAGCGGGGCGGTGACCTCGTCGCCGACGAGGAGGGCGACGGCGACCTCTGCCGCGAGCTCGGCCTGCGGCTTGATGGCCTTGTAGACGGTCATGTGCTGATCGCCGGTGAGGAGGCGCTGGATCGCCGAGAGCTCGGCGTCCTGCCCCGTGACGACCGGCCAGGGCGACACGTTGGCGGCCTTCAGCGCGGCGACCGCTCCGCTGGCGGTGCCGTCGTTGGCCGCGTACACGCCGGCGATCTCGTCGCCGAACTGGGCCACCTGTCCCGCCACCCAGTCCTGCGCCTTGTCGGGGCTCCAGTCGGGTGTGCTGTACTCGGCGAGGATGCGCAGACCCGAGTCGTCGATCACGCCGCGGGCGCCCTCGCGGAAGAGCGCGGCGTTGCTGTCGGTGGGGGAGCCGTGGACGAGGATGACACCGGCATCGGGCCCCGCAGCCGCCTCGACGGCCGAGACGAAAGCGGTCGCCTGCAGAACGCCGACCTTCTCGTTGTCGAAGGAGACGTAATACGCCAGGTCGCCGCCGGCGATGAGGCGGTCGTACGACACCACCGGAACCCCCTGCGCGTTCGCCGCCGCGACGATGCTCACGGCCGCGCGCGCGTCGACGGGGTCGAGGACGAGCACATCGGTTCCGGCAGCCAGGGCCGACTCGGCCTGACGCTGCTGCTCGGCGGCATCCTGATCGGCATTGGAGTACAGCACGTCGTAGTCGCCGAGCTCGGCCACGCGCGCCTCGAAGAACGGCCGGTCGAAGGTCTCGTACCGCGCGGTCTTCACATCGGGCAGCAGGAAGGCGATCGTGCCGTCGGACGCGCCCGAGCCCGAGGCGTCGCACCCGGCGAGTCCCGTTCCGGCGCACAGCACCGCGACGCCGAGCAGAAGCGAGCGGATGCCGCGACGACGCGACGGGTGCGGGCGACGCATCCGGTCAGGCGGTGATGGGGACGGCGCCGGCGCCGGCGTCGACGGACACGTGGTCGAGGGCGATCGCGATCGCCCCGCGCACCTCGGCCCACTCCGCGAAGGACGAACCGACGATCTCGGGCAGACCGGCGCTCGATGACAGGGCGGTGCGCTCGAGGGAATGGCGCATGGGGGCCATGAGGATCTCGCCCGCCTCGGCCAGTTCGCCGCCGACGACGATGAGCTCGGGGTCGAACAGGTTGCACACGCTCGCCGCCGCGATGCCGATGTGACGGCCGGCGTCGGCGATCACCCGCCGCGCGCTGCCGTCGCCGGCTTCGGCTGCGCTCAGCAGGTCGCTCAGCCGCTGCATACCCTCGCCCGGCGGGAACAGCGACAGCAGCGCCGGCGCGCCGGCGTACGTCTCGAGGCACCCCCGGTTGCTGCAGCGGCAGATGGGGCCGTTCTCGTCGATGGTGACGTGACCGACCTGCCCCGCCTTGCCGTTGACGCCGCGGAAGAGGTCGCCGCCGACGACCAGGCCCGCGCTGATGGTGTGGCCCACGCGGATGTACACCGCCGACGCGGCGTCGCGGGCGCTGCCCTCGCGCGCCTCGGCGAGGCCTCCGAGGTTCGCCTCGCTGTCGACGTACACCGGCCGGCCGATGCGGAGCGTCAGGCTCTCGGCGATGTCGATGCCCTCCCAGCCGCGCAGCAGCCCCGTGGCCGAGACCATGCCGGTCCGGGGGTCGACCGGCGCCGGAACGGCCAGCCCGACGGCCAGGAGATCGCTCACGCTGCCGCCGAGGGAGTCCATCATGTCGCTGAGCAGCAGGGTGAGTCGTTCCAGCTCGGCGTCGGCGCGGTGGTCGAGGGCGAGAGGGAGTGCCGACTGCGACACGATCGTGCGCGTTGCGTCCGCGATGGCGATCCGCAGGTGGCGCGAGCTGAAATGGACCCCGGCGACGAGCCCCAGCTGACGCGCGAGCGACACGAGCGTCGCCCGCCGGCCGCTGCGCGAGGTCATCGAGGTGTGCAGGATGCCCGTGGCGGTGAGCTCCTTGACGATGTTCGACACCGTCGCCGGCGACAGCCCGGTGCTGCCGGCGAGCTCGACCTGCGTGAGGCGGCCGTGCCGCTTCAGCGAGTCCACCACGCGGGCGCGGTTGGCTTCTCGCAGAGAGGACTGCGAGCCAGGCGGGACTCCTCGGCGTGCCACGAGCACACTGTACCGCGAGGCCCGGCGAAGACGATCAGGCGCGTTCGGCGGCCAGTCTCACCAGGCGCACGTTGCCCTCCTCCTTCAGATCGGCGATAGCGGGGTGGGCGGCGATGTAATCGGTGAAGCTGCGGTGCCCGAGGGACTTCTCGCTGAAGGAGGGGTCCATCCGCTTGAGCAGGCTCTTCAGGGCGGAGGCGTGCACCCACTCGTCGTCGGTGCGCTCGCTCTCGAGCCGCAGCGCCCGCTCGAGCAGATCGCCTTCGGGGTCGGCGGTCGTCTTGGTCTTGCGGGTGCGCCGCGTCGCGGCATCCGTCGCCGGCTTCTCGGTCTGCGGGACGCTCACCCCGGGCAGGGAGTCGTAGGAGTCGAACTGGTCACAGGCCGCGGCGAGCGACTTGGCGGTGGAACCGGCGACGCCGACGCCGACCACCACGCGACCGAGCCGCTTGCAGCGCTGCGCGAGCGGGACGTAGTCGCTGTCGCCGGCGACGATCACGACGTGGGTGAGGTCGGGGAGACGGAACATGTCCTCGACCGCGTCGACGGCGAGGCGGATGTCGGCGCCGTTCTTGGCGTACGCCGCCGCCGGGAACAGCTGCACGAGGTCGACGGCGCGGGCCACCAGCTGGTCTCGGTACTTCGCGTTGACGGGGGAGGACCAGTCGGCGTAGGCGCGGGTGAGCACGAGGGTGCCGAACGACGCGGCGTAGTCGATGATCGCGCCGACGTCCACGCGCGCGGCCGCGAGCTGATCGGCGAACTCCGCATCGGGCATCTTCTGCCGGTCGCGCATGTACGAGCTCTTGCCGTGCACACGGTCGTACCAGCTCATCACGATGTTGTCGAAGTCGAGGTAGACCGCGACGCGGGGGTTCTGCAGATCGGGCATCAGCGTTCTCCGGGGTAGGCGACGCCGATCCGCGAGCGGATGTCGTCGAGGACGTGCATGATCGCGACCGACTCGTCCAGCGGCAGCAGGTCGCTGTCGAGCCGTCCGCCGGTGATGGCCGTCTCGGCCGCGATCGCCTGATACTGCATGCCGCGACCGGCGACCTCGGAGCGGTACTCCTCGAGCACCGTGCCGTCCGGTGCGCTCACCCGGAAGGTCGTCGGGGTGTACCAGACGCGGTCGATGTCGATGCGGGCCTCGGTGCCGACGATGTGCGCGCTGTTGGGCCCGGCCGACCGCGATGCCGACAGCGAGGTGGACAGCGCACCGGAGGCGTGGATCATGATCGTCGCGACCTCGGTGTCGGCGCCGGTCTCGCCCAGCCGCCCCGCGGCGGTGAGGGACACCGGTGCGCCCAGGATGTCGTGGGCGAACGAGACGGGGTAGATCCCGAGGTCCAGCAGCGCCCCGCCGCCCAGGGCGAGGTCGTTCAGACGGTGACTCGGGTCGCTCGAGATCCGCTGCGTGTGATCGGCCATGACGGCACGGATCTCACCGAGGGTGCCGGCGGCGATGATCTCGCGGATCCGGATCATGTGCGGCAGGTACCGGGTCCACATGGCCTCCATCGCCAGCAGTCCGCGCTCCCGCGCCACGTCGCGCACCCGATCGGCCTCGGGGCCGGTCAGGGTGAACGGCTTCTCGACGAGGACGTGCTTGCCCGCTTCGAGGGCGAGG
The DNA here is from genome assembly GCF_943181415.1 of Microbacterium sp. Marseille-Q6648. Classification (GTDB taxonomy): domain Bacteria; phylum Actinomycetota; class Actinomycetes; order Actinomycetales; family Microbacteriaceae; genus Microbacterium. Next base: position 1,054,590 of record NZ_CALPBZ010000001.1, on the reverse strand, counting down.
ACGGCGTTGTCGGCGTGCATCGGGTGCGGAGTGGCGATGTAGACGATGTCGACGTCGGGATCGGCCACGAGCTCTTCGTACGAGCCGTGCGCGCGCGCCGCGCCGAACTCGGCCGCGAACGCCTCGGCCGACGCGCGCCGTCGCGACCCGACGGCCGCCAGCTCCAGGCCCGCCGTGCGCAGGTCGCTCGCGAACGCATGGGCGATACCGCCCGGCCCGAGGATGCCCCATCTGATTCCGGTCATCCTCCGAGCGTAGCGGCGCACGCCGGACCGCCATGGCTACGCTCGGGGAATGAGCACGCCCGTCGACCGGTTCCGCGAGCTGTTGCGGATCCCCACCGTCTCGCACGTCGACGAATCCCTCACCGACTGGGCGCGCTTCGCCGAGCTCCGCGAGGCGATGCAGCGGCTGTACCCCGCGCTGCACGCCGCGCTCGAACGCGAGATCGTGGCGGGGCATTCCGTGCTCATGCGGTGGCCTGGCGCCTCGGCGGACGCACCGCTCGTGCTCATGGCGCACCTGGACGTCGTGCCGGTCGTCGAGTCGGAGTGGCGGCATCCGCCTTTCGAGGCGCGCATCGTCGGATCGGGCGAGGACGCCGAGATCCACGCGCGGGGGGCGATCGACGACAAGGGCGCGCTCGCGGCCATCCTCGAGGCGGTGGAGTCGCTCGTGAGCGAGGGCTTCACGCCCGCGGCGGATGTGTACCTGGCGTTCGGGCACAACGAGGAAACCGCGGGCGACGGCGCTCGGGCACTCGTCGCGGCCCTCGCGGACCGGGGCGTGCGTCCCGGGCTCGTGCTCGACGAGGGCGGTGCGGTGGTCGACGGCGTCGTCCCTGGCGTGGGCGTGCCCACCGCGATGGTCGGCGTCGCGGAGCGCGGGGTCATGACTCTCGAGCTGATCGTGCGCGAGAGCGGCGGGCACGCCTCGACGCCGCCCGCGATGCCCGCCACGGCGCGGCTGGCCCGCGCGATCGACCGCCTGCGGCGGCATCCGTTCCGCCCTCGCCTAGTGCCGCCGGTGCGTGCCATGCTCACCACCCTCGCCCCGCACGCGCCGCAGCCGCTGCGGACACTGCTGCGCTCGCTGGCGGTCACGGGACCCCTGGTCGCCACCGTCCTCGCGCGACTCGGCCCCGAGCTCAACGCGACGGTGCGCACGACCGCGGTGGTCACGCAGCTGCAGGGCGCGGCGGGCGAGAACGTGATGGCCACGACCGCGCGGGCCTCCGTGAACGTGCGGCTGCTGACCGGTGAGAGCGTCGCGGCGGCGACGGCACGGATCCGCCGCGTCGTGGCCGACGACCGCGTGGCGGTCGAGGTGCGGCATGCCTCGGAGCCGTCGCCGGTCTCGCCGTGGACCGGACCCGCATGGCGCCGTGTCGCGGCGGCGGTGCGCGACGGCCTCGGCGGCGAGATCGTCACGACGCCGTACCTGCAGCTCGGGGCGAGCGACAGCCGATGGTTCTGCGCCATCAGCGACCACGTCTACCGATTCACGCCCTTCCACCTCACGCGGCCCGAGCGCGATGCGCTGCACGCGCACGACGAGCGCATCCGCGTGTCGGTGTGGGAACGGGGCGTGGAGTTCTACCGAGCGCTGATCAGCGCGGGCTGAGCGGCCGGCGCGTTCTCGAGAGGCGTCAGCGTCGCGAGCGCGTCGCCGAGGTCGGCGATGACGTCGGCGGCGTCCTCGAGACCGATCGACAGGCGCACCGTGGTCCAAGAGATACCCGCCTCGGCCAGCTGCGCCGCCGACATGTGGCTGTGCGTCATGGATGCCGGGTGGGCGACGAGGCTGCGGGCGTCGCCGATGTTCGCGACCAGGCGCACCACCCGCAGACGGGCGATGAAGGACTCGACGCGGGCGAAGTCCGACTCGTCGTCGCCCGTGGTCGGCAGATCGAACGAGAAGACCGAGCCGGCGCCGCGCGGGAGGTACCGCGTCGCGAGGTCGTGCCACGGGCTGGTGGCGAGCCCCGGATGGTGCACGCGCGCGACGGCGGGGTGGGTGTCGAGGAAGCGGGCGACCTCGAGCGCGTTGGCGGCGTGCCGTCCCATCCGCAGGTCGAGGGTCTCGATGCCCTGCAGCAGCTGGAAGGCGTTGAACGCCGACAGCGACGGGCCGAGATCGTGCACGTACTTGGTCTTGACCAGCGTGATGTAGGCCGAGCCGGTCTCGGCGCAGCGGTCGAGCAGGCTGCCCCCGTGCACGCGGGTGTAGGGCTCGGTCAGCTGCGGCCAGCGGGCCGGTTCGGCACCGAAGTCGAACGTGCCGAGGTCGACGACGACGCCGCCGAGCGAGGTGCCGTGCCCGCCCAGGAACTTGGTGGCCGAGTGCACGACGATGTCGGCGCCGTGATCCTTGGCGCGCTGAAGGTACGGGGTCGCGACGGTGGCGTCGATGACGAGGGGGACCCCAGCGGCGTGGGCGATGTCGGCGACCGGCCGCATGTCGAGGACCTGCGCGATCGGGTTCGTCACCGACTCGGCGAACAGCGCCCGGGTGGTCGGACGGATCGCGTCGGCCCACGCGGTCAGGTCGTCCTGGTCGACGAAGGTGACGTCGATGCCCCAGTCGGCGAACGTGTCGGCCAGGAGGTCGACCGTGCCGCCGTAGAGCTGGCGGGCGGCGACGATGTGCTCGCCGCTCTTGGCCAGCGCGAGAAGGGCGACGGCCACGGCCGCCTGCCCCGAGGCTACGCCGGCGGCGGCGACGCCGCCCTCGAGCGCGGCGACGCGACGCTCGAACACCAGGACGGTGGGGTTGGCGGCGCGGCTGTAGATGTTGCCCTCGCGGCGGAGTGCGAACAGGTCGCGCGCCTCGCTGAGCGACGCGAACTCGAACGCGTTCGACTGGTGGATGGGCGGCACGGCGGTGTTCTCGGCGACGCCGGGGTCGAACCCGGCCTGAACCTGCGCCGTGGCGAAGGCGCGCGGAGACTCGGGCATGGGTCCATTGTCGGACCGGGGGCCGGATCGACCGCGATCGTATGTCGTACTGTTGCGGGCCGGCGCGGTGAGCAAGCCCTCGTCGACAGATCGGCGGGCGTCAGGGCGTCAGGGTGTCAGGGTGATCTTGCCGGCGATGCCGGCCTCCACCCGCCGGTGCGCCTCGGCCGCCTCGGCCAGGGGCAGCGCGGGCCCGAGCTCGACGTCGAAGCGGCCGGCCGCCAGCAGGGCGAGCGTCACCGGGATCGCCTCGGCCCGCCAGCTCTGCGCTCGCGCGGACAAGGGCACCGGGCTGCCACCGCTGAACGCACGGATTCCGAGGCCCGCGGCATCCTTGCCCCTGACCAGCGTCGCGATGCGGTCGCGGTCGGCGACCAGGTCGAGTGAGGTCTGAAGGGCCTCGTCGGTACCGGCGGCGTCGAGGGCGACGGTGATGTCGGGGGCGATCTCGCGCACGCGCTCGCTCAGCCCCGCGCCGTACGCGACGGGCTCGGCGCCGAGCTGTGCGACACGGGCGGCGCGCGCGGGGGAGGCGGTGGCGATCACCCGCGCGCCCCACAGCACCGCGAACTGGACGGCCGCCTGGCCGACGGCACCGGATCCGGCGTGCAGGAGGAGCGTGTCGCCCGGGCCGACGGCGAGGGAGCGCAGCGCTTGATAGGCGGTGCTGACGGGGATGCCGATCGCCGCGCCCGTGGCGGCGTCGACACCCGGTGGGCGCGGGAGCACGCGGTCGGCGGGCAGGACGACGTCGGAGGCGTACGCGCCCGCGGCACCGAAGAACACGACGGCGTCGCCCGGGCGGAACCCCTCGACGCCGTCGCCGATCGCGGTGACGACACCCGCTCCGTCGGCTCCGACGCGCCGCGGTTCGGCGATGGGTCCGGAAGGACGCAGGCCGGAACGGAGTTTGGCGTCGATGGGGTTGACGCCGGCTGCTTCGACGCGGATTCCGAGCTGTCCCGGACCCGGCGCCGGGGTGTCGATGTCGACCATGCGCAGGACCCCGGGGTCGCCGAGGGCGGTGTAGACGATCGCGGAGCTCATACCGGGGCGAACGACGACGACGCGCCGGGCTATTCCCGCAGCGCCTTGTTGATGCGCTGCGGCGAGACCGGTTCGGCCGTGCCGAGGTGCTGGGCGAACAGGCTGATGCGGTACTCCTCGAGCAGCCAGCGGGTGCGTGCGAGCGCGGGCGTCGCCGCGTCGGCGAGCGGGATGGAGCCGCCCGCCTCGGCGTAGACGGCGTAGGCGCGTTCGTACTCGCTCATGCGCTGACGGTCGCGACCGGCGTTGTCGGCGAGACCACGCACGCGTTCGAGGGCTCCCTGCAGGTAGCGCGGCAGGTGCGCGAGGCGCGCCGTGCCCGTCCGCGAGACGAAGCCGTTGGGCACCAGCCCCGCGACCTGCGCCTTCACGTCGCCGAGGGCGCCGAGAAGCGTGAGCGAGTTCTGGGTGCGCATCGCCCGCTCGACGTCCCTGCCGAGGGTGAGGATGCGGGCAGCCAGCGACACCGTCTGGAACAGCTCGTCCACCACGACCGCCGAGAACGCGTCGCGCGCCCCGTCGAAGGCGGCGGAGGTGCGGACGCCCCCGGGCGCCACGCGGTCGAGGACGGCATCGGCCACGGCGAGCCGCGCGTCCTCGATGAGGGCCTTCGCCGAGGAGTACGGCGACGACGCCAGGGCGAGCTTCTCGGGGCTGGTGAGGTGTTCGAGGACGTACGGGGCGGGTGAGGGGACCGCCAGCAGAAGCAGACGGCGGACGCCCGCGCGCGTCGCGGCCGCGGCGGACTCGGCGGTGGAATCGATCCGGATGTCCACGGTGTCGCCCGCGTCGACCACGGCCGGGTAGCCGCGCACGACGCCGCCCGCCACACGCGTGTCGACGACCTCGGGCAGGTCGCCGAACGACCACGTCGTCAACCCCGTGCGTTCGGCGAAGCCGGATGCCGGACCCGCCGGTGCGCCCGGACCGGCGGGCGCCGCGGGCCCGCGGCGCGGTCCGTTCGCTTCGCCGCCGCGGCCCGCGGAGCGCTCGATCGAGGTCGCGACCGATTGCCGCGCGCGGTCGGCGAGCCGCTGCTGGAGCACTGCCAGCTCGCGGTCGCTGCCGGCGGGGCGCCCGCGGGCGTCCACCGCGCGGAACGACATTCGCAGGTGACCCGGCACGCGCTCGAGGTCGAAGTCCGCGGCCGTCACCGGCTGATTCGCGATGCGCTGGATGCGGGCGGCCAGCGCATCGCGAAGCGTGGCCGGCGGCATCCCCTCGTGGGATTCGGGTCCGGCGTCGCGGAGTTCGTCGGCGAACTTCGCCGCCCAGTCGGCGGCGGGGACGACACTGCGGCGGATCGACTTCGGCAGCGAGCGCAGCAGGCCGGCGATCAGGTCGTGGCGCATGCCGGGCACCTGCCAGTCGAATCCGTCGGGGCGCAGCTGCGCGAGCAGGGCGAGGGGGACGACGACCGTCACGCCGTCGTCTTCGGCGCCCGGCTCGAAGCGGTACGCGAGCGAGAGGACCTGATCGCCCTGGCGCCAGCGCGCCGGGAAGTCGCGCTCGTCACCGCGCGACGCGTCGTCGACGAGGTCGGCCTCGGTCATGTCGAGCAGCTTCGGCGTGCGCGCGCTCGCGTCCTTCCACCACGCCTCGAACGAGCGCGCGTCGTACACGTCGCGGGGGATCCGCGCCTCGTAGAAGGCGTACACCGCCTCGTCGCCGACGAGGATGTCCCGTCGACGCTCTCGCTCCTCGACCTTCTCGAGGCGGCGCCGCAGCTCGAGGTTGCGGCGCTCGAAGGCCGTCAGCCGCTTGTCGAGGTGGCTCGTCTCCCAGTCGCCCTCGACCAGCGCGTGGCGAAGGAACAGCTCCCGCGCCAGCGGGCGGTCGAACCGCGCCAGCTGCACGCGCCGCTTGGGCACGATCTCGACGCCGAAGAGGGTGACCTTCTCGTAGGCGGATGCCGCACCCGCGGTCTTGGACCAGTGCGGTTCGCTCAGCCGGCGCTTGGCGAGATCTCCCGCGAGCGATTCGGCCCACTCGGGGTCGATGGCGGCGACGGTGCGCGCGAAGAGCCGGCTGGTCTCGACCAGTTCGGCGGCCATCACGGCGCTCGGCTGCTTCTTGCGCAGCCCGGAGCCGGGGAAGATCGCGAAGCGCGCGCCCCGCGCGCCGAGGTACTCCGCTCCCCGTCGCTGGCTCTCGCGGCCGGTACTGCGGTCGGCGCCGCGCGCCGGGGTGGTCGAGCGCTCGTCCCGCAGACCGATGTGCGAGAGGAGCCCCGCGAGGATCGCCTTGTGGACCGCGTCGGGGTCGGCCGCCTCGGTCGGGCCGCGGTGCTTCGGGGCTTTGACCAGCGCACTCAGCTGCCGGTGGACGTCGGCCCACTCGCGGACACGGACGTAGTTCAGGTGTTCGGCACGGCACATCCGCCGGAACGCGCTGGATCCGAGCTCGGCCTGCTTCTCCTGCAGGTGGTTCCACAGGTTCAGCAGCGTCAGGAAGTCGCTCGTCGGGTCGATGAAGCGCGAGTGGAACCGATCGGCTTCCTCGCGCCGCTCCTCCGGGCGCTCGCGCACGTCCTGGATCGACATCCCCGCGACGATCGCGAGGACCTCTCGCTGGACGCCGCTGCGCTGGGCCTCGATGAGCATGCGCGCGAAGCGCGGGTCGATCGGCAGCCGCGCGATGTCGCGGCCGATCTTCGTCAGCCGGGCATCCTTCTCGGGACTGCGGCCTGCGATGGCGGTCTCGACAGCTCCCAGTTCGACGAGCAGTTCGAACGCGGCGCGGACGCCGCGCGAGTCGGGTGGGGTGAGGAAGGGGAAGGCGGAGATGTCACCGAAGCCGAGTGCGAGCATCTGCAGGATGACCGAGGCGAGGCTGGTGCGCAGGATCTCGGGCTCGGTGTACTCGTCGCGACGGGCGAAGTCGTCCTCGCCGTAGAGGCGGATGGCGATCCCCGGAGCGGTGCGACCGGCGCGACCGGAGCGCTGTTGCGCGGACGCCTGCGAGATCGGCTCGATCGGAAGGCGCTGGATCTTGCTGCGGGACGACCATCTCGAGATGCGCGCCGTTCCGCCGTCGATGACGTACCGGATGCCGGGGACGGTCAGGCTCGTCTCGGCGACGTTGGTGGCGAGGATGACCCGTCGTCGAACGCCCGCGACGGCGGAGCGCTCGAAGACACGATGCTGCTCGGCGGCGCTCAGGCGCCCGTACAGGGGAAGGACCTCCGTCGGGGCGGCATCCTTCGCGTACATGCCGCGGACGGCATCCATCGCGTCGCGGATCTCGGCCTCGCCCGGCAGGAAGACCAGGACGTCGCCGGCGGGCTCACGGTCGAGTTCGCGGAGCGCACCGACGAGCGCGTCGACGTCGTCTCCCGCATCCTCGGCCGTCGCGCCGTCAGCGACCGCCGGACGGTAGCGGACCTCGACCGGGTAGGTGCGTCCTGACACTTCGACGACGGGTGCGGGACGGGGCTCGCCGGTCGGAGCCGAGGCGGGGGCGGCGAAGTGACGGGCGAAGCTCTCGGGGTCGATCGTCGCGCTGGTGATGATGACTTTGAGGTCGGGGCGCTTCGGCAGGATCCGGTGGAGGTACCCCAGCAGGAAGTCGACGTTGAGCGAGCGCTCGTGGGCCTCGTCCACGATGATCGTGTCGTACCGGCGCAGCAGGCGGTCGCGGTGGATCTCGTTGAGGAGGATGCCGTCGGTCATGAGGGCGATCCGGGTGTCTTCCGACACCTGGTCGGTGAAGCGCACCTTGTACCCGACGGCGCCGCCCAGCGGGACCTGGAGCTCCTCGGCGATGCGTTCGGCGATCGTCCGCGCGGCGATGCGGCGCGGCTGGGTGTGGGCGATGCGCGTGCGGCCGAGCTCGAGGCAGATCTTCGGCAGCTGCGTGGTCTTGCCCGAGCCGGTCGCGCCGGCGACGATGACCACCTGGTTGTCGCGGATGGCGTCGGCGATCTCGTTCCGCGCCGCGCTGACCGGCAGCTCGGGCGGGTAGACGATCACGGGTTCGCGCGCGGACATAGCCTTCCATCGTATCGGCCGCCGCGGCCCGCATCCCGCCCGCGGCGGATCCGGACGCAGGTCGGTCCTCAGTGCCTAGTCTGGACGGATGAGCATTCCCACCATCGCCCTCAACGACGGCAACAGCATCCCCCAGCTCGGCTACGGCGTCTTCAAGGTGCCCGCCGCCGACACCGAGCGCGCGGTCAGTGAAGCGCTCGAGCTCGGCTACCGCCACATCGACACCGCCGCCATCTACGGCAACGAGGAAGGCGTCGGCGCGGCGATCGCCACCAGCGGCATCCCCCGCGACGACCTCTACGTGACCACGAAGCTGTGGAACGACCGGCATGACGGCGACGAGCCGCACCAGGCGATCGCCGAGAGCCTCGAACGGCTCGGGCTCGAGAAGGTCGACCTGTATCTCGTGCACTGGCCGACCCCCGCACACGACAACTACGTCCACGCGTGGGAGAAGATGATCGAGATCCGCGCCGCGGGCTTCACCCGCAGCATCGGCGTCTCCAACCACCTCGTGCCGCACCTCGAGCGCATCGTGGCGGCGACCGGCGTCGTTCCGGCGGTCAACCAGATCGAGCTGCACCCCGCCTACCAGCAGCGCGACATCACCGAGTGGGCCGCCGCCAACGGCGTGGCGATCGAGTCGTGGGGACCCCTCGGTCAGGGCAAGTACGACCTGTTCGGTGCGGAGCCGGTGGCCGGCGCCGCGACAGCCCACGGCAAGACCCCCGCCCAGGTGGTCATCCGCTGGCACCTGCAGAAGGGCTTCATCGTCTTCCCCAAGTCGGTCAAGCGCGAGCGCCTCCAGGAGAACCTCGACGTGCTCGACTTCGAGCTGTCGGCCGACGAGGTCGCGAGCATCGACGCCATGAACATCGCCGACGGTTCGGGTCGCGTCAGCGCCCACCCCGACGAGGTCAACTGAGAGCCGACCGGATGTGAACGAGCGTCTCGCCTCGTCGACGAGCCCGTACCTCCGCGCCCACGCCGCCAACCCGGTGGCGTGGTACCCGTGGGGTGAAGCGGCTTTCGACGAGGCGCGACGCCGTGACCTGCCCGTCATGGTGTCGATCGGGTACTCCACCTGCCATTGGTGTCACGTCATGGCGCGGGAGTCCTTCGAGGATGCCGCCACCGCCGCCGTGATCGACGACGGCTTCGTCGCGGTGAAGGTGGACCGCGAAGAGCACCCCGATGTCGACGCCGCCTACATGGCGGCCGCGGCCGCCTTCACCCGCGGACTCGGCTGGCCGCTGACGGTCTTCGTCACGCCCGAGGGCCGCCCGTTCTTCGCCGGCACCTACTTCCCGCCCGAGCCCCGCGGCGGTATGCCCTCGTTCACCCAGGTGCTGCACGCCGTCACCGAGGCGTGGACGACGCGGCGATCCGAGGTCGACGCCACGGCATCGGCCGTCGTCGCCGCGCTGGCCGACCTGCCTCGGGCGGGCCCGGAGGAGGCCGGGCCCCCGTCCGCCGCCACGGTCGCCGACGCCGCCCGAGCCCTCGCCGCGTACGAGGACGCGCGGTACGGCGGGCTGACGTCGGCGGGCCCCCACGAGGCGGCGCCGAAGTTCCCTGTCGCGACGGCCCTGCGCTTCCTGCAGCATCCGCTCGTCTCGGATGCGGCGCCCGAAGCGGCAGCGGTCGCGGACCGGGCGCTGGGTGCGATGTCGCGCTCGCCCCTGCGCGACGCCGTCGAAGGCGGATTCTTCCGCTACGCCACCCGACCCGATTGGACGGTTCCGCACTACGAGCGGATGCTGACCGACAACGCCCAGCTGCTCGATGTCGCGGCCGCGGCGGGCCCGCGTTCGGGCGTCGATCTCGCCCACGTCGCGGCCGGCATCGCCGCGTTCCTCACGGGCACGCTCCGACGGGCCCCAGGCGGGTTCGGTGCGGCCCAGGACTCCGAGTCCTGGATCGACGGCGCCCGCGACGAAGGCGGCTACTATCGCCGCGACGCCGCGGGCCGCGCGGGGCTGGAGCCGCCGGCCGTGGACGCGAAGGTCGTCAGCGGCTGGAACGGTCTCGCGATCGGCGCACTGTGCCGTGCCGGCATCCGCTTCTCGCGTGCCGACTGGGTGGAGGCCGCCCGACGAGCCGCCGAAGCCGTCCTCGTCGCGAACGTCGACGCCGACGGGATGCTGCATCGCGCATCCCTCGACGGCACGCTCTCGCCTGCTCCCGGGACCCTCGCCGACCACGGGCAGCTGGCCGAGGGGCTCGTCGCGCTCGCCGCGGCGACCGGGGAGGCCCGGTTCGCCACCCGTGCTCGCGAGCTCGTCGCGGCGTGCCTGGACGCGACCGGCGGCCTCCGGGCGCCGGGCGGCGACGATCCGGTCCTCGCGGCCGGCGGGGTGCAAGCGTCACCCGGGGCCTCCGACGCCGACGAGCCGAGCGGTCCCGCGTCCATAGCTTCCGCCGCGCTCGCCCTCTGGCAGGTGGGTGCGGGCGACGGCTGGCGTCGCGTCGCAGAGCGACTGGTCTCCGCCTGGGGGCCGAGCGCCGTGGCGCAGCCGCTCGGTCACGGAACCCTCCTGCGCGTCGCCGCCTCGCTGGCGCGGCCGCCGCGGCAGGTGGTCGTGGTCTCGGACGCGAGCGGCACCGCGATGCACGCCGCACTGGCCGAGGTCCGGGCCGACGCGGTCGTGCAGGTCACCGCCGCGCAGGCGGAGGAGTGGGCGGCGGCCGGCTTCGACCTGCTCGAGGGCAAGGTCGCCGAGGGAGGGGCTGCGACGGCCTACGACTGCCGCGACTTCGCGTGCCGGCTGCCCACGACCGATCCGGCGGACCTCAGCCGCAGCTGACCGCGGTCGGTGCCCTCCGCCGGCCGCCGCGGGCGGAGGACGGATCGCGCGGGGGAGGACGCGTACGTGCGGGTGTCTCCTCCGGCCGGCGACATCTCCTCCGCCCGGCGCGAGAAGCGGAGGACCGGGCTCAGCCCGCGGCGCGGGGGATGTCGATGTCCTGGGCGGCGCGGCGCGCCACCTCGAGTCCGAACACCGTCTCGAGCGCCGCTTCGAACTCGTCGAGGCGGCCGGCGGCGGCGAACTCGCGTGCGCGCACCGACGGAGTGTGCGAGAGCACCCCGGCGAGGTGGCGCAGGGCCGCGCGGGTGGCGTCGGCGCCCGGGTCGGCGTCCTTCACCCGGGCGAGCTCGGCCTCGAGTGCCGTCTGGATGTGTCCGCGCACGGCCACGACGGCGGGGGCGGCATCCCGCTCGGCCGCGAACGTGGCGGCGTGCGATCCGACCACCTCGTGGGCGCCGCGTCCGCCGAGCTCGGGGAGCGCGGCGTGACGGCCGATGAGCTCGAGATCGATCAGCTCGATGCCGGGGACGTCGGCGACGGCCTGGTCGACGTTGCGGGGCAGGCCCAGGTCGATGACCAGGCGCGGCCGGTGGTCGGGGATCTCGTCGGCGGTGACCGTGTAGCGCGCGGTGCATGTCATCACGACGTCGGCGTCGACCATGGCGGTGCGCAGGTCTGCAGCCGAGCGGATGCCGTAACGGGCGGCGAAGCGCTCGGCACGGCCCGTCGACGAGAACACCGTGATGTCGAGCGCGCCCCGCGCCTGCAGGGCGGCGATCGTCGTCGCGGCGTACTGACCGGTGCCGACCAGCAGCACCCGCACGTCGGCCCAGTCGGTGACGCGGGAGTCGACCATGTCGAGGGCGATGCGGGCGAGCGAGCGACCGGCGGCGCCGAGGTCGGAGGTCGCGCGCACCTCGCGCGTGGTGTGCGCAGCCCGCTGGAACGCCTGCTCGAGCTGCGGGGTCGTCGCCCCGCGGGCGCGGGCGGCGGCGAGAGCGCGCTGCACCTGGCCGGTGATCTCGTCCTCGCCGAGCACCATGGACTCGAGCCCCGAGCTCACCGCGAAGAGGTGTCGCACGACGTCGTCGCCCGACAGGGCAACGGCCGAGGCGCGCAGCGCGTCCACGTCGCCGTCGCCGAGCGGGCCCAGGGAGTCGAGCACCGCTTCGCGTGCGAGGGCGGCTCCGCCGGTGAGCGGCTCGTCGATGTCGAGGTAGGCCTCGAAGCGGTTGCAGGTGGCGAGCACGACCGCGCCGCGGACGAAGTCGTGGTTCGTCAGGATCGTCTCGGGGCTGGCGTCCGCGCTACGCGAAACCCGGTCGAGCACGTCGAACTCGGTGTTCCGGTGGTTCGCGGACAGACAGAAGAGCACCGGACGATTCTACCGGTCGTTCCCGACACCTTCACGGAGACGGGCCGCGTACCCTTGTCGGGTGTCATCCGCCGTCACTTCGCTGCCCGTCGACCACCCGCTCGCGAGCGGCCGTACCGCCGCCGCGCCCCTCGTGCGGGCCGCGCGCGGCGACCGGCCCCAAACCCTTCCGGTGTGGTTCATGCGCCAGGCGGGCCGGTCCCTTCCCGAGTACCGCGAACTGCGCATGGGGACCGACATGCTCGACGCGTGCCTCGACCCCGCCCTCGCCGCCGAGATCACCCTGCAGCCGGTGCGTCGCCACGGTGTGGACGCGGCGGTGTTCTTCAGCGACATCGTCGTGCCCGTCCTGCTCGCCGGGGTGGGTGTGCGCATCGTCCCCGGCCGGGGACCTGTGCTCGACGAGCCGGTGCGCTCCGCGTCGGACGTGCTCAGACTCCGACCGATCGAGCCGGAGGCGCTCGCCCCGATCTCGGAGGCCGTCGGCATCGTCGCGGCCGAGCTCGGCGATCGCCCGGTCATCGGCTTCGGCGGTGCTCCGTACACCCTCGCCAGCTATCTCGTGGAGGGCGGGCCGTCCAAGGACCAGCTGCGCACCCGCGCGCTGATGCGCACCGACCCGCGCACGTGGTCCACGCTGCTGAACTGGTGTGCGGACGTCACCGGCGCGTTCCTCGAGGCCCAGGTGCTCGCCGGTGCGAGCGTGGTGCAGCTGTTCGACTCATGGGCCGGGTCGCTCTCGCGCGACGACTACGTGCGCCGCGTCAGCCCCCATTCCCGTCGTGCCTTCGACGCGCTGCGCGGCCTGGACGTGCCGAAGATCCACTTCGGGCTCGGCATGGGCGATGTGCTCGACGTCCTTCCCGGAATCGGAGCCGACGTCGTCGGCATCGACTGGCGCCTGCCGCTGGACGAGGCCAACCGCCGGCTCCGCGGTGCCGTTCCGCTGCAGGGCAACATCGACGCGGCCTTCCTCACGGCGCCCTGGCCGCTCATCGAGCGCCACGTCCGCGACGTGGTCGAGCGCGGCGCCGCGGCGCCCGCGCACATCGTGAACCTCGGGCACGGCGTGCCGCCCGAGACCGACCCCGACGTGCTCAGCCGGATCGTGGACCTCGTGCATGACCTCTGAGGTCCTCATCGCCGGAGGGGGCGTGGGCGGGCTCGTCCTCGCCCGGCGCCTCGCGCTCGCGGGTCGCTCCGTGCGCGTCTTCGAACGCGCGGACCGCGTCGGCGGTCAGGTCGCGCCGATCCGCGTGGCCGGCGTCGACCTCGACGCCGCGGCCGAGTCCTTCGCGACCCGCGGCGGCGTCGTGGCCGCACTCCTCGCCGAACTCGGCATGGCCGACGACATCGTCACCCCCAGCCCCGCGCCGGCGTGGCTGCACCGCTCCGACGGCACCGCCGTGCCGCTGCCGTCCACCGGCATCCTCGGCATCCCCGGCGACCCCGCGGCACGGGACGTGGCCCGCGTGATCGGCCGCCGCGCGGCACTGCGCGCCCGCCTCGACCTGCTCCTGCCGGCGGAGGTGGGGCAGGATGCCGCCACCCTCGGCGCGCTCGTGCGCGCGCGCATGGGAGCGGGAGTCGTCGACGGGCTCGTCGGGCCGGTCGTGCGCGGCGTCCACTCCCGCGATGCCGACGACGTGCCGGTCGAGTCGGCGGTGCCCGGCCTTCGCGCGCGCGTGCTCGCCCACGGGTCCCTCGCGGCGGCGGTGGCCTCCCTTCGCGCCGCGGCGCCGGCGGGGTCGCAGGTCGCCGGGATCCGCGGCGGCATGCACCGCCTTCCGCACGCGCTCGCCGCGGACGCCGTCGCTGCCGGCGCGCGCATCGAGACGGGCCGCGTCGTCGAGGACATCACCGCCGACGGCCTCACGGTCGACGGCGTCCGCGCGCGGGGCCATGTCGTCCGCGCCATGCCCGACCCGACCCGGGAACAGGCCGGCAGAGTGCTCACCCTCGTCACCCTCGTCGTGGACGCCCCGGCGCTCGATCGCGCTCCGCGCGGCACCGGCATCCTCGTCGCCCCCGACGCCCCCGGCGTCACCGCCCGCGCGCTGACCCACCTGACGGCGAAATGGTCGTGGATCGCCGATGCGCTCCCGGGTCGCCATGCCGTGCGGCTGTCGTACGACGGCGAGCCCGCGGATGCCGCGACCACGGCCGCCCGCGACCTCGGCGTGCTGCTCGGCGCTCCCGTGGTCGAGATCGAGGACGCCGTCGCGATCACCTGGCGCCGCGCCGAGAAGGACGAGGCCCCCGGGATGCCGGTGGTGGGCGAGACCGCGGGGGGCACGGGCCTGGCCGCGGTGGTGGGACACGCCGAGGGGGTCGCCCGCACCCTTCTCGAGGCGTCATCGAAGAGTCCGGACGCGCCCGGACGGGAGAGGATGGAACCGTGAGCGAGAACGAGAACGACAGCACCCCGGTCGACCACTACGCCCTGTGGGCCGTGCTCCGCCGCGACCCGCACCCCTCGTCGGCCCCCGGGGACGCGACCTCCCTGGCGCACCTCGCCGCCGACCTGCCCAGCCTGCGCGCGATCTACGACGTCTCGGGCCTCCGCGCCGACGCCGACATCCTGCTGTGGCTCACCGGACACACCGCGGAGGGGCTGCAGGCGGATCTGCGCACGCTCCGGCGCTCGCGCGAGCTCGCCCCGCTGCTTCCGACGTGGAACGCGCTCGGCGTCCACCGCGAGGCCGAGTTCAGCCGCGACCACGCGCCGGCGTTCTCGCGCGGCCTGCCGCCCAAGCAGTGGGTCACGGTGTACCCGTTCGTCCGCAGCTACGAGTGGTACGTCCTGCCCGCAGAGGAGCGCGGCCAGATGCTGCGCGAGCACGGGCTGAAGGGACGCGACTACCCGCAGGTGCAGTCCAACACCGTGGCGAGCTTCGCGCTCGGGGACTACGAATGGCTGCTGGCCCTCGAGGCCGACGACCCGGTGGACCTCGTCGACCTCATGCGGTACCTGCGGGCCACCGAAGCCCGACGCCACGTGCGCGAAGAGGTGCCGTTCTTCACCGGACGCATGATCACTGCCGATGAGGTCGCCGAGGTGGTGGCGTGACGCTGCGCATCGGCACCCGCGGCAGCGCGCTGGCGACGGCCCAGGCGGGCACCGTGGCCGACGCCCTCGGCGGCGAGCTCGTCATCATCCAGTCCGAGGGGGACCGCTCCACGGCGTCGCTGGCGTCGCTCGGCGGTGCGGGCGTGTTCGCCGCGGCCCTGCGCGAGGCCCTGCTGGCCGGCGAGGTCGATGCCGTCGTGCACTCGTACAAGGACCTTCCCACCGCGCCCATCGACGGGCTGTCGATCGCGGCGGTGCCGCGCCGTGCCGACGCGCGGGACGCCCTGTGCGCACGGGACGGACTCACTCTCGAGACCCTCCCCGAGGGCGCTCGCGTCGGAACCGGCTCGCCGCGCCGCCGTGCCCAGCTCGCCGCGCGCCGGCCCGACCTCGACGTCGTCGACATCCGCGGCAACATCGACACGCGGCTCGCGCGCGTCGGCGACGCCGACCCAGAGCGCGGGCTCGACGCGGTGGTGCTCGCCGCCGCAGGGCTGGAGCGGCTCGGGCGCTCCGACGCCGCGACCGAGCTGTTCGACCTCGACCGCTGGCCCACCGCCCCCGCGCAGGGCGCGCTGGCCGTCGAAACCCGCACCGGCGACGAGGCGCTCGCCGCGCGCGTCGACCACCGCCCCACGCGCCTGGCCGCCGAGGCCGAGCGGGGTGTGCTCGCACGCCTGGAAGCCGGGTGCGCCGCCCCGATCGGCGCGCGTTCCTTCGTCGAGGACGGGATGCTGTTCCTCACGGCGCGGATCTACCGCGTCGACGGCAGTGCGCAGCTGACGAGCTCCCACGCCGCCGTGCTCGACGACGACTCCGCCGCCGAGCTGGCCGAGCGCGTCTCGGCCGAACTGCTGGCCGCCGGGGCCGCCGACCTGGCGCCGCTCGGCGCCCGCCCCGAGGAGGACCGATGACCGCGTCGTTCCCCGCCGTCCGTGCGCGCCGCCTGCGTGCCACACCCGCGTGGCGTCGCCTGACCGGCGAGACCCGCATCGATCCGGCGAAGCTCGTCCTTCCGCTGTTCGTCCGCGAGGGCGCCGACGCCGCGGTCCCCATCTCGTCCATGCCGGGCGTCGTGCAGCACTCGCTCGACTCGCTGAAGGTCGAGCTGCAGCGCGCGGCCGCCGCCGGCATCGGCGGAGTGATGCTGTTCGGCGTGCCCGAGCACAAGGACGCGACCGGATCCGGCGCCACCGCCGCCGACGGCATCCTGAACATCGCGACCGAGGTCGCCGTCGCCGAGGCGGGCGACGCCCTCGTCGTGCAGACCGACCTGTGCCTGGACGAGTTCACCGACCACGGGCACTGCGGCGTGCTCGATGACCGGGGCCTGGTCGACAACGACGCCACCCTCGAGCGGTACCGCGACATGGCGCTCGCCCAGGCGGCGTCCGGCTCCCAGCTGCTGGGGATGTCGGGGATGATGGACGGCCAGACCGCGGTCATCCGCGCCGCGCTCGACGACGCCGGGCGGGGTGACGTGGCCCTGCTGGCCTACGCGGCGAAGTACGCCTCGGCCTTCTACGGTCCGTTCCGCGAGGCCGTTCAGTCGTCGCTGCAGGGCGACCGCCGCACGTACCAGCTCGATCCCGGCAACCGACGCGAAGGCGCACGCGAGGTGGCCCTCGACATCGACGAAGGCGCCGACATCGTCATGGTGAAGCCGGCGATGAGCTATCTCGACGTCCTCGCCGACGCGGCCGCCACCAGCCCCGTGCCCGTGTGGGCCTACCAGGTCAGCGGCGAATACGCCATGATCGAGGCCGCCGCCGCGCACGGCTGGATCGACCGCGACCGCGCCGTCGACGAGTCGCTCGTCAGCATCCTCCGCGCCGGCGCCGACGCGGTGCTGACCTACTGGGCGATCGAGGTCGCCGAAAGGATCTCCCGCGCATGACCGTCCTCACCGACGCCGCCCACGGCTCCGCCACCAACGACGCCGCCGCCGCCCGCGCCCGCGCCGTGATCCCCGGCGGCGTGAACTCGCCCGTCCGCGCGTTCGGGTCCGTCGGCGGCACGCCGCTGTCGATCGTCGCCGCCGAAGGCGCCCGCGTGCAGGACGTCACCGGACGGCGCTACGTCGACCTCGTCGCCTCGTGGGGCCCGGCACTCCTCGGTCACGCGCATCCCGAGGTCGTCGACGCCGTGCAGCGCGCGGCGGCCCGCGGGCTGTCGTTCGGCGCATCCACGCCGGCCGAGACCGAGCTGGCCGAGGCCGTCATCGAGCGTCTCACCGTCGACGGCGTGCGCGGCGTCGAGCGCCTGCGGATGGTGTCGACAGGCACCGAGGCGACGATGACCGCCATCCGCATCGCGCGCGGCGCCACGGGGCGCGACGTCATCGTGAAGTTCGCCGGCCACTACCACGGACACTCCGACGGCCTCCTCGCCGAGTCCGGCTCGGGAGTCGCGACCCTGGGCCTGCCCGGGTCGGCCGGCGTGCCCGCCGACATCGCCGCCCTGACCCTGGTGCTGCCCTACAACGACCGCGAGGCCGTGGCGGCCGCCTTCGCCGCCCACCCGGGGCGCATCGCCGCCGTCATCACCGAGGCGGCCGGCGCGAACGCAGGCGTCCTGGTCCCGGATGCCGGATTCAACCGGTTCCTCGCCGACGCCGTCCACGCCGACGGCGCGCTGCTCATCGTCGACGAGGTGCTCACCGGCTTCCGCGTCGGTCCCGCCGGCTGGTGGGGCCTCGAGCGCTCCGGTGCGGTCGGCACCGCGGACGAGGGGGAGTGGGTCCCCGACCTCATCACCTTCGGCAAGGTCATCGGCGGCGGGATGCCCCTGGCCGGGATCGGCGGGCGCGCCGACCTGATGGAGCTGCTCGCACCGCTCGGGCCGGTCTACCAGGCCGGCACCCTGAGCGGGAACCCGCTCGCGGTGGCGGCGGGTATCGCGACGCTGCGCGCGGCCGACGCCGAGGTCTACCACCGGGTGGATGCCGCGGCGGACACGGTCCGCACCGCGCTCGGCGCGGAGCTCGAGGCCGCCGGGGTCGCGCATGTGATCTCGCGTGCCGGGAGCCTGTTCTCGGTCGCCTTCCGCGACGCCCCCGTCCGCACCTACGACGATGCGCGCGCCCAGGACACGTGGCGGTACGCGCCCTTCTTCCACGAGATGCTCGACCGCGGGGTGGCGCTGCCGCCGAGCGTGTTCGAGGCCTGGTTCCTCACCGCTGCGCACGATGACGACGCGCTGTCGGTCGTCCTGGACGCGCTCCCGCACGCGGCCCGCGCCGCGGCATCCGCGACGCCGCCCGCCTGAGCCGGCCGCGCGCGGCACCCCGACCCGTGCAGCACACCGGTCCGCCCGCCGCGACCTCACGCGCCGTGCCGGTGCCCGGGCTCAGGCCCAGCCGGGGAGCCAGATGTGCGCGTGCCAGAAGTCGTAGGGCACGGTCATCGCCGTCACGACCGGGTACCAGAACGCGGACAGGCCCAGCGCGACCCACACGAACACCCAGACCAGCCGCTGCCCCGTGAGACGGCGATGGTCGTCCGCGTGCCGGGGACCGGCGATCGTCCGCAGTGCGAAGGTCAGCGCCAGCAGCACGAACGGCAGCATCAGCACGGTGTAGAACTGGAAGATCGTGCGATCCGGGTACAGCAGCCAGGGAGCGTACGTCGATCCCACGCCGACCAGGATCAGCGCGTCCCGCCAGTCGCGGGCCACGACGAAACGGTAGAGCAGGTACAGCACCGCGGCCATTCCGGCGTACCACAGCAGCGGGTTCGGCATGCTCGCGATCGCCTGTGTGCACCCGTTCGCGAAGGCGCAGCCGTCCTCGCCGACGGCCGTGTGCCGGTAGTACATGCCGGTGGGACGGACGAGCAGCGGCCACTGCCACGCGGGGCTGGAGTACACGTGCCCGCCGTTGATGTTCGCCGCCGAGGCGTACATCGTCTGGTGGTAGATCCACAGGCTCTGCAACGGCAGCGGCACCCATGACCACAACCCGGTGGCGGGGGCGGCGTCGGCCGCGTGGCGGTCGTAGCCGCCGTCGGTCACGAGCCACCCCGTCCACGACGCCAGATAGACCACGAACGCCACGGGAACCAGCAGCACGAACGTGACCGCCCCCTGCCGCACGGCATCGGTGGGCCACAGCAGCACCCCGGCGCGCCGGCGGGCGAGCGCGTCGGTGACGACCAGGTACACGCCGAGCGCGGCCAGGACCCACGCGCCCGACCACTTGATCGCCGACGCGGCGCCCAGGGCGGCCCCCGCTGCGAGGATCCAGGGCCGGTTCCACAGCAGCGGTCCCCACCGCGGCGCAGGGGCCTCGCCGCCGCGGCGGGCTGCCAGCGTGGCGGCGACCCTGTCGGACGTGCGCTCCCGGTCGATGACCACGAACAGGAACGCGAGGAGCACGAAGAAGGTCAGCGAGGTGTCCAGGAGCGCGACGCGGTTCATCGCCACCGCGAGTCCGTCCACCGCCAGGAAGAGCCCCGCCACGACCGCGACGTTCGTCGAGCCGGTCATCCGGCGGGCCAGCAGCATCAGCACGAGAACGGCGGCCGTGCCGAGGAGAGCGGTCGTGAACCGCCACCCCCAGCCGGACTCCGGCCCGAAGGCGAGCATCCCGAGGGCGATGATCCACTTGCCGAGCGGGGGGTGCACCACGAAGGCGGGGTCGGTCGAGAAGACGCCGACATCGCCCGCCAGGAAGCTCTCGTTGGCGTTCTCGGGCCAGGCTCCCTCGTACCCGAGCTGCGAGAGGCTCCACCCATCCTTCACGTAGAAGGTCTCGTCGAACTGGTTCATCAGGTCGTGCGGGTGCGCGAGGTTCCAGAACCGCAGCACGCCCGCCAGGACGACCACCAGGGTCGGTCCGAGCCACGCGTACAGCCGCCGCAGCCGGTCGTCGACGTGCAGGCGAGCGGTCCAGCGGTCGTACAGCGACTGCCGCGTCGCGGGCAGGAGCGGCTCGACGGCGGTGGTCACCCGACAAGCCTACGGGCGGCGTCGCGCGGCGAAGGCGCGCCGCGGGTGTCCGCCGGTCGCGGCGCGGGAGCGGGGCTAGGATGCGTTTCGTGGCTGATCAGCCCGCCGACAGCGGCTACTGGTACGGCGTGGACGATGATTCCCACCGCCGTCACGCCGTCGCGCTCCTGCAGTCCTTCCGCCGCTACCGCGCCGCCGAGGTGGCGATGCGCTCGCGCACGCGCGCGTCGATGGGGATGGGCGAGAACGACATGGCGGTGGTGCGGCATCTGCTGCACGCGGAACGCGAGGGGCGAGTCCTGACCCCGTCCGACCTCACGCGCCGGCTCGGCATCTCGACGGCGTCCATGACGGCCCTGATCGATCGCCTCGAGGCCTCCGGCCACGCGCGGCGCGAGCGCCACCCCACCGACCGGCGGAGCATCGTGGTGGTGCCCACGCCCGCGACCGACGAAGACGTCCGCCGCACCCTGGGGGCGATGCACGAGCGGATGATCGCCGCGGTGGCGGAGATGACAGACGACGAGATGCGCGTGGTGGTCGACTGCCTCGAGCGGTTGCGTCATGCCGTCGATCAGATCGACCCCGTGCCGAAGCACGATTCCCGCTGACCCGCCTTCGAGGTCTACGGGGGTCGTGCCCGTGCGGGGGTCGCGGGTGTGCGCCGTGTCAGACGAACAGGGTCGTCATGGCGGTCGCGGCGGTGCCGAGGGCGATGGCGCCGGCCACCGTGGCCGTGGCGAACGCGACTCGCTCGGCCGAGGGCCGCATTCCGCGGCGGCCGCGGCGACGGATGCCGGTGAGGGCGCTCTTGGCCTCGCGCAGCGTGTCGAAGCGTCCGACCCCCGCACCGCGGGCGTCGATGGCGACATACCCGCCGGCGACCTCCTGGATGCGCCCGGCGGCCGTTCCCGCGTCGTTGCCGACCAGCACGCCGCGGTCGGCGGAGGCCCAGCGGATGCGCCGGGGTGCGGGAAGAGCGGTCCGGGTGAACGTCGCCGTCATCGCCATGGTGGAGGTCTCCAGGTTCGTCGGGTTCGAAGAGGTGTTCACCTTTTCTACCTGGAGGGGTCCGCGATCCCGGGCCCTTGACGGATCGCGTCGCTGATGATATCGCTACTGCCCGGCTCGCTTAGGCTGGCGTGATGCTCATCCTCGCCGCCACCCCCATCGGCAATCTCGGCGACGCGTCCCGCCGGCTCGTGGAGGTCCTGTCCGCCGCCACCGTCGTCGCCGCCGAAGACACCCGCACCACCCAGCGCCTGCTCGCCGGGCTGGGCATCGACAACCGCCCTCGTCTGATCGCCCTGCACGACCACAACGAGAAGCAGCGGGCCGGCGATCTGGTCGAGCTCGCCCGCACCGAGGACGTCGTCCTTCTCAGCGATGCGGGCATGCCGACGGTGAGCGACCCGGGGTTCGCCGTCGTCGCCGCCGCGGCAGCCGCCGGCGTCACGGTGACGGCGCTGCCGGGTCCGAGCGCCGTCCTCACCGCGCTCGCGGTCTCGGCGCTGCCCACCGACCGCTTCACGTTCGAAGGCTTCCTCGCCCGGAAGCCCGGGGAGCGCCGGGCGGCTCTCGCGGCCCTCGCCGCGGAGCCGCGCACGATGGTGTTCTTCGAGGCGC
This sequence comes from Microbacterium sp. Marseille-Q6648, assembly GCF_943181415.1. GTDB lineage: Bacteria > Actinomycetota > Actinomycetes > Actinomycetales > Microbacteriaceae > Microbacterium. The sequence continues at coordinate 1,032,769 of NZ_CALPBZ010000001.1, read as the reverse complement.
CGTTGCGGATCGCCGAGACGCTCGCGGCCATGCGCGACGCCTTCGGCGCCGACCGCCGTGCCGCCGTCTGCCGGGAGCTGACCAAGCTCCACGAGGAGGTCGTCCGCGGCACACTCGCCGAGCTCGTCGAATGGGCGGCCGACCGCGTGCGCGGAGAGCTCGTCGTCGTCGTCGCCGGCGCCGAGCCCCGAACCGTGTCGTTCGCCGACGCCGTGGCGCAGGTGCGCGATCTCGTCGCCTCGGGTGTTCGGCGAAAGGATGCCGCGTCCGAAGTCGCGGCGCACACCGGTCACTCCTCGCGGGAGCTGTATCAGGCGACCCTCGGCCGGGAGGGCACGGACGGCTGATGCCGCCCGCCCTCCCGGCCGAGATGCCTCAGCGGCCGCGCGGAGTGTTCCCGCTCGGGCGCGGATCCACCCGCACCGTGAGCGGTTTGACCGCGGTGGCGCCCTGCGAGTTGATCAGCTCACCTGTGTAGACGTAGCTGCCCGCAGCACGGCCGGCGATCTCGAGATCGGCGGTCTGCGCCCCGTCGCCCGCGTATGTCAGGGGCAGCGTGGCGAGCAGATCGCCGTTCTCGTACACCCGCAGCGACGTGCCGTTGACGCCGTGCGGCAGGCTCATCCGGACGACGTAGTCCCCGTCGCGCCGGTCGGCACCGGGGGCGTCGACCTGTGACAGTCGGGCCCGTGCCGGCGGCTCGACGGCGTCGTCGGTGGTCACCAGGCCGTCGACCGCCGTTCGGAGCAGCGTCGTGGCCTCATCGACGGTCGTGTCCTCGGGGGCGAGCGCACTCAGGACGACGTGGGCGATCTCGACGGCGACGTCCAGCTGTGCGAGCGAACCGGATGTGTAGAGGTCCCGGTCGACGCCCCCGGCCCGCTCGACGAGTTCGCGCAGCGCCGCGGTGTCCGCCCCCTCGGGAAGCGCGCGGACGAGCTCCAGATCGTCGATCGTGCCCCACGCTCCGCCCGGCAGCGCCGCCGAGACCGCCACGGTCGCCGATCCGCCTTCGGGGACGTCGACGGCGGCCGTCGCGGGCACCGACCAGGTGCGCCAGCCGTTCATCGCGAACGGTGCCGCTGCGGTGGATCCGGACGAGCTCGACAGGGACAGCTCGACGGTGCTCCCGGCATCCTCACCGTCGCCCTGCAGCGCCCCGCGGGCGATGTACTCACCGGCGGGCAGGCCGGTGACCGTCTGGCCGAGGGTGAAGGAGAAGGCCGATCCGGCGTAGAAGTGCGCCGAACGGGTGCCCGTCCGAGGATCGTCGGTGCTCCCGACCGTGAGCCCCTGGCCGCTCGTGGTCCACATGGAGCGGTCCGCCTCTTCGAAGCCGCCGTTGCGCAGCAGGTTCTGCGAGGTCACGGTCACCGTCGCCGCGGTGGCGTGACCGCCCGAGGTCGTTCCGGACACCTGGTACGTGCCCGGTCCGTCGATCCACGCGGCCGCCTCCGACCACGTCACCGTCTGCTCCTCGACGCTGCCGTCGTTGTACGTCACCTCGACGGTGGCGGGGAGGGAGAGCTCCTGTCCGTCCGCGATCGTCACCGACACGGATTCGACATCGGTGACCGCGCGCGGCGCGACGGCGCCCGTCCGGACGTACCGGAAGACGTTGAGCGATTCCAGCGGCGTGCCGTTATTCGCGAACAGCGCCTGGTTGTCCCACGCCGAACCGCCGTACCACTGCCCGGCGTCGTGCGGGTCGTACTCGCCCGCGAAGCTCGTGGCCCATCCCGACCCGTCGCGCTCCCAGAGCAGACGGTTCTGCTCGAGGTCGGCGGCGGGGCCCACCGGCAGCCACGCGGGCTCCCAGTAGAAGACGCCGAGCCCCGCCTCGCCGACGTCGGCGACCGCCTGGATGACGTCGCGCACCGCGGTGGCCTGTCCCTGCACGCTCACGGGGTACGCGGTCGCCTCGGCGGGCGTGTCGATCACGTTGGGGTGCCCGTCGGCGTCCTCGAGCGTGCGGGCCCATGAGGTCTCGGCGACCATGACCTGCTTGCCGTGCGTGACGGCCACGTCCGACAGCACCGCGGTGAGGTTGTCGAGGCTGCCGTGCCAGAACGGGTAGTAGCTGGACGCGAAGACGTCGTAGTCCACGCCGCGTGAGGCGAGGTTCTGCGCGTATCCGGCGTACCGACCGCTCGACTCGGGGTTGGTGAAGTGCACCGCGAGGAGCGCGTCGGGCAGGACGTCTCGCACGGCGGCGGCACCGGCCGAGAAGATCTGCGCCATCCCGTCCCAGCCGGTGACGCCGGCGACGGCGTTGTTGGTCTCGTTGCCGACCTGCACCATCTCGACGTCGACGGCCGCGGCGGCGAACCGCGTCAGCGCGTCCGCGGTGAACTCCCGCACGGCCGCCGCCTTGTCGGCGACGCCGAGCTCCGCCCACGCCTTGGGTGCCTGCTGCTTGGCGGGGTCGGCCCAGAAGTCGGAGTAGTGGAAGTCCACGAGCACGCCGAGCCCGGCATCCGTCGCGCGTGTTCCGATCTCGACCGCGCGCTCGACGTCGACGTTGCCGCCGCCGTAGCCGTTGCCCTCGGCATCGAAGGGGTCGTTCCACACGCGGACCCGGACGTCGGTGACGCCGGCGTCGGCGAGCACGTCGAAGAGGTCGGCAGGCTCGCCGGCGGCATCGCGGAAGACGACGCCCGACTCCTCCAGCGAGAGCACCGACGACACGTCGACGCCGTTGACGAAGTCGGCGGGAAGGTTCTCGACCTTCTCGACCACGATGCCGGCATCGACCGGGCCCTCTTCGGCGGCGGCGGCCGGCGGCGCGATCGTCGCGGTGGCGACCAGGGCCAGGGATGCCGCGACGGCGGCCGCGGGCGACCGCCGGGCCGGGGATCCGGCCGCACGGGATGCGGGGGCGGTGCGGGGACGGGTGGGGGACACGGTGTTTCTCCGATCGACGTTGATCACGGGACGTGCGGGGTCAGCCCTTGACGGACCCCGCGGTGAGGCCGCCGACGATGTAGCGCTGCAGCGACAGGAACAGGACGAGGACGGGGATCGAGGCCAGCACCGCGCCGGCGGCGAACAGTCCCCAGTTGGAGGCGAGCTGGTTCGAGACCCACTGGTACATCCCGACCGCGAGCGTCCAGTTGTCCTCGGACACCAGGACGATCTTGGCGATGATGTAGTCGCCGAACGCGGCGATGAAGGCCAGCAGCGCCACGACGGCGAGGATCGGGGTGACGAGGGGGATGATCAGCTGCCAGAAGATCTGCGCGTGGGTGGCGCCGTCGATCTTCGCCGACTCGTCGATCTCGATGGGGACGGTGTTGAAGAAGCCGTACATCAGGAAGGTGTTCACGCCGAGGGCGCCGCCGAGGTACACGCAGATCAGCGCGATCTTCGAGTTGATGCCGAGCACCGGCACCACCTCGCCGAGCGCCAGCAGCATCAGGAAGATCGCGACGAAGGCCAGCGCCTGCGGGAACATCTGGATGATGAGCAGGCCGGTGAGGCTCGCCCGGCGGCCCGAGAAGCGGAATCGCGAGAACGCGTAGGCGGCGGCGGCGCCCATGAGCACCGCGCCGATGGCGGCGCTGCCGCCGACGATGAGCGTGTTGGCCGCCCACGTCCAGTAGCTCGTCTCGGCGAGCGCGGCGAAGTTGGCGACGTCGATGACGCTGAACAGCGCGTTGCTGGCGGCGAGGGTGCCGCGGGGGTTGAGCGAGGCCGACAGCACGTAGACCAGCGGGAAGATCGCGTAGAAGATCACGAACGCGGCCAGCAGGTACTTCCAGCCCACCTCCAGCAGCCATCGGCGGCGCCGGGTGGCGCTGCGGTCGACGGCGGGGCGCGGCATCCGCTTCGTGGGGGAGGCGGTGGTGACGGACATCACATGAACTCCTCGAGCTTGCGGGTCTGGCGGAAGGCGATGGCCGAGATGAGGCCGACGACCGCGAACACGATGATCGACAGGGCGCTCGCGAGACCGTAGTCCGCCGCTCCGCCCGAGACGCCCGAGATGTCGTAGATCGCCGAGATGAGGATGTCGGTGGACCCGAGCGCGTATGGTGCCCCCGGGATCGCGGGACCGCCGTTGTTGAACATGTAGATGACGGTGAAGTTGTTGAAGCTGAACGCGAACGACGAGATCAGCAGCGGGGCGGTGGCCACGAGTACGAGCGGCAGGATGATCGAGCGCAGCTGCCGGGTGCGCCCGGCGCCGTCGAGGGATGCCGCTTCGAGGGTGTCTGCCGGCAGCGCCTGCAGCGCCCCCGTGCAGACCAGGAAGTAGTACGGGTAGGTGAGCCACAGATTCACCCACACGACAGCGCCGCGGGCGAGCCAGGGATCGCCCAGCCAGTTGATGTTCGCGCCGAAGAAGAACAGGTCGTTGATGACGCCGAACTCGGCGTTGAACATCCCGCGGAACAGAAGCGCCGACATGAAGGCGGGGAACGCGTAGGGGAGGATGTACAGCGTCCGCAGGAATCGTCGGCCCTTGAGGCGCGCGTCGTTGTAGATGAGCGCGAGGACGAGGCCGAGGGCGAACGGCAGCACCACCGACAGGATCGCGAAGGCGAACGTCCACACCGTCACCGTCAGCAGGGTCTGCGCGAGAACGGGGTCGGCGAACAGCCGCGCGAAGTTGTCGAACCCGACGTTGACGTACCAGCCGGTGGGCAGGCGCTGCCCGTCCGCCGACAGGAACGACCCCCGATCGTCGGCGGTGTACACCGTGCCGGTGGTGGTGTCGGTGATGCTCTGGGCACCGGCATCCCACACCAGGGTGGACTGGTAGACCGCGCCCGATGAGCCGTCGCGCGTGCGGATCGAGCCGTCGTTGGGGTCGTCCGAGACCGGCACACGCAGGTTCACGACCTCGTCCTGCAGCGCCTGATCCGAGATGAGGGCGGCGCGCGGGACGACCGTCCAGCCGGGCACCTCGGCGGGGGCGCCGCCGTCGCCCACCACGGCCTGCGGGGCGTCGGCGAGGGGCTCGTCGGCGCTGCCGACCTGGACGACGCCTCCGTCGCCGACGACGGCGAAGCCGAGCACGCCGGCGTTCTCGACCACGGCGAGCGGGTAGGTGGGTGAGCCCTCGACGCGTCTCTCGCCCTGGATGAGGGCCGCCTCCACCGCCTGCTCCTGCGACCCCGCGTGACCGGTGCCGTAGTTGGTGAAGGCGATGTAGGCGGTGTAGCCGAAGATGAACACCTGGAACACCAGGAGGAACACCAGGCCGGGCAGCAGGTACTTCAACGGCAGGGCGCGCTTGGTGAAGTAGACGATGTCGGCGACCACGAGGAGGACGACCGCCACGCTGAGGATGACCCAGGACTCGGCCCGCAGCGCGCTGAGGATGGCCATCACGCCGAAGGCGTTCACGAGCGCCATCACGCCGAGCTTGGCGAGGAACCCCCAGCCGGGGCCGCGCCAGCGGCGCCCGTGGGCGTCGGAGTCCTGCGGCGCGGCGGGCGCCGGGGGACGGGAGGGTGCGGTCACCGACATGGGTGCTCCTGTCAGGGGAATGGTGCCGGGAGGCGGGGAGAGGCACTCACCCGCCTCCCGGCGGTCGGGGGCGGCCCGGGACGGACCGCGGAGGATCAGCCGGCGAGCGTCGTCTCGAGGTCGTCGACCATCGTGTTCCAGGTGGACACCGGGTCGGCGCCGCCGATGATCTGCGCCTGCGCGGCGTTCCAGAGATCCCACACCGAGCCCATCTCGGGGATGCTCGGCATCGGGACGCCGTTCTGCGCCGACGCGAGGAAGCCCGCGATGATCGGGTCGGAGGACACCTCTTCGGCCAGAGCCGACCACGCCGGGATGCGGGGGTCCGCCTCGTACAGCGCGCGCTGCGCCTCTTCGGTGCCGAGGTGGTTCACGAGGAACTCCTGGGCGAGGAGGGCGTTGTCGGACTGCGAGCTGAGGTAGAAGCCCTGGACGCCCACGAACGGCGCTGCGGTCTCGCCGCCCGCGGAGGGGATCGGGTTCACCGCGACCTCGACGTCCGGGTACGAGCTGATCGCCCACGGTCCCTGGATCGTGTACGGCGCCTCGCCCGAGTTGAACAGCTCGTTGTTGATGTCGTAGTCGACGGTGGTCGAGATGATCCCGGTGCCGTCGGCGCCGTTCTCGCCGAGCCAGGTCGCGAAGGCCTCGCCGGCCTCGCCGCCCATGCCCACTTCATTCGTGTACGAGCCGCTCTCGTCCTGGACGAACACCGGAGCGCCGAACGAGGTCTGGAAGCCGTACATCGTGTAGCCGTCGCCGGTCTCTCCGGCGGTGTTGATGACGAACGGACGCTCGGCGCCGGCCTCCTCGGCCGTGGCGATCATCTCGTCCCACGTCGCGGGGGCCTCCTCGCCGACCATCTCGACATTCTGGACCAGCGCGATCGTCTCGAGCGAGTAGGGCAGCGCGTAGAGCTGACCGTCGTAGGTCATGGCGTCCAGGGCCACCTGCTCGAACTCCGAAGCGGTGTCGCCGAGGTCGATCGTGTCGACGACGCCGGCTGCGACGAGGGCGCCGAGCCAGTCGTGGGCGCCGACGGTGATGTCGGGGCCCTCGCCGGTGGGCACCTGCGCGATGAAGTCGTTGCGCAGGTCCTCGAAGTTCTTCTGCACGATCGTCACCGTCGCGCCGGTCTCTTCTTCGAAGGCCGCGGCGGCGTCGGCGACGGCCTGTTCGCGCTCCTCGTCGGTCCAGACGACGAGTTCGGCTCCGCTGCCGTCGACGGCGGGTTCCTCGGCGGACTCGGGTGCTCCGCCCGAGCTGCAGCCCGCCAGCACCACCGTGGTGGTCAGGGCGAGAGCGCCGAATGCGATGGAGGTGCGCATATTCGTTTCCTTTCAGAGATCGGTCGTCGTCGGGTGACTCTGCGTCGTCGCGTCTTCACGACCGAGGGGCGGGCGGTGGCCGGTCGGCTACCGCGAGGCGGTGCGGAGGACGGCGACGCCGCCCCCGGGGATGGTCAGGGTGCCGCCGACGTCGTCGCCGCGGAGGAGCTCGTGTCCGGAGGCGGCGAGCGCGGCCGGTTCGTCCCGGTGGTTGATGGCCACGAGATAGTCGGCGTCGTCGCCGCGACGAACGACGACCTCGAGCCCGTCGGGATGGGCGGGAGGCGTGACGCCCGCGTCGGCGTACACGGCGTCCATGACCGTGCGAAGCCCGTCGGCGTCCAGTCGGGTGCTGACGTACCAACCGGTTCCCGCGCCGTGGCGGTGCCGCGTGATCGCGGGTCCGCCGGCGCCCGGACCGTCGGCGTAGGTCGCCACGACCTCGGCGCCGGCGAGGACGAGATCCTCCGCCCACGCGTCGGCGGCGAGCGTCGCCGGGCTCTCGCCGCTCCAGTCGAGGGTGCAGGTGTCGCCGTCGCGAAGCGGCAGGAACTCCTCGACGGTCACGCCGAGCGCGTCCGCGAGCGGCGCCAGGTAGCCGCCGGCATGGACGGCGTCGTGCTCGTCGACGACGGCGGAGAAGAACGACACGACCAGCGTGCCGCCGCCGGCGACGTAGCGGGTGAGGTTCTCGGCGTCGGCGGCGCTCAGCAGGTACTGCGCGGGGACGACCACGAGGCGGTACGCCGACAGATCGTGGCCGGGGAGGGCGAAGTCCACGGTGATGCCGTCGCGCCACAGCCGCTCGTAGAAAGCCCGGATCCGCTCCGCGTGGCTGACGTCCACCGACGGGCGCCACTCCAGGTCCTGGGCCCAGAACGACTCGAAGTCCCACAGCATCGCGACGTCGGCGTGCACCCGCGACCCGCGTGCCTCGGCGACCCGCTGCAGCGCCCCGCCCAGCTCGACGACCTCGCGCCACACCCGGGAGCCGGTCCCGGCGTGGGGGATCATCGCGGAGTGGAACTTCTCGGCTCCGAAGCGCGAGGCGCGCCACTGGAAGAACAGGACGGCGTCGGCGCCGCGCGCGAAGTGCGACAGCGAGTTGCGGGCCATCTCGCCGGGACGCTTGGCGATGTTGCGCGGCTGCCAGTTCACCGCCGAGGTCGAATGCTCCATGAGGATCCACGGCTTTCCTCCGCCGACCGAGCGGGTGAGGTCCGCGGCGATCGCCAGACCGATCTCGCCTTCGGCGTCGGCCGCCCACAGGTAGTGGTCGTCGGCGACGATGTCGACCTCTCGCGCCCACGCCCACATGTCGGTCGTCCAGCTCTGATTGGCCATGAAGTTCGTGGTGATCGGCTGATCGGCGTGGACGCGGATCGCGTCGCGCTCGGCGATGAAGCACGCCCGCAGCTGGTGGTCGGTGAACCGGGCGAAGTCGAGCCGCTGGCTCTGATTTACCACCGACGGCGCGGCAGCCGGAGCGCCGATGTGATCCCACGCGCCGTAGTGCTGACCCCAGAACGTCGTTCCCCATGCGGCGTTGAGGGCATCGAGGGTTCCGTAGCGTTCGCGCAGCCATGCGCGGAAGGCGGCGACCGACTGCGGGGAGTAGTCCTCGCCGACCGGGACGCCGTATTCGTTGTGGACGTGCCACATCACGACGGCGGGGTGCGAGCCGTAGCGCTCGGCGAGCGCCGACGCGATCCGCACGATCGCCTCGCGGTACGCCGGCGACGAGTGCGATGCCATGCCGCGGGCGCCGAAACCCATGACGGTGCCGTCGCGGGTGATCACCCGGGCGTCGGGATGCTGCGCGAAGAACCAGGCCGGCGGGGAGGCAGTGGGGGTTCCGAGGTCCACCGCGATGCCGTGGGTGTGGAGGAGGTCGAGCAGCTCGTCCAGCCACGCGAAATCGAACTCGCCCTCGCTGGTCTCCAGCAGCGCCCAGGAGAAGATCCCGACGCTGACGAGGTTCACGCCGGCTTCGTGCATGAGGGCCACGTCTTCGCGCCACACCTCGCGGGGCCACTGCTCGGGCGTGTAATCGCCTCCGTAGGCGATTCCGCTGATCGCGGGCCATGCGTGCGGCGAGGTCATGAACACTCCATCGGGTTTCGGGGATGAGGCGGCCGGTGCCCACCCGACTCGGGGCGGCATCCGGCTCGCGTAACTGGGACCGGTCACAGTCTCACCCGCACCCGGGGAGGGAGGCGACCGATCGCGGCCAACCGTTACCGAACTGTGACCGGTCCCAGTTCGCCGGCCGCGGCGTCGACGGAACGGCCGCGAGGGCCGGTAGAGTGCGGACGTGGACGAGACGACGACCGTGCGGCGACGCCCGACGATCCGCGACGTCGCGGCGGCGGCCGGGGTGTCGCGCGGCACCGTCTCGCGCGTGATCAACGGCGGGCACTGGGTGTCGCCCGATGCGCGCGAGGCCGTCGAGGAGGCCATCCGCCGGACCGGCTACACCGCCAACCACGCGGCACGCAGTCTCGCGACCGGACGGGCCGGCTCGCTCGCCTTCCTCCTCACCGAGCCGCAGCACCTCCTCTTCGATGACCCGACCTTCGCCCTGCTGCTGCGCGGGGCCGCCGAGGCGCTCTCGCAGCGGTCGATGACCCTCGTGCTGCTGGTGGCGGGCACCCCCGCGGAGCGTGCGAACGTGACGCACTTCGTCAGCACCGGCCACGTCGACGGCGTCATGCTGATCTCCTCCCACGAGTCAGACCCGCTGCTGGAGGAGCTCCTGGCCGCCGGGGTCCCGACCGTGGCCTGCGGCATCCCCCTCGGTCATCGGGCCGAGGTGCCCACGGTGTCGGTCGACGAGATCGCCTCGGCGCGCGAGATGACGCGGTATCTGCGCTCGCGGGGCCACCGGCGCATCGCGATGATCGCCGGCCCGCCCGACACCCCCGGCGGGCGTTACCGGCTGGTCGGGTACCGCGACGAGCTCGGCGACGACTTCGACCCCGACCTCGTGGCCACGGGCGACTACTCGCATGACTCGGGTGCCGCGGCGATGGCGCAGCTGCTGGAGCGCACCCGCGACATCGATGCGGTCTTCGCCGCGAGCGACCGCATGGCCGCCGGTGCGATCGCGACCCTCCGGAAGGCGGGTCTGCGCGTGCCCGAGGACATCGCGGTCGCCGGGTTCGACGACTCCGGCCTCGCCGCCACCCACGAGCCGCCCTTGACGACCATGCGCCAGCCGTGGGATCGCATCAGCGACGAGATGGTCGGTCTGCTCCTGGACGTCATCGCCGGGCAGGACCCCGGCCCCATCACGCTCCCGACGACGCTCGTCGTGCGCGAGAGCGCGTGAACGGCCGCGCCCGGCGCGGTGGCCGCCCGCCGAGGTGTCACACGGCGGGGCGCGTCCCGACGCCGAACTAGAATCTCCAGGTGACTTCCGGGCGATCCTTCTACATCACCACGCCGATCTACTACCCGAGCGATGTCCCGCACATCGGGCACGGGTACACCACGGTGGCGGTGGACACGCTCGCGCGCTGGCACCGGCAGGCCGGCGACGACACCTGGATGCTCACCGGCACCGACGAGCACGGTCAGAAGATGCTGCGCGCCGCCGCGGCCAACGGCGCCACGCCGCAGGAGTGGGTCGACAAGCTCGTCAGCGAGTCGTGGTTCCCCGTCCTCGACACGCTCGACGTCGCCAACGACGACTTCATCCGCACCACGCAGCCGCGCCACGAGGAGCGGGTGCGCGAGTTCGTGCAGGCGATCTTCGACCGCGGCTACATCTACGCCGGCGAGTTCGAGGCGCTGTACTGCGTCGGCTGCGAGGAGTTCAAGACCGAGGCCGAGATCGTCGACGGCGCGGGGCCCTTCGAGGGGCTCAAGGTCTGCGCGATCCATTCGAAGCCGCTGGAGCTCCTGCAGGAGAAGAACTACTTCTTCAAGCTCAGCGAGTTCCAGGACCGTCTGCTGGAGCTCTACCGCAGCGTCCCCGACTTCATCCGGCCCGACTCGGCGCGCAACGAGGTCGTCTCGTTCGTCAAGAGCGGCCTGAAGGACCTGTCGATCTCGCGGTCGACCTTCGACTGGGGCATCAAGGTGCCGTGGGACGAGAGCCACGTCATCTACGTGTGGGTCGATGCGCTGCTCAACTACGCCACGGCCATCGGCTATGGCACCGACCCCGAGCAGTTCGCCCGCCGCTGGCCGGCCTACCACGTCGTCGGCAAGGACATCCTGCGCTTCCACGCGGTCATCTGGCCGGCCATGCTGATGGCCGCCGGCGTCGAGGTGCCCCGCGGTGTCTTCGCACACGGCTGGCTGCTCGTCGGCGGCGAGAAGATGTCGAAGTCCAAGCTGACCGGCATCGCCCCGACCGAGATCACGGACGTGTTCGGCTCGGACGCGTACCGGTTCTACTTCCTGTCGGCCATCGCGTTCGGCCAGGACGGCTCGTTCTCGTGGGAGGACCTGTCGGCGAGGTACCAGGCCGAGCTGGCCAACGGCTTCGGGAACCTCGCCTCGCGCACCGTCGCGATGATCGGGCGGTATTTCGACGGGGTGCTCCCCGCCCCGGGCGAGGCCGCCGAGGGGGATCTCGCGATCCAGCGGACGGTATCGGATGCCGCGACGGCGGCCGACGCCGCGATCGAGCGCTTCCGCATCGACGAGGCGATCTCGGCGATCTGGACGATCGTCGACGAGCTGAACGGCTACATCACCGACAACGAGCCGTGGGCGCTGGCCAAGGACGATGCGCAGCGCGAGCGTCTCGGCACGGTGCTGTACACCGCCGCCGAGGGTCTCCGGGCTCTCGCCACGCTGCTGTCGCCGGTGATGCCGATCGCGACCGAGAAGCTGTGGGCCGCGCTCGGCGCCTCCGACGCGCTCGGCGCCCTCCTCGACCAGCCGATGCGCGAGGCGGGGGAGTGGGGACGCCTGCAGCCGGGGACCGCGGTCCAGACGCTCACTCCGCTCTTCCCGCGCGTCGAGCAGGCGTGAGCGACCCGAGCGGCTACGTCCGCACCCGCTCGCAGGACGGGCGCGGCGACGTCCGGTGGCCGGCGCTGCCCGAGCCGCTGCGCGTGCCGGTGTACGACAACCACGCCCATCTCGAGATCGAGGACGGCGACGAGCCGCTCACGCTCGCTGAGCAGCTCGAACGCGCCGCCGCGGTCGGCGTGGTCGGGGTCGTGCAGGCCGGGGGCGACATCGAGTCGAGCCGCTGGTCGGCGTGGGCCGCGGCATCCGACCCTCGGGTCCTCGCGGCGGTCGCGATCCACCCCAACGAGGCCCCGGCGTACCGCGAGGCCGGGCGCCTGGACGAGGCCATCGCCGTCATCGACGAGCTCGCCTCTCAGCCGCGTGTGCGCGCGATCGGCGAGACGGGCCTGGACTTCTTCCGCACCGACGAGGCGGGGCTGCCGGCGCAGTTCGAGAGCTTCGAGGCCCACATCGCGCTGGCCAAGAAGCACGGCGTGGCCATGCAGATCCACGATCGCGATGCGCACGACGCTGTGCTCGAGACGCTGCGGCGGGTGGAAGCTCCCGACCGCACGGTGTTCCACTGCTTCTCGGGCGACGAGGCGATGGCCCGGGTCGCCGCAGATCGCGGCTACTACCTCTCCTTCGCGGGCAACGTCACGTTCAAGAACGCCCAGAACCTCCGCGACGCCCTCGCGGTGACCCCGCTCGAGCGCATCCTCGTCGAGACCGACGCGCCGTTCCTGACGCCGACGCCTCACCGGGGTCGGCCGAACGCGCCCTACCTCATCCCCGTCACGGTGCGCTTCCTCGCCGACGAACTCGGCGTCGGGATCGACGAGCTGTGCGCGCAGCTCGCAGCCAACACCCTCGCCGTCTACGGCTCGTTCGCCGACTGAGTCCGCACCCGGCGACGCGGATGTCAGTCCCGCAGCGGACGGCCGCCGTCCCCGGGCTCCGCGTCGGCCGCGACCTCGTCCGCCGTCTCGGCATCGAGGACCGGCTTCGCGGCGGCGATGTGCGAGATCGAGCGCCATACCAGCGCCAAGGTGATCGCCGACCCGGCGAAAGCGAACCACCACGGTGCGGTCAGTCCGAACAGCTGTGCCAGGATGCCGCCGATGAACTGCCCGATGACGAGACCGCCGAAGACCCCCACCATGTTCACCGAGGCGATGCGGCCCTGCAGCGGGAGCGGGACGAGGCGCTGGCGGACCGTGGTCGAGATCGTCGACCAGATGAACGCGTACAGACCGAATCCGAACATGATGACGAAAGCCGCCCAGGCGGCGGTCGAGAGGGCGAACCCGAGGTGCATCACCACTTCCAGTGACAGGCACACGCGCATGAGGGTCGCGAACGACACCCGTTTCTCGAGCCAGCCGAAGCCGAAGATGGCGACCATGCCGCCGAGCGCCGACGCGGTGGTCAGGGCGCCGTAGCCGACGGGGCCCATGTCCAGGTGCTCGGTCGCGTACAGCACGAGGATGCCCCACGGCGCGGCCCACGTGACGTTGAACACCAGGATGATGACGATGAGCGTCCTCACGGGTGCGTTGCCCCGCAGCCATCGCAGTCCCTCGCGCACCGCGCCGAGCTTGGATTCTCGCGGTGCCGACGGCTCGGTCGGCACCGGCGTGCGTGCGATGCGCGAGATGAGGACGACGGCCAGCGACACGCACAGAACCTGCAGCAGGAAAGGCCAGAACGATCCGAGCGCGAACAGGAAGGCACCCAGCGGGGGCCCTGCCAGTTGGTTTCCGACGAGGTAGCCGGCCTGCATCCGGGCATTCCCGATGCCGAGATCGGCGGGCCGGACGAGCATCGGCAGAAGAGTGCTGCCGGCCGAGTCCGCGAACACCTCGGCCGTGCCGTAGAGGAACGCCGTGGCCAGGACCAGCCAGACCGTGGCCTGACCGGTGACGAGGACGACGCACAGCGCCGCCACGACCACAGCCCGTGCGGCGTTGGCGATCATCACCAGCCGCCGCCGGTCGTGGTGGTCGGCGACGGCTCCTGCCAGCAGGCCGAACAGCAGCCAGGGCAGGAACTGCATCATCGCCCCGGCCGCCACCAGCAGCGGCGACGAGGTCAGCGACGCGATCAGCAGGGGCGCGGCGGCGAGGGCGATGCCGTCGCCGATGTTGCTCGTCCACGATGACGACAGCAGCCAGCGGAAGTCGGTTCCGAGGCGCCGCGGCGCGATGAGCTGGCCGAGCGAGGGCATCAGGCAATCCTAGGACCGCTCGTCGCCCGTCGGTACTCAGTCGCGCATCGACTCCAGGGTCTGCCCCTTGGTCTCGCGCACGAACCGGATGACGAAGAAGATCGCTACGAACGCGAAGAACGTGTAGACCCCGTAGGCCAGGCCCAGGCCGACCGAGGCGAGCGCCGGGAAGGTGGTCGAGATCACGAAGTTCGCGGCCCATTGCGCCGAGGCGGCGACCGAGAGGGCGATCGCACGGATCCGGTTGCTGAACATCTCGCCCAGCAGCACCCACACCACCGGTCCCCACGACGCGCCGAAGAAGACGACATACAGGTTCGCCGCGACGAGCGCGACGGTCCCGGCGGCGCCCTGCAGGACGGGTTCCCCGTCCACGACGGGCGCGGTGGCGAACATGAACGTCAGGACCGCCAGGCACACGAACTGTCCCATGGCGCCGACGAGCAGCAGGGGTCTACGGCCGATCCGGTCGACGAGCATGATGGCGACGATCGTCGTGAGGATGTTCGTCACCGACGTGATGACGGTGATGGTGAGCGAGTCCTGCTCGGTGAAGCCGACGGCCTGCCACAGCACGCTGGAGTAGTAGAAGATCACGTTGATGCCGGTGAACTGCTGCAGGACCGAGAGCCCGATGCCGACCCACACGATGGGCAGCAGTCCGAACGTCGAGCCGCGCAGGATCGCGAAGCGAGGCCGGTCGGGGCGGTTCTCGACGGTCTTGATGATGGCGGTGGTGGTCTTCTCGACGTCGCCCCCGACGTACCGGGTGAGGACCTTCTTCGCCCGCGCCACCTCACCCTGTGCGATGAGGTAGCGCGGGGATTCGGGGATCGTCAGGGCCAGCAGCCCGTACAGCACCGCGGGCACGAGCTCCGACAGGAACATCCAGCGCCACGCGTCGATACCGAACAGCCACGGCGACGAGGCGCTCCCGGCGGCCGCGACGATCGCGGCGTCGGTGAGGAGGGCGACGAAGATGCCGATGACGATCGCCATCTGCTGCAGCGATCCGAGTCGTCCGCGCTGGGCCGGGGGTGATACCTCGGCGATGTACGCAGGCGCGATCACGGAGGCCGCACCGACGCCGAGGCCGCCGACGATGCGCCAGAACGACAGGTCCCAGATCCCGAACGCGAAGCCGCAGCCGAGCGCGCTGATGATGAACAGCGTCGCGGCGATGATCATGACGCGGATGCGGCCGTAGCGGTCGGCGATCCGGCCGGCGAACCACGCGCCGATCGCGCAGCCGATGAGCGCCGAGGCGACCGAGAATCCCAGCAGGAACGGTCCGGCGTCGAACTCCTCGCCGATCGCTGCCACGGCGCCGTTGATGACCGCGGTGTCGAAGCCGAACAGGAAGCCGCCGAGGGCGGCGGTCGCGGCCACCAGCACCACGCGGGCGATCGGGACCGAGGCGTTCGCATCCGCCGTCTGCGCTGAACTCATGGACCGCTCCTCCTCGTGGGGCCGCCGCCGGCCTGCAGGCCCGGACGTGCGCCCCACCCTTGCCGTCCGCCCGAGCGGCTGTCAAGACCGTGCGTCGGCGGCCCCGCTGTGCCACGGCTACAGTGAAGCGCATGCCCGTGAACCTGCTCGGCGCGTCCGAGATCCGCGCGCTCGCCGCCGAACTGGACGTCACCCCCACCAAGAAGCTCGGCCAGAACTTCGTCGTCGACGCCAACACGGTGCGCAAGATCGTGCAGGTCGCCGGGGTGACGTCGGGGGAGCGCGTCGTCGAGGTCGGGCCCGGGCTCGGCTCCCTGACGCTGGCGATCCTCGAGGCGGGCGCGAGCGTGACCGCCGTGGAGATCGACCACCGCCTGGCGGCGCGTCTTCCCGAGACCGCCGCCGCGCACGGGGTACCCGAAGGTGCGCTCACGGTCGTGGATGCCGACGCCCTGCGGGTGAGGGAACTGCCCGGCGAGCCCACGGTGCTCGTGGCGAATCTGCCCTACAACGTCAGCGTCCCGGTGCTGCTGCACTTCCTCGAGACCTTCGCGGGGCTGGAGCGCGGCGTGGTGATGGTGCAGGCAGAGGTCGGCGAGCGACTCGCCGCCCCGCCCGGATCCAAGGTCTACGGCGCGCCCAGCGTGAAGGCGGCGTGGTACGGACCGTGGCGGCTGGCCGGCACCGTGTCACGTCAGGTGTTCTGGCCGGTGCCCAACGTCGACAGCGTGCTGGTGGCGTTCCGCCGGGATGCGCAGCCGCGAGGCGATGAGCAGCTGCGCCGGCGCACCTTCTCGATCGTGGATGCCGCGTTCCAGCAGCGTCGCAAGATGCTCCGCCAAGCGCTCGCCGGCGTGCTCGGGGGAACGGCCGCCGACGCCACGCGCGTCCTCGAGGCCGCGGGTGTAGCCCCCACGGCGCGCGGCGAGGAGCTCTCGATCGACGATTTCGTGCGGGTCGCCGCTTCTCTGGGCTGACCGGTTCTCTGGGCTGACCGGTTCTCTGGGCTGACCGGTTCTCTGGGCTGACCGGATCGTCACACACCGTTTCGGTCTCGTTCACCGCGTTGCGGCCCTCGGGTACGAAACATGTCGGTAACATTTCGCATGCCTCGTCTCGACCGCGGGGCATGGGGAGACGAGATCATGCGCATCGCCGAGTACCCGGCGCCGGAGCGGATCCTGCTGCACATCAGCGACACCCACCTGCGCGCAGCGGGCTCACGGCTGTTCGACCTCATCGACGGCGCCGAACGTCTGGAACGCGCGCTCGGCGCCATCGAGGCGTCCGGCATCCGCCCCGACGCGGTGGTGTTCACGGGCGACCTGGCCGACCTCGGCGAACGCGACGCCTACGAGGCTCTCCGTGAGCGCGTCGAGCCGTTCGCGCGACGGCTGGCCACCCGCGTGGTGTGGGTCATGGGGAACCACGACGACCGCGCGGCCTTCCGGGCGGGGCTCCTGGACGACCCGTCCGCCGACGCCCGGCCGGTCGATCGGGTCGAAGAGCTCGACGGGCTGCGCCTGGTCACCCTCGACTCGACCGTGCCCGGACACCACCACGGCGAACTCAGCGACGACCAGCTCGCATGGCTGCGCAGCGTCCTGGCCACCCCCGCGCCGCTGGGCACCATCCTCGCCATGCACCACCCGCCCGTACCGAGCGTGCTGCCCCTCGCCGCGAGCGTCGAGCTGCGCGATCAGCGACGCCTGGCTGCGGTCCTGCGCGGTACGGACGTCCGCTCGATCATCGCCGGGCACCTGCACTATTCGACGTTCGCCACCTTCGCGGGCATCCCGGTGTCGGTCGCCTCGTCCACCTGCTACGCCCAGGACCTCACGGTCCCGGTCGGTGGCACGCGTCCGCAGGACGGTGCGCAGGCGTTCAACCTCGTGCACGTCTTCGCCGACACGGTCGTCCATTCGGTCGCCCCGGTGGACGCCCCGCAGACGCTCGAGCACATCGATGCCGCCGAGGCGCGTCGACGACTTCAGGATGCCGGGGTCGAGACGGTCAGCGGCCTCCGGCCGGATGCGCCGACCGAGCCGATCGCTGTCCTTCGCTGAGCTCGGCCTTCTCCCACGGGGCGCGCACCGGGAACATCCGCTCCAGGGCGGTGCGCAGTGCGCGCACGCGCAGCTCTTCGGGCACTTCACGCTCACCCCCGTCGTTCAGGCAGAACATGTCGACGTCGGTGCGCTCGGCCAGTCGTTCCATACGCCGCATGGACGCCGCGAGCGTGGTCTGGACGTACTCCACGCGCGGACGCCGCGTCGCCACGGCGCGCCCGGTCATGAGCGCGTAGTAGTGGTAGAGGCTGTTGGTCACCGAGATGTCGGTCGCGCTGCGGAACCTCGACGCCGCCGTCCGGGCGAAGTCCTCGGGGAAGGCGGCTTCGAGCTCGGCCATGACGCTGCGACGCAGGGGAGCGGCGCAGTGCTCGAGGTCGCGGACGATCGTGCGGCCGAACCGCTCCCGCAGCAGCGCGCGGTTGACCCGCAGGCCGTTGTCGTGCCCGCTGCGCTGGGTCGCGGGCTCCCCGGGGCCGATGCGCACCTCGCACTCGACGAAGCGGCTGATGCCGGCCGAGCTGAAGAACAGCTCGGGCTCGACCATCCGCCCGAAGAACATGTCGTCGTTCGAATAAAGGAAGTGCTCGGCGATGCCGGGGATGCGGTGCAGCTGAGCCTCGACGGCGTGGGAGTTGTGCGTGGGGAGCACCGAGGGATCGGCGAAGAACTCCTCGCTGCGCACGATCGTGACCTTGGGGTGATCGGCCAGCCACGCGGGCGCGGGCGAGTCGGTGGCGATGAAGATCCGACGCACCCACGGGGCGTACATGTGCACGCTGCGCAGGGCGTACCGCAGCTCGTCGACGTGGCGGTAGCGGGCCGGACCGTCGTCGCCCTCGCCCACCACGTACTCGGCCATCTGCGCCGCGCGCTGGCGCTGGAACTCGCTGGACGAACCGTCGACCCAGGAGAAGACCATGTCGATCTCGCCGGTGAACTCGTCCGGCTGCGGGTCGAACATGCCGGCCACGGTGCGCCAGGCGCGGCCGAAGCGCTCGACGGTCTCGAACGACACGTCATCGGTCGCCGTCGTCGCCCGCAGCAGCGCGTTCGCGCCCGGAGCCTCGACGACGTCGGCGCCGAAACGCCAGAACTCCACCCGTGCGCCGAGCGCGGCGGCGTAGCGCAGACTGTGGTTCGCCGTGATGCGGGGCACGTAGAAGCGCACGACGGTCGGTTCCGCGCCGGGCAGGTCGAGGTCGGACACGAGGACCGCCGGGCGGCGCTTCGCCTTGCCGTACAGCGGCGTCCGGGCGCACACCTCGGCGAGCGCGGCCAGCGCGGCATCCTTCTGCTCGATGTCGACGACGAGGGCGGGGACCGCGCGATCGTGACGGATGAGGGTGACCTCGATGCCGGCGGTCTCGAGGACATCGGCGACCATCAGCAGATCGGCGGTGCGCGCCTCGAGCGGGCTGAGGGTGTCGTGGACGACATGCAGGATGCCGCGATCGAGCACGACGTCGTCGCGATCCAGCAGGGCGGTGCCCGGATGCTGTCGCTGCGGCAGTGCGGAAAGTGCGGTCATGGGCGCCCTCCTTTCCCGGCGCAGGGTGCGGCCGGTGAACACTCCAGAGTAAGCCGGATCTGTTACGACGACGTTTCCCTGCCGATAGCCTCGGATCCATGACCGATGCGCCACGCTTCCGCTCCGACGTCGCCGACATCCACCGCCCCTACGCCGCCTCGGGCGAGCGGTATGCGGCCACCGGCTATCGGCAGGTCGGTACGTCGGGGCTCTACCTGCCGCCGCTGTCGCTCGGGCTGTGGTGGAACTTCGGTGACAACATCCCCTTCGACGACCAGCGGACGCTCCTGCGGCACGCGTTCGACCGTGGCATCACGCACTTCGACCTGGCCAACAACTACGGACCGCCCTACGGCTCGGCCGAGACGAACTTCGGCCGCATGATGCGCGAGGACTTCGCGCCGTACCGCGACGAGCTCATCATCTCGTCCAAGGCCGGATGGGACATGTGGCCCGGCCCGTACGGGGATCTGGGCTCGCGCAAGTACATCCTCGCCAGCGCCGAGCAGTCGCTCACCCGCATGGGCCTGGACCACGTCGACATCTTCTACTCGCACCGCGCGGACCCGGTCACCCCGGTCGAAGAGACGGTCGCGGCCCTCGACACCCTCGTCAAGCAGGGCAAGGCGCTCTATGTCGGCATCTCGTCGTACTCCGCCGAGCGCACGGCGGTTGCGGCATCCGTCGCCCGGTCGCTGGGGACGCCGCTGGTGATCCACCAGCCGGCGTACTCGATCCTCAACCGGTGGGTCGAAGACGGTCTGACCGGCGTGCTCGCGCAGGAGGGGATGGGTGCGATCGCCTTCACGCCGCTGGCGCAGGGACTGCTCACGAGCAGGTACCTCGGCGACGGCCCGGTCGAGCGCGCGCAGATGCGCGCCTCGCTCCCCGACTCCGAACTCTCGCCGAAGGGCAAGGCGACGCTCCGCGGCCTGGACGTGATCGCCGACGAGCGCGGGCAGACCCTCGCGCAGATGGCGATCCAGTGGGTGCTGCGCGACCCGGTCGTCGCCTCGGCCCTCATCGGCGCGTCGCGTCCGGCGCAGCTGGACGAGAACCTCGCCGCCGTGAACGGACCGGCCTTCACGATGGAGGAGCTCGAGAGGATCGACGCGCTGTCGGACGGCATCGACGTCGATCTGTGGGCGGATTCGGCGAAGCTGTGACCGGTGCCCTCGCCGACGGCCGCGTGCACGTGCGCGCGCCCGGCAAGCTGAACGTCTTCTTCGAGGTCGGCGACGTCCAGGACGACGGCTACCACGACGTGGCCTCGGCCTACCAGGCGGTCTCGCTGTACGAGGATCTGTGGGCGGAGCCGGCGCTCGACTTCACCGTGTCGATCCGCGGCACGGTGGATGTCGCCGGGGTGCCGTCGGATGACCGCAACCTCGCCCTGCGCGCGGCCCGGCTCCTCGCGCAGCGCATCGGCCACACCGGGGGAGTCCACCTCGACATCGTCAAGCACGTACCCGTGGCCGGCGGCATGGGCGGCGGGTCCGCGGATGCCGCAGCCGCGCTCGTCGCGTGCGATGCGCTGTGGGGTGCCGACCTCGGTTCGGCCGAGCTCCATCGCCTCGCCGCGAGGCTGGGCGCCGACGTGCCGTTCGCGCTCATGGGCGGCACGGCGATCGGCACCGGACGCGGTGATCAGCTCAGCCCCGCCCTCGCGCAGGGACGCTTCGAATGGGTGGTCGTCACGCGTCCCGACGGCTTGTCGACACCCGAGGTGTACGCGCACCTGGACTCGCTGCGCACCCGCCCCGACATCGCGCCGCCGCGCAAGACGCCCGACGTCGACCCCGGAGTGCTGCAGGCTCTGCGCGCCGGTGACCCGCACGCCCTCGCCGCCCACACCCGCAACGACCTCGAGGCCGCGGCCGTGTCGCTGCGCCCGGCGCTCGGCGATGTGCTGCGCCTCGGGCGCGCGTCCGGGGCGCTCGCCGGTTTCGTCTCGGGATCGGGACCGACCCTCGCGTTCCTGTGCGCCGACGCCACCGCCGCTCTCGACCTGCAGGTGACCCTGTCGGCCGCCGGGCACACCGCCCTGCACGTGCACGGGCCCGTCGCCGGGGCCCGCCTGCGCCATGCGTGACAGCCCCTGCGCCGCCCGGCCCGGCGCGCCGGCGCTCTCGCTTCCGCTCCCGGAGAGAGGCTCCCGATGACCACCAACGACGACGCCGTCGACGTCTCCCGCTCGGGCTTCCTGGGCGCCCCCCTCGACCCCGCCTCCGCTGACCGGCTGGCCGGGGCGGGACTGCGCTATCGGTCCGTGCCGGTGGACGACCCGGCATCCTTCGACCCGTGGGTCCAGGTGGTCGCCCGCGGCTTCCAGGACGGCGAGCGATCCGCAGAGCAGCTCGCGGCGATCCGCGAACGCAGCGCATACCGCCGCGTCACCGGGGTGTACGACGGGTCGGCGCCGGACCCGGACGCCCCGGTCGCCACGATCGCGTCCTGGATCGGCGAGCTCGCCGTTCCCGGCGGGGTCGGGATCCCCTCGTGCGCGATCTCGGCGGTGACGGTGGCGCCCACGCACCGGCGTCGCGGCATCGCCCGCGCGATGCTCGAGGGCGAGCTGCGCGTCGCGGCAGCCTCCGGTGCGCCCGCGGCGATGCTCACCGTGAGCGAGTCGACCCTCTACGGCCGCTACGGGTTCGCGTCGGCGGCGTCGGCCGCCGCGTGGCGCATCGACGTCAAGCGGGCGGCGTGGACCGGTCCGGTCCCCGCCGGTCGCGTGGACTTCATCTCGCGCGAGCGGCTCCGCGAGCACATCCCCGCGCTCCACGACAGCGTCCGCCTCGGCACGCCTGGCGAGATCGACGTCCCCGCCGGGCACTGGGACACGCTCGCCGGCACCCGGCCGGACGCGAAGGACGCCGGCGAGGTGCGCGCCGTGCAGTACGCCGACACCTCGGGCACCGTGCGCGGTCTCGCGCTGTACCGGGTGTCCGAGAATCACGACGACCACACCAAGGCGACGGTCGACGTGGTCTACCTCCTCGCCGCCGACGACGACGCCTACGCCGCGCTGTGGCGGTTCTTCGTCGAGCTCGACCTCGTGGGCGAGGTGCGTGCGCGGGAACTGTCGGTCGACGAGCCGCTGTGGTGGATGATCTCCGATCAGCGCGCGGCGACGGTGACGGTGAGCGATCACCAGTACGTCCGCATCCTGGACGTGCCCGCCGCCCTCGCGGCGCGGCGCTACGGCGCGGCGGGTCGCCTCGTGCTCGACGTCGAGGATTCCCTCGGTTTCGCCGACGGGCGCTTCGTCCTCGAGGTCGACGCGGACGGCTCCGCCCGGGCGACGAGGACGACGGATGCCGCGCCGGACGCGATCTCGCTCTCGCTCGGCATCCGCGAGCTCGCAGCCGTCTATCTCGGCGGCGTCTCGGTCGTCACGCTGGCACGCGCCGGTCTCATCGCGGCATCCGACCCGGTTGCGGCGGCACGAATGTTCGGATGGCATCGGACACCGCGCCTGAGCTTCTGGTACTGAGCTCCCGCGCCCGTGCCACGCGCCGGGGCGGTGCACCATAGCGGCGCGGGAGGCCGGGAGCAACCTGCGGTCGCGATCGCCGCGACGTCGCGGAGGTCCGGTACCGTGAACGCGATGAGGGGAGCGCACGCGTGATCGAGTTCACCGATGTGTCCAAGCAGTTCCCGGACGGCACGCTCGCCGTCGAGGACTTCGATCTGGTGATCCCCCCGCACCGCACGACGGTGCTGGTCGGGTCATCGGGGTCGGGCAAGACGACGCTGCTGCGGATGATCAATCGCATGGTCGATCCCACCAGCGGCTCGATCTCGATTGACGGTGACGACATCTCGCGGCGCGACCCCGTGCAGCTGCGCCGCAGCATCGGCTACGTCATGCAGAACTCCGGCCTCATGCCGCACTTCACGGTGGCAGACAACATCGCCACCGTGCCCGTGCTTCAGGGCCGGCCGCGTCGCGAGGCGCGCTCTCGCGCCCTCGAGCTGATGGACACGGTGGGCCTGGATCACGCAATGGCCGACCGTTACCCGCATCAGCTCTCGGGCGGGCAGCAGCAGCGGGTGGGCGTTGCGCGAGGCCTCGCCGCCGATCCGAACATCCTCCTCATGGACGAGCCCTTCGGCGCCGTGGACCCGATCGTCCGCGCCGAGCTGCAGGAGGAGCTGCTGCGCCTCCAGCGGGAGATCGGCAAGACCATCGTGTTCGTCACGCACGACATCGACGAGGCGTTCCTCCTCGGGGATCAGGTCGTCATCCTGGAACGCCAGGCCCGGGTCGCCCAGATCGGCACGCCGGACGAGATCATCGAGAATCCCGCGACGCCGTTCGTGGCGAGCTTCATCGGCGCCGAGAAGGGCAAGCGCGCGCTCAGCCTGCGCCGGACCCCGCACGGCACGGTGGTCGTCGACGCCGAGGGCCGTGCGCAGGGGTCGCTCGTGGACGAGGCCGGCGCAGGAGGCGCCTCGACGGGTACGTCCGAGGGCACGGTCCCGTGAGCTGGATCCTCGACAATCTCGACCTGATCGGCGAGCTCACCCTCGTCCATCTGCGCCAGAGCGCGCTCGCCATCGTCCTCGGGTTCGTCATCTCCCTGCCGCTGGGCTGGGTGGCGTGGCGGTATCGGCTGCTGCGCGGGTGGATCATCACCGTCACCGGCCTGCTGTACACGATCCCGTCCCTGGCTCTCCTCATGATCCTGCCGACGATCTTCGGCTACAGCGCCCTCAGCGAGACCAACCTCATCGTCGCGCTGACCATCTATGCGATCGCGATCATGGTCCGCGCCGTCGCGGACGGCCTCGACAGCGTCGACGACGCAGTCCGCCGCTCGGCGACCGCGATGGGCTTCGGCTCCCGGCGCCGCTTCTGGACCGTCGACCTGCCGCTCGCGGGTCCGGTCGTCCTCGCGGGGCTCCGGGTCACCGCAGTCAGCACGATCTCGCTGGCCACCGTCGGCATCCTCGTCGGGGTCACCAACCTCGGCTACCTCTTCACCAATGGGTTCGATCGCCGAATCCTGGCCGAGGTGTTCGCCGGGATCATCGCCGTCGTCGCCCTGGCCCTCATCATCGACGGGCTGCTCGTGCTCGCCGGCCGGGCGCTCATGCCCTGGACACGGCGCACGAGCACCGCGCGCTCCGCCCCGGCCCGCGGCGGCGAGAGCATCGCGAGCGCCGAGGCAGGGGCAGCCGCATGAACCTCATCCTGGACGCGTTCGCCTGGATCTTCTCGCCCGACCGGCTCGAGGGTCAGTACGCCATCCCCACCCTCCTCGGCCAGCACCTCTGGTACACCTTCCTGCCCGTGGCGATCGCGGCGGTCATCGCGATCCCCGCCGGCTGGGCCATCGGCCACACCGGCCGCGGGCGCGAGATCGCGGTGGCGATCTCCGGGGCGGCGCGCGCGATCCCGTCCTTCGGCCTGCTCGTGCTCCTCGTGCTGCTGCTCGGCGTCCTCCGCCGCCCGGAGGCCGCCGTGATCACCTTCGTGCTGCTGGCGATCCCCTCGCTCCTCGCCGGTGCGTACACCGGCCTCGAGGCCATCGACCGACGCGTGATCGACGCAGCCAAGGCCATGGGCATGACGCGCTGGCAGGTGCTGTGGCGCGTCGAGGTGCCCCTCGGTCTGCCCCTGCTGATCGGGGGGCTCCGTTCTGCGACCCTCCAGGTCGTCGCGACCGTCACCATCGCCGCCTACGTCAACCTCGGCGGCCTCGGCTTCCCGATCATCCAGGGCATCCCGCTGCGGCGCTTCGATCAGGTGCTGGGCGGCGCGATCCTCGTCGCCGTCCTCGCGCTCGTCCTCGACGCGCTTCTGGCGCTCGCGCAGCGCGCCGCCCTTCCCCGCGCCCTGCGCGACGCACCCCGCGGACGGCGCCGGTCGCGCGACGCGACGGCATCCCCACAGACCACCACCGACCCGACCCCCACCGAACAAGAGAGAATCGCATCATGAGAACAGCGCACAGCACCCGCCTCCTCGCCGCGGCGGGCCTCGCCGCCGCCACCGCCCTCGTCCTCGCCGGTTGCGCCTCGGGCGACCCGCTCGAGGCCGACACCGACACCGATCCGGGTGACACCGGCTCCAGCGAGACGATCGTGGTCGGCTCGCAGGCCTACTACTCCAACGAGATCATCGCCGAGATCTACGCGCAGGCTCTCGAGAATGCCGGCTTCGACGTGGAGCGCCAGTTCCAGATCGGCCAGCGCGACGCGTACCTCCCGGTCATCGAAAGCGGAGAGATCACGCTCTTCCCCGAGTACAGCGGAAACCTGCTGCAGTACTTCGAGCCCGACACCGAGGCGCGCACCCCCGAGGATGTCGAAGCCGCGCTCGCCGATGCGCTGCCCGAGGGCCTGACGGTCCTCGACGCGTCCGAGGCCAGCGACCAGGACTCGTACACCGTCACGGCGGCCTTCGCCGAGGAGAACGGGCTGGCGAGCATCGCCGACCTGGCGGATGTGGAGGGCCCGCTGACCCTGGGCGGCCCGCCCGAGCTCGCCGAGCGCCCCTACGGGCCGTCGGGCCTCGCAGACACGTACGGCGTCGAGGTCGAGTTCTCGGCAACCGGCGCCACCACCGTCGAGGACCTCGTGGCCGGCACGATCGACATCGGGAACGTCTATACCGCCGATCCGAAGATCGAGACCGAGGACCTCATGGTCCTCGACGACCCCGAGGGCCTTTTCCTCGCGTCGAACGTGATCCCGCTCGTGAGCACCGATGTCGCCGACGAGATCGCGGACGTCATCAACGAGGTCAGCGCCGCCCTGACGCCGGAGGGCCTCGTGGCCCTCAACGTCCAGAGCACCGTCGACCAGATGTCCTCTGCCGACATCGCTTCGGCATGGCTCGAGGAGAACGGTCTGGTCTGATCCGGTCCGGTACCGACGACGATGGCCCGCCTCCTCGGAGGCGGGCCATCGTCGTCGCGAGAGGCGTTGCGGTCAGGGCTGGTCCGGGTGGCCCGGGCAGCGCGACGCCTCGGGGACGCCGGCGAGCGCCTCCTCGACGTGCTGACCGCAGCCGGCCCAGGTGGCCTTGCCGCAGGTGGTGCAGGTGATGCGCTGACACATGTCGGTCTCCTTCGTGGATGCGGGTGTGGGGGAGGGGTCAGGCGAGTGAGAGGAAGAGCTTCTCGAGCTCCTCGGCGGTGAGGCCCTCGGCCGCGGCGGTGGCGTCGGGATCGACCACGCAGTCTCTCATCGCGGTCGAGATGATGGCGAATCCCGCGCGGTCCAGCGCGCTCGTGACGGCGGCGAGCTGGGTCACGACGTCGCGACACGATCCGCCGTTCTCGACGGCCGCGATGACAGCCGCCAGCTGACCGTGCGCGCGACGCAGCCGGTTGACGACCCGCTTCTGCGCGGCGGCCTGCTCCTCGGGTGTTCCGGTGATCATCATGCGAATGCTCCTTCGGTCGACAGGATCCGTTCGACGTCGGCACCGTACCAGTGACGGAGGGTCTGGATGCCGCCCGACAGCGACGACGAGTCGAAGCCCGCACCGACGAGGATGCGGTGGGCGATGTTCGCGCGGACGCCGGCGGCGCACATGACGCGCACCGGACGGTCGGCGGCGGCATCCCGTACCTCGTCGAGCCGGCCCCGCAGTTCGGTGTGCGGGATGTTCAGGGCCCCGGGAAGATGCCCGGTGGCGAACTCGGCGGCGCTCCGGACGTCGAGAACGAGCGCCTCGTCGCCGATCGTCGCGGCGTCTTCGGCGTACCAGAGACGCAGTCGGCCGGTCCTGACGTTCTCGGCCACCATGCCCACGAGGTTGACGGCGTCCTTCGCCTGGCCGTAAGGCGGCGAGTACGCCAGATCGAGGTCGATCAGGTCGTCGGCGGCCAGGCCGGCGCGCAGCGCCGTGGCGAGCACGTCGATGCGCTTGTCCACGCCCTCGGTGCCCACGGCCTGCGCGCCGAGGAGCCGCCCGTCCTCGCCGACGTGCACGATCAGGTGCATCGCGGCGGCACCGGGGAAGTAGCCGGCGTGCTGGTTGGGGTGCAGGTGCAGGGTGCGGTAGGCGATGCCGGCCGCGTCGAGGGCTGTCCGGTTACCCCCGGTCATCGCCGCCGTCAGGCCGCCCACGCGCACGATCGCGGTTCCCAGCGGCTGGGTGATGGCCCGGCCGCTGCCGCTGCCGAAGATGTCGTCGGCGATGAGACGGCCCGCGCGGTTGGCGGGCCCGGCGAGCGCCACCGGGCGCACCGCGCCGGTGACGGCATCGACGGACGCGGTCGCATCCCCGGCCGCCCAGACGCCCGGGGCCGACGTGCGGCCGCGGTCGTCCACGACGATGGCGCCGCGCACGGTGTCGATGCCGGCGGCCTCGACGAACGCGGTGTCGGGCCGGACGCCCACCGACAGGACGATGACGTCTGCGGCGATGCGCGTACCGTCGGCGAGGACGACGGTGTCGGCGTCCGCGCCGTGCTCCACGCTGTCCGCGCCGACCCCGTCGTGCACGCGGATGCCGAGGCCCTGCAGCTCCTCGGTGACGAGGGTGGCGAGCTCGCGCTCGAGCGGGGGGAGCACGTGGGGAGCGAGCTCGACGACGTCGACGTCGAGGCCGGCGTGTCGGAGGGCCTCGGCCGCCTCGATCCCGATGAAGCCGCCGCCGAGGACGACGGCCCGGCGCGCGCCGGTGGTCACGCGCTCGCGAAGGGTCACGGCGTCGGCCACCGTCCGCAGGGTCCGCACGCGCGGCGAGTCGAGCCCCGGGAGCGGGGGCACGAGCGCCGAGGCGCCCGGTGAGAGCACGAGCGCGTCGTAGTCGAGGGTGTCGGTGCCGTCCTCCGAGAGCACGGTGACCGTCCGCGCGACGGTGTCGATCGCGGTGACCTCGTGACCGGTGCGCACGTCGAGGTTGAGGGCCGCGCGCAGCGTCGTCGGCGTGTGGAGGAGGAGCGAATCCGCGTCGGCGATCTCTCCGCTGACGTGATACGGCAGGCCGCAGTTCGCGAACGACACCTCGGGTCCTCGCTCGAGGACGACGATCTCGGCGGTCTCGTCGTGCCTGCGGGCACGTGCCGCGGCGCTCATGCCTGCCGCGACGCCTCCGACGATGATGATGCGCATTCCCACTCCTCTCAATACCCCTTAGGGTATCCCATTGACGCTCGCAACTATACCCCCGGGGGTATACCGAGTGCAACTCGGCGACGACTTCCAAGGCTGCTCGCCTAGCCTGGAGACGATATGGCACATCTTCTGGGGGCTGAAGCCCTCCATCTCGAGTTCCCCACCCGCGTCGTGTTCGAGGGGGTGTCGCTCGGCGTCGACGAGGGCGACCGCATCGGCATCGTCGGACGCAACGGCGATGGCAAATCCAGCCTCATGGCGATGCTCGCCGGACGCCGCGAGCCGGACTCCGGACGCGTGACGGTGCGCGGCGGCGTCCGGGTGGGCGTGCTCGATCAGGCGGACGTGCTGGACGACTCCCTGACGATCGCCCAGACCGTGGTCGGCGACCGACCCGAGCACGAATGGGCGGGCGACGCCCGCACCCGCGATGTCATCGCGGGGCTTCTGTCCGACATCCCCTGGGACTCGCCGGTGCGCGACCTCTCGGGTGGGCAGCGCCGACGTGTCGCGCTGGCCGCTCTGCTGAGCGGCGACCACGACGTGTTGTTCCTGGACGAGCCCACCAACCACCTCGACGTCGAGGCCATCGCCTGGCTCGCCGACCACGTGAAGCGCCGCTGGAGCCCCGGCGCCGGGGCTCTGCTGATCGTCACGCACGACCGATGGTTCCTCGACGAGGTCTGCACGCGCACCTGGGAGGTCCACGACCGCATCGTCGAGCCGTTCGACGGCGGGTACGCGGCCTACATCCTGCAGCGGGTCGAGCGCGACCGGCAGTCGGCGGCGATCGAGGCGCGCCGGCAGAACCTCGCCCGCAAGGAGCTCGCGTGGCTGCGGCGCGGCGCTCCCGCGCGCACGTCGAAGCCGAAGTTCCGCATCGACGCCGCCAACGCCCTCATCGAGGACGTGCCCGAGATCCGGGATGCCGTGACGCTGCGCTCGCTGGCCGTGTCGCGACTGGGCAAGGACGTCGTCGACCTCCTCGACGCCTCGGTGTCGTACCCCGACCCGCTCGAGCCCGAACGCACCCGGAAGGTGCTGAGCGACGTCGAGTGGCGGATCGCCCCGGGCGAGCGCACCGGCATCCTCGGTGTCAACGGCGCCGGCAAGTCGACCCTGCTCGGCCTCGTCTCGGGTGAGGTGGAGCCGACCGGTGGTCGGGTCAAGCGCGGCAAGACCGTCAAGGTCGCGACCCTCTCGCAGCGGCTCGACGAGCTGGAGGACCACCTGCAGGACCCGGTCCGCGTCGTCATCGAGGGCCTTCGCACCACCTACTCCTTCGGGTCGGGATCGAAGACGCAGGAGCTGTCGCCGGGGCAGCTGCTGGAGCGGATGGGGTTCTCGAGCGCGCAGCTGTCCACCCCGGTCAAGGACCTGTCAGGCGGCCAGAAGCGCCGTCTCCAACTGCTGCTGATCCTCCTCGAGCAGCCCAACGTGCTGATCCTCGACGAGCCCACGAACGACCTCGACACCGACATGCTCGCCGCGATGGAGGACCTCCTGGACACGTGGCCGGGGACGCTGCTGGTCGTCTCGCACGACCGCTACTTCCTCGAGCGCGTCACCGACCAGCAGTACGCGATCCTCGGCGGTCACCTGCGCCACCTGCCCGGCGGCGTCGACGAGTACCTGCGGCTGCGCTCGCGCCAGCAGGCGGAGGAGTCCGCGCCCACCGCCGCGGCCGGCTCGGCCCCGGCCGGGCTCGGCGGTGCCGAGCTTCGCACGGCCCAGAAAGAGCTGTCGGCGCTGGAGCGGCGGCTCGAGAAGCTGGAGAAGCAGATCGCCGCCGCCCGCACCGCGCTCGCCGACCACGACCAGGCCGACTACGTCGGTCTCGGCGCCGAGATGGCGCGGATCGGCGCGCTCGAATCGGAACGGGACGATGTCGAGGCGGCGTGGTTCGCCCTCACCGAGCGGATGGGCTGAGGGGAGTCGCCGACGCGTCGAAGCCCAGGCTGAGCTTCCGCAGCAGGCTCGCCAGGCGCTCGCGGTCACCGCGCGACAGGGCGCCCAGAAGCACGGCCTCGGCATCGACCAGTCGGGTGATCGCGGCATCCACGCGCACCCGGCCGTCCTCGGTGAGGGTGACCAGCACGCTGCGGCCGTCTGCGGGATCCGCCTCGCGCCGCACCAGTCGGCGGGCGACCAGGCGGTCGATGCGGTTGGTCATCGTCCCGCTCGAGACGAGGGTCTGCTGCAGGAGCTGCTTGGGACTGAGCTGGAACGGCTCTCCGGCGCGACGCAGCGCCGACAGCACATCCCACTCCCAGGGCTCCAGATCGCTGCGGCGGAACGCGTCGCGCCGAGCGCGGTCGAGGTGTCGCGAGAGGCGGTCGACCCGCGACAGCACCTCGAGGGGCGAGAAGTCCAGGTCGGGGCGCTGCACGCCCCACGCGCCGACGATGCGGTCCACTTCGTCGGTCTCGTGCGTCATGGCTCCATTATCGGGCTCGGATGGGCGTCGGCCGGGAATCGTGGTGCGTCGCGGCGATCGGGGCCTGGCAGACTTGACGGGCGGCGTCCGCTGGGGGCCGCGGTCCGCCGTGGTGTAATGGCAGCACGACAGCCTTTGGAGCTGTGAGGTCTAGGTTCGAGTCCTGGCGGCGGAGCATGAGCGACAACATCGACGCGCGCCTCGCGGTCATCGTCCTTGCGGCCGGGCAGGGCACGCGCATGAGATCATCCCTGCCGAAGGTTCTGCACCGCATCGGCGGACGCTCCCTCGTCGGCCACGTGCTCGAGACGGCGCGGGCACTCTCTCCCGAGCGGACGGTCGTCGTGGTGCGTCACGAGCGCGACCTCGTGGCCGAAGCGATCGCCGAGGCGGCTCCCGACACGATCGTCGTCGATCAGGACGACATCCCCGGAACCGGCCGCGCCGTCGAGATGGCGCTGGCGGATCTGGCCGATTACGAGGGCGACGTGCTCGTGCTCAGCGGCGACGTGCCGCTCCTCGAGACCGGCACCCTGCAGGAGCTGCTGCGCGCGCACCGCGAGCGCCGCGCCGCCGCGACAGTGCTGAGTGCGACCGTGGACGACGCCACCGGCTACGGGCGGGTCATCCGCGACGACGCCGGCGGGGTCGCGCGCATCGTCGAGCACAAGGACGCCGACGAGGCCGAGATCGCCGTCAGCGAGATCAACGCCGGCGTCTACGTGTTCCAGGCCTCTCCGCTGCGCGAGCAGATCGCCCGAGTGGGGACGGCCAACGCACAGGGGGAGAAGTACCTCACGGACGTGGTTCGACTCCTCCGCGAGGCGCAGCTCACCGTCGCCGCGGCTTCGGCGCCGGATGCCGCCGCCGCCCTCGGGGTGAACGATCGCGTGCAGCTGTCCGAAGCCGCGCGCATCCTCAACGCGCGCACCGTCCGCCGCTGGCAGCTCGAGGGCGCCACGATCCTCGATCCGGCCACGACGTGGATCGACGTGACCGCCACCCTCGCTCCCGACGTCACGGTGCTCCCGGGCACGCAGATCCTGCGTGCCACGACGGTCGCCGCGGGCGCGGTCATCGGGCCCGACACGAGCCTCGTGGACTGCGAGGTGGGGGAGGGGGCGACCGTCCGCCGGTCCGACGCCACCCTCGCCGTCATCGGTGCCGGTGCCACGGTCGGACCCTTCGCGTACCTGCGCCCGGGAACGCAGCTGGGCGCCGACGGCAAGATCGGAACCTTCGTCGAGACCAAGAACGCCGTCATCGGCGAGGGCAGCAAGGTGCCCCACCTGTCCTACGTGGGCGACGCGACCCTCGGTCGCGGCGTGAACCTGGGCGCCGGTGCCATCACGGCCAACTACGACGATCTGGCCAAGCACCGCACCGAGATCGGCGACGAGGTGCACGCCGGCTCGCATAACGTCTTCGTCGCGCCCGTTAGGATCGGAGACGGCGCGAAGACCGGAGCCGGAGCGGTCATCCGCAAGGATGTCCCCGCCGGCGCTCTGGCATTGAGTGTGGCTCCCCAGCGCAACGTCGAGGGGTGGGTCGAGAAGAACCGACCGGGAACGGCGGCGGCCGACGCGGCCGCAGCAGCCCGGTCCGCACAGGAAGCGGACAATGGGGCGCAAGAAGAAGACCGTTGAGCTCGACCGCGACAACGACATCGCGCCGGGCCTGGTCGCCAAGACCAAGAAGCGCCTCGTCGTCGCGCGCGGCAGCTCGCACCCGGAGCTGGCGATCGACGTCGCCGAGGCGCTCGGCACCGAACTGGTGCCCACCGAGTACCGCACGTTCGCGTCGGGCGAGATCCTCACCCGTTTCGAGGTCTCGATCCGCGGCTGCGATTTCTTCCTGATCCAGAGCTTCGGGCCGCCGGTCAACGAGTGGCTCATGGAGACGCTCATCATGCTGGATGCCGCCAAGCGGGCATCCGCCAAG
The DNA here is from genome assembly GCF_943181415.1 of Microbacterium sp. Marseille-Q6648. GTDB lineage: Bacteria > Actinomycetota > Actinomycetes > Actinomycetales > Microbacteriaceae > Microbacterium. Next base: position 1,000,263 of record NZ_CALPBZ010000001.1, on the reverse strand, counting down.
CGCATCACCGTCGTGGCGCCCTACTACCCGTACTCCCGGCAGGACAAGAAGGGCCGCGGGCGGGAGCCGATCAGCGCCCGCCTGGTCGCCGACCTCATGCGCACCGCCGGCGCCGACCGGGTGATGAGCGTGGACCTGCACGCGGCGCAGATCCAGGGCTTCTTCGACGGACCCGTCGACCACCTGTTCGCCAAGCCGGTGCTGCTGGAGTACTTCGAGAAGACCCTCAGCGCCGCCGATCGCGAGGCGCTGACGGTGGTCTCGCCCGACACCGGCCGCGTCCGTGTGGCCGACACGTGGTCGGACAGCCTCGGCGCACCGCTGGCGATCATCCACAAGCGCCGCGATCCGAATGTGGCCAACCAGGTGACGGTGAACGAGATCGTCGGCGACGTCGAGGGTCGCGTGTGCCTGCTCGTGGACGACATGATCGACACCGGCGGGACGATCGTCAAAGCCGCGCAGGCGCTGAAGGCCAACGGCGCCGTGAAGGTCATCGTCGCCGCCACGCACGCGATCTTCAGCGATCCCGCCGCCGCGCGACTGCAGACCGACGCGATCGACGAGGTGGTCGTCACCGACACCGTCCCGATCCCCGAGCACAAGCGCTTCCCGACCCTGACGGTGCTGCCGATCGCCCCCCTTCTGGCGCGCGCGATCCACGAGGTGTTCGAGGACGGCTCGGTCACCAGCATGTTCGACGGCGCCGCATGACCGCGGCTGCGCGTCCGGTGCGGTTGGCCGTCGCCCTCGCCGGCGTGACCGGCACGCTCGCCCTCCCGGCGTGCGCGGGGGCGTCGGCCGACACCGATCAGCCCGGCGGTGCGGCCTCGGGCGGGGACGCCTCGTACACGGACGGCACGTACACCGCCGAGGGGTCGTACGCGACGCCCGAGACGGTCGAGACCATCCAGGTGACGCTGACGCTCGAGTCCGACGCCGTCACCGCGGTCGAGGTGACGGGCGACCCCCAGCGGCCCGAGTCCGAGCAGTACCAGAGCCAGTTCATCGGCGGCATCAGCGACGAGGTGGTGGGCGAGGACATCGACGACATCGCCGTGTCGCGCGTCGCCGGCTCCTCGCTCACGAGCGGCGGCTTCACCGAGGCGCTCGAGGCGATCAAGGCCGAAGCGGCGGAGTGATCGCGTCGGGACCGGCCACCTGGCGGTTCGACGCGATCGGCACCGCCTGGGAGGTCGTCACGGATCGTCCGCTCGACGAGGCGGTACGCCGCGAGACGGCTGCGATCATCGAGCGCTTCGACGCCGCCTGGTCGCGCTTCCGCCCCGACTCCCTCGTCTCCCGCCTCGCCCGGCACGGCGGCCGGGTACCCGCCCCGAGCGATGCGGCCCCGCTGCTCGACACGCTGGCCGAGGTGGCGACGGCGACCGGTGACGCGGTGAACCCGCTCGTCGGGGGCTCCCTCGAGCAGCTCGGCTACGGCGCCGCCTACACCCTGCGCGCCGGCGCTGCGGTCCCAGCGCCGTCGGACTGGCGCGCGGCGCTGTCGTGGAGCGCCGACGAACTCGCGCTGGAGCCGCCCGCGATGATCGACGTGGGCGCGCTCGGTAAAGGGCGGCTCGTGGACCTCGTGCTCGGCGCACTTCCGCCCGGCGACGCGGTCGTGGACGCGGGCGGCGACATCGCCGTCCGCGGGCAGCCGGTGCGCATCGGCCTGGAGCACCCGTACGACTCCCGCCGCGCGATCGGCGTGTGGGAGATCACGGATGCCGCGCTGTGCGCATCGGCGGTGAACCGGCGGGCGTGGGGCGACGGACTCCACCACGTCCTCGACGCGCGCACCGGCGAGCCGGTCCGCGCCGTCGCGGCGACATGGGCGGTCGCCGACGACGCGATGCACGCCGACGCGCTGGCCACCGCCCTGTTCTTCGAGTCGGGCCCGGAGGTGGCCGCGCGGTGGCGCGGCACGTGGAACACGCAGTGGGTGCGGATGCTGACCGACGGGCGCGTGGAGTGGTCGCCCGGATGCGACGCTCAGCTGTTCGGCGGGCGCTAGCGTGGTGCAGTGACGTCTCCGACCGCCCTCGCCGCGCCCGTGCCCCAGGAGCCGCCGTGCTGAGCACCATGACCGCGGCGTTCAACCGCGTCTTCGCCGTCCTCGGTCGCGTCTCGATGTACCGCGTCGTGTACTTCGCGCTGGCGGCCCTCGCCGTTATCTCGCTCGTCCTGTCGTTCTTCGGGCTCGTCGCACCGTCGCCCCTCGAGCTGATCGCGACGCTCGCGGTCCTCTCGGCCGTATGCGTGGCGGTGGATGCCGCGGCGCAGCGCATCCTGAGGTTGCACTGGCGGCTGGAATCGTCGCTCATCACGGCGCACATCCTGCTGTTCGTCCTCCGTCCGACGCTGGAGGCCGCAGCCCTCGGCGGCATCGCGCTCGCGGCGGCGGTCGCGTCGCTGTCGAAGTACGTGCTCGCCTGGCGCGGCCGTCACATCTTCAACCCCGCCGCTGCCGGCGCCTCGGCCCTGACGCTGCTCGCGATCGCCGTGCCGGCCCTGGGCGCCTCGTCGTGGTGGGTGGGCACCCCCGCACTGGCCGGACCCGTGATCGTCCTCGGGCTGGCGGTGCTGTGGCGCACCGAGAAGATCCGCGTCGCCGCGGTGTTCCTGGTCGTGGCGATCGGGGTGGGGGTCCTGCGCACCGGCGCGCAGTACCAGCAGGCGGGGCTTCCCGTCGACCTGGGCGACATCGCCGGACCCATTCTGTGGTCCTCTCCGTACCTCTTCCTCGGCGCGTTCATGCTGTCGGAGCCCCTCACTCTCCCGCCGCGCCGGTGGCAGCAGCTGACGGTGGCCGCCGTGGTCGGCGTTCTCGCGGGCTGGCCGATCCTCATCGGCGAGTTCAGCCTCGGCCAGGAGCGCGCGCTCATCATCGGCAACCTCGTCGCCTTCGCGTTCTCGGTCCGCACGGCCGTGAAGCTGACGCTCGCCTCCCGCGACGATCTGTCGCCGACGGTGCGCCAGCTGACCTTCCGGGCCCACCGGCGCCTGTCGTTCACGCCGGGACAGTATCTCGAGCTGGATGTTCCGCACCGGCATCCCGATGCCCGCGGCACCCGCCGGGAGTTCAGCATCGCCTCTGCGCCCGAGGATCTGCCGCTGGTGCGGGTCGCTTTCCGCGAGGCGCCCAGCAAGAAGCCGCTGAGCTCGTACAAGAAGGCCCTGGCGCAGGTGACGGCGGGAACGGATCTCGCCGTGACCGGTGTGTGGGGTGACTTCCTGCTCCCGACGCGGACGACGGCGCCGGTGCTGATGGTGGCAGCGGGAATCGGCGTCACTCCCTTCGTGTCGCAGCTGCGGCACATGACGGCCACCGGCCAGGACCGCGACATCGTCCTGGTCTACGTCGCGTCCGAGCCCGAGGAGCTGGTGTTCCGCGACGACATCGCCGCCTCCGGCATTCCCGTCATCGTCTTCACCCGCACCGAGCCGGCAGGTCTGCCGCCGCAGTGGCGATGGGCCCGCGGGGTCCGGCTCGACGCCGACGGGCTGCTGCGGGTGGTTCCCGACATCGCCTCGCGGCACGCCTACATCTCGGGTCCGCCGGGACTCATCGCCGAGCTCGCACCGGCGCTCGAGCGGGCGCGATCGATCACGACGGACGCGTTCTCGGGTTACTGAGCCCGCGGCGCCGGCCGTGCTCTCACCGCTCCACTCCGGCCGCTGCGGGCTCCTGGGGGCGCGCCGGAAGGCGCACCGTGAAGACGGTGTCGCCGGGCACGCTGTCGACGGTGAGCGCACCGCCGTGCGCCGACACGATCGCCCGCGCTATGGACAGGCCGAGGCCGGTGCCGCCGGTCTTGCGAGCCCGCGAGCGATCCGCGCGCGCGAAGCGCTCGAACAGCTCGCCCTTGACGGCATCGTCGACACCGGGACCGTCGTCGTGCACGCGAAGCACCGCCTCGGCCCCCTCGCGTGCGACGCTCACCGTGACCGTCGTCCCCTCCGGCGTGTGGGTGCGGGCGTTGGCCAGCAGATTGGCCACCACCTGGTGCAGGCGTCCGCTGTCGCCGGCCACCACGACCGGCTCCTCATCGACGTCGAGCCGCCACGTGTGCGCCGGGCCCGCCGGGCGCGCGTCGCCGACGGCCTCGATCGCCAGCTGCGTGAGGTCGACCGATCCGAAGACGAGCTCCTGACCCTCGTCGAGGCGGGCGAGCAGCAGCAGGTCCTCGACCAGGGTCGTCATGCGCAGCGACTGTGCCTGGATGCGCTCCAGCGCCGATCCGGTGGTCTCGCTCAGCGAGGGGTCGCGCAGCGACAGTTCGGAGTAGCCCCGGATGGAGGCGAGCGGCGTCCGCAGCTCGTGGCTGGCGTCGGCGACGAAGCGCCGCATGAGCTCCTCGTTGCGCTGGCGCGCCGCCAGTGAGGAGTCCACGTGATCCAGCAGGGTGTTCAGCGCGTGGCCGACCCGCCCGATCTCGGTGGATTCGTCGGTCTGGGCGTCGGGGACGCGCTCGTCGATCGTGACGGCGCCCTGGGACAGCGGCATCGCGGCCACGCGCTCGGCGGTGTCGGCGACCGAGCGCAGGGGTTTCAGGCTCCGGCGGATGACGAGCGCGATGGCGACGCCGAGAAGCAGGAGCCCGCCGGTGGTCACCAGGGCCACGGTGGTGAGGATCTGACCGACGATGCCGCTGACCTCGGTGGTCGGAAGCCCCGCGAGGATGAAGGCCCCCGACGGGGAGCCGCTCATGAGCACGCGGTAGTCGCCCACACCGTCGACCCGGACCGTGGCATTGCCCCGCGGCTCCATCGCGTACAGCAGCTCGGCGATCTGATCGTCGCCGAGCTCCGCCACGGTCTCGTCGGCCGTCACGTACGCGCCGGTCAGTCCCGACTGGTTCTGCAGGACGAGGAGGAAGCCTTCGGGCTGACGACCGGAGGTCAGCACGTCCTCGGCGGTGGAGTCGGGCGCCCCCCGCAGCGCACCCGCCGCCGAAAGCAGCCGCGCGTTCAGGTTCTCGTTGAGGATGCTGCCCAGCAGCGCTCCCGTGGCCACGCCGACGAGGGTGAGGATGAGCGCGACGATGCCGATGACCGTCACCATCAGGCGGGTCTGCAGGCTCCACGAGCGCGGCGCCCGAACGCGCGGGAGGCGCACGACCTCGGGTTCGGACTCGGCAGTGCCGGCGGGGGTGGTGCCGGTGGGGGCGGTGGAGCCGGCGAGGCCGACGGGTCGGGTCACTGGGGCGCCTTGATCATGTACCCGACTCCGCGGACGGTGTGGATGAGGGGCTCGCGGCCCTGATCGATCTTCTTGCGCAGGTACGAGATGTACAGCTCGACGACGCTCGAGCGGCCGCCGAAGTCGTAGTTCCAGACCCGGTCGAGGATCTGCGCCTTGGAGACCACGCGCCGCTGGTTGCGCATGAGGAAGCGCAGCAGCTCGAACTCGGTCGCCGTGAGCTCGATCGACGTGCCGTCGCGGTCGACCTCGTGGCTGTCCTCGTTGAGGCTCAGATCTCCCACCCGCAGGATCGGCTCGGCTCCGGCGGCGTGGGCCGTGCCGGCGCGGCGCATGAGGCCTCGCAGGCGGGCGACCACCTCTTCGAGACTGAAGGGCTTCGTCACGTAGTCGTCGCCTCCCGCGGTGAGCCCCGCGACGCGGTCGCCGACGGCATCCTTCGCGGTCAGGAAGAGCACCGGCACGTCATCGCCGGCCTGGCGCAGCCGCTGCAGCACCGCCATGCCGTCGAGGTCCGGCATCATGATGTCGAGCACGAGGGCGTCGGGCGAGAACTCGCGCGCGGCCTGGAGCGCCTCGTACCCCGAGCCCGCCGTGCGCACCTCCCAGCCCTCCATGCGCAGCGCCATCGAGAGCAGATCGGTGAGCATCTGCTCGTCGTCCACGACGAGGACGCGGGGGGCCGTGCCGTCGAGGCGCGTGAGTCCGGAGCTGGGGTTGAGAGCCGTCATGACCCCATTGTGTCGGCGTTCCTATGCGCTTCCTATGGCGCGGGCTATGCACCGGCTGTGAATAGGATGCCGCGTCAGCCGATGCTGCGGGCGTGGGCGGCGAGGCGGTCGAACAGCGCGTTCTTGTCGTCGTCGACTTCCTGTGCTCCGGGGTGCGCGTCGTAGTACGCGAGGATGCGGCGCGCGCCCTCGTCGAACGTCACGGTCGTGCGGAACTGCGGCACCAGCGCTGACACCTTGGCGTTGTCGAACACCATCGCATGGGCCTTGTCGCCCACCAGCCCGGGTCCCAGATCCGGGGCGGCGGCGGCGATCGTCTCGGACGCGACGTGCACGAGGTCGGGCCCGGGGACTCCGGCGGCTTCGGCCAGCCAGGTGTAGATCTGATTCCACGTGGGGGCGTGGGTGCCCGTGAGGGTGAAGGCTTCGCCGATCGCGGCGGGGTGTCCCAGCAGTCCCGTGAAGGCCACGGCGACGTCGTCGCTGTGGGTGATCGTCCACAGGCTCGTCCCGTCTCCGTGCACGATCACCGGTGCCCCCGCCCGCATGCGCGCGATGTCGGTCCAGCCGCCGAGGGTCGGGAGCATCTGCTCGTCGTATGTGTGCGAGGGGCGGACGATGGTGACGGGCAGTCCCCGGTCGCGGTAGGCGGCGACCAGGAGGTCCTCGCACGCGATCTTGTCGCGGGAGTACTTCCAGAAGGGGTTGCGCAGCGGCGTGGACTCGGTCACCGGGAGCAGTCTGGGCGGTTTGTCGTACGCCGAGGCGGAACTGACGAACACGTACTGCCCGCAGGCGCCCTCGATGCTCGACAGCAGGTCGGTCACATGCTCGGGGGTGAATGACAGGAAGTCCGCGACGACGTCGAACTCCTCCGACCCGACGGCGGCCCGCACGGCGTCGGGGTCGCGCACGTCGGCTTCGAGCCGTCGCACCTCCTGCGGGATGTCGCGTCGTCCGCTGCCGCGGTTGAGGACGAACACCTCGTCGCCGGCGGCGACGGAGCGTCGTACGCACGCCGCGCTGATGGTGCCGGTGCCGCCGATGTACAGGATGCGTCTGACCGTCATGCGACCCGACTCTACGCGGGACGGCCGACGCGAAGGGCGGACTCCCCGGGGAGTCCGCCCTTCGCCGGTGCGCCGGAACGGCGTCAGTGGGTGTCTTCGGCCTCGATCTCGGTGCGGTCGCCCGACCACTGCGTGTGGAAGGTGCCTTCCTTGTCGATGCGCTTGTAAGTGTGCGCACCGAAGAAGTCGCGCTGGCCCTGCACGAGAGCGGCGGGCAGCCGCTCGGCCCGCAGGCCGTCGTAGTACGCCAGCGACGACGAGAACGCGGGGGCGGGGATGCCGGCGCCCGCAGCGAGCTGCACGATGCGGCGCCACGCGCCCTGCGCGCGTCCCAGTGCCTCGACGAAGTACGGCGCGGCCAGCAGCACCGGCAGGTCGGGGGTGTCCTGGTAGGCCTCGGCGATGCGGTTGAGGAACTGCGCGCGGATGATGCAGCCGCCACGCCAGATCTTCGAGACCGCTCCGAGGTCGATGGTCCAGTCGTACTCGGCGGCACCGGCGCGGATCTCGTCGAATCCCTGGCTGTAGGCGACGATCTTCGACGCGTACAGCGCCAGGCGGACGTCCTCGATGAAGGCGTCGGCGTCCGAGATCGCCAGCGGCTCAGCGGCACCGGGGAGGTCGCGCGAGACCTCGCGCTGCTCGGGGTGGCTGGACAGCGACCGGGCGAACACCGCCTCGGCGATGCCCGAGACGGGCACTCCGAGATTGAGAGCGGTCTGCACGGTCCAGGCGCCCGTGCCCTTGGCGCCGGCCTGGTCGAGGATGACATCGACCAGCGGCGAGCCTGTCTCCGCGTCGATCTGGCGGAGCACCTCGGCGGTGATCTCGATGAGGTACGACTCCAGCTCGCCGCCGTTCCACTCGGCGAAGACGTCGGCGATCTCGGCGGGGCTCTTGCCGGTGCCGCGACGGATGAGGTCGTACGCCTCGGCGATGAGCTGCATGTCGGCGTACTCGATGCCGTTGTGCACCATCTTCACGAAATGACCCGCGCCATCGTGACCGACGTGCGTGACGCAGGGCTCGCCCTCGGCGACGGCGGCGATGGATTTCAGGATCGGGCCGAGCGTCACCCAGGACTCGTCGGACCCGCCGGGCATGATCGACGGCCCGAGGAGCGCGCCCTCCTCGCCGCCCGAGATGCCGGCGCCGACGAAGTTCACCCCGGTCTCGCGGACGGCCTTCTCACGGCGGATGGTGTCGGTGAACAGCGCGTTGCCGCCGTCGACGATGATGTCGCCGGGCTCGAAGACCTCGAGGAGCGAGTCGATGACCGCGTCGGTGGGCCGGCCGGCCTTGACCATGATGATGGCCGTGCGGGGCTTGGCGAGGGTCGCGGCGAACTCCTCGTACGAGAACGCCGGCACGAACTCCGCCTCGGGGTGCTCGGCGACCAGCGTGTCGGTCTTCTCGCGGCTGCGGTTGTAGACCGCCACCGTGTTGCCCTCGCGCGAGGCCAGGTTGCGGGCGAGGTTGGACCCCATCACCGCGAGCCCGACCACGCCGATGTTCGCGGTCGCCTCCGACCCGGTCGCCTCGGTCCTCGTTGCCTCGGTCCTCGATGCCTCAGTCACACACACTCCTGTCGTCGTGCCTTCAAGCCTAGATTCTGACGCGTCCGTGTTACGGGGTGAGGGCGGGAGGCTCACCGGACGCGTGGGGGGATTGTGAGAGCCCCGCCGCGGGGTTCAGCGTAGCGCGACGGTGCCGAGCGCCTCGGCTTGTGTGACGGCATCCTTCGTCAGCCCGGTCACGCGTGCCCAGTCGCCGTCGCGCACGGCGTCCGCGGGCAGCATCCACGAGCCGCCTACCGCGCGCACCTGCGGGATCGACAGGTACGCGGCGAGGGTGTCGGGGCCGATGCCGCCGGTGGGGACGAATCCGACGTCGCCGAACGGGGCGGCCAGGGCGCGGAGGGCGGATGCCCCGCCGGAGGCCTCGGCGGGGAAGAACTTGAGCACGCGGGCCCCCGCCTCCAGCGCGGCCTGGATCTCGGTCGCGGTCACCGCGCCCGGAAGGACCGGGATGCCGAGCGATCCGCAGCGATCGATGACGGCGCGGCTGGTGCCGGGCGACACGATGAACCGGGCGCCGGCGGCGACGGCCTGGTCGACCTGTTCGGGGCGGATGACGGTGCCGGCGCCCACGAGGACGTCGGGTCGCTCGCGCACGGCCGCGGCGATGGCTTCGGCGGCTGCGGGGGTGCGGAAGGTGATCTCGGCGACGGGAAGCCCGCCCTCCGCCAGTGCGGCGGCGATGTCGGCGCCCTGCCGGGCGGTGTGCGCTGTGACGACCGGGACGATACGGTGCGCGCCCAGTAGTTCGAGGATGTCGTTCATCGCTGCCTTCCGTCGGCGCTTCCCCGCGCCATGCGGAATGATCATATCATTGGGGTGCGCGACCGCGACGCGTCGACGCACGACCACTCCGACGATGGGGCGATGCATGATCATTCTCGCGCTCGAGGCGAGCACCACCTCGGCCAAGGCGATGCTGTTCGACACCGACAGCGGGCTCTCCACGGTGCGCGCCCGCCGCTTCGAGGTGGCAGGCCCCGATGCCGCCGTGCGGGACGGCGACGCGATCTACACCCAGACGATGGCGCTCGGACGCGAGAGCGCAGCGGGACAGGACGTTGACATGATCGTCCTCAGCAGCACGTGGCACGGGCTGACGCTGCGCCACGACGACCTCTCCGCCGTGACGCCGGTGATGGAGTGGCCGTACACCGGCGCCCAGGACCTGTGCGCGCGGCTGCGCGCCGACGAGGCCTTCACCTGGTGGTTCTACGAGCGCACCGGGTGCATGGTCAACGCGGTGTACCCCGTCTTCAAGCTGCTCCATCTGCGGGAGCGCGGGCAGTCCCTCGACGGGCTGCTCGCGCTGGACCAGCCCAGCCTCATCTTCGCGCGCATGACGGGCCGGACGTGGACGAACCCGTCGCTGGCGTCCGGTACGGGCCTGCTCAACGCCCACACCGCCGACTGGGACGAGGAGGTGATCTCGCGCTTCGACCTGTCGGGCGTGCGCCTGCCGGAGCTCCGCGCCGTCACCGACACCGCGCCACTGCGGGACGACGCCGCGATCCTGCTGGGCGTGCGAGCCGGCATCCCCGTCCTCACGCCGGGACCCGACGGCGGTCTCAGCCAGGTCGGAGACCTCGCCACCGCCCCCGGCGACATGACGTTCTCCATGGGCACCAGCGGTGCGCTGCGCTTCTCGACCCTCCACCCCTCGTTGTCACCGACCCTCAGCACGTGGTCGTACCGCTCGCCCGCGGGCGCCCTCAGTGGCGCGGCCACCTCGGGCTGCGGCAACTGCGTCGACTGGGCGCGCGAGCGACTCTTCGGGCAGGCGGCGGACTACTCCGAGATCGAGCCCCTCATGTCGGCGGACCGTCGTGAGTCACCGGTCTTCCTGCCGTTCCTCTTCGGTGAGCGCAGTCCCGGCTGGCAGGATCAGCGCCGCGGCGGGCTGATGGACCTGCGGCCCGAGCACACCCGCGCCGACATGTACCAGTCGGTGCTGGAGGGCGTGGTCTACTCGCTCTTCCACTGCTTCAAGGAGCTCACGGCCCTCAACGGCCCGCCCCGGCGCATCGTGCTGTCGGGAGGGGTGCTGTCGTCGCCCTTCTGGACGCAGCTGACCGCCGACGTGTTCGGCGCCGAGATGGAGACCTCCGCTAGGCAGCACAGCTCGGTCGTCGGCGCGGTGCGCATGGGGCTGCGCACCGCGGGCCTGGACGACCGGCATCCGGCCCTCGAGGAGTCCGAGCCGCGCATCGTGAGACCGCGAGAGGAGCGCCGCGCGCAGTACGACGAGGGGTTCGCCCGCTACCTCGACCACTACGCCCGGACCGAGCCGACCGAGCGGACGTTCGTGCGCTAGCGTCCGCGCACTTCGCCCAGGACCGCGTCGACGTAGAGCCGGGTGTGATGCTCAGCGGCCTCGGCGTCTCCGCGGGCGATGGCGGCGGCGGTCTGGACGTGGTTGTGCAGCGCCTCCTGGTGCGGCACGCCGGGCGTGAGACCGAGGCGCGCGCGCCCGGCGATCACGGCCGCGATGGCGGGCTTGACCGCAGCGAGCATGAGGTTCCCGCTCGAGTCCAGGATGAGATCGTGGAAGGCGATGTCGGCCGCGAGGTATTCCTCACTGTCTCCTCGCCCGTCGTGGCCGAGATCCTCCAGCGTGGTGGCCAGACGCAGGATCTCGGCGCGCTCGCCATCGCCGGCCCGCTGGGCGCTGAGCCTGGCGGCGACCGGCTCGATGGCGGCGCGCAGCTCGGTCACGACGATCAGCTGCTGATCGCGGCCCGGTCCCGCCAGCTGCCAGCCGATGAGGCGCGTGTCGAGGGCGCTCCATTGCGAGACGTCCTGCACCCGGACCCCGACCCGTCGGCGCGAGGCGAGCATCCCCATCGCCTCCAGCACGCGCACAGCCTCGCGGACGACGGTCCGGGACACCCGATAGGTGTCTTCGAGCGCGGCCAGGGTCAGGACGGTGCCCGGCGCGAGCTCGCCCGAGGCGATGCGGGCGCCCAGGTCGTCCAGGACCGACCCGTGCGATGCCTGCGCCATGATCGGCCCCTCCTGAAGAACACGAGGACTCCCCGCATCCGGCGCGCCCGGACATGCGGAGCGCACCCGCGCGCGGCGGCTCAGTCCTGACGGTAGCCCTGGCGGCCCATCGTCCAGAAGGCGCCGACGGCCAGGACGGCCCCGACGGCCGTCATCGCACCGATCAGCCAGAGCAGAAGGTGGGAAAGAAAGCCGTACTCCATGGGGGTCCTCCGTCGCCGGTTCGCGTGCGTTCCTCATCGTACCGGCAGCGCTGGTAGACTCTCCCACTGTACTTCGGCGAGGGACGCCTCGTATCGGCCGCAGGGTCGCATGCGGCATCCGTGATCGACGAGGGTGTGGAGGCTCACGGTTCCTCACGCGCTCGCGTTCGAGTCGAATCCAGACCCCTGATACCCCGGGCCCCCGCCCGATCAAGAACGGGCCGACGCGCCCGCGAGGAGAGAACCATGTCGCAGGACATCGACACCAAGGTCCAGGCCGAAGTCCGCTCGAACTTCGGCAAGGGCTTCGCCCGCCGTCTTCGCGCGGCCGGCAAGATCCCCGCCGTCATCTACGGCCACGGCACCGACCCGGTGCACGTCGCGCTGCCGGGTCACCAGACCGCGCTGCTCATCCGCCGCGCGAACGCGGTGCTCGAGCTCGACATCGAAGGCGCTTCGCACCTCGCGCTGGTCAAGGACGTCCAGAAGGACCCCGTGCACCAGATCATCGAGCACATCGACCTGCTCGTGGTGAAGAAGGGCGAGAAGATCCAGGTCGACGTGCCCGTCGTCGTCCACGGCGAGTCCTTCGCCGGCACGATCGTCAACCTCGACGCGCAGACCATCCTGCTCGAGGTCGAGGCCATGCACATCCCCGAGCACGTCGAGGTCGACGTGGAAGGCCTCGAAGAGGGAACGCACATCACCGCCGGTGAGCTGACGCTCCCCAAGGGCGCGTCGCTGGCCGCCGACCCCGAGACGCTCATCGTGGCGATCTCCGTTCCGGCCGCCGAAGAGCTGCCCGAGGACGCCGCTGACGAGGACGAGGCCGGCGCCGAGGCGGCGACGTCGGAGGAGTCCTCCGACGAGGCCGCTTCCGAGTAAGTCGAATCGATCGGGTCGAGGGGGTGCGGATGCCGCGCCCCCTCTTCCTGTTCTCGGGCCTGCTGCGGCGGGGCCGACGAGAAGGAGAGCGCATGGCCGAGTCATGGCTCGTCGTGGGGCTCGGAAACCCCGGCCCACGATACGAGCAGACCCGTCACAACATCGGACAGATGGTCCTCGACGAGCTCGCCGCGCGGCGGGGGGAGACCTTCCGCGCCCACAAGGCCAACGCCCGGGTCGCCGAGACGTGGCTGCGTCCGGGCGGCGCCAAGCTGGTGCTGGCCAAGCCGAACTCGTTCATGAACGTCTCGGGCGGTCCGGTGTCGCAGCTCGCACGCTTCTACGGCCTCGACCCCGACCGCGTCGTCGTCGTCCACGACGAACTCGACATCCCGTTCGACACGATCAAGCTCAAGACCGGCGGGGGGCACGGCGGCCACAACGGCGTCCGCGACGTCGCCAAGGCGCTCGGCACGGCGGACTTCCCTCGCGTCCGGGTCGGCATCGGCCGACCGCCCGGACGTCAGGATGCCGCGGACTGGGTCCTGGATCCGTTCGGCGCCGCGGAGCGGACCACCCTTCCGAACCTCATCGCCGACGCCGCCGACGCGGTGGAGCAGCTCATCGACGAAGGACTCGTCGCCGCGCAGCAGAAGCACCACGCGCCGCGCGCGTGACTCATCCGCCGATGCTGCTGCCGGCGCCGAACCCCGCGGTGAGTGCGGCCTGGACGGCGGTGAAGAAGATCGCGGGTCCGAAAACGGCGATCACCACGGCGGCGATCGCGTAGCCGCGGCCGCGCCGTCGGAGGATCGCGACGACACCCTGCACCAGAGCCCAGACGCCGAGGACGGTGCCGATCCAGAACGACGCCTCGGCGAGGAGCACGAGGTCGCGCACGGGCGAGAGCACGGACCAGTCGACGTTCATGTCCATCGGGCGCAGCGCGATCTCGGACCCCGCCCCCATGCCGATCCGGAAGGCGGCCCACGCGCCGACGAGGGTCGCGCCGACCGCGGCGATGAGTGCGAGCACCAGCGACACGATGCCCAGCGCCGGTGTCGCCGGCGCGGCCGGGGCGGTCGCCACGGGGGGCATGCCCGGCGGGGCGTAGCGCGCACCGGGCCCGCCGTAGCCGGCCGGCATGCCGTGCGGGCCGGCGGCCGGGGGAGTCGCGGGGGAGCCCGGCGGTGGTCCGAACGGCGGCGTTGCGGGGGCCGCCCACCCTGGCGGGGGCGTCGGGCTCTGCTCCGGGCGATCGCTCACGACACTCATCCTATTTGCGGCCCGGGCGAGGTCCCAGAGCGATCGACGGGCGGTGCGTCGGCGCCGGGCCGCGCGGCGCAGGAGGCCGCCGCCGGGGTCGCCGGTCGGACGTAGACTCGTCCGGTGACAGTTCCCGGGATCCTTCGCGCCCTCGAACAGGCTGAGTCGTTTCAGGATGCGGTGGGTGCGGCATCCGTCGACGCCGACTTCTCGCTGGTCGAAGGCCTGGACGCCCCTTTGCTGGCGGCACTCGTCGAGCGCCGCGGAGGAGCCGGCCGTCCGCCGGCCCTCCTCGCCGTCGCCCCGACCGGGCGGCGCGCGGAAGCCCTGGGGCCCGCACTGGAGGCGCTCCTGCCGGGCGCGCAGGTCATGCACTTCCCGGCGTGGGAGACCCTGCCGCACGAGCGGCTCAGTCCGTCCGCCGAGACGGTCGGCCGTCGCCTCGAGATCCTCGCCGCGATCGCCGCCTGGGACGGCGCCGCGCCGCTCGTGATCACGGCGTCCGTGCGTGCCGCGATCCAGCCGCTCGCCCCGGGCCTGGCCGATGCCCCGCCCATCCGGCTGGACATGGGCGGGCGCGGCCACGAACTGTCGGACATCGTCGAGCAGCTGGTGACCCTGGCCTATCACCGTGTCGACATGGTGTCGCGCCGCGGCGAGTTCGCGGTGCGCGGCGGCATCCTCGACGTCTTCCCGCCGACGGCGGCCCACCCCTTCCGGGTGGAGTTCTTCGGCGACGAGATCGATCAGATCCGTGCGTTCTCCGTCGCCGATCAGCGTTCGCTCCCGGGCGATGTCCCCGACGTGGTGCTGCTCGCCGGTCGCGAATTGCTGCTCACCGATGCGGTGCGCACGCGGGCCCGCGAACTGCGCGACACGCTGCCGGGTCTCGGCGGCATGCTCGAGAAGATGTCCGAGGGCATCCCGGTCGAGGGCATGGAGTCCCTCATGCCGGTGGTCCTCGACGGTCTGGTCACCCTCGTGGACTATCTGCCTGCGGGGGGCGCGGTGTGCCTCGTCGAACCCGAGCGGTGCGTCACGCGTGCCCTGACGCTCGGCGACACCAATCGCGAGTTCCTCGACGCCGCCTGGAGCGCCGCGACCGCGGGCGCGGACATGCCCGTCGACACCTCCGCGGTGAGCGCCAGCCTCGGCGCCGGAGATTTCGTCACGCTGCCGCGCCTGCGCGACGTGGCGCGGGAGCGCGACGACGTGTGGTGGACGCTCAGCTCCTTCGACTCCGGGGCGGCGGACGCCTCGGCCGAGGGCCTCCTCGACATCGACGTGGCGCTCGAGCAGTCCGCCGCCATCCGCGTCCGCGGTGCCGCCGTGCCGGCGTTCCACGGCAACGTCGACGGCGCGACCGAGCACGTCGGGGCGCTTCTGGCCGACGGCTGGCGCGTCGTGGTCGCCGCCTCCGGGACCGGTCTGGTCGAGCGAGCGGGCGATGTGCTCTCCGACCGGGGTATCGCGGCACGCCGCGTCGACCACGTGGGCGACGCGCCCGAGCCGGGCGTCGCCCAGCTGGTCATCTCGTCGCTGGAGCGCGGGTTCGAAAGCGAAGAGGCCAAGCTCGCCGTGCTCACCGAGGCCGAGTTCTACGGCCGCACGATCGGCGGCGATCAGCGTGTGGTCAAGAAGCTGGCCTCGCGTCGTCGCAACGTCGTCGACCCGCTGCAGCTGAAGACCGGCGACTACGTGGTGCACACCACGCACGGGATCGGTCGGTTCGTCGAGCTCACCCAGCGCGAGGTCTCCAGCGGCGGTCGCAATGCCGTCAAGAGCGTGCGCGAGTACCTCGTGCTCGAGTACGCGCCCAGCAAGCGCGGATACCCGGGCGACAAGCTGTTCGTCCCCACCGACCAGCTCGACCTGCTCTCGCGCTACGTGGGCGGCGAAGCGCCCACGCTGTCGAAGATGGGCGGCAGCGACTGGGCGCAGGCCAAGGGTAAAGCGCGCAAGGCCGTGCGCGACATCGCCGTCGAGCTGGTGAAGCTCTACTCCGCGCGGATGGCGGCCAAGGGCCATGCGTTCGGGCCGGACTCGCCGTGGCAGCGCGAGTTGGAAGAGGCGTTCCCGTTCGCCGAGACCCCGGATCAGCTGCAGACGATCGACGAGATCAAGGCCGATATGGAGAAGCCGATCCCCATGGACAGGCTGCTGTCGGGCGACGTGGGCTTCGGTAAGACGGAGGTCGCCGTCCGCGCCGCCTTCAAGGCGATCCAGGACGGCAAGCAGGTTGCGATGCTCGTCCCCACGACCCTTCTGGTCAAGCAGCACCTCGAGACCTTCACCGAGCGCTTCGCCGGCTTTCCGGTGAAGGTGAAGGCCCTGTCGCGGTTCCAGACCGACAAGCAGGCCCGCGAGGTGGTCGAAGGTCTCTCGGACGGCACCGTCGACATGGTGATCGGCACGCATCGCATCCTGACCGAGAAGGTGATCTTCAAAGACCTCGGGCTCATGATCATCGACGAGGAGCAGCGGTTCGGCGTCGAGCACAAGGACAGCCTGAAGAAGCTCAAGACCAACGTGGACATCCTCGCCATGAGCGCCACCCCGATTCCGCGCACGCTCGAGATGGCGGTCACCGGCATCCGCGAGATGTCGACGCTGCAGACCCCGCCCGAGGACCGGCATCCGATCCTGTCGTACGTCGGACCGCGCAACGACAAGCAGATCGCGGCGGCGATCCGCCGGGAGCTGCTGCGCGAAGGGCAGGTCTTCTACGTGCACAACCGGGTGCAGTCCATCCAGCGGGTGGCCGCCCACCTGGCAGAGCTCGTTCCCGAGGCCCGCGTGGTCGTCGCGCACGGCCAGATGGGGGAGCACCAGCTCGAGCAGGTCGTGGACGACTTCTGGGAGCGGCGCGCCGACGTGCTCGTGTCGACCACCATCATCGAGACCGGCCTCGACATCGCCAACGCGAACACGATCATCATCGACCGAGCCGACAAGTACGGTCTGTCGCAGCTGCACCAGCTGCGCGGGCGAGTGGGTCGCGCGCGCGAGCGGGCGTACGCCTACTTCCTCTACGACGAGAACAAGCCGTTGTCCGAGACGGCCGCCGACCGCCTCGAGACGATCGCGGTGAACAACGACCTCGGCAGCGGCATGCAGGTCGCGCTGAAAGACCTCGAGCTGCGCGGGGCGGGCAACCTCCTGGGCGGCGAGCAGGCCGGCCACATCGCCGGCGTCGGCTTCGACCTCTATCTGCGCATGATCGGCGAGGCCGTCTCGGCGTTCCGCGGTGAAGAGACCGAGGGCCCCGCCGAGCTGCGACTCGAACTGCCCGTGCAGGCGCGCATCCCGGAGTCCTACATCGACAGCGAGCGCCTGCGACTGGAGGCCTACCAGAAGCTGTCGGCCGCGGCATCCGTCACCGCGAAGGATGACGCGATCGACCTCGTCATCGAAGAGCTCACCGACCGCTATGGCGACCTCCCCGCCGAGGTCGAGGGGCTCATCGAGGTGGCGCGACTGCGGCGGCGTGCGGCGCATGCCGGACTCGCCGACGTCGTCGCCATGGGGCCGAACCTGCGGATCGCGCCCGCGCACCTGCCCGATTCGATGCGCGTGCGCCTGCAGCGGCTCTACCCGAAGGCGAAGCTCCTGTCGGGGGGCGACGCCCTCGTGGTGCCGCTGCCGACCGCGGCGGGCGAGGCCGTGGGCGATGCCGACCTGATCGCGTGGGTGGGGCAGCTGCTCGACCAGCTGTGGCCCGTCAAGAAGGCAGAGCCCGCCACGGTCGACGCGGGCGGCTGACGTTCACCGCCGACTCAGATGACGCCTTGCGCCTGCATGGCGTGGGCGACCCGCTCGAATCCGGCGCAGTTGGCCCCGACGACATAGTCGCCCGGCCGGCCGTACCGCTCGGCGGATGTGAACGCAGCGTCGTGGACCCCGCCCATGATGGCGCGCAGCTTCGCCTCGCTGTCGCCGAAGCTCCACCGCTGCCGGGACGCGTTCTGGCTCATCTCCAGCGCGGAGGTGGCCACGCCTCCTGCGTTCGCGGCCTTACCGGGCCCGAACAGCACGCCGGCCTGCTGCAGCGCATGCACGGCATCGGGGGTGGTGGGCATGTTCGCGCCTTCGGCGACCGCTCGGACGCCGTTGCCCACCAGAGCGAGCGCGTCGGCCTGGTCGAGTTCGTTCTGTGTGGCGGAGGGGATCGCGACATCCACAGGCACCTCCCACGGCCGTGCGCCCTCGACGAAGCGGGCGCTCGGGCGGCGGGCCGCGTAGTCGTGGATGCGGCCGCGCTCGACCTCTTTCACCTGGCGCAGGACCTCGAGGTCGATCCCGGCGTCGTCGACCACATACCCCGATGAATCCGAGGCGGTGACCGGCGTCGCCCCCATCTGCCATGCCTTCGCGATGGCGTAGACCGCGACGTTGCCGGAACCGGAGACGGCGACGCGCTTGCCGTCGAGCGAGTCGCCCTGGACCCCCAGCATCTCCTGGACGAAGAACACCGCGCCGTAGCCGGTCGCCTCGGTGCGCACCTCCGCGCCACCCCACTGGACGCCTTTCCCGGTGAACATCCCCGACTCGTGCCGGTTGGTGATCTTGCGGTACTGGCCGAAGAGGTAGCCGATCTCGCGCGCGCCCACGCCGATGTCGCCCGCCGGGACGTCGGTGTGCTCGCCGAGGTGCCGGTACAGCTCGTTCATGAACGATTGACAGAAGCGCATGACTTCGGCGTCCGAACGGCCGTGGGGGTCGAAGTCGCTGCCGCCTTTGGCGCCGCCGATCCCCTGGCCGGTGAGGGCGTTCTTGAACACCTGCTCGAACCCGAGGAACTTGATGATGGAGAGGTTCACCGAGGAGTGGAACCGAAGCCCGCCCTTATAGGGGCCGAGCACGGACGAGAACTGCACGCGGAACCCCCGGTTCACCTGCAGCCGTCCGGTGTCGTCCACCCACGGCACACGGAACACGATCTGTCGCTCCGGCTCCACCAGACGCTCCAGGATGCCGTCCTCGACGAACCGCGGGTGCGTCTCGAGGACGGGGGCGATCGACTCGAGCACCTCGTGCACCGCCTGCAGGAACTCCGGCTCGTGAGGATTGCGGGCATGGACGGTGTCGAGGACGGACTGGACGGGCGCCGGGAGGGCGCGGGGCGACGTGGTCATCGTGGAGCTTTCCGGATGGGCGGAGCGCAGCAGCAGAGAGCCGGCGCCGTTTCACCCTACCCACGCGCGCGGAGCGCGTTCGCACGTGTGACGCCGCCCGGCGTTACGCTGAGCAGCGACGAGGGAGGCACGATGCAGTTCGAGCACCTCGGGGCGCGGCCCCGCATTCATCCGGACGCCGTCATCGCGCCGACCGCGGTGATCAGCGGCGACGTCGTGATCGGCGCCGACTGCCAGGTGCTGCACGGGGCGGTCATCACCGCCGAGGGTGGGGCGATCACCCTGGGCGAGAACGTCATCGTGATGGAGAACGCGCTCATCCGCGCGACCTCGACCAATCCCGTGCACATCGGCGATCACGTCCTGGTCGGACCGATGGCGAGCGTGTCGGGCGCGACGGTCGGCGACGAGGTGTTCCTGGCGACGGGGACGCGGATCTTCAACGGGGCTCGGATCGGGGCGCGCAGCGAAGTGCGCATCAACGCCGTCGTCCACCTGCGCACCGAGCTGCCCGAAGACGCCGTCGTGCCCATCGGGTGGGTCGCCGTCGGAGAACCGCTGCAGATCCTCTCACCCGACCGGCACGACGAGATCTGGGCGGCCCAGCGCGAACTGGACTTCCCCGGGTACGTCTTCGGACTCGACCGGTCGACCCCCGACCTCATGGTCCAGCTCACCGAGCGGTACGGCCGCAGCCTCGCCCGGCATGCGGACGACCGCCGGGCCGACTGACCCGCCGGTGCGCCGCAGGCCCGCTCAGCCGGTGTTCTGCAGTCCGGCCGCGACGCCGCTGACCGAGAGCAGCAGCAGTCGCTGCTGCTCGGGATCGGGCTCCGCGCCTTGCCTCGCGGCATCCCGGAGCGCGCGCAGCGCCCGCAGCTGCAGCAGCGAGAGCGCGTCGA
Organism: Microbacterium sp. Marseille-Q6648; assembly: GCF_943181415.1. Taxonomy (GTDB): domain Bacteria; phylum Actinomycetota; class Actinomycetes; order Actinomycetales; family Microbacteriaceae; genus Microbacterium. The sequence goes on along the minus strand of NZ_CALPBZ010000001.1, from coordinate 980,285 downwards.
CGTAGGGGCTGCGCATCTTCACCGCGCGTTGCAGCACGGGTTTGTTCCCGAGCAGCTCGGTGCCCCCGGTCAGGCGCACGACCCAGTTGCGGGTGACCGCCATCTCGTCGAGCACCAGCTGGGCCAGCTCGTCGCGGTCGCCGAGCTCGAGGTAGCGCCGCGCGATGCGGGTGTCGGCCTTGGCCAGGCTCATCGCCACGTTGTCGATCATCGTGCGGAAGAGCGGCCACTGCTCGTAGGCCTCCCGCAGCAGGTCCTCGTCTCCGACCGCGTCGAGGGCCGTGCCGAGGCCGAACCAGCCGGCGAGGTTGATGCGGGCCTGCGTCCAGGCGAAGACCCACGGGATGGCGCGGAGGTCCTCCAGCGACTCCACCGACAGCCCGCGTCGAGCCGGCCGGGAGCCGAGCGCCAGCAGGCCGATCTCCTCCATCGGCGTCACCTGCGCGAACCAGGGGGCGAAGCCCGGTGCCTTGACCAGCGAGAAGAAGCGCTCCCGCGAGGCGGCGTCCATCGTCGCCGCGATTGCGGCGTAGCGCTCGGCGGCGGCGGAGTTGCGCTGCTCGATCGACGGCGCCGACGCCAGCAGCACCGCCGCGGCCACCTGGTCGATGTGCCGCATCGCGATGGCGGGGTCCCCATAGCGGGCGAAGATGACCTCGCCCTGCTCGGTGAGCTTGAACCTGCCGTCGACCGAGTGCGGGGGCTGCGCGAGGATCGCCGAGTTCGCGGGCCCACCGCCGCGGCCGAGCGCTCCGCCGCGGCCGTGGAACAGGGTGAGCTCGATGCCCTCGGACCGCGCCCACTCCGAGATGCGGGCCTGAGCGGTGTAGAGGGCGAGGTTCGCGGCGACGGGGCCGACGTCCTTCGACGAGTCCGAGTACCCGAGCATGACCTCCAGGCGTCGTCCGGTCGCCTCCAGCCGGGCGGTGAATTCCGGATGCCGCATGACCTCGGCGAGGATGTCGGGCGCGGCCTGCAGATCGGCGAAGGTCTCGAAGAGGGGGATGACATCCAGCACCGGGGGAGTGCCGTCCGGCCCCGCGGCGTACCGGGCGAGACGGTGCACGGCGGCGAGGTCGTCGGCGGACTGCGTGAACGACACGATGTAGCGACCGGCGGCGCGCGGACCGTAGCGGTCCTGCAGGAAAGCCACCGCGCGGAAGACGTCCAGCACTTCGTCGGTCTGCTCCGAGCGCGGGCCACCGGCATCCAGCTCGGCGAGCACCTTACGGTGGACGGCGGAGTGCTGGCGCACCTCGAGCTCGGTGAGGTGGAAGCCGTAGGTCTCCACCTGCCACAGCAGCTGCTGCAGGTGTCCGTACGCCTGCCGCGCGGCACCGGCCCGCACCAGGGAGTCCTGGACCGTGCGCAGATCGGCCAGCAGCTCGTCCGGTGTCCGATACGCGCGGTCGGCGTCGCGCTCGCGGGTGGCGGCGATCTTCCGCGCGATCAGCAGCAGGATGCGCCGGTGCGGCTCGTTCGGCGAGCGCTTCGCGATGTCGTGGGCGGCGTCCTCATCGGCGGCTTTGAGCGAGTGCCAGAGGGTGACCAGCGCATCGCTCGGAGGCGTGGTGGCGGCATCCAGGGTCATCGTGCGCCCGATGCGGCTGGCGCTCGCCTCCAGGCCCAGGAGCACGTGCTCGCTGGCGATCTTCGCGGCCTTGCGGGTGACGGACGCGGTGACGAACGGGTTGCCGTCGCGATCGCCGCCCACCCACGAGCCGATGCGGACGAAGGGCCGCACGACGGGGGCGCGGCCACCCGCCCCCGGACCCTGCAGGGCGTCGTCGATGCGCCGGTAGACGTGGGGGATGGCGGTGTAGAGGGTCTCGTCGAACACGCCCATCACGGCGCGAACCTCGTCGGTGGGGGTCGGCTTCTCGGCCCGCAGCGGCGCCGTGCGCCACAGCGTGTCGATCTCCTCGAGCATGCGGCGCTCGGCGCGGCGCTGGTCGGCGCCGTTGCGCAGCGACGCGTCGTGCTCGTCGAGCAGGGTGGACAGGCGTCGGACGCTCGATGAGACGGCGCGGCGCCGGGCCTCGGTCGGGTGCGCGGTGAAGACGGGGTGGAACCGCAGGGACTGCAGACGCGCGAGGGCGGTCTCGTCGCCGACCTCGGCCGACAGGCGCACGAACGCCGCGGCCACGGAATCCGTGGCCTCCTCGCGGTCGGGGCGTCCGTCGCGCTCACGCAGGATGCGCACGCGCTGGTGCTCCTCGGCGAGGTTCACCAGGTGGAAGTAGGCGGTGAAGGCGCGGGCGACCTCGTCGGCCCGCGAGACGCTGAACGAGTTCGCGATCGCCTCGGCGCGCTCGACGGCGGCGGGCGTCTCGTCGGTGTAGGCCTGGATCGTCGCGACGCGCAGACGCTCGACGTCCTCGTACAGTCCGGGCGAGCCGCTCTCGCGCAGGACGCGGCCCAGGAGCGAGCCGAGCATGCGCACATCCGCGCGCATGCGCTCGGGAATCTCCTGGCCGGCCTCGAACCGTCCCACGAGGTCGATCGCTTCGGTCTGGGTGGGCTCACGCATGGACTCCACGCTATCGCCGTGAGATCACCCCGACGTGACGCGGTGTCACGGTGTGACGCATCCGGGCGACGTCCAGGCCGGTTCGGTAGGCTGGTCGGCGGTGTGCCGGGAAGTCTGGTCGGCGGTGGGCTCTGCCCACCCGTCACCGGACCCACGGAAGGATTCCATGTCCCTGTTTCGCTCTGCGCGCTTCCCCGCGATGGTGCTTCTGGCCGCCGCCGCCCTCGGTCTCATCGTGGCCAATTCCCCGCTCGGCGGGGGCGTCGACCAGCTCATGCACACCTACCTCGGCATCCCCGGGGTGTTCGAGCTCTCGATCTCGCACTGGATCAAGGACGGCCTGCTCGCGGTCTTCTTCTTCGTCGTCGCGGTCGAGCTGCAGTTCGAGCTCACCAACGGCCAGTTGAACTCGGCGAAGAAGGCGATCCAGCCCGCGATCGCCGCGGCGGGCGGCGTGATCGTGCCCATCGCCGTCTTCCTCCTGTTCGCCTGGGGCGCGGATGCCGCACGCGGCTGGCCGATCCCCACGGCCACCGACATCGCCTTCGCGCTCGGGGTGCTCGCCGTCTTCGGCCGCGGACTGCCGCCCGCCCTGCGCGTGTTCCTGCTCGCCTTGGCGATCCTCGACGACATCGTGGGCATCATCTTCATCGCGGTGCTGTTCACCACCGACGTCAACTACGCCATGCTCGGCGGCGCCGCCCTTCTGGTCGTCCTGTTCGGATTCCTCAGTCGCCGGCTCGGGGATCGACGCAGTGCGCCGCTCGTCGTGGCCCTCATCGTCATTGCCGTGGTTGCGTGGGCGCTGACCTATCTGTCGGGCGTCCACGCCACGATCGCCGGCGTCGCCCTCGGCCTGGCGATGAGCCAGCAGCCGGCGCTGCGCACCCGTCACGTGCTCGAGCCGTGGGTGAACGCGGTGGTGCTGCCGCTGTTCGCCTTCTCGGCGGCGCTCGTGGTCATCCCGCAGGTCTCGCCGACGCAGCTGTCCCCGGCGTTCTGGGGCATCGCCGTTGCGCTCCCGGTGGGCAAGATCATCGGCATCGCCCTGTTCGGGTGGGTGTCCCTGCGGATCGGCGCGCGCGGCGCGGCGCCGCACCTGAGCTTCACCGACCTGCTGGCCGCCGGCGCGCTCGGCGGGATTGGGTTCACGGTGTCGCTGCTGCTGAGCGAGCTCGCCTTCGCCGATCAGGCGCTGCTGCGCGACGAGGCGACCCTGGGCGTGCTCGCCGGGTCGATGATCTCCCTCGCCCTGGCCGCGGGTCTCGTATCGTGGCGGGCATGGCACTACCGGCGGCTCGAAGCGACGATGCAGTGACCGATCCGCTGCGCGAAGCGGCGGAGGTCATGCGCGCGGTGCGCGACCGCTGCGTGTGGACGCAGCAGATCGACCACCGCGCGCTCGTGGCGTACCTCGAAGAGGAGGCGGCGGAGCTCATCGACGCGATCGAGACCGGTTCGCGCGAAGAGCTGCGTGAGGAACTGGGCGACCTGCTGTGGCAGGTGCTGTTCCACGCCGAGATCGCCTCGCGCGACGCCGCTGCCCCCTTCGACATCGACGATGTGGCCCGCGGGCTCTCCGACAAGATGATCCGCCGGCACCCCCATGTCTTCGCCGGCGAGACCGCGACGACGCCCGAAGAGGTGCTGGTCCACTGGAACGCCGCGAAAGCGGCCGAGAAGTCCTCGCGCACCAGCATCCTGGACGGCGTGAGTCAGCGCATGCCGACTCTCGCCCTGGCCCAGAAGCTGCTCGGGAAGGCCGCCCGCATCGGCGCGTCGCCCGATCTGTCCGCGAAAGTACATCCCCGTGACGAGAGGGCGGGCGCCACCCACCCGCTCGGCGGTGAGGAGTACTCTCGCGGTCAGAGGTCGGGTTCAGGGCCGCCGGCGGCGCCGGCGGCGTCGGCTCTGGGGCCGGGGTCGGAGGCGGAGCTCGGCGAGGCGCTGCTCGCCCTCGTCGCGACCGCCCGTGCGCAGGGGTGGGATGCCGAGCGCGCACTCCGGGAGCGGCTGCGGATGCTGCAGGCCGACATCCGGGCTGCGGAATCGGGTGATCTGGAAGACTAGGGCGGTGCCCTCCGTGAATCCGCCGCGCGGCATGCGCGACTTCCTGCCCGCCGACAAGGCCCGACGCGAGCGAGTGCTCGCCGTCATCCGCGAGCGCTACCGTGCGCACGGGTTCGACGAGATCGAGACCCCCGTGATGGAGGAGCACGGCCGCCTCCACGCCGGCATCGGCGGCGACAACGAGAAGCTCGCCTACAACGTGCTCAAGCGCGGCCTCGACGCCGACGCCATCCGTGCCGCGGCCGAGGATCCCGCGGCCCTCACCGACCTCGGGCTGCGGTACGACCTGACGGTGCCGCTCGCGCGCTTCTACGCCACGAACCGCGGCGCACTCCCGACGGTCTTCCGTGCGGTGCAGATCGCCCCGGTGTGGCGTGCGGAACGCCCGCAGAAGGGCCGCTACCGCCAGTTCGTGCAGTGCGACATCGACATCATCGGCGACGCCGCGCCGCGCGCCGAGGCCGAGCTCATCGTCGCGACCCTCGACGCCGTGGACGCCCTCGGCCTGCGCGGCGCGAGCGTGCGCATCAACGACCGGCGCGCCCTCGATGGGATGCTGGCGAGCTTCGGCTTCGCCGAGGCGGACCGCCCGGGTGTGCTCATCACGATCGACAAGCTCGACAAGATCGGGCCGGAAGGGGTCGTCGCCGAGCTGCGCGAGCGCGGCGCCGATCCCGCCGCTGTGGCGGCATTCGCGGAGTTCCTGGACCGCGCACCCGCACCGGCGGCGCCGTTCGGCGCGGAGGCGATCCGCGCGGCTCTGCCCCCGGGAGTCCCCGACGAGGTCGTCGCGCACCTGGCGGGCGTGGGCGCCGCCGTCGCCGCAGCGCTCGGCGCAGACGACGCGAGCCCGCTGGTGTTCGACCCGTTCCTGGTCCGCGGGATGGGGTACTACACCGGCGCCATCTTCGAGCTCGCGCACCCCGACGTGTCGTACTCCCTCGGCGGCGGGGGCCGCTACGACGGCATGATCGGGCGCTTCCTCGGACAGGACGTCCCGGCCGTGGGCTTCTCGATCGGCTTCGAGCGCATCGTCGACCTCGTCGCGGAAGACGACGCCGCTGCCGCCGCGGCGATCGTCCTCGTGCACGACCGCGACGTTCCGCTGGACGAGCTGCTCGCCCTCAAGACCCGCTTCGTCGCCGAGGGCGCGCGGGTGCGCCTCGAACAGCGCACCAAGAACCTCAAAGCGCTGCTGGAGCGCGCGGCGGCCGACGGCTACGGCGCGTTCGCGCTCGTCTCGGCGGGATCCGCGCGCGAGAGCCTCGAGGTCAAGCCGCTCGCGTGACCCGCCGTCGCACGAGCCGGTAGAGCACTCCCGCTCCCACCACCGCCACGCCTGCGACGACGCTCTGCCACGGCAGGGTCAGACACAGGATGCCGCACCCGGCCGCGCCGATGGCCTGCAGCATCCGCGGGTATCGCCGAACCGCGCCACGCTGGCGGGAGGCGGCGACGTTGGCGACGAAGTAGTACAGGAGCACGCCGAAGGACGAGAAGCCGATCGCGCCGCGGAGGTCGACGAGCAGGACCACCCCCACGACGATGGTCGCGACGACCGCCTCCGCACGGTGCGGGACGCGCCACCGCGGATGCACCGCCGCCAGCGCGTGCGGCAGGTCGCCTTCACGGGCCATGGCGAAGGTCGTGCGGCCGATGCCGGCGATGAGAGCCAGGAGCGCCCCGAGCGAGGCCGCTGCGGCTCCGACGCGGACGATCGGCTCGGCCCAGGGCCACGCGGACCCGGCGACCGCGTCGGCGACCGGCTCCGTCGACGCCGCGGTGGCGTCGGGCCCGAGCGCGGTCAGCACCGAGATGCCGACGACGGCGTAGACCACGACGGCCCCGGCGAAGGCGAGCACGATGGCGCGGGGGATGGTGCGCTCCGGATCGCGGACCTCCTCGCCCATCGTGGCGATGCGGGCGTAACCGGCGAAGGCGAAGAACAGCAGTCCCGCGGACTGGAGGATGCCGTACCAGCCGCCCGTCCACAGCGCGTCGGCGCCGAGCACGTCGGCGCGCGGCGCCGTGCCCGCCGCGGCGACGGCGACCGTGAGGCAGAGCAGCACGACCACGACGATCACGCGGGTGAGGGCGGCCGTGCGGGTCACCCCGAACCAGTTGACCGTCGCCAGCGCGACCACGGCGACGGCGGCGACCACGCGCTCCCACCCTTCCGGTGCGGCGTACGCGGCGAACGTGAGCGCCATCGCGGCGCAGCTGGCGGTCTTCCCGATGACGAATCCCCACCCGGCGACGAATCCCCACCACGGCCCGAGCTCGGCGCGGCCGTAGGCGTATGTGCCACCCGACGTCGGATGGGCCGCGGCGAGCTGCGCGGAGGACGTCGCGTTGCCGAAGGCCACGACCGCCGCCAGGGCGAGCCCGATCAACAGCCCGCTTCCGGCCGCCGCGGCGGCGGGGGCGAACGCGGCGAACACGCCCGCGCCGATCATGGAGCCCAGGCCGATGAAGACGGCGTCGCCCAGGCCCAGACGACGCGACAACGAGGGTGCGGTCACCGCGGCACTGTATCGCGGCCAGGGCTCGCCCCGACGCCCGTCACCCCTGCGACACATGCCGTTCACCGGCATCCGGTCGGATCCGACCATGCACCGGTCCCGCCTGGCTCTCGCCGTCGCGCTCGTCGCGGGCCTCGTCGCCCTCGGTGCGCTGGCGCTGCGTGCCGTGCTGCGGCGCCAGGCGGCGCTGGCCCGGCGCCGCATCGGCAAGCCCCTGGGCGAGCAGGCGCCCGACGCCGACCGGGTGTGGCGGCCGTCGCTGGCGGGCGAACCCCTGGACCTGCTCATGCTCGGAGACTCCATCGCCGCGGGCCTGGGCGCTCCCCGCCCCAAAGACACCCTCGGGGCGCGTCTGGCCAAGGCCCTCGCCCGGCGGGAGCAGCGTCCCGTGCGGCTGCGGACGGCCGCGGTCGTCGGCGCGGAATCGGCGGGCCTGGCCGGTCAGATCGATGCACTGCCGGCCGACTACAGGCCCGAGCTGGCCGTCATCGTGGTGGGCGGCAACGACGTCACCCACCGCCTGCCGGTCTCGCTGGCCGCGGCGCACCTCGCGCGGGCCGTCGAGCGTCTGCGCGGGCGCGGCGCCGAAGTGGTGGTGGGTACGTGCCCCGACCTGGGCGCGCTGCGCGCGGTGCCGCAGCCGCTGCGCGCGCTCGGGTCGCGGCTGTCGCGTCAGCTCGCCGACGCGCAGGCCGTCGCCGCGACGAGGGCGGGAGCCCGGGCGGTCTCGCTGCGCCGCGCCGTGGGAGAGGTGTTCGTCTCGCGACCGGACGAGATGTTCAGCCTCGACCGGTTCCATCCCAGTGCCCTGGGGTACCGCCGGACCGCCGACGCGCTCCTCGTCGCCGCGTCGGCGGCGCTGCGGGATGCCGGTGAGGGCGCGCATTGAACCCGTGACGGTCCTTGACGGCACGGCGCGGGACTTGTTGGCTGAGCACATGGCCGATCCCACTGCCGATCTCGCCCGCCGCGTCGACGCCTACCTCACCGCCACGCTCGTCGGACACGACGACGCGCTCGAACGTGCGGTGGCCGATCAGCAGGCCGCCGGCCTGCCGGCCATCGAGGTCGCGCCGGTGAACGGCAAGCTGCTGCATCTGCTGGCCCGCATCTCGGGAGCGCGGAGAGTGCTCGAGATCGGCACGCTCGGCGGCTACTCCACGATCTGGCTCGCGCGCGCCCTGCCCGTCGGCGGACAGGTCGTCACGATCGAGGCCGAGGAGCGCAACGCCGAGGTGGCGCGGGCGAATCTCGACCGGGCGGGTGTCGGCGAGCGGGTGGAGATCCTCCTCGGCCGCGCCGCGGATGTGCTGCCCACCCTTGACGGCGCGGAGCCGTTCGACATGGTGTTCATCGACGCCGACAAGGAGTCCAACACGATCTACCTCGACTGGGCGGCCCGCCTCGGGCACAGCGGCACCGTCGTCGTGGTCGACAACATCGGGCGCGGGGGAGAGGTGGCCAACCCGGCGACGGAGCGATCCGATGTGATCGGCACCCAGCGCGGCCTCGAGATGCTCGGCCGCGACCCGCGCTTCGATGCGACCGCCCTGCAGACCCTCGACCTCAAGGGCTACGACGGGATCGCCATCGCCCGGCTCGTGTGACGGCGCGACGATGTCGCCGGCATCGGGCATCACTAGACTCGGGGGCGGACCGACGACGCTCCCATGAACCACCCTCCACAAGCAAGGAGCTTCCTGTGGCACAGATCGAGGCTGTAGGCGCGCGCGAGATCCTGGATTCGCGCGGCAACCCCACCGTCGAAGTGGAGGTGCTGCTCGACGACGGGATCGTCCAGCGCGCGGCCGTCCCCTCCGGCGCATCCACCGGCGCGTTCGAAGCGTACGAGCTGCGCGACGGCGACAAGAGCCGTTACGGGGGGAAGGGCGTCCTCAAGGCCGTCGCCGCCGTCATCGACGAGCTCGGCCCGGCCATCGAGGGCGTCGAGGCGAGCGAGCAGCGCGTCGTCGACGAGATCCTCCTCGAGACCGACGGCACCGAGAACAAGTCCCGCTGCGGCGCCAACGCCATCCTCGGTGTGTCGCTCGCCGTGGCGAAGGCCGCGGCCGACAGCGCCGACCTGCCGCTGTTCCGCTACCTCGGCGGACCCAACGCGCACGTCCTGCCCGTGCCGCTGTTCAACGTCATCAACGGCGGCGAGCACGCCGACAACGGCATCGACATGCAGGAGTTCTTCCTCGCGCCCATCGGCGCCGAGACGTTCGCCGAGTCGCTGCGCTGGGGCACCGAGGTCTACCACGTCCTCAAGGGCGAGCTGAAGGCCGCGGGCTTCGCGACGGGCCTCGGCGACGAGGGCGGCTTCGCCCCCGACCTGCCGAGCAACCGCGAGGGTCTCGACTTTCTCGTGCGCGCCATCGAGAAGGCCGGCTTCACTCCCGGCAGCGACATCGCGCTGGGCCTGGACGTGGCGGCGACGGAGTTCTTCAACGACGGCGTGTACCGCCTCGACAACAAGGACTGGACGGCCGCCGAGCTCACCGAGTACTACGTCGGGCTCGTCAACGACTACCCGATCGTGACCATCGAGGACGCGCTCGCCGAGGACGACTGGGACAACTGGAAGGCCCTCACCGACGCGCTCGGCACCAGGACGCAGCTCGTCGGCGACGACCTCTTCGTCACCAACCCGCAGCGTCTGGCGGACGGCATCAAGCGGGGCGTCGCCAACTCGCTCCTGGTCAAGGTCAACCAGATCGGCACGCTGTCCGAGACGCTCGACGCGGTCGACATGGCCCACCGCGCCGGCTACACCGCGATGCTGTCGCACCGCTCGGGTGAGACCGAGGACACCACGATCGCCGACCTCGCCGTCGCCACCGGCGCCGGTCAGATCAAGAGCGGCGCGCCCGCGCGCAGCGAGCGCGTGGCGAAATACAATCAGCTTCTGCGCATCGAGGAAGAGCTGGGCGACGCGGCGACCTTCATCGGCCGCGCGGCCTTCCCGCGCTTCACCAGCTGACGGCCGCCTCGCGCGGTCGCGAGACCGACACCGAGAGGGGGGAACATGGCGAAGAGCTCTGGTCCCCCCTCTCGCGTTCCCCGGCGCGCGTCGGCGGGGGCGCGCGCCGCGCGCGGTGCCGTCGACGCGCGCGTCTGGCTCTCGGGCATCCGGCTGTCGGGCTTCATGGTGATCATGCTGGGGCTGGTCGTCCTCGCCGCCTTCGTTCTCGTCCCCACGGTGGGTACGTACGTCTCGCAGCGTCAGCAGTTGGCCGCGCTCGAAGAGAGCGTCCAACTCACCCGCGACGAGGTCGCCGATCTCGAGGCGCAGCGCGACCGCTGGCGCGACCCCGCCTACATCACCACGCAGGCCCGCGAGCGGCTCTATTACGTGCGTCCCGGCGAAGTGGTCTACCTCGTCGACAACGACCTGCCGCCCGAGCTGGTGCCCCAGGAGCAGCGCGCTGTCAGCGAGGACGTCGAAGCCACCCGCACCGACTGGATGGGCCAGCTCGTCCGCTCGATCACCGAGGCGGGGCTCGCCACCACCGGAGTCGCCCCGATCACCGTCGGCGTGCCCGACCCGGCGCCGACCCCGTCGCCCTCCGACACCGCGGAGTAGTACCGAGGTCGCCGCGGATGCAGACTCGTCCCAGGCGTCGGCGCTAGCCTGGCCGGGTGACGACGCCGCCCTACGCCCCCGTGTCCGACGCCGACCTGGCGGTGCTCCGCCAGCAGCTCGGACGCCCCGCTCGCGGCGTCGTCGGCATCGCCGCGCGCTGCGTGTGCGGCAATCCGACAGTGGCGGCGACCGCTCCCCGGCTGGACGACGGCACGCCGTTCCCCACGTTCTACTACCTCACCCACCCGGGTGCCACGGCCGCGATGTCGGCCCTGGAGGCCACGCAGGTTATGCGGGAGTTCAGCGACGAGCTCGCCGGCGACGACGAGCTCGCCGCTCAGTACGGGGCGGCGCACGAGGCGTACCTGCGCGATCGTGCGGGCTACGGCGCTGTCGAGGAGATCGAGGGCATCTCGGCGGGGGGCATGCCCGTGCGCGTGAAGTGCCTGCACGCCCTCGCCGCGCACGCGCTGGCCGCCGGCCCCGGTGTGAACCCGTTCGGCGACCGCGCGCTGGCCCGGTCGACGTGGTCGCCCGAGCGCTGCTCGTGCGTCGAGCCCGGTGCGGCGGGGTCCGGCGGATGAGGCTGACCCCGATCGTCGCGGCGGCGACGGCGCTCGTGCTGACGCTGGCGTCTCCGGCGGCCGCGGCCACCCCCGAGGCCGAGCCCGAAGAGGACCCGGTCCGCGCCGCGCAGTACTGGCTCGAGGACTACGGCATCGAGGATGCGTGGGAGACCACCCGCGGTGAGGGCGTGCGCATCGCCGTGATCGACACCGGCGTGGGTCGCGGCCCGGTCGAGTTCGAGGGGGCCGTCGTCGGTGGCATCGACGTGTCGGGCGTCGGCGCACCCGACGGAAGGATGCCGGTGGGCGCCGTGGACGCCAACCACGGCAGCTGGGTGGCATCGCTCGCAGCCGGCCGGGGCACCGGCCCCGATGAGGGCATGATCGGCGTCGCGCCGGAGGCGGAGATCCTCGCGGTGTCCGTCGGCTTCGGCACCTCGTCGGCCGTGCCGTTCTCGCAGCAGATCGCGGAGGCCATCCGCTGGTCGGTCGACAACGGGGCCGACATCATCAACCTCTCGCTCACCACGAACACCCCGGACTGGGACACCAGCTGGGACGACGCGTTCACCTACGCCTTCGACAACGACGTCGTCGTCGTGGTCGCCGCCGGCAACCGGGGGAGCGGCACCGATCGCGTCGGTGCCCCCGCGACGATCCCCGGGGTGCTCACCGTGGCGGGCGTCGATCCGGACGGCCGCGCGAGCGTCGAAGCATCCACCCAGGGGATCACGATCGGTGTCGCGGCTCCCAGCGAGGAACTCATCGGCGTCTCGGCGGACGGCCGCCTCGTGCGCTGGAACGGGACGAGCGGCGCCGCGCCGATCGTCGCCGGTGTCGCCGCCCTCGTGCGCGCCGCCCACCCCGACCTGGACGCGGCCAACGTCATCAACCGCATCATCAGCACCGCCACCCCGCCCGCGGGCTCCAGCGCCGTACCCGATCCCCTCTACGGCTACGGACTCGTGGATGCCGAGGCGGCCGTCTCCGAGACCGTCGCCACGGTCACGGCGAACCCGATGGGCAGCCTCGCGGACTGGATCCGCATCTACCGGCGCGCCCAGAGCGACCCCGTCCCGGAGCCCTCCGCGCAGCCGGTCGAGGTCGACCCGCTCCCGCCTGCGGACCCCGCTGAACGGGCCGCCTCACCGCTCCTTCCGAACCAGCAGACGCTGCTGTACGGAACCGTGCCGCTTCTGGTCTTCACCGTCACGGCTATACTGGTCGGGCTCGGCGTCACCGCTGCTGTCCGACGCATCCGATTGGCGTCCCGCGCGCCGAGCCGCTGACACAGGAGGAGAACTCCAAACCGTGACCAACACCGTGCCCAAGATCCTCATCGTCGGTGGCGGCTACGCAGGCTTCTACACGGCCTGGAAGCTCGAGAAGCTCCTGCGCAAAGGCGAAGCCGACGTCACCGTCGTCGATCCGCTCCCGTACATGACCTATCAGCCGTTCCTCCCCGAGGTGGCTGCCGGCTCGATCGAAGCCCGTCACTCGGTGGTGGCGCTGCGTCGACACCTCAAGCGGTCCACCGTGATCGCCGGCAAGGTGACGGGCATCCAGCACGCCGACAAGGTCGCCACGATCACGCCCGTCGCCGGTGAGGCGTATCAGGTGGAGTACGACCAGATCGTCGTCACCGCCGGCGCGGTCTCGCGCACGTTCCCCATTCCGGGGATCGCCGACAACGCCATCGGCCTCAAGACCATCGAAGAGGCCGTCGCGATCCGCGACCGTCTCATGTCGAACTTCGACAAGGCCTCCACGCTGCCTGCCGGCCCCGAGCGCGACCGCCTGCTCACCGTCGTCGTCGTCGGCGGCGGCTTCGCCGGCATCGAGGTGTTCGCCGAGCTGCGTTCGCTGGCGTCGTCGCTGATCAAGTTCTACCCGCAGCTGACGTTCGAGGACACGCACTTCCACCTCGTCGAGGCCATGGGCCGCATCATGCCGGAGGTCTCGCTGAAGACCAGCGAATGGGTGCTGAAGGACCTCGCCAAGCGCGGCGCCAACGTGCACCTGGACACCCAGGTCACGGGCGCCGTCGACGGCAACATCGAGCTGTCCACCGGCGAGACGATCCCGTCCGACCTCATCATCTGGACCGCCGGTGTGATGGCCAACCCCACCGTCGTCCGCGGCAGCGACCTCCCCGTCGAGGAGCGCGGTCGCATCCGCACGCGCCCCGATCTGCGCGTCGGCACCGACGAGGAATTCGTCGAGGGCGCGTGGGCAGCCGGCGACGTATCAGCCGTGCCCGACCTCACGGGCGGCGGCGTGGGCGGCTACTGCGTCCCCAACGCCCAGCACGCCGTGCGCCAGGGCAAGCTGATGGCCAAGAACATCACCGCCGTGCTGCGCGGCGAGCTGCCGAAGGATTACGTCCACAAGAACCTCGGTGCCGTCGCAGGCCTCGGGCTGTACAACGGCGTCTTCCAGTCCGGCAACATCGCCCTCAAGGGCCTCGTCGCGTGGGTCGCCCACCGCGGCTACCACGGTCTGGCGATGCCCACCTGGGAGCGCAAGTTCCGGGTGGTGTGGGGCTGGTGGAACAACCTCTGGCTGGGTCGTGACATCGTGAACCTCTCGACCGTGCAGAACCCGCGCTACGTGTTCGAGGAGTTCGCCGCGCGTCCCCGCCCGGCACAGCCGGCCGTCACGCCGCCGGCAGAGCCGCGCGAGCAGGGCAAGATCGCCGACCAGCCCGAGAAGGTCGAAGCAGACAAGGAGGCCGCCGCCGCGCGCTGACGGTAGCGTGGTGGCGTCGCACGAGCGGCGCCCCCGTAGCCCAATCGGCAGAGGCAGGCGGCTTAAACCCGCTCCAGTCCGGGTTCGAGTCCCGGCGGGGGTACGAGTGAGGGCGGCGTTCACGGACGCCGCCCTCGCTCGTACCCGGTCGGTACGCCGCACCCGACGCTCGGTGGGTAACGGCTGAGAGACGTCGGTGCGCACCGGTGCGCGAGGGACGCCGTGGCTAGGATGAGGTCAAACCGCGAACGGAGTGCCTGGCAATGGAATGGTTGATCCCCGTCCTCATCGTGGTGGCGCTCGTCGTCATCGCGGGCATCTATCTGTGGGCGACCTACAACTCGCTCGTGCAGCTCAATGTCCGTGTCGACGAGGCGTGGAGCGACATCACCGTTCAGCTCAAGCGCCGCGCCGACCTGCTGCCGAACCTCATCGAAGCGGTCAAGGGGTACGCCGCCCATGAGAAGGCCGTGTTCGAGAACGTCACCCGCGCACGCGCCGAGACCATCACGGCCGAGAGCCCCGCGGCCGCGGGCGTGGCGGAAGGTCACATGCAGCGGGCCCTGAAGTCGCTCTTCGCCGTCGCCGAGGCGTATCCGCAATTGCAGGCGAGCCAGAACTTCCTGCAGCTGCAGCAGTCGATCGTCGACACGGAAGACAAGATCCAGGCCTCGCGCCGGTTCTACAACGGCGGCGTGCGCGAGCTCAACACCAAGATCAAGGTCTTCCCGAACAACCTCTTCGCGCGCAACCTCGGCTTCCACGAGCGCGAGTTCTTCGAGGTGGTCGACGGTGCCGCGATCAGCGAGCCCCCGCGCGTCCAGTTCTGAGCCCTACGGGCGCCCGTCGTGCGGCAGCTGACGAGAGCGCAGGCGAGGCGACTCGCCGTCCATGCTCAGCTGCTGGGGGCGGCGCGCCCGGTCGGCATCGTCGAGACGATCGACGCCCTCACCGTCGTCAACATCGAGCCGACCGCCGCGATCGCGCCGAGCGCCGACCTCATCCTCTGGTCGCGCCTGGGATGGCCGTATCAGCCCGATGATCTCGTCCGGCTGGTCGAGGTGGACCGTGCGGTCTTCGAGTGGGGCGGGTTCTACCGCGCGATGACGGATCTCGCCCTGCTGATCCCCGAGATGCGCACCCGCCCGGCATCCCGCTCGGCACGGGACTGGCTCGAGGCCAACGACCGGTTCCGCAGGGACGTGATGGCCAGGCTCCGCGCGGACGGACCGCTCCGGCCGAGCGAGATCCCCGACGGTGCTCAGGTGCCGTGGCGTTCCACCGGCTGGACCGACAACCGCAACACGCTGCAGTTGCTCGAGATCCTCGTGATGACCGGCGACGTCGCGATCCACTCGCGGGACGCCAAAGGCCGTATCTTCGACCTCGCCGAGCGGGTGTATCCGGCCGACGTCGAGACGCTCGGTGCGGAGGACGCGGCGCGCGAGCGGGCGCAGCGGCGCCTGGGTGCGCTGGGCATCGCGCGAGTGCGCAGCGTCGCGCAGCCGGTCGAGGCCATCGATGTCGGTGAGATCGGCGAGCCGGTCGTGGTGGACGGCGTCGACGGCGAGTGGCGGGTGGACGTGGCCGCTCTCGACGAGCTGGACACCTTCGCGCCCCGCACCGCGCTGGTCTCGCCCTTCGACCGACTGGTGTTCGACCGCGATCGGCTGCAGCAGCTCTTCGGGTTCGAGTACGTGCTGGAGATGTACAAGCCCGCGACCGCGCGCCGGTGGGGATACTTCGCCCTGCCGATCCTGCACGGCGACCGGTTCGTCGGGAAGCTCGACGCCAGAGCGGATCGTCGCGCCGGAGTGCTGACGGTGCATGCCGTCCACGAGGACATCCCGTTCACTGCCGAGATCGACGACGCGGTCGAGAACGAGGTCCAGGAGCTCGCGCGGTGGCTCGGACTAGAGCTCAGGCGCGGCTGAGGCCGCGGTCCGATCATGCGTCGGGGTACCCCGATCACCGCACGGCGAGCACCATCCGGTCGCCGCGGAAGGAGAGGTCTCCGCGCAGCGTCCAGGTATCGGTGCGGTAGGTGAACGAGCCCTCGTCCCCGGCTCGAGTCACACCGGTCACGGTGGCCACGAGCACACCGTCGGTCGCCGTGAACGACAGATCCTCCTCGGACAGCTCGACCAGCGGGTGGGCTTCGATGCGGAAGTCGACCGCCGTCAGGGTCGCGAGGTCCGCCGCCCACGGGATGCGGATGCCGCACCGCTCGGGCACGGCATCGGCCGGGCGCGCGCAGTCGTCGGCGTAGGCGTCCACGCCCTCCTGCGCCCGGGCCTCGGCGTCGGGTCCGAGCGCGGCCCGCACCGTCACCTCGACATCGGCGCCCGGAAGCGCCAGCGCCTCCTCGCGCCCGACCAGGAGATCACCGGGCGCGGCCTCGACGTCGTAGGCGGCGGGGAGCACCGGCACCGCATCGCCCGCCCGAGTGAGGACACCTCCGATACGGATGCTGTCACCGAGAGTGGTGCCCGCTGCGACGCTCCCGAGCCCGTCCTGTACGCGCCAGCCGACCGGCGTGCGCACGAGGGCCAGGGTGACACGGGTGGTCGTACCCCCGAGCGCGATGTCGGCGACGGCGGTCGCGGCGTCCTCGCTCGCCGCGTCGATCGAGCGTACGTCCGGGTCGCTGATGTAGGCCGCGGCGTCGGCGAAGCGTTCGATGACGGCCTCCGGCGGGGGATCGGCCAGGAGAGCGGCCGCATCGTCGCCCTCGCCGGCCGCCAAGGCGGCGAGGAACGCGTCGGCGACGGCATCCGGTCCTGAGGGCCGCGTGAACAGCCACGCCGTGATGAGGATCACCGTGACCGCGAGCACGGTGCCGACGGCGATGCCCATCACCGCTCGAGGTCTCACCCGTCCACGTTAGCCGGTGCGTCGCCCGCTGCCTCCGTGGC
The DNA here is from genome assembly GCF_943181415.1 of Microbacterium sp. Marseille-Q6648. Classification (GTDB taxonomy): domain Bacteria; phylum Actinomycetota; class Actinomycetes; order Actinomycetales; family Microbacteriaceae; genus Microbacterium. Next base: position 963,348 of record NZ_CALPBZ010000001.1, on the reverse strand, counting down.
AGGGGCCGCTTCCGAGACGTCAGGCCGGCTGTCGTGCCGCTCGGCTTCGGGGAGCGCTGCCGCGACGTCATCGGCGGCGTCGCCCCACCGCGACACCGAGATGCTCTCCAGTCGCTGCCATGCCGCGGCGGTGCGCACCTCGGTGGCGAGGCGCTCCGCGGCATCCGCAGGTCGACCGTGCTCCCACCAGGCCGATTGCACCAGCAGCGTCGAGCGCGCCCGATCCGCCTTGAGGTCGACGCGTCCGACCACGTCGTCGCCGAGCAGGACGGGCAGGGAATAGTAGCCGTAGCGACGGCGGGGCGCCGGTGTGTAGATCTCGATGCGGTACGCGAAGTCGAAGAGCCGCTCGGCGCGGTCGCGGAACCACACCATCGGATCGAACGGTGTCAGCAGTGCGGCGGCGTCGACGCGCCGGGGGAGGACGGCGTCGCGGTGCAGCCACGCCTTGGCCGGTCTTCCCGCGCTGGTCCAGCCGGCCACGGTGACCGGCTGCAGAACGCCGGCGTCCTGGAGTTCGGCGATCGCGCGGTGCACCGCCGGTCGATCCCTGAGACGCCAGTAGTCGGCGAGGTCGGATGCCGTCGCCACGCCGTAGGCGGCGCTCGCTCGCGCGACGAGTTCTCGGATCGCGTCCGGCCTCGGGATGACGGAGTCCAGGACCGCAGCCGGTATCACCTGCTCCGCGAGGGCGTAGCGGCGTTCGAATCCCTGGCGACCCGCAATGGCCACCTCGCCGAAGAGCCAGAGGTACTCCAAGGCGTTCTTCACCACGTCCCAGTCCCACCAGGGCCCGCGGCGCGATGAGCGCCGCGCGTCGTGCTCGAGCTGCGCGGGGCGCAGCGGCCCCCGCTCGGCGAGCTCGCCGAGCACCCAGTCGACGATGTCGCTGTGGCGCCGAAACCACCCGTCCGGGTCAGTGCCGTACTTCGCGCGGTTGTCGTCCATGCGGAAGCGGAAGAGCGCCCAGTCCGCGGCGGGGATGAAGGCGGCCACATGCGCCCAGTACTCCACGTACGGTGCACGGCGGGCGAACAGAAGGCGATCCAGGTCCGCGGGATCGTAGGCGCCCAGGCGCGAGAACAGGGGCATGTAGTGCGAGCGCGCGAAGACGTTCACCGAGTCGATCTGCAGCGTCCCCATCCGGCGCATCGCCGAGTTGAGCTGGCGCGTCGTCACCGCGGCGGGTCGGGGCCGGGCGAAGCCCTGAGCGGCCAGCGCGATGCGCCGCGCTTCGGCGGTGCTGAGCGTGGATCTCACGCGCGCCAGCCTAACGACGGCCGCCGACATGTCGCCTCGGGCTCATGAACGGCGCGGTATGCCACGCGCCTAGACTGGCGGGATGAGCGGCTCCGACGACAAGCCGCGCGGCTCCCTGCTGGACGCGCTGAAGGATCGAAGTCGCGTCGTCTCTTCCGAGATCGGCGCGACCGTTCCGCGCGGGCTGCGGATCGCCACCGCCTACTCGTGGCGTCTTCTGGTCGTGGCCGCCGCGGCCGCCGTGGCCATCTGGCTGATCATCCAGCTGAAGCTCCTCGTCATCCCGCTGCTGATCGCGATCCTCATCACGGCCCTCCTCTCACCGGGGTTCGGCTGGATGCTGCGGCATCGCGTGCCACGTTGGCTGGCCATCGTGGTGTCGGTGCTCACGACCCTGGCGGTCGTGTCGGGCCTGATGTGGCTGGTGATCTGGCAGGTGACCCGCGAGTGGCCGTCGGTGAGCGAGCGCACGGTGGAAGCGGTGGCGGAGTTCCGGCAGTACCTCATCCAGGGGCCGCTGCACCTGACCGCCGGGCAGATCGACGACCTGCTGGGACAGGCGTGGTCGCTCATCCAGGAGCAGGCGGGTGTCCTGTGGAGCGGTGCGCTGGCGATCGGCACGACCATCGGCCACGTCGCCACCGGGGCGCTGTTGACCCTCTTCATCCTCCTGACGCTGCTGGCGGACGGCGCGGGCATCTGGCGGTGGAGCACGCGGCTGTTCCCGCGGCGCGCGCGCCCGGCCGTGGACGGCGCGGCGCGCGCCGGATGGGTGACGGTGGTCAACTACGCGCGCACGCAGCTGCTCGTGGCCACCATCGACGCCATCGGCATCGGGCTGGGCGCGTTCTTCCTGGGCGTGCCCCTGGCGATCCCGATCGCCGTCCTGGTCTTCCTCGGCGCTTTCATCCCCATCGTCGGCGCGGTGCTGACGGGCGCGGTCGCGGTGTTCCTCGCGCTGGTCTACAACGGGCCCTGGATCGCACTGTGGATGCTGGTGGTCGTGCTCGGGGTCCAGCAGTTGGAGGGTCATGTCCTCCAGCCCCTCCTGATGGGCTCGGCCGTGAAGGTGCACCCGCTGGCGGTGGTGCTCGTCGTCGCCGGCGGCGCTCTCATCGCCGGCATCCCGGGCGCCCTGTTCGCCGTGCCCCTCGCCGCCTTCGTCAACGTCGTCGCCGTGTACCTCGGCGATCGCGCGTGGGAGACCGGGGCAGCGCCGCCCTCGGGCGATCTCATCTGGTCCACCGTCCCGCGTCCGAGGAGGACACCCGCGTGAGCACCGACCCGTCGTCCGTCGTGGCCAGCCGCATCCCCACCTTGGCGGAGGTCGACAGCGCCGCTGCGGCCCTCGCCGGCGTGATCTCGACCACGCCTCTGGACTACTCGCAGAATCTCAGCGATGTGCTCGGCGTCCCCGTCCACCTCAAGCTCGAGAACCTCCAGCGCACCGGCTCGTTCAAGATCCGGGGCGCGACGTACCGACTGTCGCGCCTGACCGCCGAGGAGCGGGCGCGCGGGGTCGTCGCGGCGTCCGCAGGCAACCACGCCCAGGGTGTCGCGCTGGCGGCCAAGGCCCTCGGCATCCACGCCACGATCTTCATGCCGCTCGGGGTGCCCGTGCCGAAGCTGCTCGCCACCCGCGGCTACGGTGCGGACGTCGTCCTCGACGGCGCCACGGTCGAGACGCCGCTGCGTCTGGCGGCGGAGTTCGCCGAGCGCACGGGCGCCGTCTTCATCCACCCCTTCGACCACCCGGACATCATCGCGGGGCAGGGCACCCTCGGCCTGGAGATCATGGACGAGCTTCCCGACGTCGAGACGATCGTGGTGGGAATAGGCGGGGGAGGGCTGCTCGCCGGCGTCGCCGCCGCGGCCAAGGCCCGCGCGCGTGCGGCCGGGCGAACGGTGCGCATCATCGGGGTCCAGGCGGAGAACGCCGCGGCCTACCCGTCGTCGCTCGCCGCCGGGGAGCCCCTCGAGATCGAGACCCGCCCGACGATCGCGGACGGCATCGCCGTGGCGCGCCCCGGCGACCTTCCCTTCGAGATCATCCGCGACCTCGTGGACGATGTCGTCACCGTCTCGGACGACGACATCGCCCGGGCGCTCCTCGTGCTGCTCGAGCGGGCCAAGCAGGTCGTGGAGCCCGCGGGTGCCGTGGGGGTGGCCGCGATCCTCGCCGGCAAGGTCACGGCGTCGGGGCCGACCGTCGCCGTGCTCTCGGGCGGAAACATCGATCCGCTCCTCCTGCAGCGCGTGGTCGCGCACGGACTCGCGGCCTCGGGACGCTACATGACCCTGCAGATCCCGCTGCCGGATCGTCCCGGTCAGCTCGCGCGCGTCTCGGAGCTGCTCGCCCACGCGGGAGCCAACGTCATCGAAGTGCTGCACACGCGGCACGGACAGGGGCTGCAGATCAGCGAGGTGATCCTGCAGCTGAGCGTCGAGACGCGCGGCGAGGAGCACCGTGCACACGTCATCTCGGTGCTCGAAGAGGCGGGCTACGCGCCCACCGTCGTGCCGGACTGACCCCGGAAACCACCGCCCACCCTTACGGGCCGCACGAGGCTACTGCCCGTGATAGGTCTCGACCTTGACGATCTCGACCGAGATCTCGCGCCCGTTCGGGGCGGTGTAGCTGGTGTTGTCGCCCTCGGCCAGTCCCAGGATGGCGGAGCCGAGCGGCGAGGCCTCGCTGTAGACGTCGAGCTCGCTGTTCGCTGCGATCTCGCGGCTGCCGAGGAGGAAGACCTCTTCGCCTCCCGCGATGACCGCCGTGACCACGGTGCCGGGTTCGACCGTTCCGGTGCTCTCGGGCGCTTCGCCCACGGTGGCGTTCTTCAAGAGCGACTGCAGGGTGCGGATGCGGGCCTCCTGCTTGCCCTGCTCGTCCTTGGCGGCGTGGTATCCGCCGTTCTCCTTGAGGTCGCCCTCTTCGCGCGCCGCCTCGATGCGTTTGGCGATCTCTTCGCGACCGGTGGTGGAGAGGTGCTCGAGCTCGGCGGCGAGACGGTCGTACGCATCCTGCGTGAGGAAGGTCACCTGGGCATCGTTGGACACGTCTGACTCCTTCGATATGAGGGTCCGGATGTTCGAAACGCCCCGGCTCCGGCCAGGGCGTCACGAGAAGGTCTTCGCGACAGACTACGTCACCCAGCAGGCGTTGACCAAACCCGTCGTGGCCTCGGCCGTCGTGGGGATGACCTCCCGAAAAGCCCGCGCAGCCTGGTCGGATGCCGGGAACTCCACGACACGCCAGCCCACCACGCCGTGCTCGGTGTCCTGCGCCTCGAGCGCGCACGCGACGGTGCGACCGACCGGCCCGCTGAACTGAAACCCCAGTTCGACCGTGTGCTCGTCGACGACTTCGAAGCTCGTGGTGTCGACGTCGACGGTCTCGAAGGTGGGAGCGACCACCGACCACGCGAGCAGACCCGTGAGCACCGCGCCGATCCCGATCGCCGCGCCCAGCATCCATTTCGATCGGGGCGTGCGCGTACGACCGTATCGCTCGTCGAGCATCTCTGCCGTGGTCATGGGGTCCGCTCCGAAGATTAGGCTGGGACCACCAGGCTACGCGCCGTCGTCGCCGCGTCGGGCCATCACCCGCCCATGCCGTACGCCTGCCCCGCGCTCGATCGAGGACACCATGCCGCACGCTCTCTCCGCCGTCGCCCACGTCGTCACCGGCGCCGTCACCCCCACCCCGACGCCGACGGTCGACCCCGAACTGGTCACCCCGGGGGTCTGGGGCTTCGCCATCATCGCGTTCATCGCGCTGGCGGTGGTGCTGCTGGTGGCCGACATGCTGCGCCGCATCCGCCGGGGACGCGTCCGCGCCGACATCGCCGAGGAGCTCGACGCCGAGGAGCGCGCGGCCGAGGAGCGCGCGGCCGAGGAGCGCGCGGCCGAGGAGCAGGACGCGAGGCAGCGGACCGCCGACACGGATTCCGCTGCGCAGGACGACGCGTCCGATCAGGGTCCGCCCCGGGGCGAGTGACGGCTCAGCCGCCGTGGTACGCCGGCTCGATGGCGATGAGCAGGCATGCCGTCCAATGGCACAGGAACGCCAGCACCGTGCACACGTGGAAGATCTCGTGGAACCCGAAGTGCCCGGGCCACGGGTTGGGGCGCTTCATGGCGTACACGATCGCGCCCGCGGTGTAGAGCAGTCCGCCGACGCACACCAGGATCATCATCGCCGCGTTGGCCGCGAGCAGGTCGGGGAGGTACATCACAGCGGCCCAGCCGAGTGCGAGGTACAGCGCGACGTAGAGCCACCGCGGTGCGTGCACCCAGAAGACGCGGAAGAGGATGCCCACCAGCGCTCCGCCCCACACCAGGGACATGAGCAGGACGGTCTTCGGGGTGGGGAGCGCGAGGACGGCGATCGGGGTGTAGGTGCCGGCGATGAGCAGCACGATGTTGGCGTGGTCGATGCGCTTGAGCAGGACCTTCGTCTTCGGGCTCCAGTCGAACCGGTGGTACAGCGCCGAGATGCCGAACAGCAGCAGCGAGCTCACCATGAAGATCGCCGAGGCGATCTTGGCCGCCGAGCCCTGCGCAGCGGCGATCAGCACGATCCCCGCGACGATCGCGATCGGGAAGGTCGCGGCGTGGATCCACCCGCGCCACGTGGGCCGCACGTCGACGACCGCGTCGACGTGCGCGGCCTCCATGAGGGGCAGGTGCGGGACGTCGGGTTCGGGGGGAGTGGGGCTGCGGCGGGCCATTGCTCCAGGGTAGATCCCCGGGCATACCGGCGTCCGTACATACTCGATCCCATTGCCGGTGGGACCGGGTCTCATTGCGCGGAGCCGCGCGGAGCCTGGCGACGGGGACGGTAGCGTAAGCGTGTGGCGCATGCTTCGTCGAACGAGGGGAGAGGTCCTCTCTACCGTCTGTACATCAACAGGCTCCGGCGCCGCCTGCGGCCCGAGGACGTGCCCCACCACATCGCGATGATGATCGACGGCAACCGCCGATGGGCGCGCCAGCTCGGCTACGATTCCGCCGCCCACGGTCACCGGGCGGGGGCCGCGAAGATGCGCGAATTCCTCGGGTGGTGCGATGACATCGGCGTGGGGGTGGTGTCGCTCTATCTGCTGTCGAGCGACAACCTGCGCAAGCGCGACTCGCGCGAGCTCTCGGATCTCATCGAGATCATCGCGGAGCTGGCCGACGAGCTCTCGCACGAGCGCGATTGGCGGGTCAAGCACGTCGGCCGGACCGAAGAGCTCCCGACGGAGCTCGCCCGCGTCCTGGCCGAGGCGGAGAGGCGCACGACCGGCAACACCGGCCTGCACGTCAACCTGGCCGTGGCCTACGGCGGCCGCGGCGAGATCGTCGACGCCGTGCGCAGCATCATCGCCCAGCACGGGGGCGGCGGCGGGTCGCTCGAGGAGCTGGCGGCCAACCTCACTCCCGAGCAGATCGGCGAGCACCTGTACACCGGCGGCCAGCCCGACCCGGACCTCGTCATCCGCACGTCGGGGGAGCAGCGTCTCAGCGACTTCCTGCTGTGGCAGAGCGCGCACTCCGAGTTCTATTTCGTCGAGGCGCTCGGACCGGATCTTCGCGAGGTGGACTTCCTGCGCGCGATGCGCGACTACGCCAGTCGCGATCGCCGTTTCGGCGGCTGACCGGCCGCTCTCCCGCATCGACCCGGCCCGGTGCGCAGCGCATCATGCCAGAATGACGTCGTGGCGGATATGGAGTCGTTCCTGGCCTCGTTCGATGCCGAGCCGGGATATCTGGACTGGGCCTCCTTCGGCCCGCTGTCGCCGTCCGTGCGCGCGGAGGCGGGGGCCGACACCGAGCTGCTCGGCTCCGGGCGGCGCTCGAGCCTCGACCTCGTCGGGGGGCACGTGGCCGACGCCCGCGAGCTTCTCGCCGGAATGCTGGATGCCGCGCCCGACCAGGTGGTCCTCCAGCCGTCCACCACGTATGGACTCATGCACGCCATCTACGGCGTCGCGGGCGGGCTGCTGGTCTCGCGGGCGGAGTTCCCCAGTCTCACCGTCACCGCCCAACGTGCGGCGGACGCACTCGGCTCGCTGCAGGTGCAGTGGATGGATCCCGAAGACGGGATGGTCACCCCCGAGCTGGTGCGCGCGTCGCTCACCGACGACACCCGCGCCCTCGCCGTCAGCCTGGTCGACTTCCGCACGGGGTACCGCGCCGACCTCACCGCGCTGCGCGACGTGATCGGCGATCGCCTGCTGATCGTCGACGCCATTCAGGGCTTCGGAGTCGTGGACGCAGACTACGGCGCCGCCGATGTCGTCTGCGCGAACGGCTACAAGTGGCTCCGCGCCGGTCGGGGCACCGGCTTCGCACGCTTCGGCGAGCGGGCGCTGGAGCGTCTCGCGCCGGTGCTGTCGGGCTTCGCGGGCACCGATGGCGACCTTCCCGTGGATGTCGTGCCGCTTCCTTCCGCCTCGGCCCGCGCGTTCACCGTCGCATGGCCCGATGCGCTCGCCGCCTCGCGGCTGGCCGCCGCACTCCGCGAGATCGCCGAGGTCGGAGTGTCCGCGATCGAGGGCGAGGTAGCGGGGCGGGCGCGGGACGTCTTCTTCACCGCCGATCGCTACGGCATCCCCGTGCTCACGCCGCGCGAACCCGCGCAGCACGCCGGCATCGTGACGCTCGCGCCGGCTCCGCAGGATGCCGCGCCGCTGGCGGCGTCCCTGGCCAACCACGGCATCACGGTGACGGTGCGCTCCGGGCTCATCCGCGTCGCGCCCCACGCGGGGACCGGCGCCGACAGCATCCGCCTGCTGGGAGACGCGCTGGCGGAGTTCTCCGCCGCCCGCGTGTGGTGACGGCCCCGGAATTAACCCCGTCGTAACCAACTCGCCGCGTGTCGGAATCGCCGGAGAATCATCGTGGTCGTAGTTTCAACCCAACGGGCACGGAGCCCGTTCGAGTCGGCCTGAGATCGCGACTCGTGACCCTGGTCGACTCGTGACTGCCGGGTGAAGCACCCGGGGCGGGAGTGGGTTGTGACCACACGAGCACCACACGATCAGCGCAGTCGGATCCTCGACGAGGAGGTCGCGGAAAGCGATACGGCGTTGCGCACCTACGTCCTGGACACATCGGTCCTGCTGAGCGACCCCCGAGCCTTCTTCCGGTTCGCCGAGCACAGCATCGTGATCCCGGTCGTGGTGATCACCGAACTCGAGGGCAAGCGTCACGATCCCGAGATCGGATACTTCGCCCGTCAGGCGCTGCGCCATCTCGACGAGATGCGCATCGAGCACGGCCGGCTCGACTATCCCGTCGAGGTCGGAACCGGGGGCACCCTGCGCGTGGAGCTGTCCAACACCGACCCCGGAGTCCTCCCCGCCGGCATGCGCCTCGGCGACAACGACAGCCGCATCCTCGCCGTCGCCATGCACCTGGCGGGCGAGGGACAGGACGTCACCATCGTGTCGAAGGACCTCCCGATGCGCGTCAAGGCGGCATCCATCGGTCTCACCGCCGAGGAGTACCTCGCCGAGCAGGCCGTCGACTCGGGGTGGACGGGCATCACGGCCATCGACGTCTCGGGCGACGAGATCAGCGACCTGTACGAGACCGAGGTGGCCACGAGCGAGGACGTGCGCGGTCTGCCCGTCAACACCGGACTGATCATCCACTCCGAACGAGGCTCGGCGCTCGGCCGGGTGACCGGCGACGGCGGATACCGGTTGGTGCGAGGCGACCGCGAGGTCTTCGGTCTGCACGGGCGCTCCGCCGAGCAGCGGATCGCCATCGACCTGCTGCTGGATCCCGAGGTCGGCATCGTCTCGCTCGGCGGCCGCGCCGGCACGGGGAAGTCCGCCCTCGCGCTGTGTGCGGGACTGGAGGCGGTGCTCGAACGCCAGCAGCAGAAGAAGATCATCGTCTTCCGTCCGCTGTTCGCCGTGGGCGGGCAGGAGCTCGGCTACCTCCCCGGCGACCAGGCCGAGAAGATGAACCCGTGGGGGCAGGCCGTCTTCGACACCCTCGGCTCGGTCGTGTCGGGGAATGTCCTCGACGAGGTCGTCGAGCGCGGTCTGCTCGAGGTCATGCCCCTGACCCACATCAGGGGACGCTCGCTGCACGATGCCTTCGTGATCGTCGACGAGGCCCAGTCGCTCGAACGGAACGTCCTGCTCACCGTCCTCAGCCGCATGGGGCAGAACTCGCGCGTCGTGCTCACCCACGACGTGGGCCAGCGCGACAACCTGAGGGTGGGGCGCCACGACGGCGTCGCCTCGGTCATCGAGACGCTGAAGGGTCACGGACTGTTCGGGCACGTGACGCTCACGCGGTCCGAGCGCTCGGCGATCGCCGCTCTGGTGACCGATCTGCTCGAAGCGGGCGAACTGGCCTGACGACGACGAGGGGGCCGGGATGCCGCATCCCGGCCCCCTCGTCGCGTGCGGGCGGGTGCGATCCGCCCACCGAATGAGAAGAGTCTCATCGCCGAAGTGCCTCGCCGGCCTTACCAGTCTGGAAACATGGTATCTGCGCGTGGGGACGCCTCCACGTCTGTGCGCTGAGCGACGGATGCAGGGAAGGATGCCGTGGACACTCGGAGACGCTTCGCCGTGGGCGGCGCCGCCACCGTCGTGGCCAGCATCGCCGTGATGGCCGCCGTCGCCGTCACCACCTCGGCCGTCCTCGCCGATGCGGCCGGATCTCCGGTCGGCGCCGCCCCCCTGCTCGTGCCGTCCGCCTCTCCGACACCGGTGCTGCCGCCGCCGCCCCCGCGAACCGCCCCGCCGCTCCGTCGAGCGAAGCCACGGCGGCGAGGCCGGCGGGGAGCCGGCCCCGCCGGCTCCGGTTGCCCGGGCCGAGATCGTCCCCGCACCCGAGCCGGGGATCGTGCCGGATGCCGCGCCGTTCGACCTCGAGGTCGCTGAGGCATCGGTGTCGGCGTGGCGCGACGACGGTGCCCCGGACCCTCTCCGCGATTGGGCGCTGAGCCGTGGCTGGTCCGCCGATCGCGTCGACCGCTGGTTCGCCGGACTCGCCGACGACGGTGGTGCGTCCGAGCCGGACATGCCCGAGGGCGGACGGCTCGCGGGTGCCGACCTGGTGGAACCGGGCGCGGTCTCTTCCGAAGGTCCCGGTTCTCGTTCGGGCCCCGGCGCCGAGCGCGGTCCTGCCGACGAGAAGCTCTCGACCGAGTCCTCAACGCAGGGAGCGTCGCCCGCGCCGGCCCGGGAGAACGCGGCATCCGGCCCCGCTCAGCGTTCCCCTGTCGCGGAGGAGCGCGCAGCCAACACGCGCACTCACGCCGCCACGCCTCCCCAGACTCCCGTCCCCTCGACGGGTCGCTCCGCCGACAATCCCGGGCTCGCGCTCGGGACCGGTGCGAAGAAAGCCCAATCGCGCGTTCCCCCAGACCAGCGCGATTGATGAGGCCGGTTCCCCCGCCGGCCGTCACAGCCCCCGGTGTCCCCCAGCACCGGGGGCTTCTTCGTGCGACGGGCTACTCCCAGCGGTACCCCGCCCCACGCACGGTGATGATGTGCGCAGCGCCGAGCTTGCCGCGCAGGTACCGCACGTAGACGTCGACGACGTTCGATCCGGGATCGAAGTCCAGACCCCACACACGGCTGAGCAGCACCTCACGGCTGAGGACGCGACCCGGATTGCGCAGGAACTGCTCGGCGAGCGCGAACTCGCGCGTCGACAGCTCCACCTCACGGCCACCCACCGTCGCGCGGCGCGCGAGCACATCGAGCACGACATCGCCATGGGTGATGCTGACTCCGGGCGACAGTGCGGTCTCGCGCAGGCGTGAACGCACGCGGGCGAGCAGCTCGTCGAACGTGAACGGCTTCGGCACGTAGTCGTTGGCGCCGGCGTCGAGCCCGTCGACGGTGTCGCGGGTGCTCGAACGTGCGGTGAGCATGATGACGGGGATGGTGTTCCGCGCGGCGCGCAGGGCGCGCAGCACCTCGAAGCCGTCCATCGTGGGAAGACCGACATCGAGCAGCACGAGGTCGGCGTCGCCGTGGAGGGCTGCCGCCAGCCCCTCAGCGCCGTCCTCGACGGTCTGCGTCTCGTAGCCGGCCGCCTCCAGCCCGCGGCTGACGAACGAGGCGATGCGCGACTCATCCTCGATGATGAGGATCTTGGTCATTCCGAAGCCTCTCGTTGCAGGACGACGTCTCCCGCACGCACCGGAGAGGGCAGGGTGGCCGACGCCGTGGGCAGGTGGATGGTGAAGGTGGCTCCGCCGCCGGGGGTGTCCGACACGGCGCACACACCGCCGTGGGACTTGGCGATGGCGTCGACGATCGCGAGCCCGAGACCGGAGCCGCCGATCTCGCGTTTGATCTGTGCGCGGTCGAAGCGACGGAAGATGCGGTGCCGTGCCGCCGGCGGGATGCCGGGGCCGTGGTCGCGCACCCAGAGCCGGGTGCCGGTGGCGTCCAGGGCGCTGCCGATCTCGATGCGCGAGCCCGGCGGTGTGTACTTGGCCGCGTTGTCGGCGAGCTGAAGCCACGCCTGCAGCAGGCGGTCGCCGTCGGCGACGACGTGCCCGGCGGCGTACGACTCCACGCTCCAGGCATGCCCGGGGATCACTGCGACGAGCTCGCCCACGCGCGCGGTGAGGGCGCCCAGGTCGACCTCGCCCATCGTGTAGGCGTCGCCCTCCGCAGCGGCCAGCAGGTCGATGTCTTCGACCAGCCGGGTCATCCGGTCGAGTTCGGCCATCCCGATCTCGCGGGCGGCTTCCACATCCGCGGCGTCGCGCGTGTTCATCAGCTCGAGGTGGCCGCGCACGATGGTGATCGGCGTCTTGAGTTCGTGGCGCACATCGTCCAGAAGCTGACGCTGGACGTCGACGGAGCCCTCCAGGCGGTCGAGCATCGAGTTGACGGTGCGAGAGAGATCGGCGATGTCGTCGGTGCCGCGCGCGCGCATGCGCGGGGAGAGGTCCTCGATGGTGATCGCGTCGGCGGTCTCGCGCAGATGACGGATGGGAGAGAGCAACCGCCCTGTCACGAACCAGCCGACGACGCCGATCGCGGCGAGCACGATCACCGCGGCCAGGGCGTAGGTGGCCATGCCGGCGGTGACGGGCTCGAGCTCGGCCTCGAGATCGATGGCCCTCAGGTACACGCCCTCGCGGGGATCGCCGGCCACCTGGACCGGGACGGCGATGTAGCGCAGGGCGCCGTCCTCGCTGCTGGCGGTGCCTGAGACGGTCTCGCCCGTCGCGGCGGTCTCGGCGCTGACGCGGGCGATGAGGGCGCGGTCGTCGGCGATGTCGAATCCCGACAGCGTCGTCGGCCGGAAGCGCGCCGCGCCGTCCACGATCGCCACGGATGCCTCGTTCCGCCCCGGCACCAGGCGGGCGACGGCATCGCGCAGATAGTCGTCGACCGAGGCGTACTGCTGCACGGGGGGATCCTGCGATGTCGAGGGGGTGCCGACCTCGGACGCGCCGCTGTCACCACCGAGCCCCGCGACGGTCTGCAGACGCTCCACCTGCCCGTACAGCCGCGCCTCGACTTCGCGGACGATGCGCTCGCGCTGCACGATGAAGGTCACGCTTCCCACGATCGCAAGACCGATGCACGCCACGGCGAGGATCGCGCCGAGGATGCGCGCACGCGCCGTGAGCGGCCGGGAGGTGGGTGCCACCCCCTGATTATCGCCCCGCGACAGCCCGTGCGCGGCACCCGCGGTTCGTGCCGCCGGCGGCCTCAGCCCGGGTGCGTCATCGACAGCAGGTCGAGCTTGCTGTCGAGCTGTTCGATGGTGAGCTCACCGCGGTCCACGTAGCCGAGGTCGAGCACCGCCTCACGGACGGTGATCCCCTTGGCGACGGAGTGCTTGGCGATCTTCGCAGCGGCTTCATAGCCGATGAGCTTGTTCAGCGGGGTCACGATCGACGGCGACATGCCGGCGTAGGCCGCGGCGCGCTCGACGTTCGCTTCGAGCCCGTCGATCGTCTTGTCAGCCAGCACGCGCACGGCGTTGCTGAGCAGGCGGATCGACTCCAGCAGGGCCGTGCCCATCACGGGGATGGCGACGTTGAGCTCGAACGAGCCCGATGCGCCCGCCCACGCCACGGTGGCGTCGTTCCCGATGACGCGTGCGCACACCATGAGCACGGCTTCCGGGACGACCGGGTTGACCTTGCCGGGCATGATCGACGAGCCCGGCTGCAGGTCGGGGATGTGCAGTTCGCCGAGTCCGGTGTTCGGGCCCGAACCCATCCAGCGCAGGTCGTTGTTGATCTTCGTCAGCGAGACCGCGATGGTGCGCAGCGCTCCCGAGGTCTCGACCAGGCCGTCGCGATTGGCCTGCGCCTCGAAGTGGTCCTTGGCCTCGGTGATGGGCAGCTCGGTGTCGGCCGCCAGCAGCGCGATGACCTTCTGCGGGAAGCCGGCGGGCGTGTTGATCCCGGTGCCGACGGCGGTGCCGCCCAGCGGCACCTCTCCGACGCGGGGGAGTGCGGACTGCACGCGCTCGATCCCGAGACGCATCTGCCGCGCGTAGCCGCCGAACTCCTGGCCGAGGGTCACCGGGGTGGCGTCCATCAGGTGGGTGCGACCGGACTTCACGACGCTCTTCCACTGCTCCGCCTTCGCCTCGAGAGCGACGCAGAGGTGGTCGAGCGCGGGGATGAGGTCGTCGATGAGCGCCTGGGTGACGGCGATGTGGACCGAGGTGGGGAACACGTCGTTCGAGGACTGGGACGCGTTCACGTGATCGTTCGGGTGGACCGGTGATCCGAGGTGACGGGTGGCGAGGGTCGCCAGCACCTCGTTCATGTTCATGTTCGACGAGGTCCCGCTGCCGGTCTGGTAGGTGTCGACGGGGAAGTGCGCGTCGTGGACACCCGAGATGACCTCGTCGGCCGCGGCGGCGATCGCGTCGGCGATGCCGGCGTCGAGGACCCCCAGCTCTTTGTTGGCCAGGGCCGCGGCTTTCTTGATGCGCGCCAGCGCCGCGATCTGAGTGGACTCCAGGCCGGTACCCGAAATGGGGAAGTTCTCGACGGCGCGTTGGGTCTGCGCGCTGTAGAGAGCGGCTGCGGGCACCCGCACCTCGCCCATGGTGTCGTGCTCGATGCGGTACTCGGTGTCGGTCACGTCGTTGTTCCTCCGGTGTCTACTTCGTGGCAGGGGTGCAGCTCAGTGGTGGGCGCTGGGGTCGCTGTCGAGCCCAACGATGACATCGGGCACGGCCGTCCCCTCGGCGAGGCGGTAGTTCGCGCCGACGATGGCGAGGCGGCCCTCCGCGACGGCGTCGCTGATGAGCTCGGACGAGTGCAGCAGGTCCGCGACAGTGTCGCGCAGGTGCTCGCGGCCCACGACCTCGGGGTCGACGGGTGCGTCGGGGCCGTTCTCGCGGATGACGCGCCGCACGGCGGGCACGATGGGGGCGATCTGTCGCCAGATGTGCGGCGGGAGGGTGGGAGCGTCGATGCCGGTGCTGTCGATCGCGGCCCCCACCGCGCCGCACGCGTCGTGGCCGAGCACGATGATGAGCGGAACCTCGAGCACGGCGACCGCGTACTCCAGGCTTCCCACCACGGAGTCGGAGATGACCTGACCGGCATTGCGGACGACGAACAGATCGCCCAGGCCCTTGTCGAAGATGATCTCGGCGGCCAGGCGCGAGTCCGAGCAGCCGAACAGGGCGGCGCGGGGCCGCTGACCGGCGGCCAGGACATGACGACGTTCGACGTCCTGGCGGGGGTGGCGGGGCTCACCGGCGACGAAGCGCTCATTGCCGCGTCGCATCTCCTCCCACACCTTGGCGGGAGTGGGGGCGGTGGCGGGGGTTGCGGTGCTGTCGGTCACGATTCCTCCTCACGCAGGGCCAATACGTCCTCGGCGACGGCCTCGGCCGCGCGCTCCAGGTCTTCGTCGGACGACGTGCCGTAGACCATCACGATGTCGGCGCCGGCGTCGGTGGCGAGCGCCCCCGAGACGTTACCGGCGCGCGCGGGGTCGCGGATGTCGTAGCGATCCCACTCGACACCTGCGATCTCGACGGTCTCGCCGACCGCTGCGCCGCCCAGTTCGCGGGTCGGCCACGACTCGTCGGCGTCGAAGCCCTGCGCGATCCTCAAGAAGCCGGCGTCGGGCACGTAGACCACGGTCCAGGCGCGGATGCCCTCGCCGGTGACCGAGGCGGCGTTCACGCGCCACTCGGGGGGCGCATCGGGCACGATGACCGTGCGCTCCCGGGCGTCGGCGACGTCGGCGGCGACAGCGGCGACGTCGATGGGTCCGTCGTCGGGCGGGGTGCCGCGGGGAACGGCGAAGATGATGACGGCGACGACGGCGACGGTGATGACGAGCGCGGCGACGAGGTTGCGCACCGTCTGACTGGACCGGTAGATGCGCGAGGCTTCGGCCTTCCGCGCGGCGGTCTCGTCAGCGGTCTCGGGGCGGCCGAGCTCGGCCACGATGCGCGGGTCGCGTGCCATCACCCGTCCGTCCGGTCGGTGCCGGCGCGGGCGTCCTCCAGCCGTCGCTTGGCGCCGCGCAGCCACTCCTCGCACCGGGCGGCCAGGGCCTCGCCCCGCTCCCACAGGGCGAGCGAGTGCTCGAGCGTGGGGGCGCCCTGCTCCAGTTCGGCGACCACGCGCACCAGCTCGTCCCGCGCCTGTTCGAACGACAGCTCGGCGACGTCGACGGCGGGGCCCTGCGACTCGGTCATGGCTTCCATCCTAGGTCGCACCGGAGACGTCGCCCGCGGTCGTGCCGCCGGACCCGCCGTCGTCGATCGGCCCCTCGGAGCGCGCTGCGAAGGAGCCCTGCGCGACTGTCACGAGCACCTCGGTGCCGGACGGAGCCTGCGCGGCATCGCGGACGATCGCGCCTCCCGGGACGTGGGCGATGGCGTACCCTCGCGCGAGGGTCGACGCGGGAGAGAGTGCGCGCAGGGTGGCCGTGAGCTCGGCTGCGTGGCGTGCGTGCGAGTCGAGTGCGCGGCTCACCCGATCGCGACCTCGCGCCGTGAGCAGATGGATCTCGTGCGAGCGTGCCGTGAACATGGATGCCGGATCGCGCAGCACGGGGCGGGACCGCAGCTGCTCGAGCTGAGCGATGTCATGCGCGACGCGCTGGGTGAGGCGCATGGTGAGTCGGGACCGCAGCTGCCCCACCAGCGCCCGCTGCTCGGACACGTCCGGCACGACTCGCTTGGCGGCGTCCGTGGGTGTGGACGCACGGAGATCGGCGACATCGTCCAGCAGCGGGTGATCGTTCTCGTGCCCGATGGCGCTGACGACCGGGGTGGTCGCCGCTGCCACCGCCCGAACGAGACGCTCGTCGCTGAATCCGAGGAGCGTCTGCGGATCGCCGCCCCCGCGGGCGATGACGATGACGTCGACATCGGGGTCGGCGTCGAGGGCTTTGAGCGCGGCGATCGTCTCAGGCACGCATCGGTCGCCCTGCACGGCGGCGTAGCGGGTGCGGAAGTGCACCTGCGGCCAGCGCAGTTCGGCGTTGCGATGGACGTCCTTCTCGGCATCCGATCTCTCGCCGGTGATCAGGCCGATGCAGTGCGGCAGGAAGGGGAGGGGCTTCTTGCGAGAAGCATCGAACAGGCCCTCGGAGCGCAGTTGCGCGCGCAAGCGTTCGAGCTTCTCGAGCTGATCGCCGAGACCGACGTGTCGCATTGCCGACACGCCGAAGGTGAGATCGCCGGTCTTGATGAAGTAGTCGGCCTTGACGCACGCGATGACGTGGTCGCCGACCTTGAGGTCGCTCGGCAGCCGGTCGCGGGTGGACGACCAGATGCGGAAGGTGATGCTCGCGTCGGTGACGAGGTCCTTCATCCTGCCGAAGACGTTGCCGCCCCGCAGGTTCCACGACGTGATCTCTCCCTCGACCCACACCGACCCCCACGTCTGCAGGAACCCGCGGATCGTGTCGTTGAGCCGCGCGACCGAGGTCGGAGCCTCGGCCGAGGAGTCGCGGGGACGCACCGAATCGGGCGGCGGCGCCTCGCCGGCGACGGCCACGGGTTCGAACGCGGTCATGGTCCTCCTGGCGGCGGCGGGGCTGGGCGGCGACCCCGCCCGTAGAATCGAACGGTGAGTGCATCCACAGCGAACCCGGCCGTCCGAATGCCCGTGCCCCGTGTGCCACGGCGGCGCGAGCGTCTTCAGGATATCCCGGTGCCCGGACACAAGCGGGTGCTGCTGGCCGCACCCCGCGGGTACTGCGCCGGCGTCGATCGCGCCGTGATCGCCGTGGAGAAGGCCCTCGAGCGCTTCGGCGCGCCCGTGTACGTGCGCAAGCAGATCGTGCACAACATCCATGTCGTGTCCGAGCTCGAGGAGCGCGGCGCCATCTTCGTCGACGAGGTCGATGAGGTTCCCGAGGGCGCGCACGTCGTCTTCAGCGCGCACGGCGTTTCGCCGGCCGTGGTGAACGCAGCCGCGGACCGCCACTTGCAGGCGATCGACGCGACCTGCCCGCTCGTGACGAAGGTGCACCGCGAGGCCGTGCGCTTCGCCCGAGACGACTTCGAGATCCTGCTGATCGGCCACGAGTGGCACGAGGAAGTCGAGGGGACCGCCGGTGAGGCGCCCGACCACGTCACCGTCGTGAACTCGCCCGACGAGGCTGCCACCGTCGAGGTGCGCGATCCGTCGAAGGTCGTCTGGCTGTCGCAGACCACCCTGTCGGTGGACGAGACCATGGAGACGGTGCGCCGGCTGCGCGAGCGCTTCCCGAACCTGCAGGACCCGCCGTCGGACGACATCTGCTACGCCACGCAGAACCGTCAGGTGGCGATCAAGAAGGTCGCGAAGGACGCCGACCTGGTGATCGTCGTCGGTTCGGCGAACTCCTCGAACAGTGTGCGGCTGGTGGAGGTGGCGCTGGAGTACGGCGCCAAGGCCGCGTACCGCGTGGACTACGCGGATGAGATCGAGCAGGCCTGGTTCGACGGCGTCGAGACGGTCGGCGTCACCAGCGGCGCGTCGGTGCCGGAGGTGCTCGTCCAGCAGGTCCTCGACGACCTGCGCGATGCCGGGTTCGGCGACGTCGAAGAGGTCAAGACGGCGGAGGAGGACCTGATGTTCTCGCTTCCCAAGGAGTTGCGCCAGGATGCCGAGAGCCGCCGCGGCGGTCGCGTTTCGGCGGAGCGGTCGACCGCGTGAGCGCCGAAGGCGAGCTGTCGCGACCGCGGCCGCAGTACGGCGAGTACGCCACTCCCGAGGAGCAGCGCGCGCGCATCCGCCAGCCCGACGTCACGGCGGCGCTGGACACCGGGCAGAACCCCGATGAGGTCGCTGCGGTATCGGCGCACCGGCCCGCTGCCGGAAGGACCGGGTCGCCGGGTCCGGGTGCTGGCAGCGCGGACGGCGCGGCCGCCGCGCCCGCGCGGGCGACGCGGGGCCGTTCGATCGATCGCATCGTCACGATCGCGCTGCTGGCCTACGGTTTCGTCACGATGATCGGCGCGATCCCGGCGTTCATCGACTACGGCACGTACGCGTCCAACCTCCTCGAGACGATGGGGGTGGACGCCGAACTGTCCGATCCGGCGGCCGGCCGGCCGTGGGCGATCGCGGCCAGCCTGGTGCTCGCCTTCGGGTGGATGGTGACGGCGGCGCTCTCCGCGTGGAGCATGCGTCGCGGGCGCCTCTCGTGGTGGATCGCCCTGACCGGCGGGGTGGTCTTCACCTTCATCTCCGGCATCCTCATCGTGGTGCCTCTCCTGTCGGATCCCGAGGTCTTGCGCGCGATGCAGAGCTTCACGATCGGTGGGCTCGGCGGCTGAGGAGGACTCGGAAGTCCCGGTCGCTGCACGCCTCGTGCGTAGGATGACGGGATGCCGCGTCTGCTCGCCGTCTGCGCCGTCCGTCAGCTGCGTGAGGACGACGGGCCGGGCGCCATCGGAGTGACGGCGATCGACAAGGGCCCCATCGACGGCGCCGTGAAGATCGGCAGATTCGGCGCATACGGCGACGTGCAGGCCGATCGTCGCCACCATGGCGGTCTCGACAAGGCGCTGTACGCCTACGCCCAGGAGGATGCGGCCTACTGGGAGGAAGAGCTGGGCCGACCGCTGTCGCCGGGGTTCTTCGGGGAGAACCTGCGCACCGAGGGCATGGACGTGAACGCCGCCGTGATCGGGGAGCGCTGGCGCATCGGCGGCCGTGTCGAAGTGGTGGTCACGATGCCGCGCACGCCCTGCCAGACGTTCGCGCGCTGGGTCGGCGGCGCCGACCAGCGCGGCTGGGTGCGGCGCTTCTCGGACGCTCGCCGTCTGGGGCCGTACCTCAAGGTCGTCAAGACCGGGCACATCGAGGCCGGCGACGAGATCGTGGTGGTCTCCCGCCCCGAGGGCGCGCCGACCATTCTGGACGTGTACCGGGCTCCCTGACCACGCGGCACCCGCCCCCTTCGCCATTGATCGGCCGCACCGAGCCGTCACCTGTGTCCGTGCGAGGTGCCGCACCTGGACATACGTGACGGCTGGCGCTCTGACAGTCCCGGCAGGCCGCACCGAGCCGTCACCTGTGCCCGTGCGCGTTGCCGCACCTCGACATACGTGACGGCTGGCGCTCTGACAGCCCCGGCAGGCCGTTGTGACTGGCGCAGACCCCGGCGCGGGAAAGCCGAACGCCCCGCCCCGGAAGGGGCGAGGCGTTCGGAAGCGACCGGGATCAGGCGGCGAGGCTCTTGCCGTGCGAGCCCAGCTGTCGCGTGGCCTCGACCACGCGAGCAGCCATCGCGGACTCGGCGACCTTGCCCCACGCGCGCGGGTCGTAGGCCTTCTTGTTCCCGACTTCGCCGTCCACCTTCAGCACGCCGTCGTAGTTGGCGAACATGAAGCCGGCGATCGAGCGGGTGAAGGCGTACTGGGTGTCGGTGTCGATGTTCATCTTCACGACGCCGTTGGCCACGGCCAGTGCGATCTCTTCATCGGTCGAGCCGCTGCCGCCGTGGAAGACCAGGTCGAGGGGCTTCGGACCGGTGCCGAACCGCGCCGCGATGCCCTCCTGGATCTCGCCGAGCAGCTCGGGACGGAGCTTGACGTTCCCGGGCTTGTAGACACCGTGCACATTGCCGAAGGTGAGTGCCGAGATGTAGCGGCCGTTCTCGCCGAGACCCAGGGCCTCGACGGCCTTCGTGACGTCCGCGACGGTGGTGTAGAGCGCGTCGTTCGAGCCCTCGTGCTTGACGCCGTCCTCCTCGCCGCCGACGACGCCGATCTCGACCTCGAGGATGCCGTTGATGTTCTTCAGCCGGGGCAGCAGATCCTTGGCGATCTGGATGTTCTCGTCCAGCGGCACAGCGGAGCCGTCCCACATGTGCGACTGGAAGATGGGGTTGCGGCCGGCCCGTACCTCTTCTTCGGATGCTTCGATGAGCGGCATCACGAACCCGGGCAGTGCCTCCTTCGGGCAGTGATCGGTGTGCAGGGCGACCGTGATCGGGTAGTTCTTGGCGACCTCGGTGGCGAACCGGGCGAAGGCGAGGGCCCCCGCTGCACGCGCCTTGACGGTGTGGCCGGCGAAGTAATCCGCGCCGCCGGTGGTGACCTGGAGGATGCCGTCGGAGCCGGCTTCGGTGAGGCCCTGCAGGACGGCGTTGATCGTCTGCGAGCTCGAGACGTTGATCGCGGGATACGCGAAGCCGCCGGACTTCGCGCGGTCCAGCATGTCGGCGTACTGCTCGGGAGTGGCGACGGGCATGAATGCTCCTTGGTCGTATTCGGGCGTCAGGGTCACTCTATCCAAGCCGTCGACGGCGCACAGAGACGAGCGGATGCCGCATGCCCGAGGTGGCGCGGCATAACGCTCACGCAAGAATCGGCTTTTCTTCACCGCCGGATCGTGACATCCACGGTTTGGGAGGGGAACGATCTGGCTAGGGTGAAGCCATGGTGAGTCTGACCGCGGACATGAGCCCGCTGCATCCCGACCGGAACCTCGCACTGGAGCTGGTCCGCGCGACCGAGGCCGCGGCCATCCGCGCCGTTCCGTTCATCGGGCGGGGGGCGAAGGAGAAGGCGGACGCCGCCGCGGTCGACGCGATGCGGGCGTTCTTCACCACCGTCAACTTCGACGGCACGATCGTCATCGGCGAGGGCGAGAAGGACGAAGCGCCCATGCTGTTCAACGGGGAGAAGGTCGGAAACGGCCGCGGGCCCCGCGCGGATGTGGCGGTCGACCCGATCGACGGCACCACGCTGACCGCCGAGGGGCGCAACAACGCGCTGTCGGTCATCGCGGTCTCGGAGCACGGCACCATGCTGGACGCCTCGACGGTGTTCTACATGGACAAGCTCGTGACCGGTCCGGCCGGCGTCGGTGTGGTCGACATCCGCCTTCCGATCGGCGAGAACATCCGGCGCCTGGCGAAGGCGCTGGGCAAGCCCGTGGACGAACTCGTCGTCTCGGTGCTGAACCGTCCCCGCCACGAGCAGCTCATCCACGACATCCGCGAGGCCGGCGCGGGCACGCGACTCATGAGCGACGGCGACGTGGCCGGCGGCATCAACGCCGCCCGTCACAACGCACGGACCGACATGTGCGTCGGCGTGGGCGGCAGCCCGGAGGGCATCGTCACCGCCTGTGCGATCAAGGCGCTCGGCGGGCACATCCAGGGCCGGCTGTGGCCGCGCGACGACGACGAGAAGCAGAAGGGTGCTGATGCCGGGCTGAAGGTCGACGGCTACGTCTACGAAGCCGACGAACTCGTCACCGGCAGCAACACGATCTTCGTGGCGACCGGTGTGACCAATGGCGAGCTGGTGGCGGGCGTCCGTCGCGAGGGAGGCTACGTCTACACCGAGAGCGTCGTGCTGCGCGGTTCGTCCGGCACCCTGCGCCGCATCTCGTCGGAGCACCTCGTCTCGAAGTGGCTCTGACCCGCTGCTGGCCGGGATCGAACGCGGCGGACGGATCGTGACCGCGCCGTAACCCGGCCTCCCAGGGTTCTCTGGCACAATTGGTGACGGTGTCAACGGAGATGCTCGTCGTCGTTCCGAGCCCAAGGGGGTAGTGATGTCCGCACAGCTGAGCGGAACCTCACCGCAGACCGGTGCCATCGCCGTGGTGGCCGATGCCACCGACCCCGCGCGCCGTCCCGACGTGCTGCTGCGGGTCCGTCGTGACGAAGGCCACGAACTGAGCCCGTGGTGGATGATCGGCGCCTTCGTCGTCGTCTCGGGCGCGGTCATCGCCCTTCTCAGCTTCGTACCCGGCGGCGCCTGAGTCCCCTCCTCGCCGCGCCTGAGGCCTCTGCTTCCGGCGCTCAGTCGTCGGGGGTCGACACGCGCGCACGCACGTCCCCGAGATCCGCACGGACCGGTTCGGCGCCTGGGTCGGGCTCCGAGTCGTCCCACGGCGACGCATCGAGCAGCTCCGGGGCGGTCAGTCGCCGCGGCGTCGCTTCGACGGCTGCGGGCGCCGAGAGGGCGTCGAGGCGTGTCTGATCGATGCCGGGGAACCGTCGTGCGGTGACGAGCACACGCGATTCGAGCGATCCCACGAGCTTGTTGTAACTGTCCACGGTGCGTTCGATCGCGCGACGCATGTCGTCAGTGTGGCCGGCCAGAGATCCGAGTCGTTCGTACAGCTGGGAGCCGAGATCGAACAGTGTCCGCGCCTCCTGCGAGACGTCCTGCTGGGTCCACGTGAGGGCCACCGTCTTGAGCACGGCCCACAGGTTCACCGGCGAGGCGAGGGCCACCCGCTTCCCGAACGCGTAGTCCAGCAGCGACGGGTCGGCTTCGAGCGCGGACGACAGGAGCGACTCGCTCGGGACGAAGCAGATCACGAACTCGGGGCTCACCGCCAACCCCGCCCAGTACGCCTTCTTCGCCAGGGCGTCCACGTGCGCGCGGACGGCCTTGACGTGCTTGTCGATCAGGGCCTGCCGACGGGCGCCCTCGGCGCCCGTGGCCGTCACCGCGATCGCGCTGGCTTCGAGATAGGCGTCGAGGGGCACCTTCGCGTCGACGGCGATGGCTTTGCCGGCAGGCAGGCGGATGACCATGTCGGGACGGCCCGCTCCGGCATCCGATGCGAGGGAGGCCTGCAGATCGAAGTCGACGTGGCGGGTGAGTCCCGCGGCTTCGACGACCCGGCGCAGCTGGGTCTCGCCCCACACGCCCCGCGTGCTGCCCGAGCGCAGCGCGCCCGCGAGGGATTCGGTGGTCGCGCGCAGCGCCTCATCGCTCTCCTGCGCGCGCCGCAGCTGCTCGGCGAGCGTGGAGAACTGACGCGTGCGATCGCGTTCGAGGTCGTCGACCTTAGTCTGCATCGCCTCGAGCGTCTGCTGCACCGGTGACAGTGCGCGCAGCACCGTCTGCTCGCGGCGCTCGCGCTCCTCGCGCGCGGCCTGGTCGGCGCGGGTCTGGGCGATCAGATCGCGGTAGAGGATCTGCTGGTGCTCGAGTTGAGACTGGACCCCCTCGCGCGCGGCGGTCGCCGACGCGACCTGCGCCAGGAGCGAGGCGTGCTCCCGTGCCGATCGTGCCGAGGCCCGGGCGAGCCCGGCGACCCAGCCGGCGAGCGCGCCGATCAGCAGCGATCCGATGACGATGAGGGCCACGGTGAGTGCGTCCATGGTCTGAGCGTGCCTCATCCCTCCGACATCGGGTGCCGAGCTTCCCGCACGTCGGCGAGGCTCAGGCGACCGCCGCGGGGAAGAACGTGACCGGCGCCTCGGTGATCGCGATCTGCGAGACGCGGATCCCCGCTGCTGCCGCGAGGTCGTCAACGTCCGAGACCTGCAGCCGGCGTGCGATGTCGATCATGACGTGAGCGCACGCGAGAGCATCGGCGGTGGCGTTGTGATGGGCGAAGGAGCCGAATCCGGCCTCGGCCGCCACGAACGGCAGACGGTACGAGTCCAGCGCATAGACGCGGCGTGCGGCCTGAAGGCTGCAGGCGTAGCGATAGGGCGGGCACTCGTCGCCGGTGGCTTCGGACGCCCGTTTGAGGACCGCCATGTCGAATCCGGCGTTGTGGGCGACGAGGACGTCCGCACCCGCGAACGCGGCCAGGTCGGCGAGCTGCTCGCTCCACCCCTTCGCGTCGGCGACGTCCTCGGCGGTGATGCCGTGGATGCGCGTATTGAGGTCGAAGAAGCGGTCGTGACCCGCCGGCGGCCGGATGAGCCAGCCCGTCTGGGCGACCACCTCGCCGTTGCGGACCCTCACGAGCCCGACGGCGCACGCCGAGGCATTGCTGGAGTTCGCCGTCTCGAAGTCGATCGCGGTGAAGTCCAAGGGCACGGAACCACCATCGCCCTGCTCGTGGGGGATCGGCGTCAGGCGCGCCGGGCGTAGGGTCGACGCATGTCCGGACGTGAGGAGCTCTCGAGGTCGTTCGGTGCCGTGGCCGACGTGTACGAGTCGGGCAGGCCCGGTTACCCCTCCGAGGCGGTCGCCTGGATGCTCGCCCCGGTTCGCGCCGAGGGCCGCGTGCTGAGGGTCGCCGACGGCGGAGCCGGCACGGGCAAGCTCACCCGCGCTGCGGTCGAGTTCGGTGCCCAGGTCGTCGCCGTCGACCCGGATGCCGCCATGCTCGCCCAGCTGCGCGAGCGCGTCCACGGGGTTCCGACGTTCGTCGGTTCCGCCGAGCGGATGCCGCTGCCGGCGGCTTCCCTGGACGCCCTCCTCTACGGGCAGGCGTGGCACTGGGCGGACCCGACCGCCGCTGCGACCGAGGCGGCGCGGGTGCTGCGCGCCGGTGGGGTGCTCGGACTGATCTGGAACATCCGCGACGAACGCGAGCCGTGGGTGCGGCGCCTCACCGCGATCATGAAGGGCAGCCACGCGGAAGAGATGCTCGCTGCGGGAGACCCGCCGGTCGGACCGCCGTTCGGCGACCTCGAGCGGGCGCGGTGGAGGTGGTCGCAGCCGATGACCCGGGACGCGCTGTTCGCGATGGCCCGCTCGCGCAGCCACGTCATCACCGCATCAGCTCAGGAGCGAGCCCGCATCGAAGACGGCCTCGAGCTGCTGTGCGACGAGATCGGTGCCGTCGGCGACGACACGGTGGAGCTTCCGTACGTGACCAACGCGTTCCGAGCGCTGCGCCCCTGACGCGCCACGCGCGCGGCTCGTCAGGAGCGCACCGCGCCCACGACGGCCCACAACCCTGCGCGTCGGCGGTAATCGGCCGCGAAGCCGTGGCGTGCGAGCACGTCGACCATCGCCTGGGGCGGGTGGACGAACCCCCGGTAGGTGTGGCGGGTGAGCCTCATTCCGGCATTGGCGAGGACGCCGAGAGCCCGGGTGAGCAGCGTGCGGGGCGGATGGCTGAAGACGACGGCCCGGCGCGCGAGCGCCGCTGAAGCCGACAGCAGTCGGTCGTAATCCGGGTAGCAGCACACCACTCGATTGAGCACCACGATGTCTGCGGCGGCCACGGATGCCGGATCCACCGCGATGTCGATCCCCACGAGTCGCGTGACGGACGCCTGTCGCCCGGCTGTCCGTGCGAGCCGCGCGGCCTCCGGTTCGTACTGGCGCGACAGCTCGAGATTGGTCGTGTGCGCGGCACCGCGTCGCAGCAGCTCGAGCTGTATCTCGCCGATCCCGCCGCCCACCTCGAGCACGGTGGCGCCGGTCAAGCCGAGCGACGAGGCGAAGTCGATGACGACCTGCTCCGGCTTCGTCGGTCCGCGGCGCTCGTAACGACGCGCCAGCTTCCGAGCGAAGCGGGCGTCGAACACCTCGTCGTACCCACCCGGGGTCCGCGGGACGCAGCATTCGTCCACGGCCTCAGTATGCTCCGGCGATGCGTCCGGCGACAGGGCGGCAGGGCGCGGCATCCCGCGCACGTAGACTTGGGGCCCGTGGCTCTCACCATCGGAATCGTCGGACTCCCGAATGTCGGCAAGTCGACCCTCTTCAACGCCCTCACCAAGAACCAGGTTCTCGCCGCGAACTACCCGTTCGCCACGATCGAGCCGAACGTCGGGGTCGTGAACCTCCCCGACCCTCGTCTGCAGGTGCTCGCCGACATCTTCCACTCCGAGCGGGTCCTGCCCGCGGCGGTGTCGTTCGTCGACATCGCCGGCATCGTCCGCGGCGCCAGCGAGGGGGAGGGGCTGGGCAATCAGTTCCTCGCGAACATCCGCGAGGCCGACGCGATCGCCCAGGTCGTGCGGGGGTTCAGCGACGACGACGTCGTGCACGTCGAGGGCGCGGTGAATCCGCAGAGCGACATGGAGACCATCAACGCCGAGCTGCAGCTGGCGGACCTGCAGACGCTGGAGAAGGCCGTCACGCGGTTCGAAAAGGAAGTCAAGGGCAAGAAGCTCGATCCTTCTGTGCTGCAGGCGGCGCTCGAGGCCAAGGACGCTCTCGAACGCGGCGTCCTGCTGTCGGGCTCGGGTATCGACCTCGCACCGATCAAGGAGCTCGGACTGCTCACCGCGAAGCCGTTCATCTTCGTGTTCAACGTCGACGAGGCGGTGCTGACGGATGCCGGGCGCAAGGCGGAGCTCGCGGCGCTCGTCGCGCCGGCGCAGGCGGTCTTCCTCGACGCCAAGATCGAATCCGAGCTGATCGACCTCGACCCCGACGATGCCGCCGAGCTCCTGGCGTCGACCGGCCAGGAGGAGTCCGGACTCGACCAGCTGGCTCGCATCGGCTTCGACACCCTCGGCCTGCAGACGTACCTCACCGCGGGGCCGAAGGAAGCCCGCGCGTGGACGATCGGCAAGGGCTGGAAGGCGCCCCAGGCCGCGGGTATCATCCACACCGACTTCGAGAAGGGCTTCATCAAGGCCGAGGTCATCTCGTTCGATGACCTGGTCGCGCTCGGCTCGGTCGCCGAGGCCCGTGCGAAGGGCAAGGCGCGACTCGAGGGCAAGGATTACGTCATGCAGGACGGCGATGTCGTCGAGTTCCGCTTCAACGTCTGACGAAAGGACCGATCCCATGCCCGACTCCCAGATCTTCGAGCCGTCCGGTCGCGCCATCCCCTTCGTCGATGAGGGGGACGGACCGATCAAGCTCGTCCTCATCCCCGAGCCCGGCGAAGGGCGCGACGCCCTCGGGGTGGTGGGTCACTACCTCGCCGAGGAGGCCGGCTTCCACGTGATCCGCATCGGGCATCGTGCGGACGCCGACGGCTCGCCCTCGCTCGACGAGCGCGCCGAGGACGTCGTCGCCGTGATGGACCACCTCGGCCTCGACCGTTCGTGGATCGGCGGTCATGGCTTCGGCGGCACCGTCGCCCGCGCCGTCGTCGCCGGTCACGCAGACCGTGCGAGCGGCCTTCTGCTCCTCGGCGTCGAGGACGAGGACATCGCCCTCGCGCCGGTGATCCCCGTCCTCATCATCCAGGGAACCGACGATGGTGTCACGGTGCCGGCCAACGGCGACCGGCTGCAGTCCACGGCCCCCGAGCGTGCCAGCGTGAAGCCCCTCGACGGCGCAGGGCACCTCTTCCCGCTCACGCACCCGATCGAGACCGCGGTCATCATCGAGGAGTACCTCGACTGGGACTGAGGTCTACCGGCCCTGTCGCTTCTTGTACGGCTTCGGCTGACCCTTCACCACGGGTGCACGGCCCTTTCCCTTCGAGGCCTTGGCCTTGCCTCCGGCAGCAGGCTTCGGTGGTTGCGCAGCGGCGGGTGCCGCGGAGATCTGCGCTTTCGCCTCGTCCAGGAGCAGCTGCCCGGCGGGGCTCAGCACACTGCCCGACTTCGTGCGCGTGAAAAGCGGATGCCCGACCTCGGCCTCGAGGCGCTCCATCGACGAGTACAGCGCGGCCAGCGGGATCCCGAGCGCCTCGGCTGCGCGCGGGAAGTGCAGGTCGGCAGCCTCGACAGCCGCGAAACGTCGGAGATCGGCGAGCTTCACGTCTCCAGGGTACTGATCGGCGTGCCTGGCCGATCGAGGTGCGGCACCGGGTCTCGCGTCCGCCCCTCTCACACCCGGGTCGGTCCTGTCCAGCCTCGACCGAGCACGCGCGGTTCCTGGCAGGCTGGGACGACGCGACCGGGACTGATCCGGGAAGCGACCGGGCCGATCCCGAAGGACGGGCGGGTCCGAAGAAGGAGACGACGTGAAACAGCGCATCCTCGCCGGCCGGCAGGTCTCGGCGATCGGCCTGGGGGCCATGCCCCTGTCGATGAACAACGACAAGCAGATCCCCTCGCTCGAGGATGCCGTCGCCACAGTGCACGCGGCGCTGGATGCGGGCGTGACACTGATCGACACCGCCGATATCTACGCTCCTGCGTGGAACGAGATGGGGCACAACGAGCGGATCGTCGCCGAGGCGCTGCGCACGTGGGACGGCGATGCGTCGAGCATCTTCGTCGCGACCAAAGGCGGCATCACGCGCAGCGAGGGCGAGGTGTGGGGACGCGACGGCTCCGAGGCCTACCTGCGCTCAGCGGTCGAGCGGTCGCTCGAGATCCTGGGCGTCGACCGGATCGAGCTGTATCAGTACCACCGTCCTGACCGCTGGCTGGTCTACGGCGACGTCATGAAGGCGCTCGCCGCTCTTCAGGCGGACGGCCTCGTCCGGGCCGTCGGGATCTCCAATGCCAGCGTCGAGGAGATCGAGATCGCGCTGGAGGTGCTCGGCGAGGGCAACCTGGCGAGTGTGCAGAACGAGTTCTCGCCCAAGCACCCGGGCAGCATCGACGAGTTGCGCTTCTGCGGCGAGCACGGGATCGCCTTCCTGCCGTGGAGTCCGCTGGGCGGCACCGGTGGAGGAGCCCGCAGCGTCGGCGACCGGTTCTCCGCGTTCCGAGAGGTCGGCGACGCGCACGGCGTCAGCCCGCAGCAGGCGGTGCTGGCCTGGGAGCTCGCTCTGGCCCCGACGGTCATCCCGATCCCGGGAGCGCGGCGCGCGGCATCCATCATCGATTCGGCGAAGGCGGCCGATCTCGACCTCGACGCGGACGAGGTGTCCCGCCTGTCGGCGTCGGTCGGGATCTTCGACTGACCCCGTGCCGGACGGCGTGTCGGTGCTGCGAGATAGCGTGTGGGGATGACGTCGACCGACGACCTGCACGCCTGGCTGCTCGACGCGGATCCGGCCCTCCGCTGGCAGGTCGAGCGCGATCTGCTCGACGCGCCTCGGGATCAGTGGCAGGCGACTCGGTCGCGCGTGGCCACCGAGGGGTTCGGGGCCGCGCTCTTGAGGGCACAGGATCCGGACGGGCAGTGGGCCGGTGGTTCGTTCTTTCCCGCCGGATTCTTCGACGGCGACGAACCTCGCCAGCCGGGTCAGCCGTGGACGGCGACGACGTGGGTGCTGCGCGATCTGCGGGAGTGGGGCGTGGATGCGGCGGTTCTGGGCGACACCGCGGCACGATTGGCTGCCAACAGCCGGTGGGATTACGAGGACCTGCCGTACTGGGGCGGCGAGGTGGACGTGTGCATCAACGCGTACACTCTCGCCACCGGAGCCTGGCTCGGTGCGGACGTATCCGGGCTCGCCGCATGGTTCCCTGCGCACCAGCTCGAGGACGGCGGGTGGAACTGCGAGGCCGAAGAGGGGGAGTCCACGCGATCGTCGTTCCACTCGACGCTCAACGCGCTTCGCGGCATGCTGCAGTACGAGCAGCTGACCGGAGATGTCGGCCTGCGGGCATCCCGTCATCGCGGGCAGGAGTACCTGCTGCGGCGGCGACTGATGTACCGCGCCACCACCGGAGCCCTCGTCGGCGACTTCGTCGTGCGATTCGTGTACCCGAACCGCCACCGCTACAGCGCGCTGGCGGCGCTCGACTATTTCAGAGACGCCGCGCTCCACGACGCAGTCACCCCGGACCCCCGTCTCTCGGACGCCGTCGCCCTCGTGCGTGAGGCCCGGCGACCGGACGGCACCTGGTTGCAGTCCACTCCGCTCGCCGGGCGCACGTGGTTCCCGGTCGATGTCGACGAAGGCAGTCCGTCGAAGTGGCTCACCCTGTTCGGCTCGCGTGTGCTGCGATGGTGGGATGCCGCCTCGGCGGACGCTGCGATCTGAGTCGGATGCCGCGGTCGCAGGATCCGCAGCGTGCATGCCGCGAGGATCTGCATATATCTGCCCACGCACGGGCGCGGGCAGAATGGGTGATCCGGCCGACGCGGAGAAGAGGGGGCCGCGCATAGCGTTGCCGGCATGGACATCCCGCTCGTCGCAGGCACGGCCTCGACCGTGGTCTTCGCAGCGAGCAACCTGCCCATGCTGCGCAAGGCGCTGCAGACCGGGGACGTCTCGTCGTACAGCGTGCCGAGCCTCGTCATGATCAACGTCGCGAACCTCGTGTACTCGCTGTACGTCTTCACTCTCCCGATGGGGCCGATCTGGGCGCTGCACTCGTTCTACGTCGTCTCGTGCGCCATCATGCTCGTGCTGTGCATCGCACAGCGACGCGCAGGGAGGAACGAGGCGGGCGATGTCAAGCCCCTGGCACTTCGCAGCGCGGCGAGGGACAGTCGTCGATCGTGGGCGCGGACGTGGCGCTCGAAAGGAGATCGCGATGGGTTCCGACGTCGGCGCGACGACGCTCAGCGGACAATTGCTTCGCTCCGTGATCAGGCGGGGCGGCCGATTCCGACGAGCAAGGGTGGGGCACGCATCCTGTAGCAACGTCGGAAACGGAGTTGCTCGCATGGGGCGGTTGACCTACGAGGGAAGTGTCTCGCTCGAGGTCGATGACCGCACCCTGCTGCACCTGCAGATCGTCATCGGGAACAAGCTGAAGCGCGGCGAGCCCTTCCACTTCACCTGGACGCATGACCCCATGGAGGGCGGCGGGCGGACGTCGATCTGGATCCATCCCGGGGCGCAACTGGTGTACAAGTTCTCCAGTCGCCGCAGGCAGGAGCTGAACCGGTCGTGGATGGATGCCCTGATGTCGGGCGCGAACTCCGCCAGCGGGATGTACCTGCTGCGCGAACCGTCGGAATCGTGAGTTCGGAGGTCGGACCGGGGGAGGCGACGTCGAGGGGATCCGTGTGGGAGGAGTCGGTGCGCACCACCGATATCGCCACTGCGGAGAAGCTCGTCCAGCGGGTCTATCCGGTCGCGCAGCTGCGTGACTCCCGTCGGGAGTTCCTGTTCGAGCAGACGACCCGGGGTGCCGACGGCGTGACGTTCGCGCGCTTCCGGATCAGCTCCCGGATCGACATCGCGGTGGAGTTCCAGGGCGTGGCGGGCTATGGACTGCTCCTCGATGGGCGGTACGCGGCGCAGTCGCGGGGGGACGCCCTCGACACCACCCAGCCGTTCGTCTTCCGGCCCGGGCCGGGCTCGTCCATATCCGAGGGGCTCGACCTGCTCGTCGTGAACGTCCAGGACGACATGCTCCGTCAGGCGGTCGCCCGTCGGGAGGGTGTCGAGGACGCGCGCATCGACTTCTCGCGGACCGCGCCGGCGTCGCCGGAGCTCAGCCGGCACTGGCAGCGAACGGTGGCGTACGCGTGGCGGAGCGTCGCTCAGGTGCCGGAGGTGTTCCGCAACGACCTCGTCCGGACGGCGACGTTCGACGCGGTCGTCGCGGCGGCGCTTGCGGCATTCCCCGTCGATGTCGTCCACGCCGGACGCATTCCGCCGGATGCGGCGCTGCCGTCTGCGCTTCGGCGGGCCCGCGCGTTCATCGACGACCACGCAGACCAGCCCCTGACGGTGCAGCAGATCGCAGAACAGGCGCGCGTGTCGGTTCGGACGCTGCAGAACGGCTTCCGTCGGGAGCTCGACACCACGCCGCTCGGGTACCTGCGTCGCGTGCGGCTGCTGCACGCCCGCGACGAGCTGCTCGACGCGCAACCGGGGGAGAAGTCCGTCGTGGAGATCGCGCACCGCTGGGGATTCGCGAGCCCGAGCCGCTTCGCCGCCGAGTATCAGGAGCTGTTCGGAGAGAAGCCCTCGCGCACGCTGCGGCGGTAGACGCGGTGACGGCTGGAGCCGCCCATCTCCGAGCGCGCAGTCGGCGTCAGAGCAGGTCGACGAGCCGCTCGATCGTGACGCGGTTCTTGCCGGCGCCCTTCGACTCGTACATCGCGCCGTCCGCGCGCACGAGAAGGTGCTCGGGGTCGGGGCGGGGGTCCTCCTGCGGACGATAGAGCGAAACGCCGACGCTCACCGACGGTGAGATCAGCCCGGAGTCCACGGTGATCGGGTCCTGGGTCATCGCGAGGATGCGCTCGGCGATGGCCTCGGCGGCTTCCTGGTCGGCATCCGCGCAGATGGCGACGAATTCGTCCCCGCCGATGCGACCGACGACGTCCCCCGCGCGCACGCCGTGCATGAGGCGCGCGGCGAGCTCGGTGAGGACCATGTCGCCGGCCGCGTGGCCGAACCGGTCGTTGATGCCCTTGAAGTCGTCCACGTCGAGGAAGAGGACCGCCAGCGGGGTGCGCTCGTTCCACGCGGTGCGGATCGCGTCGTCGAGACTCTGCTCGAGCAATTGACGGTTGCCGACGCCAGTGAGCTGGTCGTGCAGGGCGAGGAAGGCGAGACGGCGCTGGTAGCGCAGACGGACGAGCGTCTGCGACGCCTGCCGGCCCAGCGCCTGCTGCAGGTCGTAGAACTGGTCGTCGAACTCGCGGTCGCGGCCGAAGAAGCACACCAGCACGCCCAGCCGGTCGCTCTCGTCCAAGAGCGGCGTGACGCTCAGCGCCTCGAGTCGGGTCTCGCGCATGGCGGCGGCGAGCTCGGGGAACTGCGTCTGCGCGGCCTTCTCGGTGACGGCGACGACCCGTGGCGTGTTGCGGAGCGTGACGACCGGCGGCACGCGACCCGCGAGCGGGTTCACGCCGCCCGCCAGCACGAGATCGCCCTCGTCGTCCCACAGGAGCACCGCCGCCTCCCGCGCGCTGAAGGCGGTTCGCGCGACGTCGGCAAAGGCGTGCGCGACGTCCTCCGCGCTCGCTGTCAGCCCGAAAGTGCTCGAGACCTCCTGCAGCACGCGCACGCGGGCCTCGGAGGACTCGGCCGCTCGTCGAGCGTGAACAAGGTCGCGCTCGTACCGGATCCGCTCGGTCGCGTTGAAGACCGCCGTCCGCACGACGCCGGTCGCGGCGTCCCGCAGCGAGTTGACCAGGACCGGGATGCCGTGGCCGTCGGTCCGGCGGATCGTCAGTGCTGCCTCGTCGACCCTCCCCTGCAGGTGCAGCGACTGCACGTGCCGCGTCTCGTAGAACAGGCGGCTCCCGGGATCGAGAAGGTCCGCGAAGGGCGTGCCGATGATCTCCCGCGACTGCCCCGTCCACTCGAGGAACGTCGAATTCGCCTCGAGGACGGTGCCGTCGGGCGATGTCGCCACGAGCCCGCACGGGGCGAGATCGAACCAGCTGTCCGCGCTCACGCCAGGAACTCCCGGATCTCGGCGATGACGGCGTCGGGCGCGGAGAGGATGGGGACGTGCCCGGTGGCTTCCAGAACAGCCAGTCGACTGCCGGGGATCGCGGCGTGGACGTAGTCGCCGACCGTGCGGGGGGCGAGTGCGTCGCTGCTGCACTGCAGCACGAGGGTCGGCACCGAGACCGCGCGCAGGTCATCCCGATTGTCGGAGAGGAAGGTCACGCGCGCGAAGTGCCTCGCGATCGCCGGATCGACGCGGCAGAAGCTCGCCGTCAGCGCATCGCTCAGGTCCGGGCGTTCGGGGGTCCCCATGATCACCGGGGCGAACTCCCGCGACCAGCCGAGGTAGTTCGCGTCCAGCGAGTCGAGCAGGCTCGAGATGTCGTCGAGCTCGAAGCCGCCGTCGTACTCTGCATCGTTGACATATCGGGGCGAGGGGGTCACGAGCACCAGGGCGCCGAATCGCGACGGATCGCGGTTCGCCGCGAGCACCCCCACCATCGCACTCACCGAGTGCCCGACCAAGACGACGTCCGTGGCGTCGATGGCTTCGAGGATCTCGAGCAGATCCCCGGCATAGCCGTCGAGGGAGTCGTACCGGCCGGGGTGGTAGGCGCTCAGGTCGGATCCGCCGGCTCCGACATGATCGAAGAGCACCGTTCGATGGTCGGGTGCGAACGCGGGCGCCACCGCACGCCAGACAGCCTGGTCGCAGCCGAAGCCGTGCGCGAAGACCATGACGCGCCCGTATGGGTCGCCGCCGACGGTGACGTTGTTGCGTCGGAGCGCGTCCGACGCCTGCACGGCTGCGGTCATGGGCGCTCCTCGGGTCGAAACGCGGCGTACTGCATGACCGCACTGCTGAGCGTAGACGACGGCGTCGACAATCCGGTATCGGGGCACGCCCTGCCGCGTAGCGCGACGGGACATGTGAGTGCAAGGGGCAGGTCGAAAGTCAGGGGGCGACCTACACTTTCGGCAGTCGAGGGGAGTGGCGCGTGGGCGAACAGGCGACGGCGGTCGAGGCGGCCCGGGCGGTCGAGCGACTGAGATTGGCCGAAGCGCGCCTGGCACGCCGGCGGCAGACGCAATGCGGGCCGAGCGAGACCGCTCGTGCGGCGATGCGGTACGTCTACGAGAGTTCCGACGCCGGTGTCGACGTCACGCCCACCATGGTCGCCGATCACGTCGGCGTCTCGACAGCATCCATGACGACGATCCTCGATCGGCTCCGCACCGGCGGTCTGATCGTCTTCGAGCGGAATCCGGATGACGGTCGGAGCAAGTTCGTGCGGCCGCTCGACCGCTCGGCGGACGCCGATGACATCGACCCGTTGACCGCGCACGTACGGCGTCTCGCCGACAACCTGAGCGCGGTCGACATGGAAGAGGTCGTGCGCTTTCTGACGCTCATCACGGACGCGGTCGACCGGGAATGCACCTGAGCACATCGGCGAGCACGTCCGGCCTGGCCGGGCTCACCCGGAGGCTGCGGCGTTCTCCTCGTCGGGCTCGGCGACGATCCGCAGTCCGTGGGGTCCCGCCGCTTCGAGCATGAGCGCGTCGACCCACGCCCGGTTGAGCCGTGGGGCTCGAGATCCGTAGAAGTGGAAGACGATCGGCACCGCGGGATGGACCCACAGGGACCGCACACCGGGGGGATCGGGAAGGTGGAACATGAAGGGCTCGAGTCGCCGCAGCTTGTTCATGAACACCACGCGGAGGTGCGCCAGGACGCGGTCGTCGATGTCGAGCGATCGAGAATCGCTGCCATAAACGAGTTTTCCCACATCCACAACGTAGAGCGAGAAGGCGGGCTTACTAAATGAAGTAAGCCCGCCTAATCATCCGATCGGGGTCATGCCGTCTGGCCGGCGTGCTCGCCTTCGGCCACCTCTTCGATGAGCTTGTCGTTGAAGGCCGGCAGGTCATCCGGCGTGCGACTCGACACCAGGCCCGCGTCCACCACGACCTCTTCGTCGACCCAGGTGGCGCCGGCGTTGCGCAGATCGGTCTTGAGGCTCGGGTAGCTCGTCAGCGTGCGGTCGGCCACCACTCCCGCCTCGATGAGAGTCCATGCTCCGTGGCAGATCACCGCGACCGGGGCATCGGGTGGGCGGTGCGGGTCGGCGACCACCGCTCGCCACGTTACGTCGGGCGTCGGTCCGGGCGAGGGGGTTGCATCGACCGTCGTCGTCGACTACTCACGTGACGCACGGTGCTTCCGTGCCGATGTCGGCCTCCGCGGTTACGATGGGGGAATGTCGACCTCATCCTCCACCACGCCCCTTCAGCCCGTCACCGACGAGAAGAACCTGCTCGTCACGGCCTCGGACGACTCCGCCGGCTCGTGCTGCGGCGGCGGATGCTGCGGCGGCAGCTGACCCCGCCGGCCGCACCGGCCGCCCGTTGACGCCATGCCGGAGTCGCCGGAAGTCCAGATCCTCGCGGAGGATCTCGATCGCGCGCTCACCGGCAGGCGCATCCAGGACATCGATCTCATCGAGGCGCGCGTGTGGAAGACCCGCGAGCGCCCCGCTGCGGGTATCGCCGGATGCCGCATCACGGGTGTGTCCCGATACGGCAAGCACGTCGATCTCGAGATCGACCGCGGAAGTCTCGTCGTCTCGTTCGGTCGTGCCGGCTGGGCCCGTCTGCGTGCTCCGGAACCCGCGTCCGCGGCAATGGACCCCGACGCCCCGCCGGTCGTGGCCGCCATCTCTTTCGATGACGGCAGCGCGCTCGATCTGACGGATGCGGGGGAGTGGCTGTCGCTCGGCCTCTCGTGGGTCGACGAGCCGCTGCAGGTGCCCGCGATCGCCAAGCTGGGGCCGGATCCGATGGGCCCGGCGTACACGCGTGAGGATTTCGCCCGCGCCGTGGACGGCCGACGCAAACGCCTCAAGGCGCTCCTGGTCGAGCAGGAGAGCTTCTCGGGTGTCGGAAACGCCTACTCGGACGAGATCCTCCACACGGCGAGGCTGTCGCCCTTCACACACGCGGCCGCCCTCACCGACGAGGAGAAGGACCGTCTGTTCGCCACCGTCCGCGCCGTGCTCATCGACGCCACCGCGGCCCGGCGCGACACGCCGCCCGCGGAGCTGAAGGCCGCGAAAGTCGCCGCGATGCGCGTGCACGGCCGGGCAGGGGACCTGTGCGGCGTCTGCGGCAGCCCGATCCTCGACGTGCCCGGAACCAGTCAGGGCGCCCAGTACTGTCCCGGCTGCCAGACCGGCGGGGAGCCTCTGCCGGAGTGACGCAGGGCGGCCTCGCCTCAGTGGGCCGCGGGCACCGGGCCCTGGTCGTCAGCGGGCTTGCGGATCAGGAAGGCGCCGACGATGAGCGGCAGCGACACGAATGCCGCCACGAGGAACGCGGTCCGGGTTCCCACCGCGCCGGCGGTGATTTCGTCCAGTCCGGCGCCGACGGCATCCGCGGCGACGGAAGAGTAGATCGTGATCAGCAGCGCGATGCCCGCGGCGCCGGCCACCTGCTGCGCGGTGCCCAGAATGGCGGAGCCGTAGGAGTAGAACTTCGGCTGCAACGAGGCCAGAGATGCCGTGAACAGGGGCGTGAACGACATCGCCAGTCCCAGCGACAGCACGGTCTGAGCGATGGCGATCGTCCACACCGTGGTCGACGCGTCGAAGGTGGTGAAGATCCACAGCATGCCCGAGGCGATGATCGACCCGGGAATCAGCAGCACCTGCGTGCCTCTCTTGTCGTAGATGCGACCGATGACGGGACCGGCCAGGCCCATCACCAGCGCCCCGGGCAGGACCACCAACCCGGTCTCGAGAGCGGACACCTGGAGGACGTACTGCATGTAGAGGGGCACGACGGTGATCGTGCCGAAGAAGGCGATCGACAGCAGCGTCATCTGGATGATCGACAGGGTGAAGTTGCGCGAGCGGAAGACCCGGAGATCGAGCAGAGCATCGTCATCCCTCTGCAGGCGCAGCTGACGCCACACGAACAGACCGAGCGTGATGACCGACACCGAGAGGGCGACGACGAGTGCGATCGTCGAGGTCGTCCCGGCCGCCGCCTCTTCGGCCGCGGTGCCGCCGCCGTGACCCGAGGCGCCGCCGATCTGGCTGAGGCCGTAGACCAGCCCGCCGAAGCCGAAGGCCGACAGGATCACCGAGAGCACGTCGATGGGGGCGCGGGTCGTCTCGCCGAGGTTGTGGATCCAGCGGGCTCCGATCGCGAGCGACACCAGGGCGATGGGCAGCACGACGCCGAAGTTCGCGCGCCAGCCGACGGTGTCGAGCAGGAAGCCCGAAAGGGTCGGGCCGATGGCGGGAGCGAGCGAGATGACGATGCTGACGCGCCCCATCATGCGGCCGCGCGAATGGGCCGGCACGAGGTTCATGATCGTCGTCATGAGCAGCGGCATCATGATCGCGGTGCCCGACGCCTGGATGACGCGGGCCACCACCAGCAGCTCGAACCCCGGAGCAAGGAGTGCCGCGAGGGTGCCGAGCGAGAACAGGCTCATCGCGGTGATGAACATCTGCCGCGTCGTGAAGCGCCGCAGCAGGAATCCCGTGACCGGGATCACGATCGCCATCGTCAGCATGAACGCCGTCGTCAGCCACTGCGCGGCGACGGCGGTGATGCCGAGATCGGTGATGAGGTGCGGGATCGCCACACCCATCGTGGTCTCGTTGAGGATCGCGACGAACGCGGCGGCCAGCAGCAGCCAGATCACGCGGTTCTCGGCGGCGGTGAGCTTCGATCCCTGCGGGACCGGGATGCCGCCGGTGGCCGGAGCTGCGCTGGTGTCGGTCGCGGCCATGCGTACTCCTCGGCGTGTCTGAAGGCGCCACCGCAGGATGGACCCCCGGATGGCAAGCCTCCAGGATAACCACGGGGTCCGACAGGGCATTCCCGACCGGGTGAAACCGGAGCCCGTCGATCCGCGCGTGGCTAGGCTTGGCCTCCATGAGCATGGGGCGCGGGGGCGGCGGCGGAGGTGGCGGCCACCCCGGCGGCGGCGGCGGCTTCCGCGGCGTCGACATCGAGGCGCAGAAGCGCATCAACGCGCAGGCTCCCCGCATCCCCGACCTCGGCCGCCGCGTGGTGGCGCTGTTCCGTCCGTACCGCGGCCGCATCGTCGCCACCGGAGCCCTGGTGATCGCCGGTGCCGCGATCGCGGTGATCCCGCCGCTCATCGTGCAGCGGGTGTTCGATGACGCGCTGTTCCCGCTCGACGGCGGTCGGCCGGACCTGTCGCTGCTGGCCACCCTCGTGGCGGCGATGATCGGACTCTTCCTGCTGTCGGCGATCGTGGGTGTGGCGCAGACCTGGCTCACGGCCACCGTCGGCAATCGCGTCACCGGAGATCTGCGCGTGCGCCTGTTCGAGCACCTGCAGTCCATGGAGCTCGGCTTCTTCACCCGCACCAAGACCGGGGTGATCCAGTCGCGTCTGCAGAACGACGTGGGCGGCGTATCGGGCGTGCTCACGAACACCGTCACGAGCATCCTCGGCAACGCCGTCACCGTGATCGCCTCGCTCGTGGCGATGATCATCATCGACTGGCGCCTGACCCTCATCGCGGTGGTCGTGATGCCGTTCCTCGTCGTGGTGCAGCGACGTGTCGGCCAGGTCCGCGCCCGCATCGCCGGCGAGACTCAGGAGTCGCTCTCGGAGCTGACTTCCATCACCCAGGAGACGCTGAGCGTGTCGGGGATCCTGCTGTCCAAGTCGTTCAACCGGCAGCGCACCGAATCCGCACGGTACGGCGACGAGAACGTCAACCAGGTGCGTCTTCAGGTGCGCCGTGCGATGAGCGGCCAGGGCTTCTTCGCCGTGGTGCAGGTGATGATGGCGAGCGTCCCGGCGATCATCTATCTCGTCGCGGGGTACCTCGTCGCCGGCGGGGCGGCCGAGATCACGGCGGGCACGATCGTGGCCTTCACCACCGTGCAGGCCCGGCTCCTCATGCCGCTCATGGGCCTCATGCGCGTGGCCCTCGATCTGCAGACGTCCGCCGCGCTGTTCGCCCGCATCTTCGAGTACCTCGACCTGGTGCCGGCGATCCAGGACGCCCCCGACGCGCTGTCGGTCGAGCAGGCGCCCGGTCCGATCGGGCGGATCGAGTTCCGTGATGTCGTCTTCCGATATCCGGATGCCGCACCCGACAGCCGCCCGACCCTCGACGCGGTGAGCTTCACCGCCGACCCGGGTCAGCACGTCGCCTTCGTGGGTCCCTCCGGCGCCGGCAAGACCACGGTGCTCTATCTCACGCCCCGGATGTACGAAGCCGCGGCGGGACAGGTGCTCTTCGCGGGCGAGGACGTCCGCCGGCTCCGGCAGGAATCCATCGTCGATCACGTCGGCATCGTGTCGCAGGAGACGTACCTCTTCCACGCGACCATCCGCGAGAACCTCCGCTATGCCAAGCCCGACGCCACCGATGAAGAGGTCGCCGCCGCGTGCCGGGCCGCGAACATCCACCACGTCATCGAGGGATTCGAGCGGGGGTACGACACCGTCGTCGGCGAGCGCGGGTACCGGCTCTCGGGCGGGGAGAAGCAGCGGATCGCCATCGCGCGCGTGCTGCTGAAGGACCCGCCGGTGCTGCTGTTGGACGAGGCGACCTCCGCCCTCGACACCGTCTCGGAACGCGTCGTGCAGGAGGCCTTGGATGCCGCCGCCCGCGGCCGCACGACCCTCACGGTCGCGCACCGGCTGTCGACCATCATCGGCGCCGACATCATCCACGTCGTGGAGGCGGGGCGCATCGTCGAATCAGGAACCCACGCCGAACTCCTCGCAGCCGGGGGGCTCTACGCAGACCTCGCGGCGGAGCAGCTCGCGGCCAGCCGCATCCTCGAGGCGGAGAAGGC
Source organism: Microbacterium sp. Marseille-Q6648 (assembly GCF_943181415.1). Lineage (GTDB taxonomy): Bacteria > Actinomycetota > Actinomycetes > Actinomycetales > Microbacteriaceae > Microbacterium. The sequence goes on along the minus strand of NZ_CALPBZ010000001.1, from coordinate 922,980 downwards.
GGCGGAGTCCGCGGCATCCTGAGATCGGGTCCTCACCACAGCAGGGCCGGAGCGACGTCGCCGTCCGGTGCACCCCCGCGGTCCGCGAGTCGTCGCACGAAGGCGCCCAGCGCCCGACGGTACCGGGTGTCGGGGTGCGTGCGCGCGATCGTGACCAGCGGCGGCAGGTCCATCGCCAGGATCAGGTCGACCCGCGCCCGCGCGGCGGCGGTGTGGCCGGAAGCGTCGAGCACCCCGATACCCGCCTCGAGCGCCTCGAGGTAGTCGTTCAGCACGTCAAGCCGCTCGCGGTGCTGGGTGATGGACGAGCCGTCGGCGCGTTCCCGCCACTCCACGACGACGTCGGGGACGACGTCGATCCCGCGCGCGTGGGCGTACAGCAGCTGCGCGACGACCTGGTCCTCGTAGGCCTTGCCGACGGGGAAGCGCAGGCCCGCCCGTCGCCACAGATCGATGCGGCTCACCTTCGACCACGCCACGATGTTGCCGGCGACCTGAGGATGCTCCCGCAGCGAGGTTCCGGTGCGGACGGGGTCGGTCGCCGAGCGCACCCACGGCTGGACCGTTCCCGGGGTGTAACCGCCGGCGCCATCGGGCCGCAGTCGGACGTACGCGCCGACGGCGACGTCGCTTCCCGAGGCGTCCAGGGAGTCGACGAGCCGCTCCAGGGCACGGGGGCGCATGCGGTCGTCGGCGTCGAGGAATCCGACGAACGGCGTGTCGACGAGGTCGAGTGCGGTGTTGCGCGCGGCGCCGAGGCCGCGGCGCGCGTCGTGCCGCATGAGGCGGAAGCGCTCGTCGCGCGCGGCCGCGTCCGCGAAGATGCGTCCGGTGTCGTCGGTGGACGCGTCGTCCACGAGAAGGGCCCGCCACGTCGGGAGCGTCTGCGCCTCGAGGGAGGAGAGGGCCTCCGCCGCCCAGGGTCCCACATCGTATCCGGGGACGATGATCGTGACGACGGGTGCGGGCGTCGGGGTCACCCGTCCGATCGTACCGCTGCCACGGAGGCGGCCACCGCGTCCGCGACGGCGTCGAGCGGCTGGGCGAGCGAACGGGGGAGCGTGAAGCGCACCGCGGTCCGGGCGACTTCGGCGTCGATGCCCAGCGCGGTGAGGACGTGCGAGGGCTCGTCGCTGCCGGCCGCGCAGGCCGAGCCGCTCGAGGACACGACCCCTCGTCGCTCCAACTCGAGCAGGACGGCTTCGCCGCTCGTGCCCGCGAAGGTGAAGCTGGCCGTGCCCGCGAGACGATGCACCGGATCGCCGGTGAGACGAGACGAGGGAACGAGGGCGAGCACCCGGGCGATGAACGCGTCCCGCCAGGCCCCGACGCGGCGGCTCGCCTCATCCCGCTCGGCCTCGGCCAGTTCGAGGGCGGTGGCGAGGGCGACGGCGCCGGCGACGTCCTCCGTGCCGCCGCGCCGCCCCTGCTGCTGTCCGCCGCCGTGCAGGACGGGCTCCAGCGGAAGGCGGGAGCGCACTCCCAGCACGCCGGTGCCTTTCGGCGCGCCGATCTTGTGGCCGGCGACGGTTATCGCGTCCACGCCGAGCTCCCGTGCCGACAGCGGCAGCCACCCGGCCGCCTGCACGGCGTCGATGTGCACCGGGATGCGGCGGTCCCCGGCGGCCGTGCGGACGGCCGCCGCGATGGCCGCGACGTCCTGCACGGTGCCGATCTCGTTGTTGGCGTAGCCGAAGCTCACCAGGACGGTGTCGGCACGGATCGCCTCCGCGACGGCATCCGCATGCCAGCGTCCACCCGGATCCACCGGCACGAGCGAGACGTCGACCCCGTGGATGCGGGCGAGGTGATCGGCCGAGGCGAGCACGGATTCGTGCTCGATCGGGGAAGTGACGAGGTGGCCCGGGCGCACCGCGCGGGGTCCCGTGACGGCGGCGACGACGAGGCCCTTCACGGCGAGATTGTTGGACTCCGTGCCGCCCGAGGTGAGGACGATGTCGGCCGGACGCATCCCCAGCACGTGCGCGACACGGGCGCGAGCGTCCGCGAGGGCGGCCGCCGCGGCCTCGCCGACCGTGTGATGGCTGGAGGGATTGCCGAAGGTGCGGGCGAGGTAGGGGGCCATGGCCTCGAGCACTTCGGGACGGACGGGCGTCGTCGCGGCGTTGTCGAGGTACAGCATGGGCGGGGGTCAGAGGGCGACGGGTGTGCGGGAGTCGTCGAGACGGATGTCGAGTCCGAGATCGAGCGCCGGCGCGGAATGGGTGAGCGCCCCCACCGAGATGACGTCCACTCCCGTCTCGGCGATCGCACGCACGGTGTGCAGCGTGACGCCGCCGGAGGCCTCGACGATGGCACGCCCCCCGATCTGCTCGACGCCGGCGCGGAGGTCTTCGAGAGAGAAGTTGTCGAGCATGATCGTGCCGATCCCCGCGGCGAGCACCGCATCGATCTGATCGAGCCGGTCGACCTCGACCTCGACGTGGGTGGTGTGCGGCAGGCGGGCGATCGCCCCCTGCAGCGCAGCGGTCACCGAGAGACCGCGCTCGGTCAGGACGGCGAGGTGATTGTCCTTGGCCATCACCGCGTCGGAAAGGGAGTGACGGTGGTTGTGCCCCCCGCCGCTCACGACGGCGTGGCGTTCGAAGGCGCGAAGGCCGGGCGTCGTCTTGCGCGTGTCGACGATACGGGCGCCGGTGTGGGCGACCTCGGCGACGTACCGGGCGGTCAGTGTGGCGATGCCCGACATGCGCTGCACGAAATTGAGCCCCACGCGCTCGGCCGTGAGCACCGCGCGGGCGGGTCCCGAGACCGCCGCGAGGACGTCGCCGACTGTGAACCGCTCGCCGTCGCGCACGAGGAGGTCGACCTCGACGGCGGGGTCGGTGAGGCGGAACGCGGCGGCGAACACCTCGCCGCCGCTGAAGACGCCCTCTTCGCGGGCGACCAGCTCGGCGTGTGCGCGGGCGTCGGCGGGGATGAGCGATTCGGCGGTGATGTCGCCCCAGGGCGCGTCCTCGTCGAGAGCGACGGCGACGACGCGGTCGATGGTGGTGCGGGTGAGCATCAGGCGGCTCCCTTCGTGAGCGTCATGGCGGTGGGGTCGTCTCGTCGGAAGTGGGCACCGGCGGACCTCGTCCGCGCGCGGGCGGCGGCCACGAGGTGTTCGGCGACCAGGAGGAGGTTCTCGTCCTCGAACGCGGACTCGGATGAGGGGCGACGGCGGGTGGAGCGCCACAGCGCGAGCTGCGCGGCGGCGCGAGCGAGCCCGGCCTCGTCGCGGACGAGGCCGGCGTGCTCCCAGAGCAGTCGCTGCAGGGCCTTCCGCGAGAACGGCACGACGCCGGCCGTCGCTTCCACGCCCCGCACCGCGACCGGTGCCGCGGCGCTCGTGGCGGCATCCGGCCAGTGACGTGAGAGGACGTCGGCGGCGATCACGTCGCCGGCGCGCGCGCCGAACACGGCGCCTTCGAGCAGGGAGTTCGACGCGAGCCGATTCGCGCCGTGGACGCCGGTGCGCGCGACCTCGCCGACGGCGTAGAGGCCGGGGATGCTGGAGCGACCCCACAGGTCGGTCGCGACGCCACCCATCAGATAGTGCGCGGCGGGGGCGACCGGAACCGGCCGGCGCGCCCAGTCCAATCCGCGCTCGCGCACCGCGCGGTCGATCGTGGGGAACCGCTCGGCCAGGAATCGTGCGCGCTCGTCGGCATCGGCCGAATGCAGGCCGGTCGCGTCCAGGCGGACCGGACGGCCGCCCTGACGCTGCATCGCGCGGGCGATCGAGCGCGCGACGACGTCGCGCGGGGCCAGTTCGCCGTCGGGATGGTCATCGAACGCGAACCGTCGTCCGGTGTCGTCGATGAGCACCGCGCCTTCGCCGCGGACGGCCTCCGACACCAGGAAGGGCTCCCCGACGGCCAGGATCGTCGGGTGGAACTGGAAGAACTCCAGGTCCGCCACGGCCGCTCCGGCCCGCAGCGCCGCGGCGATGCCGTCGCCGGTGGCCACCGTCGGATTGGTCGAGAACGCGTACAGCTCGCCGGCGCCGCCCGAAGCGAGGACGACGGCATCGGCGGAGATCGTGCGGCGGGTGCCCGGGCGACCCGAGTCGGCTCCGGATGCCGCGCGCTCGCCGACCAGCAGCTCCACACCGGCGGCCCGGCCGGCATCCAGGACGAGGTCGACCACGAACGCGTGCTCGATCACGTCGGCGTCGCTGGCCCGCAGCCGTGCCACGAGCGACCGTTCGATGGCGGTCCCGGTCGCATCGCCTCCGGCGTGCAGGATGCGCGGGTAGGAGTGGGCGGCTTCGAGCCCCTTCACGAAGTCGCCGCCGGCACTGCGGTCGAACTCGACCCCCAGGGCGATCAGCTCGCGGATGCGCTCCGGGCCCTCGCCGACGAGCACGTCGACGGCGGCGGGGTCGCTGAGACCGGCGCCCGCCGCGAGGGTGTCGCGCACGTGATCGGCGACGCTGTCGTCGTCGAACATCACGCCGGCGATCCCGCCCTGCGCGTATCGCGTGTTCGCGTGCTCGAGCACATCCTTGGTGACGAGGGTCACGCGGCAGCCGTGCGCTACGGCGTGCAGCGCGACCGTGAGCCCCGCGATGCCGCTGCCGACGACCACGGCGTGCACGGCGGCGGGGGAGGTCATGCCGGCGCTCCGGCGGCGGTCGCGACCGGACCGGGAGCTCCGCCCGGCTCGAGTCGTCCGGCCGGCGGCTTGGCGGCCAGCATCCGCTCGAGCGCGACCCGCGCGGGGTCGGCGACATGGGCCGGGACGGTGATGCGGTTGACGACCTCACCGCGGACCAGCGACTCGAGCACCCACGCGACGTATCCGGGGTGGATGCGGTACATCGTCGAGCAGGGGCAGACGACCGGGTCGAGGCAGAAGATCTCATGCTGCGGATGCTGCGCCGCCAGCCGCTGCACGAGGTTGACCTCGGTGCCGATCGCGAACGTGGTCGGTTCGGTCGCGCCCTCGATGGCCCGGCGGATGTAGTCGGTCGAGCCCGCTTCGTCGGCGGCGTCGACGACCTCCATCGGGCACTCCGGGTGCACGATGACGCGGACGCCCGGGTGCGCGGTGCGGGCGGCGGCGATCTGGTCGACGGTGAAGCGGCGATGGACCGAGCAGAACCCGTGCCACAGGATGACGCGCGCGTCGTGCAGCGCATCCTCGTCGGCCCCGCCGAGGGGACGTCGCGGGTTCCACATCGGCATCTGCTCCACGGGCACGCCCATCGCCTTCGCGGTGTTGCGGCCGAGGTGCTGGTCGGGGAAGAACAGCACCCTGCGGCCCCGAGCGAAGGCCCATTCCAGGACGGTGCGCGCGTTCGACGAGGTGCACACGATGCCGCCGTGACGGCCCACGAAGCCCTTGATCGCCGCGGAGGAGTTCATGTACGTCACCGGGATGACGGGCACCCTCCCCTCGGCATCCACGGCGGTCATGTCGCCGTACAGCTCCTCGAGCTGCTCCCAGCAGTCCTCGACCTGGTCGATGTCGGCCATGTCGGCCATCGAACATCCCGCGGCCAGGTTGGGGAGGATGACGGCCTGCTCCGGCTGCGAGAGCAGGTCGGCGGTCTCGGCCATGAAGTGCACGCCGCAGAACACGATGGCCTCGGCCTCGGGATGTGCTTTCGCGGCGCCGGCGAGCTGGAAGGAGTCGCCCACGTAGTCAGCGTGACGGACGACCTCTTCGCGCTGGTAGAAGTGACCCAGCACGACGACCCGGTCCCCGAGGAGGGCCTTGGCGGCGCGGATGCGATCGTCGAGCTCGGCGTCGTCGGCCTCGCGGTACTCGCGCGGCAGCTCACCCTGGCGGGGGGCGCCGGTGGGGATCACATCGCCCATCGATGCGCCGGGGCCATAGCCCGGGCGTGTGTCGAAGTCCCACGGACCGGCGGCGAGGTCGGTGTTGCAGGTCTCGGTGGTCGAGGCGCCGCGGACGATCGCCTGGATCTCGTGGTCGACCGACGGGTCGACTCCGGGGTGCGGGGTGAGGGAGATGTTGACGGCGGTCATGGGGTTCTCTGTTCGGGTGGGGCGGTGGCCGTGGCGGTTCGGGTCAATGGCGCGCCGAGAGCGGCCCGCGGTCGGCGAGCTCGACATCCCGGTCGTAGCGGTACAGCCGCGCGGGGCGGTGGCTTCCGGTGCGGAAGCGGTCGGTGGGGATGAGGGTGCCGGAGTTCTCGGCCTGACGGCGGAAGTTCGCCGGGTCGAGCCGCTTGCCGAGGATCGACTCGTACACCTCGCGCAGCTCGGCGAGCGTGAACTCGTCGGCGAGCAGTCCGTGCGCGATGCGGCTGTAGCCGACCTTGTTCCGCAGGCGCCACAGGGCGTAGTCGACGATGTCGTTGTGGTCGAACGCCAGGCGCGGAAGAGATGTCGCATCGAACCACGACACGTTCTCCTCCGCGGCCGCGGCGGCCGCCTCGTCGGCGCGCAGCAGCGCCCAGTACACGATCGACACGACGCGGGTGGGGGAGCGGTCGACGGCGCCGAAGGCGTACAGCTGTTCGAGGTAGCTCGGCTCCAGTCCCGTCGTCTCGGCCAGGGTCCGGGATGCCGCGGCGTCCAGTCCCTCGTCGACGTCCAGCCAGCCGCCCGGCAGCGCCCACGAGCCCTCGTGGGGGTCGCGCGTGCGACGGACGAGGGGCAGGGCGAGCTCGGGGCGGTCGCCGTCGGGGTCGCGGCGGAGCGTGAAGATGACCGTGGACACGGCGACGCGCGTCGCGTCGCCGTCGGCGGACGCGACGGGGATGCCGTGGCTGATCGTGCTGGTTCGTGTCATGGTGACTCTAACTCCTGCGACCGATCTTAGTGTCATGGTGACCAGAAGGTCAAACGCGTGACGTTCGCGTCGTTCTCCCAGTCGCGCGCCGTAGGGTGGCCCTCCCCGGAAGGAGCCCCCGTGCAGGTGATCGACATCGTTCTGATCGTCATCCTCGTCGTCGCTCTGCTGGCAGGTCTCCAGCGCGGGCTGCTCGCCAGCCTCGGATCCCTGCTGGGTCTCGTCGGCGGCGCGTTCGCCGCCCTCTGGGCCATCCCACTGGTCAACGACGCCCTGCCCACTCAGCAGTGGCGGCCCCTCGTCGTCATCGGCGGCACCCTGCTGCTCCTGGTGGTCGGCATGGCGATCGGCGGCGGCATCGGCATGGCCCTGCGGCGCGGCGTCGACCGCACCCCCCTCCGCGGCTTCGAGCGCCTCCTCGGCGGCGCCGCGAGCGTCGTGATCGCCGCGCTCGCCGCCTCGTTCGTCGGGCAGGGACTCGTCGCGACCGGGATGCCGGTGGTGGCGCCCGCGATCGGCTCATCGACGGTGCTGCGCACGATCGACTCGCTGACCCCCCGGCCCGTGCAGACCACACTCGCGCAGCTGCGGGCCGCAGTCCTCGACGAGGGCATTCCACGTCTGGGCGGTCTCCTCGCCCCCGAGACCGAGACCGGACCCCTGCCGGCCATCGCGCTGGATTCACCGCGTCTCGAGGCCGCAGCGGCCTCGGTCGGACGTATCTCGGGCGTGGCGTACGCCTGCGGGACGAGCTCCACGGGCAGCGGGTTCGTCGCGGCTCCCGACCTCGTCGTGACCAACGCGCACGTCGTGGCAGGGGTCGACGCACCGGTGGTCGAGCTCCCCGGCCGCGCCGCCCGCGAGGGCCGCGTGGTCTACTTCGATCCGGTCGACGACCTCGCCGTCATCGAGATCGACGATCTGGATGCGGCCGCTCTCGGCATCACCGAACCGCTGGAGCCGGGTGCGTCGGCGGTCGTGCAGGGCTACCCGTACGGCGGCCCGTTCTCGTCGGGCCCCGCCCGCGTCCTGTCCGCCACCTCGGCGCCCGTGCCGGACATCTACGAGGACGCCAGCGCCCCACGCGAGATCTACGCGCTGCAGGCGCAGGTCGTGCCGGGCAACTCCGGCGGCCCGCTGCTGACCACCGACGGCGACGTCGCGGGCGTGGTGTTCGCACGGGCGGACGACGGCCGCGAGGTCGGCTACGCGATGACGACGGCCGAGCTGCTGCCCGTCCTCGCCCAGGCGGACGCGTTCGAGCAGCCGGTGTCGACGGGCGCCTGCACGTCGTGACGGTCGGGGGCGCTATGCTGGCCCCGCAACTGAACAGCAACAGAACCGGCTCGATGACCTCTGCGGGAGAGCCCCGGCGCTACGCCGGGCACCGAAGGAGCAAGCCTCCCCGCCAATCTCTCAGGTACGCGTACCGCTGAGGTCGGGCCACTCTGGAAAGAGATGTCTTCGACATCCGCCGACGGTGAAAGCACCGGCATCCCCTTGACGAACGGATGCCGATGCGAAACTCTCAGGCCCATGACAGAGGGGGAGTTCGATAGGCGCGGACCCGCGCCTGCCCGACCGACGGGAGAACTCATGCCAGACCCTCGCTCCACGCCGCTGCGTGGGCGCCACGAAGCGCTCGGCGCCTCGTTCACGGACTTCGGCGGCTGGCTCATGCCGGTGCGCTACTCCTCCGACCTGGCCGAGCACAAGGCCGTCCGCGAGAGCGCAGGACTGTTCGACATCTCGCACATGGCGGAGTTCCTCGTCACCGGATCAGACGCCGGGGCGTTCCTCGACTACGCGCTCGCCGGCCGGCTCTCGGCGCTCGCCGAGGGCAGGGCGAAGTACTCGCTCGTGCTGGCGGCCGACGGCGGCATCATCGACGACGTGATCGTCTACCGCCTCGCCGACGACCGCTACCTCGTCATCGCCAACGCAGGTAATCGCGACGCGGTCGCCGAAGCCCTCGCCGAGCGGGTCGCGATGTTCCCGCCGCCGCCGCCCCTCACCGGCCAGGACGGGTCGTTCGCGTTCATCCCCGGCACGCATGCCCGCGTCGAGGACGTCTCGGACGGCTACGGCCTGCTCGCCGTGCAGGGTCCGGCGGCGCGGGCGGTCCTCGAGGCGACGCCCGAGCTGACGGGGTGGCAGCGACCGCTCGCAGACGTGCCGTACTACGCCACGACCAGCGCGTCGTTCGACGAGACCGGTGTGCTCGTGTGCCGCACCGGCTACACCGGCGAGGACGGCTTCGAGCTGCTCGTGCCCGTCACCCACGCCGAGGCGCTGTGGGACGCCCTGCTCCGCGCCGGCGAACCGCTCGGGCTGGTGCCGGCGGGCCTGGCCGCGCGCGACACCCTGCGCCTCGAGGCCGGCATGCCCCTCTACGGCCACGAGCTGACGCGCGACATCGCCCCCGCCCAGGCGGGCCTCGGCCGGGTCGTCGCGATGGACGAGGACGACTTCGTCGGCAAGGCCGCGCTCGCCGGGCGCGACCTCACGGACGCGCCCGTCCTCGTCGGGCTCGTCGCCGAGGGGCGCCGAGCCGGACGCGCCGGGTACGGCGTCTTCGACGGGGACGGGCCGGACGCGTCGCGCGTCGGCGAGGTCACCTCCGGCGCGCTCAGCCCGACCCTCGGCCACCCCATCGCCATGGCCTTCGTCGCCCCCGCGGCATCCGCCGCCGGCACCGTGCTCTATCTCGACGTGCGCGGAACCCGCATCCCCGCGACCGTGACCGCCCCGCCTTTCTACCGGAGGAAGAAGTGACCGATCTCAACAGCCTCAAGTACACCGCTGAGCACGAGTGGGTGGCCCTCGACGGCACCACCGCCACGGTCGGCATCACCGACTACGCCGCCGACAAGCTCGGCGACGTCGTGTTCGTGGAGCTCCCGTCCACCGGCTCGGCCGTCACGGCGGGCGAGGTGTGCGGCGAGATCGAGTCGACGAAGTCCGTCGGCGAACTGTACGCGCCGCTCACCGGCGAGGTCGCCGAGACGAACGACGCCGCCGTCGACGACCCGTCGCTGGTGAACTCGTCGCCCTACGGGGACGGGTGGCTGCTGAAGATCACCGTCGACCCGACCGCGGTGGAGGGTCTCATGGATCGTGCCGCCTACGTCGAACTCACCGGCGGGGACGCGTGAGCGGGTCCGGATCGGTCGCGGGCGGCACCTTCGCCGCCCGGCACATCGGCCTCGACGCCGACGCGCAGCGCGTCATGCTCGACGCCCTCGGCTACGACGACGTCGACGCCCTCGTGCGACGCGCCGTTCCGGCATCCATTCAGGTGGACGCCCGCTCGACGAGCGACATTCCGGCCGCCGCGACCGAGGCCGAGGCCCTCGCCGAGCTGCGCGCGCTCGCCTCGCAGAACCGCGCCGCCCGGCCGATGATCGGGCTGGGCTACTACGACACGTTCACCCCGTCGGTGATCGCGCGGAACGTGCTCGAGAACCCGTCGTGGTACACCGCCTACACCCCGTACCAGCCCGAGATATCGCAGGGGCGTCTCGAGGCGCTCATCAACTTCCAGACGATGGTGACCGATCTCACCGGACTCGCCACGGCCAACGCGTCGATGCTCGACGAGTCGACGGCCGTCGTCGAGGGGATGCTGGTGGCCCGCCGTGCATCGAAGGCGGCCTCGAACGTGTTCGTCGTCGACGCCGACGCGCTGCCGCAGACCAAGGCGCTGCTCGTGCACCGGGCCGCGGCCCTGGGCATCGAGATCGTCGAGCGCGACCTCGCGCGCGGAGCGACGCTGCCCGAGGAGCTGTTCGGCGTGTTCGTGCAGTATCCGGGCGCATCCGGCGAGGTCTGGGACCCCCGTGGCGTGGTGGACGCCGCGCACGTCGCCGGCGGGCTCGCCGTGGTCGCCGCCGACCTGCTCGCCCTCACACTGCTGCGCTCGCCCGGCTCGTTCGGCGCCGACGTCGCCGTCGGCACCACCCAGCGCTTCGGCGTGCCCCTGGGCTTCGGGGGACCCCACGCCGGGTACATGGCCGTCCGCCAGGGCCTCGAGCGCCAGCTGCCCGGCCGACTCGTCGGCGTCTCGCAGGACGCCGAGGGGCACCCCGCCTATCGGCTGTCGCTGCAGACCCGCGAGCAGCACATCCGCCGCGAGAAGGCCACGTCCAACATCTGCACGGCGCAGGTGCTGCTGGCCGTCATGGCCGCCATGTACGCGGTGTATCACGGGCCGGACGGCCTCACCCGCATCGCCACGGAGGTGGCGCAGAAGGCCGAGGCCCTCGCCGAGCGGCTGCGCTCCTACGGGCTCTCGCTGCGCACCGACGCGTTCTTCGACACGCTCCGGGTGTCGACCCCGGGCCCGGCGCGACGGGTCATCGAGCGTGCACGAGAGCGCGGGTACCAGCTGTTCTGGGCCGACGACGCCACGGTCGGCGTATCGGTGGACGAGACCACGACGGCCGAGGACCTCGCCGCGATCGCCTGGGCGTTCGGCCTGCCCGAGGCCGAGGTGTCGGGCGGCGGCGAACAGGGCGAGCGCGCCGTGCCGTACGGTGCGGCATCCGCTCTGGCCGGCGTCGCGGCGCAGCTGCGGCGCGGCGACGAGGCGTTCCTCACGCACCCGGTGTTCAGCTCGCACCGCTCCGAGACGGCCATGATGCGCTACCTCAAACAGCTGGCCGACCGCGACTACGCGCTGGACCGCGGCATGATCCCGCTCGGCTCGTGCACCATGAAGCTCAACGCCGCGACCGAGATGGCGGCGGTGTCGTGGCCGGAGTTCTCGCGCGTGCACCCGTTCGCCCCCGAGGCGGATGTGCGCGGGTATCTCGCGATGATCGAGCAGCTCGAGGTCTGGCTCGCCGAGGTGACGGGGTACGACGCCGTCTCGCTGCAGCCGAACGCCGGGTCGCAGGGCGAGCTCGCGGGCCTGCTCGCCATCCGCGGATATCACCGCGCCAACGGCGACACCGACCGGACCGTGTGCCTCATCCCGTCGTCGGCGCACGGCACGAACGCCGCCTCGGCGGTGCTCGCGGGCATGAAGGTCGTCGTCGTCGCCTGCGACGAGGCCGGCAACGTCGACCTCGACGATCTGCGGGCGAAGATCGCCGCCCACGCGACGTCGCTCGCGGCGCTCATGATCACCTACCCCTCGACGCACGGGGTGTACGAGCACGACGTGCTCGAGATCACCCAGGCCGTGCACGACGCCGGCGGGCAGGTGTACGTCGACGGGGCGAACCTGAACGCGCTGCTGGGGTACGCCCGCTTCGGCGATCTCGGCGGAGACGTGTCGCACCTGAATCTGCACAAGACCTTCGCGATCCCGCACGGCGGGGGCGGTCCGGGTGTCGGTCCGGTGGCGGCGAAGGCGCACCTCGCGCCGCACCTGCCCGGCCACCCCCTCGCGCAGCGTCGCGACCACGCCGGGGGAGTGTTCGAGGGCGGACCGGTCTCGTCGGCTCCGCACGGCTCGGCCGGCATCCTGCCCATCTCGTGGGCGTACGTGCGGATGATGGGCGTCGACGGGCTGCGCGATGCGACGGCTGCCGCCGTGCTCGCGGCGAACTACATCGCCTTCCGGCTGAAGGACCACTACCCGGTGCTGTACGCCGGCGAGGGCGGGCTGGTCGCGCACGAGTGCATCCTCGACCTGCGACCGCTGCGGGAGGAGACGGGTGTGACCGTCGACGACGTGGCCAAGCGGCTCATCGACTACGGCTTCCACGCGCCGACGATGTCGTTCCCCGTGGCGGGCACCCTCATGGTCGAGCCCACCGAGTCGGAGGACCTGGGCGAGATCGACCGCTTCGTCGAGGCGATGATCGCGATCCGCGCCGAGGCGTCGCGGGTCGCCGCGGGGGAGTGGCCGGCGGACGACAACCCCCTGGTGAACGCCCCGCACACCGCGTCGGCGGCGATCGAGGGCGAATGGACGCATCCGTACACCCGTGCCGAGGCGGTCTATCCCGTGCGCTCGCTCGTACGCACCAAGTACTGGCCCCCGGTCCGCCGCATCGACCAGGCCTACGGCGACCGAAACCTCGTGTGCGCCTGCCCCCCGATCGAGGCCTTCGCCTAGCCTCTCGCGGCTCTCCCTTGACCGCGAGAGTACATCTGGCGGATGAGGGTGCGGGGTGCGCCCGGGGTTTCGTCCGCCAGATGTACTTTCGCGGACCGGCGCGGGGCGGGGGCGCGGGGCACGGGCGGGAGGGTCACGCGGTGCGGTGCGGCGGATGCGGCGCGAGCGCCCGGCGCAGCGAGTATAGGTGCGCCGGATGCTCCGGCTCCCGCTGACGCAGACCGACACCGATGAGGATGCTGCGCAACGGGTCGACGCGCGTCGCATCGGTCCATCCCCAGTGGACCAGATTGCGCACCCGCGGCTGCGCGCGCAGGCGCCGGTCGCGTTCGGACTGGGAGCGAAGCACGGCGCGCGCGTCGCCGTACCGGCCGTCGTACTTCAGGTCTCCGTCGCTCTCGCCGACGAGCCCGATCTCGGGCCAGAACATGTCGGACCGGTCGACGACGTCGTCGGTCGACACGAAGGAGACCTGCAGGTCCGGGGGCGGAAAGCCGAGCCACTCGATCACCGCCCGGCTGACAGACTCGAGCGCTGTCTCGGCATCGGCGGTCGCGCGCGAGAGCGGCCACCGTGCCAGATTGCGGCCGCGACTGCTCCGGCGACCCTCGTTCACGCCCTGTAGGGCCTCTCGGCTCAGATCTGCCTCGAGCCGGAGCGCGGCATCGGCCGCGGCCAACCCGACGGCCGGATGCCGGTGCCGTCCGAGATCCACGGCAGTGTCGGCCGCTTTCGCGGAACCGAAGGGGGCGTCAGGGGGAGGGCGACGAGGAGGGGAGGGTCGGGGTCGGGGTGGGGTGAAGACGGCGGGGAAGAGGGCGGCGGCGAGGGGGTAGCCGACGAAGGCGATCACGTCGATCACGGTGTGGGCGATCACGAGCGGCATCACCCGGCCCCAACGGCGGTAGCACCACCCGAACACCACGCCCATGACGAAGTTCCCGATGATCGAACCCACGCCCTGATACGCGTGGTAGGCCGCGCGCAGCCCGGCCGTCGCGAGGATGATGGTCCACCACGACCACCCGACGCGCCGCAGCCGGTCGAAGAGGTAGCCGAGGAGGATGACCTCCTCGACCAGGCCCGCCCGCACCGCCGACAGGAGCAGGAGCGGAACGGTGTACCAGGCGGCGTCCAGGGGAGACGCCACGACGGCGACGGTGAGGCCCAGCATCCTGCCGACGACGTACAGGGCGAGTCCCGGCACCCCGATTGCCAGGACCAGAAGGATGCCGCGCGCGGCGTCCGAGCCGAAGCGGCCGACGTCCAGGCCGATGCGCTTGAGGACGTTCGTCCCCGGCTCCCACAGCAGGTAGAGGACGAGGGCGACCAGCGCCAGCGAGAAGAAGATGTCGAGCAGCTGATAGACGAGGTCCCACAGCGCCTGCGTGTCGCGCGACGGGTTCAGGCGGGCCTGCTGGTCGCCGAGCGAGGCGTTCTGCTCGAGCGCGCGCTGGATCGAGCGCACGAACGACAGCACGCTGTACACCGCGGACTGGCCCACCGTGACCGCCAGGACGATGCCGATCTCCCACCACGTGCGGGCGCGCGGGGAGGTCGTGGGAAACCTCACATCGGCCGCGCCGGAATCGCCGTTCATCTTGTCAGATTGTCACACGTCGTCTGCCCTGAGTTAAGGCTATGTAACGTTTTCGTTCGGACTTTTGACCATCCGACACACGCGTGCTTAGGGTGTGTCTATCCGCGCGCCGGGGTCCAACCATGGCCTCGTGCGCGCACAACCTTGCACAGGAGGAATAGTGAGAATGAAGCGCATCCTGACTGCGGTGGGATTCACCGCAGTCGGCGCACTCGTGATCTCCGGATGCGCCGCCGGTGGCTCTGACACCGACGGTGGCGACGATTCGGGGCTCGTCGAGGGCTCCTCGATCACAGCAGCGTGGAACCAGGCGTTCTACTCGATGAACGGCAACACGTCGTTCGGCAACGCCACAGCCAACAACAACATCAACTACCTGGTGTTGGACGGCTTCAACTACTACAACAACACGCCCGAGCTCGTGAAGAACACCTCGTTCGGCACGTACGAGCTGGTCAGCGAAGACCCCCTGACGGTGACCTACACCGTCAACGAGGGCGTGAACTGGTCCGACGGCACCCCGATCGACGCTGCCGACCTCATGCTCAACTGGGCTGCGCTCTCGCGTGCGCTGGACACCCCGGACTTCGACCCGGGCGAGTTCACCGACCCCGAGACCGGTGAGTTCACCGACGCGTTCCCCGAGGACATCGTCTACTTCGACTCCGGCGCCACGCCCGAGTCGGGCATGGGCCTGGTCACCGAGACGCCGGAGATCGGCGAGGACGGGCGCTCCATCACGATGACCTTCGACCAGCCCTTCGTGGACTGGGAGCTCGTCTTCTCGTCGCCGCTTCCCGCGCACATCATCGCGAAGAAGTCGCTCGAGATCGAGGACAACGAAGAGGCCAAGCAGGCCGTGCTCGACGCGATCGAGTCCGAGGACGCCGAGGCCCTGGCCGCGATGTCCGCGTTCTGGAACGGCGGCTTCAACTTCACGTCGATGCCCGACGACACCGAGCTCGTCACCGCGAGCGGCCCGTACATGATCAGCGACTACCAGGCTGACCAGTTCGTGACCCTCACGGCGAACCCGGAGTACGCCGGCGAGAACTCCCCGAACATCGAGGAGATCACGATCCGCTTCATCCCCGACCCGCTGGCTGCTGTCCAGGCGCTCGAGAACGGCGAGGTTGACATCATCCAGCCGCAGGCGACCGCCGACATCACCGACGCGCTCGAGGGCATCGACGGCATCACGGTGAGCACCGGCCTCGGTGGCACGTACGAGCACGTCGACCTGCAGTTCGACCAGGGCCGCAACCCGGAGAACATCTTCTCCAACCCGCAGGTCCGTGAGGCGTTCATGAAGACGATCCCCCGTCAGGAGATCGTCACCACCCTCATCGAGCCGATCATCGGCGACGACGCGATCCTCCGTGACTCGCAGCTGTTCGTCCCCGGTGCCGAGGGCTACGACGAGTCCGCCGCGAACAACACCTCGGCCGACTACGCCGAGGTCGACATCGAGGGCGCTCGTCAGCTGCTCGAGGACTCCGGTGTCACCAACACCGAGGTCTGCATCCTCTACGCGTCGAACAACCCCCGTCGCGTGAACGAGTTCGCTCTCATCCAGCAGTCGGCCAACGAGGCCGGCTTCGAGGTCACCGACTGCGGTTCCGAGGACTGGGGTGGCCTGCTCGGCACCCCCGGCGCCTACGACGCGTCGCTGTTCGGATGGCAGTCGACGAGCCTGGGTGTGACCAACTCGCTCCCGACGTTCGTGACGAACGGCATCAACAACCTGAACTACTACTCGAACGAGCGTGTCGACGAGATCATCTCCGAGCTCAACGTCACCTTCGACGCCGAGCAGCAGATCACGCTGCAGCAGGAGCTGGACCGCCTTCTCTGGGAGGACTTCTACGGAGTCACCATCTTCCAGTTCCCGGAGGTCACCGCCTACAGCGACCGCGTCACCAACATCGACCCGTCGATCCTCGCGCCGACCATCTTCTGGAACGCGTGGGACTGGGAAGTGACGGACGCCGGTACCGAGGAGTAAGTCACAGCCGGTGGCGTCGGGCTGAGCCCGCCGCGACCGGACACGGGGGTGCAGGTTCCACGGGACCTGCACCCCCATCCATGAGACTTCTCTTCAGCGGCTCGGCGCTCCACCCGGGGGCGCCGGACGCCGTCTGGCACATCGACAGGCAGGCTGCCACACCATGGCTTCATTCATCATCCGGCGATTGATCGCATCGGTCTTCGTGCTCTTCGCCGCGACATTCCTGATGTACGTGCTCGTCTCGCTCTCGGGCGATCCCCTGGAAGAGCTCAAGCAGTCCAACGCTCCCAACAAGGCGGAGCTGATGGAAGCGCGTACCAGGCTCCTCAACCTCGACGTCCCCGCCCCGCTGCGCTACTTCATCTGGCTCGGCGGCATCTTCCGCGGCGACTTCGGCATCAGCATCCAGAACCAGCCCGTGAACGCGCTGCTGGCGAACGCACTGACGTCGACGCTGACGCTCGTGACCATCGCCACCGTCGTCGCCATCGTGCTCGGCATCTCGGTCGGAATCATCTCGGCCCTGCGCCAGTACAGCGGCTTCGACTACGCCGTGACCTTCGTCTCGTTCCTCTTCTTCTCGCTGCCCATCTTCTGGGTGGCCGTCCTCCTCAAGCAGTACGGTGCCATCCAGCTCAACGGCTGGCTGGGCGAGCCCACCATCGCGATACCCGTCATCGTGATCGCCTCGCTCATCGCCGGCGTGCTGTGGATGTCGCTCATCGGCGGATCGTGGAAGCGGCGGGGCATCGTCTTCGGCGCCGCGACGCTCGCCACGGCCGGCGTGCTGGCGTACCTCTCGGCGACGCAGTGGTTCGCCGATCCGAGCATCGGCATCGTCGTGTACGCGGCGCTCGCCATCGGCATCGCCTTCGGCGTGACCGCCGTCTCGACCGGTCTGCGCAACCGCAAGGCGCTCTACGGCTCGCTGGGAGTGGCCGCGCTGGGCATCGCCCTGTACTTCCCGATGATGACCTACATCCTCAACGGCATGACGCTGTGGGTGTTCGTCGGGCTGGCGGCGGCGACGATCGTCGTCTGCGGCGCCATCGGCTGGTTCATCGGCAGCCCCGACCGTGGCCCCGTCATCCGCACCACGATCATCGTGGGCGTGCTGACGGCCGGGCTCATCGCGCTCGACAAGTACATGTCGTACTGGGCAATCTACTCCAACTCCAGCCGGATCCGGGGTCGTCCGATCGCCACCGTCGGTGCCTCGACGCCGAACCTCGGCGGCAACTTCTGGGTGCAGGGCATCGATCTCTACACGCACCTGCTGCTTCCGACCATCGCGATCATCCTCATCTCGTTCGCCGGCTACACCCGCTACTCGCGTGCGAGCCTGCTCGAGGTGATGAACCAGGACTACATCCGCACCGCGCGCGCCAAGGGCCTCACCCAGCGCACGGTCGTGGTCCGCCACGCGTTCCGCAACGCGCTGATCCCGATCACGACGATCATCGCGTTCGACGTGGGAGCGGTGGTCGGCGGCGCCGTCGTCACCGAGACGGTGTTCGGCTGGACCGGCATGGGCCGGCTGTTCGTCGACGCCCTCGGCGTCTCGGACCCGAACCCCGTGATGGCCTTCTTCGTCGTCACCGGCACCCTGGCCGTGGTATTCAACCTGATCGCGGACCTCGTCTACGTGGCCCTCGACCCCCGAATCAAGGTGAGCTGATGAACACCTCCGCCACACAAGCGCCCGATTCCCGCGAGGATGAGGCCAAGACCGAGATCTCGATCGAGCAGCGCGAGACCGAGGGGCTCAGCCAGGGTCAAATCGTCCGGCGCCGGTTCTTCCGTCACCTGGGCGCCGTCACCTCGATGATCGTGCTGGCCTTCATCGTGCTGCTGGCCTTCACCTCGGTCGGCGTCGACCTGTGGGGGATCCGCATCCCCGGCTGGTGGCAGTACAGCTGGACCGAGATCCCGACGAAGCTGAACAACGGCGTGCCGACCCTCAGCATCATCCCGCAGTTCCTCGGCGGCCCCGGGATCCGCTTCGGCGACCACCCGTTCGGTCAGGACGAGGTCGGCCGCGACATCTTCGCCGTCGTCATGCGCGGGGCGCAGCAGTCGCTCATGGTGATGGTCATCGCCGGTGTCGTCGCCACGTTCATCGGCGTCGTCATCGGGGCGGTCGCGGGCTACTACCGCAAGATGACCGACTCGATCCTCATGCGCTTCACCGACGTCATCATCACGATCCCGCTCATCGTCATCGGTGCGGTGCTCGGCAACATGCTCGGCAGCCTCGGTGCCGCGGTGCTCGGCGTCGTGATCGGCCTCTTCGCGTGGACGACCCTCGCCCGGCTCGTGCGCGGCGAGTTCCTGACCCTGCGCGAGCGCGAATTCGTGGATGCCGCACGCGTCAGCGGAGCGCGGGACCGGCGGATCATCTTCCGTCACATCCTCCCGAACGCGGTGGGCGTGATCGTCGTCAACGCGACCCTCCTCATGGCCGGTGCGATCCTGCTGGAGTCGGCGCTGAGCTTCCTCGGCTTCGGCGTGCAGTCTCCGGACACCTCGCTGGGCAAGATCGTCTCCGACAACCAGGCGGCGTTCTCGACCCGGCCGTGGCTGTTCTGGTGGCCCGGCATCTTCATCATCGTCATCGCGCTGTGCGTCAACTTCATCGGCGACGGCCTGCGCGACGCGTTCGACCCGCGTCAGAAGAAGATGCCGAGCGAGCGCGCGATGGCCCGCGCCGGCCGCGCAGCCAAGCTCGACGCCTCGCCCGAGGCGGGGGCGGCCGTGCGAACGGATGCCGGAGACGTCACGCTCCCGGGGCAGAGTGCCTTCGCCGGTGACGTCGAGAGCGCCACCGACCCGCGCCCGGCCGAGCCGGGCGAGAAGCGGGACGACCCGCGCGATCCGGGACGCTGATCCGATGCGATCAGACCACCAGGCCCGCGACGGTGGCCACCGCGAGAGCCGTCAGCACGACGGCCGTCACGGTGTGCCACGTCGCGGTCTCGGCGTCCGGATCCTCGCCGGCGGCCAGCATCCCGGCATCGCGCAGACGCTCCCAGTGTCCGCGGATGACCTGGGCCAGGTTGCCCGTGGGCGTGGACACCGCGTCGCTCGGGCGCAGCGAGCCGTGCTCGCCCAGGGCCGTCGCGCCGACGCCGTCGAAGTCCTTGCTCGCAAGTCCGAGCGTGCGGTGGCGGCCGGGAGCGGGCGTCGCCCACACCTGCACGCGACGGCGGCCCGTGACGAGGGTCAGCGCGTACCGCGTCTGGATGTCACGGATGGCCGGCCACGGGACGAAGTAGGTGCGGAAGACGTTCACCACGGTGATGCCGTGCTCCTGCACCCGCAGCTCCGGGCGCCAGAACAGCGCCCACGCCAGGGCGCCGATGAAGATCACCGGCCACGCGTACCGCACCGCCGAGACGACATCACCCCAGAACAGCGCCGCAACGCCGATGGCGCACACGACGACGGTCACGACAGCGAGAATCCGGCCCCACATCGGCCGGTAGACGACCTCCTGAAACGACATGACCCCAAGTTTCTCAGATGGGAACACACCGCATGACTGACACCACGGGCACCCGCGCACCGCACGAAGCCGGCCCCGAGTCGATCCTCCAGGTCGACGGACTGAACGTCGACTTCTGGGTGGAGGGCGAGTTCTACCCGGCCGCCATCGACATGAACTACCGCGTGGGACGGGGCGAGGTCCTCGCAATCGTGGGAGAGTCCGGGTCCGGCAAGAGCACGAGCTCCATGGCCCTCCTCGGACTCCTCCCCGAGAACGCCCGCGTCACCGGATCGATCACGCTGCAGGGGCGTCAGCTGCGCGGCGTCGACGACGCCACCCTGCGGACGCTGCGCGGCAACGAGATCGCCGTCATCTTCCAGGAGCCGATGACCGCGCTGAACCCCGTCTACACCGTGGGGTTCCAGATCGTCGAGGCGCTGCGCTCGCACGACCGGTCGCTGGCCCCGTCGGAGGCGAAGGACAAGGCGGTCGAGCTGCTCCGGCTCGTCGAGATGCCCGACCCCGACCAGGCGTTCCACAAGTACCCGCATCAGCTGTCGGGCGGTCAGCGTCAGCGCGCCATGATCGCGCAGTCCATCTCGTGCGATCCGCTGCTGCTCATCGCCGACGAGCCCACGACGGCGCTGGACGTCACGGTGCAGGCCGAGATCCTCGACCTCCTCCGCAACCTCCACAAGCGCCTGGACTCGGCGATCATCCTCATCACGCACGACATGGGTGTCGTCGCCGACCTCGCCGACCGCATCATGGTCATGAAGAACGGCGAAGTGGTCGAATCCGGAACGGTCGACGCGATCTTCCACGCCCCGCAGCACCCCTACACCCAGCAGCTGCTGGCATCGGTGCCGCACCTGGGCCTGGGGGTGCTCGAAGAGGTCGAGCACGGTCCCGACCACGTCGAGACCGACACCTCGAGCGTGCCGGTGATCGCCGCCGTCCGCGAACGCGCGTCGCAGGCGGAGCCGGTCGCCGAGGCCCGCACCCCCGTGCTGTCGTTCCAGGACGTGGCCATCGACTACCCCAAGCGGGGGCGCATCCCGGCGTTCCGCGCCGCCGAGCACATCGACCTCGAGATCTACCCCGGCGAGATCATGGGCCTGGTGGGCGAGTCCGGCTCGGGCAAGACCACCCTCGGTCGCGCCGCCATCGGCCTTCTCCCGATCGCCGACGGCACCCTGACCACGGTGGGCGTCGACATCTCGCACGCGTCGCAGAAGGATCTGTTCGCGATCCGCCGCCGCACGGGCATCGTCTTCCAGGATCCGGCGTCGTCGCTGAACCCGCGGATGCCGATCGGCCAGTCCATCGGCGAGCCGCTGCTGCTCTCGGGCGAGGCCAAGGGGGACGCCTTGGATCGGCGCGTGGAGACGCTGCTGGACCAGGTCGAGCTTCCGGCGTCGTACCGCAACCGCTTCCCGCACGAGCTGTCGGGTGGACAGCGGCAGCGTGTGGGCATCGCCCGCGCGCTCGCCCTGGCCCCGGAGCTGCTGATCGCCGACGAGCCCACCTCTGCGCTGGACGTGTCGGTGCAGGCCCGCTTCCTCGACCTGCTGCAGGAGCTGCAGTCGCGCCTCCAGTTCGCGTGCCTGTTCATCAGCCACGACCTCGCGGTGGTGGACATCCTCGCCCACCGCATCAGCGTCATGCACCACGGCAAGCTCGTGGAGACGGGCACGCGCGACCAGATCCTGCGCGGGGCCAAGGACCCGTACACGCAGCGTCTGATCGCCGCGGTCCCGGTGCCGGACCCCGACGAGCAGCGGGTGCGTCGCGAGGCGCGCGCCGCGCTGCTGAAGAGCGCCGGCTGACCCGCCGCGAGGTGGTCCACAGGGCCCTCACGGCGGGCCGACGCGCCGCCTTGTAGACTGGGGGACGGTCCGAATCCGGATCGTCCCCCATTTCTGCAAGGAAACCCCTTATGGCGCGCGCCCTCCGTCCGGACCTCCGCAACGTCGCGATCGTCGCGCACGTCGACCACGGCAAGACGACGCTGGTCGACGCGATGCTCCGTCAGACCGGCTCGTTCGGCGACCACGCCCACGTGGAAGAGCGCGCGATGGACTCGAACGACCTCGAGCGCGAAAAGGGCATCACGATCCTCGCGAAGAACACCGCGATCACCTACAACGGCATCCACACCGACGTCCCGGTAACGATCAACGTCATCGACACGCCCGGTCACGCCGACTTCGGCGGCGAGGTCGAGCGCGGCCTGTCGATGGTCGACGGCGTCGTCCTGCTCGTCGACGCGAGCGAGGGACCGCTGCCGCAGACCCGCTTCGTGCTGCGCAAGGCGCTCGAGGCGAAGCTGCCGGTCATCCTCCTGGTCAACAAGACCGACCGACCGGATGCGCGCATCGCCGAGGTCGAAGAAGAAGCGCACGATCTGCTCCTGGGCCTCGCCTCCGACCTGCACGAGGACGTCCCCGACCTCGACATCGACGCCCTGCTCGACGTCCCCGTGGTCTACGCATCCGGTCGCGCCGGCGCGGCATCGCGCACCCGCCCCGCCAACGGCGACCTGCCCGACAACGACGATCTCGAGCCGCTGTTCGAGGCGATCCTCGCGCACGTCCCGGCGCCCGCCTACGACGACGAGGCGCCCCTGCAGGCGTGGGTCACCAACCTCGACTCCAGCCCGTTCCTCGGGCGCCTGGCGCTCCTTCGCGTGTTCAACGGGACGCTGAAGAAGGGCCAGACGGTCGCCTGGGTCCGCGCGGACGGCTCGACGAGCAATGCGCGCATCACCGAGCTGCTGACGACCCGTGCGCTCGAGCGCTACCCGGCCGAGTCCGCCGGCCCGGGGGACATCGTCGCCATCGCCGGCTTCGAGGACATCACGATCGGCGAGACGATCGCCGACCCCGACGACGTCCGCCCGCTGCCCCCGATCCACGTGGACGAGCCCGCCATCTCCATGACGATCGGCACCAACACCAGCCCCCTGGTCGGCAAGGTGAAGGGTCACAAGCTCACGGCGCGCATGGTCAAGGACCGCCTCGATCGCGAGCTCGTCGGCAACGTGTCGCTGAAGGTCGTCGACATCGGCCGGCCGGACGCCTGGGAGGTGCAGGGACGCGGCGAGCTGGCCCTGGCCATCCTCGTCGAGAACATGCGACGCGAGGGCTTCGAGCTCACGGTCGGCAAGCCCCAGGTCGTCACCCGCAAGGGCGAGGACGGCAAGGTGAAGGAGCCGTTCGAGCACCTGACGATCGACGCCCCCGAGGAGTACCTCGGCGCGATCACCCAGCTCATGGCCGCCCGCAAGGGGCGCATGGACAACATGACCAACCACGGCACCGGCTGGGTGCGCATGGAGTTCATCGTCCCGTCGCGCGGCCTGATCGGCTTCCGCACCGAGTTCCTCTCCACCACGCGCGGCACCGGGATCGCCAACGCGATCTCGCACGGCTACGACGACTGGGCGGGGCACATCGTGACCCGGCAGAACGGCTCGATCGTCGCCGACCGCGCCGGCGTGGTCACCCCCTTCGCGATCATCGCGCTGCAGGAGCGGATGTCGTTCTTCGTCCAGCCCACACAGGAGGTCTACGAGGGCATGGTCATCGGCGAGAACGCGCGCGCCGACGACATGGACGTCAACATCACGAAAGAGAAGAAGCTCACCAACATGCGCTCCTCCACGGCCGACTCGTTCGAGTCGATGACGCCTCCGCGTCAGCTGTCGCTGGAGGAGAGCCTGGAGTTCGCCCGCGACGACGAATGCGTCGAGGTGACCCCCGAGATCGTGCGCATCCGCAAGGTCGTCCTCGACGCCACCGAGCGCGGCCGCGCAGCTTCGCGTCTGAAGCGCCAGGACGCCAACGCCTGACCACCTCGTCGAGCCCCGTGCCACCGATCGTCCGGTGGCACGGGGCTCACGTGTGCGTCGTGGGTAGCATTCGAACGATGGATCACCTGCCCGACATCGACGACGAGGACGCCCACGCCCGACGGGCCGGCCGACAGGGTCTCGGCGTCGCCCTGGCGACCAGTGCGTACGGCGTGTCGTTCGGGGCCCTCGCCGTCGCATCGGGTCTCGACGTCTGGCAGACCTGTCTGCTGAGCCTGTTGATGTTCACCGGCGGCTCGCAGTTCGCCTTCGCCGGAGTCATCGGTGCCGGCGGCGTGGCGGCGGCGCCCGCGGCCATCGCGTCCGCGTCGCTCCTGGGCGTGCGCAACGTCGCCTACGGCGTGAGCATGTCACCGGTGATCGGCACCGGATTCTGGCGCCGCGCGGCCGCCGCGCACTTCACCATCGACGAGTCCACCGCCGTCGCCCTCGCCCAGCGCACCGCCCGCGCGCGCACGGTCGGGTTCTGGGTGACCGGGGTCGGCATCTGGATCGGCTGGAATCTCTCCACCCTCGCCGGCGCACTCCTCGGGGACGTCCTGGGCGACATCCGCTCCTACGGGCTGGACGCCGCCGCGGCCGCCGCCTTCCTCGCGCTGCTGTGGCCGCGACTTCGGCGCCGGCAGCCGATCGTCGTGGGCGTGGCGGCGGCCGTCGTGGCGACTCTGCTAACTCCCGTTCTCATGCCCGGGATGCCGGTGCTCATCGCCGCTGCCGTCGCGGTCGTCGTGGGGTGGACCAACTGGCTCGGACACGACGACGATCCGGCGGTCGCGACGGGGACGACAGCGACACCGGGTCCGCTCGCACGGCCCCATGAACCGTGGGAGGGTCTGCCGTGACGCTTTGGAACGCCGTCCTGGTCGCCTCGATCGTGTGCGTCGCGCTCAAGACGCTCGGCTATCTCGTCCCGCCGCGCTGGCTCGAGGCTCCGCGGCCCGCGCGGATCGCCGATCTGCTGACGGTCGCCCTCCTGGCCGCCCTTGTCGCGGTGCAGACCCTCGCGGCAGGTCAGCAGGTGATCGTGGATGCGCGGGTGCCCGCCGTCCTCGTCGCGGGGGGCCTCCTGCTGCTGCGCGCCCCCTTCCTCGTCGTCGTGGTCGCCGCGGCCGTCGTCGCCGCGGTCCTGCGACTGTGGGGAATCGCCGACTGAGTCCCAGCACCTAGACTGACGCGGTGGGATTCTCGTGGGCGCGCTCCGGAACGTGGGTGGTCGCCCTTCTGGTGGGGGTCGTGTACGGCGTGGCGGGCACGATCGCGCACGCCTACGCGCTGGCGTGGTTCCCCCTCGGCCTGATCCTCGCCGTGGTCGGCTCCGGCGCTCTGCTCCTGGCCGTCCGGCTGCTGACCGCCGACCGCTGGGCCGCGCTCGGCACGGGGCTGGGCATGATGACGGCGACGCTCGTCTTCTCGGGGCGAGGGCCAGGCGGTTCCATCGTCGTGCCGCAGACCCTCCTCGGGACGGTGTGGACGATCGCCCTCCCGCTCATGGTCGCGATCGTGGTGGCATGGCCCGATCGTGTCGCTGCGCGGCGAGACATCGACAGCGAGCAACTAGACTGACTCCGTGACGTACGTGATCGCCCTTCCCTGCGTGGACGTCAAGGACCGCGCCTGCATCGACGAATGCCCGGTGGACTGCATCTACGAGGGCGACCGGATGCTGTACATCCACCCCGACGAGTGCGTGGACTGCGGCGCATGCGAACCGGTCTGCCCGGTCGAGGCGATCTACTACGAAGACGACCTGCCCGACGAGTGGCAGGACTACTACAAGGCCAACGTCGAGTGGTTCGACGAGGTCGGCTCGCCCGGCGGCGCCGCGAAGGTGGGCGTGATCCACAAGGATCACCCGATCATCGACGCCCTGCCGCCGCAGGCCCCGTGACCGTCGCACACCCCTTGGCCTTCATCGGTCGACCGTCGATCACCGGGCGGAGCTGACCGATGAGCGTCGCCGACCTCGCCGATTACCCGTGGGACGCCGTCGCACCGTATGCCGCTCGCGCACGGGCGCACCCGGATGGGATCGTGGACCTCTCGATCGGCTCTCCGGTCGACGTCACGCCGCCGGTGGTGGCCGATGCGCTGCGCGCGGCGACCGACGCGCACGCGTACCCGCAGACGATGGGCACTCCCGCGCTGCGCGAGGCGATCGCGGCGTGGTACGCCCGACGCCGCGGCGTTCCGGGTCTCACGCTCGACCAGGTCCTGCCGACCGTCGGTTCGAAGGAGCTCGTCGCGCTGCTGCCCCTGCTGCTGGGTCTCGGTCCGGGCGACGCGGTGGTGCACCCCCGCGCGGCCTACCCGACCTACGAGGTCGGGGCGACCCTGGTGGGTGCGCGCGCGGTCGCGGCCGACGATCCGGGGGAGTGGCCGAGCGATGCGCGGCTCATCTGGATCAATTCGCCCGGCAACCCCGACGGCCGGGTGTGGGACGCCCCGTCGCTGCGCCGAGCGGTCGCGCGGGCTCGTGAGCTGGGTGCGGTCCTCGCCTCGGACGAGTGCTACGCGGAACTCGGCTGGGACGCGCCGTGGGACCGCGAGCCGATCCCGTCGGCCCTGGATCCGCGCGTGACCGGCGGCGACAGCCACGGCATCCTGTCGGTCTACTCGCTCAGCAAGCAGTCCAATCTCGCCGGGTACCGCGCGGCCTTCCTCGCGGGCGATCGCGAGATCGTGGCTTCACTGCTCACGGCGCGCAAGCACCTGGGCCTCATGCTGCCGGCACCCGTGCAGGCGGCCATGACCGTCGCGCTCGGCGACGACGCCCACGTCGCCGCGCAGAAGGAGGTCTATCGCCTCCGACGCGCTCAGCTCAAACCCGCGGTCGAGGCGGCCGGCTTCCGCGTCGATCGCAGCGAGGCGGGCCTCTACCTGTGGGCGACCGAGGGGCGCGACGCCTGGGAGTCGCTCGAAAGGCTCGCGGACCTCGGGATCCTCGCGGGACCCGGTCACTTCTACGGCGCGCACTTCACCCGGCACGTTCGGCTGTCGCTCACCGCCACGGACGAGCGCATCGCCGCGGGCGCGGCGAGGCTTCGCGCCGTGGCCTCGTGACCGGGGGAGCGGCCGGACGCATCGCGGATCGCGATGCGGAGGATTCCTCCATCGGATCCCCGGCGGCTTTGGTCGTGTCCGCAGTGGTCTCCCACTCCCAGTAGGCTGTACGAAGCGGCGGCACGGCACCCCGGCCCCGCACCGGCTCGCAGAAGGCGCCACCGAAGGTGCGTCGCAGAGGCGGACGACACCCCCCGGAACGACCAGAGATCGCGAGGAGGCGCCGTGAGCGAAGCGGGCACCCAGCAGGAGAAGGCCAGCCTCACCGTCGGAGGGAAGACGGCCGAATTCCCGGTGCTGCGCGGCACGGACGGCATCCCGAGCGTCGACATCACCACGCTCACCCGCCAGACGGGCTTCACCACGCTCGACTACGGCTTCGTCAACACGTCGGCGACCAAGTCCGCCGTCACCTTCATCGACGGCGACCAGGGGATCCTCCGTTACCGCGGCTACCCGATCGAGCAGCTGGCCACGCACTCCAGCTACCTCGAGGTGGCCTGGCTGCTCATCTACGGCGATCTGCCGAGCGCCGACGAACTCGCCGCCTTCGATGAGCGCATCCGCCGTCACACGCTGCTGCACGAGGATCTCAAGCGCTTCTTCTCCGCGCTGCCGCACAACGCGCACCCCATGTCGGTGCTGTCGTCGGCGACCGCGGCGCTTTCGACCTACTACGAGAACGAGTCCGACCCCAACAACCCCGAGCACGTCGAGCTCAACACGATCCGCATGCTGGCCAAGCTCCCGGTCATCGCGGCGTACGCGCACAAGAAGAGCGTGGGTCAGGCCTTCCTCTACCCCGACAACTCGCTGAGCTTCGTCGACAACTTCCTGAAGCTGAACTTCGGCGTTCTCAGCGAGCTCTACGAGATCAACCCCGTGATGTCGCGCGCCCTCGAGCGACTGCTCATCCTCCACGAGGACCACGAGCAGAACGCGTCGACGTCGACGGTGCGCCTGGTCGGCTCCACCGGCGCCAACCAGTTCTCGTCGATCTCGGCCGGCATCAACGCCCTGTACGGTCCGCTGCACGGCGGCGCGAACGAGGCCGTGCTGTCGATGCTCGCCCGCATCCAGGACTCCGGCGAGAGCGTGCAGCGCTTCGTCGAGCGGGTGAAGAACAAGGAGGACGGGGTGAAGCTCATGGGCTTCGGGCACCGCGTCTACAAGAACTACGACCCCCGCGCCAAGCTCGTCAAGGAATCCGCCGACGAGGTGCTCGAGGCTCTCGGGGTGAGCGATCCCCTGCTGGATCTCGCGAAGGAGCTCGAGGAGATCGCCCTCAACGACGACTACTTCAAGGAGCGTCGCCTGTACCCGAACGTCGACTTCTACACCGGCGTCATCTACAAGGCGATGGGCTTCCCCACCCGCATGTTCACCGTGCTGTTCGCGATCGGGCGGCTCCCCGGCTGGCTCGCACACTGGCGCGAGATGCAGTCCGACCCGCAGACCAAGATCGGGCGCCCGCAGCAGCTCTACACGGGAGCCGCCGCGCGCGACTACCCCGGCGCGGTCTGACCCGACTCCCTCGGCTTCGCCGCCACCGCCGTGGCGGCGTAGTCGGGCACCTGCGTCGTGAGTTCGCGCGGCGGACGCTCGTAGCCGCCGTCCTCGGGGCGTGAGGGGATCACGACCTCCGGGCGCTGGACCGGCTGCCACGGGATCGCCGCGAGAAGGTGGGCGATCATGTTGATGCGCCCGCGGCGCTTATCCTCGTTGTCGACCTCGAACCAGGGCGCCTCGGGGATGTCGGTGTGCACGAACATCGTGTCCTTCGCGCGCGAGTAGTCCTGCCACTTCGTGATCGACAGCACGTCGTTGGGACTGAGCTTCCACCGGCGCATCGGATCTTCGGCGCGGGAGCGGAACCGCTTCTCCTGCTCGACGTCCGACACGCTGAACCAGTACTTCACGAGCATGATCCCGTCCTCGACCAGCATCCGCTCGAAGATCGGCGCCTGGTGCAGGAACCGGTGGTACTCCGCGTTCGTGCAGAAGCCCATGACGTGCTCCACGCCGGCGCGGTTGTACCACGAGCGGTCCATCAGCACGATCTCGCCGGCCGCCGGCAGGTGGGCGACGTAGCGCTGGAAGTACCACTGCGTGCGCTCGCGCTCGGTCGGAGACGGGAGGGCGACGATGCGCGTCACGCGGGGATTGAGGTACTCCGAGACGCGCTTGATCGTCGAGCCCTTGCCTGCGGCGTCACGGCCCTCGAAGATCACGACGATGCGGGCCCCGGTGGCCTGGACCCAGGCCTGCATGTCGACCAGCCGGGCCTGCAGCTGTTTGAGCTCGCGCTCGTAGACGTCCTTCGCCAGTCGTTTCGCCACGACAGCCCCTCTCGCCCGCGCCCTTCGGCGTGTGAGAGAACTCTAGGCGTGCAGGGCCTCGTTGAGCGTGACGCCCACGCCCGCGCGACGGACGGCTTCGATCGCCCCGCTGAGGGAGTTCCGGCGGAACAGGATGCCGTCGCGTCCCGACAGCTCCGCGCCCTTCACCGCGGGGCGATCGCCCTGCGCGGTGGGAGCCTCGTCCGCGAGCACGATCTTCGAGCCCGCCGTGACGTACAGCCCCGCCTCGACGACGCAGTCGTCGCCGAGCGAGATGCCGACCCCGGCGTTGGCGCCCAGGAGGGTGCGGGCCCCGATCGAGACCCGGTGGGCGCCGCCCCCCGAGAGCGTCCCCATGATCGACGCACCGCCGCCGATGTCGCTGCCGTCGCCGACCACCACCCCCTGCGAGATCCGGCCCTCGACCATGCTCTGGCCCAGGGTCCCCGCGTTGAAGTTCACGAACCCCTCGTGCATGACGGTGGTGCCGGGCGAGAGGTAGGCGCCGAGCCGCACGCGCGACGCGTCGGCGATGCGGACGCCGGCGGGGGTGACGTAGTCGAGCAGTCGGGGGAACTTGTCCAGCCCCTGCACCTGGATGCCGTCGCGCTGCAGGAACGGGCGCAGCCGGGTCAGGTCGTCGGGGTGCATCGGGCCCGAGGTGGTCCAGGCCACGTTCGGCAGGTGGGCGAACACGCCGTCGAGGTTCAGCTCGTTGGGACGCACCAGTCGCAGCGACAGCGCATGAAGCCGCAGGTAGGCGTCCGAGGTGCTCTGGGGCGCGGCATCCAGATCGACCTCGACCGTGACCACCTCGACCGCCACCTCGCGGCGGGGGTCCTCCACCGCGAGCTGCTCGAGCTGGGCCGGAGGCTTCGCCCGGTCGAACCCGGTGGGGATGCGCCCGGCGGTCAGCTCGGGGAACCACGTGTCCAGGACGGTGCCGTCCTGCCGGATCGTCGCCAGTCCCGTGCCCCACATCCACCGCTCATCGCTCATGCCTCAACCGTACCGAAGCGAGCCGCCCCGTTCCGCTCGGGGGTCGCCGCCGCCTCGCTAGACTCGGGGGATGCCGGTGCTCGATCTGTCCGTTTCCGCCGTCGACCTCACCCGCACGATCTGCGACATCCCGAGCGTCTCGGATGACGAGACCCCGCTCGCGGACGCGATCGAGGCCGCCGTCCGGCAGCTGCCGCACCTGAGTGTGCACCGCGACGGCGACACCATCGTCGCCCGCACCGACCTCGGGCGTGCGCAGCGCGTGGTGATCGCCGGACACATCGACACGGTGCCGATCAACGGGAACGTGCCCACGCGCGACATCGAGATCGAGGGCGAACCGTACGTGTGGGGTCGCGGCACCGTCGACATGAAGGCCGGGGTCGCCGTGCAACTCGTACTCGCGGCCGAGCTCGTCGAGCCCCGGGTGGACATCACATGGATGTGGTACGACCACGAGGAGGTGGATGCCGCGCGCAACGGCCTCACCCGTCTGGCGGCCGCGCGCCCCGACCTCTTCGCCGCTGACTTCGCCATCCTCGGCGAGCCCTCCAACGGACAGGTGGAGGGCGGGTGCAACGGCACGCTCCGCGCGATCGTGCGCACCGACGGGGTCCGCGCCCACAGCGCGCGGGCGTGGGTCGGCGAGAACGCCATCCACAAGGCCGCTCCGGTCCTCGTCCGTCTCGCCGAGTACCGGCCCCGAGAGATCGAGGTCGACGGCCTCGTCTACCGTGAGGGGCTGAACGCGGTGGGGATCTCGGGCGGGATCGCGGGGAACGTCATCCCCGACGCCTGCGAGGTAGAGGTGAACTTCCGGTTCGCACCGAGCCGCAGCGGCGAGCAGGCCGAACAGCACGTGCGCGACGTCTTCGAGGGCTTCGACGTGGAGATCGTCGACCTGTCGCCGGGAGCACGTCCCGGCCTGGACGCGCCCCTCGCGCAGGAGTTCGTGGCGTCGGTGGGAGCCGAACCGCGACCGAAGTACGGCTGGACCGATGTCGCCCGCTTCAGTGCGATGGGCGTCCCGGCCGTCAACTACGGTCCGGGCGATCCGCAGCTCGCCCACCACGACGAGGAGCGCGTGCCGGTGGCGCAGATCGAGGATGTCGAGCGCGGACTGCGCGTGTGGCTGACCTGAGCCCCGCGCGGTGGCCGGTCGCGGCCCGCATCGCGGTGATCTACCTCGCCGCCCGGGTCGTCACCACCGGGTTCCTGCTGCTGGCCGCCGAACTGTCCACCCCGGCATCCCGCTTCGGCGCCGACGCGGACCTCGCCGCCCTCCTCGGCGGCTGGGATGCGCAGTGGTACGGCTACATCGCCTGGGCGGGGTACCCGTCCGAGCTGCCACGGACGGATGAGGGGCTGATCGCTGAGAACCAGTGGGCCTTCATGCCGGTCTACGCCTATCTCGCCGCCGGCGTCGGCGCGCTGTTCGGATCATGGCTGACGGGCGCGGTGATCGTCTCACTCGTGGCCGGGTACGGCGCGTGCCTCATCCTGCACCGCCTGCTGCGCGAGCGGCTGGACGACACCGCCGCGACCTGGGCGGTGGTGTTCTTCGCGTGCGCCCCGCTCGCGGCGCTGTTCCACGTCGGGTACGCCGAGTCGCTGTTCCTGCTCCTGCTCTTCCTCGCTCTGTGGGCGGTCGTGCGCCGGAAGTTCGTGTGGCTCTACGCGCTCATCCCGCTCATGGGCTACACCCGCCCCGGCGTCCTCGCCTTCGCGCTGTTCCTCGGCCTCTACGGCATCCACCGGTGGTTCACGCGGCGGCGCGACCCGCTGCCGAGGCTCCAGATCGTTCACATCGTGGTCGCCGGCATGCTCGCGGTCGTGATCGGCTTCTCGTGGCAGGTCATCGCGGGGGTGGTGACCGGCGACCCCGCCGCCTACCTCGAGACCGAGCTCGCCTGGCGCCGGGGGTGGGTCGGCGCCGACGGGCACTTCGTGCCCTTCGCCGGCTTCATCGAGGCAGCGGCGATGTGGTTCGGGCTATGGGGCCTCGGCCCGGTGCTGGGCTACGTCGCGCTCGCGTTCGGCGTCGCCGGTATCGCCGCGCTGCTGGCGTTCGCTCCGCCGGTGAGGCGGCTCGGGCCCGAGATCCGGCTGTGGTCGGCGTCGTACGTCGTCTATCTGCTGGCGGTGTTCTTCCCGCAGTCGAGCATCTTCCGGCTCCTCGTGCCGCTGTCCCCGCTGTGGGGAGCGGTCGCCGTGCCGCGGTCACCGTGGTGGCGCGCCGGCGTCCTGGTGGCGAGTCTGGCGGGTCAGTGGTGGTGGATCTACAACATGTACGCCCTCGGGAACACCTACTGGCAGATCCCGTGAGCCGGGTACCCGGGTCGTGGCGCGGCGCGGATTATCCCTCATCAGAGCCGGGGGATAAACTTGACAGGCTGACCCTCGAAGTAAAGGAGCCGCTATGGCAGCCATGAAGCCGCGAACCGGAGACGGGCCGATGGAGGCAGTGAAGGAGGGTCGCCTCATCATCGTGCGCGTTCCGCTCGAAGGCGGCGGACGTCTCGTCGTCTCGGTGAACGACGCTGAGGCCAAGGAGCTCTACGACGTCCTTGGCGGTGTGGTGGGCGCCGCCTGATTCCATCGTTCCGCGGAAAGGCCGGTCTTCGGACCGGCCTTTTCTCGTGCGCCGCTGCGCGCGCTCAGTCGGTCGGGACAGTGGTGAGCTGCAGCAGGCCCTCGCCGACGATCGAGAGCGCGCCGATGACGGCCGGCGACGCCTGCGTCTCCTGGATGAGCGAGCGGTAGGCGGTCGTGACGGCATCGCGGCGCACCGGGTCGGCGACCGCCCCGTTGCCGAGGACGCGCGGAACGAGCACGGTGCCGCCGGCGCGGACGAGCCGCAGGCCGTGTTCGACGTACTCGATGACACCGTCGGGGTCGGCGTCGACGAGCACGATGTCGTAGGACGCCTCGTTCATGCGGGGGAGGACATCGGATGCACGGCCCGTGATGAAACGCGCGCGTGCCGCAGGAACCTTCGCCTCGGCGAACGCGCGACGAGCCATTGCCAGGTGCTCGGGCTCGCTGTCGATCGTGGTGAGGGTGGCCCGTGGCGAGCCGCGGAGAAGCCAGAGACCCGAGACGCCGGCGCCGGTTCCGATCTCGACGATGTTCAGGGCTTTCGCCACTGCCGAGATGACCGCGCACTGCGCGCCGACCTCGGGACTGATGGGCGTCGCGCCGACTTCGAGCGCGTGCGCGCGTGCGCGCGCGATGTGCTCGGGCTCGACCGTCGCCTCGGCGGCGAATCGGTGGTTGGCGTCGTGCTCGGGCATATGTCCTCCGGCGCTCAGCCTACGCGCCGCGGCGTGCGACGCCCGGTCGGCGCGGCGGTAACCTGAACACATGTTCTTCGGCCTCACGATCGAGAAGCTGCTGCTCATCGGGGTGATCGCAGCGCTCATCGTCGGTCCGGAGAGGCTGCCCCGCTATGCGGAGTCGCTCGCGCTGTTCACCAAGCGCGCTCGGGAGTGGGTGTCCACGGCCAAGACCCGCGTCAAGGACGAGATGGGCGAGGACTTCGACGACGTGGACTGGCGGACGCTCGATCCGCGACGCTACGACCCGCGCCGCATCATCAAAGAGGCGCTCCTCGACGACGCGCCGGTCGCCACCGTCCGCGCCGCGCAGACGGCCGCGGTCGCCTCCTCGGCGCTGGCCGCTCCGGTGCCCTCACCCTTCGCCGGTCCCGCCTCCGGGCGCGAGCCCGGTGCCGTCCCGCCCTACGACACCGAAGCCACCTGACCCGCGCTGGTACTTCCGCCGGATGTCCGCCGTGCGCGCCGGTCAGAGCGGCCGCATCGGCAGGGAGCGACCCGACAGGCCCCGCGGCGCCGCCGCGATCGACGCCGCCAGGGACCGGATCGCCGCGGAGGCCGGATCGTCCGGGTGCGAGAGCACGGCGGGGATGCCGGCGTCGGCGTCGCGACGCAGGTCGGGACTGAGGGGGATCGACGCCAGCAGTGGCACGTCGTCACCGAGCACACGCGCGACGGCGGCACCGCCGCCGCTGCCGAAGAGGTCGAGCACCGTGCCGTCGGGCAGGGTCATCGCAGCCATGTTCTCGACGACGCCGATCACCCGCTGACCGGTCTGACGGGCGACGAGGCCGCTGCGCACGGCGACATCGGATGCCGCGGTCTGCGGTGTCGTGACGACGAGCACGTCGGCGTGGGGGAGCAGCTGGCCGACCGAGATCGCGACGTCTCCCGTTCCCGGCGGCATGTCCAGCAGCAGCACGTCCAGATCGCCGAAGTACACGTCGGTGAGGAACTGCTGCACGGTGCGGTGGAGCATCGGACCGCGCCACGCGACGGCGCCCAGGGGCCCGTCGGCGTCTCCTCGCCGCAGGAACATCCCGATCGAGATCGTCTTCACCCCGTGGGCGACCGGCGGGAGCATCAGCTCGTCGATGCGTGTGGGCTGCACGGCTCCGCCGTCGGGAGCGGTGAGGCCGAGCAGAGCCGGGATGGAGAATCCGTGCACGTCCGCGTCGATCAGGCCGACCGCGAGTCCCCGCTCGGCGAGCGCGACGGCGAGGTTCGCGGTGACGGTGGACTTGCCCACACCGCCCTTGCCGCTGGTGACGGCGATGACGCGCGTCAGACTGTCGGGGCCGAAGGGCATCTCGCGAGTGGCGCGGCCGCCGCGGAGCTTCTCCGTCAGGCCACGGCGCTCGTCGGGCGACATGACGCCGACGTTCAGCACCACCTCGTCGATCCCGGGGACGGAGGCGGCGGCCGCGGTCACTTCGCGCGAGATCCGGTCGGCCGCGGGGCACCCGACGATCGTCAGCGCGATGCCGACGGTCGCGATCGCCCCATCGACCCTGATGTCACGCAGCATGTCCAGCTCGGCGAGGGGGCGACGCAGCTCGGGGTCGGACACCGCGCCGACCGCACGGCGGACGGCGTCGGCCGCGCCGACTCCATCGATGTCGCTCACGACGAACGGTCCCGGTTCGTCTCGGCCGGGGGAGCCGCATCCGGATCAGGCCCGATGCTCTCCAGGAGCTGCCTGAGCTCGGCTCGGAGCACATCCTTCGTGATGGCGTCGTTGCGGTAGTCGCTGACCGCCATCCGCAGCGCCACGATCTCGCGCGCCAGATACTCGGTGTCGGCGAGGTTGCGCTCGGCACGCTGGCGGTCCTGCTCGATCTGGACACGATCCCGGTCGTCCTGACGGTTCTGCGCGAGCAGGATGAGGGGAGCGGCGTACGAGGCCTGCAGCGACAGCACGAGAGTCAGCGCGGTGAAGCCGAACTCCTGCGAGTCGAAGCGCCACGCGACCGGGGCGGCGGTGTTCCACACGATCCACCCGACGCAGAAGAGGGTCAGCCCGAGCAGGAACGCCGGGGTGCCCATATTCCGCGCGATCCACTCGGTGAAGCGGCCGAAGCGGTCGCGCGACGGCTGAGGGGTCCGCGGTGCCAGCACGCCCCCGCGTCCGCGGGGGGCGTCCAGCGAGACCCGGCGGGAGCTGCGGGCCATCAGCGCACCCCCTGTCGCGGCGAGCGGGTGCGGGGTGCGGCATCCTGGGATCGCCAGTCATCGGGCAGCAGGTAGTCGAGCACGTCGTCGATCGAGACCGCGCCCACCAGTCGGTGCGCCTGATCGATGACCGGCACCGACACGAGGTCGTAGCTGGCGAGGAGGCGCGCGACCTCGGCGGCCGTGGCCGTGGAGGCCACCGGCTCGACGCTGTCGTCGATGATCGCGCCGATCCGCTCGTGCGGCGGGTAGCGCAGCATCCGCTGGAAGTGCACCGTCCCGAGCAGGCGACCCGTGGGGGTCTCGTACGGGGGAAGCGTGACGAAGACGGATGCCGCGAGGGCGGGATGCAGCTCGTGACGCCGGATGAGGGCGAGAGCCTCGGCGACGGTCGCATCGGCGGGGAGGATGATCGGCTCGCTCGTCATCAGACCGCCGGCCGTGTCGGGGCCGTACTTCAGCAGCTCGCGGACGTCCTCGGCCTCTTCGGGCTCCATCAGATCGAGGAGCTGCTCGAGGCGGCCCTCGGGGAGCTGTCCGAGAAGGTCGGCGGCGTCGTCGGGCTCCATCGCGTCGAGGATGTCGGCGGCACGCTCGTCGCCCAGCTGCTCGAGGATGTGGATCTGCTCGTCCTCGGGCATCTCTTCGAGGGCGTCGGCGAGCCGGTCGTCGGGCAGCTCCTCGGCGACTTCGAGGAGCCGCTCCTCGGGCAGATCGAGCAGCGTGTTGGCGAGGTCCGCGGGCTTCAGCTCGGAGTAGGTGGCCACGAGCTGCTCGGCGGACTGGGCCTCGCCCGGCGTCTGCTGCTCGCGGACGTCGCTCCACGTGGCGAACGTCGTCGGTCCCTTCGCGAAGGGCGACGCGCTCGTCTTCGGGCGCCTGAGGAACAGCTGACCGACGTCCCACTCGCCGAGCCGGTTCCGCTCGATGGCGACGTCCTCGATGACGGCGTGACCCGACCCGTCGCGGAGGAAGACCTTGCGTCCGAGCATCTCGGCCATGACGCGCACCTCTCCGCCGCGCTGCTCGAACCGCCGCACGTTGATGAGGCCGGTGGTGATCACCTGGCCGGTCGCGATCGAGGTGACGCGGCCGATCGAGAGGAACACGTGGCGTCGTCCCGGGATCTCGATCACGAGGCCGACCACGCGCGGCGGATCGTCCTTGCGGTAGATGACGACGACGTCGCGCACCTTGCCGACGCGGTCGCCGGAGGGGTCGAAGACCGTGCACCCGGTCAGGCGCGCGACGAAAACCCTCTGCGTGCTCACCTCCCCAGAGTAGCCCGGGGGAGCGTGGGAGGATGGGAGCATGACCATGATGGGCGGACGCTTCCCGCAGGGCAAGGACGAGGTCGGACAGACCGTCGCCGGATACCCCACCTACGAGGCCGCGCAGAAGGCGGTGTCGGCGCTCATCGCCGCCGATGTCCCCGCGCGGGAGATCGCGATCGTCGGCAAGGGACTGCGATCGATCGAGCGGGTCACCGGGCGCCTCGGCTACGCCGCCGCCGCCCGCTCGGGCGCGGTCAACGGGCTTCTGCTGGGAATGCTGTTCTCGGCGATCCTCGTGATCGGCAGCCCGACCGTCCCCATCCAGGCCTTCGTCGGCGTGCTGTTCGTGGGCATCGCGATCGGGATGCTGCTGAGCCTGGTCACCTACTCCCTCGTCCGCCGCCGTCGCGACTTCGCCTCGGTCATGCAGGTCGCCGCCGACCACTACGAGGTGACGGTCTCCGCTGCGAGCCTGAACCGCGCACGCGGCATCCTCAACGCCCCGGGCGCCGCGTCCGAGAGCACGCCGACCGCGGCATCCGACCCGCCCCCCGCGGCCCCGGCCCGCGCCGCGCCAGAGGCGCCCCCGACCGAGCGCCGCGCTGCAGGGAGCGGATCACCCCGCCTGCCCGCTCGGGTGACGGCTCGGGTGCGCCGGAGACCGCCGCACCCGGCGCCTCCCGGGCCCCGCCTCCCCGAACCCCGCCGGTCCGGACCCCGCGGCTCCGGACCGGGCCCCCGGGCGATGACCTCCGCCGGCGCGCTGAACGTGCCGGTCGACCTTCCCACCGGTCGCGTCGAGACCGTCGCGTGGCACGAGCGCGCCGAGGCCGGATGGGCGACCATGGCGATCGCCCACGGCGCAGGCGCCGGCTCGTCGCATCCGTTCCTCGTGGGTTTCGCCGCCGGCATGCGCGGCGAGGGCGTCTCGACGCTGCGCTTCGACTTCCCCTATCTCACCGCGGGGCGTCGGATGCCGGGGCCGCCCGCTCACGCCGTCGCGACATGGCGGGCCGTCGCCGCGCTGGCCGCCGACCTCGACCGGTCCCCGCTCTGGGCTGCGGGCAAGTCGTACGGCGGTCGGATGGCCTCGATGGCGGCGGCGGAGGGCGCGATCTCACCGGCGGGGCTGGTGTACCTCGGCTATCCGCTGCACCCGCCGGGACGGCCCGACAAGCCTCGCGCGGCGCACCTGCCGCGCGTCGCGCAGCCGCAGCTGTTCGTCGAAGGCACCCGCGATCCGTTCATCGACCCCCATGCGCAACTGGTCGACGCGCTGGCGGCGTGCGCCGATGCCCGCATCGCGTGGGTCGAGGGCGCAGGGCACTCCTTCGAGGTGGCAGGGCGGCGCCGCGATGCCGCCACGATCGGCGCCGAGCTGGCGCCGATCGTGGCGGCGTGGATGCGCGAGCGCTCCTGAGTCAGCGCCCGGCGGCGTAGCCCTGCATGCCCCGCGGGTTGGCGGCGGCCCACAGCACGCCGCGTGCGCGGTCGATCCCCACGGCGGACAGGCGACCGAGGCGCCAGTCCCCGGCGCGGGTGACGTCGTGGCCGCGGCGACGGAGCGCTTCGATGACCTCGTCGCCCAGGCGATCCTCGACCACGACGCCCGCTGGATCCCACGTGCGCGGCCAGAACGAGTCCACCAGGGCGGTGGTGTGCAGGGTGGGGGCGTCGATCGCCTCCTGCGCGCTGTAGCCGCCGGCGAGCATGCGCAGGATCATCGGCAGCTGCCATTGGTCCTGCTGGTCGCCGCCGGGCGTGCCCATGGCGCAGACGGCGGCGCCGTCGCGGAGGACGAGGGTCGGGGTGAGCGTCGTGCGGGGGCGTGCCCCCGGACGCAGCGCCGAGGGCGACCCCGGATCGAGCCATGTCATCTGCAGGCGCGTTCCCAGGCAGAAGCCGAGCTCGGGGATCGTCGGCGAAGACTGCAGCCACCCGCCCGACGGCGTGACCGACACGATGTTCCCCCAGCGGTCCACCACGTCGATGTGGCACGTGTCGCCGCGCGTGACGCCGTCGCGGGCGACCGTGGGCTCGCCGGCCCCGGCGAACGACACGGTCTCATCGGCGGTGCGTCGAAGCGGGGGCCGGAACGGCTCCGCGTCGCCGAGCCGACCCGGGCGCCACTCCCGCGACGCCGCGGCCCCGATCGCGTCCCGTCGCCCCGCGATGAAGGCCTCGTCCAGCAGCGCGGCGACATCGACGTCTTCGCCGAAGTGCGCGTCGCGGTCGGCCAGGACGAGCTTGAGCGTCTCGACGACCGTGTGCGCGCCGCGCTCGGTCGACACGTCGAGGTCCTCGTCCGCGAGCGGTTCGAGGATCCGCAGCGCCTCGAGCAGGGCGGGGCCCTGGCACCAGGCGCCCGCCTTGGCCACGACGTGCCCGCGGAACGCCGTGGTGGCGGCATCCTCGTACGACGCGCGGAACTCGCCGAAGTCGGCCGCCGAGATCACGGCCGAATGGTCGGTGCCGGACGAGTGCCGGTGCGGGACGGCGAGGAAGGCGGCGGCGGCCTGCGCGACGCGCCCCGTCGCCCACTCGTCGCGCGCGGCATCGATGCGGTCGGCACGGGTGGTGCCGTCGGTGCCGGCGTAGACGAGCTCTTCCAGCACCGTCGCATAGGCGGGGTTGCGGTGCAGCTCCCCGGCGGCGGGCACCCGTCCCTCCGGCAGCCACAGCGCGGCCGAGCTCGGCCAGTGGTCGCGGAACAGCTCGGCGACCCGGGCGATCGTGGCGGCGGCGGTGGGCAGCAGCGGGGCGCCGTCCCGCGCGTACCCGATCGCGGGTGCGAGGACCTCGGACAGCTCGAGCGTGCCGTGATCGCGGAGAAGCAGGAGCCATGCGTCCACGGCGCCGGGCACGGCTGCGGCGAGGCCGCCCGCTCCGGGGACGAGGTCGAGGCCTTGGGAGCGGAAGTGCTCGATGTCGGCGCCGGCCGGCGCCGGTCCCTGGCCCATCAGCACGACCGGGGTCCCCGGGTCGGCGGCCGTGGCGAACAGACCGACCAGGTCGCCGCCGGGGCCGTTCAGGTGCGGTTCGACGATGTGGAGCACGAATCCGCCCGCCACGGCGGCGTCGAAGGCGTTGCCGCCGCGCTCGAGCATCGCCTGCGCGGCCGCGGTGGCGATCCAGTGCGTCGACGCGGCCATCCCGAAGGTGCCGGTGAGGGTCGGGCGCGTCGTGAAGGCCGACGGCGGGGTGAACGCGGGCGACGGGGTGGAGACGGAGCTCACGAGGACAGCCGCGCGATCCAGGCCTCGACCTCGTCGGCCGAGCGGGGGATGTCTGCCGAGAGGTTGACCGGGCCGTCCACCGTCATGAGGATGTCGTCCTCGATGCGGACCCCGATGCCCCGGTACTCCTCCGGCACGGTGGTGTCGTCGATCTGGAAGTACAGGCCGGGTTCGATCGTGAAGACCATGCCCGCCTCCAGCACGCCGTCGTAGTACATCTCACGTCGGGCCTGCGCGCAGTCGTGGACGTCGATGCCGAGGTGATGGCTCGTCCCGTGCACCATGTAACGCCGGTGGTGGCCGCCCGCGTCCGCGTCGAGCGCCTCCTGCGCCGTGACGGGCAGAAGTCCCCATTCCGCGACCCGCGCGGCGATGACCTCCATGGCGGCGTCGTGGACGCTGCGGAAGCGCACCCCGGGCCGCGCGGCGGTGAAAGCGGCGTCGGCGGCTTCGCGCACGGCTTCGTAGACGCGGCGCTGCACGTCGGTGAAGCGTCCGCTGACCGGCAGCGTGCGGGTGATGTCGGCGGTGTAGAGGCTGTCGACCTCGACGCCGGCGTCGATGAGGATGAGGTCGCCCGGAACCACCGCCCCGTCGTTGCGGGTCCAGTGCAGATAGCACGCGTGCGGACCGGAGGCGGCGATGGTGTCGTACCCCACCGTGTTGCCGTCGCTGCGCGCCCGCAGATGGAACACGCCCTCGACGATGCGCTCGCCGCGCGGGTGCGCGATGACCCGCGGCAGGTCGGCGACGATGTCGTCGAAGCCGGCCGCGGTCGCGGCGACCGCCTCGCGGAGCTGCGCGATCTCGTAGTCGTCCTTGACCAGGCGCAGCTCCGACACGAAGCGCGTCACGTCGGCGTCCTCGCCGACGACGCGGTCGTCCTCGCCCGCGGCGAAGTCGTCGATGTGCGCGGTGCCCACGCCCAGGTCAGCGGCCACCGCCGCCAGGGACGGGCGGGGTCCGATCCAGAACTCGCCGATCGCCGCATTGGAGTAGAACTCCGCCGTCGTGCGGTCGGCGCGCTCGCGGAAGTAGAGCGTGACGTCGTGACCGTCCTCGCGCGGCTCGAAGACCAGTGCGGCATCGGGCTCGGCGTCACTGGCCCACCCGGTCAGGTGCGCGAAGGCGGAGTGCGCGCGGAACGGGTAGTCGGTGTCGTTGCTGCGCTGCTTGAGGCCGCCGGCGGGGACGACCAGGCGGGAGCCCGGGAATGCCGCCGACACCGCATCGCGGCGCGCGGCCGCATACGGCGCCTGTGCCCGCTGCGGGGGAGTGGAATCGGGGCGCTCGGCCCAGCCCGTCGAGATCGTGTCGAGGAAGCCCTGACCGTAGGGCTGGCGGCGGTTGGTGCTGGTGGTGGGGCGCTCGCCGTCGGTCTGCGCGATCGTGTCGCTGTCGCCTGAGGTGCTCATCCGCCCAGTCTCGCACGACGCACCCGCCCGGGATCGGCGGTCGGTGCGCGTCAGTCCACAGGCTCGAGCTGGACGATCAGCGGCCGGTGATCGCTGCCGGATCCGTCCAGGGACCGCAGGACGATCGAGCCGGTCGGCTTCCAGTGCGTCGTTGCCATGACGTGGTCGATGGGGGCGCCGAGGAGGGCGGGGATCGCGGTCGTCCAGGTGCCGACGGCGCCGTTGCCGGTCTCTGCGGCGATGTCGTGACAGCGTCCGAGAGTGCCGCCGTCCACGCCCAGACCGGCCATGTGGTCGAGGGTGGCGTTGAAGTCGCCCGCGAGGATCACATTCGCATCGGCGCACTGATCCGCCAGCCACTGCAGGTCGCTGCGCCAGTACGACATGTACGCCTGCCGCGGGGCGACCGCGTGCGCGGCCACCACGATCGGTCCGTCGCCGCTCGTGGGCATCGCCACCGCACTCGGCACCGTGGAGGTGTTGCTGGTGCCGTCCTGCGAGGCCTCGATGACGGCGTAATCGCCCAGATCCGGCGTGATCAGGAGGGTGGTCGATCCGGCATCCCACTGGGTCGACGGGTTGTCGACGTGATGCGCCCACATCGGATGCCCGAGTTCGCGCATCGCGATGGCGACCTGCTCGCCGGTGGCGATCGTCGTCTCGGGGAGTGCGACGATGTCGGCGTCCATGGCCACGGCGATCTTGGCCACCGTGTCGGCGGTCGTCGCCTCGCCGGCGGTGTTCCACGTCATGACCCGGATGCTGGCGTCGGACTTCGCCGGGAGGCTCTCGGTTCCGAGCCCCCGCGTCATCAGCATCGCGACGTTCGCCCCGGCGGCCAGCGCGGTCACCAGGGCGAGGGTGAGCGCCATCGCCCGCAGCGGACGCGCGATGGCGAGCAGCAGCAGGAAGAGGGTCGCCGCGGCGAATCCGGCCGCGAGGAGGCCGCGGAACGAGACGACCTGCGCCACCGGCCAGAAGCGACCCACGCTGAACACTCCGGGGAAGGTCAGAGCGGCTGCGACGATCGCGCCGACCACGGTCACCAGGACCCCCACGAGGCGAAGCACGACGGCGACTCTATGTCAGCAGCCTGGGAGATCGGTCAGCGGACATGCCGGGGAGCGCATGCGCGTGCGACGCCGGCGCCGTCCACCGGCGATACCCTCGGAGGGTGCAGGCATCACGTCGCTTCTCCGGTCCGAGCGACCTGCACCTGCACTCGACCCATTCCGACGGGACCGAGGCGCCCGCCGAACTTATGAGCGCCGCCCATCGACACGGACTGCGCACGGTCGCGCTCACCGACCACGACACGACATCGGGGTGGGCCGAGGCGGCGGAGGCCGCCACTTCTCTGGGGATGACGCTGCTGCCGGGGATGGAGCTGTCGGCCCGGCACGAGTGGCGCAGCGTCCACGTGCTGGCCTACCTGTTCGACCCCGACCACCCGGCGCTGCGGGCGATGACCGACCGGATCCGCTCCTCGCGCCTCGATCGGGCGCGTGTCATGGCCGACCGGATCGCCCGCGACTACGACCTCGTGTGGGACGACATTGTCGCCCAGACGATCGACGGTGCCACCGTGGGGCGTCCCCACATCGCGGACGCCCTGATCGCACGGGGCCTCGTGCGCGATCGCGCCGAAGCGTTCTCGGGCATCCTGAGCCCGCGCGGCGACTACTACGTGGCCCTCTACGCGCCCGACCCGGTGACCGCGGTCGAACTCGTCGTCGCAGCCGGGGGAGTGGCTATCATCGCTCACCCCGCCGGTCGTGCCGGCCTCCTGCCCGAGCGACTCACCGAGCGGATGCTGGACGCCGGTCTGGGCGGATTCGAACTCGATCATCGCGAGAACCTGCCCGCGGGCCGGGAGACCCTCGCCCGGCTGTGCCGCGAGCGGGACCTGATCGTCACCGGCTCGAGCGACTACCACGGAGTCGGCAAGCCGAACCTGCCGGGCGAGAACACCACGGCCGACGCGATGGTCGCGCGCCTCATCGACAGCGCGAGCGGCAGCACCCCGGTCTATCCCTGAGCGCCGCCGCCCGCGCTGCGCATGTGGCAGTCCGGCGTCAGACCGCGGGGGTGCCGCCC
Source organism: Microbacterium sp. Marseille-Q6648 (assembly GCF_943181415.1). Lineage (GTDB taxonomy): Bacteria > Actinomycetota > Actinomycetes > Actinomycetales > Microbacteriaceae > Microbacterium. Next base: position 879,249 of record NZ_CALPBZ010000001.1, on the reverse strand, counting down.
GTGCGCGGACCGCGACGGCGACGGCGCCGCGGGGCGGGCTTGCCGTCGTGGTGCTCCTTGCCGGAGCCGTCATGGGTTCCCGCGCCGTCGGGGACGGACGCCGGGGCGGGCGCTCCGTGCTCGGCGGGCACCTGGGCTCCGGCGGCGGCCGAGCCCGAGCGGCGGCGACGCCTACGGCGGGCATCTCCGTCGCCGGTGTCGTTCGTGCGGGGGGTCCGCGCAGGGCGGTCGCCGTTCGTGCCGGCATCCTGCGTCTTGACGGTCTGGGTGCGCGGGGCCGTCGCGATGCGGCCCTTGGTCCCGGCGGGGATGTCGAGGTCGTCGTACAGGTGGGGGCTCGAGGAGTAGGTCTCGACCGGCTCGGGCTGACCGAACTCCAGGGCCCGGTTGATCAGCGCCCACTTGTGCAGGTCGTCCCAGTCCACGAACGTGACGGCGATGCCCGTCTTGCCGGCGCGGCCGGTGCGGCCGACGCGGTGCAGGTAGGTCTTCTCGTCATCGGGGATCGTGTGGTTGATGACGTGCGTGACGTCGTTGACGTCGATGCCGCGGGCGGCGACGTCGGTGGCGATGAGCACGTCGCGCTTGCCGGCCTTGAAGGCGGCCATGGAGCGCTCGCGCGACTCCTGGCTCATGTCGCCGTGCACGGCAGCGGCGTTGAAGCCGCGGTCGCCGAGCTCGTCGACGAGCTTCTGCGCGGCGCGCTTGGTGCGGGTGAAGATGACCGACTTGCCCCGGCCCTCGGCCTGCAGGATGCGGGCGATGACCTCGTCCTTGTCGAGCGAATGGGCTCGGTACACGAGGTGCCGGATGTTCGCCTGCGTGAGGCCCTCGTCGGGATCGTTGGCGCGCATGTGGATGGGGTTCGACATGAAGCGGCGCGCCAGGGCCACGATGGGCCCGGGCATGGTCGCCGAGAACAGCTGGGTGTGGCGCACCGGCGGGACCTTGGTGAAGATCTTCTCGATGTCGGCGAGGAAGCCGAGGTCGAGCATCTTGTCGGCCTCGTCGAGCACGACCTCGGTGGCGTTCGAGAGGTCGAGAAGTCGCTGGTTGCTGAGGTCGATCAGACGGCCGGGGGTGCCGACCACGATCTGCGCACCGGCCTTCAGCTGGTCGATCTGCCCCTCGTACGCCTTGCCGCCGTAGATGGCGACGACGCTCGTGGAGCGGTTCGACGTGAGCATGTCCATGTCTTCGTAGACCTGGACGGCCAGCTCACGGGTGGGGACCACGATGAGGGCCTTGACGCCGGGGGCGGGGTCGAGGCCCATCCGCTGGACGACGGGGATGCCGAACCCGAAGGTCTTGCCGGTGCCGGTCTTGGCCTGGCCGATGATGTCCTGGCCGGGAAGCCCGAGCGGAATCGTCTGCTCTTGGATGGGGAACGCGTCGACGATGCCCTTGGTGGCAAGGGCCTCGACGATGTCCTGGTCTACGCCGAGTTCGGCGAAGGTCGTCACGATATGTACCTGTTCAGATGAGGCGGCGAGGGATGCCGCGAAGCGATCCACGCCCTCACTCATCCGCAGGCGCGGGGTCCCGGTCCGTCGCCGGGACGCGTTCCAGGATACCCGGCCCTAGGGTAGAAGCCGTGGTGACCTGGTTCTGGCAGCGCCGTCGGCGCGGCGATCGCTCGCTGGCCCTGCGCTCGAGGGGAGATTTCGGCGACGCCGTCCGCGTCGACTTCGAAGAGCTCGCACCCGACGCCGACACCTTCCTCGGCCAGGCCGCCTATCTGCAGCTGGGATACTTCGAGACCCTCAGCGAGCTGATCGCCTCGACTCCGGAACTGGCGCAGAAGGAGTCGCTGTCCCGGGCGGCGGGCGCGGCGCTGACCAAGCACGAGGCGCTCGTCGCCCTGATCCGCGAGCGCGGCGACGATCCCACGACCCTCATGCTCCCGTTCCGGGAACCGCTGGACGCCTTCCGCCGCGCCACCCACGGGGTGCGACCGCAGGAGACCATGCTGTCGGTGCACATCACCGCCGGCATGCTGGACGACTTCTATCTCGCCCTGTCATCGAGCTACGGCGAGACCGGCCGGCGTGTGGCCAGGATCCTCAGAGCCGACGACGACCGTCAGGCGATCGTCGACATCATCCTCGACACGATCGCCAGCGATGTGCAGTGGCGATCCCTGCTGGCGATGTGGGGACGCCGGCTCGTCGGGGACACGCTGCTCATCGCGCGCGCCGCGCTGCGACCGACGGAGCTGCGCGTCGCCGACGAGGAGAAGGTCGAGCCGGTGTTCACCGAACTCATGGCCGCGCATTCGCGCCGCATGGACGCGATGGGACTCGCTGCCTGACCTGCGCCCCGACCCCGCCGTGGCGTGGGTCAGCCGAGCCCGAGGCGCGCCCTCTCGTTCGCGTCGTGCGCCGCGCGCGTGCGCGCCAGCATGATCACGACCGGATAGGTCACCGCGAGCGGAACGAGGACGGCGGCGAGCCACGGCCACACGGTGGCGGCGCCCAGGCCGGCCCAGGTGAGGGCGGTCCAGGCCGCACCGGCCGAGACGGTGCCGATCATCGGTGCGAGAACCACACCCCGTGTGGAGCGCGCACCGATGTGCAGGTGCACGCCGATGCCGATCGCGGCTCCGGCGATCAAACCCAGGAGGATCTCCATGGGCGTGGGATCAGGCGACGAAGCCGACGCGGCGCGATTCCTCGGTGCCGAGTTCGATGTACGCCAGCGACGCGGTGGGGACGATGTAGGAGTTGCCCTTCGCGTCGGCGAAGGTGACGTGGCTCGACTGGGCGTCCAGCGCGTCGGCGATCGACTTCTTCACCGCCGCCGCGGGCTCGTTCGTCTCGAAGCTGAGCTCGCGTCCGGTGTTCGCGATGCCGATGCGGATCTCCACGTGACTGCCTTTCTCGCGCTGTGCGCCCCTGCCTGCGGCGCATGGCAACTCTACGACACGGCCGGCGGCGACCCGCCCGCTGCGGGCACGCTCTGGGCGAACGGCATCGAGTCGGACGTGCACGGTAGCGTCGTCGGGTGATGCCGAGCCCGACCCGCCCCGACGTGCGGCCCGACGCCGCCCAACGGGCAGTCGCCGGTCTGCCCGCCGACGCGTCGGGCGTCGTCCTGGGGGCGCCCGGCACCGGCAAGACGACTGCCCTCGTGCTGCGGGTCGCGCATCTGCTGACCGACGGCGGGCTCTCGCCGGACGAGCTCCTGGTGCTCACCCCGACGCGCCAGACGGCGACCGCCGTCCGCGATCGCCTCGCCGCAGGTCTCGACGTCGCCACCCCCGGTCCCCTCGCCCGCTCCACGGCCTCCTTCGCGTTCCAGCTGGTCCGCGCGGCGTCCGTGGCCGACCGCGGAGAGCCCCCGCAGCTGCTCACGGCGGGCGACCAGGACCGCATCATCGCCGACCTGCTCGCCGGGGACGAGGAGGATGCCGCGACCGGCGCCGACCGCTGGCCGGCGGTGCTCGGTCCAGCCGTGCGTCGATCCCGCTCGTTCCGCTCCGAGCTGCGGGCTCTCGCCGCCCAGTGCGCGGATCTCGGCGTCCGCCCCCGCGAGCTCGCCGCCGTGGCGGCACGGGAGGGTCACGACACCTGGGCCGCGGCGGCGGGATTCCTGCAGGAGTACGACTATGCGCTGGCCCGCATGCGCGCCTCGCACCGCGACGCCGCCGAGCTCGTCCACGAGGCCGCGGGACTGCTCTCGCACGCGGGGCGGGACCGGATCGGCGCGGCGGTGGACCTCAAGGTGCTCCTCGTCGACGACGCGCAGGAGCTCACGCGCGGCGGCGTGGCGCTCGTGGAGGCCGCGCGACGCCGGGGGATCGCCGTGGTCGCCTTCGGCGATCCCGACATCGGATCCGGTGCCTTCCGCGGCGCCAGCCCGGAGCTGTTCGACGCGCTGGTGCGCACCCTCGGGGGCACGGTGCACGTGCTCGACGCCCCGCACCGAGCGGTCCCCGCCCTGACGCGGCTGACGCGTGTCGTCACCTCGTCGATCGGCGCCGTCGGCCGCGTGGACCATCGCCGCGCCCCCGGGCCGGACTCCGGTGACGAGGGCGTCGCGGCCATCATCGCGGACTCGCCCTTCGCCGAGGTCGATCGGATCGCGCGGACCCTGCGGGCGTGGCATGTCATGGACGGCATCGCCTGGGACGACATGGCGGTGATCGCGCACGACACGCGCCAGGTCGCGCAGCTCGAAGTCGAGCTGGCGGCGCGCGAGGTGCCCACCCGGGCCGGCAGCGTGCCGCGTCCGCTGGGGCGGGAGGATGTCGTCCGCGACCTCGTCGGCATCGTCCGGCTGGGTCTGGCCGATCCCGCCGACCGCGAGCCGGACGCGCTCGCCGACGCCCTCGTGACCCCCTACGGCGGCCTCGACTCGGTCGGCCTGCGGCGATTGCGCGCGCGCCTGCGCATCGGCGAACTGGCGGCGGAGGGCAGTCGCCCGGCGCGCGAACTGCTCGCCGAGGCGATGCGCGAGCCCGGCATCCTCGCCCTGATCGACGCCGCCGAGGCCCGCCGCGCCGAGCGACTGGCGACCACCCTCGCGCAGCTGCACGACCACGGCCGGCGCGGAGCGACCATTCACGAGCTCCTGTGGCTGGTGTGGGAGCGCTCGGGTCTGGAGCAGGTGTGGTCGAGGCGCGCGGCCGGCGGGGGAGCCGGCGCGGACGAGGCGACCCGAGCCCTCGATGCGCTGGTCGCGCTGTTCGGTGCGGCCAAGCGCTCGGTCGAGCGTGCACCGGAGGAGGGGCCGTCGCGCTTCATCCGCGAGATCCTCGACAGCGAGGTGCCCGAGGACATGCTGACCGCGCCCGAGCGCGCCGGGGCGGTGGCGCTGCTGACCCCGGCTGCGGCACTCGGCACGGAGTTCGACGTCGTGGTGGTGGCGGGCGTCCAGGACGGGGTGTGGCCGAACACGCGGCTGCGCGGCGGCCTGCTCGACACCTGGCGCCTGGCGGACGCCGTCGCCGCGCACCGCGGGGGTGTGCCCGCCGCCCCGCCGCAGGTCATCGACCGTCGTCGTGCCGCACTCCACGAGGAGCTCCGCCTGTTCGTACGTGCCGTCTCGCGGGCGCGGTCGCGTGTGGTGGTCACGGCGGTGGACGACGACGATCTCGGTCCGAGCGCGCTTTTCGCCTATCTCCCCGAGCCGACGACCGAAACGGCCGCGGAGGGCCATCCGCTCACCCTCCGGGGGCTCGTCGCGCAGCACCGCCGGGTGCTCACCTCCGTCTCCGACCCGCACGCTCGCGCCCACGCGGCGGGGCAGCTGGTGCTCCTCGCCGAAGCGGGCGTGCCGGGAGCGCCCCCGGAGCAGTGGTACGGCGTGTCTCCGCCGTCGAGCACCGGCCCGCTGCACGATCTGCGACGGGCGCCGGTGCGGGTCTCGCCCTCACGCCTCGAGGGGTTCGAGACGTGCGGGCTCGACTGGGCGGTGCGCGCCCTCGGAGGTGACACGACCTCGTTCTCATCGGGGCTCGGGACGATCCTCCACGCGGCGATGGAAGACGCCCCGGACGGGGATCTGGAGGCGCTGCGCGCAGCTGTGGACGCCCGATGGGGGGAGCTGGACTTCGAGGCGCCCTGGCTCGAGAGGCAGGAGCGCGCGTGGGCCGAGACCCTGGTGCAGCGACTCCACGTCTATCTGCGCCGGGTCGCCCGCGAGGGGGGAGCGCCGGTGGGCTCGGAAGCCCGCTTCCGGCTGATGGTCCAGCTGCCCGACGACGGGGGCGAGCCCGCGGTGATCGCCTCATCCGAGCCGATGCAGCCGCCGCCGGGTCCGCTCGCGCTGCTGAGCGGCTCGATCGACCGGGTGGAGGTGTATCCGCCGGGTGGCGGCGAGGACGTGCCGGTCGTCGACGGAGAGGCCACTCGCGTGGTGGTCATCGATCTGAAGACCGGCCGCTCGGAGGCGCGCGTGTCGGCGGAGAAGGTCCGCGAGGATGCGCAGCTGGCCGCCTATCAGCTCGCCGTCGCGGAGGGGACGGTGGACGGCGCGCAGGGGCACGTCAATGCCGGGGCGCGTCTGCTCGTGCTGTCGAAGACCCTCAAGGGGACCCACTACCGCATCGCGCACCAGCCGCCCATGGGCGTCGACGAGCGCGCGGCGTTCCTGCGACGCATCGCCGATGACGCCCGCGGGATGGCGGCGTCGAGCTTCGTCGCGAACGTGGACGCCCACTGCACGGAGGACCGGTTCGCGGTCTGCCGGCTGCACACCGTCAAGGCGGTGAGCTCCGCGTGACGACGACGCCGCAGTGGCCGCCCGGCACCGGTCTCTCCGCCTCGGTCATCGCCGCCGCCCTGGGGCTTCCCGAACCCACCGCAGACCAGCGCGCGGTGATCGAAGCGCCGCCGACGCCCGCCCTGGTCATCGCCGGAGCCGGAAGCGGCAAGACCGAGACCATGGCCGGCCGGGTGGTGTGGCTCGTGGCCAACGGACATGTGCGCCGTGACGAGATCCTCGGTCTGACCTTCACCCGGAAAGCGGCCGGCGAGCTCGCCGAGCGCATCGGTGCGCGCCTGAGTCGCGTCGACGAGTACGCCCGGCGGGGGCTTCTCGCCCACATCCCCGCGCTCGCGGCATCCGGTGAGCTCACGACGGTCTGGGAGCATGTCGCGCGTGAACCCGAGCGTCGACGGCGCCTCGCCCTCGGGGAGCACCTCGACCGGCTCGCGCGCCAGGTGGGAACGTTCGGTGACGCCGACGCCCACCCGGAGGCCGGGGTCGGGCCGGGATTCCGCAGCGTCGACGAGGACGTGCTGCTGCGCGCCCGCGTGTCGACCTACAACGCGTTCGCGGACGCGATCGTGCGCGAGCACGCGGCCCGCATCGGTCGCGACGCGGACGCGTCGCTGCTGAGCCAGTCGGGCTCGTGGCTGACCGCCAGACGAGTGGTGGTGTCCTCCGTCGACGAACGGCTCGCGCTTCGCGAGGACCGGTTCGGCACGGTGGTCGACGCGGTGCAGCGGCTCGCGGGAGAGGTCCTGGACAATCGGGTCGACCTGGACGAGCTGGCCGCGTTCGGCACCGAGATGGCCGCGGCGATCCGTCCGCTCACGAACCCGGGGCTGGCGCAGCCGGGCGACATCGAGAAGTTCGGGGCGGCGATGAGCGGCCTGCCCGTGCTCGCCGACCTCGTGCGGGACTACGCGCGCGTCAAGCAGGCCCGCGGGGCACTGGACTTCGCGGACCAGGTCGCAGGGGCTCTCGAGATCGTGATCACCTCGCCTGACGTCGCCGCCGAGCTCCGAGCCCAGTACCGGGTGGTCCTGCTGGACGAGTATCAGGACACGTCGGTCATCCAGACGGATCTGCTGGCCGCGGTCTTCCACGACACCGCGGTGATGGCCGTCGGCGACCCCCACCAGTCCATCTACGGCTGGCGTGGAGCCAGCGCCGACAACCTGCGTGCCTTCGCCCGCGCCTTCGCCCGGGACACCCCGTGCGAGCGGTTCGCGCTCATGGTCAGCTGGCGCAACGACCGGCGCATCCTCGACGCCGCCAACGCCCTCATCGCCGGTGCGGATGCCGACGTGCCGCCGCTGGTCTCGCGGCCCGCCGCCGGTGAGGGGCGGGTCGCCCGGGTGTTCGCCCAGACGATCGACGAGGAGGCGGCGGCCGTCGCCGACTGGTTCGGGCGGGTGCGAGACCATCACGCCGCACGCAGCGAGGATCCCCATTCCGGCGCGATCCTCTTCCGCGCCAAGCGCCACATGTCCGTCTTCGCCGACGCCCTCGCCGCTCGCGGGATCCCGCATCGCATCCTCGGGCTCGGGGGACTGCTGTCCACGCCCGAGGTCGTGGACGTCGTCGCCGCTCTGCGGGTGCTGAGCGACCCCGGGCAGGGCTCCAGCCTCATCCGCCTGCTCGTCGGGCCGCGCTTCGGCGTGGGCGTGGCCGACATGGCGGCGCTGCATGAGCTGGCGACCACGCTCGCACAGCGCGATGCGTCGCTGTCGCGGCTGCCCGATGCGGTGCTGCAGCGACTTCGCGGCTCGGTCGGCGTCGACGAGCAGGTCTCGATCGTCGACGCGGTCGACGTGGTGCGGGCGCTGCCTGCCGACTACGCGCTGCTCGGCGGCTTCACCCGCGAAGGCGTGCGCCGCATCAAAGAAGCGGGCGGTGTCTTCGAGCGCCTGCGCGGGCTGGTGGGCCAACCCATTCCCGACCTGATCCGGCAGATCGAGCTCGAACTGGGGCTCGACGTCGAACTGGCTGCGAACGAGACGAGGGGACCGGCGCGCCTGGCCTCGGCCCAGCTGCGCTCCTTCGTCGACGAGGTGCGCGGATTCCTGGCGTCGGACGAGCGGGGGTCGATCGGGAGCCTCCTGGCCTGGCTCGATCACGCCGAAGAGACCGACGAGCTCATGCCGCGTCCGGAGCCCCCCGAGCCCGGCGTGGTCCAGCTCCTCACCATCCACGGGTCCAAGGGCTTGGAGTGGGATGCCGTGGCGGTCGTGCGGCTGGTGAAGGACGAACTTCCCAAACGGCCGCGGTCGACGCTCGCCTGGCTCGGGTACGGCGTCGTCCCGTACCGCTTCCGGGGGGACCGCGACGCGCTTCCGACGCTGGACTGGGACCCCGCCGCACCCGGCGACCGCAAGTCGCTTCAGAAGGCGATCACCGAGTTCAAGAACCGCAGCCGCGACCATCAGGAACGGGAGGAGCGCCGTCTGGCCTACGTCGCCGTCACCCGAGCGCGACAGGACCTGCTGCTCAGCGGCTCCCAGTGGGGCGGCCAACGCGACGCCCGTCGCCCGTCGCCGTACCTGGACGAGGTCATCGCCGCGCTCGGACTGGAACCCGTGGCGCTCGATGAGACCGCCGAGAACCCGTATGAGGGGCGTTCCGGGGCCACCCTGCAGTGGCCGCTCGACCCGCTCGGCGGTCGTGCGCCCGCGGTGCTCGAGGCCGCCGGCGAGGTCGGCGCCGCGCTGGCGGCGCCGGAGCGTGCGCACCCGACCGAGGAACTCGATCGCCTCCTGCGCGAGCGGGCGGCGCGCGCCGCCCCGCCTGCGGCCGCGGCGCCTTCGCGGGTCGCGGCTTCCCGCTTCAAGGACTTCGTCGAGGATTTCGACAAGACGGTCCGTGCGCTGAACCGGCCCCTGCCCGAGCGCCCCTTCCGCCAGACCCGAATCGGCACGCTCTTCCACGCCTGGGTCGAGAATCGCTCGGGCCTGGTGGGGCTTTCCGGCTCGCTCGACGACGGGCTGTGGGAGGCCGACGAGGAGGCGCTCGAGAGCGAGTCCGCGCTGGCCGACGCCGCCGAGATGGACCGGCTGACATCGATCTTCCTGGCTTCGGAATGGGGGAGGCTCCAGCCGATCGAGGTCGAGACCGAGATCGACGTGACCCTCGGCGGTGCCACCGGCCTCGTGAACGTCATCTGCAAGCTCGACGCGGTGTATCGCCGCGCCGACCGCGGCGGGCGCATCGAGATCGTGGACTGGAAGACGGGACGCCCTCCGGCCACCGAGGCGGAACGAGACGAGCGGATGCTGCAGCTGGCGCTCTACCGCGTGGCCTATCACAAGCGCCACGGAGTGCCTCTGGCCGACATCGACGTCGCGCTGTACTACGTCGCCGACGACCTCGTCATCCGTTCGGACCGTGTCTACTCCGAGGCGGAACTGGTCCAGCGCTGGAATGCCGCGCGGGAGGCGCGCTCGGCCTCGCGCTCCGCTTCGGCGTGATCCTCGCCGAAGCGGGCGATGTCGATCGGGCCGGTGACCGCATCCGCGCCCGGCGTCGAGGCGGAGACGGTTGAGGCGGAGGGGGCCGTGGCGGCTGCGCGTGCGGTCTCGGCTTCAACCTCGACCTCGACCGGGGCGGTCTCGCGGTCGGCGTCATCGTCGTCGATCCACTGCGAGAGCTCGGCCGCATCGTAGGCGTCCGTGTGCATCGACGTGTCGGACGCCGCCGCGGAATCGGCTGCCGGCACCTGGCCCAGCAGGGCGATCGCCCCGTCGACGTCCACCTGTCCGTCCGTGAGGAGATCGCTTCCCGCGACCGTGGCGGCCAGCGACTCCAGCAGCGCCACGGCGTCGTCGACGATGTCGGAGCGCTCGGCGTCATGGCCGTGCACCAGCCACTTGGCGAACTCGAGCTCCGCGTAGAGGCGGGCGCGCTCGCGCACCCCGGCGTCGGGCGCCCGATCGCTGGCGGAGACGTACGTGTCGAACACGTCCTGGGCGGCCGTCGGCGCCGACGCCAGCCACTGCAGGTCGACGGCCGGATCGCCGACGCTCAGCCCGTGCCACTCCAGCACGCCGGTCACATGCGGCACGTCATCGACGTCCTCGAACAGGAAGGAGGCGGCACCTGCCCCGCCGAGAACGACCGCCGACTCGAAACGCCACAGCGGATCGGCGTCGAGCGCGCGACGCCATCGCACGATGAGCGGAACGGGCACGGCGCCGGTCGCCGCAGCGCGGTCCGCCAGTCGCGCGGCGTCGGCACGGACCTGGCCGGGGGTGCGGAAGGGAAGTCCCTCCGTCCGGACGATCGACACCGGCAGGGCGTGCAGGGCGGCCAGGGCCGCCCCCACCGATGTCGCGGCTCCGCGTCCTGGCGGAAGGTGCGCAGCATCGACCCGGTAGCCGGGCAGGAAGTCCACCACGATCGCCCGCGAACCGTCGACCGCGGTCTCACCGAGGAGCTCGGGGGCGCGGAAGGGCAGCAGCGAGCGCACCCCCGGCGTCAGAGCACGCAGAGCCCGCGCCTGCGCCGCCACCTCCGGTGCGGTGTCGGGCTCGGCCGGGACCCTCACCACGACGCGTCGCCCGTCGTCCAGGTGCGCCACGGCGGAGTCGTATCGGCCGGCCGCGCCCTCGGTCAGGGCTCCCACGCCCACGACGCCGACGCGGGGAAGAGCCGCCGTGACGGACGCGGCTAGAGTGAGGGGTGAGCGAGCCATGTGCCCAGGGTAGGTCGGGCTCGCGCGTGCGGTGCCGCGCCACGCCCTGGCCGCCGAGCACCATGCCGCACCGGCGTCGCGGAGCGTCCCGGCGCCGGCTCCACGCCCAATCCGCAGAGGGGTCCCGATGTCGTCGTCCGAGAGCGCGGGCACCGTTCCGGCGGGCACCGTTCGAGACAGCGCCGGTCGAGACAGCGCTGGTCGAGACAGCGCTGGTCGAGACAGCGCCGACGCCCTCGCACGGGCGGCCGCCGAGCGCCTCGAGACAGGTCTGCTGGAGCGTCTCCGCGCGGATCCCGCCAGCCGAGTGCTTGCCCTCCACGGTGATGCCTCGGCGCTGACTTCCGCCGGGCGCATCGATTGGATGTCGCCGGACCGGGTGCCGGGCGATGTGCTGTGGGCTTTCCTCGGGCGCGCGGCGACAGGCGAGGCGCTCCTGGCCGCGGTGTACCCGGAGGCCGACGCCGAGCCGTTCGCGCCGACGGGAGGCTGGGGCGCGCTGCGCACGGTGGCCGCGGATCTCGATACGGCGGACGCAGCCGCGTTCGTGACAGCGGTGAGCCTCGGACGCTGGCTGCGGGAGGCCCCCTTCTGCCCTGCATGCGGCACGATGACGCTGCTGTCGGATGCGGGGTGGTCCCGGCGATGCCCCTCGTGTGCTCGTCAGCACTTTCCGCGCACCGACCCGGCCGTCATCGTCGCGATCCAGAGCGCACGCGATCCCGACCTGCTGCTGCTCGGGTCCAACGCGCTGTGGAGCGCCGGCCGCTACTCGTGCTTCGCGGGGTTCGTCGAAGCCGGCGAGTCGCTCGAGACCGCCGTCCAACGGGAGGTCGCCGAAGAGGCAGGTGTGACGCTCTCGAGCATCCGCTACCGCGGGTCGCAGCCGTGGCCGTACCCGCGCTCGCTCATGGTGGGCTTCCTCGCCACGGCGACCGATGAGGATGCGGCGCGCCCCGACGGCGAGGAGATCATCGACGTGCGCTGGTTCACCCGGGCCGAGATCGGGGCCGGCCTGGCCGGTGAAGGCCCGCTGACACTGCCGGGCCCGGCATCCATCGCCCACCGCCTCATCGCCGACTGGCACCGGGGGACGGAATGAGCGACGCCCTCGCCGGACTCGACGAGCGGCAGCGCGAGGCCGCGTCGGTGCTGCGGGGTCCCGTCGTCGTGCTCGCCGGAGCGGGGGCGGGCAAGACGCGTGTCATCACCCACCGCATCGCCCACGGCGTCGACACCGGGGCCTACTCGCCCGGGAGGGTGATGGCGGTCACGTTCACGGCCAAGGCCGCGGGCGAGATGCGCGGCCGCCTGCGGGCGCTCGGGGTGGAGGGCGTCTCGGCCCGCACGTTCCACGCGACCGCGCTCGCACAGCTGAACTACTTCTGGCCGACCCTGGCGGGCGACACGATGCCGTCGATCGTCGACAACAAGGTGCGCCTCCTGGCGCACGCCGCGGACGGCATCGGCATCGACCCGGACACCGCGACCCTGCGTGATCTCGCCTCGGAGATCGAGTGGCGCAAGGTCGGGATGCGCAGCATCGAGGAGTACGCCCTCGCCCGCCCGAACGGCGTGGGCAGGCTCAGCGTGGAGCGCGTCGTCGATCTGCAGCGCGCGTACGAGCGCCTCAAGGACGAGCGGCGCCAAGTGGACTTCGAGGATGTGCTCCTGGCGTGCGCGGGCATGCTCGAGGCCGAACCCAAGGTCGCCCGCGCCGTCCACGAGCAGTACCGGCACTTCACCGTCGACGAATTCCAGGACGTCTCGCCGCTGCAGCACCGCCTGCTGGAGCTGTGGCTCGGGGATCGCCGCGACATCTGCGTGGTGGGCGACGCCAGCCAGACGGTCTACACATTCGCCGGCGCCGAGTCGCGGTTCCTGCTGGAATTCGAGCGACGCTACGACGACGCGCGCGTGGTGCGGCTCGAGACGAGCTATCGCTCGCTGACGCCGATCCTCGACGTCGCCAATGAGCTCATGCGGGATCGTCCGGGCGCCCTGCGGCTGGTCGCCGCGGCCGAAGCTCCCGGAGAGACGCCGACGGTGACCGCCTACCCGGATGACGCGTCCGAGGCGCGCGGGGTCGCCCAGCGGATCGGCGCTCTGATCTCGGACGGCGTCGACCCTCGGCAGATCGCGGTCCTGTACCGGTCGCACTCGCAGTCGGCCGAGCTGCTGAGCGCCCTCGCGGGAGCGGGGATCGCCACCACCGTCCTCGGCGGCAAGCGCTTCTTCGATCTGCCCGAGGTGCGCCAGGCCGTCATGGCCCTGCGCGGCGCGTCGGTGGCACCGCTGCAGTCAGGGTTCGTCGACGCCGTGCGCGACGTCCTCCGCTCGCTCGGCTTCACCGACGACCCGCCCCAGGCCGGCGGCGCCCTGCGCGACGCATGGGAGGCGCGGGCGGCGATCCTGCGTCTGGCCGAAGAGGCGCCCGAGGGCACGACGCTGCGGGTCTTCACCGACGAGCTGACCGCCCGCGCCCGAGCCGGCGACGAGCCCTCGCGACGCACCGTCACGCTCGCGACGCTGCATTCCGCGAAGGGCCTCGAGTGGGATCACGTCCACATCGTCGGACTCGCCGAAGGGCTGTTGCCGATCTCGTACGCGTCGACGTTCGAGCAGGTGGACGAGGAGCGCCGACTGGCCTACGTCGGCATCACCCGCGCCGCGCGGACGCTGTGGCTCAGCTGGGCGCGTGGGCCTCGTGAGAGACAGCCGTCGCGTTTCCTTCGGGAGATCGGCAGCCGCACGCTGCGTGCGGTCGGTGCCACCGGGTCTTCCGGTGCAGGGGGTCGGCGGTCAGCGTCACCGACCGCATCCGCTTCGGCCAGGCGTCCGCCCGCACGTCGCTGACCAGGCGCGCGGCGACGAGCGCGGCTTCCGCCGCCCGGGATGCGGCGACGTCGGGCGACGGTCTTCCCAGCAGCTGCGCGATCACGAGAGGCCACGCCGGATCGCGGTCGCGCTGATGCGCTGCCAGGCACGCCAGGCATGCGGTGCGGCCGGGACGCACGAGCGGTCCGACCTCGATCCGGTCATGGCGCAGCACGATCGGCAGATGCGGATCGTCGGCCGACATCAGCGCGGCCACGCGACGCGGATCGACCAGGTGGGAGGCGACCAGCACGGTGACCGGTCGCCCGGCGGCGTCGGTGTCGGCGTCTGCGTCGGTGTCGACGTGGGCGCGCCGGCTATCGGGGTGCGCCACTGCTCGGCGGTCCGTCACGACGACGCCGGCGTCGCCGAACGCCACCCGCATCGACCGCACCACCGGGTCCGGCAGGTCCGCGGGTGTCTCGAGGACGACGGTCACCGGCGCCGGATCGTCGCCGGCGGTCCGCAGCACCGGCGACAGGCTCTCGAGGAATCGGCGCGCCGTGACCGAGGGCACCCCGAAGCGCTGCGCCACGTCCATCAGCTCCGACTCGGCCGCGCCCGCCTGCAGCGCCGTCAGCCATCGCTCCTGCCACGGGAGCGGGTCGGCGAGCACGGCGCGACCGTCGACACCGAACTGGAGCGTGTCCGGCGTCCGCCACAGCGGAGGGTGGGCGGGATCGAGTCGAAGCATGCACCCGATCCTGCCCGTCGTCGCGTGGGCAGGCGTCGGGCTTTCCACAGACCGGGCCGGGCTGCCCGCCGCGCGCCGCCTGGGGAGGCGAGGATGCCGCCTCAGACGGGGCGGTCCCCCTCGGGCGGTTCGCTTCCGTCGCCTCGTTCGCCGTCCAGCAGTCGCTGCAGAGCGGCATCCATCTCGTCCGTCTCGGGCTGCTCGCCGCGTGCCCGCGCCTGCAGGCGCGCCACCAGCGCCGACGGGTCATCGATGTCTTCGGCGGACGGCATGAGATCGGGGTAGTCCCACAGATCGTCACGGCCCGGCACGCCCACCGCGTCGGTCACGGCGCGCCACATCGCCGCGGCCTCGCGCATGCGACGCGGACGCAGCTCGAGACCCACGAGCGAGCCCAGCGCCCGCTCGGCCGGGCCCCCCACGGCGCGCCGGCGGCGAACGGCCTCGGCGATGCGCTCTGCGGAGGGAAGCCGCGAGGTCGCGTCGGCCGTGACGACGTCCACCCACCCCTCGATGGTCGCCAGGAGGTTCTCCAGACGGGACAGCGCCAGCTCCTGGGCCTCGGAGCGCGCCGGGAGCAGCGCACCGCTCTCGAGCGCCCGGCGCAGCTCGTCGGGGTCGGAGGGATCGAAGCGGGACGCGAGATCCTCGAGCGCGTCGGTGTCGACGTGCAGGCCGCGAGCGAAGTCGGTGACCTGCGAGATCACGTGCAGTCGCAGCCAGCGCGCGTGTCGGAAGAGCCTCGCGTGCGCCAGCTCACGCGTGGCGATGTACAGGGCGAGCTGGTCGTCGGGGATCTCGAGCTCCGCGCCGAGTCCCGCGAAGTTCTGGGGGAGGATCGCCGCTTCGCCGTCGGGCATGAGCGGGATGCCGACATCGCCGCCGCTGAGGACCTCCTTCGACAGCTCACCGACGACCTGGCCCAGCTGCGAGGCGAAGAGCGAGCCGCCGACGGTGCGCATCAGCCGGCCGGCACCCTGGACGATGCCCTGCATGTCCTCGGGCGCCTGCTCGCTGAGACTGGCGGTGAGGGCGTCCGCGATGCTCGTGGCGACCGGCTCCGCCAGTTCCTGCCACACCGGCAGCGTCGCCTCCACCCAGCCGCCGCGGGTGAGGGGCACCGCGGGTGAGGGCAGGTCCGAGATCGTCGTCGCCTCGCTCAGCCACAGGGTGGCGAGGGCGAACGCCTGGTCGAGGTCGGTGCGCTGCCCGCCGGTCACGCTCAGACCGTCCTGATTGGCGATATGCAGCGCCTGACGCTTGGCCATGTCCCACGAGATGCCTTCGTCGCCGGCGGTGAAGGCCCCCTGCAGGTGGCGCATGACGGTCTGCATCATCGCGGGATCGATCTGCATCCCGGCCAGCCGTGAGAGCTGCTCGGGATCGATGTCGCCGGCCGCTCCGCCGAGCATCTTGCGCAGGAGCTCCTGGAACTCCTCTTCGGGACTACGGTCCTCGTCAGCCACTTCAGCCGCCTTTCAGCCGGGTCGGGGCACCGCGTTCTACGCTAGTCGCGAAGATCATCGCACTGCCCGGCAGGTACCCGAACCCCTTACGCCGGTCGCGAACGACCAGGCGAGAAAGGTTCCCGTGGCGCTGTTCGACGACGACGCATACGTCCCGCAGGCCCCCGAGCGACGCATGTCGCGGGGCATGATCGCCGGGACGTGGGCGCTGGCGGTGGCGATGGTGGTGCTCCTGGCGCTCACGTTCCTGCCGACGTCCTACGTGATCCAGCGACCGGGGCCGGTCTACAACACGCTGGGCTCGGCGAACACCGCCGACGGCGGCGAGGTGCCGCTGATCTCGGTCGAGGGCGCCGAGACCCATCCGACGGCCGGGGCGCTGGACCTGCTCACGGTGCAGGTCGTGGGCAATCGCGAGCGGACCCCGTCGTGGTTCGAGCTGGCGCTGGCGTGGTTCGATCCCAGTCGCGCGGTGGTGCCGATCGAGTCGGTGTTCCCCGAGGGGCAGAGCCTCCAGGAGCGCAGCGAGGAGAGCACCGCTCTCATGGTCGACTCGCAGAAGGAGGCCACGGCGGCGGCGCTCACCGAGCTGGGGTACGAGGTCGATCCGCACTTGACGGTGTACTCGTTCGTCGACGACTCGGCCGCGGCCGGCATCCTCGAGGAGGGCGACGTCATCCTCGCCGCCGACGGAACCGTCGTCGAGGACGCCGATACGCTGCGCAGCATCGTCAACGACGGTGCGGGGGATCCGGTCGCGCTGTCGATCGAACGCGACGGCGAGCAGCGCGACGTCGAGGTCGAACCCCGTTCGGCCGAGATCAACGGCGAAGAGACGCTGCTGCTGGGCATCACCCTGATGACCGACTACGAGTTCCCGTTCGACGTGACCATCCAGCTCGACAACGTGGGGGGACCGAGCGCGGGCATGATGTTCGCCCTGGGGATCATCGACGTGCTCACCCCCGGTGAGCTCAACGGGGGAGAGGTCGTCGCCGGAACCGGCACCATCTCGGGCTCGGGCGACGTGGGGCCGATCGGCGGCATCCGTCAGAAGATGTGGGGCGCCGTCGAGTCCGACGCGACCTGGTTCCTGGCACCCGCCGACAACTGCGACGAGGTCGTGGGCCACGTCCCCGGAGAACTGCAGGTGTTCTCCATCGAGACGCTCGAGGACGCGCTCGCCGTGCTGGATGCGGTCGCCGAGGGCGGCGACACCTCCGCACTGCCGACGTGCGAGGACTGACCGACCCTTCCTCGGTATTCCCCCAGCAGGGACTCGGGAACCCGTGTGAATCCGCCGCCTAGGATGGAACGGTGACCACGACCTCGGCGCCGATACCGGCCACACCGTCCCGCTCCCGACGCATCATCACGATCTCCCTTGCGGTGATCGCCGCCCTCGTGGTGGCGTTCTTCGTCTTCGCGAACCTCTACTCGGAGTGGCTCTGGTTCGAGCAGCTCGGGTTCGACTCCGTGCTGGTGACGCAGTGGATCGCGCGAACGGTCATGTTCGTCGTCGGATTCCTGGGTATGGCGGTTCCGGTATGGCTGGCGATCCAGCTGGCGTACCGGCTGCGCCCCGTCTACGCCCGGCTGAGCTCGCAGCTCGACCGGTACCAGGAGGTCGTCGAGCCGCTCCGTCGCCTGGCGATGTGGGGCATCCCGGTCTTCTTCGGCTTCTTCGCCGGCTTCTCGACGTCGGCCCAGTGGGAGACGACGTGGCTGTGGGCCAACGGCGTCGCCACCTCCGAGGTCGACCCCGAGTTCGGGCTCGACACGGGCTTCTACCTGTTCGGGATGCCGTTCTACAGCGCCCTCCTGGGCTTCGTCTCCGCCGTTCTCCTGGTGTGCCTCCTGGTCACCGCCGCGGTGTCGTATCTGTACGGATCGGTGCGCGTCGGTCAGCGCGAGCTGCGGATCTCCAAGTCCGCCCGGATCCAGCTGGCGGCCCTCGCCGGCCTGTACCTGCTCGTGCAGGGCGCGAGCCTGTGGCTCGACCGCTATCGCACGATGATCGAGCCCGGCGGCATGGGCCGCATCACCGGGCCCGGCTACACCGAGGCCAACGCGGTCATCCCCGGCCAGACGGTCCTCGCGATCGTCGCCGTGCTGGTGGCGATCCTCTTCTTCGTGACGGCCGTCATCGGTCGCTGGCGCTACCCGCTCATCGCGACGGCGCTGCTGGTCGTCTCGGCCATCGTGGTCGGCGTGGGCTACCCCTGGGTGGTCCGCACCTTCCAGGTGCAGCCCAACCAGCTGTCGCTCGAGGCGCAGTACTACGAGCGCAACCTCGAGATGACCAAGGCCGCGTACGGCATCGACGGACTGGAGAAGAGCGACTTCACCGCCGAGACGGATGCCGCCGAGGGTCAGCTGCGCGAGGACGCCGAGACCACGGCATCCATCCGCATCATGGACCCGGCGATCATCGGCCCGACCGTTCGGCAGCTCGAGCAGTACCGCGCCTACTACCAGTTCCAGGACCCGCTCGACGTCGACCGCTACGAGATCGACGGCGAGTCGCAGGACACCATCGTCTCGGTGCGCGAGCTGAACGTCGAGCAGCTCGGCGCCGCGTCGAACTGGCAGAACAACACCCTCGTCTACACCCACGGCTACGGTCTCGTGGCGGCGGCGGGCAACGAGCGCACCGACGATGGAAACCCGGTCTTCCTCGAGCGCGGCATCCCGGCGGCGGGCTTCCTCTCGGAGCAGGAGGACTTCCAGCCCCGCGTGTACTTCGGCGAGTACTCGCCGCCGTACTCGATCGTGGGCGCACCCGCGGACGCGGAGCCGATCGAGCTCGACTACCCGTCGGGCGCCGATGGCGAGAACGAGACGCGCACCACCTTCGAGGGCGACGGCGGCCCCAGCGTCGGCAACGTCTTCAACCGGCTGATCTACGCCCTGAAGTTCCAGTCCGAGCAGATCCTGTTCTCGGACTCGGTCAACGAGGAATCGCAGATCCTGTACGACCGCGACCCGGCGCTGCGCGTGCAGAAGGCCGCGCCGTACCTCACGCTCGACAGCGACCCGTACCCGAGCGTCGTCGATGGGCGGATCGTGTGGATCGTGGACGGCTACACCCTCAGCTCCAACTACCCGTACTCCACGACGGTGAGCCTGCAGCAGGCGATCGCCGACTCCAACAACACCGCTCCGCGCTTCACGCTGGACGACATCAACTACGTCCGCAACTCGGTCAAGGCCACCGTGGACGCGTACGACGGCTCGGTGACGCTCTACGCGTGGGATGAGGAGGATCCGCTGCTGCAGGCGTGGCAGAAGATCTATCCCTCCACGCTCGAGCCGATCAGCGAAATGTCGGCCGACCTCATGAGCCACGTGCGGTATCCGACGGATCTGTTCAAGATCCAGCGGGCACTCCTCGGGGTGTATCACGTCGACGACGCGCGGGCGTTCTTCCAGCGCGACAACGCGTGGGCGACCCCGAACGACCCGCAGACCGACACGCGCCTGCAGCCGCCCTACTACCTGACGATGCAGATGCCCGGTCAGGAGCAGCCGTCGTACTCGATGTTCACCACCTTCATCCCGTCCTCCGAGGCGGGAACGGCCAGCCGCAACGTGCTGATGGGCTACCTCGCGGTGGACTCCAACGCGGGGAGCGAGGCGGGTCAGAGGGCGGAGGACTACGGCAAGCTGCGGATGCTCGAGATCTCGGCCGAGACCACGGTGCCCGGGCCCGGTCAGGTGCAGAACCGCTTCGACTCCGACACCGCGGTGTCGTCGCAGATCAACATCCTGCAGCAGGGCCAGTCCGAGGTGCTCAACGGCAACCTGCTCACCCTCCCCGTCGGCGGCGGCCTGCTGTACGTGCAGCCGGTCTTCGTCCAGGCGTCGCAGGGTACCCAGCTGCCGACCCTGCGCAAGGTGCTGGTCGCCTTCGGCGACAACATCGCGTTCGAGGACACGCTCGACGAAGCGCTGGACGAGCTGTTCGGCGGCGACTCCGGCGCCAACGCCGGGGACGGCGACGTGGATCCGGTGCCGCTTCCCACCGATCCGGCAGAGCCGGTCGATCCCGGGGAGCCCACGACTCCCGAGGAGCCGGCCGAGCCCACGGTCCCGGCCGACGAGTACGAGGCCGCACTGCAGGAGGCTCGCCAGGCGATGATCGACCGCGACGCCGCGCTGCAGGACGGTGACTGGACCGCCTTCGGCGAAGCAGACGAGCGCCTCACCGCTGCGGTGGACCGCCTGCTCGAGCTGAGCGAAGAGGGCTGAGCCCGGCCGTCGAGCAGAACGCTCGCTCGGGCCCCGGTGCGCTGCGCCGGGGCCCGAGCCGTTCTCACGCCAGGGCTGCTGTCACGCCACCGCTGCAGGGCGCGGCATCCGCTGCAGGGATCGATGGCGCGGATGCCGCGACTTGCCGCGCCGGTGGGGTCGGCCTGTCGATATCGGGCGCGGATGCCGCGACCTGCCGCGCCGGTGGGGTCGGCCTGTCGATATCGGGCGCGGATGCCGCGAACTGGCGCGTCAGGCCGTCAGAAGTGCGTACCAGATGACGAGCATCGTGACGAGGAAGCCCGCCAGCTGGTTCAGCCACAGGAACCGCTGCCAACCGCGTGTGGCGAGGTGCGCCGTGTCGTCGGTGATCGCGCGGTACGGCCACACCGCGAGCAGGTAGGGGAGGGCGACGGCGGCGGCCAGCGGTCCCGGCCAGGACGTGGCGAGCATCGTGACCCCGGCGGCGGCGTAGCAGACCAGCGCGAACCACACGGTCCAGCGCGCGCCGCGCGCCGTGGCGATGGAGGCGATGCCGGCCTCGCGGTCGGCGACGACGTCCTGCACGGCCCCGAAGGCGTGCGAGGCGATACCCCACAGCGCGAACGCCACCATGATCACCACGAGCTGCCACGTCCACGTCGCGCCGGCCAGGACCAGCCCGTAGACCGCGGGCGAGAAGAAATGGATGCTGCTGGTCACCGAGTCGGCGAACGGGCGCTCCTTCAGCCGCAGCGGCGGAGCGCTGTAGAACACGACGAAGAAGAGGCTCGCCGCCAGCACCGCCCACGACAGCGGCGACCCCACGGCGACGAGGAAGACGACGAACGGCGCGCAGGAGAGCCCCGCCGCCCACAGCGTCACGCGGTGCATACGTCGATCGAGGATCGCACCGTGCGCACCGCCCTTGCGGGGATTGCGCAGATCCGACTCGTAGTCGAAGACGTCGTTGATGCCGTACATCGCCAGGTTGTACGGGATCAGGAAGAACAGCGCGCCCACCACGAGGATCAGGTCGACGTCGCGGGTGACGAGCAGATAGGCCACGGCGAACGGATAGGCGGTGTTGATCCAGCTCACCGGTCGCGACGAGACGAACAGGTCGCGCGTCACACGCGCGGCGGTCAGCGCCGTGCCGGTCACCGCGCGTCCGCCTCGGCGCCGGCCCGATGGCCTCCGGGGGTCAGCAGCGTCCACACGGCGGGGATCAGGAAAGCCGCGCACACGGCGTACGCGAAGTCCTCGATCGGCGCCAGGCCGATCCGGATGCCGCTCATGGACTCCTCGGGGTATCGCACGAGGTCGGAGCCGATCATGATGCTGTCGAAGACGGCGGTCAGGACGAACAGGACGGCGGCGGCGATCCCCGACGCGGCCATCCGACGGCCGAAGCCGGGCCGGCGCAGCGTCGCCAGGGTCACCACGGCGGTCACGATCACGAACGGGATGTTGATGAGGGTGTACGTCATGCCCGCTCGCCTCCGACCTGCGCGTTCCGGGGGCTGCGGCCGGCGATGACGCGCGTCGCGCAGGCGTGCAGGACGAGCGCGAGGTAGGACAGGAACGCGAGGAAGACGGGCTCCTCGAGGGGGAGTTCGGGCGCCAGGTCGACGCCGACGAAGAGGGGGCTGTCGCCCTTGGAGAAGACGCCGCTGACGATGCCGGCGGCATCCCACAGCAGGAAGAAGACCACCCCGATCGCGACCGCAGCCGCGGTGCGGCCGGGCGCTCGGAACGCCGCGAGCCGGAACCGGGCGTCGATCGTCGCGATGCCCGCGGCCGAGACGAGGATCGCCGCGAGATACAGACCCGGCATCCTCACACCCTCGCCGGCTCGGCGACGGGACCGGGGGAG
Organism: Microbacterium sp. Marseille-Q6648; assembly: GCF_943181415.1. GTDB lineage: Bacteria > Actinomycetota > Actinomycetes > Actinomycetales > Microbacteriaceae > Microbacterium. The sequence continues at coordinate 857,206 of NZ_CALPBZ010000001.1, read as the reverse complement.
CGGTCGCCGCGCAGGCGCTTGACGACGAGCTCCGCTGAGATGAGGCACATCGGCAGGCCGATGCCGGGAAGGGTCGAGGTGCCGGCGTAGGCGAGGGAGCGCACCTTGCGCGACGCGTTCCGCGGCCGGAACACCGCGCTCTGCCCGAGGGTGTGAGCCAGACCCAGTGAGTTGCCGCGCCAGGAGTTGAGGTCTGCGGCGAAGTCGCCGGGTGCGACGGTGCGGCGCACCACGATCCGCTCGGCGAGGTCGGGGATGCCGCACCAGGCGGAGATCTGGGCGATCACGGTGTCCGCCGCGGTCTCGACGGCGGGGTCGCCGTCGCCGTCCACGCCCCCGCGACCGATGTGCGGGTCGGCGGGGATGGGAACGAGGACGAAGAGGTTCTCGTGACCGGGAGGGGCGACCGTGGCATCGGTCGCGCTGGGGCGGCACACGTAGAGCGACGCGGGCGTCGGGATGCGGGGGCTCTCACCGAAGATGTCGTCGAAGTTCTTCCGCCAGTCCGCGGCGAACATCAGGGTGTGGTGCGCGAGCTGCGGCAGCTCGCCCTCCACGCCCAGCATCAGCAGGAGCGCGCCCGGGCTCGGCGTCTTGGCGTCCCACCACTTCTCGGGGTACGTCTGCAGGGCTTCGGGCAGGAGGACCGTCTCGGTGTGATGCAGGTCGGCCGTCGAGACGACCAGGTCGGCGGTGAGCCTGCGACCGTCGGCCAGACGGATGCCGGTGGCCACGGCATCGGTCGTCTCGATCTCGGCCACGGGAGCCTCGGTGAGGATCTCGACGCCGCGCGCGCGGGCGAGTCGCTCGATGGCGGCGATGATCTCGGTGAATCCGCCCCGCGGGTAGAGGACGCCGTCGTCGAGATCGAGGTGGCTCATCAGGTGGTAGAGGCTCGGGACGCCGAAGGGGGAGCCGCCGAGGAACACCGCCGGATAGCCGAGGATCTGCCGCAGGCGCGGATCCTGGAAGCGCTTCTCGATGAACGTCGAGAGGGTGCGGGTGAGCAGCGGCGCCAGCTGTGGCACGCGCCGCAGCAGCGCCGGGTCTCGAAGCCCCGCCGTCGTCTCGTACGTGTCGTAGAGGAAGCGTCCGACGGCGAGCTCGTACGCATCGGCTGCCGAGTCGAGGTACTCCTCGAGGGCGGCACCGGCTCCGGGCTCGATGCTCTCGAAGAGCGCCACCGCCTCGGCCCTGCCGGAGCGGACGTCGATCGCGCCGGGGTCTCGGTGGGCGCCGGGTTCGCCGTACACCCGGTACGCGGGATTGAGCCGCACGAGGTCGAGTTCGGCTGCGGCGGTCGTGCCCAGCAGCCGGAAGAAGTGCTCGAACACCTCGGGCATCAGGTACCAGCTGGGTCCGGTGTCGAAGCGGAAGCCGTCGCTCTCCCACGATCCGGCACGTCCCCCGAGCTGGTCCCGGGCCTCGCACAGCGTGACTCGCCATCCCTCCTCGGCCAGGAGCGCGGCGGTGGCGAGCCCTGCGATGCCGCCGCCGACGATCACAGCGGTTCCGGGCGGAGTGATGGTGCGCGTCACGGGCGGGCCTCTCTGGGTGCGAAGCCGAGCGCGGCACGTGCCGCGAGTCGGGCTTTGACGGGGTCGGGCACGCGCACGCGCACGCCCTCGATGCGCGGACGCCGCAGGCGTGCCGAGAGCTCTGCGAACAGGTCGTGCGCCGCGGTCACGGCGCGTCGGCAGTCCGCGGGCAGGTCGGGCACGACGGCGGCCGCCGCAGCGAGGTCGGCGTCGATGCGATCGAGCACGTCTTCACGGCTGATCCGGCCGTCCGCGAGTCCGAGGTAGTCCCGGCCCAGGGCGGATGCATCATGGTCGAGGTCGCGCAGGAAGTTCACGTCCTGGAACGCGGCTCCGAGGCGCCGTGCGCCATCCACCAGGCGCGGGTCGGGGAGCACCGGATGGGGTCGGCCGGCGCCGACGAACACCTGCAGGCACATGAGCCCGACGACCTCGGCCGAGCCGTAGACGTAGGCGTCGTGCGACGCATCGTCGTGCCGGGCGGTCGACAGGTCGGTGCGCATCGACGCGAAGAACGGGCGCACGAGGTCTCCGCCGATCGCGCAGGCCCGTGCGGTGCGGGCGAAGGCGTGGACGACCAGGTTCGCACTGAACCCGCGATCGATGGCGGCGAGGGTCTCGGCCTCGAGGTCGTCCAGCACCGCACGCAGCGCGTCGGGTGTGAGACCGGCCGAGGCGGCCGGGCCGTCGACGATCTCGTCGGCCACACGCACGAGGGCGTAGACGGCGCGCACATGCGGGCGGGGTCGCGGGCCGAGCAGACGACAGGCGAGATTGAACGAGGTCGAGTAGCGCGCGATGACGGTGTCGGCGGCGTCCTGCGCGGCGGCGTCGTAGAGGTCCAGACCGGTCGCCTCGGCGTCGCGACGTCGTCCGCTCACGGAACCCGCTCCTGGATGCTGTCGGCGAGAGCCCGCAGAAGCCCTGCCACCCGCGGGGGGAACACGTCCGCCTCCGCGTCGAGGCGCACCTCGTCGAGCGTCGCGATGATGAGGTCGCGCAGCTGGACCCGCGCGCCGCTGTCTTCCAGCATCCGCTGCGCCTCTCGTACGGCGATGGGTCCGGTGTGCGCGACGGCGAGGGCGGAGTCCACCTGCTCCCAGACGGGCGTCTTGCGCGCGAAGGCCACGAGGGGGGTGCGCTTGGCCTCGCGCAGGTCGCCGCCGGTCTCCCGACCGGCCTGCTCGGCGGAGCCGAATGCGCCGATGAGGTCGTCGACCAGCTGGAAGGCCAGGCCCAGGCGGTCGGCAGCGCTCTCGAGTGCGTCCAGGGCCTCCTCGGGGGCCCCGGCCAGCACGGCACCGGCGACCAGCGGCGCCCGGAACGAATACACGCCGGTCTTGTTGAAGGCCGTCGCCAGCAGGTGCGACGCGTCGTCCTCGTCCAGCATCGCGTCGTCCGAGACGACGCTGTTCTCGACGTCGGCGAGCTCGCCGGCCGCCGATACGTACACGGCGTCGTCCAGGAGCTCGAGCACCCGGGTGCGTGCGGGGCCGGGCACGTCGGCGAGCGCGACGAGTCGCAGCGCTTCGTGCAGCAGCAGGTCGCCGCCGAGGATCGCTGCGGCGTCGCCGAGGAGTGCGGCTCCGGCGGCATCGGCGCCCAGGCCGCGGGCGCGCATGCGGAACTCGCCGGCGACATTCGGGATGCCGCGCCGGACGGTGTCGTGGTCGATCACGTCGTCATGCACGACGAAGGCCGCGTGCAGCAGCTCGAACGCGGCGGCGATGCGGTGGACCTCGGCGAGGGCGGCGGGCGATCCGCCGAAGGCGTCGTACGACTCGCACACGAGGGCGGGGCGGAACCGCTTGCCCCCGCTCGCGGCGCGACCGACCGCGTCGGCCAGTGCGCCGAAGCCGTCGCCGAGCACGTCGGCCCGCGAGCGGATGCGGTCGATCGCGGAGTCGATCGCCGCGTCGAGGTCGGGACGTGATGCTCGCGGGATCATGATGCGCGCCGACGCTCGGCGACCGTTTCGAACAGCCGGAGCTGCCGGGCCTGGAGGACCAGCCACGGGCTGAAGGCCCACGGGGTGGCCTCGAGGGACGCGGCCAGATCCAGCGGATCCACCCAGCGGGCGTCCACGACCTCGTTGGGGTTGAGGGTCGGCTCCTCGTCCGTGCGGGCCGTGTAGACCGGGCACACCTCGTGCTCGACGATCCCCGTCGCGTCGACGGCGCGGTAGCGGAACAGTGGCAGCGCCAGCTCGAGTTCGGTGAGCGTGAGTCCGATCTCGAACTCCGCTCGGCGGTGCACGGCGGCGATGACGGGTTCGGCGGGCCGGGGGTGGCCGCAGAAGGAGTTGCTCCACACTCCCGGCCAGGTCTTCTTGTCCAGGGCCCTGCGGGTCACCAGCACCTGCCCGGCGGCGTTGACGACGTGACACGAGAAGGCGAGGTGAAGGGCGGTGTCCGTGCCGTGGACGCTGCTCTTGGGGGCAGTGCCGATCGCGCGACCTTCGTCATCGAGGAGCACAACGTGGTCGGCATCGGTCATCTTCGTTCTCCCTGTCAATTCGCTAGTTTAGCTAGCGATCGGCGTGTGGTCGATGATACAAGTGAACCAGGGATGGTGTCCACATGGCTCAACCGTGGCAACCGCGGACCGATCACGACCGCGCGGTGCTCGACGTGCTCTATGCCGTGCGCGCCTTCAGCGACGCGCTGGATCGCATGAACGGCGACATGAAGGACGACATGGCGATGAACGCCTCGGACCTGCAGGCCCTGCGGATGCTGATCATGCGAGAGCAGCAGGGCGAGTCGGTGTCTCCGCACGACGTGGCCGCGCACCTGCGGATCTCGACCGCGTCCACCACGAAGCTGCTCGACCGTCTCACCGCGGCCGGGCACGTCGAGCGTCGTCCGCACCCGCACGACCGCCGGGCGCGCGTGATCGTCCTCACGCCCCAGTCGCGCCGAACCTTCTTCGAGCACTTCGGCGAGCGGATGCAGGCGATGCGAGCGGTGGCGGACGGCTACACCGACGACGAGCTGGAGGTCGTGGCCAGGTTCCTCGCGCAGCTGGGGGACGCGCTGACGACATGACGACGCGGGCTGCTGTTTTGCGCCTCTGATCGGGGAAAAGAAGAAGGCGCCCCCGGAGGGGCGCCTTCTTCATCTGTTGCGGGGACAGGATTTGAACCTGCGACCTCTGGGTTATGAGCCCAGCGAGCTACCGAACTGCTCCACCCCGCGGCACAAGAGGAAAGCCTAGCACGGGTTCGCGGGGTCCGCGAATCGGGGTCGGTCCTTGCCGCTGCGAGCGCGGGAGCGGGAGGATGTGCACATGGATTCACCCCGCCGTTCCGGCCGCAGCCAAGACCCCGCGAAGGGTCGCGACGAGACCCCGGAGGAGCGCGCCGACCGCAACTGGAGCGAGGTGCTGCAGGAGCTTCGCGTCCTTCAGACGGGCACGCAGATCCTCACCGGCTTCCTGCTCGCCCTCGCGTTCCAGCCGGCGTTCTCGGATCTCAACGACAGCCAGCGCTTCGTCTACCTCGTCCTGGTCGTCCTCTCGGCGCTGAGCGCCGTCATCGCCCTCGCACCGGTGGCGCTTCACCGCGTGCTGTTCCGCCAGCGCGCGAAGCTCCAGGTGGTCGCCTATGGGCACGCGGCTCTGATGACCGCCCTGCTGACGGTCTCGCTCCTGCTGGTGGGGGTGGTCGCCTTCGTCTTCGACGTCGTCGTCGGCGACGCGGCGGCCTGGACGGCGCTGGGCGCGCTGGCCGTCGTGATCGTCATCGCGTGGATCGTCGCGCCCTACGTGGTGCGGATGAAGCTGCGCGCCAAGGACGGATCGTGACGGGACCGATCGCGGGGGAGCGTCCGGCGGACGCGTCGCTCCCGGTCGCCGTGGCGCAGTTCTCGCCCGCGGCCGATGCGGCTGCCAATCTGCAGACGATCACCGCGCTCGTGACCACGGCCGTCTCGCGCGGCGCGCGCCTGGTGGTGCTGCCCGAATACTCCAGCTTCTTCATCGACCCGTTCGACTCCTCCCTCGCCGAGAACGCCGAGCCGCTCGACGGGCCCTTCGTCCAGGCGCTCACCGCCCTGGCGAGAGAGCACGACATCGTCGTCGTCGCGGGCCTGGTGGAACGGGCTGGGGACGACCGGCGCGTGCGCAACACGGTTGTGGCGGTGGGGTCGGACGGGCTCGTGGCGACCTACCGCAAGCTCCACCTCTACGACGCGTTCGGTCAGCGGGAGTCCGACTGGATCGAGGCGGGCGAGCTGGTCCCGCCGCAGGTGTTCTCCCACGGCGGCCTGCGCTTCGGGTTGATGACCTGTTACGACCTGCGGTTCCCCGAGGTCGCGCGCACCCTGGTGGATGCCGGTGCGGACGCGATCCTCGTCCCCGCCGAGTGGGTGCGCGGCCCGCTCAAGGAGCATCACTGGCGCACGCTCCTGCACGCCCGGGCGATCGAGAACACGGTGTTCGTCGCCGCGGCCGACCACCCGCCGCCGCTCGGAGTGGGTGCGTCGATGATCGTCGACCCGCAGGGCGTCGAGATCGCCGCCGTCGGCACCGCCACCGATGTCGCCGTCGCCCATCTCGACCTCGATGCCGTGGAGCGGGTGCGCCGGGTCAATCCCGCCCTGCGGCTGCGGCGATTCCGGGTCGTGGCGGCCGACGGAATCCCGGCGCCGCTGGACTCCGGCTCCGCCTGACCTCTGTCGGCGCGATGTCAGGCCAGCGCCGACAGCCGGCGCGAAGCCTCTTCGAGGACGTCGACGCGCTTGCAGGCGGCGAAGCGCACCAGCGTGGCGTAGTCGCTCCGACGCTGCGGCGACGTGAACGCGGTCAGAGGCACGGCCACCACCCCCGCCCGGTCCGGGAGCTCACGGCAGAAGGCGTGCGCGTCCACCGCGCCGACAGCGGCGGCATCCGCGACGGTGAAGTACGAACCCGCCGGTGTCGAGACGGCGAAGCCGGCGGCTCGCAGGCCGTCGCCGAGCACGTCCCGCTTGTGCCGGAGCGCGCTTGCCGCGCCCGCGAAGAAGCCGTCGTCGAGCCCCAGCCCCACGGCGATGGCCGGCTGGAAGGGGCTCCCATTGACGTAGGTGAGGAACTGCTTGACCGCGAGGACGGCGTCCACGAGGTCCGCCGGTCCGGTGACCCAGCCGATCTTCCACCCCGTCGTGGAGAAGGTCTTCCCCGCCGACGAGATGCTGAGCGTGCGGTCCGCCGCGCCGGGGAGTGTGGCGATCGGCACGTGCCGATCGCCGAAGACCAGGTGCTCGTAGACCTCGTCGGTGACGATGATCGCGTCGTGCCTGTCGGCGAGCCGGACGATCTCGTCGCGGACCTCTGCGGCGAACACGGTCCCGGTGGGATTGTGCGGGTCATTCACGAGGATCACGCGCGTGCGGTCCGACACGGCAGCGGCGAGCTCCTCGAGGTCGGGCTGGAAGTCCGGCCAGCGCAGGGGCACCGTCACCAGGCGTGCCCCGGCGAGGGCGACCAGCGCCGCGTACGCGTCGTAGTGCGGCTCGAAGACGACGACCTCGTCGTCGGGGCCGTCGACCAGGGCCAGCAGCGTCGCCGCGAGCGCCTCGGTCGCGCCCGCCGTCACGAGGACGTCGGTCTCGGGGTCCGGGCGCAGGTCGTAGAAGCGACGCTGGTGGGCGGCGATCGCTTCGCGCAGGGCGGGGATGCCGCGGCCGGGCGGATACTGGTTCGCGCCGCTCGCGATAGCCTCGCGCGCAGCCTCGAGCACCGCGGCGGGCCCGTCCTCGTCCGGAAAGCCCTGGCCGAGGTTGATCGCGCCGGTCCGGGCCGCGAGGGCCGACATCTCGGCGAAGATGGTGGGGTGGATGGTGCCGTCCGGACCGATGAGCCCGGCGCCCGCGGCAGTGCGGTGCCATGCTCCGGAGATGTGTCGCATGCGGCCGAGACTACGCCGAACCGATCACATAGGCCGGTCCCATCCCCGGCATAAGAAACGCACAGCTACCGCCGCCACAGTGGTACCGGACAGTAGTCAACGACAGCGGACAGCGGTCGGCAGAAGGAGCAGCATCCATGAGCGACACCTCGGGCACGCGCCCTGAAGATCAGCACCCCGGCGAATCGGCGGACGCCCCGGCGACCGCGTCGCCCGCGGGAGGAGCGTCCACCCCGCCCGTCCCGCCCACCCCACCGTCGACCGGAGCGTGGCCCGCCCCGCCGACGACCCCTGCTGCGGCCGCCGCTGAGCGGCCCGCGCCGCCGCACGGCTACCCGGCAGGCGCGTCGTACGCCCCGCCCCCCGGATACCCGCAGCCGCCCCCCCCGCTTCCCTCGGGTCCCGTGGCGACCGCCGAGCGCGAACCCGAATCCAGACGCGGCTCGGGCGCCGGGCGCGTCGCCGGCCTCATCGTCGCCGCCGCCCTCGTCGGGGGCGCTGCGGGTCTGGGCGGAGCGTACGCCGGGGTGAGTCTGTTCGCCCCCGAGAGCGTGAGCCCTGCCGCGGGCCCCTCGACCGTCACGGTCAACGACGACGGGTCGGTCAACCAGACCACGGCGATCGCCGCCAAGGTCGTGCCGAGCGTCGTCACCATCAGCGCGTCCGGCGGCAGCGGCAGCGGGACCGGGTCGGGCGTCGTGCTCACCAGCGACGGCTACGTCGTGACCAACACGCACGTCGTCACCCTCGACGGCGCCACCGGCAGCGCCGCGATCCGGGTGACCACCTCGGACGGCCGGGTCTACGACGCGGACGTCGTCGGCACCGACCCGACGTACGACCTCGCCGTCATCAAGCTGCAGGATGCCGAAGGGCTGACTCCCGTCGATTTCGGAGATTCCTCCGCGCTGAACGTCGGCGACGAGACGATCGCCGTGGGCGCGCCGCTCGGCCTGTCGAACACCGTCACCACCGGGATCGTCTCCGCCCTCAATCGCTCCATCGAGATCGCATCGGCCGCCGCCCCCGACACGGGCGAGGGTGAGGGTGAGGACGGCGAGTCCGGCGAGCAGGGCGAGTCGCCGTTCTTCTTCGACTTCGGTCAGGGCGAGATGGGCGCGCAGACGTCGGAGTCGATCAAGATCGCCGTCATCCAGACCGACGCCGCGATCAACCCCGGCAACTCCGGCGGCGCGCTCGTGGATGCAGACGGCGCGCTCATCGGCATCAACGTCGCGATCGCCTCAGCCGGCGGCGCATCGGGTCAGGCCGGCTCGATCGGCGTGGGCTTCGCGATCCCGTCGACGATCGTGCAGCGCATCACCGACGAGATCATCGAGACCGGGTCAGCGTCCCACGGCCTGCTGGGGGCGAGCGTCCAGTCCGCCGCCTTCGTGGAGGACACCGACATCACCGGGGCCTACATCGCCGAGGTCGTCGAGGGCGGTGCGGCCGCCGCGGGAGGGCTGGAGGTAGGCGACATCGTCACCGGCTTCAACGGCGTGCCGATCACCGACTCGGTCGATCTGACCGCCCAGGTGCGCGCCGCCGCAGCCGGCAGCGAGGCCACGGTGACGTACGTCCGCGACGGCCGGACCGAGACCGTGGACGTCACGCTCGGCGAGCTCACGCCGTAGTTCCGGCTCCGAAGGAGGACGCCGCCATCGCGATAGGCTCGCGTGGTGGCGTCCTTCTCGTTCGGCGCGGGCAACGCGCGGAAGATCGCCGCGATCCCGCTGTACGCGGCCGGGCGCCTCGCGACCGCCCTCATCCCGCGCTCGACCGACGAATGGGTCTTCGGCTGCGCGGTCGGCGTCGCCGACGGGGCGCTCGCCCTGTGGCGGGTGGCGGCGGCCGACGGGGTCCGGGCGGTATGGCTCGTCGCCGACGACCGTGACGCGGCGGAGGCCGCCGCGTTGGGCATCCGCGCCGTGCGGCGCTCGTCGCCCCGGGGATGGTGGCGGACCGCTCGCGCCCGCGTGGTCGTCGTCACCCACGGTCTGGGGGACGCCAACCGGTACGCCGTCCGCGGCTCCTTCCTGGTGCAGCTGTGGCACGGCATCCCGCTCAAGCGCATCGGTCTCGATTCGCCCGCCATGCTGCGCCTTCCCCGAGCGATTCAGCTCATGATCGGGGAGCGGCAGTCGACCCGGCTGGTCGCCGCGATGTACCGCAGCGCCACCCGCGGCATCCGACTCGTCCCTGCGGCCTCGCACCTCGTGCGCGGCCGGCTGGAATCCGCTTTCGCCCTGGACGACGCCCGCGTGCCGGTCACCGGCGAACCGCGCGTGGACGTGCTGTCGCAGGGGGATGCCGCGACGCGCCGTCGCAGCGCGCGGGCGTCGATCGAGGCGGCCGTCGGGGGCCTGCCCGCGGACGCGCGCCTGGTGCTGTATGCGCCGACCTGGCGGGACGGCGAGCCCGACCCCGCGGTGCCGGATGCCGCCCAGTGGCGTCGACTCGCGGAGCTGCTGGAGCAGCAGGACGCCGTCCTCCTCGTCCGCTCGCACCCGCTCGGCGCCGGGGAGTACCGCCCACCGGCGCCCACGTCACGCGTCCGGGCGATCGGCAGCGACCTGGTGCGCGACATCACGCCGACGCTGCCGGGTTTCGACGCCCTGATCACGGACTACTCCTCGCTCGCGTTCGACTCCGCGCTGGTGCCGCTGCCGGTGATCTATCTCGCCCCCGATGAAGCGGACTACACACGGCGGCGGGGCTTCTACGGCAGCTACCGCGACGTCGCCATCGCCCCGGCACGGGACTGGGACGCCGCCGCGAGCGAGCTCGAGGCCGTCCTGTCCGATCCGGCGGAGCGCGACGAGCGACTGCGACGCGCCACCGACCTGAGTGCCCGCGTGCATGCCTTCCGCGACGGGGGCAATGCGGTCCGGGTGTACCGTGCGATCCGGGCGGGCCTGTCCGGCCCGCCATCCTCGCCGCGCAAGGGAGACACATGACCGAGGCCCGCTTCGACGCCGACGACGAGCCGACGCTGACGCTGTGGGGCGATGCCCCGCAGCCGGCGTCGGTCGAGCTCGTCGGCGCGCGTGCCCGGGTGGCGGGGTCGCTCACCACCGAGGACGACGGCTCGTGGCGCGCGGTGCTGCCGCTTCGCGCGTCCCGGTGGGGCGGGCGGGTCCTGCCCCTGCCCAGCGGCGACTACGACCTCGTCTTCGCCCCCGGGGCCGGCGGCGAAGGCCCGGATGCCGCGCCGCCCGCGCCGGCGGATGTGCCGCCCGTGGTGCTGGGCGAGCTGCGGGCGGAGCTGAGCGGCGCCACCGTCCGCATCGCCCCGCCGCTGGACCCGGCCTACGACTCGCGCGACGGCCAGGCCGCGCTGGAGCGGCGGTACGCGGCGCGGTCCGCGGCGCTCGAGAACGCCGTGTTCTTCGAGAGCTTCTACGGTCGCAACGCCGGCTGCAACCCGCTCGCCATCGATCGCGAGCTCGCGCGCCGCGCACCGGGCGTCACCCGCTATTGGAGCGTCGTCGACCTCTCCGTCGAGGTCCCCGAGGGCGGCGTTGCCGTCGTCGAAGGAAGCCCGGAGTGGTGGCGCGCCCGAGGAGCGGCGCGGCTGCTCGTGGTGAACGACTGGCTGCGCCGCCGGTTCGCCCGTCGACCGGGGCAGAGAGTGCTGCAGACGTGGCACGGGACCCCGCTGAAGCGCCTCGCGCTCCACCGGCCCGGCTTCCAGCCGCGTCGGATGGCCGCGGTGATCAAGGAGTCGAGGCGCTGGGACGTGCTGCTCGCGCAGAACCCGTACGCGGCCGGCATCCTCACCCGGGCCTACGCGTTCCTGCGGCGGCCCGTCTGGGTCGAGGGCTATCCGCGCAACGACGTGCTCGTGAACGGCGACGGAGCGCCGGTGCGCGAGGCCCTCGGCATCGCCCCGGGGGAGCGCGTGCTGCTCTACGCCCCGACGTGGCGGGACGACCGCTCCGAGATGGTCGACTTCGTCGATCCGGCGACGCTGGCGGCGGCCGCGGACGCCGTCGTCCTCGTGCGGGGCCACTCGCGGACCCTTCAGCCGGGCCGCAACGCCGAGGGCCCGCGTGTGATCGACGTCACCGGCTTCCCCGACACCTCGCGACTGCTGCTGGTGGCCGACGCCCTGATCACGGACTACTCGTCGGTCATGTTCGACTATTCCGCGACCGGCAAGCCGATGTACTTCCTCGTGCCCGACCTCGAGCACTACCGGGGCGAGCTGCGCGGGTTCTACTTCGACCTCGCCGCTCATGCGCCGGGGCCGGTGGTGCGCACGCAGGAGGAGCTCGTCGCGGCTCTGGCCGCCGATCCCGCCGATCACGCCGCGGCGTACGCCCGCTGGCGCGAGCGGTTCAACGCGCGCGACGACGGGGCGGCGTCGGCTCGCGTGGTGGCCCGCATCCTGGATCAGGGATTCGTCGACCGCGACTGACCCCGACCGACCCCGACCGCGAGGTCACGGCAGGGGCGTGTTGCGCGTGCCCAGTCGGGACGTGTCGACGGTGCGCTCCGCGCCGCGCAGCACTCCGATGACGAATCCGGCGCCCCATGACAGGTGCATGGTGGGGAGCACGGCGCACGTCCACAGTCGGTCGCGCCACCCGCGCCCGCCGCCGGGACCGGCGGCGACCACCAGCACCAGAAAGGCGTAGGCGACGAGCGGCAGATAGACCGCGGATGCCGCAACCGCCCAGGCTCCCGAGAGGACCCCCGTGGCCTGCAGCACGGCGGTCACGACGCCGGCGATCAGCGCCAGCACGAGCAGAGGCGGCGCGAAGAAGCGCAGGGAGTTCCCCCGTCCGAGACGGCGGACCAGTTCGCCCCGCCATCGGCCGGTGGCGAAGAACTGTCGGGCCAGTCGCGGCCAGCTGTCCCGCGGCCAGTACGTCACCGACAGGGACGGGTCGAACCAGACGGAGTAGCCGGCGCGCCGGATGCGCAGATTGAGCTCCCAGTCCTCGCCGCGGCGGATGGACTCGTCGAAGAGACCGACCTCGTCGAGGATGCTGCGGTGCATGACGCCGAGGTAGGCCGATTCCGCCTCGCCGGCCTCATCGGCTCCGTGGTAGGCACCGCCGCCGAGCCCGACGGGGGAGTTGTAGGCCCTCGCGACCGCGCGCTGGAAGGGCGTGCGTCCGTCCGCGCGCATCAGCCCGCCGACGTTGGCGGCGCCGGTGCGCTCGAGGATCTGCAGGGCGCGACGGGTGTAGCCGGGCTCCAGCTCGGAATGGGCGTCGACCCGAACGATCATCGGGTGCGCCGCCGAGCGGATGGCCAGGTTGAGGCCCACCGGGATGTCGGCGGCGGGGTTGGCCACGAGCGCGATCCGCTCGTCCTCATCGGCCAGCGTGCGGGCGAGGTCGGTCGTGCCGTCCGTGGACGGGCCGAGGGCGAGGATCAGCTCCGTCGGGCCGTCGACGTCCTGCGCGAGGACCGAGGCGACGGCGGTGCGCAGGTGCTCGCGCTCGTTCAGGACCGGCATGACGAACGTCACGCCCGCGCCCGCCGGGACCGCCGGCGCACGTCGTCGCCCGCGATCCTCGTCATGCACGCGTCCGATCATGTCATGACGGGCGCTGAGTAGGCTGGAGGGATGGGCATCGTCTCGGACTCGCGCAAGGCCGTCACGCTCATCCGCAAGGCGGTGGCCAGCCGCTCGGCCGTCCGCGACGTGCGCCGGGCGCTGGCAGCCCGGCCGCCTCACCCGCCGGGCCGCTTCCGCGTCGCGGTCTATTTCGCCGACGGCGCGGTGAACATGTACCAGATGCGGCAGTGGTACAAGCCGCTCGCCGACCTGGCCGCGCGCTGGCCCGTCGTCGTGCTCAGCCGCTCGGCGATCGGCGCGCGGGCGCTCCTGGCCGACGATGCGCTGCCGGTGGCCTTCGTGCCGACGGTCCGCGATCTCGAGGCGTACCTGTCCACTCAGGACATCCGGGTCGTGCTCTACGTCAACCAGAACACCCGGAACTTCCAGATGTTCCGCTACGGGCGCCGCTGGCACGTGTTCATCAACCACGGCGAGTCCGACAAGATGTACATGACCACCAATCAGTTCAAGGCCTACGACTATGCGTTCGTCGCCGGTGATGCCGCGCGCGAGCGGCTGTCACGGGTGCTGTGGGACTACGACATCGAACGCCGCACGATCGAGATCGGCAGACCGCAGGCCGATCACTACTCCGGAGCCCTGCCGTACACGCCGGACGACCGCACCGTCGTGCTCTACGCGCCGACGTGGGAGGGGGATCGACCGAGCGCGCACTACGGTTCGATCCTGACCCACGGCGAGGCGCTCGTCGACGCGCTCGTGGCCACCGGCCGGCACCGTGTGGTCTATCGACCGCATCCCCGCTCCGGTGTGGTCGACTCCGCGTACGGCGCCGCCAACCGGAGGATCATCGCCGTGCTCGCCGCGGCCAACAGCGCAGACCCCGCCGCGCAGCATGTGTTCGACGACGGCCCCGAACTGGGGTGGCAGCTCTCGGCGGCCGATGTCGCCGTGGTCGACATCTCGGCGATGGTCTACGACCGTCTCGCTGCCGACAAGCCCCTCATGATCACGCGGCCCGTCGATCCCGCAGCCCTCATCGACACCCACGGCTATCTGTCGGCGTGCGAGTGGCTGACCGCGGCGGGAGCGCCCGGGATCGTCGGCGAGATCGACCGGGTGCTCTCGGACCCGGATGCCGTGTCCCGTCTGGCGACCTGGGTGCGCCACTACTTCGGCGACACGTCGCCCGGAGCCGCGACGGCCCGCTTCCAGGACGCCGTCGGCACGCTCATGGCCGACTGGGAGACATGGCACGCGCGGGCGGCCGCCGACGAGCCCGAGGAGCCCGACACCGACGAAGCGGAGCTGGACGACGCCGACGCGTAGGCTCGAGCCCGACGCTCAGCGGAAGCCGTCCAGACGCACCACGAGCCGCTCGATCGCCCGGAGCGGGATTGCGACCCAGGTCGGCCGGTTGCGCGCCTCGTAGATGCTCTCGTACACCGCTTTGTCGAGTTCGAGGGCCGCCAGCAGGATGCCCACGTCGTCGAGGCCCTCTCCCGAACCGGCCGCGTAGCCGCGGACGAACTCGTCCCGCGCACTGCGCGCCCACCGCAGGGGGACGTCGGGCGGTCGGTCGGGGTCGTCCAGCCGCAGCGATCCCGCGACGTAGTCGAACGAGCGCAGCATGCCCGCCACATCGCGCAGCGCCAGATCGGGCAGCACGCGCTCCCGCATCGGACGAAGGGGCTCGCCTTCGAAGTCGAGCAGCACCCACCCGCGATGGGGCACGAGGAGGACCTGGCCCAGGTGGAAGTCGCCGTGGATCCGCTGCAGCCGCGGCCACGCGAGCTGCGAGGCGGCGGCGTAGACCGTCTCGACCGCCTCTTTCAGGTCCGTGATGGCGGGCACCTCGGCGATCGCGATCGCCAGCCGGCGCGCCCAGGCCTGGACGGTCGCGTCACGATCGTCAGGGGTGGCCGCGCGCGTCGGGAAGAGCTCGGACAGCGAGCCGTGCACGTTCGCGGTGGCCTCGCCGAGCTCGAACGCCTCGCGGTCGAACGCCTCGCCGTCGGCGGCCGCGCGCAGGGCGACGCGCCATGCGTCCTCGACACCTGCGAGGAACTGCTGGGCGAAGGCGAGCGACCCCGTGATGGTGCGCGACGGATCCGACGGATGGGGCCACGTGCCCTCGAGCGCGCCGACCGCACGGGGGACGTACGGGGATCCTGCGGCTGACAGTGCGGACGACAACTCGATGTCGGGGTTCAGGCCGCCGTTGACCTGGCGGTAGATCTTGCAGATCAGCGCATCGGCGTCACCTCGGAACACGACGGAGGTGTTCGACTGCTCTCCGGTGAGCACCTGGGCCGAACGGGGGGACCCGTCGACGCGCTCACCCTCGGGATGCCCCACCGCCCGCGCCGCCGGCCCGGTGCACTCGCCGCCTTCGGTGACCAGGCGCTCGAGGGCTCGGGTGTAGGCGGGATCGAAGGGGCCGTCGATCAGGGTCGTCCCGGGCTCCGGGCTGCCGATGACATGGTCTGGGTCGGCGGTCACGGCGACGGTCTCGCGCTCGACGACGGGCACCTGGTACAGGACGGGTGGGAGGGCGCCCTCATCGACGAGAAGGTAGGTGCGCACGCGCGCTCCCGGGTCGTCGGAGGACATGTCCCACCACGCCACGAGGTGGAGGCTCGGCACGCGGCCTTTCCCGGCGTACCACCGCTGTCGCGGCATCCACGCGGCCACACACCCCAGCGTGCTGTCCATGCCAGCGAGACTATGGCCGCCGCATGCTCGTGTCGAGCACATCCTGCAAGCGTTTGCAGAGGCGTGTCCCGGCGACGACGGACGTGGCTCAGCGACCGATCGCGCGGCGAAGGGTGTCTCCGGTGCGCCGGGTTCCCCCGGCGATCGCCTCACCGGTGCGCCGCGTGCCGCCGACGATCGCCTCGCCGACACGACGGATGCCGCCGGCGGCGGCGGATTCGAGCCGCAGGGTTCCCGGGCGGGGCTCGAGATCGGCGGGTACGAGTGCCGGCGGCGGACCGAAGGCCCGGCGCGACGCGACGAGCACCCGTCGCCCGAGGATGTTGTTGCCCGCGCCGCCGACGGCCGCTCCGACACCGAAGGGCAGCGCCTTGCCCAGCCAGGAGGCGCCCCCGCGGGCGGCGAACTGGTGGATGAATGCGGACTTGAGGCGATCGACCAGCGGTCCCATCGCCGCACGGGGCAGCGTCTTGGTGACCATCTCGCCCCAGTAGGCGTCGCGCGTGGCTCCGCGTCCCGATGCCTGACGGGCGAGCTGGCCGACCAGGTCGACACCCTCCTTGCCGAGCATGAGGGTGAGGACGAGGGCACGCGCTCGATCGGGATCTCCGACGGGGATGCCGTGGACCTCGGCCACCGACTGCGCGAACAGCGTCGTGGCCTCCAGGAACCCCACCGTCTCGACGCCGCTCAGGGCCAGGGTGATGCCGGTGCCGATCCCGGGCACGACCGCGGTGGCACCCACGGCGGCGCCACCGGTCGTCACGGCCGCGAGATACCGCCGCTCCAGCATCCGGATGATCGTCGCGGCATCCGCATCGGGATGACGCAGACGGATGCTGCGCAGATGCGACAGCACGACCGGACGCTGGATCGCCAGCACCCGATCGAGCACGCGGATGATCCCCGGGTGCTCGTCGGATCCGGCAGGCGGAAGCCCGTTCTGCCACGGCGAGTCGCCGGGAAGCGAATGAATGCGGTGCACCTTGTCGGCCATCGGGCCGATCCTAGGTACGCGCGCTGGGGGAGCGCTGGGGGTTGACGAACGTCAGACGAACTGGTTCGCGCGCTCGAGATCCTCGGCGAAGTCGACCTCGACGGCGTACAGATCCGAGATGTCGAGCGGGCGGACGCGGACGCCGTCCTCGGCGATCGCGAGCTCCAGGCCACGCTCGAAGTAGTCCTGGTCGTCCACTCGGCCCAGCTGGCGGATGAAGGCCTTCTTGTCGCGGCTGGAGATGTAGTTGATCCCCACCGCCTCGCCGATCCCGCCGACGACGGTCTTCGACAGCTCCTTGATGGAGCCGTCGGCGGCGACGGTGTACTTGACCTCTTCGTCGCTGACCTTGGCGGTGTTGACCGTCACGAACGACTGGTCGCGCTCGATGAGTTCGATCGCCCGGCCGAGGACCCGCGGGTCGAACACCACGTCGCCGTTCATCCACAGCACGCCGCTGCGGCCGGTGGTGGTGAGGGCGCGAAGCAGCGACTTCGAGGTGTTGGTCTGGTCGTAGCGGTCGTTGTAGACGTAGTCCACGTCGGGGAAGGCCTCGACGATCGTCTCCGCGCGGTAGCCGACCACCGTGGTGATCTCGGCGTCGGCGCCGAAGGCTGCGCGGATGTTGTCGTGCTGCTGCTGCATGATGCTGCGGCCGTCGCCCAGCTCGGTGAGCGGTTTGGGCAGGCTGCGCCCGAGGCGCGAGCCCATTCCGGCTGCGAGAATGACGGTCTGAAGAGTCACAGTGTTGCTCCTGGAGTGCGTGGTTAAGCGTCGGTTCACCGAACGGACACTCCTTCGTGCCGGGTTCATGGTAGCGATGTCGTCTGGGAACGCGCAGGATGCTGGACCTCCGTTGCCGTTTCGTGATATTGCACCGATTGCAGCGGATCGCCACGCGGCGTTGCGGCCCCGCGCCGGGCGCTTGATACCTTGGATCGGTGACTGCGTCGCTGCCGGTGCCCCATGAGACCGATCCGGACGAACCGGGCGGCGCACTGGCGAGCCCGCGCGTCGTGCGTCTGCCTGCCCATCCGGGACCGCCGCCGCCGCTGCCGACCGACCTCGATGTGCCGCCGCGCCCGCCCCTGCCGGCGCAGCCCGCGCCTGAGGCGGAGCCCGAGTCCTTCGCACCCGCACCCGCACCCGCTTCGGAGCCGGATTCGCACGTGGGCGAGCTGCCGGACTCCTTCACGCCGCCCGCGGTGGATCTCGCCTCGCCGGTCCTCGAACTGCGCGGGGTGGCGAAGAGCTTCGGCGGCGCCCGCGCCGTGGAGGAGATGGACCTCACGGTCCCGGCAGGCACCTTCTACGGCCTCGTGGGCCCGAACGGCGCAGGCAAGACCACGACGCTGTCGATGATCGCGGGCCTGCTGCGGCCCGACCGCGGCAGCATCACCGTCGCGGGCGTGGACGCGAACGCGCGTCCGCTCGCGGCCAAACGCCTCATGGGTGTGCTGCCCGATCGGCTGCGGACCTTCGACCGGCTCACGGGGCGACAGCTGCTCTACTACTACGGCGTGCTGCGCGGGATCTCTCCGGCGGTCGTCGAGAGCCGCACGGCGGATCTCGCCCGCGCCTTCGATCTGACCGATGCGCTCGGACGCGTGGTCTCGGACTACTCCGCCGGCATGCTGAAGAAGATCATGCTCGCGGGGGCGCTCATCCACTCGCCGCGATTGCTCGTCCTCGACGAGCCGTTCGAGGCGGTCGACCCGGTGTCCAGCGCGGTGATCCTGGACATCCTCTCCACGTACGTCGCGCACGGCGGCACGGTGATCCTCTCCAGCCACGGCATGGATCTCGTGGAGCGGATGTGCTCCCGGGTCGCGGTGATCGTGGCCGGCCAGGTGCTGGCGGAGGGCACGGTCGACGAGGTGCGCGGCGAGCTCACCCTCGAGCAGCGCTTCGTCGAGCTCGCCGGCGGCCTCAGCGACGTGGAGGGCCTGGAGTGGCTGCATACGTTCTCCGACTGAGGGTCGCGCTGCTCGTCGGCGCGCTCCGCGGCGGAGCCTCGCACGTCACCCGTGTCGTCATCGGTCTCACGCTGCTGGCGATGGCTGTGGCGGCCGCGTGCTGGGCACTCCTCACGCTGCGTGAGACGACGCCGACCACGGCGCTGACCGTCACCGTGCTGGCGGGGTCGGCCGTGACCCTCGGGTTCGCGCTCGCCCCCCTGATGGGAGGCGCGACGGATCCACTGGATCCCCGCCGGTTCACCCTGCTGGGTCTTCCCGCCCGGTCACTCGCTCTGCTGCTCGTCGTCGCAGGCCTGATCAGCGTCCCCGTCGCGGCGATCATCGCTCTCGCGGTGGGCTTCGGAGCCGTCTGGGCGCGGTTCGACATCCCGGCGCTGCCGGTGACGGTGTCGGTCGTGCTCGGCATCCTCACCTGCGTCCTGCTCGCCCGGGTGTGCATGGCCCTGGCGGCGATGTTCCTCTCGGGCCGGCGATCGCGCGAGCTGTCGGGGCTCTTCGTCCTCGCCGTCATCGTCGTGGTCGTTCCGGTGGGCGTCTTCCTCTCGTCGCTGGAGTGGAACGGCGCGGTCCCCACCCAGCTCGTCGAAGCGGTGCAGGCGCTGGCGCTCACCCCGCTGGGCGCGGCGTGGGCGGTCCCGGGACTCCTCGGCACAGATCCCGATGCCGCCACGCTGTCGCTCCTCGTCGCGGCGGGCACCGTGATCTTCCTCGGCGCGGTGTGGGTGCTGCTGGTCCACCGCGTCCTCACCACGACCGAGCGCCCATCGGTGGTCCGTGAGCGGGCCGGCCTCGGATGGTTCGCCGTCGCCCCCGGCACCCCGGGGGGAGCGGTGTCGGCACGCAGCCTGCTGTACTGGTCCCGGGATCGCCGCTACATCGTCAACATCCTGATCATCCCGGTGGCCGCCGCGGTGACGATGGTTCCGCTGCTGGTGGCCGGCGTGCCCTGGGAGCTCGTCGTGCTCGTGCCCGTCCCCTTCGCCGCGCTCTTCCTCGGCTGGCTGCCGCACAACGACCTCGCCTACGACTCCACCGCCGTGTGGATGCACATCGCCAGCGGCGTCCGGGGATTCTCGGATCGCATCGGCCGGCTGGTGCCCGTGCTGCTGATCGGGATGCCGCTGCTGGCGGTCGCGATTCCCGTCGCGATCTCGCTGCACGGCCGCTGGGCGCTCCTGCCCGCCCTCACCGGAGTGTGCGTGGCGCTGTTCTTCGGGGGGCTGGGACTGTCGAGCGTCTCGTCGGCGGTCGCGCCGTACGCGGTCTCGCGTCCCGGCGAGAGCCCGTTCCAGCAGCCGCAGCGAACCACCTCGAGCGGGGCGATCGCGCAGGCGCTCGTCCTGGGCGGCGCCGCGCTGACGGCCGTTCCGGCGCTGTGGTTCAGCTGGCGCGCGCTCACCGTCGACATCACGGAGGCCGATTCGGCGCTGTGGGCCGGGCTCGCCGCCGGAGGGACGGTTCTCCTCGTCGGACTCGTCGTCGGCTCTGTCGCGTTCGAGCGCCGCGGCGGCCGTCTCATGGAGTTCGCCGAGTCCACCTGAGTCCACAGGCGCACCGTCGGCCGCCCGCCGACACCCCCCGCGGGCTACACTGTTCCCTCATGAGCACCCCCCTCGACAGCCCCGATCAGGGCGGCCTGGCCACCCTCGACCGAGAGCTCGAAGAGCTCATCCGCGAAGAGAACATCGAGCCCGGAGACCACGAGCGCTTCTCGCACTACGTCAAGAAAGAGAAGATCCTCGAGTCGGCGATCACCGGCAAGCCGGTCAGGGCACTGTGCGGCAAGAAGTGGACACCCGGGCGCGATCCCGAGAAGTTCCCCGTCTGCCCGACGTGCAAGGAGATCTACCAGTCCCTGGTGTGATCACCCGGGCCGCCGGAGGTCCCGCCTGTGCGACGTCAGTCGGCGTCGCGGAAGACGGTGGGGATGGCCGGGTCCGAGCGGCTGAGCGCGAGCGCCCGCACCGGGAGCTCTTCGCGGACGCGCGCGTGGTGTTCTCGCGCGGCCCGGACGCCGGCGGGTCCCTCCGCCGCGGCATCCGGTTCGCCGTCGACGATGAGCGGCACCTGCAGCGCACGCGCCTCCGGGAGCGCCGCCGCCGAAGCGAGCTCCTCGAACCCGTCCGAGACGATCACGAGTTCGCTCGAGGCGGTGCCGTTCTCGAGTGTGCGGAAGGCGGCCTTGCGGCCCCCTGTCGAGGCCTTGTCGGTGGACGCCTTCGCGACCCCGACCCAGCCGCCGTCTGCGCCCTGCCGTGCGACGAGCTTGTAGACCATGCCCGCCGTGGGCGAGCCCGATCCGGTGACGACGGAGGTCCCCACGCCGTACGCGTCCACGGGCGAGGCGGCCAGGGCGGCGATGGCGTATTCGTCCAGATCGCTCGTAACCGTGATGCGGGTGTCGACGGCTCCGAGCTCGTCGAGCTGACGACGGACCTCGGCCGCGACGGTCGGCAGGTCGCCGGAGTCGATCCGCACGCCGCCCAGTGACGTCCCGGCCACGCGCACCGCCGTCTCGACGCCGGTGCTGATGTCGTATGTGTCCACCAGCAGCGTCGTGCCCGCGCCGAGCGCGGCGACCTGGGCGCGGAAGGCATCCTCTTCGCTGTCGTGCAGCAAGGTCCAGGAGTGCGCGGCCGTGCCCATCGTCGGGATTCCCCACGCACGACCCGCTTCGAGATTGCTCGTGGCGGTGAAGCCGGCGATGAAGGCGGCGCGCGCCGCGGCCACCGCGGAGGCTTCGCCGGCGCGTCGCGAGCCCATCTCGGACAGGGGGCGTTCCCCGGCGGCGATGCTCATGCGCGCGGCCGCGGTGGCGACCGCGGAATCGTGGTTGAGCACGCTGAGGGCGAGCGTCTCGAGGACGACCGCCTCGGCGAAGGTGCCCTCGACCGTCAGGATCGGCGAACCGGGGAAGTACAGCTCGCCCTCGCGATAGCCGGTGATCGAGCCGGTGAAGCGGTAGCCCTCGAGGAAGTCCAGGGTGGGGGCGTCCACCACCTTCTCGTCGCGCAGGAATCGCAGTTCGTCGTCGCCGAAACGGAAGTCGCGCAGCAGCTGCAGCAGGCGGCCGGTGCCGGCGACCACGCCGAAGCGCCGCGCGCCCGGCAGGCGGCGGCCGAACAGCTCGAAGACGCAGCGTCGGTGCGCCGTGCCGTCGCGCAGGGCGGCGTCGAGCATCGTCAGCTCGTAGCGATCGGTCAGCAGGGCCGTGCTCGGCGAGGTCATGCCGAAAGCCTAGCCAGGGCGTGGCGTAGGCTCGATCATCGTGACTTCCGGGCAGGCTCGGGGCGGCGGCGACGCCCCCATCGGCATCTTCGACTCGGGCGTCGGCGGACTCACCGTGGCGCGCGCGGTGTCGGCGATGCTCCCGCGCGAATCGATCCTCTACATCGGCGACACCGCCCGCTCTCCGTACGGGCCGAAGCCCATCGCCGACGTCCGCCGCTACGCGCTCGAAGTGCTCGACACGCTCGTGGACGAGGGCGTGAAGATGCTGGTCATCGCGTGCAACACCGCGTCGGCGGCGATGCTCCGCGACGCGCGCGAACGCTACGACGTGCCGGTGGTCGAAGTCATCGGACCCGCGGTGCGCACCGCGATGTCGACGACGCGCAACGGCCGCATCGGGGTCATCGGCACCGAGGGGACCATCGGATCGGGCGCCTATCAGGACATGCTCGAGGTGAACGAGCGGCTGACGGTCTTCGCCCGCGCCTGCCCGCGCTTCGTGGAGTTCGTCGAGCGCGGGGTCACCGACACCCCCGAGGTGCTCGCCGTGGCGGAGGAGTACCTCGCCCCGCTTCGTGACGCCGGCGTCGACACGCTCGTGCTGGGCTGCACGCACTACCCCTTCCTCGAGGGCGCCATCAGCTACGTCATGGGTCCCGACGTCAGCCTCGTGTCCAGCGACACCGAGACGGCCAAGGACGTCTACCGCCAGCTGGTGTCCCGCGACCTGCTCGCCGGACACGGGGCCGTCCCCACCCACGTGTACGAGGCCACGGGCGCATCCGCCGACGACTTCCTCGACCTCGCCCATCGCCTCATGGGCCGCGAGGTCAGCACCGTCCGCCTGGTGCAGACCGGCGCCATCGACCTTCCCCGCTGAGCACCCGCTTCTTCCGACAGGAGAGACATGTCCGACATCACCCGCGCCGACGGGCGCGCCACCGACGACCTGCGCACCATCACGATCGAGCGGGGTTGGAGCGCCCACGCCGAGGGGTCGGCGCTCGTGTCGTTCGGGGGGACCAAGGTGCTGTGCACGGCATCCTTCACCAATGGTGTGCCCCGCTGGCTGACCGGCAAGGGGAAGGGCTGGGTCACGGCCGAGTATGCGATGCTCCCGCGCGCCACCAACTCCCGGAACGACCGCGAGAGCGTGAAGGGCCGCATCGGCGGCAGGACGCACGAGATCTCGCGCCTGATCGGACGCGCGCTGCGCGCGGTCGTGGACACGAAGGCGCTCGGTGAGAACACCATCGTGATCGACTGCGACGTGCTTCAGGCCGACGGCGGCACCCGCACCGCGGCGATCACCGGCGCGTACGTCGCCCTCGCCGACGCCGTCGAGTGGGGACGGATGAAGAAGTTCATCGGGCAGAAGTCCGAGGTGCTCTTCGACTCGGTGGCCGCCGTCTCGGTGGGCATCATCGACGGCGAGCCCATGCTCGACCTGGCCTACGTCGAGGACGTGCGCGCCGAGACCGACATGAACATCGTCGTCACCGGCCGCGGGCTGTTCGTCGAGGTGCAGGGCACCGCCGAGGGCGCGCCGTTCGACAAGCGCGAACTCGACGCGCTGCTCGAGCTCGGCGTCGCGGGATGCG
This sequence comes from Microbacterium sp. Marseille-Q6648, assembly GCF_943181415.1. Lineage (GTDB taxonomy): Bacteria > Actinomycetota > Actinomycetes > Actinomycetales > Microbacteriaceae > Microbacterium. The sequence continues at coordinate 833,719 of NZ_CALPBZ010000001.1, read as the reverse complement.
CGTCGCTGCGCGAGCACCAGCTGGCAGCCCTCGCGGCCACGGGGGAGTGAGCGTGGCAGCAGCAGACGCGCCGTCGGGCGAGATCCGCCAGGTCGTCCTCGCCACTCACAACCCCCACAAGGTGACGGAGTTCCAGGCCATCGTCGCCGCCACGCGGCCCGACCTGCAGGTCGTGGCGTACGACGGGCCCGAACCCGTCGAGGACGGCATCACCTTCGCCGAGAACGCGCTCATCAAGGCGCGCGCCGCCGCCGCGCACACGGGTCTTCCGGCGCTCGCCGACGACTCCGGCATCTGTGTGGACGTGCTGGGCGGGTCCCCCGGTGTCTTCTCGGCCTACTGGGCCGGGCACGCGAAGGACGCCGCGGCGAATCTCGCGCTGCTGCTCGATCAGCTCTCGGATGTCGGCGACGGGCTCCGCACCGCGCAGTTCGTCTCGACGATCGCGCTCGTCGTGTCCGGCGACGCGTCGCGCGAGGAGGTCGTGGAGGGCGTGTGGCCCGGCCGCCTGGCCACCGCGCCCGCAGGCGCAGGCGGGTTCGGCTACGACCCGATCTTCATCCCCGACGCCCAGCCCGACGGTGCGGCGCGCACGGTCGCGGAGTTCTCGGCGGCCGAGAAGAACGCCCTCTCCCATCGGGCGCGCGCGTTCGAGGCGCTGACGCCACTGCTGGAGCGGCTGTAGGTCCTACCCTGGTCGCATGCACGACCACGCATCGCCGGGCATCCGCGGCGCCGACAACCGGCGCCTGCTGAGCGTGTCGCTCGCCATCACCGCGGTGGTGATGGTCGTGCAGGTCGTCGGTGCGGTGCTGTCGGGGTCGCTGGCACTGCTGGCCGACGCCGCCCACATGTTCACCGATGCCGCAGCGCTCGTGGTCGCCCTGGTCGCCAGCGTCGTGGCAGCCCGCCCCGCGACCGAGCGGTCGACGTTCGGGTACCAGCGCGCGGAGGTGCTGGGGGCGCTCATCAACGCGATCGTCCTCATCGCCCTGTCGGTCTGGGTGGCGACCGAGGGAGTCCGGCGGCTGCTCGGCCCGGCCGAGACGGACGTGGCCGGCGGACTGATGCTCGTCGTGGCGATCATCGGACTTCTCGCCAACGCCGCCGCCATGTGGCTGCTGAGCGGGGCGCAGCGCCGCAGCATGAACGTCCGCGGCGCCTACCTGGAGGTGATGGGCGACCTCCTCGGCTCCGTCGCGGTGATCGTGGCGGCGGTCGTCATCATCGCGACCGGATGGGTGCAGGCGGACGCCGTGGCATCGCTCCTCATCGCCGCCATGATCGTGCCTCGAGCGGTCTCGCTGCTGCGCGAGGTCGTCTCGGTCCTGACCGAGTCCGCGCCCCAGGGCACCCACGTCCGTGAGATCCGCGAGCACATCCTCGCCACCCCGGGCGTCGTCGACGCGCACGACATCCACGTGTGGCAGCTCACCCGCGGCGCCCCGGTGTTCACCGCCCACGTCGTCGTGGACGACGCGGCCCTGGCCGACGGGTGCGCGCCCGGCATCCTGAGTCGTCTTCAGGGATGCCTGTCCGACCACTTCGACGTCGAGCACTCCACGTTCCAGCTCGAGCCGGCCGGACACGTCGAGCACGACGCGCACGCCTGAGTCCCTGACGGCTCAGGACTCCCGACGGACCTCGCCCGGCGACTTGTCGGGGCGCAGCCCCCGCCAGCGGGCGTGCCGCAGGATGCCGCCGGGGGTGAACTCCGCGAACTCGACCTCGCCCACGAGGTCGGGCCGCACCCAGAGCGCGTCACGGGCATCCGCGGCCGGCACGCCCTGCACCGTCGTCGTATCGACACGAAGCGGAGTCAGCTGCCGCATCAGTGCCGCGAGGGCGCGATCGCTGAAGCCCGAGCCCACCCGTCCGGCGTAGCGCAGCCCGTCCTCGTCCGGGACCGCGAGCAGCAGCGAGCCGAACGTGCCGGCACGGCCTCCCTTGCCCGGCCGGATGCCGGCGATGACGACCTCCTGCGTGCGGGTGTGCTTGACCTTGAGCCACGACTCGGAGCGTGTCCCGCGGCGATAGCGGGATGCGGGGTCCTTGACGACGACGCCCTCCAGCCGGAGACGCTCACTGGCGTCCAGGGCGGCATCCACGTCGTCGAACACCGGCGGCACCGAGATGGGCTCGGCGGCACCGGCGGCGACCTGCTCCAGCAGTCGGCGCCGATCTCGCAGCGGCATCGAGGTCACGTCGGATCCGCCCGCCGACAGCACATCGAACAGGTAGTACCGCACCGGGATGCGCCGAGCCTCGCGCGCGATCTCCGCGGGCCGCTCGAGGTTCATGCGGGATTGCAGCAGGGAGAAGCTCGGCCGGCCGTCGGGCTCGAGCGCGACCAGCTCGCCGTCGACGATGGCCGGCTCGTCGCCGAATCCGGCGTCGACGTCGGTGAGCTCGGTGTAGCGGTGGGTGACCTCGTTGCCGCTTCGGGCGTAGAGCCGGAGCCGAGCGCCGTCCCACACGCCGAGCGCGCGGATGCCGTCCCACTTTCCCTCGACCCATGCGCCCGACTCGGCATCGGACGCGCTCCAGCGCGCGGCGGCGCGACGGGCCTCGGCCGGGGTGGCCGTGGTGGCGAGCATCGGCCGCAGCTCCGGGGGCGAGACGGCGGACGAGGGATCGGCGGGCGAGGGCTCGGCGTACGAGGGTGCGGCGGACGAGGGTGCGGCGGACGAGGGTGCGGCGTACGAGGGTGCGGCGGACGAGGGTGCGGCGGGCGAGGGCGTGTCACGGTCGGCTTGGGGGCTCGGCTCCACCGGGTCGCCGTCGGCCTGGGGCCGGCCCGCGGCATCCGTCTTCATCCGGTGCAGGAGCCACGAGGACTTCTCGCCCTCGCCCTCCGTGCGGATGAGCGCCACCCGCACGCGCCCGAGCGGCCCGCCCGGACGCCCCTCGAGCGTCACGATGACTTCGTCGTCGCGCCACTTCTCCAGGTCGTAGCGTCCGTCGTCCCAGATGGTCACGGTGCCCCCGCCGTACTCGCCGGCGGGGATCGTGCCCTCGAACGAGGCGTAGTCCATGGGGTGGTCCTCGGTCATGATCGCGAGGCTGTTCCGCGTGGTGGTGTGCGGCACACCGCGCGGGACGGCCCAGCTCACCAGCACGCCGTCGTGCTCGAGCCGGAAGTCCCAGTGCAGGCGCGAGGCGTGATGCTCCTGGATGACGAAGATCGGCTTGTCGTGGTGAGGCGACGCGCCCAGCGGGTTCGCGGGCACCGGCTCGGGGGTCCGCGCCGCCGATCGCTTGGCGATGTAGGCCGCGAGGGGGCCCGCCTCGGCTTCCCGCGCCCCGGCGTGGAACCCCAGTGCCGCCATGGGGTCGCCCTCGGGCGGTCGCTGGAGAACCTCCTCGAAGGTGAGGTGGCGCAGGCCGGGGTCGTCGAGTTCGGCCCACTCGCGCGGCGCGGCGACGGTGGGGTGCGCGCGTCCGCGGAGCGAGTACGGCGCGATCGTGGTCTTGGCGCCGTTGTTCTGACTCCAGTCGATGAGCACCCGGCCCTCGCGCTCGGTCTTCTTCATCGAGCTGACGACGAGGTCGGGGTGGTCGCCCTCGATGGCGCGGGCGAGCTCTTTCGCCAGAGCCGAGGCCTGCTCGCTCGTGTGCCCGGGTGGCAGGGCGGCGTACAGGTGGATGCCCTTGCTTCCGCTGGTCACCGGGTAGGGCTCCAGGCCCATGCCGGTGAGGATCGTGCGGGCCCAGCCGGCGACGACCGCGCATTCGGCGAGACCGGTGCCAGGGCCGGGGTCGAGATCGAGCACGAGCCGGTCGGCGAAGCCGCGCTCGCCCTCCGGGGTGAACCGCCACTGCGGGACGTGGAGTTCCAGGCTGGCCACCTGCGCCAGGTACACGAGGGTCGGGACGTCCGCCACCAGCGGGTAGTGCTTCGTGCCGCTGGAGTGGGGGATCGGCATCCGCGTCACCCACGACGGCGCGCCCGCCTCGAGGTCCTTCGCGAAGAAGACCGGCTCGGGATGCTCGTCGGTCCCCACGCCCTCGACCCACCGCTTGCGCGTCACGGGCCGCCCGATGACGTGGGGGATGAGCAGCGGCGCGATGCGGGTGTAGTAGTCGATCACCTCGCCCTTGGTGGTGCCCGTCTCGGGATACATCACCTTGTCGAGGTTGGTCACGCGCAGGCGTCTGCCGCCGATGCTGACGAGGTGCTCGGCCGCACCCTTCCCCCGTGTCTGGGCCATCGGTCCATCCTGCCGTGCCGGCGGCCCGAACGGCACGGGGTAGCCGCAACCGGTGTGACAGGTGTTCACTGGTGTGATGAGGGCGATCTGGAAGGGCGCGCTGACGTTCGGGCTCGTGAACGTCCCGGTCAAGGTGTACTCCGCGACCGAGGACCACGACGTTCCGCTGCATCAGGTGCACAGCACGGACGGCGGCCGCATCCGCTACCAGCGGATCTGCGAGATCGACGGCGAGGTGGTGCCTTACAGCGACATCGACCGCGCCTACGACGACGGCGAGAAGACCGTGGTGCTCACGAAGGACGACCTCGCGTCGCTGCCGTCCGAGCGCAGTCGCGAGATCGACGTGGTGGAGTTCGTGCCGAGCGAGCAGGTCGATCTGCTCACCCTCGACAAGGCCTACTATCTGGAGCCGGACTCCGCGTCGCCCAAGGCCTACGTGCTGCTGCGCAAGACGCTGGAGCAGACCGACCGCACCGCCATCGTCCGCTTCTCGCTGCGGCAGAAGACGCGTCTGGCCGCCCTCCGCGTCCGCGGCGACGTCCTGGTGCTGCAGACGCTGCTGTGGGCTGACGAGGTGCGCGAGGCGGCCTTCCCATCGCTCGACGAGCCGGTGCGGATCTCGGCGAAGGAGCTGGAGTTGTCGGCATCCCTCGTCGAGAGCTTCGCGAGCGATTTCGACCCGTCCGACTTCGCCGACGAGTACCAGGAGGAGCTTCGCACCCTGATCGACGCGAAGCTCGAGAAGGGCGATGCGCTCGACACGACCGAGACGTTCGGTGACCGCGACGAGGAGGAGTCCGGTGGCGAGGTCATCGACCTCATGGCCGCGCTCCGCGCGAGTGTCGAGCGCTCGCGTGCGGCACGGGAAGGATCCGCGGGGACGGCATCCGCGTCATCGGGCGGCGATCAGGCGGGCGGGAAGGCGACCGCGTCGGGCAGCGGCACAGCGAAGAAGACCCCGGCGAAGAAGGCGCCGGCGAAAGCACCCGCCAAGAAGGATGCCGCGGCCAAGGATGCTGCGAAGAAGCCGGCGGCGAAGAAGAAGACCGCCAAGGCTTCCTGATCGCCCCTGCTCCGTCGTTCGGCCGCGCGGTGCGGGGATCGCTCAGGCGTCGTCGCGGCGGTGCGGGTCCCGGTCGGAACCGTGCTCGAGCACCTCGGGGTCGAGCACGAGTTCGCGCGCCTCATCGGCGTCGGTGACGACGTCCTCGCCGGCGGCCTCGGCCTTGCGTGCCTTGTTGCGCTCGGCGAAGTAGTGCCAGACCACGAAGACGATGGTGCCGGCCACTGCGGCGAGCAGGATGACGTCGATGTACTCCGTGACGAGGTCGCCGACACCCGGGATGAAGCCGATCCCGTAGCCGATCATGGTCAGGCCGAAGCCCCAGATGACCGCGCCGATGAAGTTGTAGAGGCTGTAGCGGTGCCACGGCATGTGGCCCACTCCGGCGGCGACCGGGGCGAACGTGCGCACGATCGGGACGAAACGGGCGAGGATGATCGTGAGGCCGCCGTAGCGCTCGAAGAAGGCGTTCGTGCGCTCGACGTTCCGGCGGCTGAACACGCCGGACTCCTTGCGCTCGAAGACCGCCGGCCCTCCCTTGTGCCCGATGAGGTAGCCGACTTCACCGCCCACGAATGCGGAGAGGCCGATCAGGAGCGCGACGACCCACGCGCTGACGCCGAACACGCCGTTCGGTGCGACCTCGCTCGGGTGGGACAGCAGGCCCGCCATGATCAGCAGCGTGTCGCCGGGCAGCAGGAAGCCCACGAGGAGGCCCGTCTCGGCGAACACGATGAAGCAGACCACCAGGAGCGCCCACGGGCCGGCGGTGGCGATGATCGCGGCGGGATCGAGCCAGGGGATGAGGGCGATGGACTGCAAGAGGCGGTTCCCGTCGATCGTTGGCGGTCTGTGCTGAGGGATGCCGGGCACGAGGCGACGACACGTGCGGAAGGTGGGACTTGAACCCACACGCCCGAAGGCACAGGAACCTAAATCCTGCGTGTCTGCCGATTTCACCACTCCCGCGAGTGGGTTCAGTCTACTGAGGGCGTGGGAGCCTGTGGATAAGTTCGCGGCCCCCTCCGAGGCTCTTGCGAGGATGCTCGGGTGACTCCTCCCGCCGCTCCCGTCGCCGTGGCTGCGGCCGCCGTGGCCGAGCGGGTGCGGGAGCGCCTGCGGGCAGAGCGGGCAGACCCCTCGCGCGATCCCGAGCTGGCCGCGCACATCGCGCGGGACGAGGTGCGTCGCCACAACGATTACGCGCTGGCGAGGGGGCTGACGCCGGTCGACGACGAGTCGGCGTGCGTGCGCGAGGTCCTCGCATCGGTCGCGGGATACGGTCCGCTGCAGGCCTACCTCGACGACCCGTCGGTCGAGGAGTTGTGGATCAACGCGCCGGACCGCATCTTCGTGGCACGGGAAGGCGTGTCCGAGCGCGTGCCGCTCACCCTGACCGAATCCGCCGTCCGCGACCTCGTCGAGCGGATGCTGCACGCCACCGGTCGCCGGGTGGATCTCAGTCAGCCCTTCGTCGACGCCTCGCTGCCCGACGGCAGCCGGCTGCACGTGGTGATCCCCGACATCACGCGGCGGCACTGGGCGGTGAACGTCCGGAAGTTCCTGCCCGCGTACCGTGACCTGGACCGGCTGGTGGCGGCCGGGTCGCTCCCTGTTCCCGCGGCGGAGCTGCTGGCCGAGGCGATGGCCGCCGGTCGCAGCATCCTCGTCTCGGGCGCGACCCACGCCGGGAAGACCACCATGCTGGCCGCGCTCATCGCCGCGTGCCCACCCGACCACCGCATTGTGACGGTCGAGGAGACCTTCGAGCTCGCGGTCGGCGCCCCCGACATCGTCGCCCTACAGGGCCGTCAGCCGAGTCTCGAGGGCACGGGCGAGGTGACCCTCCGCCGCCTGGTGAAGGAGGCGCTGCGCATGCGACCCGACCGTCTCGTGGTCGGCGAGGTGCGCGATGCGGAGGCGCTCGATCTGCTCCTGGCGCTCAACACCGGGGTTCCGGGTGCGGCGACCATCCACGCCAACTCGGCGCGTGAAGCGCTGGGGAAGCTCGCCGCACTCCCGCTGCTGGCCGGGCGGAACATCGACGCGGGGTTCGTCGTTCCGGCCGTCGCGGCATCCGTCCACCTCGTCGTGCACTGCGAGCGCACACACACCGGAGCGCGCCGCGTCGCCGAGATCGTCGAGCCGGACGGCGTGGACGCCGGCGCGGTGACGGCACGGACGCTGTACCGGGCGGCGCGACCGTGACGATCCTGTGGGGCGCGCTCCTGGCCGCGGGAGTCCTTCTGACGGTCTCGCCGTGGCTGTGGCCGGTGCGGCAGCGTCGACCCGCGGACCGGGAGCCCGGCGCGCTCGCGCGGCTGCTGGCATCAGCCGGACTGACGGGGGTGCGCCCGGTGGTGATCGTTGCGATCTCGCTCGGCGGGGCGGTGGTGGCTGCGGCGATCGCATGGCTGGCCACGACGGTGGCCGCGCTCGCGCTGGTCACGGCGATCGCCGCGCTGGCAACGCCGTTCGCGTGGCTGCGCGCGCGGGCCTCGCGCCTGCAGCGCACGCGCAGGGCGCTGTGGCCCGACGTGTGCGACCTTCTCATCGCCTCGGTGCGTGCGGGCATGTCGCTTGCCGATGCCGTCGCATCCCTGGCCGACTCGGCGCCGGCCGAGCTGCGTGCCCCTTTCGCCGCCTTCCGGCGGGATCTGGCGGCGTCGGGGCACTTCGATTCCGGCATCCTGACGCTCAAAGCGACGCTCGCCGATCCGGTGGCGGACAGGATCGTCGAGACCCTCCGCATGGCCCGGCAGGTGGGCGGGACCGAGCTCACGCCGGTGCTGCGCTCACTCGGGTCGTCGGTGCGCGCGGATGCGACTCTGCGGTCCGAGGTCGAATCGCGGCAGTCGTGGATCCGGGGCGCGGCCGTGCTCGGCGTCTCGGCGCCGTGGGTGATCCTGGCGCTGCTCGCGCTCAGGCCGGAAGGCGCGCGCGCCTATTCGAGCCCGGAAGGAGTGGCCCTCGTGGTCGGTGGCGCGGCGGTGTCGCTCGTCGCGTTCCGGATCATGCTGCGCATCGGGCGGCTTCCCGAACCCCGGAGGTGGTTCGGGTGACCTGGCAGCCGTGGCTCCTGCCGGGTGTCGACATCGCGGCGGTGTCGATCGTCCTCGGCGTGACGTTCGCGCTGGGCGTGACGCTGCTGTCGACGCTCGCGCCGCGGTGGTGGGCCCCGAGCCTCGCTCGCAGAATCGCTCCGTACATTCGCGATGTGACCGATCCGCAGGGGACGACGCTGCTTCGTCCCGGGGGGCTCGGACCCCTCGATGTGGGGGAGAGCGCCCGGTCGGCCCTTCGACGCGCCGGCGCCCTGCTGTCGGGCTCGGCCGTCATCGAACGCCGACTGCGCCAAGCGGGTCGTGACGAAGATGTGGCGACCTTCCGCGGCCGCCAGCTCGCGTGGACGATCGTCGGCATCGGCGGCGGCGGTGCGCTCTCGGTCGTGCTGGCGGTGACGGGCTCCGCTGCTCCTGCGGTGTGGTTGCTGCCGCTGGTGGGCGGAATGTCCGGCGCGATCGGGTGCGACATGCTCCTCACCCATGCCGCCCGCACGAGGATCGCGCGGATCGACGAGGAGCTCCCGACCGTGCTCGAGTTCCTTGCGCTGTGTCTGTCGGCCGGTGAAGGGATCCTCGACTCCCTCCGGCGCGTCAGCGACGTCGGCGCCGGCGAGCTCACGGCTGAGCTTCGTGGCGTCGTCGTCGCCGTGGGGACCGGTTCGCCGCTCCCCGACGCACTCACCCGTCTGGGCTCCGACGTGGATGTGCCCGCCCTCGCGCGGGCGATCGACCAGCTGGTCGCGGCGATCGACCGTGGTGCACCGCTTGCCCAGGTTCTGCACAGTCAGGCCGCCGATGCCCGTGAGGCCGCGAAGCGCACCCTGATCGAGCGTGCCGGGCGCAAGGAGATCTACATGCTCGTTCCGCTGGTGTTCCTGATCCTCCCGCTCAGCGTGCTTTTCGCGGTCTTCCCCGGAATCTTCATGCTGCGGCTGGGCATCGGCTGAGGGCAGCAGCTTCGAAACACGACGAAAGGAATGTCATGACCGACGAATGGACGCGGCGCCTCATCGCCCGCTGGCATGCGCTGAGCGCCGATCTCGCCCAGGACGAACGCGGGGACGTGCCCGGCTGGGTGCTCATCACGCTCATGACCGCGGGGCTCGTCGTGGTGATCTGGGCGCTGGCGGGGCCCGCGCTCGCGGGCCTGTTCGAACAGGCGATCAGCCGCGTCTCGGGCCTGTGATCCGATGCGGGTCCTGCGCGCGCGAGTGCGTGCGGCGGTCGCCGATGAGCGCGGATCGAGCCCGGTCGAGTTCGTCCTCGTCGGGGTCCTCCTGACGGCTCTCACCTTCGGCGTCCTGCAGTTCGGGTTCGCCGTGTACGTCCGCAACGTCGTCCACGACGCCGCGGTGGACGGCGCCTTCCATGGCGCGCTCGCCGACGCATCCCCGAGCGAGGGCGCCGCACGGGCCCGGCAGATCATCACCCGTACGGTGGGCGCAGAGTATGCGACCGACGTCACCGCCGACCCGACCGATGCGCTCGGTTCACCGGCCGTGCAGGTGACGGTGCGCACGACGTTGCCGCTCCTCGGTCTGTTCGGCGCTCCCCGCGCTCTGGAGGTGAGCGCGCGTGCGCCGCTCGAGTCCTTCGACTGATCCTCGCCCGACGCTGACGAGGACCGACGACGCCGAGCTCGGGTCGGCATCGCTGGAGTTCATCCTGGGGGGAGTTCTGCTTCTCGTGCCCCTGGTCTACCTCGTGACCGCACTGGGCCTCATTCAGGGGCACGCGCTGGGCGTCGAGGCGGGCGCACGTCACATCGCCCGCACGGTTGCGACAGCCGACGGCGCCGCCGATGCGCGTGAGCGTGCCGAGCGCGTGCTCGCCTTCGTCGTCGAGGAGTACCGCCTCGACGAGGAGAGCGTGCACCTCGACTACGTGTGCAGGCCGTCGGGGGCCACCTGTCCGCAGGCGGGCGCAACACTGGTGGTGACGCTCAGCACGCGCGTTCCGCTTCCCCTCGTCCCGCCCGTCTTCGGCTGGGAGCGATCGGCCGCGATCCCCGTCGAGGCCACAGCCGCGCAGCGCGTGTCCAGATTCTGGGGCGCGCCGTGAGCATCCCGCGGCGCGCCGGGCGCGCGGGTGGGGTCGCTGATGAGGACGGGAGCGTGCTCATCCTGACGATCGGGTACGCCATGCTCGCCCTGGCTGCGATCCTGCTGTGCGTCGACGCCACGAGCCTGTATCTGTCGCAGAAGCGGCTCGATGCCGTCGCCGATGCCGCGGCGCTCGCGGCCGCGGACGGCTTCGCCCTCTCGATCGTGGGCGGCGAGCCCGTGGCGATCCTCGATGACGGGGGAGTGCGGGCCCAGGCCGCGTCGATGGTGGGCGAGATCGGAGGGGCATCCCGGCTCGTTTCGGCCGTCACCCCAGACGGCGTCTCGGCGCGGGTGACGGTCGCCGCGACCTGGCGACCGCCGATCCTCACCCTGTTCGTCCCCGAGGGCGTTGAGTTGGAGTCGACAGCCACGGGTCGTACCGCGCTGCGCTGACCCAGACCTCGACCCGCAGCCTCGTTCCGAGGTCGTCGAGTGAAACGTGTCAGATCGCGGTTGCGTTTGCGAACTCACCAGCGCTACGGTGACGGCAAGCGCTTTCCTGAGCGCCACGGGGACGTCCGCAACGGACGATGAAAGGACGACGATGTTCCGCACGCGTACTCTGGCTGCCGCCGCGCTGGCCACGGCCTCGATGATCGTGCTCGCAGGCTGCGGTTCCTCCGCCGCGCCGACGAGCGAGTTCGACCCCGACGAGGAGGTGTCGCTGGACTTCGCCTGGTGGGGCAACGACGACCGCGCGAACCGCTACAACGAGCTCATCGAGGCGTTCAACGAGGAATACCCGAACATCGAGATCAACACGACGTTCACCGACTTCCCGAGCTACTGGGAGCAGCGCCAGGTCGAGGCGGCCAGCGGCAGCCTTCCCGACGTGTTCCAGTTCTCGGACAGCTACCTGCGGCAGTACGGCGAGACCGGGAACATCCTCGACCTGAACGAGGTCTCCGACTACGTCGACTTCTCCACGTTCGACGAGGGCCTGCTGGGCACCGGCCGGCTCGGCGACGCGCAGTACTCGCTGCCGACGGGATTCAGCCTGTGGGCGAACTTCGTCAACGACGACCTGCTCGCCGAGCACGGGATCGAGCTGCCCGAGGGCGGCTCGTCGTACGCCGAGTTCAACGACTGGATCGCGGCGGCGACCGACGCCACCGGCGGCGCGCCGTTCGGCGGTACCGACTACACGCAGCGCATCCAGGTGTTCGAACTGCAGCTGCGCGCCCAGGGCAAGAGCCTGTACACCGAGGAGGGCGAGCTCGGCTTCACCGAGGACGAGCTCGCGGCGTACTGGGAGTCCGGTGCCGAGCTGCGCGACGGCGCGGCCATCCCGCAGCAGGAGCTCGAGGAGATCAGCCCGATCTCCGGCTTCGGCGCCACGCTCACGGCCAGCGAGATGAGCTGGAGCAACTTCCTCGGCGGCTACCTCGCCGACTCCGGAGCGTCGTCGATCACGATCGTCGCGCCGCCCACCGACGACCCCTCTGCGAAGGACCTCTACCGCCAGGGCGGACTGCAGGTGGCGGTGTCGGCCAACACCGATCACCCCGAGGCCGCGGCGATCTTCCTCGACTTCGTCGTCAACAGCGAGGCGGCGGGCGAGATCTTCGGCACCACGCTCGGATTCCCCGCCTCCAGCAGCAAGCTGGCCGGCGCCACGCTCGAGGGCGCGGACGCGCAGGTCGCCGACTACATCGCCTCGGTCGAGGACCGCATCGGCGACACCCCGCCGCCCGCGGTGGTGGGATACGGCTCGCTCGAGCAGAAGTTCTGGGACCTCGGCAAGGAACTCGGACTGGGCACGAAGACCGTCGACGAGGCGGTTGCGGAGTTCTTCAGCGAGGCCGAGGTGATCCTCGCCGGCTGAGCCGGAAACAAGACGGCGGGCGGGGTTCCTTTCGGATCCCCGCCCGCTGTCATTCGCGCCTCACGCGGAAGGCGCGGCATCCTCTTCGGCCTTGGCGGCTGCCACCTGGGCGTGGACCTCGGCCATGTCGAGCCCCTTCACCGCCGTGATGACCTGCTCAAGCTGAGGGGCGGGCAGGGCGCCGGGCTGCGAGAAGACGAGGACGCCCTCCCGGAATGCCATCAGCGTCGGGATCGATGTGATCTGGAAGCCGGCGGCGAGCTGCTGCTGGGCTTCGGTGTCGATCTTGCCGAAGACGACGTCGTCGTGCGTCTCGGAGGCCTTGTCGAAGACGGGGCCGAAGGCGCGGCACGGTCCGCACCACTCGGCCCAGAAGTCCAGCAGGACGATGTCGCTGTCCTCGATGGTCTGGGCGATGTTGTCGATGGTGATCTCGCGGGTGCTCATGACTCCATCCTGCCCCGCCTGCGGCCGCCGGGCTTCGGGGAATCCGACCGCATCACCGCTGGGCGGCGCCGTCGGTCTGGGCCGCGGCGACCTGGGCGCGGACCTCGGCCATGTCGAGGCCTTTCACCGCGGTGATGACCTGCTCCAGCTGCGGGGCGCCGAGTGCGCCCGGCTGTGAGAAGACGAGGACGCCCTCGCGGAACGCCATCAATGTCGGAATCGACGTGATCTCTTTGTGCCCAACGCCGTCACTATACCCCAGGGGGTATACTTGAGGCGAATCGAACGAAAGGTCTCACCGATGCGCATCCGGCACTCTCTCACCGCCCTCCTCGCCCTGGCCCTCGTCGCCGGCGGGCTGGTCTCGTGCACCGCGAGTCCGCAGGCGACCGCGATCGAGGTGACGGAGCAGACCATCGTCGTCGACGTGCGCACCGCCGAGGAGTACTCCGCCGGGCACCTCGACGGCGCGGTGAACGTGAATCTGCAGTCCGGTCGCTTCGAATCCGAGATCGCGGAGTACGACCCCGAGGCCGAGTACGTCGTCTACTGCCGCACCGGCAGCCGATCGGCTCAGGCGGTGGCGACGATGGAGGCCGCCGGCTTCGACGACGTGACGAACGCGGGCGGCATCGACAGCGCCGCCTCGGCCACGGGTCTGCCGATCGTCACCGACTGACGGACAAAGCCCTCCCCGGGTCACCATCCGACCGTGTTGAACCACTCCTGCCGGCGGCGCAGCTCGTCATCCGGATGCCGGCTGTCGGCGTCGTGCGCGACCAGGCGTCCCTCGGCGGTCAACTCGACGAAGTCGTGACAGCGATCGCACATGGCGCGCCCGTGCGGCCAGCCGTCGAGTAAAGGCGCCGCGGGCGAGCCCGGTTCCCCCGAGCCGGAGCAGCGAGGCGCGTCGGCGCCGGCATCCGACCACATCACGCTCCGGTGACGATGCAGCCCGGGGTGCCCGAGCCGCCGGGTGCAGCGACGGGCCTGCCGTCGACTGCGGCAGAACTGCACGATCTCGTCGCTCACGGGCGGACCCCCGGGACGAAGCGCGGCACCCACCGCACGAATGCATACGCGCCGGCCAGGCCGATCGCGCCCATGACGCCCGAGGCCACAGACAGCGACGCCGCACCGGCGATCGCAGAGACGAGCAGCGGTGAGAGCGCGCCGCCGGCGTCGGTGAGCGTGCGCCACGAGCCCAGGAACGGCGCGGGGTCGTCCCTTGGCGCCACATCGGCGCCGAGGGTGAGCAGGATGCCGCTGGACAGGCCGTTTCCGACGCCGAGCACCGCGGCGAACATCGCGAACCACATGGCGGCCTGATCGAGGTCGTGGGTGAACGACAGGGCGACGAACCCGGCCCCCATGAGCGCCATCGCCGGCAGCGCGGCCCACAGTCGCCCGAACCGGTCCATGACCTGGCCGCTGGCGTAGAAGAGGGCGAAGTCGAGGGCGCCCGAGATCCCCACGACCAGCGCGATCGTCTGCGCGTCGAGCCCGATCGACAGCCCCCAGAGGGGGAGCACCACCTGACGCGCCGAGCGCACCGCCGACAGGCTCGCCGCCGCGACGCCGAGCCGCGCGAGCACCGAGCCGTGGCGGCGCATCGTGGCGAAGACGCCCGGGCGCCGCACCGTCGGCACCGAACCGGTCACGGCTTCGCCGGTGTCGGCCATCGCGGAGGAGTCGTCGGAGCCGCCGCGCCCGTCGTCCGCGACGGGAGCGAACCGCCGTTCCGGGTCGGGGCCGAGAGTCACCAGCAGGACCGTGGCGATCAGACAGCCGCCGAAGAACCAGATCGCGCCGCGCTCATCACCGGTCGCGAACAGCAGCCCCGCGGCGACGAACGGACCGATGAACATGCCCAGTCGAAAGGTTCCCCCGAGCAGTGACAGTGCGCGCGCCCGGTAGGCGAAGGCCACCCGGGTGGTCATGAAGGAGTGGCGGGCGAGCCCGAAGGCCGCCGCGCAGAACCCGATGACGAAGACGGCGGCGGTGACGATCGCGAGCGAGTCCGCCAGCGCCATCGCGGTCACGCCGGCCAGGGACACCAGGCCCGCCACCGCCATCGTGACGCGCTCGCCGAACCGGGCGACCGCCCACCCCGCCGGCAGGTTTCCGCAGAGCTGGCCGACGACGAGCGCCGCAGCCACGAGCGCGGCGAGGGCGACGTCCGCGCCGAGCTTGTCGGCGATCACCGGGATGAGGGGGATGACCGCGCCCTCGCCGAGGGCGAAGAGCAGCGTGGGGGCGTAGACCATGGGTCCGAAACCCCACAGCACGTCCCGAGCGCGAAGAGAGCGATCGGCCACGTGCATCCACGTTACTGTGGAGTGTCATGCTCGAGCTCGATCTGTCTGCCGACATCCAGGCCCTCCGTTCCACCTTCTCCGACATCCAGGCGGTGGTGGACGTCGACGCGCTCAAAGCCGAGATCGCCCGCCTCAGCGAGGAGGCCGGCGCACCAGACCTGTGGGATGACGTCGAGAAGGCGCAGAAGGTCACCAGCGCCCTCAGCCACCGGCAGTCGGAGTTCAAGCGCATCAGCGAGATCGAGCAGCGGCTGGATGACCTCGAGGTGCTGGTCGAGCTTGCGATCGAGATGGACGACGAGGACTCCGCCGACGAGGCCCGCAAAGAGCTCGCCGAGCTCGAGGATGTCATCGGCCAGCTCGAGGTCCAGACGCTGCTGGACGGCGAGTTCGACGATCGCTCCGCGGTCGTCACGATCCGCTCCGGCGCCGGTGGCGACGACGCGACCGACTTCGCCGAGATGCTGCTGCGCATGTACCTGCGGTGGGCCGAGCGTCACAAGTACTCCGTCAAGGTCATGGACACCTCCTACGCCGAAGGTGCCGGCATCAAGTCCGCGACCTTCGAGGTCGACGCCCCCTACGCGTACGGCACGCTCTCGGTCGAGGCCGGCACCCACCGCCTCGCCCGCATCAGCCCGTTCGGGTCGGCCGACAAGCGCCAGACCAGCTTCGCCGCCGTCGAGGTGATCCCGGTGATGGAGGAGGCCGTCGAGGTCGACATTCCCGAGGGTGATCTTCGCGTCGACGTTTTCCGCTCGTCGGGTCCCGGCGGCCAGTCGGTCAACACCACCGACTCCGCCGTCCGCCTCACCCACCTGCCGACCGGCATCGTCGTGTCGATGCAGAACGAGAAGTCGCAGATCCAGAACCGCGCAGCCGCCATGCGGGTGCTGCAGACGCGACTGCTGCTGCTCAAGCGCGAGGAGGAGGCGGCGAAGAAGAAGGAGCTGGCCGGCGTCATCACCGCCAGCTGGGGCGACCAGATGCGGTCGTACTTCCTCTACGGACAGCAGCTCGTGAAGGATCTTCGCACCGGGCACGAGGTCGGCAACCCCGCGACCGTGTTCGACGGCGACCTCGACGGCTTCATCGCCGCCGGCATCCGGTGGCGCAAGCGCAAGGACGACGACTGAGCCGTCCGCCGCGCGCGGATGCCGGGCCCTCGGGTGTCGCAGATCGCCCTCACGCCTGCTCCGCTTAGGCTTGCTGAGCCATGATCCGGTTCGAAAACGTCACGAAGCGCTTCCGCGGCACCGCCAACCCGGCCCTGAACCAGGTCGACTTCGAGGTGCTGCGCGGTGAGTTCGTGTTCCTCGTCGGCGCGTCCGGCTCGGGCAAGTCCTCGTGCCTGCGTCTCATCCTGCGCGAGGAGACACCCTCCGAGGGGCGCGTCGTGGTCCTCGGTCGTGACCTCCGCAACCTGTCCAACCGCAAGGTCCCGTACTTCCGCCGGCACATCGGCGCGGTGTTCCAGGACTTCCGGCTGCTGCCGAACAAGACGGTGTTCCAGAACGTCGCGTTCACCCTCCAGGTCATCGGCTCGTCCCGCGGGTTCATCCGTCAGGCGGTGCCCGAAGTGCTTTCGCTCGTCGGTCTCGACAACAAGGAGCGCCGTTTTCCGCACGAGCTCTCGGGTGGTGAGCAGCAGCGCGTCGCGATCGCCCGCGCTCTGGTCAATCGGCCGCAGGTCCTTCTCGCGGACGAGCCGACGGGAAACCTCGATCCCGCGACATCGGTCGACATCATGCAGCTGCTCGCCCGCATCAACGCCGGTGGGACGACGGTCGTGATGGCAACCCACGAGAAAGGCTTCGTCGACCAGATGCAGCGCCGGGTCATCGAGCTGCGCGGCGGCGAGCTCATCCGCGACGAGAGGCACGGCGGCTACGGCGACACGTCGAGCCTGCCGAGTCTCGCTCCGCCGCCCGAGCGCGGTGCCGCCGCCGTCGCGGCGCTGACGGCGGTGCTCGAGGTTCAGCGCGAGGTCGCCCTGGCCGCCGCGGCCGCCCCCGCCGAGATCACGCCGGAGCGTGACGCGGAAACCGACGCCGCGAACGCCGAGATCCGACCGACGGATGCCGCCGCACAGGCCGCGCCCGATCCCGAGCCCGCCGCGTCGGCAGACTCCGCAGTCGGAGCGGCGAAGGCGCCCACGCAGCCCATCCCGATCGCGGACATCGCCGAGGTCGAGGTCTCGGAGCTGGGTCTGGCGGATCGCCTCGGGCTCGGCGGCTCGGAGCCCGAGAACGAAGTCGGACCGACGACGTGAGGGTCGGACTGATCCTCGGCGAGGCGTTCACCGGCCTTCGCCGCAACGCCTCGATGGTCATCTCGGTCGTGCTGGTGACATTCGTCTCGCTGACCTTCGTCGGCGCTGCCATCCTGATGCAGATGCAGATCGGCACCATGCGCGATTACTGGGTCGATCGCGCCCAGGTGGCGGTGTTCATGTGCACTGAGATCTCGCAGGAGCCCACCTGCACCGAGGGTGCGGCGACCCCGGAGCAGCTCACCGAGGTGCAGGCCAAGCTCGACGGACCGGCGTTGGCGCCTCTCATCCGCGACGTGCGCTTCGAAGATCAGGATGAGGCGTACCAGAACGTCATCGACCTGCTGGGGGAGGAGTACGCCAGCGTGATCACCCCAGAACAGCTCCCCGAGACGTTCTGGATCAACCTGGTCGATCAGCGGCAGTCCGACGTGCTCATCGAGGCCTTCAGCGGAACTCAGGGGATCGAGGGCGTCGAAGATCAGCTGCAGTATCTCGAGCCGCTGTTCTCGGCCCTCACCGTCGCCACCTACATCGCCGTCGGAATCGCCGTCCTGATGCTGATCGCCGCCGTCCTGCTGATCGCGACGACCATCCGGCTCTCGGCGTACGCCCGAAGACGCGAGCTCGGCATCATGAGGCTGGTCGGGGCGTCGAACCGCTTCATCCAGACACCGTTCATCCTCGAAGGGGTGTTCGCGGCGCTCCTCGGTTCGGTGCTGGCCAGCGGGGCCGTCATCGCCGGCATCCATTTCGGTGTCGACGGCTATCTGCGACGTCGCGTCGACTTCGTCACGACGTGGGTCGGGATCGACGACGCGTGGCTGGTGATACCGGTGCTCTTCGGCATCGGCGCGCTCCTGGCGGCGCTGTCGGCGGGCTTCGCGATCCGTCGCTGGCTGCGTGCCTGATCGTTCGCGGTTAGACTGACAGGCTGCCGTGCGCCCGCATGGCACACCAGCCACGCGCGCAGGCGCCATCGAGGAGACGACATGCCCAGGGAACGCGGTGAGAAGGTCATCGCGACCAACCGTCGCGCGCGACACGAGTACACCATCGAGAAGACCTACGAGGCGGGACTCGTCCTCACCGGCACCGAGGTGAAGTCGCTGCGGCAGGGGCGCGCGAATCTGAGCGACGGCTACGCGTACATCGACGGCGGCGAGGCCTTCCTCGACGCCGTGCACATCCCCGAGTACTCGCAGGGGCACTGGACCAACCACTCCACCAAGCGCGTCCGGAAGCTGCTGCTGCACAAGGACGAGATCATCAAGCTCAGCCACGCCATCTCGGCGGGCGGCTACACGCTGATCCCGCTGAAGCTGTACTTCTCGGATGGTCGCGCGAAGATCGAGATCGCCGTGGCCAAGGGCAAGGCGGAGTACGACAAGCGCCAGACGCTGCGCGAGCGGCAGGACAAGCGCGAAGCCGAGCGGGCGATGCGCAGCCGCAATCGGCTGGGCGATTGACAGAGCGGATGCCGCGGCATCCGGTCCGCCGATCCGGCGACGTCAGCGCGCGCTGAACCGTGCTTCCACGGCGGCGGTGACGCTCAGGTCCTGCGGCTGGAACTGCAGGCCGCCCCCGCCCCCTGCGGGCGCGCCGTCGAATGCCATGCGGGCCATCATCGCGCCACTCTGCTTCGTCGCCGCGTCGGGGTTGCTCAGCAAGCCGACGTCCGCGATCTCGAGCGGTGCGACGTCCATCCGTCCCAACGCACGGGCATAGGCGGTGGCGCGCTCCACGGCGACCGAGACGGCCGCCGTGGCCACTTCCTGTTCGACCCGCGAACGCGTCTCGGGCGTGAGCTGCCAGTCGACATGGCTGATCTGCACGCCGTCGCGCTCGGCGGCATCGCCCGCCCACATCGACATGGCGGTGACGTCGGTGAACGTCGCCGTCATCTCGACAGTGGCGTGATGAACGGGGGCAAGGCGCTTGCCCTCGGGGTGCCAGGGGCGCTCCGCCCACACCGAGACCCGCTGGCTCGACCACTCGGAGAGCTCGCCGGCGGCCTGTCGGGCGGCGAGGTCTTCGCGGACCGGGGTGCTGAGTGCGGCGATGCGCTCGACGACCGTGCTGCGGTCGCGTCCCTCCACCGTGACGCTCAGGTGCACGACGGCCCGTTCTGGGGGCAGCGAGGTCTCGTGCTCACCGCGAACCGTGATGACGACGTCGTTCATACTCGCGATCGTACGCGTCGGGCCACGGATGACGAGGAGGGAATTTCCATTCCGCTGCATCCAAACCCGGCCACCCCCAGGAATACCCATCCGACGGGCGACGCAGGGTCGCTCGAATCTGGAGGAACATCATGCGAAAGACCATCACGGGCGTGGTCGTCGGCGCCGTCGCCGCTCTCGGCCTGATCACCCCGGCCTACGCCATCTCGGACACCACCGCCGACCTCTCGGTCCTGCACGGCATTCCCGACACCCCCGTCGACGTCTACGTGAACGGCGAGCTCACGCTCGACGACTTCCAGCCCGGCGACCTGGCCGGTCCTCTCGACCTCGCCGCGGGCGACTACGAAGTCGTCCTGACGGCCCCCGACGCCGCTGACGCCAGCGAGCCGGTCCTCGGCCCGATCTCGGTGACCCTCGAGGCGAACACCAGCTACACCGCCGTGGCGCACCTCAACGAGGCCGGTGAGCCGACCGTCACCCCCTTCGTCAACGACATCTCCGAGACAGCAGCCGGCGAGGGTCGCCTCACCGTCCGCCACACCGCGGCCGCACCCGCCGTCGACGTGCTCGCCGGAGGCGACGCCGTGATCGAGGGTCTCGCGAACCCGGATGAGGCGAGCCTCGACCTCGCCGCCGGCACCATCGAGGCCTCGGTGGCCGCTGCCGGCACGACCGACCCGGTCATCGGACCGGCACCGGTCGAGGTCCAGGAGGGCGTGCTCACGATCGTCTACGCGTGGGGCAGCCTCGAGGACGACAACCTCGACATCGCCGTGCAGACGATCGACGGCCTGCACTCCGCCCCTGAGGGCGTGAACTCCGGCACCGGCGGCCAGCTGGCCGAGCGTGACGCGATGATGCAGGCGATGGTGCTGGTCGGCGGGTTCGCCCTGCTGGCTGCCGCCGCCACCACCGGCGTCGTCGTGGCCCGCGCCCGCGCGAACCGCTGAGGCATCACATGTCGGCGAGGACGATCACCCTGGCGGCCACCGCCGGGCTGATCGTCCTCGCCCTGTCCGGGTGCGGTGGTCAGCCCGTGGCCGCACCCGAGACCGCGGAGCGGACCCCCTCAGCGAGTCCGACGACACCTCGACCTACTCCTGGGGTCGAGGTTCCTGTCGCGGCGGCGACCCCAGCGCCGCCGCGGCAGTCCGTGCCCCCGGTGCGGCTGACCCTCGACGCGATCGCCGTGGACATCCCCGTCACCCCCGTCGGGGTGGAGGAGGGGGGCTTCATGGAGCTGAACAAGGATCCCGCGGTGGGCGGGTGGTATCGCTTCGGCGCGGATCCCACGAGCGACGACGGGAACATCGTCATCTCGGCGCATGTCGACGCGCCCGACTATCCCATCGGACCGCTGAGCCGACTGCGGGAGCTCTCGGGCGGGGAGACGGTCACCGTCGTCGACGATGCGGGGACGACGCACCGATACACGATCGACTCCGTCACGTACTACCCGAAGGAAGAACTTCCGGTCAATGAGGTGTTCGCGCGCTCCGGTACCGACAAACTGGTCATCATCACCTGCGGGGGAGAGTTCGACAGCTCGACCGGCCGCTACGCCGACAACGTCGTCGCCGTCGCCTCTCCCGAAGGCCGCCGGTGATGACCGACGTGATGATCAGAGGAGAGTCTCGCGTGGATGAACCGGACGAAGCGGCTCTCGCCGACCGCTTCCGCCAAGGCGATGAACGCGCGCTGGCCGATGTGTACCGGCGCTGGTCGCCCCTGATCTTCACCCTGGCGCTGCGGTCGCTGGGCGACCGGGGTGACGCTGAGGACGTGACGCAGAAGGTGTTCGTCTCGGCCTGGACGTCCCGCGCGTCCTACGATCCGGCGAAGGCCAAGCTCTCGACCTGGCTCGTTGCGATCGCCCGCCGCCGCATCGCCGACACCCACGAGGCGCGGGCGAAGGTGCGGGCGCTGCAGGAGGAGCTCGTGCGGGTCTCAGGCACCGACGAGCTGGTCCACTCGGATGTGGATCTCGCGGATCGGCTCCTGATGGCCGACGAGGTGGAGCGCCTCGAGCCCGACGCACGGGACGTCGTGCGCCTGGCGTTCTACGACGATCTGACACATCAGCAGATATCGGACCGTCTCGGGATGCCGCTGGGTACGGTGAAGAGTCATATCCGAAGAAGTCTGTCCAGATTGCGCAGCCGATTGGAGGTGAGCCATGTCGCACCTTGACCCCGAGCAGATCGCTCTGATCGCCCTCGGTGAGCCCGCGAGCGACGATGACACGGCGCACCTCGCCGCGTGCGCCGACTGCTCGCTCGAGCTGGCGGAGCTGCGTCGCACGGTGCTCGTCGGAAAGTCCACCCTGGGCATGGGCGGGCTGGAGACGCCCCCCGATCGCGTCTGGGATCGCATCGTCGCCGAGATCGACGAAGCCGGCGTCCCCGTGGCCGCTGTCGACAGCGCGCCTGTTGCGGACACCGGTCGATCGGACGGCGGTGCCGACACGAAGCGGGACGCATCCCCGCGCCGCACGCTCTCGAAGATGCTGTTCACCCTGGCCGCCAGCGCCGCCGTGATTCTCGCGGTCGTCGGCACCTGGGCCCTCGTGCGTCCTGCCGAGGTCGTCGAGGTCGCGTCCGCAAGCCTGCTCGCCTTCCCGGACCACCCCGGCGCAGAAGGCTCGGCGGTCGTCGTCGAGGGTGAGGACGGCGAGAAGCTGGTGCGCGTCGAGCTCGACGACGACGAGCCGACCGACGGCTTCCGAGAAGTCTGGCTCATCACAGCCGACGCGACGGCGATCGTCAGTCTCGGCATCCTCGAGGGGTCCGAGGGCGAGTTCGCCGTTCCGGAGGACGTCGATCTTCGCGACTACGTGCTGGTCGACATCTCACAGGAGCCGCAGGATGGCGACCCGACGCATTCGGGCGATTCGATCGTGCGGGGAGAGCTGGACTTCGCCTGAGCGGGAATGGCGGGCAGGCGGCATCCGTTGTAGTCTGGTGTGCTCGGATGCTTCGGTGTCCGGACTTGGCAATTCCACAGTGTGACAGCGGCCCTTCAGCAGAAGGAACACCTCGCGAGAGGTTCACGGGGATGATCGGTTTCGACATTGCCTGCCTATCTGCGTGAAGCGGGCCGAGGATGCGGGGTTATCTCGTTAACGCCCCCTGCAAACCAATAACTGCCGAAAAGAAGCAGTCTGACTTCGCCCTCGCTGCGTAAGCGAGGCCGATAGTCCGTCAGTCCGTGTGTGATCCCGACACGGGTCCTGGCGTCATCTAGGGATCTTGCTGCGCGGTGGCGTCTGGACGCCGCGCGGGACTCTTCCCAGGCTGGGCTCGTCGACTCAGGTGTCTGTGACAAGGGTCGGGGCCGAGCAGAACGTTTGCACAGACTGCGCCCGGAGAAACCGCAGAGATTCAGCAATGGACGGGGGTTCGATTCCCCCCATCTCCACCAACCGCTGTCACAGAAGGGGGCTCGAGAACCGCGGAATCACCCGGATCTCGAGCCCTTTTCGTTTGGTCCACTGGGCAACAGAGTGGGCCGTTGAGCGAGCGAAGCGAGACGAAACGCAGCCTCAGCTCGTCCAGAGCCGCGCGACGTCGGCGTCGAGTCCACCCTGGTTCATGCGCACGGACTCCTGACCCGACCCGCATGCGTAGCCCCTGTTGCGTATGGGACCTGGCCGCGACCGCACAGGCTCAGAAGATGTGTGCTTCGCATGTGGCGAGGAATGCCACGCGGCGGCGCTGCAGTTCGCGGTAGACGGTAGCGCGGGACACATTGAACAGCTCGGCGATCTCGGTCTGGGTGTACTCGCCCCGGTCCTGGACGTCGAACAGGAGCTTTCGCTGCATGATCGACAGCTTTGGCTGCTTGCCCTTCAGGTGACCCTTCGCACGTGCCACCGCCATCCCTTCTTTCGTGCGCATGCTGATCAGGTCGCGTTCGAACTCGGCGACCATGGCAAGCACGTTGAAAAGCAGCCTCCCCACCGGGTCTGTGGGGTCGTACCTGCTGCCGCCCAGACTGAGTGCGACGCCTTTCGTCGTCAGTTCGTCGGCGATGTCGCGTGCGTCCCGCACCGATCGGGCGAGCCGGTCGAGTTTGGTGACGACGAGCGAGTCACCTTCCCGGACGGCGGCGAGCGCTTCGCGCAGCCCGGGCCTGGCCCGGTTGGTGCCGGTCAGCCCGTGATCGACGTAGATGTTCGAATCGAGGACTCCCAGTCGCAACAGTGCGTCCCGCTGCGAAGTGAGGTCTTGATCCGCGGTGGAGACCCTGGCGTAGCCAATCAGTATTCCGTTCATGCAGCCGACGGTGCCACCGTCGCGGCAGAGCCGCAGCCGGGTTGGATCCTCATGCGGGCGATGTCCGACTGCGGGGGGCGTCGCGTGCGGTGTGGCGGGTGAGCGTGGAAGGCTCGTCGCTGTGACAATCGACGGAGCACATCCCTCAGACTCGCGAGCCCAACGAGAAGCCGAGGTGACGATCATCGCCGCGCTCAGCGCGCAACTCGGTCAGCCGCTCGCAAAGACCTCGGTTCCGACGGGCAATGGTGGCCGAGTCGAACTCGATGGCGCCACCGACGATCTGACCATCCTCGTCGAGGCCTATGCGCACCAAGGAGCACTCCGTGGTGGCCAGCCAAAGAAGCTCGCGACCGACGCACTCAAGCTGACCTGGATCGGTAGGCAGCTTGAGGCCAAGAGGCTGATCCTCGCGGTGGCCGACGAAGCGGTGGAGTCCTACCTGCAGCGGCCGAAGGCATGGTTGACGCAGGCGCTGACCGACCTGGGGGTCGAGGTGATCCGCGTGGATCTCGATGACGCGACGGTGGATACCCTCCGCAGCGCGCAGACTGTGCAGTTCCGATGATCGAACCGATGCCTGAAGTCTCAGGTCGCGGGTCGGCGGATCCCCGGGTCATCTCCCGCGCTGAGGCACTGCGCCGCCTGCCCTCGACACGCAGTGACCTGGCGGACGAACTCGATCGCGGACTTGGCTTGGCGCGCGAGGGTGACCCCGCAGCGGCAAGGGTGCTCGCCGCCGCAGTCGACGCAGTCGCCAACTTCAGGCACATCATTCCCCATGACGGTGGCTTCGCCCTGAGCCTCTATGCGCGGGGGTTGCTCGACAGCGCGTACTGGGCACTCGAGTCGTCGTCCACACCGCCAAGCGTCGCCGCGCGCATCCGTGATGCTCAGCACCTCATCGAACAGGGCGACGAAGATGGCATCGCGGCGCTGCAAGCTGCGCTATCACCCGAGCAGTAGCCGACGGAATCGACGCCCTCCGTCGCAGCAAAGCGATCCCTGTCCGGGCCATGCGCGCTCAGCGGACCCTGGCGTGCTTATCGATATGACTGCGAGCGGGCGCAATTCGTCCGCGCTTGGCGTATCGGCGCGGACCAGGGATCGACTTCCCCCGGGCCGCGGCGCCTGATGGTCGACCGAGCATGCCGTGCCATACTGTTCGGTTTTCGCTGTCGCTCGTGCTTTCCGGCTGAATAGAGTTTGGTCATGGCATCACAGAACCTGAACCCGCGATGGGGTCACGCAGAGTCAATCGCCAATGCGAAGCAGCTGATCGAAGAGATCGACGCGAACCTCTCTCGCACCCAGGGAACGCAAGGCGTTATCGTCACGGATCAACAAACTCAGCGTATCCTCCGCGTGCTGCGCATCCTGACCGATCAGATCGAAGACCTTCGTCGCGGCGATGAAGGCGAAGGCGATGATCAGGTCATGGGTGGCGGAATTGATCCCGCCTTCGATCACAACGATCGACCGTGGGAGGGCTAGGGGATCCGACGGAAGGCTGCACGACGGCCGTTCATCGGGCCGCCTATTGACGATCTTCCCTCAGCAGGTCGCGACGACCACAGGCGGTTCGGAGGGGGTGTGCGCGTGCGAGTGCCATTCGCCCACGGGCGGCACAGGAACGCGGCGCCCTTGCGCGAACCCGGGGCCGCTCTCGTTGGCCGCCCGCTGAGGAAACGAGTGCATGGCGCTGAAGAACGCGAGGCGCACTACGCCGCAGTGTCTTCGAGGGTGGGCTGCCAGACGATCTCGGGCCTCAAGACTCGCGTGCCGTCCACGGTGGTGCCGTACGGGAACGCCTTGTCGTAGGACATGAAGTAGTCGGCGGATCGTCGGATCGCGGTCGCGAGATGGACGGCGTCAGCGCCTCGAAGCTTGTGTTCCCACGAGAGGCGGACTGCCTCGCGGGAGGCGACGACGTCGAGCTCGACCCATTGCGCACCCGTTGTGTCGAGGAACCGCTCGACCAGCTTCTCGGCCGGCTCCCTGCCGGGACGGTCGCCCTTGTACGCGGCGATCTCGACGAGCAGGAGGCGGGAGGCGACGAGCTGCACGTCTCCACGCTCGGCCGCGGCGAGCAGCTTTCCGCAGATCTCGGCGTGCTCCTGGTCGAGAAGCACATGCAGGAAGACGTCCGCGTCGGCGTACACGCGGGGCTTGATGTCAGCGACCACGCTGCTCCTCGATGAACTCGGCGATGGTCTGATCGGTGGGCTGCAGAGCGCCTCGCAGATCAGCCAGGGTTGCGGGTTTGACAGGTTCCAACACTGTGAGGGAGTCCGCGTCGATGCGGATCACCTGGCCGTTGCCGTTCCTGCGTACGACTCCCTCCACCAGCACCTGCCGGTCGAACGCGCGGAGGTACAGGTCGCGGTCGAGCGCAGTGACGACACACGTGATTGGGGAGCCCCAGTCGGGCACCAGTCCGATCCGGGTCGACCGGCCGCGCGCGCTGATGAGGTCCAACCGGCCAGCGATCGAGCCGTAGGCGAAGGACTTCGGCGCGATCGCGCGCTCCGCGTTTTCCTCCACGACGGCATCGATCGCGGTGGGCGGCGCGGAGTCCGCGTCGACAGAGATGTCCACGCCTCGCAGACCCCCAGCGTGGGCCTTCGTAAGTGCGCCGACCTTCACGACGCGCGAGACGACGCTCTCGGTGAAGTCAGGCGGGATCTCGGTCGACGAACGGAGCTGACGTACGCCGCTGACGAGCGCGCGACTCGGCCGCATCAGCTCATCGGTCGACCGCGTGCCCGACGTCACATCCGGGCGAATGCGTACGCGCGGCCCAACGTCCGCCCAACGGGTGTCGAAGACGTACCAGGCGACCCGATCCTTCGGATTCGGCGCCGACAGTCGGTCCAGCTCCTCGAGCGATCGAGTCAGCTCGCTGAGCGCCGTGGTGTACGCACGAGGGGTGACGCCGCGCGGATCCACCGCGAGCTGAATGTCCAGCGCCCCTGCCATGCCTCCATGGTAGGGCTCGCCGACCCTGTGCCGCCCATCAGGCGACGCACGGGCTCGTTCCGATGTTCGCACGCCGCCAACGCCACGATCCACCCAGATCGGCAGCACACCGCACTCGCACGCTCGCGAGGGTAGGTCTTCAGCGTCGCTGGGTGGACCGCCCGCTACGGTTGGTCCGTGCCGCCCCTCATCTCCGACGACGCGTTCAAGAACAACTCCCGAAAGGAAGCCGCAGCGGACTATTTTCTCGACGTGGACGCACGACTTGAGCCGTTGATCTCGCGACTCAACGAGTTCAAGGTGCTGCCGGGGAGTGCGCTCGCGGGCGATGACAAGGAATCGCTGACCGATGCCGTCAGCCACCAGGCCAGGGGGCTCCTGTCCGTCGCTGCCGACAACGCACACGCGCTGCGAACTGTGGTTGTGAAGGCGGAAGTTCTGCCTGCGTTCGCGGGTTACTCCCTGACGCGTAACGCCATCGAGTGCGCAGGGGTTGCGCTCTGGTTGATGGGCCCCCCTACTCGTGACATTCGAGTGCTTCGTGCCCTTCAGCTCTCGCGGGAGTCGTTGAAGGACCACCGCAGGCTGGAGGCGACGCGATCTGGACAGAAGCACCGAGGCCTGGCCCTCACTGATCCGCTCCTGCTGAAGCTAGAAGCTGAGCGCGACAAGCGGGCGGCGAACGTTGGGGTGAGTCTGGTAGCGCCGTCGATCACTGAGCGCTTGGAGGAGGCGGAGGCGTACGTGAAACGTCGCGCCGACCGCCAGGAGGCACTCGTCGTCTACTGGCAGCGCGGGAGCGGGTTGGCACACGGCCGCCGCCACGCGTTATGGCAGGTGAGTGATGCGCGACTGCGCGGGTCGGATCACGCCGGATTCCAGGCCGTGATGTCCGCCGACATTGTGGAGATGACTGCTCACTTCGAGGGCGCCGTCAACTATCTCGAGGACGGGATCGAACTGCTCGAACGCCGGGGTACAACCGATAGGGTCCACGCTCAGGACCTCCGCTGAGCGGCTGTGCCGCCCGCCGGCAGGTCCTGAGCGCACGCATCACGGTCCTTGACCGCTCTTGGCACGGGAGCCGTACCTGGCGACCGCGTCTGAGCGCGTGCGGATGGGGCCCGTTGAGAGGTCCGTTCGGCCGTGTGGAAGGTCGCGTGGATCTCCGGGGCCTGCAGGTGAGCAGGTGGAGCTGTTGGCTGCGACGCACGATTCGATGCTGGAGCGGGTCACCGCGCGCGACGGCGAGTGGGCGGGCACACGCGATAGCGGTGGCATCGCATCGAGATGGGCGACGTGGAGCTGATAGACGTCGACCTGAGTCGCGCGAAGTTCGGCGCCACCGACCTCGGCCGGTGCGATCTCACCCGGGTGCGCTTCGCCGGGCGCGTCGCCAACCTCACCATCGGTGCGCGCCGCGTCGAAGAGGGGGCTGGTTCCTGGGCACTCAGTGACGTCGATTTCTCCGGCGCTGACCCTATCGGCTTGCATCTGGTGGGCGTTGACTACGGAACACCCGCCGTCGATGTTCGCCTTCCATATGATGACCGGCACTGGATCATCCGCGTCTGGCGGGATTTCCTCACGCGCGTGGCATCCAACGCGCCGGGCGACCTTTAACGAGATGCTGAGATTTGGGTGGACTTCGCACGGGGATGCCTTGGACCGTGGCAACGATGGGGCTTCACGACTGTCGCCGACGCCATCGTGTACGCCGGAGAGCCGTTCGCGGAATACCTCGATTCCTGCCCATAGACGGGAACCTCGCCCGCCAATGCGGTTCGCCACGTCGGACAATGGGCTTCATGCTTGTTGTGATCTCCGGACTGCCTGGCACGGGCAAGACTGCCGTCGCCGCCGAGGTTGCTCGCAACACCGAAGCGGTCCACCTTTCAATCGACACCGTCGAGGATGCGCTTCTCGGCGCCGGCTTCCCGCGTTCGTGG
The DNA here is from genome assembly GCF_943181415.1 of Microbacterium sp. Marseille-Q6648. GTDB lineage: Bacteria > Actinomycetota > Actinomycetes > Actinomycetales > Microbacteriaceae > Microbacterium. Next base: position 805,022 of record NZ_CALPBZ010000001.1, on the reverse strand, counting down.
ACGACTGGTGTCGCCGCGTACGAAGCGGTGCGCGCCGCGACCGAGCAGAATTTGGCTCTGGGGCGCATCGTCGTGGTCGATGCCGTGAACGACAGCGAGCCCGCGCGCGATACGTGGCGTCGCGCGTCCGGCAGCGCGGGGGTCCCGCTGATGTTCGTTCTCCTCGTCTTGGACGACGAGGTGGAACATCGCCGTCGGCTGGAAGGTCGACGTCGAAACCTTACGAACGTTCTTGAGCCGACCTGGGATGACGTGAGGACTCGTCGCGCGTCGTTCGAGCCGTGGGGTGACGTGCACCTGCGAATGGACGCCCGCGCGTCGATGCAGCAGGTTGCGAACGTCATTGTGTCTCGGCTCAGCGCGCCGCCGGCTATCTAGCCGAGAGTTCGACGGCGGCGAGCCCACGACCGAAAGTCGGTCGCTTTGCGCGCGCGGTTATGCGTCGGGGCCGTCGACCGCGACCGCCGCGCGCCGGTCGCACGCATGACCCGCACGCTCGAATACCCGATGCGCGTCCGCCAACTGCAACACCGCTGCCTTGTCAACCACTGGAGCGCGCGCGAGTCGACTTTGCGCCGCGGGCGCCAGATGCGGCTTCTGCCAGAGCAGCCAAGCGACTGGCCGACGAGTGAGCGCGGGGTGCTGAACCGGATCGGTGCCCTATCGGCAGAACTCGAGCGGCTGCACGAGCAGCAGGCGATGCTCTTTCGTCGATACTGTCGGAGGCATGTTTGCGAACGTCAACGGCTGGATCGTTCTTCTCTTGACCTACGGGGTCGGCCTCGTCATCGTGCTCCTCGCCCTTTACGTCGTCGTCCGGTCGGCTGTACTCCACGCACTCAAAGCGCACACGGCCTGGCTCGAAGCACGGCGCGCAGACATCGACGGCGGGCCTGCGGCCTAGCCGAGTGCCGCTCAGCCTCGACGTCCTAGCGATCAGCAGCGGAACGGAGGGCATGTCGAGGGTGCGCACACCGGGTCAGAACGGAGCCGGGTCGAATTCGGCGTCGGTGGCGAAGTGCACCCCGGCGGCGGAGTGGTCGGGGTAGCAGCGGCCGGTCGGACTCGTCCACTCCAGAACGCCACCGCTCAGTTGCTTCACGGACCACGTCGAGTGGTGTTTCAGCACGTGATGTCGTCGGCAGAGGTGTGCCAGGTTCGTGTGCTCGGTCGGCCCGCCGAGAGCGTGGTCGATCGTATGGTCGACATCACTCCGAGCGGTGGGCTGCCGGCATCCGGGAAAACGGCAGTGCTGATCTCGCACGGCGAGATGGCGACGCATCTTCTTCGTCGGCTTGTATCGATCGACCGCGAGCACCGCGCTGGAGATCGGATGGGTGAGGATGCGATCCCAACCCGGCGCCCCTGCGGCGAGCTCGCGCGCCGTGGCGGGGTCGATGGGGCCGTACCCGGTGAGGGTGATCGCATCGAACGGGTCGTCGACGGGGGAGTCCAGCAGGGAGAGGACCGGCACCGTCACCTGGACGGAGGCGGCGATGGCGCCCAGACCCGTCTTCGTCCGCCCGACGTGGCCCTGAGGGTCGCTCGCCAGCAACAGGTCGGCGAGGATGTCGGCGCGGATCTCATCGAGGGAGCGGCGGGTTGCGACGAGGTGGTCTGCGTGCGCGCGGGCTGTGCGGGCTCGCTCACGAGCCTCGTCAGCCTGCGCCCGGCACGCCGGCTCGGCATCCGTCGACATCGGCAGGTCAGCGTCGGCGCCAGCGCCATGCACCTCGATCAGCTTGGCCAACCGATCGGCGTCGCGCTCGGCCTCGCGCGCGGTCACCTTGGCATCGCGGATCGTCTGCGCCTCGGCATCCGCGACCTCTCTTCCCATTCGGGTCAGTCTGTCGAGGATGCCCTGGGCCAGCACGGAGGGCAGCGGTGCTCGCAGTTCGGACATCCCGTCATCCAGGTCGATGACGCGTACCGCGCGGTGCGCCGCGGCAGCGGCGTGGCGGACCTGGATGGTCTCGTTGAGGAACCACTGCGCGCGGCGGCGAGCGATCGGCCGAAGCCTCGACGCCGACTCGGCCTCGGCATAGGCGAGCACGCTGTTCTGGTACTCCGCCCGAAGCTCCGGCTCGTCGATGCGACTGCCGGCATCGACGATCACCCGCGCATGAGTGAGCGAGATCCGCCCCTTCTCGAGGGACTCGAGGGTCGCGGGAAAGTCCGCCACGAGCTGTTCCGCCTCGGCGAGTTGCCGTTGCACCGTGCGGTCGGAGACGCGCAGCGCGGACGCCACCTCGGCGGCGACCGTCCGGTGGGCGAGCTCGGCGTCCGAGACGGTCGTACCGGCGTCCGCCCATTCCGCAGCAACACGAGATGCACGTGCGAGAGTCCTCGCTTCTCGCGCCTGGAGACGCGCGATCTGCTCGCGTATCAGCACGACCTCGGCCACGACCCCGTCGAGCTGCGCGACTGCTGCGTCGGCGGGATCGGCGGTGCTGGTCATACTCCCATTGTGCCGAGGGGGTCCGACATCGAACCCGGGCTACGCCCACAGTGCGGAGCGAGAATGCCGCCGGCGCGGAGACTCAGTGGATCGGGCACCGGGTCCGCGACGCGGCCCGTACCTGCCCGCCCGAGGCCGGCATGGTGGGCAGGCGGCGACGGTTCACCTCGAGTCCGGAGCCGAGGATCGTCACTCGCGGGCCGCTGAGGGCCGCGATCGCGGTCGCAAGGCCCGCGATCGCGAGCTTCTCGCCCGGGCAGCGATGTCCCCGGGCCACCGTCGCACCGCCATGGGGCACGAATGCCGCCAGCGCCTCGTAGTCCTCGACACCTTCGAAGCGCTCGGGCCGGAACTCCTCCGGGCGGTCCCACGCGTGGTCGTCGGTGTTGGTCGCCTGGATGTCGAGCACCACCCGGCCACCCGCGCTCACCCGCTCGCCGTCCAGCGCGATGTCGACGAGGGCCGTGCCCGGGAGCATCGGGACGAAGGGGGCCGTCCTCCGGATCTCCTGGGCGAACGCCGTCGCAAGCGGCCCGTCAGTGAGCACCCCGCGCTCGGCGGACTCCGCCGCGATCCGTTCACGCCACTCCGGCCGATCGTGCAGCTCCTTGGCGGCGAACGCGACGAAGCGCGCGACCGCGATCATCGGTCGGATGCTGTTCTGCAGCTCGATGCCGGCGAGACGCGCGGGCAGCAGCTGACCCTCGCGATCCCGGTGATGCGACCAGGTGTGCAGCGCCGTCCCGGCTTCAGCGGGCAGCATCCCGGACCTCGCGGCCTCGATCAGCTTCTGCGCGTGGTTATCCGACCAGCGCCGGTTCAGCTGGGCCATCACGTAGGCGGGGGAGTAGGGCGCGCCGAAGCCGTCGACGATCTGCGCGAGTCGTGCCGCCCAGCGCGTCTGCGCGTCCGGCGTACCCGGAAGGCCGGCCCACTGCATGCTCGCACGTCCGAACGCACCGACCGCGGCGTCGTAGGCGGTTCGCTCGCCGCCATCGGCCCACGCGTCGAGTTCGACCTGCCACTCCCGCTCGAAGAGGGGCGTCAGTCGTGCCACCTGTGCGTCCTCGTACGCCACGTCGATGAAGGCGCTCTTGCGATGGCGATGCTCGTCACCGTCGAGGCTGTGCACCGAGCCGTGCCCGAAGAGCGTCTCCTGCACGAGCGCCGGCATCGCACCATGGCGGGCTATCCGCTCGCTGTCGTAGAAGACCTCGACGCCGTCCACGCCGCGAACCAGCAGGGCCTCTTTGCCGAGGAGCCGCATGGGCACGGCTCGGGCCCCCGCCTGGGTGCGGCGCCAGATGTGCGCGCCGAAGTCGTACCCCCGAGTGAGAACACTGAGGGAGTCGTCGTTCAGAACAGTGCGGAGTGGATTGCGCATCCATCCACTGTCACAGCGCTCGCCGGCGGGCGACAGGGGGAGGCGCCGACGGGATCCCTGTGCTAGAGCTCTCGTGCCGGGAAACGCGTCAGCGCGCTGCCGCGTGCTCTGCAGCGACGTCGATCAGGACCGGGATCGCGCGATCGAGCATGGGCATGGTCGCGGTGAGCGAGATCCGGAAGCACTCCGGGGTGTCGAACAGCGTTCCGGGCATGATGTGGACCCCGCGGGCCGCGACCGCATCGCAGAAGGCCCGCGCGTCGTCGCCGGGAGCCCGGCCCCACAGATAGAACGTGCCCTCGGGCCGGGTGATGGTGAAGCCGGCATCGGCCAGAGCTCCGTACGCCCGGTCGCGCTTGCGGGTGAGCTCCTCCATGTCGAGCGAGAGCGATTCGAGGTCGGGGACGGCGTATTGCATGATCGCGTCGGGGAAGCCCCAGCCGATGGCAAGCCCCAGCGGCACCAGCGCAGCCCTGAGGGGTGCCTTGTCGTCGGCGGGGAGGAGAGGTGAGAGAGCGAGATACCCCAGCCGCTGGCCCGGCGCGAGCAGGACCTTGCCGTAGCTGTAGTCGATGAGCGTCCAGGGATACGATCCTGCCGGGCTGGTGAAGCCGATGCCGTCGAAGCGGATGCGGCGGTACGGCTCATCCGACAGCAGCCAGATGCGTCGACCATGCGCGGCGGAGGCCGACTCGAGCACGTCGGCCAGGGCGTCCCATGCGGATCTCGGATACACGCGCCCGGTCGGATTCGCGGGCGAGTTGACGACGACGACGCGGGTCCGGTCGGTGATGGCCCGGGCGATGGCGTCGACGTCCAGATCGAACGAGTCCGGAGTCAACGCGGCCCGCACGGGGGTGAGGTCGCGCACCTGCAGCATCGGCTCGTAGCAGAACCAGCCGGGCACCGGCACGACCACCTCATCGCCGGGGTCGGTGAGCAGGGCCAGGGCGAGCGAGATCGCCCCGAACGCCCCCTGGGTCATGGCGATGTCGTCGGGCTCGAACGGCAGACCGAGCTCGCTCTGCAGGCCCTGGGCGATCGTCTCCTGCGCGCCGCGCCGGCTGCCCGTGTACGCGAACCAGTCGACCGAACGGGGAGTGAGCTGTGCGCTCATCGCCGCGGCGAGGCCGGGCAGCGGCATCTCGTGCGGATTCCCGAACGTGAGATCGACGGCATCCGGAACATCGGTGAGCGCCTGCATCCGGGCGAAGAACGACGTCACCGACTCGATCGCCGCCTCGGCTCGGGACGCGCGCGCAGAAAGTGTCATCGCCGACCTCGTCTCCCCAGCACCGAAGGTGTGGCGCCAGCATCGCAAGGCGATCGGCCTGCGTCAATGGCCACCGCGGGCGCCGGGTCAGCCGAACAGCATCACCAGCAGTCCGCTCGCCGCGTTGACGAGGATGAAGGCCGCGATGAGCACGAGCGCGAAGATGAGGGGCACGCGGGCCCCGGCTTCGCCGTGCTCGGCCCCTTCCTGGACCGACTCGCGGGGCGCCGATCGCTCCGCCGGATCTGTCCTGTCTCCACTGTGCTCGCGTTGCGGGCGACGGCGATAAGACCTTCGTCCCGCAGCCGTTGTGCGAGCACGTGCGGCGGGACTGCCGAGCGCGAGCGCCCGAGCCCGCTCAGCGGCGGCGTCGGGCGCGCACGGCGTCCACCGCGGTCCAGCCGAGAAGTCCCGCGGCCCCGGCGCCGAGACCGGCGGCGGCGACCGGCATGGGCAGGAGCGCGCCGTCCATGGGCGGCAGTGCGAGAAGGACGAGGGATGCCGCGGCGAGCACGCCCCCGATGGCCGACGTCGTGGCTCGGCGCACCAAGCTCGTCAGCATCCGGCGGTCGCGCGGATCGGCCAGCAGCCGCACATTCACGCTGAGGTCGCCCGCCGCCAGGTCGCCGACGATCTGATCGACCAGGTTGGGCAATCGCCGCAGCCTCGGCACCATTCCGAGTGCGGTGTCGCCCAGCATCCGGCCGATGGACGCCGGCGCGAGCTGGGTCATGATCAGCCCGTTGGCCAGCGATCGCGATTCCGCGAGGATGTCGAACTGCCTCGCGCTCGTGCGCACGGTTCCCTCGAGGATGGCGAAGGCGCGGGCGGCGGCGAGCAGATCGGGCGGCAGCGGGGAGCCGTACGCAAGGAAGAGGTCGGAGGCACGGTCGACGGTCTGAAGCGTCACCTGCGAGCCGTCACCGAGCTCGTGCGTGACGAACCGCGCCAGGTCGCGGCGGAACGCCCGCTGCTGATCGGGGTCGTCGATCGGCATGATCCGCAATGCGGCGTCACCGAGCCGACGGGTATCGCCGGTGAGGAATCCGATCGCGAGTTCCTGCACGGTGTCGCGCAGCTCGCTGTCGATCCGACCGACCGACCCGAAATCGATCAGCGCCGGCCGTCCGTCGCCGGTCAGGATGATGTTGCCGGGGTGCAGATCAGCGTGGAACGCGCCGTCGATCACCATCTGACGGAGGAAGGACGACAGCACCGTCCGAAGCGCGTCGTCGACGGGAGCGTCGAGGTCGTCGCCCAGGTCGGCGAGCGTCGGACCTTCGACGTACTCCATCACGAGCACACGCGCGGTGCTGAGTTCGGGAACGAGGTCGGGGATCAGCACTTCGTCGGCGGCTCGTCGTGCTGAAGCCGAGAGCGCGGCGAGGTTGGCGGCCTCGCTGGCGAAGTCGGCCTGCCGCCGCAGATCGTCGGCGTACTGACGTGCGACGCCTTCGATCCCCACCTGCCGGGCCTGTGCCGAGCCGAGCGTGAGCCACCTGGCGATGCGCAGCATGATGTCGATGTCGCACGCCAGCAGCGGAACGATCCCCGGTCGCTGGACCTTGACCGCCACCTCGCGGCCGTCCGCGAGTCGCCCGCGGTGCACTTGGGCGATGGATGCCGCTGCGGCCGGTTCGTCGTCGAAGGCGCTCAGCAGTTCGCGGCGCGGACCCCACTCGGCAGCCAAGAGGGCGGCGACCTCGTCCGGGTCCGCCGGTGCGACGCTCTTCTGCAGATGTGAGAGCTCGGCGACCCACTCGGGCGGCAGGAGGTCGTCTCTCGTGGAGAGGAGCTGACCCGCCTTGATGAATCCGCCGCCTGCGGTCTCGAGTGCCGAGCGCAGGCCCTTCGCCTGTCGGCGGCGCATCGCGCTCGTCGCCGGGTCGCGGCTGAAGTCCAGTCGGCCGAACGGCAACAGGCCGTGCCGGCGCGCGATGCCGAAGATCTCACGGAATCGAGCACGACGCTGCCGGCTGTTCAGCGGACGATCCCCGGCCCCCGCCGCCGCGAACTCTGCGAAGCGCGGCGGGCGGGTCAGTCGCGGAAGGCTCACCCTCTGATTCTGACGGCGTATTCACCGTCGAGGGCGATGCGGGCGGTTACGCCCGGTCGGACTTCTCGTCGGGGATCTCGTCGCTCCTGGGTCCGACGACATCGCCGGTGATGGTGTGCTCCCGCTCGACGTCCTTGATGACGTCGGTCTTCAGGTCGCTCGCGGGGTTGCCTTCTTCGTCAGGGTTGAGCGACGGGACGGGTGAGCTGTTCATGAGTGCTCCTCTGAGATCGGGGACGGGGTACGAGGCTACGGTGCCCGCGGCCGTGGTCGAACCGGGTTGCGTGCGCCGGCGTCGCGGTGTACCGCCGGTGCCTCGCCTGTCCCGGAACATACGAGCGCCGTCCACGCAAGGTCCTCGGCGAGGGCCGGCGGGTTGGCCTATCGTCGCGCCATCGATCCGGTGACGACAGGAGGACGCGGATGTCACGCAACGCGCGCGTGCTGCGCTGCACCCCCGAGAGGGTGTTCGAGGTCTTGGCCGACGGCTGGCTGTACCCGAGCTGGGTCGTCGGGGCATCCCGGATGCGCCGGGTGGACGCCGCCTGGCCCGCGGAGCGGTCCGAACTGCACCACTCGTTCGGCGTGTGGCCGATGCTCATCGACGACAGGACCATCGCCGAGGAGCTCGACCCACCCCGGCGGATGGTGATGCGTGCGCGGGGATGGCCGATGGGCGAGGCCCGGGTGACGCTCGCCGTCACCGCTCGGGGAGGTGATTGCGTCGTCCGCCTGGAGGAGGTCCCCGTGCGCGGCCCGGGGCGGTGGGTGCCTCGTCCGCTGATGGATCTCATGCTGCATTGGCGCAACGAAGAGACCCTCCGTCGTCTGGCCTATCTCGCCGAGGGAGGTGCCGCTCGTCCCCGGGGCGGCTGATCACTTGTTGTCGGGCGCCGAGGGGGTTTCGTGCTGCTGGCGGATGCGCCTTCCCTCGATGATGTCGGCGCGCTCCTTCTCCGCGGCCTTGTCGCTGCGACGCGTGTCACGGGGAGGGAGCTGGATGTCCCGCTCCGCGGCGATGCCCGCCTGAAGCTGTCGGCCGCGCTCGAGCTCGGCGTCGAACTCCGCGCCGAAGAGGAGGGCGATGTTCGCGATCCACAGCCAGAGCAGGAAGACGATGACGCCGGCGAGCGACCCGTAGGTGCGGTCGTAGTTCGAGAAGTTGATGATGTAGACGGCGAAGAGTGCGGTGGCGATGGCCAGCACGAGGATCGCCAGCAGCGCGCCCAGCGTGATCCAGCGGAACTTCGGCTGGCGGGCGTTCGGCGTCGCGTAGTAGAGGATCGCGAGTGCGACGACGACGATCACCGCCAGCACCGGCCACTTGACGATGCTCCACACCGCAGTCACCGCCGAGCCGAGGCCGAGCGCTGCGCCGACCGCGTCTGCGACCGGTCCGGTCACCACGAGGATCACCATCGCCAGGGTGACCAGGACCACGGTGATGACGGTGACGCCCAGCTGCAGCGGCTTGAGCTTCCAGAACGGCCGGCCTTCGTCGATCTCGTAGATCCTGTTCATCGCGCGACTGAAGGCGCCGACATAGCCCGACGCAGACCAGATCGCGAGCACGATTCCGGTGATGAGTGCAAAACCGGCGGCGGGGGAGCCCGCGACCTGCTCGATGGGCCCGCGGAGAGCCTCTGCCGTGTCTCCCGGCGCCACCGACTGCACGATGCCCAGGAGCGTGTCCGCCGCGTCGTCGCCCTGTCCGAGAACACCGAGGAGCGAGAACACGGCGATGAGGCCGGGGAAGAACGACAGCACGCCGTAGTAGGTCAGGGCCGCGGCGATGTCGGTGCACTGATCATCCGAGAACTCACGCACGGTCTTGCGGACCACGTACTTCCAGGAGCGACCTTCGATCTGGCCGGGGGAGTCCGGCTTGTCGGGGTGCTCCGCGGCGGGGGCATGGTCGGCATCGCCCTTCGGGCGGTTGCGCGTGTCTCGGCTCATCGTGACCTCCGGTGGCGGGTGCGCGGTGCACCCGCGTCAGCGAGATCTCAGTGAACCCGGCCTATGCCGACCACGCGTGGGGGTTGCGCGGAGCGCGCACGATGTGGCAAGGCGTGCGAGGGCAGGTTCAGGTGCAGGGTCAGGTGCGAGGCCACTCGATGAGGACGAGACCCTGCTTCGTGTCGGCGTGGGTGACCGTGCCGTCCGTGAACAGGTAGGTCAGTCCGTAGCCCTCGTCATCGGTGGCGATCGTGGTGTCGGGGTTCTCGGTGACGTAGACGCCGTCCTCGGCCTCTTCGCGGATCCAGCCCTGTGCCTCGAGCTGCTCTTGGGCCGCCGCCGCGTCCTCGTCGGAGATCTCGGACCATCCGAAGATCTGCAGGTGGTCTCCGGCGGGTCCGTCGAAGTCGGCCCACACGCACATGAGACCTTCGGTGAGCTGGACCTCGCCCACCCAGAACGGCTGGGCCTGGGCGGTCCACCCGATCTCCTCGAACTCCGCGACCATGTCGGCGGGGATGAGCGTCTCGCACGTGGGATCGGCGCCCGGCTCGACGTCGGGATCGCCCGAGGGCGTGGCAGCGGGGGTGTCCACGGGCACCGGCGTCGCCGTCTCTTCGCCGGCGGTGGCCGGGTCCTGCGGCGAAGCGCAGGCGGCGAAGAGCAGAGCCGCGGCGGTGAGCGCGAGGGCGGCACCGAGACGGCGGTGGGGATGAGTCATCGAGAGGCTCCGAGCGGGGTCAGTCGGTGGCATGGAGGAGGTCGTGGAATCGGTCGTGCAGCAGCCCGTTGGTGGCGAGGGAGGAGCGAGCCGACAGGGTGTCGTCGCCGTCGAACGACGTGAACCGGCCGCCGGCCTCGCGCACGATGGGGACGTGCGCGGCGATGTCGTACTCCTTCACGTCGAACTCGGCGACGAGCTCGAGCCGTCCCTCCGCGAGCAGCATGTAGGGCCACGCGTCGCCGTACCCGCGGTCGCGCCACACCGCGCGCGAAAGACGCAGCAGCGCGTCGGTGCGGCCGGCCTCATCCCATTGCGCGATGCTCTGGAAGCTGACGCTCGCCCGAGCGACGTCGTCCACGGCCGACACGGCGAGTCGTCGCGCAGCGGCATCCGACGTGTTCGTCCATGCGCCGAGCCCGGTGGCTGCCCACCAGCGTCGTCCGATGGCCGGCTGGCTGACGACCCCCACCCGGGGGATGCCGTCGATCGAGAGGGCGATGAGCGTCGCCCACATCGGGATGCCCTTGAGGTAGTTCGACGTTCCGTCGATCGGGTCGATGATCCATTGCCGTGCGGTATCGCCCGAGGCGCCGAACTCCTCGCCGAAGACCCCGTCGTCCGGTCGCTCGTCGGTGATCAGCGACCGGATCGCGCGCTCCGTGGCGAGATCGGCCTCGGTCACGAAGGTGTCGTCCGCCTTCGTCTGCACGTCGAGGTCGGCTGCGTCGAAGCGAGCCATGGATGCCGCGTCGGCGGCGTCGGCGAGCCGGAGAGCCAGGGCGAGATCTGCCTGGAGATCCCCGTCGAACGGCGCGTCGAAAGCCGTGGCGGGGGAGGGAGGGGTCACGGCATCAAGGATAACCGGCGCGGCATGGCCTCGATTTCCGGTGTCGCAATCGTGATGGTAATGTTGACCCTCGGTTCGCCCCGTTGCGAATCTCGCACCTCTAGCTCAATCGGCAGAGCAACTGACTCTTAATCAGTGGGTTCTGGGTTCAAGTCCCAGGGGGTGCACCATCACTCGAATTCGACCTCGCCGGCCGCGATGGCGTCGGCGTAGGTCCGCAGATCCGGCCCCGGCTCCCAGTCGATGAACTGGTCCTTGAGACGTGCGTTGAGTTCCTTGTAGGCGTCGTCCGAGCTGATGTCCGGCGACGTGCGGGCGATATCGACCACGGCTTCGCGCAGCACGCGGTCGGCGTCATCGAGGATCTTGGCGCGAGCCTGCTCGTTCCAGGCGATGTCTGTGCTCTTCATACCGGGGACGCTAACCGACGCCGCGCGGTAGCGCGGGGGGTTGCCGTCTGGGCGGTCATGTGGTGGGCGCTTGACGGGACGGCCGCCGGTTCATAGATTGCGGCGATGACAGACGTTCCTCCCGACCTCGCCGGACGCCGCGCGCTCGTCAGCGGCGGCGCCGGCGGGATCGGCCTCGCGTGTGCCCGGGAGCTCGCCCGACGCGGTGCGCACGTCATCATCGCCGACATGCAGGAGGATGCCGCGCGCTCCGCCGCCGACGAGGTGGGGGGCGAGGCATGGGTGACGGACCTGTCCGACACCCGAGCGCTGGATGACCTCGTGCTCGACATCGACATCCTCGTCAACAACGCCGGGATCCAGCGGGTCAGTCCGATCGAGGAGTTCGACCCCGACACGTTCCGGCTGCTGCTGCGGCTCATGCTCGAGTCCCCGTTTCTGCTCGTGCGCGCGGCACTGCCGAAGATGTACGAGCGCGGGTGGGGGAGGATCATCAACATCTCGAGCGCGCACGGACTGCGCGCCTCGCCGTTCAAGTCGGCGTACGTGTCGGCCAAGCACGGGCTCGAGGGGCTGTCGAAGGTGACGGCGCTCGAGGGGGGTGCGCACGGCGTGACGAGTAACTGCATCAACCCGGCGTACGTGCGCACGCCGCTCGTCGAGAAGCAGATCGCCGATCAGGCGCGCATCCACGGGATCCCCGAGGGGGAGGTGGTCGAGAAGATCATGCTCGCGGAGACGGCCGTGAAGCGCCTCGTCGAACCCGAGGAGGTCGCCTCTCTCGCCGGGTGGCTCGTCTCGGAGGCTGCGGGCATGGTCACGGGCGCCTCGTACACGATGGACGGCGGGTGGACGGCGCGATGACGACCGTCACCGCCGCCCACCGCTACCGCACGATCGACGTGGCCGTCCCGGGAGGAACGATGTGCGCCGGGGTGTGGGAGCCCGTCGACCCCGCACCGGGCGCGCCGACCGTGCTGCTCGTGCACGGGGTGACGGCGTCGCACCTGGCGTGGCCGTTCGTCGTCGACCGCCTCCCCGGCGTCAGAGTCGTCGCGCCGGATCTTCGCGGACGCGGGCGCAGCAACGAACTGGCGGGCCTCGCGGGCATGGCCGCTCACGCCGACGACCTCGCCGCCGTCCTCGATACCGCGGGCATCTCGCGCACGCTCGTGATCGGTCACTCCATGGGCGCGTTCGTATCGGTCGTCGTGGCGGACCGGCATCCCGAGCGCGTCGCGCGGCTGGTGCTCGTCGACGGCGGCCTGCCGCTGGACGTGCCGGTCGGGCTCGACGCCGACGCCCTCGTCGCGGGCATCCTCGGGCCCACCGCCGAACGACTCTCGATGCGTTTCGCCGACGTGGCCCAGTACTTCGCCTTCTGGCGCGCGCACCCCGCGTTCACCGAGGCCTGGTCGGATGAGCTGGAGCGCTACCTCGCGTACGACCTCGTCGACGCCGGCGACGGCGCCCTGCGTCCGGCGACGAGCTACCGCACGACCGCCGAAGACACCCTCGACATGAACACCGGAGGGGCGCTTCCCCACGCGCTGGCGGGTATGCGGCATCCGACCCGCCTGATCACGGTGCCACGAGGGCTCCGCGACGAGCCACCCGGTCTGTACGCGCCGCAGCATCTCTCTCGCATGCTGGCCGTCTATCCGGGTGTCCGGCACGAGCGCGTGGATGGGTTCAACCACTACACGATCGTGATGTCGCCTGCCGGGGCCGACGTGGTGGCACGGGTCGTGCTCGAGGAGCTCGCCGCGCCGGTGGTCTGACCCGTCGGCGCGGTGCTCAACGCCCGCCGGCGATGCGCGTCGTGAGCTGGTGCGCGTGGGCCAGCAGGGTGCGGCCGAGCTCGGTCACCCGCTCGGGACCGAAGCGGAACTCCACCCCGGTGAGACTCAGCGCCCACTGCGGGTGCCCCTCGCGGGTGAAGACGGCGGCGGCCATGCCCCAGCTGCCCTCGACGATGAGTCCGGGATTGACGGCGTAGCCGCGCGCGTGGGTCTCGCGCAGTCGCGCACGGAGCCGCTGCTCGCCGTGCGCGCGACCCCACCTCTCCTCCAGCTCGGGGTGCCGAGCGAAGTAGCTGTCCACATCGTGAGGCGGGAGGAAGGCGAGGATCGCCAGGCCCGCCGACGCCACTCCGAGCGGGAACCGCACCCCCTCCGAGAGCACGAAGGATCGGATGGGGAAGCTTCCCTCTTCGCGCAGCAGGCACACCGTCTCGTCGCCGCGGCGCACCGAGAGGAACGCGCTCTCCTCGGTGCGGACGGCGAGCGAGCGGACGATGTCGCGCGCGACGTCGGTCACGTCGTAGCGGGATGCCGCGACGGTGCCCATCAGGTAGAGCTCCGGCCCCGGCATCCACCGCCCGGTCGCGTCGTCCTGGTCGACCAGCCCCTCGGCCCGCAGCGCGGCGAGGAGGCGATGGGTGGTGGGGCGGGTGAGCTCCGCACGTGTGGCCAGATCGGCGACGCCGACGCCCTCGCCGCCCGCGGCGGTCACCAGCCGCAGCAACCGGGCCGCGCGCGCGACCGACTGGGTTCCGGGTACCGGTGAGGCGGGTCGACTGTCCACGATGTGGACACTAGTCCGGCGTTTCGCCACATGGCAAGCGATCGCGTGCGGTCCGGGTCACCCGCGGTGAGAATGGCGTGAGCGCCGGGACACACCGGAGCGCGGCCCGCCGAGCGGGTCCTCGGCGGGCGCCAGCGAAGGAGCACACGTGATCGACAAGACCTGGGCCTCGGCGGCTGAAGCCGTCGCAGACATCCCCGACGGCGCGAGCCTGGCCGTGGGCGGCTTCGGCCTCTCGGGCAACCCCATCGCGCTCATCGAAGCTCTGCTGGCTCAGGGCACGAGCGGCCTGAGCGTCGTCAGCAACAACTGCGGTGTCGACGACTGGGGCCTGGGCGTGCTGCTGCGCGCCCAGCGCATCCGCAAGATGACGTCGTCGTACGTGGGCGAGAACAAGGAGTTCGAACGGCAGTTCCTCTCGGGCGAGCTCGAACTGGAACTCACACCGCAGGGCACGCTCGCCGAAGCTGCGGGCGGGCGGGTCGGGATCGCCGCATTCTTCACGCAGACCGGCGTGGGCACCCAGGTCGCCGAGGGCGGCCTGCCGCGCAGGTACGCCCCGGACGGCTCGATCGCGGTCGCCTCGCCGCCGAAGGACGTGCGCACCTTCGACCTCGGCGAGGGGGAGCGCGAGTACGTGCTCGAAGAGGCCATCGTCACCGACTTCGCCCTGGTCCATGCCCTCCGCGGCGATCGGCACGGCAACCTGGTCTTCAACAAGGCCGCCCGCAACTTCAACCCCCTCGCGGCGATGGCCGGGCGGGTCTGCATCGCCCAGGTCGAGGAGCTGGTCGAACCCGGCGAACTCGACCCTGACAGCATCCACCTTCCGGGCATCTACGTGCACCGCATCGTCGAGGTGGGAACCGACATCGAGAAGCGCGTCGAACGGCGTACGGTCTCGACCCCGACCACCCCGGAAGGAGCCTGACATGGCCCTCACCCGCACGCAGATGGCGGCGCGCGCCGCCCGCGAGCTCGCCGACGGCGCCTACGTCAATCTCGGGATCGGTCTGCCGACCCTCGTGCCCAATCACGTCCCCGACGGGGTGACCGTGGTCCTGCAGTCGGAGAACGGCATCCTGGGGGTGGGCCCCTATCCCACCGAGGACGCCGTCGACCCCGACCTCATCAACGCCGGCAAAGAGACCGTCACGACCCTTCGCGGGGCATCGTTCTTCGACTCGGCGACCAGCTTCGGCATGATCCGCGGCGGCAAGATCGACGCGGCGATCCTCGGCGCCATGCAGGTCTCGGCAGGCGGCGACCTGGCCAACTGGATGATCCCCGGGAAGATGGTGAAGGGACCGGGCGGGGCGATGGACCTCGTCCACGGCGCCGCGAAGGTGATCGTCCTGATGGAGCACGTCGCCAAGGACGGCTCGCCCAAGATCGTGAACGCGTGCTCGCTGCCGCTCACCGGCCGCGGTGTCGTCGACCGCATCATCACCGATCTCGCGGTGATCGACGTCACCGCGTCGGGACTCGTGCTCGTCGAGGTCGCCGAGGGGGTCACGGTGGACGAGGTGATCGACGCGACCGAGCCGGAGCTGCGCGTCGCCGACGAGCTTAGGGTGGTGTCATGAACCACGACGATGTCGTCATCGTCGCCGCCGCGCGCACGCCGCAGGGGCGACTGAAGGGCCAGCTCGCCGCACTCACCGCCGTGCAGCTCGGAAGCGCCGCGATCGCCGGCGCGCTCGAGCGCGGGGGCATCCCGGCCGACGCCGTCGACGCCGTACTGGTGGGCCAGGTGCTCGCCGCCGGTGCAGGTCAGAACCCGGCGCGGCAGGCCGCCATCGGAGCGGGGATCGGCTGGAACGTCCACGCGTCCTCGGTGAACAAGGTGTGCCTCTCGGGGCTCACCGCGATCATCGACGGGGCACGGATGCTTCGCCTCGGCGACGCGACGGTGGTGGTGGCGGCGGGCATGGAGTCCATGACACGCGCCCCGCATCTGCTCATGGGCTCTCGTGACGGCTGGACCTACGGGTCGGTCGAGGTGCTCGACCACATGGCCTACGACGGACTCACGGACGCCTACGACGCCGAGAGCATGGGCGCATCGACCGAGCGCCACAACGGCCGCCTGCAGATCACCCGCGAGATGCAGGATGCCGTCGCCGCCCGTTCGCACCAGCGCGCCGCCGCGGCGCAGGAAGCAGGGCTCTTCGACGCCGAGATCGTCGCGGTGACGATTCCGCAGCGCAAGGGCGATCCGTCCATCGTCTCGAAGGACGAGGGCGTCCGCCCCGACACCACCGTCGAATCCCTGGCCGGTCTCCGGCCCGCGTTCGCGAAGGACGGCTCCATCACGGCCGGCAACTCGTCGCAGATCTCGGACGGCGCCTCGGCGGTGGTCCTCACCACGCGCTCCCACGCGGACGAGAAGGGCTGGCAGGTGCTGGCCGTGGTGGGCGCCGCCGGTCAGGTGGCGGGTCCTGACAACTCGCTCCACGCGCAACCCGCACGGGCGATCGAGAAGGCCTGCGCGCGGCAGGGGATCACTCCTGCCGCCCTGGACCTCGTCGAGATCAACGAGGCCTTCGGCGCCGTGGTGGCGCGATCCCAGATGGAGCTGGAGCTGTCGGACGACGTGGTCAATCCCCACGGCGGTGGCATCGCGATCGGGCATCCGATCGGCGCTTCGGGCAACCGGCTGGTGGTGCACGCGGTCCACGAGCTGGTGCGTCGCGGGGGCGGCACGGCGGCCGTGGCCCTGTGTGGCGGCGGGGGCCAGGGAGATGCGCTCATCCTGACGCGCTGACGGATCCCGAAGCATGCGGAACAGGAGGCGCCGACCGCGGCGGTCGATGATCGCAGCGGTCCTCCTGACGGCGTGCGCGGGTGCGGTCTCGACCGGCTGCACGCCGGGCGGCCCCGTCGACTCGACGCCTTCCGCGGTGGCGCCGCCGGCAGCCGAGGAGGGGAGCGCCTCCCCGACGCGCCCGCCGCCGCCGGCGACCCCGACGGATGTCGTAACCGGTCTTGCGGCCCCGTGGTCGATCGCCTTCGCCGGCGGATCCGCGCTCGTGTCGGAGCGGGACTCCGCGCGCATCCTCGAGATCACTGCCGACGGCGAGGTCCGCGAGCTGGGCGCCGTCGCCGGGGTCCGCCACGGGGGAGAGGGTGGGCTGCTGGGGATCGCGACGGCACCCGGCGACAGCGCGCTCTTCGTCTACTCGACTGCCGACGAGGGCAACCGCGTCCAGCGGTTCGCGCTCCTCGACGAGGCGGGCGAGCTCTCCCTCGGCGATCCGGACACCGTGATCGACGGCATCCCGCGATCATCCACCCACAACGGCGGCCGCATCGCCTTCGGCCCCGACGGCATGCTCTTCGTCACGACCGGTGACGCCGGCGACCCCACCGCAGCACAGGATCCCAGCTCGCTGGCCGGCAAGATCCTGCGGGTGACCGCCGACGGGGGTGTTCCGGAGGACAACCCGTTCGACGGTTCGCCGGTCTACAGCCTCGGCCATCGGAATGTGCAGGGGATCGCCTGGACGGACGAGGGCGAGATGTTCGCCAGCGAGTTCGGGCAGAACCGGCTCGACGAGCTGAACGTGATCGTCGCGGGCGGCAACTACGGATGGCCCGAGGTGGAGGGCTCCGGGGGAGGGGACCGCTTCGTCGACCCGGTGCAGGAGTGGCCGACCGACCGCGCCAGCCCGTCGGGGATCGCGATCATCGGCGACACCCTCTACCTCGCCAACCTGCGCGGCCGCGTCCTGCGCGCCGTCCCCACGGCACAGCCGGATGAGGCGACCGACTACTTCGAGGGCGAGTTCGGGCGGCTCCGGGCTGTCACCCGCGCGCCCGACGGCGCGCTGTGGATCCTCACCGGAAACACCGACGGCCGCGGCGACCCAGGGGACGGCGATGATCGCATCCTCGCCGTCGACCCCGCGGCCGTGCGCGGCTGAGGTCGCGTCGCCGGCGGGCCTCAGTGCTTGCGCTTGATGCGCTTCTTGGCCAGCTCGGCCTCGCGGCCGTGAGCGGCCGAGTCGCCGGGCATCGCCTCACCGCGGGCGGCGCGGCGGGCGTCGATGATCGCGCCGATCGCGAGGGCGAGGGTGATGCCCCAGCTCAGCCACGCCAGAGCCGTGCGCCAGGTGAACTCGCCGGTTTTCAGGCCCCGGACGAGTGTGGCCCCGCTCGTGATCGCGCTGAACAGACCGGTGCGGAAGAGGTAGGTGCGCATGCCGACAACGCTACCCGCACGCGGTTGTCAACCGCCGAGGCCTTGACAGCGCCGCTGTTAGCCTGACAAAGACCACGGAACCGGGAGGCCTCGTGACCCAGGCAGATTTCGTCGTCGTCGCCAATCGACTGCCCGTCGACCACGTGACGCACGCATCAGGAGAGGACGGCTGGCGACGATCGCCGGGCGGACTCGTGACCGCGCTCGAGCCGGTGATGCGCGACACCGAGGGCGCGTGGGTCGGCTGGGCGGGGCGCGCCGACCTCGACGTCGAGCCCTTCGAGTTCGAGGGCACGCACCTCGTCCCCATCCGGCTCAGCGCGGAGGAGGTCGAGAACTACTACGAGGGCTTCTCCAACGACACCATCTGGCCCCTGTACCACGACGTGATCGCCGCCCCCCGCTACCGCCGCGTGTGGTGGGAGAGCTATGTGCGGGTCAACCGGCGCTTCGCCGAAGCCGCAGCCGACGCCGCCGCCGACGGCGGAACGGTGTGGGTGCAGGACTACCAGCTGCAGCTGGTGCCGCAGATGCTGCGCGACCTGCGCCCCGACCTCACCATCGGGTACTTCCACCACATTCCCTTCCCTGCATACGGTCTGTACTCGCAGCTTCCGTGGCGTCGTCAGGTGCTCGACGGGCTGCTCGGTGCCGACGTCATCGGATTCCAGCGTGTCGCGGATGCCGGCAACTTCGCCCGCGCGGTGCGACGGGTCCACCACTACAACACCAAGGCCACCGGCATCACGGTGCCGCAGGCCGACGGCACGAGCCGGTCGGCCCTGGCGAAGGCCTTCCCCATCTCGATCGATGCCGAGAGCTATGTGGAGCTCGCGCGGCGCCCCGACATCCAGGCGCGCGCCGCCGAGATCCGCGAGAGCCTGGGCAACCCGAAGAAGATCCTGCTCGGGGTGGACCGCCTGGACTACACCAAGGGCATCCGTCACCGGATCAAGGCGTTCGGCGAACTGCTCGAGGACGGCCGCATCAACGTCGGCGACGTGACCCTCGTCCAGGTGGCCAGCCCCAGTCGTGAGCGCGTCGAGTCGTACGTGACGCTCCGGGACGAGATCGAGCTGTCGGTGGGCCGCATCAACGGCGAGTTCGACACGATGGACCACACCGCCATCCGCTACCTTCACCAGTCCTACCCACGTGAAGAGATGGTGGCGCTCTACCTCGCCGCGGACGTCATGCTCGTCACGGCCCTCCGCGACGGCATGAACCTCGTCGCCAAGGAGTACGTGGCGGCGCGCAGCGACAACCGCGGGGTGCTCGTGCTCAGCGAGTTCGCCGGCGCGGCCGACGAGCTCGCGAGTGCGGTGCGCATCAACCCCCACGACATCGGGGGCATGAAGGACGCCATCGTCCGGGCGATCGAGATGCCCACCGCCGAGCAGGGACGCCGCATGCGGGCGCTGCGCCGCAAGGTGCTCGAGAACGACGTGGCCAAGTGGTCGCAGTCCTTCCTCGACGCGCTCGAGGTCGCCCGGCGTTCCAAGCGTGCGCAGGTGTCGGCGTGAGCCCCGAGACGGCGGCCGCGCTCGGCGCGGTCGCGCGCGCGCCGCGTCTGCTCGTCGCCCTCGATTTCGACGGCACCCTGTCGCCCCTCGAGGACGAGCCGATGCAGGCGCGGATGCTGCCCGCCGCACGCGCCGCGGTCGAGGCGCTCACCAAGGCCCCCGGCACCGTGGTCGCGCTCGTGTCGGGCCGGAGCCTGCACGACCTGCGCGAGATCGCCGAGCACCACGACGACTCCGCCGTCTATCTCGCCGGATCCCACGGCGCCGAGGTGTGGGTGCCCGGCAGCGGTCCCGTCGAGGTGGCCGACGACGCCGAGCACCTGGCCCTGCGCGACCGCCTGCGCACACGCGCGGAGGAGGCGACGACCGGCATGGCGGGGGTGTGGATCGAGCCGAAGACGTTCGGCTTCGGCGTGCACACTCGCACCGCGGATGCCGCGACCGCGGCCGCCGCCAACGCGGCGGCCGATCGCATCGTCACCGCCGAGGCTCCCCACTGGCGCCGCCGCACCGGCCACAACATCGTGGAGTACGCCTTCCGGCACGAAGGCAAGGACACCGCCGTCGCCGAGCTGCGAGAGCTCACCGCGGCCGACGCCGTCCTCTTCGCCGGCGACGACGTGACGGACGAGGACGCGCTGCGCAGCCTCGGACCCGGAGATCTCGGAGTGCACGTCGGCGATCGCGAAACGGCTGCCGCGGTGCGCGTCGCCGACATCCCCGCCTTCGCCGATCTGTTGATGACGCTCGCGGATGAGCGGGGCCACCGACGGGAATAGACTTCGAGAATGCCCCAGCCGGATAACTCCATCGACATCAAACCGCGCAGTCGCGTCATCACCGACGGCATCGAGGCCACCACGTCGCGAGGCATGCTCCGCGGCGTAGGGATGGGCGACGACGACTGGGACAAGCCGCAGATCGGCATCGCGTCCAGCTGGAACGAGATCACGCCCTGCAACCTGAGCCTCGACCGACTGGCGCAGGGTGCGAAGGAAGGCGTCCACTCCGGCGGCGGGTATCCGCTGCAATTCGGCACGATCTCGGTCTCGGACGGGATCTCGATGGGGCACGAGGGGATGCACTTCTCCCTCGTGTCGCGGGAGGTCATCGCCGACTCGGTCGAGACGGTCGTCATGGCAGAACGGCTCGACGGCACGGTCCTCCTCGCGGGCTGCGACAAGTCCATCCCCGGGATGCTGATGGCATCGGCCCGCCTCGACCTGTCGAGCGTCTTCCTCTACGCCGGATCCATCGCCCCCGGCTGGGTGAAGCTCAGCGACGGCACGTCGAAGGAGATCACGATCGTCGACTCGTTCGAGGGCGTCGGCGCGTGCCTCGCCGGTCGCATGAGCGAGGAGGATCTCAAGCGCATCGAGTGCGCGTTCGCCCCGGGTGAGGGCGCCTGCGGCGGCATGTACACCGCGAACACCATGGCCTCGGTCGCCGAGGCGCTGGGCCTGAGTCTTCCCGGGTCGGCTGCGCCGCCGTCGGCGGACCGCCGACGCGACTACTTCGCCCACCGATCCGGCGAGGCGGTCATCAACCTGCTCCGCCAGGGCATCACCACGCGCGACATCCTCACGCCCGAGGCGTTCGAGAACGCCATCGCCCTGGCGATGGCGCTCGGCGGCTCCACCAACGTGGTGCTCCACCTGCTGGCGATCGCGCGCGAGGCCGAGATCGAGCTGAACCTGCACGACTTCAACCGCATCGGCGACAAGGTTCCCCACGTGGCGGACATGAAGCCGTTCGGCAAGTACGTGATGAACGACGTCGACAAGCACGGCGGCATCCCGGTGATCATGAAGGCCATGCTCGACGAAGGTCTGCTGCACGGCGACGCGCTCACCGTCACCGGCAAGACCCTCGCCGAGAATCTTCGCGACCTGAACCCCGACCCGGTCGACGGCGACGTCATCCACCGCTTCGACGACCCGATCCACGCCACCGGCGGCATCACGATCCTCCACGGGTCGATCGCCCCCGAGGGCGCCGTGGTGAAGACCGCCGGATTCGACGCCGCGGTGTTCGAAGGACCCGCGCGCGTGTTCGAGCGCGAGCGCGCCGCGATGGACGCGCTCGAGGCCGGTCGGATCCAGGCCGGCGACGTCGTCGTCATCCGGTACGAGGGCCCCAAGGGTGGTCCCGGGATGAGGGAGATGCTCGCCATCACCGCCGCCATCAAGGGCGCGGGCCTCGGAAAAGATGTACTACTGTTGACGGACGGTCGATTCTCAGGCGGCACAACCGGACTGTGCATCGGCCACATAGCACCCGAAGCGGTGGACGCAGGTCCCATCGCCTTCGTGCGCGATGGTGATCTGATACGGGTCGATATCGCGGCTCGCTCTCTCGACCTACTCGTCGACGAGGCAGAGCTGAGTTCCCGCCGCGACGGCTGGGAGCCCCTTCCCCCGCGCTATACCCGTGGCGTCCTTGCCAAGTACTCCCGTCTCGTGCGCTCTGCAGCCCAGGGCGCCGTCACGGGCTGAACCGGCTGCCGACACAGCCCCTCCGAGTCACAGAGGATCGATCCCATGCCCGCCGAATCCGCCACGGCCGTTCCCCGGCCGCCCGCTCCCCGCACCGCTGCCGCGCCCGTGCTCACGGGCGCCCAGGCGGTCGTCCGCTCCCTCGAACTGCTCGGGGTGACCGACGTCTTCGGTCTTCCCGGCGGCGCGATCCTGCCGGTCTACGACCCGCTCATGGACACGTCCGAGATCCGTCACATCCTCGTCCGCCACGAGCAGGGCGCCGGGCACGCCGCCGAGGGCTACGCCGCGGCATCCGGCAAGACGGGCGTCGCGATCGCGACCTCGGGACCGGGCGCGACGAACCTGGTGACGGCGATCGCCGACGCGTACATGGACTCCGTGCCCATCGTCTGCATCACCGGACAGGTGTTCTCGAACCTCATGGGGACCGACGCCTTCCAGGAGGCCGACATCGTCGGCATCACGATGCCGATCACGAAGCACTCGTTCCTGGTGAAGACGCCCGAAGACATCCCGGGCGCCATCAAGGCGGCGTTCGAGGTGGCCTCGACCGGCCGGCCGGGCCCCGTGCTCGTGGACATCACCAAGGACGCACAGCAGGCCGAGGCCCCGTTCATCTGGCCGCCGAAGGTCGACCTGCCCGGCTATCGTCCGGTGACCAAGGCGCACGGCAAGCAGATCCTCGCCGCGGCGCAGCTGCTCGCCGAGGCCAAGAAGCCGGTGCTGTACGTGGGCGGCGGAGTGATCCGCGCACACGCGTCGGCCGAGCTGCTGACCCTCGCCGAGACGACCGGTGCGCCGGTGGTGACGACGCTCATGGCGCGCGGCGCGTTCCCCGACTCCCACACGCAGCACCTGGGCATGCCGGGCATGCACGGCACCGTCCCGGCCGTCCTCGCGCTGCAGGAGTCCGACCTCATCGTCGCGCTCGGGGCCCGCTTCGACGACCGCGTCACCGGCAAGGCGGCGCTGTTCGCCCCGAACGCGCAGGTCGTGCACGTCGACATCGACCCGGCCGAGATCTCCAAGATCCGCACCGCCGACGTGCCGATCGTGGGCGATGTCCGCGACGTGCTCGTGGACCTCGATGTGGCGTACCGCGGCGCGCTCGACGGCGCCAAGGCCGACATCGAGGAGTGGTGGTCGTACCTCGACGGGCTGCGGGACGAGTTCCCCCTCGGCTACGCGCCCACCAGCGACGGCCTGCTCTCACCGCAGTACGTCATCAGCCGCATCGGCGAGCTGACCGGCCCCGAGGGCGTCTACGCCTCGGGAGTGGGGCAGCACCAGATGTGGGCGGCGCAGTTCATCAAGTACGAGCGGCCCAACGCGTGGCTGAACTCCGGCGGGGCCGGCACGATGGGCTACTCGGTGCCCGCCGCGATGGGCGCCAAGGTCGCCGAGCCCGACCGCCACGTGTGGGCGATCGACGGCGACGGATGCTTCCAGATGACCAATCAGGAGCTCGCCACGTGCGCCATCAACAAGATCCCGATCAAGGTCGCGATCATCAACAACTCCTCCCTGGGGATGGTCCGCCAGTGGCAGACGCTGTTCTATGACGGGCGGTACTCGCACACCGACCTCAACACCGGGCACGACACCATCCGCATCCCCGACTTCGTCAAGCTCGCCGAGGCCTACGGGTGCCTCGCGATCCGCGTCGAGAAGGAGGAGGACGTGGATGCCGCCATCCGGACGGCGCTCGAGACGAACGACCGCCCCGTGGTGATCGACTTCGTCGTGTCGGCCGATGCGATGGTGTGGCCCATGGTGCCGCAGGGCGTCAGCAACAGCTACGTGCAGTACGCGCGGGATCACGCGCCGGCGTTCGACGAGCAGGAGGACTGAGACCGTGTCGAGTCATGTGCTGAGCCTCCTCGTCGAGGACAAGCCGGGTCTGCTCACCCGCGTGGCGGGCCTGTTCGCCCGGCGCGGCTTCAACATCGAATCCCTCGCCGTGGGCGTGACCGAGGTGCCGGGTCTGTCCCGCATCACGGTCGTCGTCGACGTCGACCAGCTGCCGCTCGAGCAGGTGACGAAGCAGCTGAACAAGCTCGTGAACGTCATCAAGATCGTGGAGCTGGACGCCTCGGCGTCCGTGCAGCGCGAGCACATGCTCGTGAAGGTGCGCGCCGACAATGCCAGTCGTTCGAACGTGCTCGAGGTGGTGAACCTGTTCCGCGCCTCGGTCGTCGACTACGCCCCCGACGCCCTCGTCGTCGAGGTGACCGGCGACAAGGGCAAGGTCGAGGCCTTCCTGCGCGCCATCGAGCCCTTCGGCATCAAGGAGCTCGCGCAGTCGGGGCTGCTGGCGATCGGCCGCGGCGGCAAGAGCATCACCGAGCGCGTCCTGCGCGGCTGACCCATCCCGCGGGCGATCCGCCTCGTTTCGCCCGCCCACAGACCGAACCAATCAAGGAGAAACACGAAGATGGCTGAGATCTTCTACGACGACGACGCCGACCTTTCGCTCATTCAGGGCAAGAAGGTCGCGATCGTCGGCTACGGCTCGCAGGGCCACGCCCACGCCCAGAACCTGCGCGACTCGGGCGTGCAGGTCGTCATCGCGCTGAAGGACGGCTCGAACTCGACCGCGAAGGCCGAGGAGGAGGGCTTCGAGGTCAAGAGCGTCGCCGACGCCGCCGAGTGGGCCGACGTCATCATGATCCTCGCGCCGGACCAGCACCAGCGCGGAATCTACAACGACTCCATCAAGGACAAGCTGACCTCGGGCAAGACCCTCGCCTTCGCGCACGGCTTCAACATCCGCTTCGGCTACATCCAGGCGCCCGAGGGCGTGGACGTCATCCTCGTCGCGCCGAAGGCCCCCGGCCACACGGTGCGGCGCGAGTACGTCGCC
This sequence comes from Microbacterium sp. Marseille-Q6648, assembly GCF_943181415.1. Taxonomy (GTDB): domain Bacteria; phylum Actinomycetota; class Actinomycetes; order Actinomycetales; family Microbacteriaceae; genus Microbacterium. Next base: position 780,240 of record NZ_CALPBZ010000001.1, on the reverse strand, counting down.
GGTCGCGGCATCCCCGACATCATCGCCGTCGAGCAGGACGCGTCGGGTTCGGCGTGGGACCTGGCGAAGTCGTACGCCAAGGCCATCGGCGGCACCCGTGCCGGCGTCATCAAGACGACGTTCACGGAAGAGACCGAGACCGACCTGTTCGGCGAGCAGGCCGTCCTCTGCGGCGGCGTGTCGCAGCTGATCCAGTACGGCTTCGAGACCCTCACCGAGGCCGGCTACCAGCCGCAGATCGCCTACTTCGAGGTCCTCCACGAGCTCAAGCTCATCGTCGACCTCATGTGGGAGGGCGGCATCGCCAAGCAGCGCTGGTCGGTGTCGGACACCGCCGAGTACGGCGACTACGTCTCGGGTCCTCGCGTCATCGACGCGCACGTCAAGGAGAACATGCAGGCGGTGCTCGCCGACATCCAGTCCGGCGCCTTCGCCAAGCGCTTCATCGACGACCAGGACAACGGCGGCGCCGAGTTCCAGGAGCTGCGCGCCAAGGCGGCCCGGCACCCGATCGAGGAGGTCGGCCGTGACCTGCGCGCGCTGTTCGCGTGGAAGCAGCAGGACGCCGACTACACCGAGGGCAGCGCCGCGCGCTAGCCCGAAGGCCAGCCAGCACACCAGCTCGGCTTCACCGGCCCCCGTCCCCCGCACCCAGGGGACGGGGGCTTTCCCGTGCCCGCGCCTGCCGCCCGGCTTCGTTCCGCGCGTATCACCGCGGGCCGTTCGCGCTCTTTGTTCGTGTAGCCGGAATGGGGTCCGGCACTACCCGAAGGAGCAAGACGATGAGCACTACCGCACGCGGAAATCGGGGCCGCCTGGTCTCGATCGTCACCGCGACCATCCTGGCCGGGGCCGCATTCGGCCTCGCCGGATGCCAGACGCCTCGAGCCGAGGTCGTCAGCGATGTCGAGCAGGGAACCGTCCCGGCTGCCGTGCAGATCGAACGGGCCATCCGCGCCGCGGAGGCGCGGTACGAAGGCATGGCCGAGCGCTACGCCGACCGCTCGACCGACGCCGGACAGCCGGTGAGCCCGCACACGGCCGACCGGATGGACCGCTCGGGCGTCGAGGAGGACGCGCCGCCGGCACCGCCTCTGGTCGCCGACCGACTGGCGCCGAAGCCGCAGTGAGACCGAACACGACGCACGCGGACGACGGCGACCCGCCCTCAGGGGCAGGTCGCCGTCGTCCGCGTGTCGTCGAAGTGCGTCCGCCACTCCACCTCGGTCAGTTCGCGCCCGGCGATCTCGCACGCGGCGGCGGCGTGAACGGCCGGATCGAGATCCCACACGATGACGCCCTCGGCCGCGCCGGCGACGAGCAGACGCCCGTCGTGCGAGAGGTGGGCACCCTGGGCGAGTTCGTCGCTGGGCGCGTCGATCGTGTCCGCGAGCTTCACCCGCCCGCGCATGCCGTACAGCGCGGCGCGATTGTCCCACCCCACGATCAGCATCGTCCGTTCGTCGTCGCTGATCTCCACGGTGTTCCCGCTGCTGAAGGGCTTCGGCAGAGAGGCGATGGGGTCGAGGGTGTCGAGTCCATAGCGCGTCACCGCGGTGTCGGTCACGGCGATGAGGTCGCCGGAGTGGGTGATGACGTTGCCCTCGGTCCCGGCGAGCCCTCGAGCGACGAGCGCGCCGGTGCGCCCGTCGAACACGGCGGTGTGGGTGGTGCGCGGACCGGAGTCGAAGTACGTCAGCGCGACGCGTGACGCGTCGGGGGACTGGCTGACGCGATTGTGCACCATCTCGCCCTCGATGTCGGGCACCTCGATGAACGGCCCGGCACGGTGTCCCGTCGTCGGGTCGAAGGCGACGAAGAGATCGCTCTGGGGAGCGAACACGAACGCGTGCGGGCCGGGTCGGGCGGGAACCGGGAAGATGTCCTCACCCATCCGCTCGACGATCTCCTGGTCGAGCCGGATCGAAGACCCGTCGGTGGTCAGGAACGTGGACCCGCTCGGCTCCGACCAGTTCTCGACCACCGTGGGCGAGACCCACGACAGCCACTCCGCCTCTCGGCCGGTCGCGGCATCCTTCTCGATGTCCCACAGCGAGAACGGCCCACCGGTCAGCGGCTTCGTGATGACGGTGACCCCGTCGCCGCTGATGCCGCCCACCAGCTGCCTGCCGCGTGCCACCAGCGTTCGCGCCGCGCCAGAACCGTCCAGCGCCCACACGAACGTCGCGCCCGCAGAGGGGGCATGCAGGAGCAGACCGTCGCCGCCGGCCCGGGGGATCACGTCGCAGGCCTCGTCGACGAGGGTGGCGAACTCGCGCCCCGTGGGCTCGCCCGTCTGCAGGTCCCATTCGGCGACGGTGCCCAGCCGCGAGCAGTAGGCGGTGTCGCGATCGGGGAGCACCGCGACCTTCCAGCACGGGCGGCCGGGGACGGATGCCGCGCGCCACAGCGTCCGCCCGGTTTCGACGTCGATGCGCGCCGCCCCGTCCTGACCGGACGCGAGGACCGTGCCGTCGCCGATCGCGGCGATCGAGGCCGAGGAGAGGTCGCCGTCGGTGGTGATCCGCGCCCGCTCGCGCAGATCGGACTCCTCGTACGCGATCAGCGCGCCGGGACCCGCACACTCGCCAGCTGGCGGCCGGACACCAGGTCGATGAACGTGAAGTGGTTGTGGCAGCACAGGCCGGGCTCGTCCTCGGACGCCCACGACGGCGTCTGCACCGCCGCGGATCGGCCGTCCGGGCTGACGGCGAGGAAGCGGGCATGGGGTGAGGGGCCGGGGACGGCGACATCGAACGTGCGGCGGACGGCGTCGTCGCGAAGGTCGATCGACCGCATCGTGACACCGGCTTCGCCCTCGGTCACCACGAGCGCGCCGTCCGAGGCGGGCTCGGCCGCCACCACCGCCGGATGCGGGTGCTCGATCCGCCTGATCAGGCCGTCGGCGGCCATCATGATCCCCAGCAGGGCCGAGCGAACCCGATCGTCGTCGGGCCACCGGCGGTAGGCCTCGACGGCGAGCAGCGCGGCGAGATCGCGGTCGGACGAGCGCAGCGCCAGCGAGGACGCCGTCAGGGCCTCGATGCGGGCCGACTCGCCCGCGGCCCGAGCCTCCTCGCCGCGGATCACTGCAACGCCGCCCGCGATGAGCACCGCGACCAGCAGCGTGGCGACGCCGCCCAGCGCGAGGCGCAGCGTGCGGTTGCGGGCCCGCTCACGGTGCGCGCGGTGGCGGAGATCGTCGAGCTCGGCCCGCTGCCGCGCGTCCGAGGCGTCGAGGAACGCGAGTTCACGCGGGGTCAGATCCCGAGGCGACGCCTGTCTCAGCTCGAGCGCGGCAGTGAGGTGCGCCCCGCGGAGCAGGTCGTCGTCGTCTCCGTCCTCCGCCTCCCAGGCCGCGGCCGCGCTCTCGACACCGCGGAGGACGCGCATCCGGTCGCGATCCTCGTCGAGCCAGTGGTCCAGGCGAGGCCATGCGCGGGCGACCGCTTCGTGGGTGACCATGACCGCGGTGCCGTCGACGGTCAGCAGCCGCGCGCGTGCGAGCCTTTCGATCACCCGACGACGATCGGTGTCCGCCAGAAACGGCGCCGCGGTCACGCGACGGCGGGTCGACGAACCGTCCTCGCCGCGGTCGATCAGGCGGGTCATGACCGATCTGCAGACCGTCTGCTCGTCCTCGGGGAGAGATCGGTACACCTCCTCCGCGGACTGCGCGATCGCTCCGGCGATGCCCCCCGAGTCTTCGTATCCGGCAACCGTGAGGGTGTCGCCCTCTCTGCGGATCCAGGTCTCGCGCATCGCGTGGGAGAAATGGGGGAGTGTCGAGGCGCGATCGCCCAGATCGCGAAGGGCGAGTTCGGTCAGGCCGGGCTCGAGCCGCAGTCCCGCTCGGCGTGCCGGCTGCTCGACGGCCTCGCGGGCGCCCGCCGGGGTCAGCGGCCCCAGCAGATGGATGTGCTCGCCGATCGCATCGCCGATGCCGGGCAGGGTGCGAAGCGCGTCGAGCGCGTCGGAGCGCGCCGTGATCAGCAGCATCCCGCCGTCGCCGACGAACGCCCTCGCCGCTTCACCGAACCGGGCGCGTTCGCCGTCGTCCATTCCGAGCAGCTCCTCGGCCTGATCGACGATGAGCGCGCCCGCCTTCGCCGCCGCCGCGCGCAGCGTCGCCGCCACGTCGCGACCCGGCGACACCACCTCGCACGCGATCCCGCTCTCGGACAGCCTCGGGATCACGCCGGCGAAGGCGAGGGAGCTCTTGCCCGTCCCGGATGGTCCCGCCAGAGCGAGGATCCTTCCTCGCCTCAGCCGCTCGACGACCGCGTCCGCGTCGCGCTCCCGGCCGAAGAAGAGCTCCGCCTCGTCGGTGCCGTAGGCCCGCAGCCCCGGATACGGACATTCCGAGCTTGCCGGCCGCTCCACGTGCGGTGCCTCGAGCGACGGATCCTGGCGGAGCATCGCCGTCTCGAGGGACTGCAGCCGGGCGCCCGGCTCGATCCCGAGCTCGTCGGCGAGACGCTCGCGCGCAGCGCGGACCGTCGCGAGCGCTTCAGCCTGGCGATCGGCGCGATAGGTTGCCAGCGCCAGGATCGCCCATCGGTCCTCGCGGAGGGGCGCCTCCCTCACGAGCCGCTCGGCTTCGGGGATGAGCGTGCGATGCTCTCCGAGCCGGAGCCGGGCCTCGAGGAGCTCCTCTTCGGCGCTCGCGCGGATCTCGGTCAAACGGCGGGCCTCGCCGATGCCGGCATCCCACTCGGCGATCTCGGGAAGCGGCGTCCCGCGCCACAGCCCCAGCGCGCGCGTGTACGCGTCGACCGCGCGTCCGTCATCGCCGCGCAGGCCGTGTGTGCGCGCCGCCTCGACGAGCCGTTCGAACTGCACCGCGTCTATCACCGCGGGGTCCAGCCCGAGCCGGTACTCCGTGCCGACCGTCTCGATCGACTCGGGGCCCAGCACCCGACGGATGCGCGCCACACTGTTGCGGACCTGCTGCTGCCAGGTCGCCGGCGGGTCTTCGCCCCAGCACGCCTCGGCGAGCTGCGCAGGTGCGAGCGACGCGCCCCGCCGTGCGACGAGCGCGGCGAGCAGGGTCCGCTCGCGAGGTCCGAGAGTGCCCTGCCCGATGTCCAGCGCCCCCAGAACGCGGATGGTCATGAGGTGAAGTGTGGGCACGCGCCGGTCAGGCGTCAATACCCCTCGCCGCGCGCGGATATCCGCCGGATATCGCGGGAGCCGGTGGCGGGTATCGGCCCGGTGGAACGTGAAGTCACCAGGCCCCGGCCCCGGGGCCGCCGAGAAGGAGTCATCATGTCCACCACCACCCTTTCGATCCGCCTCGCCGCGATCCTGTCGGGCGCGATCCTCGCGCTGACGCTCGCCGGTTGCCAAACCGCACAGAGCGCCGCGGGCGACGAACCCGCGACGCGGTCCGGGGACGGTCGCATCTCGATCCCCGTCCCGGCCCCGCCCGGCGTGGACACGCGCCGGCCGGCCGACCGGCTCGAGGCCATGGACCTGCGCCAGGGCTACATCACCCGCGACGACATCTCGCGTCCGGCCGATCGCCTCGCCGGCGAACGGGGCACAGGCGTGTCGGCCGCGATTCCCGGATGCCGGCAGCACATCGTCCTCCAAGGTCCCCAGGGGCGGGATCGGGTCCTGTGCCTGACCGCGGGGCGCTGATCACCTCGCCCCGCCGGTCGGCGCTACGCTGGCGGGGTGAGTCGTGATCGCGAAGAGGACGCCTTCCGCTGGGAGGGCGACGGCGACCCGACCCTCGATGCGCCGACGTCCGAGCCCGCGGCCCGCGCCGACTCGCCGCGAGTCGCGGATCTTCCGGCGGGGTTCACCGCCGTCGGTCGCGGCAGCGAGGACGCGGCGGGCACCGCCGCCATCGACCGCGAACCAGCGGTCGAGGGCGACGTCGCCGCCCGTGACGAGACCCCGGCGGCGCCTCTCGGCAACGCCATGCTCATCGCCCTCGGAGTGCTCGGGGGCGTGTACGCGCTGTGGGTGATCGGCTGGATCATCGGCGGCCTCCGGCTCCAGGGCGCCGCGCAGTACCTGGTGGCCGATGTCATGTTCCAGGGCAGCTTCTGGCTGGCGGTGCTGGCTGCGCCGATCTGGTTCGCCACGACGTTCCTCCTCACGCGAGGCTCCCGCGCGTGGGTACGTCTGGTGTGGCTGATCGCGGGCGTGGTGCTCCTGGTCCCGTGGCCCTTTGTGATGATGGGGACGGTGGGACAGTGACCGAGCCGACCGTCGACCCCGCACCCCGCGGTACCCGGCACCGCACGCCGACGTGGCTCATCGCCGCGATCACCGGCATCCTGGGCCTGTTCTACGCGTACGCGGTCTGGAACGCGATCGGCAATCTCACCGAGACGCTCAGCGTCGCCGGCGACCTGGGGCTCACCCTCAACGCGCTCGGCTGGTTCCTCTGGATCTTCGCCGCGGTCTTCCCGATCATCGTGTGGTCCGCGGCCTTCGCCCTCGGCTACCGTCGCCCGCCGCATCACCTGCTCCTGGTGATGGTCGCGGGGCTCGCGCTCGTGGCGGTGTTCTGGCTCGACGTGGTGTCGTACGCGACGCTCAACACCACGGCGCTCCTCGGCTGACTCCGCGCGTCACACGGTCCGGCGCCCCGTGCGCGCCGCGATAGGCTGACGGAGGCCTCGCCCCATGACGCGCGGCGGGTCGTCCCCTCTGCAGCGCGCGGTCGCGCACCGTCCCGAAGGAATCACCCGTGACGAAGCCTGTCGTTCTCATCGCCGAAGAGCTCTCCCCAGCCACGATCGACGCCCTCGGCCCCGACTTCGACGTCCGTCACGTCGACGGAACGGATCGGCCCGCGCTGCTGTCGTCCCTGGCCGAGGCTCACGCGGTGCTCATCCGCTCGGCGACCAAGATCGACGCCGAGGCGATCGCCGCGGCGCCGGTGCTCAAGGTCGTCGCCCGCGCCGGTGTGGGCCTGGACAACGTCGACATCAAGACCGCCACCACCGCCGGCGTCATGGTCGTGAACGCGCCGACGTCGAACATCATCTCGGCGGCGGAACTCACCGTCGGCCACATCCTGAGCCTGGCCCGCCGCATCCCCGCAGCCCATGCGTCGCTGGCCGACGGCCAGTGGAAGCGCAGCGCCTACACCGGCACCGAGCTGTTCGAGAAGACGGTCGGCATCATCGGTCTGGGTCGCATCGGCGCGCTCATCGCGGCGCGCCTCCAGGCTTTCGACATGCGCGTGGTCGCCTATGACCCGTATGTCACCAGTGCACGGGCCCAGCAGCTGGGCGTGCAGCTGCTCGGACTGGACGAGCTGCTCGAACAGAGCGACTTCGTCACCATCCACATGCCGAAGACGCCCGAGACCACGGGGATGATCGGGGCGGAGCAGTTCCGCATCATGAAGCCGAGCGCTTTCGTGGTGAACGTGGCACGCGGCGGCCTCATCGATGAAGAGGCGCTGCGCGACGCGCTCGTCGCCGGAGAGATCGCCGGGGCGGGCCTCGACGTGTTCACCAGCGAGCCCCCGGCCGAGGGCGGCACCGCTCAGGCGCTGCTGGACCTCCCCAACGTCGTCGTCACCCCGCACCTGGGCGCCTCGACGGAAGAGGCGCAGGAGAAGGCGGGCGTGTCGGTCGCCAACTCCGTGCGCCTGGCACTGGGCGGCGACCTCGTGCCCGACGCGGTCAACGTCGCCGGCGGCGTCATCGACCCCTACGTGCGTCCCGGCATCCCGCTGGTCGAGAAGCTGGGCCAGATCTTCGCCGCGCTGGCGCATTCGCCCCTGACGAGCCTCGACGTCGAGGTGCACGGCGAGCTCAACACCTACGACGTCTCGGTGCTGAAGCTCGCGGCCCTCAAGGGCGTGTTCACCAACATCGTGAGCGAGACGGTCTCGTACGTGAACGCTCCGCTGCTGGCCGAGCAGCGCGGCGTCGACGTCCGCCTCATCGTGGACGACGTCAGCGACGAGTACCGCAACGTGATCACCCTCCGCGGCGCGCTGTCGGACGGATCGCAGCTGTCGGTGTCGGGTACGCTCACCGGCACCAAGCAGGTGGAGAAGCTCGTCGGCATCAACGAGTACGCCATCGAGCTGCCGATCGAGAAGCACCACGTCGTGATGCTCTACACCGATCGTCCGGGAATCGTCGCCGTCTACGGGCAGAAGTTCGGCGAGGCCGGGATCAACATCGCGGGCATGCAGATCGCGCGCCAGAACGCCGGGGGACAGGCGCTGTCCGTGCTCACGGTCGACTCGCCCGTGCCGGACGAGCTGCTCGAACAGGTCAGCTCCGCGATCCACGCCGACCTATTCCGCCAGATCGAGATCACCGAAGGCTGACCTCCGGGTCGACTGCGCGGTTCAGCCGCGTGCGGCCCGCTCCACGAGCGCGATGAGGGTGTCCATCGCCGCGCCCGTGGGCACCACCGCCGGAACGCCGCTTCCGGCGAGCGTGCTGTTGTAGTAGAGCCCGTCGCTGACGAGCATCACGAGGTCGTGTGCGGCATCCCCGTCGACGTGCGGGCGGATGGCGGTGCTCCAGCGCTCCCTGACGTCCCGCAAGGCGGTGACGGCGTGAGCCTGCCCCGCCTGCGCCAGCCGTGACACGGCCACGAGCGCGCGATCGAGCGGATCGTTCGCCATCGCCGACGAGCGCAGGAAGTACGACACCGGGCCCTCGGGAGCCGACGTGATGGCGGCGATGTCGTCATCGACGAGTGCGCTCAGCCGCTCGATCAGGGCGAGTTCGAGGGCGTCCTTCGTGCCGAAGTGATACAGGAGTCCGCCCTTGCTCACCGCAGCGGCGCGCGCGGTGGCATCCATCGTCGCCGCGCGTTCACCGTCGTCGATGAGGATCGCCTCGAACGCGTCGAGCACCCTGTCGCGGGCGAGGGGAGGGCGGCTCATGTCGTCGATCGTAGCGAGCGGGAGGCTTCGGACTTTGATACTATACCGGCTGGACGGTACAGAAACTGAGGATCGGTCATGACCATCGACACGCCCACGCAAGCGCGCATCACCCCGACGCCCCCGCGCGTCGGATGGCGCGGCTGGGCAGCGCTGGCCGTCCTGATGCTGCCGGTTCTGCTGGTCTCGGTCGACAACACGGTCCTGAGCTTCGCGCTGCCCGCCATCGCCCTGGACCTCGCCCCCACGAGCGCGCAGCAGCTGTGGATCATCGACGCATACCCCCTGGTGCTCGCCGGGCTGCTCGTGACCATGGGCTCTCTCGGCGATCGCTTCGGCCGGCGGCGGATGCTGCTCACCGGAGCCGTGGGATTCGCCGCGGTCTCGGTGCTGGCCGCCTTCGCGCCCACCGCCGGGTGGCTCATCGTCGCGCGCGCGGCGATGGGCGTCTTCGGCGCCATGCTCATGCCCTCGACGCTCTCGCTCCTGCGCAGCATCTTCCCGGACCGGGATCAGCGGCGCCTGGCGATCGCCGTCTGGGCGGCGGGATTCTCGGCCGGCGCGGCCCTCGGCCCGGTCGTCGGCGGCGTCCTGCTGGAGCACTTCGCGTGGGGGAGTGTCTTCCTGCTCTCGGTTCCCGTGCTGGTACCGCTGCTGGTCTTCGCGCCGTTCCTGGTCCCCGAGAGCCGCGACCCCGCCCCCGGACGCATCGACCTCGCCAGCATCGCGCTCTCGATGGCCGCGATGGTTCCGATCGTCTTCGCCATCAAGGAGGCGGCCGTCCACGGATTCGGACCGACGGTCGTGCTGCTCGCGGTGGCGGGTCTCGGGTTCGGCGTCCTCTTCGTGCGCCGGCAGAACCGCTTGGCCGTGCCGATGCTCGATATGAGCCTCTTCGCCCGCGGCGCCTTCACCGGCGCGCTGCTGGTGAACCTGCTGAGCGTCATCGCACTCGTCGGCTTCCTGTTCTTCGTCGCTCAGCACCTGCAGCTGGTGGCGGGCCTGTCTCCGCTGCAGGCAGGCCTCGCCCTGGTGCCGGGACTCGCGGCGATGATCGCGGCGGGGCTGGCGGTCGTCCCCCTGGGGCGTCGCGTGGCCCCGCGTGCCCTCGTGCCCGCCGGACTGGCGGTGTCGGCCCTGGCCTACCTGGTGGTCGCCTCGACCGCGCACGGAGCACCCATGTGGGTGCTGGTCGTCGCGTTCGTCGCCCTGGGGCTGGGCATCGGGGCCGCCGAAACCGTCTCGAACGAACTCGTCCTCTCGAGCGCGCCGCCCGAGAAGGCGGGCGCGGCCAGCGCGGTCTCCGAAACCGCGTACGAGCTCGGCGCCGTTCTCGGCACGGCGGTGCTCGGCGGCATCCTCACCGCCCTCTATCGGGCGAACCTGGTGCTGCCGGCGGACGTCCCCGCCACCGCGGCCGCCGCCGCCCGCGAGACCCTGGCCGGCGCGATGCATGCGGCGGACGGCCTCGACGCGGCCACGGGTGCGGCCCTCGCCACGGCGGCGGCCGAGGCGTTCGACTCCGGAGTCGGGGTCACCGCGCTCATCGGCGCGGGGCTCGTCGTGATCGCGGGCGTCGTCGCGGCCACTACCCTGGGAGGGTTCCGAACCGCGTCCGCGCGCGAGCACTGACCGCCGCGGCCGGACCAGCTTCCAGCACGAGGAGAGCGATGTCGCGCGTCGTCAAACTCGCCGTCATCCCCGGTGACGGCATCGGTCCCGAGGTCGTCGCCGAGGCGGAGAAGATCCTCCGGGCGGCCACCGCAGACTCCGAAGTCCGCTTCGACACCACGCACTTCTCGCTCGGGGCCGGACGCTATCTCGAGACCGGGGACACGCTCACCGACGCCGATCTCGCAGCGATCGCCGCCCACGACGCCATCCTCCTCGGCGCGGTCGGCGGAACACCCGGGGACGAACGGCTGAAGGACGCCAACATCGAGCGCGGCCTGCTGTTGAAGCTGCGATTCTCGCTCGACCACTACGTCAACCTGCGCCCGTCGAAGCTGTACGCCGGCGCGCCCGGACCCCTCGCAGACCCTGCCGAGATCGACTTCGTCGTCGTCCGCGAGGGTACGGAAGGGCCCTACGTCGGCAACGGCGGATCGATCCGCACCGGCACGCCGCACGAGGTCGCGAACGAGACCTCGGTCAACACCGCGTACGGGATCGAACGGGTCGTCCGCTACGCGTTCACGCTCGCCGAGAGGCGGGGCCGCCGGCTGACCCTGGTGCACAAGACCAACGTGCTCGTGCACGCCGGGGGCATGTGGAAGCGGATCGTCGACGCCGTCGCGGGGGAGCACCCCGATGTGGCCGTAGACTACCTGCACGTCGACGCGGCAACCATCTTCCTGGTCACGAACCCGGGCCGTTTCGACGTGATCGTCACCGACAACCTCTTCGGCGACATCCTGACCGACTTGGCCGGCGCCGTCACCGGAGGCATCGGCCTCGCCGCATCGGGCAACATCAACCCCGACGGCGCGTTCCCCTCGATGTTCGAGCCCGTTCACGGTTCGGCGCCCGACATCGCAGGTCAGCAGAAGGCCGATCCCACGGCAGCGATCCTCTCGGTCGCCCTCATGCTCGATCACCTCGGGCTGGGAGACGAGTCCGCACGCATCACCCGCGCGGTCGAGCAGGACATCGCGGCACGCGAGGGATCGAGCCGCACCACCGCGCAGATCGGCGACGCCATCCGCGATCGGCTCCAGGCGTAATCTGGTCCCGCACCGCGCCGTCGCCCCCATAGCCAGGACGTGAACACATGACGATGATCGACTCCGACCCCGACACCGGCCTCGCCCCGCTCGCCTTCCAGGTGACCCGCAATCTGAACGCGGCTTCGCCGGCACGTCGTGACGAGGTGCTGGCCAATCCCGGCTTCGGGACGAACTTCACCGACCACATGGTCGACATCTGCTGGTCGGTCGGCGGCGGGTGGCATCGTCCGCGCGTGCAGCCCTACGGCCCGCTCTCGCTCGACCCTGCAGCTGCGGTGCTGCACTACGGCCAGGAGATCTTCGAGGGCATCAAGGCCTATCGTCACGCCGACGGATCGATCCACACCTTCCGACCCGATCAGAACGGCCGCCGCCTGCAGCGCTCCGCGCGCCGTCTGGCGCTGCCGGAGCTGCCGGTGTCGTACTTCATCCAGTCGCTGCGCGAGCTCATCGCCGTCGACGGCGACTGGGTGCCCACGGGCGAGGACCAGAGCCTCTACCTCCGCCCCTTCATGTTCGCGAAGGAAGCGTTCCTCGGCGTCCGTCCCGCCAACAAGGTGGGCTACTACGTCATCGCCTCCCCGGCCGGCGCGTACTTCAAGGGCGGCGTCAAGCCCGTGTCGATCTGGCTCAGCGAGGACTACTCGCGCGCGGGCAAGGGCGGCACCGGAGCGGCCAAGACCGGTGGGAACTACGCCGCCAGCCTGCTTCCCCAGTCGGAGGCGTACGAGAACGAATGCGACCAGGTCGTCTTCCTCGATCAGGACCGCAACGTCGAAGAGCTCGGCGGCATGAACGTGATCTTCGTGTACAAGGACGGCAGGATCGTCACACCGCAGTCCGATTCGATCCTCGAGGGCATCACGCGCGACTCGATCCTCCAGCTCGCCAAGGACCGTGGTCACACCGTCGAAGGGCGTGCGGTCTCGCTCGAGGAGTGGCGCAGCGGGGTCGCCTCCGGCGACATCGTCGAGGTCTTCGCCTGCGGCACGGCGGCGGTGGTCACCCCCATCGGCCTGCTCAAGGGCACGGACTTCCTCGACGAGCAGCCGACGGGCGAACTCGCCCTCTCGCTCCGGGAGGAGCTCACCGACATCCAGTACGGGCGCCGCGAGGACAAGCACGGCTGGCTTCTGCGCCTGGACGCGTGAGGCGGCGCTCCCACTCCGGCGCGTGTCGTTAGGGTGAACGGGTGAGAATCGCGCGTTTCAGCCACAACGGAGCCATCACCTACGGGATCGTCGACGACACCGACCTCGTCGTCCTGGCCGGTGACCCCATGTTCGCCGGGTTCGACACCACGGGGGAGCGGGTGCCGATCGCCGACGTCGCGCTGCTGGCGCCGGTGATCCCCCGATCGAAGGTGGTGTGCGTCGGCCGCAACTACCGCGACCATGCCGCGGAGCTCGGCAACGACGTGCCCGCCGCGCCCATGCTGTTCTTCAAGCCCAACACGTCCGTCATCGGGCCCGGCGACGCGATCGTGCTGCCACCGCAGTCGGAGCGCGTCGACTTCGAGGGTGAGCTCGCGGCCGTCATCGGCAGGATCGCCAAGAACGTGCCCGCCGAGCGCGCCCTCGACTACGTCTTCGGGTACACGATCGGCAACGACGTGACGGCGCGCGATCTGCAGCGCAGCGACGGGCAGTGGGCGCGGGCCAAGGGCTTCGACACCTTCTGCCCCCTCGGACCCGCGATCGAGACCGATTTCGACCCCACCGGCGATGCGGTCGTCACCACGCGGGTCAACGGCGACGTTCGTCAGCAGGGGCCGATCAGCGACATGATCTTCTCTCTGGCCGACGTCATCGCGTACGCCTCGGCGGCCTTCACCCTCCTTCCCGGGGACGTCATCCTCACGGGCACGCCCGCGGGCGTCGGGCCCTTCACCGCCGGCGACACCGTCGAAGTCGAGATCTCGGGCCTCGGGATCCTGCGCAATCCCGCGCGGAACGCGTAGGCCGGCGGTGGTCACGTCGCAGCCTCCGGATCCCACGGCGATCCCCGCCGAGGACGCGGATGCTGCGAGCCTGAGTCCCGGCGAGATCGCCCGCGTGCAACGCCGGACGGTCCGGGTGCTCTCGGCGGGCCAGGTCCTCGGTGGGCTGGCGTTCGGGGCGACGGTCTCGCTCGGGGCCGTGCTGGCCGCGGAGATCTCGGGGGACGAGGCGTTCTCGGGGCTCGCCGCGGCGGCGGTCACGCTCGGCACCGCCGTCTTCGCGGTTCCCCTGGCGTCGTTCGCTCGACGACGTGGGCGGCGCGTATCGCTGGCCACCGGCATGGCGCTCGCCCTCGTCGGGGTGATCCTCGTCGTCGGCGCCGCGGCTGCGGCATCCTTCCCGCTTCTGCTCCTCGCCTTCGGTCTCGTCGGTGCGGGCCAGGCGGTCAACCTGCAGACGCGATTCGCCGCGGCCGATCTCGCGAGCGACACCACGCGCGGCCGCGACCTGTCGATCGTGGTGTGGGCGACGACCATCGGCGCCGTGCTGGGCCCCAACCTCACCGGCCCCGGTGAGGCGCTCGGCCAGTTCGTCGGCATGCCACCGCTCACCGGCCCCTACCTCATCACCGCGGGCGCTCAGCTGGCGGGGATCCTCGTGTACCTCGTTGCGCTGCGCCCCGACCCGCTGCTGCTGGCTCAGCGCGTCGTCGCCTTCGCGGCGCGTTCGTCGGCGGCCCGTGCGATCGTCAAACCCGACGCGCCGACCGCAGCTCGCTTCGCGGTGTTCGCGATCGCCGCCGCGCACGGGGTGATGGTCTCGGTGATGGCCATGACGCCGGTGCACCTGCTGCACCAGGGCGCGACGCTCACCGTCATCGGGCTCACGATCAGCCTGCACATCGCCGGCATGTACGCCCTGTCACCCGTCTTCGGCGTCCTCGCCGACCGGATCGGACGCATCCCGGTCATCCTGCTGGGCCAGGTGCTGCTGGCCGCATCGCTGGTCACCGCGTCGCTCGGGCAGGACGCCACTGCGGCGGTGACCGTCGGACTCATCCTCCTCGGCCTCGGGTGGAGCGCCACCACCGTGGCGGGCTCGGCCCTGCTGACCGAGGCGTCGTCCGAACAGCAGCGCACACGTCGTCAGGGCTTCAGCGATCTGGTGATGAGCCTGGTCGGGGCCGCGGGAGCGATCCTGGCCGGGTTCGTGCTCGCCTGGATCGGGTACGGCGGGCTGGCGCTGGTGGTCGGGGTCGCGGTGGTCGCCACCGTCGTCCTCGCCCCGTTCGGCCGCATCCCCACGAAGACGGTGCCGGCCGATGGCTGAGTGGTCGGGTACGGGGCGCGCCTACGCCGAGTCTTTCGCTCGGCTGTGCGCAGGGGCGGTTCCGCCGCTGCTGGATGCCGTCGAGTCCGTGCGGGGAGCGCCGGCCGGGGGCCGCCTGCTCGACGTGGGCACGGGGCCGGGCACCGTCGCGGGTGCAGCCTCGGCGCGGGGGTACGCGGTGGTCGGGGTCGATCCGGAGGGGTCGATGCTCGCGGTCGCCCGGCGACGGCATCCCGACGTGCATTTCTCGGCCGCCGCTCTGCCGGACCTGCCGTTCGAGGACGGCTGGTTCGACGTGGTGACGGCGAGCTTCGTCCTCGGGCACGTCGCCGACCTGCAGGCGGCGGTCGCCGCGCTCGCCCGCGTGTGCACCGGGGACGGTGTGGTGGCGCTGACGTCGTGGCCCTCGGGCCGCAGCCCGCTCCGCCCCCTCTGGGAGGAAGTCCTCGCGCGCGGTGGCGCGGTCGGCTACCCGCCTGACAGCGGTCCTCGCGGGGGCGGTGCCGAGCGCTCGGCCGAGGGACTGGCCGACCTGCTGGCCGACGCCGGTCTCGGGCGCATACGCACCGGCACGCTCACCTGGACCTTCGAGATCGATCCCGACGACCTGTGGCGCGGCGTCGCCGGGGGAGTGGCGACCATCGGGGGCATCCACCGGTCGCTCGACGACGAAGGCCGCCGGGCACTCCGAGCCGTCTACGACGAGGTCGCCGGGACGAGGGCGGACAGCGACGGGATGCTGCGGGTGCCGCACTCCGCGATCCTCGCGGTGGGCACCCGGCGGTGACCGCGCCGGGATCGACCCGGCGGCGGATCTAGACTGGTCGGCGATGTCCTCCACACCCGATCCCCGCACCACCACCGCCACCGGCTCCGACGTGCGCGTGCGGTTCTGCCCGTCGCCCACCGGCCTGCCGCACGTCGGCCTCATCCGCACCGTGCTGTTCAACTGGGCCTACGCGCGCCACCACGGCGGCACCCTCGTGTTCCGCATCGAAGACACCGACGCGGCCCGCGACAGCGAGGAGAGCTACCAGCAGCTGCTCGAGGCGCTGCGGTGGCTCGAGATCGACTGGGACGAGGGCGTCGAGACCGGAGGCCCCCATGCGCCGTACCGGCAGTCGCAGCGTCACCACATCTACCGCGAGGTCCTCGACAAGCTCGTCGCCGCCGGCGCCGTCTACGAGAGCTACTCCACCGCCGAGGAGATCGACGCCCGCAACGAGGCCAACGGCCGCGCGAAGCAGCTCGGCTACGACAACTACGACCGGGATCTCACCGACGAGCAGAAGGCCGCGTTCCGGGCCGAGGGCCGTCAGCCGGCCTGGCGCCTGCGGGTGCCCGACGAGGACCTCACCTACGTCGACCTCATCCGCGGCGAGGTCACCTTCCCCGCCGGCTCCTTCCCCGACTTCGTGCTCGTGCGAGCCGGGGGAGTGCCGCTCTACCCGTTCGTGAACCCCGTCGACGACGCGCTGATGGGCATCACCCACGTCATCCGCGGCGAAGACCTCATGCCGTCGACCGCGCGCCAGCTCGCGCTGTACCGCGCCCTCGTCGACGCGGGCGTGACGACGTTCATCCCGCGCTTCGCCCACATGCCCCTCGTCCTCGGTGAGGTCGGCAACAAGAAGCTCTCCAAGCGCGACCCCAAGGCCGACCTCTTCCTGCAGCGGGAGAAGGGCTTCATCCACGAGGGACTCCTCAACTACCTCGCACTGCTGGGGTGGGCGATCGGTCCCGACCGTGACGTGTTCGGTCTCGACGAGCTCATCGCCGAGTTCGACATCGCCGATGTGAACCCCAACCCGGCGCGGTTCGACCAGAAGAAGGCCGAGTCGATCAACGGCGACCACATCCGGATGCTGGCCCCCGACGACTTCGCCGCCCGCATCGTCCCCTACCTGCAGACCGCCGGAGTGATCGGCCCGGAGCCGACGGCCGAGCAGGCGGCGCTCGTCGCGGCATCCGCCCCCCTCGTGCAGGAGCGCGTGCAGCTGCTCGGCGAGGTTCCGGGCATGCTGGGCTTTCTCTTCACGGATGAGATCGTCTACGCGGACGACGCGTTGTCGTCGCTTCCCGACAACGCGTCCGAGGTGCTGGTGGCCTCGGTGAGCGCGCTCGAGCTCGTTCCCGAGCCCGAGTTCACCGCATCGGCGGTGCAGGAGGCGCTGGCAGGCGCGCTCATCGAGGGCCTCGGACTGAAGCCTCGCGTGGCTTATGGACCTCTGCGCGTCGCGCTGAGCGGACGCCGCGTGTCGCCGCCGCTGTTCGAATCGATGGAGCTGCTCGGCAAGACCGAGTCGCTCCGGCGCCTCGGCGCACTGGTGGCCGCGCGCTGACGCGCCCGGCCACCGGTCGGTTTGGTCGAGGGGCCGAGGTCGACTAGACTCGATCCTCGGCACGACTTCGGTCGAAAGCCTTGGGGTATGGTGTAATTGGCAACACGGCTGATTCTGGTTCAGTTGTTCTTGGTTCGAGTCCAGGTACCCCAGCAAGACGATAAAACCCCCGCTCAGACGGGGGTTTCGTCATATGCGCCGACCTCGGCGACGATCTCGCGGCCGAGGTTCGCGTGCGCTGCGTCGCCGTCGCCGTGCTCGAGGAGCAGTGCGCCCACCGCGGCGGCCCACCCCTTCGCGCGTGTCCACGTCGCCCCATCGGCCCGGTACGCATCCATGAACGCCGCGCGTCCGCGCGCGTCGAAGACGACCCACGCGGCGGCGAGGTCGTAGGCGGGATCGCCGGCGGTGACGTCGCCGAAGTCGATGACGGCACGGAGGCGCTCGTCGCGCACGATGAGGTTGCCCGGATGGAGGTCGCCGTGGATCCAGACCGGTCGAAGGGTCCACGGCGGAGCGTCCACACCGCGCGACCACACGGTCACGAGCCGGGACGCGTCGCCGGGGGAGAGAAGGCCGCGATCCTGCAGGCCGCGGATCCGCGCGCGGGTGACGTCGCCGCGCTGGGCGAGCGGCACTCCGCGGTAGGGGTTGGCCGGCCACGGGTCGTCGGCGACGACGTGCAGGGCCGACAGTACAGCCGCCAGCTGCGCGGCCCACGGCGTCCGCGCGCTCCGGTCCGACGCCAGCCCCGTCGTCCCCGGGACCCACGGAACGACGGACCACGGCCAGGGGAACGCGGCGGTCGGCCCGCCCGCGGCGACGGGCGCCGGAACCCGGATGCCCGTCGGTGCGATGCGCGCACGGATGGCCGGAAGGGCCGATTGCTCGTGCCCGATGAGCGCAGCGGCGGACGCCCGCCGCGGAAGCCGCGCGCACAGGTCGTCCCCGATGCGCCACATCTCGCAGTCCCACCCGGAAGCCGCGCGCACGATCGACCGCTCAGCCAGAGCGCGGACTCCGGAACGGGCGTGGGCGGCGAGCAGTGAACGCACGAGAGCCTCGGTGATCGCGATGTCGGCGGGCGGTCGTTGCGGCACTCCCGCACCCTATCCGCGCGCAACGCCCGCCGCGTGTCAGCGGCGACGAATGTCTTGTTCTATGTGGGAATGTGTTGTACTGTGTGGGAAATCCCAGCGAAGGGCACGGACCATGTACGCAGCGGAGCGTCAGCAGCTCATCGAGCGCCGACTCCGTGCCGACGGGCGCGTGAGCGTCGTCGACCTCGCCCAGCGCTTCGACGTCACGACGGAGACCGTCCGCCGCGACCTCGACCTGCTCGAGACCGCCGGCCTGCTGCGACGGGTCCACGGCGGAGCGGTCCCGATCGACAGCGGCTCCACCGCTGAGGCGACCCTCGTCGAGCGCCGGAGCGTCCACAGCGCCGCGAAGGCCGCCATCGGTGCCCGCGCGGCGCGCGCGATCGGCGAGGGCTTCCAGGGCTCGGTCTACTTCGACGCCGGAACCACCACGGCCGCGGTCGCCCAGAGTCTCGCGCCGCGGCTGCGCGCCGGCGGCATCGAGATCGTCACCCACGCGCTGAGCCTGGCCGCAGAGCTGGCCGGGCAGTCCGGTGCGGACCTCACCGTCATCGGCGGCCGCGTCCGAGGCGTCACCGCTGCCGCCGTGGGCTCGGACACCGTCCGGACCATCGAGAACCTGCGGCCCGATGTGGCCTTCGTCGGCACGAACGGCGTCTCCGCCGGCTTCGGCCTGAGCACGCCCGACCCCGACGAGGCCGCCGTCAAGCGCGCGATCGTGAGTGCCGCGCGGCGTGTCGTCGTCGTCGCCGACCGTGACAAGCTCGGGCGCGAGCTGCTCGTCGGCTTCGGCGCACTGGCCGACGTGGACGTGCTCGTCAGCGACGCTCGGCCCGACGCCGAGCTCGCGCTCGCGCTGGCGGACGCCGATGTGGAGGTCTGGAACGCATGATCGTCACCCTCACCGCCCATCCGTCGCTCGATCGCACGGTGACGCTCGCCGCGCCGCTGCAGCCGGGCGAAGTGCAGACGGCGACGGCGTCGCGCGAGGATGCCGGAGGAAAGGGGATCAACGTCGCCCGGGTGATCGCGGCCGCCGGCGGAGCCACGCGCGCCGTCCTGCCCTTGGCGGTCGACGACCCCTTCGACGCGGCGCTGCGCGGGGCCGGTGTGGATGCCGTGCGCGTACCCGTGCGCGGTCACGTCCGAGCGAACATCACCATCACCGACCCCGCCGGGGTGACCACCAAGCTCAACCTGCCGGGCGCGATCCTCGACGCCGCCGAGCTGGACGCCCTCATCGCCGCGACCGTCGACGTCGCGCGAGGCGCCGACTGGCTCGTGCTGGCCGGATCCCTCCCACCCGGTGCGGGCGACGCGTTCTACGTCCAGGTCATCGCGGCGGTGCGCTCCGCCCTCGGTCCCGACGCCCCGCGCATCGCCGTGGACACATCCGGGCCGGCTCTGCGCGACGTCGTCGCTCATGGTGCCCCGGACCTCATCAAACCGAACGAGGACGAGCTCAGCGAGCTGACCGGCATCGCCCTCGATCCGGCGACGCCGCTCGTCGAGGATGTCGTGCGCATCGCGCGGCATCTCGTCCCCTCACGCACCGGCGCGGCCCTGATCACCCTCGGCGCGCACGGCGCGGTGTACCTGAGGGCCGACGCGGCCTGGGCGGCGACGCCGCCCCGGATCCAGGTCCGCAGCACCGTGGGCGCCGGCGACAGCTCGCTCGCCGGATTCCTGATCTCGGATGCCGCGGGCGGCACGCCCGAGGAATCCCTCGCCACCGGCATCCGCTACGGCGCTGCCGCTGCTTCGCTCCCGGGCACGCAGGCGCCCACGCCGAGCGATCTCCCTGACGGAACCGTCCCCGTCACCCGTCTGTTCTGAACCCCGCACCACCACCACGGAGGAACCATGTCCGACACCATCACCCCGGAGCTCGTCAGCCTCGACGAGACGCTCGGAGACGACAAAGCCGCCGTCATCCGTGCTCTCGCCGAGCGCGTGGCGGCCACCGGCCGCGCCACCGACGGCGCGGCACTGTTCACCGACGCCTGGGCCCGCGAGCAGAAGGACGAGACCGGCCTGCCCGGCGGCATCGCGATCCCGCACGCCAAGAGCGCCGCCGTCACGCAGCCCTCGCTCGCCTTCGCCCGCCTCGCCCCCGGGGTCGACTTCGGCGCGCCGGACGGCCCGGCCGATCTGGTGTTCCTGATCGCGGCGCCGGAAGGCGCCGCCGAAGCTCACTTGGCCGTGCTGTCCAAGCTCGCGCGCAGCCTGATGCAGGACGACTTCACCGCGGGTCTGCGAGCGGCCACCACCGCGGAGGAGGTCGTCGGCATCGTCCGCCGTGCCATCGGCGAGGAGGACTCCGCAGCCGCCCCGGCCGCGGCCCCCGCCGCGACAGCTGCCGCACCGACAGCTGCCGCACCGACCGCCGCGGCATCCGGGCTCGAGGTCGACGGCCGGCCCGCGCGCATCGTGGCGGTCACCGCGTGCGCCACCGGCATCGCCCACACGTTCATGGCCGCGGACGCGCTGACGGCCGCCGGCAAGAAGAACGGCGTCGACCTCGTCGTCGAGCCGCAGGGCTCCAGCGGCTATCAGGCGCTGCCCCGCGACGTGATCGACAACGCCGACGCCGTGATCTTCGCCACCGACGTCGACGTCCGCGAGCCCCAGCGCTTCGCGGGCAAGCCGGTCGTCCGCGCCGGAGTCAAGCGCGGCATCGAGCAGCCCGACCAGCTAATCGCCGACGCGGTCGCCGCCGCGAAGGACCCGAACGCGACGCGCGTGGGCGGCACGGCCACGGCCTCCGATTCCGCGCCCGCGGAGACCCTGTCGTGGGGTGCACGTATCCAGCGCATCCTGCTGACCGGCGTGAGCTACATGATCCCGTTCGTCGCCGGCGGCGGACTCCTCATCGCGCTCGGCTTCCTGCTCGGCGGCTACGACGTCACCGACAACGCGGGCACGATCATCACCCAGAACGCGCTGTGGAACCTCCCCGAGGGCGGCGAGAACCTGCTGCTCGGCAACGTCGGGCTCTACCTCGGTTCGGTCTTCTTCATGATCGGCGCCACATCGATGGGATTCCTGGTGTCGGCTCTGGCGGGCTACATCGCGTTCGCGATCGCCGACCGTCCCGGCATCGCGCCCGGCTTCGTCGCCGGTGCGGTGGCCGTCCTCATGAACGCCGGGTTCATCGGCGGCATCGTCGGAGGTCTGCTCGCCGGCTTCGTCGCGTGGTGGCTGGGCAGCCTCAGCGCCCCGCGCTGGCTGCGCGGTCTCATGCCGGTCGTGATCATCCCCCTCGTGGCGTCCATCGTGGCGTCGGGCCTGATGATCCTCTTCCTCGGCCGCCCGATCGCCGCTCTCATGGAGGGCCTCACCGTCTGGCTCAACGGCCTCGCCGGCACCTCGGGCATCGTTCTCGTCGGTGTGATCCTCGGTCTCATGATGTGCTTCGACCTCGGCGGCCCGGTCAACAAGGTGGCCTACGCCTTCGCGACCGCGGGCCTGGCCGCGGCCACGGCCGAAAACGCCACGCCGTACCTGATCATGGGCGCGGTCATGGCCGCGGGCATGGTCCCGCCGCTGGCCATGGCCCTCGCGTCGACCGTCCTCGCCCGCAACGTGTTCACCCCGGTGGAGCGCGAGAACGGCAAGGCCGCGTGGCTGCTCGGTGCGGCCTTCATCAGCGAGGGTGCGATCCCGTTCGCCGCGGCCGACCCGCTGCGCGTGATCCCCGCCTCGATGATCGGCGGTGCGGTGACCGGTGCGCTCACGATGGTCTTCGGCGTCCAGTCGCTGGCACCCCATGGCGGGATCTTCGTGTTCTTCGCCATCAACCCCATCTGGGGCTTCCTCATCGCCCTCGCGGCCGGTACCGTCGTGACGGCCCTGGTCGTCGTGGCCCTCAAGCGGTTCGTGGGCCGCAAGGAGCTCGAGCAGGCCGAGGCCCCCCTGAAGACCGCCGTCCCGGCGTGACCGACGAAATCGATCGAGGAGACGACATGGCAGAACGCACCGCCACCATCGCCAGCAGCTCAGGCCTGCACGCCCGCCCCGCGAAGCTCTTCGTGCAGGCGGTGCAGGAGAAGCCGGTCCCGGTGACGATCGCCGTCGACGGCGGGCCCGACCTCAACGCCGGCAGCATCCTGTCGCTCAT
This sequence comes from Microbacterium sp. Marseille-Q6648, assembly GCF_943181415.1. Lineage (GTDB taxonomy): Bacteria > Actinomycetota > Actinomycetes > Actinomycetales > Microbacteriaceae > Microbacterium. Next base: position 757,805 of record NZ_CALPBZ010000001.1, on the reverse strand, counting down.
GGGCCTCGGCGCCTCGCAGGGCACGGTCGTGACGCTGAAGGCCGAAGGCGAGGGTGCCGATCAGGCCCTCGACGAACTCGTCGCGCTGCTCGAGACCGACCTCGACGCCGAGTGAGAGGCCACTCCGGCACACGCCTCTGACGAGGCGACGGACCAGAAAGCGGATGCCGCGGCTCGAAGCCGGCGCGGCATCCGCTTTCTCCGTCTCGGAGCGACTCAGATGTCGGCGGCCTCGCCGACCTCGAGCTCGAGGAACTCCCCGCCGTCCTGCTCCACGGCCCACGCCAGCCGTGCTCTGCCCATCTGGCGACCGGCGACGGACAGCGTCATGTCGTGGGTGCCGAAGGCCTGCCGCGGGGCGACCTTCAGCACGAAGTCCATGGCGTCGCCGATCTTGAGCCAGGGCGCCCCGACCGGTGCCGCGAGGAGCTTCACCTCGGCCCCTCCGGGCACGGTGTACGAGTCGCCCGGGTAGTAGAAGGCGTCGTTGACGAGGACGCCGACGTTGTCGACCACGGGGATCGACTCGTGGATGAGCGCGTGCCTGCCCCCGAAGAACGTCAGACGGAACGGCCCGACCTCCCGGGTGTCGCCGGGGGCGACCCCCACGATGTCGAAGTCGGATGCCGCGGCCACGACACCCGCCGGCCCGTAGACCACGGCGTCGGGGAAGGTCCGCAGGATGCGGGTGAGGTGCTCGGGGGTCCAGTGGTCGGGGTGCTCATGGGTGATGACCACTCCCACCACCTGCTCGAGCTCGCCGAGGGGAGCGGTGAACGAGCCGGGATCGATCACCAGCGTCTTCCCGGCATCGTGGACGGTGAGCGTGGCGTGTTCGTATTTCGTGACTCGCATGGGTCGAGTCAACCGCCGCCACCGACCCTCGGCAAGGGCCGGAACCGGGACCCGTGTCGATTTGGCGGGCATCCGAACACATGCCATAATCGAACGGTTGCGAAAGCGGCCCCATCGTATAGCGGCCTAGTACGCCGCCCTCTCACGGCGGTAACGCGGGTTCGAATCCCGCTGGGGTCACCAACGAAAACCCCCGGTTATCCGGGGGTTTTCGTCATTCTCGGAGGACGTCCATGTGGGCGATGTTCGGATCTGCCCACATTTTGCCCACGGATCCCAGAGTCGTTGCCTGCAGATGGTCGGCTGGAAACGCGGATTTCGGGGCGTCTTTGCCAGGCTTTTGACCATCACTCCGTCTCGCCTTGAGGTCCCGAGGCGCAGCGATCGCACTCTGTCAGGCCGTGCTCGCCGGGGCGATGAGGCTCAAAGCGGGGTTTGTCTACTCGGTCTCAGCCACAGCGTAGAAGTCGCCGACAGTCGTCTGGAGAGCAGCCGCGTTGAGCGAGACCGCGACGGCATCGAGATCCTCCTCGAACAGGTCGGCGTACACGTCGAGGGTAACGCTGGCCTTGGCATGGCCGAGCATTCGCTGCACCGCTTTGACGTTCGCTCCGGCTGAGATCGCCAGAGACGCCGCCGTGTGGCGCAACTCGTGCGGAGTCAGGCCTGTCAACCCGATACTGGCAGCCGCGTCGTTGAACCAGCCGAGGCGAAAGACCGCGTTGCGCAACCACGTACCCGTGCGCTGACCGTAGAAGACCGGTGAGTGGGGGGACCGGCCGGCGATCTGGCGGGCGAGGTGCGGGCGGAGGAAAGCAGGAATGGGAATCGACCGGTGCTCGTAGTCCTTCGGCGCCTCCTCCCTCTGGTGGCCCTTCACCATGACGACCGTGGCCTCTACGTTGAGTCGGCTGCGTTCCAGGTCGACGTCCTTCACACGCAATCCCGACGCTTCGCCCCAACGGAGTCCGCAGTATGCCAGTACAAGCACGAGGATGTCGTAGCCCAGCTCGGCGCCGTTCGGTTGTCGGCCCACAGCTTGCGCGAGTGCTCCGACCTCGGCATGGCTGAGGTACCGCTTACGCTTCTGCACCGTCCTCGCCAGCCGCAGGGTCGCGGCGGGGTTATGAGACAGACGGCCATCCTCAACGGCGAGTTGAAGTGCGCCCGATAGCACGAGGACGATCTTGCGGACCGTGGCAGGTTCGCCAGGCAGCGTGGACGCCCATTGCTGCACCCCCAGTCGGGTCACGTCGCTGAGTGGCAGATGTCCAAGCTTCGGATTGACGTGCTTAGCGATGATCCCCTCGATGCGATCTCGGGTGGTCGCCCGCACGTCGGTGCGCGACGAGAGCCAGATTGCCATCCACTGCTCGACCGTGACGCGCGCCCTACCCGGATCGATGTAGCCGCCGCGAGCCTTGTCTAATTCGACTGACGCCAGAAAGAGTTCGGCCTCGCGCTTTGTTCGGAAGCCGCGCTTGTCCGTCTGGGTCTGGTCGGGCTTGCGGTATCGCACGCGGTACCGGCGGCCCTGCGCCGAATCGTATGGGGATATGCTGCCCATGCTCGAGAGTGTAGACAGGCCACCCGACATCGCCTCCGTCCGGAGTCAGGCCATCGTGGTGAGCGCGAGTCGCTGCGCGCGGGCGAGAATCGCGGGATTACGCGGATCCTCGGCCATCCTCTTTCATCTCACTGAGGACCTCGAAGGGAGACTCGATGTCTCCGCGCCACGCTTCGATGCCTTCACGGACGGCGAGGGCTGCGACGACGAGCGCGGCGACAGAGTCGGCCCACCACCATCCGAGAAGGCTGTTCAGAATCAGACCGATGAATACGGCGCCGGAGAGGTAGACACAGAGCAGTAGCTGCTTCGCGTCGGCGAGCACGCTCTTGGATCCGAGTTCTCGACCTGTGCGCGTTTCGTACCAGGCGAGCGCTGGCATCACCAGCAGGCTCAACGCGGTGATCCCGAGGCCGAGCGGACTGTGCTCGGGGGCGTCTCTCGAGACGAGGCTCAGGATCGCGTCGATGGTGACGTAGCCCGCGAGGGCGAAGAACGCGAGCCCGATCGCGCGAACCGTGGCCTTCTCCCACCGCTCCGGATCCTTCCGGGTGAACTGCCACGCCACCGCGACGGCCGAGAGCACTTCGACGACAGAGTCCAAACCGAACCCGATGAGAGCGGCAGAAGAGGCGAGCACACCCGCCCAGATCGCGATGACCGCCTCGAGCACGTTGTAGGTGATCGTGAAAGCGACGATGAACCGCACACGGCGATGCAGCCGCTCCCGTCGCTCAGGCGTGAGCGTCGTCACGGTGCGACCTCGCAGCAGCCGGGAACCGTGCAGGATGCGTCCACGCACGGCGCGCTCTCATCGACCGCCAGGGTGACATCCACGAGAGCGGTGAGCGCGACGGCCAGATGGCCATCAGCAATCTCGTAGCGAGTTTGACGCCCCTCGGGCTCGGCGATCACGATGCCGCAGTCGCGAAGGCAGGTGAGGTGGTTGGAGACATTAGACCGGGATAGTTCCAGTTCGCGAGCGAGTACAGCCGGATAGCTCGGGCCGCCGAGCAGGGTCATCAGAATCCGCGATCGTGTCGGGTCGGCCATTGCCCGTCCCAGTCGATTCATGACATCCAGGCGATTCGCGATAGTCAGCACTCGATGACTATACAGTGCTTACTGTACCGACGGCGGATCTTCGCCAGGGGCCCAAACGAGCACACGCATGGCGCCCATCTCAGCCGCGAGGTTGCGCCGGTGACACAACCCCGCGGCCGTCGCTTATTGCGGGTTACCGTACCCCGGTGGAGTATGCAAGGCCCTTACTGTGCGCGTTGCGAGCGGCTTACGTTACCGGCGTTCAAACCCCTTCGAAAGGAGACGGCCATGACGGTCACCGAGGTCATGCTGCGCACCTACCCGAAGAGTCTCGGGAATGTTGATGAGAGGGCGCTGGCGCGTTGTATCGACGCGTGTGTGGAGTGCGCGCAGGCCTGCACTGCGTGCGCGGACGCTTGCTTGAGCGAGGAGATGGTCGCGGAGCTGACGAAGTGCATTCGCACCAATCTGGACTGCGCCGACCTGTGCGCGGTCACGGCGCGTGTGCTGTCACGGCACACCGGGTACGACGCGAACATCACCCGAGCGGCCGTGGAAGCGTGCCGATCGGCATGTAGAGCATGCGCAGACGAGTGCGAGCGTCACGCAGACATGCACGAGCACTGCCGTGTGTGCGCGGAGTCATGCCGACGCTGCGAGCAGGCCTGTGAGGAACTGCTGCGCAGCCTGTAGAGAGTCAGATCGAGCAAAGAAAGGACGCCTCTGATGTCGAAAACCGATAACGATCAGCACACCTCAGATCACCAACACTCGGAAGACGACAAGCCCCGCACGTCGGCTGCGATGTACCTGCGATTCGCGGCGATGATCCTCACTGCCATGGTCGTCATGTACTGGGTCATGTTCGTCGGCTCATGGGAGTGGAGCCACATCCGGTTCAGTCAGAGCCGGGTGTTCATGACCGTCACCATGGGCGGCGCCATGGTGCTCGTGATGATCGCCTGGATGCTGAACATGTACAAGAACACCAAGGCGAACATCGCCATCGTCGGCGTCGGAATCCTCCTGATCGCCGGAGGCGTGTTTCTGGATCGCAGCCAGATCACCGTCGGCGACACCGCGTTCATGAATGGGATGATCCCGCACCACTCCCTCGCCATCACGCGGTCCGAGCGCGCACAGATACAAGACGTGCGCGTCTGCGAGCTGGCCGTCGAGATCATCGAGGCGCAGAAACGGGAGATCCTCCTGATGGACTGGCTTATCGACGACATTCAAACCAACGGGCCGGCAACCACTCCGGAAGAGGCGGCCTCGCGAGCCGCGCCAACCTTCTCGGGAGAAGCAGACCGAAGCTGCGCGAACGAGACCACCACCGAGTAGTTCTGGACTGTCCGCCGCCGGACGCGCGGAGCCTTCCCGCTGGCAGGCGAGCGTGAGACTTTCCTCGCCCCCCGCGCGCTGAGCGCGACAACGCCATATATACCCTAGGGGGGTATAGTATGGAGTCATGAACGGTTATGCGGGAAACAAAGATGATCTGCTGAAGCGGCTGAGCCGGGCTGAGGGGCAGGTGCGCGGCATCGCGCGAATGGTCGACAACGACAAGTACTGCATCGACATCCTCACCCAGGTGTCGGCGGCGACGAGCGCGCTGGAGACGGTCGCGTTGTCGCTGCTGGCGGATCATCTGTCCCACTGCGTCGCTGAGGCTGCAGCTGAAGGCGGCCCGGTAGCCGAAGAGAAGATCCGAGAAGCGAACGAGGCGATCGCTCGCCTTGTCCGCTCCTGACCCCTACCCCTGAACCGAAAGGACACACATCATGACCACGAACGAGCGCACCGACCTGGGCCTGACCGACTCCGCCGCCGGATGCAGCTGCTGCGCCACGGCATCCGTCCCCGACACGCAGCCCGCCGCATCCACGATCACCGAAGAGGTGCTGGTTGAGGGGATGACCTGCTCGCACTGCGTGATGAGCGTCACCGAGGAGATCTCCGCGATCGACGGTGTCGACAACGTCTCGGTCGACCTGAACGCCGGCGGCACCTCACGGGTCACGATCCACAGCGCCGCGCCGATCGATGCCGCACGCGTGCGAGCCGCGGTGGAGGAGGCGGGGTACGCCCTCGCCGGCACACCCGCATGAGCACCGTCGATGTGGACCTCGAGATCTCGGGGATGACCTGCGCATCCTGCGCGACCCGGATCGAGCGCAAGCTCAACAAGATCCCGGGTGTGGAGGCGACGGTCAATTACGCGACCGAGAAGGCGCGCGTGCACGCCGACGGGGTGGAGACGGCGCAGCTGATCGCGGCGGTCGAATCCGCCGGCTACTCCGCGACGCTTCCCGCCCCCGTCATCGATGAGTTCACAACGGCCGCAACACCCCCCGACGACGTCGAGCTGGTGTCCCTGCGACGCCGGCTGCTGATCAGCACGGCCCTGGCCGTGCCGGTCGCGCTCATGTCGATGATCCCGGTGCTGCAGTTCACCTACTGGCAGTGGCTCGCGCTGACCCTGACCGCGCCGGTCGCGGTGTGGGGCGCCTGGCCGTTCCACCGCGCAGCGTTCGTGAACGCCCGCCACGGCGCCGCCACGATGGACACCCTGATCAGCGTTGGCGTGATCGCCGCTTTCGGCTGGTCGTTGTACGCGCTGTTCTTCGGGATGGCGGGGATGCCGGGCATGCACATGACCTTCACCCTCTTCGGCAGCCCGGAAGCGGGAAGCGGGGAGATCTACCTGGAAGTCGCCGCCCTCGTCACGGTGTTCATCCTGGCCGGCCGGTACGCCGAAGCCCGGGCGAAGAAGTCCTCCTCCGAGGCGTTGCGCGCCCTGCTCGAACTCGGCGCCAAGGACGCCACGCGCCTCGTCGGCGGGGTGGAGCAGCGTGTTCCGGTCGCACAGCTTGCCGTCGGGGACCGGGTGCTGGTGCGCCCCGGCGAGAAGATCCCCTCGGACGGGCTCGTCGTCGACGGCGCCTCGGCGATCGACGCCAGCATGCTGACCGGCGAATCCGTGCCGGTCGAGGTCACCGTCGGATCCCGCGTCGTGGGCGCCACCGTGAACGTTGGCGGACGCCTGATCGTCGAGATCACGAGGGTCGGGGCGGACACGGAGCTGGCGCGGATGCAGCGGCTGATGGATGACGCTCAGACCGGCAAGGCGCGCGTGCAGCGTCTCGCCGACCGGGTCTCGGCCGTGTTCGTTCCGATCGTGATCCTCCTGGCCATCGTCGCTTTCGTCGGGTGGATGCTGGTCGGTGGGTCCGTCGAGGTCGCGTTCACTGCTGCGGTGGCGACGCTGATCATCGCCTGCCCGTGCGCGCTGGGCTTGGCCACTCCGACCGCGCTGCTGGTCGGCACCGGACGCGGGTCACAGCTGGGCATCCTCATTCGTGGGCCGCAGGTGCTTGAGCAGACCCGTCAGGTCGACACGATCGTGCTGGACAAGACCGGAACCATCACCCAGGGCGCGATGACCGTCACCACCGTCTCGGCGGCGCCCGGCGTTACCGATGACGAGTTGCTGCGGATCGCCGCCGGCGCGGAGTGGGGATCCGAACACCCCGTGGCGCGGGCCATCGCGAGCGCTCATGGTGGCGCGGCACCGGTGGCGGAGTCGTTCGCGTCGCACGCCGGGTTCGGCGTCCAGGCCGTTCTGGAAGGCTCGCTCGTCGTGGCTGGACGCCCGGAGTGGGTGCAGGACCAGTGGTCCGTTCATCTGCCGATCCGTTTCCGCGGTGAGGCTGAGGTGTTGGAGGCTGCTGGGGGCACGGTGATCGCGGTCGCCCGCGACGGGGACTTCCTCGGCATCGTCGCGGTCTCCGACACCGTCAAGCCCACCAGCGCGGACGCGATCGCCCGATTCCGCGCCCTGGGCCTGCGTCCCGTGCTGCTCACGGGCGACAACGCCGGCGCCGCCGAGCACATCGCGGGTCTGGTCGGCATCGATGAGGTTCGGGCTGGGGTCACCCCCGCAGGAAAGCTCGACGCCATCCGGCAGCTGCAATCCTCGGGGCGTGTGGTGGCCATGGTCGGCGACGGTGTGAACGATGCCGCCGCCCTCGCCGCGGCCGACCTCGGCATCGCGATGGGCGGCGGGACGGACGCCGCCATCGCCGCCAGCGACGTAACCATCGCCTCCGGCGATCTCCTGGTTGTCGCGGATGCGATCCGACTGTCGCGCCGGACGCTGGGCACCATCAAGGGCAACCTGTTCTGGGCGTTCGCGTACAACATCGCCGCGATCCCGATCGCGATGCTCGGCCTGCTCAACCCCCTGGTTGCCGCCGCAGCGATGGCCCTGTCGTCGGTGTTTGTGGTGACCAACAGCCTCCGCCTGCGACGGTTCCGCCCAGCGCCGGCGCCGACGGTACCGACCGCACCCGTGGCGCGGGAACCGCAGCACGTTTGAGACCTGGCGGCTGGCGGTTCCATGCCGGCCGCCAGGGACGATTACCCTGAAGGGGAGGAGGTGAGTTCTCGATGATCACTCTCGCGCAGCATCTGCGTCGCGGCCCTTCCGGGCTGGGTCACTCTGTGCTGTTGCTCATCGCCCTCACCGCCGCGCTCATCATCGGGCTGCTCGCCATGCACGCGCTGGCCGCCCCGACAGGCCACGCCGAGCCTGCCGCCGCCGTGTCCGTGCAGGAAGCCGGCGCCGCCCACGGCCACGATGCGCCACCGGCTGACGACGGTTGCCCCGACTGCGGTGGGCATGAAGCCATGCTCGCGATGGCGTGCGTCCTTGCCCTCCTGGTCGTATCGCTGCTTTTCCTCCTGCCCCGCGCTGGCGTCAGCTGGGGTGTCGTGTTCGGCCGCGCCGGACCCCTCATGGTCGCCGGCCGGGCAGCGCTGTCCCGACCACCCTCTCTTCTCGTTCTCTGCATCAGTCGTACGTGATGGCAGCTCGCTGACCCGTCAGGGCAGCCGAGCTTTCGCGCGCGATCACACCGATCGTGCGCGCCACACAGACGACTGAGGAGAACCACATGAAGAACCGTGCCGCGGCGACCGCCGCGATCACCCTGACCGCCCTGCTCGCCCTCGCCGGCTGCGCCGGCACCACCGGCAGCGGCGGGATGCCCAACATGCCCGGAATGGGCTCGTCGGCGTCTCCCGCTGCCGACGTGAACAACGCCGACATGCAGTTCACGATGATGATGATTCCCCATCACGAACAAGCCGTTGAGATGGCCGACATGATCCTCGGCAAGGACGGCATCGACGAGCGCGTCAGCACCCTGGCGGAGCAGATCAAGGCCGCCCAAGGCCCGGAGATCGAGCTGATGGAGTCCTGGCTCGATGACTGGGGCACCCCGATGGGGGACATGGGCGGCATGGACCACGGGATGATGTCCGACACCGACATGCAAGCCCTCGAGGACGCCAGTGGTGTGGAGGCGTCCCGCCTCTTCCTGGAGCAGATGATCGTCCACCATCAGGGCGCGATCGACATGGCGCAGACCGAGGTCGAGAACGGCCAGAACGCCGACGTGATCGCCCTCGCAGAGGCCATCATCGCCTCACAGACCACCGAGATCACCACGATGGAGGACATTCTCGCGACACTCTGACCGTCAGGGGCCGGCCGTACCCGACGGCCGGCCCCTGACCCAGGGAGACCGCCACCATGAAGACACATACACGCACTCTCGCCGCTTTTGGCCTCGCCACCACGGTTGTCCTGACCGCCGCCGCATGCGCGGCTGTACCCGAGAATGAGACCTCGCTCGATCTCATCCCGCACGTCCACGACGTCGCTTTCGACCCGGACGGGGCGGTGCTGGTCGGCGCACACACCGGTGTCTACCGGGTCGACCCGACGACGGACGACACCTCCCTGGTCGGGAAGACCACCTTCGATGCGATGGGACTGACCGTCCACGCGGACACCATCCTCGCGTCCGGCCACCCTGACCCGGCCAACCAGGACCACACCTTCACTGCCCCCAACGTGGGCCTGGTCCGCTACAGCGACGCCGGCTGGGAACAGGTGTCGCTGGCAGGCGTCACCGACTTCCACCTTCTCGCCGCCACCCCCGCCGCCCCCGACTTCCTCCTCGGGCTTCCGTCCGACCGGGCGGTCCTCGCGGCGAGCAGTGATGCCGGGCAGACCTGGGAGGACCTTGGCCCGCTGACGGCACGTGACATCAGCATCGACCCGATGAAAGCCGATGTGGTCACTGCCACCACTCCGGAGGGTCTGGTGGTCAGCCGCGACGGCGGCATCACCTTCACCGCGGTCGCCAACGCCCCGGCGCTTCTGGTGATCACGGCCGACCCGACAGCGGAGGAGGGCATCATCGGGGTCGATGCGGACGGCACGATCTGGACCGGAAGCACGACCGAGGGGGCCGTCTGGAAGACCGCCGGGCACGCCACCGGCGCCGCTTCGGCAATCGCGGCCAGCTTCGACGGAGCTGTCGCCATCGCTGACGAGGGCGGAGTGCGCATAACCACCGACGCCGGAAACACCTGGCGGACTGTCATCAGGACGGACGCTTCACAATGAACCCACGTCCGCCGATCACCGAGAAGAGAAGACCATGAGCAACGCGACGCGAACCGTGGTGTTGGAAGTCGAGGGGTTGTCCTGGGCGTCCTCCAAGGCCACGGTCGAGGCCACCCTGCTGCGGCAGGCGGGTGTCACTGATGTCGAGGCGAACCCGGTCTCCCAGACCGCGAACGTGACCTACAACCCGGAGCTGACCTCACAGGATCAGCTGCGGCAGTGGATCATCGAGTGCGGCTACCACTGCGCCGGGCAGTCCGTCCCCGAGCACATCTGCGATCCCGCCGACGACCCCACCCGGCCGGCGCACACCGACCACCGCCCGCCCCTGACCGAACCACACGTGCCGGCGCCCGGCGATGCACGGCCCCTGGGCCCGGCGAGCCCGGCTCACGATCACGCCGCGATGACCAGCCCCGCACCTGTAGGCGGCGAGACCCCCGCGAGCCAGGGCCCACACCAAGCTCCGGATCACGGCGGCCACGAGATGGCCGACCGCAGCATGCAGGATGTGATGGGGCACGGCGGAAGCCACGCGGGAATGTCCATGGCGTCGATGATCCGCGATATGCGCAACCGTTTCATCGTGGCCGCCGTGCTGTCCGTGCCGATCATCTTGTGGTCCCCGATCGGCCGGGAGGTGCTGGGGTTCACCGTTCCCGCACCGTTCGGGCTGCGCGATGACGTTTTCTCGCTGATCCTCTCGCTGCCGGTGATCTTCTACTCCGCCTGGATCTTCTTCGATGGTGCTTTCCGCGCGCTCCGAGCCCGGACCCTGGACATGATGGTGCTGGTCGCGGTCGGTGTCGGCACCGGCTGGCTGTACAGCGTGGCGGTCACCCTCACCGGCGGCGGTGAAGTGTTCTATGAGGCAGCCACCGTGCTTGCCGCCTTCGTTCTGCTCGGCCACTGGGTGGAGATGCGCGCCCGCGGCGGGGCGAACGACGCGATTCGCACCCTGCTCGAGCTCGCCCCTCCCCGCGCCGTCGTGCTCCGCGACGGCGAAGAGGTCGAGGTGCCCACCGCCGACGTCGTCCCCGGCGATCTCATGCTGGTGCGACCCGGCGCGAAGATCCCGACCGACGGCACCGTCGAAGAAGGCGACTCGGAGATCGACGAATCGATGGTGACCGGAGAGAGCCTGCCGGTCCTCAAGACGCCCGGCTCCGAGGTGATCGGGGCCACCGTCAACACCACCGGGACCCTCCGGGTGCGGGCCACCAAGGTCGGCGCCGACACCGCCCTCGCGCAGATCGTCGCCCTCGTTCAGGAAGCGCAGAACTCCAAGGCCCCCGGGCAACGCCTCGCCGACCGTGCCGCGTTCTGGCTGGTCCTGGTCGCCCTGATCGGCGGCACGGTCACCTTCCTGGCCTGGTGGCTCACCGGCGCGCCGGTGCCCACGGCGATCCTGTTCGCCATCACCGTCGTGGTGATCACCTGCCCCGACGCGCTCGGCCTGGCCACACCGACTGCGATCATGGTCGGCACCGGACTCGGCGCCAAACGCGGCGTGCTGTTCAAGAACGCCAGCGCCCTGGAATCCGCTGCCCATATCGATATGGTCGTCCTCGACAAGACCGGCACTCTGACCAAGGGCGAACCCGAAGTCACGGACTACCTGCCGATCGACATGAACGACATCGAACTGCTCTCCCTCGCGGCCGCAGCGGAACGCGAATCTGAGCATCCGCTCGCCAGGGCGGTCGTCGCCTACGCCGACGCCCGCAACATCCCCCGACGCACCGCCAGCGCATTCCGGAACGTGACCGGGCTCGGCGCGGTCGCCACCGTCGACGGCCACCGCGTGGTGATGGGCAACACCCGTTTGATGGCCGACGAGGGCATCGACATCAGCCCCATCGAGGCAGCCCTCCACGGACTGGCCTCCACCGGCCGCACCGCCATCGCATTCGCGGTGGACGGCGAGGCAGCGGGGGTGATCGCGCTGGCGGACGCGCCGCGAGAAACCGCCGCCGCAGCGGTCACGGCCCTGCACGAGGCTGGCATCGAGGTCGTCATGCTCACCGGCGACAACGAACCCACGGCAAAGCGGATCGCTTCCCTGTTGGGCATCGACACCGTGATCGCCGAAGTCCTCCCCGAGGACAAGTCCGCACGGATCGCCGAGCTGCAACGCGCGGGCAAGAAGGTTGCCATGGTCGGCGACGGCGTGAACGACGCCCCCGCCCTCGCTCAAGCAGACCTGGGCATCGCCATCGGCGCAGGAACCGATGTGGCCATCGAGACTGCTGATGTCGTTCTGATGCGCTCCGACCCGCTCGACGTCGCGATCGCGCTGCGGATCGGAAAAGGCACCGTTCGCAAGATGCGACAGAACCTCGGCTGGGCCATCGGCTACAACGCCGTTGCCCTCCCGATCGCCGCCGGCGTGTTCGTCTCCTCGCTGGGGATCATGCTCAGCCCGGAGATCGCCGCCATCTCCATGTCCGGCTCCAGCGTCATCGTCGCCGTCAACGCGCTCCTGCTCAAGAGGCTGCGCCTGCCCTCACCTCCCGCTCCCGCTCCCGCTCCCGCAGCATCCTGACGGTCCCCTGCCTGACCCCAACCCGAGGAGAATCCCATGACACACCACACCGACGACACGACCGACAACACAGTATTAGTCACTGACCCGATCTGCGGAATGCCGATCGACCCCGCCACAGCCGCCACAACCCGAGAGCACGGCGGCACCACGTTCTACTTCTGCTCAATCGGATGCGCCAAGGCTTTCGACGCCGATCCCCACCGATACGGACACCCGTGAGCTATCGCCGAGACCGAGGAACCGTCCACCGTCAGGCTGGCTGGGAGCTCGTGTCCGGATGGTGCCTGAATCGCTGTTTTCGTTAGCATCCATCGCGAAGAGGCCGCACACGCGCCTCGCATGTCTTTACGTCGATCACCCACGACACGCGGTTTCGGAGCCGTCGACTTGGCAATCATCAATGTCCCCGGGAAGGTTCATGAGAAGTATGCCGTGCTTTGCACCGCGGGTCGTTCGACCTATAGGGACGCTCAAGCTTCAGCGCAAGCTGGAGTCACGGATCGGCCAGGCAGGCGGATAGAAGGGCGGTCAGCTCATGATGTACGGAAACGGCTTCGGGTGGGGCTGGATGTGGTTCGGCGGCGTGATGTTGCTGCTCAGCTTGGCGGCAGTCATCATCTTGATCGTCCGCACCGCAGCTTCAGGTTCGTCTCCGCGTGGGGGACAGGTTCCGTCGGCGCCGAACACAGCGCGTCAGATCGCCGAGGAACGCCTTGCGCGCGGCGAGATCACCCCAGACGAATTTCGACAGGTCGTGCGGGCGCTCGAAGAACGCACCTGAGCACGGTCCCGTCCGACGGGTCAGCCGGGGTGCAGTTGGAGCGTTCGACGCAATAGGACCCTCGTTCTGTCTGCGGGTCGTGGCGAGCAAGCCCATAGTCGTTCAGCGCCATTCGAGACCGCGGGGAGACTCGAGCGTCGGCGACACGCGAATCGAAACTTCGCCTCAAGAGATCGCCCTGGTCGCCATGCGGCCTCGATCGAGCAGCGCAACACAACGCACAACCCGGCGGCTGCCACCGACAGCGTCGGAGCCGAAACGGTCCAAGTCCGGAACACCGATGAACAGCAATGCACGCAGGCACCCATCGCGGTGGGGCGCCTGATCGGTACCATTTAGGCGCATCCCGCCACAGGTTCCTTCAAGGCGTAAAAAGTCCTGGCCAAACGTAAAAACCAGCCCTACTCTGACTGCATGCGAGGTGGCCTTGAGCGGTGGAAGCGTGGGGTTGAGTCCCGAGGGGTACGACACGCGATTGCGTACGCGCTCGAGGGGACCTGTGACGCTCATCTCCAGCACGCGTCCGGTGGTGATGCGCTCGAAGCGTATGGTCTGGCATCGGACTCGACTGTTGCGCGTTTCGTCGTCGACCACGGCCGCATCTCCGCCGACGAACTCACTGCCGGCGGGCTTCGTGTGTGGATCACGGGCCACGACCCTGTCAGTGGTGAGGAGCGCGGCCGGCAACGGCTGAGCGCTGACGCCGACCTCTTGCTGGACGGCACGCTCAATCACCCGAAGTCGTACAGCATCGCTGCGTTGCTGCATCCGGAACTCGCGACCGAGTTTGAGGCGCTGCAGGACCGGCTGCGGGATCAAATCCTGCTGACCTGGCAGCGCGAGCTGAACGCGCGCCGTGGTCACGGTGGGCTGATCCGAGAGGACATCACCCGCATCGAGGTCGTCGAGCTGCAGCATCGTCGCTCACGGGCGCTGGACCCGCACGCTCACCGTCATATGTGGTTGAACATCAAGGTCCTCGGTGAGGACGGCAAGTGGTCGAACGTCGACTCACGCGTCGCGATGAAGCTGCACACGGTGATCAATGCCGAAGGCGATCTCGCTGCCCGCACTGACCCGCAGTGGATGGCCGCCCTCGCGCGCCACGGATTCACTCTCGATGACGACGGAGAGGTGGCGCAGCTCGCCGGAGCGGTACGGCCCTTCTCGCGTCGGTCAGCGCAAATCGAGCGGAACCGAGCGAGGCTGGTTGCGGTATGGACCGCCGAGCACGACGGTGCGCGCCCCAGCATCCGGGTTCTGACGCAGATTGACCGTCGAGCGTGGGCGATGTCGCGCCCGAACAAGCCGGCCCACCTGGACGAGCAGTCCTGGGAGGCAACGGTCCGCGACGAGCTGGAGGTTATCGAGCCAGCACTCACCCGCGATCGGTCTCCGATCGCGCACACCGCGACGCCGACGGACGCGCTGGACCTAGATCTGCTGTCGGATGCTGCGGTCGTAGACGCCGACGCGCGGTCGACCCGTTCTGGCGGCCGGTTCAGCTCGTTCGATCTTCGTGCCGGCGCCATTCGCGCCCTCTCGCGCAGCGGCGTGATCGCGCCGCGCGACACGTTGACCGCGACGATCGACGAGATCTCCGAACGAGCGCATCGCAAGTCCGTGCGCCTCGCTGGGGGCGCGGACATTCCCGGTCACGTGAAGGCGTACATGGCGACCGAGACGATGCGCCTGAAGATCCGTCTCTCAGGGCGCCTCGATGCTCTCGCCTCACCCGGCCGCTCACTCCTGCCGACCGAGCTAGGTCGTGCCGCAGCATCCATCGAGGACATCGACACCCTGGATGCCTCGCAGCTCGCAGCAGCGGGCGCGATCGCGGGGAGGGGTGGGCTGGTGGCGGTCACCGGGCCGGCTGGCGCGGGCAAGACCACGATGTTGCGCGTCGCATACGCGGGACTGGCAGGACAGCGGCGACGGATGCTGGTGGTCGCGCCGACCCGGAAGGCGGCATCGGTCGCATCGCGCGAAGTCGGTGCCGCGGCCTCGAGCCTGCACGCGCTGCTCGCCGACCACGGCTACCGCTGGCACACTGACTCCGCCGGAGCCCAAGTCTGGGCGCGTCTGTCCCGCGGCGAGGCGGACCCGACGACGGGGGTTGTCTACGACGGGCCAGCCAGATTCGTCCTCCGGAGGGGCGATCGGATCGTGGTGGACGAGGCCGGCATGGTCGACCTGCAGACTGCGGCCGCGCTTGTCGATCTCGCCCTCGAGCACGGTGTCGGCGTGGCGATGGTGGGAGACCCGAACCAGGCACTCCCGGTCGGGCATGCAGGAGCGATGGCATCCGCGGTGCGCTACGCGACAGCATCCGTCGAACTCGACACCGTGCACCGGTTCAGCGATCCCGAGTACGCCGCGCTCACGCTGCGCGTCCGCAACCCCCGCGACCGCGACGACGCACTCCAAGTCGCGGGGGAGTTGCTCGAACACGGGCACGTGCAGCGGGTGGCCAGCGCGGAGGAAGCACGCGACGCAATGGTCGCGGCCTACTTCGATTGGCACGCCCGCAGCAAGCGCGTTGCGCTGGTCGCCGGTACCAATGATGAGGCGGACGCGATCAACGACGCCATCCAGCAACGACGGGTCAATGACGGTGAGCTGGATCCCACGACGCTGGCGCTGGGGATGGGGGAGCAGCACATCCTGGTTGGCGACATCGTGCAGACCCGCCGCAATGATCCGCGCACCGGGGTTGAGAATCGTGCGCAATGGGTGGTGCGCAACATTTGGGATGCAAGCATTGACCTCGCCTCGGTCGGTGACAGTGGTGAGATTCGCCGGGTGAGCCGCGAATACGCGCTCGATCACCTGCAACTTGCGTACGCGTCGACGGTGCATGGCATTCAAGGCGAGACGACGGATGCCGCAGTGGTGGGGCCGGATGTCGACGCGGCCGGCCTCTACGTCGGCCTGACGCGCGGGCGGCACCAGAACGTGGCCGTCACGATCGCCCGGACCGACCAGGATGCGATCGGCAACATCGGCGCGACGATGATGCGCGGCACGACCGAGCTGACGATCCAGGACGCGATGCGCGCGGGGTCAAGCCCCGGGAAGTGGTGTAGCTCTGGTTCCTTCGAGCTGTTGATGCGTTAGGCGCTGAGCTCGAGGACGATGTCGGTGCCCACCTCGCTTCCGGTGTCGGGGATCAGGGTGAGCCGGGACTTGGCGAGGATGTCGAGGCCGAGGTACCGGCGGCCTTCGGCCCATTCGTCGGTCTGCTCGGCGAGCACGGCGCCGACGAGGCGGATGATCGCGTCCCGGTTCGGGAAGATGCCGACCGAGTCGGTGCGGCGGCGGATCTCCCGGTTGAGGCGCTCGTTCGGATTGTTGGACCAGATCTGCTGCCAGAGCCCTTCGGGGAACCCGGTGAACGCGAGGATGTCGGCCCGGGCGGCATCGAGGTGCTCGAACGCGTCGGGCAGCTTCTGGTCGACGTAGTCCAGCAGCCGGTCGAACTGCGCGTGCACGGC
The DNA here is from genome assembly GCF_943181415.1 of Microbacterium sp. Marseille-Q6648. Lineage (GTDB taxonomy): Bacteria > Actinomycetota > Actinomycetes > Actinomycetales > Microbacteriaceae > Microbacterium. Next base: position 741,035 of record NZ_CALPBZ010000001.1, on the reverse strand, counting down.
GGCGTCGGGCTGGTCGTAGACGGAGTGCAGCATCGCTTTCACCGCCGGCCACATCGTCTTCGGAGTCACGGACATCAGGTTCGCGGCGTAATGGGTTCTGCACCTTTGCCAGACCGCGCCGGGCAGGTTCGCCGCGATCGCTTCCACCAGGCCTGGGTGCGCGTCGGAGGTGACCAGGCGCACCCCGCCCAGGCCGCGGGCGACGAGGTCGGCGAAGAAGCTGTTCCATGCCGCCCCGGTCTCGCTGGTCGCGACCCGCAGGCCGAGGACCTCACGGCGGCCGTCGGCGTTGACGCCGGTCGCGATCAGCACCACTGCGTTGATGACGCGGCCGCCCTCACGGACCTTCATCGTCAGCGCGTCGGCGGCGACGAACGTGAACGGCCCTGCGTCGCCGAGCGGCCGGTGCCGGAACTGGTCGACGTGCTCGTCGAGCTCCGCCGCCATCCGGGACACCTGCGACTTCGACAGCGAGTGGATCCCGAGGGTCTTCACCAGCTTGTCCATCCGGCGGGTCGAGACCCCGGCGAGATAGCAGTCCGCGACCACGGTGATCAGCGCGGTCTCGGCGCGTTTGCGGCGCTCCAGCAGCCACTCCGGGAAGTACGTGCCCTGCCGCAGCTTCGGGATCTGAACGTCGATCGTGCCGACCCGGGTATCCAGATCCCGATGCCGGTAGCCGTTACGTTGCGCGGTCCGGTCGGCGGAGCGCTGGCCCCATTCCGCGCCGACCACGGCATCCGCGTCGGCGGACAGCAGCGCGTTGATCATGGTCTGCAGCAGGCTGCGCATCAGATCCGGCGACGCGTCCACGAGGGCTTCGCCAAGCAGGCCGGCAGGGTCGACAATATGAGGTGCGGTCATCGTGAAGATGCCTTTCGAGTGGGTTGTAGGAGATTCCTCGAAGGGACTACACGGTGACCGCGCCCACGTCTACGACGAGACCGGCCACCGCGAACTACACCACGTTAAGGGGCACTACCGCGCGCGGCAGACGCCGAGCTGCGGCGAGCGGCACGCGCGCGATCACTCGAGGCGTCGACACCATGGGTTACGCCGAACTCTTCTGCCTCGCGCGGCGGGCTGTCGCTCTGAGGGCCCTCTCCTGGTCCGTGATCCAGAAACGTCAGGAGCAACTCGTGATCAGGCGTCGACGCCGAACACGCGCAGGAGTGCGGCGCGCGGGATCATTCGCCGCAGCCCCAGTTGGACCGACGGAATAGTCCCGTTCTCCATGCCCAACTTGATCGTGCGGTAGTCGACGCCTACGAGCTTCGCGGCATCCTTCATCGTCAGAGCCAGACAATCCGATGAGCGATTCATGGCCTTCCTCACGTTTGAGCCAACAGCGTCAGTCTCCCTTCGACGCAAAGTACCACAGATGTGAGCCAAGATCGACAGTCATCTTCGCGAATTCTCCGGCGGAGTGGAATAGTGGGTTCCATGGCGGAGCTGCAGACGTACGACATCGGTGACGAGCGGATCGATCTCGGGAGCGGAGTGAGCGTGCCGCGATCGTGGCACGCACGCGTATCGGGCGAAAAGGATGTCCCTGGCACGATCACGGTACGCGTGGAGTGGGATGCAGCACTCGGTCGCTCCGCTGTCGCATTCGCCGCCCTCGAGCGCGAGGGGGGAGGCGTCGACATCACGAGCCAGGTGCTGCGTGAAGTCCGCACGCACTGGATCATGACGAATTCAGCACTCGATGTGGTCACAGTGGATGTCGGCGAGAGCCAGCCCATCGGTGCCCGAGTGTTCCTCGCTCGCCAACTCGCTCGGGAAGGACGCGAGCAAAGAGACTCCATCCTCGACGCGATCGCGATCTACCGCGTCGCGACCGCTCTCAGCTACCCTCCGCTCAAGCTCGTCTCCGACACTCTGAAGATCAGTCAGAGCACTGCGACGCGCTTCATGAGTCGCGCGCGCGATATCGGCCTTGCGCCGGAGGTCCGAATCCAGGAGCCCCGGCGAGCACCAACCGTCGACCGGTACTTCCCCGGTGCCGGACCGTACGACCCCAGCCGGCCACACAGTGGACCCTCCAGTCCCGGCGGACCATCAATCGGCCTATGACGCAAGAGTCGTCCCTTGGGCCGTCGTGTGACATCCCAGATGTTATCGAGATGGGGCGGTAACTTGGCGTTTGCCCACATTTTGCCCACATTTGAAACCGACATGTGTCGATACACAGGTGCAAGAATCCGCATAAAAACAACAGTTCTCGTCCGCGCAAACATGCGGATGTGGCCCGAAAACGCTCTCTCACGGCGGTAACGCGGGTTCGAATCCCGCTGGGGTCACCAACCAGAAGAGCCGGTCCACAGGACCGGCTCTTCTGTCTTCCTCGGGTCAGTTCGCGATGCCGCCGCACAGGACCGGCACGGTCGCCTCGAGCGGGATCCCGGCGCCGAGCGAGGACGACCGGCTGGCGAACGGGTCGTCGGCGTTGAAGGCGTACATGCCGTTGCCGTCGAAGTCGATGCCGTGGACGATCACCTGCACCGTGTCGGCGTTGGCGTACCCTTCGGGGCTCGAGAGCGTGCGCTGGTAGTACAGGTACCCGTCGGCGTCCGCCGTCGCGTACCGGTCGAGGGCGAGCGCGGACGCCGGGGTGACGTCGCCCGTGCTGGTGAGCGAGGTGAGGATGCCGCCGTAGAAGGGCACGCCGTCCAGAACGGTCACAACGCCGTCCTCTCCGGCCTGGGCGGGCCCGGGGCAGCCCTGATCGAGGCTGGGGCCGTCGACGCCGTGGAGGTGCATGGCGTGGGGCAGGTTGGGGGATAGGCCCCACGCCTCGACCGTCACCTGCAGCTTGCCGTTCGGAAGCGCCTTCACCCGCGTCGTTCCGGAGGCATCGCCCCCGGGCACCGCGGCGGGCTGGATCGAGGCGAGTCCGTAGGTGTAGCTGCCGACCTTCGGCGACGGGTTGTCGTCATGCGCTGCGGACGCGCCCCCGGCGGCCCCGAGGACCATCGCTGCCACCAGCGCCGTGCCGGCGGCCATTCCCCATGTCTTCTTCAACATCGCGTACTCCTTCGTACAGAGCGACCTCGGCCGACGGCGGTCGTCGTCTGGGTGACCGGGTGCCACGCTCTCTTCGGAGCCGTGCGACTTTCGGATGGGGCATTCACTCCGCGGCGGCGTCGTCCCCCGTGCGCCGACGACCGCGCACCGCCCGCAGGACCGCCCACACGATGAGCGCCCCCGCACCGACCACGGCGATCCAGGGAATCAGGAAGCCGAGCGCGACGACGATCCCGTTGAGGGTCGCGATAAGACCGTTCCATCCTGCGGCCAGTCCGTCGCCGAAGCCGGCGGGATCGGCCTCGACGATCTCGACGTCCGGGGTGAGCGAGACCGTCAGCGAGGACATCGCCACCTGCCGCTCGACCCACTCCAGCTCCTGCTGGTACGACTCGAGCATGGCCTGGCGCTCCGACAGCGCAGCTTCGGCCGCGATCAGGTCCGAGAGGTCGCCCGCCTCGGACATCAGGTCCATGAGGCGGTCCACCGAGGCCTGCGCCGCGTCGATCCGTGCGCGCAGGTCGATGGCCTGATCGGTGACGTCCTGCCGCGAGATCGTGGACGTCGTGACCTCCCCGAGGCGATCGAGTTCGTCGATCAGTCCGGTGAGGGCTTCCGCGGGCACGCGAACGGTGATCCAGGCTCCTCCCGGCGGGTACGGGTAGGGGTACGACACGCCCTGGTCGTCGGTCATCCCGGGCTCGGCGCCCTCGGGAACCTCCGAGGCGGCCGCATCCACGTTCAAGGACTCGACGTAGCCGTCACGGCTCTCGGCGGCTTCGCCGATCGCGCGGGCGGCATCCCCGACGTCCGCCACGACCAGCGTGGCGGAGGCCGTCGTGATCATCTCCCGTTCGCCGGCGGCGTCGTCGCCGGAGTCCTCCGTGGCCGCTCCGCCGCCGTCGGCGGCATCCACGGCGCCGCCGGAGTCGCCGTCACCGGCGAATCCCGGCGCGATCTCGGGAGCGACCGCGTCGCCTCCCGACGACCCGCCCACGCCGACGACTCCCGACAGGTTCGGGGCGATGACCGCCGCGATGAGGATCACGGCGGCGGCGGCGCCGCCCGCGACCCACCAGCGTCCGCGCCGGCGGCGCCGGACGGACTCGCCCTGCCGCTCGCGTGCGATGTCCGCGAACAGTGCCTCCTCGATCGCGGCCACGCGCTCTTCGGACAGTGCGGGAAGTGCGGTCTGCGGCTCTCGCGTGTTCATGTGCTCTCCTTCACGCTCGTCCGCAGACGTGTGCGGATCCGGGAGAGACGATTGCGCACGACGCCGTGCGCGACGCCGAGGCGGTCGGCGGCGGCCTGGTAGCCGTAGCCCTCCGCCGCGCAGAGGCGGAAGATCTCGCGATCAAGCGGACTCAGCGCGGCCACCTCGTGCAGGATGCGGGCGACGAGGTCGTCGTCGATGACCTGCTGCTCCACATCGACGGTCGCGGGGAGCGACTCGTCGGCCGCGGCGGAGGTATGCTCCCGGTCGCGCTTCTGGCGCCGGGCCCTGTTGGCCGCCTGGAACCGGCAGATCGTCGCCAGCCACGGCAGGAGCGATTCGCCGGCCAGCTCCAGATCGGGCAGCTTCCGCCACGCCACCAGGAAGGTCTCCTGCGTGACGTCCTCGGCGTCCGCCGGCGTGCCGACGAGCCGGTGGGCGATCCAGTAGACCGGCCGCACGTAGGCGCGGTAGAGCTGACGGAAGGCGTGCTCGCTCCCTCCGGCGGCCAGGGCAACCAGCTCGCCGTCATCCCTCGTGTCGTCGGTCATCCCGTCCCCGGCTCGTCACCGCGCACACGGCGGTGTCGTGTGCTCATTGTCTCTCACCTCAAGAGTGTGCGCCCAGCGGCATCCGTCTCACGTCGGTCCGCGGCGGTGCACGCGGTATCCTCGGATCTCTCCCCTCCCCGTTCGAAAGGCTCCCATGGGCTTCGAGATCCCCCTGTGGTTCCAGATCGGCGCGCTCGTCGTGCTGAGCGTCATCCTCATCGCCGATCTGCTGCTGATCCTGAAGCGGCCGCACATCCCCTCGATGAAGGAGGCGACCCTCTGGGTGGTCTTCTACGTCACCTTGGCGCTGGCGTTCTCGGTGGTGATGCTGTGGGTGACGCGCAGTCCCGACGCGATGGGGGAGTTCATCGCGGGATGGCTCACCGAGTACAGCCTCTCGGTCGACAACCTCTTCGTGTTCGTGCTCCTGATGAGCCAGTTCGCCGTGCCGCGTCGCTACCAGCAGGAAGTGCTCATGGTGGGCATCATCATCGCCCTCGTCCTGCGCGGCATCTTCATCCTGCTCGGCGCGACGCTGATCGAGAACTTCAGCTGGATCTTCTACCTCTTCGGCCTGTTCCTCATCTACACCGCGTGGCGCCAGGCCTTCCCCGGCAAACACGAGGACGATGCGCACGCTGAAACGGGCATCGTGCGCTTCCTCCGCCGGTTCATCGACATCAGCGACGAGTACGACGGCTCCAAGCTGCGGACGGTCGTCGCGGGCAAGCGGATGTGGACGCCGATGATCCTCGTCTTCATCGCCATCGGCTTCACCGATCTCGTCTTCGCGATCGACTCCATCCCGGCCATCTTCGGGATCACCCAGAGCCCGTTCATCGTCTTCACGGCGAACCTGTTCGCCCTCATGGGCCTGCGTCAGCTCTACTTCCTGCTCGGCGGCCTGCTCGATCGCCTGAAGTACCTGCACTACGGCATCGCGTTCATCCTCGCCTTCATCGGTGTGAAGCTCTTCTTCCACGCCCTGCACGTCAACGAGCTGCCGTTCATCAACGGCGGGGAGCACGTGGAGTGGGCGCCGGAGATCTCCACGTGGGTCTCGCTCGGGGTCATCATCGCCGCCATGGTCGTCGCCACCGGCGCGAGCCTGCTGTCCTCCCGTCGCGAGGCCACGGCCGTCTCCTCGGGCGGTGCCGCCGCTCCGCGGCCGCAGGATCTGCCCGACGGCTCGGGCCACACCCGCGCCGAGGAGGCCGCGGCCGCGGTCGCCGACGAGAAGGGCACCCCCGCCACCGTCGAACAGCCGCCCGCGCCCGATCAGCGCTGAGCGGACCGCGCGGTCGACGGTGGTAACCTAGCCCGCGTGCGGAACGCTCTCCTCCTTAGCGGCCGCGACGAGTCCTAGTTCCCAGGCCTCACTCGTCGCGGAGTTCGTCGCGGGCCCACCACTTCTGGGCACCCTCCCGTCGAGAGGGTCTCCATCCGAGGAGAACGACTGACATGAGCATCACACCCGACGCGCGAGCGATCCCCGATCACCCTCGCACCCTGGCCGAGAAGGTCTGGGACGACCACCTCGTCGTCAAGGGCGAGGGCGGGCAGCCCGACCTGATCTACATCGATCTGCACCTCGTGCACGAGGTCACCAGCCCCCAGGCCTTCGACGGCCTCCGCGCCGAGGGCCGCCCGGTCCGCCGCCTCGACCTCACCATCGCCACCGAGGACCACAACACCCCGACCCTCGACATCGACAAGCCGATCGCCGATCTGACCAGTCGTACGCAGATCGACACGCTGCGGCGCAACGCCGCGGAGTTCGGTGTGCGGCTGCACTCCCTCGGCGACAAGGAGCAGGGGATCGTCCACGTCGTGGGTCCGCAGCTCGGACTCACGATGCCGGGCATCACCGTCGTCTGCGGCGACTCCCACACCTCGACGCACGGTGCTTTCGGCGCGATGGCGTTCGGAATCGGCACCAGCGAGGTCGAGCATGTGCTGGCCACGCAGACGCTGCCGCTCAAGCCCTTCAAGACGATGGCCATCACCGTCGAGGGCGCGCTCCGTCCCGGCGTCACCGCGAAGGACATCATCCTCGCCGTGATCGCCAAGATCGGCACGAACGGCGGCCAGGGCTACGTCCTGGAGTTCCGCGGCAGCGCCATCCGCGGGCTGTCGATGGAGGGTCGCATGACGATCTGCAACATGTCGATCGAGGCCGGCGCGCGAGCGGGCATGGTGGCTCCGGACGAGACCACCTTCGCCTACCTGAAGGGCCGGCCGCACGCGCCCGAGGGGCAGGACTGGGAGGACGCGGTCGCGTACTGGCGGACCCTCCCGTCCGACGAGGGCGCCGTGTACGACGCCGAGGTGTACCTCGACGCCGACGAGCTCGAGCCCTTCGTGACGTGGGGCACCAACCCCGGGCAGGGCGTGTCGCTCAGCGACTCCGTTCCCGACCCGGCTGCGATCACCGACCCGAATGAGCGGGCAGCGGCCGAACGCGCGCTCGAGTACATGGATCTGCGGGCGGGAACGCCCATGAAGGACATTCCGGTCGACGCGGTCTTCATGGGCTCGTGCACCAACTCCCGCATCGAGGATCTCCGCGCCTTCGCGTCGGTGATCAAGGGACGCAAGAAGGCCGACGGCGTGCGGGTGATGGTCGTTCCCGGATCGGCGCGGGTCCGTCTGGAAGCCGAGGCCGAGGGGCTCGACAAGGTCTTCACGGACTTCGGTGCCGAGTGGCGCTTCGCCGGCTGCTCGATGTGTTTGGGCATGAACCCCGACCAGCTCGCGCCGGGGGAGCGCTGCGCATCGACGTCGAACCGCAACTTCGAGGGGCGGCAGGGCAAAGGCGGACGCACCCACCTGGTGTCTCCGCTGGTGGCGGCCGCCACCGCGGTCCGCGGCACGCTGTCGAGTCCCGCGGATCTGCCGGCGCCGACCGGAGTGGAGGTCTGACATGGAGAAGTTCACCACGCACACCGGTGTCGTCGCACCGCTGAAGCGCTCGGCGGTCGACACCGACCAGATCATCCCCGCCGTCTACCTGAAGCGCGTGACCAAGACGGGCTTCGAAGACGCCCTCTTCGCCAACTGGCGCCAGGACCCCGAGTTCGTCCTGAACCAGCCCGCGTTCGCCGGCGCCAGCATCCTCGTGGCCGGCGCGGACTTCGGCACCGGCTCCAGCCGCGAGCACGCGGTGTGGGCGCTGCGCGACTTCGGCTTCTCCGTCGTGCTCAGCCCGAAGTTCGCCGACATCTTCCGCGGCAACGCCGGTAAGCAGGGACTTGTCACCGGCGTCATCTCCGAGGAGGATCTGGAGCGCATCTGGTCCGCGATCGACGCTGATCCCGGCATCCGGATGACGGTCGACCTGGAAGCCCGAACCGCCCGTGCGGGCGACGTCCAGGTCGGCTTCGAGATCGACGATTACACTAGGTGGCGGCTTCTCGAAGGGCTCGACGACATCGGGCTCACGCTGCGCAACGAAGACGAGATCGCGCAGTTCGAGGCTCGCCGCGAGGCATGGCGGCCCAGGACGCTCCCCGTCCGCTAAGCCAGGTGCCAGACCGCACCACGGTCACCCCGCACCCCCAAGCCACCCTCGATGACACAAGTGAGGTCCACCGGATGAAGTCGCTTCTCAGCGTTGACGACGCCGCCACGGCGGAGGAGAGGGAAGTGTCCGGCGAGACGCTTCGGATCCGAGGAGGGCGACCCCTCACCGGCCGCGTCGAGGTCAAGGGTGCGAAGAATCTCGCGACCAAGGCCATGGTCGCCGCGCTCCTCGGCGAAACCTCCAGCACGCTGCGGGACGTTCCCGACATCAGCGATGTGCAGGTCGTGCGCTCCCTTCTCGAGGTTCACGGCGTCGTCGTCACCGACGGCGACGAGCCCGGCAGCATGGTGTTCGACCCGAGCGGCGCCGTCTCGGCGCACTTCGAGGAGATCGACGCGCACGCCGGTGCATCGCGCATCCCGATCCTCTTCTGCGGGCCGCTGCTGCATCTCCTCGGCGAAGCACTCATCCCCGACCTCGGCGGATGCCGCATCGGCGACCGCCCGATCAACTTCCACATGGACGCGCTCCGCGCGTTCGGTGCGATCGTGGACAAGAGCTACGAGGGCATCCGCATCACGGCTCCGGACGGCCTCACCGGCGCGAAGATCGAGCTGCCGTACCCGAGCGTGGGCGCCACCGAGCAGGTGCTGCTGACCGCCGTGAAGGCGCGCGGGGTGACCGAGCTGCGCAACGCCGCCATCGAGCCCGAGATCATGGACCTGATCGCGGTGCTGCAGAAGATGGGCGCGATCATCTCCTACGAGCCGAACCGCGTCATCCTCATCGAGGGGGTCGACACCCTCCGTGGCTACGACCACCGCTGCATCTTCGACCGGAACGAGGCGGCCTCGTGGGCCTGCGCCGCCCTCGCCACCGACGGCGACATCTTCGTCGGCGGCGCCCGCCAGCAGGAGATGCTCACGTTCCTCAACGTCTTCCGCAAGGCGGGCGGCTGGTTCGACGTTCGCGAGGACGGCATCCAGTTCCGCAGGGACGGCGCGCTCAAGCCCGTGGTCGTCGAGACGGACGTGCACCCCGGCTTCATGACCGACTGGCAGCAGCCGCTCATCGTCGCCCTCACCCAGGCCGAGGGGCGCTCGATCGTCCACGAGACGGTGTACGAGAACCGCCTGGGCTTCACCGAGGCGCTCGTGCAGATGGGTGCCGACATCGTCGTGCACCCCGACGGCATCGCCAGCACCGACCGCAGGGTCCCCCGACGGGCACTGGAGCAGGCGGCCGTGATCAACGGACCCACCCCGCTCCACGGCGCGGACGTCGAGGTGCCCGACCTCCGCGGCGGGTACAGCTACGTCATCGCCGCGCTGGCGGCCGAGGGGGAGTCGATCGTGCGCAACGTCGGCATCATCCGGCGCGGGTACGAGAAGTTCTTCACCAAGCTCGCCGCGCTCGGCGCCGACTTCGACGTCATCGGCTGACGCGTGGGCACCGCGTCCCGCATGCCGCGGGCGTCCCGTGAGAAGAGCCGTCCGAGCTTCTTCTGGCCGGTCGCCGCCGTCGTCGCCCCGCTCATCTCGCTGCTGTTCAAGCTCGAGATCGAAGGGGCGGACAAGCTCCCTCGCGAAGGCGCCTACGTCCTCGCCCCGAACCACTACTCCGAAGCCGACCCCCTCGTGGTGGCGCTGGCCGTATGGAAGGCGGGCCGCGCGCCCCGGTTCATGGCGAAGGAGAGCCTGTTCCGCGTACCGGTCCTCGGGTGGATCCTCCGCGGCACCGGGATGGTGCCGGTGGCACGGTCGTCGTCGGCGTCCTCGGCACGGCAGACTCTCGAGCTCTCACGCGCCCTCGTGGCCGACGGCCGCGGTGTGATCGTCTATCCGGAGGGGTCCCTCACGCGCGAGCCCGACCTGTGGCCCATGCGGGGGAAGACCGGCGCCGTTCGCCTGGCGCTGGCCGGAGGCATCCCGGTGATCCCGATGGCTCACTGGGGTGCGCAGCAGATCCTTCCCCGGTACGGCAAGCTGCGGCTGTGGCCGCTGCGGCGCCCGGTCAAGGTGGTCTTCGGGGATCCCGTGGACCTCGGCCGATTCACAAGCGAGCCGACCCAGAGCGCGCAGCTGGTGGCCGCGACGGATGTCGTCATGGCCGACATCGCCGGGCTGCTGTCGCATCTGCGCGGTACGCCCGCGCCCCCCGCACGGTGGAATCCGTCCGACCACGGACAGAGGGAGACCGGTCGCCTTGAGTCGTAGATCCGAAGCGCAGCGGTCGGAGGCGGCCCGTCCTCGCGTCGCCGTGATCGGAGCGGGCAGCTGGGGGACGACCTTCGGCAAGATCCTCGCCGACGGCGGGGCGAACGTCACGATGTGGGCGCGCCGGCCCGAGCTCGCGCACGAGATCAACGAGGCCAAGCGCAACAGCGGATATCTGCCCGGCATCAATCTGCCGCGCGAGATGTCGGCGAGCCATCACCTCGCGGAGGCGCTCGCGGGTGCCGAGCAGGTCTACCTGTCGGTGCCCAGCCAGGCGCTGCGCGAGAACCTCAAGGCCGTCCGCGCCCTGGTCGCCGACTCCGACGCGCCCATCGTCTCGCTCATGAAAGGCGTCGAGCGCCGCACGGGGCTGCGCATGAGCCAGGTGATAGAGCAGGAGCTGCACTGCGACCCATCACGCATCGCCGTCGCCTCGGGCCCCAATCTCGCCCTAGAGATCGCCCGGGAGCAGCCGACCGCGGCGGTGATCTCCTCGACGAGCCAGGAGACCGCTGACGCCGTCGCACGACGGGCGCGCAACCGCTACTTCCGCTCGTTCGTCAACACCGACGTCATCGGCACCGAGTTCGGCGGCGTGCTGAAGAACCTCATCGCCGTGGCCATCGGCATCGTGGACGGGGTGGGGTACGGCGAGAACACGAAGGCCTCCATCATCACGCGCGGGCTGGTCGAGATGACCGACTTCGCGGTGGCGCAGGGCGCTCACCCCGAGACGCTGCAGGGCCTGGCCGGACTCGGCGATCTGATCGCCACGTGCCAGTCGCCGCTCAGCCGCAACAACACCGCGGGGCGTCTGCTGGGTCAGGGCTACGACTTCCATGACGTCGTGAAGCAGATGCAGCAGACGGCGGAAGGACTCGCGTCGGTCGCGCCCGTCCTGCAGCTGGCCCGCGAGGTCGGTGTGGAGATGCCGATCGTGGAGCAGGTGAAGATGGTGCTGGACGGCACGATGGACCCTCGGGACATCGCACCGCACCTCACGACAGACGACGACACCCCCCAGGGGGAGAGGACGCAGAATGGACAGGCCGGCGGTGGCGGTGCTCTTTGGCGGTCGCTCCAGCGAGCACTCGATCAGTTCCGCAACGGCGGGAGGGGTCCTTCGGGCGATCGACCGTGAGCGCTTCCGGGTGATCCCGATCGGCATCACCCGCGACGGCGCGTACGTCCTCGAAGACGACGATCCCGACAAGTTCGCGCTCGACCCCGAACGTCTTCCCGAGGTCGTCGACAACGGCACTCGCGTGCGCTGGCCGGATTCCGCACGCTCCCGCGAGCTGACCGTCGTGGACGGGACCGGAGAGCGGTCCCTCGGTGAGGTCGACGTGGTGCTCCCCATCCTCCACGGGCGTTTCGGCGAAGACGGCACGATCCAGGGCCTCCTCGAACTCCTCGACATCCCGTACGCCGGTGCCGGGGTCCTGATGTCGGCGATCGGGATGGACAAGCACACCACCAAGAGCATCCTCAAGGCCGCCGGCGTGCCGGTCGTCCCCTGGGTGACCCTGACGCGGGCGGCCCGGGATCGGGACCGTGCGCTCTGGGAGGGCCGCGTGCGCTCCCTCGGCCTCCCGGTGTTCGTCAAGCCCGCGCGCGCCGGCTCCAGCGTCGGCGTCTCGAAGGTCACGGAGTGGTCCGAGCTCGAAGCGGCGCTCGACACGGCCTTCGACGAGGACGGGACCGTCCTCATCGAGGAGTCGATCACGGGTCGAGAGCTCGAGTGCGGCGTGCTGCAAGGGCGTGGCGGGCGGCATCCGCGCGTCAGCGTCGCCGGCGAGATCGTCATCTCGGGCCGGGACTTCTACGACTTCGAGGCCAAGTACCTCGGCGCGCCCGGCATCGATCTCGTGTGCCCCGCGAACCTGCACGACGGCGAGCTGGCCGAGATGCAGCGGATCGCCGCGCGAGCCTTCGAGGCCGTCGGCGGCGAAGGGCTCGCGCGCGTGGACTTCTTCTTCACCGGTACGCAGTTCTACGTCAACGAGGTCAACACCATGCCGGGCTTCACGCCCATCTCGATGTTCCCGACCTGCTGGATCGCATCCGGCATGACCTACCCCGAGCTCATCTCGGACCTCATCGACACCGCACTCGAGCGCGCGGCCGCCTAGGCGTCGGGCTCGAGCCCCTCGGGATCGGTGCAGGCACCGGTCTGCGGCAGGGTGCCCACCGCGATGCTGACGGCGTCGAGCACCTCGTTGGGCGAGACGACCTCGTTGTCGAGGTACACCTCGACGGCGGGGGTCCGGCCGTAGGTCGTCAGCCGGAAGCGGGGGGACTCGGACTCGTCGACGAGCCAGTCCACGCCGCCGATGGTGATGCACCGGTCGGTCGTCGGGCCGGGCGGGGCGATGCCGCACGTCAGCAGGACTGCGGCGGGGTCCCCCCATGCGCCGGTCGCCTGAGCGTCGGTCCAGCGGCGGGGCTGCCCGTCGACGTCGGCGGGGAGGCGGACGGTCACGTCCGCGCACGCGGGGTCGTCGGCGGCATCAGCCGGCTCCATCGCGACGCTGGAGCTGCACGAGGCCAAACCGGCCGTGAGCGCTGCGACGACGACCAGGACGGGCAGGCGAGCAGGGCGGGGCACCGTTCCAGGCTAACCCTCCCGTCGGCACCGTCCGGCCGCACTACCGTGGAGGGATGACCGCGACCGACCCGACCGTCCGCGACCTGTCCGAGGGGGACGTGCTGCGCACGGTCCTGGGGCGGCTCGGACCCTCGTCCGCGCTCGTCGGCCCGGGGGACGATGCGGCCGTCATCGCGGCACCGGACGGCCGCGTGGTGGCCACCACCGACACCCTGGTGCACGGGCCGGACTTCCGCCTGTCGTGGTCGCGTGCGTTCGACCTCGGATGGAAGTCGGCCGCGGTCAACCTCGCCGACGTTGCCGCGATGGGCGCCCGGCCCACCGCCCTCCTGGTCGCTCTCGCCCTTCCCGAGGACACCCGCCTGTCGTGGGTTGCGGAGTTCGCGGACGGGTTGCGCCAGGCCTGCGCCCGACTCTCACCGGGATGCGCCGTCGAGGGTGGAGACCTCACGGTGTCCGACACCCTGACGATCGCGGTGACGGCCCTCGGTTCGCTCGACGGTCGTGAGCCGGTCCTCCGCTCGGGTGCACGACCCGGTGACGTCGTCGCCATCGCGGGTGAGACGGGATCGGCCGCTGCCGGACTCGCCGCGCTCTTCGCGCGATTCACGGATGCCGGGGGTCACCCGGTCCGCTTCGATCCCGCCCGCGCCGGGGCGGACGCCGCTGCGATCGACGCCCAGCTGCGACCGCACCCTCCGATCGCCCGTGGCGCGGAGGCGGCGCAGCGCGGGGCGACGGCGATGATGGACGTGTCGGACGGCCTCGCACTGGATGCCACGCGTCTGGCGGACGCGTCCGGAGTCAGCCTCGCGCTGGCCTCGGAGCACCTGGGTCCGGATCCCGCACGCGCGCTGGCCGGTGGTGAGGACCACGCGCTGCTGGCGACGTTCCCCGCCGACGTCGGGCTTCCCGACGGTTTCCGCCGGATCGGCGTGGTCACCGTGCGCAGTGCCGCGCCGCTCCTGATCGACGGGTCGGCCCTCGACGGGCGGACCGGCTGGGACCCGTACCGGGATTGGGATGCCGAGCGGGGATGACCCCTACGCCGGAGCGAGCCACCACAGCGTCGTGTCGCCATAGCGCTTGTGGCGGACGTGGACGAGGCCTGCCGGGAGCGCGGGTTCGGGGGAGCGCGCGGCGCGCTCGACCACGACGGTCGCGCCGGCATCCACGCGCGGCCTCAGCAGCTCGAGCGTCGCGGTGAGCTCCGCCTCGCCGAGGTCGTAGGGCGGGTCGAGGAAGACCAGGTCGAACGCGGTGCCGGCGAGCCGCAGGAAGGCGTCCGCGGTGGCGCGGTGCACGCGCACGGCCCCGGAGGATCCCGATGCGTCGGCCACCTTGCGCGCGTTGCGCTGGAGGACGGATGCCGCGCGCGGCGCCTTCTCGACGAGGTCGGCCGTCGCCGCACCACGGCTGAGCGCCTCCAGCCCCAGCGCACCCGATCCGGCGTACAGGTCGAGCACGCGTGCGTCCGCGAGCGCATCGGCGGATTCGAGCGCTCCGAACAGGGACTCGCGCACGCGGTCGCTCGTGGGGCGCGTCCCGGTGCCCGGAACCTCCAGGGCGAGCGAACCGGCCGCTCCCGAGATGATGCGCGTCACATGCTCACGATACCGGCGCGCCGGTACCGTGCCCGGTCTCGTCGCGCAGCCGGGGCTCAGTGCGCAGGTGGGGACGCAGCCCCGCCTTGTCGGCGTAGAACGCGCGGACGCGGTCCATGTCCGCAGCGACGTCCCCGGTGAGCTCCAGGGTGATCCCGAGACCGGTGGTCATCGTGGTGCGATCGACGTACCCCAGCGTCACCGGCATGCCGGTGTCGCGCGCGATGCGATAGAACCCGGACTTCCAGAACGAGTCCTCGCCCGTGCCGCGGGTCCCCTCCGGAGTGACGACGAGCCCGAACACCTCGCCGGCGCGGATGCGGCCGACGACGTCGGCGACGACCCGCTGCGGATTTCGGCGATCCACCGGGATGCCGCCGAGCGCGCGCATGATCGGCCCGCGCCAGCTGCGGAACAGACTCTCCTTGCCCAGCCAGCGGACGTCGATCCTCAGTCGCCAGGCGATGGCGAGCATGAGGACGAAGTCCCAGTTCGAGGTGTGAGGGGCGCCGATGAGCACGGTGGGCCTGGTCGGGGCAGGGGTCGTGGCGAGCCGCCAGCGGCTGAGAGCCCAGAAGACGCGGGCGACGAGAGAGCGGATCACGCACCTACGCTATGTCGGATCCGGCCCGTCGCGCGCGTGCGGCGCTGTCGGAGCGGATGCCTAGACTCTTCGTCATGGCGTCCTTCACCCTCGACTCCCGCCTGGACGGCGCGGTCGGCGGCAAGACGGCATCCGCTCTCGAGCGGGCCTTCGGGATGCGGACGGTGGGCGATCTGCTCACCCACTATCCCCGGCGCTATGCGCGTCGCGGGGAGCTCACCCCCATCGCCTCCCTGCCGGTGGGCGAGTCCGTCACGATCGTCGCCGACGTGCGCCGGGTCAACGAGCGCCGCATGCAGAACCGGAAGGGCTCGCTCCTCGAGGTCGTCATCGGCGACGGCAACGGCGAGCTGTCGCTGACCTTCTTCAACCAGTCGTGGCGGATGAAAGAGCTGCGCCCCGGCCGGCGCGGGATCTTCGCCGGCAAGGTGGGGGAGTACCGCGGCGCGATCCAGCTCGCGCACCCCGACTACGAGCTCTTCGACGACGAGCTCGAGGCCCAGGTCAACGCGCATTCGTACGCCACGGTCCCCATCCCCATCTACCCCGCGACCTCGACGGTCGCGAGTTGGCAGGTCGCGAAGATCGTCGGCCTCGTCCTCGACGGCCTCGGCGAGGTGCCTGATCCGCTCCCGGACGCGGTGCGCTCCGCCGACGGGCTGCTGGACGCGAGGACGGCGGTCGAACGTGTCCATCGCCCCGAGACCATCGACCAGATCGAGCCGGCGCGCGAGACCCTGAGGATGCACGAGGCTTTCCTGCTCCAGACCGCTCTCCTGCAGCAGCGGGCCTTCGTCCGCGCCCTGTCCGCGACCCGACGCGTCCCCGGGGCCCTGCTCGAGGGCTTCGACGAGGCGCTTCCCTTCCCTCGTACCCCGGATCAGGTGTCGGTGGGCGATCAGATCGAGCGCGACCTGGAAGGCGATTGGCCGATGAACCGGCTGGTGCAGGGAGAGGTCGGCTCCGGCAAGACGCTCGTGGCGCTGCGGGCCATGCTGCAGGTCGCCGAGAGCGGCGGCCAGTCCGCGCTCATCGCCCCCACCGAGGTGCTGGCCGCCCAGCACGTGCGCTCCATCGCACGCATGCTCGGGCCGCGCCTGGCGCCCGAGATGATGCCCACACTGCTCACCGGACAGCTCCCCGCGGCCGAAAGGCGCAAGGCAGCGCTGCGCGCGGCATCCGGACAGGCGCGCATCGTGGTCGGCACGCACGCGCTGCTGAGCGAGAGCACCACCTTCGCCGATCTGGGGCTGGTGGTCGTCGACGAGCAGCACCGGTTCGGCGTCGACCAGCGCGAGCAGCTGCGCGCGAAGGGCTCGTCGCCGCACGTGCTGGTGCTGACGGCCACGCCGATCCCGCGCACCGTGGCGATGACGGTGTTCGGCGACCTGGATGTGTCGACGATCCGCACGATGCCGGCGGGGCGTGCGGGTATCGAGACCTTCGTGGCCCCGCTGGCCGAGAAGCCGGCATGGTTCGCCCGCGTGTGGGACCGCATCGCCGAAGAGGTCCGGGTCGGTCGGCAGGCGTTCGTGGTGTGCCCGTCCATCGACGCCGAGGCGCAGAGCAGAGACGACACCGCGGACCCCCTGATCGAGGATGCCGCGACGAACCGCACCCGGTGGGGCGTCGTTCAGGTCGGAGAGCTGCTGGAGCGCCATCCCGCGTTCGCCGACATCCGCGTGGAGATCCTCCACGGCAAGATGCCGAGCGACCACAAGGACGCCGTCATGCAGGCGTTCGGCCGGGGCGACATCGACGTGCTCGTGGCGACGACCGTGATCGAGGTGGGGGTCGACGTGCCGAACGCCTCGACGATGGTCATCCTCGAAGCCGATCGTTTCGGCGTGTCGCAGCTGCACCAGCTGCGCGGACGCGTAGGGCGCGGCGGGGTGCCCGGGCTGTGCCTTCTGGTCACCGAGTCCACGGCGGGGTCGCCGGCGCGCGATCGCGTGGACGCCGTCGCCGCCACCCTCGACGGGTTCGCGCTCGCCGAGGTGGATCTCACCCTCCGCGGCGAGGGCGATGTGCTCGGCGACGCGCAGTCCGGCGCACGGTCGTCGCTGCGCCTGCTGCGGGTCGTCACGGACGCCGACGTGATCGCGCGCGCGCGCGAGGCCGCCGCGGCGGTGCTCGCCGAGGACCCCGCCCTCACCCGCCACCCCGAGCTCGCCGCGGCGCTGAGCCGCCGCGTCGGCATGCAGGAGCGCGCGGCCCTCGCGAAGAGCTGACAACGCCGGCTCCCGGTGCCGCTTCGCTAGGCTGGCGATCGTGAACAGCCGGATCGCCGTCGTCCCCGGGTCCTTCGACCCGCCGACCCTCGGCCACCTCGACGTCATCCGCCGTGCCGCCGCGCTCTACGACCAGCTGCACGTGCTGGTCGTGCACAACCCCGACAAGGAGGCCATGCTGCCGATCGCGCAGCGCCTGGCCCTGCTGGAGCAGTCGATCACCGACGAGGGCATCGACGGGGACGTCGTCGTGGCGTCGTGGAGCATGGGACTGCTGGTCGACTACGCCGTCGACGTGGACGCGGGGGTTCTCGTCAAGGGCATCCGTTCGCAGGTCGACGTGGCCTACGAGACGCCGATGGCCATCGTCAACCGCCACCTCGCGCACGTCGAGACCGTCTTCCTCCTCCCCGATCCTGCGCACGCGATGGTCTCCAGTTCGCTGGTGAGGCAGGTGGCCGCGCTCGGCGGCGACGTGTCTCCCTTCGTGCCACCGGCCGTCGCCCGCTTCCTCAGCACCGGCGCGGACGAGGGCTGAGCCCCGACGCCGCGTCCGCCGGTACGATGGTGGATCGTGGTCAGAAAGCATGTGACGGGTCCGTTCGTCCTTCCGGTGAGAGACATCGCGCACCGCTCCGGCGAGATGCGCGAGCACGAGCTCGAGGTGCCCGCCCCCGGGAAGTGGGGCGAGGGGCTCGTCGCCGTCGAGGCGGGCGAGCCCGTCGACCTGGAGGTGCGTCTGGAGTCCGTCCACGAGGGCATCCTGGTCTCCGCGACGATCGACAGCACGTACCGCGGCGTCTGCGGACGCTGCCTCACCGACATCGCCGCGCCCGTCGAAGTCGAGATTCAGGAGCTTTTCGCGTATCCTGGCTCGGAAGCAACTGACTTCGAGGTTCAAGACGACCACGTGGATCTTGAAACCGCGGTCAGGGATGCGATCGTCCTATCGCTTCCGTTTCAGCCGGTGTGCCAGCCGGATTGCCCCGGCCTCGACCCGGCCACGGGTGAGCGGATGGCCACAAGCACCGGTTCGCATGACAGCGAGCCCATCGATCCGCGGTGGGCCGCGCTCCAGGACTACACCCCAGACCACGACGACGAAGCGCCACGCCTCGGCGTCGAGAACACAGAAGAGAGCTAGCCATGGCAGGTAACCCCCCGAAGCGGAAGGTCTCGCGTTCGAACACCCGCTCGCGCCGCGCGCAGTGGAAGGCCGAAGCCCCCGCGCTGGTCAAGACCATCGAGAACGGCAAGGTCGTCTACAGCCGCCCGCACCAGGCGAAGGTCGTCACCGACTCGCAGGGCACGGAGCTGTTCCTCGAGTACAAGGGCCGCAAGGTCGCCGACGTCTGATCCCGTCAGGCAGCGGATCGTGACCGAGGTCACACCCGTGCAGGATGGCGGCGTCACGCCGGTCACCGTGCACACCCTCACGCAGAAGCTCGGAGTCGACATCGACCCCGAGCTTCTGTCGCTGGCGCTCACGCATCGCTCCTGGGCCTACGAGCACGGTGGCGCACCGCACAACGAGCGTCTGGAATTCCTTGGGGACTCCGTGCTGGGTCAGGCGGTGACGGTACAGCTGTACCGCGAGTATCCCGATCTCGACGAGGGGATCCTGGCCAAGCGTCGCGCGGGTGTCGTCTCGACCGTCGCGCTCGCCGAGATCGCCCGCGGCATCGGACTGGGCGAGCACCTGCTGCTCGGCCGCGGCGAGGAGCTCACGCGTGGTCGCGAGAAGGACTCCATCCTCGCCGACACGATGGAGGCCGTCTTCGGCGCCGCCTACCTGTCGGCCGGGGCGGATGCCGCGGCTGCACTCGTCCTCAGACTCGTGCGCCCACTGCTCGAGGATCCCGAGCGCGTGGGCGCCGCCGTCGACCCGAAGACGACCCTGCAGGAACTCGCGGCCCGCAGCGGCTTCCCGCCGCCGGTTTACGCCGTGACGGCGACGGGACCCGATCACGACCGGGTCTTCACGGCCACGGTCGTGGTCGGCGACATCGAGACAGCCGGGACGGGGACGAGCAAGAAGCAGGCCGAGATGGCGGCGGCGCTCCACGCGTGGCGCGACCTCAGCGGCCGTGCCTGAGCTCCCCGAGGTCGAGGTCGTCCGGTTGGGACTCGCACCCGCCGTCACCGGCGCGACCGTGACCGGCGTGAGCGTGCTCGACGACCGCGCACTCACACGGCACCGCGGCGACGCCGTCGACTTCGAGTCGCTGCTCACCGGGCGGACCATCCGCGCCGCCGTGCGGCGCGGGAAGTTCCTGTGGCTGCCGCTCGAACCGGCCGACGGCGGCCCGGCCGCCCGTGACGCGGTGGTCGGTCACCTCGGAATGAGCGGACAGCTGCTGCTGCGCGCCACCGGCGCCGCCCCCGAGCGCCACGAGCGGGTGCGCCTCGACCTCGCGCATCCCGACCACGGTGACCTGTCGGTCGTCTTCGCCGACCAGCGGACGTTCGGCTCGCTCGCCGTCGACGACCTCACCTCCACCTCCGACGGCGCGGCCGGAGGTCATGGCTCGCCCGAAGCGACCGTGCCCGCCCAGGTCGCGCACATCGCGCGCGACCCGCTCGATCCGGCGTTCTCGGATAGCGGACTCCGCGCGACGCTGGCCACGCGCACGACTGCGATCAAACGGGCCCTGCTGGACCAGACACTCCTGAGCGGTGTCGGCAACATCTACGCGGACGAGTCGCTGTGGGCTGCCCGGCTCCACCCCGACACGCCGGCCCGGGAGCTTCCGACGCGCGCGGTGAACCGCCTGCTCGCCGAGATCCGGCACGTGCTCGAGAAAGCCCTGGCCGAAGGCGGCACGAGCTTCGACGCGCAGTACGTCAACGTCAACGGTCAGGCCGGGTACTTCGCACACTCGCTGAACGCCTACGGGCGCACGGGTGAGCCGTGTCCTCGGTGCGGTCGCCCGATCGTCCGCGTGTCGTTCACGAACCGATCGAGCCACTTCTGCCCGCGCTGCCAGCGCCGACCCGCGAGCAGGCGCACCGGCGACTAATCCGACAACACCTTCTTCCAGCCGCCGGTGAAGGACACCGCGACGAAGCCGAGTGCTTCGTTGATCGCCAGCATCGGCCGGTTCTCCTCGGCGTTCATCGTCGACACGCGCGGCGATCGCGGCGCGACCTCTCGCCAGGCGAGGAGGTTCGCCGCCTTGATCCACAGACCCAGGCGGTGGCCGCGATCCTCACGGCGCACCAGGGTGGCCGCCTGTTCGGTCACGCCCGTTCGCGTGGAGTCCACGAACAGCTCGGTGAACGCCACCAGCTCACCGGAGGCGATGTGCTGGGCCGCCATGATGCTTCCGAACCGGCCGCGGTCGAGGATCTCCCTCTCGTGCCGACGCAGCCGGGCGGCGTCCCAGTGCTCCTCATCCCACACGAGACCGGCGCTCGGAGCGTCCGTGGACATGCGTGACATCAGAGCCGCGTAGCCGGCCACGTACTCCTCGGGCGTCGGCACCGTCCAGCACACCAGCCGGTACCCGCCCGCCTCCGCCCGGGCCTCACCTTCCAGCTCTTCCACGCGAGCCCAATCCCCGTGCAGGTCGAACGCGCTCGCCCGGTCCACCTGCTCCAGGGAGTACCCGCGGGTGAGGTACGCTCGGGCGTACTCGTCGCGGGGCAGCGCTCCGTGCCCGGACGCGGCCGTGACCGTATCGCCGTCCGCCGGGCGGTGATCCGTCTCGCCCTGCATGATGCGACGTCCGTGAGCGCGGGCGTGCCCCTCGACGAAGGCGAATCCGGCGTCGACGAGTTCGGGCGAGAAGTCCGCCTCGCGGATCTCGAGTGCGAACTCCGCGACCTCCGACCCCGCCTCCTGCGGCAAGGTGGTCACGAAGCGGGCGATCGGGACCCCTTCCCGCCTCGCGATCCAGCCCGCGTGGGCCACGTCCTCCTGGTTCTGCCAGATGGGCAGGAGTTCTTCCGCGGCGTATGCGAAGTCGTCGTGACCATTGCGCTCGCGCGCGACGAGGTTGCGAACCTCGGCCATGTCGGCGAAAGCCGCCGCGTCGGGAGCGTCCATGGCCGCGGGGACGACGACCCGCTCGATGACCACACCGTCAGGCACGGTCATGTCAGCACCTTCTTCCATGCGCCCTCGTACGCGATCGGGGCGAACCCGATGGCCTCGTTGATGTCGAGCATCGGCCGGTTCTCCTCGGCGTTGTAGGTGATCACGCGAGGCGACAGCGGGGCCACGTCCCGCCACGACAGCAGACCCGCGCACTTCACGAGGGTGCCCAGCTTGTGGCCGCGGTGGTGCTTGAGGACAAGCGTGTCCTCCTGGTGGCTCGCCTCGGTCCGGTCCTTGCCGACGACGAGTTCGTTGAACGCGCAGAGCTCGCCTGTCGCGATGTGCTGCGCCGCGGTCACCTGCAGGGTGCGGCCCGAGTCGGTGTAGACGGCGTCGTGCTCGGCGATGCGCGCGGCATCCCACGTCTCCTCGTCGAACTCCAGACCGGCCGCGGGGGCGTCGGTCACCATGCGCGACTTCATCCAGGCGTACCCGTCGACGTACTCAGGCGGTGTGGGGGCGAACCACTGCACGACGCGGTAGTCGCCCGAGGCGGCCTCGGCCTCGGCGAGGAGGCGCTCGACGGTCCGGAACGGCGCGGTCAGATCGAACGCGCTGTTGCGCTCGACCTGCTCGAGCGCGTATCCGTGACTCAGGAAGAAGCGGGCGGCGTGGTCGCGGGGGATCTCGCCGAACCCGGTCGGCGGGGCCAGCCGGGGCCCGGGCGCCTCGGGGTGCTCCGCCCAGGACTGCAGGACGCTGCGGCCGTTCTCGCGCGCGACCTGCTCCACCAGGTCGTGGGCGGCGGAGCCGATGCCGCGGCCCCACGCGTCGCGCAGGAGCTCGATGAGCCAGAACGCGACCTTGGAGTCGTTCTCGAGGGGAAGGTCGACCCCGATCCGCCCGATGATCGCGCCGTCGTCGACGATGACCCAGGCGAGCCTGCGCTCGTACTCGGTCACCCGGTAGTGGGGCAGGAGCTCGTCCGGGGCGATGCGGTGATCGTCGTGGCCGGAGATCTCACGGTAGATCCGGTTGCGGACGTGCACCATCTCAACGAAATCGGCGGCGTCCGGGGCGTCGATGGTCGCCGGCACGAGGAGCGGCCGGAAATCGACGGAGGTGAGCGTGTTCATGATCGATGGGTCCTCGGGTTGATCGAGCAAGCGGGGGAGAGGGGGTCGCCGTCCATGCAGCCGGAAGGCGACCCCCGTGGCCGTCACGGCCGGGGTGCGAGGAAGGCCTCGCGCAGATACGCGCGTTCGCGCGCTTCGTTGGCGGCCAGTGTCCGCCGGATCTCGGCGTGTCGTCCGCGGTCGTCCGCGAGCCGCGGCGAGCGGGTGCTCCACAGGAGCAGACGCAGACCGATGCGCAGAGCGAGGCGGTCGATCAGCGAGACGCGGATGTCGCGGCCGGGGAGCCGCAGCGTATCGGGGATGCCCGAGGGGCGCTGCGGCGCGAGCAGTGTGTTCATGATGGATCTCTTCCGATGTGAGGTGGTGAGGTGCCCGAGCCGGACAGGCTCGGGCGGAGGTGCCGTGCCGCAGCACGACGCGAACAGGGCGGGGAGAGTCGCCGAGAGCCTCGGGTGCCGAGGCGGCGGCGCGGGATGTCACGCCCGAAGACGGGCGGAGCTCTCCCCAGCGGGGGTCAGGAGGCGGTGTGGCCGCGACCGTCGGGGAAGACGTCGAAGGAGTCGGTCCCCAGTGCGAACACACGGGCAACGGGAGCGAACGCTCCGGTGGGGTTCATCAGCACCATCGGGGACCTCCTTTCTCGACTTCAGACGCGGTGAGGACATTAGCGCGAGGGTGCGACGTACGTCAAGGACTTTCTCAGATTGCCTGATCTCCCGGGCGTGTCGGCGCGTCGGTCGCTGCGCGGCCCGGCATCCGGGCGCTGCCCTCGCGCTCGGGTAGCGTAGGTCGGTAATCGACCGGCTGGAGGGCGCGCCCATGCACCTGAAGAGCGTCACGCTCAAAGGGTTCAAGTCGTTCGCCCAGCCGACGACCTTCGCCCTCGAACCCGGGGTGACCTGCATCGTCGGGCCGAACGGGTCGGGCAAGTCGAACGTCGTCGACGCGCTCGCCTGGGTCATGGGGGAGCAGGGGGCGAAGACCCTCCGCGGCGGCAAGATGGAGGACGTCATCTTCGCGGGGACGGCGACCCGTGGTCCCCTCGGGCGGGCCGAGGTCCAGCTCACCATCGACAACGCCGACGGCGCCCTGCCGATCGAGTACGCCGAGGTGACCATCAGCCGGACCCTCTTCCGCAACGGCGCCAGCGAGTACGCCATCAACGGGCAGACCTGCCGCCTGCTCGACGTCCAGGAGCTGCTGAGCGACTCGGGGCTCGGTCGCGAGATGCACGTCATCGTGGGACAGGGGCGGCTGGACAGCGTCCTCCAGGCCACACCCGAGGACCGGCGCGGCTTCATCGAAGAGGCCGCGGGCATCCTCAAGCACCGGCGCCGCAAAGAGAAGACGCTGCGCAAGCTCGAGGCGATGGAGGCCAACCTCACCCGGCTGAGCGACCTCGCGGGGGAACTGCGCCGGCAGCTGAAGCCGCTGGGCCGCCAGGCCGAGATCGCTCGCGAGGCGGCCACGATCGCCGCGGTCGTCCGCGACGCGAAGGCACGGCTGCTCGCGGACGACCTCGTCACCCTGCGGGCTGAGCTGGCCGACCATGCCCGCAACGAGCAGGAGCGCCACGCGGAGCGCATGGTGCTGCAGGACCAGCTCTCCAACGCGCGGGGCGCGATCGAGCGACTCGAGGCGGAGCAGAGGTCCGAGGCGGTCGACGACGCCCGGCGGGTCGCGTTCGGGCTCGAGCGCGCGCAGGAGCGCCTTCGGGCCCTGTACAACCTCGCCGGCCAGCGCCTGGCGCTCCTGACCGACAACGATGACGACGACCGCGTCGAGCGCACGACCGTGTCGCAGGGGATGATCGACGACGCGCGCGCCGAGGTCGATGAGCTGTCGACGGCTCTCGGCGGTGCGCAGGATGCCGCGGCCGACGCCGCTCGGGACGTGATGCGCGCCCGTGCCGAACTCGACGCGCTCGATTCCGACATCGCCGCCCAGAGCGCCCTCGTCTCCGAGCACGACATGCGCCTCACCGCTCTGCGAGGAACGGCCGAGGCCGCGGCATCCGCTCTCGCCGCCGTCGAGGCTGCGGTCGCACGCCAGCAGAAGGCGCTGGACGCGGCCCTCGCACGCAGGGCCGAGGCCGAAGCCGATGTGGACGGCGTGAATCCCGACCTCGTGCCGGAGGGCTCTTCCGCCGAGCACGCGGCCGACTACGAGCGCGCCCAGCGGGACGCGACGAAGGCGGAGGGGACGGTCGCGTCGTTGCGGGAACGACTGCACGCGGCCGAGCGCGAGGTCGAAGCGCTCACCGCCCAGACCGCAGCCCTGTCCCGCGCCCTGGAGGTCAAGAGCGCGGCGGCCGTCGTGCTGGCCGAGGGCCGGGCCGGTGTGCGCGGGCTCGTCTCGGACGCCGTGCAGGTGGATGCCGGATTCGAAGCGGCGATCGCCGCTGTTCTCGGCACGCTGGCCGAGGGAGTGCTGGTCGACGGCGCTGAGGACGCGTTCGGGCTGGCGGAGGAGCTTCGCACCGCAGAGCTCGGCGTGGTCGATGTCGTGATCGCCGATGCGCCGGACCCCGCCGCCACCGCCGGCGTCGCACCGGAGCCGGCCGCGGTATCGGGCCTGACCGCTGCTCGGGATGTCGTGGCCGGTCCCACGGGGATCTCCGCGATCCTCGCGGGCGTCTACATCGCCGAGGATCTGACCGAGGCGCGGCGCGCGATCGACGTCGAAGCCGCTGCCGGCCGGCATCCGACGGTGGTCACCCGCGCGGGAGAGGTCTGCACCGCACGGACCGTCCGCGCCGGGACGGGGTCGTCGAGATCCAGACTGGAGCTGGCCGCAGAGCGGGATGCCGCCGCCGAGCGGCGCGACGAGCTCGCCGTCGTCGTCGATTCCCTCCGGGAGGGGCTGACAGACGCCTCGTCCGAGCTGACGTCCGCTCGCGAGCGCACGAAGACGGCGTTGCACACCCTGCGCTCGTTCGATGCCGCCCTCGCCGCGCACGCCGAGCAGGTGAACCGCGCGACGGTGCGCCACGAGGCGGCGATCGCCGAGTGCGAGCGGCTCGAAGCCGGGCTGGCGCAGGCGCGGGCCGCCGTCGACGAAGCGGCAGCGTCGGCACGCGTCGCGCAGGATCGGCTGACGTCCGCACTCGAAGCGCCGCGGCCGATTCTCGACGCGTCGGCGAGGGAGGGGCTTCTGGAAGCGCTCGAGGCCGCTCGCGACGCAGAGATGCGCACGCGACTGGACGTCGAGACGATGCGGGAGCGCATCCGCGCCGAGGAAGCGCGCGTCGTGCAGATGCAGCGCCAGCGCGAGCGCGAGCGCGAGGCTGCCGCGGAGGCCGAGCGTCGCGCGGTGATCCGCCGGGCGCAGCGCGACGTGGCCGAGGGCGTGCTGGCTCAGCTGCCGGCCGTGCTGGATTCGGTCGACCGCTCGGTGTCGCAGGCCCGGGTCGAGCTGACCGCGCGCGAGAGCGCGCGCACCGCCATCACCGCGGAGCTCTCGCGTCTGCGCGCGCAGGAGACGTCCGCCCGCGAGCGCCTGGCCGCGCTCACCGAGAGCGTCCACGGGCTGGAGCTGAAGATCCACGAGAAGCGGCTCCACGTCACGGGTCTCCTCGAGAGAGTGCAGTCCGAGCTGGGCCTCGACGAAACTATTCTGATTTCGGAATATGGCCCCGATCAGCCTGTTCCGGCGGAAGATGCGCCAGAGGAAGGCGCGGTGGATGAAGCATCCCTACCCTTCGATCGCGCCGCCGCGCGTCGACGACTGCAGGACGCGGAGCGCAAGCTGGTGCAGCTCGGCCGAGTCAACCCGCTGGCGCTGGAGGAGTTCGCCGCGCTCGAGCAGCGTCACGCGTTCCTCACCGAGCAGCTCGCCGACCTCACCCAGACGCGTAAGGATCTGCTGACGATCATCGACGAACTCGACGAGCGGATGCAGACGATCTTCCTCGCGGCGTTCGAAGACACCCGCGTCGCCTTCGGCGAGGTCTTCCCCATTCTGTTCCCCGGGGGGACCGGGAGCATTTCGCTCACCGACCCCGACAATCCGCTCACCACGGGTATCGAGGTCGCCGTCCGCCCCGTCGGGAAGAAGATCGAACGGCTCTCGCTGCTGTCGGGCGGCGAGAGATCGCTCGCGGCGGTCGCGCTGCTGACCGCCATCTTCAAGGCGCGGCCGAGCCCGTTCTACATCCTCGACGAGGTCGAGGCCGCTCTCGACGACGCCAATCTCGGTCGCCTGCTCGGCGTCTTCGAGCAGCTGAGGGAGAGCAGCCAGCTCATCGTCATCACGCATCAGAAGCGGACGATGGAGATCGCCGACGCGCTGTACGGCGTGTCGATGCGGCAGGACGGCGTGTCCGCGGTGGTGGGGCAGCGCGTGCGCGAGCACGCGGGCGCCTGAGCCATAGGCTGGAGGCATGGCTGAAAGCTCCTGGTCGCTCGGCCGCGCCCTGCGCGGGATGTTCGTCAAGCCGACCATCGACGAGACCACGTGGGACGACCTCGAGACGGCGCTGCTGACCGCCGACTTCGGCCCGGACATCACCGAACGCATCATCGACGAGCTGCGAGAGAAGGTCGAGCGGTTCCGCACGACCGATCCCCGCGACCTCCAGCGCATGCTGCGAGAGACGCTCGAGGAGCACTTCGCCAAGTTCGACACGACGCTGCGCCTCTCGGAGCGACCCGCGGTCGTCCTCGTCGTCGGCGTCAACGGCGTCGGCAAGACCACCACCATCGGGAAGTTCGCGAAGTTCCTGCAGCGTTACGGCCGCTCGGTCGTGGTGGGGGCGGCCGACACGTTCCGCGCCGCGGCCGTGGACCAGCTGGCGACGTGGGCCGAGCGGGGCGGCGCCGCGATCGTACGGCCCCAGCAGGAAGGCCAGGACCCGGCGTCCGTCGCCTTCCAGACCATCGACTACGCCAAGCGGACCGGAACCGAGATCGTGCTCGTCGACACGGCCGGACGCCTTCACACCAAGGGCGGGCTCATGGACGAGCTCACCAAGATCCGCCGCGTCATCGAGAAGCAGGCTCCCATCAGCGAGGTCCTGCTGGTGCTGGACGCCACCACCGGCCAGAACGGCGTGATGCAGGCGCAGGCGTTCCTCGAGCACGCCGGCGTGACCGGTCTCGTGCTCACCAAGCTGGACGGGTCAGCGAAGGGCGGATTCGTCCTGGCGGTGCAGGAGAAGACCGGGATCCCGGTGAAGCTCCTCGGCCAGGGCGAGGGGATCGGCGACCTCACCGGCTTCACGCCGCACGTCTTCGCGGCGGCTCTGGTCGACTGATCGAACCGGGATCGGCGCCACGCCCGCGCGGGGCTATCGCGGCGCCGCCGGGGCTGGTTTCATGGGGGAATGGCGATCGAGCACGACTATTTCGGACTTCTGGAATCAGGGCCCGACGGATCGATCTTCTGGTCCGAGAACGTAGAGCTGGGCGATCAGTCCGTCACGGTCGATCTGACGGCGCCCGATCAGGACGACGTCTCGGCGGCGGCGCTGGATGTCGCCGCAGGACTCATCTCGGCGATCGAGGCGATCGACCTCAGCGCCCGCAACGCCATGGTCGACGAGCTCAGCGATCGCACGAGCGAGGTGACCGAGTACATCCTGCAGCAGCAGGAGGCGATGGGTGAAGAGATCGAGGACGTGCTGGTCGACATCTCGGGCGACGTGCACATCGATGTCATCCGGTCGCTTCAGCTGATGAGCATGACGATCCTCGCGGACGAGCACGGCGGCGAGGATCCCTTCGCCGTGCTCGAGTACGCGCTCGACCCGGATGCCGCCGACGACGTGCTGCTGGTGAACCTGGGCTCGGACGGTGCCGTGCTCTCGGTCACGAGCGCCGACTGACGGGCCCCTGGACGCTCCGGCGATCACACCGCCTGAGCGAATCCGCTGTCGACCCCCTCGGCGATATGGGCCAGGTGCGGCGGGATCTCGCGGCCCTTCGACATCATGGACTGCGCCCACAGCCGCCCGGCGCGGTACGACGACCGCACCAGCGGTCCGGCGAGCACCCCGAGGAAGCCGATGCGCTCGGCCTCGTCCTTGAACTCGACGAACTCCTGCGGCTTCACCCAGCGATCCACCGGGAGGTGGCGGGGGGTGGGACGCAGGTACTGCGTGATCGTGATGATGTCGGTTCCGGCGTCGTGGAGGTCCTGCAGTGCCTGGACGACCTCCTCCGGTGTCTCGCCCATCCCGAGGATGAGGTTCGACTTTGTGATGAGTCCCGCCGCGCGGGCGCGGGTCAGGACGCCCAGCGAGCGGTCGTACCGGAATGCCGGGCGGATGCGCTTGAAGATCCGCGGCACGGTCTCGACGTTGTGCGCGAACACCTCGGGCCGGCTGTCGAACACCTCGTCCAGCAGAGTGGGCTCGCCGTTGAAGTCGGTCGCGAGGATCTCCACGCCCGTGCGGGGGTTGCGCTCGTGGATCTGACGCACCGTCTCGGCGTGGAGCCACGCGCCGCCATCGGGCAGGTCGTCGCGCGCGACGCCGGTGACCGTGGCGTAGCGCAGCTGCATCCGCTCGACGCTCTCGGCCACGCGGCGCGGCTCGTCGATGTCGTAGTCGGCGGGCTTGCCGGTGTCGATCTGACAGAAGTCGCACCGTCGCGTGCACTGCGAGCCGCCGATGAGGAAGGTCGCCTCGCGATCCTCCCAGCACTCGTAGATGTTGGGGCAGCCCGCCTCCTGGCAGACGGTGTGCAGGTCCTCGGTCTTCACCAGCGAGTGCAGCGCCTGGTACTCGGGGCCCATCTTCGCGCGCGTCTTGATCCACTCGGGCTTGCGCTCGATGGGCGTCTGGGCGTTGCGGACCTCCAGTCGCAGCATCCGCCGCCCCTCGGGTGCGGCCGCAGGACCGGACACGGGTGTGCCGCACGCGCTCATGCCGCCACCCCCGCGTACTCGGCGGCGAAGACCGCAGAGACGGTGGGGAGGAGGTCGCGCGGCGTCACCGTGAGGCCGACCACCTCGCTGACGGTCGTCACACCCGCGTCGGTGATGCCGCACGGGACGATGCCGCCGAAGCCGGCGAGGCTGTTGTCGCAGTTGACCGCGAACCCGTGCATCGTGACTCCCCGTTCCACGCGGACGCCGATCGCAGCCACCTTGTCCTCGGACAGCGGGCGCTTGACCCACACGCCGCTGCGCCCGTCGACCTGGTAGCCGTCCACCCCGTGCGCGCCGAGCGCGTCGATGAGGAGCCGCTCGAGGCGGCGCACGTGCGCGACGACGTCGACGGGCTCGGGGAGCCGGACGATCGGGTAGCCGACGAGCTGGCCGGGTCCGTGCCACGTGATCTTGCCGCCGCGATCGACGTCGATCACGGGCGTGCCGTCGGTCGGGCGCTCGTGCGCGGCGGTGCGCCTGCCCGCGGTGTACACCGCCTCATGCTCCAGCAGCAGCAGCGTGTCGGGCCGGGACCCGGCGACGACCTCGGCATGGATCCGTCGTTGCAGATCCCACCCCTCCTGGTACGGCACGACGTCGGGGGAGAGCCCGACGGTCTCGATCTGCATCATGACGGCCCTTCGCTTGTGGCGACTTTCTGGATCGCGTCCAAGATTACGTCACCGGGCGTGATCCGGCTCCCCATGCCTCCGACGCGTGTCGCTAGGGTGAAGGAGTGGACACCGGGGCCAAGCGCGGACGCCCACGCGCCTCGTCGCGCGAGATGCTCGCCGAGGCAGCGTGCGAGCTCTTCCTCGAGCGGGGCTACGACGCGACCTCCATCACCGACATCACCCGACGGGCGGGCGTGAGTCGCTCCAGCTTCTTCAATTACTTCGGCGCCAAGTCCGACATCCTGTGGGCGGGTCTGGACGACCGACTGGGCGTGCTCGAGGCGCGCCTCGCCGACGACGTGGAGCCGGATGCCGCCACCGACGTCCGGGCCGCCGTCATCGCCCTCGGCGCAGACTTCGCCCCCGACACCCTGGCGCTCGCGATCGTCAACGCCACCGCTATGGGTCTGGCGGACGAGCTGGCAGGAGAGGCGGCGCTGCGACGGGCGCGCATCGCGCGCGCGGTGGCCGAGCGCCTCGCGCGGGCGGGTGCCGACCGCCTCCACGCCGACGTGGCGGGCGCGGCCTGGGGCGGCGCGGTCCTGGCCTCCCTCGAAGCGTGGGCGCACGACGGCGCCGGTGTCACCTCGCTCGAGCGGTTCCTGGCGCGCGCCGCGGACGCGGCATCCGGCGTCCCGGCACTGCCTCGCGCCGGCGCGGTGCGGCAGCTGCGGGTGGTCGTGCGCGCCGACCGGTTCGACGAGGCTCTGTCGTTCTACCGCGACGTGGTCGGGATGCCGCAGGCCGAGGCCTATGAGGCGGAAGGCGGCGCGCGCGTGGCCATTCTCGACGCCGGTCGCGCCACGCTCGAGATCGCCAACAGCGCGCAGGTGGACTTCATCGACCGCGTGGAAACGGACGGCGGAGCGAGCGACCGGATCCGGCTGGCGCTGGAGGTCGGCGACACCGAGGCGGCCGTCCGCCGTCTCGTCGCCGGCGGCGCCGCCGTCGAAGCGCAGCCGCGCGAGACGCCGTGGCGGTCGATGAACGCGCGTCTGCGCGGCCCGGCCGATCTGCAGCTGACTCTTTTCCAGGAGCTCGAACCCTAGCCCGCGGCGGGGGATGCGGCATCCGCTCGTCTAGAATCGGGGGATCATGGCGACTTTCGGCACACTCTCCGACCGGCTCACCGAGACCTTCCGCAACCTCCGCAAGAAGGGGCAGCTCACCCCCGCGGACGTCGACGGCACCGTCCGCGAGATCCGGCGCGCCCTGCTGGACGCCGACGTCGCGCTGCCGGTCGTGAAGGACTTCGCGGCGAAGGTGCGCGAGCGCGCGCTCGGCGATGAGGTGAACCGCGCGCTCAATCCCGCGCAGCAGGTCGTCCAGATCGTGAACGAGGAGCTCGTGGCGATCCTCGGCGGCGAGCAGCGCCGCCTGCGCTTCGCCAAGACCGCCCCCACCGTCATCATGCTGGCGGGGCTGCAGGGATCGGGAAAGACGACATTCGCCGGCAAGCTCGCCCGCATGCTCGAGAAGGACGGTCACACGCCGCTCCTGATCGCGGCCGACCTGCAGCGACCGAACGCCGTGAACCAGCTCCAGGTCGTCGCCGAGCGCGCCGGAGCCGCCGTGTACGCACCCGAGCCGGGCAACGGGATCGGCGACCCGGTGCGCGTCGCCCGCGAGGGAGTCGAGCTCGCCCGCCGCCAGCAGCACGACGTGGTCATCATCGACACGGCCGGACGCCTCGGCGTCGACGCCGACCTCATGAAGCAGGCCGCCGACATCCGCACGGCGACCGACCCCGACGAGGTCCTCTTCGTCATCGACGCCATGATCGGCCAGGACGCCGTCAACACCGCCAAGGCCTTCCAGGAAGGCGTCGACTTCACCGGAGTCGTGCTGACCAAGCTCGACGGCGACGCGCGCGGCGGTGCGGCCCTGTCGGTCGCGTCCGTGACCGGCCGGCCCATCATCTTCGCCTCGACCGGCGAGGGGCTCGACGACGTCGAGCCGTTCCACCCGGATCGCATGGCCAGCCGCATCCTCGACCTCGGCGACATCCTCACCCTCATCGAGCAGGCCCAGCAGGCCTTCGACGAGGAAGAGGCGATGAAGGTCGCCGAGAAGCTCGCGACCGAGCAGTTCACGCTCGAGGACTTCCTCGAGCAGATGCAGCAGATGCGCAAGATGGGCTCGATGAAGAAGATGCTCGGGATGCTCCCGGGCATGGGGCAGATGAAGCAGCAGCTCGACGACTTCGACGAGCGCGACATCGACCGCACCGAGGCCATCATCCGCTCGATGACCCCTGCGGAGCGACGCAACACCAAGCTCCTCAACGGCTCGCGCCGGCTGCGGATCGCACGGGGCTCGGGTATGACGGTCACCGACGTGAACCAGCTCGTGCAGCGTTTCGACCAGGCCGCG
The DNA here is from genome assembly GCF_943181415.1 of Microbacterium sp. Marseille-Q6648. GTDB lineage: Bacteria > Actinomycetota > Actinomycetes > Actinomycetales > Microbacteriaceae > Microbacterium. The sequence goes on along the minus strand of NZ_CALPBZ010000001.1, from coordinate 708,366 downwards.
AAGATGATGAAGACCGTGGCCCGCGGCGGAGTGCCGTCGATCCCCGGCATGGGGCCGGTCCCCGGCGCCGGTCGGCCCGGCGCGTCGGCCAAGCGCGGCAACAAGCAGAAGAAGAGCGGCGGATCGCGGTCGGGGAACCCCGCCAAGCGCGCCGCCGAGAACGCGGGCATCGCCGCCGACCGCGCGGCTCAGCCGACCGGGTCGGGGTTCGGCCTGGGCGGTGGCACGGGGACGCCGAGCGAGGCGGACCTGGCCGAGCTGCAGAAGATGCTCGGACGCGGCTGACCGCTCGTCGCGTCAGCGGTCGGGCGCGGCCAGGTGGTCGCGCAGGGTCGGCCCGGCGCGGAACTCGCGGATGAGGTGCTGGACCACCGCGCGCAGGTCGCCGTCGGCTGCTGCCGCCGCGCGCAACTGGCGCTCGTAGCTCGCGCCGCCGGAGAGGATCGGCTCGAGACCGGCCAGCTCGCGGGCGCATTTGAGCTCGACGGCGATGTCCTCGACCTCGGCGATGGTCTGTCGCAGATGATCGCGCACAGCCGCCTGCCGGCCGTCGGCACCCACGATGACGCGGGCGTCGAGACCGTAGCGGGCCGCTCGCCACTTGTTCTCGCGGACGAACCACGGCTGCAGGACGACCGGCTCCCGCCCCTCGTCGAGGTCGCGCGAGAAGCGCTCCACCAGCACCTGCACGAGGGCGGCCACGGCGGCCAGCTCCGGAAGGGTCGACATCCCGTCGCACGCGCGCACCTCGATCGTGCCCCATCGCGGCGCCGGCCTGATGTCCCAGCGCACCTCCGAGACGTCCCGCATCACGCCGGTGCGCACCATGTCGTCGAGATACCCCTCGAACTGCGCCCAATCGGCCAGCGGCCACGGCAGCCCCGCGGTCGGCAGCTGCTGGAAGACCAGCGCGCGGTTCGAGGCGTAGCCGGTGCGCTCGCCCGCCCAGAACGGGCTGGATGCCGACAGCGCCTGCAGATGGGGCAGATACGTCGACAGAGCGTTGATGATGGGGAAGACCTTGTCGACGTCGTCGACGCCCACGTGCACGTGGATGCCCCAGATCATCATGTTCCGGCCCCACCACTGCGTCCGCTCGATGAGCTTGTGGTAGCGGGTCTTGTCGCTGACCTGCTGGTCGAACCACTGGGCGAACGGGTGGCTGCCCGCGCAGAGCAGTGCGATGCCGAGAGGATCGGTGACCGTCCGCACCGCGGCGATGGCGTCGGCGATGTCGTCCACGGCGGCGGCGACCGTGCGGCCCACACCGCTGGTGACCTCGACCGTGTTCGTCAGCAGCTCGCCGGTCACCGTGTAGCGCTCCAGCGCTGAGGCCTCCTCGAGGCCCGACAGCACCTCGGGAGCGCGCGGCACCAGGTCGCCGCCGACCTCGTCGGCGAGCATGAGCTCCCATTCGAGACCGACCGACGACCGCGCAGATGTCGCGAAGGGCACCGTCACAGGCACAGTCTGGCACGCGAGCGCCCCCGCACGGGCGCGTCGCGTCCGGTTCGCGGCATCCCTTCCGATCTGGCAGAATAAAGGGTCGGATGCGGTGCTCGACCCTCTATCCAGCCCCGTCGTCCATCTCAGAGCTTTCCTCCGGGTGTGCACCCCACGCTCCCGGACGTCCAGTTCGTCCGCTTCCCACACATTCAGGAGAATCGTGGCTGTCAAGATCCGTCTCAAGCGCCTGGGCAAGATCCGTGCGCCCTACTACCGCATCGTCGTCGCCGACTCGCGCACCAAGCGCGATGGTCGCGTGATCGAGGAGATCGGCAAGTACCACCCCACCGAGCAGCCTTCGTTCATCGAGGTCGACTCCGAGCGCGCGCAGTACTGGCTGGGTGTCGGCGCGCAGCCGACCGAGCAGGTCCGCGCCCTGCTGAAGCTCACGGGCGACTGGGGTCGCTTCAAGGGCGACAAGGACGCCGTCTCGACGGTCAAGTCCCCCGAGGCCAAGCCGGCGTTCGAGATCGACGCGGCCAAGAAGTCCGTCGTCAAGCCCAAGGCCGAGAAGAAGGCCGACGAGCCCGTCGCCGAGGCGCCCGCCGCCGACGAGACCGACGCAGAGTAGTGCTCGCCGCCGCGCTCGAACACATCGTCAAGGGGATCGTCGATCACCCCGAGGATGTGCGTATCCAGTCGTCCGCCTCACCGCGCGGAGACGTGCTCGAGGTGCACGTCCACCCGGAGGACCGGGGACGGGTCATCGGGCGCGGCGGTCGCACGGCCAAAGCCCTCCGCACGCTCATCAGCGCGCTCGCCGACGGCCGGCGCGTGCGCGTCGACGTCGCTGATGACTGACGTGCCGGACAACGCCCCCGGCACCTCGCCGTCGGGTCGTGCGCCGGGTGGACCGGCCGCCGGCAAGACGCAGCTGCGCGTCGGGCGCCTCGTCAAAGCCCACGGCCTCAAAGGCGCGCTGAAGCTCGAGCTGTACACCGACGACCCCGAGGGCCGTTTCGCCCCCGGCGCCACCTTCACCCTGCAGGTGCCGGAATCCTCGCCGTGGCACGGCAAGCCGCTCACCGTCCGCGAGTTCAGGTGGATGAACAGCCACCCGGTGGCGTTCTTCGAGGGCGTCGAGGATCGCTCTCAGGCGGAGGAGCTGGTGCGTGCCATCCTGTGGATCGACCAGGACACCGCGGAGGCGCCCGACGAGGACGACGCGTGGTACGACCACCAGCTCGTCGGTCTCGACGTCATCCGCGACGGTGCGGTGATCGGCCGCGTCGCACGTGTCGAGCACATGCCCGCACAGGACCTGCTGATCGTCCGGATGGATGCCGAACGCGAGGTTCTCGTGCCGTTCGTGAAAGCGATCGTGCCCGAGGTCGACATCGCCGCGGGCCGCGTCACCGTGACCCCGCCGGCGGGTCTGTTCGAGGACATCCCCGAAGAGACGGATGCCGCCGGCTCCGCTCCGGCGCAGGACTGACGCCCCGCACTCACAACCGGCCGAGCCCGCCGATGCGAGAGATGTGACCTGCGGGAAACATCACGGGAAACCTCCCGGAACCTCGGACGCCGATCATCGTATGCATGGGCGCCACCTCTTCGACGCGTGCGCTGCCGGTGCTCCGGCAGACGCAGCAGGTGCGCACCGTGTGCTCCTACTGCGGCGTCGGGTGCGGGGTGAGCGTCACCGCCACCGGGAGTCCGGGTGGCGAGCCGCGCGCCGTCGGCGCCGTCGTGGGGGACAAAGCCCATCCCACCAATGCGGGCCGGCTGTGCACCAAGGGTGCCACGCACCTCGATCTCATGCAGGCGCCCGGACGCATGTCATCGGCCGCGGTCCGGCCTGCTCGGGGCGAGGCCCCGGTCGACACGCCGATGGATGCCGCGATCGCCGACGCCGGACGACGGCTGCGCGCCATCGTCGATGAGCATGGACCGGACGCGGTCGCGGTCTACGTCTCGGGCCAGATGACGATGGAGGCGCAATACCTCTCGAACAAGCTCGTGAAGGGCTATCTGCGGGGCCTGCACATCGAGTCCAACTCCCGTCTCTGCATGGCCTCGGCCGGCACCGGCTACAAGCAGTCGCTCGGCGCCGACGGCCCCCCGGGCTCGTACGAGGACTTCGACCGGGCCGACCTCTTCTTCGTCATCGGCTCCAACACCGCCGACTGCCATCCGATCCTGTTCCTGCGGATGGCGGATCGGCTGAAGCAGGGCGCGAAGCTCATCGTGGTCGACCCGCGTCGCACGGCCACGGCCGACCGCGCGGATCTGTTCCTCCAGATCGCCCCCGGCACCGACCTGGCCCTCCTGAACGGCCTGCTGCACCTCCTCGTCGCGGGCGGGCACATCGACGAGGACTTCATCGCCGCCCACACCGAGGGATGGGAGCAGATGCCCACGTTCCTCGCCGACTATCCGCCCGAGCGTGTCGCCGAGATCACGGGGCTGGACGAGAGCGACATCCGCACCGCCGCGGGGTGGATCGCCGAGGCGGGCGAATGGATGACCCTGTGGACCATGGGGCTCAACCAATCGACCCACGGCACATGGAACACCAATGCGATCTGCAATCTGCACCTCGCCACCGGTGCCATCTGCCGCCCGGGCAGCGGTCCGTTCTCGCTCACCGGGCAGCCCAACGCCATGGGCGGTCGCGAGATGGGCTACATGGGTCCGGGCCTGCCCGGCCAGCGTGCGGTCTTCAGCCCCGCCGATCGGGCGTTCGCGGAGGAGATCTGGGAGCTGGCGCCCGGCACGATCCGCCCCGAATCCGGCACCGGCACGATCGAGATGTACCGAGGGCTGGCGGACGGCCGCATCAAGGCGGCATGGATCATCTGCACGAACCCCGTCGCCTCGGTGGCCAATCGGCGCACGGTCATCGAGGGCCTGGAAGCGGCCGAACTCGTCATCGTGCAGGACGTCTTCGCCGACACGGCCACCAACGCCTACGCCGACATCCTGCTGCCGGCCACGCTCTGGGTCGAGGCGGACGGGGTGACGGTCAACAGCGACCGCACGCTCACCCTCGTGCAGCAGGTCGCCGACCCTCCCGGCGAGGCCCGCCCGGACTGGCGGACCATCTGCGACATCGCCGTCGCGATGGGATTCGACCGGGGTTTCGACTTCGCCACGAGCGAGGAGGTCTTCGAGGAGATCCGGCGCTTCTGGAACCCCCAGACCGGCTGGGATCTGCGCGGGGTCGACTACGCACGCCTGCGCGAGGGTCCGGTGCAGTGGCCGTCGCCGCCGGAGGACGCGGCGGACCGGCATCCGATCCGCTACCTCAACGACGGGGTGAGCCAGCATCTGCACACCGACGAGCAGGGCCTCGCACCGCGGCTGGCGTTCGCGACGCCCTCGCGGCGGGCGCAGTTCTTCGCCCGCCCGCATCTGCCGCCCGCGGAGCTGCCGGACGACGACTATCCGTTCGTTCTCAACACCGGTCGTCTGCAGCACCAGTGGCACACCATGACCAAGACGGGCCGGGTCGCCAGACTCAACCGGCTCAACCCCTCACCGTTCGTCGAAGTGCATCCCGACGACGCCGCGTCGCTCGCGATCGCGGACGGCGACCTCGTCGAGGTGGCATCGCGGCGGGGCCGCGTCGTGCTCCCCGCCGTCCTCACCGATCGCGTCCGGCCGGGCGGGCTGTTCGCTCCGTTCCACTGGAACGACGAGCACGGCGAGTACCTGACGGTGAACGCCGTCACCAACGACGCCGTCGACGAGGCATCGCTGCAGCCTGAGTTCAAGGTCTCCGCCGTGTCGGTGCGCCGGGTGGGTCCTGCGCCGTCCGCCTCGGAGCGGGGGAGCGCGAGCGCGGTCGCCGAGGTTCGTTCGGCCGTCGGCGAGGCCTGCCTGTCCCTCTCGGCGCCGCCCGCGCTGTCCATCGACGAGAGCGCATTCCTCGGCGGGTTCCTGGCGGCGCTGGAGACGCGCCACCTCGAGGCGGGCGCCGTGCCGGTGCTCCCGGCGACGGCCCCGGTGACCGATGCGGTGCGGCGCTGGTTCGACGGACTTCTCGCGGGGACGTACTCCGCCCCCGCGACGTCGGCTCCCGCTCTCGATCCGGACGCCGACGAGGTCGTCGTGCTGTGGGGATCGCAGACCGGGAACGCCGAGGAGTTCGCCCAGCGCTGCGTGGCCGCTCTGGTGCAGCGCGGGCTCGCCGCCCGCGCGCTCGACATGTCCGAGGCGCAGCCGGCGGATCTCGGGGGCGCGCGTCGCCTGCTCGTCATCACCTCCACGTTCGGCGACGGCGGGCCCCCGGACAACGCCTCGGACCTCTGGCGCGCACTTCAGGCCCCGGACGCGCCCGACCTCTCGGGCACCTCGTACGCGGTCCTGGCGATGGGCGACTCCAGCTACGACGACTTCTGCGGACACGGCCGCAGCATGGACGAGCGTCTGGCGGCACTCGGCGCCTCCCCTCTCGCGGCCCGCGTCGACTGCGAGCCCGACTTCGAGGCCCGCGCGATCGCCTGGCTCGAGCAGATGCTGACCGCGCTCGGGGCGGACTCGGGTGCAGGCGATGCCGGGGCCGCGTCGCTCGCCTCGCCGACGAAACGGCTGTTCACGCGCGCGAATCCCGTGCACGCGCCACTGACCACGAACCTCCTGCTCAGCGGCGCAGGGTCGCAGAAGGAGGTCCGCCAGTTCGGCTTCGACCTGTCGGACTGGGGTGTGGCCTACGAAGCGGGCGATGCGCTGGGCGTCGTCTGCGTGAACGACACCGCGGTCGTCGCGGAGTGGCTCGCCGCCACGGGCCTCAGCGCCCGCACGGTGGTCGAAGTCGACGGCGAAGAGCGGATGCTGGGCGACAGCCTCCGCACGCGGTTGGACATCACGCGCATCACCCCCGACTTCCTGAAATTCGTCGCCGACCGCACGGCGGACTCGGCGCTCGGCGCACTCCTGCGGCGCGAGAACAGATCACGGCTGGAGCAGTACCTCTGGAGCATGCAGGCCATCGACGTGCTGCAGGCGTTCCCGGCCGAGGCCGACCCCCAGGAGTGGGTGGACGTGCTCGGGCGGCTGCAGCCCCGGCAGTACTCGATCTCGTCGAGCCCGAAGGCATCGCCCGACGAGGTCCAGCTCACCGTCTCGGTCGTCCGGTTCCTCACCGAGCAGGGACGACGGCGCGGCGGGGTCTGCTCGACCTTCCTCGCCGATGATCCGGAGGGACGCACCCCGCTGTACCTGCAGCGCTCGCCGAACTTCCGGCCGCCGACCGACCCTGCCACGCCGATGATCATGATCGGACCGGGGACGGGGGTGGCACCGTTCCGGGGCTTCCTGCAGGACCGCCGGGCCGACGGCCACCCCGGCCGCAACTGGCTGTTCTTCGGAGAGCAGCACGAGGCGACCGACTTCTACTACCGCGACGAACTCGTCGGCATGCACGCGGACGGGTTCCTCACCCGCCTCGACCTCGCCTTCTCCCGCGACCAGCGCCAGAAGGTGTACGTGCAGGACCGGATGATCGAGCACGGCGCCGAGCTCTGGCGTTGGCTTCAAGACGGCGCTCACGTCTACGTGTGCGGCGACGCCACGCGCATGGCGCCGGATGTGGACGCCGCGCTGCAGCTGATCGTCCAGCGCCACGGCGGGGTGTCGGCCGAAGCGGCTGCTGAGCTCGTCCGGGGTCTGGCCGTCGACAAGCGCTACGTGCGCGACATCTACTGACGTCCCGCCGGCACCGCACGACGGAGCGGGTCGCACCTTCCGGTGCGACCCGCTCGTCACGTCTCCTCGGGTCAGATGCGCTGGTGGCCGAGGGCGGCGCGGGGCACCACGTAGACGACGAGGGTGAGGACCCCGAGCAGCACATACGCTCCGACGAATCCGGCGAACGCGGGGACATAGCTGCCCGACGTGAGCTGGGACGCGTTCAGCACCTGGGGGATCACGAACCCGCCGTAGGCGCCGATGGCGCTGATGAGCCCGAGCGCCGCCGCGGACTTGCGCTGCACGGCCGCGGCCTCCGGCGTCCCGGGGTCGATGCCCCGGGCGATCGCCCGGCCGGCGAAGATGCTCGGGATCATGCGGTAGGTCGACCCGTTGCCCGCGCCCGTCGCGGCGAACAGCACGAGGAAGCATCCGAGGAACAGCCAGAAGTTCTGCAGCGAAAGCATCCAGATCAGCGCGAGCGCGCCGAGGGCCATGACGCCGAAGGTGACGACCGTGACCCGCGCGCCCCCGAAGCGATCCGCGAGCCGGCCGCCGAAGGGGCGGACCACCGAGCCGATCAGGGCGCCGAGGAACGCGAGCGAGATCGCCGCCTGCCCGACCTGGAAGGTGCTGAACGTCGGGAACTGATCGGCGATGAGCTTCGGGAAGACGCTCGCGAAGCCGATGAACGAGCCGAAGGTGCCGATGTACAGCAGGGCCATCAGCCACAGGTGAGGTTCCCGCAGCGCCGCCGCAGACCCCGCGAAGTCCGCCTTGGCCGACGACAGGTTGTCCATGTAGCGCCAGGCGCCCCAGATGGCGAGCAGGATGAGCGGGATCCACATCCAGCCGGCCAGAGCGATGTTGAGGGTGGCGCCCGCGCCGAGGGTGACCGCGATCGGCACCGCGAACTGCGCCACCGACGTGCCCAGGTTGCCGCCGGCGGCGTTGAGACCGAGGGCCCAGCCCTTCTCCTTCTGCGGGAAGAAGTAGGTGATGTTGGCCATCGAGCTGGCGAAGTTGCCGCCGCCCACGCCGCCGAGGGCGGCCACGAGCAGCAGGATCCCGAAGGGGGTCTCGGGGTTCGAGACGACGATGCCGAGGAGGACCGCCGGAATCAGCAGCAGCGCCGCCGACACGATCGTCCAGTTGCGGCCGCCGAAGATCGCCACCATGAAGGTGTACGGGAACCGCAGGGTGGCTCCGACGAGGCTCGGAAGCGAGATGAGCCAGAACAGCTCGGAGCTGGTGAGAGTGAAGCCGGCGGCCGGCAGCATCACGACGACGATGCTCCACAGCTGCCACACGATGAAGCCGAGGAACTCGGCGAAGATGGACCAGCGCAGATTGCGATGGGCGATGGCGCGGCCTCCGGCCTTCCAGAACGCCGAGTCCTCGGGGTTCCAGCCGTCGATCCAGCGTCCGGGTCGGTGGGTCAGGGTGACCGTCGATGCGGTCGTGGGAGTTGCAGCACCCGCGGGGGACGGGGTGACGGTGGTGGTCATGGCTCCTCCTGAGTGAGAGTGTGCCCTCACGCTATGAACGGCGTGTTTCACCGCCGGCCCCCGGCCGGTTACTTCTCGGTCAACGTCGGGTCACGCGCCCCTCGCGTGACGGGTTAGGGTTCCGTCACATCCGGGAAACATGGCGTGGATGCCTACACTCGATCCCATGCGCATCGACATCGTCACGATCTTCCCGGCGTTCTTCGATGTGCTGGACGTCTCGCTCATCGGCAAGGCTCGCGATCGCGGCATCCTGGACATGAGGGTGCACGACCTGCGGGACTTCACGCACGACCGCCACCGCACCGTCGACGACACCCCCTACGGCGGGGGAGCGGGCATGGTCATGAAGCCCGAGCCCTGGGGCGAGGCGCTGGACTCGGTCATCACCGACGAGGCCGTCCTCGTGGTGCCGTCCCCGGCGGGGGAGCGGTTCACTCAGGGCGTCGCGCGGGAACTCGCCGCCGAGCATCACCTCGTCTTCGCCTGCGGCCGGTACGAGGGCATCGACCAGCGGGTCGTCGACGACTACGCCGACCGCGGACGCGTGCGGCTGATGAGTCTCGGCGACTACGTGCTGAACGGTGGTGAGGTCGCCGCGATGGCGATGGTCGAGGCGATCTCGCGGCTGGTGCCCGGTGTGGTCGGCAACCCCGAGAGCCTCGTGGAGGAATCCCACGAGGACGGGCTCCTCGAATACCCCAGCTACACCAAGCCCGCGCAGTGGCGCGGGCGCGAGGTGCCGCCGGTGCTGCTGAGCGGGAACCACGCCGCCATCGCCCGGTGGCGGCGGGAGCAGAGCATCGAGCGCACGCGCTCTGTGCGGCCCGACCTGCTCCCTTAGCCTCCCGCGGATGCCGCGGCGCTCAGTCGTCGGGGTCGAGGACGTTCAGCCGGTAGCCGCGCTTGACCACGGTCTTGATCAGCTCCGGTGCGCCGATCGCCTCCCTCACCCGCGCTACGGCCATCTCGACCGCGTGCGTGTTGGCGCCCGAGCGGGGCAGCGCGTTCTGCAGGCGCGCGCGGGGCACCACGCTCCCCGCGGCGTCGAAGAGCGCCCCGAGCACGTCGACGCCGGTTCGTGACAGCGGGATGTGCACGCCGTCGAGGACAGCTCCGCCGCTCCGCATCTCGAGTCGTCCGACGCCGGTCGTCACCGACGCGGCGTGGCCGCCGCCGAAGTGCGTGACGACCGCACGGACGAGGGACCCCAGGCGCCCGCGCTCGGCGATGAGCGGCGTGATACCGGCCTGCTCGAGGGGTCCTGCCGTGATCGGGCCGACGGCGGCCAGGAGGAGACGACCGCCGCGGGCGCGCTCGGCGATGTCGGCCACGACCCCTTCGCGCGCGGCTGCGGCGAGCCATTCGGCCGTTCCGGGGGCGGAGGTGAAGAGCACGGCGTCCACCTCGCCATGCGCGGTGGCCTGCACCGAGCGGATGACCGCGTCGGTGTCGGGGGGCGGTCCCCACCGGTAGACGGTGAGGCTCACCACGTCCGCTCCGTGGGCGGCGAACAGCTCGTCGAGGCCGTCGGCGCCCGAGCCGTGGTGCTGCACGGCGACGCGCCGGCCCGCCAGACCCTCCGCGACCAGGAATTCGCCCAGCTCCGCGGACGTCTCGGATTCGGCGACCCAGTCGGCGGTGAATCCGGCCTGCTGGATCGCACCGCGTGCCTTGGGCCCGCGCGCCACGATCTGCGCGCCCGAGATGGCGGTGTGCAGCTCGTCGAGCACGCCGGCCTCGTCGGCCGCCTCCATCCACCCGCGGAACCCCACGCCGGTGGTGGCCACCACCACGTCGGGTGGATGCGCGATGAGCTCTCGCGTGGCGGTCAGCAGCGCCTCGTCGTCGATGTGGGGCACGATCGTGAGGGCGGGCGCGTGCCGCACCTGCGCCCCGTGGCGCTCCAAAGCTGCGGCGAGCTCGCCCGACCTGCGGTCGACGGCGATCACGACCGTGCAGCCGTCGAGAGCGGCCGAGAGGGGAGCGCGCGGGGGTGGAGCTGGAGAGGTCAACGGAGCGCGTCACCCGCCAGCTGCCGGTCGGGCAGGAGGAGTCCCGCGCGGGCGACGTCGCCCACGACGATGACCGCCGGGTTCGTCACCGCCGCGCGGCGAGCGTCCTCGACCACCGCACCCAGGGTGGAGCGCGTGGTGCGCTGCGCCGGGGTGTGTCCGCGCTCGATGACAGCGACCGGCTGCTCGGGCGCCGCACCCGCCGCGAGGGCCTCGGCGACCAGACGAGGCAGCGCGGCGACCCCCATGAGGATCACCGTCGTCACGGCCGGATCGGCGAGCGCGGCGCGTGAGGAGGCCGAGGCGATCTCGCCCTGGCCGTTGATGACGTGCAGGGTGGCCGCCGTGCCGCGGTGGGTGACGGGGATCCCGGCGGACTGCGGCACCGAGACGACGCTGGTCAGCCCCGGGACGACCTCGACGGGGATGCCCGCGGCGAGGCACGCGGCGACTTCCTCGCCGCCCCGGCCGAAGACGAAGGGGTCGCCGCCCTTCAGCCGCACGACGCGCTTCCCGGCTTGCGCGCGCTCGACGATGATGCGATTGATCTCCTCCTGGGGCACGGTGTGGGCGCCGGGGCGCTTGCCGACGTCGACGATCTCGACGTCGGGATCCAGTTCGCGCAGGACGTCCACGGGACCCAGGCGGTCGGCGACGACCACGTCCGCCTCGGCGAGGAGCCGTCGACCGCGGACCGTGAGAAGGTCGACGGGTCCGGGACCGCCGCCGACGAGGTCCACCCGCCCGAGCGCGGTCCGGCGCCGTCGGCGGATGGGGAGGCGTCCCTCGTCCAGCAGCGCGGCGACCGCGTCGCGCACCCGCGCAGCTCGGGACGGATCGACAGCGGCGTCCGACACGACACCCACGACGACGTCGCCGGAGCGTGCCTCCGCGCTCAGCCGTGCCGAGCCGTGCGCGCCGTCCGACGCGTTGACGCACAGCATCCGACGCCGTTCGCACAGCGCCGCGACCCGCGCGTCGGTGCGGGCGTCGCCGGTGGCGGTGTGCACCAGCCACGCGCCGGCCAGGTCGCCCGCGCGGAAGCGTCGAGGGATCCACACCAGGTCGTGCTCCGCGATCAGCGCCCGGACCTCCGTGCCCGCCTCGGGGGCGACGATCCGGATCCGCGCGCCGTCCCCGACGAATCGGCGCAGGCGCCGGGCGGTGACCGCGCCGGCGCCGACCATGACCACGGTTCGGCCGGCGAGCGAGACCCCCAGCATCGTCGTCACGTCGCAGCCTCCTGCCGGACGAGCACCTGGCCGTCCGAGACCGCCACCGGCCAGACCCGCAGCGTGCGCGGCTCCTTGCCCTGGGTGTCCAGGCACGCGCCGGTGCGCAGATCGAACACCTGCTTGTACATCGGCGACGCCACCGTGGGCGCATCCTGGCGCGTGCCGACGATGCCGCGCGAGATGACGTGCGCGCCGCTGTACGGGTCGAGGTTCGACACCGCGTGCACACGACCGCCGGGAAGGAGGAAGAGGGCGATCTGGGTGTCCCCGAGGAGGGCCGCCCGCCCGCGCTCGGTCTCGAGGTCGGCGAGCGCGCAGATGCGCACCCAGTCCGTGCGCGGCGTCTGCTGCGCCGTGCGCTGCGTGTCGGTGATGGTCATCGGCGCACCTCCAGGGTGGTTCCGGCGATGAGCACGCGGCCCTCGGCGCGCTCGCTCTCGGTCGCGGGTCGGGGCTGACCGCGCTCGGCGGTGTACGCCAGGGAGGGGTCGGGCGTCTGCGGGGCGTTGACGAACGAGGCGAAGCGGCGGAGCTTGTCGGGGTCTTCCAGAGTGGCCTTCCACTCGTCCTCGTACGCGTCGATGTGGGCGGCCATGGCCTCGTCGAGATCGGCGCAGATGCCGAGGCTGTCGTCGAAGATCACGTCTCGCAGTCCTTCGACGCCGCCGTCGAGCTCTTCGAACCACGGTGCGGTCCGCTGAAGCCGGTCGGCGGTGAAGATGTAGTACATCAGGAAGCGGTCGATGGCCGTGAGCAGCTCGTCGTCGCTGAGTCCTTCCGCAAGGAGCACCGCGTGTCGGGGCGTGAATCCGCCGTTGCCGCCGACGTACATGTTCCACCCGGCTTCGGTGGCGATGACGCCGACGTCCTTCCCGCGCGCCTCCGCGCATTCGCGTGCGCAGCCCGAGACGCCGAGCTTGATCTTGTGCGGCGAGCGCAGGCCCCGGTAGCGCAGCTCGAGCTGCACGGCCATGCCCACGGAGTCCTGGACGCCGTAGCGGCACCAGGTCGAGCCGACGCACGACTTCACCGTCCGCAGCGACTTGCCGTACGCGTGCCCCGACTCGAAGCCGGCGTCGACGAGGCGCTTCCAGATCTCGGGGAGCTGTTCGAGGCGTGCGCCGAACAGGTCGATCCGCTGTCCGCCGGTGATCTTCGTGTAGAGGCCGTAGTCCTGCGCGACCTGCCCGATGACCACGAGGCCCTCCGGACTGATCTCCCCACCGGGGATGCGGGGGACCACCGAGTAGCTGCCGTCCTTCTGCAGGTTCGCCATCACGTGGTCGTTGGTGTCCTGCAGCGTGGCGTTCTCGCCGTCGAGCACGTGCGTGCGGACGAGGGTCGAGAGGATGCTGGCGAGCGCAGGTTTGCAGATGTCGCATCCGCGGCCGGTCCCGAACCGGTCGATGACCGCGCTGAAGGTGGTGAGCTGCGAGACGCGCACGGCGTCGAAGAGCTGACGGCGCGACATGTCGAAGTGCTCGCACATGGCGGTGCTGAGGGACGCCCCGAGCTTGGTCAGTTCGCTGCCGACGATCTTCTTCACCGTGGTGAGGCACGATCCGCACGCCGCGCCGGCCTTCGTGCAGGCCTTCACCGCCGCGACGTCGGTGCACCCGTCGTCGTGGACGGCGCCGCGGATGGCCCCGGCCGTGACACTGTTGCACGAGCACACCAGCGCCGCGTCGGGCAGGTCACCGCTGGGCGGAGCGACCGCGCCCTCGGGCATCAGGTAGGCGGCGGGATCCCCGCCGAGCGCACCGCCCACGAGCGGCCGCAGCGATCCGTAGGCCGACGCATCGCCGACGAGGATCCCGCCGAGAAGCGTCCTGGCGTCGTCCGAGAGGACGAGCTTCTTGTACACCCCGGCGACCGGGTCGGCGTACACAACGTCGAGGGCGCCCGGCGTCTCGGCGAACGCATCCCCGAAGCTCGCGACGTCGACGCCGCTGAGCTTGAGCTTCGTGGAGAGGTCGTACCCCGGGAACGTCGCCTGCCCGCCCAGGAGGCGGCTGGCGGCGACTTCGGCCATCGCGTAGCCGGGGGCGACGAGCCCGACGCACGCCCCGTCGAAATTCGCGACCTCGCCGATCGCGAGGATGCGCGGATCGGTCGTCTCGCAGTGCCCATCGATGAGCACGCCGCCGCGCGGGTGGACGTCCAGACGCGCCGCCCGGGCGAGCTCGTCCCGCGGACGCACGCCGACGGTGAACACCACCACGTCGGTGGCTCCGTACGAGCCGTCGCGGAACTCCAGCCCGGCGACGCTCCCGCTGCGGTCGGGGTCCAGGCGCGTGGTCACGGTGTCGGTGCGCACCGAGATCCCGCGCGCCTCGATGAGCCTGCGCAGGGCGTTGCCCCCGGCGAGGTCGAGCTGCGCGCTCATGAGCCGATCGGAGGACTGCACCACGGTGCACGTCACATCCAGGCCCTGCAGCGCGCCCGCCGCCTCGAGCCCCAGCAGACCGCCGCCGATGACGGTTCCGGTGAGGGGACGGCCGAGCTCGGCCGAGCGCCGCGTCACGAAGGTGCGCAGCGACTCGACATCGTCCAGGGTCCGGTAGACGAAGCATCCGGGCAGGTCGAAACCGTCCACGGCCAGGCGCGCCGCGTACGACCCCGTCGCCAGGACCAGCCGGTCGTAGGCGACGCTGAGTCCCGAGGCCGTCGTCACCCGCCGTGCCTCGCGGTCGATCCGCACCACCGCATCGCCGCGGACGAAGCGCACCCGCGGGTCGTCGTCCACGACCGCCGGGTCCAGTGTCAGGTCGTCGGGCGTCGAGCCTGCGAAGAACGCCGTCAGCCCCACCCGGTCGTAGGGGTGGCGCTGCTCCTCGCCGATGAGGGTCACGCGCCACGTGTCGTCGGCGCGCGAGAGCAGCGACTCGACGAAGCGGTGCGCGACCATCCCCGCCCCGACCACCACGATGTGGGGTCCGGTGGCGGGGGTGGAGCTCATGGGGTCACCGTACGCGGCCGGTGTTGCGCGGGCGTCAGCGCCATGTTTCGAGTTTTCGACGGAGCGGTCGCCGGTCGGGCGGGATGCTGCCTCGGTCATGACGCCTCCTGAGGGTGTCGGGATGTCGTGTGGCGGCCACGCTACGAGCGGGGTGTTTCACCGCCCCTGCGCGCGTCGTTACCCCCAGCGAACGTTTCCCTCACTGCGCCCCTATAGCAGATGTGAGAACGCGCCACGACCGTGCAGGAGCGGGCGCTATCGTGAGACTCCCGCCAACTTGGAGGCTGCATGCAGACCTGGCCCGGTTCCGCCTATCCCCTGGGAGCGACGTTCGACGGCAACGGCACGAACTTCGCTCTCTTCAGCGAAGGAGCCGAACGCGTAGAGCTGTGCCTCTTCGGCGACCGCGGGAAGGAGACCCGCGTCGAGCTGCGCGACGTCGATGCGTTCGTGTGGCACGTCTATCTGCCCAACGTCGGCCCCGGGCAGCGGTACGGCTACCGCGTGCACGGCCCTTACGACCCCGAGAACGGGCAGCGCTTCAACCCGAACAAGCTGCTGCTCGATCCCTACGCCAAGGCCGTCGAGGGTCAGGTGCGCTGGGGGCAGTCGGTCTTCAGCTACGACTTCGGCGACCCGGACTCCCGCAACGACGAGGACTCCGCGGCCGCGATGATGAAGGGCGTCGTCATCAACCCCTTCTTCGACTGGGCGGGCGACCGGCTCCCGAAGACGCCGTACGCCGAGACCTTCATCTACGAAGCACACGTCAAGGGCATGACGCAGCTGCACCCGCTCATCCCCGAGGAGCTGCGCGGCAGCTACAGCGGCATCGCCCACCCCGCGGTCATCGATCACCTGAAGAAGCTCGGCGTCACCGCCATCGAGCTCATGCCGGTGCACCAGTTCGTCAACGACTCGACGCTGCAGGACAAGGGGCTCTCGAACTACTGGGGCTACAACACCATCGCGTTCTTCGCCCCCCAGAACACCTACGCCTCGACGGGGCAGCGCGCCCAGCAGGTGCAGGAGTTCAAGGGGATGGTCAAGGCCCTCCACGCCGCCGGCATCGAGGTCATCCTCGACGTCGTCTACAACCACACGGCAGAGGGCAACCACCTGGGCCCCATGCTGTCGATGCGCGGTATCGACAACGCCGCCTACTACCGGCTCGAAGACGACGACAAGCGCTACTACACGGACTACACCGGCACGGGGAACAGCCTGAACGTCGGAAACCCCCATGCGCTTCAGCTCATCATGGACTCGCTGCGCTACTGGGTGCTCGACATGCACGTCGACGGATTCCGCTTCGACCTGGCCTCCACCCTCGCGCGCGAGTTCTACGACGTCGACCGCCTGGCGACCTTCTTCGAGCTCGTGCAGCAGGATCCGGTGGTCTCGCAGGTCAAGCTCATCGCCGAACCGTGGGACGTGGGCCCGGGCGGCTACCAGGTCGGCAACTTCCCGCCGCAGTGGACCGAGTGGAACGGCAAGTACCGCGACACGGTGCGCGACTTCTGGCGCGGCGAGCCCCAGGCGCTGGGGGAGTTCGCCTCGCGGCTGACCGGCTCGGCCGACCTCTACGAGCACTCCGGGCGCCGCCCGGTCGCCTCGATCAACTTCGTCACGGCGCACGACGGCTTCACCCTGCGCGACCTCGTCTCCTACAACGAGAAGCACAACGACGCCAACGGCGAGGACAACAACGACGGGGAGTCCCACAACCGGTCGAACAACCACGGCGTCGAAGGCCCGACCGACGACGCCGCGGTGCTGACCATGCGGGCGCGCCAGCAGCGGAACTTCATCGCGACGCTGCTGCTGTCGCAGGGCGTGCCGATGCTGCTGCACGGCGACGAGCTCGGACGCACCCAGCAGGGCAACAACAACGGCTACGCGCAGGACAACGAGCTCACGTGGGTGAACTGGGAGACCGTGGACCAGCCGCTGCTGGAGTTCACCGCGGCGGTCGCCCGGCTCCGCCGCGACCATCCCACCTTCCGGCGCAGCCGATTCTTCAACGGCCGCCCGGTCCGCCGCGAAGAGGGCGCGCCGATCCCCGACATCGTGTGGCTGCGCCCGGACGGCTCCGTCATGCAGCCCGAGGACTGGGACTCCGGCTTCGGCCGCGCCGTCGGGGTCTTCCTCAACGGAGACGGCATCCGCGAGCGGGATCGCCGTGGTGAGCCGCTCTCGGACAAGCACTTCATCGTGCTGTTCAACGCGGGCGACGAGGCGGTGGACTTCACGCTCCCCACCGACGAGTACAGCCCCAAGTGGGACGTGCTCGTCGACACCGCGGGCGTCCAGGCCGATGCGACCGCGATCGAACCCGGCGCCGCGGTGCTGCTCGAGGCCAAGGCGCTGATGGTGCTGTGCCAGCACGATCTGCCCGAACCTGAGGTCGACCACTCGGTGGCGGCGTCGCTCGTCGCGCTCGCCGACGCCGAGGCCCCCGCCCACACGTCGAAGCCCGAGCTCGAGCGATAGGGGATCCCATGTCCCGGCGACCCGTATCCACCTATCGGCTGCAGATCCGCGAATCGTTCGACCTGGATGCCGCCCGCGGCGTCGTGGAGTATCTGCGCGACCTGGGGGTCGACTGGGCGTACCTGTCGCCGCTGCTGGCGGCCACCGCGGGCTCCGATCACGGCTACGACGTGGTGGACCCGACCCGTGTGGACGCCGCGCGCGGCGGGCCGGAAGCTCTGCGCCGGTTCGCCCGCGACGCCCGCGAGGCCGGTCTCGGCATCCTGGTCGACGTCGTCCCCAACCACATGGGGGTGGCGGACCCGCGCCAGAACCCGTGGTGGTGGGATGTGCTGACGCACGGTCGGGCCTCGCGCTACGCCGACGCATTCGACATCGACTGGGAGTTCGGCCGAGGGCGGGTGCGGGTGCCGATCCTCGGATCGTCGCTGGACGAGGCCCTGAAAGATGTGAAGGTGGATGCCGCAGCGGGCGTCGTCCGGTACTTCGATCACGAGCTGCCGTTGGCGCCGGGATCGCTGGACGGTCTCGCCGCCGACGCCGGCGACGGCGTGGACGTTCGTGCCGTCCTCGCACGCCAGCGCTGGGAGCTCCTCTTCTGGCGCGACGAGGCGACGCTGCTGAACTACCGGCGCTTCTTCGCCGTGACGACACTCGCCGGCGTCCGGGTGGAGGTGCCGTGGGTGTTCGACGAGACCCATGCCGAGATCCTCCGCTGGCTCCGCGAGGGACTCGCCGACGGGCTGCGCGTCGACCACCCGGACGGACTGGCGGATCCGGGCGCCTACCTCGAACGGCTGTCCGACGCCACCGGCGGTGCGTACGTGCTCGTGGAGAAGATCCTCGAGCACAGCGCGACCGCGCACCCCGAGATGCTGCCCGCCTGGTGGCGGACCGACGGGACCACCGGCTACGACGCCATGGCCGAGATCGATCGCGTCCTGATCGATCCGGCCGGTGAGGCGGGCCTGGACAGGCTCGACGGCGAGCTGCGGGGAGGGCCCGCGCCGACATGGCCCGACCTCATCCACGGGACGAAGCGGATGATCGCCGACACGATCCAGGTCGCGGAGATCCGCCGGCTCGTCCGCTGCCTCCCGCACCCTGTGGACCGCGCGGAGGACGCACTCGCGGAGCTGCTGGCCTGCTACCCCGTCTACCGCTCGTACCTTCCCGCAGGGCGGGAGTGGTTCGACCGCGCGGTGCGGGAGGCGACGCAGCGCCGGCCGGAGCTCTCCGCCGCGATCAGCGAACTCGCGCCGCTGCTGCTCGATGCCGGCAGTGAGCTGGCGCGACGGTTCCAGCAGACCACGGGCCCGGTCATGGCCAAGGGCGTGGAGGACACCGCGTTCTACCGTGCGACGCGCCTCGGAACGCTGACCGAGGTCGGCGGCGACCCGTCGGTGTTCGCCCTCGACGTCGACGGGTTCCACACGGCCTTCGCCCGGCGCCAGGCCGCGTGGCCCCACGCCCTCACCTCGCTGTCGACGCACGACACCAAGCGCGGAGAAGACGTGCGCGCCCGTCTCTCGGTGCTCGCCGAAGTGCCGGGGGAGTGGTCCGAGACGCTCGGGCGGCTGCGGCGTATCGCGTCCACCGGCCACGGGCCCTTCGACGCCCTGCTGTGGCAGGCCATCGTCGGGTCGTGGCCCGCGACCCCGGAGCGCCTGCACGCGTACGCGGAGAAAGCGGCACGCGAGGCCGCCGAGTCCACGGGATGGTGGGACCCCGATGAGGCCTTCGAAGAGCGGATGCACGCCCTGGTGGATGCCGCGTTCGGTCCGGCCCGCGCCGAGGTCGAGTCCTTCGTCGAGCGCGTGGCGCCGTCGGGGTGGTCCAACTCCCTCGCTGCCAAGCTCCTGCAGCTGGCGGGTCCAGGGGTGCCGGACGTCTACCAGGGTTCGGAGCTGTGGGAGACGTCGCTCGTCGACCCCGACAACCGGCGACCCGTGGACTTCGGCGCGCGTCGCGGGCTCCTCTCGCGGGTGGACGGCGGATGGACGCCCCCCGTCGACGAATCCGGCGCCGTGAAGCTCCTGCTGACCTCCCGGGCGCTTCGTCTGCGACGCGACCGGCCCCAGCTGTTCACCCGCTACACGCCCATGACCGTCGCCGGACAGGCGGCGGAGCATGCGGTTGCCTTCGATCGCGGTGGGGCGGTGGCTGTGGTGACGCGGCTGCCGGAAGGCCTCGTCCGTCGTGGGGGCTGGGGCGACGCGGCGCTGATGCTGCCCCCCGGCACGATGACCGACGTGCTGACCGGACGACGATTCGACGGAGGAGCGGTGCCGATGAGCGCGCTGCTCGAGACCTACCCGGTCGCGCTGCTGGCGGCCGACCACGACTGAGGAGGATCCATGATCGAGGTCTGGGCACCCCGTCCCGAGCGCGTGCGGCTGCGCCGCCCCGGCGCGACCGATGTCGAGCTCGAGAAGATGGATGCCGGATGGTGGCGTGCCCCCGTCCAGCTCGCGGACGGCGACGAGTACGGATTCGTGCTCGGCGACGGAGAGGATCTGCGTCCGGATCCCCGCTCGCGCCGCCAGCCGCACGGCGTCCACGGCGCGTCGGCGTGGTTCGATCCGAGCACGTTCGCGTGGACCGACTCCGCCTGGACCGGCCGGCAACTCGCGGGTGGTCTCATCTACGAGCTGCACGTCGGCACGTTCACCCCCGAGGGTACGCTGGACGCTGCGATCGGCAGGCTCGAGCACCTGGTGTCGCTGGGGGTCACGCACATCGAGCTGCTCCCCGTCAACGGCTTCAACGGGGTGTGGAACTGGGGCTACGACGGCGTCCTCTGGTACACCGTCCACGAGGCCTACGGCGGGCCCGCCGCCTATCAGCGCTTCGTCGACGCCGCCCACGGTGCAGGACTCGCCGTCATCCAGGACGTCGTCCACAACCACCTCGGCCCGAGCGGGAACTACCTGCCCGAGTACGGTCCTTACCTGCGGAGCGCGCAGCGCAACACGTGGGGAGACTCGGTGAATCTCGACGAAGCGGCCGTACGGTCGTTCATCGTCGAGAACGCCCTGATGTGGATGCGGGACTATCGCGTCGACGGTCTGCGGCTGGACGCCGTGCACGCGCTCGTCGACAACGCCGACGTCCACATCCTGCAGGAACTGGCGGTGGCGACCGACGCCCTCGCGGCCCACGTGGGCCGCCCGCTGACGCTCATCGCCGAGTCCGACATGAACGACCCGACGCTGATCCTTCCCCGCGAGGCCGGCGGCTACGGCCTCACCGCGCAGTGGAGCGACGACTGGCACCACGCCGTGCACGTCGCGGTCACCGGTGAGACCGCCGGCTACTACGCCGACTTCGCCGACCCCGAGGCGCTGGTGAAGGTCTGGACGCGGGGGTTCTATCACGATGGGACCTTCTCGTCCTTCCGCGAGCGGGCGCACGGCAAGCCGATTCCCGCGGACGTGCCGTCCTGGCGGCTGGTCACCTTCGCGCAGGACCACGACCAGATCGGCAATCGCGCCACCGGCGACCGGCTTTCGCAGACGCTGAGCCTCGAACGTCTCGCGGTGACCGCGGTACTCACGCTGACCGCGCCGGGGACCCCGATGCTCTTCATGGGGGAGGAATGGGGCGCGCGGACGCCCTGGCAGTTCTTCACGTCCCATCCCGAGCCCGAGCTCGGCGAAGCCACCGCTCGCGGGCGCGTCGCGGAGTTCGCGCGGATGGGATGGGACGAGTCGGTCGTCCCCGACCCCCAGGATCCGCGCACCTACGAGCGGTCCAAGCTGGACTGGAGCGAACCCGAGGCCGGCGACCACGCGCGCCTGCTCGAGCTCTATCGACGACTGGCGCACCTGCGCCGCGAGCGACCCGAACTCACCGACCCCGACGCGGCGCAGCTCTCGGGTCGCGTCGTCGGCGGCACGACGGTGGACGGGCGCGTCTATCGCCTGTCACGCGGACGCCTCGAGATCCTGGTGAACCTGTCGGACGAACCGGTGACCTTCGACGCGGTGAGCGACGTGCTCGTGGCCACCGACCCCGCCGCCGTCATCGTGTCGGGGGCGCTCACGCTCCCGGCCGTCGCCGTCGCGGTCGTGGAGAGCGGCGACCTGCGCTGACCTCTTCGGTCTCAGTCGACCCCGAGGAACGAGCGGTCGGTGAGGACGAGCGGGCCGTCCGCCGTGATCGCCACGGTGTGCTCGGAGTGGGCGCCGCGGGAGCCGTCGACGCTGCGCAGGGTCCAGCCGTCGGGATCGGTGATGAGCTCGTCCGTGGTCTGCAGGAACCAGGGCTCGAGAGCCACGACCAGGCCTTCACGCAGCGGATAGCCGCGTCCGGCCTTGCCGTCGTTGGGCACGTGAGGGTCGCCGTGCATCACGCGACCGACGCCGTGACCGCCGAAGTCGGTGTTGATCGCATAGCCGTCGCCGTGGGCCACGTCGGCGATGGCGTGCGAGATGTCGCCGATGCGGTTGCCGACGACAGCGGCGGCGATGGCGGCATCCAGTGCGCGTCGGGTCGTGTCGATGAGCGCGAGGTCCTCATCGCGCGGCGTGCCCACGACGAACGAGATGGCGGAGTCGGCCACCCAGCCGTCGATCGAGACGGCGAAGTCGAGCGACACCAGATCGCCGTCCTTCAGCGCGTAGTCGTGCGGAAGACCGTGGAGGACGGCGTCGTTCACCGACGTGCAGAGCACCTTTCCGAACGGGCTCGCCCCGAAGGAGGGGTGATAGTCGATGTAGCACGAGGTCGCCCCGGCGCGGCGGATCAGGTCATGCGCGCGGCGGTCGATCGCCAACAGGTTCGTGCCGACCGTGGTCTCGTCGCGCAGCGTTGCGAGCGTCTCCGCGACGAAACGTCCCGCGGGCCTCATCGCCTCGATCTCTGCCGGGGTGCGCAACTCGATCATGCGTGTCGTCCTCTCGTCGGAGTCCATTCTGTCGGATGCGAAGGCGTCGACCTGGGAGGATGCCCCGGGTCGCCGCGCGGCCGGGCGGGTGCTGCTCCCGCGGCGTAGCATCGACCCATGCTGGTGCGTCGCGTGTTCTTCGGATGGATGCTTCCCGCCGCCGTCGTGCTGCCCCTGTGGCTTCTGGTCGGCTGGGCCGTCACCGGCGCGGGCGCATGGGCCTTCCTCTGGGTCCTGTTCCTCGCCATCCCGGGCGTGATCGTCTGGCAGCTGCTCATCACCCTGCTCGTTCGAGCTCGCGGAACGGTGCGCGCCCACCGGGCGGTGTCGTGGCAGGACGTGCTGGGACTCGCGCTGTGGCACGGCCTCATCATCGCGCTCGGCTTCTTCAGCCAGGACTGGTGGGGAGCCACGTTCGTCGTCGCGATCCTCGCCGGCCTGGGGCTCTTCTGGTCCACGCTGTGGCAGCTGTGGCGCGAGGCGCGTCCCACAGGACTTCTCCGCACGGCGGACATCCGCGGATACATGACCGTGTCCGGCCCGCGCGCGCAAGCGACGCCCCCGCAGGAGATCATCGTCGTGAGCGAGAGGCAGGAGCCCGGCGGCCGCTGAACGGCGGTTTGGCCGGCCGTGCCATCCGTGGCAGAATGGGCGTTTGTGCCCTGACCAGGTTCTGCCTCAGGGGAGCCCGCCCACCGGATGTCTCCGGCGGGCACCGGGCACACGACATCCTTCACCCACCATCCCGCGGTCGACCTGTGGCGGCCGCAGAGAGATACGATCATGCAGATCCTCGACTCCGTCGACGCCGCATCCCTGCGTTCCGACATCCCCGCCTTCGGCCCCGGCGACACCGTCAAGGTGCACGTCAACATCACCGAGGGCAACCGCTCCCGCATCCAGGTGTTCCAGGGCGTCGTCATCGGCCGCTCCGGCGACGGCGTGCGCGAGACCTTCACCGTCCGCAAGATCAGCTTCCAGGTCGGCGTCGAGCGCACCTTCCCGGTCCACAGCCCGGTGATCGACCACATCGAGGTCGTCACCCGTGGCGACGTGCGTCGCGCGAAGCTCTACTACCTGCGGAACCTCCGCGGCAAGAAGGCCAAGATCAAGGAGAAGCGCGGCAACTGACGCTCTTCCGACGAAGCCCCGGTCCGGTCGGACCGGGGCTTCGTCGTTGCCGCGGCGCGCCGGGAATGTGCGAACCTTGGATGGTGGCCCTCCGACCGGCGGCGAGCCCGCTGGAGGATCCTGCATGACGAGCGAGAAGACCGCCCCGGCGCCGCCGAACGTCGGGCGCGCGTCAGCGGGAGCCCGACGTCGTCGCAGCTGGGTCAGATTCCTGCGCGACGTCGTCGTCATCATCGTCATCGCGGTGCTCGTCTCCTTCCTGGTCAAGACCTTCCTGGTGCGGTCGTTCTACATCCCGTCCGGGTCGATGGAGGACACGCTCGAGATCCGCGATCGGATCCTCGTCGATGAGATCACCCCGCGATTCACCGACTACGAGCGGGGCGAGATCGTGGTGTTCCGCGACCCCGGCGGGTGGCTCCCGGTGACGCCCGAACCCGATCGGCCCCCCGTCGTCGAGGCGATCGACTGGATGCTCTCCCTGGTCGGGCTGTCCGCCCCCGATAGCGACGACCATCTCGTCAAGCGGATCGTCGGGCTCCCCGGCGACAACGTGGTGTGCTGCAACGCGATCGGGCAGATCACCGTCAACGGGGTCCCTGTGGACGAGAGCGATTACATCAAGACCCCGACGGCCGACTCCGCGGCATCCGCGGATCAGTTCGACGTGACCGTTCCCGCCGACAGCCTCTGGGTCCTCGGCGACAACAGGTATCGCTCGAAGGACTCCCGGTACAACACCGATCAGCCCGGCGCAGGATTCGTGCCGGTCGACAACGTCGTCGGCCGGGTCTTCCTCATCACCTGGCCGTTGAACCGCTTCGGCCCGGTCGACAGTCACAGCGCCGATTTCGCGGGTGTGCCGGAGCCGGTCGTGACGGAGCCCCAGGCGTCCCCATGACCGTCGTCGAGCCGCGGCTGACGCTCGAACGGCGTCTGCTCAAGGAGCACACCCTGGTCATCGCGTGCGACGAGGTCGGACGCGGCGCCCTTGCGGGTCCCGTCGCCGTGGGCGCCGTGGCCGTGGACGCTCCGCGCTCTCGCAAACGCGTCCCCACGGGCTTGCGCGATTCGAAGCTCGTCCCGGAGCACCGCCGCCCCGAGGTCGCCGCGCGGGCTGCGGACTGGGTCGCCGCCAGCGCCGTGGGGTGGGCCAGCGCCCGCGAGATCGACGAGATCGGCATCATCCGCGCACTGGGCCTGGCCACGCTGCATGCGCTGGCGGATCTTCGCGCCCACGGCGTCGCCCCTGAGGATGGGATCGTGCTCCTGGACGGGAACTACGACTACATCACGCCGGCCGGCGGCACCGACCTGCGGGTCCGTCCGGTGATCAAGGCCGACCGGGACTGCGCGAGTGCGGCGGCGGCATCCGTCATCGCCAAGGTGGCCCGGGACTGTCTCATGACCGGTCTCCACGACGAGTTCCCCGCGTACGGGTGGGGCCGCAACAAGGGCTATGCCAGCCCCGACCACCGGGCTGCCATCCGCGAGCACGGCATCTCGGCTCATCACCGCGCGTCCTGGGCGATCACCGACGCGCCGACGCTCTTCTGAGCGCGCCCTAGGATGGACTCACCATGGATGACGACGTCTTCGAAGACTACGACCGTGAGCTCGAGCTGGCCCTGTATCGGGAGTACCGCGACGTCGTATCGCAGTTCCAGTACGTGATCGAGACCGAGCGACGCTTCTACCTCGCCAACGAGGTGAACGTGGTCCGCCGCGACACCGAGCACGACTTCTACTTCGAGATCTCGATGACAGACGTGTGGGTGTGGGACATCTACCGAGCGGATCGCTTCGTCAAGTCGGTTCGCGTCCTCACGTTCAAGGACGTCAACGTCGAAGAGCTGTCGCGCCGTGACTTCCAGCTGCCGGAAGAGCTGTCGCTCGACAGCTGACATTCCGGGGTCATCCTCGACCCCACAGCCGGTCGCGACCGCTCACCTGTCCACGGGACGGTCCCGCAGCGCCGTTTCGACCGCGTCCGCGCGCGAGCATGGCCGGCATGGCAGACAAGGATGTGCTCGGGCGCGCCGGTGAGGACCGCGCGGCCCGCTACTTCGCCGACGACGGCTGGACCGTGCTGGATCGGAACTGGCGGTGCGCCGCCGGAGAGATCGACCTGGTGGTGGCACGCGGGCGCGACCTCGTCGTGGTCGAGGTCAAGACCCGTCGCGGTGAGGCGTTCGGCCACCCCCTCGAGGCGATCGATCAGCGGAAGCGGGAGCGGCTGTGGCGTCTGGCCGTCGCATGGATCGCCGCTCATCGCCCCCTCGCGCAGGGGCGCAGGCTGAGGCTGGACGCGATCGCGGTGGTCGGGCCCGATCCCGCCACCGGCGCACTCGAGCATCTGGTCGATATGGATCTGCAGTGACCGTCGCGCGCACGTGGGCGGCCGGACTGACCGGGCTGGACGGCGGCCTCGTCGCGGTGGAGGCCGATCTGTCGAACCAGACGCCGGGGTTCCGCATCATCGGACTGCCGGACAAGGCGCTCGGCGAAGCCGTGCAGCGGGTGCACAACGCGTGCGCGAACAACGGACTGCCGCTTCCGCGACGGAGGCTGACGGTGAACCTGTCGCCGGCGAGCGTTCCCAAGCAGGGCTCTGCGTTCGACGTGGCGATCGCGATCGCATCTCTCGCGACCGAGATGCGCATGGACGCGATGCGGCTCAGTCGGACGATGCACGTCGGCGAACTCGGGCTGGATGGGCGGCTGCGTCCTGTCCCGGGGGTGCTTCCGGCGGTGCACGCCGCCGCGCAGGCCGGCGTGCGCCGCGTCGTCGTGCCGCACGCGAACCGCGCCGAAGCCGAGCTCATCCGAGGCGTCGAGGTGCTCGGCGCGGTGAACCTCGCCGAGGTCGCCGCATGGCACGGCGCGGATGTGGTGCCGGTGCCGATGGAGCCGGTCACCCACGAGGCGGCGGCGCCCGCGGCGGGCGAGGACGTGGACCTCGCCGACGTGATCGGACAGCGGGAGGCGGTCGAGGCGATGGTGGCCGCTGCGGCGGGCGGCCACCACGTGATGATGTGCGGCCCGCCCGGCGCCGGGAAGACCATGCTGGCGCGTCGGCTCCCCGGCATCCTTCCCGATCTCGACGACGCCGCCGCCCTGACGGCGGCGTCCATCAGATCACTGTCGGGCCAGCCGATCGCGAGCATCTCGCACACGCCGCCGTTCGAGGCGCCGCATCACACCGCGAGCGTCGCGGCACTGGTGGGCGGCGGCTCGCGGATCGTCCGGCCGGGTGCCATCGCCCGGGCGTCCGAGGGGGTGCTCTTCCTCGACGAGGCGGGGGAGTTCCCCGCGCACTGTCTCGACGCGCTCCGCCAGCCGCTCGAGAAGGGCGAGATCACGATCGATCGCGCGGGGATCACGGCGACCTTCCCCGCCCGCTTCCAGCTGGTCCTCGCGACCAACCCCTGCCCATGCGGCGACTACGGCATACGCGGGGGCGACTGCGCCTGCCCGCCCTCCGCGATCCGCCGCTATCTGGGGAGGCTCTCGGGTCCGCTGCTGGATCGCATGGATATCCAGCTCTCGCTGACCCGCGTCGTCGTCGCCCATGCGGATGACTCCGTCCCGCGCCCGACGACCGCGAGCTCGCGCGTGCGCGTCACGGCGGCGCGCGCCCGCGCGGCCCGCCGGCTGAAGGACACGCCGTGGCGGGTCAACGCGCAGGTGAAGGGCACCTGGCTGCGCACGGGCCCGATGGCGCCCCCGCCCGACGTGCGGCGCCCGCTGGACACCGCCTTGAGAAGCGGAGCGCTCACGCTGCGCGGGTACGACCGCGTCCTGCGCGTCGCCTGGACCCTTGCCGATCTGGAAGAGGAGAGCCGGCTGACGCCCGCCCACATCGGCCGAGCGCTGTACCTGAAGAAGGGGATCGCGGCATGAACGCCGGAACCGAACTGACCGAGACCGCGGCACGCGCGGCGCTGCGGGGGCTCACTCCCGACAGCCGGTCGACGGACGCGGTGTCCGATTACGCGCGGGCGATCTGGTCGTTCCTCGCCGAGCCGGGCGACGGGATCGCCGGGTGCCTGCGCCTGGCGCTCGGGCCGGCGGCCGCCTTGCGCGTCGTGCTGAACGGAGAGGCGGTGCCGGCGTCTGCCGGCGTCACGCGCGAAGAGTTCGACCGCGCGCGCGCCCGCTGGGCTCCCCGGCTGGATCAGCGCGCCATCGCTGCGGGGCTCGCCACCGCCCGCGCCGCCGGCATCAGGCTGCTGACCCCCGGGCACGAGGAATGGCCCGGGCGGCTCGACGACCTCGGCATACACGGGCCGGCCTGCCTGTGGGTGCGAGGCGACCCTGCCGCGGCGAGCGCCGCGGTGAGCGTGGCGATCGTGGGTGCCCGCGCGGCGACCTCGTACGGAGAGCTCGTCGCGGGCGAACTCGCCGCCGAGCTCGCCGGCGCCGGGATCCTGGTGGTGTCGGGTGCCGCCTACGGCATCGACGGCGCAGCGCACCGGGCCGCTCTCTGCGCAGGGGGGACGACCGTCGCGCTCTCGGCCGGTGGGGTGGAGCGCCCCTATCCGTCGGGTCATGCCCAGCTGTCCGACCGCATCGCACGCTCAGGCGCGGTGATGAGCGAGGTGCCGTGCGGCGGTGCGCCGACGAAGTGGCGGTTCCTCCAACGGAATCGGCTCATCGCCGCGCTCTCCGACGTCACCGTCGTGGTCGAGGCCGGCTGGCGCAGCGGCTCGCTGAACACGGCCGGGCACGCTGCCGCCCTCGGCCGCCTGCTGGGTGCGGTGCCCGGACCGGTGACCAGCGCCGCCTCCGCGGGGACGCATCGGCTGCTGCGCGAGTACGACGCCGTGTGCGTCACCGGCGCCGCGGACGTGCGCGAGATGCTGGGCGTCGACCGCCCGACGCTCTCGCCGGCGGGGGACGGCAGGACCGACGACGTCACCCGCGTGCGGGATGCGCTCTCGTCGCGGTCACACCGCTCCATCGACGAGATCGCCGCACGCTGCGGGATGCCCCTCGAGGAGGTGACGGCCGTCCTCGGCCTTCTGCAGCTCGAGGGCACGGCCGAGCACGGCTCAGCCGGCTGGCGCCGCCCCACCGGCGCGCGGGCACGCTGACGCGATTCGGCCACGGCGGTGCGCCCCGCGAGCACACCCGGGCCTTCTTGGCACACTGACGGTATGCGCCTGTCCGAAGCCGCCGACCGATATGCGGAGCACCTCGCCCGCGTGCGGCGGCTCTCGCCGGCGACGGTGCGCGCGTACCGCGCCGATCTCGCCGATCTGGCCGCCACCTGCGACGACCGCGACGTGGCATCAGTCGACCTCGAGGACCTGCGCGACTGGCTGTGGCGGTCGACCGAGCGCGGCGATGCCAGATCGACGGTCGCCCGCCGCACCGCGACCGCTCGCGGCTTCTTCGCCTGGGCACTCGAGCACGGGCACGTCGCGCAGGACCCGAGCCTGCGTCTCGTGGCACCGAAACGCGGGCGCACGCTGCCCACCGTGGCAACCGCAGCGAACCTCGGGAACCTGCTCGAAGAGATGGCGACGCGAGCCGCGGGTGGCGACCCGGTCGCTCTGCGAGATCACGCCATCCTGGAGATCCTGTACGGCTCCGGTGTCCGCGTGAGCGAACTGTGCGGACTCGACATCGATGACGTCGACGGCGATCGCCGAACCGTGCGGGTCACCGGCAAGGGCGCGAAGGAACGCGTGGTGCCGTACGGGGCGCCCGCGTCCCGCGCGCTCGAGTCATACCTCGTGCGGGGACGTCCGGCGCTGGCGGCGCGTGCCGAGGTCGGCCCGCGGGGTGCTGCTCGGGATGCCGGTGGACCGCGGTCGTCGGTGGAACGTCCGATGCCCGCGGGTGCCGTCTTCCTGGGTGCCCGCGGCGGCCGGATCGGCCCGCGCGCGGTGTACGACCTGGTCGCCCGCACGGTCGGCCCGCTCGTGGGCGGAGACACCGGGCCGCATTCGCTGCGACACTCGGCGGCGACCCATCTGCTCGACGGCGGCGCGGACCTGCGCACGGTGCAGGAGATCCTCGGGCACGCGAGCCTCGGCACCACGCAGATCTACACGCACGTCTCGAGCGAGCGACTGAACGCGGCCTACCGGCTCGCGCACCCGCGCGCCTGAACGGGGAGCCTCAGCAGCAGGGCAGGAGCACCGCTCGCGGCACCTCGCCGAAGAGAGTCATCGGGTTGATGTACTCCCCATCCATACGCACGCCGATGTGGAGCGCGCCGGGCTCGGTGTGTCCCCCGACGGAGAGCTCCCCGACGGTGTCGCCCGCGGTGACGGGTTCGCCGGGCGACAGGGCGGATGTCACCGGTTCGAGCGTCGTGACGAGCCCGCCGCCGTGATCGATCGTCAGCACGTCGCGATCCACGACCCGACCGGCGAAGGCGACGACCCCTCCGGCGGGCGCGCGCACCGTGAGCACGCCCGCCGCCCGCACGTCGACCCCGCGGTGACCGCTGGCATACCGATGCGCCGGCGCCTCGAAGGGTCGCTCCAGGCTGAACGGCTCCAGCGGCCACGTCCATCGAGACGAGGTCGCGCCGTCCTCTGGCGCCGGCGGCGCCGGCACCGACGGATCACCCGACAACGTGCTCGTGGGAAGCAGCGCGACAGCCACAGCCAGGACGACGCCCGCCGCCCGGCGCGCGGCTCTGATCCGGATGCCACGGAGGAACATCTCCACAGCCTGACGGCCCGTGCCGCGCCCCCGACCCGACGGCCGACCACCGTGGACGAACCGTCGCCCGGGCGAGGCTGTGGAGGAACCGGTGACTGATACACTGGACCCCGCATCCCGCTCGTCGGGATGACTCCGCGTGCCCAGAGCGCGGCACTTTCGAAAGAAGCGTGCGGCGCGGCATCCACCCCCATCGGTCCTCGTAAACCTCGAGGCGGGCGTGCGCCGGGCACCAGGCACGTCGTCGAACACGACGACGCGAATCAACCGCAAGAACGGCGCCCCGTGCGCCAGAGAAGGAGAACGGCCATGGCCGTCGTCACCATTCGCCAGCTGCTCGACAGCGGCGTGCACTTCGGACACCAGACCCGCCGGTGGAACCCGAAGGTCAAGCGCTTCATCCTCACCGAGCGCAGCGGCATCCACATCATCGACCTGCAGCAGTCGCTGTCGTACATCGACAAGGCGTACGAGTTCGTCAAGGAGACCGTCGCCCACGGCGGCACCATCCTCTTCGTCGGAACCAAGAAGCAGGCGCAGGAGATCATCGCCGAGCAGGCGACGCGCGTCGGCCAGCCCTACGTGAACCAGCGCTGGCTCGGCGGACTGCTCACCAACTTCCAGACGGTGTCGAAGCGACTCCAGCGCATGAAGGAGCTCGAGGAGCTCGACTTCGAAGACCCCGCGGCGAGCGGCTTCACGAAGAAGGAGCTCCTGCTGAAGAAGCGCGAGCTCGACAAGCTGCACAAGTCGCTGGGCGGCATCCGCAACCTGCAGAAGACGCCGTCGGCGATCTGGGTCGTCGACGCCAAGCGCGAGCACCTCGCGATCGACGAGGCGGCCAAGCTCGGCATCCCCGTGATCGGCATCCTCGACACCAACGCCGACCCGGACGAGTTCCAGTACCCGATCCCCGGCAACGACGACGCGATCCGCTCGGTCAGCCTGCTGACCCGCATCATCGCCGATGCCGCCGCCGAGGGTCTCATCCAGCGTCACCAGCCCTCCGACGAGGCCGAGGCCGCCGAGCCCCTCGCCGACTGGGAGCGCGAGCTGCTCGAGCAGCCCACGCCGGAGCAGTCGTCCGCTGAGACCGAGAAGGTCGCCGACGAGAACGTCGCCCAGGCTGAGGCCGAGGAGATCATCGCCGAGGGCCAGACGGCGGAAGCTCAGGCACCCGAGGCCGAGGCACCCGAGGCCGATGCCGAGACCGCGGTCGCCGACGAGACCGCCGCGAAGTAAGCACTCCGCACGATCATCGCCTCGGCGGGATTCCCGATCGGGATCCCGCCGAGGCATCCACGAGAACGCATCACAACATAGGAGCCGCCACCCATGGCAAACTTCACGATCGCCGACATCAAGGCGCTGCGCGAGCAGCTCGGCACCGGCATGGTCGACACGAAGAAGGCCCTCGAAGAGGCCGATGGCGATGTCGAGAAGGCCGTCGAGATCCTGCGTCTGAAGGGCGCGAAGGGCAACGCCAAGCGCGCTGACCGTTCGACGAGCGAAGGCCTCATCGCCGCGCGCGAGCAGGGCGACAAGGTCACCCTCATCGAGCTGGCGTGCGAGACCGACTTCGTCGCGAAGAACGACCGCTTCATCGCCCTCGCGGACAAGGTGGCCGACGCTGTCGCCGCCGTGGCCGCCGACTCCGTCGACGCCGCTCTCGCCGCCCCCGCCGGCAGCCAGACCGTCGCGCAGCTGATCGACGATGAGGCCGCCATCATCGGCGAGAAGGTGGAGCTGCGACGCGTTCGCACGCTCTCCGGCGACAAGTTCGAGGTCTACCTGCACAAGACCAGCAAGGACCTTCCCCCGCAGGTCGGCGTCGTTCTGGCCTACTCGGGCGATGACGCCGAGACCGCGCGCAGCCTCGCGCAGCACATCTCGTTCGCCAACCCGTCCTACCTGAACCGCGACGAGGTCCCCGAGGCCGATGTCGACAAGGAGCGCGAGATCGTGACCGAGATCTCGCGCAGCGAGGGCAAGCCCGAAGCGGCGCTGCCCAAGATCGTCGAGGGGCGCGTGAACGCGTTCTTCAAGCAGGTGTCGCTCCTGGACCAGGACTACGCGAAGGACAACAAGCTCTCCGTCGCGCAGGTCGCCAAGGATGCGGGGCTGACCCTCACCGGGTTCGCCCGCTTCAAGGTCGGCGCGTAACACTCCGGAAAGGCCCGCATCGAGTCGCGATGCGGGCCTTTTCTCATGCGTTCGGTAGTTTCCAAGGTGACGAGAGGACCAATTGTGAGCAGTGAGTCGACCGGGCGCCGTCGCGTCCTTCTGAAGCTTTCCGGCGAGGCGTTCGGCGGGGGCCAGCTCGGAGTCAACCCGGACGTGGTGAGCCAGATGGCGCGCGAGATCGCCGCCGCCGTCGACACCGTGGAGATCGCCGTCGTGGTGGGCGGCGGAAACTTCTTCCGCGGCGCGGAACTCAGCCAGCGCGGCATGGACCGCGGGCGCGCCGACTACATGGGGATGCTCGGGACGGTCATGAACGCGCTCGCCCTGCAGGACTTCCTGGAGCAGGCCGGCGCAGCCACGCGCGTGCAGTCGGCGATCTCGATGACACAGGTGGCCGAGCCGTACATCCCGCGTCGCGCCGCCCGTCACATGGAGAAGGGCCGCGTGGTCATCTTCGGCGCGGGGGCGGGTCTGCCGTACTTCTCGACCGACACCGTCGCCGCGCAGCGCGCCCTCGAGATCGGGGCGCAGGAGGTCCTGGTCGCCAAGAACGGCGTCGACGGGGTGTACACCGCCGACCCCAAGAAGGACGCGTCCGCCACACGCATCGACCGCATCACCTACCTGGATGCCCTCCAGCGGGGACTGAAGGTCGTCGATTCCACGGCGTTCAGCCTGTGTATGGACAACAAGATGGACATGCGGGTGTTCGGCATGGAGCCTGCGGGCAACGTGACCAAGGCGCTGCGCGGCGAGACCATCGGCACGCTGGTCACGGCGTGACGCGGCCCGCCTGAGTAGACTGAACGGGCTCATCAACGCGAAGGAGACACAGTGATCGCGGACGTCTTGGCCGATACCGGAGCGCGCATGGACCGCGCCGTAGAGGCTGCGAAGGAGGACTTCGCGACGGTGCGCACGGGACGGGCGAACCCGCAGCTGTTCCAGAAGATCCTGGTGGACTACTACGGCTCCCCGACGCCGTTGGCGCAGCTGGCGTCGCTCAACAACATCGAAGCACGCACGATCGTCGTCACCCCGTACGACAAGTCGGCCCTCAAGGCGATCGAGCAGGCGATCCGCGACACCCCCAATCTCGGGGCGAACCCGACCAACGACGGGAATCTGGTCCGGGTGACGATGCCGGAGCTGACCGAGGAGCGCCGCAAGGAGTACGTCAAGCTCGTGCGCACCAAGGCCGAGGACGCGAAGGTCCACGTCCGCGGCATCCGACGCAAGGCCAAGGACGACCTCGACGCGCTCAAGAGCGACGTCGGGGAGGACGAGCTGGTGCGAGCCGAGAAGGAGCTCGACAGCCTCACGCGCGCTCACGTCGACGCCATCGACGACGCGCTCAAGCGCAAAGAAGCCGAACTCCTCGAAGTCTGAGCAGGTCCATGTCCGACGTGCCCGGGGGAGCGCCCGAACCGAGTCCGGCTGAACCGCCGGCCACTCGGCGTGCCTTCGCGCAGGCGCGTCGAGCGGATGCCGCGGCCGACCCCTCGCAGGCCTTCCAGTCGCACGTGCGGGCGGCCCGCTCCGAGTTCGAGCACCAGGTCGCCCACGCGCGCGCGGAGTTCGAGGAGGCGAACGAGCGCATCAAGGCCCGCACCGGCCGCGACCTCATCGTCGCGATCGCGATCGGTCTCGCCATCGGGGCGGTGGTGCTTTCGAGCCTGCTGTTCGTGAAGGCGCTCTTCGTGCTGTTCGCACTGGCCGCCGCACTGCTGGGGGTGTTCGAGTTCTCGCGAGCCCTCATCGGCGCCGGACGACGCGTGGATGTGATCCCGCAGCTTGCGGCCGCCGTCGTGCTGGTGGTGTCCGGCTATCTGCTGGACCTGTGGCTCGTCTGGGTGATGGTCTTCGTCGCCGTGGCATTCGTGGTGGTGTGGCGTCTGGTCGCCCAGATGGTGACCGCGGACGGGCGCGACTACGACCAGGTGCTGGGGGACGTGCTCGTCGCCGGCTTCATCCAGATGTACGTGTCCTTCCTCGCCAGCCTGTGCGTCGTCCTTCTCCGCCAGGACGGCGGCGAGTGGTGGGTGCTGGCGTTCATCATCGTCGCGGTCGCCTCCGACACCGGCGCCTACATCGCCGGGCTCACGCTCGGCCGCCACCCCATGGCGCCTCGCATCAGCCCGAAGAAGACGTGGGAGGGATTCGCCGGGGCGGCAGTGGCCGCCACGGTCGCCGGCGTCCTGCTCGCGCTGTTCATGCTCGGCCTGCCGTGGTGGACCGGAGTGGTGTTCGGCCTGGTCATCCTCGGCACCGCGACGGCGGGCGACCTCGGCGAATCCATGATCAAGCGCGACCTCGGCATCAAGGACATGAGCTCGTGGCTGCCCGGCCACGGCGGCGTCCTGGATCGGCTGGACTCCATCCTGCCGTCGGTGACCGCCGCTCTGGCCATGTACTACCTGCTCTCGCCGCTGGCGGTGTCGTGACCGCCGCAGAGACCGTCGCTGCGGCGGCGACTTTTCCGCGCGCCGTGGGGCGCTCCAAGGGCTACGACGTCGCAGCCGTCGACGAGTTCCTCGCGCGGGCACGCGGTGCCTTCGAGGGCACGGCGTCGCCGCTGACCGCCGCGGACGTCCGTTCCATCGCCTTCCCCCTCGTTCGGCACGGATACGTCGTGGATGCGGTCGACAATGCGCTCAGCCGGATCGAAGACGCCTTCGCGGCGCGGGAGCGCGAGCACGCGCTGTCCGCCGCGGGTGCACGTGCGTGGGTCGGCCGCGTGAAGCAGACCGGCCAGACGGTGCTGGACCGTCTCAGCAGGCCCCGCGGGCAGCGCTTCGACCGCGTCGGCCCCCTCCACTACGGCTACCGCGTCGACGAGGTCGACCTCGTGGCGGACAAGCTGGCACGCTACCTCGAGCGCGGTGACGCCGTGACCGTCGACCAGGTGCGGTCGGTGGCGTTCCGCATGCAGCGCGGGGGCTACCGGGAGCTCCAGGTCGACGCGGTTCTGGACGCGGTCGTGGAAGTGATGCTCGCCGTCCGGTAGCCCGTCCTGCCGGATGGCAGGCGTGGGACTTGGTCGCTAGACTCGGCTCACTGTGACTTCCGGCGACGAGATCCTTCCGACACGACGCGAGCTCCGCACCCACGCGGACCGCGTCACGCGGTCCTCCTCTCGGCAGGTCCCGACGAGCAGTTCGGCTCCGCAGCGCTGGTCGCGCCGCCGCAGCGTGCTGGGCGTGTTCGCCGCCTTCGCCGCCGTCGGATTCGTCGCCGCGTACGCCGGACCCACGGGCCTCGCGATATCGCAGGCGAGCGCCGAGGAGGCGCCCCCGGTGTCGCTGTACGCCAGCTCTATGGCCGATATCCAGACCCGGGTCGTCGCCGGCGATGCCGAGCCGGCGGAGCCGCGCGACCTCGATCGCGGCGGATACACGGTCTACGTCGAGCCGAAGCCCACCCCCACTCCCGAGCCCGAGCCCGAGCCCGTCATCACCGCCGTCGACGCTGCCGTGCCGGCCGAGCCTGTCGCTCCCGCCGAACCGGTCGTGTGGACGCTTCCGTTCGTGACGCCGGATCCCGGTTCAGCGCAGGCGATCGCGTACGACATGGTCAAGGCCCGAGGCTGGGGCGACGACGAGTTCTCCTGCCTCGTCGCGCTGTGGAACAAGGAGTCGGGCTGGCGTGTGAACGCCTACAACGCCTCGAGCGGTGCCTACGGCATCCCTCAGTCCCTTCCCGGCAGCAAGATGGCCACCGCCGGTGCGGACTGGGAGACGAACCCCGCGACGCAGATCACGTGGGGTCTGGGCTACATCAGCGGCCGCTACGGCGCTCCCTGCGGCGCGTGGGCGCACTCGCAGTCGGTCGGCTGGTACTGATCCGATGCCGCGATCTCACCGTCGCCGGCCGGAACCGGCCGGCGACGACTCCTTCGAGCGGCTGCTCGCCGGGTGGAAGCGGACGGAACTTCGCCGCGGTGTCGAGTGGACCGTGCAGCCCGTCTCGGCGGCTCAGGCGCAGAAGTCCTACATCTGCCCGGGATGCGGTCGATCCATCGACGTCGGGGTCGCCCATGTGGTGACCTGGCGAGCGGACGGCGTGCTCGGAGACGAGGCCGACCTGGCGGCGCGGCGGCATTGGCACGGACACTGCTGGAGGATCGGCTGACATGGAGATACGCGGACCCCTCATGCTCCCTGCGCGGCGGGAGGACATCGAGCTCGAGACCATCGACGGTCTGCGGCTGGTCGGCGAGCTCGCGCTGCCCGAGAACGGTGAACCGCGGGCGATGCTCGTGACCCTGCATCCGCTGCCGACCGCCGGCGGATTCATGGACTCCCACATCCTGCGCAAGGCGGCGGCTCGCCTTCCCGCACTGGCTGACATCGGCGTGCTGCGCTTCAACACCCGCGGTACCGAGTCTCCGCGCGGGCGCAGTGACGGCGAGTTCGACGGCGGCCGGGCCGAGGCGTTCGACCTGGCCGCGGCTGTCGACTTCGTCCGGGAGCGCGGACTCCCGCGACCGTGGCTGGTGGGCTGGTCCTTCGGGACCGAGCTGGCGCTGAAGTACGGGCGCGATCACGAGATCGAGGGAACCATCCTGCTCTCGCCGCCCCTGCATCGGGCGACGGACGACGACGTGGCGGCGTGGGCGGGGGACACGCGGCCCATGGTGGTGCTGGTGCCCGAGTTCGACGACTACTTGCGCCCGGATGCCGCGATGCGCCGTTTCTCGACCGTCCCACACGCGACGCTCATCCCCGTCGAGGGCGGAAAGCACCTGTGGGTCGGTGAGCACCAGACGCGGCGGGTGCTCACCGAGATCGTCGGCGCGGTGCATCCCGAGGCGCTGCCGCTGCCCGTGCAGTGGCACGGCGGCGCGGCGCACCGGGACTGAGTCAGCGCTCGTTCTGCCGAGGGATGATCACCTGGCGGTAGATGATCAGGATGCTGGCCGCCACCGGGATCGCCACGAGCGCGCCCAGGAGCCCGAGCAGCGAGCCGCCGGCGAGAGCGGCGATCACCACGACGGCGCCCGGCACCGAGACCGCACGGCCCATGATCCGGGGAGCGATGACATACGCCTCGATCTGCATGTAGATGAGGTAGTAGATCGCGGCGATGAGCGCCGTCTGCGGCGATCCGAGACCGGGGATGAGGCACGTCAGCACGATGATCGTCGATCCGGTGAGCGTTCCCACCAGCGGGATGATCGAGAAGAAGAACGCGATCACGGCCAGGACCGCCGGGAACGGCGCCTGGATGATGGAGAGGAAGATCGCGCTCAGCACGCCGTTGATCACCCCGAGGCTCAGCTGCCCGATGACGAAGTATCCCACCGAGTCGGTGATCTGCTCGCCGAGATCGATGAACCTCTCGCGCTTGGAGGCGGGCACGAGCTGATAGACCGCGCGCTTCAGGCTCGGCGTGGAGGCGGTGAAGTAGATCGTGAGGATGAGCACGATGAACGCCCCGGCCAGCCCACCCAGGATCGCGCCGCCGATCACGATGATGCTGCCGCCCACCTGTTCGCCGATCTGGCTGTAGTCCAGGGAGTTCAGCCATTCCTGCACGTACTCGAAGACGTCGTCGACGGCGAGCTGGGGGAAGTTCTCGGTCATCCACTGCCGCAGCTCCGACACCGGGTCCCAGGACCCGTCCTCGACGAGCTCGGTGATCTGCGCCACGAGCTGGGAGATCTGCTGCACGATGATCGGCACGATCATGAGGATGATGCCCGCGAAGGCGGCGAGCACGCCGAGGATCGTCACCAGCACCGCGGCCCAGCGCGGCAGCTTCCGCCGCTCCAGCCAGCCGACCACCGGATCCAGGCCCAGTGAAAGGAAGAGCGCGGTGCCGACGTACAGCAGGATCGTCGACAGCGTCTGGACGCTTCCGATCAGCAGCAGTCCCAGGCCGACGCCCAGAGTCGCGACCAGGGCGACCCGGAACGGGTTGTGGATCTTCATCGGCGCGCAGCCCTTCTCGGCGATGGCGCCGACTCGATGGTGTCAGGATACGCAGGGGAAGTCGTCGAGCCCGGCAATGGCTCCTCCCACGGCGCTTTCAGGTCGTTTTCGCTACGCTGGAACGTCGAGTCGAGGGTCCGCGCCGCCTATGCGCGGACTCATGAGAGGTGTTCGAGTGCGTTTCGTGTGGGCCGTTGCGGCATTCGTCCTCGCCGCTCTGATGATCGGTGCGGGCATCGCCCAGCGCACCCTCTTCCAGGGACCCGACACCGAGACGGTGGCCGTGGAGGCCGAGCAGGAGGCCCCGTATCTGGTGGTCGACGGCGCTGTTCTGAACCGACTGCCCGGTGCCCAGTCGTTGCGCGCCGAGGGCACGGGAGAGATCTTCGCCGCGTACGGTCGCACGGCCGACGTCCGCGCCTGGTTGTCGGATGCCTCCTACAACGCCGTCACCGTCGATGAGGCCGGTGCCGTGTCGGTCGCCCTCGTGGAGCCCGTGGCTCCGGGAGAGGAGGCCCCGGCCGAGGATACGCCGAGCCCCGAGCCGACCGCGACCGATGCGCCGGAGGAGTCCGAAGGCGCCGCGGCCGACGACGCAGCCGCGGCCGACGACGCAGCCGCGGACGCCGGTCGCGACCCGGCGGGGTCGGACCTCTGGCTCGAGGAGTTCGTCCAGGCGGACGAACTCGTCGCACCCTTGCAGCTGCCCTCGGAGATGAGCGTCATCATCGCCGCCGACGGCACGGCACCCGCCCCCTCGAGCGTGAGCGTGTCGTGGCCGATCGCGAGCACCACGCCGTGGGCCGGCCCGCTCATCCTCGCCGGAAGCGTCGTCATGGCCGTCGGCGTCCTGCTCTACATCCTCGGCATCCGTCACGCCCGACGCTCGCGCGGCCCGCGGCGCAAGGGGCTGCCGCTGCAGCAGACGCAGCCCATCGACGTGTCGGACGACGCTGAGGGCAAGGGCATGATCAGCTCCACATCTCGTGTCCGCCGCGCCCTCACCCGCGGCCGCCGCGTGGGCATGGCACTCCCGGTCATCGCGGTGTCGGCTCTGGCTGTCTCGGGCTGCTCGGCCGATGCCTGGCCCCAGCTCGGCGCCTCGCCGACCCCGTCGCCGAGCGCCTCGGTGATCGTCCCCGAAGGCCAGCAGGCGCCCGCGGTCACGGCCGTGCAGGCGGAGCGGATCCTCGCCCGGGTCGCGACCACGGTCGCGCAGGCGGACGAGGACCTCGACATCGACCTCGCCGCCACCCGGCTCGTCGGCGCCCCTCTGGCCGCCCGACAGACCAACTACACGCTGCGAGCGGAGATCGAGGACTACGCGTCGCCGGCGGCGATCCTCGACGGCGACCTGTCGCTCGTGCTTCCGCAGGCCTCCGACAGCTGGCCTCGATCGGTCCTGACCGTGGTGGACGACGCCGAGGCGCGCACGTCGAGCATAATGGTGCTCACGCAGGACGATCCGTGGGCGAGCTACAAGCTGAGCTACCTCGCCAGCCTCGAAGCCGACACGCTCATGCCGGACCTCGCCCCCTCGTACATCGGCGCGACCCAGGTGGCTCCGGACTCCCCATTCCTCGTGATGCCCCCCGAGCAGATCGCAGCGGCCTATTCGGACGTCATCAACAACGGCGAGGACAGCGAGTTCGCGGCGATGTTCGACGCCGAGACCGATCAGTTCCGCGCGAGCATCACCGCCGACCGCGAACGCCGACTCGAGGAGTTCAACGAGACGGCATCCCGTACCGGTCGCCTGACGTTCTCGTCCGAGCCCGGGGCGTACGACCCGTTCGCGATCGCCACTCTCGAGAGCGGCGCCGTCGTGGCCGTCACCATGAACGAGACCGATACGGTGAGGCCGACGAACGAAGAGGCCGTGATCAAGCTCGACGGGAACGCGACCGTGCGCACGCTCGCCGGGGCAGAGCAGTCGGCCACCGGGTTCACGACGACGTTCAGCGACCAGCTCTTCTTCTACGTGCCCGGACAGGGCTCGACCGAGAAGATCCGTCTTCTCGGCTATGCATCCGACATCCTCGACGCGAAGGTGATCAAGTGACCGATGTAGCCGCCGGGGCCGCGATGCGCGGCGCCGTGGACCTCTCCGCTCTCCGCAACCGCCCCGACCCGGCGGTGGCTCAGGGCGCGTCGCCGGGCGCGCCCGACGTCTCGCTCGTGATGGACGTCACGGACGAGTCCTTCCCCCAGGTCATGGAGCTGTCGCGGACCGTGCCGGTCGTCCTCGACCTGTGGGCGGAGTGGTGCGGCCCGTGCAAGCAGCTGAGTCCCGTCCTCGAGCGTGTGGTGCAGGAGCTCGCCGGCCGTCTGGTTCTGGCGAAGGTCGACGTCGACGCGAATCCGCAGATCTCTCAGGCCTTCCGCGCCCAGTCCATCCCGATGGTGGTCGCCCTGGTCGCCGGTCAGCCGGTCCCGCTGTTCAACGGCGCGGTCCCGGAGCAGCAGGTCCGCGAGGTGTTCGCTCAGCTGCTCCAGCTCGCGGGCCAGCACGGCGTCACGGGCGTCGTTCCCGTCGGCGATGCCCCGCCCGCGGACGAGGCGGCTCCGGAGGAGCCTCCGCTGCCGCCGCTGCATGCGGAGGCGCACGAGGCGATCGAGGTGGGGGACTATCCCCGGGCCATCGCGGCGTTCGAAAAGGCCCTCGCCGAGAACCCCCGCGACGCGGATGCTCGTGCCGGGCTCGGCCAGGTGCGCCTTCTCGAGCGGGTGCGGCAGGCCGGCCTCAGCGATGTCCGCGCTGCGGCCGCGCAGAATCCCGCCGACACGGACGCGCAGCTGGCCGTCGCGGATCTCGATGTCGCGGGTGGGCACATCGACGACGCCTTCGGGCGACTGCTCGATCTCTTCGGCGCACTTCCCACCGATGAGCGCGGGCCTGTCCGCGAGCGACTGCTCGAGCTGTTCGGGGTCGTCGGCGACACCGACCCCCGTGTCGTCCGTGCCCGGGCTCGCCTGGCTTCGCTGATGTTCTGACATTCCGGCCCGGCGCCTCAGGGCGCCGGGCCGGAATGATCAGCCGCGCGTCGGCGAGGGGATGTGCGCCTGCGGGTCGTGCCGCAGCCACAGCACCCCGAGTGGCGGCAGGACCATGTGGGCCCGTCCGGCGGCGTCGGTGTGGACCATGCCGAGGTTGCCGACTCCCGATCCGCCGTACTCCTGGGCGTCCGAGTTGAGGACTTCGTGCCACGCGCCCTGCTCGGGCATGTCGAGCTCGAACCCGTGGATCGGCACTCCGGAGAAGTTGCACACCACCACGACGGCGTTTCCGTGCCAGTCGCGGCGGGCGAAGGCCTGGACGTTGGGATTCCACGAGGGCGAGCCCAGGCGTGCGAAGGCGGCGCCGTCGGTGTCGCGCGCCCACAGCGCGGAGAGGGAGCGGTAGGTGCTGTTCAGCGTCCCGACGAAGCTGTGCAGCTGTGCGTGGGACGGCTGGTCGAGGATCCACCAGTCGAGGCCGCGTCCTTCCGACCACTCGGAGAGCTGCCCGAACTCCTGTCCCATGAACAGCAGCTGCTTGCCGGGATGCCCCCACATGTAGGCCAGGAATGCCCGCATGTTCGCCAGCTTCTGCCAGTGATCGCCCGGCATCCGGGTGAACAGGCTGCCCTTGCCGTGCACGACCTCGTCGTGGCTGATGGGCAGGAGGTAGTTCTCGCTGAACGCGTACACGAACGAGAACGACAGTTCACCCTCGTGGTGCGAGCGATACATCGGGTCGCGCGAGATGTACTGCAGCGAGTCGTTCATCCACCCCATGTTCCACTTGAACCCGAAGCCGAGTCCGGCGTGGTCGGTGGGGGCGGTGACGCCGGGGAAGCTCGTCGATTCCTCGGCGATCATGGCGATGCCGGGATACCGCTTGTAGGCGGTGGCGTTGACCTCCTGCAGGAACGAGATGGCCTCGAGGTTCTCGCGGCCGCCGTGCACGTTCGGCACCCACTCGCCGGCTTCGCGGGAGTAGTCCAGGTAGAGCATGGACGCCACCGCGTCCACGCGCAGCCCGTCCACGTGAAACTCCTCGAACCAGTAGAGGGCGTTGGCCACGAGGAAGTTGCGCACTTCGCGGCGACCGTAGTCGAAGATGTACGTGCCCCAGTCGCGATGCTCGCCGCGGCGCGGGTCGGCGTGCTCGTAGAGGGGGTCGCCGTCGAATCGGGCGAGGGCGAAGTCGTCCTTCGGGAAGTGACCCGGCACCCAGTCCATGATCACGCCGATGCCCGCCTGGTGGAGCCGGTCGATCAGGTAGCGCAGATCGTCCGGGTTGCCGAACCGGCTGGTGGGCGCGTAGTACCCGGTCACCTGGTATCCCCACGAGCCGCCGAAGGGGTGCTCGGCCAGCGGCAGGAACTCCACGTGGGTGAACCCGAGGTCGGTGACGTAGTCGACGATGGCGTCGGCGGCCTCGCGGTAGCCGAGGCCCGGGCGCCACGATCCGAGATGCAGCTCGTACACGGACATGGGCTGGGACAGAGGCGTCGAGCGGGCGCGACGGGTCATCCACTCGTCGTCCTGCCAGCGGTAGGACGAGTCGTCGACGACGACGGATGCCGTGGCGGGCGGGACCTCGGCGAAGCGCGCCATGGGGTCGGCCTTGACGACCCAGTGCCCGTGGCGCGTGCGGAACTCGAACTTGTAGTTCTGACCGGCGGTGACGCCCGGGATGAAGAGCTCCCAGATTCCGCTGGCGCCCATCGAACGCATCGCGTGGCCGGAGCCGTCCCACCCGTTGAAGTCGCCCACGATGCGCGCCGAGCGCGCGTTGGGCGCCCAGACGGCGAAGGCGGTGCCGGTGGCGCCGTCGTGCTCGCGCACGTGCGCGCCCAGAACCTGCCAGAGCTGCTCGTGGCGGCCCTCGGCGATGAGATGCAGGTCGAGGTCGCCGAGCAGCGGCGGGTGCCGGTACGGATCGTCCGCGACGTAGTCCGAGCCGTCCTCGTAGGTCGTCTCGATCTCGTAGCGTCCGCCGGTGCCCTTCTTCACGCCTTCCCAGATGCCGGCGTGCAGATGCTCGAGCGGCACGCGCGTGCCGTCTGCGAACACGGCGGTGACCGTTCGCGCCAGAGGCCGGCGTGTGCGGACGGTCCAGGCCGTGGCGCCGTCGACCGTCACGGGGTGCAGGCCCAGCACGGCGTGGGGGTCGTGATGGGCGCCGGCTGCGATCTCGTCGAGCAGCTCAGGTGCGATGGTCATCGGGACTCCTTGACATGCAGGATGTGGACGGGCTCGCGGAAGGCGTCGAGCTGGACGTAGTTGTGATCGGACCAGGTCCACTGCTCGCCGGTGACGAGGTCTTCGACCTCGAACGGCTCGCCGAGGGGCACACCCCACACACGCGAGTCGAGGTGGACCATCGTCTGCCGCACCGAGTGGGGATCGACGTTGACCACGACGATGATCGTGTCGCTTCTGCCGTCGGGCGACAGCGCGGCGTCGATGTGCTTGGCGTAGACGAGGATCGCGTCGTCGTCGCTCCAATGCACGCTGAGGTTGCGCAACTGGCGCAGTGCCGGATGAGCGCGA
Organism: Microbacterium sp. Marseille-Q6648; assembly: GCF_943181415.1. Taxonomy (GTDB): domain Bacteria; phylum Actinomycetota; class Actinomycetes; order Actinomycetales; family Microbacteriaceae; genus Microbacterium. The sequence continues at coordinate 664,661 of NZ_CALPBZ010000001.1, read as the reverse complement.
CGTATCTCGTTGAGACGCGCGAGATACGGTGCGAGCGAGTCGCCGTGCGCCTCGGCTCCGGCCCAGTCCCGCAGCTTGTACTCGTACTTCTCGTTATCGATGTTCTCTTCCGAGCCCGGGCGGGCGACATTCTCGTACAGCTCGTAGCCGGCGTACACCCCGTAGGTGGGTGCGGCGGTCGCGGCGATCGCCGCACGGATCCGGTAGGCGGGTCGCCCTCCGAACTGCAGGTACTCGGTGAGGATGTCGGGGGTGTTGACGAAGAGATTCGGACGCAGGAAGTCCGCGGTGTCGTGGGCGAGTCCGCTGAGGAACTCCTCCAGCTCGACCTTCGTGTTGCGCCACGTGAAATAGGTGTAGCTCTGCTGGAAGCCCGCCGAGGCGAGGCTCTGCAGCGGTGCGGGACGCGTGAAGGCCTCGGCGAGGAACACGACATCGGGGTCCTCGGCGTTGATCGTGCCGATCAGCCACTCCCAGAACTGCAACGGCTTGGTGTGGGGGTTGTCGACCCGGAAGATCTTGACGCCCTGCGCGATCCAGTGCCTCACCACGCGCAGGGCTTCGGCGCGGATGCCCTCCGGGTCGTTGTCGAAGTTGATCGGATAGATGTCCTGATACTTCTTGGGCGGGTTCTCGGCGTACGCGATCGACCCGTCGGGAAGCGTCGTGAACCACTCCGGGTGCTCGGCCACCCAGGGATGATCCGGTGCCGCCTGAAGGGCGAAGTCGAGAGCGACCTCGATGCCCTCGGCGCGCGCAGCGCGGACGAACGCGCGGAAGTCCGCGAGCGTTCCGAGATCCGGGTGGACGGCGTCGTGACCGCCCTCGGCCGCTCCGATCGCCCAGGGGGAGCCCGGATCGGATGGCTGCGGGTCGAGCGTGTTGTTTCGGCCCTTGCGGTTGATGCGGCCGATGGGGTGGATCGGGGGCAGGTACAGGACGTCGAAGCCCATCCGCGCGACCTCGGGCAGGCGACGCGTGGCCGTGCGGAACGTGCCGCTCTTGATCGACCCGTCCTTCATCAGCTTGGCTCCCTCGGAGCGCGGGAAGAACTCGTACCACGCGCCGACTCCGGCGCGCGCGCGTTCCACTCGGAGCTCGAACTCGTCGCCGAAGGTCATGAGCGATGTGAGGGGCCGATCGTGGAACGAGGCGGCGATGGCCGGATCCGCGACGATGTCCAGCGCTGCGGCGTCATCCACGCCGGCGTCCCGCAGGCGCTCGACCGCGTCCTGGAGCAGTCGGCGCTGCGGGGCCGGCCGGGTCCGCTCCCGAGCCGCCTGATCGAACAGCCGCGCACCGATCTCGCGCATGAGCGGCGCGTCGACGCCGGCCGCGATCTTCAGCGTGGCGGCGTGCTTCCAGGTGCCGAAGTCGTCGGCGAAGGCCTCGAAGCGGAAGCGCCAGACGCCTTCCTCGCACAGTGCGACGAGTGTCTGCCACTGGTCGAGCCCGTTCTCCAGCGAGGTCAGACGGTGCAGCGACACGTCTCCGCCGGGGGAGGTCAACCTCAGTTGCACGCCGATGCGATCGTGTCCCTCGCGGAAGGCGGTGACGCGGAACGGGACGACCTCGCCGCTGAAGGCCTTGGGTCGGAAATCGCCCCACGGGACCGAGGGAACGGGTTTGGCCATCGGTATGCGCGAGGAGCGGGTCTGCCGGTCGGGCTGCTGGTCTCGGGTGTCGCGGACGGGAATGGACGAGGCGCTCTTCCAAGGCTGGGGATGCGCGGTGCGTGAGGTGCTGGCCACGTTCCGAACCTATCGTCCGTCGGGCCAGGTCGGAACCCGCCCGGCCGGGTGCGGGCTCACTCGGCGCGGAACAGGCGCATCGTCGTACCCGTGAGGGTGACGACCTCACCGGGGTCGAAAACCGGGCAGGACTCGTCGGGAATCTCGTCCGCGCTGGACCACAGCGACACGTAGCGCTTCACGCCGTCGATGGCGGGCAGGGTCACCTCGATCGGGGTCTCGTTGCCGTGGATCATCAGCAGGATTCGGTTGAAGTCCTCGTTCTCGGGGGTGGACGCCGCCACGTACTGGAGTGTGCGGTGCGCGGGGTTGGTCCACCGCTCGATCGACATCGTCTCGCCGTGCTCGTCGTACCAATCCATCACGGATGCCGAGGGCGTGTACTCGTCGTCACGGGCGAACCGGCTCGGGCGCAGTGCGGGGTTCTCCTGGCGCAGCCGGATCAGGCGGCGCACGTGCGCCTGGAGTTCCCGCTGCCACGGCGCGTGGTCCCACGACAGCCAGGTGAGCGCGGAGTCGTGGCAGTAGGCGTTGTTGTTCCCTCGCTGAGTGCGTCCGAACTCGTCGCCGGCGGTCAGCATCGGCACGCCCGCCGACAGCAGCAGGGTGCCGAGGAGGTTGCGCATCGCCTTCCTGCGGGTGGCGAGGATGCCCTCGTCGTCCGTGCGCCCCTCGGCGCCGTGGTTGAAGGAGCGGTTGGTGTCGGCTCCGTCGCGGTTCTGCTCGCCGTTGCCGAGGTTGTGCTTGACGTCGTACGAGACGAGATCGCGCAGCGTGAAGCCGTCGTGGGCGGTGACGAAATTGATGCTGGCCAGGGGGCCGCGCTCGTGGGTGAAGGTGTTGGACGATCCCGCCAGGCGTGTGGCGAAGCCGCCGATGCCGACGGGGGCCGTCGAGGCCCGCCGGGCGTAGTCGACATCGCTCAGCCAGAAATTGCGCACGCGGTCGCGGTACCGGTCGTTCCACTCGTGCCAGCCCGGACCGAAGTTGCCCGTCTGCCAGCCGCCCATGCCGACGTCCCAGGGCTCGGCGATCTTCTTGACGTCCGCGAGTGCGGGATCCTCTCGGATGGCCCGCAGCAGCGGATGCTCCGGAGTGAAGTGGTGGGCGCCGTCCCGCCCGAGCGTGGTGGCCAGGTCGAACCGGAAACCGTCCACCTGCACGTCGTTCGCCCAGTAGCGCAAGGAATCCAGAATGAGCCGCGCGGCGGCATCCGTCGCGGTGTTCACCGAGTTCCCGCACCCGGTGACGTCCACATACGCGCCGTCGTCCTGCTGCCGGTAGTACGACCGGTTGTCGATGCCGCGAAGGCTGGTGCGCGGCCCGCCGAAGCCCTCTTCGGCGGTGTGGTTGTAGACGACGTCGAGGATGACCTCGAGCCCGGCTTCGTGGAGCAGCCGCACCATGCCCTTGAACTCCCGGAGCACAGCCTCCGGGCCCTCGCGGCGCGCGTTCTCCGTCGCGTACGGAGCATGCGGGGTGAAGAAGTTGACGCTGTTGTAGCCCCAGTAGTTCGACAGCCCGTGCTGGAGCAGGCGCGGCTCCGTCGCGAAGGCGTGGACGGGGAGGAGCTCGACCGCCGTCACGCCCAACGAGAGGAAGTGCTCGATCATCGCCGGGTGAGCCAGCCCCGCGTAGGTGCCGTGCAGGGCCGGCGGGACGTCGGGGTGCCGCTTGGACAGACCCTTCAGGTGGCCCTCGTAGATCACGGTGCGATCCATGGGGGTGGCGGGCTTGCGGATGCCGCCCCAATCGAAGCCGTCGTCGACCACCACCGCGCGCCAGTCGGCGATGCCGTCGCCGACGAGGCCCCTCGCATACGGCTCGACCAGCAGAGCGCCGCGATTGAACGCGTTTCCCGGACCGGTCGGGCCGTCCACCCGGATGGCGTAGCGGGTGCCCGGACGAAGGAGCGGCGTCGTCACGGTCCAGACGCCGCCGGCGTCCGGTTCCAGCGGTATGACGTCGACGGCCCAGTCGATGTCGCTGTCGTCGAAGACGACGAGCTCCAGCGCCTGCGCGTGCCCGGACCACACACGCAGGGTGCCTCCGGCCGGACCGAGGACGACGCCGAGGTCGTCCAGATCGGCGGCGAGGAGGCCCGGTGCTGCCAGGGCCGACAGCTCGGGTCGGGACATGCGATCTACAGTAGTGACGCCAAGAGTCGCTCGGGTACCGGCGGAACGGGGGTGAAGGCCGTGATCTACCTCGATCATGCGGCGACCTCGCCTCTGCGGGCCGAGGCGCGTGAGGCATGGATCGCCGCGGCCGAGACGACCGGCAACGCGTCGTCGATCCACGGGTCCGGACAGGCCGCGCGGCGCGTGCTGGAGGACGCGAGGGAGCGCTTGGCCGGCGTCCTCGGCTGCGACCCGATCGAGATCGTGTTCACGTCCGGCGGGACCGAGGCGGTCAATCTCGGTGTCACCGGTCTGTGGCGAGCGCCCGCGGCACGAGGGCGGGCGATCGTGCTCCCGGACGGCGAACACCATGCCACGCTCGACACCGTCGCCGGCCTCGCCGAGAGCGAGGGGGCCGAGGTCCGGCCGGTCGGGCTCGACCGGCGGGGACGCATCCGGGTCGACGCGTTCGCAGCCTCGCTGGGCGAGGCGCGCCTGGCGACCGCGCTCGCCGCCAACAACGAAGTCGGCACCGTGAACGACGTGGCCGCGCTCGCCGCTGCCGCCGCCGCCGCCGCCGTCCCCTTCCATGTCGACGCCGTCGCCGCCTTCGGGCACGTTCCCGTCGACTTCGCCGCCTGGCGGGGGGATCCCGTCGGCCGCGGGGGGCTGGTGGCGATGAGCGTGTCGGCGCACAAGGTCGGCGGACCCACCGGTGTGGGCGCGCTCGTGGTGTCCCGGCGCGCGGTCCTCGCACCGCTGATCCGCGGTGGGGGACAGCAGCGCGGGCTCCGCGCCGGAACGCAGGATGTCGCCGGGGCCGCGGCCTTCGCCGTGGCGGCGGAACTCGCCGAGCGGGAGCGCGCGCAGGAGGCGGTGCGGCTGGCCGCGCTGCGTCGCAGACTCGTGACGTCCGCCACGTCGATCCCCGGGGTCGAGCTGCTGGGCGACCCCGAGGAGCGCATTCCGGGAAACGCGCATCTGCTGTTCGCCGGGGCGCGAGGCGAGTCGCTGCTCTTCCTCCTGGACATGGCCGGGATCAGCGTGTCGACGGGTTCGGCCTGCCAGGCGGGCGTGCCCGAGCCCTCGCACGTGGTGCGGGCGCTGGGCCGCTCCGAAGAGGAGGCCCGCCAGGTGCTGCGCATCTCTTTGGGGCGCACGACCACCGAGGCCGACGTGGCTGCCCTGGCGGCGGCGCTCCCTGACGCGGTCGCGCGGGCACGGGGGAGTGCATCCGGCCCCCGTTCAGCCGGGCATTCGTAGACTGGGCGGATGCGTGTACTGGCGGCAATGAGCGGTGGAGTGGATTCCGCGGTCGCCGCCGCGCGTGCCGTCGATGCCGGACACGATGTCGTCGGGGTGCACCTCGCCCTGTCGCGCGCGGGCGGGACCCTGCGCACCGGCAGCCGCGGATGCTGCACGATCGAGGATGCGATGGACGCCCGCCGTGCCGCCGACCGACTCGGAATGCCCTTCTACGTGTGGGACTTCTCGGAGCGCTTCCGCGACGACGTCATCGAGGACTTCGTCGCGGAGTACCGGGCCGGCCGCACGCCGAATCCCTGCATGCGCTGCAACGAGCGGATCAAGTTCGCCGCACTGCTCGAACGTGCGCTCGAACTGGGTTTCGACGCGGTCTGCACGGGTCACTACGCCGCGCTCGTGGACGGACCCGACGGGCGGGAGCTCCACCGGGCGTCCGACGCCGCGAAGGACCAGTCCTACGTCCTCGGCGTCCTCACCGCCGAGCAGCTCGCCCACACGCTGTTCCCGCTGGGTGACACGCCCAGCAAGGCCCTGGTGCGCGCCGAGGCGCAGGAGCGCGGCCTGACGGTCGCGCAGAAGCCCGACAGTTACGACATCTGCTTCATCCCGGACGGCGACACGCGCGGCTGGCTGGCGGAGCGCGTGGGGGCCGAGACGGGCGAGATCGTGGACCGCACGGGAGCGGTGGTGGGGTCGCACCCGGGGGCGCACGCGTTCACCGTCGGCCAGCGTCGCGGTCTGCAACTCGGTGTGCCCGCACCGGACGGCAAGCCGAGGTTCGTGCTGGAGGTGCGCCCGGTCACCAACACCGTGGTGGTCGGCCCCAAGGAGGCGCTGGCCACCTCTCGCATCGCCGGCGCCCGTTACTCCTGGGCGGGTCGGCCGCAGCCCGACGGCGTCTTCGCCTGCGACGTGCAGATCCGCGCCCACGCCGACCCCGTTCCCGCGGTCGCCACCCTCGCGGACGGCATCCTGGCCGTGGTCCCCGATGTCCCGTTCGACGGTGTCGCCCCGGGGCAGACCGCGGTGCTCTACGACGGCACACGCGTGATCGGCCAGTTCACGATCGACACGACGGTCTCCGCGGAGGCCCTCCCCGCGTGATGTCGGCGCCCGCGCCTACACTTGCCGGGTGGCTGGCGAATCTATCGACGCATCCGAGCTCGAGGCGCTGGGCCTCGACGACGCACGCGCGCAGGCGCGGCTGCTGACCGACAGGATCCTGGACGCCCGCGAGGCGTATTACGGCTCCGATACGGTGCTGGTCGACGATGCCACCTACGACGAATGGATGCTGCGGCTCGAAGCGCTCGAACGACTCCACCCCGAGCTTCAGGGGCAGGATTCCCCGACCCTCACCGTCGGCGCCGCGACGCAGACGCTGTTCGCGCCCGTCGAGCACGCACAGCGCATGCTCAGCCTCGACAACGTCTTCAGCGACGAGGAGTTCGCGGCTTGGGCCGCGCGCGTGCAGAAGGCGGCGGGACGGGATGTGCCGTTCCTGTGCGAGCTGAAGATCGACGGCCTCGCCTTGTCGCTGCGGTATCGGCGCGGCCGACTGGTCTCGGCGGCGACCCGTGGTGATGGGCGCGTGGGGGAGGACGTGACCGAGAACGTCGTGCGTATCGCGGGGATACCCGAGACGCTCGCGGGCGACGGTCATCCCGACCTCGTCGAGGTGCGCGGCGAGGTGTTCTTCACCGTCGCCGACTTCGCGGCGCTCAACGAGTTCCAGCAGGAGCAGGGCGACCGCCTCTTCGCCAACCCGCGCAACGCCGCATCCGGTTCGCTCCGGCAGAAGACCGAGGGCAAGAACGAACGCCAGCTGCACGCGATGCACGAGCGCCTTTCGCGCCTGCGGATGACGGTGCACGGCATCGGCGCGTGGCCGAACCCGCCCGTGACGACCCAGAGCGAGGTGTACGGGCTGCTGGGCTCCTGGGGTCTTCCCACGAGTCCGTACTTCCGTGTGGCATCCGGCGCCGAGGAGGCCGCGGACTTCATCCGCCATTACGGGCAGCATCGGCACGACGTGGAGCACGAGATCGACGGCATCGTCGTCAAGGTGGACGAGCTGGCTCTGCAGGCCGAACTCGGACAGACCAGCCGCGCGCCGCGGTGGGCGATCGCCTACAAGTACCCGCCCGAACAGGTCAACACCATCCTGCTCGACATCGTCGTCTCGGTCGGGCGGACCGGTCGTGCGACGCCTTTCGCCGTGATGGAACCGGCGCGCGTGGCCGGTTCTGTGGTTCGGCAGGCCACACTCCACAATCAGGACGTCGTGAAGGCGAAGGGCGTGCTCATCGGCGACACGGTCGTGCTCCGCAAGGCCGGCGACGTCATCCCCGAAGTGCTCGGGCCCGTCGTCGAGCTGCGCGACGGCACCGAGCGCGCGTTCGTCATGCCTCGGGAGTGCCCCGAGTGCGGGTCGCCGCTCCGCCCCGCCAAAGAGGGCGACATCGATCTGCGCTGTCCCAACGCGCGCTCGTGTCCGGCGCAGGTGCGTGGTCGCGTCGAGCACATAGGCTCCCGAGGGGCGCTCGACATCGAGGGTCTGGGGGAGGTCTCGGCCGCCGCCCTCACCCAGCCGGTCCGCCCCGACACCCCGCCGCTGGTCACCGAGGCGGGCCTGTTCGATCTCCGGGCCGAGGACCTGTTCGGCATCGACGTGGTCGTCCGCGACGCCGAGACCGGTCTGCCGCGCCTGCTGGCAGACGGGACGCCCGACACCCGATCGCCCTTCCGGCGGCAGCGGAAGAAGTCCGATCCTCCCTTCGACGAGTCCCTGCCGTTCGACGGGGACGCGACATCGGTGCTGTCGAAGTCGGCTGTCGAACTGCTCGCCAACCTGCAGACGGCCAAGACGAAAGAGCTCTGGCGCTTCCTCGTCGCCCTGAACATCCGGCACGTCGGCCCGGTCGCCGCCCGCGCGCTCGCGCAGTGGTTCGGCTCGCTCGACGCCATCCGTGCAGCCGGGCGCGACGAGCTGGCGGCGGTCGACGGCGTGGGAGGGATCATCGCGGACGCGGTGACGGAGTGGTTCGAGGTCGACTGGCATCGCGACATCGTGGAACGCTGGGCTGCCGCCGGCGCGCAGCTGAGCACGCCCGGCCACCCCGGGCCCGGAGCCGCCGCCGCGAGCGGCGGTGTCCTCGACGGGGTCACCGTCGTCGCGACCGGGAGCCTCGAGGGGTACACCCGCGAAGGCGCGCAGGAGGCCATCATCCGTGCAGGCGGCAAGGCGGGTTCGAGCGTGTCGAAGAAGACCGACTTCGTCGCGGCGGGCCCGGGCGCCGGATCCAAACTGGCCAAGGCCGAAGAGCTCGGCGTCCGCATCATCGATGCCGAGCAGTTCCACCGCCTGGTGACCGAAGGCCCCGCCGCGCTGGCTGAGCCCGCCCCGGATGCCGGGTGAGCACACCGGCACGGTCGAGGGTGCGCCGCGGGCGCTCGTAGGATGGTGGGGTGTCGGAAATCACCCCAGATCTCGTGCGCCACCTCGGCGTGCTCGCCCGGATCCAGCTGAGCGACGAGGAGGTCGAGCGCCTGACCGGTCAACTCGATGTCATCGTCGACAACATCGCCAAGGTGTCCGAGGTCGCCACGCCCGACGTGCCGGCGACCAGCCACCCGATCGCGCTGACCAATGTCTTCCGCGCCGACACCGTCGGCGACCAGCTCAGTCAGGCCGAGGTGCTGGCCAACGCCCCGGATGCCGCCGACGGACGCTTCCGGGTGACCGCCATCCTCGGTGAGGAGCAGTAAGGATGACGATGACGGATCTGACCAGGCTGACCGCGGCCGACCTCGCCGACCGGCTCGCCGCGCGGGACGTCTCGAGTGTCGAGGCCACCCGGGCGCACCTCGACCGGATCGCCGCCGTCGACGGCGACATCCACGCGTTCCTCCACGTGAGCGAGCACGCCCTCGAGGTCGCGGCCGACATCGATCGCCGACGTGCCGCGGGCGAGGCGCTGGGGCCTGTCGCCGGTGTGCCTCTCGCCATCAAGGACGTGCTCGTCACCACCGACATGCCCTCCACGAGCGGATCGAAGATCCTCGAGGGCTACATGTCGCCCTACGACGCCACCGTCGTGCGGCGTGCGCGCGAGGCCGGCATGGTTCCGCTGGGCAAGACGAACATGGACGAGTTCGCCATGGGCTCCTCCACGGAGCATTCGGCCTACGGACCCACGCGCAACCCGTGGGATCTGGATCGCATCCCCGGCGGCTCCGGGGGAGGCTCGGCCGCGGCGGTCGCCGCGTTCGAAGCGCCTTTGGCCCTCGGTTCCGACACCGGTGGGTCGATCCGTCAGCCCGCGCACGTCACGGGCACCGTCGGGCTCAAGCCGACCTACGGCGGTGTCAGCCGATACGGCGCCATCGCGCTCGCCTCCAGCCTCGACCAGGTGGGGCCCGTCACCCGCACCGTGCTGGATGCCGGCATCCTGCACGATGTCATCGGCGGTCACGATCCTCACGACTCCACCTCGCTCACCGACGTCTGGCCGTCCTTCGCGGCCGCCGCGCGCGAGGGTGCCCGAGGCGACGTCCTGAAGGGGCTTCGCGTCGGCGTCATCTCGGAGCTGCCTGACAGCGGCTTCCAGCCGGGCGTCGCGGCATCCTTCCGGGCCGCGCTGGAACTCATGCAGGCGCAGGGCGCCGAACTCGTCGACGTCAGCGCGCCGCACTTCGAGTACGGAGTCGCCGCCTATTACCTCATCCTCCCCGCGGAGGCATCGAGCAACCTCGCGAAGTTCGACTCGGTGCGCTTCGGCATGCGGGTGGACGTGCCGGGCGGCACCGTCGAGGACGTCATGGCGGCGACCCGCGACGCCGGCTTCGGCGACGAGGTGAAGCGCCGCATCATCCTCGGCACCTATGCGCTCAGCGCCGGATACTACGACGCCTACTACGGCTCGGCGCAGAAGGTCCGAACCCTCATCCAGCGCGACTTCGACCGTGCGTTCGCCGAGGTGGACGTGATCGCGACGCCGTCGGCGCCGACGACGGCTTTCCCGTTGGGTGAACAGCTCGAGGACCCGATGCAGATGTACCTCAACGACGTCACCACCATTCCGGCGAACCTCGCCGGAGTGCCGGGTATCTCGATCCCCTCCGGCCTCGCCGAGGAAGACGGTCTGCCCGTGGGCATCCAGTTCCTCGCGCCCGCTCGCGAGGACGCGCGCCTGTACCGCGTCGGAGCCGCGCTGGAGGCTCTTCTCGTCGACTCATGGGGCGGCGGTCTTCTCGACCGCGCTCCGGCGCTGGGAGGTGCCCGATGATGGCCAAGGCCGATCTCATGGACTTCGACAAGGCACTGGAACTGTTCGAGCCCGTCCTCGGATTCGAAGTCCACGTCGAACTGAACACCCGGACGAAGATGTTCTCGGCGGCGGCGAACCCCGCCCACGCCGACAACCACGGCGCCGGCCCCAACACGCTCGTGGCGCCGGTCGACATGGGGCTTCCGGGTGCGCTCCCGGTCGTCAACGCCGATGCGGTGCGATCCTCGATCAGCCTCGGCCTCGCGCTGGGATGCTCCATCGCGCCCTCCAGCCGGTTCGCGCGCAAGAACTACTTCTACCCGGACCTCGGCAAGAACTACCAGATCTCCCAGTACGACGAGCCGATCGCGTTCGAGGGTCGGATCGAGGTGGAGCTGACCGACGGCTCGATCGTGGAGGTCCCGATCGAGCGCGCCCATATGGAGGAGGATGCCGGCAAGCTCACGCACGTCGGCGGGTCGACCGGCCGCATCCAAGGGGCCGAGTACTCCCTCGTGGACTACAACCGCGCCGGTGTGCCTCTGGTCGAGATCGTGACCAAGCCGATCTTCGGCGCCGAGCACCGAGCTCCCGAGATCGCCAAGGCGTACGTGCAGACCATCCGCGACATCGTGCTGTCGCTGGGCATATCCGAGGCGCGCATGGAGCGGGGCAATCTGCGATGCGATGCCAACGTGTCGCTGCGACCGCGCACTCCTGCGGGAGAGGCGCCCGCACCCCTGGGAACCCGTACCGAGACGAAGAACGTCAACTCGATGCGCTCGGTCGAACGTGCTGTCCGCTACGAGATCCAGCGTCAGGCGGCCATCCTCGCCGGGGGCGGGACGATCATCCAGGAGACGCGTCACTGGCATGAGGACACCGGCACGACCAGTGCCGGCCGGCCGAAGTCCGACGCCGACGACTACCGCTACTTCCCCGAGCCCGACCTCCTTCCCGTCGAGCCGACCGACGATCTCATCGAAGAACTCCGGGCAGCCCTGCCGGAGCCGCCGGCCGCCCGCCGTCGCCGTCTGAAGGCGGAATGGGGATACACCGACCTGGAGTTCCAGGATGTGGTCAACGGAGGTCTGCTGACCGAGGTCGAGGCCACGATCGCCGCCGGCGCCGCGCCCGCTTCCGCGCGCAAATGGTGGACAGGCGAGATCACACGACTCGCCAATGCGTCCGGACGCGAAGCCGCCGAGCTCGTGTCTCCGGCGGATGTCGCGGCACTGCAGGGTCTCATCGACACCGGGACGCTCACCGACAAGCTCGCCCGGCAGGTGCTCGAGGGCGTCATCGCGGGCGAGGGCACTCCGCAGGAGGTGGTCGATGCCCGGGGACTCGCCGTGGTCTCGGACGACGGTCCGCTCCTCGCCGCGATCGATGAAGCCCTCGCCGCGCAGCCGGACGTCCTCGCCAAGATCCGCGACGGCAAGGTTCAGGCAGCCGGAGCCATCATCGGTGCGGTCATGAAGGCGATGCGCGGGCAGGCTGATGCCGCCCGTGTGCGGGAGCTCGTGCTGGAGCGCGCCTCGGCGTAGCCGCGGTCCGCCCGGCGCGAGTCGGCGGTCCGGGAGAGAATCGGCCTATGGGACGAGGAGACGGAACCGGTCGGCTCGTGTCGCCGGTCGATGCCGACGACACCGGCGCCGGCATCCTCCACGTCGACATGGACGCGTTCTATGCCGCCGTCGAAGTGCTCGACGACCCCTCGCTGCGGGGCAAGCCGATCATCATCGGCGCCCCGGAGGGGCGGGGCGTGGTCTCGAGCGCGTCGTACGAGGCTCGACGGTTCGGGGTGCGCTCCGCGATGCCGGTGGGACAGGCTCTGCGCCTCTGTCCGACCGCGATCGTGGTGCCACCGCACTTCGCCAGGTATGTCGAGCTCTCGGGCCAGGTCATGCAGCTCTTCCGAGACGTGACGCCGCTGGTGGAGCCGCTGTCGATCGACGAGGCCTTCCTCGACGTGCGGGGGGTGCGACGGCTGTGGGGAAGCCCGGGTGTCATCGCCCGTGACCTTCGCCGCCGGGTGAAGGAGGAGACGGGACTCACGTGCAGCATCGGCGCGGCGGCCACGAAGCATGTCGCCAAGATGGCCTCCACGATCAGCAAGCCGGACGGGCTCCTCATCGTCGCGGAGGCGGACACCGCACGATTCCTCGCACCGCGCTCGGTGCGTGCCCTCTGGGGCGTCGGCCCCAAGGCGTCCGAGGCGCTGGAAAGTCGCGGCATCCGGACGGTGAGCGACGTCCTCGCCACTCCCCGGCCGGTGCTGGAGCGTGCGCTCGGCCCCGCGATGGGCGAGCGGATCTGGCATCTCGCCCGCGGAATCGACCCTCGACAGGTCGACACCCTTCGCGTCGAGAAGAGCGTCGGACATGAGGAGACGTTCGACGAGGACGTGACGGACGCCGTCGTCCTGCGTACCGAACTGCGTCGGCTCGCCGATCGGGTGGGTGCTCGCCTGCGTCACGGCGGGTGGGAGGCTTCGTCGGTGGCTGTCAAGGTGCGGTTCTCCGACTTCACCACCATCTCCCGGTCGCTGACGCTGTCCGAGCCGACCGCAGTCGGACAGCGCATCGGTCGGGCCGCTCTGGATCTGTTCGCCGCCGTGGACCAGGCCCTTCCCGTCCGGCTGATCGGTGTACGGGCCGAACGGCTGGTCCCGGCCGGAGCGGCGCCTCCGGCCCTCTGGGACGATGACGAGGAGTGGCGGCGGGTCGAGGATGCCCTCGACGGAGCGGCAGCGCGATTCGGGCGGGGGGCTGTGACGCGTGCAGCGTTGCTCGGCACCGCCCGAGGCGGTGGGACGCTGCCTTCGCACCCACGCGTGCCGCACCCCGAGGAGAACGGATCGGACACCGATCGCGCGCGCCTGGGCAGGCGCGCCTCTGACGAGTAGCGTGGACACATGCCCAACATCGCACTCGAACTCGCCAAGCAGTCCGCCGCGCTCGGAGTCACCAGCGCCTATGGAGAGCAGCAGGACGTGGATGGGGTGAAGCTCATCCCGGTCGCCCTCACGTGGACAGGATTCGGCGGCGGCTCCGACGAGTCCGGCAACGGCGGCGGCGGGGGAGGGGGATACACGTTCCCGGTCGGCGCCTACGTGCGCCGGGGCGATGACCTGCGCTTCGAGCCCAACCTGGTATCGCTGCTGGCCGTCGGCATCCCGTTCGTCTGGGTCGCCGGACGTGCTCTCAGCCGTGTCATCCGCGCCCTCAAGAAGTAAGCCGGACCCCCTCGCCCGCGCGCTGGACACCGCCGCGACGCAGGTGCTGGCGGACGTCGTCAGGTTGTCCGCCGCGAATCCGGTCATCTTGATCGACGGTCGCAGCGGCGCCGGCAAGTCCTCGCTCGCCCGCCGGCTCGTGGCGCTCTGGCCTGGGCGGGGACGCGTGCAATCCGTGGCCATGGATTCGATCTATCCGGGCTGGGACGGCCTCGACGCAGGGGTGGAGGCCGCCTTCGCCTCGATCCTGCATCCGCACGCGCGAGGGCTCGTCGGGGTCTGGCAGCGGTGGGACTGGGAGCGGAGCGAGCATGCGGAGGCCCACGCCATCGATCCGTCGCTTCCGCTGATCGTCGAGGGTGCGGGCATTCTGACCGAGAAGACGGCCAGGCTGGCCGACGTCAGCGTGTGGCTCGACGCGCCGGCTGCCGCACGACGGCGCCGCGCGCTCGACCGCGACGGGGAGGCGTACCGGCCCCACTGGGAGCGCTGGGCGCATCAGGAGAGCGTGCACATCGACCGGGACGACCCGCGGGCACGAGCGACCCACGTCTTCGAGGTGCCGTGACTCAGTCCGTGCCGTCGACGGCGCGGACCAGCCCTTCGAGGCGGTAGCCCAGCCACTCGTAGACGCCGAAGCGAGGGTCGTCGTCGTCATGGGCGGTGCCCTCCTCGACGCCGAGGCGAGTCGCGATCACCAGTCTCACGGCTGCGAGGGTGCGAAGCCACGCTCGCGTCTCGGTTTCGTCGAGCACCAACCCGACGGTGTCGGTCGCGTCCGCATCGTCGTCCGCAACGGTCGCCGCACCTGTCAGCGACTCCATGACGGTCTCGGCGTCCGCGCGACGCCGTTCGAGGAGATCGGACGCGGTGAGCGAGCGGAACTCGGCTGCGGCTCGGGCGTCGTCGGGGTAGGCGGGGGGTGACAGACGGCGCAGGGCGGGGTCGTCGCCGCCGGCGTCCGTCTCGGCCACGAGGTCGCGGAACTGCTCCACGAGGAGCCGCAGGTGCCGGGCTTCGAGACGGGTGATGTCGACGACGACGATGCGCCCCGTCACGTCGACACCCGGTTCACCGTGGCCCACAGCCCGTAGTCGTGCATCGCCTGCGCGTGCAGTTCCATCTGCTCGCGCGCGCCCTCGGCCACGACGGCGCGGCCTTCTCGGTGAACCGCCAGCATGAGCCGCTCGGCGACGTCCTTGGGGAAGCCGAAGTACTCCTGGAAGACGTGGGTGACGTAGCTCATCAGATTGACCGGGTCGTCCCAGACGACGGTCTGCCACGGCACGTCCGGGCCGACGACACGCTCGAGGTCGAGGTCGAGGTCGGTGAGGGGAGATGCGATGCGGGACATCACGCCCAGCCCAGTTCGTGCAGGCGGGCGTCGTCGATCCCGTAGTAGTGGGCGATCTCGTGGACGAGGGTCGTATGGACCTCGTCGCGCAGCTCGTCCTCATCGGTGCATGCGGCCAGGTGCGATTCGCGGTAGACGATGATCCGGTCGGGCAGTTCTCCCGCGGAGCCGTAGCGGTCGCGCTCGGTGAGCGACCATCCGTCGTACAGCCCGAGCAGATCGAGGCTGCCGTCGTCGGGACGGTCTTCGACGACGAACACGACGTTGTCCAGTCCGTCGACCATGTCGTCCGGGAGCGCATCCAGTTCGGCGACGACCAGCTGTTCGAACGCGACGGCATCCATCTCAAGCATTGGGGTGAGTAACGGGACTTGAACCCGCGGCCCCCTGGACCACAACCAGGTGCTCTACCAACTGAGCTATACCCACCATGTCTCCCACTCGCGTGGGCAACCAGACGATTCTCTCATATTCCGGACGCGAATGACGACACGACCGAGGCCGCGGCCGCGCGTGCGCCGTCGCTCGTGGGACCGGGTTCGGGCACGAAAACGGCCTGCCGGTAGTAGGCGAGTTCGCGAATGGACTCGAGGATGTCGGCGAGCGCGCGATGGCCGCCGTCCTTGGCCGGCGCATGGATGTACGCACGCGGGTACCAGCGTCGCGAGAGCTCCTTGATGCTCGAGACATCCACGTTCCGGTAGTGGAGCCAGCGGTCGACGCGCGGCATGTACTTGGCGAGGAACATGCGGTCGGTGCCGATGGTGTTCCCGGCCAGCGGAGCCTTTCCCTCGATCGGGGCGAACCGCTGGATGTACTCGAGGACCTGAAACTCGGCGTCGGCGACCGTCACGCCATGCGGGATCTCATCGAGCAGCCCGGACGAGGCATGCATCTTCGTCACGAAGTCGTTCATGTGCTCGAGCGCCGAGGCGTCGGGGCGGATCACGATCTGAAATCCCGGGTCGAGCGGCCGGAGCTCGAAATCGGTCACCACGACGGCGATCTCGACGAGTTCGTCGACCGCGAGGTCGAGTCCCGTCATCTCGCAGTCGATCCATACGAGACGATCGTTGTCGGAGCCCCCCACCATGGGGACCATCCTAGCCACGGGGCGGGACACGGTCGCCGTCCGCGCGTCCCCCAGAGGTGATTCGAACACCTGACCGGCGGATTAGAAGGCCGCTGCTCTATCCACTGAGCTACTGGGGGTCGCGTTCCAGATTACCGGTTCGCACATCCCGGATCGGGTCTTCCGCCCACCCGTGAGCTGGCGTAGCGTTCGTGTCAGGAGCATCGGAAGGAGTTCTCCCATGAGCACCACGGAAACCCACCACGCCCTCTGGGTCGCCTACGGGGCGTCCGGCGTCGTCGGCACGATCCGCAAGAGCGACGAGGGCTACACCGTCACGATGGCCGGGGCCGACGCGGCCGCCGGCACCTATCCCACGATGGAGATCGCCAAGGGCGCGCTGCATTCCCACATGACGCCGGGCAGCGATTGGCCTCAGTTCCGGGAGCACTGACCCCACCGGCCCCGGCAGCCGGCCGCAGGATCACCGGACCGGCGCGATGCGTCGGCGCGATCGATCGGATCCGCCCCTCCGGCCGGCAGTCCGCGCTGGGCGCCGGGTGTCGAGCGCGCGCAGCGCGACGTGCACGAGCGGGCCGATCAGCAGCGCGAACAGCACGGTTCCGACGCCGACCGTGCCGCCGAGCGACCATCCGAGCGCGAGCACGGTCACCTCGACGCCGGCCCGGCACGCCCAGATGGGCCATCCGAAGCGGGTGTGCAGGCCCGTCATCAGCCCGTCTCTCGGGCCCGGCCCGAAGCGCGCCCCGATGTACAGGCCCGACGCGATCGCGACGATCACGATCCCCGCCAGCAGCATCGCCCCTTGCCCGACGAGACCCTGCGCCACCGGCAGGACGCCGAGCGTGAGCTGCATGGACGTTCCGACGAGCAGGATGTTGGCGACGGTTCCGATCCCGGGTCGCTGCCGAAGCGGAATCCACGCCGCCAGGACGACGAGTCCGATGATGTTGGTGACCCACCCGACACCGACGCCCGTCACCGCCGACATCCCTTCCGCGAGGACGGTCCACGGGTCCACCCCCAGTCCCGCCCGGACCGTGAGTGCGCATCCGGCGCCGTAGAGGGCGAGCCCGACCACCAGCTGCAGAATCCTTCTCGTCACAGGTCGATCCAACTCCACTATTGGATGCTGCGCGGCAGTCCAATTCAGATATCGTGGCCGGATGGACTCTCCGTCGACGGCGGACACGAGCGTCACCTGCGCATCCCGTTCACGGCGCCGGGCGGCGACCTCGTCCGCGCGGTCGAGATCCTCGCCGAGGCGTGGCCCCGCGTGCGTGACAGCGCCCCCACCTCGGTCCACCGCCAGATGGAGCCGGTCATCTGACGTCAGCGCGTCAGCGGCTGTCGTGCAACGCCGAGACGGCGTCGTCGGCGGACCAGAAATCGCCGATGTCGACGAATCCGTGCGCCGCGAAACGCAGTCGTCGCGCGCGGTAGCGGTCGTCGTCGAGGCGCTGCAGGTGGCCGATCACCACCCCGCGTCCGTCGACGACGCGCCATAGCGAAGGGCCGGCGCCGATCAGGCGAACCGGACGGCGGCGCCCGAGCGCCGGCGGCGTGCGTGGCTCGGCGAGGGCGGGTGTCGTGTGCATCGGTTGCCCCGTTTCCTGTCGTGTCCGCCCACGCTATGGGCAGGCTCCGACATTTGCGGCCGGTCGCGTCGCACCCTGTCCTCCCCAGCCCCGATCCCGGTCGCGATCCTCCACAGCGCCGGCTCCCGCGTCGGGTTCGCCCGTCGGGCCGGACAGTCTGATCGTGGCATCGGTGACCGGCGGGCACCCGGCCACCGATGCCACCGGGGAAGGTCCCCGGATCAACGAACGGGAGATGACATGTACGACACGATCACGATCACCGGGAACGTCGCCACGCCGCCGGTGCAGAGGACGCTGCCCAGCGGGGTGACGGTCACCTCTTTCCGACTGGCGAGCAACCGGCGTCGACTCGACCGCGACAGCGGTCAGTGGATCGACACCGGTACGTCCTGGTACTCGGTATCGGCGTACCGTCAGCTGGGCGAGCACGCAGCGGCGTCGTTGCAGAAGGGAGAGAGCGTTCTCGTCACCGGCCGCCCGCTCGTTCGGGAGTGGGAGAACGACTCCAAGCGCGGGACGTCCGTCGACATCGATGCCGAGTCGATCGGCCACGACCTGCGCTTCGGCACGAGCGCGTTCGTGAAGCGCTCCCGCCCGCACGCCGGCGCATCCGACGGCGGGGCGGGCCCGCAGGCATGGGCGGTGCCCGGATCCGCACCGGAGTCGGCCGATGCGTGGGAGACCGCCTCCCTGCCGGACCCTCTCGACGCCACCGCCGAGCCGGAGAGCACGTCCGCCGATCCGGTGCCGTTCTGAGCGAGGAGGTGGGCGGTGTCGGAGCCCTTTCGCGGAGCGCTTTAGACTCGCCCCGTGGTCCGATTCCTCGAGCGTCACCGCCCACGGCCCCGGGCAGCAGGCCGGACGGTCGCCGTTCTGGCGGTACTGATGGTCCTCAGCGGGTGCGCTGCGACGACTGAACCCGAGCCCACGACCGCCTCGTCGAGCGACGGTCCGGCACCGTCGGCCTCACCGGAGACCACGCCGGCTCCAGAGCCGACGACGGTCGACCCCGAGGCGTCGGCCGAAGCGAACCTGCCGGTGTTCCGCAGAGTGGTGGAAGACGTGTGGGGGAGCGGTGACCGGGCTGCGGGCCGGGCCTACATCGACGCCCTGGTCACGGCGGGCTTCGACAAGGCGCAGATGGAGCTCACGCCCGACACCTCGACGGTGGGAAATCCCGCCGAGAGCATCCAGTTCTCGGTGCGGTGGGGAGATGACTGCCTCATCGGCCAGGTGGGCCCGGCCACCGGCGAGCCGCTGTCGACCGTCGTGCCCGTCCTCGTCGAGGGGCGCTGCCTCGTCGGCGAGACGCGTCCGATCGACTGGTAGCCGCGGCCGCCGACCACTGCCGCGGTCGGTCGAACGTCGGTCCACAGCACGGCCGGTAGGCTGGGGGGCTGACGTGTGAAGACCGACGAAAGCAGAATCCCGCATGGCTGAGTACATCTACTCGATGGTCCGCGCTCGTAAGGCGGTCGGCGACAAGCTGATCCTCGACGACGTCACGATGGCATTCCTCCCTGGCGCCAAGATCGGCATGGTGGGCCCCAACGGCGCCGGAAAGTCGACGATCCTCAAGATCATGGCGGGCTTGGACACGCCTTCCAACGGCGAGGCCAAGCTCAGCCCTGGCTTCAGCGTCGGCATCCTCATGCAGGAGCCCGAGCTGGACGAGACCAAGACCGTTCTGGAGAACATCCAGGACGGGATCGCCATCAAGGCCAAGCTCGATCGCTTCAACGAGATCTCGGCACTCATGAGCGATCCGGATGCGGATTTCGACACGCTCCTGTCCGAGATGGGGACGCTGCAGGAGGAGATCGATGCCGCCGACGCGTGGGACCTGGACTCTCAGCTCGAGCAGGCGATGGACGCGTTGCGCACTCCTCCCGGGGATGCGGAGATCGCACCCCTCTCGGGCGGCGAGAAGCGCCGCGTCGCGCTGACCAAGCTGCTGCTGCAGAAGCCCGACCTGCTGCTGCTGGACGAGCCGACCAACCACCTCGACGCGGAGAGCGTGCTGTGGCTGGAACAGCACCTGCAGAAGTACCCCGGTGCCGTCATCGCCATCACGCACGACAGGTACTTCCTCGACAACGTCGCCGAGTGGATCGCCGAGGTCGACCGCGGGCGCCTCATCGGATACGAGGGCAACTACTCGACGTATCTCGAGAAGAAGTCCGAGCGCCTCGCGATCCAGGGCAAGAAGGACGCGAAGCTCGCCAAGCGCCTCGCCGAGGAATTGGAGTGGGTGCGCTCGAACGCCAAGGGCCGCCAGGCCAAGTCCAAAGCGCGCCTCGCGCGCTACGAGGAGATGGCTGCCGAGGCGGACCGCACGCGCAAGCTCGACTTCGAGGAGATCACGATCCCGCCGGGGCCGCGACTCGGGAGCATCGTGATCGAGGCGAAGAATCTCAAGAAGGGCTTCGGCGACCGATCGCTCATGGACGGGCTGAGCTTCAGTCTGCCGCCGAACGGCATCGTCGGTGTGATCGGCCCCAACGGTGTGGGAAAGACCACGCTGTTCAAGACGATCGTCGGACTCGAGCCGCTCGACGGCGGCGATCTGAAGATCGGCGAGACCGTCAAGATCAGCTACGTCGACCAGTCCCGCGCGAACATCGATCCTAACAAGACCCTGTGGGAGGTCGTGTCCGACGGGCTCGACATCATCACCGTCGGCAAGACCGAGATCCCCTCCCGCGCCTATGTCTCGAAGTTCGGCTTCAAGGGCCCCGACCAGCAGAAGAAGGCCGGTGTGCTGTCGGGCGGCGAGCGCAACCGCCTCAACCTCGCGCTGACCCTGAAGGAGGGCGGCAACCTCCTCCTGCTCGACGAGCCGACGAACGACCTGGACGTCGAGACCCTGCAGTCCCTCGAGAACGCCCTGTTGGAGTTCCCCGGCTGCGCGGTGGTCATCACGCACGACCGGTGGTTCCTCGACCGCATCGCCACGCACATCCTCGCCTACGAGGGGACCGACGAGGACCCCGACCGCTGGCACTGGTTCGAGGGCAACTTCGAGGCCTATGAGGAGAACAAGATCGAGCGCCTCGGACCGGATGCGGCCACGCCCCACCGCTCCGCGTACCGCAAGCTCACTCGTGACTGACGCGTCGGCGCCTGCAGCCGCCGGGCCTCGCGCGCGGCGGCTGCACATCCCCATCCACCTGCGATGGGGTGATCTGGACGCGTTCAACCACGTCAACAACACCGCGATGCTGAAGCTCCTCGAAGAGGCGCGGGTGCGGGCGTTCTGGCTCCCGGGCCCGGGCGAACAGGCCCCGCCCACGGCGGTGCTGGAGTCCGGCATCCACAGCGGAGTGCTCACCCTCATCGCGCGCCAGGAGATCGAGTACCTCGGCCCGGTGCCGTATCAGCGGGACCCGCTCGACGTGCAGATGTGGTTCGGCAAGCTCGGCGGGTCGAGCATCGAGGTCTGCTACGACGTGATGAGTCCCGTCGGCCGTGCGCAGACGCTGTACGCGCGCGCCACGACCGTCGTGGTCAAGGTGGATGCCGGATCGGGACGCCCGATGCGGCTTTCGGCGCAGGAGCGCGCCGCCTGGGAGCCGTATCTCGGGCCCGCGATCGACTACGCGCACCGCGGCTAGCCGGCCGGTCACGCCGGACGGCCACCGCCGTCGGCCGGGGTGCGCACCATGATCTCCTGCGCGACGCTGGCCAGGAGCGTGCCCTCAGCCGAGTAGATCCGCCCGGTCGCGAGACCCCGCCCGCCGCGGGCGCTGGGGGATTCCTGCGCGTACAGCATCCACTCGTCGGCGCGGCCGAAGCGATGCCACCACATCGCGTGGTCCAGGCTCGCCACCTTCAGTCCGGGCGTGGCCCAGGACAGGCCGTGGGCACGCAGGATCGACTCCTGGATGGTGAGGTCGCTGAGATAGGCGAGTGCGGCACGGTGGACCGCCGGATCGTCGGTGATCGGTCGGCGCACCTTCACCCAGACCGCCTGATGGGGTCGACGAGTGTCGTCAGCGGCGAGGTAGATCGGTCCGGGCACGTGGCGCAGGTCGATCGGGCGATCCGTGAACAGCCGCTTGGACATCGGATGCAGGCCCTTCAGGTGCGATTCGATGTCGGGCAGCTCGTCGGGACCCGGAATCCCGACGGGCATGTCCGCCTGATGATCGACGCCGGGGTCCTCGTCCTGGAACGACGCGATCATCGAGAAGATCGGGACCCCGTCCTGGAACGCCTGGGTCCGGCGGGTCGAGAAGGAGCGTCCGTCGTGGATCCGATCCACCGCGAAGGTGATGCCCTTCGCGGAGTCGCCGGGGCGGAGGAAGTATCCGTGCATGGAGTGCACGATGCGCTCGTCGGGCAGCGTCCGCTCCGCGGCGACGATGGCCTGTGCGAGAACCTGCCCGCCGAACACGCGGCCCAGCGGCATGGACTGCGACACCCCCGTGAAGATGTCCTCTGTGGTGCGGGCGTCCGATCCGGCGAGGTCGAGCACGGCGAGCATGGACGCGACGGGATCGCTGTCGCTCGACGACACCGGGGTATCGATCGGATGCTCGTCGGTCACAGAAGGTCCGCCTCTCGTATCGCGCGGTCCGGTGGTCCCCGGATCGCTTGGTAGTTTAGGGCGGATGTCGCAGCGCCTTCTCTTCCCCGATGCCGCGGGCGCCGCGGACGCCCTCACCTTCTGTGCGCGATCCGCGTCTCTCGGCGAGGGAACCGTACGCCTTCGGGCCGAGCGCGGCGTGCTCGCCATGACGTGCGCCCCGCTCGCACCGCGCGGACTGTTCGACACCACCCCGACCATCATCGGCATGCGGACACTGGCCATCGATCCCGAGCTGCAGTGCGACTTCGTCGTCGCCGCGGCCCAGGTGGCCGGTGCGGGCGATGACGCCACGGCTCTGGTGCTCCCCGAGACGGCGGTGACCGCCTCCTGGGCGGGGGTCTCGCCGCCGCGGTCCGGCTGGCAGCCCGGCGCGCCCATCCCCGCAGCCGTCCTCGCGCAGCGGGCGCAGTGGGGGATAGCCTCGGTCGCCGAGGCGATGCCGCAGAATCCTGGCGAGGACGTCGTGCGCAGCATCCGGGCATCGGTGTGGGGCGTCGCCGACGACGCCCTCGATCAGCTCCCGCTGGGCGCGGCCTTCGCCGCGTTCGCGCTGGGGTTCGTCGCCGGCGAGGAGCAGGCCCGGGTGTTCACCGCGCCCGCGTGGACCCGCCTCACCCTCGACCGCGGCCACGTGCTGGTGCGCGGCCCGGCCAAGTCCGGCCTCACCGCTGTCCGGGCGACCGGAGGAGCGTCACCGGCCTGAGGCCGGCGACTCGGGTGCGGCGCGCAGCGGCAGCGAAGAATCCGATCGTGCCCCCGCCGACGGCCCGATGCCGGTGGGCTCGAAGGTGTTGACCATCGCGTACGCCGCGCGTTCGAGATAGTCCCACAGCGTGGCCTCGTGCACCGGCGGCAGGGCGAGTTCGTCGACGGCCGTCCGCATATGGGCGAGCCATCGATCGCGGGCCTCCGGATTGACGTGGAAGGGTGCGTGGCGCATGCGGAGGCGCGGATGACCGCGCTGCTGGCTGTACGTGGTCGGCCCGCCCCAGTACTGCTCGAGGAAGAGCGTCAGGCGCTCCCGGGCGGGGCCCAGATCCTCTTCGGGGTACATAGGCCGCAGGACCTCGTCGTCGGCGACCCCTCGGTAGAACGCGTCGACGAGGCGGACGAAGGCGTCGTGACCGCCGATCTCTTCGTAGAAGGACATGGGGGCGGGGGTCATTCGCTCTCCTTCGCCGGCTCGGCGCCGCCGGTCGCCGGGCCGCTGGCCGGCGGCTCGGTGGTGCCGGGCCTCTTCGTCTGACGCTTCGGTCGCCATACGGGGCGCACGGGCACCTCGTCGGTGGCCGGCGTCGTCGGGTTGGGCCTGGTCTTGGGCGGATTGGCGCCGCGGACGCGCTGGGCCCCCTCGATGCCGCTCAGCGTGACGGAGGCGAGCTGGGGGAGCGCCACGCCGATGGCGTCGACGGCTGCGCGCAGGCGCACGCGCAGTTCCCGCGCGACATCGTCCTTCGCTGCGGCACGCGTCTTCATGACGACGCGGATGACGAGGGCGTCGCCGCTGACGGACTCCAGTCCCCAGATCTCCGGCTTGTCGATGATCCGCGTGCGCCACTTCGGGTCTTTCGCCAGCGTCGTCGCGGCCTCGAGGAGTGCCGACTCCACCTCTTGGATGTCGGAGTCCGGCGGGACGCCGAGGTCGACGATAACCCGCGACCATCCCTGCGACATGTTGCCGATGCGCGTCACCTCGCCGTTGCGGACGTACCACAGGGTCCCGTTCACGTCGCGGACGTGGGTGACCCGGACGCTCACGTACTCGACGATGCCGGTCGCGAGCCCGAGGTCCACGACGTCGCCGATGCCGATCTGGTCCTCGGCGACGATGAAGATGCCGTTGAGGACGTCCTTGACGATGTTCTGGGCGCCGAATCCGAGTCCGGCGCCGATCGCCGCAGTCAGCAGCGTGAGCGACCCCAGCGCCGTGGGGGCGACGACGTCGACGATGAGCAGCAGCGCGACGATGACGATCGCGACGTTCACGACGTTCTGCAGGATGGAGCCGAGGGTGCGGGTGCGCTGGACCAGTCGCACCGACGCCAGCGGAGAACGTTCGAGCGCCTGCGTGTCATCGACGTTGGCCTTGGACTTCGCCCCGTTCACGATGCGGTCCACGACGCGGCGGATGACGATGCGCAGGACGGCGCTGAGGACGAGCGCGCCGACGATGATCGCCGCGATCGTCAGGACGTTCCATCCGACGCTCATGAAGAAGGCGCCGACCCCCTGCCAGAGGGCGGGGTCGGTCAGCGCGGTGTCGAAGGCGAGGGGCATCATCGGGTCGATCCTAACGACGGACGCCTCGGCGGCACCTGTGTGCAGCCGAGGCGTCCGAGCCGTGCGTTGTGGCGGGGTCAGCCCGCGTCGCGCTCCTGGACGGCGAGCGCCCGTTCGACCCCGGCGAGGTTCTCGTGGACGAGGCGCCGCAGCGCGGCGGGTGCGTCCGCGTTCGCCTTGAGCCAGCCGCGAGTGGCCTCGCGCAGTGCGACGTTCGCCAGCGGCGCGGGGTACAGGCCGACGATGAGGTACTGCGCGATCTGGTAGGAGCGCGACTCCCACACCGGCAGCAGCATGTCGAAGTATCGCGGAACGAACGCCTCGAGCTGCGCGAGCCCCGCCGGGTGCACGAAGCCCAGCGCGGTCGAGCGCACGATCGTGTTCGGCTGATCGTCGTTGTCGATCAGGGACTCCCAGGCGAGCGACTTGGCCTCGGCAGTGGGCAGTGCGGCCTTCGCCTGCGCGGCGAACTCGCCGCCCTTGGCGGTGTTGTCCGCCGCGAGGGCGGCGTCGATGTCGTCAGCGGTCACGGCGCCCGACGCGGCGAGCGACACCAGCAGCTGCCACGACAGGTCGGTGTCGATCTCCAGCCCGGGCAGGGTGGTCTCGCCGTCGCGGAGGCCCCGCACCGTCTCGGCGTGCGCCGGGGTGGCCGAGGCCGCCGCGAAGGAGGTCACGAACTGCAGCTGACTGTCGCTGCCGGCATCCGCGCTCTGGGCGAGCGCCCACAGGCCGTCGGCCACCTTCGCGCGGGTGGCATCGCGTCGCTCCGGAGCCACGTACGCGTTCGCCGCCAGCAGCAGCTGAGCGAGCGTCGTGCGCACCGTGGTCGACTCGGTCTCGGCGCCGATGTTCCCCAGCACCAGATCGACATAGTCGGATGCCGCGGCCTCCGCGTCCCGGGTCTGATCCCACGCCGCACCCCACACCAGCGAGCGGGCGAGGGGATCGGCGATCTTGCCGAGATGCGCGATCGCGGTCGCGAGCGAGCGCTCGTCGAGCCGGATCTTCGCATAGGCGAGGTCGTGGTCGTTCAGCAGGATGAGGTCGGGACGGGCGTGACCCTTCAGCTCGGCGACCTCGGTGAGGTCGCCGTCCACGTCGAGCTCGATGTGGTGAACGCGCACGAGGGCGTCGCCCTCGAGGTTGAACAGGCCGATGCCGAGCCTGTGGGGCCGGATCGTGGGGTAGTCCGCAGGCGCGGTCTGGACGACGGCGAACCGGGTGATGGTGCCGTTCGCGTCCTCCCTGACCTCGGGCGACAGCGTGTTCACACCCGCGGTCTCGAGCCACTTGCGCGACCAGCCCGACAGCTCGCGACCGCTGGTGGTCTCGAGCTCGGTGAGGAGGTCCACCAGCTCGGTGTTCGACCATTCGTGCTTCTTGAAGTACGCGGCGACGCCGGCGAAGAAGGCGTCGGTCCCCACCCAGGCCGCCAGCTGCTTGAGTACCGAGCCGCCCTTGGCATAGGTGATGCCGTCGAAGTTGACCTGCACGTCCTCGAGGTCGTTGATCTCGGCGACCACGGGGTGCGTCGACGGCAGCTGGTCCTGGCGGTATGCCCAGGTCTTCTCCATCGCGTTGAAGGTGGTCCAGGCTTCGGTCCACTCGGTGGCTTCGGCCGTGGCGATCGTCGACGCCCATTCGGCGAACGACTCATTCAGCCAGAGGTCGTTCCACCACTTCATGGTGACGAGGTCGCCGAACCACATGTGCGCGAGCTCGTGCAGGATCGTGACGACGCGGCGCTCGCGCACGGCGTCGGTCACCTTGCTGCGGAACACGTACGTCTCGGTGAAGGTCACCGCTCCGGCGTTCTCCATCGCACCGGCGTTGAACTCCGGGACGAAGAGCTGGTCGTACTTGGCGAACGGGTACGGGTAGTCGAACTTGTCCTCGAAGTAGGCGAACCCCTCACGGGTCTTGTCGAAGACGTAGTCGGCGTCGAGGTGCTGCCACAGGCTCTTGCGGGCGTACACGCCGAGC
This sequence comes from Microbacterium sp. Marseille-Q6648, assembly GCF_943181415.1. Taxonomy (GTDB): domain Bacteria; phylum Actinomycetota; class Actinomycetes; order Actinomycetales; family Microbacteriaceae; genus Microbacterium. The sequence continues at coordinate 638,111 of NZ_CALPBZ010000001.1, read as the reverse complement.
GGGATGACACGACCCGACGCGCTCGTGAGCTCGGAGAAGGTCGCCTGGTACGGGCCGGCGATGAGGGCGGTGATGTACGACGAGATCACCGGGGTCGGCGCGAACGACCACGTCGCGGTGCCGTCGCCGTGCTCGACCGGGTCGGGCGTGGGGGAGTTCGACACGACCTTCCACGCCGCCGGCGCGTTCACCGTGAAGCGGAAGGTCGCCTTCAGATCGGGCTGCTCGAACACCGCGAAGACGCGACGGGAGTCGGGCACCTCGAACTGGGAGTACAGGTAGACCTCGCCGTCGACGGGGTCGACGAACCGGTGCAGGCCCTCACCGCTGTTGGTGTAGAGGCAGTCGGCGTCCACGACGAGCTCGTTGTGCGCAGCCAGGCCCTCGAGGGCGATCCGCGAGTCCGCGAAAACGGTGGCGGGGTCGAGGGCGCGGCCGTTGAGCACGATCTCGCGCACGTCGCCGGCGATGAGGTCGATGAACGTCGACGCGCCCTCGGTCGCGGCGAAACGCACGACGGTGCGGGATCCGAAGACCTCGGCCCCGCGGTTCAGATCGAGGGCCACCTCGTACGTGAGGCCGGAACCGGCGGTCGGGTCGATGATCGCGCGGCGCTCCTGCGCCTCGATGCGGGTGAGGTTCTCTCCAGGCACTGCATTTGCTCCCGTGGGTGAGGGTGGATGCTTCGATGAGCTGAGCTCTGGTGCCGCACGGGGGCGCTGCTGGCGCCGGCGGCAACCGCTCAAGCCTACGCCAGCCCCTCCGGAACGGTGTCAGGATGGTGGGGTGAGTGCGAACCAGCATCCCGAGCCCCCCGCCGCCACCTCCGACCGCGTCCCGTTCTCTTCGGATGCCGCATCCGGCGGTCCTCGCCACGTCGAGGTCCCGGTCGCCTACGACGCGCTGCTGCTGGCGGGATTCGGAGGCCCGGAAGGGCAGGACGACGTGATCCCGTTCCTGCGCAACGTGACGCGCGGGCGCGGCATCCCCGATGAGCGCCTGGAAGAAGTCGCCCATCACTATCGGCACTTCGGCGGCGTGAGCCCGATCAACGCCCAGAACCGCGCGCTCAAGCAGGCCCTCGAGGCCGAGCTCGCACGCCGCGGCATCGACCTGCCGGTGTACTGGGGCAACCGCAACTGGGCGCCGTACCTCGAGGAGGCCGTGACCGACGCCGCCGAGGCCGGGCACACCACGCTGCTGGGGCTGGCCACGAGCGCGTACTCGTCGTTCTCGAGCTGCCGGCAGTATCGCGAGGATTACGCCCGCGTCCTGACCGCCACGGGCCTGGGCGAGACGGTGACCATCGACAAGGTCCGCCAGTTCTTCGACCACCCCGGCTTCGTCGCCCCCTTCGTCGACGGCGTGCGCGATGCGATCGCCGGGCTGCTGGCCGAAGGTGTGCCTGCCGCGGAGATCCGCGTGCTCTTCTCCACGCACAGCATCCCCCTCGCGGACGCGGAGCGATCGGGTCCACGCGACCTCGAGCTCGGCGAGGGCGGCGCCTATGCCGCACAGCACATGGCCGTCGCGCACGTGGTCATGGACGCCGTCGCCGCCGAGGTCGACGGAGCCCTCGGCATCGCGTGGGATCTCGTGTACCAGTCGCGGTCCGGTCCGCCCACCCAGCCGTGGCTCGAGCCCGATGTCTGCGACGTGATCGAGACCCTGCCCGCCGCGGGCGTCACCAGCGTCGTGATCGTGCCGCTCGGGTTCGTCAGCGACCACATGGAAGTGCTGTGGGATCTCGACACCGAGGCGATGGAGGCGGCGGCCGACGCCGGCCTTCGCGCGGTGCGCACGCCCACGCCCGGGATCGATCCGGCCTTCGTCAGCGGGCTGATCGATCTCGTCGAGGAGCGGCTTCGGGGAACCCCGGCGGCGGAGCGTCCTCACCGCACCGCGCTCGGCCCCTGGTACGACGTGTGCCGGCCGGGCTGCTGCGAGAACATCCGGGCCGGCTTCAAGCCGGCGGCGGCCGGGATCGCCCCCTAGGCGACTCTAGGATTGGGCTCATGCGCATCCACATCGCGACCGATCACGCCGGCCTCGAGTTCTCGACGCAGCTGCAGCATCACCTCGCCGCGCAGGGCCACGAGGTCCGCGATCACGGACCCGTCGAGTACGACCCGCTGGACGACTACCCCGCTTTCTGCATCCGCGCGGCGCAGGCGGTCGTGACCGACCAGCGGGACGGTGTCGAGGCGCTCGGGGTGGTGTTCGGGGGTTCGGGCAACGGCGAGCAGATCGCAGCGAACAAGGTGACCGGGGTGCGTGCCGCCCTCGTGTGGAGCGTGGCGACCGCGGAACTCGCGCGCGAGCACAACGACGCCAACGTCATCGCGATCGGCGCGCGCCAGCACACCTTCGATGAGGCGCTGTCGTTCATCGACCGGTTCATCGCCACCCCGTTCTCGGGCGAGGAGCGCCACGCGAGGCGGATCCGGCAGCTCGCGGCGTACGAGACCGACGGCACGTTGGAGCCCGACCCGCGTGCGGTCACGGGTGTGCCCGACGTCCTCGACGCCGACGACAGCTCGTTCGACCCCGAAGCGGGCTGACCCGATGCCCGAAGGGCATTCGGTCCACCGCATCGCCCGACAGTTCGACCGCAACATCGTGGGTCGTGCCGTGTCGGCCTCCAGCCCGCAGGGCCGGTTCGCCGAGGGCGCCTCGGTCGTGGACGGGCGGACGGCCACCTCGGTCCGGGCCGTGGGCAAGCAGATGTTCCTCGAGTTCGACGGTGACATCTGGCTCCGCGTGCACCTGGGCATGTACGGCGCGTGGGACTTCGCCGGCGACATCTCGATCGACGCCACGATCGCCGCGGCGAACGGCCGGATGGGGCAGACGAACCAGCGCGGCGCCGTCGTCCCCGGCGATGCCGTGTTCGACACCGCCGGCGAGAACTCGCTGACCTCGATCGGCGCGCCCCGTCGGGCACGCGGTCACGTCCGGATGTCGGAGCAGACCACGGGCCTTCAGGATGACGACGGCACGTGGCCGCCGCCGGTCGTGGGACAGGTCCGGCTCCGGCTGCTCACCGAGACGACGTGCGCCGACCTGCGCGGGCCGACCGCGTGCGAGCTGCAGACGCCGGACGAGGTCGCCGCCGCCATCGCCCGGCTGGGTCCGGATCCCCTCGTGGACGACGTCGAGGAGGGCGAGGCGCGCTTCGTCGACACCGTGCGCGCCAAGCGCACGGCGATCGGCCTCCAGCTGATGGACCCGGCCGTGGTGAGCGGCATCGGGAACGTGTACCGCGCGGAGCTCCTCTTCCGCGCCCGGCTCGATCCTCATTCTCCCGGCAAGGACGTCCCCGTCGACGTGCTCCGCGGAATCTGGCGCGATTGGGTTCGCCTGCTGTCGATCGGTGTCGAGACGGGTCAGATGATGACCATGGACGATCTCTCGCCCGAGGACTACCGTCGGGCGATGGCTCACCGCGACGACCGCCACTGGGTGTACCACCGTGCAGGACTGCCGTGCCGCGTGTGCGGGACCGAGGTGGTCGTCGAAGAGGCCGCCGGTCGCAAGCTGTACTGGTGCCCGAACTGTCAGAAGGGCTGACCCCATGCGGCAGAACCCCAGCTTCGCCATGACCGACGTCGCCGAGCTTCGACGGCTGATCGACGAGAATCCGTGGGTCACCCTCGTCAGCCATACCGAGGACGGCCTGGTCGCCTCGCACTACGCCGTCATGCTCGACGGCGGGCGGGACGACCTCACGATCGTCGGTCACGTCGGCAAGCCCGACGATCTGGTCCACGGTCTGGGCGAACGCGAACTGCTGGTCGTCGTCCAGGGCCCCCATGGATACATCTCGCCCGGATGGTACGGCGACGTCGCGGCGGTCCCGACCTGGAACTTCGTGTCGGCGCACCTGTCGGGCGTGCCCGAGATCCTTTCGGCCGACGAGAACCTCCGTGTCCTCGAGCGCCTCGTCGATCGCTTCGAGCGGGGGATGCCGCAGCCGCGCGGTCTGTGGGAGCTCCCCAACGACGAGGAGTTCGTCACCCGTCTCGAGCGCGGCACCGTCGGGTTCCGCCTCACCCCGTCGCGCGTGGTGGCCAAGCGCAAACTCAGCCAGAACAAGCCCGTCGAGACCGTCGAGACCATCGCGCGCGAAGTGGCTGCGCGCGGCCTGCCGCTCGACTCCGCCCTCGCCGACGAGATGCGCCGGGCGGAAGAGGCGAGGGGACGCCGATGAGGCACGCCGTCGGCGACGCGGTCTCGGGCCTGCGCAACGTCCGTATCGTCGGCCCCGGCAGCGAGCTGCTGCCCGAGGCCGGCCCGATGGACCTGGTGCTCTCGCAGGGCCGGATCGTCGATATCGCGCCGGCCGGGTTCCTCACGCTCGACGGGCTGGTCCTCGACGGTGACGGGTGCTGGCTCGTGCCGGGACTGTGGGACCACCACGTCCACGTCGTGCAGTGGGCGCTGGCGGCCGAGCGGGTGAAGCTCGGTCACGCCGAGTCCGCGGCGCATGCCGCTGCGATCATGGGCGAGGCGGACCCGCAGGACACCGGCATCCGGGTGGGTACGGGCTTCCGCGACGCGCTCTGGCCCGACGAACCCACACTCGCCGCGCTGGACGCGCGGACGGGGGAGACCCCCACCTACCTGATCAACGCCGACGTCCACAGCGTCTGGCTTAACTCCGCGGCGCTGCGCCGTGAGGGCCTGGACCCGTCCCCCACAGGCGTGCTCCGCGAAGAACCCGCCTTCGAGATCTCACGTCGCCTGAACGCCGTCGCTCCCGAGACGGCGGATCGTGCCGTCCAGCGCATGTCTCGCGAGGCGGCGGCACGGGGCGTGGTCGGTCTCGTCGACCTCGACATGTCATGGAACGAAGAAGCGTGGGCGCGGCGCCTGGAGGCGGGGTTCGACGTCCTCCGCGTGGAGTTCGGGATCTACCCGGCGATGCTCGACCGCGCGATCGCCGAGGGGCTCAGATCCGGCGATCCGGTGCGCGGCGCCGACTCGGATCTGGTCCGGGTGGGACCCCTCAAGGTCATCACCGACGGCTCGCTCGGCACCCGCACCGCCGCGTGCTCCCACGCCTATGCCGGCGGAAGCGATCCACACGGTCTGCTCACCGTGCCTCCGCACGAGCTCCGCGATCTCATGGCCCGAGCCGCAGGGGCCGGTCTGTCGTGCGCCATCCACGCCATCGGCGACATCGCGAACACCCACGCGCTCGACGCCTTCGCGGCGACAGGGGCATGGGGCACGATCGAGCACGCACAGCTCGTCGCCCACACCGACATCCCGCGGTTCGCGCGACTGGGAGTGGGGGCCAGCGTCCAGCCCGAGCACGCGGTCGATGACCGTGACCTGACCGACGCACTGTGGGCGGATCAGCCCGCGCGCCCGTACCCGCTGCGGGCGCTGGCCGACTCCGGCGCCAACCTGCTCTTCGGCTCGGACGCACCGGTGTCGCCGCTGGACCCCTGGGCCGCCATCTCAGCCGCCGTGCATCGCACCCGCGACGGTCGCGCGCCCTGGCAGCCCGACCAGCGCGTGGATGCCGCCACCGCACTCGCGGCATCCACCCACGGCGGGTCGTCGGAACCGGATCGCATCGAGCCGGGCGCGGCCGCGGACCTCGTCCTGTGCGAGCGGAACCCGCTGACCGCGGACGACGCCGAACTGCGGCGTCAGCGCGTCGCGGCGACCATCGTGGGCGGCCGCGTGACGCACGTCAGCGTCTGAGCGTCACTCCGCGACGTGCGCGAAGAGGAACCAGCGGTCCTTCTCGAGGGCGTTCATGATCGAGATCGCGAGGTCCTGGCTGGTCAGATCGATCTCGTCGAGCCCCTCGATCGCGGCCTTCACATCGACGATGACGCGGTCCATGTCGGCGATCACGGCGCGCACGGTGTCGGTCCAGGGCGAGAAGCCGGCGGCGACGGCAGTAGCCTGCGCCTTGGCTGCGACCGTGGACACGCGTGCGTCCACGGGGAGACCCAGAGCGACGATGCGCTCCGCGGCGGTGTCGGCACCGTTCTGAGCGTTCTCGACGATGGTGTCGAGGAGTTCGTGGATCGCGATGAAGTTGGCGCCGCGGACGTTCCAGTGCGCCTGCTTGCCGTTCACGGCGAGTGCCTGGAGTCCGATGACGACGGGGGTGAGGAACTGTGCGACGCCGGCGGCGACGGTGGGGTCGGCGGCGGTCGCGGGGGTGGTGGTGATATCGGTCATGACGGTTGCCTCCCTCTCGGCCGACGGAGATGCGCCGGCCACGTTGGGTGCAACGCTACTCAGCGCTCCCCATTCCGCAAGCAAGCGAAGGCTCGGCTAACGACGTGCCGCAGCCGTGGTTCGCTGAACGGGTCGGCCGGGATCAGGCACTAACGTCGAGGGGTGCCGTCCGCCGATCATGCCCTGGCTTCGCCGAAGCGCTCCGAACAGTCTCCCGAGCACGCGACGTCGTCGCGGTTCATCCCGCACGTCCAGGGACTGCGCGCGATCGCCGTGCTGTTCGTGGTGCTCTATCACTTCTGGCCGGGGCGCTTCCCCGGCGGGTACGTCGGCGTCGACGTGTTCTTCGTCATCTCGGGGTTCCTCATCACGGCGCACCTGACGCGCGAGCTGATGCAGACGGGCACGGTCCGGCTGACCCAGTTCTGGGCCCGACGCGCCCGCCGGCTGCTGCCCGCGTCGCTGCTGGTCCTGCTGTTCTGCGCGGTCGTGGCGGGCTCGCCCTACCTGATGCCGCTGTCGGCGCTGCCGAACGAGGTCAGCGAGATCATCGCGGCGACGTTCTACGTCGAGAACTGGTATCTCGCCTTCACCTCGGCGGACTACCTCAATCACTCGGGTGACCCCACGACGGTGCAGCACTACTGGTCGCTGTCGCTCGAGGAGCAGTTCTACGTCCTGTGGCCGCTGATCCTGCTGTTCGCCGCGTGGCTCGGCGTGAAGCACTTCCGGGCCACCCGCCGACGTGCCGTCCTCGTTGCCCTCGGTGTCGTGACGGCGGCATCCTTCGTCTTCTGCGTCGTGTTCACGCTGACCGATCCGGCGCCGGCGTACTTCGTGACGTTCACCCGCATGTGGCAGTTCGGCGTAGGGGCGTTCGTCGCCCTCATCCCGCTCCTGCGGGTGCGCCACCCGCTGATCAGCTTCGTCCTCGGCTGGGGTGGGGTGCTGACGCTGCTGGCGGTGCTGTTCCGCTTCGACGGCCAGACGCCTTTCCCCGGATACGCGGCCCTGGCCCCGACGCTCGGCGCGGCCGCCATCATCGCCGCGTCCAACACCGACCGGTGGTGGTACCCGACGCGCGTGCTCGCGCTGCGTCCGGCCCAGTTCGTGGGCGACATCTCTTACTCGCTGTACCTGTGGCATTGGCCGCTCATCATCATCGCGCCGTCGGTGCCCTTCTGGGGTCTGACGATCTACCACCGTGTCGCCCTCCTGGCCCTGTGCTTCGTCCTCGCGTGGCTCACCAAGCGCTTCGTCGAGGATCCGGTGAGGTCGTGGCGGGTGCTCACCTCGCGCCCGTCGCGGGTCACGCTGTGGGCCTCTCTCGGCGCGATGGTCCTCGTCGCGGGCGTCGCCGGCGGCGCGTGGGCGGTCAACGCAGGGGCGTACCGCCAGGGCGTGCAGGCGATCGAGGACCTCCGCGCCGACCCGCCGGACTGCTTCGGCGCCGCCGCCGTGCTGGAGGAGGGGTGCACGGATGCCGCGCCGTCGGACTCGATCCTCCCCGCCCCCGGGTTCGCCGGGGTCGATCGGCCGGCCGACGGGCAGTGCTTCGTCCAGCTGAACGACGCCCGCCCGGTCTCGTGCGAATTCGGCTCCGACGCCGAGGACGCCCCCACCGTCGCGCTCGTCGGCGACAGTCATGCCTTCCAGCTGCTGAGCACGTTCCAGCGCATGGCCGACGACAACGGCTGGCGGCTGATCACCTACTTCAAGGGCGCGTGCCCGTGGAACACCACGCCGCTGGCGACTCCGGGTGCGTTCGGCGCCGCGTGCAGCGAATGGCGCGAGGGCGTGACGACCGCGATGTCGGAGCAGCAGATCGACGCGGTCTTCACCGCTGCGATCGCGACCACGCCCTACGCGTCCGCCGGTTTCGGGTCGTCGGCCGAGGCCGCGGTCGCCGGCTACCGCGAGGCATGGAGCCAGGTGCTCGATCGCGGCATCCCGGTGGTCACGGTGGTCGACAATCCGGTGTGGGAGACCGACCCGAACAAGTGCCTGCGCACGCGGGACCAGGCCGAGTGCGATGCCGGCCGGGGTGAGGTGCTCGTCGCCGACGACCCGCTCCGCGAAGCCGCCGAGGGGATGCCGGGGGTCACGCTGCTGGACTTCACCGACGTGTTCTGCGACGCCGACAGGTGCCGCACGGTCGTGGGCGGCGCCAACATCTATCGTGACCAGGACCATCTGACGGTCACCTTCGCCGACACGCTCGCGCCCTGGTACACCGCCGCCATCGAAGAGGCGCTGGGCTCGAGCGCGCCGTAGAGTGCGGTCTCATGACCGTCGCCGAAGGTGCCAGCATCCTGTCGCTACCCGGGAGGGATCCCCGGCTCGACCCGACATCGTTCGTCGCTGACGGTGCGCGCATCGTCGGCGACGTGACGCTCGGCCCCGCCGTCAGCGTGTGGTACAACGCCGTCCTGCGAGCAGAGGCCGCGACGATCATCGTCGGCGAGGGCAGCAACCTGCAGGACGGGGTCGCCGTGCACGTCGACCGCGGCTTCCCCGCCGTGATCGGGGCGGACGTATCGGTGGGACACAACGCGGTCATCCACGGCTGCGCGATCGGCGACGGCTCGCTGATCGGGATGGGGGCGGTGGTGCTCAACGGCGCCCGTATCGGCGTGGAGTGCCTCGTCGCCGGGGGAGCGGTGGTGCTCGAAGGAGCCGAGATCCCCGACGGCTCACTCGTCGCCGGTGTCCCGGCGAAGGTGCGACGGGCGCTCACCGCCGAGGAGCGGGAGGGGCTTCGGCGCAACGCCGACGCGTATCGCGCCCACACGACGACACACCTCGAGGCGAGACGTCGGGGATGATCGAGCCCGCAGGCGGGCTGATCGCGGTATGGAGGGGATGACGGGAATCGAACCCGCACCATCAGTTTGGAAGACTGAGGCTCTACCATTGAGCTACATCCCCGCAGCAGCGAACTGCGGCTGGTCAAGTCTAGCGGCACCGGAGCCGCTTCTCGGACAGCGCGGGCAGGCGGCGGGTGTGTCGGCTAGACTTGCGTGGGCCGTTCGGCGTGCGTCCGCGTGCGCAGCCCGCCCGGGGCGTAGCTCAGCTTGGTAGAGCGCCCGCTTTGGGAGCGGGAGGCCGCAGGTTCAAATCCTGTCGCCCCGACTTCACGGCCCCCGAGAATTCAGGCATCCACACCTTACGACCGACCGCGCGTGCGCGCGGAACAGACGAGGAGAACGAACAGGCATGGTCACCAGCACCGTCGAGAAGCTCAGCCCGACCCGGGTGAAGCTGCACATCACGGTCAGCCCGGAAGAGCTGAAGCCGAGCATCACCCACGCGTACGAGCACATCGCACAGGACGTGCAGATCCCCGGCTTCCGCAAGGGCAAGGTGCCCGCGCCGATCATCGACCAGCGCATCGGTCGCGTGGCCGTGCTGGAGCACGCGGTGAGCGAGGGACTGGACGCCTTCTATCGTGAGGCGGTCACCGCCAACGAGCTGCGCGTGCTCGGCCGGCCCAACGCCGAGGTCACCGAGTGGCCGAACGAGAAGGACTTCTCGGGCGACCTCGAGGTCCAGGTCGAGGTGGACGTCCGCCCCGAGTTCGAGCTCCCCGCGTTCGAGGGCACCACCGTCGAGGTCGAGGCGCTCGAGGTCGACGAGGCTGCGATCGACGAGGAGCTCGACCGCCTGCGCGCGCGATTCGGCACGCTCGTGACGGTGGACCGTCCGGCGGCCTCCGGCGACTTCGTCGAGCTCGACCTGGTCGCGACGATCGACGGTGCCGAGATCGACCGCGCCGAGGGCGTGTCGTACGAGGTCGGCTCCGGCGAGCTGCTCGAGGGCATCGACGAGGCCATCGACTCGCTGACCGCGGGTGAGGCGACCACGTTCCGTTCGAAGCTCGTCGGCGGCGACCACGCCGGCGAGGAGGCTGAGGTCGCGGTCGTCGTCAAGGCGGTGAAGGAGCGTGAGCTCCCTGAGGCCGACGACGACTTCGCGCAGATCGCGAGCGAGTTCGACACCATCGCCGAGCTGCGCGAGAGCCTGTCCGAGCGCGTCTCGCAGCAGAGCGTCTTCACGCAGGGCTCGGCCGCGCGCGACAAGCTCATCGAGCAGCTGCTCGAGCAGGTCGACATCCCCGTCCCGGCCCAGCTGATCGAGGACGAGGTGCACAACCACCTCGAGGGCGAGGGGCGTCTCGAGGACGACGTCCACCGCGCGGAGGTCGCCGAGGCCAGCGAGAAGCAGTTCAAGACGCAGATGCTGCTGGATGCCATCGCCGAGAAGGTGCAGGTCCAGGTCTCGCAGGAGGAGCTCACCCAGTACCTCGTGCAGTCCTCGGCGCAGTACGGCATGGCCCCGCAGGACTTCGTCAACGCCCTCCAGGAGAACAACCAGCTTCCCGCGATGGTCGGCGAGGTCGCTCGGAACAAGGCCCTCGCGGTCGCCCTGGGCAAGGTCACCGTCGTCGACACCAACGGCAAGGCCGTCGACCTGACCGGATTCGTCGCGGTCGAGGACGAGTCCGATGACGCAGCCGACGCCGCCGAGGCCGACGCCGTCGAGGAGAAGCCCGCGAAGAAGGCCCCCGCCAAGAAGGCCCCCGCGAAGAAGAAGGCGGCAGCTGCCGACGACGCCGATGCCGCAGCCGATGACTCCTCGGCCGACGAGGCTCCGGCGAAGAAGGCTCCGGCGAAGAAGGCTCCGGCCAAGAAGGCGCCCGCGAAGAAGGCTCCGGCCGAGAAGGCCGACGCCGAGTAATCGCGAAAGTCACCGATGAGGGACGGGTGCTCCGGCATCCGTCCTTCGTCGTATCCGGCATCCGATCTGCCGAGGGCGAACACGGGCGGGTCGTCCGTGCCGCGCCGGTAGATTCGATGCGAAGCCGAGGAAACAGGAGCACACATGGCCGCAGAACCCCTTGTCGCGACGAGCGTCTTCGACAAGCTGCTGAGAGACCGCATCATCTGGCTCGGGTCGGAGGTGCGCGACGAGAACGCCAACGAGATCTGCGCGAAGATCCTTCTTCTCGCCGCGGAGGACTCGCAGAAGGACATCTACCTGTACATCAACTCCCCGGGTGGCTCGATCACGGCCGGCATGGCGATCTACGACACGATGCAGTTCGTGCCGAACGACATCGTCACCGTCGGCATCGGGATGGCCGCCTCGATGGGACAGCTGCTGCTGACCAGCGGGACGAAGGGCAAGCGCTACATCACGCCGAATGCGCGTGTGCTGCTGCACCAGCCCCACGGCGGGTTCGGTGGAACCGCCAGCGACATCCAGACCCAGGCGCAGCTGATCCTCGACATGAAGCGGCGTCTCGCAGAGATCACGGCGTCGCAGACCGGCAAGCCGGTCGAGCAGATCAACGCCGACGGTGACCGGGACCGCTGGTTCAGCGCTCAGGAAGCCCTGGAATACGGCTTCGTCGACCACATCCGCGAATCCGCGACCGACGTCATCGGCGGCGGCGGAACCGCGAACTGACGATCCGAAGGCGAAAGAGAGAGAACCCGGAATGCACACCCCCACCTTCGGCCCGTCGACCGGTCAGGGCGTCCAGATGCCCGGAAGCCGCTACATCCTCCCGCAGTTCGAGGAGCGCACGGCGTACGGCTACAAGCGTCAGGATCCCTACAACAAGCTGTTCGAGGACCGCGTCATCTTCCTCGGCGTGCAGGTCGACGACGCATCCGCCGACGATGTCATGGCTCAGCTGCTGGTTCTCGAGAGCCAGGACCCCGACCGCGACATCATCATGTACATCAACTCGCCCGGCGGCTCGTTCACCGCGATGACGGCGATCTACGACACGATGCAGTACATCTCGCCGCAGATCCAGACGGTCGTGCTGGGACAGGCGGCCTCCGCCGCCGCTGTGCTCCTCGCGGCCGGCGCGCCGGGCAAGCGACTGGCTCTGCCGAACGCTCGCGTGCTCATCCACCAGCCCGCGATGGGCGAGGCGGGTCACGGTCAGGCGTCCGACATCGAGATCCAGGCGGCGGAGATCATGCGCATGCGCACGTGGCTCGAGGCGACGCTGTCGAAGCACTCGAACAAGTCCGTCGAGGAGGTCCACAAGGACATCGACCGCGACAAGATCCTCTCGGGCGAGGAGGCCGTCACCTACGGCCTCGTCGACCAGGTGCTCACGACGCGCAAGCGCGTGCCGGCGGCGTTGACCTCGTAGCAGCGGATGCCGATCCTCGAAGCCCCGCCCCGGACGCACTCCAGGGCGGGGCTTCGGCGTGCAGCCGGCGGGATCCGACGCGGGTGTGACGACGGCGCGTCGCAATCCCCGCGCTTGTCGGCGGCACCGGTTAGGCTCGGAGGACGGTTCGGGGAGCACTCTCCCTGAGCGGAGAAGGAGGAGCGCAATGGCACGCATCGGTGAAAGCGCCGACCTGTTCAAGTGCTCTTTCTGCGGCAAGAGTCAGAAGCAGGTCCAGCAGCTCATCGCGGGGCCCGGCGTCTACATCTGCGACGAGTGCGTGGAGCTGTGCAACGAGATCATCGAAGAGCGCATGGCGGAGTCCGCCACCGGCGAGGTCGCAGAGTTCGATCTCCCCAAGCCCCGTGAGATCTACGCGTTCCTCGAGGAGTACGTCGTCGGGCAGGAATACGCCAAGCGGGCCCTGTCGGTGGCGGTGTACAACCACTACAAGCGGATCCGCGCCCACGGCACCCTGCAGACCGCTGAACAGCGGGCGGACGACATCGAGGTCGCCAAGAGCAACATCCTCCTGCTCGGACCGACCGGCTGCGGCAAGACCTACCTCGCTCAGACGCTCGCGAAGCGGCTGAACGTCCCGTTCGCGGTCGCCGATGCCACCGCACTCACCGAGGCCGGCTACGTGGGTGAGGACGTCGAGAACATCCTGCTCAAGCTGCTCCAGGCGGCGGACTTCGACACCAAGCGCGCGGAGACCGGCATCATCTACATCGACGAAGTCGACAAGGTGGCCCGAAAGGCCGAGAACCCGTCGATCACCCGCGACGTGTCCGGCGAGGGCGTGCAGCAGGCGCTGCTGAAGATCCTCGAAGGCACCGTCGCATCCGTTCCGCCCCAGGGCGGCCGGAAGCACCCGCATCAGGAGTTCATCCAGATCGACACGACGAACGTGCTGTTCATCGTCGCAGGAGCGTTCGCCGGCCTCGAGGACATCATCTCGTCGCGCGTGGGCAAGCACGGCATCGGATTCGGTGCACCGCTGCACAGCAAAGGCGACGACCTCAACCTCTTCAGCGAGGTTCAGCCCGAGGACCTGCACAAGTTCGGCCTCATCCCGGAGTTCATCGGTCGCCTTCCCGTCGTCGCATCCGTCTCGCCGCTGGACCGCGCGGCGCTCATGGAGATCCTCACCGAGCCCAAGAATGCCCTCGTGAAGCAGTACCAGCGCATGTTCGAGCTCGATGGCGTGGCGCTGGAGTTCGACATCGAAGCGCTCGAAGCGATCGCCGACCTCGCCGTGGCACGCAAGACCGGCGCCCGTGGCCTGCGCGCGATCCTCGAAGACGTGCTCGGGCCGATCATGTTCGAGATCCCGTCGACCGATGATGTCGACAAGGTGGTCATCACCCGCGCGGCGGTGCAGGACGGAGCAGCCCCCACACTGGTCCTGCGCCAGAAGCGCAAGAGCGCCTGACGCTCTCCGCGAGCGACAGCCGGGAGCGCCCGACGACCGGAGGCCGTCGGGCGCTCCGGCGTCAGGCGTTCAGCCCGCGGCGATCCAGCAGCGGGGCGATGTCGGCATCGCGACCGCGGAAGTCGCGGTAGGCCTCGAGGGGGTCCTTCGATCCGCCCACGCCGAGCAGCCGCTCACGGAATCGCTCGCCGTTCTCGCGGGTGAGTCCGCCGTTCTCGCGGAACCACTCGACCGTGTCCGCATCGAGCACCTCGCTCCAGATGTACGAGTAGTACCCGGCGCTGTACCCGCCGGAGAAGACATGGGCGAAGTAGGACGACGAGTACCGCGTCGGGACCGCAGGGTTGTCCAAGCCGATGTCGCGCAGTGCCGCAGCCTCGAATGCCGTGACGTCGATGTCGGTCGACGCCTCCTCGACCGAGAGCGAGTGCCACACCTGATCGAGCCATGCAGCAGCCAGGTACTCGCTGGTGGCGAAGCCCTGGTTGAAGCGCTCCGATGCGTGGAGCCGGTCGACCACGTCCGCGGGGAGCGGCTCGTCCGTCTCGACGTGGCGGGCGTAGGCCGCGAGTACCTCAGGCCAGAAGATCCACATCTCATTGACCTGACTGGGGAACTCGACGAAGTCGCGGAAGACGTTGGTGCCGGCGAAGTGGGGGTAGGTGACGGTGGCGAAGAGCCCGTGCAGGGCGTGGCCGAACTCGTGGAAGAGGGTGGTCACCTCGTCCAGCGTGAGCAGGGTCGGTTTTCCGGGACCGGGACGTGAGACGTTGAGGTTGTTGACCACGACGGGACTGGTGCCGCGCAGGCGGGACTGCGACACGATCGAGTTCATCCAGGCGCCACCGCGCTTGGTGTCCCGCGTGTAGAGGTCGAGGATGAAGAGCCCCAGCGCGGATCCGTCTGCTTCGTGAACCTCGAACACCCGGGCATCGGGGTGATACGCCGGCAGGTCCGGCCGCTCGCTGAACGTGACGCCGTACAGTGCGGTCGCAGCGCGGAAGACGCCGTCGTGCAGCACGCGCTCGGCCTCGAACCACGGGCGCAGAGCAGCCCGGTCGAGGTCGTACTCCGCGGCGCGCACCTTCTCGGTGTAGTAGGCCCAGTCGTGCGCTTCCAGGGCGAAGGGCTCCTCCTCGGCGTCGATGATGCGCTGCAGGGCAGACTGCTCGGTATGTGCATTCGCCGCCGCCGGTGCCGCGAGCCGGCGCAGCAGATCGTGGACGGCCGCGGGGGATCCCGCCGTCTGGTCGGATGTGACGTAGGCCGCGTGCGAGTCGTGTCCGAGCAGCGCGGCGCGCTCGGCGCGGAGCCGGACGATCTCACGCAGTGTGTCGCGGTTGTCATGCTCGTTGCCGCGGGCTCCCCGTGCTCGTGAGGCGTCGAGGATCCGGCGGCGGCTTTCGCGCCGCCTCAGCGACGCGAGGTAGGGGTGACCGGTGAACAGGGTCAGCGTGACCACGAATGCCCCGTCCAGACCTCGGTCTGCGGCCGCTCGCGACGCTGCGGACAACTCGCCTTCGCCGAGGCCCTCCAGTTCGGTCGCATCCTCGAACACCACCGCCAGGTCATTGGTGTCGGCCAGGAGGTTCTTCTCGAACGCGGTCGTCAGCGTTGACAGACGCTGATTGATCTCGGTGAGACGAGCCTTCGCCTCCGCGTCGAGTCCCGCGCCGGCCTGAGTCATCTCGCGGTGGAGGCGCTCGACGAGATAACGCTGCTCGGGGGTCAGCGCGAGATCCTCCCGTGCCGCGTGCACCGCCGACACCCGCTCGTAGAGCCCCGCGTCGAGCTGGATCGAATCGTGGTGCGCGGACATGAGCGGCGCGAGTTCCTGCTCCACCGCCTGGATCTCTGTCGTGGCGTCTGCGGAAGACACCGTGTAGAAGGTCCGCGCGACATCGCCGAGAAGCCGCCCGCTGCGCTCGAGCGCCTCGATGGTGTTCTCGAAGTCCGCAGGGTCCGGTGAACCGACGATCGCGGCCACCTCGGCGGTCTGCTCTGCGAACGCGCGCTCGAAGGCCGGTAGGTAGTGATGGGCGCGGATCGCGGGGTAGTCCGGCAGGAGATAGGGAAGGGGTGACGGAGTGAGAAGGGGGTTGTCGTCGAGCATGCGAGCCAGCCTATGGGGCCGACTCCGCCAATGAGGCCGGCATGCAGAGAAAATATTGCAAAGGAATGCTTGCAAAGGTCCCTTTGCAGTAATACTCTGTGACCATGAGCGAAGAACGAGGCGCCGCCGCTGACGTGCACGACGCGATCGCCCGCGTGGAAGAGCGTCACCGTGGCGACCGCGTGCTCGATACCGGCGCTCTGCGCGCTCTGGCGCACCCACTGCGCGTGCAGATCTACGACATCCTCAGCCAGTACGGACCGCAGACGGCCAGTTCCCTCGCAGAGCGGTTGGGAGAGTCAAGCGGCTCGACCAGCTACCACCTGCGGGCGCTCGCCAAGCACGATCTCATCAGGGAGGTCGAGGGGCGCGGCACCGCTCGGGAGCGCTGGTGGGAGCGGCCCGTGGGCGGGGTGTCGTTCGCGAACCCCGAGGCCATGAAGACGCCCGCCGGCCGCTCCGCCACGCAGTTGATCATGAGCGAGTTCCTGCGCAATCGACAGGAGCAGTTGATGCGGTTCCTGCGCTCGGGTATGGCCGAGGAGGGCGGCGACTGGCACGAGGGCAGCATGGTGTCCACCGCGACCGCGCGGCTCACGCCCGAGCAGAGCAACGAGCTCACGCACCGCATCATGGCGATCATCGACGAGACCGTCGACCGGTATCGCGACCAGACGGGGGAAGACGTCCGCCCCGTCACCATCCGCGCGGACGTCTTCCCCCTTCCCCAACTAGGAGACGCGTCATGAGCACGCTCACCGCAACCCACACCGTCCTCGGCACGACCTCGCTCGATCGGATGCTCCTGCGGGCGGCATCCGGAATCGACCGGCTCGTCGCCGCCCGCATCGTCCGCCGAGTGGACGCGATCGACGCCGCCCCCGCGTGGGAGCGCGCCGACGACGCACGGCGTCGCGCGCAGGCGCTCGGTGCCCTCGGGATGCTTCCACGATGACCGGAGCGGTCGCCTCCGGCACGGTCCGAGACGACACGGTGCGATCGCCGCTCGGCCGCGACTTCCGCAAGCTCTGGACCGCCGCCGCCTTCAGCAACCTCGCAGACGGCATCGGCCGTACCGCGGTCCCGCTGATCGCGACGACGTTGACGCGGGATCCGGTCGCCATCGCCGCCATCGGGGCGCTCGCGTTCGTCCCCTGGCTCGTGTTCGGCCTTCCCGCGGGCATGCTCGTGGACCGGTTCGATCGGCGCCGGATGATGGCGGTCGCCAACGTCCTGCGCGCGGGTGTGGCTCTGGTGCTCGCCGTTCTGACCGTCAGCGGCACCTTGACGATCTGGTGGCTGTTCCTGGCGGTCCTGGTCTTCGGTCTGGGCGAAACGCTCTTCGACAACGCCACGAATGCGATCGTGCCCGCGATCGTGGAGCGCCGCTCGCTGGACCGGGCCAACGGGTGGATGCAGGCCGCACAGGTGACGATCGACAGCTTCATCGCGACGCCGATCGGGGGCGTGCTCTTCGCCGTCTCGCTCGCCCTTCCGCTGTGGGTCGGGGCCGGCGGATACCTCGTGCCGGTCGTCCTGGCTGTGCTGCTGCCACTGAGCGCGTCACGGGCGCTGCAGGCTCACCTGGGTGCTGACGGCGGCGCGCGGGGCGATCGGGAACGACAGCCGACCACCCGGGAGGCACTGGACTATCTCCGCCGCCACCGATTCCTGCGCTCGCTCGTGGGCTTCACCGCGGTCGTCGGCTCGGCGTTCGCCTTCGCGCAGGCGCCCACCGTGCTGTACTTCCTCGACGAGCTCGCGGTGGCGCCGGCTGCGATCGGACTGGTCACGGCCGGAATCGGTCTGGGCGCGCTCGGCGGGTCGCTCATCGCCCCGCGGCTGGTGGCGCGCTTCGGCCGTGGCCCGGTCATGCTCGGCGCCAACGTCGTCGCGGCGATCGGCCTCGCAGGGGTGTGGGCGGCGCCCGGAATCGCCGCGGGAATCGTCTCGTACGCGGTGATGGCCTGCGCGGTGTCGTGCTGGAACGTTCCGTGGGCGTCGCTGCGCCAGGCCCTCGTGCCGCCGCAGATGTTCGGTCGCGTGCTCGGGACGATCCGCACCGTCACGTGGGGTGTCTTCCCCTTCGCGACACTCCTGGGCGGGCTCGTCGCCCGCACGGATCTTCGGCTGCCCTACCTGATCGCCGCGATCGTGACGTTGACAGCCGTCGTCGTCGCCGCCCGTCTGCTGCTTCAGGCGTCGCAGCAGACGGAGCACGGGGCCACCGCGCCGGCGACCGTCAGCTGAGCGGGGACTCGTCCCCGACGTGCGAGACGACCGCGTTGCCGTCGTCGTCGAGTGACACCAGCACGCCGCTGTCCAGCTCGGCGATGGGCTTGCCCTCGAGCCAGGTGAGCGTCCAGCGCGGGCGCGGCTGCCCCAGCTGGTCGCCGGGGATGACGGAGTCCACATCGCGGATGCCGCGAGCAAGGCTGTCCGGCACCGCGCGCGGCGGTTCGTCTCCGGACGTCCATCGGGTTCCGAGTTGCATGTCAGACCTCCTGTGGTGCGAGTTCGATGTGGTCGACGGCGAGGCCGTCACCGCCCGGCACGAGCTCCAGTGACGCGATCCGGCCGACCGCCTTGAGATCGTCGACGGCCAGACGCAGGGCCTCGATCCTGCGGTCGTCCGCGCGCAGCGTGAGCGCGGCGACGGGGGTCTTCTGCGATGCCTTGGCCTCGGTCTTGGCGCGGCGGACGCCGATGAGCGCTTCGCTCGCGGTGGAGAGGATGGCGGCGTCTCCGTCGATACCCAGCGGCTCGGGCCACGCGGACGAGTGGATCGAGCCGTCGTTGAACCACGACCAGGCTTCCTCGGACGCGAACGCGAGCACGGGGGCGAACAGCCGGAGCATGGTCGACATCGCGCTGCGGAGCGCGAGGGCGGCGGATGCCTGTCCCGGATCGGCCTGGTCGTAGGCGCGCTCCTTCACCAGCTCGAGGTAGTCGTCGCAGAACGTCCAGAAGAACGACTCGGTGACTTCGAGCGCCCGCGCGTGGTCGTAGCCTTCCATGGCCTTCGTGGCCTCACGGACGACGCCGTCGAGCGTCGCGAGCATGGACGCATCGAGAGGATGGGTCACTTCGGCGGCGTCGGCGGCGGGGAACGACAAGACGAACTTGGCGGCGTTCAGCACCTTGATCGCCAGGCGCCGGCCGATCTTGATCTGCGTCGGGTTCTGCGGATCGAACGCGGCGTCGGTTCCGAGGCGGCTCGACGCCGCCCAGTAGCGGACAGCGTCCGAACCGTGCTGGGTCAGGATGTCCGCGGGCGTGACGACGTTGCCTTTGGACTTCGACATCTTCTTGCGGTCGGGGTCGACGATGAAGCCGGAGATGGCGGCATCCCGCCACGGCGCGCGAGCATCCTCCAGGGCGCTGCGCAGCATCGTCGAGAAGAGCCACGTGCGGATGATGTCCTGACCCTGCGGGCGCAGGTCGAAGGGTGACACCAGCTGCCACAGTTCCTCGTCGCGCTGCCATCCGCCCGCCAGCTGCGGAGTGAGCGAAGAGGTCGCCCAGGTGTCGAAGATGTCGCTCTCGCCCTCGAACCCGCCGGGGACGCCGCGCTGGTCCGCGCTGAAACCGGGCGGAACGCCCGTGGTGGGATCCACCGGAAGCTGCGCGGCATCGGGCACGATTACTCGGTCGTAGTCCCGTTCCCCGTCGGCGTCGAGGCCGTACCAGACGGGAATCGGCACCCCGAAGAACCGCTGACGCGAGACCAGCCAGTCGCCGGTGAGGCCGTTGGTCCAGTTCTCGAATCGGACCCGCATGAAGTCGGGGAACCATCGCATCTCACGACCGAGACCGATCAGCCGCTCGCGGAGCTGCTCGTCCCGCGCGCCGTTGCGGACGTACCACTGGCGGGTCGACACGATCTCGAGCGGCCGATCGCCCTTCTCGTAGAACTTCACAGGGTGGGTGAAGGAACGGGGCTCGCCGATCAGATCCCCAGAGTCGCGCAGCAGCTCGACGATCTGCTTCTTCGCGCTGAAGACCGTCTTCCCCGCAAGCTGGGCGTAGGCCTGGCGACCGCGCTCGGAGACGATCACGTCGGGGGCCTCGGGCATCACGCGGCCGTCCTGACCCAGGATCGTGCGGTTGGGAAGGTCGAGCTCACGCCACCAGATGATGTCGGTCACATCGCCGAAGGTGCAGATCATCGCGATGCCGGATCCCTTGTCCTGCTGGGCCAGGGGGTGGGCCAGGATGGGCACCTCGACGTCGAACAGCGGCGTGCGCACGGTCGAGCCGAAGTGGGCGCGGTACCGCTCGTCGTCGGGATGGGCGACCAGAGCGACGCAAGCGGGGAGGAGCTCGGGACGGGTCGTCTCGATCTGGATGTCGCCGGAGCCGTCCGAGAAGGCGAACGACACGCGGTGGTACGCCGCCGGCTGCTCGCGATCCTCGAGCTCGGCCTGCGCGATCGCCGAGCGGAAGTCGATGTCCCACAGGGTGGGCGCGAGCGCCTGGTACGCCTCGCCGCGCTCGAGGTTGCGCAGGAAGGCCTGCTGGCTGCTGCGCATGGTGTCGTCCGAGATCGTCCGGTACGTCTGCGTCCAGTCGACGCTGAGGCCCAGGGACCGCCACAGGTTCTCGAAGTGCTTCTCGTCCTCGACGGTCAGGCGCTCGCACAGCTCGATGAAGTTGCGGCGGCTGATCGGGATCTGATCAGCCGCGCGGCTGCTCTTGTTGTCGCCGCCCTCGTACGGGGGAGCGAAATCGGGGTCGTAGGGGAGCGCCGGGTCGCAGCGGACGCCGTAGTAGTTCTGCACGCGGCGCTCGGTCGGCAGCCCGTTGTCGTCCCATCCCATCGGGTAGAAGACGGTCTTGCCGCGCATCCGCTCGAAGCGGACCTTCACATCGGTGTGGGTGTAGCTGAACACGTGTCCGATGTGGAGACTCCCCGAAGCGGTCGGCGGCGGCGTGTCGACCGAGTAGATGCCGTTGCGCCCGACCTGGCGTGCGCGGTCACGGTCGAAGAGGTACGTGCCCTGCTCGTTCCAGCGCGCGTCCCATGCGGCCTCCAGGCCTTCGAGCGCCGGCTTGTCGGGAATGGCGGCCATGGGTTCTCCTCGCGCGATATGTGCGGCACTGTGTGAGCGTGCCTGAGTGTGGGTGACGGTCGATTCTATCCGCCGGGGCGTTAGAATCGACGCACACGCATCGATCCGGCCATCACCGGGGAGCACTCGGAAGAACATCGGGGCCGACACCCTCGACCACTAGAACCGAGCGGGGCAGGCCCGTCACAGCCGCAGTGAGAGAGGGCACTCCTGCTTCTCGAGATGGCGCTGCCGGCGGCATCAGGGTGCGGGAGGGTCAATGCGGGGTGGTACCGCGGCTTCGAAGAGTCGTCCTCGCAGGAAGCATCGCAACCTGCTGGAGTGACATGACCTACCCGAAGTCCTCGTTCGGCCCCGCGGCCGACTCCGTCGTGCCGAGCCCCCGGTTCCCCGCCATCGAGAGCGACACTCTGGCGTTCTGGGAGGCCGACGACACCTTCCGCGCCTCGATCGCCCAGCGCGAGGGCTCACCCGAGTGGGTCTTCTACGACGGCCCGCCGTTCGCCAACGGCCTGCCCCATTACGGTCATCTGCTCACCGGGTACGCGAAGGACGTCTTCCCCCGGTTCCAGACGATGCGCGGCAAGAAGGTCGACCGCGTGTTCGGCTGGGACACCCACGGGCTCCCTGCCGAGCTCGAGGCGATGAAGCAGCTCGGGATCACCGAGAAGGACGAGATCGAGCGCATGGGCGTGGCCACCTTCAACGCGAAGGCCCGCGCGTCGGTGTTGGAGTACACCCGGGAGTGGGAGGACTACGTCACCCGGCAGGCCCGCTGGGTCGACTTCGAACGGGGGTACAAGACCCTCGACACCACGTACATGGAGTCGGTGCTGTGGGCCTTCAAGTCTCTGCACGACAAGGGTCTGGCCTATGAGGGTCATCGCGTTCTGCCGTATTGCTGGCGCGACGAGACGCCGCTGTCGAGCCACGAGCTGCGCATGGACGACGACGTCTACAAGATGCGGCAGGACCCGTCCGTCACCGTCACCTTCCCGCTCGTCGGGCTCAAGGCCGAGGCGCTCGGGCTGACCGGTGTGCGGGCGCTGGCGTGGACGACGACGCCCTGGACCCTGCCGACCAACCTCGCGCTGGCCGTCGGTCCCGACATCCGCTACGTGGTGGTCCCCGGCGGTCCCGCCGGCGCGGCCGACGTGCACCACGCCCCCGACGGCCACGCCGACGAGCCGGCCGAAGCGTACGCGCACCGGTACCTGCTGGCCGAGGAGCTCCTGGCCGGCTACGCGAAGGATCTGGGCTACGACTCGGCCGAGGCGGCTCGTGAGGCCGTCGTGCAGACGGTCCTGGGGTCGGAGCTGGCCGACGTGTCGTACGACCGCCTGTTCGATTACTACGCGGATGCCGATGTCTGGGGGACGCGCGACGCATGGCGGATCCTCGTCGACGACTATGTCTCGACGGCGGACGGGACGGGCATCGTGCATCAGGCTCCCGCATACGGCGAGGACGACCAGCGGATCACCGAAGCGGCCGGCATCCCGCTCATCATGAGTCTCGACGACGGCGGCCGCTTCCTCCCGCAGGTCGCCGACGTCGCCGGTCAGCTGTGGATGGACGCGAACACGCCGCTCATCCGACTGCTCCGGCAGAACGGGCGGCTGCTGCGGCTGGCCAGTTACGACCACTCGTATCCGCACTGCTGGCGCTGCCGGAATCCGCTCATCTACAAGGCGGTCTCGAGCTGGTTCGTGCGCGTGACCGACCTCAAGGACCGGCTGCTCGAGAACAACGAGCAGATCACCTGGGTTCCCGACAACGTCAAGCACGGACAGTTCGGCAAGTGGCTCGAGGGCGCGCGGGACTGGTCGATCAGCCGCAACCGCTACTGGGGGTCGCCGATCCCGGTGTGGAAGAGCGACGACCCCGCGTACCCGCGAGTGGACGTGTACGGCTCCCTCGAAGAGCTCGAGCGCGACTTCGGACGTCTGCCCGTCGACGAGGCCGGTCAGGTCGACCTGCACCGCCCGTTCATCGACGGGCTCACCCGCCCCAACCCCGACGACCCGACCGGCACGAGCACGATGCGCCGCATCGAGGACGTGCTCGACGTGTGGTTCGACTCCGCCTCGATGCCCTACGCACAGGTCCACTATCCGTTCGAGAACCGCGAGTGGTTCGACACCCACGCTCCGGCGGATTTCATCGTGGAGTACATCGGCCAGACGCGCGGCTGGTTCTACGTGATGCACGTCCTGTCGACGGCGCTGTTCGACCGGCCGGCGTTCACCGGTGTGTCCTGCCACGGCATCGTCCTCGGCAGCGACGGCCAGAAGATGTCGAAGTCGCTGCGCAACTACCCCGATGTGAGCGAAGTGTTCGACCGCGACGGATCCGACGCGATGCGATGGTTCCTCATGTCGTCGTCGGTCCTTCGCGGCGGCAACCTTGTCGTCACCGAGGACGGGATCCGCGCGGGCGTCCGCGAATTCATGCTCCCGCTGTGGAACGCGTGGTACTTCTTCGCCACGTACGCCAACGCCGCGGGCGGGCCGGACGGTTCGGGCTATGCGGCGACGTGGCGCACCGACTCGACGAACGTGCTCGACCGGTACATCCTGGCGCTGCTGGGCGATCTCGTCCGCGGCGTCGCCGAAGACCTCGAGGGCCTGGATTCGACGATGGCCGCGGCGAAGCTGCGCGACTTCGCCGAGGCGCTGACCAACTGGTTCATCCGCCGTTCCCGCGACCGGTTCTGGGTGGGGGTGTCGGACGACCCCGCCAGCCGCGAGGCGTTCGACACGCTCTACACCGTGCTCGAGACGCTGACGCGGGTGGCGGCTCCGCTGCTGCCGCTGGTCTCGGAGCGGGTGTGGCAGGGGTTGACCGGCGGGCGCAGCGTGCACCTCGCCGACTGGCCCGACGCCGCCGCGTTCCCTGCCGCCGACGACATCCGTTCGGCGATGGATGCTGTCCGCGAGGTCTCCAGCGTCGCCAACGCGCTGCGCAAGAAAGAGGGCAAGCGGGTTCGTCTGCCCCTCGCGCGGCTCACCGTGGTGCGGCCCGCAGCAGCATCCCTCGCCCAGTTCGATGACATCCTCCGCGACGAGCTGAACGTCAAGGCGGTGGAGCTGGTGGACCAGGGGCCGGGCACGGCGGCGCAGTACGGCATCAGCCACCGGCTGTCGGTGAACGCCCGCGCGGCGGGTCCCCGGCTCGGCAAGCAGGTGCAGGTGGCGATCCGCGCTGCGAAGAGCGGCGAGTGGTCGGAGGCCGACGGGGTGGTGACCGCAGGCGGCATCCCGCTGGAACCGGGCGAGTACGACCTCGTGCTCGAGACGACGGGCCGACCCGAGGGGGAGGCGCTCGCGCTCCTGCCCGGCGGCGGCTTCGTCCTGCTGGACACCGCCACCACGTCCGAGCTCGAAGCCGAGGGTCTCGCACGCGATGTCATCCGAGCCGTTCAGGACACCCGGAAGGCCGCCGGATTCGACGTCAGCGATCGCATCCGCCTGGAGCTGCGCTTCGACGACCAGGCCGACGCGGCCGCGGTCTCGTCGGCCTTCGACGTCGCCGACGTGGCGGGCGAGACGCTCGCCACCACGCACGCCGTCGTCGTCGGGGCGCGGCCGGACGCCACCCCGGGGCACGCCGCGACCTTCTCCGCCGGAGCGTTCGCGAACCAGGGCGCCTTCACCGTGACCGTCGAGCGCGCGACGGAGGCTGCCCGATGAGCGACGATCGGGCGCGCGCCGACCGCGTGTACGAGGCCCTGCTCGAGCGCCAGGGGGAGCGCTGGGTGCAGCCGCGCGTGGAGCGCACGCGTCGTCTGCTGGAGCTGCTCGACGACCCGCAGCGGACGTATCGCGTCATCCACGTCACGGGGACCAACGGCAAGACCTCGACCAGCCGCATCATCGAGAGCCTGGTGCGGGCGCACGGTCTGCGCACCGGGCTGTTCACCAGCCCCCACCTGGAGCGGTTCACCGAACGCGTCATGATCGACGGCGAGCCGATCTCGGATGCCGGGATCGCCGACGCGTGGGATGAGATCGCGCCGTTCGTCGACCTGGTCGACGCGGAGCTGGCAGCCGCCGGGGACGCCGCGCTCACCTTCTTCGAGCTGCTCACCGTCCTGGCGTTCGTCGCGTTCGCCGATGCTCCGATCGACGTTCTCGTGCTCGAGGTGGGCATGGGCGGTGCGTGGGACTCCACCAACACCGCGGACGGCGATGTGGCCGTCTTCGCGCCGATCGACATCGACCACGTCGACCGGCTCGGATCCACGATCACCGAGATCGCCGGCGTGAAGGCGGGCATCATCAAAGACGGAGCAGCCGTCGTCTCGGCACGTCAGGACGCCGCCGCCGCGCAGGTGCTCAGGGACGCGGCGGCGCGACACGGCGCCACCATCGCCTTCGAGGGCGAGGATTTCCGGCTTGCGGAGCAGCGGCTCGCCGTGGGTGGTCAGCTGATCACCGTGCAGGGACTCGGGGGCTCGTACGCCGACGAGTACCTGCCGGTGTACGGCGGACACCAGGGTTTCAACGCGGCGCTGGCGATCGCCGCCGTCGAGTCGCTCCTGGGTGCTCAGCGTCCGATCGCCGGCGACGTGCTGGCAGAGGGGCTCGGTCAGGCGACCTCGCCCGGCCGGCTTCAGCTCGTGGGCGCCGCCCCCACCGTCCTGGTGGATGCCGCGCACAATCCGCACGGTGCCCGCGCCCTCGTCGTCGCGCTGCGGGAATCCTTCGACTTCGACGAGTGGGGCGTGGTGCTCGGGGTCCTCGGAGACAAGGACGCAGCCGGGATCGTGGACGCCCTCGCCCCTGTCGCGACGCACGTGTTCGCCACCGTGCCCGACTCGGACCGCGCGGCCGACGCGGAACTCCTCGCCGACCTCGTGGAGGCCCGCGGCGGCCGGGTCACCGTGCACACCTCTCTTGCGGATGCCGCGGATGAGGCGCGCGCGTGGGCTGCGGCATCCGATCGCCGGGCCGTCGTCATCGCCGGATCGGTGGTCCTGGCCGGCGAAGCCCTGTCGCTCGCCGAATCCGAGGACTGGAAGGCGGGGTGGACGTCGTGACCGCCCCGGCCGAACGCCTCCCGCGTCGCCGTCGCGGAGCCCGGGAGTCGCTGGCGTCCATCGTGCTGGCCTTCGAGTCGGTGATCGTCTTCCTCGGCGGCATGACCGTCTACGGCCTGCGTGCCCTGCCCGAGGGCATCGAGCCCTGGTGGGGCATCGTCGGGGGAGTGGTGCTCGCGGCGCTGATGATCGTCACCGGCCGCCTGGTGCGGTACCCGTGGGGGATCGCCGTCGGCTGGGTGCTTCAGGTGATCGTCGCCCTCGGCGGGCTGCTCGTGCCGGCCCTGCTGCTGGTCGCCCTCATTTTCGGGGGCATGTACGCGTATGCGACGATCAAGGGAGGCGCGCTCGACCGGCGCAATGCCGGGCTCGCCGCAGACCAGCCGAACGGAGACTGACATGGCCACCGAAGAGACCCTCGTCCTCATCAAGCCCGACGGGGTCGCCCGAGGACTGACCGGGGCGATCCTCGCCCGCGTCGAGGCGAAGGGCTACTCGCTCGTCGACCTGCGCCTGGTGGAACCCGATCGCGCCCGTCTGGAGCAGCATTACGCCGAGCACGCCGGCAAGCCGTTCTACGAGCCGCTGGTGGAGTTCATGATGTCGGGCCCGTCGGTGGCGATCCGCCTCGCGGGCAACCGTGTGATCGAGGGGTTCCGCTCTCTCGCCGGCACGACCGACCCGACCACGGCCGCTCCCGGGACGATCCGCGGCGACCTCGGCAGGGACTGGGGGCTGAAGGTTCAGCAGAATCTCGTCCACGGCTCCGACAGCCCCGAATCCGCAGCCCGAGAGCTTCAGATCTGGTTCGGCTGATCTTCGGGCCGTCGTCGGTCAGAACAGCGAGCCCAGGACGTCCAGCTGCAGCTGTGCGAGCACGGCGACGATCGCGTAGGAGATGACCGCCAGCAGCGGCATCCACCCCATGAGCGTCTCGGCGCCCCGCCGGATCGGCGCGGGCGCCGGGACCAGTCCCGACCTCACGAGGTGCAGCAGGACCGCGTAGAACGTCGGAATCGTCACCGCCCAGGTCACCATGCACCACGGACAGAGCGTGCCCAGCACGTAGATGCTCTGGCTGATGAGCCAGAGCACGAAGCCGAAGGCGAACGTCATCCCGGCGGCGAACAGCCACCAGAACCAGCGGGCGAATCGAGCGCCGGCGAGGATCGCCATCCCGACCACGATGGGTGCCACCCACCCCGCCAGCCCGATCACCGGGTTGGGGAA
This sequence comes from Microbacterium sp. Marseille-Q6648, assembly GCF_943181415.1. Lineage (GTDB taxonomy): Bacteria > Actinomycetota > Actinomycetes > Actinomycetales > Microbacteriaceae > Microbacterium. The sequence goes on along the minus strand of NZ_CALPBZ010000001.1, from coordinate 610,823 downwards.
GCCGAACACGCTGCCCTGCCACGCCTCGAGGTTCTTCGTGCACTGGACGAGGACGCTGAAGTCGCACGACGCGATCGCGTCCGGATCCTGCAGGAGGTGGAAGCGCTCCATGGTCAGCGAGAACGCCGCCCACCAGCCCACGGCCCCCGCGATGATCAGCCAGACGGCGAGCGCTGCGGGGCGGGTGTGCGTGCGGGCGTTCGGCATGCCTCGGATTATGGCATCGCGTGCTGTGCCCCTCCTGCCGACTCCCGACTGGCTTCCCGCCCGTGTGTGTCGTCCGGATCACGTGACCTCGCCGAGATGACGGGCTGCGTGCGGGCGGAGCGGGTGTTTTCGCCCCGATCACGCGATCCGGACGGGCGAGGGGACGCGTCGGCACGCAATTCGGGCGGGATAGTGCGATAATGGGGGCTGATCGGTCGCGGCCGCGCCGCCACCGCATCACCGAAGACTTCAGGGCGACGACCGCCCTTGCAGGGAGCATCCCCGCGACACGCGCCGGGATCGCCTCCACACCGAGTGAGTTCGCGGCACCGCAGGTGCGGCGCCGCACGAGATTTCGCCGGGCGACGCGCGGTGCGCCCGCAAGGAGTAAGCCAGTGATGGCCGATGAGACAACCGACCGAGACCACAACCACGACGCTGAGGCGACGCCGGAACCGATGACGGATGCCGCTTCGGCGGCCCCCGGGGAATCCCCGACGAGCGGGGGATCCGACCTGATCGCCGCTGCTGGCGAGGCGCCGGCGGTTGCCGCCGACGTCGGGACGGAGCCGGGCGTCGCCGACACGGACGCCGCCCCCGCCGCTCCTGAAACGGCCGCGGCAGACGGCGAGACCGCTGAGCCCGAGGCGAGCCTCACGGACGCACCCTCCGACGAGAGCTCGACGGACGCACCCTCGGAGCAGGCCGCCGCCGAGCTGACTGCCGCTGAGCAGGCCGCTGCTGAGCAGGCCGCTGCTGAGCCGGCTGCCGCTGAGCCGGCCCCTGCCGAGCCCGCTTCCACTGAGGCGACCGCATCGGAGCCGTCCACGGCGATCCCCGCGCACGCCGAGCCGACGGACGCGGAACCCGCCCCTGAGTCCGGCTCGCCCACCGCGGTGAGCTTGGGACTGCTTCCCGAGACGTTCGTGTCGGCGGTGTCCACGCAGCTCGTGTTCTACGCCCCCGAGATCACGCCGCTGCCCGCGCGTCCGGGCCAGGACCGGGGCCAGGACCGCGGACAGGATCGCGCGCAGGACGACGAGCCGCAGTCCGGCGCGGCCGGGAGCGGGTCGAGCTCCCGCCGACGCGGTCGCCGCCGCGGCGGATCCGGCGGCGACGAGACCCCCGAGGCCGTTGAGCGCGAGCCGCGCAAGCGCGCCGTCGAACTGATCACCGAGCCGCAGCGCATCAAGGGCTCGACACGCCTGGAGGCGAAGAAGCAGCGACGTCGCGACGGCCGCGAGGCCGGGCGTCGCCGGGCGGTGGTGACCGAGGCCGAGTTCCTCGCGCGCCGCGAGGCCGTCGACCGCGAGATGGTCGTCCGCTCGAAGAACGGCCGCGTGCAGATCGCCGTCCTCGAAGACAACGTCCTCGTCGAGCACTACGTCGCCCGCAGCCAGGACGCGTCGCTGATCGGCAACGTCTACCTCGGCCGCGTGCAGAACGTCCTGCCCAGCATGGAGGCGGCGTTCGTCGACATCGGACGCGGACGCAACGCCGTCCTGTACTCGGGCGAGGTGGACTGGGACGCCGTCGAGACCGGCAACCAGCCGCGACGCATCGAGCTCGCCCTCAAGAGCGGCGACAAGGTGCTCGTGCAGGTGACGAAGGATCCGGTCGGACACAAGGGCGCGCGCCTGACGAGCCAGATCTCGTTGCCCGGGCGGTACCTGGTCTACGTGCCCGGAGGCGCCATGAACGGCATCTCCCGCAAGCTTCCCGACACCGAACGAGCACGCCTGAAGAAGATCCTCAAGGAGGTGCTCCCGGAGTCCAGCGGCGTCATCGTCCGCACGGCGGCCGAGGGCGCGACCGAGGAGCAGCTGACGCGCGACGTCCAGCGCCTCACCACCCAGTGGGAGCACATCGGCACTCAGGTCGAGAGCATCCAGGCACCTGCGCTCCTGCACTCCGAGCCGGATCTTCTCGTGAAGATCGTGCGTGATGTCTTCAACGAGGACTTCACGAGGATGCTCATCCAGGGCGAGGACGCGCACCACACGATCTCGAAGTACCTCGAGTCCGTCGCGCCGGATCTTCTCGAGCGTGTCCAGGCCTACGAGGGCGACCACGATCCGTTCGACGAGTTCCGCATCACCGAGCAGATCGAGAAGGCCCTCGACCGCAAGGTCTGGCTGCCGTCCGGCGGATCGCTGGTCATCGACCGGACCGAGGCGATGACGGTCATCGACGTCAACACGGGCAAGTTCGTCGGTTCCGGCGGAAACCTCGAAGAGACCGTCACCAAGAACAACCTCGAGGCGGCCGAGGAGATCGTCCGTCAGCTGCGGCTGCGGGACATCGGCGGCATCATCGTCGTCGACTTCATCGACATGGTCCTGGAGTCCAATCGCGATCTCGTCCTGCGGCGTCTCGTCGAGTGCCTCAGCCGCGACCGCACCAAGCACCAGGTCGCCGAGGTCACCTCGCTCGGACTCGTGCAGATGACACGCAAGAAGCTGGGACTGGGCCTGCTGGAGACCTTCAGCGAGGCCTGCGACGTGTGCGCCGGCCGCGGCGTCATCGTGCACCACGATCCCGTGGTCAAGCACCGCTCCAGCGGCGGTTCGGCGCCTTCTGGTCGTCGCCCCCGCGGTGGCGGGAGCCCCGCGCCGTCCAACGGCAACGGAAACGGCGGCGGCACCCACGTGATCACCGAGGGCGTGAAGTCCGCGCTCGCCCAGATCGCGGCCTCGACGATCCACCATCACGACGAGGTTCCTGCGGCGGAGGTCGCCCCCGTACCCGAGGCGGCGGCCGAGCCGGCCGAGGAGCCGCGGAGCGCCGAGCGTCCGAAGAAGCGCAAGAAGCGACAGGATGCCGGCTCGCGCGCTCCGAAGACGGAGGCCGACCTTCTGCTCGACTCGGTGCTCAACGCGCTTCCCGAGCCGAAGGCGCCCGGCCAGGGACGCGGTCGACGCCGCGTGACCACGGCCGCGCTGACGGGCACTCCGGTCGCCCACACGCCGGACGAGGGCTGATCCTCACCGCCGCTGGGCGCGAGCTCAGCGGCGGTCCCGCGCGCGGACCCGCAGCCCCGAGGCGATGAGCCGGCGGACCAGCTCGTGGCCGGTGACGTGCTGCGCTCCCGCGGCGACGAGACGCGCGTGCGCGTCCTCGGGGACGTCGTAGTGGTCGAGGTCGAAGCCGCGGCGAGGAATGCCGTGGGCCGCGGCGAACGCGTGCAGTTCTCCGAGGTCGGAATCGCTGACCAGGTGAGCCCACAATCGGCCGTGCGCGGGCCAGCGAGGGTCGTCGATCAGAATCGCCACGGGCCGATCCTAAGGGCAGGGCCGGACACGCGGCCCGCGGCTTTTGCCTGTGGTCGCGGCATCCGGTAAAGTATCCCTTTGGTGCGTCGAGAAATCCGCACCGCGTCTTTGTCTGACATCCGAGCGCGTGCGCTCCCAGAAGAAAAACAGGTGTGAAGTGGTTTACGCAGTAGTGCGCGCCGGCGGCCGTCAGGAGAAGGTCGAGGTCGGCACGATCGTCGTCCTGGATCGCCAGGCCGCCAAGATCGGCGACAACATCGAGCTGCCCGCCGTCCTGCTCGTCGACGGCGACGCCGTCACGACCGACGCCGACAAGCTCGCCAAGGTGACCGTCACCGCCGAGGTCCTCGGCGAGGAGCGCGGCCCGAAGATCGTGATCCAGAAGTTCAAGAACAAGACCGGTTACAAGAAGCGCCAGGGGCACCGTCAGGACCTCACGCGCGTCAAGGTCACCGGCATCAAGTAAGCCACAGGAGACGCAGAGATGGCACACAAAAAGGGCGCAAGCTCCACCCGTAACGGTCGTGACTCCAACGCTCAGCGCCTCGGCGTGAAGCGCTTCGGCGGTCAGCAGGTTCTCGCCGGCGAGATCATCGTCCGCCAGCGCGGCACGCACTTCCACCCCGGCGCCAACGTCGGCCGCGGTGGCGACGACACCCTGTTCGCCCTGTCGGCCGGAGCGGTCGAGTTCGGTCAGAAGGGTGGCCGCAAGGTCGTCAACATCGTGGCGGCCGCGGAGTAATCCGCTCGGTCCACACACCTCGGGAGGGGGCGGGCTTCGGCTCGCCCCCTCCCTGCACTCGTACACATATCCACACCGACCCGAGGGGGAGCGCATGGTCACGTTCGTCGATCGCGTGACACTGCATCTGCGCGCCGGCAAGGGCGGAAACGGCTGCGTGTCGGTCCGTCGCGAGAAGTTCAAGCCGCTGGCCGGACCCGACGGCGGCAACGGCGGTCACGGCGGGGACGTCGTGCTCGTCGCCGACCCGCAGGTCACCACGCTTCTGTCGTACCACCACTCGCCGCATCGCACCGCGGGCAACGGTGGTTTCGGCATGGGGGACCATCGCTCGGGCGCGGCAGGCGAGTCGCTCGAGCTGCCCGTACCGGTCGGGACCGTGGTGAAGGACGACGACGGATCCGTCCTCGCCGACATGATCGACCCCGGGATGCGCGTCGTCGTCGCCCCGGGTGGCCTCGGTGGCCTCGGAAACGCCGCGCTGTCGTCGCCGAAGCGGAAGGCTCCCGGGTTCGCCCTGCTGGGCACGCCCGGCTGGGAGGGCGACGTCCACCTCGAGCTGAAGACCGTCGCCGACGTGGCCCTGGTGGGATTCCCCTCCGCGGGCAAGAGCAGCCTCATCGCCGCGGTCTCGGCGGCCCGGCCCAAGATCGCCGAGTACCCGTTCACGACGCTGCACCCCAACCTCGGTGTGGTGCAGGCCGGGGACGTGCGCTTCACAGTCGCCGACGTGCCTGGCCTCATCGAGGGCGCCAGCGAAGGACGGGGCCTCGGGCTGGAGTTCCTGCGGCACGTCGAGCGCTGCACCGCGCTGGTGCATGTGCTCGACTGCGCGACGCTGGATCCGGGCCGCGACCCGCTCACCGACCTCGAGGTCATCCTGGCGGAACTCGCCGCCTACCCCGTGCCGGACGGACAGACACCGCTCCTCGAGCGGCCGCAGCTCGTGGCGCTGAACAAGGTCGACGTCCCCGAGGCCAAGGAACTGGCCGACCTGGTCCGGCCCGACCTCGAGGCGCGAGGCTTCCGGGTGTTCGAGATCTCCACCGTCAGCCACGAGGGCCTGCGACAGCTCACCTTCGCGTTGGGCGGGATCGTGGAAGAGCATCGCGCGGCGGCCGCGGCGACGCCGGCTCCCGAGCGGATCGTCATCCGCCCGAAGGGGTCGGTTCGCGAGTTCACCGTACGTGTCGAAGGCGGCACGTACGGCAACATCTACCGGGTGCTCGGCGAGAAGCCGGTGCGGTGGGTTCAGCAGACCGACTTCCAGAACGAAGAGGCGGTGGGCTATCTCGCCGACCGCCTCGAGAAGCTCGGCGTCGAGGACGAGCTGCTCCGATCCGGCGCGCAGCCGGGCTCGACGGTCGTCATCGGTGAAGGCGACGGAGTCGTGTTCGACTGGCAGCCGGCGCTCAGCTCGGTGGCGGAGCTCATGACCGCTCCGCGCGGAACGGATCCGCGCCTGGACATGAACCCCCGTCGCACGACGTCGCAGCGCCGTGAGCGCTACCACGACATGATGGACGCCAAAGCGCAGGCCCGCGCGGAACTGGAGGCAGAGCGCCTCGCGCAGCGCGGACGGGACGACGAGGAGGAAGGGTGAGCGCACGCGAGCGCGGCGACATCGCCGCCGCACGCCGCATCGTGGTGAAGGTGGGGTCGTCGTCGATCAGCGGCGAGAACTCCGCCAAGATCCAGCCCATCGTCGAGGCGCTCTCCAGCGCCCACGGCCGGGGCATCGAGGTCGTTCTGGTCTCGTCCGGCGCGATCGCCACCGGGATGCCTTTCCTGTCTCTCGACGCCCGTCCCGCCGATCTCGCCACTCAGCAGGCGGCAGCGGCCGTCGGGCAGAACGTCCTCATCTACCGTTATCAGGAGGCCCTGCGGCCGTTCCGCATCGTGGCCGGGCAGGTGCTGCTCACCGCCGGCGACCTCGAGAACGCGACGCACCGTTCGAACGCGCGACGCGCGATGGAGCGTCTGCTGGGCCTTCGCATCCTTCCGATCGTCAACGAGAACGACACCGTGGCCACCCACGAGATCCGCTTCGGCGACAACGACCGCCTGGCCGCCCTGGTGGCCGAGCTCATCGGGGCGGACGCCCTCGTCCTGCTCAGCGACATCGAGTGCCTGTACACCCGCCCGCCCGGTCAGCCGGGCGCAGAGCCGATCCACCGCGTCGCCTACGGTGACGACCTCCACGGGTACGAGTTCGGCTCGGTCGTGGTCAACTCGGTCGGCACCGGGGGAGCGGCCACCAAGGTGTCGGCGGCGCGCCTGGCGACGGCGGCCGGAGTGGGGGTCCTCGTCACGAGCGCGGATCTGGTCTCCGAGGCGCTGGAAGGCGGCGAGATCGGCACCTGGTTCCAGCCGAACCCCGAGCCCGCGGCGCCCGCGCTCACCGGGCCCGTCCGCACCGGCGTCGGTACACTGGCCCGATGACCACGACCCTCACGAGCGCCCGAGAGCGGATGCTGCGGGCCAAGGACGCGTCGCGATCGATCGCTCTGCTCTCCGACGATGCCAAGCGCCTGGCGCTCGAGGCGATCGCGGCCGGTATCGAAGCGGCGACCGACCGGATCGTGGCCGCGAACGTCGACGACCTGCGGCGCGGCGAGGCGACCGGTCTGTCCGTCGCCCTTCGTGATCGCCTGCGCCTGGACGCGCCGCGAGTGCGCGCACTGGCCGGCGCGGTCCGCGACATCGCCGCACTGCCCGACCCGGTCGGTCGCGTGCTGGACGAGCGGGTGCTGGACAACGGGCTGCGTCTGACCAAGATCTCTGTCCCGTTCGGCGTGGTGGGCTCCATCTACGAGGCGCGTCCGAATGTGACCGTCGACATCGCCGCCCTCGCTCTGCGTTCCGGCAACGCGGTGGTGCTGCGCGGCGGTTCGGCGGCAGAGCGCACGAACGCCGCGCTCGTGACGGCGATCCGCGGAGCGCTGGCGGACTGCGGAATCGACCCCGAAGCCGTGCAGAGCGTCGACGAGTTCGGCCGCGAGGGCGCCCGCGAGCTCATGCGGGCGCGCGGAATCGTGGACGTCCTGGTTCCCCGGGGCAGCGCCCAGCTCATCGAGACGGTGGTCACCGAGTCGCAGGTGCCGGTGATCGAGACCGGCGCGGGCGTCGTGCACATCCTGCTCGATGCGACGGCGCCTGTAGACTGGGCGACCGACATCGTCGTCAACGCCAAGGTCCAGCGGCCGAGCGTGTGCAACGCGGTGGAGACGGTCCTCGTGCACCGCGAGGCAGCAGACCGGCTCGTCGGTCCTGTGGTGGAGGCGCTGCAGGCTCAGGGTGTGACGGTTCACGGCGACGCCGCGGTCGCGGCGATCGCCGCCGGGACCGTCCCCGCCACAGCAGACGACTGGTCGACCGAGTACCTCGGTCTCGATCTGGCGATGCGCGTCGTGGACGACCTGGATGAGGCCCTCGACCACATCCGGCAGTACTCCACCCATCACACCGAGGCCATCATCACCCGAGACGACGCCAGCGCCCAGCGCTTCCTCGCCGAGGTGGACTCCGCAGTCGTCGCGGTCAACGCCTCCACGCGCTTCACCGACGGGGGAGAGTTCGGCTTCGGTGCCGAAGTGGGGATCTCCACCCAGAAGCTCCACGCTCGCGGTCCCATGGGGCTCGCCGAGCTCACCAGCACCAAGTGGCTCGCGCGCGGCGCCGGGCAGGTCCGGGCCTGACGGCATAAACTGGATCCGCCCCGTGTCCGGGGCGGACGGAACGGAGTACGAATGACCTTCGCCACGATGATCGCCCTCGCCGCGGAAGAGGCCGAGCACCACGGCAACGTCGCGCTCGAGACCTTCTGGTACGGCGCCGTCGCCCTCGTCGTGTTCGGGGCGCTTGCGCTGGTCACCGTCTCGTACCGCAACGTGGCCAACCGCCACTCGCACAAGGCCGATGCCTACGCGCGTGCCCACGCCAACGACGTCCAGCGGGCGGGGCACGGCCACTAGGGCCGCCTGAATGTCGGCGACGAGATCCCCGAGGATCGGGGTGATGGGTGGGACCTTCGATCCCATCCATCACGGACACCTCGTCGCAGCGAGCGAGGTCGCGCAGTCGTTCGATCTGGACGAGGTGGTCTTCGTGCCCACCGGGCGTCCCTGGCAGAAGATCGATGTGTCGCCGAGCGAGCACCGCTACCTCATGACCGTGATCGCGACGGCGTCCAACCCGCGCTTCACCGTGAGTCGCGTCGACATCGACCGCGGCGGGCCCACGTACACGATCGACACCCTCCGCGATCTGAAGGTACTTCGCCCCGACGCGGACCTGTTCTTCATCACCGGGGCGGACGCCTTGGCGCAGATTCTCAGTTGGAGGGACCATGATGAACTCTGGGACCTCGCCCATTTCGTGGCCGTCTCGCGCCCTGGCCACGTTCTGAGCACCGAGGGCCTGCCGACCGAAGACGTCAGCCAGCTCGAGATCCCCGCCCTCGCCATCTCGTCCACGGATTGCCGCGAGCGGGTGGAGAGCGGGAACCCGGTGTGGTATCTCGTTCCCGACGGCGTCGTCCAATACATTGCGAAGCACCACCTCTACCGGAGCAAGGAATGACTGAACCCGAGCAGCCGGCCACCCCACCGCTCACCCGCAAGCAGCTGCGGGAGATCCGCAACACCGGGGCCAATCCGATCGTCACGACCGCCGCGATCGATGCGGCTACCGCCGGCGGCCAGCAGGAGGCAGTCGCGGTCGAAGAGCCCGCGCCCTCGGACGACACCACGGCCGAGACAGCCGAACCGACGCCCGTCGCTCCGCTGCCACGTGCGGCCGAGCCCGCCGTCGTCGCCGAGCGCCCCGCGCCCGATGCCTCCGTCGACCTCGGAGCATCGCCGCTGACCCGCCGTCAGGCGCGACAGCAGGAGCGGATCCGCACCGCGTCCGTCCCGGTGATCACCCCGGACCTCGTCGCTGCGCACGCCTCCGCCTCGGGCGCCGCGCAGAAGACGGCGGCTCGCGCCGTCCTCGAGTCCGAGCGCCCCGCCGATCGGCCGTCCGAGGACGTGACCACCGAGGCCGACGACCAGAAGGTCGAAGCGGAGGAGACCTGGCTCGGCGAAGGCGGGGCGCCTGCTCCGCGCGAGGACGACGACCGTGCGGCGGAGGAGCCTGAGGCCGAGCGCGTCGTGAACCCCGCGCTCGGCGCCGACCTGCTCGCCGGCGACGCCGCACCGGTGGAGCTGCCGCCCTCGTTCGATCAGCTCCTCTCGCGGTCATCGGCGGGATCGACCAGCACTCCGAACGCCCTCATCGTGTCGCAGGCTCCCGCCGCGGCACCCCTCGTTGCACCGATCACCTCGACCGGCGACGTGCTCATCACCGGGACGTTCAACCTCCCGGAGGGGCTGGGGTCCACCGGTCACGCGCTGGGCACAGCCGACGGCAAAGAGGTGGACGCGGTCCTGGTCGACGGTGAGCTGCCCGCCCACTCGTCGCCGACCCCGATCGCTGCGAGCGCGGCGATCAGCACGTCCAAGTCTGCGGGCGACATCATCAAGCCCCCTGCGCCCGAGAAGGGCAGCCGCCTCATGCTCACCCTCGCGATCACCGCCGGTGCGCTGGCCCTCGCGCTCGTGGGCGTGCTCATCCTCGCCTTCGTGACTGGAGTATTCGCATGACCGCCACCGAGCAGGCCCACCGGATGCTGCAGATCGCGGCAGAGGCCGCTGATGCCAAGGGCGGGGAGGACCTCGTCGCGCTGGACGTGTCGGGTCCGTTGCCGCTGGTCGACGTCTTCCTCCTTGTCACCGGCCGCAACGAGCGGAACGTGGCAGCCATCGCCGACGAGGTCGAGGACCGACTCCTGCAGGAGGGACACAAGCGTCTTCGGCGCGAAGGGCGTCAGGAATCTCGGTGGATCCTGCTGGACTTCGGCGACCTGGTCGTCCACGTCTTCCATGAGCAGGAGCGCATGTATTACGGCCTCGAGCGGCTGTGGAAGGACTGCCCTGTCGTGCCGTTCGAGCTGCCGGCCCACACCCCGCTGGAGTGACGACGCGGGTGCTGTCGTGGTTCGGAGCACGCCCGCGGATGTAGTAATCTAGTGGGGTTGCCCCGCGCGGGTGACAGTGAGGGCCTGTGGCGCAGCTGGTAGCGCACCTGCATGGCATGCAGGGGGTCAGGGGTTCGAGTCCCCTCAGGTCCACCAAAACTCCCGGTAAAGCACTGAATCTTCACTCCCTGATCAGGGAGCTCGAATGTTTGGTAGTCGTTTACTGGACACTTCGCCGGGTAGCCGCAGTGCGCTCTCGGACCTTCTCGAAGTATCTGGAAGGTACGCGGCATCGCCCGCGCACCTTCGCTATATGGACGTCGTTGGCACCTCAGAGTCGGGACACGGGAACTACGTGTCGCTGGCTGAGCTTGCCGCGCAACTCAAAGTCTCCGTGCAGACGATCTACGATCTGCGGAGCAAGGGCCGTGGACCCCGTGGATTCCGCGTCGGCACGCAGTTGAGGTTTCGCGAGAGCGAGATCGACGCGTGGGTGCAGCGCATGGAGCTGGCCGACGAGCAGCGCCACGCCGGCGGTGCGTCGTGAACGGCGGGCGGCCGCGCACGCTGATTGGCTCATACGGAGCTATCAGCGTCAGCAGGCGGGGATCGTCGTACGTGGCGTTGGCGCGCATTCGCGACGCCGACGGGCGCCTGCGCAGAGTGACGGGTGCTGCGCGTACGGAGTCGGCCGCTCGAGCCCGTTTGAAGGAGCGACTCCTGGACAGACCGGGGTTCGGGTCCGGAGGCCTGCTCGATCTCAGCAGCTCCTTCCGTGACCTCGCTGATCTGTGGCTCGAGGATCTGGAGCTGCGCGAGCTGTCCGATGGGACGAAGAAGAACTACCGTGATGATCTCCGCCTCCGCGTGCGGCCGCAGTTCGAGCACTTCGCACTCGGTGAGATCACGACGGGCCGCGTGGAATGGTTCCTGCGCTCTGAGAATGCGGTGTCACCCTCACGCGCCCACCACTCGCGGACGGTTCTCAACCAGCTCTTCGGTTTTGCTCTTCGGCACGACGCGATCCCGCGGAATCCGGTGCAGGGAACGAGTCCATTGCGCCGACAAAAGGGCGAGCGTCAGGCGTTGACCGTCGAGCAGATCAACGCGATCCGTGATGCCGCGGGTCGCTGGCGGACCGGCCCCGACATCAAGGGGCCAAAGCCCGATGGTCAGGTGCGCGACATCATCGAGGTGCTCCTCGGAACCGCTTTGCGCATCGGTGAGTGCCTCGCACTCCGCGTGTGCGATGTCGAGGACGGTCCCAGCGGGATGACGATCTCGGTGAATGGGACGGTCGTGTTGCGCACGGGCAGTGGCGCCGTGCGTCAAGACCACCCGAAGACCGAGCACTCTATCCGCCGGATCGCGGTCCCCGACTTCGCAGCGAACGTCCTTCGAGCACGGCTCGCTGGCATCCCGGCAACCGACCCTCAACGGACCATCTTCGCCAATCGTGCGGGCAAGCCACTGAGCCCGTTCAATGTGCGACGTACCTTCCGAGCGTTCCTCGAGCTGGCGGATCTCGCGGGGGAGGGGATCACCCTTCGCTGGTACCGGCGCACGGGCGCAACCGTCATCGCGCGCGGGGCGAGCGCCGACGCTGCCGCGACCTTCCTCGGCCACGGATCGACTGCGATCACAGAAGGGCACTACATCGAGCCCGACCGCAGCGTGGATCGGGGGCCGGCAGGAATCCTCGAGCGGACCCTACGACGCGTGAACCCCGATACCTCGCTGCTCTCGAACGATGACGGAGCGGGCGATGATCCGGCGCTGGACTTCCTCGACGAGGAAGACATCGAAGCGGCCTAGCAGCTACTCGATCGGTTGCCCTCGATCGTTCGTGCCCCAACTCGCGATTGGCCCGCCGTTCGGGCCGTGGTTCCGCAGGAACTCGCCGTGTACCCGCTCGCACGCGAGGCGGAGGGTTGATGACCAGCCGATGACCTCGCCCCGGAAGCTGGCCTGGTAGCGAACTTCAGTGGCGTTCAGCCGGCGGAGCTCGATGGTGCCGTACACCCGGTCGAAGCCGTCGACCAAGCTCCACGTGCCAGTGGGACCTTCCTGCGCTGCGAGAAGCGGGTGCCACCGGTGCGGTTCGGCCATTGTGCATCCTCCTCCGGCCGAACAAGCACGAGAGTAGCCCCACCAACAGACATCGCCACGCGAGCTGTTGGGCGCGGGATGCGCACCTTCCTGCCATGAGCGATCGTGAGCGGGCTGACGCTGTCCTGGAGCACGTGGCTGTGCTCGCGTTCCTGTACTACCCCGGCATCGAGGTGGATGATCCGAGCTACAGCCTCACCGACGACATCGACTGGTGTCTCGCCCGGCTCGGTGATGTGTCCGACGTCGCGCGCGAACGGATGCGTGCGCTCTTCGCAAGAGCGATCACCGACCCGACCGCGGCGCGCGAGGAGTTGTTCACAGCTCTCTCTGAGCTCGACGGCGCGCTCCTGGTGGATCCGATATGAGTGACGCACATCCGAGCGACGACGAGCGTGCTGCGCGCCTCGCCGCACAGCGGAAGGCATGGAACGAGGCCCACCCGTCCTACTACGCCGAGTACCGTGAGCGGAACCGTGAAGACATCCGCCGGAAGAACCGTGAGCGTGAGCGTGAGCGTGCTCAGCGTGAGCGTGCGGAGAAGGCGCGCCGCCAGAAGGGGATCGATCGCGCGAAGGCCTGGGCTAAGGAACACCCCGAGGAACGCCAGCAGGCACGCGAGCGGTACAAGCAGAAGCACCCGGAGACGTACAAGCAGGCGCAGCGCGACTACTACCACCGCAATCGCGACGCGATCGCTGAGCGCCGGCGTGCGCGTGAGGCCGCTGACCCAGGGAAGGCGAACGAGGCGCGACGTCGCGCGGTCGACCGTGCCCGGGCCGCCGGCCGCGACCCAGCATGGTCGCCCACTCCTGACCAACGCGCGACCTATCGTGAGCGCGAGAACGAAGCAAGGCGCCTGCAGCGGCGCCGCGCGCGCGCCGGGTTGCCCGAGCGACAGCTCCACCGGGTACTAGCGCCAGAGCGACGTCACAACGATGCCGCGGCCGACGCCTTCTTCGCGCAGAAGCGCAGCGGTGAGGACATCGCCCGAATCAGAGATCAGGACGCGCCGACTCCTCCCGATCTGGTGCACGCGTGGCAGGAGCGTTCGGAGACCCGGCGTGTGGTGCGCGAGATCCTAGCGATCGCTGACGAGTACTTCGCCGATCATGAGGTCGAGTTGCGGGCGAGGGTCGCCGAGGTATCCCGCGCGCGTTTCCGGGGCGGCATGCTGCCGCTCGACGTTTACACGGAGCCACGCCGTCACGCTCTCGAGTTCGCAAGCCGGGGCTATCTGCGCGCCAACGCCGCCTCCCCGACATCATCGCTGACGATCTTTCGCTGGCTCACGACCGAGTACGCCCAACGGCGACCCGACATCACGCTTTGATCGATCCGCATTCGGGAATGCTCGGGAGAGCCGAGCGCTTCGCGAATGGCGTCGCCGCGCACCTCTAGGCTGAGCGAATGGTCGACTATGGGGAAGCCGTTGGGGACGGCATTGCCGCAGGGTTCGGAATGCTGTGGGCCGGGATCACGGCGAACCCGTGGACGGTGATCTTGTTCGTAGCGGTTATCGTGGGCGCACTTTGGATACAACTGACACCGCCCCGAAGGCGTCGCCGCCGATGACGGCGACTGCGCCTGCGGACGCGGTCGGCTCTGTCCCCGCTGCGGCAGTGATCTCAGCGTGCCTTAACGCTCAGGCCGGTTTTCCTGCCCGATCCCGGGTGTCGCGCGTGTTCGGTCGGTCCCCGCTGTCGGTCGACTCGCGGCCCTGGTATCTCGGCGCACTCGGTGAGCTACAGGTCGCGGCGCGCCTGGCGAAGCTCGGGCCCGACTGGACGGTGCTGCATTCCGTCCCCATCGGCTATCGAAGGAGTGACGTCGACCACGTCGTTGTCGGTCCTGCCGGAGTGTTCACGATCAACACGAAGTTCCACGACGACGCCCGGATCTGGGTCGGAAGCACGCGGCTTCTGGTCAACGGCCAGAAGACCGACCACTTGCGCAACTCCCGCTACGAGGCGCAGCGGATCGCCAGGAAGCTGATGGCGGTCGTGGGGGAGCCGATCGACGTCTACCCGGCGCTCGTTCTCGTCGGAGCCCGCAGCGTCACTATCCGTGAGCGACCCGTGGACGTGACGGTGCTCCGCGACACCGAGCTGGTCCGCTGGCTCACCCGCCGCGCAGTTACGCTCACGGCTGATGCGCGCGACCGCCTCGCTGAGATGCTGACGCGCCCGGAGACATGGGCTACGTCATCCGGCGCCTCCCCGGAACCGGACCTGACAGCGTTCGCCGCTCTTCGCCGCGAAGTGGGCGTCGCGCGGCGCGTGCGGATGCTGTGGGGAACGGCCGGTCTGTTTGGCGGAATGGTGGTGGCCGCGGCTCTCGCCATCAACGCATACGCAACGCTCCTTGGCGGATAGGTCGCATGATTGACTCATGCCGCTGAGTTCGACCGTCGCGATGCTTCCCGATACTCCCGATTCGCGGCTGCTCGCCGAGTTGAGTTCCTACTCGGACGACCTGTCCGAGGCGAGTGACGCGATCGAGCAGGCGTTGGAAGCAGGACACGAATCGCCGCTTTGGCAGCCGCTGACAAGCTACGCCGTGATCGCCTACATGCGCGCGTTTGCGCACTCCAACGTCCGGTCCGGCCTCCTCGCACACGTTCCCGTCCCTGACGATCTGGTTGAAACGCACGACATGATTCGCGGCTACCGGAACACGACCATCGCGCATTCGCAGTCGGAACTCTCGATGTCATTGCCGCTTGCCTGGCTCACCACAGAAGGCACTGTCCGCCAGGTAGTGCCGATCACGATCCGCCACAATCTTCCACGGACCGCAGCTCGTCGCATCGCGGAGACTGCCGACCGGATGAGCGCCCTTGTGGCTGAGCTGATCAAACCGCTTGCCGAGGGGCTCACCTCCGAGTATCGACACGCAAGCCCTGCCACGATCGCCGGTTGGCCCGTCCCTGATTTCGATCACGAGCGCGCCGACCGATTCACAGCGCAATCAAGGAGGCGGCGCCAGCCGCGATTCGTTGCGTATTGGGACGTCGACGTCGAGCCTGTCGACGACCGCGGTCGTGCGGTCTAGAACGAGCTGAGGCGAGGTGCGGATGAGGCACGCTGTGTCACCGCCGATCCTCCAGCGAGCTGTGCTCGGAGTAGGGAGCATCTCCCCGCCCGTCCATACAGCGGAGACTGTATGATCAGCGAATGCTGACCATAACGACTCGTCTGGACGCGATGAACCGCCTCGGCCGCGCCATGGCCGACGCGTCCCGATCACGGATTCTGATGACCCTGCTGGAGGGGCCAAGTTACCCGGCCGTGCTGGCTCGCGATCTCGACCTGACTCGCTCGAATGTCTCGAATCATCTGACATGCCTTCGCGATTGCGGGATCGTTGTTGCGGAACCGGAAGGCCGTCAGACCCGCTACGAGATCTCCGACCCGCATCTCACTGCTGCCCTCACTGCGCTCGTTGATGTCGCCCTGGCCGTCGATGAGGATGCCCCGTGCCTGGACGCCGCGTGCACCGTTCCCGGTTGCTGTGAGGTTGCATCGTGACCGCCTTGACGACCGAACGCCGGGAGCGGCTGCACCGCCGCGTCCGTTTCATCGTGGCGTTCACCATCACCTACAACGTGATCGAAGCAGTCGTCGCGATCACCGCGGGTGTGCTGGCATCCTCGGCGGCACTGATCGGTTTCGGCCTGGACTCCGTCGTAGAGGTCCTCTCCGCAGTCGCGGTCGCCTGGCAGTTCACGCGAAAGGACCCAGAGCGTTGGGAGAAGGCGACCGTCCGGGCGATTGGACTCGCGTTCTTCGCCCTTGCCGCCTACGTCAGCATCGACGCCATCGTCAGTCTCATCTCGCAAGAAGGCCCAGAGCACAGCCCGCTAGGGATCGGAATCACGGCCCTCAGCCTGCTCGTGATGCCTTTGCTCGCCTGGTTTGAGACCCGCACTGGCCGCGAACTCGGATCCAAGAGTGTTCTCGCCGACGCGCGCCAACTGCTGCTCTGCGTCTACCTGTCCGGAGCCGTATTCGTGGGCCTAATCCTCAACAGCCTCTTCGGATGGTGGTGGGCAGACTCCGTCGCCGCCCTCATCGTCGCCACCCTTGCCGTCCGTGAAGGCATCGAAGCATGGCGCGGCGACGTCGAATCACCCTTCGAAGTGCTCACCGAGATGAAGGACGAATAGGCGCCACCACCACCAGCCTCCTGCCTCGTAACCCTTGCCTTTTGCGACGTCTCATGGAATTGGCCGGGCGATCGCAGGCTGGGTCTCGCCGGCCCCGGCCTGTGGAGCTTGGCGCTTGGTGGCGGCGTTCGGTTATCGCTCAATGTCAGTGCTCGGTCATCCGCGTTTGTCGTTGTGCGGCCGCAACGCGATCCAGAGACCGCAGCGTCGGCATACGTAGGCGGCGGTGCCGTGCAATGCGTGCACTCGGCGCCGGGGTAGGGTTCGGCCGCAGCAGGAACACCGGACCGCCGTGTCAGTGTCCATAGGCGGCGATCGCGTCGACGAGCTGTGCGGTTGTGGGGAGGCCGGCCAAACCGGTCGGAGTCGGATAGACCCTGCAGGCGAGGTCGGTAGTGCGCCCACCGCTCGGGAAGAGATCCTGGCCGTCGATCGTGATGGTGGGCGAACCCGCGAAGGGAACCTGGGCTGCGTCTTCGGGCGTGCTGATCAACCGGAACGTGATTGCCGTCACACCGAGCCCGGTTTCATGCAGTGCTTCGCGGAGACGGTTCCCGGCTTCGATCCAACTCGGGCACTCCTCGATGTGTAGTACCTCGATGTTCATCGCCCCATTCTCCGCCCGAACTGTGGCTCATGGTGATTCCGAGCCCGATTGCGGGTCGATCAGCGGGCCGAGCCCGATGATGAGTTGGACCAGGCGCGCGATGTTTACAAAGCCTCGGTCAGCGATTCCAACTTCGATCGTATGACCAGCACGCCGACATGCGCGGTGATCCTCGGTCGAACGGGCAGTACTCGCTAACCTCACCCGAGCGGGTTCATGCGTGATAACTCGAGTCCCCGGCTTCCGCGATGAACGCATCCTCGACGGCCCGCCTGCGCGCGACGTCTTCGACGACGAACCTGCGGAAGTCAGCTGAACGATCCTCGATGGGGATCTCTTCGACCGACGGCACCGGCTCCTCCCCGGGCCAAGCCGTCTGACGTGTAGCTCTGTCGCGGTCGAGGCGCGAACCGCAGGCGGCGACCCAGTCGTGCAGGCGCTCTCGGGCCTCGGCGAAGTCCTGGTGCCAGCCGAGGGGAGCGGAGCCATGCTGCTCCTCGTCGTAGGCGCAGAGCCAGTGCAGGTGGAGAGCGGAGAGCTCCCAGACGAGTTCGGAGTGGCGATGCCACAGCGGCGGGATGATCGACGGTCCGAGCCCGTAGGTGCGGCGTAGCCAGTTCACCCACCTATCGAGCTCGACCCACTCGAATGCCGCTCGATCCGAGGTGAGCACGTTCCAGTTCACCGGGCGGGGCACGCTCGGCAGGCCATCGGCCTCACCTTCGGGGCCGTCCGGCGTCGGTGGCTCGAACTCGTACCCGGGAAAGTGCAGGGGCTCGTCGGTGGTCATCAGGCGCTCAGATGGCCAAGGGACGGACCGCCGGCTTTGCCGTCGACGGGGCGGATGCCGCCACAGACGGAAGCGCGTTCCGGCGGCGTTGCAGGATGTAGTTTGTGCGCGCGGAGTCGTGGCCGAGGCGCTTCGCGACGAACTCCTCGGTCTCGACCGTCTCGCCGTCGCGTTCCCGCGTCGAGGTGTGCGTGTATCCCTCGGCGATGAATACGTCGCCCTTGTTGAACATCGCGTAAGCCCGCTCCGCGTTGCGGCGGAACATCACGAGGTCGTGGTACGTGGTCTCAGTCTGGGTGAATGTGCCGTCTTCATTGCGTTCGAAGTGCTCCTGCCCGATGCGCACCCAGAACCGGGCTTCGCCTTTCGCGTTGAACGCGAGTTGCGGCTGCGACGCGATGAACCCGGAGAGAGACTGCTGGGTGTGGATAGTCATCGGATGCTCCTACCAAAGGGCCGCAGGTCGGCCATCACCTGGTAGGTGCGTCCCCTATCCCCGCCGCAGTTGTTCCTCGACGCGAGCCCGATCGGCACGGAGGTCCGCGGCGTCGGGGCGGGCAGTCCATTCGCGCATGCGCGTGACGATTGGTGGCGCCGATCTCAGCAATAGGAGGGCCGTGCCGTACGGCAGCGTGCGAATGACGTCGGGCGGCATGATCGGAACCCGGCGTGTTGATCGCTGGTTGGAGCGCATGCCGCGTTCACCGATAGTGATCGAGTCGGTGGCCTCGTCGCGGTCGCCAATCAGGGTGGCGATGTCCTGGAGGTCTCGAGACCCTGAGGCGCCACCGAGCACGATCTTGGCGATGCTCGCGTCCCAGATCGCCGTGGCTGCGTTGTCGCCCCACCGCTGACGGGCCTGCGCGAGCGACTGAAGCACCGGCATCGTGGTGACACCTGTGCCCCCGCCTTCGGCCATCAGGACAGGCAGCGACGGCAGGGGGGCGAGGTTGCCGATTTCATCCAGTGCGAGAAGCAGCGGCGGGTCGAGGCGAGCGCCTGGGGATCTCGCGGCAACGCGCCTCGCGGTTTCTACGAGGTCTTCGACCAGCGCGGCGACGAGGGAGGAGGATGCGCCGGCACCCGCGCCCGTGGCGAGAAGGTACAGGGTGCCGTTGCGTCGGAGAAAGGTCTCCGGATCGAACTGCTCGTCCTCGCTCGGGCTGACTGCATCGAGAACACGAGGGTCAGCCAGAGCGGCCAACGCCAGCGAGACGCCCTGCCAGATCGAGTCGCGCGTACGCGGGTCGGCGTCGATCATCGCCTCAAGCGACTCGGCCCATCCCGTCGCGGCGGCCGGGTTGGATGTGAGGATCGCGACGGCGTCCTTCGCCGCGGCCGGGTCGAGCGTCCAGCGAAAGAGCTCACCCGGTGAGCGGCCGTCGAGCGCAGCGGCGTGCAGCAGCGACTGAAGGGCTGTGCGGGTCTTGCCCTCCCAGAAACCGCCATTCTCCACTCCGACGCTCGACAGGCCTGTACCGGCGGCGAGTCCCGCGGCGCGAATCATGGCGGTGAGTGGGAGCTCGCATCCGCGTACCGGCGACCAACGCAAGCCCGCCGGTACGCCCGGAGCAAGATGTTGCGGATCGAACACGGCGACCGGCCCCCGTCTCATGCGCGAGCGAATGGTGGTCGTGAGGTTGTCCGGCCTGGTGGAGGTCGTGACGACGGCACCAGGTGCATCGAGGATCGCGTTGATGACGATGTGGGCGCCCTTGCCCGACCGGGGAGGGCCGATCACGAGGATCGAGTCCTCGACCGACGTCCACACCTTCGTTCCTCGTGCCACGCCCACGAGATAGCCGACATCCTCGGATCGTGGCTTATCGACCGACGCGCGAAGGTGGGTAGCGCGCTTCAGCAGCGCGTGATCTGAGGCAGCGCGGCGCACCTCAGAGGTAGTCGCGATTCCAGCGATCCGGTTCGGATCGGATCTGGTGTGACGAGTGTGGTTCCGGATGACGCGCCACACCCGCCACCCCGAAACGCTGAGCAGCGCCAGGAACGCTCCGACGACGGCCCAGTACGCAACGGCGTTAAGCCCAGGGGATCCCAGAGCCGCCCCCGGGTCAGCGGGGGAGCCGAGGACACCGAGCCCCGCTGCCAGACCACCTGTCGGCTGCTCCGCTCCTGACACAAAGGCGGCGAGATTGCCGCTCACACGCAGGATGCCGGCGAGCGCGGCGGCTCCACCGAGAGCGAGCAACGCGATATTGGTCAGCCCGTCGGGACCGGAGACATCGACACCGCGGGTCCCGCTCATGTGACGATCCCGAAGATGCACGTGCCAGAGACTCTCCCTACGAGGACGACCTCGCCCTCGGCGCTCGCTCGGCAGAGCCCCGGTTCCAGCAACGCGCGAGCGGACCCGTCCGCAGAAGCCTTGATGTGACGCACGATGATCGCTAGGGCTACCTCTTCGCCCGGGAGGAAACCCTCTTCGCCGTAGACCACGCGAGGCCGCTCGATCAAGGGCGTCGCATCGATGAGTGCTGCGGGTGCGGCCAGTGGCTCCGCCGGAGCGCTCGACCCTCCGTCCCGGACATGCGGCGGCGCACTCAGGGCGACCGAGCCCTGCAGCGGCCGGGTGAGGAGGTCGGTGAAGACTGTGCCGTCTGCCTCGTGGACGACGACCCGCACCGGCGACCCGTGAGCGAGCAGGACCGTGTCTATGACTTCCGCAAAGGACGCGCGGGCCCAGGGTGCCCCGAATCGAGGCGGTTCGAACGGCGTCCCGTCGACGGCGACGGTCATCGTGCCGTCGGCCGAGATCGTCATGGTGATCACGGGAAGGACCGCCGGCACGTGGATCGCGTCGATGGATCGTCGTATTGCGTGCGCTGTCGTCATTTCACGCCCTCCGTCATCCGGCTCGTCGTGTCGAATGCTGCAAGCTCGGCGGGATGCAGTTGGTGCTGAACCACAAAGCTACGATCCTTAATCCGCCAGAGACCTTGACCAGTTGCCAAGCCGGGCAGCAGGCTCTGCTCAGTGCCCGTGAGGCCGAGCGCGGTCGCAGTCGCTCCGAGTTGGTCCGATTCCTGCCGGTAGATGATTCGGGTCTCCGCGTTGGCGAGGAGCGACGATGCGATCGCACGCATGGCGGAACCCTGGTCGCCGACGTTGTCCAGGTCGGAGAGCTTGTGGAAGACGAGCAGGTTCGCGATTCCGTAGTGGCGCGCGAGCCGCCACTGCGCATCCATGCGTCGCAGGAGGGCGGGATGCGACATGAGGCGCCAGGCTTCGTCGTAGATGACCCAGCGCTGCCCACCGTGAGGGTCTAGGAGGGCGGACTCCATCCAGGCGGAGGAGCACGTCATGAGGACAGAGACGAGCGTCGTATTCTCGGCAACGCGCGACAGGTCGAGCGAGATCATCGGCAGGCTCGGGTCGAAGGTGACGGTGCTGGGACCGTCGAACAGTCCGGCGAGATCTCCGGCGACCAGCCGACGGAGTGCGTGCCCAACGACCCTGCCGTCCTCGACGAGGCGGCGGTCGGCTCGCTGGGATACGTCCGGGGAGAGGA
Source organism: Microbacterium sp. Marseille-Q6648 (assembly GCF_943181415.1). Classification (GTDB taxonomy): domain Bacteria; phylum Actinomycetota; class Actinomycetes; order Actinomycetales; family Microbacteriaceae; genus Microbacterium. Next base: position 589,383 of record NZ_CALPBZ010000001.1, on the reverse strand, counting down.
TGCGTTCCACGACCATCGGCAGAATCGGGGTCTCACATGAGCGGACAGTGTCCGCGAGAGCGAGGTCGATCGCAGTGTGCTCCAGTGGGCTCAGTGGTCGTTCGAGCACGGTCTCGGTCAGGGCGCCGATGAGGTCGCGGCGACGAGAGGCGACCTGACCAGCCCAGCTCTCGTCGGAAACGCCGGATGGGCGATGTCCTTCGTCGAGCGGATTGAGTCGGTTCGCCATGCCGTGCCCGAGCACGATTGCCTGCCCACCGACCGCTTCGGCGACGGCAGTGTGTTCGCCCTTCGGGTCGCCGGGTACGTAGACGCGGCGGCCGAAGGGGATCGAGCGCGTGTAGAGGCTCTTCACGAGCGATGACTTACCGGAGCCCACGATCCCTGCCAGGACGATGTTCGGCGCGGTGATCATCCCGCGTGAGTAAAGCACCCACGGGTCGTAGACGAACGATGCACCCGAGTAGAGGTCCTGGCCGACGAAGACGCCCTGCGAGCCGAGTCCGCCTTCGGCGAGGAATGGGTAGGCTCCGGCGAGCGTCGCACTGGTGTCCTGGTGGCGCGGTATCCGCAGGCGGCCGGGGGTTCGGAGCGCCGTGGGGCGCGACTCGCCGGACGCGGGCAGGTAGGCGGTCGCGCGTAGATCCGCGCGCTGTGCTTCGGCCTCGGCACGGTCGGATGCGGTGGTGGCAGCGCGAGTGGCGGCACTGAGACGCTGGAATGCCTTGCGTCGGGCGCGACGCTCCTTCCTGCGTTCGCCTGCCGGGTCCACGAGCGTTGTGGTGTGTATACGCTCGCCCCCCTGCGCGTTCACAGCGACATCCCGTTGCGGCGGTGAACTTTCGCACCAGACCCCTGGAGGGTGAAGCGTCCAGGGCGCTGAAACGAGTCGTTCGGATTGACGCGGGGCGCGAGCGATTCCGAGACCGGCGGCGCGGCGGCGGCGGAGGATCCCCATGCAATTCGGCCGGAGTGCTGAGATGCCCGATCCAGGGCCAGGCCGGCCCGAGCGACAAGGGTCGACGCACGGCGCAGCGCGAGGGCGGCTGCATGGGCTTCCTCCACCCCGGCCCAATGATCGCCGTCGTCAGTTCGGGCGATCGCGTCCGAGCTGGTGTGCGCGAACGCGAGCTGATCGAGTACCTGTTCGAGCGACCTCAGGCCGCCCAGCAAGTCCCCGACGACCTCGTACGTCTGTGCTGGGTCATCGAACGTGCGCGTGGCGTGCGCGAGAGCGCGCAGTGCGTGACACGCTTCCTCGCCGTCGACGACAGGATCCTGAAATGTAGGCATTGCGTGTCCCTTGCAACAGAAGTCGTCAGTCAGGTGCGCGAGGTGTCCCCGCGCGTCATACGGGCCGGCACAGGGGTAGCGCGGCGACGGTGAACGCTTGCGCCTGCTGACCCACGAGCCTCCGTGTTTCGCAGGCAGCTTGCACGGCGGCCTGCTCGATCGCCGCGACTGCGGCATCGAGCTCGTCGACGCTCGGCGCCGACACTGCCACGAGCCCGGTGAAACGCAGCACGCCGTGACCAGCCGTGAGGTCTGACTCTTGCTGCACGACGTCGTTGTATTCGGCGGTGCGCGCGGCATCCTCGATCTGCCCGACTTTCGCCCGCTGCGCGGCATCCGAGAGAAGCCCCACCTTCTTTCTCCTGATGTCCCTCGCGGCGAGGTCGGCACGGACCGGCGTGCAGGTCAGAGTGAATGTGCGTTGGATACCCGAGGTCAGCAGCAAGGGGGAGAGGAAGCCTGGGTACACCTGTGACCTCGGCCACTCCGAGATCCAGAGGACCGCGTGGTGGGCCGAGTCGGTACGCAGCCGGTCCCAGGTTTCGGAAACTGCGATGGGGCCGGCCGTTGCGAGACATCGACCGATGTCCCCGTGTCTCTCGAGCGCGGGAGCGACTGCGGGATCGTATGCGGAGCGCAGCACGACCGCGACCTCGCCTGGGCTCAGCCATCCTGTGGGCGTTAGGTCGGCTGCCCGCAGTGCTGCCACGAACGTCGTCATCTCCTGACGCAGCACGCTCGCGGCCCCCTTCATGCCACCCCCGGCGACGCGGATCTGGCGGGCCGCCGCGCGCATGTCGAGCGCGAGGGCGATTGTTGTCTCATGCCGTTCGCCGGCAGGGCCGGCGCGCTCAATGAGCTCCTTGTACGTGACCGCGGGCCAAGAGTCATCGTCGACGCCATGCCGGGCCCACCATTCGGCGAGCCCGCTTCCGGAGCTGGGCACTGTGCGCTCGGAGATCTGCACGCGCGCGATGCGGCCCGACCGGCAGACCGTCGCGAGCACTCGCCCCCAGCCGGCCACCCGACGCTCCTGTTCGCCGCTGTCGAGAAGAACGAAAGCCGGATGGGTGATGCCAGCGATCGCCGTCAGGGTCTGAGCGTGAGGATCTTGGATCATGGCGGCGCCCGTCTCGGGGTCGACCCACTCTCGGAGCGCGGCGGCGTCGCCAGGGAGTGCGAGCGTGCCCGCGGGGCGCGGCTTGACCAAGTCCGCGCGGAATCGCAGCTGGCCGCCGACGCTTCGCCACACCCAGCGCGTTGAGATCGGCACCCATTCAATGAGCTTCCGACCACCCACGGGGACGAAGGCAAGAGCGACGCTCGTCACCCAGATCGGTGAGGTGAGGCCGAAGAGGATGCCGCCGCCCAGGTACACCGCACTGGTGAACGCGACTAGCCCGATGGCGAGTGTCACGAGCTGTGTCAGGGAGAGGCCGAGCATCACGCCTCGCTTGGACAGACGGGAGAACTGAACCGGGTGCAGCTGGTTCGAGCGCGGGGGGTTGTTCGCTGTCATGCTGTCGTCCTTTCGGGCGGAGTGGGGATCGGCCGCGGGTGCGGAGTCGGTGTGCGCGGCTGTGGGATCGGTTGCCCGGCCGCCGGGGAGGTCGTCGGTGACGGTGGTATGTCTGTCGGAGTGGCGCCCTCGGTATGTCCCATGGCTGCTGATCCGGTGGCGTTGCCGAGCTTGGGTCCGGCGGAGGCTGCCTTGCCGACCACCTGACCGCCGACGATGACTGCGGCGGCCGGGCCGGCGGCCGCCGCAGCGCCTGAAGTTCCTGCGCCGGACGCTGCTGCACCAGACGCACCCGCGCTGGCACCAGATCCAGCGGTGTTGGCAGCGGCGCTCGTCGCCACCGGGCGCGCCGACTCGCTCGAGGTGCCACCTCCGTCGAGGATCGACTTCGCCGACTTCGCACTCGCGGGGCTAACCGGCACCGGGACGGGCCGATTAAGCGCTCCCTTAGCCTCCTGTTCGGTCGACATCGCGTGGTACATATCGACGCCGACGAACGAGATGAACTTGTAGGTCATGTATGGCGCGAAGGCTGCGACGAGCATCAGTACAACTCCGGCCACAGGATCGCTGATGGAGGCGAGATCAAGGTCGATCGGCGCCGCGGTCTGGTTGATCGCGACGAGGAAGAGGACGACAAGCACGAGCTTGGAGAACACGAGGGCCACAACGAACGCCACCCACTTGCCGAACCAGCCGCGGGTAGCATCCCAGGAGAATCCGGCCAGTGCGATGGGCGCGAACACGATCGCCACGAGGAGCAGGGCTTTGCGGATGAGGAGCGAGAACCACACAATCGCGGTGGCTGCGATCGCGAGCCCTGCGAGGAAGATCGTCATGATCGCGCCGACGCCGGGGCTCGCGATGTTGATCGCGACCAGCCCGGCGGCCATCAGGGCGATTCTGTCGCCCATTCCCTCCATCGTGTTTCCGGTTGCCCGGACGATCCCGATGGCCAACTGATCCGTGACCTCCAGCAGCGTCCCCGTCAGGGCGATCGCGACGAACGATCCGAGCACGGACTTGCCGAGCCCCACAGCAGCCCGGGAGAGCGCGGTTGGATCGCGATGCGCCAATCCGGTGATCAGTTGCAGGCAGAAGAACACGAGCATGACGAACAGCGCGACGCCGAAGAGCAGGTTGTACACCTGGGTGTACTGGTCACCGGTGACGTCGACGAGGGTGGTCGTGTCGAACACCGCCCAGACGGCTTCGAAGAACCACGCGGCGGCTGCGGCGAGCGTATGGGCGAGCCAATCGAAGGGCGCGGCAACGAGCGAAGTGACACCCGACCCGACGGTCTGGCATACCTCGGCGATCGCCGGGATATCGCAGACCCCGCCCACTCGCGTCGTTCCTCTCAATCGGCCGCGTCTTGCTCAGACGGACTGGCCGACACCCCAGAAGAAGTTCACGAGCGTGACCGACGCCCCGCAGATGAGTGCCGCGCCGCACGCTACTAGGACGCCGAGCTTGCCCCGTGAGGCGAGATGGGGGTTCGATGAGTTGGCTCCATACCCCCACGCGACAGCGGCAATGATGAGGGCGAGAACGGCGAGAATGAGCCCGACTGTCATCACTGCGCCGACGATGACGCGGAGTTGCTCGATGCCGGGAAGTCCCGACCCGTTGGGAACAATGTCAATCACGGTCGTGCTCCTTGTCTGCGCAGAAACGAACCTGCGTACAAGGTGCGTGCGGCGTCCCCGAGATCCGTCGACTCGCCCAGTCCGTGCACGCACTCTGGCTAGAGCTGTTGCCCGACCCCAATGAGGAAGTTCATCCAGGCGACCGCCGCGCCGGCAAGTGCCGCTGCGCCGACGGCAACAAGGAGGCCGGTACGGGCTCGCATGGCCGACTGGTAGTTCCCGCTCGTAGACGCGATCGCCCATGTGGCGGCGCAGATGAGGATCGCGAGTACCCCGAAGATCAGGACGTACATGAGGAGCGCGCCGACGATCGCGCGGAGGTCACCCGCTCCTCCAACCGCTCCGAAGTCCGGGAAGATGTCCATTTCGCTCACCTCATGCGCCCGACGCGCACGCTGTCCTGCCAGCGGTAGCGGCGTCCAATCCTTCCGCCCCGTGCTCGGCGAGCCACGGGTCTGCGTCTGTAGCCGGTTCGAACGCACCGCCGGGACGGATCTCGAAGTGCAGGTGCGATCCCGTGGACTTGCCGGATGACCCGACGTCACCGATGTGTGCGCCGGCGGTGACGCGCTCGCCGACCGTCACGTGGACACCCGTTGGCCACATGTGCGCGTACGCCGACGCCACCCGCTCTCCCCTGACCGTGTGCTCGATGACGATCAGCTGTCCGTAGCCCCCATACGGCCCAGCCCAGCTGACGATCCCGTCTGCGATCGCGAAGATAGGCGTGCCGTCTGCCGCAGAGAAGTCGGTTCCTGCATGGAATGCGGGTCGACCGGTCATTGGGTCAGTGCGCCCGCCGTAGCCGCTTGCCCGCACCCACGTGTCGCTCGGGAGGGGAAAGACGATGCGGGTCGTCTCAGGGACGGAATCGAGAGATGTGCCCCCTCCGGGCGACGATGAGGGCGGCCGGGTCAGCGCGACGAGGATGGCTTCCGCGACGGGCTGATACCGCTGGTAGCGGTCGGGGAAAGCTGAGCGCTCGACAGCTTGCGCAGCCGAGCCGGGATCAGCTGACTGCCAACCCGGGATGTCGAGGAGCCCCGCAGGGGAGGGGAAGTTGGGTCCGTCTGCTCCGCCGAAGAATGCGCGCACCTGGTAGTCCGGATCCATGAGCTCGTCGACGGTGCCCCAACCAGAGGTCGGGCGCATCTGAAACAGGCCGAGTGAGTCGTGGTCGCTTCCGACGCCGTCGTTGGGCATGCTGAGCGACGCGGGATGGGCGGGGTTCGCCAGCATCCGCAGGGTCGACTCGGTGAGCGCAGCCATCAGCCCGATCACCACCCCCTGGCGCCCGACACCTTCAATACCGCTGCCTACCGTGATGATCGTCGCGGCACGAGTGAGTTGTGTGTGCCCGAGGGTTACCGGCACCCCGTCGCTCCGTGTTGCAGTCAAGTTCTCCGGGACCTCGGTGACCACGAGCTGGCCGGATGCCTGGCAGGCAGCGAGCGCGGCGGGGGAGAGGACGAGGGGGAGCGCGATCAAGCCGGCGAGCGGCAGCGTGAACAGAACGACCGCGAGGACGATCACGAGCTTCTTCATGTTCGGCGCCCGTCAGCGGAGCGGGTTGTCGACCTCGGACAGCCGGAGCAGGCGGCATTCGTCGAAACTCGGCTCGCAGGCGATGAAGAGGGTGAATGCGATTGGTCGAGAGGTCTCCTGCGCCTGGGTCCCTACGATGCCCGCGCGGTGGCGTGTTCCCGTGATCGTGTACGCGATGGTTCCGGGGAGGATTTGGCCAGGCGTCGCTTGATCGATCGCGTCGTTCCAGGATGCCGGCACGAACGCTTCATCGATGGTGAGCCACTGGCGCGTGCCGTAGCTGCGCAGCGTCATCCAGGCTTCCGGCGTCGGCAGGTAGATGCGTACATCGGAGGCAAGGCCGGCGGTCTCAGCTCCAGAGGGATCGCCTGCATCGACGATCACCTGTGCGTAGTCGACCGGATCGAAGTCGGTGGCGGTGTCCCAATTGATGAGCGCGGAGGCAGCGTCGCGCGCGAAGGACTCGGCATCCGATGTCGAGCGGATCGGCGGAAGCTCTGCGCTCGAGGCGCTCGGTTCGGGCTCACCGGGTGGGGTAGCCGGCGCTGCCGGATCGACAGCAATCGTCGGCGTGCTTGGCGTCGGCGCTAGGGCCAAGCCGTACAGCCCTACGCCGACGAGCGCGGCCAACACACCGAATCCGATTGAGAGGAAAAGTACGAGGCGGCGCCGGGGCCGCAGCGTGGCGACCATTACGCGATCTCCCGCCTCAGTTGCACCCTCGCGCTGCGGAGCGTCGAGAAGAACTCCACGGTGGACGCGAGAGTCGACTCGAACTGCTCGAGTTGCTCGTCAGTCAGTTCGGAGGCCACAGCTGCGACATCGAAGTGCGTCCACCAGAGGTCGAGGTCCTCCCACACACGCACGAACGCCCGGACGGGAAAGACATGCGTCGCGACGGCGCGGGACCGGGTCGTGCGCCGATTCCGCTTGGCTTGCTTGACTCTCGCAAGCGCCGCGCTCGCCAATTGCTCGAGTTCGTCAGGCGGCTCGAAGTCTTCGGGCGCTTCGAAGTCCTCGAATTGTTGTGGCGGTTCCGGCTCAAGGAGTTGCCGGATTCGCGCGTGCGACGCGGCGACACTTCCTCCCTCGTCGATGAGCCGCAGCTCTTCGCTCGCCTTCTCCTTCAGCGCAGGGTCAGCGCCAGGGTCAGCGACAACGCGCTGCAGTTCGGCGATGCGCTCCAGCGTGGTGTACGACGCCTTGCCGGTGACCATTTGGGCTGCCTGCGTGCGACTCTTGCCTGACCTGAACTGCGGTGGTGCCACGGTGGCACCACCGTCACTTCCATGCCGAGCATCGGGACGGCCGAAGCGGGTCGCGGCCTGACGGCGAGTCGCGTCGTCGGCGATGTGATCCTTCAGTTCGGTGTACAGGGCTGCCGCCTCTGTCGGTGTGAGCGGCTTGTGCAGGAGGTTCTCGGCCTGCTCTGCCAACAGCTCGGCGAGCCGATCCGAGATGCCAGACCGCACCCACACCTTGATCGTCTTCTCGCCCAGCCGCTTCAACGCTTCGAGCCGACGAGCGCCACACACCAAGACGCCTTCCGGGGTCACGGTGACCGGCTGCAGCAGGCCGTCGCGGGTGATCGAGTCGGCGAGCTCGTCGATGTCCCCGTATTCGGTGCGGTGTCGCTTCCCGACGACGATCGATTCGATCGATCGTTCGAGCTCGATGTGGCCGGTGTTGGTTCCCACGGTCACCGCCTCGACCGCTCGGCGGGTGCGGCGAGACTGACCGCGAGGACGAGGTCATCATCCGTCAGGAGAGAACGCAGCGGTTCGCCGATCAGCAGGCGAAGCAGGATGCCGCGGCCAGCTGTCGTCCGTGCGACCTCCGGTTCCGGGTTACCGAGGACGGCGCGGAGCAATCCATTCCACGACGCGGACGACAGATCGAGGAGGGTTCTTCCGTGAACGTCGCGCCGGAGCGATTCCCAGGCCGTCGCACGCGAAGGGACCTCGCTGAGCCGTGCGCAGATGTACTCCATCGCCGTGCGCGCCGGCGTGCGCGGCCAGCCGAGCAGGGTCATGAAGGCGATCGCATTCTCGACTGCATCACCTATCCCGGCGCCGTCAGATGTGTGGCCATCATCGGGCACGTCCCCGATCGACTGCACACGAAGTGCCGGGTGATAGTCGCTCAGGGGGTTCTCCCGGTCGCTGAATCGCTCGGGGTCATGGAACGACGAGAACTCCGGCCGGCGCGCCTGGTAGACGGAGCACAGCAGTCCGTTCGCGCGTTCCTCAGCGATCAGCGTCACCTGCACCGCCCGCGTGACTACCGCCCACGGATCGTCGGCATTGCGCACGGACGCAGAGCGCATCGCATCGAACGCCGCTGCGGCAGCATCCCATGGATCAAGCCCGTGCTTGCGAGCGAGCTTGGCGTATCGCCGAACCACGTGCCCCATGAGGGCTGCCGCCTCGGCGTCGCGGCGCCAGGCACCGTGATCTTGCGCGGCCAGACGTTCGAGCAGCTCACGCAGACCCTCCGAGCTCTCGAACGCAGCGGGCTTGCTCGCTGACTCCGACGAGTCGTTCGTCCGCGTCGAGCGCGCCGACGCTGCGCCAGCTGACGGGAAACCCTGGTTCGACATGGCAAACCTCGCTACCGACCGATTCCAGATCGGCGGACCGATCCGTGAAGAGCGCGACCGTTCCCAAACGCCCCGACCGGCGGGAGGCGAAGCGCCCGTTCACGGATTGCTCGGCGAGTTGCTGCGACTCCCTGCGTCGGGATGGTGCGCGCTCGCCGCGCGAGCGAGGACTCGAGGTCGATTCCCTGCCCCGCGACGCGCCCCGTGACGGCGGGAACGAGTTCCGTAGGTCGCATCCAGACGACCTCACTTCGAACCGGCTCAGCGCCGGAGGGGGATAGTGGCTGCCTCGCGAGTGAAGGATCGCCGTGCCGCGCCAGTTCGGAAACCTCCTCGGGGGACGGCTTGCCAGAGAGTTCCCGTTCCCGCTCCGACGTGCCAGGGCGTAGTGGCAGACGAGACTGATCGACTCGCTCGTACTCGTTCATGACGTAGCTCCCTTCTGTACCTCAGGTGTGCCGATCGCCCCCGCGAACCATCGGCCGACTGTCGACGGATGAACTCCCGTGGCGCTCGCGATCTCCTTGTTCGACATCCCGCGCTGACGCATCAGCGCCGCAACGTCTCTGCGGGCACCCTTCTCCGGAATATTGGGCAGCGGGCGAAGTCGAACGACTTCTGTGGATAGGTCCGGTGACGACTCGGTTGTGGAGGAGACCTGAAACCGGAATCGCTGGGTGAGAACGACCGTCAGGTGTGTGATCGCGAGAAGCACCAACGGAGGCACTGCGGCCACAGACGCCGCCAGAACGGGAAGAACGTCGGCGTCGGCCGCGACAAGGGCGTGGATCGAGTTGGCGGCGACCGATACGGCCGCACCGATCATGAGCAGCATCCACGGATACCATGCGCCCCGCTCTCCGGCGAGCGCTACGACGGCAACGGTTCCGACGACGATGATCCCGTCCACGATGAGTGGCCACGCCCACGCCTGCGTCGGCGCGATACCGGAACTGCGAGCGAGGTCCGTGAGTGAAGTGAAGGACAACCAGAACGCACCGACAGCGATGAATACTGTGCCGACAACCGCGGTCCACACGGCAATCCGTCCTGACCGCGGGTCCGTAGCGCCGAGGATCACGAGATCACCTGCCTGCTGAGCGAGCGGGATGCTGGGCTGCCACTACTGATGCGAAAGGGTGGCGTCGGCCCCACCACCGTTCGGTACGCAGATCGAATGGTCGTCAGGATCTCGGCCTGATGCAGCCCCGCGTGCTCCGCCGCCGGTCCGAGCACATTGCGCGCGCTCTGATCAGTGACGCCGTTCTCGGCGAGCCGGCATGCGGCCCAGTAAAGGGCGCGGTTCCGCTCGCCCTCAGCACGTGCGGCCAGCCACGCCGCGAGACGCTCCGAGTCGACATCGCGGCGGGCCTGCGCGGGCATCGCAGCAGCGGCCGGCCTCGGGTCAAGGAACTGTCGAAGCGCCGATCCGTCGATAGACACGGCGTCCCCGCGTCCGGCGCCGATCAGCTCATACGCCGATCTGTTGCCTTCGAACAGCACTTGCGACGGCGGTACGATCACGTAGCCGCCCTCACCCCGGAAGTCGATGCCGGCGCGGGCGGCCTGCCACGATGCCTGAACGCGATCAGGGTCTGCGGGGTAGTAGGCGTGCATCCCACCGGATGCCGTCTTCACCAGCGCCTGCCAGCGATCCACGAGACCTTCCCGGCGAGCGAGTTCGAAGGCAGCGAAACCGCGCACTCGCCCGTGCACATCGATGTCTACGACCTCGACGGCGGAAGCTCGCCCGGTCGGCATTCCGATGTTCGCTTCGGGCCATCGAGACCACCATCGGCCGATCTGGCGGTCGTCGGATGTCGCGTCGTGGAACCCGTGCTCTGTGAGCGGCCGCTTCTCCGCTGGCCGGCAGGGGAAGATCGGGACTCCTGCCGCAGCAAATCGAGCGGCGCCTTCCCGCGGCGAGAGACCAATCATTCCGGCGAACAGCTCGACGGTGTCCATCACAGATCCCGGGCCGAGGCTACGGATTGGACGAACGAGTTCCGACTCCTCGCAGATCGGACATCATCGAACCGTTCCAGCGAACCAGCAAGGCCTGACCGAAGTGCACCGTGACCCGCTTCCCTCGTCAGACCGGGCGGATCGCCTGAGCCGATTTGCACCGTCGGCAATCCCTTGAGGATCGTGACCGTTGCCGTCCGGACTCGCTCACCAGCCGTTTGCACGACTTCCACCGGCGTCTTTCCGTCGACGGATGCTGCCCAGGTCGCCACGTACGGGATGGTGAAACCCGATGTGTCGAGGCCGTGGGCCGCTCCGATCATCAGGGCAACGGACTCCGCCTCGACCTCCCCGATCCCGCGATGGAGTTCGGCATCCGCGTTGTCGGGGCCGTGCAGCATCACGTGCGCCAGCTCGTGCGCCAAGGTCTTCGTCCGAGCCGCGGGGTCTATGTCGCCCCGAACGGCAACGCTCCGCGTGATGTAGTCAGTGATGCCGTTGGCTCCGCCGAGATCGCGATCGCTCCCAACAATGCGAAGTGTGTACCCGTGTCCGCGTACCAAGGACGCCAGGCCGTCCCAAAGGCCTTGTGGCGCCTCGCCCGCGAGCAACTGCGGAGTCGGCGCGTGGGGAATCGGGACACCGCTCGTCTGCGACGCATCCCACACGTATGCAGGCCGCACGCCGATCATTCGCGTGCGCACTTCGTCATTACCTCTCGGGTTCTCGCGAGGCGCAAGACGACGCCATGACTCGGCGACCTGTGGGGTTTGGGACGCAAACCGCCCGAGGATCGGCGCGAAGATCATGTAGCCGGTCTGTCCGCGGTCGACCGACCTGCCGAGCGCCTGCCACTGCCGGAACCCCGCCACGTACGTTGGTGCGGGCTCAGCCACCCTGCCCTGCTCGAACGCAGCGAGGTGTTGCATCCAGATCAGCAGGGTGTTGTTGAACGAACGAGAGCGGAATCGCGCGGCGAACTCAAGAGCTCGCACCCAGTCATCGCTCGTCACCAGCGTGGCCACGGCATCCGCCAGCTGAGCATGCAGCCGTTCGAGCTTCGCCTCAGTGGAACCGACGGCAGCGGATTGGTGAGTCATGGTGTGGGCACCTCCTTCTGAACAGCCGGCATAGCGGCTTCCTGTGGGAGGTACGCGAGATCTCACCGGAGCCGACGGGCGAGCGCGCGAACGACCGACCCGAGACGGTCGCACAACTGTTGAGGCTCTAGCAGGCGTCCCCATGAAACTCGGGCGCGCCCTCGCGCGGCTGGGTGGAGTGCCGGCCACTCCGATCATCAGTGCTGGGTGAGTACCTCCTGGTTGAGCATGCTCAAAGTTGGTGTGGCATGGGCGTGAGGAAGGAATTGGTGACAACTGATCGTTAGTGCCGGGAGGCGCTGGCGGGGAGGATGTCATCATGCCTGGTCCCTATCCCAGAGAGTTCCGCGAGGACGTTGTCGCGGTCGCTCGTAGCCGCGAGAGCGGCGTCACCATCAAGCAGATCGCCACTGACTTCGGCATCAGCGAAGCGACGTTGCAGAACTGGCTCCGTCAGGCCGACGTCGAATACGGCAACCGTCCTGGTCAGACCGCTGCAGACGCAGCGGAGGCGCGGGAGTTGAAGAAGCGGATCCGGTTGCTCGAGCAGGAGAACGAGGTCCTCAGGCGAGCGGCGGCGTATCTGTCGCAGGCGAACCTGCGCCTCGGTGGCTCCCCAAAATGACATACCCGCTCGTTGCTGAGCTCGCCGACGCGGGGATCCCCGTGTCGGTGTCGTGCCGGGTCCTTAAGCTCGCCCGCCAGCCCTACTACCGGTGGAGAGGCGACCCGATCCGGGACGCGGATGTGCTCCGCGCCTATCGGATCAATGCGCTGCACGATGCGCACCACGAGGACCCGACGTTCGGCTACCGATACCTGGCCGACGAGGCGCGCCGGGCTGGCTGGCGGATGAGTCGCCGGACGGCGTGGAAGCTGTGCTCGCAGGCCGGGATCCTCTCGTCCGCGCAACGCCGCCGGCGGGGCAAGGGCAAGAAGGCCGGCCCTCCCGTGTTCGACGACCACGTGCAACGGGTATTCCGTGCCAATGCGCCGAACAGGCTCTGGCTCACGGACATCACGGAACATTGGACGAGCGAAGGCAAGCTCTACTGCTGCGCGATCAAGGACGTGTTCTCGAACCGGATCGTCGGCTACTCGATCTCGGATCGGATGACAGCGAAGCTCGCCGTCGATGCCGTGCGCAACGCCGTCACCCGCCGCGGTGAGGTGGCCGGCTGCATCCTGCACGCGGACAGGGGCAGCCAGTTCCGGAGCAGGGCGATGGCCCGCGAGCTGCGCCGTCACGACATGGTCGGATCGATGGGGCGCGTCGGCGCGGCCGGGGACAACGCGGCGATGGAGAGCTTCTGGTCACTGTTGCAGACGAACGTCCTCAACCAGCAGCGGTGGGCGACGCGGCAGGAGCTTCGCCTCGCCATCGTCGTCTGGATCGAGCGGAAGTATCACCGCCAGCGAGCCCAGGACACCCTCGGCGGGTTGACGCCCATCGAGTTCGAAGCCAAGCTAACCGAGCCGCTCACACTCGCGGCCTAAACCGAAACTGTCACCAGTTCGTTCCTCACGCCCGCCATCGATCAAGGCGCGCGTCGCGTCTTTCTTTTCGGCTGGTCGATGGGAGCACAGGTCGCGCTCCAGCTCGCTGCGCGGCCGCGTTACGGGCGGCTGATCGCTGGGCTCGTGCTTGAGTCGCCCGTTCTCGACTGGGTCGCGACGATCAAGGCGAACTGCGCTCGCGCCGGGTTGCCTGCCGCGGCGGGGCTCCTCGCCCTCCCGTGGCTCATGTCGCCTTTGCTCGCACGCGCAGTCGGCTTGCCTGGCGCCATCTCTCTCGGGGATCTCGACTGGATCGCACGCGCGCGAGAGCTGGCAGTCCCTACTCTGATCCTCCACGGAGCGCATGACGACTCGGCGCCCCCTGCCGTCTCTCGCAAACTTGCAGCACTGCGCCCAGATCTCGTTCAGCTCGAAATCTTCGATGCGGATCACACGATGACGTGGAACTCCGGCCAAGAGCGCTGGCGATCCACTGTCGCCGCCTGGCTATCCAGCCGCTCCTGAGCCCCATCCAGCTGTAATTCGAATGCACTACGCGCGCCGCGGCTGTAGCAGACGGCTTAGCTTGTCCACTGCGCGCACTAGATGTACCCGGCAGGGACGTTGGTGACGTTCTTGTGAGATGAGGAGACCTCCTGGCTTAGTGGAGCTGTCTAGTTCTTCACTGCCAGGAGGTCTCGTGTCTCACGCTAATGCCCGACTGAATGTCCGTGGCCGAGTTCTGCTCGTCGAGCGGGTGCTGGTGCAGCATCGTCCGGTCTCTCACGTCGCCAAAGAGCTTGGGGTGTCGCGTCAATGCGCGCACCGCTGGGTCAACAGGTTCCGGGCTGAGGGTGTCGCCGGCCTCGGTGACCGGTCCTCGCGTCCGCATTCCATGCCGCGCCGGACGCCGCTCGAGGTGGAGTTGCGGGTGGTCACGGTGCGTCGCCAGCTGCGGCAGGGCCCCGATCGCCTCGCCGTGATGACAGGTGTTCCTGCGCGCACGATCACCGCGATCTTGCGCCGGCATCACGTGCCGCGTCTGGTCGAGTGCGACCCGCTCACCGGGGTCGTCATCCGCGCATCGAAGACCACCACTGTCCGCTACGAACGCGCCCGACCGGGCGAGTTGGTCCACATGGACGTGAAGAAGCTGGGCCGCATCCCTGAGGGTGGTGGCTGGCGTGCGCACGGCAGATCGGCCGGCGACACCGCCGCGCGCAAGAAGGCGCGGATCGGGTTCGACTACGTCCACTCACTCGTCGATGATCACTCCCGACTGGCGTACTCCGAGATCCACCCGGACGAGAAGGGCGCGACCTGCGCCGCGTTCCTCGCGCGGGCCGCCGCATACTTCCGAGATCGTGGCATCACTCGCATCGAGCGGGTCATGACCGACAACCACTTCAGCTACCGGCTCTCCAACGATGTCCGCGACGTGCTCACCGCGCTCGGCGCCAAACACGTGCTGATCCGCCCCCACTGCCCCTGGCAGAACGGCAAGGTTGAACGACTCAACCGCACCCTGCAGACCGAATGGGCATACCGACAGATCTTCACCTCGAACGACCAACGCGCCGCCGCACTTGCGCCCTGGATCGAGCACTACAACACTCAGCGATACCACTCAGCCATCAGCGGCACCCCACTCAGCCGGGTGTCACCAACCTGACTGCCGGGTACAACTAGAGCGGGCAATCGGCGAGAGATTTCCGAGTACCACGTCACTGTTGCGGTCGTCATCCGCTGCGTCCTTAGTCCAGCGAGCCAAACGCGCGCCAACAGCGAGGAGCTGACCAATAGTGAGCGGGTTCTGCTTGGTGCAGCTGACGGCGCTCAGCGACGCGGATGCTGGCTTGCCAGTTGCGGGCGCCGGCCGTCGTGCGCATGTCGAGTACCGCGGGGACGGTGACCGCACCTTGACGTCGTGAGATTACTCCGAGCCGTAGCCCCGCCGATCGAGCAGGCGGACAAGCGCGTCGAGAGCGGTTCTCGCACCGCGATTTAGCGCAGATGCACCCGCAAAGTGACGAGCGAGCGGTGGGCTGATTGCGTAGTAGATGCGGATAGCCACCTTTCCGATCGGCGACCGCGCGAGGACGCGATCGCGGAATCGGCGAAGCGTTAAGACTGGGGTCGCATCGTAGGATCCGTAGACCGCGGTTGCGATGTAGCAGCCGCCACGGTCGATTTTCTTGATTTTTGCCATGGTGTCGCGGACGAGCTGCTGGTACTCACGCCAGTCGCGGAGAATTTCGGGATACGCGCGCGGCAACTTGTACGACGCGTTCCCGTTTATGTCGCGGAGGTACCCAACAAGTGCGTGTTCGCTCTCGACGGCGTCGATCATTCGGGCGCCGTGGTCCGAGGTCTGTGACTCGTTGCCGACGATCCGCTCGATGTCACTCAGCAGTCGGTACGCAAGTACAACGTCCCCCGCGCTGGCGACAGTCTTGTATAGCCCGAGGAGTAGCTGAACGTAGACGACCCCTGAAGTCCGAGACAGCTGGACATACCTCGCGGCGGAGTCGAAGAAGTTGCCTTGCCTCTTGCTGGCTACGGCCTCCGCGAGTTGGCTATCCCAGTCCGCTGGGCACCGTTCCGTCGATGTCGATAGGGGGCCGCGAAAGTCATACTCGGTGCGGAGTGCTTGCACCAAAGCGCTCATCTCGGTCAAACGCCCGTCCGCGCGGTAGGGAATGCCACCTCTGGGCGCGAATGTGTAGCTGTCCGGCTGGTCTTCGCGCAGAGTCACGGATCCAGGGGTCTCTCGCCGGCGAGGCCCGGCTTCCAACCACGGTGCTCGAGCGCGGCCTTCGGGAGTCAGGTAGGCGATCGCCCAATGGTCGTGATTCTTGACCAGACTGCTGACCTCGCTTCGAGGCGCTGTCTCGCCACCCCTTACCAACACGAGGCCGGCGTCATACATCGGCCCTGGATCGGCGCCGGCACGAAGCAGTTGCACAACGATGCGTGCGAACTCGCTCGACGGGACATCGGGCATCCGCTGTCCGAGCGGTGATGCCATCTGGGCTGCGATTGTCAGCGGCGTATGGCCTGAGTCGCCTGGATCCGTGTCGCAATCCGCGCCGAGCTCAAGCAGTCCCTCAACGGTGGTCCGACGACCCTTGGACGCGGCATAGAAGAGAACGGAGTCCCCCTCATCGTCGCATGCATCAATGTCCGCGCCGAGATCGGCAAGCGCGGCCACGCTGGCGTCACAACCTGCTCCGGCTGCGAGCATCATCGGCGTGATACCGATATCACGTGCCGAGTCCACTTCTGCGCCGTTCGCGACCAGCAGTCGTATCCCTTCGGCCCAGTCGATGCCCGCAACGGCATGGAGGATCGTAAGCCCAGGCTCGCCCGCGGCGCCTGTGCTGGGAGCATTGGCATCAGCGCCTCGACCGAGGAGAAGACTGAACAGTCCCGCGCTCTTGGTGCCCATCGCATATCGCAGGACGCCATCGCCGTCTTCGTCTGCTGCTGCGGCAAGGTCGGCACCGTTGTCAAGCAAGGAGCGAACCTGGGCTTCGTCGCCTACTGCCGACCAATGGAGGAGTGAGCGCGCCGTGATGGCCGCGTCGGGCTCATCGCGCTGGTCTCCTTCGTCCCGGAACTCCGTCGTCGAGGTGGTCTCGCCTTGCGGCGAGTCGAGTTGATCGTTTGCCTCAGCTCCGGTGAGATCGGCCGGCACCTCGAGCGCAGGCCATCGCCGAGCAGAGAGACCCATCTCGGAGTTCTGCTGGGCCATGTAATCGATACTCGGGCTCTTGAGCACAACGATCGTGCCGCTGCTAGTCAACGCAACAAAGGAGTTATGGCTCCCCTCCATCGTGGCGCCGGCGATCGCAACCACGTTTTCGAGGTCGGCCGGAACCGGGAATCCGCCCGCCCAGCCACCGTCGGAGACGACTGTGCCGTCGTCCAGGATCGCGAGTCGATGCTTCCAGCCGTAGGTGATCGATTTGACATTGCGAAAGCTGTCCGGGACTCCAATAAACGCATGGTCATTTCCCCAGTCGATGACCCAGCCATCGGCGAGGATCGCGGAGCTGTTCTCGTATCCGGCCGAAATGGCGATGACGCCGCTGAGGCCGAACGGGACGTGGCGTTGGTCGGAGTCGGGATGTCCCCACGCAACGACGCTTCCGTCGCTGCGGAGTGCAAGGCTGTGCCACCCCCCGGCCGCAATCGCTGTTACGTCGCGCAGGAAGTATGGGGGCTCAGATTGGCCATCATCGTTCGCACCCCAGCCCACAACGGTTCCGTCGCGGCGTAGTGCCAGGCTGTGGCGCCCGCCAGCGGCGATCGCGACGACACCGCTGAGGCTTTCAGGCACATCGGCTTGGCCAGCACCGCTATGCCCCCAGCCCGCGACAGTGCCGTCGCGCAATAGCGCGAGGCTGTGCACCGAACCGGCGGAAATCGCAACGACCTCATCCAGATCATGCCTGGGCTTGTACGCGTTTCCCCAGGTCCTGATCGTCCCGTCATCAAGGAGCGCGAGTCCATGCTGATCCCCGAGGGCAATCGCGGTGACGGTTCTCGGAGGACGCGCGGGTCGATCAACCATGCGGTGAGCATATCGATCCCGCTAACGCTGCCCCGGCCTTTCATGCGACTGTCGCGCCCAACGAATACGCTTGCCCGAAGCGGAATCGACCCGGCCCGGCCGCGTAGGCCTGGGCGCATCGCGCGTCGAGTGACGGCAACCGCACCGGGCTTCACACCGCTAGCCGAAGAGCGCGCCTCGTGGAGCGGCATCTACTTCCTGACGCCCATCGATGCGGGCCTCAGCGCATACGACATCGCCATCCCCACTCCGTCGGGGCCTGCGCCAGCGTGGCGCATCGATGGCAGCGACTCGCAGTCAACGAGGTGGGCTATCCACATCCATGGGCTCGGCAGCCCGCGAGCCGGAACGCTGCGAGGTGTGCGAGTCACCACCGAACTGGGCTACACGTCCCTCGTCGTCAGCTACAGGAACGATGGCGAGGGCCCGAGACGCGGAACTGGTCGGTCAACCCTCGGCGCCACCGAAGTCGACGACGTGGACGCTGCGATCCGGTACGCCATCAATCAGGGCGCGCGTCAGGTCGTTCTCTTCGGTTGGTCGATGGGAGCACAGGTCGCGCTCCAACTCGCTGCGGGGCCGCGTTACAGGAGGCTGATAGCCGGGCTCGTCCTTGAGTCGCCCGTTCTCGACTGGGTAGCGACGATCAAGGCGAACTGCGCTCGCGCCGGGCTGCCTGCCGCGGCGGGGCTCCTTGCGCTCCCGTGGCTCATATCGCCTTTGCTCGCACGCGCAGTCGGCCTGCCTGGCAGTATCCCTCTCGGGGATCTCAACTGGATCTCGCGCGCGCAGGAGCTGGCAGTACCTACGCTGATCTGCCACGGAGCGGATGACGACTCGGCGCCGCCAGCCGTCTCTCGCAGGCTTGCAGCGCTGCGTCCAGATCTCGTTCATCTCGAAGTCTTCGACGCGGATCACACGATGACGTGGAACTCTGACCAAGAGCGTTGGCGGTCCACTGTTGCTGCCTGGCTTATCGCCGAGGTTACAAACTGACTGATGCTGGAGTAGTGCCCCTTAGCGTGGTGTAGCCCTCTTTTGCCCGGACCGGGCCAGGACCTACCGAGATTGCGCAACAGCCTGTTGCGCAATTGCCGTAGGGCAACATCACCGTGCTCCTGGACAAGCTCCTCGGTCCCGAACTGCGGGACTGGTACGCCGGCCAAACCCTGACGCACGGATGGACCGGTGCCACGCTCGAGCACCCCATCAAGACCACCGCTCACCTGCGGTTCGGCGGGGCGCCGACGAACTTCGATCGCATCCTGGACCCGGGTGCGTCCGAGCTCGCGCAGCAGATCACGAAGGATCCGTACGTCTTCGACTTCCTTCGCATCGAGCCGGGCCACGCGGAGCGGGAACTCGAGCAGGCGCTGGTGGAACGCGCCATAAAGACCCTCGGAGAGTTGGGCAGCGGATTCAGCTTCGTCGGCCGGCAGGTCCCGTTCGACGTGGACGGCGATGAGTTCTTCGTCGACCTGCTGTTCTTCCATCTCGAACAGCTGCGCTACGTCGTAGTGGAGCTCAAGGCAGGTAAGTTCAAGCCGGAGTATGCCGGCCAGCTCGGCTCCTATGTGGAGCTTGTGGAGGGACAGCGACCCAGATCGCATTTGCTTCTGCCAGAACCGCCAGGACGCCAACCTAGAAGGCAGCCCGCCAACGCCGATTAGTCGCCCAGCGAGCAATGGTCCGAGCGTGTAGCCGAGGCTCTTCCACGACCCATAGCGACCGAAGTAGCGCCCCGTGCGACCAGCGCCGGCCAGGCGGGCAACCGTGGCAGACGACGCTGGCGAGAACGCTGCGGTGGCGGCGCCCTGCCCCCAGTCGTGCAACCGCCAGCATGATGGTGTTGTCAGCGCCAAGCCCGAACGGCGACAGTCCCGCAAACGCGAGGAGACCGCCGACGATCACGGGTTTGGCCCCGATCCGATCCGACAGGGATCCGAACAGCGGCTTCAGCAGGAGTTCGGCGACGTCTTACAGCGCCAGGATGTCCATCACCCGTGCGGCGGCGTTGGCACGGTAGCCGAATCATCATCGCCAGCCGAAGGTGGGTACGCTTCAGGAGTCTCCTGAGGGAGGGAGGACGGCGTGAACCTGGAGCTGGCGGTGGTCCTCGCACTTCTGATCGCGGCGATCGTGATGTTCGCGATCGGCCGGCCGCGCATGGATGTGGTTGCGCTATTGATGATCGTCGCGCTGCCGTTGACCGGCATTCTCTCCGTCCCGGAGACTCTCGCGGGTTTCGCCGATCCGAACGTCGTGCTGATCGCCGCGCTCTTTGTCGTGGGTGAGGGGCTCTCCCGCACGGGGGTCACGTACCGGCTCGGGGATTGGCTGGCGCGTACGGCGGGTGCGAGTGCGACGCGGGTGATCGTGCTGCTCATGCTCTGCGTCGCGCTGCTCGGCGCGGTGATGAGCTCGACGGGCGTCGTCGCGATCTTCATTCCGGTCGCGTTGAGCGTGGCATCCCGAACGGGCATCTCGGTCAGGCAGCTGTTGATGCCGATCAGCTTCGCCGGTCTCATCAGTGGCATGCTTACGCTGATCGCCACGACGCCGAACCTAGTGATCGACGCTGAGCTGCGGCGGCACGGTCTGAGCGGTTTCGGCTTCTTCGCCCCCACCCCGTTCGGGCTTGTCATCCTCGCCCTGGGCATCGGCTACATGCTGGTCGCTCGTCGGTTCCTCGGCGCGGAGGCGATCGCGGATGCCGGTTCGCGCACCTCCTTCGGGAGCCTGATCCTCGACTACGGTGTGGACGCCCGCACCCGCCGATATCGAATCAATGCAGGATCGCCGCTGATCGGCCAACGACTGGCGGATGCCGAGTTCGGCGGCGGCGCGATGGTCGGAGTCCTGGTGCTCGAGCGCACCCGCCTTTGGCGTAAGACCGTACGCACCTCCGACGACGACACGATCCTCACGGAGGGCGACATCGTGGTGGTGGACCTGGAGGTGCCCAGCGCGGAGAGACGTCGTCTCCGGCTCGAAGAGCTGGCATTGACACCCGACTTCTTCGAATCGTACTCACGTCAGGTGGGTATGGCCGAGGTCATGATCGCGCCAGACTCGTCCGCGCGCGGCCTCAGCGTGCGGAGCATCCGGTTCCGGGAGAAGCACGATCTCGTCGTGCTTGGCGTCCGTCATCGGCGCGAGGCCGCCGGGCCGGCATTCCCCGTGATCCGCCTCGCCGCCGGCGACACACTGCTCGTCGCCGGCGGCTGGGATTCCATCCACCGGCTCCAGGCGCAGCGCCAGGATTTCATCATGCTCGACCTCCCGGCCGAAGTGAAGGAAGTGGCCCCCGCCGCCAACCAGGCCCCCTTTGCGATCGGCGCGGTGCTCGTGATGGTTGCGCTGATGATGACAGGCATCGTCCCCAACGTGATCGCCGCGCTCATCGCGTGCCTGCTGATGGGGCTCTTCCGCTGTGTCAACATGCCCAGCGCCTACCGATCGATCCACTGGCCGACGATCCTGCTCATCGTCGGAATGCTGCCGTTCGCGCTCGCCCTTCAGCGCACCGGCGGCGTGGACCTCGTCGTCGATGGCCTGCTCGGCGGGCTCGGCGACGCGAACCCGACGATCCTGCTTGGCGGCGTCTTCGTGCTGACCGCCGTCATCGGGCTCTTCGTGTCGAACACTGCGACGGCCGTGCTGATGGGTCCGATTGCGATCGGCATCGCAACACAGCTGGGGGTCTCGCCCTATCCGTTCGCGATGGTTGTCGCTCTGGCGGCTTCCGCCGCGTTCATGACACCCGTGTCTTCGCCGGTGAACACCCTCGTGGTCGAACCCGGCCGCTACAGCTTTCTCGACTTCTTCAAAGTCGGAGCACCCTTCACCATCGTCGTCCTCCTCGTCAGCGTGTTCATGGTGCCCCTCGTCCTCCCCTTCTGACCGACACCACGCGCCCGCCGAGGAGTGCACCCCGTCACGGTTTCACCCGCCAAAAAAGTGACGCCGCCCACCGACGGGTTCAGCGACTTCACTTCTCAACCTCGCGCAAGGATGACGGCGTTCCGAACTGGCGGCGCGCGAGACCGGATCGAAGTGCGTATGCACTCGGGAAGCCCGCAACGCCGGATTCAGAGCGCTGGCGACGACCTCGTTGCACTCCAGCACGCTTCTTTGCGTGACGCACCGAATTGCCTCTGACGGACGCATTGTGATTATCGAAACGGGTGTCTACAATCAGGGGATTGCAATCGCGTCGGCGGCGCACAGGTCACAAAGCAAAAATGAGCTGGAGGCCGACAGCAGTGCAGTCGCTCGCTCACTGCGGTAGCGCAGCGTGCGCTGGACGGGCGATCATGCGTAACCGCACCCTGCCAAGGAGCACGCCAGATGAATATTTCTGAGACCGACCGCTCCCGCGCCGAGGCGCCCGCAGCGTCCTGGGCCATCACTGGGGGGGAGGTGTTGCGCGCTGTCGCTAGCGGGCCAGAAGGCCTGACGGAAGGCGAGTCCGAATCCCGTCTCGCGCGCGACGGTCGCAACGAATTGCCGACTCCGCCCGAGCCGTCCGTCTTCAAGCGTCTGCTGGCCCACTACGCTGACGTTTTGATCTACATCCTCATCGTGGCGGCCGTGCTGAAGGCGATTAGGGGTGACTGGGTCGACTTCACCGTGATCGCTGTTGTGATCGTGGCTACTGGGCTGATCGGCTTCATCCAGGAAGGTCGTGCGGCGTCGGCGCTCGCGGGATTGCGCAAGATGCAGTCGTTGAGCGCGCAGGTACGGCGCGACGGGACCTGGGGAGTGGTCGACTCCGCGACCATCGTCGTCGGTGACGTCGTCCGCGTTCGTAGCGGCGACCGGGTGCCGGCGGACGTCCGGCTGTTAACCTCCGGGCGGCTGCAGATCGACGAGTCTGCGTTGACAGGCGAGTCGGTGGCCGCCGACAAGAGCGATGAGATCGTGGCTGCGGATGCGGGCATCGGGGACCGAACGTCGATGCTCTTCTCAGGGACGATCGTCACCGCGGGCAACGGCGAGGGCGTGGTGGTGGCTACGGGGCGGGACACTGAGATCGGCCGTATCTCGGTGCTCGTGTCCGAGCAGGACCAGATGGACACCCCGCTCGCCCGACAGCTCGCCCACCTGGGTAAGCAGCTGTCGATCCTCATCGGCGTGCTCGCCGTTGTCATGTTGCTCGTCGGCTGGTTCGTGCACGGCCTGGATGTTGATGAGCTCATCTCGGCGGCCATCGGGTTCGCCGTGGCTGCGGTGCCAGAGGGACTGCCCGCCCTGGTGACGATCACGCTAGCGCTCGGCGTGCAGCAGATGGCTAAACGCCACGCAATCACACGCAAGATGGAGGCGGTTGAGACCCTCGGCTGCACGACGACCATCTGCTCTGACAAGACTGGGACGCTCACTCAGAACGAGATGACCGCCCGGACGGTCGTCACGGCAGTAAGCACATACACAGTCGAGGGCACCGGCTATGACCCCGTGGGTCGGGTCGTCAACTCCGACGGCCAGACCGCCGACCTCGCCGTCCACCCCGACCTCTCCGATCTCGTGCTGGCCGCCGGTCTCACCAACGACGCCCATGTCGAACAGACGGAAGACCGCTGGCGGGTTGTCGGCGTGCCGACCGAGGGAGCCCTCGACGTCCTGGCGGCGAAAGCCGGCGCAGCCACCGGCGCCGTGACCCGCGTCGGCGCGGTGCCGTTCGAGTCAACCCACAAGTTCGCAGCCACCCTCGACGAGCTCCCGACCGGCTCAACCCCCGACGGCGTGACCCGATTCGTCCACGTGGTCGGCGCCCCGGACCGCCTTCTCGACCGAGCCGACACCGAGCGCTCTGCCGACGGCGGCACCGCACCGCTCAACCGGGCGGCGTGGGAGGAGCGGATCGACGCACTCTCGGCCAAAGGACTGCGCGTGCTGGCCGCAGCCACACGCCCGGCCGACGGTGTCGACAATATCGCGCTGGGCGACCTCGATGGCGGCCTGACTTTCCTCGGCATCATCGGCATCGTCGACCCACCACGCCCCGAGGCAACTGCGGCGATCGCCGAGGCCCACGCTGCAGGTATCCGCGTGAAGATGATCACCGGCGACCACCGCGGGACTGCGACGGCGATCGCCCGTGAGCTGGGCATCGCCCCAGCGGAGGGCGAAGTTCTCGCCCTGACCGGCGCCGACCTCCAAGCGATGGACGACGACGAACTCCGCCGGGTCGTACGTGACGTGGACGTTTACGCTCGTACCTCCCCGGAGCACAAGCTGCGGATCGTGCGCGCCCTGCAGTCTCACGGCGAGGTCGTCGCCATGACCGGCGACGGCGTCAACGACGCCCCTTCGATCACGCTCGCGGACGTTGGCGTGGCCATGGGCATCAAGGGAACCGAAGCGACCAAGGAAGCGGCGGACATCGTTCTCGCCGACGACAACTTCGCGACTATCGAACGCGCTGTCGAGGAAGGCCGGCGGATCTATGACAACATCCGCAAGTCCGTAGTCTTCCTGTTGCCAACCAACGGCGCGCAGGCCCTTGTGATCATCGCTGCGGTCCTGGCGGGGATTGCTCTGCCGCTTTCCCCGGTGCAAATCCTTTGGATCAACTTGGTCACCGCGCTCACGTTGTCGTTGACCTTGGCGAGAGAGCCCGCAGAGCCAGGCATCATGCGGCGCATGCCGCGCTCAGCGACGGAGCAGGTCCTGTCGTCGCGGGCGATCGCCGTCGTCCTCACCGCCTCGGTCGTCATCGGCGTCGCGACCTTCGTCGTTTACCTTCTCGAGCGCGACCGCACCGGCGATTACGCCGTGGCGCAGACGTCCGCAGTCCTGATGCTCGCCCTCGGCCAGCTCGCTTTCCTTTTGAACTGCCGTCTGCTCAACGGTTCCGCGTTCACTGTTCGGGTACTTACCGGGAACCGCAACCTGTGGATCTCGGCCGGCCTGCTGATGGCTCTGCAGATCATGTTCACCTACGCGCCGTTCATGAACGA
Organism: Microbacterium sp. Marseille-Q6648; assembly: GCF_943181415.1. GTDB lineage: Bacteria > Actinomycetota > Actinomycetes > Actinomycetales > Microbacteriaceae > Microbacterium. The sequence goes on along the minus strand of NZ_CALPBZ010000001.1, from coordinate 564,675 downwards.
CTGGTTCGACTCAACCCCCATCGGTTTCCACAGTTGGGCACTGACAGCTGGCCTGGCCGTCGGCGTTTTCGTGGTGATGGAAGGTGCCAAGGCCGTCATCCGACGGATTGGAAACCGCACGCCGCGACAGCAGGGAGCACTGCCCGCAGGAAACGCGACGCATCGGGCTTGACGCTAAGCCTGTATCCACCGGTCGACGTGAGATTCTGACGGCTCGTCAAACCGAGAACGCTCATCTGATCAGGTGCAATAGGACTTGTCTAGAGCTCACTAAGGCTGCTCAGCAGCTCTGGACGTCATAGCCTGAACCCATGCGCGCAACTTTGATTGATGAGCGGGATGTCACGGAGGAGATCCATGACGCGGTGTTCCGCGTGTGGGGCCATCTGAATGGCGATGGCGCGGTCGCAGTGTATGAGATGGAGGGCGCCAGCCTGGTTGAGACTATCGACTGGGCGCGCGCGAACTTTCGTGAGGCCTGGTCCCTTTCAGCCGACATCCGCGGGTCGGACCGAGTCACAGCGGTGTGGCTTGTGGGCTCTGACCCGTCCGACCGCGCGGACCGTTCTGTCTAGATCGTTCTCCAGATTAGGTAGTTGTCACAACACACCGACAGCCGATCAGGTGGGTCCGAATGAGACCGTCACCCTGGTCTCCACTCAGGTTGTCACAGACAGCGTGACCACCTCTTCTTGGCAAGGCTGCGCAAGCCGCCGTGACGGCTCGCGCGCCTCGAGCACCTCGCCATCTCGTTTGCGATCCCGCTCATCGCACGACGATGGTGGTTGTCGCGAGCCGGGCGAGAACCTGTTCACTGGTGGAGCCGAGGAGGAACCGTGCCATCGCCCCGCGGCGGTGCGATCCGACTATGGTGAGGCGCGCGTGCGCCGCGACACGGTTGATGAGGAGGGCCGGTTCGCCCCGTTCAACGACCAGTTCCAGTCCCAAGTCCGGGTACTTCGAGGGAAGCCCACCAACAGAGCCGGCTAGCGTTTCCGCGGCCATGCGGTGCATGATGCCCAGGTAGTCGTCGGGGTAGGACCTGAGACCGAGAGGTACCGTGACTGGCGACCAAGCGCTGACGGCGGTGAGCACCTCTGCGGACCGGTCCGCCTCGGCGGCGGCGAACGCGATGGCGGCCTCGGACACATCTGCTCCGTCGATGCCGACGACGACCCCGGTTCTGCCAGTCAGGTCCAGGTCGGGTACGACGGCGACCGGACAGTGTGCACCGGCGGTGATGCGGATCCCGTGCGGGCCGCGCGCTGGCCCGGTCTCTGGGCCGCGGTAGTCGCTTCCGATGACCAGCAGAGCAGCTCCCTTGGAGGCGTCGATGAGCTGTTCCACCGGTTTGCCCCGCCCGATCCGCGTCTCGACGGGCACGCCGTGCGCTCGGACGCGCTCAGCCTCCCGATCGAGAAGGCTTCGTGTGAGCTGGAGGGCCTCCTCGATGACTGGTCCCTCCCCGCGGACACCTTTCGCGCGGCCGATGATCGATACCAGCTCGAGCCGGTCACCACGCGCTGCAGCTCTCTCCACGGCCCAGTCCACGGCCCGACGAGACGCAGACGCATCCGTCACACCGACAACCAACTTCTCATTCATGTTGCACTCCTTCTACTCGAGGACGAACGCTCGTCCAACTGCAAGGTGAACGTGACGACCACGACACCGTGGCCCTCCGTCTGGTCAGGGTTGTGGTGGGCGATTTGACTGCCCCGATCACTGATCGGACTGGTCATCTCACGACCACGGTCGTCGTGGCGAGTCGGTTGAGGACCTGCTGGCTTGTGGAGCCGAGGATGAAACGCGCGACCCGACCGCGACCATGTGACCCGATGACGGTGAGCCGCGCACGTGATGCGATGCGATTTATCACCAGATCCGCACCGTGACTGCTTTCCACAACCCGTCGCACGTCCAGGTCGGGGTACATTTGCGCGATGCCCGCGATCGATATGGCCAGGGACTCTTCGGTCAACTGTTGCATGTTCGTCAGGTAGTTCTCGGGGTAGGAACGTACCCCGAGTGGGATGGCGACTGGCGACCAAGCGCTGACGGCGGTGAGCACCTCTGCGGACCGGTCCGCCTCGGCGGCGGCGAACGCGATGGCGGCCTCGGACACATCTGCTCCGTCGATGCCGACGACGACCCCGGTTCTGCCAGTCAGGTCCAGGTCGGGTACGACGGCGACCGGACAGTGTGCACCGGCGGTGATGCGGATCCCGTGCGGGCCGCGCGCTGGCCCGGTCTCTGGGCCGCGGTAGTCGCTTCCGATGACCAGCAGAGCAGCTCCCTTGGAGGCGTCGATGAGCTGTTCCACCGGTTTGCCCCGCCCGATCCGCGTCTCGACGGGCACGCCGTGCGCTCGGACGCGCTCAGCCTCCCGATCGAGAAGGCTTCGTGTGAGCTGGAGGGCCTCCTCGATGACTGGTCCCTCCCCGCGGACACCTTTCGCGCGGCCGATGATCGATACCAGCTCGAGCCGGTCACCACGCGCTGCAGCTCTCTCCACGGCCCAGTCCACGGCCCGACGAGACGCAGACGCATCCGTCACACCGACAACCAACTTCTCATTCATGTTGCACTCCTTCTCATCGAACGGGTTCTCAGCCCTGCGTCAACGGCAGATCGGCCCGACGCCGCATCCTCCGTCACGTCGGGCTCCGGGCTGGACAAAGAGGCTGCTGCGCGGTCGAAATGAAGAATCGGGGCGCCGCCGAGGCTGCGGAGCACTGTGTGCAGCGGGCCTCTGTGGAGCTGACCCGAGACACGAGTGGACGGATCCTTCGCGCGAATCTCGCCGACCAGCCGGCAAAGCTGCTCCCTGGCCTGGGAGGCGTGGCAATTCCGTTCGGCGATGGTCTCCCATGCTCGGTCTTCGACGACGCGAATGATACGGACGCCACCGCTTGTGCGAGCAGCGCCAGCCCAGGCGTCCCGAACGGTCTCCGGCGGTTCGCTCTCTCCGGTCAACAGCACGACGGCCCCGGCATCCATGGGACGAGTCGGACAGCCATCTTCAGAACGCGATCGGAGGGGTTGTCCGTGTGCAGTGCTCATGGGTCTCTGCCTCCTTCTTCTACTATCCGGGGGCCAGCCCGGCGCACGTAGGGCCGGAGGTCCTGTTGGCGGGGCCTCCAGCTGTTCCGGTCGAGCACGGCCGGCGGGATCGAGGTTGGGCTGCGAGGTGGTCAAGGATTGCAGGTCTCGCACCATTGCGGGTCGGCGAGGGTTGAGGTGCGTGGTCGGGTGTGGGTGGTGTCGCAGGTGCTGCAGGCGTGGATGTCGGCGGCGGGCAGATGCGTGGGTTGACCGCACGTGCCGCAGGGGAGTCCGGGGATGGTCTTTACTCGCCCGTATCCGGGGCTGCGGCAGCCGGGGCAAGGGGTGGAGAGGCGCCTGGCCATGCGGGAGCAGAGATCTCGGAGGATGTCGGCGCGGGCGGGTGAGCGATGCGCACGATAGTCCGGCAGCACCGACACGGGCACGTTCTGGTCGAGGAGCCGGTTGACGGTGATCTCAAGTTCGGCCGGGCTGTGGGTGTCTTTGTGGGCGTGGGATCCGTGGTCGTGGTGGGCTTGCACGATGACGCCTTGGTGGGGAAAGCCGAGGCTGGTGGCGTAGGAGAGGGCTTGCGCGCTGGTGAGGATGTGCCGGCCCGGGGGCAGGGGGAAGCTGGCGGTGCGGGATTCGACAACCTCGATCCCGCGGTCCTCGTCGAGGAAGAGGACGAGTTCGTTGTGTCGGGTACTCCACCCGTATTCGGTGGTGAAGCTGCCTTCGCTGGCCAAGCCTGCTGTGAGGCCTGCGGTGCGGATTCCGAGGCGCGCTTTGGCGCGCGCGGTTTCTCGTGGGGGGAGGGTGCGAGGAATGTCGCCGGCGAAGGTTCCGAACTGGTCAGTGTCGATTCCGGCCACGCCGAGAACTGTGGCGCCGAGGATTGTGTGGAACGGGCCACGGGCGAGATGTTCTTTGCCGTGCATGGTGGCGAACGCGATGACGGCACCGCGGTAGGGGTGCGGGGTGGGTGTCATTGGAAGTAGTCAGGTCGGCTGACGTAGGTGTCGGTGGCGAACATGACGCCGCTGCAGCTGGTGAACAATTCCCGTGCTGCGGTGATGAGCTCTTCGGCGCGGTCGGTGGGGAGGACGGTGATCAGCATGGTGAGGGTGTCGTAGTCGTTGAACAGCAGCGCACCGGAGTGTTGGCCGTGGTGGCCGATGCCGGAGACGCCGGAGACGGCGGTGTAACCGGTGGCGCCGGCAGCGGTGATCAGGGCGCGGACCGAGGGGGCGTCGCGGCCGGGGACGACGAACTCCACCTTCGTCATTTGGGTCAGTCCGTGCATGAGCGGTTCTCCTTGTTGTGTGTGTGGGCGGGTGGGCTCGACCAGCCGTAGCGGGTGTACCGGTGCCAGGGGGTGTTGGGGGAGGGCGGGCAGTGAGGGTGATCCAGTCGTTGTCGAACAGGCCGCGCAGGACCTGGTTGCCGGAGATGATGTCGCCGATCCTTTCCAGCGGGGCTTGGATGATCACGCTCAGGCGCAACGGTTCGTGCAGGTAGTTGTCGCCGACGGCGACGGATTGCCAGGGCAGTCCGCGGCGCAGGTCGCCGCTGTGGCCGGCGAGGACGCCGATGCCGCCGATGGCGTTGTGGATGGTTTTGGTGCCGGCGGAGAGCAGGTCGGGGTTGAGGGTGGAGAAGTAGTACTGGTGGTTGATCCACTGCGCCACGATCATCGGGGCGGTCAGGATGGTTTCCAGCCCCGTCCCGCCGGGGTCCATCTCGGCGCGGTAGGAATGCAGGAACACCCGGCGATGCAGGTTCACACTGGCGGTCATTTCCCGGGGTCCGATGATCATGGCGGCGTTGCCGGCCAGTCCCAGCTCTGGGTAGACCTCTGCCCAGTCGTGTGCGCGGGCTCTCAGCCGCGCCAGGGACTGGTGCGGGTGTGCGCCGGGGAGGCCAGTGGCTCGCTCGCGGACGAGGAGATCGGCGGCGTCACGTGCGCGCGTGCTGAACTTGGCCAGTTCGGCGGCGTGGGTGCTCGGGACCAGGTGCGGGTCCAGCACGGTGATGGTGTCGGCGACGGTGTTGTGCAGTGCGGCGACGAAGATGGTGTCCTGCGGGATTGTGATCCCGCGGGGGGCGAGCGCTGCCCGGACGGTGGGGTCGTTGAAGATCGCTGCGGCTGCTCGGGCGTTGACTGCGCCTGGGTTTCCGCCGCAGGCGCCGCAGTCCAACGCTGATTGGTAGAGGTTGTTGGTGCTGGTGGATCCGTGTCCGGTGAGGACGATGAGCGGCGCGAACTGGTGCAGTCCCATCATCGTGACCGCAGCTTCGGCCAGCGTCGCACGCTCTTCGAGGCTGAAGGCATCCGAAACGGTGACCTCGCTGGAGGAGGGCGGCGCGATGAGGGTCCGCCACGTGCGGGTGAGGGTGTGGTGCAGGCCGGGGGTGAGGGTGCGGGTGAAGGTGGCGGCGCCGTAGAACCAGCCTGCGGTTTCGGCCAGCGCGAACGGGGTCGCTGTTGCGTTCTCGGTGGTGTGCAGGGCGTGTGCGGCGGCGTCGATGAATCGGAGCCCCTGGCCGCGTCGGTGGGCGCGTTGGGGGCTCGTGGGTGATTCGGTGACGGCGTGGCGGGGACGCAACAGGGCGGGAAGCGAGTCCACCGCCCCGCGGCCCTGGTGGGACGTGAACCGGACGGGGACGCCGAAGAACCCGGCGAAGCCGAGCGTCTCCACCCCCGGTTGCGTTTCCAAGTGACGGCGTACCCCTTCGGAGCGCGGGTCGATACACATCACCACCTGCACCGCCGGCCGGTCCGGTGCGGTGCTGCTCTGGGTGATCGACTGAAGCAATGCGGCCCGATAGTGGCCGTCGTAGGCGGCTTGCCAGGTGAACGGATGATCGGTAGGGGCATGCAGGATCAGGATCCGGGCCACCATCGCCACCTCGGCACGGGTGGGCGCGGTCGCCAGGGTGGCGGAGATCTGTTCGGCGCGCTCCCACAATTCCCTCCCCGGGGCTGGGGTCTCCTCGCCTGCCGGTGTGGGGTGGGCCGCGGAGGGTGACAGGGGCAGGTCGAGGGCATGGCGGAGGGCGAGGCGGACGGCGAGATATTCGGTCAAGTCGATGTCGCTGTTGTGCTCGGACCGCCATTTCAGGTAGCTGGTCCACCCCGGAAGCGCAGCCAGCTCTGCTGTGAGGGTCTCCACGGTGGTCGTGTCTCCGACCCCGAGATGAGTGAGGGTTGCCGTCAGCGCGGGCAGAGCCCGGTCGGGGAGGGAGCGGATCCGCCGTCGTGCCAGCCTGGTCAGGTGCGGGTCGTGGACGGCCAGGGCGTGCCAGGCGCGGTAGAACCCGTGCTGCCGTCCGGGTATCGGCCACTGCGGGTCGGGGTCCACGAATGCGGCCACCCACTTTGTGATGTGCTGCTCGAGCGGATCCGCCGGCGGCGATGTCCTCGGAGTCGGCGGGCGGGTGTCGGGACGGAGCAATTCCGCGACCAGGATCTCTTCTGCCGACCAGGCCATCCCGCCGAGCTCGATGACAGGTAGCCCGGCGAGTTCCCCGATCCGCTCCCGCAGAGCGGTGATCAGGTCGGCGCGCGTGATGCGGCCTGACGCGAACTGGGCGTGGTACCGCGGGAGAGTCTGGGTGAGCGCGACTCCGGGTTCGGCGATGTTCTCGAATCGGGTGCTCTCGTGTGCAGCGAGCGGGTTGAGCGCGATGAACGATCCGATCGGCCAGCTGGCCATGACGTCGTGGGCGGCTTGGGCGACATGGGCCTGGACCAGCAGACTCATCACACGGCCTCCTTCTGACGGGCACGGGCAGGGCCGATCCGGGTGGGCGCGGAGACCGTCGATTCGGCGAGGGTCCGCGCATACAGGGCGCTGTGCATCCGGCTGGCCGTGCGCGGGGAGTTAACGAGCAGCTCCAGACCAAGCAATAGGGCGGCAGGGATCAGCAGCCACCAAGGCGATGCCGGCTGGATTGACGCAGCGGGAGTGATCAGGTGTTCGAAAATGCCGAGGAAGGCGACGTACGAGAATCCCAGGACAGTGAGTCCGATCGCCGCGGCCGTGAGAGTGGCCGCTGTCATCGAGCGGCGCAGCCCGGCTGCGACGGCAACGGCGGCGGTAAAGGCGACGAATCCGAGCAGGGCCAGGCTCGCGGGGGTTGCCTGGGGGGCGAGCATTCCCTTCGCTGCCACGAGCACCGCCACAGGCAGGGCGGTGGCGAGCAGGACCGCTGCGACCGTTCGGGAGCGGGGGGATGGTTCCGGGGCGGGCCAGGTCCGCTGCTCGGCGTGGTTGGCCACTCCGGTGCCGGCGGAAAGGAACAGGGCGGACTTGTAAAGCGCGTGGGCGATCAGGTGGAAGATGGCCGCAGCGAACGCGCCCAGCCCGACAGCCATCATCATGAAGCCCATTTGACCGGCGGTGGAGAACACCAGCCGGCCCTTCACGTCAGGTTTGACCAGCCGAACCGCCGTGGCGTACACCAGCGTCGCCGCGCCGGCTGCGAAGATGACCAGCATCGCCGCAGCCACGGGCGCGATCAGCGGGGAGAACCGGATGACCAGGATGGCGCCGGCGTTCACGACCCCGGCGTGCAGCAGCGCAGAGACGGGGGTCGGGGCCGACAGTGTCGCGGGAAGCCACCGGTGGAAGGGGATCTGGGCGGACCGGCCAAGTGCCGCGACCACCAACAGCAGAGCCACCGCGACGACGATGCCCTCCGGCAGTGTCGCTGACACCGATCCCACCTCTGCGAGGCGAATATCTCTCCCGGCGGCCAGCGTCAGGACCAACACCGCCACCACCAGGGGGGCGTCCGCGATCAGGAAGCTCAGCCCAGTCCGCCGGACCCCTTGACGGGCCTGTGGCAGCGACCCATAGGTGTGCAACAGGAAGACCAGGGAAACGCCCGCCGCGATCCAGCCGATGGTGAAGGTGACCACCGTCCCCGCACACACCATCACCACGGTGCTGCCCGTCAACGCGTTCGCCCACACTGCGAACCATCGTTGCCGTAGGTCGCCGCGCAGGTAGCGGAGCGCGAACATCTGGATCACCGCGCTCAACCACAAGACCAGCGTCAGCATCAGCACCGCCACCGCGTCGCCGGCCCAGAGGCCCCCGGACGGCGGCTGCTGCCCAGCTAGTACCGCCAGCAGCCGGGCGGCGATAGCAGCGAGGGCGCCTGTTCCCGTCGCCCATGCAGCGGCCCGCGCCACGGTCCCGGCCGATGCCGGGAGCAAGGCGGCGACCACGACACCGACCCACGGTGCCGCTATCGCGATCGTGAAGACCACACTCCCCATCAACCACACCCGCTTTCACCTGTCACTGGAAACACGAAAAACATAGCACGTATTGTGATTCGGTAAATGCGTATGCGGAAACAAGTGGGGTGGAACGGTAAGATGGGGTGATGGCGCAGTGGACCTTTCTCACCAATCACGCCCATGTTCTGCTGTGCGTGGCAGCCAACCCGCAGATTCTGTTGCGGGACGTCGCGAGCCTGGTGGGGGTGACCGAGCGTGCGGCGCAACGCATCGTCAGTGAGCTTGAGCAGGAGGGGTACCTGACCCGGGAGAGGGTCGGGCGGCGCAACACCTACCGGCTCAACCCGGACCGTCCGTTGCGGCACCCCCTGGATCGGGGCCATCACATCGGCGAACTCCTGGCCGTCTTCTCGGCGTCGGATGCATCAGAACACGCGCCCAGCGCAGCCTGATCTCAGCCGCGCGTTCGCAAGGGCTCGCCGGTAGGCGCTACGCAGGAGGAGGGGAGCGATGGCCGAGTGGACGTTCTTGACGCATCACGCGCACGTATTGCTCGCGATTGAGGGTAACCCAGACGCGACCGTCCGTGATATCGCTGCGGTGGTCGGAATCTCTACACGCTCGGCGCTCACGATCCTCAACGATCTCGAGAACGCTGGGTATCTGGAGCGGGAGAAGCGCGGACGACGCAACCACTACGTCCTGTATCAGGACCGTCCGCTGCGGCATCCCGCGAACGCCGCGCATACCGTGGACGACCTGATCCGCGCACTGCTGGACATCCACTAGACCCGCTCGTTGTCGCTCGGCTGAACGGGCACCCGGACGCGGTCAGTGCACGAGTGCCTTGAGGGCGATCAGAGCGAGTCCCATTCCTGCCGTTGCGGCGGCGGTTGCCACCTTCACCACCGTGGAGGCATTGCGTTGCCGGGCCGCCCACCATCCCAATATGGCGAGGCTGACGACACCTCCCCACAGAGAAATGTCCACGGCGACATTCATCGAGAGTCCGAGGAACACGGCTACGGTCAGACAGGCGACCGGGACGATGAGTGCCCACAGGAGTCCTGCGGAGCGCTGCAGTCCTTCGCGGACCGCTTCCCGCCAGCTCATCGCACGGTTTCCGACGATCTCGGCGTAGACGTGTGCACCCCAGAACACGAGGACGGTCCCGATGGTGCGGGCGATGAGGACCGGCAGTGTCGGGTTGTAGAGAGAGTACGCGGAAATGAGACCCGCGGTCAGCACGGTCCCGTAAACGGCCTCCGCGTTCATTGCCCGAGACACCCACGGGTAGCGTCGGAGCCCCGCATCGAGGTCGAATCCTGAACCCTTCACCCACCCACCGTATTTCGCCGCGTAGCTGACGAGCAACCGGGATTCAGCGTAGTCGCGTCAGACGGCCGTCACGGCGGCCGGAACTCGTCCATGTGCAGAGCGTGGCTCCGGACCTGTTTCGCGAGCAGACTTGACATGAAGCATGCTTCTCCTGTTTGATGGCTCGAGAAGGGGAGTAATCCTCGCTCCGCATCGTCAATACGTTCCCTCCGCGGGATCCGGTGCGCAGGGGCCCGCCAGGCCGATGAGACCTTCACGAATCTTTCGTGGAGGTCTTTGTCATGACTGTCCCTTTGTGGGCCTGGTTCGCCGTTCTGGGTGTGATCCTGGTCATGCTCGCCGTTGATCTGGTCGCGCACCGTAAGGCGCATGTGATCGGGGTGCGGGAAGCCGCGGTTTGGTCGATCGTCTGGGTGACGCTCGGTGTCGCGTTCGGTGTGCTGGTCTGGTCGCTGTGGGGGGCGGAGTACGGGCAGCAGTACTTCGCCGGCTACCTGATCGAGAAATCCCTCGCGGTGGACAACGTGTTCGTCTGGGCGATCATCTTCGCCGCGTTCGCCGTGCCCCGCGAGTACCAGCACCGGGTACTGTTCCTCGGTGTCCTGGGTGCGCTGATCTTCCGCGGCATCTTCATCGCCGCCGGTGCCGCGCTGATCGAGAACTTCTCCTGGATCCTTTACGTGTTCGCCGCGTTCCTGATCTACACCGGATGGCGGATGTTCCGCTCCCGCAACGACCACATTCACCCGGAGAAGTCCAAGATTCTGAAGGTGTTCCGCCGGTTCGTGCCGATGACCGACGCGTACCACGGGCAGAAGTTCCTTATCCGCAAGGCCGGGATCGTCGTGGCCACCCCGCTGCTAGCAGTGCTGGTGCTGGTGGAGATCACCGACATCATCTTCGCCGTCGACTCCATCCCCGCGATCTTCGCCGTCACGTCCGAACCGTTCCTGGTCTTCACTGCCAACGCGTTCGCGATCCTGGGGCTGAGGGCCATGTACTTCCTCCTCGCCGACCTCATCCACCGGTTCATCTACCTCAAGGTCGGACTCGCGTTCGTCCTGATCTGGGTCGGGATCAAGATGTTGCTTCTGGACGTGCTCTACATCCCCACCACCATCAGTCTCGCCGTGGTCGCCACCATCATCACCGTCTCGATTATCGCGAGCCTCCGCGCTACCCGCGGTCAAGGCCGCCGGGAGGTGCAGACCGAAGCTGCCGGAGCGTTCCGGCTCGCCAGCGACGAGGAGCTCGCTGCGGCCGAGCCGGTCTTCCGCCGCCGGGGCAGAGTGCGCGCAGATGGGAAGGTGAGTTCCGATGACTGACCGTGACCCCTCGGCGGCCCTGGCCCCCGATTCCCAGCCGGTGAGGAGGGGTCGCCGAGGTTCGACGGTGGCAGTGGTTGTGTTGCCGCTGCTCGCGGTGACCGGGATCCTCGTAGTCGCGTGGACTGTCGGTGTCGGTGACCGCTGCGGCGGACCTCTGCCGGGATGCGGGAGCCTGCGCAACGCCGGAGACAATCCGGTTACCTTGCGTGAGGTCACTGATCAATCAGTGACCGAAGTTGTCGTCGCGGCGGGGCAGCGGGTCTTGCTAGGCGGCAAGAGCAACGAGCTGCACGTGGGTGCTGGGCAGTGCCTCATCGTCGAGGGAGGTCCATTCTGGGACGCCCGGACAGTGATCGACCGGACTGCTGCGGCCACCGGTGTGCTGCATCCGATTGATGACTGGGGCGCGCGCGTGCAGCTACACGACGATGCCTGCCCGGATCGGAGCTGATCGTGATTACGAAAGAACACGATCTGTGCTTGCTGCGTCACGGTCAGCTCACCACCCCGATCGACCGCGTCATCGTCGAAGCGCCCGTATGGCCCAATGATCTCCGCTCGTTCGTCGGGGACTGTGATCTGTGCGTGCACATCGCCCTGCCGCGCCAAAGAGTCCGGTGGAACGGACTGTTCACCGCGGTACGGCTCCTCGCAGAGCGCACCGCCCATGTGGGAGTACACGTGCAGCCGGAGCGGGCAGGGTTCAGCCTCGACCCGGCGGTCCTGCTGCATTCTCGCGCTCGACGGCACAGCGAGATTCTCACCGCGGTGCTCGCGGATGCCGCCGCCGCGGGGGTTGAGCTGACCCCCGAGCAGGTGCGCGTCGAAGCCTACTCAGCCACACGTTCTTCCCTCCGCCTCCCACCATCCGCTGGTCGGGCCCAGGCGTGGGGAGTGATGTCCGTAGCCTGGCTCCCGCTCGCCTGACCTGCCACAGGATCGACCAACGTTCGTGAAGCAGGAGGGACGACCACCCGCCCGGAAGAGGCGCAATCACGTTCCACAGCACCCCAGCACCCACACAGAAGGAAGACGCTCATGACCATGTTTGACCGCCTCACCGGCCTGGCCCAACGGGCACTCAACAAGACCCCAGCGCCTGCGAAGACCACCGGCAGCGCACCCCGCGACTGGAAAAGCACACTGCGTGGTGCGGTGGGCCCCATCACCGGCGCCGCGCCCCCCCGCCTGCCCCGGTCAGCGGACCGGCGACACCCGTCCCGCCACCGGGACCCGAGCATCCGCTCACCCCACCTGCCGGCGCACCCGCCGGTACTGCACCCTCGAACACCGTCGGGCTGACCCCACCCCCGGCAAACGATCACGCGCCCGAGCGTGCCGCAGTGGCCCGTTACGAATACCTCCTTCATGCCGCCGAGCCTGCCCAGCTGGAGCGGATCCACGCCGCTGCGTTCCGCCGACTCACTCCCGCAGAACGAAACCAGATCCAGGCGCGACTGCGGACCGAACTCCCCCTCGCAGAGCAGCCCCGCACATCCCAACCGGCTGATCTTGCCCGCACTGCCACCCGCGCCGAGGCAGCTCGGCCGGGTGTTCTGGCAAGGATCCTCGCTCGAACCCCTCGAACAGGAAACGCCACCACCGGGCAGAAGGCCGGCGCGGCCGCCGCCGGTGCTGCCGGTGGGCTCTTGGTTGTCGTCGCCACCGGAGCGATCGGAAGTGCCCTTGCCACGCCCCTTCTTGCCGAAGCGCTCACCGCGGGCGTCGATTTCGATGCGCTTGCCGGTGCGGTCGACCTTTCCGCGCTTGCCACGGGACTGGAGGACGTCACCGCCACGGCCACCGACATTGCCGGCGGGGCGAGCGATCTAGCTGGTGGGGCGAGCGACCTCGCTGCCGGAGCCACAGACAATTTCGCGGGCTGGGGAGAGAACATCAGTGGCTTCGGGGAGCAACTCTCCAACATCGACATCCCGGGCTGGGGAAACCTCTTCGGCAGATGACTAACTACCCCGAAACGGGGCACTCGCGCCACTGAGATTGATGCCACACGGGAGCGGGCGGGTCTTTCGCGCAATCTCACGGTGACTTGGAGTCGGCATGGTCTGCCACTCTTGCTCGCAGGTTGCTAGTCGCCCTGAGCGATGTCCCACGGCTTCGCTGTGCTCGATCTCCACGTCAACTTGGCTCGTTCCTGTGGTGCCATGCTGGCTTGACCTGCATCAGCGGTGCACACTTCCAGCTCGCAGCGCAATTCGGCGCTGTGCTCAGTCTTGGACGAAGGGGGAATGATGATGGCGTTAGTTGACAACGAAGTGTACGTGAACGGCGTTCGTACAGAGAGCCCGGCGAACCTGGATGAGACCTTTGAAACGATGCGATCTCGTGGCGGGATGGCATGGATCGGGTTGTATCGGCCGAACGAGGCCGAGGTGCGCGCAGTCGCCGAGGAGTTTTCGCTGCATCCGCTCGCGGTCCAGGACGCGCTGACCTGGCATCAGCGGTCCAAACTGGAACGCTACGGTGACACCCTGTTCGTGGTTCTGCGCCCGGCCCGCTACCTCGATGCTGTGGAAAAGGTTGAGTTCGGCGAACTGCATCTGTTTGTCGGCCCGGACTTCATTGCCACTATTCGGCACGCCGAGTCCCCAAACCTGGCTCAGGTCCGTCACCGCCTGGAGAGCACGCCCGAACTGCTGTCGATGGGGCCGGAGGCGGTGCTCTACGCCATTATCGATGAAGTCGTCGATGAGTACGGACCAGTTATCGCCGGTCTGGAAAACGACATCGATGAGATTGAGAATCAGCTGTTTGCTGACGAAGACGGCGTGTCACGGCGCATCTATGAGCTCTCCCGCGAGGTGATTGACTTCCAACGCGCCTCACAGCCGCTGGTCGGCATGCTCGAGGCGCTGTTGCGCGGCTCAGAAAAGTACCAGGTTGATAGTGAACTGCAGCGCTACTTGCGGGGCGTGCTTGACCACGCCCTCCGCATCGTCGAGCGATCGGCGTCGTTCCGAACCATCCTCGAGAACGCGCTCACCGTTGACGTCACGCTGCTCGCGCAACGGCAGAACGACGAGATGCGGCGGATGACAGAACTCAACCTCGCGCAGAATGAGGAAATCAAGAAGATCTCTTCGTGGGCGGCGATCATCTTCGCCCCAACCCTGGTCGGCACCGTCTACGGGATGAACTTCGAGTACATGCCCGAACTCGGGTGGGAACTGGGCTACCCCTTCTCGCTCGTTCTGATGGTCGGTGTCGCCACCGGGCTGTACGGCGTCTTCAGGTGGAAGCGGTGGCTTTGATCGGATCATGCCGGTAGCGTTGAGTCGGCCGCAGATTGGGTATCCGCTTCGCGTAATGTCCTGGCCCAATCCTAGGAGGACCCTTGCCGGACGTCAGACCTAGGGACGCCGCGGGGGATCCGTCAGCTGCCATACGAACCGACTGGCACGATCGGTCAGTCGATCAGACCGTCCGTGAGCTTGAAACCGATCTCCGGGCGGGTTTGTCGGATGCGGAGGCGACTAACAGACTGCGGCGTTTCGGGCCGAATGAACGGGCGTGAGGAAGGAATTGGTGACAACTGATCGTTAGTGCCGGGAGGCGCTGGCGGGGAGGATGTCATCATGCCTGGTCCCTATCCCAGAGAGTTCCGCGAGGACGTTGTCGCGGTCGCTCGTAGCCGCGAGAGCGGCGTCACCATCAAGCAGATCGCCACTGACTTCGGCATCAGCGAAGCGACGTTGCAGAACTGGCTCCGTCAGGCCGACGTCGAATACGGCAACCGTCCTGGTCAGACCGCTGCAGACGCAGCGGAGGCGCGGGAGTTGAAGAAGCGGATCCGGTTGCTCGAGCAGGAGAACGAGGTCCTCAGGCGAGCGGCGGCGTATCTGTCGCAGGCGAACCTGCGCCTCGGTGGCTCCCCAAAATGACATACCCGCTCGTTGCTGAGCTCGCCGACGCGGGGATCCCCGTGTCGGTGTCGTGCCGGGTCCTTAAGCTCGCCCGCCAGCCCTACTACCGGTGGAGAGGCGACCCGATCCGGGACGCGGATGTGCTCCGCGCCTATCGGATCAATGCGCTGCACGATGCGCACCACGAGGACCCGACGTTCGGCTACCGATACCTGGCCGACGAGGCGCGCCGGGCTGGCTGGCGGATGAGTCGCCGGACGGCGTGGAAGCTGTGCTCGCAGGCCGGGATCCTCTCGTCCGCGCAACGCCGCCGGCGGGGCAAGGGCAAGAAGGCCGGCCCTCCCGTGTTCGACGACCACGTGCAACGGGTATTCCGTGCCAATGCGCCGAACAGGCTCTGGCTCACGGACATCACGGAACATTGGACGAGCGAAGGCAAGCTCTACTGCTGCGCGATCAAGGACGTGTTCTCGAACCGGATCGTCGGCTACTCGATCTCGGATCGGATGACAGCGAAGCTCGCCGTCGATGCCGTGCGCAACGCCGTCACCCGCCGCGGTGAGGTGGCCGGCTGCATCCTGCACGCGGACAGGGGCAGCCAGTTCCGGAGCAGGGCGATGGCCCGCGAGCTGCGCCGTCACGACATGGTCGGATCGATGGGGCGCGTCGGCGCGGCCGGGGACAACGCGGCGATGGAGAGCTTCTGGTCACTGTTGCAGACGAACGTCCTCAACCAGCAGCGGTGGGCGACGCGGCAGGAGCTTCGCCTCGCCATCGTCGTCTGGATCGAGCGGAAGTATCACCGCCAGCGAGCCCAGGACACCCTCGGCGGGTTGACGCCCATCGAGTTCGAAGCCAAGCTAACCGAGCCGCTCACACTCGCGGCCTAAACCGAAACTGTCACCAGTTCGTTCCTCACGCCCCTGTGAGGGCGTCGCGCGGTCGAGGGCTCGGTGCGGTCGATGGTCGTTGTAATCGACGCGGAACCGGTCCAGCTGTGTTTGGAGCTCGAGGATCGTGGTCGCGGTGGGCTGCTGGGCGAGCCAGCGTTTCTGGGTTTGATGGAACCGTTCGATCTTGCCCTGGATCTGGGGGTGACCGGGT
Source organism: Microbacterium sp. Marseille-Q6648 (assembly GCF_943181415.1). GTDB lineage: Bacteria > Actinomycetota > Actinomycetes > Actinomycetales > Microbacteriaceae > Microbacterium. The sequence goes on along the minus strand of NZ_CALPBZ010000001.1, from coordinate 548,722 downwards.
GAGCCGTTCTTCTGCTTGACCCCGAGGGCGGGCAGGAGGTGTTCGAACGCGTTTCGTCCGCCGCCGAACCGTGCCGTGTAGACCCGGCCGTTGTCGGTCAGGGTGGATGCGGGGATCCCGTGTTCCTCGGTCGCGGCCAGGAACGTCGTCACGACATCGTCGCCGGTGACGGGGCGGTGGGCGGTGCAGGACAGCAGCAGTCGGGAGTGGTCATCAAGCCAGTTCAGGATCTCCGCGTCGGTGCCATCCGCCAGACGCCAGTGGGTGAAGTCGGACTGCCAGGTCTCGTTCGGTTGGGCAGCTTCGAACCGGACGTAGGAGGAACGCGGACGCTTGCGCGGTTCCGGGGTGATCAGCCCCGCTCGGGTCAGGATGCGGTGGATCGTCGCGTGCGACGGGACGGGAAGCCCTTCACGATCCAGATGCCAGGAGATCGTGACCGGCCCGGCATCGAACCCGTGAGCGATCAGTTCCGCGCGGAGACGGAGGACGCGTTCGACAACCTCGGGTGGCGTGGCGTGCGGGTTTGTTTTCGGTCGCCGCGACTGCGGATCGACGGCCTCGATACCGCCCTCCCGGTAACGGGCCAGGAGTCGATGCAGCTGCCTCCGCGACAACCCGTACTGCACGGCCGCTTCGGTGACGGTGAGCTGATTCGCGATGATCTTCAGGACCACGACCCGATGCTTCGACATGCATCGGACTGTGACCTATGTCGCGAGACACCAGCGACACATCACCTGTGACATATGTCGTGAACCCGGACACCCTCAGGTCCACCGCACGAAACGCCCTCGGATTCCGGGGGCGTTTCGCGGTTTCGGCCCTGTGTCCTTGACCACACGACGGTGGGCACACCAGAGTGGACGCGACGTCTGGAGGCAGCCCATGACCGCCGTGACCCCGTTCCTGTGGTTCGACCACGACGCCGAAGCGGCGATCGCGTTCTACACGTCGCTCGTTCCGGACTCGGAGGTCGTGTCGATCGGTCGCTATCCCGACGAGGTGCCGGGAATGGGCGGCGCGGTGATGCACGCGCATTTCCGGCTCGGCGGACGTGATTTCTTCGCGATGGATGCCGGTCCCCAGTTCCCGTTCACCGAGGCGGTCTCCCTGTATGTCTCGTGTGCCGACCAGTCCGAGATCGACCGCTACTGGGACGCTCTGACGGCGGACGGCGGCCAGGAGCAGCCGTGCGGCTGGCTCAAGGACCGCTGGGGTCTGTCGTGGCAGATCATCCCCGACCGACTGGTCGAACTGATCCGCGATCCCGACCCCGTTCGCGCCCATCGCGCCGTCCAGGCGATGCTCGACATGCGGCGGATCGACCTGGCCGCGCTCGAGGCCGCGGTGTCCTCTCCGTGAGGTGCGGCGCATAGGCTGGAAGGATGCCTCGCCTGAACCGTGCTTTCGCGATCGCGTCCGGCATGGCTGCCCTGTCGACGGCCCTCGCGCTGCACGCGTCGCCCGCGGCGGAAGAGGCATCCTGGCTCTCGTCGGCCGCGCCGGACGCGTCGGTCCACGTGATAGCCGCCGACGACGAGTCGACCTCGCGCACGGCCGAGGACATCGTCGCCGCCATGTCTGTCGAGCAACGGGCCGCATCGGTGGTCATGGGACACGTCGCAGGCACGGACCCCGATCGGCTGGCCGCATACATGCGCGACACCGGCATCGGCGGCTTCATCCTCATGGGAGCGAACGTGCCCGGAGATGAGGAGCGCCTTCGCGAGATCACCGCGGCGCTCACCGTCGACCAGAGCCTGCCGCCGCTGCTGGCCATCGATCAGGAGGGCGGCGACGTCACTCGGCTCCCGTGGGACGGGTTCCCGTCATCGCTGACGCTCAAATCGGCCACGCCGGACGAGGCCGAACAGGCATTCTCGGCCCGGGCGGCGCTCGTCATGCGCTCGGGCATTGGCGTCAACTTCGGCATCGTCGCCGACGTGGCGCCAGACCGAGCGTCCTTCATCCATCGCCGATCCCTCGGGACCACCCCGTCGGAGACCGCCGACCGCGTCGCCGCCGCCGTCGCGGGTGAGGCGCCCGGGGTGCTCTCCACGCTGAAGCACTTCCCGGGCCATGGTGCGGCTCCCGGGGATTCGCACGTCGGCATCCCACGGACCTCGCTGTCGCGGGATGCGTGGGAGAGAACGGACGGGCGTCCGTTCGTCGCCGGCGTCGAGGCGGGCGCGCCGCTGCTGATGTTCGGTCATCTCGCCTACACCGACGTGGATGACGCGCCGGCGTCGCTCTCCCCGGAGTGGCACCGCATCGCCCGCGAGGATCTCGGATTCGACGGCGTGGCGATCACCGACGACCTGGGGATGCTCCAGGCGTCGGGTGCCCGCTCATTGCGAGATCCCGTGCGCAACGGAGTGCGGGCCATCGCGGCGGGAAACGACATGGTGCTCACGGTCATGTTCTCGGACGCGCGCACGGCGCCGCGCATCGCCGCCGGCATCGCCGACGCCGTCGCGGACGGCTCTCTGCCCGCCGAGCGTCTCGACGACGCGGCGCAGCGGGTCATGGAACTGCGCCTGCGGATCGCGGATGCGGGAGGCGCGATGCTGCCGTGTCAGGTGTGCGAGCCGGTCGGCTGATCGGTACGGGGAAGCGGCTCGATCAACTCGGGACCGTTGTTGCGGACGTTCCCCACCGCCTTTCCCACGACATGGTCGTCGAGGGTCTCGGCCACCGCCGGAGCCGCGTCGATGGCGGCGTCCAGCACATCACGGACATTGTCGGTGGTGGGATCGAGCCAGGCGTCGGCATGGTCCGGATCCATGAACAGCGGCATCCGATCATGGATGGAGCCCAATCGCCCGATCGAGTCCCGGGTCAGGATCGTGAAGCTCAGCAGCCAGCGATCCGCGTCGTCGTCCGCCTTGGACTCATCGCGCCACCATTCGTACAGCCCCGCCAGGAACACGGGGGAGCCGTCTGCGGCATGGATGAAATGGGGGACCTTCGCATCCCCTTCCCGCTTCCATTCGTAATAGCCGGATGCCGGTACGACCGCGCGTCGCTTGGCGAGCGCTCCGCGGAACATGGGCTTGTCCTCGAGCTCCTCGGAGCGGGCGTTGAATGCCCGCGCGCCGATCGAGGGGTCCTTCGCCCAGCCGGGCACCAGCCCCCATCGCGCCGATTCCAGACGCCGGGTGGGAGGTTCCGTGTTGGCGGAGTCGAGCACGATCGCGACGCGATCGGTGGGAGCGACGTTGTAGGACGGTGCGGGGAGGTCGTCGCCCTCGACGTCGACGCGGAGAACGCCGACCAGCTCGGATCCGACTGCCGCCACGACGAAACGTCCGCACATGCCCCCAGCGTACGGCCGCCCGACGACATCGTCAGCGTTCGACGATCCCGACGTCTTCGAGCCGCTCGAGCAGGCCCGCGCCGTCGGATTCGGTGACCCACGGGACCGCCGCCGCGGAGTGGTCGTTGACCGCGGTGCGGCCACCCGCGAGGACCGCCTCGGCGGGTGAGAGCCGGCGGATGGCGACGCCTGCGACGTTTCCGGGGTGTTCGCTGGTGAAGGTCGTGTAGAGCTCGTCATCGTGCTGGCCGTCGTCGCCGATCAGCAGCCACTTCACGTCCGGGAACTCCTGGGCGAGGCGACGCAGATTGGTGGACTTGTGGATCTTGCCGCTGCGGAACCAGCGGTCGTGCGTCGGGCCCCAGTCCGTCAGCAGCATGGCGCCCGACGGGAACAGGTGGCGTCGCAGGAAGCGGATGAGCGTCGGCGCCACATTCCACACGCCGGTGGAGAGGTAGATCAGCGGCGCACCCGGATTCTCCCGCACGATGCGCTCCAGGAGCACCGCCATCCCCGGCACCGGCTGACGGGCGTGCTCGTCGACCACGAAGGAGTTCCACGCCGCGATGAGCGGTCGAGGAAGCGCCGTCACCATGACCGTGTCGTCCACGTCCGACACGATCCCGAACTTCTGATCGGGCGCGACGACGAACGTGCGGGTCTCGACGGGGTCGCCCCCCTCCACGGACATCGTGAACGTCTGCCACCCGGGCTCGAGGCTCGCCGGCAGCACCGCGTCGATGACGCCGCCCCGATCGGAGACGACCTCGTGGGTGACACCGCCGATCGTGACCTGCACCTGGGCGAACCCGATGGGGACGGCCGCGAAGCTGCGCCAGCCGCGCACGCTCGCGAACTCGCCTTTGCCCGGTCGCGGCGACGGCGGGAGGATCAGCACCCTCCCGAGGACGCGCACCCAGTCGGTGCGCGCGTAGCCGGGGAACGGCGTCACGCTCGGCGTGAGGCCGCGCGCGCGGGCCCGGCGCTCTCGCCACGAGTGGAATCGGTGCTCCAACCGGGCGAGCCACAGGACGTCGGGGCGCAGGGAGGCGTCGGAGTTCGGCATCCCCGTCAGTCTTTCACGTCGTCCTGAACCGTGTCGGCGTGGCGGTCGTCCGCGTCGATGTGCTTGCGCTCCACCCGCTCGATGACTTTCTTGCTGAGCCATATCAGCACCAGGAACGCAGCGATGATCGCGACGAAGATGTATCCCGCCGAGTGCAGGGTCTCGGAGAGCTCGCGGTAGGTGCCCGCCGCCGCGGCGGCCACCGACACGTAGAGCACGGCCCAGAGCGTGCATGCCGGCAGGGTCCACGCCAGAAAGCGCCGATAGGGGAATCCGCTCATGCCGACGGTGAGGGGCACGAGAGAGTGGAGGACGGGCAGGAACCGCGAGAGGAAGATCGCCGGCCCGCCTCGACGGCGCAGGTAGCGTTCGGATCGGACCCAGTTCGCTTCGCCTATCCGGCGCCCGAGCCGGGAGCGGCGGATGGCGGGGCCGAGGAGGCGGCCGAGCCAGAAGCCGATGCTCTCGCCGATGAGGGCGCCCAGCACCACCGATACACCGAGGAGGACCCCCTCGAGGGGTGAGGCCACCGCGGTGCCGGCGACGATGACGATGGTGTCTCCCGGCACGATGAGTCCGATCAGGACGCTCGTCTCGAGCATGATCGCGAGTCCGGCCAGCACTGTGCGCAGCACCGGGTCGACGCTCTGCACGGCATCCAGGAGCCATGTCAGGAACTCGTTCACGCCACGAGCCTAGAGCGCGATCGAGGGCCCTAGCCTGGGAAGATGACCGACTCGCTGGTCGCCGTGCCCCTGGCGAGGTGGGCCGACCCCGCCGACGTGCACGGCGGGATCTTCGCCCGGGCGTACGCGGGATTCTGGCTGGATGCCGGTCCGCGCTCCGAGGAAGGCTGGAGTTTCGTCGGCGAGGGGGCGCCCGTCGCCGCGGAAGAGGTCCGTCCCGCGCGTCTGGCATCGGAGCCGCGGACCCCTTGGCCGGCCGGTCCGTTCCGTGGGGGACGGGTGGGCTGGTTCGACTACGAGGATGCCGCCGCGAGGGCGGGCGCACCGGTCCATCGGCGGGGCGCAGAATCCGCGCTGTGGATCCGCGCCACGCGGTGGGTGGCCTTCGACCACGCCCGCCGACGTGCGTGGGCGGTGGCCCCCGCGAGCGAGGCGGCCGCCCTGGCGACCCGCGCGGCCGGTGCCCGTCGAGAAACGGACGCCCCGGCATCCGATCGCGTCGTCCGCGCGAACGCCCGGCACGGGCCCGACGAGTACGCGGCGCTCATCGAGTCCGCACGGGGGGCGATCCGCGAGGGGGACGCCTACCAGCTGTGCCTCACCACCCGCTTCGACGTTGCGGGCGGATTCGACCGCACCGCTGTCTACGCCCGCCTGCGTGCCGCTCATCCGGCGCATCACGGGGGTCTGGTGTGGTGCGCCGGGCGGGCGCTGGCCAGTGCGAGTCCGGAGCGCTTCCTGCAGGTCGCAGACGGCCGGGTGTCGACGTCCCCCATCAAGGGAACGCGGGGTCGCGGCGCCACCGCAGAGGAGGACGCCGCTCTCATCGCGGAGCTCCGGACGAGCGAGAAGGAGCGTGCGGAGAACATCATGATCGTCGACCTGATGCGCAACGATCTGTCGCGCGTGTGCACGCCGGGGTCGGTCGGCGTCGACGCGCTTCTCGAGGTCGAGAGCTATCCGGCGGTTCATCAGCTCGTGAGCACCGTGTCGGGGCGGCTCGCCCCCGGCATCACCGTCGACGATCTGCTCGATGCCGCGTTTCCCGCAGGCAGCATGACCGGCGCACCCAAGCTGTCGGCGATGACGATCCTCCACGATCTCGAGGGTGCGTCGAGGGGCGCGTTCGCCGGATGCTTCGGCTGGGTCGGCGATGACGGCACCCTCGATCTCGCGATGGTCATCAGGTCGATCGTCCTCCACGAGGACGGGGCCTACGTCGGTGCCGGCGGCGGGATCACCTGGAAGTCCGCCGCCTGGGAAGAGGTCGGGGAGGTCGCTCTCAAGGCGCGCGGACCGCTCGCCGCCCTCGGGGCGGGTCTGCCGGCCGAGTGGGCCCGCGTGGAGGTCCGGTAGCCTGGTCCCTGCGCTCCGCGTCTCCGTCATGCCCAGGATTGGTACCCGCTCCGTGAGTCAGACTTCGCCCGAAACCGCCGTGCCCGCCGAGAGCGGGCACGACACCCACGCCGTGCAGCAGAAATGGCAGGCCCGGTGGGCCGAGGCCGATCCGTTCCGTGCGGGGGGAGACGACGACACGCGCCCGCGCAAGTACGTCCTGGCGATGTTCCCGTATCCCTCGGGCGACCTGCACATGGGTCACGCGGAGAACTACCTCTACTCGGACATCGTCGCGAGGGCGTGGCGGCACCGCGGCTACAACGTGCTGAACCCGATCGGGTGGGACTCGTTCGGCCTCCCCGCCGAGAACGCCGCGATCAAGCGCGGAGCCGACCCCCGCGACTGGACGTACGCCAACATCGCGCAGCAGAAGACCGGCTTCCAGCAGTACGGCGTGTCGTTCGACTGGAGTCGTGTGCTCCACACGAGCGACCCCGAGTACTACCGCTGGAATCAGTGGCTCTTCCAGCGCATGTACGAGCGCGGTCTGGCCTACCGGAAAGAGAGTCCGGTCAACTGGTGCACCAACGACCAGACGGTGCTCGCCAATGAGCAGGTCGTCGACGGCCGCTGCGAGCGGTGCGGCGCCGAGGTGATCAAGAAGAAGCTGACGCAGTGGTACTTCAAGATCACCGACTACGCCGACCGGCTGCTGGACGACTTGAATCAGCTCGAGGGGTTCTGGCCGCAGAAGGTCATCCAGATGCAGCGCAACTGGATCGGTCGTTCGGTCGGTGCCGACATCGACTTCGAGATCGAGGGACGCGACGAGAAGATCACGGTCTTCTCCACGAGACCCGACACGCTGCACGGCGCGACCTTCTTCGTCGTGGCCCCGGACAGCGACCTCGCGGCCGAACTGGCCTCGGGCGCGTCCGCCGAGGCTCGCATGCGTTTCCAGGACTACCTCGACCGGGTGCAGCGCGAGACCGACATCGAGCGGCAGAGCACGGATCGGCCCAAGACCGGTGTGTTCCTGGAGCGGTACGCGATCAACCCCGTCAACGGCGAACGCCTGCCCATCTGGGCCGCGGACTACGTGCTGGCGGACTACGGTCATGGCGCGGTGATGGCCGTGCCCGCGCACGACCAGCGAGACCTCGACTTCGCGCGCGCGTTCGACCTGCCCGTCAAGGTGGTCGTCGACACGACAGCGCCCATCACCGGCGCCATTCCGGTCATCGAGCTCGATGCCGACGGCGAGCCGGTCGACCCGTCGCTGGCGGGCGACGGTCTGGATGACATCCACCCCGCCCGGACCGGCGTCGCGCTGACGGGCGAGGGGCGCATGATCAACTCCGCGTCGCTGGACGGTCTCTCCAAGCGCAACGCCATCGCGCGGATGATCGACCAGCTGGAGGCTTCGGGCGATGGCCGGGCGGCCAAGACCTATCGCCTGCGGGATTGGCTCATCTCGCGTCAGCGATTCTGGGGGACGCCCATCCCCATGGTGCACACCGACGACGGGCGCATCGTCCCGGTTCCGGATGACCAGCTGCCGATCCGCCTCCCCGAGGCCAAGGACCTGGATCTGACCCCGAAAGGCACCTCGCCGCTCGGCGGCGCGGCCGAGTGGGTCACGACCGTCGACCCCGAGTCCGGGAAACCCGCCCGCCGCGACCCCGACACGATGGACACCTTCGTCGACAGCTCGTGGTACTTCCTCCGCTATCTCTCACCCACCAGCACCGACGAGCCGTTCTCGACCCGCGAGGCGGACAAGTGGGGACCCGTCGACTTCTACATCGGCGGTGTCGAGCACGCGATCCTCCACCTCCTGTACGCGCGCTTCCTCACCAAGGTCCTGTTCGACATGGGACTGGTGGAGTTCACTGAGCCCTTCTCGAGCCTCATCAATCAGGGGATGGTGATCCTGGGCGGGGCGAAGATGTCCAAGAGCAAGGGCAACCTCGTGCTCTTCCAGGACGAGCTGGACGCCCACGGCGCCGATGCGCTCCGCGTCGCCCTGGCCTTCGCCGGGCCGGTGGAGGACGACAAGGACTGGAACGACGTCTCGACCACGGGGGCGCAGAAATTCCTCGCCCGCGCGCTCCGCGTCGCCCGCGACGTCACGAGCGAGCCGGACGTGGTGTGGGCCGAGGGCGACGCCTCCCTCCGCCGCGTCACCCACCGCCTGCTGGCCGACACTCCCGGGCTGGTCGAGCAGACCAAGTTCAACGTCGTCGTCGCTCGTCTCATGGAGCTCGTCAACGCGATCCGCAAAGCGATCGACACCGGCGCGGGCCCCGCAGACCCCGCCGTGCGGGAAGCCGCCGAGGTCACGGCCATGGTGCTGGACCTCGTCGCGCCCCACACCGCGGAGGAGATGTGGGAGATCCTCGGCTACGAGCCCTTCGTCGGCCTGGTGCCGTGGCGGGCCCCCGACACGACGCTGCTCGTGGAGGACTCCGTGACGGCCGTCGTGCAGATCGACGGCAAGGTACGTGCGACGCTCGACGTGTCGGCGCGCATCGACGCCGCCGAGCTGGAGGCCCTGGCCCGAGGCGATGAGCGCGTGGTGCGATCGCTCGGCGACAAGCAGATCGTCCGTGCGATCGTCCGCCCGCCCAAGGTGGTCAGTTTCAGCACCCGCTAGCTTCTCCTCCCCAAACGCTCTCGGCCGCGCGCCCGTCCACGGATACGCTCGGGCGCGCGGCCCGCCGGTGGGTGCAGGGTTGACTGCGAGGCGTGGGCAACGCTGAGGGGGAAGCGCCGGCCGACGCCCGGCGCCGCCTCGGTCTGGGCGCCGCGGTCGTGCTCGTCATTGCTGCACTGGCGGTGACGGTGGGGATCGGGCTCGTCCGCAGCGCGGCATCGCCGGTCGACGTCGTGCCGATGGAACCGGCGGAGGACTCGGCCGCGCCGAGCGAGGAGCGCTCTGCACGCGAGCTCTACGTGCACGTCTCGGGTGCCGTCGGCGCTCCGGGACTCTACGTTCTGCCGGCGGACGCGCGAGTCGTGGACGCCGTCGCCGTCGCAGGCGGCTTCACGAGCGACGCCGACCGCGCCACCGTCAACCTCGCGCGACCGCTCGCCGACGGAGAGCAGCTGCACGTCGCGGTCGAGGGCGAGGCGAGCGAGGGCGCGCAGGGCGCGGGTGCTCCTCTCGCCGGCGCGGCTGCGCCGCCCGGGACCGGCGCCGGCCTGATCGACCTGAACACCGCGGACCTGAGCGCCCTCGACACGCTGCCGCGCATCGGTCCCGCACTCGCGCAGCGGATCATCGACTGGCGGGAGGAGAACGGACGATTCACTAGCGTGGACGATCTGCTCGCGGTGCCGGGCATCGGTGACGCGGTCCTCGCCGGCCTCCGCGATCTGGTGACGGTGTGACCGCCGACCTGCAGCGCGCGCTGCGGCTCGTGCCGGTCGCCGCGGCCGCATGGCTGGCAGCCGGGATCACGATCGCCCACCCTGACACCGCGCCGACGATCGGGGCGTGCGCGTGGTGCGCCGCCCTGGTCGTCCTCGTCGCCGCAGCCGTGGTCCGCACGCGAACGACGGGACGCCGGCTCGTCGTCGCGGTCCTCGCCCTCTCGCTCGCCGCCGCGGCCGCGACCCATGTCGCTGCCGCAGAGCCCGCCCGTGCCGCCGCGCGTGAGGTGGCAGGCGGGTCCGGACGCCACGTCGAGGTCGACGCCGTCGTCTCGGGGAAGGTGGAGCCGCGCCCGGGCGGGAGGGTGGCGTTCGACGCCGTCACCGAGCGCATCCGCGCGGGTGAGCAGGTTCGTCGGACGGCCGTGGCGGTCACGGTGTGGATGGACGCCGGGGAGGCGGGTCAGCTCGACGTCGGCAGCGCCATCAGCGTCGCCGGCTCCGTCCGGGACGCCAGACCCTCCGATCGGGCGTTGTTCGTGGTCTCCGCGGCCGAAGGCGGAATCTCGCTCCGCGCTCCGCCGCCGCCGATCCTTCTCGTCGCGGCGGAGCTGCGGCGCGGGCTCGTCGGCTCGGCCGCCGGCCTCCCGGGTCCGGGAAGCGGCCTGGTGCCGGGGCTGGCCGTCGGAGACACCAGCGCGGTGAGCGACGAGCTCGATGCGGCGATGAAGGCCGCCTCCCTGTCGCATCTCACCGCCGTCTCGGGTGCGAACTGCGCGCTCGTCGTCGGGATCGTGTTCGCCCTGTGCGCCGCCCTCGGGGCCGCTCGGGCCGCGCGGGTGGGCGCGTCGGCGCTCGCGCTGGCGGGGTTCGTCGTCCTGGTGACGCCCGAGCCGAGCGTGGTGCGCGCCGCGACGATGGCGGGCATCGCCATGGCGGGACTGCTCCTGGGCCGGACGGGAGTCGGAATGGCGGTGCTGTCGCTCGCGGTGGGCCTCCTGCTGGCGGTCGACCCGTGGCTGGCATCGTCCCTCGGCTTCGCCCTCTCGGCGTGCGCGACCGCATCGCTGCTCCTGCTCGCGCGGCCGCTGGCGGCCGGACTTGCTTGCCGGATGCCGCGTCCGCTCGCACTCGCCCTCTCGGTGCCGCTGGCGGCGCAGCTGGCGTGCGGCCCCCTGCTCGTCCTGATCGAGCCGGTTGTCCCCACGTACGGGGTGGTGGCGAACCTGCTCGCGGGCCCCGCGGCGCCGGCCGCGACGATCATCGGACTGCTGGCATGCCTCGCCGGGCCGGTGCCCGTCGTCGCCGACGGCCTCACAGCTCTCGCGTGGCTCCCCGCATCCTGGATCGCAGGCACCGCTCTCACGGTGACCTCACTGCCGTTCGGCTCCATACCGTGGGTGGAAGGGCTCGCGGGAGCGGGTCTTCTCGCGGGCGTGGGCGCCGGCGTCGCCGTGGTGATCTCGCGCCCCCATGGCGGAAGGCTGCGCGGTCTCGTCGGCGCGGGACTGGCGGCGGTGACCGGAGTCGTCATCGGCGCAGCCATGCTCACGACGTGGGCCGCACCCTGGACTCTCCCGCCGGAGTGGGCGGTGCTGGCCTGCGATGTGGGCCAGGGTGACGCGCTCGTGCTCCGCAGCGCCGCCCGGGTCGCCGTCGTCGACACGGGACCCGACCCCGAGGCGCTGACCTCATGCCTCGCGCGCGCGGGTGTCCACAGTGTCGACCTGCTCGTGCTGACGCACTTCGACGCCGATCACGCGGGCGCGGCGTCCGTGCTCGCCGGCCGCGTCGGGACGGTGATCCATGGACCGGCCGACGCCGACGGCCGGCAGACGATCGCCGCGCTGGTGGCGGAGGGGGCCACGGCGGCGCCCGTACACGCCGGGATGACCGGAGTCCTCGGCGACGCGCGATGGCGGGTGCTCTGGCCGCGGGCGCACAGTCGCGCGTACGAGCCCGGCAACGACGCCAGCGTCGTCATCGAGATCGCCGGGGCCGGCATCCCGCACTCGCTCCTGCTGGGCGACCTCTCGGCCTCCCCACAGGAGGGTCTGGTGCGCGACGCCATCTGGGACCCCCCGTACGACCTGGTGAAGGTCGCCCACCACGGCAGTGCAGACCAGTACGCCGAGCTGTACCGGCAGGCCCGGCCCGCGGCCGCCGTCATCACGGTCGGTGCCGGCAACACATTCGGGCATCCCCGGGCCGAGGTGATCGATCTCCTCGGCGGGATCGGCGCGCACCTCTCGCGAACCGATCGCCACGGCATGGTGGCGGTGTGGGCGACCGATGAGGGGTTGCGCGTGTGGCGCGAGCGGGACGGTGTCGTGCCCGCTGACTAGGCTGAGGGGATGGCATACAGCGCGCGTCGGCCCGCGTCGAAGACGCGAAGCGCGATTCCGCAGATCTCGTGGCGAACCCCGCAGCCGGCGCCCATCGTGCTGGTCTCGGGCCCCGAGGACGTGTGCGCCGAGCGCGCGATCGCCGGCGTGCGGGAGTACCTGCGCGCCGAGGACGCCAGCCTCGAGGTCTCGGACGTCCGTGCCGACGACTACGGCCCGGGATCCCTCCTGGCGCTGACGTCTCCGTCGCTGTTCGGCGAGCCGCGCCTCGTTCGCGTGACGGGTGTCGAGAAGTGCTCCGATGCCTTCCTCGCCGAGGCGATCTCCTATCTCGAGGCACCGCAGGACGGTGCCACCGTGATCCTCCGGCACACCGGCGCGAGCGTGCGCGGCAAGAAGCTCCTCGACGCCGTTCGCGCGGGGACAGGCGGCGGCGTCGAGATCGCCTGCCCCGCGATCAAACGGGAATCCGACCGGTTCGACTTCGCGGCAGGGGAGTTCCAGGCGGCGCGCCGCCGCATCGCGCCGACCGCCCTGCGGACCCTCGTCTCCGCCTTCGCGGACGATGTGACCGAACTCGCCGCAGCCTGTCAGCAGCTGATCGCCGACGTCGACGGGGACGTCACGGACGAGGTGGTCGAGCGCTACTACGGTGGTCGCGTCGAGACCTCGGCGTTCACGGTGGCCGACACGGCGATCGCGGGCCGCTACGGCGAAGCTCTCCTCGCGCTTCGGCACGCGCTGGCCTCGGGCGCCGACCCGGTGCCGATGGTGGCGGCGATCGCGTCGAAGCTTCGCACCATGGCTCGGGTGGCCGGCAGTCGCGAGCCTGCGGCGGCGCTGGCGGCCCGCATCGGACTCAAGGACTGGCAGGTCGATCGTGCGCGCCGGGACCTCTCCGGCTGGACCGAATCCTCGCTCGGCACGGCCATCCAGGCCGCGGCGCGCGCAGATGCCGAGGTGAAGGGCGCGTCACGGGACCCCGTGTTCGCACTCGAGCGCCTGGTGACCGTCATCGCCACGCGCGGCGAGAGCATCGCTCAGCGCTGAGGGCGGCCCGCTGTCGGTCGCGGTCGGTGACCGGAACGACGAAGGCCCGCCCCTTCCGGGGCGGGCCTTCGTCTGCAGCGCGGGCTCAGAGAGCGGCGACCTGCTTGGCGATCGCCGACTTGCGGTTGGCGGCCTGGTTCTCGTGGATGACGCCCTTGCTCACGGCCTTGTCGAGCTTCTTGGACGCCTTCGCGAGAGCCTTCTCGGCGGCGGCCTTGTCGCCTGCGGCGACGGCCTCGCGGGTGCGACGCACCTCGGTCTTCAGCTCGCTCTTGACGGCCTTGTTGCGCTCGTGCGCCTTCTCGTTGGTCTTGTTGCGCTTGATCTGCGACTTGATGTTCGCCACGTGTCGACGTTCTTTCGTTCGGAGTTTGATCGATGGTGTTGTCGGTTGGCACGAGAGGGGCACCGCGCGACGGTCGTGAGGGAAGAACCCACACGCAAGCCAATCAGCGAGTTTATCAGGTTCGCTCGAGTGTCGTGAGCGCGACGTTCAGCACGGCATTGAACACGTCGGGCCGCATGGCCGTCACGAGGTGCGTCGTGCGCGGAACCACGACCAGCTCGGCGTGGCGGGCGATTCCCAGGAACAGCTTCTCGTTGACGCGCAGCTGATCGTACTGGCCGTTGACGAACCACATGGGCGCGTCGATGCGGTGGAGGGCCGTCAGCAGGTCCAGCACCGACAGGCTGCGCAGGGCGACGTCCTGCATGTCGTAGGCGTACCCGCCGGCGCCGAAGTCGAAGCGCGTCTCGGGGGGCAGGGTCCGATCGAGCACGCGGTCGGCCAGCCACTGCCCCCGTCCGGGGAGCCGGTCCAGGCCCCGGGCCAGGAAGCGGTACGCGGTCAGCCCGACGCCGCGCGGCACCGCGGTGCACGACGCCGCGACGAAGCCGGCGATCGGGGGTCGCTCGGGGGCGCCGGCGTACTCGATCGACACGAGACCGCCCATCGAGTGACCGACCAGCAGGACCGGACCGCGCCCGGCGGCGGCGCGCACCGCCGCGTCGACGGTGTCGATGGCGCCCTCGAGCGTGAAGGTCTCGCCCATGCGGGTGCCGTGACCGGGCAGGTCGACCGCCGTCACCGGGTTGCCGCGCGCCTCGAGATACGCGGTCTGCGCGCGCCACATCGTCGAAGACGTGCGGATGCCGTGAACGAGGACCACCTGCACAACCATGGTTCCACGCTAATCACCCTCTGAGCGATCGGGCGTCGCCCCGCCCGGTAGAATTCGACGGACATGTCCCCCCGCGCCCACACCACGCTCGAGCCCGCGGCCACGCCCCCCGAGCGCATCCGCAATTTCTGCATCATCGCCCACATCGATCACGGCAAGTCGACACTCGCCGACAGGATGCTGCAGATCACCGGTGTCGTGTCGGATCGCGACATGCGGGCGCAGTACCTCGACCGCATGGACATCGAGCGCGAGCGCGGCATCACGATCAAGTCGCAGGCGGTGCGCATGCCGTGGTCGGTGCCCGTCGAGGGTGCGGCGGACTCGGTGTTCGCCCTGAACATGATCGACACGCCCGGCCACGTGGACTTCACGTACGAGGTGTCTCGGTCCCTCGCCGCGTGCGAGGGGGCGATCCTCCTCGTCGACGCCGCCCAGGGGATCGAGGCTCAGACGCTCGCGAACCTGTACCTCGCGCTCGAGAACGATCTGCAGATCATCCCGGTGCTCAACAAGATCGACCTTCCTGCGGCGGACCCCGAGAAGTTCGCCCTCGAGCTGGCGGGCCTGATCGGCGGCGACCCCGAGGACGTGCTGCGGGTGAGCGGCAAGACGGGCCAGGGCGTCGAGGAGCTCCTGGACCGGATCGTCCGCGACATCCCCGCCCCTGTCGGCGATGCCGACGCGCCGGCACGCGCGATGATCTTCGATTCGGTCTACGACTCGTATCGCGGTGTCGTGACGTACGTCCGCATGGTCGACGGCAAGCTCGAGCCGCGCGAGCGGATCCAGATGATGTCCACCCGCGCCACGCACGAGCTGCTCGAGATCGGCGTGTCCAGCCCCGAGCCGACGCCCACACGTGGTCTCGGCGTCGGCGAGGTGGGCTACCTCATCACCGGTGTGAAGGACGTGCGGCAGTCCAAGGTCGGCGACACGATCACGAACGCCCGCAAACCGGCATCCGATGCCCTCTCGGGGTACACGGACCCGAAGCCGATGGTGTTCTCGGGCATCTATCCGATCGACGGCAGCGACTACGGCGACCTGCGCGAAGCACTCGACAAGCTGAAGCTCTCGGACGCCTCGCTGCAGTACGAGCCCGAGACCTCGGTGGCGCTGGGCTTCGGCTTCCGCTGCGGGTTCCTCGGCCTCCTGCACCTGGAGATCATCACCGAGAGGCTCTCGCGCGAGTTCGACCTCGACCTCATCACGACCGCGCCGAGCGTCGTCTACGACGTGCAGACCGACATCGGCGAGCACGTGATCGTCACGAACCCCAGCGAGTATCCCGACGGGCGGGTGGCGACGGTGTCGGAGCCCATGGTGAAGGCGGCCATCCTCACGCCCAAGGACTACGTCGGCACCGTGATGGAGCTGTGCCAATCGCGGCGCGGCTCGCTCCTGGGCATGGACTACCTCAGCGAGGACCGTGTCGAGCTGCGCTACAACATGCCCCTCGGCGAGATCGTGTTCGACTTCTTCGACCAGCTCAAGTCCCGCACGCAGGGCTACGCGAGCCTGGACTATGAGCCCATCGGCACGCAGGAGGCGGACCTGGTGAAGGTCGACATCCTGCTGCAGGGGGAGAAGGTGGACGCCTTCAGCTCGATCGTGCATCGCGACAAGGCGTACGCCTACGGTCTGATGATGACCGAGCGGCTGCGCAAGCTCATCCCTCGACAGCAGTTCGAGGTGCCGATCCAGGCCGCCATCGGTGCCCGCATCATCGCCCGTGAGAACATCCGCGCCATCCGCAAGGACGTCCTGGCCAAGTGCTACGGCGGCGACATCACGCGCAAGCGCAAGCTGCTCGAGAAGCAGAAGGAGGGGAAGAAGCGCATGAAGATGGTCGGCCGCGTGGAGGTCCCCCAGGAGGCGTTCATCGCGGCGCTGTCCGGCGACGTCGAGGGCAAGGAGAAGAAGTAGCACACGGCCTCGACCGTCCGCTCACACCGGGCGCGCAGGGGCCGCGGCTACGCTGACATCATGCGCCGCGGGACGTTCAAGGACGAGACTGTCGACTATGCCGCTGTCGGGGCCAGCCAGGCGCCGGACCTGATGCAGTACCCGCCCGAGCGCAGCATCCCCGCCCAGGAATCGTGGCGGATCGGCAGCGGAGAGGCCCGTTTCCGCACGGCCTCGGACTCGCTGCTCTCGTGGGGAGCCCAGCGCGGCGCCGGTCTGACGCTGAGCGACGTGCGCCCCGCCTCCGGCCCGATGTACGCCGGGGTCAGCTTCGACGCCGAGGGCAATGCGATCGCGCCGAGCCGCACCGACGCTGATCAGAGATTCGACCAGGACGGCACGCCCTACGTCGCCGGCGGAACGACCATCAAAGTCGACGGCCGTGTCCGCGGGCAGCGGGCGGATGCCGAGCTGCGGGTGATCTTCACCATCGAGGAGCCGCGCCGCGTGGGGTTCGCGCTCGGCACGGTGGGCGGGTCGGTCGTCAGCGGCGAGGAGTCGTTCACGGTCGACTGGTACGACAACGACGAGGTCTGGTTCACCGTCCGCGCGTTCGACGCCCCGGCGGCCCTCCTGTACCGGCTCCTGCCCGCGTTGGTGCGCCGCCGGCGGCGCGAGCTGTTCACCGGCTACCTGCGCGCCATATCGCCCCTGTACGCCACCCCCGCGTGAGCCGCTGATGGGCGCCGCGTTGCCGGTGGGGGAGGCCGTACCCGAGGACGGGTCGCTGCCGGAAGGTCACGACGTCGACCGCGCCGTGTCTTTCAGCGCATATGTGCATGTGCCGTTCTGCCGAGTCCGATGCGGGTACTGCGACTTCAACACCTACACCTCGGGTGAGCTGCGCGGCGCGCGCCAGGATCGCTACGCCGACGACGTGCTGGCCGAGATCGCCCTCGCCGGGGCCGTCCTGGACCGCGCGGGGGGCCGGCGACCGGCGTCGACGGTGTTCTTCGGCGGAGGGACCCCCACGCTCCTGCCGCCCGGAGACCTCGCCCGCATGCTCAGGGGCATCGCCGAGCAGTTCGGAGTGGCGCCGGGAGCAGAGGTCACCGTGGAGGCGAACCCCGACACCGTCGACGACCGCGTGGCCGAGACGCTCGCCGCCGCCGGCGTGACCCGTCTCTCCATCGGCATGCAGTCCGCTGTGCCGCACGTCCTGCGGACCCTGGATCGAACCCATCGGCCGGAGAGCGTGGCCGTGGCGGTCGCCGCAGCGCGACGGGCGGGCCTCGCGGTGAGCCTGGACCTCATCTACGGCACCCCGGGAGAGACGCTGGAGGACTGGCGCGCGTCGATCGACGCGGTGCTCGAACTCGAACCCGATCATGTCTCGGCCTACGCCCTCATCATCGAAGACGGCACGGCGCTGGCGCGGCGCATCCGACGGGGCGAAGTGGCGATGCCCGACGACGACCTGCAAGCCGACATGTACGAACTGGTCGACGGACGGCTCGGCGCGGCTGGATTCGAGTGGTACGAAGTCTCGAACTGGGCGCGGACCGACCGGGCCCGCTCGCGCCACAACCTCGCGTACTGGCGCGGCACGGACTGGTGGGGCTTCGGGCCGGGTGCTCACAGCCACATCGCCGGCGTCCGCTTCTGGAACGTCAAGCATCCCGCCGCCTACGCCCAGCGCCTCGCCGCCGGAGGGTCGCCCGCTGCGGGGCGCGAACGACCGGACGCCGCGACGCTCCACCTCGAGCGGGTTCTGCTGCGCACGCGCATCAAGGACGGCCTGGACGTGAGCGACCTGTCCGACGCAGGCCGGTCCGCGGTCGCCGGCCTGATCGCCGACGGGCTCATCGAGGGCCCGGCAGCGGTGAGGGGGCGGGTGATCCCGACGCTTCGGGGACGCCTGCTGGCCGACGTCGTCGCCCGCGCGCTGACGGAGTGACACGGCGCCACGCGAGAAGGTGACGGCCGTCCGCGATCGCGGCGATGCGTCGCGGTAATATTGGCACTCGCGCAAGACGAGTGCCAGCAAGGGGGAACCATGGTCAGTGAGAGAGGCCTGCAGGTTCTTCGCGCCATCGTGCAGGACTACGTCGACACTCGAGAGCCCGTCGGCAGCAAGGCCATCGTCGAACGTCATGCGTTCGGAGTGTCGGCTGCGACCATCCGCAACGACATGGCCCTGCTCGAAGACGAGGATCTCATCGCCGCCCCGCACACCTCGTCGGGCCGCGTGCCCACGGACAAGGGCTACCGCGTGTTCGTCGACCATCTCGCGGAGCTCCGGCCGCTCAGCCCCGCCCAGCGGCACGCGATCGCGTCGTTCCTGGACGGGCCCGGTGACCTCGACGACGCCCTCGCGCGAACGGTGCGCGCGCTGTCGCAGCTGACCGGCCAGGTGGCGATCGTGCAGTACCCGTCGTTCGCGCGTGCCACGGTGTCGCACGTCGAGCTGGTGCAGCTGGGGGACGGACGCATGCTGGTGATCGTCGTCACGGACACCGGTCGCGTCTCGCAGCGGCTGGCATTCGTGCAGAGCGAGTTCGACGAGTCCGATCTGGCGCGGATGCGCGCCGAGATCGGCACGATGCTCGTCGGGCGCGCCGTGCGCGACGGGGTCCAGCGCATCGACGACCATCTCGGCTCCGCGACCGCGGGCGCGTCCGCCCGCGACGCGGCGACGTCCGCGATCCTCCGCGTCGTCGGTGAGGAGCTCGAGGAATTCCGGCAGGACCGATTGGTCATGGCCGGCAGTGCGAACCTCGCCCGGCGCGAAGCGGACTTCCGGGGCAGCATCTACCCGCTGCTGGAGGCCATCGAAGAGCAGGTGACGCTGCTCAGGCTTATGGGCGAGATGGTCGCGGACGAGCACGGGCTGGCGGCGAGCATCGGTCGTGAGAACGAGCCGTTCGGCCTCGGCGAGGCCTCGGTGCTCACCAGCGACTACGACGCGACGGGGGAGCGCGCCCGGGTGGGCGTCCTCGGACCGACGCGCATGGACTACCCGAGCAACCTGGCGGCGGTGCGCGCGGTCGCGCGCTACCTCACCCGCCTGCTCGACGAGGACGACGGCGCCCGCTGACCGCGGCGCCACCGACATCACGATGCCGCGCGACACGCGGCGGGGAAGGCGACAGTGGCTGACCACTACGAAGTACTGGGGGTCTCTCGCGAGGCGACCCCTGACGAGATCAAGAAGGCGTACCGGCGCCTGGCCCGGCAGCTGCACCCCGACGTGAACCCGGGGGACGACGCTGCGGAGCGGTTCAAGCTGGTCACCCACGCGTACGACGTGCTCAGCGACCCCGATCAGCGGGCGCGATACGACATGGGCGGTGACAACAGTCCGTTCGGCGGAGCCGCCGGGTTCGGAGGCTTCGGCGACATCTTCGAGAGCTTCTTCGGCGCCGCCGGCGGCGGTGCCCGGGGCGGACGACCGCGGTCGCGCCGGGAGCGCGGACAGGACGCGCTGGTGCGCGTGTCGCTGGAGCTCGGGGACGTCGTCTTCGGCGTCCATCGCGACATCGACGTCGACACCGCCGTGCTGTGCGAGACCTGCCAGGGGTCGTGCTGCCAGCCGGGGACGTCGCCGGTCACGTGCGACATCTGCCACGGATCCGGCCATGTGCAGCGCCAGGTCCGAAGCCTCCTCGGCAACGTCGTCACCAGCCAGCCCTGCAGCATCTGCCACGGGTACGGCACCACCATCCCTTACCCGTGCGCGACGTGTCAGGGGCAGGGCCGGGTCCGCGCCCGTCGCACGGTGTCCCTCGACATCCCCGCCGGCGTCGAGAGCGGGCTGCGACTCCAGCTCCCCGGCTCGGGCGAAGTCGGGCCGGCGGGTGGGCCCAACGGCGACCTGTACGTCGAGATCACCGTCGCCCCGCACGAGGTTTTCAGCCGCGACGGGGACGACCTGCTCGCCACCATCGAGGTGTCGATGCCCGATGCGATCCTGGGCACGACGACCACCATCACGTCGCTCGACGGCCCGGTCGACCTCGAACTGCGACCGGGCGTCCAGGGCGGCGACGTCCTCACGATCAAGGGCCGTGGCATCACCCCGCTGCGGGGTACCCAGCGCGGCGATCTGCGGGTGGGCGTCCACGTGGTCACGCCCACCCGGCTGGATGCCAAGGAGCGTGCCCTCATCGAGGAGTTCGCGAGACGGACCAAGGCGCCCGGACCGCAGCTGTCGGAGTTCCATCAGGGCCTGTTCGCGAAGCTCCGGGACCGATTCCGGAACGGCTGATCCGTGGCCCTGCACTTCGTCATCGAGGATGCCGCCACGGCCTCGCCCGGCGACATGCTGACGCTCGCCGGTGCTGAGGCCCATCACGCGGCCACCGTGCGCCGCGTGCGCCCGGGTGAGCACGTCACCGTCGGCGACGGGCACGGCACATGGCTCACCGGTACCTGCGAGAGCGCCGGCGGCGGGGAAGTGAGCGTCCGGATAGCGACGCGTGAGGACCGGCCGGCGCCCGAGCGCCGGCTCGTCCTCGTGCAGGCCCTGGCCAAGGGCGACCGCGACGAGCTCGCGGTGCAGGCGGCCACCGAGCTGGGCGCCGACCTGATCATCCCGTGGCAGGCCTCCCGCAGCGTGTCGAGGTGGGACGGCCCGAAGCGCGAGAAGGGACGCGCGCGGTGGGCGACGATCGTCCGCGAGGCCGCCAAGCAGGCCCATCGTGCCTGGATTCCGGAGGTCGCTGAGGTGACCGACGTGCGCGATCTGGAGCAGCTCGCGCATGGGGGAGGGATGCTCGTGCTCGAGCCCACCGCACAGAGCCGTCTCTCCGAGATCGACCTCGGCGCCGACGGCGACATCGTCCTGGTGGTCGGGCCCGAGGGCGGGCTCGCCCCGGACGAGCTCGACAGGCTCGTGGCGGCGGGCGCGCGCGCCGTGCGCCTCGGAGAGACGGTCCTGCGCACGTCGACGGCCGGGCCGGCCGCACTCGCCGTGGCGAGCACGAGGCTCGGCCGCTGGTGAACCGCCGTCGATAGACTGGAGCGCATGAGCGAACCGTCGATCTTCATGCGCATACTGCGGGGAGAGATCCCTGCCGAGATCATCGCCGAGACCGAGAACGCGTTCGCCATTCGCGACATCGCCCCGCAGGCGCCGGTGCACCTGCTGGTCATCCCCAAGTCCGACCGCTTCCGCGACGTGGTGGAGCTGGCCGCCGGGGACCCGGACCTGCTGTGCGAGCTCGTGGGCCTCGCGAACGCGGTTGCGAGCGAGCATGCCGACGGGGATTTCCGCCTCGTCTTCAACACCGGCCCCGGTGCCGGACAGACGGTCTTCCACGTGCACGCGCATGTGCTGGCCGGTGGCCTGGAAGAGAAGAGCGTCGGTGCCTGACGAATCCCCGATGACCGACCGGGTGTACGCCGACGGCGTCGCCATGGTGCAGTTGCTCGGCCCCCAGGATCGCCTGCTGCGCGTCGTCGAGAAGGAGCATCCCGACGTCGACGTCCACGTGCGCGGCAATGAGATCACGCTCACCGGCGAACCGGATGCCGTCGCCGCCGCTCGAAAGCTCGTCGACGAGCTCCTCGCGATGACGCGCACCGGACAGGGCCTCGACCCCGCGGATGTGACCTCCTCCAGTCGCATTCTCCGCGCAGACGGCGGACAGCGCCCGTCGGAGGTCCTCGGGGAGTCGATCCTGTCGTCCAGGGGAAAGGTGATCCGCCCGAAGACACTGGGACAGAAGGCGTACGTCGACGCGATCGACGAGAGCACGATCGTCTTCGGCATCGGCCCGGCCGGTACGGGCAAGACGTATCTCGCGATGGCCAAGGCCGTCCAGGCTCTTCAGCGCAAAGAGGTGAGCCGGATCATCCTCACGCGCCCGGCGGTGGAGGCCGGCGAGCGTCTGGGGTTCCTTCCGGGCACGTTGACCGACAAGATCGACCCCTACCTGCGGCCGCTCTACGACGCTCTCAACGAGATGATGGATCCGGAGCTGGTGCCCAAGCTCATCGCGACGGGTACCATCGAGGTCGCGCCCCTGGCCTATATGCGCGGGCGGACGCTCAACGACTCCTTCGTCGTGCTCGACGAGGCGCAGAACACCACTCCCGAGCAGATGAAGATGTTCCTCACCCGCCTCGGCTTCGGCACCAGGATGGTGGTCACCGGCGACATCACGCAGATCGACCTGCCCCAGGGCGCCTCCGGTCTGCGGCTGGTGACGCGCGTGCTGAACGAGATCGACGACATCCACTTCGCCTACCTGACCAGCCAGGACGTGGTGCGCCACACGCTGGTCGGTCGCATCGTGGATGCGTACAGCGAGTACGACGAGCGCCGCCTCGCCTCCCGTCGGGAGCGCGACGAGGCGGGCGAGCTGTCCAATCGCGCCGAGCGCCGCTCGCACGCGCGCCCGGGCGGCCCACGCGACCATCTGCCGAAACGAGGACGCGCATGACCATCGAGATCAGCAATGAGTCCGGCGTGGCCGTGGACGAGACGGTGCTGCTGCGGCTGATGGAGCACAACTTCGCCGAGCTCCACGTCAGTCCCGACGCCGACGTGGCGATCCTCATGGTGGACGAGGGCGCGATGGAGTCCCTGCATGTGCAGTGGATGGATGAACCCGGTCCCACGGATGTGCTCAGCTTCCCCATGGACGAGCTGCGCCCGGGCACGGAGGACCAGCCCACCCCGCCCGGACTCCTCGGCGACATCGTGCTGTGTCCCCAGGTGGCCGAAACGCAGGCGATCGCGGCGAAGCATTCGATGATGGACGAGATGGTGATGCTGACCACGCACGGTCTGCTCCACCTCCTCGGCTTCGACCACGCCGAGCCGGACGAGGAGAGGGAGATGTTCTCCCTCCAGAAGGACCTCATCATCGGCTTCCAGGCGACCGAGCGCCGCCGCGGGCGCGCATGACCCCGGCCCTCCTCCTCATCGCCGCTGCCCTCCTGCTGGCACTGGGCGCCCTCATGGTGGCGCTGGATGCGGCCCTCGGCGTCACATCGCGTGCGGACCTGCTCGAGTGGGGCACAGCGGGTCGCAATGCCGCGTCGCTGCGGCGGATCGCCATCGACCCCGAGGCGCACGCCAACGCGGTCGCCTTCATCCGCGTGCTGGCCGAGACGACCGCCGCGGTGCTGGTGACTGTCGCGCTCACGCTGACCTTCGACAGCATCTGGTGGGCGATGCTCACTGCTGCGGTGATCATGACGGGAGTCTCGTACGTCGTCGTGGGCGTGAGCCCGCGCAGCGTCGGACGGCAGCACGCCACCGGCCTGCTGCGCGCGGCGGCACCCGTGGTGCGCGGGGTACGGATCCTGCTCGGACCGCTGGCGCACGGGCTGGCCGCGCTCGGCACGCGACTGACCCCGGGTGTCCGACGCGGGGCGAACTTCGCGTCCGAGGAGCAGCTGCTGAGCATCATCGACGACGCCGCCGAGAACGAGCTCATCGAGGAGGATGACCGCGAGCTCATCCACTCGGTGTTCGAGTTCACCGACACCTATGTGCGAGAGGTGATGGTGCCTCGGACCGACATGGTCACGACCGACTCCTCGGCGACGACCCGCGACGCGATGGGGATCTTCCTCGAGAAGGGCGTCTCCCGCATCCCGATCGTCGACGACGAGGCCGACGACGTCATCGGACTGCTGTACCTCAAGGATCTCGTGCAGTTCGGGTTCCGCGACGAGGCGGGGTGGCGCGACGCGCCGATCCTCCGCATCGCACGCCCCGCCGTCTTCGTGCCCGAATCCATGAAGGCCGAAACGCTGCTGCAGCAGATGAAGCGTGACGCGGTCCACGTCTGCATGGTCATCGACGAGTACGGCGGCGTGTCGGGTCTCGTCACCCTCGAGGACCTGATCGAGGAGCTCGTCGGAGAGATCGTCGACGAATACGATCCGCGCGGCGACGAGGTGGTCGAGATCGAGCCCGGCCGCTACCGTGTGAGCGCCCGCATGAGCCTCGACGAGGTGGGCGATCTGTTCGGCCTCGAACTGGAGGACGAGGACGTCGACTCCGTCGGCGGGCTCCTCGGCAAGGCGCTCGGACGAGTACCGCAGCCGGGGGCGTCGGGCGAGTTGGCCGGTCTGGTGATGACGGGCGGAGCCTCGCGCGGCCGAGGCCGCCTCGCGACCGTCATCGTCGAGCGCGCCGCTGACGACGACGGCGAGGGCGATCGGCCCTCGCCCGCCATGGGGGACGTCCCCGTGCGCCCGCGGACCGGTGAGGTGCGCACGACCAGGAAGGCCAGCACATGACCGAGGCCACAGCCCCCGGCGGGTCCGCGACGAGATCCGGCTTCGCCACCTTCGTCGGCCGGCCGAACGTCGGCAAGTCCACGCTCACCAACGCGCTCGTCGGTGAGAAGGTGGCCATCACCAGCGACAAGCCGCAGACCACGCGGAGGGCGATCCGCGGCATCCTCAATCGCGCCGAAGGCCAGCTGGTCCTCGTCGACACCCCCGGGCTCCACCGCCCGCGCACCCTTCTGGGCCAGCGACTGAACGATCTCGTGGAGCAGGTCCTCGGCGATGTCGACGTGATCGGCTTCTGCGTCCCCGCCACCGAGAAGGTCGGTCCGGGCGATCGGCGGATCGCGGAGTCCCTCGACGGCTACCCGCGGGCGAAGAAGGTGGCGATCGTCACGAAGACGGATGCCGCGACGCGGGAACAGGTCACCGAACGCCTCATCGAGGTCGACCAGCTGCGGGCCGACTGGGCTGCGGTCATTCCGCTTTCGGCCCTCACCGACGAGCAGTTGGACGTGCTCACCGACGAACTGCTCTCGCTCATGCCCGAGGGCCCCCCGCTCTACCCCGAAGGCGTCGTCACCGACGAGACGGTCGAGGACCGCATCGCCGAGATCATCCGGGAGTCGGCGCTGGAGGGCGTCCGCGATGAGCTGCCCCACTCCATCGCCGTGGTGGTGCAGGACATCTCGGCCCGCGAGGACTCGGACCTCACCGATGTCTACGCCGACCTCATCGTCGAGCGCGACAGCCAGAAGGCGATCATCATCGGCCACCGGGGCTCGCGCCTGCGTGACGTCGGTGCGCGTGCGCGGTCCCAGATCGAGCCGCTCCTCGGCGCGCGCGTCTTCCTCTCGCTGCACGTGCGTGTGGCGAAGGAGTGGCAGCGGGACCCCAAGCAGCTGGGCCGGCTCGGATTCTGAGGCCTCGTCCGCTCCGCACGCCGCGGAGCGGACGACCCCGTCAGCCCTCCAGTGCCCGCAACGCGGAGCGGACGACGACGACGCCTTCGCCGTAGGCGGCGTCGACCGCCTGCTGGATGCTGCCGTCATCCCAGACGACATCGACCCACAGCCAGCCGTTCTGCGCAGCGGAAGCCAGGATGGCATCGCCCATCGAGGTGTGGATGTCCTCCTGCACGTCGAGCAGCTCGTCCTCCGAACTCCCGCCCGGCTCGCCGCCCGTGGGATCCGGAGCCATCATCGGGTCGTAGAGGGCCAGGAGGACGGGCTCCTGCGTGACGGCGATCGCTTCTCCGTCGTAGGTGCCCTGGACGGCGTACGCGCCCCATGTCACGCCCTCGGCCGTCTCGCTCCCGGGGACGCCGTCCCAGCTCCAGCCCGTGAGCGGGACGCCTGAACACTGCGGCGGGTAGGACTCCATCACGCCGCCGAGGCACAGACGCGTTCCGTCCGCGTCCTCGAGCACGGTGCCCTGCCCGACCACCTCGGTCTCGGGCGGCGCCGGCGATGCGGATGCCGGGGACGCCGGATCCGGCTGCGCGGCGGGCCCCGCCGGGCCGACGGGAGTCGCGCATGCGGCGAGGAGGGGGATCAGGACGGCGACCGCAGCCATCGCCCATGCAGCAGATTGTCGAGAATGACGGCTCATGCCCTGCCAGTGTCGAGCAGATCGCGATCGTCTCAGTCATCTCGGAGACATCCTGGTACCATCGACCCATGCGCGTCGGCGGGCTTCTCCTCCTTATCCGCCGCGACGAGACCTCGTTCTAGGGCCACTCTCGTCGCGGAGCTCGTCGTCGGCCCGCACCATCAGGCTCAGAGCCAGCCCGATCGTCCGTCGATCGAGGCCGTCATCGGAAGCGACGAATCATGGAGAACACGCAGAAGCCCTCCGGCATGCCGGTGCACAAGTACCGGCCCTACCACGAACAGATCCGCGTCGATCTGCCCGACCGCACGTGGCCGGCGCGCCGGATCACGGCCGCACCCCGCTGGTGTGCGGTGGACCTGCGCGACGGCAACCAGGCGCTCATCGACCCGATGAGTCCCGAGCGCAAGCGCATCATGTTCGAACTCCTGGTGAAGATGGGCTACAAGGAGATCGAGGTCGGGTTCCCGTCCGCGAGCCAGACCGATTTCGACTTCGTCCGGCAGCTGATCGAAGAGGACCTCATCCCGGATGACGTCACGATCCAGGTGCTGACCCAGGCGCGCGCGCATCTCATCGAGCGCACGTACGAGTCGATCCGCGGAGCCAAGCAGGCCATCGTCCATCTGTACAACTCGACCAGCATCCTCCAGCGCGAGGTGGTGTTCCGCAGCGACCGCCAGGGGATCATCGACATCGCCCTCGAGGGCGCCCGGCTCTGCCGTCGGTTCGAGAAGACCATCCCCGACACGAAGGTGTTCTACGAGTATTCGCCCGAGAGCTACACCGGCACCGAACTGGAGTTCGCAGTCGACGTCTGCAATCAGGTGCTCGAGATCTTCGAGCCGACGCCCGAGCGGAAGGTGATCATCAACCTGCCCGCCACCGTCGAGATGGCGACACCGAACGTCTACGCCGACTCCATCGAGTGGATGTCGCGCCACCTCGCCCACCGCGAGAACGTCATCGTCTCGCTCCACCCGCACAACGACCGCGGAACCGCGGTCGCCGCGGCCGAACTGGGGTACATGGCCGGAGCGGACCGCATCGAAGGATGCCTGTTCGGCAACGGCGAGCGCACCGGCAACGTCGACCTCGTCGCACTCGGGGTGAACCTGCTGACGCAGGGGATCGACCCGCAGATCGACTTCGGCGACATCGACCAGATAAAGCGAACCGTGGAGTACTGTAACCAGCTCCCGGTGCCCGAGCGGAGCCCGTGGGCCGGGGACCTGGTGTTCACCGCCTTCAGCGGGTCGCACCAGGACGCGATCAAGAAGGGGCTCGAGGCGATGGAGGCGCGCGCCGCCGCCGCCGGCGTCTCCGTCGACGAACTCGAATGGGCCGTGCCGTATCTGCCGATCGACCCGAAGGACCTCGGGCGGTCGTACGAGGCGGTGATCCGCGTGAACTCCCAGTCGGGCAAGGGCGGGGTCGCGTACCTGCTGAAGTCCGACCACGCGCTGGATCTGCCCCGACGCCTCCAGATCGAGTTCTCGGGAGTCGTCCAGGCCAAGACCGACGCCGAGGGCGGCGAGGTCACGAGTGATCAGATCTGGTCCATCTTCACCGACGAGTACCTGCCTGCCGGCGAGGCCGATCAGCGATGGGGACGGTTCGAGCTGCTGTCGACCCGCACCCAGAGCGACATGTCGGGCGACGTCGAGCTCGAAGTCACCCTGCGCGACGGCGACGAGCGCTCGGCGGCATCCGGTCACGGCAACGGCCCGGTGGCCGCGTTCCTGGAGGTGCTGCGCGGTCACGGCTTCGACGTCACGGTCTACGACTACGTCGAGCACGCCCTCAGCGCCGGTGGCGATGCGCAGGCCGCGGCGTACGTCGAGCTCCAGGTCGACGGCGAGAGGCTGTGGGGCGTCGGCATCGACGGAGACATCTCGACCGCGTCGCTCAAGGCGATCGTGTCGGGTGTGAACCGGGCGATCCGCACACGCGTGAGAACGGGCGAGCTCGCGAGCGTCTGACCCTCAGTCGCGCGCCGTCGGGATCGCTGCGGTCTCGACGGCGACGCGGCGCCGGTAGAGCGCCCGCTGCTCGGGCAGCGAGATGTCGAAGATGACGGCGAGCAGGCGGAGGATCGCCGTCACCACGACGGCGATCACCGCCGCGATCACGACGTCCATCCCGAGGGCGTTGGCCACCGCCAAGGTGACGCAGCCGGCGGCGGCGGCTACGGCGTAGAGGGATCCGACGTGCATGATCGCCACGGGGAGTCCCATGATGACATCGCGGAGCACCCCGCCGCCGACCGCCGCGCAGACGCCGACGAAGACCGCGGGCACGATCGGAAGCCCGAGCACCAGGGCCTTGCTCGTGCCGAAGGCGCCGAACATGCCGATGACGAGGGCGTCCAGGCCCACGATGACGGCGTTGAGCCGTCGGAAGACCCCCGCCAGGAGCATGCCGACAAGCGATGCGCCGATCGCGGTGAGCAGGTACCAGTTGCTCTGCAGCGTGGCCGGCGCCACCCCCAGCAGCAGGTCGCGGATGAGTCCGCCGCCCATGCCGAACACGAACCCGATGATCGCGACACCGAGCAGGTCCAGCCGGCGCTGCCCGCGGAACCCGGAGGCGAAGATCGCACCTTGGATGCCGCCCAGGGCGACCGCGGTGAGGTCGGCCCACAGGGGGATGACGATCATCGGGGCGTCCACCCCCTCATTATCGGCCCGCACGCGGCCCGCCTGCGCCCGGATGCGCACGGGAGCGCGGATAATCGAGGGGTGCCCACCTACCGCGACGAAGTCGTGGTCCTGCGCACCCACAAGCTGGGCGAGGCCGACAGGATCGTGACACTGCTGAGCCGACGGCACGGCAAGATCCGCGCCGTCGCGAAAGGCGTTCGTCGCACCACATCGCGGTTCGGCGCGCGACTCGAGCCGTTCATGGTGGCCGATGTGCAGCTGTACGAGGGTCGCTCGCTCGACATCGTCCAGCAGGCGGAGTCGCTCGGATCGTACGGCGCCGACATCGCCGTCCACTACGACCGCTACACCTCGGCTCACGCCATGGTCGAGGCGGCGGACCGGCTCAACGAAGCCGAAGCGACGGCGCAGCAGTATCTGCTCCTCGTGGGCGGCCTGCGGGCGCTCGCCCGTGGCGAGCACGCCTCGCGCAGCATCCTCGATTCCTATCTCCTGCGCGCGATGGCGCTGTCCGGGTGGGCTCCGGGTCTGGCCGAGTGCGCCCGCTGCGGAGCACCCGGGCCGCACGAGTCGTTCGTCGCGCAGCTCGGCGGCATGGTCTGCCGGGACTGCGCGCCTACGGGGGCGGCGCGGCTCGATCCCGCCGCTGCCCGCCTGCTGGAGGCGCTCATGGCGGGGGAGTGGGATGCCGTGGACGCGGCCTCGTCGGGGGCGTCGGCTGCGGCATCCGGACTCATCGCGGCCTACGCGCAGTGGCACCTCGAGCGCGGCATCCGCTCCCTCGCCCACATCTCGTCGGAGACCGCCCGATGACGCCCAAGCCGTACACCCATCGCGACGCCGTGCCGTATCGGCCCCTGGACTGGACGGGGGCGACCCCGCCGCGATTCCCGGCCGGCGGGGTGCCGCGGCATGTCGCCATCGTCATGGACGGCAACGGGCGATGGGCCAATCGCCGGGGCCTCACACGGGTCGAGGGACACAAGGCGGGCGAGGAGGTGCTCCTGGACGTCGTCGCCGGCGCGATCCAGGCCGGCGTCACCCACCTCAGCGTGTACGCGTTCTCGACGGAGAACTGGGCCCGATCGCCGGACGAGGTCCGCTTCCTCATGGGCTACAACCGGGACGTGCTGCACCGGCGCCGGGACCAGCTCAACGAGTGGAACGTGCGGGTGAGGTGGTCCGGGCGGAAGCCGCGGCTGTGGGGCTCGGTGATCAGGGAGCTGCAGTTCGCCGAGGAGCTGACCCGCGCCAACACCGGCCTGACTCTCACGATGTGCATCAACTACGGCGGACGTGTGGAGCTGGTGGACGCCATGCGCCGCATCGGCGAGGACGTGGCCGCGGGCAGGCTCAAGCCGTCGGCCATCACCGAGAAGGTGATCCGCCGGAACCTGTATCAGCCCGACATGCCCGACGTCGATCTGTTCATCCGCTCCAGCGGAGAGCAGCGGACCTCGAACTTCCTGCTGTGGGAATCCGCCTATGCGGAGTTCGTCTTCCTGGACACGCTGTGGCCGGACTTCTCACGCGCGGATCTGTGGCGCGCGATAGAGATGTACCTCGACCGGGATCGCCGGTTCGGCGGCGCTGTCGACAAGCCGGGCGCTGCCGCGATGCGCGTCGGCGGCGACTCGGGCCGCGTGGCGGAGACCGGGGAATAGCGACGAGGGCTCCCGCCGTTGGGACGGGTGTGACCGAGAGAATGCGCATCGATGTCTGGAGCGACATCGCCTGCCCCTGGTGCTACATCGGAAAGCGGAACCTGGAACGGGGGATCGCCGAGACCGCGGATGACGAGGATGCCCCTGACGTCGACGTCGTCTACCGCTCCTTCGAACTCTCGCCGGACACGCCCGCGGACTTCGTCGGCGGCGAAGCGGACTACCTCGTCGCCCACAAGGGCGTGACGCATGAGCAGGCGCAGCAGATGCTCGACCGCGTGACGGCGGTGGCCGCCGAGGCGGGGTTGAACTACCGCTTCGACGCGCTCCATCACACCAACACGGCGCGCGCGCATGAGATGCTCCACTTCGCCAAGGCGCACGGCCGCCAGCGCGAGATGGCCGAGCGACTGATGTCCGCCTACTTCACCGAGGGCAGGCACCTGGGGCGCGATGACGAGCTCGTGGCGCTGGCGGAGGAGGTCGGTCTCGATGCGGCCGAGGCGCGCACCGCGCTCGAAAGCGGACGCTTCATCGACGCGGTGCGCGGCGACCAGGCGCAGGCCCAGGCGTACGGGATCACGGGCGTGCCGTTCTTCGTGATCGATGGAAAGTACGGCGTCTCGGGGGCCCAGCCCCCGGCAGCGTTCGCCCAGATCGCGCGCCAGGTGTGGGCGGAGCGACGCGAGGCCGCCTCCGTCGAGTGACGGCGGCGGCGGTCAGGAGGCGAGAGCGCCCTCGATCGCCGCGACGATCCGCGGATCGTCCGGCGTCGTGCCGGGACGGAACCGCTGCACGCTGCCGTCGGGCGCGACCAGGAACTTCTCGAAGTTCCACTGGACACGGCCGGCCTTGCCGTCAGCGTCGCGCGCCTCGCGCAGCGCAGCGAACAGCGGCGCCGCCTTCTTGCCGTTGACCTTGACCTTGGCCATCACGGGGAACGTCACGCCCCAGGTGGTCGAGCAGTACTCGAGGATCTCATCCATAGAGCCGGGCTCCTGGCCCATGAACTGGTTGCACGGAAAGCCGACGACGGTGAAACCGCGGTCGGCGTAGGCGCGCTGGAGCTCTTCGAGCTGCGCGTACTGGGGTGTGAGTCCGCAGCGCGAAGCGACATTGACCACCAGCGTCGTCCGCCCGGCGTACTCGTTCAGCGTCGCGGTGCGGCCGTCGGCCGTCTCGAAGGGGATTTCGCGGACGTCGGTGGCGATGGCGTCGGTCATGCTCCCAGGCTAAAGGGCCGGGGACGGGTCGGGCCCGCTCCGAGCGCGCACACCGGGGAGTCTGTGAGAATGGACGACGTGTCTGCCGTCATCGCCCCTTCGCGTCCTCTGCGCATCGGACCGATCGCGCTCGACGCCCCCGTCGTGCTGGCTCCGATGGCCGGGATCACGAACACGGCCTTCCGCCGACTCTGTCGCGAGTACGGCGCCGGCCTGTATGTGAGCGAGATGATCACGTCCCGCGCGCTCGTCGAACGCAACGCGACCACCATGCGCCTCATCACGCACCACGAGTCCGAGAAGCCGCGGTCCATCCAGCTCTACGGCGTCGACCCCGTCATCGTCGAGTCTGCGGTGCGGCTGCTGGTCGAAGAGGATCGGGCCGATCACATCGACCTCAACTTCGGCTGCCCCGTGCCCAAGGTCACCCGCAAGGGCGGGGGCGCCGCGCTGCCCTGGAAGCTCGAGCTCTTCCGCGACATCGTCACCCGGGCGGCTCGCGCCGCCGGCAACGTGCCGTTGACGGTGAAGATGCGCAAAGGCATCGACTCGGATCACCTGACGTATCTCGATGCCGGGCGCATCGCCGAGGACGCCGGCGTCGCGGCCGTGGCACTGCACGCGCGAACGGCGGCCGAGTTCTACTCGGGCACGGCGGACTGGAGCGCGATCGCGCAGCTGAAGGAGGCCGTCACCGGCATCCCCGTCCTCGGCAACGGCGACATCTGGTCGGCCGAGGACGCCGCGCGGATGATGGCCGAGACCGGGTGCGACGGAGTGGTGGTCGGACGCGGCTGCCTCGGACGCCCGTGGCTGTTCGGAGATCTTGCGCGTGCTCTCGGACAGGGGCCGGCAGCGGGCCCGGTGGATGCGACGCTGGGCTACGTCGCGGCGGCGTTCCGCCGGCATGCCGAGCTCCTCGTCGACTTCTTCGAAGACGAGGGCCGCGGGTGCCGTGACATCCGCAAGCACGTCGCCTGGTACTTCAAGGGATATCCCGTCGGGGGCGACACGCGCGCTCGCCTGGCCACGGTGTCAAGCCTCGCGGAGATCGACGAGCTCCTCGCCACGCTCGATCTGGCCGCGCCGTACCCGGGCGCCGCCGCGGAGGGGCAGCGGGGACGCGCCGGCACACCCAAGCGCCCCGCGCTTCCCGAAGGCTGGCTGGACTCCCGCGACCTCGCCGAGGGGGGCTCCCGTGAGCTCGCCGAAGCAGAACTCGATCACAGCGGTGGCTGAGGCCGTGGCGCCGGGGGGCGGATTCGAGCGTCCGCGCGGCTACGGTGACGAGGACGCCGCCCGCTTCCACGCCGAGCGCCACCGCTCCCAACGCGACGACTTCGCGCGCGATCGGGCTCGTGTCCTGCACTCGGCGGCGCTGCGCCGCCTGGCGGCCAAGACGCAGGTGCTGAGCCCCGCCTCGCCGGCGGACTTCGCCCGCAACCGCCTCACCCACTCGCTGGAGGTCGCGCAGGTGGGTCGGGAGCTGGCGACGTCGCTCCATCTGGCCGCCGACGTCGTCGACACGGCGTGCCTGAGTCACGATCTCGGTCACCCGCCCTTCGGACACAACGGCGAACGGGCGCTGAACGACTGGGCGGAGGACATCGGCGGTTTCGAGGGGAATGCGCAGACCCTCCGGATCGTCTCGCGGCTGGAGCCCAAGGTCTTCGACGACGACGGTCGCAGCGCCGGACTCAACCTCACCCGGGCGAGCCTGGACGCGACGTGCAAGTACCCCTGGACGGCCGCTCATCCGCTCCCGGACCCCGGCGGGCGATTGAAGTTCGGCGTGTATCCCGAGGACGAGCCCGTCTTCCGGTGGATGCGCGAGGGTGCCCCGGGGCGTGTGCGCTGCATCGAGGCGGAGGTGATGGATCTGTCCGATGACATCGCCTACTCGGTGCACGACTTCGAGGACGCCGTCGTCAACGGCTATCTCGACCCGGCCGTGCTCGCCGACACGGCGGAGCACGACGCGCTTCTGGACGCCATCCAGACCTGGGTCGGCTTCGACTTCGCGCGGGACGAACTCGCCGACGCCCTCTACCGGCTGATGCGGATGCCGGAGTGGATCACCGGCTTCGACGGCACGCGGCCGGCCCTCGCCCGCCTGAAGAACCTCACCTCCGACCTCATCGGGCGCTTCGCGCGTGCGGCCACGACCGCCACCAGGGACGCCTACGGCGGGCCCACGCTCACGCGCTATCGCGCGCACGTGGTCGTTCCGCGCGTCGTCGAAGCAGAGATGGCGGTGCTCAAGGGCATCATCGGCGCGGTGGTGGTCTCCATCGACGGGCGCAAAGAGCTCTACCGCGAGCAGCGGCGCGTGCTGAAGCGGCTCGCGACGGCACTGTGGGACGAGCCGGGCGAACTCGACGCCCTCCACACCGAGGACTTCCGCGCGGCGGCCACGGACGACGCCCGTCGGCGCGTGATCGTGGACCAGGTGGCGAGCCTCACCGACCAGCTCGCGATCGCGTGGCACGGGCGACTCGTCGGCGAGGTGGATGCCGCGTCGCTCGGCATCTGGGCGCCAGGCGCCCGCCCGGGTCGCACTCTCGCTCGCAGGGCGGACTGATGGCAGGCCGCATCCGCCAAGCCGACGTCGACGAGGTGAAGGCGCGCACCAACATCGCCGACATTATCGGCGAACGCGTCGCGCTCAAATCTGCCGGAGTCGGCTCGATGAAGGGCCTGTGTCCGTTTCACGACGAGCGGAGCCCCAGCTTCAACGTCCGACCGCAGGCAGGCTTCTACCACTGCTTCGGCTGCGGCGAGTCCGGCGATGTCTACTCGTTCCTGCGGCGCATGGACCACGTGTCCTTCACCGAGGCGGTGGAGCGCCTAGCCGGTCGGATCGGCTTCGCGCTGCACTACGAAGACGGCGCCGCGGCGCCCGAGACCACGGGCCGCGCACGACTGTACGCGGCCAACGCGGCTGCCGCGGAGTACTTCCGCGGACGACTGTCGTCGCCCGAGGCGGACGCGGCACGGCGCTTCCTGGGCGAGCGGGGCTTCGACGCCGGGGCCGCCGCGCACTTCGGCGTCGGCTACGCGCCCAAGGGCTGGTCGTCCCTGCACCAGGCGCTGCGGGCGCAGGGCTTCAGCGACGAGGAGCAAACCACGGCCGGCCTGCTCTCGCAGGGACAGCGCGGTGTCTACGACCGATTCCGCGGCCGACTGGTGTGGCCCATCCGCGACGTCACGGGCCAG
Organism: Microbacterium sp. Marseille-Q6648; assembly: GCF_943181415.1. Taxonomy (GTDB): domain Bacteria; phylum Actinomycetota; class Actinomycetes; order Actinomycetales; family Microbacteriaceae; genus Microbacterium. Next base: position 513,827 of record NZ_CALPBZ010000001.1, on the reverse strand, counting down.
GTGATCGGCTTCGGCGCGCGTCGTCTCTACGACGACGACAACGGGCCCAAGTACCTCAACACCCCTGAGACGACGATCTACAAGAAGGCCCAGGTGCTCTACGGGCTCGACCTCGCCAAACGCGACATCTCGCGCGAGCATCGCGTCGTGGTCGTCGAGGGCTACACCGACGTGATGGCGTGCCACCTGGCCGGTGTCACGACGGCCGTCGCCACGTGCGGAACGGCCTTCGGGGCCGACCACATCACGGTGCTCCGCCGCGTGATGGGCGATGACACGACCGCCGGCGAGGTCGTCTTCACGTTCGATCCCGACGCCGCGGGGCAGAAAGCGGCCCTGCGCGCGTTCGCCGACGCCAAGCGCTTCAACGCGCAGACGTACGTAGCCACCGGACCGGAGGGCCTCGACCCGTGCGACCTGCGGCTCGGACGCGGTGACGGTGCGGTCCGCGCGCTCGTCGAGAAGAAGGTCCCCATGGTGGAATTCGTCCTCGATCAGCGCATCTCGGGGTACGACCTCGCCAGCGTCGAGGGCCGGGTCGGCGCGCTGCGCGCCGCCGCACCCGTCGTCGCCGATCTGCGGGACCCTCTGCTGCAGCCGGAGTACGTCCGCGTCCTGGCACGCCGTCTCGGCATGGACACCGAGGACGTGCGTCGCGAGGTCGAACAGGCGGGCCGCGGCGGCCGGCACCAGGATGCGGCCGCGACGGCTGAGCCCGCCCCCGGAGAACCGGCGACGCGGGTCACCATCGCGTCACTGCCGCGCACGGCCGAGATCGCGCTGGAGCGGGACGCGCTCATGGGCTTCCTGCAGTTCGGCCATCGGCTGGACCCCGAATTGGTGTCACGCTCGCTCGCGCAGCCGTTCCGGCATCCTGCGCTGGAGGCCGTTCGCCAGGCCGTGCAGGCGGCCACCGACCGCGACCGGCCCGGATGGGCCGCAGACGCGGTGGGAACCGTGCGTGAGCCCTATCGCTCCCTCGCCGGCCAGCTGCTCGCCGCGGATTTCCCGGCGCTGACCGACGCCGCCGCCGTGGCCTCAGCCACGGATCTGGCCCGACGGATCCTGGTGAGGGGACTCGACCGGGAGAAGTCCGAACTCCTCGGCGCCGTCCAGCGCGTCGCCCCCCAATCCGAAGAGGGGCGGCGGATCCGTCTGCGCCTGCGCGAGGTGGACGTGGAGCGTCAGCGCATCACCACCGACGGCTGAGCACGACGAGCCCGGCTGGCGCCGGGGCCGGGCCCAGGGCAGGATGAGGACATGCCCCGACGACGCGACGCCGAAGTGGCCATCCGGGCCGACGACCTCTCGATAGCCCGCACGCCCCGCCGGGGGCCCGTACAGCGCGTCATCGACGGTGTGACATTCGTCCTTCCCCACGCGTCCGCACTCGCGGTGTTCGGCCCCACCGGATCCGGCAAGTCCACTCTGGCAGCCGTCCTCGCCGGCGCAGCCGAGGACGGTCTCGCCGTCGTGGGCGGGGATGCGACGGTGGAAGGCGTGTCGGTGCGTCACCCCGGGCGTCGTCACCGCTACCTGACCTACGCGACGGGGTATCTGCCCCAGTCCGCCGGCGCTAGACTGCCCGCCAGGCTGACGGTGTCGGAGGTCATCGCCGAACCCATCACGGGGCGCGATCGGCGGGTCAATCAGCGTGCTCTCGCCATTCGCGTGGCCGCACTCCTCGACGAGCTCATGCTGCCGCTGGGCAGCGCGGCCAAGTACCCGTACGAACTGAGCGCGGGAATGCGACAGCGCGTCGCGCTCGCGCGGGCGCTGGTCCTGCAGCCACGGCTGCTCGTGGCCGATGAACCGTTCGCGAATCTCGACATCGAGGTGCGCCGGGCCGCGCGCGAGGCGATCCTGCGACGCCGGTCGGAATCGGCGATGTCGGCGTTCGTCGTCACCAACGACGTCGAGGTCGTGGGTGAGCTCGACGCTGACGTCCTCGTCCTCCGCAAGGGCAACATGGTGGCCTACGGGCACGGCACGAGCGACCTGCTGTGGACCCCCGGGGCCGAGGGCGACCACCGTCTGATCGCGTCGTGACGTACAGACCACCCCTGGAGCTTTGCTAATATGGTGTGGTTGCCCGCGCGAGAGCGCGGACATTCCTCCATAGCTCAATTGGCAGAGCAATCGGCTGTTAACCGATAGGTTCTTGGTTCGAGTCCAAGTGGGGGAGCGAGGCCCCGAGGCTCCACCCTCGGGGCCTTTTTCGTGCATCGACGGCGGGTGGTGTGTCCCCCGAACGACCTACAGACACGTGATCTCGGCGTTCGCCATGCTGATCACGTGAAGCACACCCCCCTCATCCCCTCCCTCGCAGCACTCGCAATCACCGCGCTCGTCCTCGGACCCGCCGCGCCGGCCTGGGCAGCCAAGCCCGGCGGCGGCGGCGGCAAGGGCGGCAGCGGTCAGACCCAGCCCGCTCCGTCTCCCGCTCCCGTCCCGACCGTCTCGGGCACCCTCTTCGCGACCAACACCGACGCGGCCGCACTCGCCGACCACTGGAACCGGTCGCTGCACGACCTCGCCATCGCGGGCGATCAGCTCTATTCGAGCTGGGGCAGCTACGACGACAACATCGGTCCCATCGCGCTGAACTCCCACAGTCTCACCTCCGGAGCCCAGACCCACCACCTGACAGTCAACGGCGAGGAGCTCGACGCGCTCCGCGTGTACGGCGGCAGCGTCTACACCGGCGACGTCGACCCCAAGGTGGGGTGGACCTCGAACGCGGGCTTCGCGGGCAACGCCGGCGGCGCCTGGGCCTACGCGGCGGCGACGCCGTTCATCCACGTCTTCGATGTCGCGGTGGCCGGGAGCGAGATCTTCCTGGCGGGCAGCATCGTCAACCCCGATCCCGCCGTATACGGCAAGGCTCCGTATCTCGCCGCGATCAAGAAGTCCTCGGACGGCGGCAAGACGTGGACGATCGCGAAGACCCGGTCGTCGGCGGTCGGCAGCAACGACTTCGACCGGTACTACTGGCTCGCCGTGATCGGCGGCAAGGTGTACGCGTCGGCGACCGTGGTCGACCAGAACGGCATCCGCAACAAGGTGCTGGACGTCTACTCCCGCGGCTCGTGGTCGACCGTCACCCTGCCGACCAGCGTTGCAGCGGGCATCCACGACGCACACACCGTCGTCGCGTTCGGAACCAAGATCGTAGGCAAGTCGATCAACAACAGCGTGTTCGTGTACGACACCGCGGCCAAGGGCAAGCCGAGCACGCAGTCGGCGACGCTCGGCACCGTCCGCGGCGTGATCAGCGACTTCTATGTCGACGGATCCACGATCTACGCGCTCGTGCGCGCCTCGGGCACCACGACCGATGACACCCTCTACTCGTCCAAGGACGGCGTCTCGTGGGCTCCGGTGATGAACGTCGACATCCCTGTGCCCAACTGGTTCCACACCTGGCACAATGGCGAGATCACCAGCGAGATGCGCGGCGCTGCGAGCAGCGTGGCAGTGAAGGACGGCGTGTTCTACTTCGGCACGAACATGGGGACGCTCTACCGCGCCACGCGCTGAGCCCTCACGTGGACGTCAGGCGTCGATGTCGTCGACTCCTGGCGTCCACGCGTGTCCGGGGCGACCCCAGCCGCGCTTGCGCGCGATCTTCTGAGCGGTCTTCCACTCACCGTCGCCGATCCGGTCGATGTACAGCACACCGTCGAGATGGTCGAACTCGTGCTGCAGGATCCGGGCCCGCCAGCCGTCCACCTCCAGCCGGACGGGGGCGCCTTCGAGGTCGGTCCCGATCACGACGACCTTGTCGGAGCGGCGCAGGGGAAACCGCTCGCCGGGGAAGGACAGACAGCCCTCCGACTCGTCGTCCGGGTCGGGTTCGCCGGGCTCGAACGGACGCATCCACAACTCGGGGTTGACGACCACCCCCCGCCACGGGGCACCGTCGTCGTCGGGATAGGAGTAGGTGAAGATCCGCAGGCCGACTCCCACCTGGGGCGCGGCCAGACCGACGCCGGGCGCGGCATCCATCGTCTCGAACATGTCCTGGACGAGCGTGCGTATGTCATCGGTGATCTCGGCGACAGGCGAAGCGGGGGAATGGAGCACGGGATCGCCCATGATGCGAATCGGAAGAACGGCCACGCCTTGAGCCTATCGAGGGGCTCCGGCCGTTAGGGTTTCTGTCGTGGTGTGGACGGCGAACGAGCTCGAAGAGGTGGGCGACCAGCTCGTCGGCGCCTTCCAGAATCCCGGCATCCTCATCGGGATCCCTCTCGCACTCCTGGGCGCGATCTTCATGTCCTTCGGCGCGCAGTACCAGCATCGCGGGGTCGTCAAGGTCGAGCAGCTCAGCGGCTCCGTCGCGAGTCAGGGGCTGAGCCGCTCGCAGCTGCTGCGATTGCTCTCGCGACCGTCCTGGGTGATCGGCACGGTGATGCTCGCCGTGGCCATCGTGTGCCAGCTCGCGGCCCTCACCTTCGCGCCCCTCATCGTCGTGCAGCCGCTCGGGGCGATCGCCCTGGTCGTCACGACGCTGCTGAACGCCCGCATCAGCGGTCATTCGCCGACGCGTCGATCGCTCATCGCGATCGCGGCATGCGTCGGCGGCATCTTCGTGTTCGTCACCATCGCGGCGGCCTTCGCCACCGAGAAGCCGGTGTCCAACGCGCAGCTGATCACGATCCTGATCCTCCTGGCTGCCGTCGCGATCGTCTTCAGCGGTCTCTGGGCGTGGTTGCGTCGGCGCATGGGCGCGCTCTTCTACATCATGGCTGCGGGTGTCATCTACGGTTTCGTCGCGACGCTGGCCAAGGTCGTCATCAAGCGCATCCAAGCCGGCGACTTCGAGTGGCTGACTCTCCTCTGTCTCGCCGCACTGGTGATCGGGACGGTGCTCGGCGCCTACTTCGTGCAGACGGCGTACTCGTCCGGGCCCCCGGACCTCGTCATCGCGGGGCTCACGGTCATCGACCCCATGGTCGCGATCCTCATCGGCCTGCTCGTGCTGGGCGAGGCCTCGGGAGCGCCGCTTTGGGCGTATATCGCCTTCGGAATCGTCGGCGCGGTGGCGGTGTGGGGCGTGCTGCAGCTGGCCCGCTACCACCCGCAGGTGATCAGCGACAGCCAGGAGATCCCGATCGTGCGAGGCAGCTCCGGCACGGAGGTCGCCCACCCGACGACGGGGTCCATCCGCGTCACCGAGGCGGTCGCGAAGGTATGGCCGGAGCCGCCTGTGCGCGACCCCGAAGTGGACGACCTCGACAAGCGCTGAGGCTGCGGAGTCAGCCCCGCGCGTGCTTTAGGCTCGTGGGGGAGGGGCGGTGGCCAAGCTGGTCAAGGCAGCGGGCTCATAACCCGACGATCGTGGGTTCAAGTCCCACCCGCCCTACGCACGCTCCTGCATGGCCTCGCCGATGTAGGAGTACTTCACGAACACCTCCGGCGCCAGACCCGCCTCGTCGAGGACCCCCTGCACGGCCCCCAGCATGTAGCTCGAGTCCCAGCCCATGTACAGGAACGTCTCCTCGTCGAGGCGGTCCCACTGACCGTTCCACGACTGCTCGGTGTACACCGGTCCGCCGCGGCGGCGGCTGTACGCCTGGACGTGCTCACGGGAGTCCGACCACAGCCGCTTGAAGACGCGGTTGAAGAGGTACCTCACGTCCGGCACTTCCCAGTGCTCACCGCAGTACTCCACGTAGGACCACTCGCGCTGCCACCCGCGCGGCCAGCCACGGCGTCGCACCGCGTCGAGGATCGGGGTGAGCCCATCGTCGTCGATGGGCGCGTCGCCCGGCCGCGGCCAGATCCGGATGAACTCCTCGGTGAGCCGGTCCGAGCGCGTGGCGATGGCCGCCGTACCCCAGGATTCCCGCTCGGCGAGCTCGCGTGTGAGCGCGAGTCCGCTGCGCGCATAATGCCGCCGCTTGGCCGGGAAGCTCTCGTCGAAGGCGCGCTCGGCGAGATCCGCTTCGAGGAGGACGAGGTTCCCGAGGGTCTGCGCGAGGGCGCGATGGCTGTTCTGCTCGTCATCGGAGTAGGCCGACCACGGCCGGTCCCCATCGCCGCTCCACGTGTCGGCGGGCGCGAGGGGAACGATGTGATCGATCTCGACATCCGCGTCGGCGGGGGCCCCCGACAGCCGGTGGAGCACGAAGGACGCGTGCGGCAGCTCGGAGTACTTGAGCGCGACGCGAACCCGGTCGTCGGAGGGAGTGATGCGGGCGACCGCCTGCACGAGGGCGTCGTGCCCGTCCCCGGCGGCCCGGCACAGGCGTGCGGCCAGCCGATCGCTGCGGACCCCGACCACCGCCCGGCGCACCAGCAGAGACTGCACCGTGGCGAGAGTCTCGCGCAGCCGGGCGTGATCCAGCGTGCCGGCCACGTGATCGCGGTACACCCGCATGGTGAGCGGGTACATCCCGCTGCCGAACTCGTTCAGGTGGGCCAGGTCGCGCGACACCTCGTCATCGGTCGCGCTGCTCGGATCGAGCAGCGTCCGGTAGACCTCGGAGAAGTCGCGCCATTGCGTGGCGAGCTCGCGCAGATCCGCCCACTCCAGGCGAGGGAACTCGGCGCGGAACGCGTCGTAGACGCCGCGTCCGCCGTCGTCCGGCGCTTCGCGTCCGGTGCGCATGACCAGGTACTGACGCCAGAACGCGGCGATGGCCTCGCCGGTGTTCCGCTCGATCGGAAGCCAGTACTCCTCCTCGACCTCACGCTGTTCGGCGTGCGAGAGTCCCATCAGCACGTAGTTGTGGATCAGCTCGTGGTCGCGCAACGGCTCGCCGGTCGAGTTCAAGCTCTCGAAGATCTGCTGCGCGTTGGCCCCTGGCCCCAGGGTGATGGCGACGTGCTCGAGCTTCTGCAGTCCACGCCAGATGCGCGGAGCCTCCTCCGACGAGATCTGGCTGCGGAAGAACGCGTAGTTGTCGTCGAAGCGCGACAGTCGGGAGGCGGCGTGGCCGGACGGCGGTGTGAGCACCACCCTCTCGAACACCTCCGCCCACGCAGGGTGAGGCCGGAGCTTCGTTCGAGCGCCGTCGGCGGCGCGGACCAGGACGCGCTCGAGATCCGTCCCGAGATCCGGATGCCGGTCCCGCACGGTGTGGTGGAGCGCTGCGACCAGCAGCATGAGGGTCGTGATGCGCTGCTGCCCGTCGATCAGCACGAGTTCGTCACCGCGCGCCGACACGGATGAGAGCACCGAGCCGATGAAGTGCATGTGGCGATCATCCAGGTCCGCCACGGCCCGGATGTCCGCCAGGAGCTGCTCGCACGCCCCGATGTCCCAGCGATACTGACGCTGGTAGACCGGAACGACGATCGACCATTCGCCGGAGGACAGCCAGCCGATCGTGTTCACCGCGGTCGCGTCGACGTTCGTGGCTGTGATGGCAGTGACCATGCTCGGGATCGCCTCTCGGTGGTTCGCGACGTCCACTGTAACCGACACGCTCGCCTGCCCCGGGATGGCGCGGATCGCGCGGGTAGGCTTGCCTCAGTGGGGCCTGTTAAAACGTGCTGGCCCGCTGACCGAAAGGCATGATCCGCATGGGTTACATCAAGTCCGCCGCTCTCGATGAGACCGGCTTCGTCGTCCTCGACTCCTACGATCGACCGATCGATCCCAAGGAGTGGCTCGACCTGGAGTACGTCGACTGGAAGTCCTCGGGCGACACTCGATTCGCACCGCTGGCCTCTGCCAAGGGCGAGGTCGAGTGCAACGGCTTCTGGAACCATACGCCGCCGCGCACCGACAAGGACGGCGTCTGGATCGACTCGCAGACCGCAATCGCCCCCACTCTCACTGAGCGCGCCATGGAGCCCGGCGCCAATGTCGGGCGCTGCCGCATCATCGAGCTCCAGCCCAACTCCTACGCCGACGCGCTCTACAACCTGCACCAGGACGACAACAACCGGCTCAACCCGGACGGTACCGGCTGGATCGTCCGCGGGTTCTTCAACCTGACCGACGACAAGGACAGCTATTTCGTCCTGCGCGACAACCGCACCGACCCCAGCGTGGAGTACCGCCTGGCGCTGCCCGCGGGCGCGCAGCTGATCGTAGACACGCAGCGGCTCTGGCACGCCGTCCACCACACCGGCGACGCTCCCCGCTACTGCCTCATCACGTCGTGGGAGTCCGGCCCCGAGCTGGACGCCTATATCGAGAAGTACCACGGCCGGCCCACCACCGATTACGTCGAGGTCGACCAGGAGACCCGCGACGCCGGTCAGGCCGAGCAGAACCGCCGGGATGCCGCCCGTGCGGCCTATTACGCGGCGAAGGGCAAGGCCGACCTGCAGGCCATGAGCGAGGCCTGAGCGTCGATCCGCATTTGAGAAGGGGCCCCCGATTCACATCGGGAGCCCCTTCTCGAATGACAGGCTTGTGATTCCGGCCGGGCATCGGGATAATGGCCCCAGACAACCGAACACGCCGGTGATCCGTTTCAGGTCGTAGGGGAAGACGTACCTGAAGGAAACGGAGACATCATGGCGACGACGCAGGCGCGCGGAGTGGTCTTCATCCACTCCGCGCCGAGAGCGCTCTGCCCCCACCTCGAGTGGGCGGTCGGGCGCGCCCTCGGTCGTGCGGTCAACTTCGACTGGTCTGATCAGCCGGTGCTGGCCGGCAGCCGGCGTGCGGAATTCTACTGGGAAGGCGCCGCCGGCACCGGCGCGGCCCTGGCCACCGCCATCCGCGGGTGGGAGCATCTGCGCTTCGAGGTGACCGAGGACCCCACGCCGCGCAGCGACGGCGGCCGGTGGCTGCACACCCCGGGGCTCGGCATCCACTACGCCCAGACCGATGCCGCGGGGAACGTCGTCATCGGGGAGGATCGCATCCGGTACGCCATGGAGGTCTCGGCAGGAGATGCCTTCGAGCTGCAGCGCGAGCTCCAGGTCGCGCTGGGTGCCGCGTGGGATGACGAGCTGGAGCCCTTCCGGCATGCCAGCGACGACGCCCCCGTGGTCTGGCTGCACAAGGTCGGATGAGGAAGAAGTCGGCTGAGGACAGGCCGGCAGGCGAGAGGCGCCAGTACCGACGCTCGGAGGTCGACTTCCCGGGCTGCGGGACCGTGTATCACCGCCTGATGCGAAGAAGCCCCCGGATTCCCGGGGGCTTCTTCGTGCGCCGGACGTCAGACGGCAGTGAAGGCCGCCACGGCGTTGTGGCCGCCGAAGCCGAAGGAGTTGCTGATGGCCAGCTGGTCGCCGGTTCCGAGAGCGACGGGGGAACCGGAGATGCGGAACGGCACGTCGGGGTCCTGCGTCGTGATGTTGATCGTCGGCGGAGCCTGGCGGTCCCGCAGCGCGAGGATCGTGAAGAGCGCCTCGAGCGCACCTGTGCCGCCGAGGAGATGACCGGTCGATGCCTTGGTGGCTGACACCGGGATCTCGTCGATACGGGAGCCGAAGACCGCTTTGAGCGCCTGGTACTCGTTCGGGTCGCCGACGGGTGTGGATGTCGCATGCGCGTTGATGTGCGTGACGTCATCGGGCGAAGCGCCCGCCATCTCCAGCGCCATCCGTACGGCGCGCGCTGCTCCGTGGCCCTCGGGGTCGTTCGCGGTGATGTGGTACGAATCGGCCGTGACCCCGCCACCGACCACGGCGGCGTAGATCTTCGCGCCGCGGGCACGGGCGTGCTCTTCGGTCTCGAGGATGAGGCAGGCCGCGCCCTCGCCCATGACGAAGCCGTCCCGGTCGACGCTGCACGGTCGCGACGCGGTGGACGGGTCGTCGTTGCGCCGCGACAGCGCCTGCATCGAGGCGAAGGATGCCACGGTGATGGGGTGGATGGCGGACTCGGTGCCACCCGCGATGACGACGTCCGCGAGGCCCGCACGCAGGTGCTCGACGGCGTTCACGATCGATTCGGTGCTCGAGGCGCATGCGCTGGCGACGGTTCGCGCGAAGGCGCGTGCGCCGAAGTGGAGCGAGAGGTTGCCTGCTGCGGCGTTGGGCATGAGCATGGGAACCGTCATCGGCATGACGCGGCGCGGACCCTTCTCACGCAGGGTGTCCCACGCATCCAGCAGAGTCCAGACACCGCCGATCCCGGTGGCGAAGTCGACGCCGAGTCGCTCGGACTCGACCTCGGGGGCTCCCGCGTCCTCCCACGCCTCCATCGCTGCGACGAGCGCCAACTGGGATGCCGGGTCCAGACGCTTCGCGGTCGGGCGCGGCAGCACCGACTCCGGTCGCACCTTCGCCTCCGCGGCGAAGGTCACCGGAAGCTGGTACTCCTCGACCCAGTCGTGCTCCAGGCTCCGGGCGCCGGAGGTGCCGGCCAGGAGCTCGGACCAGCTTTCCGGTGCGGTGCCGCCGATGGGCGATGTGGCGCCGATGCCGGTGACGACGATGCGGGGAGTGCTCATGCGTGTGGATTCCTCGGTGCAACGGGTGGTATCCCGGTGGGGGCGGATGCCCCCACCGGTGAAGGTCACGCCTGGTGGGACGTGATGTACGTGACGGCGTCGCCGACGGTCTTGAGGTTCTTCACCTCGTCGTCGGGGATGGTGACGCCGAACTTCTCCTCGGCGTTGACGACGATCGTCATCATCGAGATCGAGTCGATGTCGAGGTCGTCGGTGAACGACTTCTCCATCGCGACCTCGTCGGACGAGATCCCGGTCTCGTCGGTGATGAGCTCGGCGAGTCCGGCGAGGACCTCGTCGTTGGTGAATGCCATGGTTTCTCCTGTTTCTTCGGGGTTCGCGGTCCCGGTCGGGCCGGGAATCAGTCTAGGGTCGACGATGCGCGGCGTCAGGGAAGCACGACGACCTGAGCGCCGAACACCAGCCCGGCCCCGAAGCCGATCTGCAGGGCCAGCCCGCCGCTGAGCTCGGGGTGCTCCTGCAGCAGCCTGTGGGTGGCCAGCGGAATGGACGCCGCCGAGGTGTTTCCGGTGGTCTCGATGTCGCGGCCGATGACGACCGTCGCGGGCAGTCCCAGCTGCTTGGCGAACTCGTCGATGATCCGCATGTTGGCCTGGTGGGGCACGAACGCGGCGAGATCCGCGGCGGTGACTCCCGCCGCTTCGAGGGCCTGCCGGGCGACCTTGACCATCTCCCACACCGCCCACCGGAAAACCGTCGGACCCTCTTGCCGGAGGGTCGGCCAGGGAGCGCGGCCGTCGCGGAACTCCGTCAGGGTGTGGTTCATGCCGACCGCTTCCGCCTTCGACCCGTCGGATCCCCACACGGTCGGTCCGATCCCGGCGCTGTCGCTGGGACCGACGACGGCTGCTCCCGCACCGTCGCCCAAGAGGAACGAGATGCTCCGGTCGGCGGGGTCGACGATGTCGCTGAGCTTCTCCGTGCCGATGACGACGGCATACCGAGCGGACCCGGCGCGGATGAGGGCGTCCGCCTGCGCGATGCCGTACGCGAACCCGGCGCAGGCGGCGTTGAGGTCGTAGGCCGCCGCCGGATTCGCGCCGACGCGGTCGGCGACGATGGCGGCGACCGACGGCGTCTGCTTCGGGTTGCTGATGGTCGCGACGATGACCGCGTCGATGTCGCCTAATGCGACGCCGGACCGCTCGATCGCCTCACGCGCGGCATCCGTGGCCAGGTCGATGGCGTCGGTCTCGGCAATCGCGCGCACGCGCGTCACGATCCCCGTCCGCTGACGAATCCACTCGTCGCTGGAGTCGATGGGCCCGACGAGGTCGTCGTTGGGCACCGCGATCTCACCGCGCGCGGCACCGTAGGCGTAGATGCGGGTGTGGGCGGGGCCGGTCGACTGGACGAGCGTGGGTGTCATGGCGTCTCCGGTCATGCGTCTGGATGGGCGAGGCGGCGGGCCGACGCGAGATCGTCCGGTGTCTTCACCGCGACGGAGGGTACGCCCCGCAGGGCGCGCTTGGCCAGCCCGGTGAGCGTACCCGCCGGCGACAGCTCGATGAGACCGCCCACGCCGGCATCCGAGAATGCTCCCATGCACAGGTCCCAGCGCACGGGAGAGGCCACCTGCTCGACGAGGGCACGGACGAAGTCGCGACCGCTCGGGACGGCGCTGCCGTCGCGGTTGGTCCAGATGGTCGTCCGAGGGTCCGAGGCCTGGACGGACTCGGCAGCCTCGCGCAGACGCTCGACGGCGGGCTCCATGAAGCGCGTGTGGAAGGCGCCTGCCACCGCGAGGGGGATCACCCGGGTCGCGGGGGGAGGAGTCTCGGCGAGGGCGGCGAGGGCGTCGACGCGACCCGCCGCCACCAGCTGTCCGCCGCCGTTGTAGTTCGCCGGAGTGAGGTCGAGCTCGCCCAGGCGGGCGACCACGGCATCCTGGTCACCGCCGATGACCGCGCTCATGCCGGTCGCCTGCGCCGTAGCCGCCTCGGCCATCGCACGACCGCGGATACCGACGAGCCGGAGTGCGTCCTCTTCGGAGAGGATGCCGGCGGCGACGGCCGCGGCGAATTCGCCCACGGAGTGGCCGGCGACCCCCTCGACGGCGTCGCGGGCGTCCAGAGCGTTCCACGACAGCAGACTCGCGGCCACGATCAGCGGCTGGGCGACCTGGGTGTCGCGGATCCGCTCGGCATCCCACTCCGTCCCCGCGGCGATGAGGTCCACGCCCGACCAGTCCGAGTAGGCGGCCAGCCGGTCGCGTGCGCCGTCGACGTCGAGCCAGGGAGTGAGGAAGCCGGGGGACTGGGAGCCCTGACCCGGGAACACGGCGATGATCACTCTCACCATCCTGCCAAGGATGCGGATACACCTTCTGGCGATGTCGTCACAAGAATCCCGCTGGCCTTTGTGCGGAGGCGACAGTGCAGATCGAGATGACCGGGCCAGTTTCAGGCGGGTGCCCGCCGCGCCGCCTGCGGGCGCCGTCGTGCGGCATCCGTGCCGATCGAACCCAGGATCAGCGCCGTCTGCAGGATGAGCGCCTCTCGCGGGCCGGTGGCGTCCCAGCCGATCACCTCGGATACGCGCTTGAGCCGATAGCGCACGGTGTTCGGGTGGACGAACAGCTCGCGTGCCGTGGCCTCGAGGGAGCGGCCGTTGTCGAGGTAGGCCCACAGCGTGGCGACGAGGTCGGAGCTGTGCGCCTGAAGGGGCCGGTAGATCCGCTCGACGAGCGTCTGCTTCGCCAGCGGATCACCCGCGAGGGCTCGCTCGGGAAGCAGATCGTCGGCCTCCACGGGACGGGGGGCGTGCCGCCAGGATCGCGCGACGGCGAAGCCCGCCAGGGCCGCGCGGGCGCTCTGACCGGCTTCGACCAGCGCGGGCACGGCCGGACCCAGGACGAGATGACCGCTGCCGAAACCGGGTTCCAGCTGTTTGGCGATCTCGGTGAAGGGCAGCTCCGCCGAGGCCTCGTCGGCCCGGGGCGGTGTCTCGGCGCGGCCCACGACCAGCACCAGACGCGACCCCTGCACGCCGATCAGCACGTCGGCGGCGAGCTTGCGCGCTGTCCGCCGCAGTTGATCGACGTCGAACTGCGGGGGAGTGGTGCCGACCAGAACGGCCACCTCGCCGTGTCCGTGCCAGCCCAGCGCGGCGATGCGGCTCGGGAGCTCCTCATCGGCCTCGCCGGTCAGGATGGAGTCCACCACGAGGGCCTCCAGCCGCGCATCCCACAGCCCACGAGCCTCCGCCGCACGGGCGTAGACGTCGGCGGCGGCGAAGGCGACCTCGCGCGAGTAGAGCAGGATCGCCTCGCGCAGATGCTCGCCCTTGCCCGTCACGCGTTCCTCGGTGACCTCGACGGTCACCCTGATGAGCTGCAGGGTCTGGGTGAGGCTCACGCTGCGCAGCAGCTCGCGGGGCGCGGCGGCGAAGATGTCCGCAGCGATCCAGGGGGTCGACTCTGGGTCGTCGTACCACTGGATGAACGACGTGATGCCCGCCTGTGCCACCAGACCGACAGCCGATCTGCGCGCCGGAGGCATCTCCGCGTACCACGGGAGGGTGTCCTCCAGGCGCTTGATCGTGACGGTCGCGAGGTCACCCGAGATCCGTCGCAGCCAGGCGAGCGTCTCGGGTTTGTCCATCGGTGCCGTGGCGGCGGGCATCGCGCCGATCAGCTCTCGCCGCCCGCGTTGCCGCTCGTGCCCGCGGTCACGTCGTGCAGGCGATACTTCTGGATCGCCTGGCCGGCCAGCGCACGATCGACCGCGCCCTCGGTCGCGAGCGCCTGCAGGGTGCGCACCACGATCGACGGACCATCGATCTTGAAGAAGCGCCGCGCGGCGGCTCGCGTGTCCGAGAACCCGAATCCGTCGGCGCCGAGCGTGACGAACTGGTGCTGAACCCACGGGCGGATCTGATCCTGGACCGCGTGCATGAAGTCGCTGACCGCGACCACCGGGCCGGGGGTGCCGGCGAGCTTCTGCGTGATGTAGGCCGAGCGCGGCTCTTCGTCCGGGTGAAGGAAGTTGTGCTCGTCGGCGGCCAGACCGTCGCGGCGCAGTTCGGTCCACGACGTGACCGACCAGACGTCCGCCTGGACTCCCCAGTCGTCACGCAGCAGCTGCTGCGCCTCGAGCGCCCACGGCACACCCACGCCCGAGGCCAGGATCTGCGCCCGCGGACCGTCGCCCTCGGGCGACGAGATGCGATGGATCCCGCGCACGATGCCCTCGACGTCCACACCTTCCGGCTCGGCCGGCTGAACGATGGGCTCGTTGTACACCGTGAGGTAGTACATGACGTTGGGGTCGGGGTGCTCGCCGCCGTACATGCGCTGGATGCCGTCGCGGACGATGTGGGCGATCTCGTAGCCGTAGGCCGGGTCGTACGACACCGTGGCGGGGTTGGTCGACGCCAGCAGATGGGAGTGCCCGTCAGCGTGCTGCAGGCCCTCGCCGGTCAACGTGGTGCGACCGGCCGTCGCGCCGATGATGAACCCTCGGGCCATCTGGTCGCCCGCGGCCCACTGCGCGTCGCCGGTGCGCTGGAAGCCGAACATCGAGTAGAAGACGTAGACGGGGATCAGCGGCTCGCCGTGCGTGGCGTACGACGTCCCCGTGGCGGTGAAGGCCGCCACGGCTCCGGCCTCGTTGATGCCCACGTGCATGATCTGGCCCTGCGGGCTCTCCTTGTAGGCGAGAAGGAGCTCGCGGTCGACCGAGGTGTAGTTCTGGCCGTGCGGGTTGTAGATCTTGGCGGTGGGGAAGTAGGCGTCCATTCCGAACGTGCGGGCCTCGTCGGGGATGATCGGCACGATGCGGTGGCCGAAGTCCTTCGCGCGCAGCAGGTCCTTCAGCAGACGGACGAATGCCATCGTGGTGGCGATCTCCTGCGTGCCGGAGCCCTTCTTCGGCAGCGCGTAGGCGGCGTCACCCGGAAGCTCCAGGCCGACGTGGTGGCTGCGGCGCTCCGGGAGGAAACCGCCGAGCGCACGTCGGCGCTCGAGCATGTACTGGATCGTCTCGTCCTGCTCGCCCGGGTGGTAGTACGGCGGCTGGTAGGGATTCTCCTCCAGTTGCTCGTCCGTGATCGGGATGCGCATGGAGTCGCGGAAGTGCTTCAGGTCCTCGAGCGTCATCTTCTTCATCTGGTGGGTCGCGTTCCGACCCTCGAAGTGGTGACCGAGACCGTAGCCCTTGATCGTCTTGGCGAGGATGACCGTGGGCTGACCCTTGTGCTCGACCGCCGTCTTGTAGGCGGCGTAGACCTTCTGGTAATCCAGTCCGCCGCGGCGGAGCTTGCCCCAGATGTCGTCGTCCGACCAGTCCTTCACCAGCTGTGCTGTGCGCTCGTCGCGACCGAAGAAGTGCTCGCGGATGAACGCGCCGTCCTCGGCGCGGTAGGTCTGGAAGTCGCCGTCGGGCGTCGTGTTCATCAGTCGCACGAGGGCGCCTTCGGGGTCCTGCGAGAGCAGTTCGTCCCAGCCGCGTCCCCACACCACCTTGATGACGTTCCAGCCGGCGCCGCGGAAGAAGCTCTCCAGCTCCTGGATGATCTTGCCGTTGCCGCGCACCGGGCCGTCGAGGCGCTGCAGGTTGCAGTTGACCACGAAGGTCAGGTTGTCCAGACCCTCGTTGGCGGCGACCTGGAGCTGCCCGCGGCTCTCGACCTCGTCCATCTCGCCGTCGCCGAGGAAAGCCCACACGCGGGAGGACGACAGGTCCTTGATACCGCGGTTGGTGAGGTACTTGTTGGTCATCGCCTGGTAGATGGCGTTGATCGGGCCGAGGCCCATCGAGACCGTCGGGAACTGCCAGTACTCCGGCATGAGACGCGGGTGGGGGTAGGACGGGATGCCGTCAGGCGCCTTGGACTTCTCCTGGCGGAACCCGTCGAGCTGCTCGGCGGTGAGGCGTCCTTCGAGGAAGGAGCGCGCATAGATGCCGGGGGACGCATGGCCCTGGATGAAGACCTGGTCTCCGCCCGAGGGATCGTCCAGCCCGCGGAAGAAGTGGTTGAACCCGACTTCGTAGAGCGAGGCCGACGACGCGTACGTCGAGATGTGGCCACCCACGCCGATGCCCGGGCGCTGGGCGCGGTGCACCGTGAGCGCCGCGTTCCAGCGGATCCAGCGACGGTAGCGCCGCTCGAGCTCTTCGTCACCGGGGAACTCGGGCTCGCGGTCCACCGTGATGGTGTTGATGTAGTCCGTCGTCGGGACCTGCGGAACGTTGAGCTGCAGATCGTGCGAGGACTGCAGAAGGCTGAGCATGATCTCGCGCCCGCGCCCTCGACCCTTCGCCTGAACGAGCTGCTGGAGGGACTCCTGCCACTCCGACGTCTCTTCGGGATCGCTGTCGAGGGGTTCCTGCGAGTACGGATCCTGATCGTTGACAGTCACAGAAGACCTTTCGTCGTCTGGCAGATCATGCCAGGTAATCGCAACCGGTGCGGCCCTGCCGTTGTTCGCGACCGACAACGCACCGTCCATCAGCCTAGCGAGTCGGCGGCGTCGTCGAGGCCGACCGTGTCACTCTCGTAGACTTCCTCCCGAGGGCCTTTAGCTCAGCTGGTAGAGCGCCACGTTTACACCGTGGATGTCGTCGGTTCGATCCCGGCAGGGCCCACTCGACGCAGCCGCGGGGCCGGGTAGGTTGGTTGCGTGAACGCCAGCCCAGAAGACCAGCGCCGTCTCGTCGACCTCGCCGACCTCGATGCCCGCATCCGGCAGGCCGAGCACGCGCGGCGCAACCCGCCGCAGGCGGCCAAGGTGCAGGAGCTGCTCGCCCATCGCCAGCGCCTGTCGCAGGAGTTGACGATCCGCCTCGGTCTGCGCGACGATCTGCGCACCGAGCTGTCGCGCATCGAGTCCGACGTGGCCGTGGTCGACGCCCGCAGCGCGCGCGATGCGCAGCGGCTGGCCGCATCCTCCAACTCCAAGGAGGCGCAGGGTCTCGAGAGCGAACTGGCATCGCTGGCGCGTCGCAAGAGCGACCTCGAAGACGCCGAGCTCGAGGTCATGGAGAAGCTCGAACAGGCCGAACGCGCCGCGACCGAGCAGGAGCAGCTGATCGCGCAGACCAACGCCGAGGGCGCATCGCTGAGCGCCGAGGCGAAGCGCGTCGTCGCCGAAGCCGACACCGCATACGACGCGGCGACGCGAGACCGCGCTGCTCTGGCGCAGAACGTTCCGGCGGCGCTGATGGCGATGTACGAGCGCATCGCCGCACGGGGGACGGGCGCCGCGCTGCTGGTCGCCCGGACATGCGAAGGGTGCCGAATGGTGCTTTCGGGCACGGACCTCAACCTCATCCGGCAGGCTTCGGACGACACGGTCGTGACGTGCCCGGAGTGCGGCTGCATCCTCGTTCGCTCTGGCGAATCGGGCCTGTGAGGGGCGAGGACCGGTACGCGCACCGAGGTGGCTGAGCAGGTCCGGATCGTCCTGGGCCGCGACGGCTCGCGGGTCGCCGCCCTCACGATGGGCGCGGGCGGCGTGAACGCCCAGGAGAGCGTGGACCTGGAGGAGCTGCCGGCCTGGGTCGCCGAGCGCGAGCGCCGCGGCGGCATCCGGTGGATCTGGAACGACACGGTCGATTGGTATCCCGGTCTGCTGGAGGCGGGGGTGCGGGTGGCTCGGTGCCAGGACCTCCGGTTGACCCACGCCATCCTGCGCCACGCGGCCGGCGTGGCGGGCACGGCGATCATGCGCGGCTCCGGCGAGTGGGATGCGCCGCCTGCGGGGCGCCATGGCGCAGGCACGGCCTTGTTCTCGCTCGCGGACTGGCCCGCACGCACCGGGGTCCCCGCGGACGTGAGCGCCGCCCACGCCGAGTTCGCCCGGCAGCAGGACGCCGTGGCCACGTCGCGGGACCCGGGACGTCTGCGCCTGCTCGTGGCGGCCGAATCGGCAGGGGCGCTCGTGGCGGCCGAGATGACCGCGGCAGGGTTGCCGTGGGACCGGCACGCTCACGATGACATCCTCACCGGAGTGCTGGGGGAGCGATCGGCAACGGGGGTGCCCGCTCACCTCGCGGATGCCGCAGGACGCGTCCGGGCGGCGCTCGGTGATCCGAACGTTCGCCTCGATTCGCCGGTGCAGCTGCTCCGGTCGCTCCGACGTGCCGGACTGTCCGTGGAATCCACCGGCAGGTGGGAGCTCGCGCAGCACGATCACCCCGCCATTCCACCGCTGCTGGAGTACAAGCGCCTCGCCCGCCTGTTGAGCGCGAACGGCTGGGCATGGCTCGACGAGTGGGTGCGGGACGGCCGATTCCGCCCCGTGTTCATCCCCGGCGGTGTCGTCACGGGACGCTGGGCATCCGCAGGCGGGGGCGCGCTCCAGCTTCCGCGACAGCTGCGTCCCGCCGTGCGCGCCGATGCGGGCTGGATGCTCGTCGTCGCCGACGTGGCACAGCTCGAGCCCCGCGTCCTGGCGGGGATGAGCGGCGACCGCGGGCTCGCAGAGGCGGCCCGGGGGCGCGACCTCTACGAAGGGATCGTCGCCACGACGGCCATCACCGAGCGCGCCGACGCGAAGATGGCGCTCCTCGGCGCCATGTACGGCGCCACCAGCGGGACATCGGGGCGGCTTGCTCCGCAGCTGCGCCGGTCGTTCCCCCGTGCGATGGCGATGGTGGATGCCGCGGCGGCGCGCGGCGAGGACGGCGGAGCGGTCAGCACGCTGCTCGGTCGCACATCACCCGCACCGGACCCCCGCTGGCTCGAGGAGCAGCGGCGCGCGAGCGAAGACGGCGCGACGCCGGCGGAGATCTCACGCTCGCGATCGCGCGCGCGTGACCGCGGACGCTTCACCCGGAACTTCATCGTGCAGGGGACGGCGGCGGAGTGGGCGCTGGCATGGCTCGCCGATCTGCGGGCGGAACTGGCCCAGGCGCCCGCGGCGATGACCGAGGCGACGCTGTCGGGGCCGGTCTTCGGCAGGCGCCCGCACCTGGCGTTCTTCCTCCACGACGAAGTGATCGTCCACACCCCCGCCGAGCAGGCCGACGCCGTGGCCGCGCAGGTCCGTCGGAGCGCGGAGCGCGCCGGGCGTCTGCTGTTCGGAGACTTCCCGATCGACTTCCCGCTCGATGTGCGGGTGAGCCGCACAGCCGAAGCGAAGTGATGCCCCACCCGGGCGACTAGACTCGGCCTCGCGAATGGGTCGGCTGGACGGTCGCGTCGCCCGCGGTTCTCCGCGGGTGCCGAGGAACGTCCGGGCTCCGCAGGGCAGGGCGGTGGGTAACACCCACCCGGAGTGATCCGCGAGACAGTGCCACAGAGAGCAGACCGCCCGGCTCCGGCCGGGTAAGGGTGAAAGGGTGGTGTAAGAGACCACCGGGGTCGCGGTGACGCGACCCGCACGGCAAACCTCGCCCGGAGCAAGGCCAGACAGGGGATGATGACGCGGCCCGCCGAGTCCCCGGGTAGGCCGCTGGAGCGGCACGGCAACGTGTCGCCGAGAGAGATGACCGTCCACGGGGCGCAAGCCTCCGGACAGAACCCGGCGTACAGGCCGGCCCATTCGCCTCTCAGCCGGCGGTGTCGTCGCGCAGTGCCCGCGCCCCCAGGAGCGACAGCGCAGCAGCGCCGATGATCCCCGCGTTGTTGCGGTGGACCGCGGGGACGATGGGCGTGGCCAGCTTCAGCAGCGGGAGGAACTTGTCGGCGTGCTTGGACACGCCGCCGCCGACGATGAACAGATCGGGACTGAAGAGGAACTCGATGTGGCTGTAGTACCACTGCAGCCGCTCGGCCCACGCCTCCCAGGACAGCTCGTCACGCTCCATCGCGGAGTAGGCGGCGTACGCCTCGGCGTCCCTCCCATGCTCCGCACGCTGAACGTGGCCGAGCTCGGAGTTCGGGATGAGAACCCCGTCGTACAGCAGTGCCGACCCGATGCCGGTACCGAGGGTGGTCAGGATCGTGAGCCCGTCCTGGTCTTTCGCGGCGCCGTACCTCAACTCGGCTATCCCCGCCACGTCGGCGTCGTTCGCGAAGTGGATGTCGCGACCCAGCCCGTCTTCGAAGAACTTCTCGGCCTCGAAGCCGATCCAGGCGTCGGAGACGTTGGCGGCGGACAGGGTGCGGCCGCGCTTCACGATGGCCGGGAATGCGACGCCGAGGGCGATGGAGGCATCCGTGACGCCGAGCCGATCGAGGACGCCCCGTACCGCCTCGAGCACGTCGGCGGGCTCCGCGCCCGCCGGCGTCGCGACCTTCACGCGGTCCGAGATCAGCCGGCCTCCGGCGAGGTCCACCAGACCCGCTTTGATGCCGGTGCCGCCGATGTCCACGCCGACCGCGTGCGTCGCCTGAGATGCCATGCCGTCCAGCCTATCCAGCGCGGTGGTGCCCATCAGTAGGATCGACGCATCGGCCCGAAGGCGGCGCCGGGAGGGGGAGCCATGAGCGGCGACAGCGAGAAGTACTGGTACAACCTGACCACCGGCCAGGTCGAGCGGGGGTTCGAGTCGCCTGCGGTGGATCGCGCCGGCCCCTTCGAGACCGAAGACGAGGCCCGGCGAGCTCCGGACATCCTGCGAGAGCGCTCGCGCGCGTGGGCCGAGGAAGAGGCGCGAGACGACTCCTGGGGTCCTGCCGGGCGCGGCGGCGCGTCGGGGGATGCCGACGGCGACCAGTAGTCTGGCTGAAGCCGGTCCGGCACGGGAGAGGATGCAATGGACAAGCAGCGCGACTTCGTTCTTCGGACCATCGAGGAACGAGGAGTCAAGTTCGTCCGTCTGTGGTTCACGGACGTCATCGGGACGCTGAAGTCGGTGGCGATCGCCCCGGCCGAGGTGGAGGGCGCCTTCGCCGAAGGCCTCGGCTTCGACGGGTCGGCCATCGAGGGCCTCACCCGCTCCTATGAGTCCGACCTCCTCGCCCACCCCGACCCGACGACGTTCCAGACGCTGCCGTGGCGCGGTGAGATCGACCCGACGGCGCGGATGTTCTGCGACATCACCACCCCCGACGGTCAGCCCGCGGTGGCCGATCCCCGCAACGTCCTCAAGCGTGCGCTCGCGCGAGCGGCCGACGCGGGCTTCACCTTCTACACGCACCCCGAGATCGAGTTCTATCTTCTGAAGTCCTCGACCTACGGACCCGAGGGCCCCGTTCCCGTGGACTCGGCGGGATACTTCGACAACGTCCCCGGGGGCACCGCGCACGACTTCCGTCGGCGTTCGGTGCGGATGCTGGAGGATCTCGGGATCTCGGTCGAGTTCAGCCACCACGAGGGTGGACCGGGCCAGAACGAGATCGATCTGCGCTACGCGGATGCGCTCGCGACGGCCGACAACATCATGACGTTCCGCACCGTCATCAAAGAGGTGGCGATCGAGCAGGGCGTCTACGCCACCTTCATGCCCAAACCGCTCGGCGGGCAGCCCGGCAGCGGCATGCACACCCACATGTCGCTCTTCGAGGGAGACGTCAACGCCTTCTACGAGGAGGGCGCGCAATACCAGCTGTCGAAGGTCGGTCGTCACTTCATCGCCGGCCTCCTGCGCCACGCGAACGAGATGGCGGCGGTGACCAACCAGTTCGTGAACTCCTACAAGCGGATCTGGGGTGGCGACGAGGCCCCGAGCTTCATCTGCTGGGGGCACAACAACCGCTCCGCGCTCGTGCGCGTTCCGATGTACAAGCCGAACAAGGGGCAGTCCTCACGGGTCGAGTACCGCGGCCTCGACTCCGCGGCGAATCCCTACCTGTCGTACGCGCTCCTGCTGTCGGCGGGTCTCAAAGGCATCGAAGAGGAGTACGAGCTCCCGCTCGAGGCCGAAGACAACGTCTGGTCGCTCACGGATGCCGAGCGGCGGGCACTCGGCTACGCGCCGCTTCCGGCGAGCCTGGACCATGCGCTGGAGTACATGGAGGAGTCCGAGCTGGTCGCCGAGACGCTCGGCGAGCAGGTCTTCAACTACGTCCTTCTGAACAAGCGTCGCGAGTGGGAGCAGTACCGCGCGCAGGTCACCCCCTTCGAGCTGAAGAGCAACCTCGAGATGCTCTGAGCCGGGCTCATGTCGGCGACGGATCGCTCCACCTCCCTCACGGAGCTCGCCCGCCTCGGATTCAGCAGTCTGTCCGAGGCCGACGCGCTCCTGGCCGAGATCTCCGACGCGACGGGGTTCGAACGCGGAACCCTCACCGAGCGGGCCACGGCGGCGGCCGACCCCGACGCCGCCGTCGCGGCGGTCGCGAAGATCGTCCGACGTGCCCCGCAGGCCGTTATCGACCTTCGCGGCGACCCCGTGGGATGGCGCGCGCTGTGGGCTCTGACCGGAGCATCTTCCGGCTTCGCGGACTTCTACCTGCGGCATCCCGAGGAACTCGCCTCACTGCGGGGAGCGGGCGCGGCGCTCCCCGGCATCGAAGCGATGCGCGAGACCATGCTGCAGGCGGTCGGCGCCGAGGACGGGTTCGCGGCGGGCGGGGGAGAGGCATCCTGGGTCGCGCTGCGCGTGCGCTACCGCCGGATCCTCGCGTGCATCGCCGCGTACGACCTGACGAGTGACTCCGCGGTCGACGAGATGCCCGCGGTCGCGGCGGCTCTGGCGGACGCCGCCGGAGCCGCCCTGGAGGCCTCGCTGTGCGTGGCACGCACCCGCATGTGCGGCGGCGGACCGGGCGGAGGCTCGTTCACCCGCGACGAGGTCGCGGGCACACTGCTGGCGATCATCGGCATGGGCAAGACCGGCGCGCGCGAGCTGAACTACGTCAGCGACGTCGATGTGATCTTCGTCGCCGGCCTGGCCCCCGACGCCCCGGACGGACTCGCCGAAGGCCGGATGCTCGACATCGCCACCCGGCTGACCGTGCAGACCATGCGGGGCATCTCAGGCGTCGAGATCGAGCCACCGCTGTGGGAGGTCGATGCCAACCTCCGCCCCGAGGGCAAGCAGGGCGCGCTGGTGCGCACCCTCGACTCGCACCTGTCGTATTACGACCGGTGGGCCAAGAGCTGGGAGTTCCAGGCGCTCCTGAAGGCGCGGCCCATCGCGGGAGATCCTGTGCTCGGCGACGCGTACGTCGCCGCGGTGCAGCCGAAGGTGTGGACGAGCGCGGCGCGCGAGAACTTCGTCGACTCGGTGCAGCGGATGCGCGAACGGGTGACCGAGCACATCCCCGCGGAGGACGTCGCCTTCCAGCTGAAGCTCGGGCCCGGCGGCATCCGCGATGTGGAGTTCACCGTCCAGCTGCTCCAGCTCGTCCACGGTCTCAGCGATGACAACATCCGCCAGCGCGGCACCCTCGACGCACTGGACGCGCTGGTGGCCGAGGGATACATCGGGAGAGCGGATGCCGCCGCCTTCGCCCGTGACTACCGCGTGCTGCGCCTGCTCGAACATCGCGTGCAGCTTCGGGCGCTGAGGCGCACGCATCTCATGCCGGCTCGCGAGGAGGAGCGACGCGTACTCGCGCGCGCATCCGGCCTGGCGGCCTCCGCCGAGGACGTCTGGGCGCTGTGGGAGGCCACGAAGCGGGAAGTCCGGGACATCCACGTCCGCCTGTTCTACCGCCCCTTGCTTTCGGCTGTGGCCGCGCTGCCTGCCGAAGAGCGGGTCATCTCGCCCGCGCAGGCGCACGACCGCCTGGCCGCGATCGGCTTCACGGATCCCACCGGGGCATTGCGCCACATCGGCGCCCTCACCAGCGGGATCAGCCGGAAGGCGACGATCCAACGCCACCTCATGCCGGTGATGATCCGCTGGTTCGCCGACGGCGTCGATCCCGACTACGGTCTGATCGCGTTCCGCCGCCTCAGCGAGCGGCTCGGCAACACGCCGTGGTTCCTGCGGATGCTCCGAGACTCCTCGGGCGCCGCCGAGAGCCTCACCCGTGTCCTCTCCGGATCGAGGTATGTCGGCGAACTGATGGAGTGGATCCCCGAAGCCGCCGCATGGCTGGATGACGACGAGCTGCTGCGTCCGCGATCGGGCTCCTCCCTGCAGCAGGAGGCGCGGGCCATCCAGACGCGCCACACCGACATCACCGGCGCGATGCGAGCCGTGCGCGCGCTGCGACGGCGCGAACTCCTGCGGGTCGCCATGGCGGGCATCCTCGGCACGACGACGATCGAGGAGATCGCCGACGCGCTCACGACGATCACCGAAGTCACCATCCAAGCGGCGCTGCGGGCCGTCCGACGCGAAGTGGTCCCCCCCGAAGACGACGATCTCGACTTCTCGGTGATCGCGATGGGACGCTTCGGCGGGCGGGAGCTCGGGTTCGGCTCGGACGCCGACGTCATGTACGTCTACCGGGCGAACGGCGTGGATCCGCAGCGCGCGAACCAGCTCGCCCTCCAGATCGTCGCGGAACTCCGCCGTCAGTCGGAGGACCACCGCGTGCCGCTCGACCTCGACGCCGATCTGCGGCCGGAGGGGCGAAGCGGACCGCTCGTGCGCTCGTTGGACAGCTACGCCGCGTACTACCAGCGCTGGTCGCTGTCCTGGGAGGCCCAGGCGCTGCTGCGGGCGCGAGGCGTCGCGGGCAGCGTGAAACTCATCGCGGCGTTCACCGCCCTCGCCGATGAGATCCGCTACCCGGCGGAGGCCGACGCGCAGGGCCTTCGCGAGATCAAGCGCATCAAGGCGCGTGTCGAGAACGAGCGGCTGCCGCAGGGAACGGATCCGGCGAGACACCTCAAGCTGGGTCCCGGTTCGCTCTCGGATGTCGAATGGCTCGTCCAGCTGGTGCAGCTGCAGCACGCGCATCGGGTCTCCGGGCTTCGCACCACCTCCACGATCGCCGCGCTGCGAGCGGCCGAGGACGAGGGACTCGTGCCGACGCAGAGCGCGGACCTGCTCGCCGAGGCGTGGCGCCTGTCGAGCAGACTTCGATCGGCGAACACGCTGCTGTCGGGTCAGACCAGCGACGTGCTTCCCGCCGATCGTGGCCGCCTCGACGGCATCGGGCGTCTGCTCGGCTACCCGCCGAGGTCGGCGACCCAGGTCGAAGAGGACTACTTCGGCGCCACCCGACGTGCGCGGCGCGTCTTCGAGAAGCTCTTCTACGGCTGATCGCTTCAACGAGAGAAGCCCCCCGGACCGAGATCCGGGGGGCTTCCTGCGATACGTGGGTCAGACCCCGAAGTACAGCTCGTACTCGAAGGGGTGCGGACGCTGAGCGATCGGCTGGATCTCGTTCTCGATCTTGTACTCGATCCAGGTCTCGATGAGCTCGGGCGTGAACACGTTGCCCCGCGTCAGGAACTCGTTGTCGGCGCGCAGCGCCTCGAGCGAGTCCAGGAGCGAGTTCGGCACCTGCGGAATGTTCTTGGCCTCCTCGGGCGGAAGCTCGTACAGGTCCTTGTCGACCGGCTCGTGCGGCTCGATGCGGTTGATGATGCCGTCGATGCCGGCCATCAGCTGCGCGGCGAACGCCAGGTAGGGGTTGCCCGAGGCGTCCGGGGCGCGGAACTCGATGCGCTTGGCCTTCGGGTTGGTGCCCGTGATCGGGATGCGGATCGCCGCGGAGCGGTTACCGGCCGAGTAGACCAGGTTCACGGGTGCCTCGAAGCCCTTCACCAGGCGGTGGTAGCTGTTGAGGGTCGGGTTGGTGAATGCCAGGACGGCGGGAGCGTGGGCCAGGATGCCGCCGATGTACCAGCGCGCCACGTCGGACAGACCGCCATAGCCCTTCTCGTCGTAGAAGAGCGGCTCGCCGTTGTTCCACAGCGACTGGTGGGTGTGCATTCCCGAGCCGTTGTCGCCGAAGAGCGGCTTGGGCATGAAGGTCGCGACCTTGCCCCACTGCTCGGCGGTGTTCTTGACGATGTACTTGAACTTCAGGATGTCGTCCGCAGCGTGCACCATGGTGTCGAAGCGGTAGTTGATCTCGGCCTGGCCGCCCGTGCCGACCTCGTGGTGCGCGCGCTCGAGGAGGAGTCCGGCCTCGATGAGCTTGAGGCTGATGTCATCGCGGAGGTCGGCCTGCTTGTCCACGGGTGAGACCGGGAAGTATCCGCCCTTGTAGGGGGTCTTGTTCGCGAGGTTGCCGCCCTCTTCCACACGGCCGGTGTTCCAGGCGCCCTCTTCGGAGTCGACCGAGTAGAACGACGAGTTCTGCTTCACCTCGTAGCGGACATCGTCGAAGATGTAGAACTCCGCCTCGGGAGCGAAGAACGCCGTGTCGGCGATGCCGGTCGACGCCAGGTACTTCTCGGCCTTCTTGGCCACCTGACGCGGGTCTTTGGAGTAGATCTCGCCGTTGCGCGGGTTGTAGATGTCGAAGACCATGATGAGCGTCTTCGCTTCGCGGAACGGGTCGAGGTATGCGGTCGACACATCGGGGATGAGCTGCATGTCGGACTCGTGGATGTTCGCGAAGCCCCGGATGGAGGAGCCGTCGAACAGCTGGCCGACGGTGAAAAACTCCTCGTCGACGGTGGCTGCCGGGATGTTGAAGTGCTGCTGCACACCAGGAAGATCCGTGAACCGGATGTCGAGGAACTTGACGTCCTCGTCCTTGATGAACTTGAGCACCTCGGATGAATCACTGAACATGAAGTCTCCAGGGGTAGGGCATCGGGAACTGCCGCTCGCAAAGCGAGCTTGCCTGGCAACGTACCGGTGGGGCATTGCCCGGCAGTGACCGGATTGTTTCCGGCATGTTACACGGGCCTGGTTAGGCTGATCCGGTGACGCAGAGTGCGCAGGAGTATCCGGGTGAACGGCTCGGCCTTCCCCGCGACGGAGACGGTTCGATAGCCCGCCCTGGGCGGCGCGTGGCGGCGCTGTTCCTCGATTACGGCGCCGCCTACCTCATCTCGGGCTTCTTCGGATGGGACCCGCTCGCCATCCTCACGATCTTCGCGATCATCCAGATCGTCTTCATCCCCACGCTCCAGGGGAGCCCGGGGCACCGCCTCTTCGGTATGCGTCTTCAGCGCGTCGGTGGCGGCTGGGTCGGCCTGGGCAGGCCACTGCTGCGCACCCTCCTGCTGGTCGTCGTTATTCCGGCGGTGATCTGGGATGCCGATCAGCGCGGTCTGCACGACAAGGCCGCCGGAACGGTGCTCGTCCGGACCTGACCCCCGCCGCGCGCGCGTCAGCGCGGGCGCGGGGCGCGCACCTTGGTGGGGTCGATCCCCTTCGGGATGGGAAGGGACGAGAGGGACTGCGAGACCGATTCGACCCGCTTGATGACCGCCGCCATCGTCGCGCGGTCGATGGCCTTCGGCAGCGACTTGATCGTCGAGGCCAGCTTGCCGACCGGAACCTCGTCGGAACCGTGGCCGAGGTAGAGGACGGTGACCGGAACGCCGGACGCCACGCGCTGCACTTTCGCCCGCTCGTCGTTCACCAGGCGAGTGAGGCGACCGCGAGCACCCTCGCCCACGATGACGATCCCGCCTCGGCCGATCGCGCGATACACCGCCTCCTGGGTCTTCGGGTTGATCCCCACCGGCATCTCGCTGGCTTGCCAGCGCCGCCCGAGTGAGGTCGACAGCACATGACCGGCCGCCCCCGGCATCCCGTCGATCTTCTTGTACATCGCCAGCGTCGACATGCGGGTCATCGTCATGAGCGAGGCCAGCACGCCGAGCATCAGCCCGGTGATGCCCCAGAGGATGACACTCCAGATGGCGACGGGCGGCAGCAGGAATCCGAGCCCCACGCCGAGCGCGACACCGAGCAGCAGCACGCCCACCAGCAGGAACGGCAACCAGCGGTATTCCTTCTGAGTGAACGTGTAGAGGGTGCGGATCTGCGAGAAGAAGCCGGGGCGCTTCTCGGGCGTCGTGGTGCGGGCTGCCATGCGCATCATCCTACCGTTCCACCGCCTCGCCCCCTCCTCCCCAGTGCCCCTGCAGGATCGGTTCCTCCACAGCCTGGCGGGGGAGCCTCCGGCGGTCAGTGTCCCGGGACGACACTCTTCCCATGACCGAACGCGAGCTGATTCCGGGTGTGTATCGCACCATCCGCGGCCTCAGCGCGGGTCGCGAGGCGCCGTGGGCGGGCACCCTGTGCCAGGACGCAGCGGGGGCGGCGTTCCACGTCGTCGATGCCGAGGTCCTCGGAGACGACTGGGCGGGGTGGCGGGCCGCGCCCGACGGCCATGTCCTGGCCGCCGTGGACGTGGTCCGGCGGGCGTCGGGCCACGACGTCGTGCTCCCGGTGTGCGACGAGCCCGTGACGGCGCTCCTCGACCGTCGCGCCGGAGCGGGCGCGCCGCTTTCGGCGGGGGAGGCCGTGACACTCGGCATCAGCCTGCTGCGGGGGATGGGCGAGCTTCCCTCTGACGCGGCTGCTTCGTGCGCGGAGTGGTGGATCACCGGGGACGGTCGACCGGTGGTGGTGTCGGGCGCAGGGCGGGACGACGCCAGGGCGGCCAGCGTCGCCCTGGTCGAGCACCTGCGCAACCACGTGGACCTGTCGTGCTGGGGCCGGGTGCGCGATGCGGTGACGGTCGAGCGGTTGTCCGCCGTCGAGATGGATGCCGCCGAGGCTGCGCTCTTCGCCGAGGCGGCGCCGGAACCGCTCGCCACCGCGGTGCTCGCGCCGCGCACGGCACGCAGCGTGAGTCGGATCGGTCCACCCGAGATCGAACCGGTGCCTCCCGCTGACCCCTGGCCGCTGCGTGCGCTGCGGCACGTCGACGGCGACCTCGCGGACATGGTGTCCCGTGCGACGACGTCGCTGTGGCGGCGTGCGCGGGCGGCGCCAGGATCGGCGGGCAGGCGCAGACCGTGGGCGATCGCCGGGGGCGTCGCCGGGCTGATCGTCGCGGGTGGGCTGCTCTGGCCGACACCGGCCGAGCCCGGGCCGGCCGCTTCCGCCCCACCGCCGTCCGCGATCGAACCCGCCACGGCGACACCCGCCGCGTCGTCGGCGGCGGCTGAGGAAGCACGGGTCCCGGGCGCCACCGCACACGAGGACGAGGACCTGGCGGCCGTCCTCGCGGATCTGCTGGCCAGACGTGCGGAATGCGGGGGAGATCAGTCCTGTCTCGAGACGACCGCCGCGGCCGCGTCCGTCTCGTCGCAGACACTGGATCTGCCGGAATCCGATCGAACCATCGAACTCGTGGACGACCTCGGCGACGTCGCGGTTCTCAAGGTGGTGCCGCGCGATGCCTCACTGGCAACGCAGGTGGTCGTCATCGTCCGCAAGGACGGCTCATGGCTGCTGCGGGACGTTCACGACGTCCTGCAGCAGCCATGAGCGGAGTCGTCAGATACCGAGCTGCCCGGCGAAGGCCGCCTGCTCCAAGCGGGTCTTGACCGCGCTGAGGAACCGGGCCGCGTCGGCGCCATCCACGATGCGGTGGTCGTACGACAGCGCGAGATAGACGTACGAGCGGATCGCGATCGCCTCCTGACCATCGACCTTCACCACGCCGGGACGCTTCACGACAGTGCCGGTGCCGAGGATGGCGGACTGCGGCAGGAAGACGACGGGGGTGTCGAACAGCGCGCCACGAGACCCGGTGTTGGTCAGCGTGAAGGTGCCGCCCGCGAGCTCGTCGGGCTTCAGCTTGTTGTTCCGGGTACGCGCCGCGAGATCCGCGATCTCATGGGCGATCTCGGCGATGTTCTTGCTGCCGGCGTCGCGCACCACGGGCGTGAGCAGGCCGCGCTCCGTGTCGACGGCGATCGACAGGTTCTCCGACGCCGGGTAGACGATCGATTCGCCGTCGACCGTGGCGTTGATGACGGGATGGGCCTGCAGCGCTTCCGCGGCGGCGAGGGCGAAGAACGGCAGGAACGACAGCTTGTCGCCGGTCTTCTCGAGGAACTCTGCCTTCACCTGATCGCGGTACGCGGCCAGCTTGGTCACGTCGACCTCGACGACGGTGGTCAGCTGAGCGGTCGACTGCATCGAGGCCACTGCCCGCTCGGCGAGGACCTTGCGAAGGCGCGACATCGGCTGGGTCGTTCCGCGCAACGGCGAGACCTCCACCTCGGGTGCGGCCTCGGCGGCTGCGCTCGGTGCGGACTCGGCGGGGCTCGCCGCAGCGGTGGCCGCCTTGAGGACGTCCTCCTTGCGGATACGACCCCCGACACCGGTGCCGGTCACCGAGGCCAGGTCGACTCCCTGCTGCTGGGCGAGGCGGCGCACCAGCGGTGTGACATAGGTCGGCGCGTCATCGTCGGAGGATGCCCCGGCCGGCGACGCCGTCTCGGGCTTTGCGGCGGCAGGCTGAGCGGCGGGCTTCTGCGCGGCAGGCGCCGGGGCGGGCTCCTGAGCGGGCTTCTCGCTGGCGGGTGCCGGCGCGGACGGCTCGGGGGCAGGGGCCTCCTGCGCGGGCGCAGCAGCGGGCGCAGCAGCGGGCGCAGCAGCGGGAGCAGGCTCGGCGGGTGCGGATTCTGCGGGAGCCTCTGCCGGGGCTGCGGGTGCGGGTGCTCCGTCGCCGATGCGGGCGAGCGGCGATCCGACGGCGACGGTCTCATCCTCCTGCACCAGGATCTGCTGCAGTGTTCCCGCGAAGGGCGACGGGATCTCGGTGTCGACCTTGTCGGTGGAGATCTCCAACAGCGGCTCGTCCTCGGCCACCTCGTCGCCGACCTGCTTGAGCCAGCGGGTCACGGTACCTTCGGTCACCGACTCGCCGAGCTCGGGGAGCACGACATCCTTGCCGGCGCCCGAACCCGCATCGTTCTGCGCGGGCTGCTCGGCGGGCTGCGGGGCTTCGGCGGGCGGAGCTGCTGCCTCGGCAGGTGCCGCCTCTTCGGCAGGTGCCTCCTCGGCAGGTGCCTCCTCGGCAGGTGCGGCCTCTTCCGCGGGTGCGGCCTGTTCCTCTGCGGGGGCGGGCGCGGACTGCCCGCCACCGGAGCCGTCGCCGATCTTGGCCAGCACGGCTCCGACCTCGACGGTCTCGTCCTCCTGGACGAGGATCTCCTCGATGACGCCGCTGACCGGCGAGGGGATCTCGGTGTCAACCTTGTCGGTCGAGATCTCGAGCAGTCCTTCGTCGGCCTCGACGGTGTCACCGACCTGCTTGAGCCAGCGGGTGACCGTTCCCTCGGTGACGCTCTCTCCGAGCGCGGGGAGGACCACGGAAGTGCTCATGGGGTTGTCTCCTTCAGGATGCCTGATGTTCGTCTAGCTTAGTGATGCTGATGGGTCGGATCGTCAGAGGGTGTGCAGCGGCTTGCCGGCGAGCGCCAGGAAGGCTTCACCCAGAGCTTCGCTCTGCGTGGGGTGCGCGTGGATGAACGGGGCGATGTCTTCGGGATGCGCTTCCCAGGCGACGGCGAGCTGGCCCTCGGAGATGAGTTCTCCGACGCGGTCCCCGACCATGTGCACGCCCAGGACGGGCCCGTCCGTGGCACGGACGACCTTCACGATCCCGCCCGTCCCGATGATCTCGCTCTTGCCGTTGCCGGCGAGGTTGTATTCGTAGGACACCACTGCGTCGGCGCCGTGACGTTCGATCGCGGCGGCCTCGGTCAGACCGACGGAGGCGACCTCGGGGCTGCTGTAGGTGACTTTCGGAATGAGCGCGTCCTCGACGACGACCGGCGCCCGTCCCGCGATCTCCTCGGCGACGAAGATGCCCTGCTGGAATCCGCGGTGGGCAAGTTGCAACCCGGGCACGATGTCGCCCACCGCCCAGACGTGCTCTGCCGTCGTGCGGAGCCGCTCGTCGACGCGGACGAACCCGCGCTCGAGTTCCACTCCGGCGCCTTCGAACCCGAGATCCGCAGTCAGGGGACCGCGCCCGACCGCGACGAGGAGGTAGTCCGCTTCGAGCCGGTCGCCGTTCTCGAGCTCGACGACGACGCCGCTGTCGGACTGCGACGCCGACGCGAAGCGCACGCCCAGGGACGAGGAGATCGCGCGACGGCGGAAGGCCCGCTCCAGGGCCTTGCTGCTGGCGATGTCCTCAGCCGGAACGAGATGCGGCAGCGCCTCGACGATGGTCACGTCGACGCCGAAGGATCGCCAGACACTGGCGAACTCGACGCCGATGACACCCCCGCCGAGGATGACGACCGACCTCGGCACCTCGTCGAGGGCGAGGGCCTGCTCACTGGCGAGGATGCGCCCGCCGATCTCGAGGCCAGGCAGGGTGCGGCTGTATGAGCCTGTTGCGAGGACGACATCCGTGCCGAGATAGCGGTCCTCGCCGACGCGCACCGCCGGTCCGGGCTCGAGCCGGCCCTCGCCTCGGACGACGGTGATCTTGCGCGCCTGGATGAGACCTTCGAGGCCCTTGTGCTTCTTGGCGACGATGTTCTCGCGATACGCGCGGAGTGCTGCCGGGTCGACGCCCTCGAACGATGCGCGGATGCCCACCGCTCCTGCTCCGCGCGCGCCGTCCGCCACTTCCGCAGCGTGCAGGAGCGCCTTCGTCGGGATGCATCCGCGGTGGAGGCAGGTTCCGCCGAGCTTGTCCTTCTCGACCAGGGCGACGGTGCGACCGAGTTCGGCCGCACGCAGAGCCGCGGCATAGCCGCCGCTCCCACCGCCGAGGACGACGAGATCGAAGGTGTGGTCGGTCATCGGGTCACCTCGCCCGCGACGAACCTGATGAGGGCGCGCACCGTCGCGGCGGTGGGCCCCTTGTCGGTGAATCCGAACGGCGCTCCCTTGTGCATGCCGCTACCGGCGATGTCCAGATGCACCCAGGGGATGCGCGGGGCGTCGGGCTGGTCCTCCACCCGGCCCACGAAATGCCGCAGGAACAGACCGGCGAACAGCGACCCGCCCGCCGGATCGCCGATCTTGGCGTTCTGCAGGTCTGCGATGGGGGAGTCGAGCTCGTCGACCATATGCGCCGGAAGAGGAAGCTGCCAGGCGAGCTCGCCCGCCTCGGCGGAGGCGGCGAGGTACTCCGTGACGGCCCCGTTGTCGCCCATGACTCCGGTGTGGCGATTGCCGAGCGCCACCGTGATGGCGCCCGTGAGGGTCGCCACGTCGACGATCACGTCCGGCTTCTCGCGGCTCGCAGCCACCAGGCCGTCGGCGAGGACGAGCCGGCCCTCGGCATCCGTGTTGAGCACCTCGACCGTGGTCCCGTCGAGCATCCGCAGCACATCGCCGGGGCGCGTCGCGCGCCCGGACGGCATGTTGTCGGCCAGGCACAGCCACGCGGTCACCTTCACGTCCGCCTCGACCTTGGCCACGGCGCGGAGCACGGCGAGCACGGTGGCCGCGCCGCACATGTCGTATTTCATGCCGACCATCGAAGCCGGGGGCTTGAGCGACAGGCCGCCGGTGTCGAAGGTGATGCCCTTGCCCACCAGGGCGACGTGGCGGGTCGCCTGCGCAGGTGCGTACTCGAGTCGCACCAGGCGGGGCGGACGATCGGACCCCTGACCCACGCCGAGGATCCCGCCGTAGCCGCCCGCGCGCAACGCCTCCTCATCGAGGATCTCGACGGTGACCGCGAGGCCCGAGACCTCTTCCTCGGCACGCGCTGCGAGGTCTGCCGGCCCCAGCCACTCGGCCGGGATCGCCACGAGATCCTTCACGAGCGCCACGGCCTCCGCCTCCGCGTGCACCGCGGCGAGAGCCTCGTCGTCGGCCGGCGCGTCGCCGTGGATGATCACGGTGGCGGCACGGGACTTTGGCGCCTCGGTCTTGTAGCCGTCGAACCGGTAGCCGCCCAGAGCGGCGCCCTCGGCGGCGGCGCGCCACGCGTGCGGCCCGGCGAACGGGGCGCCGACGGCGACCGTGGCGTACCCCGTGAGGGAGCGGATGCCGGCTCCGACGGCTTCCCTGATCGCAGCGTCGTCCGGTGCGCCGCCGGTGCCCACGACGGCCAGGGGGCGGGTCGTCGCCTCCGGGGCGAACGTCCGCTGGAAGGAGCCTGGGGCGCCCGTGAAGCCGGTGGCTTCGAGTGCCTCGCGCAGACCCGGCCAATCGGCGAGGACGGCGTCGTCCGCGTCGGTGAGCGGGGGGAGGGCGAGGAGGATCGCGTCGGCTTCGGACTCTCGGATGGGGTCGGTGCGGTATTCGAGGTCGGGGAACGACATGGCTCCCATCCTAGGGAGGGGATTGTTCGCTGTGAGCGGGACGCGGCCGCATCCGGCGGGTCGAACCGGCTCGTAGCATGGCCACATGCCCTTTTCCGGATCGATCCTCGAGCGCGTGGCGTCCGCCCCGCCGGTCCCGCGCGGCCTGCCGCTCGTGATCGCGTTGACCGGCTTCACCGACGCCGGCAGCGCCGTGAGCCGCGTCGTGCAGTACCTTCGCGACGAGACCGGTCCGACGCCGCTGGTCGTCTTCGCGAACGACGTGCTCCTGGACTACCGGGCGCGCCGCCCCGTGATCTCCTTCGACGCGGATCACCTCACCGATTACCGCCCGGCTCGGCTCGAGCTCTCCCTCGCGCACGACACGCTGGGCCAGCCGTTCCTCCTTCTCGCCGGTTACGAGCCCGACTTCGCCTGGGACGCCTTCACACTCGCGGTGACCGAACTGTGCGATGAACTCGCCGCGAGCACCGTGACGTGGGTGCACGCGATACCGATGCCCGTGCCCCACACCCGGCCGCTCGGCACGACCGTGAGCGGCACCAGAGCCGACCTCACTGCCGCGCACTCGGTCTGGAAGCCGCAGACCCAGGTGCCCGCCACGGCGGGGCATCTGCTCGAGTACCGGCTCGCCGAGGCAGGTGTCGCGGTGGCGGGCTTCGTCATCCTCGTTCCCCACTACCTCGGCGACACGGAGTATCCGGCCGCCGCCCTGGCCGCCCTGGACAGCCTCACCGTGGCGACGGGTCTGGTCTTCGCCGGTGACGCGCTGCGCGACGAGAACCGGGACTACCTCGAGAAGGTGGACGAGCAGGTGACCGGCAGTGAAGAGCTCTCGCGCATGGTGCAGGCTCTGGAGGAGCGTTACGACGCCTACATGGCCGGATCCACGAACGCGACGCCGATGATCCACACCGGCGATCTGCCCAGCGCCGAGGAACTCGCCGCCGAACTCGAGCGCTTCCTCGCCACGCGCCCAGCGGACGAGGACAAGCGCGGATCCTGAATCGGAGGAATGTGCCGGGTCCTCGACGCGTTGGGACACAGCGACAGAGATGCCGCGCCGGCCGGGGGAGTGCCGCGCGGCGAGTGTGAGACAATAGACGCTCCGACCCGTTGTCAACCCGTTCCGCCGTGCTCTGCGCGGCCTCCGGACTTGACAAGGGTCTTACTAGTGTCCGAGATCTACCGGTGGGAGTGCTTTCGGCACCCGGCGGTGAAAGGCGAAACGTGACTCCAGGCACGAACACCAAGGCCCGTGCGGCCGCGGCGGCGAAGGACACCGACGCGGAGACGGTCGAGCCGACCGATACCGCCGCCCCCGCGACCAAGAAGGCGGCGGCCAAGAAGCCGGCCGCCAAGAAGCCCGCCGCGACGCGCGCGAAGGCTGCGCCCAAGACCGCCGCGAAGAAGCGCACCTCCGACGATGACACGGACGAGATCGACGATGATGTCGAGATCGACGCCGCCGAGGACACCGCCGATGAGGCGGATGCGTCCGATGAGACGCCCGCCGACAAGACAGACGGCAAGCCCACGGCCGACGCCGACTCGGACGACGACGAGGAGAGCACCAAGCCGGTGTTCACCGAGCCGCTTCCGACGGGCGCCATCGTGCTGTCCTCGAGCGACGAGGACGACGTTCCGGTCTACTCGACCCAGATCACCGGCGCGACGGCCGACCCCGTCAAGGACTACCTGAAGCAGATCGGCAAGGTTCCCCTGCTGAATGCGGCCGAAGAGGTCGAGCTCGCCATGCGCATCGAGGCCGGTCTCTTCGCCGAGGAGAAGCTCTCGCACATGTCCGCTGCCGAGAAGTCCAGCCAACTGGGCCTGGACCTGCAGTGGGTCGCGCGCGACGGGCAGCGGGCGAAGAGCCACCTGCTGGGGGCGAACCTGCGTCTCGTGGTGTCGCTGGCCAAGCGGTACACCGGGCGTGGGATGCAGTTCCTGGATCTGATCCAGGAAGGCAACCTGGGTCTCATCCGCGCGGTGGAGAAGTTCGACTACACCAAGGGCTTCAAGTTCTCGACGTATGCCACGTGGTGGATTCGGCAGGCCATCACCCGCGCCATGGCAGACCAGGCCCGGACCATCCGCATCCCGGTGCACATGGTCGAGGTCATCAACAAGCTCGCCCGCGTCCAGCGGCAGATGCTCCAGGACCTGGGACGCGAGCCCACCCCCGAAGAACTCAGCCGTGAGCTCGACATGACACCCGAGAAGGTCATCGAGGTCCAGAAGTACGGCCGCGAGCCCATCTCCCTGCACACGCCGCTCGGTGAGGACGGCGACAGCGAGTTCGGCGACCTCATCGAGGACACCGAGGCGGTCGTTCCCGCCGACGCGGTCGGGTTCACGATGCTGCAGCGTCAGCTCGAGTCGCTGCTGGACTCGCTGTCGGAGCGCGAGGCGGGCGTGATCCGCATGCGATTCGGCCTCGGCGACGGACAGCCCAAGACGCTGGATCAGATCGGCGACACCTTCGGCGTGACCCGTGAGCGGATCCGTCAGATCGAGTCGAAGACCATGGCGAAGCTGCGGCACCCCAGCCGGTCGCAGTCGCTGCGGGACTACCTCGAGTGAGCGCCGAAGCAAACGCCGGCAAGGCGCTCACGGTCGAGGTCGACGGCACCTCGTACTCGCGGATCCCGATCCGCACCCGCGTGGTGCTGCCAGGGGACGATCTGGACGCGTTCATCCGCGAGTACGTCGGCGACAGCCTGCGGCCCGGGGATCTGCTCTTCGTGACCGAGAAGATCGTGGCCATCACGCAGGGGCGCTCGTACCTCGTGGAGGAGATCACGCCGCGCCGGCTGGCGCTCTTCCTCTCGAAGTACGTCACGCGCACGCCGTACGGCATCGGTCTCGGCATGCCGGAGACGATGGAGATGGCGCTGCGCGAGTGCGGCACCCCGCGCATCCTCCTGGCCGCTGCGGTGTCGGCCGTCACGAAGGCCTTCGGCCGCAAGGGCGACTTCTATCGCATCGCCGGCGACAAAGCCCGCGCGATCGACGGCCCGACCAGCGGTACGATCCCTCCCTACAACAAGGCCGTCGTGCTGGGTCCGGAGCGACCCGACGAGGTCGCGAAGCACCTCAAGGCGCTGCTGGGCGGCGCCGCCGAGGTCGCGGTGGTCGACATCAACGACCTCGGTGGGAACATCCTGGGGTCGACGGTGGACCGTGCAACGGAGAAGCGGCTGGTGACGATCCTGAAGGACAACCCTCTGGGGCAGGGCCACGAGTCCACGCCGCTCGGCATCATCCGCGCCGCCTGAGCGGTCGCCCCCTGATGAATCTCGCGCGCGCGAGCAGCCTCATCGCCGCCGGCACCCTGGTGTCGCGGCTCACGGGGCTCGTGCGCACCATCGTGCTGGTCAGTGCGATCGGTGCGATCGGAGCGGCCAGCGACGCTTTCGGCGTCGCCAACCAGCTACCGAACACGGTCCTGACCCTCATCTCCACGGGTCTGCTCACCGGTGTCATCGTGCCCCGCGTCGTGGCCGTCAGCGCTCAGGCGGACGAAGGCCGTGCCTTCCTGCCGAAACTGCTGACCGTGGGCGCGACGATCCTCCTGACCGCGACGGCGGTGTCGATGCTTCTCGCCCCGGCGCTGATCTGGGTCTTCGCCGGGACCTTCAGCGAAGCGCAGCGGGCGCTGGCCACCGCCTTCGCCTACTGGTGTCTGCCGCAGATCTTCTTCTACGGCATGTTCGCCCTCATGGGCGAGAGCCTCAACGCACGCCGGATGTTCACGCCGTACGCGTGGGCCCCGGTCGTGAACAACCTCGTCTCGATCGCGGGGTTCGCGGCCTTCATCGCCATCTACGGCAGTGACCGCAATCAGCTCGACGGGTGGGGGCCCGAGATGATCGCCCTCGTGGGCGGAACGGCCACGCTGGGAATCGTGGCCCAGACGGTCGTGCTGACGATCGCCTGGCGCCGGTCGGGTATTCCGCTGCGGCCCGACTTCCGCTGGCGCGGCGCCGGATTCGGCGACATGGGCGGCCTCGCCACCTGGACGTTCGGAATGGTCCTGGTGACCCTCGGCGCAGGCATCGTGCAGCAGCGCACGATCGCGGTGGCCTCGGGTGACAACGCCTCCGTCGCGGTCTGGCAGAACGCGTGGCTGGTGTACATGGTGCCGTACGCGCTGATCGTCCTCTCCATCGGCACCCCGTACTTCACCCGCATCGCCGAGCACGCCGCGGCGGCACGCCACCGCGAGGTGCGCGACGACATCGGCGCCGCGATCCGCACGCTGGGGCTGTTCGTGGTGATCGCGGCTGCGGCGCTCATCGCGGCTGCCGCACCGGCTTCACGCATCTTCACGAACCAGGCGTCGGATGCCGAGCTCGCCGCCCCGGTTCTCGTGGCGTTCCTGCTGTCGCTGACGCCTATGGCGGTCCTGTTCATCGTGCAGCGCACGTTCTATGCGTACGGCGACACCCGGACGCCGTTCTGGTTCACCCTCGTCCAGGGCGTTCTCGTCGTCGCGCTGACGCTGGTCGCGGCCCTGGTGCCGCGGGAGTACCTCACCGCGGCGGTGGCGGCGGCGCAGACGCTGTGCGGCGTGATCGAGCTGATGCTGGCGGTCTGGCTGCTGCGCCGCAAGATCGGGCCGCTGGGGCTGCGCGGGCCGCTGCTCGGCCTGGTCCGGTTCACCATGGCCGCGATCCCCAGCGGCGTCGTCGGCTACGGCGTGTATCTGTGGGCCGGTGGGCCCGAGGGGTGGATGCTGCAGGACAAGCTGTTCGGCGCCCTGGGCACGTTCCTCATCTGCGCGGCCAGCGGTGCCGTCTATCTCGCCCTGCTGGCGGTGGTGCGCACGCCGGAGCTGTCGTCGGCGGTCGCGCTCGTGCGCGCCAAGCTGTCGCGTTAGCGACGGTCGAGCACTCCCGAGCCGACGGCGTCCCGGTAGCGCGCGAGCAGCCCGGTGCGCACACCCGACACGCTCGGCTTCATCTGGAAGACGCTCGAGTTGTGATTCGCCTCGATGAGCGCGGGGCCGGTGGGGGTGATGGCCACATCCCATCCGACGTAGGGGACGGTGGGCAGGCGTCGCGACGCCGCCTCGACCATCGCCAGAGCCTCGGCGAACAGGGGCACCTCGAACCCCGCGATGGGCACGTCGGTGACAGGATGCCGGGGGAAGAC
Organism: Microbacterium sp. Marseille-Q6648; assembly: GCF_943181415.1. Lineage (GTDB taxonomy): Bacteria > Actinomycetota > Actinomycetes > Actinomycetales > Microbacteriaceae > Microbacterium. Next base: position 474,380 of record NZ_CALPBZ010000001.1, on the reverse strand, counting down.
GTTCGAGTTCTTGTCGACCCCCGCCCAGCGTGCCACTCCGCGGTCGTCGAGCATGGTGAACATGCCGCCGCCGGCGAAGTTGTCGACCACACCGCCGTTGCCGATGCGCAGCACCGAGGCGATGACGTGGAACCGCTCGTCGGGCGCGCGGTAGGTGATGATGCGCAGGGTGTTCACGCTCCCGGCGTACAGCTGCGACATGCGCTCGTGCTGGGGCAGAAGCTCTTCGACGAGCGTCCGGTCCTCCGAGACGAGAAGTTCCCGCCATGCGGCCGGGTCGGAGATGTCGGCCGCCTCGAAGGTCGTGATCCCACGGCCGCCTTCGCCCCGCGCCGGTTTGACGAGGACGCGCGGGTGCCGTGCGAGGAAGGCGGTGATCTGATCGTCGTCGGCGTCGGCCACATCCAGCCAGTCCCGCCCGATCATGTCCGCGAAATCGCGGTAGAACTTGGGTTTGTCGCCGAGTAGTGCCGCGGAATCGGGGCCGTTCAGGGTGTTGTTGAGGCGGATGGCCTTGGGATGCGTCATCCACGTACGGCGCTCGCGCCCGTTCAGCAGGCGGATGTCCCACACCGCGTAGTCCCGGAAGCCCATTTCGTATCGCACCGAACACCAGAGCATGTCGGCCACGATCACCGGGAGAGGTGCCTTGGACACCTTCTTGACCTGGCGGGCGAACTCCGTCACGTTCGACGGCTTCAGCCGCCGGGCCCGCTGCAGCAGGTAGCGCACGCGCAGGGAGCTCTGTGACACGGCTTCACGCTAACACAGGGGCTTCCGCGTGTGCGGGCGCCGGGGTGGGACAGCTCGTCCTCGTATAATCGGTCGTCTATGGGCATCTCTCTGAAAGCGCGCGCCGGCTATTTCCTGAAGCGCGCCACGGCCTTCCGTCCCGCCCGGGTGTGGGGTTTCGCCCGCCAGATCTCGGACGAGACGGGCAAGTGGGCGGTGCCGGTCTTCGTCGACATGCTGTGGTCCGCCGCCTTCCGCGACACCGCCTACATCGACTACTACGAAGCGGATTTCGCGCTGCTGACCCGCAAAGAGCGGCGAACCTTCATGACCTCTCTCGTGCAGCATCACCTGGCTACCGCGGTCAACGACCGCGAGGTCGCGAAGACGCTCGAGGACAAGCTGAACTTCAACCGCGCGTTCGGGGAGTTCCTCGGCCGCGAGTGGATGCAGGTCGACGACGCCGACGCGGCTGCCCTCCAGGAATTCGCCCGCCGGCATCCCGTGATCATCGCGAAGGTGCCGGTCAGTCGCGAGGGGAAGGGCGTGTTCCGTTACGACACGGCCGAGGTCGACGACTGGGATGCCTTCCGCAGCGAGCTCATCGAGAAGGGCCAGATCCTCGTCGAGCAGCCGATCGCTCAGCACCCCTACCTGTCGTCCTACTGCGCCGGGACAGTCAACACCACCCGTATCACCACGTACTTCGACGGTGAGAAGGTGCACCCGCTGGTCATGGTGCAGAAGTTCGGCCGCGGCGCGGTGAGCGATCAGTTCACCTGGGGCGGCTTCTTCACGATGCTGGACGACGCCGGGCACTCGGTGGGGCCGGGACACACCGGCAAGCACAAGAGCCGCTATCTCGAGCACCCGGATTCGCACGCGTCGATCGTGGACTTCCAGGTGCCGTTGTGGGACGAGGTGATCGCGCTGGTCGATCGTGCCGCGCGGCGCATCCCCCAGGTTCCGTACATCGGCTGGGACGTGGCGGTGGGGCCCGACGGCCCGGTTCTGATCGAAGGCAACTGGATCCCCGGACTCTACGAGACGCGCGTGAGCGCGACCGGCATCCGTGAGGGCACGCGCCCGCGCCATGAGCGCGTCATGGGAGACGCCCTCCGCTGATGAGCGTCCGCGTCAGCGTGTCGCAGGCCGCGCTGCGTGCGAATCTCTCCGGATCCGACCAGGGGAGCGTCCTCGATCTGCGGGCGGACGCCTGGGGTCACGGGCTGCGCGTCGTGGCCGAAGCCGTGCGCGCCGAGACCTCGGCGACGGCTCTGGTCGACCCCCACGCCGCCGCGAGCGTGATCGACGCGGGTTTCCCTGCGGATCGCATCGTCACCTCGGCCGGGCCGACGGTTCCGGGCGAGCAACTCTATGGTCTCGACGGCCCGGGAGTCCCCGTCATGCGCCTGAACGGCGGGGTGATCAGCAGCAAGGAGCTGAAGGCGGGGGAGGGCGTGTCCTACGGATACCGGTATCGAGCGACACGGGACACCCGCATCGCTCTGGTGTCGGGCGGTTACGCCGACGGAGTCGTCAGGGGCCTCGGCGGCCGCATAGCGGTGACCATCGGCGACGCGCGGTGTCCGGTCCTCGGACGTGTCGCGATGGATGTGTGCGTCGTCGAGATCGGTGACGCCGACGTTCGCCGAGGGGACGTGGTCTGGTACTTCGGCGACCCCGCCGAAGGGCACCCCCCGGTCGCGGAGTGGGCCGCCCACACGGGTGCGAGCGCGGCGGAGATCGTCGCCACCGTCGGCCGACTCGCCGGCCGCGCACCGGGCGTGCCGAGGAGCGATCCGTGACCGCCGCCCTCGAGATCGACCTCGCCGCCTTCGACGCGAACATCGCAGCAGTTCAGGCGCGCGTGTCGCCGGCGGAGCCGATGCTGGTCGTCAAGGACGACGCCTACGGCCACGGAGCCGTACCGCTCGTGCGACGCGCCGTCGCCGCAGGCATCCGATGGATCGGCGCCTACGACATCGAGACCGCCCGCGCCGTCCGCGCAGCCGTCGGCGGTCGGGTGCGGATCTTCGTGTGGACGTTTCCCTCCGTGGATGAGGTCGCAGCGGCCGTCGACCTCCATCTGGATCTCGGGATCGGGGACCGTGAGGTCCTGGAGGACGTCGCGCGGGTCGGCGCCGAGCGTTCCGCCCGCGTTCACCTCAAGATCGACACCGGCCTTCACCGCAACGGCTTCCGGCCCGAGGACTGGCCTGCCGCCGTGCGCCAAGCCAGGCAGCTCGAACTCGACGGCACCGCTCGGGTCGTCGGCATCTGGAGCCACATCGCCGAGGCGTCCGACGCCGACGACGATGCCGCCCGCGCCGTCTTCGATCTCGCTCGGCGCGAGGCGGTCGAGGCCGGGCTCGGGCCGAGCATCCACCATCTCGCCGCCAGTGCGGCATCCTTCGCGCGCCGCGCCTTCCGCTACGACCTCGTGCGCGTGGGGGCGTACGCCTACGGTGTGGCACCGGCGGGAGGGCCATCGGGCGCCGACCTGGGGCTTGTCCCGATCGCTCGTCTTATCGCAACCGTCACCGCCATCGCACGCGACGAGGTCGTGGTGGACACAGGGGCGTTCGACGGGCTGTTCTCGACACTTGCGGGCCGCACATCGGTCGGAACGCCGGCCGGTCCGCGGGCACTCCTGCGGGTGGGCCACACCGAGAGTGCGGTGGCCGCGTGGCCGGGCGCCGCCATCGGCGACACCGTCGTGATCTACGGCCCGGGCACGCGCGGAGAGCCCACAGCGACCGGTCTGGCCGAACTCATCGACACGATCGGCGAGGAGATCGTCACGAGAGTGTCGCCGGATCTGCCGCGGCGCTACGTCGAAGGACGCGCCTGATCGGAGCCGAAGCCCCGGTGTGCTCAGTCGGCGTCGTGCAGGCGAGACGTCTCGTCGTGCCAGGAAGTCGCGATGGTACGCAGCTTTTCTTCGTACTTGCGGCCGTGATGAGCGCAGAAGAGCAGTTCGCTGCCGTTGACCTCGGCGGCGATGTAGGCCTGTGCGCCGCAGGAGTCGCACCGATCCGCGGCGTTCAGACGGTACTCGAGGACGGCGGCGGGCTCGGTGGGTGTCGATAGCGTGTTCATCTCGGTGCCTCCTCGGTCGCGAATCGCTCGGGTCGTGCTGATTCATGACATACAACCACGCGTTTGTTTCGAGAATGCCGCGATCGGGTCACAGTTCGCTGACCGCGTACGACGGCCCTCGAGCGCCGTGTTCGTGCGGGGGTCCCATGGCGTGCGCGGATACGCTTGAGGATTGTGACCGTCGAATACTCCGCCCACCACCTCCAGGTGCTCGAGGGACTGGAGGCGGTCCGCAAGCGTCCCGGGATGTACATCGGTTCCACCGACTCCCGCGGGCTCATGCACTGCCTGTGGGAGATCATCGACAACTCGGTGGACGAGGCCCTTGGCGGCCACGGCGACCGCATCGACATCGTTCTGCACCCCGACGGCAGCGTCGAGGTGCGCGACCGTGCACGCGGCATCCCCGTCGACATCGAACCGCGCACCGGACTGTCCGGGGTCGAGGTCGTCTTCACGAAGCTCCACGCCGGTGGCAAGTTCGGGGGCGGATCGTACGCCGCATCGGGCGGATTGCACGGGGTCGGCGCGTCGGTCGTCAACGCCCTGTCGGAGCGACTCGACGTCGAGGTGGACCGCGGCGGCAAGACCTGGGCGATGTCCTTCCACCGCGGTGAGCCCGGGATCTTCGAAGGACCGACACCGGACTCGACCTTCCGTCCGTTCGAGCGCAGCAGTGAGCTCCGCATAGCCGGCAAGGCTCCGCGGGGCGCGACCGGGACGCGCATCCGGTACTGGGCGGACCGCCAGATCTTCACCAAGGATGCCGCGTTCCATCTGCAGGAGCTCGAGCAGCGTGCCCGCCAGACCGCTTTCCTCGTCCCCGGGCTCGAGATCGTCATCCGCGACGAGCGGACCGACGAGCCCGTCGAGACGAGCTACCGGTACGAGGGCGGAATCTCGGAGTTCGCGGAGTTCCTCGCCCCCGACGCACCCGTGACGGACACCTGGCGGCTCAGCGGCTCGGGCACCTTCACCGAGACCGTTCCCGTGCTGCAGCCGACCGGCGCCATGGTGCCGACCGACCTGGAGCGCGAGTGCCACGTCGACATCGCCGTGCGGTGGGGGACGGGATACGACACCGTCAGCCGCTCCTTCGTCAACATCATCGCCACGCCCAAGGGCGGCACGCATCAGCAGGGGTTCGAACAGGCTCTGATGAAGGTGCTCCGATCCCAGGTGGAGCAGAACTCGCGACGACTCAAGGTGGGCAACGACAAGCTCGAGAAGGACGACATCCTCGCCGGACTGACGGTGGTGCTGACGGTGCGGGTCCCCGAACCTCAGTTCGAGGGCCAGACGAAAGAGGTGCTCGGCACCCCCGCGGTGCGCCAGATCGTCGCCAACGTCGTCACCCGGGAGCTGACCGCGCGGCTGACCTCGACCAAGCGGGACGACAAGTCCCAGGCCGCCCAGCTCCTGGACAAGGTCGTCGCGGAGATGAAGTCGCGCATCTCGGCACGCGCTCACAAAGAGACCCAGCGTCGCAAGAACGCGCTGGAGTCTTCGTCCCTGCCCGCCAAGCTCGTGGACTGCCGCTCGAACGACGTGGGGGAATCCGAGCTGTTCATCGTCGAGGGTGACTCGGCACTGGGCACCGCCAAGCTCGCGCGCAACAGCGAGTACCAGGCGCTGCTGCCCATTCGGGGGAAGATCCTCAACGTGCAGAAGGCCTCGGTGAGCGACATGCTCTCCAACGCCGAGTGCGCCTCCATCATCCAGGTGATCGGCGCCGGATCGGGTCGCTCGTTCGACCTCGGCGCGGCCCGCTATGGCAAGGTCATCCTGATGAGCGACGCCGACGTCGACGGCGCCCACATCCGCACGCTGCTGCTCACCCTCTTCTTCCGGTACATGCGTCCGCTCATCGAAGACGGACGCGTCTTCGCCGCGGTGCCGCCGCTGCACCGGGTCATCATCCAGAACCCCGGTTCGAAGCCGAACGAGACGGTGTACACGTACAACGAGGCCCAGCTCCACGCGCTCCTGGCCAAGCTGACCAAGTCCGGTCGGCGCTGGCACGAGCCCATCCAGCGCTACAAGGGCCTGGGCGAGATGGATGCCGAGCAGCTGGCGACCACGACGATGGACCGCGCCGGCCGGACCCTCCGCCGGGTCCGGGTCGCCGACGCCGAAGCCGCGACCGGTGTCTTCGAACTCCTGATGGGGAACGACGTCGCTCCCCGGCGGGAGTTCATCATCGACGCGTCCGATCGTCTCGCACGCGAGCGCATCGACGTCTGACGTCGTCGGGCGCAGCGGCGAGGCGCCGTCCTCCCGTCAGCGGACGACCGTGCCCAGGGCACCCACGACGGCATCCAGCGGGGTGCCGCTGGCGTCGCGCCTGCCCTTGACCGAGGGCAGCGTTCGGGGCGAGCCGTCGGCGCCGGTCGCGCGCGGCTCCACCCCGACCCACGCGAGCGCGATCACGTCCTCGCCCCGCAGGAAGCGCTGGGCGCGGACGCCGCCGGTGGCCCGGCCCTTGGGAGGGAACTCCGCCAGGTCCGACACCTTCGCCGATCCGGCATCCGTTCCCGCGATCGCCGTGGAGGACGCTGCGATGGTGACCACGACGGCTTCGTGCGCGTCCGCGGGGACCGAGCCGAAGTAGACGGCGTGCTGGCCCGCGGCGACGCGCACGCCGGCCATGCCGGCAGCGGTGCGTCCCTGCGGCCGCACGGACGCGGCGTCGAACCGGAGCAGCTGGGCGTCGGTGGTCACGAAGATCAGCTCGGCACCGTCCGGCGCAGGCGCGGCGCCGACGACCCGGTCGCCCGGCTTCAGCGCGATGATCTCGACGTCCGCTTTGGTCGAGATCTCCGTGGCCGCGACGCGCTTGACGACACCCTGCGCCGTGCCGACCGCGAGCACCGGCTTCTCTTCCAGCGGCACGAGAGCGACGACGTGCTCATCCGCGCCCAGGGTCAGGTAGTGCTCGGCACGCGTCCCCGCGGCCAACTGCACCGAGTTGCCGGGAACCGACGGCAGATCGACCGGTGAGAAGCGCACCAGGCGACCCGTGCTCGTGATGGCCCCGGCGTCCCCGCGCGTGGTGGTGTCGACCGCCGACCGCACGGCGTCGTGCTTGGACCGACGGGTGGGGGGCACGATCCCCCCGGTGCCGTCCTCGGCCGCGAGATCCGCGCGGACCATCCGTCCCGTGGCCGACAGGAACACCCGGCACGGTGCATCGGCGATCTGCAGGTCGGCCGGCTGCCGCGACCGGCTCGCCCGGGACGTCGCGACTCCGCCGTTGAGGAGGAGCGTCCGCCGCGGCGTGCCGAAGGTCTCGGCTGCGGCGTCCAGCTCGCGCGCGACCTGGGCGCGCAGCAGGACGTCGCTGGCGAGAAGCTCCTCGAGGTGCGCGATCTCGGTCTTCAGCTCGTCGCGTTCGGCCTCGAGCTCGATGCGCGAGAAGCGGGTGAGGCGGCGGAGCCGCAGCTCGAGGATGTATTCGGCCTGAGGCTGCGAGAGGTCGAAGACCTCCATCAGCCGCCCGCGTGCCTGCTCGCCGTCGTCGGAGGCGCGGATCACCTGGATGACCTCGTCGATGTCGAGGATCGCGATGAGCAGCCCCTCGACCAGGTGCAGTCGCTCCTGCCGTCGCGCGAGACGATAGCGACTGCGCCGCGTCACGACCTCGATGCGATGCTCGAGGTACACCCGCAGCATCTCCCGCAGGCCGAGCGCCTGCGGTTGACCGCCCACCAGCGCGACATTGTTGATGCCGAACGAATCCTCCAGCGGTGTGAGCCGGTAGAGCTGCTCGAGCACGGCCTGCGGATCGAATCCGGTCTTGATGCCGATGACCAGACGAAGGCCCTTGTGACGGTCGGTCAGATCGACGACATCCGCGATGCCCTGCAGCTTCTTCGCGTTGACGGCATCCTTGATCTTCTCGATGATCCGCTCGGGGCCGACGAGATAGGGGAGCTCCGTCACCACCAGACCGGTTCGGCGCGGCCCCAGCGATTCGATGGACACCTTGGCCCTCGTGCGGAACGTCCCGCGCCCCGTTGCGTAGGCGTCCTTGATCCCGTCGAGTCCCACGATGATCCCCCCCGAGGGGAGATCGGGGCCGGGGACGAACTCCATGAGCTCCTCGACCGTGGCGTCGGGATTGTCGAGAAGGTGGATCGCTGCGGCGACGACCTCGATGAGGTTGTGCGGGGCCATGTTGGTGGCCATGCCGACCGCGATGCCGGTCGCGCCGTTGACGAGGAGGTTGGGGAAGGCGGCGGGAAGGACCTCGGGCTGCTGGAACTGCCCGTCGTAGTTCGGGATGAAGTCGACGACGTCCTCGTCGAGGTTCTCGGTGAGCGCCAGCGCCGGCGGCGCCAGGCGCGCCTCGGTGTAGCGGGCGGCGGCCGGTCCGTCGTCGAGCGAGCCGAAGTTGCCGTGGCCGTCGACGAGGGGCACGCGCAGCGAGAACGACTGTGCGAGACGGACCAGGGCATCGTAGATCGCCGCGTCGCCGTGCGGGTGGAGCTTCCCCATGACCTCGCCCACCACGCGCGCGGACTTCACATGCCCCCGGTCGGGCCTCAGTCCCATGTCCGCCATCTGGAAGAGGATGCGGCGCTGCACGGGCTTGAGTCCGTCCCGAGCGTCGGGCAGGGCGCGGGAGTAGATCACGGAGTACGCGTACTCGAGGAACGACCCCTGCATCTCGGTCGAGACGTCGACGTCCTCGATGCGGCCGTGGTCGGCGGGAGCGGATTCGGTGCGGGATGCGGGCATGACGATGAGGCCTCGGGAGACAGCGGTCGGCGGGGGGCAATCTGTCGTGTGCGAGACTGGCCCGGATGTCCCTCAGCCTACCCGCGGACCCGCCAGGGGCCCGGAGCCTCACCGACGTCGTCGGAGAGATGACGGCGGCCCTGGACGGTCGATCGACGTGGTTCCCTCCGGCCACCAGCGCCGTGGTCTTCGTCATCGACGGACTCGGCGCACGCAACCTCGCCGCGCGAAGCGGTCACGCCCGCTTCCTCGCGCAGGCGGGGGGACGCCGCGCGGTCTGCCGCACGGTCTTCCCCTCGACGACGGCGAGCGCGTTGACGAGTCTGCTGACCGGTGCGTCCGTCGGGACGCACGGCATCGTGGGGTACCGTGCCCGCGTCCCCGCCACCGACGAGGTCGTGAACCAGCTGCGCGGATGGGACGCCGGCCACCTGCCCCCGGGCTGGCAGCGTGCGACGCCGTCGTCTGCGGGCGAGCGGCCCTTCTTCGCCGTCTCGAAGAGCGAGTACGCCGGGACGGGCTTCACCGCGGCGACCCTCGGGGGAGCCGAGTTCCACGGGGAGGACGATCTCACCCAGCGCGTCCGGGCCGCCGCAGCGCTGGCGTCGCGGGTGCCGGGCTCCCTCACCTACCTCTATGCGCCCGAGCTCGACGCGATCGGGCACCGCAGAGGCTGGGAGTCCGATGAGTGGGTGGCGGCCCTGGAGCGGGTCGATGCCGCCGCCCGGGACCTGGAGGCGGCGGCGACCCGCGGCGTCGGCATCGTCGTCACAGCCGACCACGGCATGGTGGACGTGCCGCGGCATCGGCACGTCCTGCTGACCGAGGGCGGTCTCACCGACGGCGTGCGACACATCGGCGGCGAACCGCGGATGCTGCACCTGTACGCCTCGGACACCGAGGCCGACGCCGTGCTCACCCGCTGGCGCCACGCCGAGGCCCATCGATCCTGGGTGCTGTCGCGAGACGAGGCGATCGAGGCCGGGTTGTTCGGCGACGTCGCGGATGACGTGCGCGCGCGCATCGGCGACGTGCTGGTGGCCGCACGTGCCGGCATCGCCTACTACGACGATCGCGAGGCGGACAAGGGCGCGCAGCGGATGATCGGGCAGCACGGATCGCTCACCGATGAGGAGCGAGTCGTGCCGCTGCTGGGGCTCGGGGCCTTCGCACGGTCCTGAGACGCGGACGCGCGGCGCGGTGCGGGAGACCCGCGCTCCGGGTCAGTCGTCGGTGCGCGCTCCGAAGACGATCTCGTCCCACGACGGCATGGACGTCCGACCCTTCCGGCGTCCGGCTTCGGCCACGGCGGGCGAGCTCGTCTGCTCGGGCGCGGCATCCCCGTCGGTCTCGTCCTCGCGAACGTCCAGCGCATCGAACAGGGCCACGGGCGACGACGACGGAGCGTCCGGTTCCTCCATGCCCGGCAACGGCTCGCGCTGACCGCGGCGGCGTCGCAGTGCCTCCAGGAGATCGGCCGTCTCGGCTGACGTCACCACCGGCTCGCTGCGACGCTTGATGGCCGCTTCCTGAGCCGGCGACCCGGACACCGGGGGATCGGGCTGCTCTATCTCGACTTCGGTGTGACGGCGAGGCCCGAAGGCGCCGCTGTCGAAGCGGGATTCGTCCTTGAGCGGCGTTACGTCGAGGGCGCGCAGTCGCGGTATGAGGCCGTCCGGGAGCGAGCCCTGGCGGGACAGCTGCACGGCATCGGCGTTCTGGGGAGTCAGTGTGGTGCGCCGGGGCTCGAAGCCCCACCGTGCATCGTGATCGATGTCACCGGCGGTGAACTCCAGCTTCACCACCCAGCCCGCCTGCTCCTTCCAGCTCGTCCAGCGTTCGCCGACGGCGCCCGCCTCGCTGAGCTTGGCGCGGACGGCAGCACCGAACGTGTGGTGCGCGTCCGCCTCGAACTCGCCGCCTAGAAGCACCGGAACCGCCAGCGCCTGGCCCACCACGTGCTCGCGCTCGGCCAGCACCGGACCTTCGAAACGCTGCACGTCCTCGATGCGCGCTCCCAGCAGCTCCGCCACCTCGCGAGCCGACATGCCCGCGCGGATGTGGGCCTGGATCTCTCGGGGGCTCGGACGCGGAGCCTGGGAATCGGCGTCCTGATCGCGGCGCGCCCTGCGCAATTCGGCGCGCAGCACCTCGTCGACGGCGAGGGCGAACCTGTCGCCCCCCTCGGTAGCCAGGACGAGCCGATCGTCCTCGGTTCCGATGACCTTGAGCTGTTCCATGCGAACGCCTCTCCGATCCAGCCGTATGCGCCTTCATGCTGTCACAGCGCGGGCGATGCGCCGGGAATATCGCGGGCGTGCCGCGGGTTTGGACCCGACGCAGCCTCACCGCCGCCGCGTGCATTTGCGAAACCGGTGGCGGTCATGCAAACTATCGCCGCCCGAACCGGCGGGCTCTCCCCGCGACTCCCTGGAAGTAGAGACCTTCACGTATGGCCACCGACTACGACGCACCGCGCAAGACCGACGACGACAGCGAGTCGATCGAGGCCCTCAAGGAGCGCGTCCCCGACAAGATGTCCGGGACGGTCGACGTCGAGGACGCCGACAACCCCTCGGGCTTCGAACTTCCCGGCGCGGACCTGTCGGACCTCGAGCTCGACGTCGTGGTGCTGCCTCCGCAGGAGGACGAGTTCACCTGCATGAACTGCTTCCTCGTGAAGCACCGTTCGCAGCTCGACCACGATGGCGCCGACGGTCCTATCTGCGCGGAGTGCTCCGCGTAGCGGCCTGAGCCCGCCGCACAGCGGCGGCGAGACGGTCCGGCGTCCGCGAGGACAGCACCCATGACGGCGCCGGATCGTCGGGGTCGAGGATCGGGATCACCGCGATCGGATCGATCCCCCCGCGGATGACATGCCACGACCGCGGATCCAGCGCCACCCCGCGAGCATCCCGCGCTTCGTCGCCGAACAGGATCCGGGGAGCACCGAGCCACTCCACCTCGATCCGGGCCCTGCCCGCACGCAGCCTTCCGCCCGTGATCTCGATGACGGGGGAGCTGAGCACCAGGATCGCGATGAGCGCGACACCGACCCCCGCACCGCCGATCAGCGCGAGGGTGCGGTCGACGGGAGCCAGCACGAGCGCCGCCATGGGCCCCGCGACGGCCGCGGAGGCCAGCACCCACAACGAGGGGCTGAGCCGCTCCCGGTAGGTCGTCTCGACGTCGACATCGCGCACTGTGTTCTGCATTACCCTCGTTGAGTGACTGAAACCGTGGACGTCCCCATTATCGCGTCCGCCGCGCCGGTGTACGCCCACCCCGGTGACGCCGGCGCCGATCTGACCTCGGCCGAGACGCTCACACTTCGGCCCGGAGAGCGGGCCCTCGTCGGAACCGGCGTGAGGATCGCACTGCCCGACGGGTTCGTCGGCTTCGTCGTCCCGCGCAGCGGCCTGGCCGCCAAACACGGCATCACCATCGTGAACGCTCCGGGGACCGTCGACGCCGGCTACCGCGGCGAGATCAAGGTCGCCCTGCTCAACACGGACCCCGCCGAGCCGTTCGAGGTCTCGGTGGGCGACCGCATCGCACAGCTCATCGTGATGCCGGTGCCGCGGGCGCGATTCGTCCCCGTGGCGGAACTGCCCGACAGCGCCCGCGGCGAGGGCGGCTTCGGCTCCACCGGCTACCAGAAGGAAGAAGTCATCGCATGACCGACCCCACCCCCGTCGACTCCTCGGGCAAGGTGGCCCCCCAGGACCGGTCCGAATCGGGCCCGTTCGACGAGGCCGAGGCCAACCCCGTCCGTCCCTACATCGACCTCGGCGGCATCAAGGTCCTGCCTCGTGAGGGACTCAACCTGCGGCTGGAGGTCGAGGAGCAGACCAAGCGCATCGTCGCGGTGGGCCTGGACTACGCCGGCTCCACGCTTCAGGTGCAGCCCTTCGCGGCACCCCGCTCGACGGGACTGTGGGAGGAGACCCGCGAGCAGATCCGCAGTCAGATCCGCCAGCAGGGGGGACGCGTCGAGGAGCGCGAAGGCCCGCTCGGGCCCGAGCTCCTCGCGGAGGTGCCGGCGACGGGTGCCGACGGCTCCGCCGGGATGCGCCTGGCACGGTTCATCGGCGTCGACGGTCCCCGCTGGTTCCTCAGAGGTGTGATCGGGGGTGCGGCGGCGAGCGATGTGGAAGCCGCAGCCAAGGTCGAGGACCTCTTCCGTTCGATCGTGGTCGTGCGCGGTGCGTCGCCGATGCCCCCGCGCGACCTGATCCCGCTGCGCATGCCCGCCACGCCGGGCAGCGCGTGAGCCGGCCCGACCCGCCTCCGGCGAGCAGCGGCGACGACGAGGCCGCGGCGGCCTCGCCCTCGGCATCCGAAATGCTCGGGGCGGCTCTCGGCGGCGCCGCCCGACGCGCCGGGCTCGACCCCGCCGCCGGCACGTCCACCGGGCACGTCGTCTGGCAGGCGATGGGCGGATGGCGCGGCATCCTGGAATCGGTCCTCCCGAGCCTGGCGTTCATCGTCGCGTACACCCTGATCCCCGGCGAGACCGGCGACAAGCTCGTTCCCGCGCTCGCGATCTCGGTCGGGATCGCGGCCGTGTTCACCGTGGTGCGGCTCGCTCAGAAATCGCCCCCCTCCGCGGCCATCGGCGGCCTCGTCGCCGCCGGCGTTGCGGCCGCGCTGGCGTTGATCACCGGCAACCCGTCGGACAACTTCGTACCGGGATTCATCACGAACGCCGTCTACGGCTCCGCACTGCTGATGTCGGCGTTCGTCGGTTGGCCGCTGATCGGCCTGGCCGTCGGGTTCCTCATGGGGGAGGGCACCGCGTGGCGTGCGTCCAAGCGGAAGCGGCGCGCGTTCTTCTGGCTGACGATCGCATGGGCGGCTCTGTTCGCCGCGCGCCTCATCGTTCAGTTCCCGATCTATCTGACCTCGCTCGAGCCGGCGCAGCGCGACAGCGCCGTGGCGCTCCTCGGTACGCTGAAGCTGGTCATGGGGATCCCCCTCTTCGCGCCCATGGTCGCGGTGACGTGGCTGACCGTCCGCGCCCTCTACCCCAAGCCCGCAAGCTGATACATTTATCTCGACATCAAGATAAATCTGCCGGTTCTCGGTAAGGCCTGCCTCACTTGGCAGCGCCGCGCGCACCGGGGGAAGATGGGCGGACGGGCCTCGGTCCATCCGCCGCCGACGAAGGAGACACGCGTGTCCACGGTTGACAGCTTCGGTGCCAAGAGCACCCTGACGGTCGGCAGCACCGACTACGAGATCTTCCGCATCGACAAGGTCGAGGGCTACGACAAGCTGCCCTTCAGCCTGAAGGTGCTCCTGGAGAACCTGCTTCGCACCGAGGACGGCGCGAACGTCACCAAGGAGCAGATCCAGGCGCTCGGATCGTGGGATGCCGCGGCCGAGCCCGACACCGAGATCCAGTTCACGCCCGCACGCGTCGTGATGCAGGACTTCACCGGCGTCCCCTGCATCGTCGACCTCGCCACGATGCGCGAGGCGATGGCGGCGCTCGGCGGCGACCCGAGCCGCATCAACCCGCTCTCGCCGGCGGAGATGGTCATCGACCACTCGGTGATCGCCGATCTGTTCGGCACCGAGAACGCACTCGAGCGCAACGTCGAGATCGAGTACGAGCGCAACGGCGAGCGCTACCAGTTCCTGCGCTGGGGTCAGACGGCGTTCGACGACTTCAAGGTCGTCCCCCCGGGCACCGGCATCGTGCACCAGGTCAACATCGAGCACCTCGCCAAGGTCGTGTACGACCGGGTCTCGACGAACTCGACCACCGGCGAATCCGTCCTGCGCGCCTATCCCGACACGTGCGTGGGCACCGACTCGCACACGACCATGGTCAACGGACTCGGCGTGCTCGGCTGGGGTGTGGGAGGCATCGAGGCCGAGGCCGCCATGCTCGGGCAGCCGGTGTCGATGCTCATCCCGCGCGTCGTCGGCTTCAAGCTGACCGGCTCGATCCCCACCGGCGTCACCGCCACCGACGTGGTGCTGACGATCACCGACATGCTGCGCAAGCACGGCGTCGTCGGCAAGTTCGTCGAGTTCTACGGCGAGGGCGTCGCCTCGGTGCCTTTGGCCAACCGCGCCACCATCGGCAACATGAGCCCGGAGTTCGGCTCCACCGCGGCGATGTTCCCGATCGACGGCGTCACGATCGACTACCTGCGCCTCACGGGCCGCAGCGAGCAGAACCTCGCCCTGGTCGAGGCGTACGCGAAGGCGCAGCACCTGTGGCACGACGCGTCCCGCGAGCCGGTTTTCAGCGAGTACATGGAACTCGACCTCTCGACGGTCGTCCCCTCCATCGCCGGCCCGAAGCGCCCGCAGGATCGCATCGAGCTGTCGCGATCGAAGCAGCAGTTCGAGTCCGACCTCGTCAACTACGCCGATGTCGATCACGACCTCGTGGACCTCACGATCTCGGAGTCCTTCCCGGCATCTGACCCGCCGGGGATGACCCCCGAGGACGAGTCGAGCCACCACGCGCACCACCACCACTCGCACGCTCCCGCTTCGGTCAGCAAGCCGACCCCGGTGACCCTGGCCGGCGGCGAGTCGTTCGTGCTGGATCACGGGGCCGTGACCATCGCCGCGATCACCTCGTGCACGAACACGTCCAACCCATCGGTGATGCTGGCCGCGGGCCTGCTCGCCCGCAACGCGGTGAAGAAGGGCCTCAAGGCGAAGCCGTGGGTGAAGACCACCCTCGCGCCCGGATCCAAGGTCGTCACCGACTACTACGAGAAGGCGGGTCTGACGAAGGACCTGGAGGACCTCGGCTTCTTCACGGTCGGGTACGGCTGCACCACGTGCATCGGCAACTCCGGACCGCTGATCGAAGAGGTCTCGGCCGCCGTCAACGAGAGCGATCTCGCGGTGACCGCCGTGCTGTCGGGCAACCGCAACTTCGAAGGGCGCATCAACCCCGACGTCAAGATGAACTACCTCGCCAGCCCGCCGCTGGTGATCGCGTACTCGCTCGCCGGATCGATGAACTTCGACTTCGAGACGGACCCGCTCGGCAAGGACCGCGACGGCAACGACGTCTTCCTGAAGGACATCTGGCCCGACGCGGCAGAGGTCCAGGCGACGATCGACTCCTCGATCAGCGAGGAGATGTTCACCCGCCAGTACGCCACCGTCTTCGAGGGGGATGAGCGCTGGAAGAACCTCCCCACCCCCACCGGCGATGTGTTCGAGTGGGACGAGGCGTCGACGTACGTCCGCAAGCCCCCGTACTTCGACGGGATGACGATGGAGTTGACCCCGGTGTCGGACATCGCGGGCGCGCGCGTGCTCGCGACGCTCGGGGACTCGGTCACGACGGACCACATCAGCCCCGCCGGCAACATCAAGGTCGACAGCCCCGCCGGTCACTACCTCGCCGAGCACGGCGTGGACCGGAAGGACTTCAATTCCTACGGCTCGCGCCGCGGAAACCACGAAGTGATGATCCGCGGCACCTTCGCGAACATCCGGCTGAAGAACCTGCTGGTGAGCGCGGTGAACGGCGGCGCCGTGATCGAGGGTGGGTACACGCGCGACTTCACCCAGGAGGGTGGTCCGCAGTCGTTCATCTACGACGCGAGCCAGAACTACCAGGCCGCCGGCACGCCGCTGGTGATCTTCGGCGGCAAGGAGTACGGCTCGGGCTCGTCGCGCGACTGGGCGGCGAAGGGCACGAGCCTGCTGGGAGTGAAGGCCGTCATCACCGAGAGCTTCGAGCGCATCCACCGCTCGAACCTCATCGGAATGGGTGTCGTACCCCTGCAGTTCCCCGCCGGGCAGAGCTGGGAGTCGCTGGGGCTCGACGGCACCGAGATCGTGTCGATCACGGGGCTGGAGCAGCTGAACGAGGGTGTGACGCCCAAGACGGTGCGCGTCACAGCCGCGCCCAGCGAGTTCTCGGCACCCGGCAAGGACACCGTCGAGTTCGACGCGGTCGTGCGCATCGACACGCCCGGCGAGGCGGATTACTACCGCAACGGCGGCATCCTCCAGTACGTGCTGCGGTCGCTCGTCTGACGCGTATCCCACAGAGGCCGGGCGCGCTCCGCCCGGCCTCTGCCGTTCTCCGCGGATAGACTGGTGGCGGCCCGACCGGCCTGGAAAGGAGAGCGGATGTCGCTTCTCGCCCGCATCTCAGGACCTCGCGACCTCGACGCGCTCAGCACCGAGCAGCTCGGGGAGCTCGCGTCGGAGATCCGCTCGTTCCTCGTCGACAACGTCTCGCAGACCGGGGGCCATCTCGGACCGAATCTGGGCGTCGTCGAACTCACCATCGCCCTGCACCGGGTCTTCGACTCGCCTCACGACCCGCTCATCTTCGACACCGGGCACCAGTCCTACGTCCACAAGCTTCTGACCGGCCGGCAGGACTTCTCCGGGCTCCGCAGCCGCGGGGGGCTCGCGGGGTACCCCCAGCGCGCGGAGAGCGAGCACGACGTCGTGGAGTCCTCCCACGCGTCGAGCTCGCTCAGCTGGGCCGACGGTGTCTCCCGGGCGCTGACCCTCACCGGTCGACGCGACCGCCATGTCGTGGCCGTGGTCGGCGACGGCTCCCTGACGGGAGGCATGACCTGGGAGGCGCTCAACAACATCAGCGACGACAACGACCGCAACCTGGTCATCGTCGTCAACGACAACGGGCGCTCCTACGCACCGACGATCGGCGGCATGGCCAGGTACCTCAACCGGGTGCGCACCGCCGACACCTACCGGAACCTCCGCCGGGGCTCGGACACCTTCTTCCGCAAGCTCGGTCCGGTCGGCCGGGCGGTCTACCGCGGGGTCCGCGGCGGAACGCACGGCTTCCTGTCCCGCTTCACCAACAACGCGGACCTGTACTCGAACCTCGACATCAAGTACCTCGGCCCGGTCGACGGCCACGACCTCGGCGTGCTGATCGAAACGCTCGAGCTGGCCAAGTCCTATGGGGCTCCCGTGATCGTCCATGCCATCACCGAGAAGGGCAGGGGCTACCAGCCGGCGCGCGACGACGAGGCCGACCAGTTCCACGCCGTCGGGCGGATCGATCCCGCGACCGGACAGACCATCTCGGGTTCGGCCTCGGGCCCCGCGTGGACGGAGGTCTTCGCCGAGCAGCTCGTGACCGTCGGAGAGGAACGTCGCGACGTCATCGCGATGACGGCCGCAATGCTCCGGCCCACCGGACTCCTTCCGTTCGCACAGCGGTTCCCGGACCGGGTGTACGACGTCGGCATCGCCGAGCAGCACGCGGTGACCTCGGCCGCCGGTCTGGCCTTCGGCGGGCTTCATCCGGTCGTGGCGATCTATGCGACGTTCATGAACCGGGCGTTCGACCAGGTCCTGATGGATGTGGCGCTGCACCGTGCCGGTGTGACGTTCGTCCTCGATCGCGCGGGGGTGACGGGCCCCGACGGTCCGAGCCATCACGGCATCTGGGACCTCGCGATGCTGCAGATCGTCCCCCACATCCGCATCGCGGTTCCCCGCGACGCCGAGCGGCTCCGGGAGGAGCTGTCCGAGGCGGTCGAGGTGTCGGACGCCCCCACTGTGCTGCGCTTCCCCAAGGGCGCGGTGAGCCCGACGCTGCCCGCCCTGGAGCGCCTGGAGGACGGCGTGGATGTGCTCGTGCGCTCCGACGCCCAGGACGTGCTCATCGTCGGGATCGGCCCGATGGCTCACACCGCGGTCGACGTAGCGCAGCGCCTCCGGGCCCAGGGCATCGGCGCCACCGTCGTCGACCCGCGCTGGGTGATCCCGGTGCAGCCCTCGATCGTCGAGCTGGCCGCCGCCCACCGCCTCGTGATCACGATCGAGGACGGCATCCGCGTCGGGGGTATCGGCACGCGTGTGCGGCAGGTGCTTCGCGAGGCCGGCGTCGACACCGCGGTGGACGAACTGGGCGTCCCCGACGCCTTCATCGATCATGCGAGCCGCGAGCAGATCCTCGACGATGCGGGCCTCACGCCCGCGAAGATCGCTCAGGACGTCGTCTCGCAGGTGCTCGGCACGAGGATCCCGGTCGCACGTGCCGCTGACCAGGAGCTGTCGTCGTTGCGGGAGTGGTCCGCCACACGGCCGCAGTGAGGGTCAGCCGACCGAGGTGAGCCGATCGGCATAGACCGCGGACGCGGCATCCCATCGATCGTGTGCGGTCGGGTCGGGACTGCGCAGCGCCTGCGAGAGAAGGAAGCCGTCCGTGAGCGCGTCCCCGGTGACCAGGACCGCGAGCAGCTCGACGCCGCACTGCTCCCGGACCTCGGACGCGCACGCCGACACCAGTTCGGGCGACAGTTCATGGTTGGCGGGGAGGACGGGGCCCGCGAGGCGGTGGACCCGGTCGCGCAGCGCTGCGCCGACGATGTTTCCCGCGCGCTCGCGTACGTCGACGACGTCGAGTTCCAGAACGCGCAGGTCGTGCCCGGTCACGAAGGGTCGCCAATCGAAGGAGGCGTGCACCACGTGCTGGTGACCGTCGGCGCCGGTGAGGGTGCGGGCGGGCAGATCGGTGGACCGGGCGCGGACGTCCACCATGCGGTACCAGAGGAAGATGGGGAACGCCCCATGGGTGCCCGGCCTGAGCACCACCACCTCGCCGCGCCCGTCCCCGCGGGAGCGTGAGGCGCGACGGATGATGGGCTTGCCGTTGCGCGTCCGGATCGCCGCGGAACCCTCGTCGACGGTCACGAGGAAGAGCTTCATCAGCGCAGGCACGACCACCAGGAGGGTCAGCGCCGCACCGCTCGACTTGATGAGGATGCTCAGCGCACTGCCGCTGAACATCCCCGTGATCGCTTCCAGCACCGCGACTCCGATCCGTCGATCCGACGAATCCAGGATGCCGCGCCCCGACGTCCCCGCCGCACCTGCCGCGGTCCGATCGGTGAGATTTCATCGACCGGACCGCGAGCGTTCCCCCGACGGGGGGAGGGGTGTCAGCTGCCGGTACCCGTGATGGGCGGCTGGTGGAACGTGGCGCCGAAGACACGCTCGGACGCGCCTTCCCGATCGAGGTACGGGGACGCGCCGCCGTCGATGAACGGCCAGCCCGCGCCGAGGATCAGGCACAGATCCACGTCCTCGACCTCGGGGACGACGCCCTCGTCGAGCATGATACGGATCTCGTGCGCGAGCCCGTCCTGCACGCGGCGAAGGATCTCCTCGGCGGAGGCGGGGGAGCGGCCGACTTCGGGCTTGAGCACCTTCTCGGCGGCCTTCGTCCACCCGGTGACGCGCCCGCCCTTGTCCTTCTCCACGACCTGATCCAGCTCGGCCAGCCGGTGGAAGTTGTCGTTGGCGTAGAAGCGGTCCGGGAATGCGGTCGCCATGGTGTCCTGCACGTGCGCGGCGACCTTCCACCCCACGAGATCGATGAGCTGGAAAGGGCCCATCGGCAGGCCCACCGGAGCGAAGGCCTTCTCGACGTCGACGATGTCGGCGCCCTCGTAGACCGCCCGCGCGGCTTCCCCCATGACCTTCGCCAGCAGTCGATTGACGACGAAGCCGGGTGCGTCGGCGGTGAGGACCGCGCTCTTTCCCAGGTTCTTCGCGACCACGAAGGCGGTCGACAGCGCGGCATCCGAGGTCTGAGCGGTCTTGACGATCTCGATCAGCGGCATGACGGCGACGGGGTTGAAGAAGTGGAAGCCGACCAGGCGCTCGGGGTGTGCCAGCCGCGCCCCGATCTCCTCGACCGAGAGCGACGAGGTGTTCGTGGCGAGGATGGCGTCCTCGGCGACGATCTGCTCGATCTCGCCGAACACGGCCTGCTTCACACCGACCTCTTCGAAGACGGCCTCGATCACGAAGTCGCAGTCGGCGTAGAGGCTCTTGTCCGTGGTGCCCGTCACCAGAGCCCGCAGTCGGTTGGCGGTGTCCGCGTCCACGCGGCCCTTGGCCTCGAGCGCTCCGATCTCGTCGCGGATGTGCGCCACGCCCTTGTCGACCCGCGCCTGGTCGAGGTCGGTGATCAGCACCGGCACCTGGAGCTTGCGGACGAACAGGAGCGCGAGCTGGCTGGCCATGAGACCGGCGCCGACGATGCCGACCTTGGTCACCTTCCTCGCCAGCTCCTTGTCAGGGGCACCCACGGGTCGCTTGGCGCGCTTCTGCACGAGGTCGAAGGCGTACATCGATGCGGCGAACTGATCGCCCGTGACCAGGTCGGCCAGCGCGTCGTCCTCGCGGGCGAAACCCTCAGCCTTGCTGCCGCCCCGCGCCTTGTCGAGCAGCTCGAGCGCGACGTAGGGCGACCTCGGGACCGTGCCGATCTTGGATTCGAGCATCGCGCGGGCCATCTTGATGGCGATCGGCCACTTGGTGAGGCGCTCGATGCGCCCGGGCTCGTTCCGGCGGTCCACCTTCGTGCGGCCGTCGAGGACGCCGTCCGCCCAGCGCAGCGAGTCCTCGAGGAAGGTGGCGGCCGGGAACATCGCGTCCACGACCCCGAGCTCGAGGGCCTGCGGGGGCTTGAGCATGCGGTTCTGCTTGAGCGGGTTGGAGATGACGACGTCCAGGGCGTTCTCGATGCCGATCAGATTGGGCAGCAGGTAGGCCCCGCCCCACCCGGGGATGATGCCCAGGAACACTTCGGGAAGGGCGATCGCGGCTGCCGAGGCGTCCAGGGTGCGGTACGTCGAGTTGAGTGCGATCTCGAGCCCCCCGCCGAGGGCGAGACCGTTGACGAACGTGAACGACGGCACGCCGAGCTCTGAGAGCTTGCCCAGCACGTGGTGACCGAGCTGGGCGATCAGCTTCGCGTTGTCTCGGGATCCGACGCGCGAGATGTCCGACAGATCGGCTCCGGCGGCCAGGATGTACTGCTTGCCGGTCACCGCCACAGCGTGGATCTGCCCCGCGGCCGCCCGTCCGGCGAGGGCGTCGAGGGTGTCGCCGAGCTCGAACAGGGTCGCCGGACCCAGCGTGTTCGGCCGCGTGTGGTCGCGACCGTTGTCGAGCGTGATCAGCGCCAGGACCTTCCCTGACGGAAGGGTGATGTCGCGCACGCGCGAATGCGTGACGACCTCTCCGTCCGTCAGCGCGCGAAGGGGGGAGAAGTCGATGGCGGCGTAGGGGGAGGAGTGCGTCTTCGTCATGGTCGTCTGGCTCACTTCTTCTTCTTGCCGTCGTAGTGCGGGTTCTCCCAGATGACGGAACCGCCCTGTCCGAGCCCGACGCACATCGCCGTGAGGCCGTACCTCACGTCGGGTCGCTCGGCGAACTGGGCGGCGAGCTGGATCATCAGGCGCACACCGGATGCCGCGAGCGGATGTCCGAGGGCGATCGCCCCGCCCCACTGGTTGACCCGAGGGTCGTCGTCGGCGATTCCGAAGTGGTCGAGCAGCGAGATGACCTGGATCGCGAAGGCCTCATTGAGTTCGAACAGGCCGATGTCGTCGATCGTGAGGTTCGCGCGCCGCAGCGCCTTCTCGGTCGAGGGAATGGGACCGATGCCCATGATCTCGGGCTGGACCCCGGCGAAGGCGAACGAGACCAGGCGCATCTTGGGCGCGAGCCCGAGCTCCTTCACCGCTCCGCCGCCCGCGAGCAGGCTCATCGTGGCGCCGTCCGTGAGCGGCGAGGACGTCCCCGCGGTCACGCGGCCGTGGGGACGGAAGGGCGTCTTCAGCGCGGCCAGGTCGGCCATGGTCGTCTGGGGACGTCGACCTTCGTCCTCCGTGGCCAGACCCCATGCGCCCTCGGCGTCCTTGACCGCGACCGGAACGAGATCCGGCTGGAACTTCCCGGCCTCGTAGGCGGCCTGGGCGCGATGCTGACTGAGCATTCCGAAGCGATCGGAGCGCTCCTTCGTCAGATGCGGAAAGCGGTCGAAGATCCGCTCGGCCGTGACGCCCATGTTGAGGGCACCGGGATCGACCATCTTCTCTGCGACGAACCGCGGGTTGGGGTCGGCATTGCCGCCGATCGGGTGGTGTCCCATGTGCTCGACGCCACCGGCGAGGGCGACGTCGTACATCCCCATGCCGATCGAACCGGCCATCGTGGTGACGCTCGTCATGGCGCCGGCGCACATCCGGTCGATCGCGAAGCCGGGGACGGTCTGCGGCAGCCCGGCGAGGATGGCGACGCTGCGCCCGAGCGTGAGGCCCTGATCGCCGGTCTGCGAGGTCGCCGCGATGGCGACGTCATCGATGCGGTCCTTCGGAACGGCGGCATTGCGCTCCATCAGACCGATCGTCGCCTTGACCGCGAGGTCGTCGGATCGGGTGTTCCAGTACATGCCCTTTTCGCCGGCGCGCCCGAACGGGGTGCGCATTCCGTCGACGAAGAAGACGTCCGAAATCTCGGCCACTCTGCCTCCAATGGTTGGGATGTCGCAAGACTATGGAGGCGCCCTCGGCGGCGGGGAATCGGTTGGTGCGAACCTACGAAGCCACTTCCGCGACGCTCCCGGGCTCTTGCACGGAAGTGACAAAGGCATCGGCGATACCCTGTGCGGTCTGTTCAATCTGCCACTCGCGCGCGCCGAGATCGCGGAGAGCCTCGCCGATGGTCTCGGGGGACACGTCCTCCGGCGGCGACCAGGCCACGCGCCGCAGCAGCTCCGGGGTGAGAAGGTTCTCGGTGGGCATGCCCAGATCGTCCGCACGCGCCTCGACCACCGGACGGGCCGCTTTGAGCCGAGCGTCGGCTTCGGGATTGCGATCGGCCCACGCCCGCGGTGGGGGCAGTGTGTCGCCGCCGCGCGCGCGATCAGTGGGCAGCTCCGTCGCAGCCCGGCCCGCCTGGATCGCGCTCCACCAGCGGTCGATCTGGCTGCGGCTGGCTCTTCCGGTGAACTCCTTCAAGCCCGCCAGCGCCTGCTTGGTCTGCGGATCGGCCATGATGGCCGCCACCAGTGCGCGATCGGGCACGAGGCGCCCCGGCGCGACGTCCTGCTCCTGCGCGTACTCCTCGCGCGCGGTCCACAGTTCGCGTGCGACCGCGAGCGATCTGCGGCCACGCACCGTGTGCAGCCCGCTCAGCCGTCGCCACGGCTCCTCGCGCGGCGCCTTCGGGCGCCGTTCGAGCACCGCGGCGAACTCTTGCGCGGCGAACTCGGTCTTGCCCTGCTCCTCGAGCTCGCCGTGCAGGACGTCGCGCACGTCGACGAGGTGCAGCACGTCGAGCGCGGCGTACTCCAACCACGACTGCGGGAGCGGCCGCGTCGACCAGTCGGCCGCCGAATGCGCCTTCGCGAGCGCGATGCCCAGGGTGTCTTCGACGACCGCACCCAAACCGACGCGCGCGTGCCCCAGCAGGCGGGCGGCCAGCTCGGTGTCGAACATCACGCGGGGCTCGAGCCCGAGTTCCCGCAAGGACGGAAGGTCCTGGCTCGCCGCGTGGAGAACCCACTCCTCCCCGCCGATCGCCGTCTGCAGCGGCCCGAAGTCGCCGATGGGCGGGGGGTCGAAGAGGAACACGCCCGCGCCGCGGCGGAAGACCTGGATCAGGTAGGCCCGCTGCGAGTAGCGGAAACCCGACGCCCGCTCCACGTCCACGGCCACCAGCCCCTCACCGCCCGCGAGCAGTGCAGCCGCGACGCCGAGCCCGTGCGCATCGGTGATCACCGTGTAGTCAGCCACGAGGCGACCTGCGCGAACCGAACATCGCAATCCCTTCCGATCCGGGCGGCAGCCCTGCGAGCATGCACACCAGTTCGGTCCATGCTTCCACATGCGGTTCCAAGGGGCCCTCGGGAGACCACGACGCGCGAAGTTCGATCTGAGCGCCTTCGCCTTCTCCGGCCAGCGTCCCGAAGCCCTTCGACAGGGTCTTGGTGGCCGTGCCCGAAGACGAATGGTGCGCTGCCCCGCGTGAACGGAGGGCGTCGGTCAGCCAGGACCAGGCGACGTCGGCGACGAGCGGGTCGATGCCGAGGTCCGGCTCGAGCGGGGCCTGGGCGAAGCAGACGATCCGCCACGGACCGTCCCACGGGCTCGGTTCGGAGGCGTCGTGCAGGAGGATGAACCGACCGGTGCCGTAGGCCGACTCGCCGTCGTCGTCCGGGCGCACATCTGCAGCCAGGGCGAGGGCGTCGGGCGCCAGCCCGCCGGGAGCGGCGATCTCGCGGACGCTCAGGTCGTCCCGGAACCGCATGGCACGGACGTCGTCTGCCGCAGTCGCGAACGGGGACGACGTCTCGGGAGGACGTTGGTCAGCCACCCGGACAGACTAGAGTGGGGCCTCGATGGTCGACTCCAGGCGCGCCGCGGGAACCGGTGCATCCCTCGCATTGATCGCGGGCCTCCGAGCCGCGATCACCGTGCTGACCGCGGCACTGACGACCACTCTGGCCCTTCTCGGCCTCGCGTCCCTCAGGATGGCGCGCACCGTCGTGACGCCCGCGAGGCGCCTCGCCGACGTCCGCATCCTGGCGCTGGACACCGCCGCGCAGACGATCACGCTGTCGCGGACGCCCGACACCGCGCTGCCGGGACGCTACGGCCTGTTCACCGACGGCACGATGGACTATCTCAAGCTCGGCTCCGTGCTGGCGGAGGACGACGAGGGAGTCACCCGCAAACTGCTGACCCATGTGCCCCCTGCGGCGCGTCTGGCGGCGGAGGCGGCCTTCAGCGGCTGGTACTTCGACCATCCCGAGCAGCTGCACCTGCCGTACTCGCCGGAGCTCGTCGGATCCGCGGTCGGCCCGTGTCCCGCGTGGCTCTTCCCCGCCGGCGACGGCGACGTGTGGGTGATCCAGATCCACGGCCGGGGCACGACCCGCGCCGAGTGCCTGCGTGCCGTGCCCGTCTTCCACGGGCTCGGAATCACGTCGCTCCTGGTGTCGTATCGCAACGACGGCGAGGCGCCGCGCAGCCGCGAAGGCACGTACACGCTCGGGGCGACCGAATGGCGCGACGTCGACGCCGCCGTCGGCTTCGCACGTCGGCGCGGTGCCCGACGGATCATCCTGATGGGCTGGTCGATGGGGGGCGCCATCGCCCTGCAGCTGTCGCTGCACTCGGCGCACCGAGGCATGATCGCCGGTGTCATCCTCGACAGCCCCGTCATCGACTGGCGCATCGTGCTGGACTACCAGGCGGGCCTGCGCGGCGTGTCGCCGGCCGTGGCCCGCCTGGCCGTGCGCGCGCTTCGGTCGCGGTGGGCGACCCCGCTGATCAGAGCGGGAGCGCCCATTCCGTTCGAGCGGCTCGACATCGTGTCGCGCGCCGCTGAGCTGCGGCATCCGATTCTCATCCTGCACAGCGACGATGACGGATTCGTGCCTTCGGACGCCTCCCATGACCTGGTCGTGGCGCGCCCCGATCTCGTCGAGATGCGCGTCTTCGACGTCGCGCGACACACCAAGCTCTGGAACTACGACCAGGACCGGTGGACGCGGAGCATCACCGGCTGGCTGCTGGAGCGCGGTCTCGGCGACGAGGCCGGTCGCACGTCCCCCACGCCCTGACGAGCTCCGCGCAATCAGCGACGCTCGCGCACCCGCCGCTTGACCCGCCGGAGCATGCCGGACATGCCGGCAAGTCGCAGCGGCGAGACCGCGCGGGAGAGCCCGATCGACTGCGGGAAGTCGTCGGGGATGGCCAGGACCGCCTCGACGCTGAGCCCGGTGACCCCTTGACAGAGGATGCTGGCGAAGCCACGCGTCGTGGGTGCCTCGGGCGGCGCCGTCGCATACACGGCGACCGTGCCCTCCGGGTCGACGTCGACGAGGACGTACACGGGGGACTGGCACTCCGAGACCCGTTCGAACATGTCCGGATGCGCGTCGTACACGGTGGGCACCGGGGGCAGCTCACGTGCGAACTCCGCGAGCAGCTGCAGGCGCTCGGGCTCGGGCAGTGCGAGGAAGTCGTCGCGGATCTCGGCGAGCGCCGGGGGAGGGGTCTCGGATGCGGTCACCGGTCCATCATGAGGCCGCGACCGCGGCGCCGGCATCCGCGCAGGACGACATAGGCTGGTCGCGTCGCTCCGGCCGGAGTGTCGGCGGGTCCGCTGTCGCCCGCACCATGCCTTCCAGGAACGCCATGACCCACGCCGCCGCCCGCACCGGGATCGTCCACCTCGCCGAGCGGTCGCCCGATCTCGCCGGGGCCGACATGGTCGCCGCCCTCACTCCGCCCCCGCAGTTCGAGGACGCGACGTTCGAGTCCTATCGAGCCGATCCCGAGTACCCGTCGCAGCAGCAGGCCAAGGATGTGCTCGTCGCGTTCGCGGGGGGCGGTCCGGCGTCGGCGCGCGGCGGCTTCTTCCGTCGCGCCAAGCGGGAGCAGCAGAAGCCCGGTGTCTACCTCGACGGCGGATTCGGAGTCGGCAAGACCCACCTCCTCGCCGCCGTCTACCACGCCACGGCTGCGCGGCGGAAGTACTTCGGATCCTTCATCGAGTACACGGCGCTGGTTGGTGCGCTCGGCTACAAGAACACCGTGGAGCTGTTCAAGGGTGCCGACCTGCTGTGCATCGACGAGTTCGAACTCGACGACCCGGGCGACACGATGGTCATGACCCGTCTGCTCGGGGAGCTCGTCGCCACCGGCACCAAGCTGGCGGCCACCTCGAACACCCCGCCGAACGCGCTCGGCGAGGGTCGTTTCGCCGCGCAGGACTTCCTGCGCGAGATCCACGCGATGGCAGAGAGCTTCCAGACCATCCGCATCGACGGCACCGACTACCGCCACCGGGCGGTGGACGGACACGCCGTGACCCTGACCCCGTCCGAGTACGAGGACGCCGTCGCAGAGGCGGCGCGCGCGAGCGTCGTGAGCGACGACGCCTTCGGTGACCTGATCACCCACCTCGCCCGCGTCCATCCGTCGCGCTACATCCGCCTGATCGAGGGAGTGGACACGGTGGGGCTTCGGGACGTCACGGTTCTCAGCGATCAATCGTCCGCCCTGCGCTTCGTCGCGTTCATCGACCGCGTGTACGACGCGCAGCTGCCGATCCGGGCGACCGGCGCCACGCTCGACACCGTGTTCCCCGATGAGATGCTCGCCGGCGGCTATCGCAAGAAGTATCTCCGGGCCGTGTCGCGCCTCGTCGCATCCACCCTGGCCTGACGCACGCAGCTGTCTCTATCGTCCTCGCCGCCCCGGCCCGCCCGACGGCGTCGATCTCGCGGCGCGTTCCCGCTTGCGCGAAACGTGATGTTTACGCGACGCCCGGTGACGTAACGACCGCGAAACACGACTCGCCCCCCGCTCGAAACCGCGGCTCGCCACACTGGGCATCGCCCGGACAGCCGCAACCCGACACAGCTGCTGCTTCGGCGCCTCGAGTAACACGACACATGGATGAGGAATCTCATGGATAGCGGAAATTTCGCGTGGTCGATCACAGCAACCGCGTTGGTGCTGTTCATGACCCCGGGCGTGGCCTTCTTCTACGGAGGCCTGGTGAAGGCGAAGAGCGTCGTCAGCATGATGATGATGAGCTTCGGGGCCCTGGGTCTGATCAGCGTGCTGTGGATCCTGTACGGCTTCAACATGAGCCTGGGAGGCGGCACGTTCGCCTTCTCCGGCAACCCCTTCTCGGACTTCGGTCTCGCCGGGGCTGACAGCGCCACACTCGTCGGCGCGACCTTCGGCGCCACCTTCGCCATCATCACCGTCGCGCTCATCTCGGGCTCGATCGCGGACCGGGCCAAGTTCGGATCGTGGATGCTGTTCGCCGGCCTCTGGGCCACGATCGTCTACTTCCCCGTCGCGGCGTGGGTGTGGGGCGACGGCTGGATCTTCAACTGGGGTGACAACACCGGTCTTCCGGGCGTCATCGACTACGCCGGCGGCACCGCGGTGCACATCAACGCCGGGGCGGCAGCGCTCGCCCTTGCTCTCGTCCTCGGAAAGCGCATCGGCTTCCAGAAGGGCATCCAGAAGCCCCACAACGTCCCGCTGACGCTGCTGGGCGCGTCCATCCTCTGGTTCGGGTGGTTCGGGTTCAACGCCGGTGCCGAGGGCACGTTCGGCCTCCTCGGCGAGGAGAACACCGGCGCGGGTCTGATCGTGGTCAACACCCTCGGCGCCACGGCTGCGGCGATCCTCGGCTGGCTCATCGTCGAGAAGCTCAAGGACGGCAAGGCCACGTCGGTCGGCGCCGCTTCGGGCGCCGTCGCCGGCCTCGTCGCCATCACCCCGGCCTGCGCAAACCTGACACCCGGATGGGCACTGCTGCTCGGTGTGCTCTCGGGCGCCCTGTGCGCCCTGGCGATCGAGCTGAAGTGGAAGCTCGGCTACGACGACTCGCTCGACGTGGTCGGAATCCACCTCGTCGGCGGCCTGCTCGGCACGCTGTACCTCGGCTTCTTCGCCACCGAGACCGGCCTGTTCCTCGGTGGCGGCATCGGCCAGCTGATCTCGCAGCTCGTCGCCGCGCTCGGCGTCCTGATCTACTCCTTCGTGGTCGCCCTCCTCATCGGGTTCGCGATCCAGAAGACGCTCGGATTCCGCATCAAGAACGAGGACGAGCTCGCCGGAGTCGACACGGTCGTGCACGGCGAAGAGGGCTACCTCCTCGACGAGCGCGTCTGATCCTGCACTCGACCGATGGGCGCTCCGGCTTCGGCCGGGGCGCCCATCGCCGTCTGCGGGCTAGGGTGGCCAACGTGAGAGCACGCACCCTGATCTCGACGCTGCTGCAGCGCATCGTCCGTCCCGGCCGGCCTGTCGCCGAGGCTCCGCCCGCCTCGGGTCGCACCAGCGGGGAGGTCACCGTCGAGGTGGAGCCGCCCGCTCCCTCGGAGCTGCGGCTCGCATACGCCCCCGATGCGGACGGCGCCCCGGATGCGGGCGAGATCGTCTGGACGTGGGTTCCCTATGCCGAGAACGACGGGCGAGGAAAGGACCGCCCCGTCCTCGTCATCGGCCGCCATACCGAGGCGCGTGTGTACGCCGTCCGGCTCACGAGCAGATCGCGCGACGGAGACCGCGACTTCCTGGCCATCGGGTCGGGGTCATGGGACGCCCAGGGACGCCCCTCGTGGGTCGACATCGATCGGGTGTACAGCGTCCATGAACGCGGGTTGCGGCGCGAAGCCGCCGCCTTGGACCTCCCGAGGTTCGGGCGGGTCGCGGACGCGCTGCGTCGTCGCTACGGCTGGATGCCGCAGGGGAGGGGCTGAGGATGAAACGGTGGGCGATACCAGACTCGAACTGATGACCTCTTCCGTGTGAAGGAAGCGCGCTACCAACTGCGCCAATCGCCCGTGCTCCCGAGGGGAACGAGTTTCGATCCTACCGGATGGCGCGACGGGAAGAGGACCATTCCGGCGGACACGCGCGGGGCGACGTCGGTTTTGCGTGACGCGGGTGATCGGCTAAAGTCATACAAGTGCCCGGCGCGAAAGCCCCGGGAACGAAATGCGGATGTAGCGCAGTTGGTAGCGCATCACCTTGCCAAGGTGAGGGTCGCGAGTTCGAGTCTCGTCATCCGCTCGAGTGCGGGGATTCTACGGAATCACCAACACGTGGGTCGAACCACACACGGTGGCGTGGCCGAGCGGCTAGGCACCGGCCTGCAAAGCCGTTTACACGGGTTCGAATCCCGTCGCCACCTCCACTCCCGGTCCCGACCGGAGCACGACTCGGGCGATTGGCGCAGCGGTAGCGCGCTTCCCTGACACGGAAGAGGTCACTGGTTCGATCCCAGTATCGCCCACCACCTGAAACCCCCGGCTCGCCGGGGGTTTTCGCTTTCTCCGCTCCCCCCCGCCGGCGCGGCGCGTGCGCGAAGCCCGCCGCGGCACCGGATAGCCTTGACGGAGCCTCAGGATGGAGAGTCCCTTGACCAACCCCGCCATCCCGTCGGACGTGACGTTCCCCGCCGACGGTTTCGCACTCTTCCCCGATCGATCGGTCGTAGCGCTGCGCGTCAACGGCGACCTGCGCGACCTCGCGACCGTCGTCGACGCCGCCGACGTCGTGGAGCCGGTGGCCGTGGACAGCCGTGACGGACTCGACATCCTCCGCCATTCCACCGCGCACGTCCTCGCCCAGGCCGTGCAGCGCGTCAAGCCCCAGGCGAATCTCGGCATCGGCCCGCCGGTCGAGAACGGCTTCTACTACGACTTCGGGATCACCGAGCCCTTCACTCCGGAGGACCTCAAGGCGATCAAGAAGGAGATGGAGCGCATCGTCCGCGAGGGCCAGCGGTTCGTCCGCCGCGTCGTCACGGACGAGGAGGCTCGGGCCGAGCTGGTGGACGAGCCCTTCAAGCTCGAGTTGATCGGCCTGAAGGGCGGTGCGGCGGCGACGGAGGGCGCCTCGGTCGAAGTCGGCGCCGGCGAGCTGACGATCTACGACAACGTCACGCGGGATGGCGAGACCGCCTGGAAGGACCTGTGCCGCGGGCCGCACGTGCCCAGCACCCGCATGGTCGGCAACGGCTGGGATCTGACGCGCGTGGCCGGAGCGTACTGGCGCGGAAGCGAGAAGAACCCGCAGCTGCAGCGGATCTACGGCACCGCCTGGCCGACGAAGGACGAGCTGCGGGCCTATCAGCACCGACTCGAAGAGGCTGCCAAGCGGGACCACCGGAAGCTCGGCAGGGAGCTGGACCTGTTCTCGTTCCCCGACGAGATCGGCCCGGGGCTGTCGGTGTTCCACCCCAAGGGCGGGATCATCCGCTACGAGATCGAGCGCTACATGCGCGAGCAGCTGCTGCGCAACGGCTATGACGTCGTCAACACCCCGCACATCACCAAGGGCGACCTGTTCATGACGAGCGGGCACCTGCAGTGGTACGCCGACGGCATGTACCCCCCGATGGTGCTCGACGAACTCGTCGGCGACGACGGGCATGTCACACGCGAGGGCCAGGAGTACTACCTGAAGCCCATGAACTGCCCGTTCCACAACCTCATCTTCCGCTCCCGCGGGCGCAGCTACCGCGAGCTGCCCCTCCGGCTGAGCGAGTTCGGTTCGGTGTACCGCTACGAGAAGAGCGGCACGCTGGCGGGGCTCACCCGCGTGCGGGGGATGACGCAGGACGACACGCACATCTACGTCACAGCCGAGCAGGTGAAGGACGAGCTCACGCACAGCCTGGAGTTCGTACTGCAGACGCTGCGCGACTACGGTCTGAACGACTTCTACCTGGAGCTGTCGACGAAGGAGGACGGGAACCCCAAGTTCCTCGGGCCCGACGAGCTCTGGGACCGGGCGACGGAGACGCTGCGGGAAGTGGCGGTGGCCTCGGGCCTCGAGCTCGTGCCCGATCCGGGCGGCGCCGCCTTCTACGGCCCCAAGATCTCCGTGCAGGCACGGGACGCCATCGGCCGCACCTGGCAGATGTCGACCATCCAGCTCGACTTCAATCAGCCCGAGCGATTCGAACTCGAGTACACCGGCCCGGACGGCGAGAAGCACCGGCCGGTGATGATCCACCGTGCGCTCTTCGGATCGATCGAGCGCTTCTTCGCGATCCTGCTCGAGCATTACGCCGGTGCGTTCCCCGTGTGGCTGTCGCCGGTGCAGGTGATGGGCATCCCGGTCGCCGACGAGTACGCCGACTACCTCGGCGGCGTCATCGCCCGCCTGAAGAGCGCGGACGTGCGCGCCGAGATGGATCACAGCGCCGACCGCATGCAGAAGAAGATCCGCACCCACACCACTCAGAAGGTTCCGCTGATGCTCATCGCGGGGGAGCAGGATCGAGCAGCGGGAACGGTGTCGTTCCGCTTCCGTGACGGCACGCAGCTCAACGGCGTGCCCGTCGCGGACGCGGTGGAGCGCATCCGCTCGGCGATCGCCGCGCGCACGCTGGTCGACTCGGCGGAAGACCTGCCGTGAGCGACGGATCCCTGGAATCCGCGTCGGAGCTCGCCGGCGTTCCCGACGGCTTCCAGCGCCTGTGGACACCCCACCGCATGGCCTACATCGCGGCGGGTCCCGAAGTCCTGCGCGAGTCGTGCCCCTTCTGCGCCGCGCCCGACAAGACGGACGAGGACGGGCTCATCGTCGCCCGCGGCCGGACCGCCTACGTCCTGCTCAACCTCTTCCCGTACAACTCGGGCCACCTGCTGGTGTGCCCGTACCGGCACATCGCCACATACGATCAGGCGACAGAGGAGGAGGCCGCCGAGATCGGCATCCTCACGCAGGTCGGCATGCGCGTGCTGCGGCAGGTGTCGCGGTGCGACGGGTTCAACATCGGGATGAACCAGGGCGCCGTGGCCGGTGCGGGCGTCGACGAGCATCTGCACCAGCACGTGGTGCCACGATGGTCGGCGGACGCGAACTTCTTCCCCATCATCGCCAAGACCAAGGCGCTCCCGCAGCTGCTCGGCGACGTGCGCGACGCCGTCGCGGCCGCGTGGCCGGCGTGATCAGCCGATTCGACGAACCTCGAACTGCATACGCGGCTCGGCGTAGTGCTGCTGCGACTCCACGAGCTGGAGTTCGCGTTCGCCGGAATCCAGCGTCGTCTGCAGCAGATCGAACACGCTCGAGGTGGTCCGCGCGAGTGCGAGCCCAGCGTCCCCGGTACGCCGGTAGTGCGCGGTGAACAGCGCCGCGGTGACGTCCCCGGACCCGTTCGCCTTCAGCGGCAGGCGGGGCGTCGCGACGATCCATGATCCGGCGTCGTCGACGACCAGCATCTCGATCGTGCCCTCGGGAGCGTCCGGACGCGCGACACTGGTCACCAGCACCGTGCGCGGTCCCGTGGCGCGAACCGCATCCACGGCGCGCAGGGTCGATTCGAGCGTGTCGGGTGTCGTCCCGGTGAGATAGCCGAGCTCGAACTGATTGGGCGTGATGATGTCGGCGGCAGGCACGACGCGATCGCGGAGAAGATCGGGGATGGCCGGTGCGACGAAGCAGCCCGAGGTCGCGTTGCCCATGACCGGGTCGCACGCGTAGACGGCGGCGGGATTGGCCGACTTGACCCGGCGGACCGCGTCGAGGATGACGTCGGCGATGCCCTCGCCGCCCTGGTAGCCCGACAGCACGGCGTCGATGTGCGGCAGGACACCGCGCTCCTCGATTCCGAGGATGACCTGATGGACGTCCTCCGGATCGATGAGCGGTCCGCGCCAGGCCCCGTATCCGGTGTGATTGGAGAAGTTCACGGTGTAGACCGGCAGCACCTCGACGCCGATGCGCTGCAGGGGGAACACCGACGCGGAGTTGCCGACGTGGCCGTAAGCGACCGCGGACTGGATCGAGAGGATCTTCACCGATCGATCATCCCATGGGAGCCGTGCGCGGACCGGACCGCAGCCAGCACGTCGGAGGCGAGCCGATCGCCGTCTGCGTCATCGAGGTCATGCACGGTGAGGCGCAGATGTCGGGCGCCTGCGCCGTCCGAGAGGACGAAGTCGTCGCCCGCGCGAGCGAGCCATCCCCGCCGCATCAGGTGGGGGACGACCGCGCTCCCCGCGACCGGCAGCGGTACCCACAGACTGAGTCCGTCGCCCGCCGTCGTGGGCAGGCCCAGCGCGGTGAGGGAGCGGGCGACCCGTGCGTTGCGGTCCGCGTAGTGCGCCGCCGCGCGACGGATGCCGGAAACGACGTCCTCGTCGG
Source organism: Microbacterium sp. Marseille-Q6648 (assembly GCF_943181415.1). GTDB lineage: Bacteria > Actinomycetota > Actinomycetes > Actinomycetales > Microbacteriaceae > Microbacterium. The sequence goes on along the minus strand of NZ_CALPBZ010000001.1, from coordinate 440,331 downwards.
TGGCGAGCGCGTGCACCAGCCGCTGCAGCAGGTGACTGACCCAGGTCGTGCCGGGGCTCAGCCGCATGGCGAGCCGCTCCGCGGTGACGGGGTCGGACGCGGTGACAGCCAGGCACATGTCGGGACCGAGGAACTTCGACACCGAGCGGACCAGAGCCCACCGTCGGTGACCCGGGCCGATCACGGACCGGTAGGGCTGAGACGACAGCATCGAGAAGTGATCGTCCTCGATGACGAGGACGTAGGGGTGCGAGGCCAGTTCGGCGCGGAGGTCCCGCGCGCGCTCCTCGCTCAGGCTCGCGCCGGTCGGGTTCTGGGCCCGCGGCGTGCAGACGACGGCGCGCACACCACCGGCGAGCGCCGCACGCAGTCCCGCGACGGTCATGCCCTCGGCATCCACCGGGATCGCGACGGGGCGGTATCCGCCCTGCCGGACGATGTTCATGCTGGACAGGAAGCACGGGTCCTCCAGCGCGACCGCGTCATCGCGGGTGAGCGCCTGGGCCAGCAGCCGCTCGATCGCGTCGGACGCCCCGCTGGTGACGGTCAGGCGCAGCTCGTGCGCGTGGTCCACCGCTTCGCGCATCCAGGCGTGGGCCCACTGCTCCAGGTCGCGATCGATGATCGGCTCGCCGTACAGCACGGGTCTGCCGGCCATGCTCGCGAGCGCGCGCGACGGATCCGGGATCAGTTCCGGATCGGGATTGCCGGTGCCCACGTCGCGCAGGACCGTGTCGGGTGCGTACCCCTCCTGGGCGATCGGGTCGGGATCGGCGATCCGGGTTCCACCCCGGCCGCGGGACGTGACGAATCCCGCCTGGGCGAGGTGGCGGTACGCGGCGACGACGGTGTTGCGGTTCACGCTCAGGCGTTCGGCGAGCGCCCGCACCGACGGGAGCACGTCGCCGGGCCGCAGCATCCCGCGGTCGCGCAGCTCGCGGATGCTCTCCGCGATCTCGGATGCCGATGAGCCGGCGATGTCGTCATGCGACGTCATGGCACCTCCCGTGCGCGAGCTTACGTGCCCCACATGCTATCTTTTGGCCTAGGTCAAACAAGGAGCATTGCATGTCCACTGCCGCCACCGGTTCTTCGCGCGTCAAGCGCGGCCTCGCCGAGATGCTGAAAGGCGGCGTCATCATGGACGTCGTCACCGCCGATCAGGCCAAGATCGCCGAGGACGCCGGCGCCGTGGCCGTCATGGCCCTCGAGCGGGTGCCCGCCGACATCCGGGCGCAGGGCGGCGTGTCGCGGATGAGCGACCCGGACATGATCGACAGCATCATCGAGGCCGTCTCGATCCCGGTCATGGCCAAGGCGCGCATCGGGCACTTCGTCGAGGCCCAGGTGCTGCAGGAACTCGGCGTCGACTACATCGACGAGTCCGAGGTCCTCTCTCCCGCCGACTACGTGAACCACATCGACAAGTGGGGCTTCACGGTGCCGTTCGTCTGCGGGGCGACCAACCTCGGAGAGGCGTTGCGCCGCATCAACGAGGGCGCGGCGATGATCCGCTCCAAGGGAGAGGCCGGCACCGGCGACGTGTCCGAGGCCACCAAGCACATCCGCAAGATCACCGGCGAGATCAACATGCTCCGCTCGATGACCAAGGATGAGCTCTACGTCGCGGCCAAGGAGCTGCAGGCGCCGTACGAGCTGGTCGCCGAGGTCGCCGAGACCGGCGCGCTGCCCGTCGTCCTCTTCGTCGCGGGAGGTGTGGCCACGCCCGCCGACGCCGCGATGATGATGCAGATGGGCGCCGACGGCGTCTTCGTCGGCTCGGGGATCTTCAAGTCGGGGAACCCCGCGCAGCGCGCCGCGGCGATCGTGAAGGCGACGACGTTCTACGACGACGCGAAGGTGATCGCGGAGGTCTCGCGAGGCCTCGGCGAGGCGATGGTCGGCATCAACGTCGCCGACCTCCCGGCCCCGCATCGCCTCGCCGAGCGCGGCTGGTGACAGGACCCGTGCGACCCCGTCCCTCGGGGCGCGAAGCGCGATGAGGATCGGCGTCCTGGCCCTCCAGGGGGATGTGCGCGAGCATCTGCGGGTGCTGACCGCCCTCGGGGTCGAGGCGGTGGCGGTGCGTCGTCCCGATGAGCTGGGGTCCGTGCGGGGTCTCGTGCTCCCGGGCGGTGAGTCCAGCGTGATCGACAAGCTCTCGCGGGCCTTCGGCATGCAGCATCCGATCCGGGAAGCGATCTCGTCCGGGATGCCGGTGTACGGCACGTGCGCGGGCATGATCCTCCTGGCCGACCGCATCACGGACGGCATCGTCGGGCAGGAGACGTTCGGAGGCCTGGATATCACGGTCCGCCGCAACGCCTTCGGCAGCCAGTCGGACTCGTTCGAGACCGACCTCGACGTCCCCGTGCTCGGCGACCTCCCGGTGCACGCCGCCTTCATCCGAGCGCCGCTGGTCACGCAGACGGGCCACGATGTCGAGGTGCTGGCGCGGCTGGACGACGGGGGAGTGGTGGCGGTGCGGCAGGGTGCGCTGCTCGCCACATCGTTCCACCCCGAAGTGAGCGGAGAGAGCCGATTCCACCAGCTCTTCGTCGACACCGTGCGCGCATCCTGAGCGCGCGACGCGGTGCCGCTAGGTTGCATACATGACGATCAACGAGTGGTGGCGGGACCACCCCGAGGAGCGCTACTGGATGATCGCGCCGTCCCGCGGGATCGTCGGGGACGCTCTGGTCGCCCCGAAGGCCGCGCCCGTGCGCCGGTTCGAGTGGTCGCACGAGCTCGTCGGATGCACCGCCCCCGGCGACACCCTCTTCGTCTGGGACCGCACACTCGCGAGCCCCGGTATCGCGGCGTGGGGCCGCATCCTCGGTCCGCTCGGCGAAGAGGAGCGCGCGCGGCACGGTGAGACGATGGCGCACTGGCGGATGCCGGTGAGTGACACCCTCCGGCTCGCCTCGCCCATCACGCTGGCGGCGCTGCGGCGCATCGGCGGCGACATCGTCGCCATCCGCGATCGGATCGAGGCGGACACCGACGGGCCCGTCTACTTCCCCTTCATCGGCGGACCCACGACGCTCGCACCCGCACCGGCGTACATCGCGAAGATCCCGCGCGATCTGGTCGCGCTGCTGTCGTCGCGGTTCGGCTTCGAGTTCGCCCTCTGACGCCGCATAGACTGGAAATCATGTCCGGCCACTCCAAGTGGGCGACGACCAAGCACAAGAAGGCCGTCATCGACGCGCGTCGTGCCAAGTCGTTCGCCAAGCTCATCAAGAACATCGAAGTCGCCGCCAAGATCGGCGGCGCCGACCTCGCGGGCAACCCGACGCTGTACGATGCCGTCCAGAAGGCGAAGAAGACGTCGGTCCCCAACGACAACATCGATCGCGCCATCAAGCGCGGCGCCGGCATCGGCGGCGAGGCGGTGGAGTACACCTCGATCATGTACGAGGGCTACGGTCCGGGCGGAGTTGCCCTCATGATCGAGTGTCTGACCGACAACAAGAACCGCGCCGCAGCAGAGGTGAGGACGGCCCTCAGCCGCAACGGCGGCAACCTCGCGGATCCGGGGAGCGTCGCGTACAACTTCACCCGGAAGGGCGTCATCGTCGTCTCGGGCGAGGGCACGACCGAGGACGATGTGATGATGACCGTCCTCGAGGCCGGCGCCGAGGAGGTGGAGCCGCACGCCCAGGGGTTCGAGGTGATCACCGAGGCGGGCGACCTGGTGACGGTGCGATCGGCCCTGCAGGATGCCGGAATCGACTACGAGTCCGCCGACGTCGAGTTCGTCCCGAACCTCAAGGTCGACATCGACGCCGACACGGCGCGCAAGATCTTCCGCCTGATCGACGCACTCGAAGACAGCGACGACGTGCAGAACGTCTACTCGAACTTCGACCTGTCCGCCGAGGTCCAGTCCGAGCTGGAGACCGACGAGTAGGCCGGCGGGGCGCGCCTGGCGGCATCCGGTCGGCACGCCGCCTACGGTGGGGCCATGACCTCCCTCCGACGTGTGCAGCGCGTCCTCGGCATCGATCCGGGCCTCACGCGGTGCGGAGTCGGCGTGGTGGATGTCGCCCCCGACCGGTCGGCGGTGCTCGTCCATGTGGGCGTGGTGCGCTCGTCGCCCGACGCGGCGATCGAGACGCGTCTGGCCACGATCGCGGCGGGCATCCGCGCCGTCATCGACGAGCACGACCCGCACGTGATCGCTGTCGAGCGCGTGTTCTCGCAGCACAACCGCCACAGTGTCATGGGCACCGCCCAGGCCAGCGGCGTCGCCCTCCTCGTGGCGGGCGAGCGCGGCATCCCGGCCGCGACCCACACGCCCACCGAGGTCAAGGCCGCCATCACCGGCTACGGGGCTGCGGACAAGCGCCAGGTCCAGCAGATGGTCGCGCGGGTGCTCCGGCTGGATTCCCTGCCCACCCCGGCCGACGCCGCCGACGCGCTGGCGCTGGCGCTGTGCCATGCATGGCGCGGGGCCGGTCCGTCGGCGGCCCCGACGGGTGCGCTCACGCCCGCCCAGCGCGCGTGGGCGGACGCCGAGCGCGTGTCACGGCGCTGAGCGTGTCGCTCGAACATAGCTCCGAATCGGCGTTTAGGCTCGCTTCATGATCTCGTCCGTCCGCGGCCCCGTGCTCCACATCGGCTCCGACGCCGTCGTCATCGACGTCGGGGGCGTGGGACTCTCGGTGGCCGTGACGCCCCAGGTCTCGCGCGCCCTCCGGACGGGCGAGACGGCGATGCTGCACACGACGCTCATCGTCCGCGAGGACTCTCTCTCGCTCTTCGGCTTCGACACCCGTGACGAGCTCGAGGTGTTCTCCCTGCTCCTGGGCGTCACCGGTGTCGGGCCCAAGTCCGCGCTCGGCGTGCTCGCCTCGCTCTCGGTCGACCAGATCGCCGACGCCGTGGCGAACGACGACGACGCGCCGTTCCGCCGTGTGTCGGGCATCGGACCGAAGACCGCCAAGCTCATCGTCGTCCAGCTCGCCGGCAAGCTCGCCGCACGCGCACGTTCCGGTGCCGTCGACGCCGTCACGCCCCCCGACGTGTCGGCTCAGGTCGTGGCCGCGCTGGCGGGCCTCGGCTGGTCGGAGCGTGTGGCCGTCGAGGCCGTCGCCGGCGTCCTCGAGACCGCGGGCCCCGCGGACCGCGGCTCGGTGCCGGTGCTCCTGCGGATGACCCTCGCCGAGCTCGGCCCCGCGCGGAAGGAGCCGGTCGGTGGATGAGCTCCGCGACACCGCCGAGCCGGTGGACGACACGGAACTCGCGATCGAGGGGGCGCTCCGCCCCGCCTCGCTGTCGGAGTTCGTCGGGCAGCAGAAGGTTCGCGGGCAGCTGCAGCTGCTGCTCGATGCCGCGCGCATCCAGCAGCGTCCCGCCGACCACATCCTGCTGTCCGGACCCCCCGGACTCGGCAAGACCACCTTGGCCATGATCGTGGCTCACGAGAGCGGACGGCCACTGCGGCTCTCCAGCGGGCCCGCGATCCAGCACGCCGGCGACCTGGCCGCGCTGCTGTCGAGCCTGACGCCCGGAGAGGTCCTCTTCATCGACGAGGTGCATCGCATGGCCCGCTCGGCCGAGGAGATGCTGTACCTGGCGATGGAGGATTTCCGCATCGACATCATGGTGGGCAAGGGAGCCGGCGCCACCAGCATCCCGCTGGATCTCGCGCCGTTCACCCTGGTCGGCGCCACGACGCGCTCCGGGCTGCTGCCGAACCCGTTGCGGGACCGCTTCGGCTTCACCGCGCATCTGGAGTACTACGAACCGGCGGAGTTGGAACGCGTCATCGAGAGGTCGGCGATGATGCTGGGGGTGGGCCTTCCGCCGATCGCCCGCAGCGAGATCGCCCGCCGTTCGAGGGGTACGCCCCGCATCGCCAACCGCCTGCTCCGCCGCGTCCGCGACTACACCATCGTCCACGGAGACGGGCGCGACGCCGACCCGGCGACGGTGGATGCCGCCCTCGACCTGTACGACGTCGACGCGATCGGCCTGGACCGCCTCGACCGGGCGGTGCTGGAGGCCCTCGTGCGGCGCTTCCGCGGCGGCCCGGTGGGATTGAGCACCCTCGCGGTGACGGTGGGCGAAGAGGCCGAGACCATCGAATCGGTGGTGGAGCCCTACCTCGTGCGGATCGGGTTCATGGGCCGCACGCCGCGGGGCCGCGTGGCCACACGCGAGGCATATCAGCACCTCGGCGCGGCCCCGGCGGAGTCGGTGCTGGAGATCGATGACCTATAATCGCTGGAGGCTTTCGCCTGACCCCCTCCTGCACAGGCAGTGCCGCTCTGGCGCGAGCCGGAACCGAAAGGTGCCCCCACCTCCATGAGCTTCGCCGAATTCTTCGCCAACTACGGCCTCATCCTCCTCCTCGTCGTCCTCCTGGTGTTCATGTTCTGGAGCTCGCGCCGGCGGATGCAGAAGCAGAAGCTCGAGCAGGAGGAGCGCGCGCGCCAGACGGTCCCCGGCGCCGAGGTCCTGCTGCAGGGCGGTCTGTACGGCACGATCGTCTCCTACGACCCCGAGAACCTCGACCAGCCCGCGATCGTCGAGATCGCGCCGGGCGTCGACATCAAGGTCCACAGCCAGGCGATCCTGCGCATCGTGAGCGGCACAGACGCCGACACCGTCGCCGAGCCGCTGGCGGCCGAGCCGGCCGACGAGATCGCTGCAGATGACGCCGGCCCGATCGAGCCCGACACCGACGCGGACCGCAAGCCCAACGTCTGACCGCCCGAAGGGGCCCCGAGAGAGCTGATCCGTGGCGACATCCACCCCCGTCCGGCACGCCTGGCGTGCACTCACCGGACTTCTGACGATCACCGCCGTCCTCTTCGGCATCAATGCGCTGGGCGTGCACGTCTTCCAGGAGAGCTCCTGGCAGCCCGAGCTCGCCCTCGACCTGCAGGGCGGAACGCAGATCATCCTGCAGGCGCAGACCGAGGACGGCGCAAGCCCCTCCGCCGAGCAGATGAGCCAGGCGGTGACGATCATCCGTCAGCGCGTGGATGCGTCGGGCGTCGGCGAAGCCGACGTCACGACCGAGGGCGGACAGAACATCGTCGTGCAGATCCCCGGTCAGGCCGACGAGCAGACGCGGCAGCGCATCGAGGCGTCCGCGCAGCTCCAGCTGCGGGCGGTCCTGTTCGCCGGTCAGCCGGCGAACACCTTCGTTGGAGAGGATGGGACGGCCACGCCGTATCCGACGCCGGATCCGTCGCTGGCAGCCACTCCGACGGCCGAGCCGACCAACGGCAGCGACCCCTCGTGGATCACCGATCGCCTCTACGCGGAGTTCCTCGCCTACGACTGCGCGGACACCGCGAACGACCCCGCCTCGGCGCCCACCGACCAGCCGCTCATTACCTGCGACATCGACGGCACCGTGAAGTACATCCTCGGGCCCGTCGAGCTCGACGGATCGTCCATCGACGATGCGACGTTCGGCCTTCAGCAGACCAACGGCCTCTGGGCGGTGAACCTCGTCTTCGACGGTGAGGGCACCGAGACCTTCGGGCAGATCAGCCAGCGGCTCTACGGCGCCGAGTCGCCCCTGAACCAGTTCGCCTTCGTGCTGGACGGCTCCGTGCTCTCCGCCCCGTCGATGAACGGCGTGATCCTCGACGGACGGCCGAGCATCACCGGCAGCTTCACCCAGGAGACGGCCAAAGTCCTCGCCGATCAGCTGAAGTACGGCGCGCTTCCCCTGAGCTTCTCCGTCGAGAGCTCGAACTCGATCTCCGCCACGCTCGGGTCGCAGCAGCTTCAGATCGGCCTCATCGCCGGCCTCATCGGTCTCGCGCTCGTCGCGATCTACTCTCTCGCCGTCTACCGCGCCCTCGGCGTGATCATCATCGCGTCCCTCGGCGTGATGGCTGTGCTCACGTACGTCACGCTGTGCATCCTGGCGTGGCGCATGGGCTTCCGCCTGTCACTGGCCGGCGTCGCGGGCTTGATCGTGACGATCGGATTCACCGCCGACTCGTTCATCGTCTACTTCGAGCGCATCCGTGACGAGCTGCGCGACGGCAAGTCGATCACCAGCGCCGTCGAGGACGGCTGGGGCCGCGCCAAGCGCACGATCTACATCTCGAAGTCGATCAACGTCCTGGCCGCCATCGTGCTCTACATCCTGGCCGACTCCACGGTGAAGGGCTTCGCCTTCACCCTGGGGCTCACGACGGCCATCGACGTCTTGATCTTCATCCTCTTCACCCACCCGGTGCTGCAGCTGCTCGCCCGAAACCGCTTCTTCGGATCCGGCCACCCGCTCTCGGGACTCGACCCTGCCGCACTCGGCGCGGTCTACCGCGGGCGGGCCCAGTTCCGCGCCCCCGTCGCCGCGTCCGCGAACACCGGCGCGGGTCGCCGCGCGGTCAAGTCCCGAAGCGAGGCCGTGCGTCGCCAGACCATCGCCGAACGCAAGCAGGCGGAGATGGCTGCCGCCGACACCGGTCGATCACGCACCGCCACGAAGGAGGGAGACGACTGATGCGCTCCATGAGCCAGTTCGGCAACGACCTCTACACCGGCAAGACCTCGATCCCGTTCGTGGGTCGCCGGCGGCTGTGGTTCATCATCGCGGCCGTCCTCGTGATCGGTGCCGCCCTCGTCCCCCTGTTCCGCCCGATCCAGTTCTCGATCGAGTTCACCGGCGGCTCGCAGTTCACCGTCAGCGGGGTGGCGACCACCGATCAGGCGCTCGCGACCGATGCCGTCCGCACCGTCGTGCCGGGCGCCACCACGAAGGTGGTGACCGTCGGCGACGACACCGTCCGCGTGCAGACGGACCAGATGACCGACGCCGAGAGCCGTGAGGTCTCGAACGTCCTCGCGGACTCGTACGGCGTCTCCGCCGACGAGGTCAGCTATTCCTTCATCGGTCCGAGCTGGGGAGCCGACGTCACCCGGCAGTCGCTGTGGGGCCTGGCGATCTTCCTGGCCCTCACCTTCTTGATCCTGGCCCTGTACTTCCGGACCGTGAAGATGTCGATCGCCGCGATCATCGGCCTCGTCGACGTGCTCGTGATCACCATCGGCATCTACGCCCTGTTCGGCTTCGAGATCTCGCCCGCGGCGGTGATCGGGTTCCTCACGATCCTTTCGTACGCGCTGTACGACACCACGGTGGTCTTCGACAAGATCAGGGAGAACACCAGCGAGGACGGCGAGGTGTCGGGACGCACGTTCGGCGAATCGGTGAACCTCGGCGTCAACCAGACACTGGTCCGCTCCATCAACACGACCGTCGTGGCCGTGCTCCCCACCGGCGCGATCCTGTTCATCGGCGCTCTCTGGCTCGGTGCGCAGACGCTCACCGACATCTCACTGTCGATCTTCGTGGGAACGATCGTCGCGGCGTATTCGACGATCTTCGTCGCCGCTCCGCTCTACTCGCTCCTGCGTGAGAACGAGCCGGGGATGAAGTCCCGCGACGCACGGGTGCTCGCCGCCCGTGAGCTCGCAGGTCAACCCGCCTGAACGGACGCGCCCGCGCGCGGGCGTAGGATTGTCTGATCCAGGGAGGGAAGTGCGCATGGCGGAGACGGTTCCTCCTGCACCGTCCTCGCTGCGCCGTCTCGTCCCCAGGATCTTCTCCCGGGCCGCTCGTCGGGACGACGTCGAGAAGCTGCTGCGGACGGTGCGCACGCATCACCCCAAGGGCGATCTGTCGATCATCGAGCGAGCTTACGCCGTCGCCGATCGAGCGCACACCGGGCAGGCCCGCCAGAGCGGCGAGCCGTACATCACGCATCCGCTCGCCGTCGCGCAGATCCTCGCCGACCTGGGGCTGGGACCCAAGGCCATCGCTGCCGCGCTGCTGCACGACACGGTCGAGGACACCGGGTACGGCCTGGATGAGCTGACGGCCGACTTCGGCGACGAGGTCGCGATGCTGGTGGACGGCGTCACGAAGCTCGACAAGGTCAAGTACGGCGAGAGCGCGCAGGCCGAGACGGTCCGCAAGATGATCGTGGCGATGTCCAAGGACATCCGCGTGCTGCTCATCAAGCTCGCCGACCGACTGCACAATGCCCGGACCTGGGGCTTCGTCCCCCCCGAGAAGGCGGCCAAGAAGGCGACCGAGACGCTCGAGATCTACGCACCGCTGGCTCACCGGCTCGGCATCCAGGCCATCAAGTCCGAGCTCGAGGACCTCTCCTTTGCGGTTCTGCACCCCAAGCTCTACGCAGAGATCGAGAGCCTCGTCAAGCAGCGGACCCCGCAGCGCGAGCAGTACGTGCAGAATGTGATCGACGCCGTCGACGGGGATCTGCGGGATCTGCGCATCCGCGGGCGCGTCATGGGGCGCCCGAAGCAGCTCTACTCGGTGTATCAGAAGATGATCGTGCGCGGTCGCGAGTTCGACGACATCTACGACCTCATCGGGATCCGCATCCTCGTCGGAAGCGTGCGCGACTGCTATGCCGTCCTCGGCGCGATCCACGCCCGCTGGACGCCGCTGCCCGGCCGCTTCAAGGACTACATCGCGACACCGAAGTTCAACCTCTACCAGTCGCTGCACACGACCGTGATCGGACCGGGCGGGCGGACGGTCGAGATCCAGATCCGCACCAACGAGATGCACCAGCAGGCGGAGTACGGCGTCGCCGCCCACTGGAAGTACAAGGAGCGGATGGCCGGCGGCAAGCCGGACGACAAGGCGATCGACGCCGACATGGCCTGGCTCGCGCACATCTCGGACTGGCAGGCCGAGACCGCCGATCCGGGGGAGTTCCTCGACTCCCTGAGGTTCGAGATCGGCGCGAAGGAGGTCTACGTCTTCACGCCGAAGGGCCGGGTCATCGGCCTTCCGGCCGGCGCGACGCCGGTGGACTTCGCGTACGCCGTGCACACCGAGGTCGGTCACCGCACGATGGGCGCCAAGGTCAACGGGCGACTCGTTCCGCTGGAGTCCGAGCTCAAGAGCGGTGACGTCGTCGAGGTCTTCACCTCGAAGAATCCGGATGCGGGCCCCAGTCAGGACTGGCTCGGCTTCGTGAAGTCCACGCGCGCCCGCTCGAAGATCCGCGGGTGGTTCACGAAGGAGCGCCGCGAGGACGCGATCGAGCAGGGCAAGGAGGCCATCGCGCGCGCGATGCGCCGGCAGAACCTCCCGCTCCAGCGCCTGATGAGCCAGGACTCCTTCACCGAGGTCGCCCAGCAGCTGCGCTATGAGGACGTGTCTGCGCTGTACGCGGCCGTCGGCGAAGGGCACGTGTCGACCCAGTCGGTGATCGAGAAGGTCACGTCGCTGGTCAGTGCGAGCGACACCTCCACCGGTCCCATAGACCTTCCGTCCGTGGGCCGCAGCCGCGCACCGCGGGGCGGGGATTCCGGCGTGCTGGTCCGGGGAGCACCCGACATCCTGGTGAAGCTCGCCAAGTGCTGCACCCCCGTTCCCGGGGACGAGATCGTCGGGTTCGTCACGCGAGGCAGCGGCGTGTCTGTGCACCGCACCGACTGCACCAACGTGTCGTCGCTCATGCAGGACCCGCAGCGGATCATCGACGTCGAGTGGGCGCCGACGAGCAAGAGCGTCTTCCTGGTGCAGATCCAGGTGGAGGCCCTCGACCGATCCGGGCTGCTGAGCGACGTCACCCGCGTGCTGAGCGAGCACCACGTGAACATCCTGTCGGCGAACGTCGCGACCTCCAATGACCGTCTCGCGATCAGCAGATTCGTCTTCGAGATGGGTGACATCGTGCACCTCGACCGCGTGCTCAACGCCGTGCGCCGGATCGACGCCGTCTACGACGTGTACCGCGTCACCTCGTCCTGAGACCCCACGGTCCTCTCAGCACTCAGCCGCGCGATCAGCCCCGCCGCGGGACGCTTGCCCGGGAACGGGCCCGAGGCCGCTATGTGCGCCAGCGCCTCTTCGGCGAGGCCCGGCCAGCGGTGCGTCATCGCCGCCGCTGCAGCGCCGTGGGCGTCGTCGCCTTCGCGGGCGAGGTCGACCAGCGTGCGGACCCGGTCGGTGACGTTGACACCGCCCACGACCGTCAGATGCTGCGGCGGGATCATCGCATCCCGATAGCGGAAGCGCCTGCCGAGCACGTGATGCAGGCGTCGCGGCACCGCCCGCTGCACGGTGTGACGCGGGGGCGGATCGGCGACCGCGTCGTGTATCCAGGCAGCGCTGAGGTGGGTCGCCGCGAGGACCGTGCCCAGGATGTCGCGCAGCGAACCGGCACGCAGTGCGGCCGTCTCCACCGCGTCGGCGGGGATGTACGCATCGCCCAGCTCGACCACGTGCCCGTCGAGGCGCGCGGCGGAGAGTTCGGCCACCGACAGCCGATGGTCGGCGTAGTACAGGAACGGCGACGGCATACGGGCAGTGTGCCCCAGACCGTGTGCGGCCCGGGGCGCATCGTCAGATGCTGTGGAGAACTCCGAGTCGGATGCGCGGGGGAGGGTCAGCCGCCGAGCGCTCGAAGCCACGTCTTGCGCGCTTCGAGGGCTTCGGATGCCGCGGCGATCGCCTTCTCGTCACCGGAGGCGCGGGCGTCGTCGAGCTCCTGCTGCAGCTTGTCGATCGCGTCGGTCAGCTGGCGGGTCATGTCGTTGGCCCGGGCCTTCGTCTCGGGATCGTTGCGCTTCCAGTCCGCCTCCTCGCGCGCGCGCAGTGCGTTCTCGATCTTGCGGAGGTCGTCGTCCAACGCGCGCTCGACGTCGCGGGGGAAGACGCGTCCGAGGTCGTCCCAACGGCGCTGGATGCCGGTGAGAAGAGCGCGGGCCTTGGTCAGATCCCGCTCGTCCGCGACAGCACGCGCCTCTTCGAGGAGCTCGCGTCGCGCGGCGATCTTCTCGCGCGAGGATTCGGCCTCGGCCGCTTCGCGCACGCCGCGCGCCTCGTAGAGGGCGTCGCCGGCGGCCTTGAAACGAGCCCACAGGGCATCGTCGGCCTTCTTACCCGCGCGACCAGCGGACTTCCACTCATCGAGCAGATCGCGGTAGGCGCCGATGCCGTCCTCGCCGCGGGGGGCGAGGGCCTCTGCGCGTTCGACGAGCCGCGCCTTGCGATCGCGCACCGACTTGTGCGCTTCGTCCAGTTCGGCGTAGAACTCCCGTCGGTGACGATCGACGGTCGCGCGCGCGTCGCGGAAGCGCTTCCAGAGCGCTTGGCCCGTGGACCGCGGAAGGCGGGGCCCGTTCTGCTGGTGGTCCTGCCACCGCTCGAACAGCGCCGTCATCTCGCCCGACGCCTGCTTCCACTGGACGGTCTTCGGGTCGCGCGCGGCGAGCGCCTCGGCGCTTTCGACGATCCCGGTGCGCTCCCGCACCGCCTCGTCGACGGCTTCCTTCGCCGCCTTGGCCTCGGTCTCGGTCGCCTGCTCGAGGGTGGCGAGCAGGGCGCCGACGCGGGCCTGCAGTCCCGCGAGGTCACCGACCGCTGCGGCGCCGTCGAGCTTCTCGGACACCGTGCGGGCTGCCTTGCGGACGTCCGCCGCCGATGCGCCGCCACGACGGTGACGCACCTCCAGGAGGGTGACTTCGCTGGCGAGATCGGCGAACTTGCGCTCGAAGTACGCCAGAGCCTCTTCCGCGGAGCCGTCGGGGAACTGCCCGACCACGCGCCAGCCGTCGGTCTCTCGGACCGAGACGGTGCCGTCGTCGTCGACGCGGCCCCAAGCCTCGTCAGCGGGGGAGTCGGGAGTGGTTTCTGCGTCGGCAGTCACGGATTGCACCTCATCGCGGCAACGGCCGCCTGTGGGGGGATGGACGCGCCCAGCCTAGTACGGCCGGGCGACCGGCCCGAAAGGGCTCGCGATACGGCGTGCCCGTCACGGGGTGGGCGTCGGCGTGGGCTCAGGTGTGGTGGCAGGAGTGGGCGTGGGTGTCCCGCTGGGAGCCGGTGCGAGGGTCGGGATCGGCGTCGATGAGGGGGACGGCTCGGTCGCCCCGGGGCCGACGGTGAAGAAGAGGGTCTGGATGACGACGATGCCGACGACGAGCGCACCGCCGGCGATCCCGGCGACGACGTTGTCGCGCGCGCGCCGACGGGCCAGCGACGCCTGGAAGTCCTGACGCGCCTGATACAGCCGCGCGCGATCGCGTGTCGCGCGCGTCGCGCGGTCTCTGCCTGGCTTGGCCACGGAGCCTCCTCCGCCCGGCCCCTCGCCGAGCGGCTCGATCCTAGATCGACGCGGCGGACGCGGCCAAACCCGGCGATGATGTCCGCGCCGCCGATTAACCTGGGGAGGTGACCACACCGAGCGCCCTGTTCACGGGGCAGACGCCGCTCGCGGTGCGGATGCGCCCGGTGTCACTGGACGAGGTGGCAGGGCAACCCCATCTGCTCCGCCGCGGGTCTCCGCTGGTGGCGCTCGCGGACGCTGACGCCCGCACCACGGCGACGTCGGTGATCCTGTGGGGTCCGCCCGGAACCGGCAAGACCACCCTCGCCCAGGCGATCGCGCGGTCCTCGGGGCGCCGATTCGTGGAACTGTCGGCCATCACCGCCGGAGTCCGCGATGTGCGCGAGGTCATGCAGGAGGCTCTGACCCAGCGCGATCTCTACGGTCAGTCGACAATCCTCTTCCTCGACGAGATCCACCGGTTCACCAAGGCGCAGCAGGACGCCCTGCTGCCGGGTGTCGAGAACGGGTGGGTGCTGCTGATCGCCGCAACCACCGAGAACCCGTCGTTCTCGGTGATCGCGCCGCTGCTGTCGCGCTCGCTCCTGCTCACCCTCCGACCGCTCACCGACGACGACCTCGGTGTGCTCGTGGATCGAGCGGTCGCCGACCCGCGTGGTCTCGCCGGGGCGGTAACCCTGACGCCCGAGGCGCGCGAGGCGCTCATCCGGCTCGCCTCGGGCGACGCCCGGCGCGCATTGACGGCACTGGAGGCGGCCGCATCGCTGGCGCCCGAGCCCGACGAAGCGAGTGGGACGCGGGCGATCGACTCCGAGCACGTCGCGCAGGCGGTGGACCGGGCGCTTCTGCGCTACGACCGCCAGGGCGACGAGCACTACGACGTCATCAGCGCGTTCATCAAATCCATCCG
The DNA here is from genome assembly GCF_943181415.1 of Microbacterium sp. Marseille-Q6648. Classification (GTDB taxonomy): domain Bacteria; phylum Actinomycetota; class Actinomycetes; order Actinomycetales; family Microbacteriaceae; genus Microbacterium. The sequence goes on along the minus strand of NZ_CALPBZ010000001.1, from coordinate 425,331 downwards.
CGGATCCGATCCCGATGCCGCCATCCACTACCTGGCACGGATGATCGAGGCCGGCGAGGACCCGCGCTTCATCGCGCGGCGACTGATCATCTCCGCCGCGGAGGACATCGGCCTGGCCGACCCGCAGGCGCTGTCGATCGCGGTGGCCGCCGCCGACGCCGTGCAGCTCATCGGGATGCCCGAAGGGCGCATCCCCCTCGCCGAGGCGACCACCTACCTGGCCACCACGGCCAAGTCGAACGCCGCCTACGTCGCCATCGACGCGGCGATCGCGGATGTCCGAGCCGGCGGGATCGGCCGCGTGCCGCCCCACCTGCGGGACGCCCACTACCCGGGCGCCAAGCGACTGGGCCACGGCAAGGGCTACCGCTACCCGCACGACAGCGAGATCGGGGTCGTCGCCCAGCAGTACCTGCCCGACGAGCTGCGCGAGCGCCGCTACTACCAGCCGACGCAGCGCGGAGCCGAGCGCGACATCTCCGCCCGTCTGGAGCGGATCCGGCGCATCCTCGACCCCGGATCCTGACCACCGCTGGCGAGTCGGGTCGATTTCCAGGCGCGATCGGGCGATCTGTTAGGATTGACCGGCTCGAAACCGTGTTTTCGGGCATCCCCCTTCTCCTTCACCTACCGTTCGGTGCCGCCCCGGCGTGCGGATCGACGGGCGGAGTAGGGCGATACGTCCGTGAGCCGCGAAAGTCGTGGCCACGTCATGGAAGGAATCCTTCGTGCCTACGAAGTCCCAGGACCGCCGCAAGGTCCGCCTGTCCCGTGCTCTCGGCGTCGCCCTCACCCCGAAGGCGGCGAAGTACCTCGAGAAGCGCCCCTACGCTCCGGGGGAGCACGGCCGCACCAAGCGCAAGCAGGACAGCGACTACGCCGTCCGTCTGCGCGAGAAGCAGCGTCTGCGCGAGCAGTACGGCATCCGCGAGAAGCAGATGCGCAACACGTTCAACGAGGCCCGCCGCAAGGACGGCCTGACGGGTGAGAACCTCGTCGAGCTGCTCGAGATGCGTCTGGACGCCCTCGTGCTGCGTGCCGGCTTCGCTCGCACCACCGCTCAGGCGCGCCAGCTGGTCGTGCACCGTCACATCCTGGTCGACGGCCAGACGGTCGACCGCCCGTCGTTCCGCGTGAAGCCGGGTCAGCTCATCCACGTCAAGGCGAAGAGCGAGGGGACCGAGCCGTTCCAGGTCGCCGCCGCCGGCGGTCACGCCGACGTGCTGCCCCCCGTTCCGGGCTACCTCGAGGTCGAGCTCGACAAGCTGCAGGCCCGCCTCGTCCGTCGCCCCAAGCGCGCCGAGGTCCCCGTCGTCTGCGACGTCCAGCTCGTCGTCGAGTACTACGCCGCGCGATAACCCGCGCACGCGCGACCGAAGGGCGCCGGGGCAACCCGGCGCCCTTCGGCGTTTGCGCTTACGATGGATCGATGCCGTGCCGGCGGCCGAGGAGTGGTGACATGAAGAACGTGCTGTGGTTCCTGGCGGGTATCGCCGGGGGATTCGTCGTTGCCCACATGATGAACAAGGACCCCCGGGGGCACGAGCTCCTCGCCGAGGTCGATGCCCGCATCACCGAGTTCACCGATCGCATCGGCGACGCCTATCGCGAGCAGGAGGCCCGGTTCTCGGGACTGGTCGACGAGGTGAAGGATGCCGCTGCCGGCGCCGCCGAGTCGGTGCGCGCCACCGCCGCAGACGCCGCCGACGACGTCGCGGACGCCGCGCGCAAGACCACCGACTGACCCGACGCGCCCCCGGTCACGGGGGAGAAGACCGCCTACTGCGAGGACCTGAATGAAGACCGCGGAGATCGCCCAGCGCTATCTTGACTATTTCGCGAAGAACGACCACGTCATCGTCCCGTCGGCGTCGCTGGTCACGGACGACCCCGCACTGCTGTTCACGGTGGCGGGGATGGTCCCGTTCATCCCGTACCTGAGCGGTGATGTCCCCGCGCCGTACGCCCGTGCCGCGGACGTCCAGAAGTGCCTCCGCACGAACGACATCGAAGAGGTCGGCAAAACCCCCCGACACGGCACCTTCTTCCAGATGCTCGGCAACTGGTCGTTCGGCGACTACTTCAAAGAGGGCGCGATCCGCTTCGCCTGGGAGCTGCTGACGAGTCCCGAGAGCGCCGGCGGACTCGGGTTCGACCCGAAGGACCTGTGGGTCACCGTGTACGAGGAGGATGACGAGGCGCACGGCTTGTGGCGCTCGCTCACCGACCTGCCGGAGGAGCGCATCCAGCGGCTCGGCAAGGACACCAACTACTGGAGCACCGGCCTCCCCGGGCCTGCCGGCCCGTGCTCCGAGATCTTCTTCGACCGCGGCCCCGAATACGGCATCGACGGCGGCCCCGCCACCGACGACGACCGCTACGTCGAGATCTGGAACCTCGTGTTCATGCAGTACGAGATCACGAACGTGCGCTCGAAGTACGACTTCGACATCGTGGGCGAGCTGCCGGCGAAGAACATCGACACGGGCATGGGTCTCGAGCGCGTCGCCTTCATCAAGCAGGGCGTCGACAACATGTACGAGACCGACCAGGTCCGCCCGGTGCTCGACCGCGCTGTGGCGCTTTCCGGTCGCACCTACGGCGCGAACGCCGAGGATGACGTGCGGTTCCGCGTCGTGGCCGACCACGTCCGCTCGTCGCTCATGCTGCTCGCCGACGGCGTCACCCCGGCCAACGACGGCCGCGGCTACATCCTCCGCCGCCTCATGCGCCGCGCCATCCGCTCGATGCGCCTGCTCGGAGTCGAGGGGGCGACCTTCGCCGAGCTCTTCGCCGCTTCCCGGGATGCGATGAAAGAGGCCTACCCCGAGGTCGAGACGGACTACCCGCGCATCTCGCGCTACGCGCTGGCCGAGGAGGAGACCTTCCTGCGCACGCTCGCCGCCGGCTCCAGCATCCTCGACGAGTCGGTCGCCGAGACCAAGCGCTCGGGCGGCACGGCCCTCGCCGGCGCCGAAGCCTTCCTGCTGCACGACACGTACGGCTTCCCGATCGATCTGACCCTGGAGATCGCGGAAGAGGCGGGACTCACCGTCGATCGCACCGCGTTCGACGTGCTCATGCAGGAGCAGCGCTCCCGCGCGAAGGCGGACGCCAAGGCACGCAAGCGCCAACTGGCCGACACGAGTGCGTACCGCGACTTCCGGGCCAAGGGCGAGACGGTCTTCACCGGCTACACCGACCTCGAGACCGAGTCGTCCGTGCTTGGCCTCCTCGTCGACGGGGTCCCGGTCGACCGGGCGGTGGTCGGCGACATCGCCGAGGTCATCCTCGCCGAGACGGCGCTCTACGCGGAGTCGGGCGGCCAGGTCGCCGACAAGGGCGTCATCGTCGGGCCGGGCTTCGAGCTCGAAGTCCTCGATGTGCAGAAGCCGGTCGCGGGTCTCATCAGCCACACGGTGCAGGTGACGACGGGCGAAGTGGGCGTCGGACAGCCCGCCACCACGGTGGTGGATGCCGCCAACCGGCGTGCGGCACGCCAGGCCCACTCCGCGACCCACCTCGTGCACGCGGCCCTGCGCGACACCCTCGGGCGCACCGCCACGCAGGCGGGTTCCCTCAACCGCGCCGGCTACATGCGTTTCGACTTCTCGTGGAGCCAGGCGCTCTCGGAAGCCACCAGGAGCGAGATCGAAGAGATCGCCAACAACGCCGTCCGCGACAACCTCGAGGTGACCACGCGCGTACTCGCCCTGGACGAGGCCAAGGCGCTCGGGGCCATGGCGCTGTTCGGCGAGAAGTACGGCGACACCGTGCGCATGGTCGATATCGGGGGTCCGTGGTCGCGCGAGCTCTGCGCGGGCACCCACGTGTCGACGAGCGCCGAGATCGGCCTCATCAACCTGGTGGGGGAGTCGAGCGTCGGAGCCTCGAACCGTCGCGTGGAGGCTCTCGTCGGTCTGGATGCCTTCCGCTCGCTGGCGGCCGAACGCGCGCTCGTGTCGCAGCTGACCTCCACGCTGAAGACGCCCCGGGAACAGCTTCCCTCGCGCATCGCCGAGCTGACCGCGAGCCTGAAGGCCGCGGAGAAGAAGATCGCCGCCTACGAGGCCAAGGCGCTCGGCGACCGGGTGCCCGCACTGGCGGCATCGGCGTCGCCGGTGGGCGGCTTCCGTGTGGTCGCCGAGTCGGTCGGGGCCGCGGGCTCCGCCGACGATGTGCGCTCCCTGGCGCTCCAGGTGCGCGAGCGTCTGGGCTCCGGCGCGGGGGTGGTGGCCCTCGGCGGCGAGGTCGCGGGCAGGCCGGTCGTGATCGTCGCGGTCAACGAAGCCGCGCGGGCCGCCGGGGCGAAGGCCGGGCCTCTCGCCAAGGCTGCCGCCGCGGTGCTCGGCGGGGGCGGCGGAGGCCGCGACGACGTCGCGCAGGGCGGCGGTGCGGACGTCTCGGCGCTGCCGCGCGCGCTGGCTGCCGTCGGCGAGGCGCTGGCGGCGTGAGCGGCTTCCGTCGGGGCGTACGTCTCGGAGTCGACGTGGGACGAGCCCGCGTCGGCGTCAGCCGCAGCGACCCCGACGGCTTGCTGGCCGTGCCGGTCGAGACCGTGCCTCGCACCGACGCCTCGGTTGCGCGTGTGCTCGAGCTCGCCGCCGAGTGGGGGGCGATGGAGATCCTCGTGGGTCTTCCGCTCAACATGCGGGGCGAGGACACCGCGTCGACGGTCGATGCCCGCGAGTTCGCCGACGCGCTGTCCGCGGGCGGTTCCGCGCCCGTGCGACTCGTCGACGAACGCCTGAGCACGGTGTCTGCGCACGCGGCTTTGCGGGATGCGGGCCGATCACAGCGGAAATCTCGTAGCATTGTTGACCAGGTTGCGGCGGTCGTGCTCCTTCAGCAGGCCATCGATGTAGAGAAGCGCACGGGACGCCCCGCCGGAACGACCGTCCCCCAGGAGTTCGCCTGACATGCCCCATGACTCGTTCGACGATCCGTTCGCGGATCTCTACGGCAAGCTGCCCGACCCCCGCGTGAGCGGCAACGGGCACCGCGCCGCTTCCGAAGAGCCACACGACACGCCGACCGGCGCGGCGCCGGTGTCGCGGCGGGCTGCGCGCGAAGCCGCCGCGCGGGACGCGGCATCACGCGGGACATCGTCGCCGGCAGAGGATGCCGCCCCCGGCGGTTCCGCGGAGTCCGCGCCTCGCTCCGCGAGTGAGCGACCGGCCGTACCCCCACGCCCCGCCCCACCCGCACGCCCCGCCGCAGCAGGCGCGGGCCACGGGCGGTCCGACGAGGCGTGGCCGTTCGCCGATGCCGACACCGCACCCTCGACGTCCGCAGCGTATGGACGCGCCGCGAGCGCGGGCGGCGGCACGGCCACCGCCACACGGCCCTCGACGCTGGAGGACCTGTTCGCGGGCGAGAGCAGCACCGACGAGCTGGGCGCGCTGCCCCCTGAGCCCGACCGGGGACGTCGCCGGATCGGCGCGTGGATCGCGCTGGCCATCGCCCTGCTGATGGTCGGCGGCATCGCCGCCGGCGGCCTGTGGGTCTGGAACACCTACGAGAACCAGATCCGTGAGGTCATGGGCTGGGAGGAGCCCAAGGACTACGAGGAAGGCCTCGCCAGCGGAGAGGCGCTGCTGACGATCAGCTCCGGAGACGTGCCGTCCACGATCTCGCGCTCCCTCTACGACGCCGGCGTCACCAAGACACCCGAAGCCTTCTACGAGATGCTGATCGACACCGGTGAGAACCCGACGTTCTATCCCGGCGTCTACCAGCTGCAGCAGCGGATGACCGCCGCTGCGGCGCTCGAAGCGCTGCAGGATCCCAGCCGCAAGCTGGAGAACTCGGCGCTCGTGCGTGAGGGACTCACCGTCGCCCAGACGCTTCCCATCCTCGCCGAGGGCCTGGGGATGCCGCTGGAGGAGTTCGAGGCCGCCGCCGCGGACCCCGCCGCCTACGGGGTGGACGCCGAGAGCCTCGAAGGCTGGCTGTTCCCCGCGATGTACACCTTCGATCCGGGTCTCACGCCTTCGGACGTGATCCAGCGCATGGTGGACCGCACCGCCCGCTCGCTCGACGACGCCGGCGTGCCCGAGGCCGATCGCCAGCGCGTGCTCACGATCGCTTCGATCATCCAGCGCGAGGCGCGTTTCGAAGAGGACTTCTACAAGGTCGCCCGGGTCATCGAGAACCGGATGGACCCGGACAATCAGGAGACGTTCGGGATGCTCCAGATGGACTCGACGGCGCAGTACGGCTACGGCGAGATGCACGCGGGGAGCGCGAGCACGTCCGCCGAAGCGCAGTACGACGACAACCCGTGGAACACCTACGTGCACCCCGGGCTCCCCATCGGTCCGATCTCCAACCCGGGCGACACCGCGATCGACGCGGCGATGAACCCGGCCGACGGCGACTGGCTGTACTTCGTCACGGTGAACCTCGACACCGGCGAGACGCTGTTCACCTCGAATCTCGCCGACCACAATCGCGGGGTCGCGCAATGGCAGGCCTGGTGCGCCGACAACCCGGATTCGGGGTGCTGACCGGGGGCGCACGGCGACTGGAGGTCTGGGGCGATCCGATCGACCACAGCCGATCGCCTGCGCTCCACGCCGCGGCCTACCGCGTCCTGGGGCTGGACTGGACATACGGGCGGCGGCGGGTGGACGAGGCATCCTTCGCCGGCGAGCTGGCGGGCCTCGACCGCACCTGGCGCGGGCTCTCGCTGACGATGCCGCTGAAGACCGCGGCGCACCGCGCCGCGGTCCGGCGGGACCGTCGCGCGGAGCTGACGGGTGCGGTGAACACGCTCCTGCTCGGCCCGGACGGCCCGGCCGGCTTCAACACCGACGTCGGCGGCATCGTCGCCGCCCTGGCCGATGAAGGCGTCCAGGCGGCGCCGACCGCCCGCATCATCGGCGCCGGCGCCACGGCCACCTCGGCGCTGGTGGCCCTGGCCGAACTCGGCGCGCAGCGGGTCGAGGTCGTCGCACGACGGGCCGGGGCCGTCACGGAACTCGCGCGGCTGGGCGCCGTCCTCGGCGTGGCGGTCGTGCCCGCGCCCTTCGAGGACGACCCCGTCACCTCCGCGCCGCTGACGATCGCGACGCTCCCCGGCGACGCCTCCCTCGCCCCGCGGGTCGCGCGCGGCCTCGCGCGCACCGGCGGGCGTCTTCTCGACGTCGTCTACGGCCACTGGCCGACGGCGCTGTCGGCGGCGTGGGACGAGGTGGGGGCTCCGGCGTCATCGGGACGGGGGATGCTGCTGCATCAGGCCGTCCGGCAGGTGCGCATCTTCACCGCCGGGGATCCGGATGTTCCGCTGCGTGACGAGCCGGACGTCGTCGCCGCGATGCGCTCCGCGCTCGTGGAAGACTAGACGAATGCTCCGCGTGCTGACTGCCGGTGAATCGCACGGCCCCGAACTCGTCGCCATCATGGAGGGCCTGCCCGCGGGCGTGCCCGTCTCCCGCGCCGCCATCCAGGCCGATCTCGCGCGCCGCAAGCTCGGCTACGGCCGCGGCTCGCGCATGAAGTTCGAAGAGGATGAGCTGAGCATCTCGGGCGGCGTGCGCCACGGGCTCACGCTCGGCAGCCCCATCGCCCTGCGCATCGGCAACACCGAATGGCCCAAGTGGGTCGAGGTGATGAATCCCGAGCCGGTCGAACTCACCGAGCGCTCGCGCGGTCGCGGCGCAGCGCTCACGCGACCCCGTCCCGGACACGCCGACCTGGTGGGCATGCAGAAATACGGCTTCGACGAGTCGCGTCCGATCCTGGAGCGCGCCAGCGCGCGCGAGACCGCGGCGCGGGTCGCGCTGGGTGCTCTGGCACGCAGCTTCCTGTCCGAGCTCGGCATCCGACTGGTGAGCCACACCCTGTCGATCGGTCCCGTCCGCGTGCCCGAGGATGCCCCCCTGCCCTCTCCCGACGACGTCGACTCCCTCGACGCCGACCCGCTGCGGTGCTTCCACGCGGAGACCTCCGAGGCGATGGTCGCCGAGGTGGATGCGGCGAAGAAGGACGGTGACACGCTGGGCGGCGTGGTCGAGGTCCTCGCGTACGGACTGCCTCCGGGGCTCGGGTCGCACGTGCACTGGGATCGCAGACTGGACGGCCGGCTCGCCCAGGCGCTCATGAGCATCCAGGCCATCAAGGGGGTCGAGGTGGGCGACGGGTTCCTCACCACCACGCGCCGTGGATCCCGGGCCCACGACGAGCTCTTCGCCACCGACGCCGGCATCTCCCGCGCGAGTGACCGCGCCGGTGGCACCGAGGGCGGGATGTCGACCGGCACCGTTCTGCGTGTGCGCGCGGGGATGAAGCCCATCGCCACCGTGCCGCACGCGCTGCGCACCGTCGATGTGGCCACCGGCGACACCGCCGCTGCGCATCACCAGCGATCGGACGTGTGCGCGGTGCCCGCCGCGGGTGTCGTCGCCGAGGCTATGACCGCGGTGGTGCTGGCCGAGGCGGTGCTCGAGAAGTTCGGCGGCGACAGCGTGGCCGAGACCCGTCGGAATCTGCAGGGATATCTCGAAGCCATCCCCGACACGCTCCGCAGCACCGCGGCCAGCGACGACGCCCTCGGAGCATGACGCCGGCGGAGCGCGCGATCGTCCTGATCGGTCCGATGGGGGCGGGCAAGACGAGCATCGGCCGACGCCTCGCGAAGGCGCTCGGGGTTCCGTTCACCGACACCGATGCGAGCATCGTGCGGGAGCACGGGCCGATCGCCGACATCTTCACGACCCGGGGCGAGGCGCACTTCCGCGCCCTGGAGCGGGACGCGGTGAGCGAGGCGCTCGAACGGGGCGGCATCGTGTCGCTCGGCGGCGGGGCGGTCCTGGACGAGGCCACGCGGCGCGCGCTGACCGCGCACCGCGTGGTGCTGCTGACGGTGGAACCCGCCGTCGTCGCGGGCCGCATCCGGCAGAGCGCGCGACCGCTCCTGCAGGACGAGGACCCGCTCGCGCGGTGGGCGGAGATCTACGCCGCCCGCCGGCCGCTGTACGAGCAGCTCGCCCACGTCGCGTTCGACACGTCGCGGGGCCCCCTGCAGGGCGTGGTCGATGACATCCTGGCGTGGGCGCAGCACGACGACGAGGGAGAACGATGAGCGGGACGACGACGATCACGGTGTCGGGCGATGCCTCGTACGCGATCACGGTGGGCCGAGGCCTTCTGGCGGGCCTCGCCGAGGCGCTCCCGCCGTCCGCGCGCAAGGTGCTGATCGTGCACCCGCCGACACTCGCCGCGCAGGCCGAGGCGCTGCGCGCACGCCTGGTGGGCGACCGCGAAGTCCTGCTCGCCGAGATCCCCGACGCCGAGGCGGGCAAGCGCATCGAGGTCGCCGCCTTCTGCTGGCAGGTCATGGGCAAAGCCGACTTCACCCGCACCGACGTCGTGGTCGGATTCGGGGGCGGAGCAGTCACCGACCTCGCCGGCTTCGTCGCCGCGACATGGCTGCGGGGCGTCGCCGTGGTCCAGGTGCCCACGACCGTGCTCGCCATGGTCGACGCCGCCGTCGGGGGCAAGACCGGGGTCAACACCGCCGAAGGAAAGAACCTGGTCGGCGCGTTCTGGCCTCCCCACGCCGTGCTGTGCGATCTCGACCTCCTCGACTCCCTGTCGGACAACGAGCGGGTCGCGGGGTATGCCGAGGTCGTCAAAGCGGGGTTCATCTGGGCACCCGAGATCCTCGACCTCGTGGAGGCCGACCCCGCCGCGGCCACCGATCCGGCATCCGACGCGTTCCGGCGCACGATCGAGCTGGCCATCGAGATGAAGGCGCGCGTGGTGAGCGAGGACCTCCGCGAGGCCGGCCTTCGCGAGATCCTCAACTACGGGCACACCCTCGGGCACGCGATCGAGCACGCCGAGCGGTACCGCTGGCGCCACGGCGCGGCGGTCTCGGTCGGCATGGTGTTCGCCGCCGAGCTGTCGCGCCTTGCAGGCCGGCTGCCGGATGCCGCAGCGCAGCGTCACCGCGACATCCTGACGTCGCTCGGACTTCCGACCTCGTATCGTCCGGGCGCGTGGCCCCAGCTGCTGGCCACCATGCAGCGGGACAAGAAGAGCCGCGGCGGCATGCTGCGCTTCATCGTGCTGGACGACATCGCCAAGCCCACGGTGCTGCAGGCTCCCGACGAATCGCTGCTGTTCGCCGCCTACCAGGAGGTCGGGGCATGAGCGGCCACCCGATCCGCGACGAGAGCCGTCGCCGCCTGCTGCTGGTCAACGGGCCGAACCTGAACCTCCTCGGCACCCGCGAGCCCGAGATCTACGGCGCCGACACACTGCGCGACGTCGAGCAGCTCGTGGCGCGGACCGCCGCCGTCCACGGTTTCGACGTGCGCGCCGTCCAGAGCAATCACGAGGGCGTCCTCATCGACGCCATCCACGCCGCGCGGGAGGACTGCGCCGGGATCGTGATCAATCCCGGAGGCCTGACCCACACCTCCGTGGTGCTCCGCGACGCCCTCGCGGGGGTGGCGCTGCCGGTGGCCGAAGTGCACATCTCGGATGTGTACCGTCGCGAGGAGTTCCGTCATCACTCGTACGTCGCCGATGTGGCCGTCGTGCACGTGATCGGCGAGGGCGTGGCCGGCTACGCCACCGCCACGCGTCTGCTGCTGGACGTCGTCACCGGGCAGGCGGAGGGCTGATTCCGGGCCGCACCGGGCACATCCCGTAGAATCGACCGTCGGCCGTGCGCGCGCGCGAGCCAGAACCCATTACGAAGGAATCCCACGCGACATGGCATCCACCGCAGACATCAAGAACGGCGTCGTCCTGAACATCGACGGGCAGCTCTGGAGCGTGGTCGAGTTCCAGCACGTCAAGCCGGGTAAGGGCGGAGCCTTCGTCCGCACGAAGCTGAAGAACGTGGTCAGCGGCAAGGTGGTCGACCGCACGTACAACGCGGGCGCGAAGATCGAGATCGAGAACGTCGACCGCCGCGACTTCACCTACCTCTACAACGACGGCGAGAGCTTCGTCTTCATGGACACCGCCGACTACGACCAGATCAACGTGCCCGCTGCCACCGTCGGCGACGCGGCCAACTTCCTGCTCGAGAACCAGCAGGTCACCATCGCGCTCAACAACGGCAACCCCCTCTACATCGATCTGCCGGCTTCTGTCGTGCTCGAGATCACGTACACCGAGCCGGGTCTCCAGGGCGACCGCTCGTCGGCGGGCACCAAGGCGGCGACCGTCGAGACCGGCTACGAGATCCAGGTGCCGCTGTTCCTCGAGACCGGCACGAAGGTCAAGGTCGACACCCGCACGGGTGACTACCTCGGCCGCGTCAACTGATCGATGAGCGCACGCACGAAAGCGCGCAAGCGCGCCCTCGACATCCTCTTCCAGAGCGACGTGCGCGGTGAAGAGCTGACGACCATCATCGCCGCCGAGGCCCGGCGTGCAGCCGGTGAGCCCGCGCGCGAGGCGTCATGGCTTTACGCGCGCGAGATCGTCGACGGGATCAGCGACAACCGCGACGAGATCGACGAGCAGATCACGACGTTCTCGAAGGACTGGACCCTCGCGCGCATGCCGGCTGTGGATCGCGCCCTGCTGCGCATCGGCGCGTGGGAGATCCTGTACAACGACGAGGTCCCCACAGGGGTGGCGATCGACGAAGCCGTGGAGCTGGCCAAGGAGTTCTCGACAGACGAGTCCGGCGCGTTCATCCACGGCGTCCTCGCGCGCATCGCCCGCGCCTCCTGAGCAGCACGTCGGCGGTCCGCGGCAGGATGACGTGATGTCCTCCCGCGATCCCGATCCTGCCGTCGGATCCCTCTGGCGCGCGCTGACGGCGGCATCGGATCCGCCGCGCGGGATTCCCCTCGCCCTCGGGCTCGACCTCCAGCAGCGGTCCGCACGCGGACGCTCGCCCTGGGCGCCGAAGACGCTGACGGCGGCGACCGCCCGCGCGGCCGCCGCGCGACCCGAGGACGTGGTCCTCGCCGTCCGTCCGCTCATGCCCAGCCCCAGCACCGGGGCGTGGGTGAAGGGCGAAGTGACCTGGGATGTGCTGCGCCGCCCCGGCGACCGCTTCGCCGCCGCGCAGGCGCGCTGGTTCGCTGAACTCCACGGGATCGCCCGCGAGGTGCGCACCCTCACGACGTACTCCGATCTCGCCGACTGGCTGGTCCTCGACACGGTGGAGTCGCGGCTCCTGTGGCCGCACCTGGCCGAGGCGGACCGCCTCGGCATCCCGCTCGTGGGCGTCCGGCCGGGGAGCACGGTGGAGCTGCATGCCGAGGCCGCCGTCGAGCTCGCCGTCCGTCCGGCGGATGACGGCGGTCTCGAACTGTCACCGCGCGTGAGCGTCGGTGGCGAGCGCGTCGAGCGCGGCACCCCGCGTCCCATCGGCGCCACCGGACTGTATGCGTACGACTTCGCCGACGGTGGCCTGAGGATCGGGCTGGCCCCGGCGACGATCGGACGCGCGGCACGGGATCTCCTCGCCGCTGCGACGCCCGTGGCGGCGGTTCCGGCATCCGAACGCGGGGAGTTCCTCGAGCAGCACTTCCACGCCCTCGCCCGTCGCGAGCGCGTCCATACCGACCCGCGGGTGCGGATCCCCGCGCCGCCGCGGCCGGTGCTCCGCGTCCGCGCCACCACGGGTGAGGACAACCGTGTGGAGCTGTCGTCGACGTGGGCGTACCCGGGAACGCCCGACGCGCCGTTCGGGGCAGACGGCGCGAGTCACCGGGACCCCGAGGCGGAAGGGGCGGTCCTCGCCGCCGTCGCCGCCGTCTGGCCGCGCGCCGGAGACGCCGACTTCACCGGTTGGCACACCGCGCAGGGGCTCGACGCGGCCGACCTGGTCGCGCACGTCCTGCCGGCGCTCGAGGCCCTCGAGGGTGTCCGTGTCGATGTCCACGGCACGCCCGGCCGCTTCCGCGAGCTCACCGGACGTCCGGAGATCGTCGTATCGACCGTCGAGACGACCGACCCGGACTGGTTCGACCTCGGCATCATCGTCACCATCGACGGTCGGCGCATCCCCTTCACCCCGCTGTTCTCCGCGCTGACGCTCCGCCGCAGTCGCATGATGCTCGCCGACGGCGCGCACTTCTCGCTGCGGCACCCCGCCCTCGACAGGCTGCGAGAGCTCATCGACGAGGCCGCCGAACTCGCCGAGTGGGAGACAGGCCCGCGCATCAGCCGGTACCAGCAGTCGCTGTGGGCGGATTTCGAAGACCTCGCCGACCAGTCCGAGCCGGCGGTGTCGTGGCGCGCCGCGGCCGAGGCCCTGCGCGGCGTGCGGACCGTCCCCGACGCGCCGGAGCCGGCCGGTCTCGCCGCCAGCCTGCGCCCATATCAGCGGGACGGGTTCTCGTGGCTGGCCTTCCTGTGGGCCAACCGACTCGGCGGCATCCTCGCCGACGACATGGGGCTCGGGAAGACCCTCCAGGTCCTCACGCTGTTCCTGCACGCGCGGGCGGCGGGCGAAGCGCGCCCGTTCCTCGTCGTCGCTCCCACGAGCGTCCTCGGCGTCTGGCGCGAAGAAGCGGCGCGGTTCGCCCCTGGTCTGCGGGTGACCGTGGCGGACACCACGGGGGCGCTCGAGGACGTCACGGATGCCGCGGGCGCCGACCGGTCCGACGCGGTGGTCACCTCATACGCCGTGCTCAGGCTGGACGAGCGCGCCTTCCAGGACGTCGACTGGGCGATGCTTATCCTCGACGAGGCCCAGTTCGTGAAGAACCCCGCCACGCGGGCGCACCGTGCCGCCGCGGGACTGCGCGCGGACGCGGTGTACGCGCTCACCGGCACGCCGCTCGAGAACACCCTGTCTGAGCTGTGGGCGATCCTCGCGCTCACCGCTCCGGGGCTCTTCCCATCGGCGGCGAGGTTCCGGCGCGACTACATCGGCCCCATCGAGAAGGGGAAGGTGCCCGAGAACCAGGAGGGGGGCGCGTTCCGAACGGCCCGCCTTTCACGGCTGCGCCGCCGCATCCGGCCCTTCGTGCTCCGTCGCAGGAAGGAAGACGTCGCCGTGGAGCTGCCCGCCAAGCAGGAGCAGCTGCTGCACGTCGAACTCGGGGCCGCGCATCGCGCGCTGTACGACACCGTGCTTCAACGCGAACGGCAGAAGATCCTCGGGCTGCTGGCCGATCTCGACCGGAATCGGTTCATCGTGTTCCGCTCCATCACGCTCCTGCGGCTCCTGAGCCTCGCACCGGGTCTCGTGGATCCCGAGCGCGCGGGGATCCGGTCGGCGAAGCTCGACGCGCTGGTCGATCAGCTTTCCGACGTCGCGGCCGAGGGGCATCGGGCGCTCGTCTTCAGCCAGTTCACCTCCTTCCTGGACCTGGTCGAGGAGCGCCTGAACGCGGAGGGCATCGCGCACGTGCGCCTGGACGGCGGCACCCGCCGGCGCGAGGAGGTCGTCGCCCGGTTCCGCGACGGAGACGAGCCGGTGTTCCTGGTGAGCTTGAAGGCGGGCGGCTTCGGGCTCACCCTGACCGAAGCGGACTACGTCTTCCTGCTGGACCCGTGGTGGAACCCGGCCGCCGAGTCGCAGGCGGTCGACCGCACGCACCGCATCGGGCAGACCCGACCGGTCTTCGTCTACCGGCTGATCGCGACGGGCACCATCGAAGAGAAGGTCGTCGCACTCCAGGAGCGGAAGGCGCGGCTCTTCCACGCGGTGATGGATGCCGGCGAGCCGTTCGCGCGCGCCCTCACCGCGGACGACATCCGCGGACTCTTCGACGCCTGAGCGCCGTGGACGGCGCGGATCGGGGGAGCGGCTCGACCGACCCGTAGACTCGTGGGCGGTTCACACTCTGAAGGAGGATCATGCGGATCACGGGCCTCGGCCACGCCGGGATGTTCATCGAGACGGCCGGCGGCAGCATCCTGTGCGACCCCGTCATCGGACCCACCTTCTTCGGCTCGTGGTTCCCGTTCCCCGACAACCGGGGTCTCGACTGGGAACGCTTCGGCAAGGCCGACTTCCTGTACATCTCGCACCGGCATCGCGATCACTTCGACCCGGCGCTCATGCGGCGTCACGTGCCGAAGGACATCACCGTGCTCCTCCCGGACTACCCGACGGACGACCTCGAGCACGATCTCCGCGAGCTCGGCTACGACAACATCGTGTACACCCAGGCGGGGGTGCCGCTGGAGTTCGGACCGCTGAAGGTCATGGTCACGCCGCTGCGCGCGCCGAGCGACGGTCCCATCGGCGACTCGTCCCTGAGCGTGGACGACGGCACGGCCAGCATCCTCAATCAGAACGACTCGCACCCGCTGGACCTCGACAAGCTCCTCGCCTTCTCGAAGCCCGAGGCGTACTTCACGCAGGTGTCCGGTGCGATCTGGTGGCCGATGGTCTACGACCTGCCCGCCGACGCGAAACGGAACTTCGCCAAGCTCAAGCGCGACGCCCAGAACAAGCGCGCCCTCTACTACATCGAGAAGGTCGACGCCGAGCACGTCTTCCCGATGGCCGGGCCGCCGATGTTCCTGCGCGAGGAGCTCTTCCGCTACAACGGCTACGGACTGGAGGACGACTCGATCTTCACCGATCAGCGTCAGTTCCTGGCCCACATGGCCGAGGTGCGGCCCCAGCAGAAGGGCTACGAGTTCGTGCCCGGCACCGTCGTCGAACTCGACGGCGGTCGGCTCACGGTCACGCAGACGCTCTACTCGCAGGCGGAGATCGACCGGATCTTCGACGACAAGTGGGCCTACCTCGCCGAGCAGCGCGACTCGCGCCAGGCCGAGATCCGCGCCGAAGAGGCCTCCCGCGCCCCCGTGCTCCCTCCGGAGGAGATGCTCGCGGCCATCAAGGAATGGTGGGAACCGCTCCTGCGGCGCGCGCGCACGATCCGGGGCGGCGTCGGCGGCATCGTCCGCTTCCGCATCGGCGAACTGGACATGGTCGTGGACTTCCCCAAGGCGAAGGTGCGCGAGTACGCAGGAGACGACTGCATCTACTGGTACACGATCCCCGCAGACCTGGTCTCGACGAACATCGCCGACCGCGAGATCGACTGGTCCAACTCGATCTTCCTGTCGATGCAGTTCGAGGTCGGCCGCAGCGGCAAGTTCAACGAGTTCCTGACCACCTTCCTCAAGTGCCTCTCGCGCGACCGCATCGAGTACGTCGAGAACTGGTACGCCGAGCAGTCGGACCAGACCGAGGACGCGCAGCTGGGCGACTGGATCGTGCAACGCCGGTGTCCGCACCTGCGAGCCGACCTGACGAAGACGGCGAAGATCGAGGACGGCGTGCTCACCTGCAGTCTGCACGACTGGAAGTGGGACCTCGCCAGCGGCCGGTGCCTCACCACGCAGGGCCACCCGATCCGCTCCCACCCTGCGGACGACGCCGGGCGGGAGGAAGCGGACTCCACCGCCGCCTGAGACCACCGGCGCATCGGGTATCCTGTACCCGCACCACAGCAACCTTTAACCCCGTCCCGTGAGGCGGAGAAGGGAGCGGCGGATGAGCACGCGCACCGTGCTGCACCAGGCCGACATCACCCGGGCCCTCACTCGGATCTCGCACGAGATCCTCGAGTCCAACAAAGGTCCCGACGGCCTCGTCCTCCTCGGCATCCCCACGCGCGGTGTCACTCTCGCCGAGCGCATCGCCGACCTCATCGGGCAGTTCAGCGGCACGCGTCCGCCGGTCGGCGCGCTCGACGTCACGATGTACCGCGATGATCTCCACCGGCATCCGACGCGCGCGCCGCAGCCCACGCAGATCCCTGCCAGCGGCATCGACGGCCGGACGGTCGTCCTCGTCGACGACGTGCTGTTCTCGGGCCGGAGCATCCGCGCCGCACTGGACGCGCTGCAGGACATCGGGCGCCCGGCGGCGGTGCGGCTGGGCATCCTCGTCGACCGCGGACACCGCGAGCTCCCCATCCGCCCCGACTTCGTGGGCAAGAACCTGCCGAGCGCGCGTGACGAACGCGTCAACGTCCGCCTGAGCGACGTGGACGGCATCGAGGAGGTGACGATCGGCTCATGAGGCATCTGCTCGACACCCGCACCCTCTCCCGCGACGAAGCGCTCCGCATCCTCGACGTCGCCGAGGACATGGCCGACACGCAGCAGCGCGAGGTCAAGAAGCTGCCGACGCTCCGGGGGAAGACCGTCGTCAACCTGTTCTTCGAGGACTCCACCCGCACCCGCATCTCGTTCGAGGCGGCCGCCAAACGACTGTCGGCGGACGTCATCAACTTCTCGGCCAAGGGCTCGAGCGTGTCGAAGGGGGAGTCGCTGCAGGACACCGCCCAGACCCTGCAGGCACTCGGTGCCGATGCGGTCGTCATCCGGCACGGCGCTTCGGGCGCTCCTCGCACCCTCGCCACGAGCGGCTGGATCAGCGCCGGAGTCGTCAACGCGGGGGACGGCACGCACGAGCATCCGACCCAGGCGCTGCTGGACGCCTTCACCATGCGCAAGCGGCGGTACGGCGCGGACAGCCGCGGACGCGACCTCGCCGGGGTACGGGTCACGATCGTGGGAGACGTGCTGCACTCCCGCGTGGCGCGCTCGAACGTGTGGCTGCTCGACGCCCTCGGCGCGGACGTCACGCTCGTGGCCCCGCCCACCCTCGTCCCGCAGGACGTCTCCGCCTGGCCGGTCCGGGTCCGGTACGACCTCGACGAGGCCATCGCCGGCGGGCTCGACGTGCTCATGATGCTGCGCATCCAGGCCGAACGCATGAACGCCGCATATTTCCCCACTGAACGGGAGTATTCGCGCCGCTGGGGTCTGGATTCCGGTCGGTTGGCCGCGCTCGGCCCCGGTAGCATTGTGATGCACCCCGGGCCGATGAACCGCGGCCTGGAGATCTCCGCCGACGCCGCCGATTCTCCCCGCTCGACCGTGCTCGATCAGGTGACGAACGGCGTCTCGGTGCGGATGGCGGTGCTCTATCTGCTGCTGGCGGGAAACGACGCGCGCGACGAGAAGGAGGACGCACGATGACCGAGGTCCTTCTGTTCCGAGGAGCGTTGCTGGGGGGATCCGGCGCCGCCGACATCCTCGTCGAAGACGGCCGCATCGCCGATGTCGGCAGCGGCCTCCAGCGTGCGGGCGCCACGGTCGTGGACGCGCACGGTCTGATCGCCCTCCCGGGCCTGGTCGACCTGCACACCCACCTGCGCGAGCCCGGGTACGAGGCATCCGAGACGGTGCTCACCGGCTCGCGTGCCGCGGCCGCCGGCGGGTACACCGCCGTGTTCGCCATGCCCAACACGTCGCCGGTCGCCGACACCGCCGGCGTCGTCGAGCAGGAGCTCGCACTCGGCGAGGCCGCAGGATTCGTCACCGTTCAGCCGATCGGCGCCGTCACCGTCGGGCAGAAGGGCGAACGCCTGGCGGAGCTCGGCGCGATGGCCGACTCCCGGGCGCGGGTGCGCGTGTTCAGCGACGACGGCTTCTGCGTGTGGGATCCGCTGATCATGCGCCGCGCCCTGGAGTACGTGAAGGCCTTCGACGGCGTCATCGCCCAGCACGCGCAGGATCCCCGCCTGACCGAAGGAGCGCAGCTCAACGAAGGCTCCGTCTCGGCCGAGCTCGGACTGGCAGGATGGCCGGCCGTCGCCGAGGAGTCCATCATCGCCCGCGATGTGCTTCTCGCGGAGCACGTCGGCTCCCGTCTTCACGTCTGCCACCTCTCCACCGCCGGATCCGTGGACATCATCCGATGGGCCAAGAAGCGGGGCATCGACGTGACGGCCGAGGTGACACCCCATCACCTGCTGCTCACCGACGAGTCCGCCCGCGGCTACGACGCGCGCTTCAAGGTCAATCCGCCGCTGCGGCGCCACGAGGACGTCCTGGCGGTGCGCGAGGGGCTGGCGGACGGGACGATCGACATCGTCGCGACCGATCACGCCCCGCACCCCGCCGAGGCGAAGGCCTGCGAGTGGCAGGCGGCAGCCAATGGCATGGTGGGTCTCGAGAGCGCGCTGCGGGTGGTCCACGCCACGATGGTCGACACCGGCCTGATGACGTGGGGAGACATCGCCCGAGTGATGTCGCGCGAGCCCGCCCGGATCGGGAGGCTGTCGGGTCACGGAACGCCGCTGACCTCGGGACAGCCCGCGTCGCTGACCTTCTACGATCCCGCACCGGTCCGCGCGTTCTCGGTGGACGACCTGCACGGACGCAGCCGCAACTCCCCGTATCTCGGGCGCGAGCTCCCCGGCGACGTGCGCTGGACGCTTCACCGCGGCACCCCGACGGTGGCGGACGGCCGTGTGCTCGATCTGCCGGGGGTGCGGGCATGACCCGTGAGGGAGCGCTGCTGGTCATCGTCGCCGTCACGCTCGTCGCACTGGCCGGGCTCGCATGGGCCTGGCGGCGGCGCACCCGGCGCGACGCGGGGCTGAGCGCCCCGCACGGCGACCTGCCCGCGGACGGCGGTCCCACGACGGCCTTCCGCGTCCTCTACGTCGCTACGACGCGCCATGGCCAGCCCCTGGAGCGGCTGGCGATCCGAGGCCTCGGCTTCCGGTCGCGGGCCGATGTCACGATCGCGTCGGCCGGCGTGGCGCTCGACCTCACCGGCCAGCCCCGTGTGCTCCTTGCCACGCCGATGATCACCGACGTGGCTCAGGCCACCGTCGCCATCGACCGTGTCGTCGAGCGCGACGGCCTTGTGCGACTTTCGTGGCGCATCGACGACGACACCGTCGTCGACTCGTACCTCCGACCGCAGGATGCCTCGGCCCGCGCTCTCGCGGACGCCGTTCGCGGCATCCTCCCCACCCCGACGGGAACCGAATCATGACCTCACTGTTCCAGTCCGACCCGGCCGTCCTCGTCCTGGAGGACGGCACCCGCCACCGCGGCCGCGCCTACGGTGCGGTCGGGACGACCCTCGGCGAGGTGGTGTTCGCCACCGGCATGACCGGCTACCAGGAGACCCTCACGGATCCCTCCTACGCCGGCCAGATCGTGCTGCAGACGGCACCGCACATCGGCAACACCGGGATGAACTCCGAAGACGTCGAATCCCGGCGCATCTGGGTGGCCGGCTACATCGTCCGGGACCCCTCCCGCGTGGTGTCGAACTGGCGCTCGGAGAACTCCCTCGACGAGGCCCTCGACACGGACGGGATCGTCGGGATCTCCGGCATCGACACGCGGGCCGTCACACGCCACATCCGTGCGGCGGGCAGCATGCGCGGCGGCATCTTCTCCGGTGCGGCAGCGGAGATCGACGCCGACGAGCAGCTGCGACTGGTCCGCGAGGCCCCGGCCATGGCGGGCCAGAACCTCTCGGGCCAGGTGTCGGTGACCGCTGCTGAGGTCACCCCGGCGACGGGGGAGCGGATCGGCAACCTCGCCGTGCTCGACCTCGGCGTGAAGCAGGCCACCGTCGACAACCTCGCCGCGCGCGGGTTCGACGTGCACGTGCTGCCCCAGACCTCCACGATCGAAGACATCCTCGCGATCGACCCGGTCGCCGTGTTCTACTCCAACGGCCCGGGCGACCCCGCAGCCTCGGACGCCCACGTCGAGGTGCTGCGCGCGGTGCTCGATCAGCGCCTGCCCTTCTTCGGCATCTGCTTCGGGAACCAGCTCCTGGGCCGGGCGCTCGGGCTGGGAACCTACAAGCTGCCCTTCGGCCACCGCGGCATCAACCAGCCGGTGCTCGACCGTTCCACGGGCCGCGTGGAGATCACCGCGCACAACCACGGCTTCGCCGTCGACGCACCGCTCGAGGGCTCGTTCGACAGCCCGCGCGGCTACGGCCGCGTCGAGGTGAGCCACGTCGGACTCAACGACAACGTCGTCGAGGGCCTGCGCGCCCTCGACATCCCCGCCTTCTCGGTGCAGTACCACCCCGAGGCCGCGGCGGGACCGCACGATGCCAACTACCTCTTCGACCGGTTCGCTGACCTCGTCCGCGGCACGGTCGCTGACGTCCAGGAGGACGAGAACTGATGCCCAAGCGCGACGACATCACCAGTGTCCTGGTCATCGGGTCCGGCCCGATCGTGATCGGCCAGGCGTGCGAGTTCGACTACTCGGGCACGCAGGCCTGCCGGGTGCTGCGCGAAGAAGGCGTGCGCGTCATCCTGGTCAACTCCAACCCGGCGACGATCATGACCGACCCCGACTTCGCCGACGCGACCTACATCGAGCCGATCACCTGGCAGGTGATCGAGACGATCATCGCCAAGGAGAAGCCCGACGCGATCCTTCCCACCCTCGGCGGACAGACGGCGCTGAACGCCGCGATCGACCTGCACAACCACGGCATCCTCGAGAAGTACGACGTCGAGCTGATCGGCGCGAGCTTCGAGGCGATCAACAAGGGCGAGGACCGCCAGATCTTCAAGCAGCTCGTGCTGGATGCCGGAGCCGACGTGGCCGCCAGCCGCATCGCCCACACCATGGACGAGGTCCTCGCCGCCGCCGACGAGCTGGGATACCCGCTCGTGGTGCGCCCTTCCTTCACCATGGGCGGGCTCGGCTCGGGATTCGCGTACGACGAGCGCGACCTCCGCCGCATCGCGGGAGCAGGACTCCGCGACTCGCCCACCACCGAGGTGCTCCTGGAGGAGTCCATCCTCGGGTGGAAGGAGTACGAGCTCGAGCTCATGCGCGACACCGCCGACAACACCGTCGTGGTCTGCTCGATCGAGAACGTCGATCCCGTCGGCGTCCACACGGGCGACTCGATCACCGTCGCCCCTGCGCTCACCCTCACCGACCGCGAGTACCAAGAGCTCCGCGACATCGGCATCGACATCATCCGCGCCGTCGGCGTCGACACCGGCGGCTGCAACATCCAGTTCGCGGTCGACCCCGCGACCGGACGCGTCATCGTCATCGAGATGAACCCCCGCGTCTCGCGCTCGTCGGCGCTGGCCTCCAAGGCCACCGGATTCCCGATCGCCAAGATCGCCGCCAAGCTCGCCATCGGCTACCGCCTCGACGAGATCCCCAACGACATCACCAAGGTCACCCCCGCGAGCTTCGAGCCCACCCTCGACTACGTCGTGGTGAAGGTTCCGCGCTTCAACTTCGAGAAGTTCCCCGCCGCGGACACGACGCTGACGACCACCATGAAGTCCGTCGGCGAGGCGATGGCCATCGGCCGCAACTTCGCCACGGCGCTGCAGAAGGCGCTGCGGTCCCTCGAGAAGCGCGGCTCCAGCTTCCACTGGGGCGACCAGTCGCTGACGATGGAGGAGCTGCTCGAGATCGCCAAGACGCCGACCGACGGCCGCATCATCGCGGTGCAGCAGGCGCTGCGCCTCGGTGCCACGGCGGAGCAGCTCTTCGACGCCACCGCGATCGACCCGTGGTTCCTCGACCAGATCGTCCTCATCAACGAGGTCGCGGCCTTCATCCGCGACGCCGACGACCTCGATGCCGACACGCTGCGGGTCGCCAAGGACCACGGGTTCAGCGATGTCCAGATCGCGCAGCTTCGCGGCCTCGCCGAAGCCGAGGTGCGCGGCATCCGTCACGGTCTGGGACTGCGGCCGGTGTACAAGACCGTGGACACCTGCGCGGGCGAGTTCCCGGCCCTCACGCCGTACCACTACTCCAGCTACGACGCCGAGACCGAGGTCACGCCGTCCGAGCGCACGAAGATCGTCATCATCGGCTCGGGCCCGAACCGCATCGGGCAGGGCGTGGAGTTCGACTACTCGTGCGTGCACGCCTCGTTCGCCCTCGCGGACGCGGGATTCGAGACCGTCATGGTCAACTGCAACCCCGAGACCGTGTCGACCGACTACGACACCTCGGACCGGCTGTACTTCGAGCCGCTGACCCTCGAGGACGTGCTGGAGGTCCTCCACGCGGAGTCCCGCTCCGGCCGTATCCTCGGCGTCATCTGCCAGCTGGGCGGCCAGACGCCGCTGGGCCTGGCCAAAGGCATCGAAGAGGCCGGCTACCGCATTCTGGGCACGAGCCCGGCCGCGATCGACCTCGCCGAGGAGCGGAGCCTGTTCAGCGGCATCCTCGACGCCGCCGGTCTCGTCGCCCCGCGGCACGGCACGGCGATCGACGTCGACGGAGCGGTGGCGGTGGCCGAGGACATCGGCTACCCGGTGCTCGTCCGCCCGAGCTTCGTCCTCGGCGGCCGCGGCATGGAGATCGTCTACGACACGGCGAGCCTGCGCGACTACTTCGTGCGCATCGCCGATCAGGCCATCATCGGCCCCGGGCTGCCGCTGCTGGTCGACCGCTTCCTCGACGACGCCATCGAGATCGACGTGGACGCGCTGTTCGACGGCGACGACCTGTACATCGGGGGCGTCATGGAGCACCTCGAGGAGGCCGGCATCCACTCCGGCGACTCCAGCTGCACGCTGCCGCCGGTGAGCCTCGGGCGCACCGACATCGACCGCGTCCGCGACGCGACCCTCGCCATCGCGCGCGGGGTGGGGGTCCGGGGGCTGCTCAACGTGCAGTTCGCCATCAGCGCCGGCGTGCTCTACGTCATCGAGGCCAACCCTCGTGCCAGCCGCACCGTGCCCTTCGTCTCGAAGGCGCTCGGCATCCCGCTCGCCAAGGCCGCCAGCCGCATCATGGCGGGGTCCACCATCGCCGAGCTGAAGGACGAGGGGATGCTGCCGCTGCAGGACGGCTCGCGCGTGCCGCTGGACGCACCCGTCGCGGTCAAGGAGGCGGTGCTGCCGTTCAAGCGGTTCCGCACCGCGGACGGTCAGACGGTCGACTCGGTCCTCGGGCCGGAGATGCGCTCGACCGGCGAGGTCATGGGCATCGACCGCGACTTCCCGACGGCGTTCGCGAAGTCGCAGGAGGCGGCCTACGGCGGGATGCCGCTGGAGGGAACCGTCTTCATCTCGGTGGCCGACAGCGACAAGCGGGCTGTCATCCTTCCGGCGCACCGGCTTCAGGAGCTGGGCTACGACCTCGTCGCCACCGAGGGCACCGCCGAGATCCTGGCCCGAAACGGCATCCGGGTGCGTGTGGTGGGCAAGTACTCCGAGACACAGCAGACGGGGGAGCAGAACATCGTCGACCTCATCAACGCCGGCGAGATCGACATCGTCGTGAACACCCCGAGCGGCGGGCTCGCCCGTGCGGACGGCTACGAGATCCGCGCGGCGGCGGTAGCGGGCGACAAGGCGCTGTTCACGACCATGGCCGTGCTCGGCGCCGCGGTGAGCGCCCTTCCCGTGCTGCGCGAGGGCTTCGACGTCAAGAGCCTGCAGGAGTACGCCGTCGAGCGAGCAGGCCGGCTGTGACGGGATTCGCCGCGCGGCTGCGCAGCGCGCTCGACCGGCACGGCCCGCTCTGCGTCGGCATCGACCCGCACCCGCACCTGCTCGAGCAGTGGGGGCTGGCGGTGTCGGCGGACGGTGTCCGGGAGTTCGCACTGCGGACCGTCGAGGCCGCGGCGGGGCGGGTCGGCGTCGTGAAGCCCCAGGTGGCGTTCTTCGAACGATTCGGATCCGAGGGCTACGCCGCCCTCGAGGCCACGCTCGCCGCCGCCCGCGACGCCGGGCTCCTGACGATCTCGGACGCCAAGCGCGGCGACATCGGCAGCACGATGGCCGCGTACGCCGCCGCATGGCTGGAGCCGGGGTCCCCCCTCGAGTCGGACGCGCTCACGGTGAGCCCCTACCTCGGAGCGGACTCCCTGCGGGAGACCCTCACCCTCGCGGTCCGACACGGCAAGGGCGTCTTCGTCCTCGCCGCGACGAGCAACCCCGAAGCCGCCGCCCTGCAGAGCGCCCACCCGATCGACGTGGCCTCCACCGAGGGGCAGACCGTCGCCCAGCGGGTGGCGCGCGACGTGTCGTGGGTCAACGGCTCAGCCGCCTTCGACGGAGGACTCGGCCCCGTCGGGCTCGTCGTGGGCGCCACCGTCGACCGCGCAGAGTTCGGACTCACCGACGAGGTGCTGCGCGCGACGCCGCTGCTGGCCCCGGGATTCGGCGCTCAGGGCGCGGAGCCCCACGAGCTGCACTCGCTGTTCGGCGCCCTGGCCGGCAATGTCGTCGCGTCCGAGAGCCGCAGCATCCTCTCGGCCGGCCCGACCGCCCTCGCCGCTCGCATCGACGAGCGCGCCGCCCTCTACCGGGAGCATCACGATGGCTGACGCCCGCACCCCGCCCGATGTCGACCGCGCCGCCGCGTCGCGTCGCGCGGTAGCCGCGCGACGCGCACGGGCGTCGCTGAAGAAGGACGTGTCCATGCGGGTGATCACCCCGCAGGAGCTGCTGCGCCGCGCACTCGCCGAGCCCGACGCCCCCGCGGGGGCGATGCGGGTGACGGAGTTCCTCACCAGCATCCCGGCGATCGGCGAGGGCAAGCGCGACCGCATCCTGCAGGAGCTGCAGATCTCGCCCGTCAAACGCCTCGGTGGGCTCGGCTCGCGTCAGCGCACCGACCTGCAGCGATTCCTCGACGAACGGTGGCCCGAGCTCCAGCCCCGCGGCGGCCGCAGTCGCCTGGTCGTGCTGGCAGGCCCCACGGCCGTCGGAAAGGGCACCGTCGCGGCGCACATCAAAGCGCACCACCCCGACATCCATCTGTCGGTGTCGGCGACGACCCGCGCGCCGCGCCCCGGCGAGGTCGATGGGGAGCACTACTACTTCGTCGACGACGCCGAGTTCGACCGTCTCATCGCGGAGGGTGAGCTGCTCGAGTGGGCGACCGTGCACAACGCGCACCGCTACGGCACGCCGCGCGGGCCCATCGAGCGCGCGCTGGCGGACGGCCGCACCGCGCTGCTCGAGATCGACCTGCAGGGGGCGCGTCAGGTCCGCGAGGCCGAGCCGTCCGCGACGCTGGTGTTCCTCCTGCCGCCGAGCTGGGACGAACTGGTCCATCGTCTGGTCGGTCGCGGCACCGAGGGGCCTGAGGAACGGGCCCGCAGACTCCGCACCGCCAAGGGGGAACTGGCCGCCCAGAGCGAGTTCGACTACCGCGTGGTCAACGCCGACGTCGCCGACGCGGCCCGAGAGGTCGTAGAATTGGCCCAGGCGCCCGCGCGTCCCCTGTCGCGCGCCTGACACGCCGCCGATTTCCACCGGCTCCCGGACCTCGTCCACGGAGCCCGAACCAGGAGGTTTCGCCATGGCCGGAACGAACCAGGGCATCATCGAGCCCCCCATCGACAGCCTTCTCGAGAAGGTCGACTCGAAGTACCAGCTGGTGATCTACGCCGCCAAGCGCGCCCGTCAGATCAACGACTACTACTCCGACCTCCACGAGGGCAACCTCTTCGACAACGTGGGTCCGCTCGTGGACTCCACCGTCGAGGACAAGCCCCTCACGATCGCCATGCACGAGATCCACGAGGACAAGCTGCGCCTGCGCAGCGCCGAGTGATCCCGCCGACACCGTCGGAGCCGTGACGCCGCAGGCGCCGGGTCCGGCGGTGTCGCACGTTCGCGGCATACTCGTACCGATCTCCACCCCCCCGCCACGACCCGGGAGCCTCGATGTCCGCACTTCGCCTCTTCACGTCCGAGTCCGTCACCGAAGGACACCCCGACAAGATCTGCGACCAGATCTCGGACAGCATCCTCGACGCACTGCTGCACGTCGACCGTGACAGCCGCGTCGCCGTCGAGACGCTGGTGACGACGGGACTCGTGCACGTGGCCGGCGAAGTGCGCACCGACGGCTACGTCGACATCGCGGGCATCGTCCGGGATGTCGTCAACCGCATCGGCTACACCTCCAGCGAGACCGGCTTCGACGGCGACTCGTGCGGCGTGAGCGTGTCGATCGGCGAGCAGTCCAGCGACATC
Source organism: Microbacterium sp. Marseille-Q6648 (assembly GCF_943181415.1). Lineage (GTDB taxonomy): Bacteria > Actinomycetota > Actinomycetes > Actinomycetales > Microbacteriaceae > Microbacterium. The sequence goes on along the minus strand of NZ_CALPBZ010000001.1, from coordinate 398,617 downwards.
GCCACCGGCGTGGACACCGCCATCGAGCACCGGGAGCAGGGGTCCGCGGATCCACTCGACGCCCTGGGTGCCGGCGACCAGGGGATCATGTTCGGCTACGCCACGAACGAGACCCCCCAGCTGATGCCCGTCGCGATCTGGACCGCTCATCGCATCGCCGAGCGCCTGGCCGGCGCGCGCCGGTCCGGCGCGCTGCCGTTCCTCCGCCCCGACGGCAAGACGCAGGTCACCGTCGGCTACGACGGCGTCGTGCCGCGCACGGTCGAGACCGTCGTGCTGTCCACCCAGCATCATCCCGACATCTCCATCGCGGCGCTCCGAGCGGCGGTCCAGGCAGAGGTGATCGACCCGGTGCTGGCCGAGACCGGGCTGGACGTCGGCCACGTCGACCCCATCATCAATCCCGCCGGTCCCTTTGTGATCGGCGGGCCCAAGGGCGACGCCGGGCTGACCGGCCGGAAGATCATCATCGACACGTACGGGGGAGCCGCCCGTCACGGGGGAGGCGCCTTCAGCGGCAAGGATCCCTCGAAGGTCGACCGGTCAGCCGCCTATGCGATGCGCTGGGTCGCCAAGAACGCCGTCGCCGCCGGTCTCGCCGACCGACTCGAGGTGCAGGTGGCGTATGCGATCGGGCGCGCCCGTCCGGTCGGGCTGTACGTCGAGACCTTCGGCACCGGCAGGGTGCCGGACGAGAAGATCACCCGCGCGATCCTCGACGTGTTCGATCTGCGTCCGCGGGCGATCATCGACGACCTCGACCTGCTGCGCCCGATCTACGCGCAGACCGCCGCCTACGGCCACTTCGGCCGCGACCTGGCCGACTTCACCTGGGAGCGCACCGACCGCGTCGACGACCTCCGCGCGGCCGCCGGACTCTGACGTGTCGGCACGACGCGTCGCGCGCGTCCTGATCGACTCCCCACTGCCGCAGCTCGACCGTCTCTTCGATTACGCGGTGCCGGCCGAACTCACCGACGCGGCACGTGCGGGGGTCAGGGTCAAAGTGCCGCTGCGCACGGCCGGGCGGGTCGTCGAAGGCTGGATCGTCGACCTCGTCGACGACGACCCGGGGGATCGGCCGCTGTCGGATCTCGACGCCGTCGTGTCCGACGTCGTCGTCCTGCCGCCGAGCCTCTACGAGCTCGCCCGCCGGGTCGCCGACAGGGCAGCCGGCTCGGCCAGCGACATCCTGCGGCTGGCCATCCCCAAGCGCATGGTGCGAGCCGAGAAGGCCTTCCGCGCCGCCCCGGCGCCCGACCTGCCCGAGGTGGGTCCCGAGGCCCGCGCCTGGGCGGGCGGCGAGCTGTCGGCCTTCCCCGGGCTCGCCGACGCGCTCGCGTCCGGCCGTCGCATCGCCGTCGACGCTCCACCCGTCCCGGCGAAGGCGCCCGGGGGCGCGGACGTGGGCGCGTGGGCGCTGGTGGTCGCAGCCGCCGCCGTCGACACCCTCGCGCGAGGACGGAGCGCGATCATCGCCGTGCCCGACCACCGCGATCTCCTCCAGGTGGAAGCCGCCCTCGCACCTCAGGTGCCCGCCGACGCGCTCGTGCGCGACGACGCCGGCCAGCCGTCCCCGGCCCGCTACGCGGCGTATCTGCGCACGCTGGCCGCGGCGCCCTGCATCGTGCTCGGCAACCGCTCGGCGGTCTACGCGCCCGCTCACGACTGCGGGCTGGTGGTCGTCTGGGACGACGGCGACCCGCTTCTCGACGAGCCGCTCAGCCCCGGCGTCCACGCCAGGGATGCGGCGCTGGTGCGGCAGGGGATGGAGGGAAGTGCCCTGCTGCTGGCGGGACACTCCCGCACCACCGATGTCGAACGGCTGGTCCTCCTCGGGTGGGTGGAGGACATCCCCGCGGCGCGCCGCGTGACGCCGCGGGTCGTGCTGAGCGCCACGCGCGAGGGCGAGACGCGGGGCCAGCGTGTGCCCTCGAGCGCCTACGCCGCGGCCCGGGAGGCCCTCGCGACCGGACCGGTGCTGTTCCAGGTCGCGCGGCCGGGATACGCGCCGGTCCTGGTGTGCGCGGAGTGCCGCCGCCCGTCACGCTGCGCGCACTGCGCCGGCCAGCTGCGCGCGGCCCGGCCGGGCGCAGCCCCGGAGTGCTCGTGGTGCGGCCGAACCGCGACCGGGTGGGCGTGCCCCCACTGCCGATCCACGCGCGTGCGCATGGCCTCCGCCGGCAGCGAGCGGACCGCGGACGAGCTCGGCCGCGCATTCCCCGGCATCCGGGTGATCGTCGCCGACGGCGATCATCCGGTCTCGCACGTCGACGAGCGGCCGGCGCTGGTCATCGCCACCCGCGGCGCCGAGCCCCTGGCGGCAGGCGGGTATCGCGCGGTCATCCTGCTGGACGGCGAACGGATGCTGATGGCCGAGGACCTCCGGATCGGAGAGTCGTGCCTGCGATGGTGGTCGGCAGCCGCCGCCCTGGCCGCCCGGGGGGCTCCCGTGCACCTGGTGGGGGTGGCCGGCCCCGTCGCCCGCGCGCTGGCCACCTGGACGCACGCCGCCTACGCGCGCGCGGAGCTGGCCGATCGCGCGGAGCTGAGGATGCCGCCGACCGTGCGGGTCGCCGTCGTCGAGGGCGCCCGAGCGGCGGTGGACACCGCCGTGGCGGCCCTTCGCCACGATGTCCCCGAACTCTCGGACGGCGATGTGCTGGGGCCGGTGGCCACCGACACCGGGATCCGGGCCGTCCTGCGATTCGACTACGCTGTGGGAGCACGCGTGACCCAGAGCCTGCGCGCCGCGGTCGTCTCGGACGCCCTGGCCGCACGGCGGGCGAAGGGTCGCCCGCCCGGCCCCCGCAATACACTCAGAGTGCGGGTCGACGTGCCCGATCTCGACGTGTGAGGAGCCACATGCGCCTCGTGTTCGCCGGGACGCCCCAAGCGGCCGTCCCCTCCCTCCGCCGCCTGGCGGCCTCGCCGCACGAGGTGGTCGCCGTGGTCAGTCGCCGGGACGCACCGCTCGGACGCAGACGGGTGCTGACACCGTCGCCCGTCGCCACCACCGCCGCCGAACTCGGGATCCCGGTCATCAAGACCGACAGGCTCGACGCCGACGCCGCTGCGCGCATCGCCGCCACCACCCCGGATCTGGGGGTCATCGTGGCCTACGGCGGTCTCGTGCGCGAGCCCCTGCTGTCCGCGCCCGCATACGGCTGGATCAACCTCCACTTCTCCCTCCTGCCGCGCTGGCGCGGCGCCGCCCCGGTGCAGCACGCCCTGATCGCCGGAGACACCGAGACCGGCGCCAGTGTCTTCCAGCTCGTGCCCGAGCTCGACGCCGGTGACGTCTTCGCCGAGAGCCGCGTTCCCATCCCGTCCGACGCGACGGCATCCGACCTCTTGGCCGATCTGGCCGTCCTCGGAGCGGACGTCCTCGCCGACGTCGTCGACGGCATCGCGGCCGGCACCGCCGTGGCCACGCCCCAAACGGGCGCGCCGACCCTCGCGCCCAAGCTCACACTCGAGGATGCACGTATCCGCTGGCACGACACGAGCCATGCCGTGCTCGCCCGCGTGCGCGGCGTGACCCCCGAACCCGGCGCCCACACCACCATCGACGGCGTCCGGCTCAAGATCGGCGCGGCGACGTCCGCGCCCGCCGACAGCCCGACCCTCGCGCCCGGCTCGATGGCCTTGCACGGCCGTGAGGTCCTCGTGGGAACAGGCACCGACCCGGTCGTGCTGCGCGCGGTCCAGCCCGCGGGCAAGGGCATGATGAACGCCGCCGACTGGTGGCGGGGCCTGCGCACGCCCGACCCGGTGGCCGGATCGTGAGCCGCGTGAGCCAGGCGCGCCGCGTCGCCTTCGACACCCTCCGCGCCGTGCACGAGTCGGACGCCTACGCGAACCTGCTGCTGCCGAAGGCCATCGAGCGGGCCGGTCTGTCGACCGCCGACGCAGGACTCGCGACCGAGCTCACCTACGGCACGCTTCGACGGCAGGGCACGTACGACGCGATCATCGGGATCGCCGCCGAACGCAGCGTCCTCGAGATCGACCCGGAGGTGCTGGACGCCCTGCGCCTGGGAGTCCACCAGCTGCTGGCCACGCGTGTGGCCAGCCACGCGGCCGTCAACGAGTCCGTCGAGCTGGCGCGCACCGTGCTCGGCCGCGGACCCGCCGGCTTCGCCAACGCCGTCCTGCGGCGGATCGCCCGCGACACGCCGGGGGAGTGGATGACCCGCGTCGCCGAGACCGCCCGCTCGGACGACGAGCGCCTCGGCCTGGTCTACTCGCATCCCGTCTGGGTGGTGCGCGCCTTCCGTCGCGCACTGGCCGCCGAGGGACGGGCAGACGAACTCGAAGCGCTCCTGAGCGCCGACAACATCTCGCCGCGCGTGACGATGGCAGCCCTTCCCGGCCTGGCCGAGGTCCCCGCGGACGTCCGCCGCACGGCCTACTCACCGCTGGGCTTCCGGCTCGGCGGCGGCGACCCCGAGGCGACGGTGACCGCGTCCGAGGGTCGCGTGCGCGTTCAGGACGAAGGATCGCAGCTGGCCGCGCTCGCCCTCACCCGCTTCGCCCCGGTGCGCAGCGGCGAGCGGTGGCTCGATCTGTGCGCCGGCCCCGGCGGCAAGACGGCGGTGCTCGCTGCCGAGGCTCTCGCGCACGGCGCCCGCCTCGAGGCGAACGAGATCTCACCCGCCCGCGCGGGCCTGGTCCGGCGGGCGGTCGCCGGCATCCCCTCCGACATCCCGGTGTCGGAGCAGGACGGTCGGGTGCGGGCGGAAGCAGCCCCGGGCACCTACGACCGCATCCTCGTGGACGCGCCCTGCACGGGCCTGGGCGCCCTCCGGCGACGTCCGGAAGCGCGGTGGCGCAAGTCGCCCGCCGACGTCCCGGAGCTGTCGAGCCTGCAGACGGGGCTCCTCAGCGCCGCTCTCGGGGCGCTCGCGCCGGGTGGCGTCGTCGCCTACGTGACCTGTTCACCGCACCTGGCAGAGACCGCGGCGGTCGTCGCGGAGGTCAGGCGGGAGTGGGGCGCAGCCGCGACCGAGCTGTCGGCGCGCGACGCCGTCGCCACCGCGAGCGTCGGCGAGCTCGACCTCCCGGCGCAGAAGGACGGGTCCGGACGCGCGCAGCTGTGGCCGCACCGCCACGGCACCGACGCCATGTCGATCTCGCTGCTCCAGCGCGTGTGAGGTGTCTGCCGGCCCGGGGCGGATGCCGGGCTCGGTCATAATGGACGCGTGCGACATCGCGAAGAGACCCGGGACGACGGCATCCGCATCAACCCCAGCATCCTCGCGGCCGACTTCGTGAACATGCAGGCAGAGCTCGCCCGCATCGCCGCGGCGGACTTCGTCCATGTCGATGTGATGGACAACCACTTCGTGCCGAACCTCACATTCGGACCCCAGATGGTCGAGCGCATACAGCAGACCAGCCCCGTTCCGCTGGACGTCCACCTGATGATCGACTCCCCGGACCGGTGGGCCCCGGAGTACGCCGAGCTCGGCGCCGCGTCGGTCACGTTCCACCTCGAGGCTGCGGCCGAGCCCGTCGCCCTCGCCCGTGCCCTTCGCGCGCGGGGAGCGCGCGCCGGCGTCGCCGTGAAGCCCGGGACGCCCGTCGAAGGACTCTTCGACGTGCTCAACGAGTTCGATCAGATCCTGGTCATGACGGTCGAACCCGGATTCGGGGGGCAGTCCTTCATGCCCGAGACGATGCCGAAGCTGCGCCTCCTGGCCGACGAAGCGCGTACCCGCGGCTCGTCGGTGTGGCTGCAGGTGGATGGGGGCATCGGAGAATCGACGATCGCGCAGGCGGCCGAGGCGGGCGCCGACACCTTCGTGGCCGGCTCCGCCGTCTTCGGCGCCGACGATCCCGAGTCGGCGATCTCGGGACTGCGCGCCGCCGCCGAACGCCACCACCGGCACTGACGGGCGTCACGCGGCGCGGGCGCGGCGCGGGCGCGGCGCGCCGTTCGCTACCCTTGCAGGGTGAAGACGTTCGACGCACTGTTCGCGGAGCTCTCCGCCAAAGCGGCCGAGCGGCCCGAGGGATCGGGAACCGTCGCGCAGCTCGACGCCGGCGTCCACGCCATCGGCAAGAAGATCGTCGAAGAGGCCGCCGAGGTGTGGATGGCCGCCGAGTACGAATCCTCGGATGCCGCCGCCGAGGAGATCTCGCAGCTGCTCTACCACCTGCAGGTGCTCATGCTGGCCAAGGGCCTGAGCCTCGAGGATGTCTACCGACATCTCTGAGCCGCCTCCCGCCCGCCACGAACGAGAAAGCCGAACCATGCTGCGCATCGCCGTGCCCAACAAGGGATCACTCGCCGAAACCGCCTCGGACATGCTCTCCGAGGCCGGTTACACCGGACGCCGGGACCCCAAGGACCTGCACATCATCGACCCGGTCAACGAGGTCGAGTTCTTCTATCTGCGCCCGAAGGACATCGCCACCTACGTCGGCTCCGGCGCCCTCGACGTCGGCATCACCGGACGGGATCTGCTCCGCGACGCCCGCATGCCCGGTGCCCGCGAGATCGAGGCCCTGGGCTTCGCCGGGTCGACCTTCCGCTTCGCCGCCCCGCCCGGCCGCTTCCGCGAACTGACCGACCTCGACGGCGTCCGCATCGCCACGTCCTACCCCGGGCTGGTGGACTCCTTCCTGGACTCCCACGGCGTGGCAGTGGACCTCGTCCCCCTCGACGGCGCGGTGGAATCCGCGGTCCGCCTCGGCGTGGCCGACGCGATCGCCGACGTGGTCGAGACCGGCACCACCCTCCGTCAGGCCGGGCTCGAGGTCTTCGGGCCCGAGATCCTGAAATCCGAGGCCGTGCTCATCGCCGGCCCGACCGACGCCGACGGCACCGAGACGCTGCTGCGCAGGCTCCGCGGGGTGATGGTCGCCCGGCGCTACGTCATGGTCGACTACGACCTGCCGGCATCCCTGGTCGACGAAGCGGTCGCGATCGCGGGGGGCATCGAGTCCCCGACCATCTCGCCGCTGCGCGACCCGGAGTGGGTCGCGGTGCGGGTCATGGTCGCCCGTAAGAGCGTCAACAAGGTGATGGACGACCTCTACGCCATCGGCGCCCGGGCGATCCTGGTGACCGCGATCCACAACGCGAGACTCTGATGAGCCTCGTCTGCCGGGTCATCCCGTGCCTCGACGTGGCCGCCGGTCGCGTGGTGAAGGGCGTCAATTTCGAGAACCTCCGCGATATGGGCGACCCGGTCGAACTGGCTCGCGAATACTTCCGTCAGGGTGCCGACGAGCTCACGTTCCTCGACGTGACCGCGACCGTCGACGAGCGGGCGACCACCTACGACGTCGTCCGCCGCACGGCGGAAGAGGTCTTCATCCCGCTCACCGTCGGGGGAGGGGTGCGCACCACCGAGGACGTCGCGCGTCTCCTGGGCGTGGGTGCGGACAAGATCGGGGTGAACTCGGCCGCCATCGCGCGCCCCGCCCTCCTCGACGAGATCGCGGACCGCTTCGGCGCGCAGGTGCTCGTGCTGTCGCTGGACGTCAAGCGATCGCCCACGACGGACTCGGGGTTCGTCGTGACCACACACGGCGGTCGCACCGAGACGGCCCTGGATGCGCTGGCCTGGGCGCGCGAAGCCATCGAGCGGGGCGCAGGGGAACTGCTGGTGAACTCGATCGACGCCGACGGGACGAAGCAGGGTTTCGACCTGGAGCTCGTCGCCCTCATGCGCGAGGTCTCCAGCGTCCCCGTGATCGCGTCGGGAGGAGCCGGCAGCGCGGAGCATTTCGGTCCGGCGATCTCGGCGGGGGCGGACGCGGTCCTGGCGGCATCCGTCTTCCACTCCGGACAGCTCACCGTCGGCGACGTCAAGGCCGCGATGCGCGCCGACGGCATCGACGTGCGCGAGGTGGTGGCGGCGTGAGCGGCACCGTGCAGGAGCGCATCGAGCGCGTCGCGTTCAACGCCGACGGACTGGTCGCCGCCATCATCCAGCAGTGGGACAGCGGCGAGGTGCTCATGCTGGGCTGGATGGACGCCGAGGCCCTGCGCCGCACCCTCACCGAGGGACGCGTGACCTTCTGGTCGCGATCCCGGCGCGAGTACTGGCGCAAGGGCGACACCTCCGGCCACATCCAGCTGGTGCGAGGAGCGCGGCTCGACTGCGACGGCGATGCCGTGCTGATCACCGTCGACCAGGTGGGGGTCGCCTGCCACACCGGCACGCGCACGTGCTTCGACGCCGACGACCTCGACCCCTTCACCGCACCGTGAATCGACGCGCGCGCCTGATCGCCGTCCTGGTCATCCTGGCCGCGGCAGCCCTCGGCGTCATCTCGTCCACACAGGTGTGGCTCTCCGCCACACTGCGCGACGGCGCCTCCGAGCCGCTGCAGGTCGCCGGCGCCGACGCCGTGGCCCTGCTCACGCCGCTGAACCTCGCGGCTCTGGCACTGGGAGCGGCGCTGTCCATCGCGGGGCCGATCCTCCGCTACGCGTTCGGCGTCCTCTGCGCGCTCATCGGCGGCGCGCTGCTCGCCCTCGTCTGGCCTGTCGTCGTCGACCCGCCCGTGCAGTCGGTCGCCGCCGCCGTGACGGAGGCGACCGGCATCACCGGCATCGGCGCCGTCTCGGACCTCGTCTCCGACATCGCCGCCACGCCGTGGCCCGCGATCTCACTGGTCTGCGGGATGCTGCTCCTGGCGGCCGGCGCCTTCGTGCTCGTGACCGCGCATCACTGGGCCGCGAGCGATCGGCGGTACCGGACCGGCCCTGCGCCGCGCGACGAGGACGCCGCGTCGTCGCGCCCGCACGACGCCATCGACTCGTGGGACGACCTGTCCCGGGGCGAGGATCCCACCTCATCGACCCGCTAGACTTGCGGGGCCCGCGCACTTCCGGAGGACATCCATGAGCAACCCCATCGGCGATCCCGGCCACGGACACTCGCCCGCCGCCTGGACCGCTGTCGTGATCATGCTCGTCGCGATCACGATCGGCACGGTCGCGTTCTTCTTCTCTGTGGCCTGGCTCGTGTGGGCGTCCGCCGCCCTCGTCCTCGTCGGACTGATCGTCGGCTGGGCGATGGCCAAGGCCGGGTACGGCGTCGGCGGTTCGAAGTACCTGACGAAAGAGCACTGATGGTTCTCGCCGACCTCACGGCCGGCGCGGTACAGGACGCCGAGACGCGCGCATCCTCGAGGCCTCTGGCAGAGGTCGAGCGTGCCGCCGCCGCACAGGCTCCCGCGCGTGACGCCCTCGCCGCCCTCGCTCCCGCGGAGCGTGTGCGCATCATCGCCGAGGTCAAGCGCGCGAGCCCGTCCCGCGGCGACCTCGCCGCGATCCCCGATCCCGCCCTCCAGGCCCTGCTGTACCAGCAGGGGGGTGCGTCCGCGATCTCGGTCCTCACCGAGGGCCGCCGGTTCAAGGGCAGCCTCGCCGATCTCGAAGCCGTACGCGCCGCCGTCAGCGTCCCGGTCCTGCGCAAGGACTTCATCGCCACCGAGTACCAGGTGATCGAGGCCCGCGCGGCGGGCGCCGATCTCGTGCTGCTGATCGTGGCGGCCCTCGACGATTCCGTGCTGACCCGACTGCACGCCCTCACCCTCGAGCTGGGAATGACCCCCCTGGTCGAGACGCACTCGGCCGACGAAGTCGACCGGGCCGCCGACGTCGGCGCCCGCCTCATCGGCGTCAACGCCCGCGACCTCTCGACCTTCGAGCTGGACCGCGACCTGTTCGGCCGGCTCGTCGAGCGGATCCCCGCCGATGCGGTGAAGATCGCGGAGTCCGCGGTTCTCACCCCCGCCGACGTCACCCACTACCGCCGAGCGGGCGCCGACGTCGTGCTGATCGGCGAAGCCCTGGTGACGGGCGACCCCGTCACCACCATGGCCGCGTTCCTCGAGGCGGGCGACTCGCGCGGCGCACGTGAGGAGACGCTGTGAGCCTGCGAGAAGCACCCGGACCGTTCTTCGGAGACTTCGGCGGCCGGTACATGCCCGAGTCCCTCATCGCCGCGATCGACGAGCTCACCGTCGAGTACGAGGCGGCCAAAGCGGACCCTGCTTTCCAGGCCGAGTTCACGCATCTGCTGCGCACCTACGCGGGTCGCCCCTCGATCATCACCGAGGTGCCCCGCTTCGCCGCCCACGCCGGAGGCGGGCGCGTCTTCCTCAAGCGCGAGGACCTCAACCACACCGGCTCGCATAAGATCAACAACGTGCTCGGCCAGGCGCTGCTGACCAAGCGCCTGGGCAAGACGCGCGTGATCGCCGAGACCGGCGCCGGCCAGCACGGCGTGGCCACCGCGACCGCAGCCGCACTGTTCGGTCTCGACTGCACGATCTACATGGGCGAGGTCGACACCGAGCGTCAGGCGCTCAACGTGGCCCGGATGCGCCTGCTCGGCGCGGAGGTCGTCCCCGTCACGACCGGATCCCGCACGCTGAAGGACGCCATCAACGACGCCTACCGCGACTGGGTCGCCAGCGTCGAGACCACCAACTACATCTTCGGGACCGCAGCCGGTCCGCATCCCTTCCCCGCCATGGTGCGGGACTTCCAGAAGGTCATCGGCGAGGAGGCCCGCGCTCAGCTGCTCGACGAGGTCGGCCGGCTGCCGGATGCCGTCTTCGCCTGCGTGGGCGGAGGATCCAACGCCATCGGCATGTTCGACGCCTTCCTCGACGACGCCGACGTGAAGCTCTACGGAGTGGAAGCCGCCGGCGACGGCGTCGACACGCCACGCCACGCCGCCTCGATCGAGCGAGGACGCGCCGGCGTGCTCCACGGCGCACGGACCTTCGTGCTGCAGGACGAGGACGGCCAGACCGTGGAGTCCCACTCCATCTCGGCGGGTCTGGACTACCCCGGCGTCGGCCCGGAGCACGCGTGGCTCGCCGCGATCGGTCGGGCGCAGTACATCCCGGCCACCGACACCGAAGCCATGGAGGCGCTGCGGCTGCTCTCGCGCACCGAGGGGATCATCCCCGCGATCGAGTCCGCCCACGCGCTGGCGGGGGCACTGCGGATCGGACGCGAGCTCGGCCCCGACGCGATCCTCGCGATCAACCTCTCGGGCCGCGGCGACAAGGACATGGACACCGCGGCGCGCTGGTTCGAGCTCTACGACGCCGAGGCGCTCCACAACGGCTCGCCGGTGGCGCCCGCGGGGCCCGCGGACGAAGCCAAGGGCGAGGGGACGAAGCTGTGACCTCTCGCGTCGCCGCCGCCATCCAAGCCGCGCACGACGCCGGTCGCGGCGCCTTCGTCGGGTACCTGCCGCTCGGGTTCCCCGACCTGCAGACGAGCATCGACGCCGCCGTCGCCCTTGCCGAAGCCGGAGCGGACGTGCTCGAGCTCGGGCCGCCGTATTCCGATCCGGTCATGGACGGCACGGTCATCCAGGAGGCGACGCAGACGGCGCTCGCTGCGGGATTCAAGCTCCGTGACACCTTCACCGCGGTCCGCGAGATCACGCGGCGCGTGGACGTCCCGGTGCTCGTCATGACGTACTGGAACCCCGTCATGCAGTTCGGCGTCGACCGCTACGCCGACGAGCTCCTGGCCGCCGGCGGCGCGGGTCTGATCACTCCGGACATCACCCCGGATGCGGCGGAGGAGTGGATCGCCGCGAGCGAGCGCACGGGGCTGGACCGGGTGTTCCTTGCCGCTCCCACCTCGACGGACGAGCGGCTCGAGCTCATCGTCTCCCGCTCCACCGGCTTCGTCTACACCGTCTCGACCATGGGCATCACCGGTGAGCGGGCCGAGCTGGATGCGGCCGCCCGCACGCTGGTCGAGCGGCTTCGCGCGCACGGCGCCCAGCACGCGTGCGTCGGCATCGGCATCTCGACCCCCGGTCAGGTGTCGGGCGTACTCGAGTACGCCGACGGTGCGATCGTCGGAACCGCCCTCGTCCGGGCTCTCCGCGACGGCGGTGTGCCGGGTCTGTCGGCGACCGCGCGCGAGCTCGCCGCGGGCACGGCGACTCACGCGCTCTAGACTTCTCACGTCGGCCGACGCCGGCGATCCCGACTCCAAGGACCTCGACTGCCATGATCCACGCCGCGAACAGCTTCGCTCTCAGCGTCGTCTCCAGCATCCCGAGCCCCTCGGTGAGCTTCATCGACCTCGGCCCCCTGCGCATCCACTTCTACGCGCTGTGCATCATCGCCGGCATCATCGCCGCCGTCCTGCTGACCAATCACCGCCTCACCAGACGCGGTGCGGAGCCGTGGGTCGTCATCGACATCGCCCTCGTCGCGGTCCCCCTGGCGATCGTGGCGGCTCGGATCTACCACGTGCTCACCCACTGGGACTTCTACTTCGGACCCGGCGCGGATCCGCTGACCGCCCTGTACATCTGGGAGGGCGGCATCGCGATCTACGGCGCCCTGATCGGCGGGGCCGTCGGAGCCTGGCTCGGATGCCGCTGGACCGGGATCCGCTTCTGGACCTTCGCGGACGCCCTGGCTCCCGGCATCCTGCTCGCCCAGGCCATCGGCAGGTTCGGCAACTGGTTCAACCAGGAGCTGTTCGGGCTTCCCACCGACCTGCCCTGGGGTCTCGAGATCGACAGCGACAACGCCGCCTTCCCGCCCGGCCTCGAAGCGGGGACCCTCTTCCACCCCACGTTCCTGTACGAGGTCGTCTGGAACGTCCTCGGCGTCGCGGTCCTGCTGTGGCTGGGACGCGGCACGCGCATGCAGTGGGGGCGCCTGTTCGGCGCCTACCTGGCGTGGTACAGCGCGGGCCGCATCGTGTGGGAGTCCATCCGCATCGATCCGAGCGAGATCATCCTCGGGCTGCGCACCAACGTGTGGGCGGCCATCCTCGGCGTCGTCATCGGCCTGGCCATCATCGTCATCCAGAAGCGCCGCCACCCGGGCTTCGAGCCGTCCCCGTACGTGCCGGGCCGCGAGTGGGCGCCCGAAGGTTCTGTACAATCGCAGAACACCGATGACTTCGTCGACGTCAGCGAACCGCAGTCCGACGACGTCCCCGCGAGCACAGCCACAAGCTCTGTCGCCACGAAATAACGCATGCTCCCATGGCGGAGCACCCCGGGCCGACGTCGTCCCATCTTGAGCATCAACGTGAGGACGGTAGGTATGGCTTCTTCGAGCCCCCGTCACGGCGCCTCGTCCGAGGCGGCAAGCGCGCACCGACTGGACGCGTTCCCCCCCAAGCAGGGGATGTACAACCCCGACTTCGAGAAGGACGCCTGCGGTCTGGCCATGGTGGCGACCCTGCGCGGTCACGCCGGTCACGACATCATCGACCTGGCCCTGACCGCGCTGCGCAACCTCGAGCACCGCGGAGCCATCGGGTCGGATGCCGGAACCGGCGACGGCGCGGGCATCCTCACGCAGATGCCCGACGAGTTCCTGCGAGCCGTCGTCGACTTCGACCTGCCCCCCACGGGGGAGTACGCCGCCGGCATGATCTTCCTGCCCCGCGGCGAGGAGGAGCGCGCTGCACAGAAGGCCGGCATCGAGCGCCTCGCCGCGAGCGAGAACCTCGAGGTGCTCGGCTGGCGCGAAGTGCCGACGTCCGACGAGAATCTCGGCCGGCTCGCGTTCGACGCTCGACCGGCGTTCGAGCAGCTGTTCGTCTCTCGGCCGGCGGTGGGGGACGCCCCCGCCCTGTCCGGGCTCGCCCTCGATCGCCGCACGTTCCGGCTGCGCAAGCGTGCGCGCACCGAGCTCAACGCGTACTTCGTGTCGCTGTCCTCGCGCACCCTGGGCTACAAGGGCATGGTCACCACGCTCCAGCTGGAGCCGTTCTACCCCGATCTCCAGGACGAGCGGTTCGCCTCGGAGCTCGCGGTCGTCCACTCGCGCTACTCCACCAACACCTTCCCGTCGTGGCCGCTCGCGCAGCCCCTGCGGATGCTCGCCCACAACGGCGAGATCAACACCGTCAACGGCAACCGCAACTGGATGCGGGCGCGGCACTCGCAGCTCGAGTCCGAGCTGCTCGGCGAGATCGAGCCGCTCCTTCCCATCTGCACACCGGGGGCCAGTGACTCGGCGTCGTTCGACGAGGTGCTGGAACTGCTCACCCTCACCGGCAGGAGCCTTCCGCACGCGATCATGATGATGGTTCCCGAGGCCTACGAGAAGCAGGCCGACATGGATCCCGACCTGCGCGCGTTCTACGAGTACCACTCGGGACAGATGGAGCCGTGGGACGGGCCGGCCGCCCTGATCTTCACCGACGGCACCCTCGTCGGTGCGACCCTCGACCGCAACGGACTGCGTCCGGGCCGCTGGACCGAGACAACCGACGGTCTCATCGTGATCGGCAGCGAGACCGGCGTTCTCGACTTCGAACCCGCCCGGATCAAGCGTCGTGGCCGACTGCGCCCGGGCCGCATGTTCCTCGTCGACACCGCACAGCGCCGCATCGTCGAGGACGAGGAGATCAAGCGCGAGCTGGCTACCCTCGAGCCCTGGCAGGAGTGGCTGGATGCCGGTCGCGTCAAGCTCGCCGACCTTCCCGAGCGCGAGCACATCGTGCACCCGATCGCCTCGATCACGCGCCGTCAGCGCACCTTCGGGTACACCGAGGAGGAGGTCAAGATCCTCCTGACCCCCATGGGCCAGAACGGCGCCGAGCCGCTCGGGGCGATGGGCAGCGACACGCCGGTGGCCGTCCTCAGCGATCGTCCACGGCTGCTCTTCGACTACTTCACCCAGCAGTTCGCGCAGGTCACCAACCCGCCGCTGGACTCCATCCGCGAAGAAGTCGTCACCTCGCTCTCGCTGGGTCTCGGCCCCGAGCGGAACCTGCTGACGTGGGGACCCGACCACGCCCGGACGGTCACCCTCGACTTCCCTGTCATCGACAACGACGAGCTGGCCAAGATCCAGCACATCGACACGGCCCTGCCCGGGCGGAGCTCGGTCACGATCCGCGGGCTGTACCGCGTCGAAGCCGGACACAAGGGCATGCGCAAGCGGCTCGAGCAGATGTGCGTCGAGGTCGATCACGCCATCGAGGACGGCGCGGAGTTCATCGTCCTGAGCGACCGCGACTCGAACAAGGACCTGGCACCGATCCCGTCGCTGCTCATGCTCGCGGCCGTGCACCACCACCTCATCCGCAAGCAGACCCGGATGAAGGTCGGGCTCGTCGTCGAGGCCGGAGACGTGCGGGAGGTCCACCACGTCGCGACGCTGATCGGCTACGGTGCGTCCGCGGTCAACCCGTATCTGGCCATGGAGACGGTGGAGTACCTCGTCCGCGCCGGGTACATCAACGGCGTCACCCCCGAGAAGGCCGTCAAGAACCTGATCTACGCCCTCGGCAAGGGTGTGCTGAAGATCATGTCGAAGATGGGCATCTCGACGGTGTCGTCGTACGCGGGTGCTCAGGTGTTCGAGGCGATCGGCCTGTCGCACGAGTTCGTCGACGCCTTCTTCACGGGGACCGAGACGAAGCTCGGGGGAGTGGGGCTCGACGTCATCGCCGCCGAGAACGCCGCTCGCCACGCGTACGCATACCCCGAGGACGCAGCCGTACGGGCCCACGAGCGGTTGTGGACCGGTGGCGAGTACCAGTGGCGTCGCGACGGGTCGCCTCACCTGTTCAACCCCGAGACCGTGTTCCGTCTGCAGCACTCCACGCGGACACGTCGCTACGACATCTTCCGCGAGTACACCAAGCTCGTCGACGACCAGGCCCACGAGCTGAAGACGCTGCGTGGACTGTTCCGGCTGAAGACCGAACAGCGCACGCCCGTTCCCCTCGACGAGGTGGAGCCGGTGTCGGCGATCGTCAAGCGCTTCTCGACCGGCGCGATGAGCTACGGCTCCATCTCGCAGGAGGCGCACGAGACGCTCGCTGTGGCGATGAACCGCATCGGCGGCAAGTCCAACACCGGCGAGGGCGGCGAGGACGTCGACCGACTCCTCGACCCGGAGCGCCGCAGCGCCATCAAGCAGGTGGCCTCCGGCCGGTTCGGCGTCACGAGCCTCTATCTGACGGAGTCCGACGACATCCAGATCAAACTCGCCCAGGGCGCCAAGCCCGGTGAGGGCGGACAGCTGCCGCCGACGAAGGTCTACCCGTGGGTCGCCCGCACGCGTCATGCGACGGCCGGCGTCGGTCTCATCTCCCCGCCCCCGCATCACGACATCTACTCGATCGAAGACCTCAAGCAGCTCATCTTCGATCTCAAGCGCGCCAACCCGGGCGCACGCGTGCACGTCAAGCTCGTGAGCCAGTCGGGGATCGGCGCCGTCGCGGCGGGCACCGCCAAGGCGCTGGCCGATGTCATCCTCGTCTCGGGGCAGGACGGCGGCACGGGCGCGAGCCCTCTGAATTCTCTCAAGCACGCCGGCACGCCGTGGGAGCTGGGACTCGCCGAGACGCAACAGACCCTCATGCTCAACGGCATGCGGGACCGCGTCGTGGTGCAGGTCGACGGTCAGCTCAAGACCGGGCGCGACGTGATCGTCGGCGCACTGCTGGGCGCCGAGGAGTTCGGCTTCGCCACGGCGCCGCTCGTGGTCTCGGGCTGCATCATGATGCGCGTGTGCCACCTCGACACCTGCCCGGTGGGCGTCGCCACGCAGAACCCCGCGCTGCGCGCCCGGTTCACGGGCAAACCCGAGTTCGTCGTGAACTTCATGGAGTTCATCGCCGAAGAGGTGCGCGAGTATCTCGCGGAGCTCGGCTTCCGCACGCTCGATGAGGCGATCGGCCACACCGAGCTGCTCGATGTCGACGGTGCCATCCACCATTGGAAGGCGAGCGGGCTGGACCTGGCCCCCGTCATCGGCGGACCCGTCTTCGCAGAAGACGAGCCGCGAAGGAACTTCCGCCCGCAGGACCACGAGCTCGACGAGCATTTCGACGTCGCGCTGATCGAGCGGGCCCAGGATGTGATCGCCCACGGTGGTCACGTTCGCATCGGCCTGCCGATCCGCAACACCGCCCGCGCGGTCGGGACCATGCTCGGTCACCACGTCACGCGCGCGCACGGCGCCAACGGCCTGCCGACCGGATCGATCGAGATCGACCTCACCGGATCTGCGGGGCAGTCGTTCGGGGCGTTCCTCCCGGCCGGCATCACCCTGCGACTCGAGGGCGACTCCAACGACTACGTGGGCAAAGGCCTGTCCGGCGGCCAGATCGTCGTGCGTCCGCCGCGCGGGGCCACCTTCGATGCGTCGCAGAACGTCATCGCGGGCAACGTCATCGGCTACGGCGCGACGCAGGGCACGATGTTCCTGCGCGGCGTGGTGGGCGAACGGTTCTTCGTCCGCAACTCCGGAGCCACGGCCGTCGTCGAAGGCGTCGGCGACCACGCGCTCGAATACATGACGGGCGGCCTCGCGGTCATCCTCGGCGACACCGGCCGCAACCTCGGGGCCGGCATGTCGGGCGGAACCGCCTACGTCTACGGCCTCCAGCGCGAACTGGTCAACCGCGAGGCGCTCGCGGCGGGCGAGCTGGAGCTCGGTGAACTGGGATCCGGCGATGCCGAGATCCTGCGCGACCTGCTGGTGCAGCACGTCGCCGAGACCGGGTCGACGCTCGCGCAGGCGATGCTCGACGACTTCGACAACGAGCTCGGCCGGTTCGTGCGGGTGCTCCCGCGCGACTACGCGGCCGTGCTGCAGACCCGCCAGGCGGCGGTCGCCGAGGGGCTCGACCCCGACGGCGACGTCGTCTGGGGACGCATTCTGGAGGTGACGGGTGGCTGACCCGAAGGGCTTTCTGAAAGTCACCGAGCGGGAGCTCCCGCCCCGCCGGCCCGTTCCGGTCCGCATCATGGACTGGAAGGAAGTGTACGAGAACGCCGATTCCGCCGTCATCCGCCGACAGGCGGGGCGGTGCATGGACTGCGGCATCCCGTTCTGTCATCAGGGCTGCCCCCTGGGCAATCTGATCCCGGAGTGGAACGACCTCACGTGGCGCGGCGAGGGGCGCTCGGCCATCGAGCGCCTGCACGCCACCAACAACTTCCCCGAGTTCACAGGCCGCCTGTGCCCGGCCCCCTGCGAGAGCGCGTGCGTGCTGGGCATCAACCAGCCCGCCGTGACGATCAAGCAGATCGAGGTCTCGACGATCGACGAGGCCTTCGCGAACGGGTGGGTGGAAGCGGAGCCTCCGGGCCGCCTCACCGGCAAGACGGTCGCCGTCGTCGGGTCCGGACCTGCGGGTCTGGCCGCAGCCCAGCAGCTGACCCGCGCGGGTCACACCGTCGCGGTCTTCGAGCGCGACGACCGGATCGGCGGACTCCTGCGCTACGGCATCCCCGATTTCAAGATGGAGAAGCGCCACCTCGAATCGCGCCTCCGGCAGATGCAGGACGAGGGCACGCGCTTCCGAGCGGGCGTCGAGATCGGCAAGGACATCTCGTGGGCGGACCTGCGGGCCCGCTATGACGCGGTGGTCATCGCGACCGGCGCGACGATCCCGCGAGACCTCCCCATCCCGGGCCGCGACCTCGCCGGCGTGCACTTCGCCATGGAGTACCTCGTCGAGTCCAACCGTGCGGTCGCAGGAGACAGCGTGCCGAACCAGATCAGCGCCGAGGGCAAGCACGTCGTGGTCATCGGCGGCGGCGACACCGGCGCGGACTGCATCGGAACGGCGCACCGCCACGGCGCCCTGAGCGTCACCAACCTCGCGATCGGCAAGCAGCCGCCCTCCGAGCGCCCCGACCACCAGCCGTGGCCGATGGCCCCGACCGTGTTCGAGATCTCGTCGGCCCATGAGGAAGGCGGGGAGCGCAGCTACCTCGCCTCTACCGTGGAGTTCCTGAGCAACGACGCCGGCGAGGTGCGCGCGCTGCGCGTGGCCGAGACCGAGTTCGTCGACGGCCGCCGTGTGCCCAAGAGCGGCACGGAGCGCGACATCCCCGCCGACCTGGTGCTCATCGCGATGGGCTTCACCGGGCCCGAGCGCGCCGGACTCGAGGAGCAGCTGGGCGCCCAGTTCACCGACCGGGGCATCCTGCGCCGCGACGACGAGTACCAGGCGACCGCTTCGGGCGTGTTCGTGGCCGGCGACGCGGGGCGCGGTCAGTCGCTCATCGTGTGGGCCATCGCCGAGGGACGCGCCGCCGCAGCGCGCGTCGACGAGTTCCTCATGGGCGAGACGGAACTGCCCGCCCCGGTCCGCCCGACCGATGTCGCCATCGGTCTGCAGCACGCGTAGGCTGTCCACGGCCTTCGGCCATCCGAATACCCCACCGGAGAAAGCACGGAATGAGACGCGCCAAGATCGTCGCCACCCTGGGCCCCGCGACTTCGACGTACGAGATGGTGCGAGCCATCATCGACGCCGGAGTGGATGTCGCCCGCTTCAACCTCAGCCACGGGGACTACTCGGTCCACGAGAACAACTTCGCCAACGTCCGCAAGGCGGCAGATGACGCCGGACGCGCCGTGGCGGTGCTCGTGGACCTGCAGGGTCCGAAGATCCGCCTCGGCCGCTTCGCCGACGGACCCCACGAGCTCGCCGAGGGCGACATCTTCAAGATCACCGTCGAGGACATCCCCGGCACCAAGGAGATCTGCTCCACCACGTTCAAGGGACTGCCGCAGGACGTCAAGCCCGGCGACACCCTCCTGATCGACGACGGCAAGGTCCGTGTCGAGGTCGTGGAATCCGACGGGACGGTCGTGACCACGAAGGTCATCGTCGGCGGTCCGGTCTCCAACAACAAGGGGATCAACCTTCCCGGCGTCGCCGTGAACGTCCCCGCACTGTCGGAGAAGGACGAAGCGGATCTGCGCTGGGGCCTCCAGGCGGGTGCGGACCTCATCGCGCTCTCGTTCGTCCGGAGCGCGAAGGACGTGCAGCGGGTGCACGTCATCATGGCCGAGGAGGGACGTCACGTCCCGGTCATCGCCAAGATCGAGAAGCCGCAGGCGGTCGACAACCTCGAAGAGATCATCGACGCGTTCGACGGCATCATGGTCGCCCGCGGCGACCTCGGCGTCGAGCTGCCCCTCGAAGCGGTGCCGATCGTGCAGAAGCGCGCGGTGGAGCTCTGCCGGCGCATGGCCAAGCCCGTCATCGTCGCGACGCAGATGCTCGAGTCGATGATCAACAGTCCGGTGCCCACCCGCGCCGAGACCAGCGACGTCGCCAACGCCGTCCTCGACGGCGCCGACGCGGTCATGCTGTCCGGCGAGACGAGCGTGGGGGAGTACCCCGTCATCGTCGTCGAGACCATGGCGCGCATCATCGAGTCCACCGAAGAGCACGGTCTCGAGCGCATCGCCCCCCTCACCACCAAGCCGCGCACGCAGGGTGGCGCGATCACCCTCGCCGCGATGGAGGTGGCGGAGTTCGTCGAGGCCAAGTACCTCTGCATCTTCACCGAGTCCGGCGACACCGCCCGCCGGATGTCGCGCCTGCGTCCGCACATCCCGATGATCGGGTTCGCGCCGGAGCCCGCGATCCGTCGCCGCATGGCGGTGACCTGGGGCGTGCAGTCGACGCTCGTCGAGCACGTCGCGCACACCGATCTGATGTTCATCCAGGTGGACGACTATCTGCTGTCGAACGACCTGGCCAAGGTGGGCGACAAGGTCGTCGTGATCTCGGGCTCCCCTCCCGGGATCATCGGCTCGACCAACGACATCCGCATCCACAAGGTCGGAGACGCGGTACACGGCAAGGCGCCGATCTACAAGACGCGCGACTGACGCCCGCGGGACCAGAGCGGCGCCCTGCCTTCGGCGGGGCGCCGCTCTGGGCGTACCGGTGGTGGGAGTCGAACCCACACGCCCTCTCGGGCAACCGAGTTTGAGTCGGTCGCGTCTGCCATTCCGCCACACCGGCCGGGCACGTCCGCGATTGACCATACCGTAGGATTCAATGGTGACCGAGCAAGAGCAGAACGTCCCCGCAGCCCCTTCGACACCTCGTCGCGTCGTCGTTGCGGAGGACGAGTCGCTGATCCGCCTCGACATCGTCGAGATCCTCCGCGACAACGGCTTCGACGTCGTCGGAGAAGCCGGCGACGGCGAGACGGCGGTCCAGCTGGCCACCGAGCTGCGTCCGGACCTCGTCATCATGGACGTCAAGATGCCCCAGCTCGACGGCATCTCGGCGGCCGAGAAGCTCAGCAAGAACCACGTCGCACCGGTCGTGCTGCTCACCGCCTTCAGCCAGAAGGAGCTCGTCGAGCGCGCGAGCGAGGCAGGGGCCCTGGCTTACGTGGTCAAGCCCTTCACCCCCAACGACCTGCTGCCGGCGATCGAGATCGCCCTGGCCCGCTACGAGCAGATCATCACCCTCGAGGCCGAGGTCGCCGACATGGTCGAGCGGTTCGAGACCCGCAAGCTCGTGGACCGCGCTAAGGGCCTCCTCAACGAGAAGATGGGCTTGAGCGAGCCCGAGGCCTTCCGTTGGATCCAGAAGGCGTCGATGGATCGCCGTCTCACCATGCAGGACGTCGCCAAGGCCATCATCGAACAGCTCGCGCCCAAGAAGGGCTGACACCCGAGCGTCGACGATGAGCGGATGCCGGAACCTCCGGCATCCGCTCTGTCATTCCCGGGGCATGACGCGGATGTGGTTGGTGATGCGGATGGTCGAGCAGCGCCTGCCCTGATCGTCGGTCACGACGATCTCGTGCACGGTGATGGTGCGGCCGAGGTGCACCGGCGTGCACACCCCGGTCACCACCCCCGACGTCGCCGAGCGCGTGTGCGTCGCGTTGATGTCGACTCCGACCGCGAGTCGCCCGGGACCCGCGTGCAGGTTCGCCGCCATCGAGCCGAGGGACTCGCCGAGGACGACGTACGCACCGCCGTGCATGAGGCCGACCGGCTGGGTGTTCCCCTCGACCGGCATGGTCGCGACGCACCGCTCCACCGAGAACTCGGTGAACGCCATCCCCATCCGCTCGGCCAGCGCACCCATGCCGCGGCGCGATGCCCACTCCAGACCGTCGGCGTCGGCGGGGGAGTTCTCGGGCATGGCGCACCTTCGGGATCGACCGGGACAGGGCTGTCGAAGGCCCCGACTAGGCTGTCGGGGTGACGGACTCCGCAAAGCCTACCCTCCTCGTCGTCGACGGCCATTCGCTCGCGTACCGGGCTTTCTACGCTCTCCCCGTCGACAACTTCTCGACGAAGGACGGCCAGCACACCAACGGCATCTACGGGTTCCTGGCCATGCTCGTCAACCTCATCAAGGCTGAGAAGCCGACCCACATGGCGGTCGCGTTCGACACGTCGCGGCAGTCCTTCCGCACCCGCGAGTACAGCGAGTACAAGGCCAACCGCTCCGAGACGCCGTCGGAGTTCAAGGGGCAGATCCCGCTGCTGCAGGACTGCCTGGCCGCCATGAGCATCCCCGTGCTCCAGAAGGAGGACATCGAGGCCGACGACATCCTCGCCACCCTGGCCACTCAGGCTGCCGAGCAGGGGTTCCGGGTCCTCGTCTGCTCGGGCGACCGCGACACCATCCAGCTCGTCACCGACGACGTCACGCTGCTCTACCCGAACGTGCAGGGTGTGTCGCAGCTCAAGCGGTACGACCCCGCGGCGGTCCTCGAGAAGTACGGCCTGCCGCCCGCGCAGTACCCCGACATCGCCGCTCTCGTGGGCGAGACCAGCGACAACCTGCCCGGCGTGCCGAAGGTGGGCGAGAAGACGGCGGTGAAGTGGCTGACGCAGTTCGGGTCCCTCGACGAGCTGCTGTCGCGCTCCGACGAGATCAAGGGCGTCGTCGGGGGAAATCTCCGCGAACACCTCGACGATGTCCGCCGCAACCGAGCGCTCAACCGCCTGCTGACCGACGTGGAGCTGCCCGTCGGACCGGCCGACCTGCAGGTGCGCCCGATCGACGCGCAGGCCGTGCGCGAGATCTTCGCCCGGCTGGAGTTCCGCACGCTGCTCCCGCGCGTGTTCGAAGCCGCCGGGGTCGACGAGGCGATGGCGCCCTCCACCGCGGGTCCGGCGAAACCGATGCCGACGCCGGCGCAGGTGACCCCCGCGGAGCTCGCGACCTGGGTGGAGTCCGCCGACGGCGAGGTCGCGATCAGCCTCGTCGTCGAGGGCGGCACTCCCCGGCGCATCGGCGTCGCCACGACGGATGCCGCGGCCGAGGCGGACTGGAGCGACGAGGTGTCCGCGGCGCTCGGATCCTGGCTGGCGGGTCCGGCCCCGAAGATCCTCAGCGATGCCAAGAACCAGGTGAAGGCGCTTCGCCGAGTGGGCGTTCCCGTCGGAGGGCTCGCGTTCGATCCCATCCTGGCGGGGTGGCTGCTGCGGCCGAGCTTCCCCGACAGAACGCTGGCCGATCTCGTGGATCGGTATCTCGACGAGAAGCTCCCCGAGGCGGATCCGACGCAGCTCGTGCCCGAGACCGAGGGCGCGACGCCGGGACAGCTCGCCTGGTTCGCACTCCGCGTGACCGAGGCGCTGCGCGCAGAACTCCCCGACGCGGTCGCCGTCGTCCTGCGCGAGATCGAGCTGCCGACCCTCATGGCGCTGGCCGACATGGAGCTGGCGGGAGTCGCCGTCTCGCACGAGAAGCTCTCGGCGTTCTCAGCCGATCTCGCGGAGCGCGCCGACGGGATCGCGCAGCGCGCCTTCGCGGCCATCGGCCGCGAAGTGAACCTCGGCTCACCGAAGCAGCTCCAGGAGGTGCTGTTCGAAGAGCTGCAGCTGCCGAAGACGCGCAAGACCAAGACCGGGTATTCCACGGATGCCGCCGTCCTCGCCGACCTCCAGGAGACCGCACCCCACCCCTTCCTCGATCTGCTGCTGCAGCATCGCGAGGCGACCAAGCTCCGGCAGATCATCGAGTCGCTCGACACATCGATCCGCGACGACGGCCGCATCCACACCACCTACGTCCAGACCGGAAGCCAGACCGGACGCCTGTCGAGCACGGATCCCAACCTGCAGAACATCCCGGTGCGGACGGAGGAGAGCCGTCGGATCCGCGCGGCCTTCGAAGTCGGCGCGGGCTACGAGACGCTGCTGACCGCCGACTACTCCCAGATCGAGATGCGCATCATGGCGCACCTGTCCGAGGATCCGGGACTCATCGAGGCCTTCAACTCCGGTGAGGACCTGCACCGGTTCGTGGGCGCACGTGTCTTCGGCGTCGCTCCCGAGGACGTCACCGCCGCCATGCGCACGAAGGTCAAGGCGATGTCGTACGGGCTGGTCTACGGCCTGTCGGCGTTCGGCCTGTCCAAGCAGCTGCGCATCGATCAGTCCGAGGCCAAGCAGCTCATGATGGAGTACTTCGCGCGCTTCGGCGCGGTGAGGGACTACTTGCGCTCCTCGGTCGAGCAGGCGCGCATCGACGGGTACACCGAGACCATCTTCGGACGCCGCCGGCCGTTCCCGGACCTCGCGAGCCCCAACCGGGTGCTGCGCGAGAACGCAGAGCGCGCCGCGCTCAACGCACCCATCCAGGGCAGCGCCGCCGACATCATGAAGATCGCGCTCGTGCACATCCACGACGACTTCGCCGCCCAGGGCCTGGCGTCCCGCGTGCTCATGCAGATCCACGACGAACTGGTCGTCGAGGTCGCCCCGGGGGAGTGGGACGCCGCCGAGCAGGTCGTCCGGGATCGGATGGGAGATGCCGCGGCGCTGTCGGTTCCGCTCGACGTGCAGATCGGGCGCGGTGGCGACTGGAACGAGGCAGGACACTGATTCCGGACCGGTCCCGCACCTCGCTCGAGCGCGCGGGCCGGTTTAGGCTCGAGGGATGACTGATGCCTCCCGCATTCCCACGCCGGTCGACACGATCGCCGACGCGTGGGTGGACACTCTTGCCGAACTCGAGCCGACGGTCGCCACCTACATCGGCCGCTTCGAGCACAACGGCCGATTCGGCGACACGTCGCCCGCCGGCCACGAACACCTCGCCGAGGCCGCGCGCCGCACCCGTGACGCGCTGCGCGATGCGCCCACGACCGACGACATCGATGTCGTCACCAAAGCCGACCTGACGCGCGAACTGGATCTCGCCCTCGAGCTGCATGAGGCGCGCTGGCACCTGCGCGACCTCAACGTCATCGCCAGTCCCGCGCAGGACCTGCGCGCCGTCTTCGATCTGATGCCTACGGCGACCACCGACGACTGGTCGGTCATCTCGGAGCGCCTCCATGCGCTGCCGGCGGCTGTCGACGGCTATGTCGAGACCCTGCGCACCGGCATGGGCGAAGGCATCGTGCCCGCGCGCCGCCAGGTGGAGGAGGTCGTCACGCAGATCGCGCGGTACACCGCGAAGGCGGGCTTCTTCGCGCAGTTCGCCGGAGATGCCGCGCCCGCAGAGGGTCAGCTGCCGGCGGCGCTCGCGCGCGACCTGGCCGACAACGCCAACGCCGCCCGCGTCGCCTATGACGAGCTCGCCGACATGCTGCGCGGCGAGCTCGCCCCGGTCGCCGGGGAGAAGGACGCCGTCGGTCGCGAGCTGTACGCACTGCATTCGCGTCGGTTCCTCGGGGCCACCATCGATCTCGACGAAACCTATGAATGGGGCATCGAAGAACTCGCGCGCATGGTCGCCGAGCAGGAGGCGATCGCCGATGAGATCAAGCCGGGCGCGTCGGTCGAAGAGGCGGTGGCCTTCCTCGAGCAGGATCCCTCCCACAAGCTCCACGGCACCGAGGCGCTGCAGAAGTGGATGCAGGAGACCAGCGACCGCGCCGTCGCCGAGCTGGGACGCACCCACTTCGACATCGCAAATCCGATCCGGCGTCTGGAGTGCATGATCGCGCCCACCAACGAGGGCGGCATCTACTACACGGGTCCGACCGACGATTTCTCGCGCCCCGGGCGGATGTGGTGGTCGGTGCCCGAGGGCGTCACCGAGTTCGACACCTGGCGCGAGCTCACGACCGTCTACCACGAGGGCGTGCCGGGTCATCACCTCCAGATCGCGCAGGCCGTCTACAACCGCGCGCAGCTCAACTCGTGGCGTCGGCTGCTGGCCGGCACGAGTGGCCACGCCGAGGGCTGGGCGCTGTACGCCGAGCGTCTCATGCAGCAGCTCGGCTACCTCGACGACCCCGCCGACCGCCTGGGCATGCTGGACGGCCAGCGGATGCGCGCCGCCCGCGTCGTCCTCGACATCGGCGTTCACCTCGAGAAGCCGCGTCCCGACGGCAGCGGCGTCTGGGACGCCGATTACGCGCTGCAGTTCATGCTCGCGAACGTCAACATGCCCGAGGAGTTCGTGCGCTTCGAGGTCAACCGCTACCTGGGCTGGCCCGGTCAGGCCCCCTCGTACAAGGTCGGCCAGCGCATCTGGGAGCAGCTGCGCGACGAGGTCGCCGAGCGCGAGGGCGCGTCGTTCTCGATCAAGCAGTTCCACAAGCGCGCCCTCGACGTGGGCGGTGTGGGACTGGACACGCTGCGCACCGCCCTCGTGCGCTGAGCCTGTCGGAACCGTCAGCGATCGACGCCGAGGTCACCGTCCAGCAGGGCGGCGACCTCGGCGTCCTCGGTCTGGGTGAAGTCCTCATAGAAGGCGCCGACAGCCCAGAACTCCGGCATCCGGTGCGGGCAGACGTACGTGTCGACGACATCGGGGCGGGCTCCCATCGGGACGGGGCGCCGGGGACCGCCAGGACGATCGTCGCCGCGCCCCGCGCGCGCAGCGCCCGGCATGCCGCCTCGGCGGTGGCGCCGGTGGCGATGCCGTCGTCCACGACGATCGCGGTGAGACCGTCGAGGGGCTCGACCTGGCTCGCGAAGAGCCCGCCTCGCCTCGCGAGCTCCCGTCGTTCCCGTTGCTCGACCTCCGCCAGCTCATCCGGCGGGATGCGATCGCGGCGGAGCGCGTCGTCGCTGATCACGCGCACGCCCTCGGCGATCGCTCCCACGGCGAACTCCTCGTGGCCCGGTGCTCCCAGCTTTCGGACCACCACCGCGCGCAGCGGCATCCTCAGGTGACGGGCCACCTCCGCGGCGACGACCACGCCGCCGCGGGGTATGCCGAACACCCGGGCCGCGACACCGCGATAGGGCTCCAGCACCGCTGCGAGCTCCCGCCCGGCCGCGGCCCGATCGACGAAGATGGCCATGGGCGACACGGTACGCCGATGGGGCGCGGGAATGCCACGTGCGGCGTCGGGGTTCACGCCTGTGACCGAATCCATTCAAGTGAATAGGGAAGTCCGCATGACCGCTTCAGCCGCTCCGACACCCGCCCCGCAGCCCCTGGTGGAGCTCGGGCTCGACACCTTCGGCGACGTGACCCTCGACGAGGCGGGTCAGCTCGTCTCGCACGCGCAGACGATCCGCCACGTCGTCGACGAGGCGGTCCTCGCCGATGAGGTGGGTCTGGCCTTCTTCGGGGTGGGGGAGCACCACCGTCGCGAGTTCGCGGTGTCGAGCCCCGAGATCGTGCTGGCCGCGGCCGCATCGCGCACCCGGAACATCCGTCTCGGCACGGCGGTCACCGTGCTCTCGAGCGACGATCCGGTGCGCGTCTACGAGCGGTTCGCCACCCTCGATGCCGTCTCGAACGGGCGCGCGGAGATCATCCTCGGTCGCGGCTCGTTCATCGAGTCGTTCCCGCTGTTCGGCTACGACCTCCGCGACTACGAGACCCTCTTCGACGAGAAGCTGGAACTCTTCTCCCGGCTCCGCGACGAGAAGCCGGTGACATGGCAGGGCTCGGTGCGCCCGCCGCTCGAGACCGCCGATGTGTACCCGAAGACCGCGTCCGGCTTCCCGGCGTGGGTGGGAGTCGGCGGCACTCCGGAGTCCGTCGTCCGTGCGGCACGACACGGCTACGGGCTGATGCTCGCGATCATCGGCGGACCGGCCGAGCGCTTCCGTCCCTTCGCCGACCTGTACCGGCGGTCGCTCGCCAGTCTCGGCAGGGACGCGCTGCCGGTCGGCGTCCACTCGCCCGGCCACATCGCCGAATCCGACCAGCAGGCGTGGGAGGAGGCCTACGCCGGGTTCGAGGCGATGAACAACACGATCGGGCGCGAGCGCGGATGGCCGCCCTACAATCGCCTGCGGTTCCAGCACGACGTCGGCCCCGAGGGCGCCCTGTACGTCGGCTCGCCCCAGACCGTCGCCCGCAAGATCGCCGCCACCGTGACGACGCTGGGGGCCGACCGCTTCGACATGAAGTTCTCGACCGGCACACTGTCTCACGCCAAGATGATGCGCTCGATCGAGCTCTACGGCACCGAGGTGGCGCCGCTGGTGCGCGACATGCTCTCGTGACCGACGCCGGCGGCGGCGGTTCCGTAGCATGACCGATATGACGACGGATGCCGCCACCGGCGAAGCGACGCTTTCAGAGCGCCTGGATCGCCTTCCCTTCACCCGCCGCCACGCGAAGGTCCTGACCGGATCGGGCGTCGGGTGGGCGCTGGATGCGATGGACGTCGGCCTGATCTCGTTCATCATCGCCGCGCTCGCGGTGCAGTGGGAGCTCGCGCCCGCGGAGACCTCGTGGATCGCGTCGATCGGCTTCGTCGGGATGGCGATCGGGGCGACGCTCGGGGGGCTGCTCGCCGACCGCATCGGCCGCCGGCAGGTGTTCGCCCTCACACTCCTCATCTACGGCCTGGCCACGGGTGCCAGCGCGCTCGTGGGCGGACTGGCTCTGCTGCTCGTGCTGCGCTTCTTCGTCGGACTCGGCCTCGGCGCGGAGCTTCCGGTCGCCTCCACATACGTGAGCGAGTTCGCGCCCGCGCGGATGCGCGGCCGGCTGATCGTCATCCTCGAGGCGTTCTGGGCCGTGGGATGGACGGCGGCGGCGCTCATCGGCTTCCTCGTGATCCCGGCATCCGACGACGGGTGGCGGTGGGCGTTCGCGCTGGGAGCGATCCCCGCCGCGTACGCGCTCGTCGTGCGCTGGGGGCTGCCCGAGTCGCCGCGCTGGCTGGCTCGCCGCGGTCGCCACGAGGAGGCCGAGCGCATCGTCCGCTCACTGGAGGAGTCGGCGTCGCTGACGGCATCCCGGTCGCGACGGATCGTGCCGGCCGCAGCGGAGCCGGCCGCGACGACGGCCCGCGAGCGGCTCGGCGCCCTCTGGTCGCCGGAGTTCCGGCTGCGGACGGCGGCGCTGTGGCTCGTGTGGTTCTGCGTCAACTTCTCGTATTACGGGGCCTTCATCTGGATCCCCTCGATCCTCGTCTCGCAGGGGTACGACCTCGTGCGCTCGTTCGGGTTCACGCTCGTCATCACGCTCGCACAGCTTCCCGGCTACGCCGTGGCCGCGTGGCTGATCGAAGTGTGGGGGAGGCGGCTCACCCTGTCGGTGTTCCTCGTGGGCTCGGCCGTCTCGGCGGTGTTCTTCGGGACCGCGACGACCGAGCCGGCGGTGATCGGCGCGGGCATGGCGCTCAGCTTCTTCAACCTCGGCGCCTGGGGAGCCCTGTACGCGGTGACGCCCGAGATGTACCCCACCTCGCTGCGCGCGACCGGATCGGGTTGGGCGGCGGGCGTCGGGCGCATCGCGTCGATCGTCGCGCCCCTGACGGTGCCGCCTCTGCTGATGCTCGGCGGCGCGCCGGTGCTGTTCATCGTGTTCGCCGTCTTCTTCGCCATCGCCGCCGCTGCCGCATCGGGTCTGGTCGACCGGCGCGGCCTGGCCCTCGACGAGCGCTGACCGCCGGACCATCGGCGGCGATTACGCTGGTGGGGTGGAAGAGGTCCGGTACGTCGCGATAGGGGACTCCTTCACGGAAGGGGTCGGCGACGAGCTCCCTGACGGCAGGGTTCGGGGATGGGCCGACCTCGTGGCGCAGGGTTGGGCGGATGCCGCGGAGCACCCCGTCTCGTACGCCAACCTGGCCATCCGCGGCAAGCTCGTCTGGCCGATCGTCGAAGAGCAGCTCGAGCCGGCGTTGGCACTTCGACCGACGCACCTGTCGTTCAACGGGGGCGGCAACGACATGCTGCGCCCGCGCACCAGCATCTCCCGCGTGGTCTCGGCTTTCACCCACGTGCTGAGACGCTGCGATGAGGAGGGCGTCACCCTCATCCTGCTGTCGGGCGCGAATCCGTCGGGACAGCTTCCCCTCAGCCGGGTGATCCAGCGCAGAGGGGACCTGCTCTCGGTCGCGGTCACAGCGGCTATCGCCGACCGCGACGACGTCGTGCGCGCGTTCAACTGGCCGGATCGCGAGCTTTCGAGCCCGCCGTACTGGTCGGCTGACCGCCTGCACATGAACAGCCGAGGGCACCATCGGGTGGCCGCGCGCGTGCTCGAAGCGCTGGGGATGCCTGCACCGGCAGGGTGGTGGTCGCTTCCGGAGCTCCCTCTGGCAGGCGTGCAGGGAAGCGCCTACTACCGCGAGCACGTCGGCCCCTGGGTGAGGCGCCGACTGACGGGCACGTCTTCCGGCGACAGTCGGGCGGCCAAGCGCCCGGTCTGGGCTCAGGTGCCGCCGAGCGGCGCGACGGAATAGACGAGCTCGGCGAACTGCCCGGTACGCCCCACGGACTCGAGGCGCAGCCTGGTGGAGTCCAGTCGACGGGGGAGAAGCGGCCTACCGCCGCCCAGCGTCACCGGCGCGATCGACACGCGCACCTCGTCCAGGCGGCCCGCGTCGGCGAACTGCCCGACGAGATCGCCGCCGCCCACCAGCCACACGAGGCCGCCCTGCGCGGCATCCTCGATCTCGGCCCAGACGTCTCGCACGGCGCCGGAGCGCGCGCGGATGTCGGATCCGCCGAGCTCCGGCTGCGGCCGCGTCGAGAAGACGAAGGTCGGCCGCGCCCCGTACATCGCCGTCCACCGCTCCGGATGCTCGCGCAGCTTCTCGTGGGCGACGACCCACTCGAACGTGGTCGAGCCCATGACGATGACACTCACCTGCGCGAGGAAATCGTCGATGCCGGCCTCGGCCTGGTCGGCGCCGGGAACGGCGAACAGCCACTCGAGGGAATCCTGATCATCGGCGAGATAGCCGTCGAGTGTCGTCGCCGTCTGGAAGACGACGCGCGGGGGAGCAGCAGCCATGTCGCGATCGTACGCCGCACCCCCGACACGCCGATCACACGGACTCGATGGCTGTCAAGCCCGTGCGCGAGACGCGCGGTACTGTCATCCTGCCGATGAGGCGCGAGAGCGTCTCGAGC
This sequence comes from Microbacterium sp. Marseille-Q6648, assembly GCF_943181415.1. Lineage (GTDB taxonomy): Bacteria > Actinomycetota > Actinomycetes > Actinomycetales > Microbacteriaceae > Microbacterium. Next base: position 367,603 of record NZ_CALPBZ010000001.1, on the reverse strand, counting down.
CCAGGGGAGCACACCCGCCGCCCCGGAAAGGAACCTCGCATGAGCATTGGAACCGGAATCGTCCTGTTCGTCATCGGAGCGATCCTCACGTTCGCTGTGAACGTCGAGGTCGAGGCGGTGAACCTCGACCTGATCGGCTACATCCTGATGGGGGCCGGAGTCGTCGTCTTCCTCATCGGTCTCATCCTGATGCTGCGTCGTCGTCAGAGCGAGAGCGTGTCCCGCACGGAGATCGACCCCGCCACCAACCAGCGGGTGACGCGACAGCGCACGAGCACCACCGACGACACCACGGGTCTCTGACCCTCCCGACCACGCCTCGAGGGGGCGACGCCGACCGTGGCGTCGCCCCCTCGTCACGCGCGCGACCCGCGATCGGAGCGTCATGAGAATCGTCGTCATCGGCGGCAGCGGACACATCGGCACCTATCTGATCCCGCGCCTGATCCGCGCGGGCCACGACGTCGTCAACATCAGCCGGCAGGGCGCGACGGGATACCGGGACGACGAGGAGTGGCAGCACGTCCACCAGATGCGCGTCGATCGCGCCGAGGAGGATCGCGCCGGGACCTTCGCCCGGACGGTTGTCTCACAGCGTCCCGATGCGGTGGTCGACCTCATCTGCTTCACCGAGGAATCGGCATCGGCCCTCCTCGACGGTGTGCGGGGGCACACCGGTCACCTCGTCCACTGCGGCTCGATCTGGCGGGAAGGCGTGAGCCGCAAGCTCCCCATCCGTGAGGATGACGCCGGCGCCGCCGAGGCGCCCCTCGACGACTACGGCATCCAGAAGCGTCGGATCGCCGCGCTCATGAAGGCGGAGACCGCAGCCGGGGGAGTGGCGACCACGACCCTGCACCCCGGTCACATCGTCGGCCCGGGATGGGAGCCGATCGGACCGCTCGGCAATCGCGACCCGGCCGTCTGGTACGCCCTGTCCGCGGGGCGGACCATCAGGATTCCGGGTATCGGCACCGAGATGCTGCATCACGTGCACGCCGACGACGTCGCGCAGGCTTTCGAGCTGGCGGTGGCGCGCCGCGACGCAGCGGCAGGGGAGGACTTCAGCATCGTCGCCCCCTCGGCGCTCAGCGTCCGCGGCTTCCTGCACCACGCCGCGGCGTGGTTCGGGCTCGACGCCCGGATCGAGAGTGTGGACTGGGACGGCTTCCGCGCCTCGACGACGCCGGAGGCTGCGGAGACCAGCTGGCGACATCTGTCGCGCAGCCACGTGTTCTCGATCGACAAGGCACGGATGCGGCTCGGCTACACGCCCCGCTACGAGCCGGAGCACGCGATCCGCGAGGCCGTCGAGTGGCTCGTCGCCCGCGGCGAGCTCGGGGTCGCACGCCCACTCGTCCGCTGAGCGGCGGATAGGGTGCATCCGTGCGCGACATAGCCATGGCGAGGATCCCCGGGGGCACCGTGACGCTGCACGACGCCCGCCGGCGTCTTCGGCGGGCGGTGGCGCTCGAGCCGTTCGAGATCGGGGTGTATCCGATCACCGAAGAGCTGCTGGCCGAGATCCTCGGCATCACCGCGTCCCATCCCGACCGACCCGCCGTCGAGGTGAGCTGGCTGCGCGCGGTCCGCTTCTGCAACGCGCTGTCGGAGTGGGAAGGCCTCGACCACGCCTACGCGTTCGAGGGGGAGCAGGTGACGTGGTCCGTCGACGCCGACGGCTACCGCCTGCCGACCGAAGCCGAATGGGAGCACGCGTGTCGTGCGGGGTCGGCGACCCCGCAGTACGGACCGCTCGGCGATGTGGCCTGGACGAGCGCCGACGGAGTGACCTCGCCGCAGAACGTCGGCGGGCGGCATCCGAATCTCTTCGGGCTCTTCGACACGCTCGGCAACGTGTGGGAGTGGTGCTGGGATCTGCTCGACCCGGCGCGGTACGGCGAGTACCGCGTCTTCCGCGGCGGCGGCTTCGCCGACGATGCGTGGAGCGTGCGCGCGTCGACCAGACGCGGCGGCGATCCGCGGACGGCGCAGGACGATGTGGGGTTCCGGGTCGCCCGCGGAGGATTCGACGCGGTGGGCGAGGCGCAGGGGTGGTCGGCGGCGGCCGACCGCGAGAGGGCAGAGGTCGATGGACCCGTGCCCAGCGGCTGGACTCCCACGAAATGACATAATGTGCATTATCGGCGATGGTGTCGGTAACGTGTCTCGGCGGGAATCGGCGCGGTCGTAGGCTCGGAAGATGCTCGCCTCTCTCACCGGTTTCGTCGTGGTGGGCGTCGCGATCGTCGTGGGCTACATCATCGGGCGGATAGATCTGCTCGGCGAACACGCCCGCCCGGTGCTCGCACGGCTGACCTTCTTCGTGCTCTCGCCGTTCCTGCTGTTCGTCGTGCTGGCCGAAGCCGACGTCAGGACGCTCTTCTCCGCACTGCTGCCGGTGTCGGCCATCGCCGCCGTCGTCGTCTTCGGGATCTACGTCCTCGTGGCCAAGCTCGTGTGGCACCGACCAGCCGGCGACGTGGTCATCGGGGCCCTCAGCGCCGGACAAGTGAACTCCAACAACATCGGCATCCCGCTGTCGCTGTATCTGCTCGGCAGCGCCGCCTTCCCGGCTCCGGTCATCCTGCTGCAGCTGCTCGTGTTCACCCCGATCACCATGGCGATCCTGGATGCCGTCACGTCGGGTCGCTCGTCGCTGTGGAAGACGCTCGGACGAACCGCGGCGAATCCCATCGTGCTCGGCTCGGCGCTGGGCACGCTCGTCTCGGTGTCGGGGGTAGACCTGCCGGCCATCGTCATGGAGCCCGCGCGACTCGTGGCCGACGCGTGCGTCCCCGTCCTGCTCATCAGCTACGGGATCTCGCTCTACGGTCAGCGCGTCCTGGGTCCGAGCGGACGGCGTCGCGACATCCTGCTGGCGACCGGTTTGAAGCTCTTCGTCATGCCCGTCGTCGCCTGGAGCGCCGCGACGCTTCTCGGGCTCTCCGCACAGGAGACTCTGATCGTCGTCGTGCTGGCAGCGCTTCCGACCGCGCAGAACGTCTTCAACTACTCGCAGCGGTTCGGCATCGGCGAGACCATCTCGCGCGACACGGTCTTCCTCACCACGATCGGCTGCGTGCCGGTGCTCCTGGCCGCGACGCTCCTGCTCGGCGTCTGACGCGCGGGACCTTCGGTCCCGGGTCTCCCCCGCCTTCCGCGGTATCATCAGCCTGAAAGTTCCCAGCGAACTCACAGAAAGGCACGTCATGTCCACGGAAACATCCCTCGCCAAGTCCGCGGTCACTGCTGTTCGGACGGCTCTCGGCGTCGGCGGTCTGCTCGCCGTCGTCGTCGGCATCCTGATCCTGGTGTGGCCGGCGAAGACCGCGATGGTGGTCACGGCCATCATCGCCGTCTACGCCATCGTCCTCGGACTCGTCTACGCCGGACTCGGTCTCTTCTCCAAGACGAAGGGCGGCTGGTCGCGCATCGGCCACCTCGCGCTCGGCGTCCTGTTCATCATCGCCGGCATCGTGGCGTTCCTGAATCTCGGTGCGACGACCGCCTACCTCGCGGTCTTCGTGGCCATCCTCGTGGGCATCATGTGGATCATCGAGGGCGTGGTGGCCCTGTCGACGCTCGGCGACGCGCCGTCGAAGGTCTGGACCACGGTCTTCGCGATCCTGAGCATCATCGCCGGCATCGTGCTGCTGTTCTCCCCCATCTGGGGCGCTGTCGTGCTCTGGTGGCTGATCGGCATCTCGCTCATCGTCCTCGGAATCCTCCAGATCGCCCGCGCCTTCACGTACGGCAAGGGCGTCTGACGCTCCTCACCAGCACGGAGAAGAGGGCCGCGGCGAGATGCCGCGGCCCTCTTCTCCGTGTCTCACACCGCGTCGCGCACCGGCAGATGCCTCGCCCACCAGTCGAGCACCGCCTCGAACCGCTCCACGCGATGGCGGGGCTGACCGGAGCGGGTCAGCTCGTGGTTCTCGCCCGGGAAGACCAGCAGCTCGGCGTCCACTCCCCCGCGCTTGAGGGCGCTGTAGTACCTCGTGGCCTGCTCCAGGGGGCAGCGGAAGTCCAGCTCCGAATGCAGCACCAGGGTCGGGGTGCGGACGTCGTCGACGACCGCCATCGGGCTCTGCCGCATGATGTCACCGTGCTCCACGCCGACGTATTCGTCGCCGAAGAACGACCCGATGTCGCTGGTGCCCTGGAAGCTCACCGGGTCGAGGAACCCGCGCTCGACGATGGCCCCGGCGAAGCGATGATCGTGCGCGATGACCCAGGCGGTCAGATAGCCGCCGTACGAACCGCCCATGATGCCGACGCGGGCGCCGTCCAGGCGCGGATCCGCCTCGACGGCGCCGTCGAGGAAGTCCATGACGTCGGCGAAGTCCAGGGTTCCCATGCGGGTGCGGATGCTGCGCCCGTGCGCCCGGCCGTATCCGGCGGAGCCTCGCGGATTGCAGTAGACGACGGCGTATCCCGCGTCGACGAGGACCTGCGTCTCGTCGAACAGGTGTATGCCGTAAGAGGCATACGGACCGCCGTGGATCTGCAGGATCGTGGGGAACGGCCCGTCGCCCTCGGGTGTCGCCACCCACCCGTGCACCGGATAGCCGTCCCGTCCCTCGACGGTCAGCTCACGTGGAACAGCGATTCCGGCGCGCGCTGCGGGTGCGCCGAACTCGGTGAGAGGGACCCCGTCGCGATCCGTGACGCGGACGAGCTCGCCGTGGGAGACGGGGGTGGCGACCGCGGCGACCACCACGTCCTCGGCGGCCGCGTGGCCGTTCACCTCCACATCTCCGCCGAGGAGCTCCTGGACGCCGCCGGAGCGATCCACGTGCAGCAGCCGCACGCGGCCGCGCGTGCGGTCCTGCACGAGGAACGCGTCGCCGGCGACCGAGATGTGACTGCCCACCTCGCCCAGGTCCACGCTCTCGCTGTCGGTCAGGCGACGCACTCCGCCGGCCTCGAGCAGCCACAGGCCGGTGGCGGGGGCGACGAAGTCCACACCGCTGTCACCCAGGGGGTGAGCGAGCAGGGCCACGGTCCCGTCCGGCGCGACCGCGACGTCCTGGATGCCCAGGCCCGTCTCCCGCTCGACCACGACGCGTGCCCCCCTGCCGTCCAGCCGGATCGCGCGCAGCTCACCCCGGAGATCTGCGCCCTCCAGCTGCGGGTCCTCCACGACGGTGAGCACCTCGGCGCCGTCGGCGGTGAAGACGCACCCGCTGTGCGACAGCTCGCCCTCGGTCAGCTGCCTCGCCTCGGCGGGCACTCGCGTCCGCTCCGGGCTCGGCGCGCCATCGGCCGTGACCGCCGGAGCGGGATCGTAGAGCGGCTCGGCACCGGGGTCGGGCGCGTCGACGGCGAAGACGTGAGAGGGGCGATCGACGGTGTACCCGAGCCCGTTCGCGTGCCAGCGCACGCCGCGGATGCGGCGCGGCGACTCGGCGTCGGGCTCGAGCCCTTCGACCGTTCCGTAGCGGCCGTGCTCGGCGACCCGCGCGGTGAACGCGAGGGTGCGACCGTCGGGGGCCCATGCGATGTCCGAGACGCCGAGTGCGGCATCCGTCACCTGCACGGGCTCGCCGCCGCGCGCGTCGACCACGTGCAGCTGCGCGCGGTTCTTCGCGTCGCCGCGCAGGAAGGCCACGCGCGAGCCGTCGGGCGACAGCCGGGGCGAGGAGTCGGCGACGCCGCGGGTCAGCCGGCGCGGCTCCCCCGCCGGCAGGTCGACCCGCCACAACTGGCCGACAGCACGGTTCGCGGCGATGTCCGGACGCGAGGTCGCGAACACGGCGAAGGAGCCGTCCGGGGCGAGCGCCGGTCGCCAGACGCCGACGAGGGTCTCGATGTCGCGTGCTCGCACCCGTTCACTCCCCCGCGAACGAGCCGGTGTCCCCGACCAGGCGCGTGTTGTCGTCGGGCACGGGCTCGAGCGCGGCGCGGGCCACCTCGGCGGCGAACTCCTGGACGTTGTAGAGCTTGCCCGCCGACTCGCGGCGGGAGGCGATGGCGCCGGGGTTGGCGCGCTCGAGCAGGGTCGCGGTGATCGTGCCCTCGATCATGTCGCCCGACACCACGACGAACTCGATGCCGCGCTCGGCGAGGGCGGGGATGCGCTCGCGCAGGGCATCCTCGCCGGCCCGCTTGGACAGCGCAACCGGCTCGTACTCGGGCATGGTGGGCGTCGTGCGGATGAAGTGCGCCTGGTGGCTCGTGACGAACACGACGCGGGCGCCCTCGGACAGCAGGGGCAGCGCGGTCTCGAGGACGCGGACCTGCGCGTCGCGGTTGAGCTGCAGTGCATAGTCCTCGCCCATGCCCGCCTCCATGCCGCCGGAGGCGTTGAGGACGAGCACGTCGAGGGAGCCGAAGGCCTCGCGGACCGCATCGAACATGGCCTGCACCGAATCGGCGTCCGTCAGATCGGCGCCGACGACCAGCACCTCGACGCCCAGTCCGCGCAGCTCGGTGGCGAGCTTCTCGGCGCGGGGCGCTTTGTTGCGGTAGTTGATGACGACGTTCGCGCCGGCCTCGGCGAGGTAGCGGGCGGTATCGGCGCCGATGCCGCGGGACGAGCCCGTCACGAGGGCGGTGCGACCGGCGAGGGATCCCGGGGCGAGAGGCTGTGTCATGGCGTGCTCCATCGGCTTCGTGCGTGCGCCCGCACGCGTCCGGCGGGCCGTGTCGACCCTATCAACGCCCGCCCCGCCGTCCACGGTTGGTACGGTGGAGCCACGACCAGGCGAAGGGATCGCTGATGCTGCCGGATCTGACGCAGTACCTGTGGATCCTGTGGCTCGCGCTGGCGTTCCTGTTCGTGATCATCGAGCTCCTCACGCTCGAGTTCACCTTCCTCATGCTCGCGGCGGGCACCCTCGTCGGCGGTCTCGGCGTCAACCTCCTCGGCGGACCGTGGTGGCTGCAGATCGGTGCGGCGGCCGCGCTCGCGGCGCTGCTGCTGTTCACGATCCGGCCGCTGCTGCTGCGGGCGCTGCACCGCAGCTCCGCCCCGGTGCTCATGAACGTCGACGCCCTGACCGGGATGAGCGCCCGCGTCGTCGCACCCTTCGTCGACGGCGCGGGGTCGGTCAAGCTCGACAACGGCGAGACGTGGACCGCGCGCCTGAGCGAGGGCATCGCGGATGCCGCGCTCGGCGTCGGGGACCGCGTCACCGTCGCCGCGGTGAGGGGCGCCACGGTCGAAGTCGCCCTGGCAGCGCCGCCCGGGTCCGAGAAGACCTGACCCCACCCGCATCCAAGAGAGGACCCGCCATGGTCGACATCGGACAGTTCGTCGGACAGATCTTCATCGTCATCCTGCTGATCGTCATCGCGATCTTCGTCGTGGTGGTGCTCTTCCGCGCGATCCGGATCATCCCGCAGGCCAATGCCGGTGTCGTGGAGCGGCTCGGGCGGTACCAGCGGACGCTGTCACCGGGTCTGAACCTGCTGGTGCCGTTCATCGACCGTCTGCGCCCGCTGATCGACATGCGCGAGCAGGTGGTGTCCTTCCCGCCCCAGCCGGTCATCACCGAGGACAACCTCGTCGTCTCCATCGACACCGTCGTGTACTTCCAGGTGACCGACGCGCGCGCCGCGACCTACGAGATCGCCAACTACCTCGGCGCAGTGGAGCAGCTGACCACCACGACTCTGCGAAACGTCGTGGGCGGGCTCAACCTCGAGGAGGCGCTGACCAGCCGCGACGAGATCAACAGCAAGCTGCGCGTCGTTCTCGACGAGGCGACCGGCAAGTGGGGCATCCGCGTCTCGCGCGTCGAGCTGAAGGCGATCGACCCGCCCGCGTCCATCCAGGATTCGATGGAGAAGCAGATGCGGGCCGAGCGCGACCGCCGTGCGGCCATCCTCACCGCCGAGGGCTCGAAGCAGTCCCAGATCCTCGAGGCGGAGGGTCGCCGCCAGGCGGAGATCCTGCGTGCCGAAGGCGACAAGCAGGCGGCGGTGCTGCGGGCGCAGGGCGAGTCCGAGGCGATCGAGATGGTGTTCAACGCGATCCATGTCGGCGATCCCGACGACAAGCTCCTCGCATACCAGTACCTGCAGACGCTGCCGAAGATCGCCGACAGCTCCTCGAGCAAGATGTGGATCATCCCCAGCGAGTTCACCGAGGCCCTCAAGGGGATCGGCGATGCGTTCGGTGGACGCGCCGCCGGCGGCCCGCGCCCGGCCGCCCGCAGGCCGGTCGACGAGGAATCCTCCCGGGCCGCCGACGCGGCCGTCGCCGCCGCGCGCGAAGCGGCCACCGCCGCCGACGACATCGCCTCCGAAGCACGTGCGTCCGCACCCGGCGTCGACGGACGACGCGATGACGGGATCTGAACCGACCCGCCGCACCCGTCACCCCTGGTTCGCCGGCGAGCACCCCCGCGTCCTCGCGCACCGGGGCTTCGTCTCCGCCGACGACGCCGGCCACGGCATCGTCGTGAACTCCTTCCTCGCGGTGGCGGGAGCCCACGCGCTGGGGGTCGACTACGTCGAGTCCGACTGTCACCTCACCCGTGACGGGGTGCCGGTGCTCTTCCATGACGACGATCTGGCTCGGGTCACCGGCGATCCCAGAGCGGTCGCGGCGGTCACCCTGCGCGAACTGGACGGGATCATGGCCGACCGCGGCGGACTGATCACCCTCGCCCAGGCCTTGGACTCGTTCCCCGACCTGCGGTTCAACCTCGATGTGAAGGCTGCGGATGCCGCCGCCCAGGTCGGGGCCACGATCGCCCCCTACGCGGAGCGCGTCCTGCTCACCAGCTTCTCGGACGCCCGCCGCCGCGAGGCGCTGCGCGCCGCAGAGGCGGCGGGGGCCGAGATGCCGCCGGCCACTTCCGCGGGGTCCGCGACGGTCGCCCGGCTGCTCGGAGCTCTGGCGGTCCGCTCCTCCCGCCTCGCGGGACGCCTGCTGGCGGGAGTGGACGCCCTGCAGGTACCGGAGCGCCGTGGCCGCGTTCGCATCGTGACCCCCCGCCTCGTCGAGACCGCCCACCGCTTCGACGTGGAGGTGCACGTCTGGACGGTGAACGAGGCGACCGACATGGAGCGGCTTCTGGACCTCGGTGTGGACGGAATCGTCACCGATCAGGCGCACGTGGCGCTGAAGGTGGCGGAACGACGCAGATAGGCCGCTCCGCACCGGATTCACGCCGTACGAACGGCGGCCCGCGCGGGCTGAGCATCGGCTGTGAAAGGCCCGCGGCGCCGGTCCGTTCGGATGATCCGCACAGGTGGGTTCGTTATACCTGAACAGCGACGAGAGGACCACAAAATGGCAGACCGCAGTCTGCGCGGCATCCGACTCGGCGCCCAGAGCCTACAGAGCGAAGAGGGCGTCGTGTTCCATGAACGCGCACAGCACATGTACACATGCTCGTCCTGCGGACGAGACACCACACTGACTTTCGCAGCGGACGCCGAAGTGCCCGAGGCGTGGGAGTGCCGCACGTGCGGCGCCGAGGCGCTGCTTCGCATCGGAGAGGGCACGGCCACGGTCGACCACTCCGGCGACAAGGCGCCCCGCAGCCACTGGGACATGCTGCTCGAGCGGCGAACGGTCCCCGAGCTCGAGGAGCTCCTCGAAGAGCGCCTGGCGCTGCTGCGCGAACGGCGCGGCGCCGGATCAGCGGCCGACAAGATCAGCGCCTGACGATCACTCCGTCTCAGCGACGCCGGACCCCTCGTGGGCCGGCGTCGCTTTCGTGTTGCGCAGCCTCCGCCGACGGGAAAGAGCCAGCGCGCCGCCCAGCCCGAGGAGGAACAGTGCGCTCCCCCACCCGATGACGCCCTGAACGGCACCGCCGACGACCACTGCGGGCGTCAGACCCGTGCGAAGCGGCACGTCGGCGATGATGTGGCCCGACTCGCCGGCGGGAAGCCCGGCCACCGTGGTGCCGTCGGGGGCGATGACCTGGCTCGTGCCCACCGTCGAGATGTTCACCACCGCTCGCCCGGTCTCGATCGCGCGCATACGCGCGAAGGCGAGCTGCTGCAGGTTCTCGTCGGTGTCGCGGAAGTCGGCGTTGTTGGTCTGGAACATGAAGACTTCGGCCCCCGCGGCCGCGCCGTCCCAGATGACCTGGTCGTAGATGACGTCGAAGCAGATCGCGAGTCCCACACCGACGCCGTTCACATCGAAGAAGGGCGGGTTGGTCCCGGGCGTGTACTCGCGCTGGATGAGACCCACGAGGTCGGGGACGAGCATCTCGAAGAACCACCGATCGGGAACGTACTCCCCCATCGGAACGGGGTTCGCTTTGTCGTGCAGAGCGACCGCTCCCTCATCCGCCTGCCACAGCAGCGAGGTGTTGAAGGTGTCGTCGCCCCGCGTCGTCGCGGCGTTGACGATAAGCGGGGCGTCGGCGCGCTCGGCGAGGGCGTCCAGCACGGCCGCCGTGCCGGCGTCCGTGAGGGGGTCGGAGTCGATGCCCCCCTCGGGCCACAGCACGACGTCCAGATCCTCGCCGAGGAGCGGTCCCGACGCGTCCAGCTGGGCACGCAGCACCGCGTTGCGGGTGCGCTCGTCGAAGTATCCCGACGGGCCGTTGCCCTGCACGGCACCCACCCGCAGCTCCCCGGCCGCTGACGTGGGGAACTGCGGAGTCACCAGGAGGACGGTCGCGAGGGCGGCGGCCGGCAGCGCCGTCCGCACATCGCGCAGCCGCCCGAGCCGCAGCCATTCGATGACGGCGGCCGCGAGGAAGACCATCAGGAACGTGAGTCCCGCGACGCCCGTCCACGACGCCACATGCGCCAGCGGACTCTCGGACTGGCTCATCCCGATCCGGCCCCAGGGGAACCCGGTGTAGGGCCACGAGCCCATGAACAGCTCGCGCGCCGTCCACAGCCCTGCCACGAGCGCCGGAAGCGCGACCAGCCTCACCGCAGCAGTCCGCCCCGACCGCGGCATCCATCGGTAGGCCAGGGCGATCGGGATCGAGCCGACCGCCATGAACACCGTCTCGATGCCGGCGAGGGCGAACCACGGGATGACGCCGAGATAGCGCGTGATCCAGACGATGTGGATGAGGTAGAACGTCGCCCCGAAGGCCAGCCCCACGAGGAGGGCGCCGCCTGCGCTCCGCCCGATCAGCGCGACCAGGGCGCAGGCCACGGCGACCGGCGCGAGGGGCCACCAGCCGACGTCCGGGAACGCGAGGTCGAGTGTGACGCCGCCCACCACCGAGACGAGCACCGCGAACCACAGCGGAAGCAGGGGGCGGGGTGCGCCGACGGGGATCACGTCGTCGAGCCTAAAGGGCACCGCAGAAGTCACCGGGGCTCACACGGAACTGTAGGCGACGATTCCGCGCCGGACCTGATCGAGAGCGCTGCGAGCGGTCGTCGCGACCTCCGGCGACGCGACGAGCGACAGCTGATCGAGCAGGTCGATGGTCTGCTTGCTCCACCGCACGAAGTCTCCGGCTGCCATGTCGGCCTCGCCGAGCACACGGTCCAGGGCGCCGCCGCGTGCCCACATGTGCATGGCCTGGGCGAGACCGGTGGCGATCGGCTCGCTTCCGGGCAGCCGGTGGTCCTGCTCGAGATCGTCCAGCTTCTGCCACAGATCCTGCGTGGCCGCCAGCGCCGGGCGGAAGGGACCCGCGGGCAGCCGGTGCTCCCCCGGGCCGGCTTCGTCGCGGCGCGGCTCGTACACCAGGGCGCACGCCAGCGCTGCCAGCGACGGAGCGTCGAGCTTCGTCCACAGCCCCTGACGCAGACTCTCGGCGACGAGCAGATCGCGTTCGCCGTAGATGCGCCTCATCGTCCGCCCCGCCTCGGTGAGGGTGACCCGCCCGTCGTCGGCGGTCCGCACGTAGTCGAGGGCGGTGAGCACGTCGACGACGCGGTCGAAGACCCGGGCCACGGTGCCGGTGCGGTTGTCGATCTGTCGACGCGCACGTTCGACCTCGCGACGCAGCTTCTCGTGGCGCTCGGCCCAGCGGGCATGCTGTTCGCGCTCCGGGCACTGGTGGCACGCGTGACGCTGGATGCGCTTGCGGAGGCTCGCGATCTCGCGAAGGCGTGCATCACGGGTGGCGCGGGACGCGGTCGCATCCTTGCGGTTGAGCTTCTCGACGTCGCTCAGCGCTCTGCGCAGGCCGGCATAGCCCGGGAAGTCGCCTCGGTCACAGGTCATCGCCTCGGCATAGCCGGCCAGCGACTCCTCCTTCTCGCGGACCTGTCGCGCGAGCCCGACGACGGCGCGGTCGGCCTGGAACTGGGCGAACGACGACTCGAGCACCTCGCGCGCCCGCGGTCGGCCGAACTGGTCGATGAGATTCACCGCCATGTTGTACGTAGGCCGGAAACTCGAGTTGAGCGGATAGGTCCGACGCGAGGCGAGGGCCGCCACCTGCTGCGGATCGAGGCCTTCGGTCCATTGGATGACGGCGTGGCCCTCGACGTCGATGCCGCGTCGACCGGCTCGTCCGGTGAGCTGGGTGTACTCCCCGGACGTGATCGCGACACGCGCCTCGCCGTTGAACTTCTCGAGCTTCTCGAGCACGACGGTCCGGGCCGGCATGTTGATGCCGAGCGCCAGGGTCTCGGTGGCGAACACGACCTTCACGAGCTTGCGTTGGAACAGCTCTTCGACGACTTCCTTGAACGCCGGCAGGAGGCCCGCGTGGTGGGACGCGACGCCGCGCTCGAGGTTGTCGAGCCACTCCCAGTACCCGAGCACCGCGAGGTCCTCGTCCGGAAGGGTGCGCGTGCGCTCCTCGACGATCGCGCGGATCTCGGCGCGCTCCTCGGGCGAGGTCAGGCGGACCCCGCCGCGCCGCACCTGCTGCACGGCGGCGTCGCAGCCCACCCGGCTGAAGATGAAGAAGATCGCCGGAAGCAGGTTGCTGCGGTGGAGGAGTTCGACCACGTCGGGCCGATCGAGTCTCTCGATCCGGCGGGCGTTCGCCGCCCGCACGGGGCGGCGACCACCCCGCTGCGGCCGTCGCGAGGAGTAGCCGTCGCGGTGCGCGCCGCTGCGCGCCGCCTGCGCGCTGCGGTTGCCTTCGAAGCTCGGGCCCTTGAACGAGCGCAGGCGCATGAGCTCCTGGTTCACCTGCGCGGTGGCGATCCCGGCCCGGTCGTCGAAGAGAGGAAGGAGGTCGCCCCGGACGAGGACGTGCTGCTCCAACGGCACCGGCCGCACTTCGGAGACGATCACCTCGGTGTCGCCGCGAACCGTGTCGAGCCAGTCTCCGAACTCCTCCGCATTCGAGACGGTGGCCGACAGCGACACCAGGCGCACGGTCTGCGGCAGGTGGATGATCACCTCTTCCCACACGGCCCCCCGGAAGCGATCGGCGAGGTAGTGGACCTCGTCCATCACCACGAACCGCAGACCCTGCAGCGCCGGCGAGTCCGCGTACAGCATGTTGCGCAGCACCTCGGTCGTCATCACCACGATCCGCGCCGAGCCGTTGATGTTCGTGTCACCGGTGAGGAGACCGACCTGGTCGGCGCCGTACACCGCCTGCAGCTCGCGGAACTTCTGATTGGAGAGCGCCTTCATCGGCGTGGTGTAGAACGCCTTGTCGCCCGGCTCGTTCATCGCGAGGTGGATGGCGAACTCGCCGACGATGGTCTTCCCCGCCCCGGTCGGCGCGGCCACCAGAACGCTCCGGCCGTCCTCGAGGGCGCGGCATCCCGCGATCTGGAAGGGGTCGAGCTCGAACTGCTGAGCGCGGGCGAACTCCGCCGTCACCGGGTGATCCCGGTCCTGCCGGCTCGCCTCACTGGCGCGGGCGAATCGTTCGGCGGGCCCCGGTTCGCTCATACGGTGTCCGTCCCGGCGGCCAGGATCGCGGCATCCCGTTTGGCGCGGTGACGGTCGAAAAGCAGCGACAGTCCGCCCGCGGCGAAGAACAGGACGGTGAGGATGCCGGCGAGCATCAGCATGCTCACCACGTCGGCAGCCGGTGTCGCGAGGGCGGCGAACGTGGTCGCCACCAGGATCGCGACGCGCCATCCCTTCAGGATCGCGCGGCCGGACATGATGCCGGCGACGTTCAGCGCGACGAGGAAGACCGGGAGGACGAAGGCGACGCCGATCACGATCATGAGCTTGAAGACGAAGTCGTAGTACTCCGCGGCGCTGTAGAAGTTGACGCCGCCCTCGGGGGTGAATCCCCACATCAGCTCGATGACGTGGGGGACGATGAGGATGCCCACGTAGCAGCCCGCGAAGAAGAGCGGGATGGCCGCCGCCACGAAGCTGATCGTGTACCGGATCTCCTTTCTCGTGAGACCCGGCATGATGAACGCCCAGACCTGCCACAGCCAGACGGGCGCCGACAGGAAGATGCCGATCGAGAACGCGATGCGCATGCGCATGTCGAACGCGCTCGTGACGTTCGTGAAGTTCAGGGCCGAGAAGTCGTCACCCCGACGCTCCGCGATCTCGCGGATGGGACCGGTGATCCAATGGATGATCGGGTCGGTGATGATGAATGCGACGACCATCCCCACGACGAGGGCGATCGCGGCGAACATGATCCGCCGACGCAGTTCGACCAGGTGCGCCCCGAGCGACATCCGCTTGTCGCGGCGAGGGAGGTCGGGATCCTCCGTCCGCGGCGGTCCGGCGGTGACCATCAGGCCTCAGGGGCGGTGATCGGAGGCGCTGTCCCCCGTGGCCGGCGGCGCCGTGGAGGGCGCGGACGACGGGGTCGCCCCCGGGGTGGTCCCGGCGACACCCGGCTCCGCCGACGTGGTGCCGGCTGCGGCATCCTCGTCCTTCATCGCCTTCATCTCACCCTTGAAGACCCGCGCGGACTGTCCGACGCTCTTCGCCAGGGCGGGCAGCTTTGCCGCGCCGAAGAGGAGCAGGATCACAGCGAGCAGAATGAGAAGGTGCCAGCCGTTGAGGTTGCCGAACATGATGCACTCCGTCGTCTCGCGTACAGGGGTGGTGACAGTCTAGCCCGCGACATCCCGCGGGCCGCCGTTGCGGCATCCGCGTTATCTGAACGTCACGTGTACTGCGCCAGACCGGCAGCGGCCCACTCCGCGGCCGCGCGTCGGGCGCCGGCCGGCTCGAGGATCTCGACCTCTCCGCCACGGCGCGCGGCGAGGCGCCGCAGGCTCGCGGCATCGGCGATCCGCATCGTCGCCGTCGACTCGGATCCCGTGGTCTCGACGGCGGCCCGTTCGAGGTAGTCGCCCAGCAGCGGTGCGACGGATGCCGGGAATCGCACCCGTGCGACCATGTCGTCCTCGCCGGGCTCGAACCATGCCGGGACCGGCTCCTCGCCGTGCGTGCTCGGGATGTCGGTCAGCTTGAGGTCGCTCACCCGGTCGAGGTGGAAGGTGCGCATCGCCTGCCGCAGGTGACACCAGCCCTGCAGATACCACTGCCCTTCGGCGATGTGGACCTTGACCGGATCGACGGTGCGGGCCGTGGGTGCGGCATCCGGGGCCTTGTAGGTGAAGGTCACCGCGACCGCCTCGCGCAGCGCGGCGGCGACGGCGTCACGGACGGCGTCCACGGGGCCGGGAGCGACGATCACCTCGGCCGGGGCGCTCGACGCGCCGCGGGCGAGCTTGGCGAGGAGCCCGGCGAACAGCTCGGTGTCGCCGACGCCGGGAAGGGCGCGCGCCAGCTGCAGCCCCGCCAGCAGCGCCGCCGCCTCGCGCGCGGTCAGCCGCGGCGCGCGCTCGAGGCCCACGGCGTGGGTGATGACGATGAGGTCATCCCGGTCCAGCAGGTCCCAGTCGATGTCGAACAGGTCGTTGGACATCTGCCAGTATCCGCCGTCGCCGGGAAGACCGATGACCGTCAGCCGCTCGACGAGCTGCCGCATCTGCTCGGGGGTGACATCGAACTCGTCCGCGGCCTCGGCGAGGGACACCTCGCCCTTGCCGACGAGATACGGCACGAGCTGCAGCAGGAGCGCCGCGCGATCGGTCGCAAGCGGCGATCGGGCGGCGGTCATGCGACGCCTCCGTGGCGCTCGAGAGCGGCGGTGAGTCTGTCGATGACGGCACGGCGCAGCTCGGGCGGCTCGACGACGCGCACCTCGGGACCGTAGGACGCCAGCTCGTCCGCGAACACATGCAGGTCGACGTAGCGCACGCGCACGCCCTGATCGGCGGGCTCCGCGCGTCGTGCGAGGCGGAGTGCCGCCTCGGTGCCGGGATTGACCTCAAGCAGGGCCGCATTCCGAGCCGCGACCTGTTCCAGTCCCGACAGCGCGCGCTCCCCCGCGCCCGCGCGCAGAGCCGGGTCGAAGGTCTCGCGCTCGATGCGCACCGGTCCGACGATGCGCGACAGCAGGAACGTGCGTTCGGCATCGACGCCGAGGTCGGCGCCGTACACATGCCAGCGCGCCTCGTACTCCACCAGCGCGAGCGGCTGGACGCGGCGGGAGCGCGGGCGCTCCTCCCCCGGTTTCAGGTAGGGGAACGTCACGACGCAAGACTGCTCGATGGCCTGCTGGAGCGGCGCGAACGCAGCCTCGCGCACGCTGATGCGCGGTGAGAATCCGATGATGGGCTCGTCGACGGGGATTCCGAGCGCGCGGATCTTGCGCAGGCCGGTGCGGGCGTCCTTCGACATCGAGCCCTCCCGCCAGACTCCTCCGGCGAGATTGAGCAGCGCGATCTCGGCAGGCGTGAACACGATGTCGTCGGGGAGCTCGTACTCGGTCGACGGCACCCGGTACCTCGCCTCGCGCAGATCGTCGGGATCGGCCCAATCGCCGATGGTCTCGATCGGCACGCCCAGGCGACGGAGATTCTCCTTGTCGCGCTCGAACATCTTCTCGAGCGCGTCCTTCGAGGCGCCGGCCCCGCCCTGCTCGCGGTAGCCCGAGACCGACGAGAGGATGGTGTCCTTGGTGATCCCCTGCTCGGTGGCCATGAGCGCCACCACGAGGTTGACCAGCCGCTCCTCGGGCGGGATCTTCACAGGGGGTACGGCGGGCACCCCCTCATCCTAGGCGGCGGGCTGGTCCAGTCCGAGGATGTCGATCACGAACACCAGGGTGGAGTCGGCGGGGATCGACCCCTGCTCGGTGTCGCCGTAGCCGAGCTCCGGCGGGATCACCACCATGACCTGGGAGCCGACGGTCTGGCCCTCCAGCGCCTGCGCGAAGCCGGGGACGACGCCGTCCAGAGTGAGAGAGGCCGGTTCGGCGTCCCACGTGCTGTCGAAGACGGTGCGGTCATCCCAGAGGACGCCGGTGTAGTGGACGCGCACCGGGGTGTCGCCGGTGACCTCTTCGCCGTCGCCCTCCACGAGGGTCTGCACGACGAGGTCCTCGGGAGCGGCGCCGTCGGGGACGATGATGCCGGGACGCCCGTCGGGCGCGCGGACCACGGCGGGCAGGCCGTTGCCGGCGTTGAAGCGGAAGTCGCCCTCAGCCTTGGGCAGATAGACCTTGCGGACATCGACGACGGCGACGGCGGAGTCGTCTTCGCCGATGCCGAGTCCGGCCGCGGTCTGCGCTTCGATGTCGCCCGGGGCGAGCGCGATCGCCACGCGCGCGCCCTCTTCGGCGCACGACAGGGCGTCCTCGAAGCCGGGGAACGACGTGGTCCACTGGGTGAGCGGAATCGGGCTCGAGAGGTTGCCGTCATAGGCGGTGCTCACGATGAGATCGCCCGTCTCGCCGCTGATGAGGGTCACATCGAGGACGGCGAGCTGCGCGGTGGTCGTGATCTGCGTGCCCGAGCCCTCCTCGACGTCCGCGTAGGCCGTCGAGGACGTCTGGAAGGGTGCGTAGACCGAGACGTCCGGAACGTTCTCGATCGGCCCCGACACGGTGATCAGGTCCATCGTCTCGGCGTCCGAGACATCCGGCCGCGGGCACTCCGCCGCGGCTCCGGGCAGGGAGCAGCCGGTCAGTCCGACGGCGGTCAGGGCGACGGCGACGAGGGCAGCGGAGATCTTTCGCACCGCATCAGTCTAGAGGCGCCGATCACTCGTTCCCGTCGGCACCGCCTGCCGCGTGCCGCGCCCCATCGGCGGCGCGCCGGGCCTCGCGGACGCGCTTGCGCAGGTTCTTGTCGGTGATCTGCCGGTCGCCGACGGCTCCGGGCGTCCACAGCTCGACGTCTTCGTCGCCGTAGCTGGACTTCGACGCACGTCGCCGCACTTCGGGCGGGACCGCTCCCGGTGCCAGCCGGCGCGCCCACACCAGGAAGCCGGTGTGGGCGACCATCCGATGGTCGGGCCGAACGGCGAGCCCCTCGACGTGCCAGCCGCGGACCATCGTCTCGTTCGCGTCCGGCTCGGTGAACAGCCCGGTGCCGCGGATGTACTCCGCGACGCGGCTCAGCTGCGTCGCCGTCGCGACGTAGCAGACCACGACGCCGCCGGGCGTGAGCGCGTCGGCGACGACGTCGATGCACTCCCAGGGCGCGAGCATGTCGAGCACGACCCGATCCACGGATGCCGGTGCCACGGCCTCGGGCAGCGCTGCCACCAGATCGCCGACCACGACGTCCCAGTTGGACGGCGCCGTGCCGGTGAACGTCTCGACGTTCGCCCTGGCGACGTCGGCGAACTCCTCGCGACGCTCGAACGAGATCAGTCGTCCCTCGCCGCCGATCGCGCGCAGCAGCCACAGTGACAGGGCACCCGAGCCGACCCCGGCCTCGACGACCGTCGCGCCGGGGAAGACGTCCGCCTGGGCGAGGATCTGCGCGGCGTCCTTGGGGTAGACGATGGCGGCGCCGCGCGGCATCGACATCACGAAGTCCCGCAGCAGGGGGCGCAGGGCCAGGTACTCGTGGCCCGAGCTGTTGACCACGACCGACCCGTCCGGCTGGCCGATGAGGTCGCGGTGGCGCAGGACGCCGTGGTGCGTGTGCAGCTCGCCGTCCTCGCGCAGCGTCACGGTGTGGAGCCGCGCCTTGGGGCCGGTGAGCTGTACGCGGTCGCCGACACGGAAAGGCCCGCTGGGTCGTCCGGTCATCGGGTCGCCTCCTCGGGGGCGCGGGCAGGGTCGGAGGGGCAGGGTCGGGATGGGCGCGGCGGTGGGCTGTGTGGAAGGCGGCGACGTCCTGCGTCGTCCGGCCCTCGAGACTCGGCCACAAGGCGTGGGCGCCGGCGCCCTCGAGCGAGACCATGTGCGGCACGCCGAGCGAGGCGGCGCCGGACGCGACGGCTGAGCGGAGCCCGTTCGGGGAGTCCTCGATGGCCACCGCCTCGAGGGGCGAGACCCCGAGCACCTCGCACGCCTGCAGATACGGGTCCGGGAAGGGCTTCGGCCGCGTGGCGTCGTCGCCGGCGACCACCACGTCGAAGGCGTCGAAGTCGATGAGGTCGACCACCGACCGGGCCATCCGCCCCATGGACATCGTCACGAGTGCGGTCTTGATGCCCGCGCGGCGCAGGTCCGCCAGCAGCTCGCGCGCGCCGGGGCGGAACGGCACCCCGTCCTCGAGGAGCTGCCTCATCACCTCGTCGGTGAGGTGGTCGATGATCTCGTGAACGCCCAGGCGGACCCCGGCGGCCTGGAAGATGCGGGCCGAGTCCTCGAGCCCCATGCCCACCAGCGAGAGCGCCTGCTCGTGCGACCACGTGCCGCCGTAGCGCTCGACCAGCGGGGTCTCGGCGGCCATCCAGTACGGCTCGGTGTCGACGAGGGTGCCGTCCATGTCCCAGAGGACAGCGGCCAGGGGTGCGGGGGATGTCACTGCCCCATGCTACCCAGGCGGACTCGCCGGGCCGGCGCCCCGCCCGCGGCGCCCGGCGCCTATCCTGGTCTGAACCCCGCCGGGGATGAGGAGGTCGCGTGAACGGACTGGGTCGCCGAGTACTGGTCGCCGCGTTCGACGGATGGAACGACGCCGGTGAGGCGGCGTCCTCCGCCGTGACGCAGCTGCGCGACGAGGGCTCGTACGAACCGGTGTTCTCGGTCGATCCCGAGCTGTACTTCGACTACCAGTACACGCGTCCGCAGGTGTCCACCGACGCCGAAGGCCGCCGCGTCCTGACGTGGCCCGAGGCGACACTGCTGCGCCCGACCCGCGCGACCCGCGGCACGCAGCTGTGGCTGCTCACCGGCGTCGAGCCGGCTCGCGCATGGCAGGCCTTCGCCGCGGAGCTCATCGATGTGGCGCTGCGCGAGGACGTCACCGGCTTCGTCTCGATGGGGTCGATGATGTCCGATGTGCCCCACACCCGGCCGATCTCGGTCTTCGCGGGCAGCGACAACGAGCAGCTCCGCGCCAGTCACGGGCTCGAGCGCAGCAGCTACGAGGGGCCGGTCGGCATTCTGAGTGTCCTCGGTCACGCCGCCGATGCCGCCGGCATCCCCACCGCGAGCCTGTGGGCGAGCGTTCCGCACTACGTCGCCGGCCACACCCCGTCGCCGAAGGCCACCCTCGCCCTGCTGGACCGGCTCGAGGATCTCACCGGCGCTCCGATCCCGCGCGGCACGCTCGCGACAGATGCCGCCGCGTGGGAGGCGTCGATCGATGCGGCCGCCGCGGACGACGAGGAGATGACGGAGTACATCCGCCAGCTCGAGCGGACCCGTGACACGTGGGACTCCCCCGAGGCCTCGGGAGACGCGATCGCGCAGGAGTTCGAACGCTATCTCCGCCGTGGCGGCGGAGCGGGACCGCACAAGCCCGGGCGCGACGACCCGCGTCGCTGACCGGCGCGCCCCGTCGATCAGTAGGGCTGGAGGACGCCCATGCTCAGCAGCACGAGCAGCGTCGCGCCGAGCGCCACGCGGTAGATCACGAAGGGCAGGAAGCTGCGCTTGGAGATCCAGGCCATGAAGAACGCGATGACGCCGAGAGCGACGACGAACGCGACGACGGTGGCCACCACGGTCTCGCCGAGCGTGAACACGGCGGGCTCGTTCCAGCTCTTGAACAGCTGGTAGAACCCCGATCCGAAGACGGCCGGAATCGCCAGGAGGAACGCGTAGCGCGCGGCGGCTGCCCGCTCGTAGCCCATGAACAGGCCGGCGGTGATGGTGCCGCCGGACCGCGAGACGCCCGGGATGAGCGCCAGCGACTGCGCGAACCCGTACACGACGCCGTTGCCGACGGTGAGATCGTTCAGCTTCCGCTTCTTCGCACCGACCGCGTCGGCGATGCCCAGCAGCACGCCGAAGAAGATCAGCATCCCCGCAACCAGCCACAGCGACCGGAGGGTCGTCTCGATCTGGTCCTGGAACAGCAGACCCAGCACGACGATGGGGATGCTGCCGATGATGATCAGCCAGCCCATGCGGGCGTCCGGATCGTTCCGGGGGATCCGCCCGCCGAGCGAGCGGAACCAGTTGCCGATGATGCGGACGATGTCGCGCCAGAAGAAGACCACCACGGCCGCCTCGGTGCCGATCTGGGTGATGGCGGTGAAGGCGGCGCCGGGGTCCTGGGCACCCGGCAGGAACTCGCCGAGAATCCGCAGGTGGGCACTCGAGGAGATGGGCAGGAACTCGGTGAGCCCCTGGACCAGGCCCAGGATGATCGCCTCGAACAGCTGCATGGCGGGCGCCTTTCGTGAGGGGATGCCGGCGGTGGCGGCATCCGATCGTCAGTAGGTGCGGAGCAGATCGGCCAGGACGGCTTGACCGAAGACGAGCGCGTCGATCGGGACGCGCTCGTCGACGCCGTGGAACATCCCGGTGAAGTCGAGGCCCGCCGGCAGACGCAGCGGGGCGAAGCCGTATCCGGCGATGCCGAGGGTCGCCAGCGCCTTGTTGTCGGTGCCGCCTCCCATGAGGTACGGGACGACCGGCACTCCGGGGTCGTGGCGGCCGAGCGCGCCGACCATGGCGTCGACCAGGTCACCGGTGAAGGGCACCTCGAGCCCGATGTCGGCGTGCACGATCTCGACGTCGACGTCCGGGCCGACGATGCGGCGGATCTCGGCGAGCACGAGCTCCTCGGTGCCCGGGAGCGCCCGCACGTCGATGAGCGCCTCGGCACGGTCGGGGATGACGTTGTGCTTGTAGCCGGCGGTGAGACCGGTGGGATTGGTGGTGGTGCGCAGCGTCGACCGCAGGAAACCGGCGGCCTTTCCGGTGGTCTGCGCGACCGCGTCGGGGTCGACCGGGTCCGCACCGGTCAACGTCGCCA
Source organism: Microbacterium sp. Marseille-Q6648 (assembly GCF_943181415.1). Taxonomy (GTDB): domain Bacteria; phylum Actinomycetota; class Actinomycetes; order Actinomycetales; family Microbacteriaceae; genus Microbacterium. The sequence continues at coordinate 345,580 of NZ_CALPBZ010000001.1, read as the reverse complement.
GCCGGTCCACCATCTCGCGCGTGGTGTCGGTGAGCTCGATCGGCCACGCCGTGCGACCGAGCGCAGCCACGCCCTCGGCCAGCGCGGTCACGGCGTTGTCGTGGTGGTGGCTCGATCCGTGCGCGGCACGGCCGTGCGCGACCAGGCGGATCCACACGAGCGCCTTCTCTCCGACCTGCAGGAGGTACGCTCGGCGCCCCGCCGCGTCGATCGAGTAGCCGCCGACTTCGCTGATGGCCTCGGTGGCGCCGTCGAACCAGTGTGCGCGGTTCTGGACCACCAGCGCGGACCCCTCCACACCGCCGTTCTCCTCATCGGCGAAGAACGTCACGATGAGATCGCGCTCGGGCTGCTCTCCCGCCCGCAGGATGTCGCCCACCGCGGTGAGGATCATGGCGTCCATGTCCTTCATGTCGACCGCACCTCGGCCCCACAGCATGCCGTCGCGGATCTCGCCGGCGAAAGGATCGACCGACCAGTCGGCGGCGACGGCCGGCACGACGTCGAGGTGCCCGTGCAGGACGAGCGCGGGCTTGTCGCGGTTGCGGCCCGGCACGCGCGCGCACACGTTGGTGCGGCGCGGAATGGGCTCGTAGAACTCCGGCTCCAGGCCGAGACCGCTGAGGTACGCACCCACGTACTCGGCGGCCTCGCGCTCGCCTTCGGCCCGTCCCCCGCCGTGATTGGTGGTGTCGAATCGGATGAGGTCGCGGGCGATCCGCGCGACCTCGGGCAGAGAGGATTCCGACGAGGGCATGCCGACCAACCTACCCCGGCTCTGTTGCCGGATCGTTTCACCGGCGTGCGGCCCGGCCCCAGTCGGCCGTGGCTCGCATCGGCGATGCGGATTCGATCGGGCGTCGACGACGTGGTAGTGTCGATCCTCGGTTGCGAAACCGAAAACCACCTGCGCGGGTGGCGGAATAGGTAGACGCGCTAGCTTGAGGTGCTAGTGCCCGTATAGGGCGTGGGGGTTCAAGTCCCCCCTCGCGCACAAAGTGAAAAAGGCCCCGATGAGGGGCCTTTTTCCGTTCCCGGGAGTGGGCGTCTCATCCGACGCTGACGCCGAACAGCAGACCCAGGGCGTAGGTGATCGCGGCGGCGCCGAAGCCGATCGCGAGCTGGCGCAGCGCTCGGCGCAGGGGCGGCGCGCCCGACAGGAGTCCGACCATCGCACCCGTCGAGAGCAGGGCGATTCCGACCAGGACGAGCGCGAGCACGACGGCTCCGAGACCGGACAGGCCGAACAGCCACGGCAGCACCGGGATGACGGCGCCGGATGCGAAGAAGAGGAAGCTCGAGGCCGCCGCCCCCAGGGCACCGCCGACGACCTCGTGATCCTCGCCGCCTTCGTCATGGCCGCGGTACGGCGTGGCCGCGTCGGCCGCGCGGGCGTCGACGAGGACGCGCGCGGCCTTCTCACGGGCGTCCTCGGCGCTCATTCCCCGCGTGCGGTACACCAGCGCCAGCTCGTTCGCGTCGAGGTCGAGGTCGGGCAGCACGTGGTCGGCGTCGTTGTTGGGCTGCGTGGCGGCGAGCAGCTCCCGCTGCGAGCGGACCGAGACGAACTCGCCGGCTCCCATCGACAGGGCTCCCGCGAGGAGTCCGGCGATGCCCGAGAAGAGCACGAACTGCGGCGCGACCCCGGTCGCCCCGATCCCGAGCACGAGGGCGAGATTCGACACGAGTCCGTCGTTGGCCCCGAACACCGCGGCCCGGAAGGTGCCCGACAGCCGACGTCGGCCGCGTGCGGCGAGGCCCCGGACGACTTCCTGGTGGATGCGCTCGTCCGCGGCCATCGCCGCGGTCGCGTGCGGGTCGGCGGCGTACGGGGAGCGCCCCTCGGCGTTCTGCGCCAGGGCGAGGACGAAGATCGACCCGAACCGCCGTGCCATCCGTCCCAGCAGTCGCGTGCGGGTGTCCGGCCGCGGGAGCCGCGCGGGCTCGCCGCCGAGGAGATCGAGCCAGTGCGCCTCGTGCCGCCCCTCGGCGTCGGCGAGGGCGATCAGGATGGCACGCTCCTCGCCCTCGCGCCGGGCCGCGAGCTCGCGATACACCCGCGCTTCGGCGCGCTCGTTGACGAGGTACTGCGCCCAGCGGCGTCGATCGCGGTCGGTGGCTGCGGTGGGCGCGCTCAAACAGGTCTCCGGTGGGTGCGGAAGCGGGTGGGGACCCGTAAACGCTACTGAGCCGCCCGAGCGGAAACCGGCTCGAAGCGGGGATTGCCAGCATTTCGGAGCCCCGAAGCGGGCTCGCTCACGCCCGGACGCGGGAGCGCAGCGTGTCGATGCGCGACTGCAGCTGCGCGACGGTGGCCTGCGAGACGGCCGGTCCGCCGCAGATCCGGCGAAGCTCGGCGTGGATCGCGCCGTGGGGCTCGCCGGACTGCCGGGCGTAGAGCCCGACCAGGCTGTTCAGCAGCTGGCGCTGCTCCTTCAGCGTCCGGTGCAGCGCCACGGGCGGCGCCGCAGCGGGCGACGCCTCACCGGTGGCCTCCCGAGCCTCGCGGGCGTGACGGTGGCGCCCCTGCCGCACCTGTCGCTGCATGAGCAGCTCGTGGACGTGCTCGGGCTCCAGCAAGCCGGGGAGCCCCAAGAACTCCTCCTCCTCGGGGGTGCCCGGCACCGCCAGCTGTCCGAACTCGCGACCGTCGTACAGGACCCGATCGAAGTGCGCCTGCGAGCCGAGTGCCTGGTACGTGAACTCCTCGGTGAGGGCATCGGATGCCTTGTCCTCACGCTCCGCGGCATCCATCAGATCGTCGTCCAGCGCCCACTCGTCGTCGCCGTCGCTGTCGCGGTCCAGCGCGTGATCGCGCTGACGCTCCATCTCGCCGGCCAGGGCGATCAGCTGCGGAACATGCGGAAGGAAGACGCTCGCGGTCTCACCGCGGCGGCGTGCGCGCACGAAGCGGCCGATGGCCTGGGCGAAGAACAGCGGGGTCGAAGCCGAGGTGGCGTAGACGCCGACGGCGAGGCGCGGCACGTCGACACCCTCGGACACCATGCGCACGGCGACCATCCACCGGCTCGTCCCCGCGGCGAAGGTCTCGATGCGCGACGACGCCTCGGCCTCATCGGAGAGGACCACCGTGGGTTCCTCCCCCGTGAGCTCGCGCAGGATCGCGGCGTACGCACGCGCGGCGGTCTGGTCGGTGGCGATCACCAGACCCCCGGCATCCGGCACCTGCTCCCGCACTTCGCTGAGACGGCGGTCGGCCGAGCGCAGCACGGCCGGGATCCATTCGCCCTCCGGGTCGAGGGCGGTGCGCCACGCCTGGGAGGTGATGTCCTTGGTGTTGTCCTGGCCGAGCTGCGCCTCCATCTCATCACCGGTCTTGGTGCGCCAGCGCATCTGACCGGCGTAGACCAGGAAGATGACCGGACGCACGACGCCGTCCTCCAGCGCCCGTCCGTACCCGTAGCTGTAGTCGGTGCGCGAGATGCGGATGCCCTTGTCGTCCGGGTGGTACTCCACGAACGGGATGGGGGCGGTGTCGCTGCGGAAGGGCGTCCCCGACAGCAGCAGGCGTCGCGTGGCGCGCCCGTACGCCTCGCGGAGCGCGTCTCCCCAGCTGAGGGCATCGCCGCCGTGGTGCACCTCGTCGAGGATGACGAGGGTGCGTCTGTCCATGACCAGGCGCTGATGGACCGAGGCCTTGACGGCGACCTGGGCGTACGTCACCGCGACGCCGTGATAGTGACGGGCGGGGGTGGCGTGGCGGTTGCTGAAGGCCGGGTCCAGCCGGATCGAGACCCGCGCGGCGGCGTCCGCCCACTGCGTCTTCAGGTGCTCGGTGGGGGCGACGACCACGATGCGGTCCACCACGCGGCGCCGCATCAGCTCGGTAGCCAGGCGGAGGGCGAAGGTCGTCTTGCCGGCGCCGGGCGTCGCGGCGGCCAGGAAGTCCCGGGGGCCGGAGCCCTGGCCGTCGGGACCGTCGAGCCCGAAGTACAGATCGAGCGCCTCGGCCTGCCATGCCCGCAGCCGCTGAGCCGTTCCCCAGGGCGCGCGCTGCGGGAAGGCCGGAGAGAGGTGCTCCGCGGCGAAGCTGCCGATGTGCGGTGATCCACCGGATGCGGGTTCGGCCGACGTCTCGACGTGGTCCACCGGCAGCCTCCTCCCACTCGCGACAGCGAGTCTCCACGATAGGCGACCCCGACCCCACGGCCGGCACCCGTGAGTCCGGCGCGAGCGGACGCACCCGGGGCCCCGCCGACCGACGGTTAGGCTGGATCGAGGTCACGAACCGAGGAACACCCATGCCGACGAGCGACGACTCCCGCACCCCGTACATCCCCAACCCGCAGCAGCACCCCTGGCGACGCTACGTCGCGATCGGCGACTCGTTCACCGAGGGGATCGGCGACCCCGAGCCGTCGTCCCCGGGGGGTCATCGCGGCTGGGCCGACCGGGTCGCCGAAGTGCTCTCGAGCACGGTCGACGACTTCGCCTACGCCAACCTGGCCGTGCGGGGAAAGCTCATCGGGCAGATCGTCGACACGCAGCTCGAGCCCGCGATCGCCCTCAAGCCCGATCTGGTGACCTTCTCCGCCGGCGGCAATGACGTCATCCGCCCGACATCGGATCCCGACGCGGTCGCCGAGGTGTTCGAGGACGCGGTCGTGCGCCTCAGCGCGGACGGCGCGACGGTCGTCGTCTTCACCGGCATCGACACGCACTTCACACCGGTCTTCCGCGGGATCCGCGGCAAAGTCGCCATCTACAACGAGAACATCCGGGCGATCGCGGACCGCTACGACTGCATCGTCGCCGATCAGTGGGCGCTCAAGGAGATCCAGGACATGCGGTTCTTCGACGACGACCGTCTGCACCTGAATGCGCTCGGCCACCATGAAGTGGCGCGGATGGTGCTGCGCGCGCTCAACGTGCCGAACGACCTGCAGCCGATGCAGCCAGACCCGCTCCCCCGCCGCACGTGGCGCCAGGCCCGCGCGGTGGACCTGGTCTGGGCGCGCGAGCATTTCGTCCCGTGGGTGCTGCGGCGCGTGCGCCACCAGTCCTCGGGCGATCTGGTCACCGCGAAGCGGCCCGACCCGCTGCCGATGGCGCGTCCGGCGACCCGGGAGGACGCGGACGAGCCGTCCGGCGTCGACGACGAGCGCCCCTGAACCTCAACGCCTGCGCAGCTCCCACAGCGCGACGGCGCTGGCCGCGGCGACGTTGAGGGAATCCACTCCCCCGGCCATCGGGATCGTCACGACGGTGTCGGCCGCCTCGAGGGCCGCGCGGGAGAGACCGTCGCCCTCGGCACCGAGGACGAGCGCCACCTTCCCCGGCCTGGACGCCGCATAGTCGTCCAGCGCGACCGCCCCCTCGGCGAGGGCGAGCGCGGCGATGTCGAAACCCGCCCCGTGGAGGACCCCGGCCGCGGCGGGCCACTCCGGCAGGCGGGTCCACGGCACCTGGAACACCGTCCCCATGCTCACCCTGACGCTCCGGCGGTAGAGCGGATCGGCGCACCGCGGACTGATGAGCACCGCATCGGCGCCGAGGCCCGCGGCCGCGCGGAAGATGGCGCCGACGTTGGTGTGGTCCACGATGTCCTCGAGCACCACGACGAGCCGGGACGCCGCCAGGAGCTCGGCCGCCGGAGCGAGTGCGGGTCGGTGCATCGCCGCGAGGATCCCCCGGTGCACGGCGTAGCCCGTGAGGCCTTCGGCCACCGCGGCGTCCACCACGTAGACGGGGACATCGCGCCCCGCCAGCAGCCGTTCCGCGTCGGCGCGCCACTTGTCCTGCACCAGCACCGACCGCACCCGATGACCGGCGGCCAGGGCTCTGGTCAGCACCTTCGCCGACTCCGCGATGTAGAGCCCTCCGGCAGGCTCCATCACCCGCCGGAGGGCCACATCGGTGAGATCGCGATAGTCCACCAGCCGCGGGTCACCGGCATCCTCGATCGACTCGAACGACATCGACACCTCCGCTCTCCACTCTCGCAGGTGCCGGGGCGACGGCCGTAACATCCCCGAAAACGCCTGCGCCTACACTCGGAGGGTCGAAGGGGGGTGCCACGGTGACCACGGGAGCGGCTGGAGCCACGGTGACGGACCAGGACGACGTCACCGAGGTGCTCGCGCGCGCGATCGACGCGCTGGCGGGCCGCCGGATCGCGGTCCTCACCGGCGCCGGGATGTCCACCGACTCCGGCATCCCCGACTACCGCGGCAAGGGCGCACCCGTGCGGACGCCGATGACCGTCGAGCAGTTCCTCTCCAGCGATGCCGCCCGGCGGCGCTACTGGGTCGGCAGCCACCTCGGCTGGAGCACGTTCGCGGCCGCGCAGCCGAATGCCGGTCACCGCGCCCTGGCGTCCCTCGAGGAGCGCGGCCTCGTGACCGGGGTCATCACCCAGAACGTCGACGGCCTGCACGTCCGCGCGGGCAGCCGTCGGGTGGTGGAACTGCACGGCACCATGCGCCGGGTCTTCTGCACCCGCTGCGGTCAGGTCTTCGACCGCCGCGACCTCGCCGTGCGCGTCGAGACCGAGAATCCGTGGATCACCGTCCCCGCGAACGTCCGGCTCGGTCCCGACGGCGATGTGCTGCCCGAGAGCACCGACGGATTCGTCGTGCCGGGATGCAGCGTCTGCGAGGGGATGCTCAAGCCCGACGTGGTGTTCTTCGGCGAGTACATCCCCCTCGAGAAGTTCCGCGAGGCGGAGCAGCTCGTCCACTCCAGCGACGCGATGGTCATCGCCGGCTCCTCCCTCGTCGTCAATTCCGGCATCCGTCTCCTCGAGCGCGCCCGCCGGCGACGGATGCCGGTCGTCATCGTCAACCGCGGTGCCACCAGGGCGGACTCGCGCGCGACCGTCAAGATCGACGGCGGCACGACCGAGGTGCTCACCGCGCTCGCCGCGGCTCTGCCCGACCGCTAAACCGCGCGAACTGCGGACCGGCGCGAGAGGCCCGTCGGAGCTGTCGCGCGTAGGCTCGATGCCGTGACGACACTGATCCTCATCCGCCACGGCGAGACCGACTGGAATCGCGATCGCCGCATCCAGGGGGCGACCGACATCCCGCTCAACGACACCGGCCGGCGGCAAGCGCACGAGGCGGCGCTCGCGCTGCGGTTCCGGCGCGATGCCGGCGAGCGACTCGCGATCGTCTCGAGCGATCTCTCGCGCGCGAGCGAGACGGCCGACATCATCGCCGGCACTCTGGAACTCGACACCCCGCGCCGCTATGCACAGCTGCGCGAGCGGGCCTACGGGGAGGCCGAGGGGATGCAGATCGAGGAGTTCGCGCGCCGGTGGGGGTCGAGCTATCGCGGCGGCGTGCCGGGCGCCGAGGAGCCAGCCGCGCTGCGCACCCGCGCGCGGAAGGCCCTCGCGACCGTCGTCGCAGACCTGCGCCGCTCGAGCGCGCCGTCCCGCACCACGCTCATCGTCGTCGCCCACGGAGGGCTGATCCGCGAGATCATCGGCCACGCCACGGGCGACGAGCTCCCTCGACCCGGCGAGCGGCTGGCCAACGGATCCGCGCACGAGGTGCGCTACGAGCGCGAGCGCCTGACGCTGCTGTCGTACGCCCCGCCCGTCCTCGTCTGACCGTCAGCCCCCGGGTGCGTCCGCCTCGGCGCGGTGGACGAGCGCGCGCGCGTGCCGCAGCACCGGCTCGTCGACCATGCGGCCCTCATGCGTGAAGACCCCGCGCCGGCCATCGGCCGCAGCCAGCACGTCCCGCGCCCAGGCGAGAGCTCCGTCATCGGGGCGATAGGCCGCGCGGATGACGTCGACCTGACTCGGGTGGATGCACGCCGTTGCGGCGAATCCCGATGCTGCCGCATCCATCGCCTCTATGCGCAGTCGCTTGTGGTCGGCGATGTCGAGGTGGACGGCGTCGATCGCGGCACGGCCGTGCCCGCCCGCCGCCAGCAGCACCCGAGCGCGCGCCGCGCGCGCGACGTCCCGGTAGCGGCCGTTGGGTTTGCGGCTGGACGAGCCGCCGAGAGAGGCGACGAGGTCCTCCGCACCCCACATCAGCGCGACGACGTTGTCGAGCTGGGCGATGCGCTCCGCCGCGAGTACGCCCCGGGCGGTCTCGCACAGCGCGACCACGGAGAACCGCGCGTCGATGCGCCGCAGCTGCTTCGGAGATTCAGCCTTGGCGACCATGACGGTTCGGATGTCGGTCTGCGACAGTGTCGCCATATCGGCGGCGAAGTCCTCGGTGCCGGTCGGGTTCACGCGGACGATGACGCGGCTGGGGTCCAGATTCGCATCGATGAGGGCTCCGCGAGCCTCCTGCTTGGAGCCGGCCGCCACCGCGTCCTCGAGGTCGAGGATCACGGCGTCCGCGCGCCGCAGGGCCGTGTCGAAGCGCTCGGGACGATCTGCGGGGCAGAAGAGGATCGCGGGGCCGAGCTCGAAGCGGCTCACGGCTGCCCCGGAGTGTCCGGCGCGGCATCCCGGCACCACATCAGCGCCGCGCGGGTCGCCGTGGCGACGACCTCTCCGTGCTGATTGCGGCCGGTGTGCCGCATCGTGACGACGCCCTGCCCGGGGCGGGACGAGGACAGCCGGACGTCGAGGATCTCGGTGTCGGTGTACAGGGTGTCGCCGTGGAAGAGCGGCGCGGGGAAGGAGATGTCGCTGAGGCCGAGCTGGGCGACGAGCGTGCCCTGGGTGATCTGGGCGACGGAGGCCCCGACCATCGTCGCCAGCGTCCACATCGAGTTCATCAGCCGCTGGCCGAACGGCTGCGTCGCCGAGTAGGCGGCATCCAGATGCAGGGCCTGCGCGTTCATCGTGAGCGACGAGAACAGCACGTTGTCGGCCTCGGTCGCGGTCCTGCCGGGGCGGTGCAGGTAGCGCGCACCGACCTCCAGCTCCTCGACGTACAGGCCTCGCTGGACGAACTCGGTCACCGTGGTCACGCTACCCCTCCATGCCCAGCGCCCGCGAGATGACCAGCAGCTGCACCTCGCTGGTTCCCTCGCCGATCTCGAGGATCTTCGAGTCGCGGTAGTGGCGGGCGACCGGGTACTCGTTCATGAAGCCGTTGCCGCCGAAGATCTGCGTGGCGTCGCGGGCGTTGTCCATCGCCGCGTCGCTGGCGGTCAGCTTGGCGATCGCCGCCGCTTCTTTGTAGGGGCGGCCGGCGTCCCGCAGCCGGGCGGCGTGGTGCCAGGCCAGGCGCGCGGTGTGCACGCGCATCCGCATGCGGGCGATCATGAACTGGATGCTCTGCCGGCTGGACAGCGGCGACCCGAAGACGGAACGGGTCGCGGCGTAGTCCAACGCGGCTTCGAGGCACCCTTCGGCCGCGCCGGTCGCGAGGGCCGCGATCGCGATGCGTCCCTCGTCGAGGATGTGCAGGAAGTTCGCGAAGCCCCGCCCGCGCTCGCCGAGCAGGTTCGCGGCGGGAACACGCGCGTCCGAGAAGGACAGGGGATGCGTGTCGGACGCATGCCACCCGACCTTGTCGTAGGCGGGACCCACCGTGAATCCGGGGGTGCCGCTCGGCACAATGATGGTCGAGATCTCCTTGCGCCCTTCGGCGGTCTCGCCCGTGACGGCCGTGACGGTGACGAAACGGGTGATGTCGGTGCCCGAGTTGGTGATGAACTGCTTCGAACCGTTGACCACCCAGTCCTCGCCGTCGCGGCGGGCCGTCGTGCGGGTGGCTCCGGCATCCGACCCCGCTTCGGGCTCGGTCAGCCCGAAGCCGGCGAGGGCCCTGCCCTCCAGCAGATCCGGGAGGAGGGTCGCTTTCTGGTCGTCGGTGCCGAACCGGAAGACGGGCATCGCGCCGAGGCTCACGCCGGCTTCGAGCGTGATGGCGATCGACTGGTCCACGCGCCCCAATGCCTCGATCGCGAGGCAGAGGGCGAAGTAGTCGCCGCCCTGTCCGCCGACCTCCTCGGGAAACGGCAGACCGAACAGGCCGAGCTCGCCCATCTGGCGGACGACGTCCAGCGGCAGCGTCTTGGTGCGGTCGGCTTCGTAGCTGACGGGGGCGACGACCTCGTCGGCGAACGCACGGACCATCTGCGCGAGTTCGCGCTCGGTGTCGTCGAGGTCGTAGGCGGAGAGGCTCTGGCGTTCCATGGTGCTCCTCGGGGTGTCAGGAGGGGTCGGTGCGCGGCGGATCCGCGCGGTCTTCGGGTGCGGCGGCCGCGTCGTGGGCGGCGGGCAGGACGTGGGCGAGGGTCTGGTCGCGAGATACCTGGGCGCCGGCCACGGAGGCGGGCGCGAGCTCGACGATGCCGTCATGAGGGGCGACCACAGGGTGCTCCATCTTCATCGCCTCGATGGTGACCAGGCGTTCGCCCGCCTGCACGTGCGCGCCGGGGGCGACGTGCACCGCCACGATCGCGCCGGGCATCGGAGCCCGCACGTCGGGGTCCGCCGCACCGGCCGGCCGGGTGCGCTCCCGATGCCGTCGGGCGAAGTCCGTCCGCCGGTCGATCGGGCGCAGGCGGTGGGCGGCGCCCGCGGCGTGGACCCAGACGGCGCCGTCGTCGTCGACCGCGGCCGGGGCTTCGCCCTCGCCGTCCGTCACGGGGACGACGTGCACGACGCCGGCGTCATCCTCCAGCAGGCAGCGCCGCGGGCGCGCGGGACGGCCGGGCCGCCAGCCCGCCGGCACGCTCGACCATGCCGACCCCACCTTCGGGGCCGGGTCGGCCGGACCGGTCGGCGACAGGTCGCGGAGGGTTCGGGCCGCCGTCGAGAGCGCGACGGCGTCGGGCTGCGGATGCCGGTGCTCCGGCATCCGATCGATCAGGCCGGTGTCGAGATCACCCGCACGGACGGCGGGGTCGGCGAGCAGCTCGCGGAGCGCGCCGATGTTCGTGTCGACGCCGAGGACGACGGTCCGTGTCAGCGCGTCGTCCAGGCGGTCCAGCGCCTGCGTCCGGTCGGCGCCCCACGCGATCACCTTGGCGATCATGGGGTCGTAGTCTCCGGTGACGCGGAAGCCGGTGACGACACCGGAATCCACCCGGACCCCGTCACCCGCCGGCGGATCCCACCGCAGCACCGGCCCGCTCGCGGGGAGGAATGCGCGCGTGGGCGATTCGGCGTACACGCGGGCTTCGACAGCATGCCCTCGGAATGCGACGCCGGACGCCGCGAGGGTCAGCGGCAGCCCGGCGGCCGCGCGCAGCTGCTGCTCGACGATGTCGACGCCGGTGACCATCTCGGTGACGGGGTGCTCCACCTGGAGACGGGTGTTCATCTCGATGAAGAAGAACGTGTCGGGGTCGGATCCCGACACGAGGAACTCCACCGTTCCGGCGCCAAGGTAATCGACGCTCGCGGCGGCGGCGCACGCGGCGGCGCCGAGGCGCTCGCGCGTCGCGGCCGAGACGACCGGGGACGGCGCTTCTTCGATGACCTTCTGGTGGCGCCGCTGCAGGGTGCACTCGCGCTCGCCGAGGTGGACGATCCGCCCGTGCTCGTCGGCGAGCACCTGGACCTCGATGTGGCGGGGCCGCTCGATGAGACGCTCCAGCAGGAGCGTGTCGTCGCCGAACGATGCGCGCGCCACCCGGCGCGCCGTATCGATCGCGGGACCGAGTTCGCCCGCGGAGGCGACGACCTGCATCCCCTTCCCGCCGCCGCCCGCGGAGGGCTTCACCAGGAGCGGGAACCCCGCGGCGTCCGCGGCGTCGCGGATCTCGTCGTCCGTGAGGCCCGCGGCGCTGAAGCCGGGGACCGTCGGGACGCCGTGCGCGGCGACGTGCTCCTTGGCCCGGATCTTGTCGCCCATGATCGTGAGCGCCCGTTCGGACGGACCCACGAAGACGATCCCGTCCTCGGCGCACCGCCGGGCGAACTCGGCGTTCTCGGACAGGAAGCCGTAGCCGGGGTGGACCGCCTCCGCCCCGGTCTCCCGCGCCGCCGCGAGCACGGCGTCCATGTCGAGGTAGGACTTCGCTGCCGGCGCGGGACCGATCCGCACCGCTCGATCGGCTTCCGCCACGTGGGGTGCACCGGCGTCGGCGTCGCTGTAGACGGCGACCGAGCGGATGCCCAATCGCCGGAGGGTCCTGATGACGCGGCAGGCGATCTCCCCGCGGTTGGCGACGAGGACGGTGGAGAAGAGCGGGTCGGGCACGGCGATCACATCCGGAAGACGCCGAAGCGCGGTTCGGGCAGCGGTGCTCGCGAGATGACATCGAGCGCGAGCCCCAGGACGTCACGTGTCTCTGCGGGGTCGATCACGCCGTCGTCCCACAGCCGCGCGGTGGCGTAGTAGGGGTTCCCCTGTTCCTCGAAGCGGGCTTTCACCGGGGCTTCGAATTCCGCCTGGTCGGCGACGGCCCAGTCTTCGCCGCGCGCGGCGAGCTGGTCGCGCTTCACCGTCGACAGCACCGATGCGGCCTGCGCCCCGCCCATCACCGAGATGCGGCTCCCGGGCCAGGTCCACAGGAAGCGGGGCGAGTACGCGCGCCCGCACATGGAGTAATTGCCGGCCCCGAACGATCCCCCGATGACGACCGTGAGCTTGGGCACGCGGGTGGTCGCGACGGCGGTCACCATCTTCGCGCCGTCCTTGGCGATGCCGCCCGCCTCGGCATCCCTGCCCACCATGAACCCGGAGATGTTCTGCAGGAACAGCAGCGGGATGCCCCGCTGGTCGCACAGCTCGATGAAGTGGGCGCCCTTCTGCGCCGACTCGGCGAAGAGCACGCCGTTGTTGGCCACGATGCCGACCGGGTGACCGTGGATGCGGGCGAAGCCGGTGACGAGGGTGTCGCCGTACTCCCGCTTGAACTCATGGAGATCGCTCCCATCGACCAGGCGGGCGATGACCTCGCGCACGTCGTACGGCACGTTGACGTCGACGGGGACCACGCCGTAGAGATCCGCAGGGTCGACCAGCGGGTCCGTCGGCGGGGCGACCGCCCACGCCGGCGGCTCGGGGGCCGGGAGCGTCGCGACGATGTCGCGCACGATCTCGAGGGCGTGCTCGTCGTCGTCGGCCAGGTGGTCGACGACCCCGGAGCGGCGGGCGTGCAGCTCTCCCCCGCCGAGCTCCTCGGCGGTGACGACCTCGCCGATCGCGGCCTTCACCAGCGGCGGCCCGCCCAGGAAGATCGTGCCCTGACCGCGGACGATGACGGTCTCGTCGCTCATCGCCGGCACGTACGCGCCGCCGGCGGTGCACGAGCCCATCACGGCCGCGATCTGCGGGATGCCGTCAGCCGAGAGCCGCGCCTGATTGAAGAAGATGCGCCCGAAGTGCTCTCGGTCGGGGAAGACCTCGTCCTGCATGGGCAGGAAAGCCCCCCCGGAGTCGACGAGATAGATGCAGGGCAGACGGTTCTCCCGCGCGATCTCCTGCGCGCGCAGGTGCTTCTTGACGGTCATCGGGAAGTAGGTGCCGCCCTTGACGGTGGCATCGTTGCACACGACGAGCACATGGCGACCGTGGATCAGGCCGATGCCGGCGATGACACCCGCCGCGGGAGCCTCGCCGTCGTAGAGGCCGTCCGCGGCGAGGGGCGCGACCTCGAGGAACGGGCTCCCCTCGTCCAGCAGTCGGTCCACCCGCTCACGCGGGAGCAGTTTGCCGCGGGCGACGTGGCGGTCCCGAGATGCGGCCGGTCCGCCCTGGGCGGCGCGCTCGAGCCTCTCGCGCAGGTCGGCGGCCAGGTGCGACTGGGCCTCCGCGGTGCGGGTGAACGCGTCGTCGCGGACCACGGCGGTCGGCAGCACGCTCATGTCATCTCCATCGACGTCACGATCGGATCACGGCGGTTGTCCCGCCGCGATCGAACTGGTTAGTGTTCACTAACTGATCATCCAGGTTAGCGAGGGTTAACTGAAATGACAAGAGGTGCGACCGACCGCGAGCGGGCCAAAGCGGGCCGGTACGCGGCGATCCTCCGCGAGGCGTCGCGACTGTTCGCCGAACGCGGGTTCAGCGGGGTGAGCCTGGAGGATCTCGGCTCGGCGGTCGGGGTGTCCGGACCGGCGCTGTACCGCCACTTCGCCAACAAGCAGGCCCTGCTGGGGGCACTGCTGGTCGGGGTCAGCGAGCGCCTGCGCGACGGCGGACGACAGGTCAGCTCGATCGACGGCGACCCGACCTCGAGACTGCGTGCGCTCATCGAGTTCCACGTCGATTTCGCCCTCGCGGACCCCGATGTCATCCGCGTGCAGGACAGAGACCTGGCGAGCCTGAGAGACGAGGATCTCCGCACCGTGCGCCGGCTGCAGCGCGAGTACGTGGAGAACTGGATCGAGGTGCTGGCCGATCTGCATCCGCACCGCGACGCGGACGACCTGCGGGTCCGGGCCCATGCGTGCTTCGGCCTGATGAACTCCACCCCTCGCACCGCGCGCGGGCGCGCGGGAGGCGACGACGCGCGGGCCATCCTCGAATCGATGGCGCTCGCCGCCCTCGCACGATGAGGGCGGTCCCGCTCGGACCCGCCCTCATCGTGTGCTGACCGTCGCGCCTCTCAGCAGTGCAGCATCGCCCGGCCGGGTTCGCGCAGGATCTCCCCCACGTGGGCGAGGAAGCGCGAACCCTGTTCGCCGTCGACCAGGCGGTGGTCGAACGACAGTGCGAGCGTCATCACATCGCGCAGCGCGATCTCGCCGCGGTGCTCCCAGGGTTGGCGCCGGACGGCTCCCAGCGCGAGGATGCCCGCCTCGCCGGGGTTCAGGATCGGCGTGCCCGCGTCGACGCCGAAGACGCCGACGTTGGTGATCGAGAAGGTCCCGCCGGACATGTCGGCCGGAGCGGTCCGACCCGCGCGTGCCGTCTGGGCGAGCTCGCGGATCGCGTCGGACAGTTCGACCAGTCCCATCTCGTGGGCGTCCCGGATGTTCGGCACGACGAGCCCGCGAGGGGTGGCTGCGGCGATCCCGAGGTTGACGTACCGGTACTGCACGATCTCGTTCGCGCGCTCGTCCCAGCTCGAGTTGAGCTCCGGCGTCCGAGCCAGGGCGACGCACACCGCCTTGGCCGCGACCGCGAGGATGCCGATCCGATGGTCCACCAGCGACCGATCCGAGCGGAGCGAGGCGATCAGCTCCGAGGTCGCGGTGACATCGACGGTGAGGAAGGTGGTGACGTGGGGAGCCGTGAAGGCGCTGCGCACCATCGCCTCCGCGGTGTGCTTGCGCACACCCCGGATCGGGGTGCGCACGACCCGCGCGTCCGGGGATCCGTCCTCGGGCTGCTGCTCCGCGCGTGCGGTTGCCGACGCGGGCGGCAGGGCCTCCACGCGATGGGCGTATGCCTCGACGTCGGCGCGCGTGACGAGACCCTCGGCGCCGGTCGGCTCGATCAGTGCGATGTCGACGCCCAGCTGCTTGGCCAGCGCCCGAACGGGAGGGGTCGAGCGCGGCCGTTCCACGAGCGCGTCGTCGAGGTCCGGAGCGTGGACCGCGTCGTGCGGGGCCGCTTCGAGCACGGCGGTGTCGGTCGTGGCGCTGCCCGGCGCCGCGACTCGCGCTCGACGACGCGGTCGTGCGGCCGCGCGCGGCGCGGCCCCGTAGCCGACGAGATTGGGCTGTGCTTTCTCGTCGTCGGCGGACGCTGCGTCGGCGGATGCCGCGGCCTGCGGCGACTCGGCCGGCTGATCGGCGTCACCTGCGGTCGCGGCCGCGGTCTCGGAAGCGGGCGATCCGGACGGTGAGGAGTCACCTCCCAGGTCGAACGAGATGAGCACCGAGCCGACCTCGACCACGTCTCCGGCCGCCGCGTGCAGTTTGGTGATGACACCGGCGTGAGGCGACGGCAGCTCGACGACGGCCTTGGCGGTCTCGACCTCGGCGATCGTCTGGTTGAGCGTGACGGTGTCGCCCTCGGCCACGAGCCACTGGACCAGTTCGGCCTCCGGCAGTCCCTCCCCGAGATCCGGTAGGCGGAAGTCTTCGATCACAGCTCCACCCCCGTCAGGCTGTTCGGTCGGTCCAGCACGCGATCGACGGCGTCGAGGATGCGGTCGAGGTCGGGCAGGTGGTGCTTCTCGAGCTTGGCGGGCGGGTAGGGGATGTCGTGACCGGTGACCCGCGCCGGCGCCGATTCGAGGTAGTTGAAGCAGCGCTCGGTGACGCTCGCGACGAGTTCGGCGGCGACCCCCGCCTCGCGGGCCGCCTCGTGGGTGACCACGACGCGCCCGGTCTTGCGCACCGACGCCGCGACCGTGCGGTAGTCCACCGGCGAGATCGAGCGGAGGTCGATGACCTCGATCGAGATCCCGTCGTCCTCGGCTGCGGCGGCGGCATCCAGTGCCGTGCCCACCTGCGCGCCGTAGGTGAGGATCGTGACGTCGGAACCCTGCCGCGCCACGCGTGCCAGTCCCATCGGCGCGGCATCCGCGAGATCGACCGAGAGATCAACCTCCCCCTTGGCGTGGTACAGGCGCTTGGGCTCGAAGAACACCACGGGATCGTCCGAGGCGATCGCCTGACGCAGGCATACGTAGGCGTCCTGGGGGTTCGACACCGCCACGACGCGAAGCCCTGCGGTGTGCACGAAGTAGGCCTCGGGCGATTCCGAGTGGTGCTCCGCCGCCCCGACTCCCCCCGCCCACGGGATGCGGATGGTGATGGGCATCCGCACGTTGCCGCGCGTGCGGTAGTGCAGCTTGGCCACCTGGCACACGATCTGGTCGAAGGCGGGGTAGACGAAGCCGTCGAACTGGATCTCCACCACCGGGCGGTAGCCGCGGAAGGCCAGCCCGACCGCGGTGCCCATGATGCCGGACTCGGCCAGGGGTGTGTCGATCACGCGCTGGGCGCCGAACTCGTCGAGCAGTCCGTCGGTGATGCGGAAGACGCCGCCGAGCTTGCCGATGTCCTCGCCCATGACGAGCACCTTCGGGTCATCGGCCATGGCCCGGTGCAGACCCTCGTTGATGGCCTTCGCCATCGTCAGCTGCGTCATCGCCCGCTCCCGTCCTCGTCGTCGGCGAACCCGTCGAGATATGCGCCGAACCAGCGGCGCTGCTCCTCGAGCCCCGAGTGGGGCTCGGCGTAGACGTGGTCGAGGACGCTGAGCGGCGGGAGGGTCTTCGCCCCGATCGCCGCAGCACGCACCTCGGCGGCGAGGTCGTCCGCCTCAGCGGCCACGCTTCGCGAGAACTCCTCGTCGAAGGCGTCCTGCGCGCGCAGCAGCGCCTCGATGCGCGCAAGCGGATCGCGAGCGGCCCAGCGCTCGACCTCTTCCTTGTCGCGATAGCGCGTGGGGTCGTCCGAAGTGGTGTGCGGGCCCATCCGGTACGTCACCGCTTCGATGAAGGCGGGGCCGCCGCCGGCGCGCGCATTCTGCACCGCCCATCGCATCGCGGCGAGACAGGCCAGAACGTCATTGCCGTCGACGCGCAGGCTGGGGATGCCGAATCCGGGAGCGCGACCCGCGATGGGGAACTTCGCCTGCACGGTCACCGGCTCCGAGATCGCCCACTGGTTGTTGGTGCACACGAAGACCACGGGAGCCCGGAAGGACGAGGCGAAGACCATGGCCTCGTTCACATCGCCCTGACTTGAGGCGCCGTCGCCGAAGTAGGCGGCGGCGACCTGGTCGGTGCCGTCGCGCTGGATGCCCATCGCGTAGCCGACCGCGTGCAGCGACTGCGCGCCGATGATGATCTGAGGCGTCGCGGTGTTGATCTCGTAGGGGTCGTACGTCGAATGCGACTCGCCGCGCCACGCCAGGACGAAATCCGCCGGCTTGGCACCGCGAACGTGGTTGACGCCGATCTCGCGGTAGCTCGGGAACGCGAAGTCGTCGGCGCGCAGGGCGCGGGCCGTGCCCACCTGGACGGCCTCCTGACCGCGGCACGGCGCCCACAGCCCGAGCTGCCCTTGACGCTGGAGCGCGACTCCTTCGGCATCGATGCGCCGCACCAGGGCCATGTCGCGGTACAGACCGCGGATCGTCTCGACGCCCACGTCGGCGATCCAGCGGTCGAGGTCGGGGTCGGCGACCCGCGCGCCGTCCGGGCTCACCAGCCGCGCGACGTCGTCGATGTCGGTCGCCGGATCGGCTGTCGGTGTCAGGGTGTGCGCCATCGTCATCCTCCCTCGTCCGGAGCCTGCCTCGTGAGTAGGCCCGGGGTGGAATGCCGGCGTCGTCGCCGACAAGGCCGAGAATACGTCCGCGACGCATGTGGCTCAAGCATCCGGCAGATGCTTGAGCATGTTGCCCAACAGAAGGGTCGCACAGCGTGCTATCGTTTCGCACTATGAGCGCACTGGACCACGTCGACCTCGAGCTGCTGGCCGCTCTGGCGGACGACCCGCGTGCCACGGTCGTCGCTTTGGCCGAGCGTCTGGGCCTGTCCCGCAACACGGTGCAGGCGCGCATGGCGCGGTTGGACCGCTCGGGTGTGTTCCTGTCCTACGAGCGGGCGATCTCGTCGTCGGCGCTGGGGTTCCCGATCGAGGCGTTCATCAGCGTCATCGTGCGTCAGGCCGAGCTGCCGCGCATCACAGAAGAGCTCCTCCGAGTGCCGGAGATCGTGCAGGCCCACGGCCTCAGCGGGCAGGTCGACCTGCTGGTGCGGGTGGCGTGTCGCGACACCCAGCACCTGTTCGACACGGATGCGCGCATCCTTGCGATCGAGGGCGTGGAGCGCACCGAGACGTCTCTGGTGATGGGCGAGGTCATCCCCTATCGCGTGGTCCCGCTCATGGAGCTGGCACGGCGGGAGCAGTAGCGACCGCAGGCAGCGATCGTCGCGCGATTCCGGCATCCCATCGCACCGCGACGACACCCAGCAGGATCAGCGCGCCGCCGGCGAACTGCACGGGTCCGGGCGTCTCTCCCAGCAGCAGCCAGGCGAACGCCAGAGCGAACAGCACTTCCGCCAGTCCGATGAAGGACGCCAGCCTCGACCCGATGCGCGGCACGGCGATGACACCGAGGGCGTAGCCGACCGCCGTGGACGCGAACGCTACCCACAGCACGGGCACGATCCACGGCAGGGAGAAGCCGCCGACGACGACCGACACGGCGGGCGCGTGGAAGGGCAGGATGCCGGTCACGCCCAGAAGAACGATGATGGCCGCACCGAACAGCAGACCGCCCGCCGCCAGCGCGATCGGCGACAAGTCGTCGACCGCCCGCGCAGAGATGACGAAGTAGACGGCGGCGCACACGGCGGCACCGAGGGCGAGGAGCGTCCCCCACAGGTCGAAGCGGGCGCCGGCGACGTCCACGACGAGGACGAGCCCGGCGACAGCGATGAGCGATCCCCCGAGCACGAGCGCCGAGGGCCGCCGACGGGTGCGCAGCCACATGAAGCCGACAAGGAGCACGGGCGCGAGGTACTGGATGAGCAGGGCGATGGCCACCGGCATCCGCTGCATGGCCGAGAAGTAGAACAGCTGACAGCCGAGCACGCCGGTGAGCCCGAACCCGGCGATGAGGGGGCCGTGCCGGCGGAGGAATCCCCGCTCGCGGCGAAGTGCTCGCACGAGCGCCGGAGCGAGGATGAGACCGGCGATACCCATGCGCGCCGTCAGCGCGGCGCCGAGCGACCATCCCGCCTCGAGCAGCGGCTTCACAAGGGGTCCGCTCGACGAGAATGCGAGGGCAGAGACGACGGCGAGGATCAGACCGGAGGTATGAGCCCGCCCGACGACGAGGCCCGCGGACGATCCCGTCGTGGGTCGAGCAGCCACTTCCATCCGCCTGTCATGAGTCATATGTACTTACACTGGTGACAGTATCCCGAGGGACTGTCAGGAGTCAACATGGTTTTCATTCGTGACACCCGCGACGCGCTCGCGGCCGCTGTCGACCTCGTGAACACTCTTCCGACGACAGACACCGCGGGCGTGGACCGCCTCGACACCGCGGAGGACCTCGCACGCTACCTTCGCGCGCACCCGTACTCCGGGCGCATCTCGCATGACGAGGACGAGAGGCGCTCCCTGCGCGAGATCCGCACGCGACTGCGTGGCCTGTGGTTCGTGGACCGCGACGGCGCGGTGCCCCTGGTCAATGACATGCTGCGAGACGGTGAGGCACTTCCCCAGCTCGTCATCCACGACGAGTACGACTGGCACATCCACGCCACTTCCGAGGACGCACCGCTCGCCACCCGCGTCATGGTCGAGGCGGCGATGGCCTTCGTCGACGTCATCCGCTCGGACGAATACGACCGCGTCCGCGTGTGCGCGGCCGACGACTGCCTGAGCGTCTACATCGACTATTCGAAGAACCGGTCGAAGCGATACTGCGACACCGGCAACTGCGGCAATCGCATGAACGTCAACGCCTATCGACGTCGACGGGCACGCGAAGGCCTCACCTCGTCGTGACGTCCGCGAGGAACTCCCGGATCGCCGAGGCGGCGGCGCGCGGAGTCTCGTAGTGGATGAGGTGACCGACGGCGGGGATCTCCACCAGGCGGGCGTCCGGGAAGAGCGTGCGCAGCTCCCGCGCCTTCTCGATCGGCGTGATGTCGTCCTTCTGCGCGGCCACCAGGAGCGTCGGCACGTCGACGGCGGGCGCGAACTCCCGGACGTCGTGAGACACCGAGGTCACGAAGGCGTCGTGGAGGACGTCACGATCGGCGAATCGCGAGAAGTAGGTGTCGTGCTGGTCGTGGACGAAAGCGCGGAGTCGTCGATCGCGCGTCTTGGCCATCGTCGCGCTCATGACGCGGACGATCGCGGGGTTGCGCAGCAGCGCGTCGCCGGCGCGCGCGGGGAGCCGCGCGGCCACCGTGTAGTAGGCGATGGCGAGCCGGGTCATCACCCCACGCGGTCCTTCCAGGGCGGGTGCCCCGATCGGGTTCACGAGGATGACGGCCGGTGTCGGGAGCCCACCGGCCACGGCGGCGGCGGCGACGATCGAGCCGAAGGAATGGCCGAGCACCACCGCGCCGGGGGCGGTCGCCGCGGCGAAGGCGGTGAGCCACTCGGCATAGGCGTCGAGGTCGTGGGTGCGCGCGGGCAGCGGGGGCGTCTCGCCGAAGCCGGGCAGGTCGGGCATGACGACGCGGATGCCGGGAAGATACGCCACGACCGGCTCGAGCCCGTGGTGCTCGCCGCGGAAGCCGTGGACAGCGAGCACGGTGACCTCGGCATCCGGGGGTCCGTACGTCCAGTACGCGGTGCGGCCGCCGAGCACATCGGCTTCGCCGCGCTGCACCGGAATCTCGCGCAGCAGCGCACCGTAGGGATTCTCAGGCGGCATCAGGCGATCCTATCGGGGCGATCGCGCGACATCGGAGCGGCACCCGAGCGATGTCCGCGGGCGCACCTACCGTGTTCAGCATGCACGTGTGGCAGTCTCCTCCGCTGTCGATGTTCGAGTCCCCCGCCTGGCTGGACGTGGTGGGGGTTTTCGATCTCGAGACCACGGGCATCGACGTCACCGCCGACCGCATCGTCACGGCGCACGTGGGCATGCTCGACGCGACCGGAGCCGTCATGAGCGCGCGGGACTGGATCGCGGACCCGGGCGTGGAGATCCCCGACGCGGCCGCGGCGATCCACGGCATCACCACCGCCGACGCGCGCACGCGCGGACGACCGGCCCTCGCGGTCGTGACCGAGGTCGTCGCGGCGCTGCGCGGTCTCCTGGAGGCCGGCATCCCGGTGGTCGCCTACAACGCGGCCTTCGACTTCTCCCTGCTCGCCCATGAGGCCGCCCGCCACGGCGTGCCGCCGCTGACGGCGCCGTCACCGGTCATCGACCCGCTCGTCGTCGACAAGGCCTACGACCGCTATCGCCGGGGCAAGCGCACGCTGGGCGTCGTGGCGGCACACTACGACGTGCGATTGGATGATGCGCACGAGGCGGCGGCGGACGCGGTCGCCGCGGGCCGGGTCGCGCAGGCGATCGCGGCTCGCTATGCGGCGTGGCTGCCCGCGACCGCCGAAGAGCTGCACACCCGGCAGATCGGGTGGGCGCGTGCTCAGGCGGCGAGCCTGACGGAGTACTTCGTACGCATCGGGCGCATCGACGCCGACGACAGCATCGACGGCACGTGGCCCGTGCGGGGCGCATGACGAAGGGCCCCGCCGAGGCGGGGCCCTTCGTGCGGCTGCTTACTTGGAGCCGAAGTTCTTGAAGCGCTGGTTGAACTTCTCGACACGACCGGCCGAGTCGAGGATGCGCTGCTTGCCCGTGTAGAACGGGTGCGAGGCGGAGGAGATCTCGACGTCGATCACCGGGTACTCGACACCGTCGAGCTCGATCGTCTTGTTGCTGGTGACCGTCGAGCGGGTGAGGAAGGTGTCGCCGGAGCCGAGGTCGCGGAACACGACGGCCTGGTACTCGGGGTGGATGTCAGTCTTCATGGGAAGTCCTTTGAAAGTGGTGCCCTGGATTTTGCCAGGGCGGTCAAAGTCTGGGGTGCGAGCGCACCAAGGGGCCATATTACCAGCCCGCGGCCGGCTGGAGGAATCCGAGCCGCGTCAGTGGGCGGCGCGGGCGGCGTACCTGCCGCCGTCCTCGGTGAGGACGATCGGCTGGCCGAAGGTATCGGTGAGGGCCTCGGCTGTCAGCGTCTGGGCGATCGGTCCGGCCGCCACAGCCCGTCCCGCGTTGAGAAGCAGGACGTGGGTGAACCCGACGGGGATCTCCTCGACGTGGTGGGTGACCATGATCATGGCGGGAGTCGTCGGGGCCTTCGCATAGCCGCTGAGCAGCGTGAGCAGTTCCTCACGGGCGCCGAGGTCGAGGCTCGCCGTGGGCTCGTCCAGCAGCAGGATCTCGGGGTCGGTCATGACGGCGCGCGCGATCTGCACCCGCTTCTGCTCGCCGTCGCTGAGGGTGCCGAAGGTGCGGTCCGCGAGGTGGTCCAGCCTCCACTCCGCGAGCACACGCAGCGCGCGGCGCTCGTCGATGTCCTCGTACGCCTCGTTCCATCGTCCCAGCACCGAGAACGCGGCCGTCAGCACCACGTTCAGCACGGTCTCCTCCGGCGGCACCCGCCGGGCCATCGCCGACGATGCGAATCCGATGCGGGGACGGAGTTCGAACACGTCGGTGCGACCGAGCCGCTCGCCGAGGACGTCGACCTGACCCGACGTGGGGTGGATGAGTGTCGCAGCCAGCTGCAGCAGCGTGGTCTTCCCGGCCCCGTTGGGTCCGAGGATCACCCACCTCTGATCGTCGGCGACCGACCACTGCAGGTGATCGACGATGTCCCGGGCGTTTCTGCGGACGACGACGTCGGAGAACTCGAGCACCTGCGGCATGCCGTCTACCCTATCGGCCGACAGCGGCGACCTCCGTGTAGAGCGCGGCGGTCTGTTCGGCGATCCGCTCCCAGCTGAAATCCTCAGCGGCGCGCCGTCGGCCCGCCTCGCCGTACGCGCGCGCCCGCTCGGGGTCGCTCACCACCTCGGTCAGCACGCGAGCCAGATCCCCGACGAAGCGTTCGGGGTCGATGGGGGTTCCGGTACCGTCCTGCACCTGGTCGATGGGCACGATGCGGCCGGTGACGCCGTCGACGACGACCTCCGGGATGCCTCCCGTGCCGGTGCCGACCACGGCGGCACCGCACGCCATCGCCTCGAGGTTGACGATGCCGAGCGGCTCGTACACCGAGGGGCAGACGAAGGTGGTGGCGGCGGTGAGCACGGCGCACAGCTCGCGCCTCGGCAGCAGGCGGTCGATCCAGACGACACCCTCGCGGGTCTGCTGGAGGCCGCGGACGAGCTCCTCGACCTCGGCCATGATCTGCGGGGTGTCGGGGGCTCCGGCGCACAGGATGAGCTGCACGTCGGCGGGCAGGCGCTCGGCGGCGCGCAGGAGGTAGGGCAGACCCTTCTGCCGGGTGATCCGCCCGACGAAGACGACCGACGGACGGGTCGGATCGATCCCCATCTCGGCGAGCAGTCCCGGGTCCTCCACCGGTGCCCACGCGTCGGTGTCGATGCCGTTGTAGATGACCCGCACCTTGGCCGGGTCCAGCGCCGGGTAGCTGCGCAGGATGTCGTCGCGCATGCCCTCGCTGACGGCCACGACGGCGGCCGCTCCCTCGTATGCCGCCTTCTCGATGTAGCTCGAGACGGCGTACCCCCCGCCGAGCTGCTCCGCCTTCCAGGGGCGCAGCGGTTCCAGGCTGTGCGCGGTGACGACATGCGGGATGCCGTGCAGCAGTGATGCGAGGTGACCGGCGAAATTGGCGTACCAGGTGTGACTGTGGACGACATCGGCTCCGGCGACGTCCGACACGATCGCGAGGTCCGTGCCGAGCGTCTGGATGGCACCGTTGGCGCCGGACAGCTCGACGGGGACCCCGTAGGCGGTCGTGCCGTCCTCGTCCCGGGGGGCGCCGAACGCGCGCACCCGGACCTCCAGCCCGCCGCGCAATGCCTTGACGAGCTCGGCGACGTGCACACCGGCCCCGCCGTAGACCTCCGGAGGATACTCCTTGGAAATGATGTCGACGCGCATGTGGGGAACGCTAGTACACAGCGCCGATCGCGTCCTAGTGTGGACCCATGCCTGCAGCGCCGAAGGTCTTCGGAATCATCCTCGCCGGCGGCGAGGGCAAACGTCTCATGCCGCTCACGGCGGACCGAGCCAAGCCCGCCGTCCCGTTCGGCGGCCAGTACCGCCTGATCGACTTCGCCATCTCGAACCTGATCAACTCGGGGCTGAGACAGATCGTCGTGCTCACCCAGTACAAGTCGCACAGCCTCGACCGCCACATCTCGCAGACGTGGCGGATGTCGGCGCTGCTGGATTCGTACGTCGCATCGGTGCCGGCCCAGCAGCGCCTGGGCAAGCGATGGTTCTCGGGGTCGGCGGATGCCATCCTGCAGTCGCTGAACCTCATCAACGACGAGCAGCCCGACATCGTCGTCGTGATCGGCGCCGATCACGTCTACCGCATGGACTTCCGCCAGATGCTGGCGGCCCACATCGACTCCGGCGCGCGTGCGACCGTGGCGGGAATCCGGCAGCCGCTGTCGATGGCCAACCAGTTCGGCGTCATCGACGTCGACGCCTCCGACCCGACGCGGATCAATCAGTTCCTCGAGAAGCCGCAGAACGCCACCGGGCTCTCCGATGCTCCTGACGAAGTGCTCGCCTCGATGGGCAACTACATCTTCGACACCGATGCGCTCATCGAAGCGGTCGAGGCCGATGGCGAGCTGCCGACGTCGAACCACGACATGGGCGGCGACATCATCCCCTACTTCGTCGATCGCGGCGAAGCCGGGGTGTACGACATGAAGCACAACGACGTGCCGGGCTCGACCGACCGCGATCGCTACTACTGGCGCGATGTCGGCACGATCGACTCGTTCTTCGACGCGCACCGCGACCTGATCTCCACGCTGCCGATCTTCAACCTCTACAACATGCAGTGGCCGATCCACTCGCAGTCCGTGAACTCCCCGCCGGCGAAGTTCGTGCGGGACTCCGTCGGGCGGATCGGCAACGCGATCGACTCGGTCGTCTCGCTCGGATCGGTGCTGTCGGGCACCCATCTGGAGCGGAGCGTGGTGGGCCCGTGGACCCTGGCCGGAGGTGGGTCGACGATCACGGACTCGGTGCTGTTCGATCACGTGCATGTGGGCGCAGGCGCCCGTATCCATCGGGCGATCCTCGACAAGAACGTGATCCTGGCCGACGGCGCGACCGTCGGCGTGGACCGTGAGCGCGATCTCGCGAACGGCTTCACCGTGACCGATTCCGGCATCACGGTGGTGGGCAAGGGCGTGCGCGTCGAACGGTGACGCCGCGCGGCTCCTCGATGCGG
This sequence comes from Microbacterium sp. Marseille-Q6648, assembly GCF_943181415.1. Lineage (GTDB taxonomy): Bacteria > Actinomycetota > Actinomycetes > Actinomycetales > Microbacteriaceae > Microbacterium. Next base: position 319,903 of record NZ_CALPBZ010000001.1, on the reverse strand, counting down.
GACCAGCACTCCCGCGGCGCTAGCGTGAGAGCATGCCCTCGCCCTCCGCGCGTCTCCTGGTCGTCCTCGATGCCGATTCGACACTGATCCGCAACGAGGTCATCGAGCTCATCGCTGACGAGGCCGGCCGCGGCGAAGAGGTCGCCGCAGCGACCGAGGCCGCGATGCGCGGTGAGGTCGATTTCGCCGCCAGCCTCCGGGCGAGGGTCTCGGTGCTCGCAGGCGTGCCGGTCTCACGCTTCGAACGCGTCATCTCGCGCATCGAGCCCACCCCGGGCGTGGCCGAGCTCATCGACGCGGTCCACCGGCGCGACGGGATCGTCGGGGTGGTGTCGGGCGGCTTCCACGAGATCCTCGATGAGATCGCCCCCGCCCTCGGCGTCGACGTGTGGCGCGCGAATCGCCTCGACGTGCGCGAGGGGATGCTGGCCGGCACCGTCGACGGTGCGATCGTCGACGCGGCGGTCAAGGCCGCGACGCTGCGCGAATGGGCCCACTTCTACGACGTTCCCCTCTCGCGCACGTTCGCCATCGGGGACGGTGCGAACGACCTCCAGATGATGGCCGTCGCCGGGCTGGGCGTCGCCTTCAACGCCAAGCCGGCGGTGCGCGAGCGCGCTGACGTCGTCATCGGCCCCGTCGATCTCGCACAGGTCATCCCGCTCCTGCCCTGAGCCGGGTCCTGCGCATCCGCGTCCGGGTCAGTGCCCCATCCCGAGGCCGCCGTCGACCGGGATGACGGCGCCCGAGATGTAGGCCGCGTCATCCGAGGCCAGCCATGCCACCACACCGGCGACCTCGTCGGGAGTGGCGAAGCGCCCCGCCGGGATGTTCCGCTTGTACTCCGCCTGGGTGTCCTCCGGGAGCGCCGCGGTCATGTCCGTCTCGATGAACCCCGGCGCCACGACGTTCGCGGTGATCCCCCGCCCCCCGAGTTCTCGGGTGAGCGAGCGGGCGAAGCCGACGAGCCCGCTCTTCGAGGCGGCGTAATTGACCTGGCCGGCCGACCCGTAGAGCCCCACGACGCTGGAGATCAGGATGACTCGTCCCCACCGCGCCCGCAGCATCCCCTTGCTGGCGCGCTTGACCACCCGGAAGGCGCCGCCGAGGTTTGTGGAGACGACGCTGTCGAAGTCCTCCTCGGTCATCCGCATCAGCAGGGTGTCCTTGGTGATGCCGGCATTGGCGACGACCACCTCCACCGGACCGAGCGCCTCTTCCACCTCGCGGAAGGCGGCGTCGACGGCAGCGGTGTCGGTCACATCCGCGCGCACCGTGAGCGTGCCGGCAGGCCCCTCGCCGGAGCGCGCGGTCACCGCGACGCGATGGCCCTCGGCCACGAAACGCTCGGCGATGGCGCGGCCGATGCCGCGATTTCCGCCGGTGATCAGGACGACGCGTGGGCTCGACATGGCGATGATGCTCCCCGGGTAGGTGATGGACCGCGCACCAGCCTATCGGCGCGCCGTTTGACACCCGGGCTCGCGCGCTGGAACGCTGAGGGTGCCACCTCGAGAAAGGCCCCACGCGTGAGCGAGAACACCCCCGGCGGGCAGCCCGCCGATCCGCCGTCCCCGTCCGCCGGCGGAGCCTATCCGCCGCCGGCATCCCCCTCCGCTCCGCAGCCACCTGCCTATGGGGCGCCCACTCCCCCGCCGTACGGCAGTGCCCCCGCCTACGGTTCTCCGCCCGCGTACGGTGCGGGGTCCTATGGCGCGGCACCGGCGTACGGCGGTTACGGGACGGCCCCGAAGACCAACACCCTCGCGATCGTCTCGCTGATCGCCTCGATCGTCGGACTCGTGCTCGTCCCGTTCATCGGATCGGTCGTCGGGGTCATCACCGGCCACATGTCGCTGTCGCAGATCAAGCAGAACGGCGAGGGCGGTAGGGGGATGGCGCTCGCGGGCACCATCGTCGGCTGGGTGGGCGTCGGGTTCAGCGTGCTCGCTCTCATCATCCTGTTCGCGGTCCTGCCGGCGTTCCTGGCCACGGTCAGCAGCACCTCCTTCAGCTGACGGATCCGTGCCTCCGGAACGGCGACCGCACCCCCGCGGCGGCGTACCCTGGAAGCACCGTGAAGAGTTCGAATCGGGCCCAGTCGGCCACGTCTCTGCCGCGTGCACCACGCGACGAGGCGTCCGCGCGCTCGCGGCGCTATCTCGTGATGATGGGCATCCGTGTCCTCTGCTTCGTGCTCATGGTGGTGATCACCCCGTACGGCTGGTACACCTGGGTGCTGGGTGCCGCCGCCGTTCTGCTTCCCTACTTCGCCGTCGTCACGGCGAACGTGGGCGAGGACGTGCGTTCGCCGGATCCCGAGAGCCCGGAGCGCGCGCTCCCGGCAGCTCCGCCGGCTCGTGTCGAGCCGCCGTCCTCGGCCCCTCGCATCATCCGCCTGGGCGAGACGAGCGAGAACCCGCCAGCGGACGATCGCGGATGATCGTGGACGACGCCGTGCCCGTGTGCTCGCGGGCCGGATGCCGCGCCCCGGCGTCGTGGCGCATCGACTGGCGCAACCCCCGCATCCACGCCCCCGACCGTGTGAAGAGCTGGACGGCGTGCGAGGAGCACCGTGCCTTCCTCAGCGAGTACCTCTCCGCCCGGAACTTCCCCGTCGCCTCCGTGCCTCTGGACCCCGACGCGGAGTCCGCGACATGAGCCGGCGCGGGGTCAGCATGCAGAACCTCCCGACGGCCGGTCGGTGGGCGATCTACCTCTCTCTCGCGGCGGTGTTCGCGATCGCGTGCGCGTTCCTGGCGAACTGGCAGTTCGCCAGGAACGATGAGCGGTCGGCGCAGCTGGCGCTCGTCGACACGAACTACGATGTCGCCCCGGTGCCCCTCGCCGAGCTGATCCCCGCCGGCGGGCGACTCGACCCCGCCGATCAGTGGCGGCAGGTCGAACTCACCGGCAGCTACCTGTCCGGGGAACAGCTGCTGGTGCGCAACCGGCCGCACGGCGGGACGTCCGCGTTCGAGGTGCTGGTCCCGTTCCGACTCGACGACGGACGCGTGCTGCTCATCGACCGAGGATGGGTGCTGCCCGGGGAGCAGAGCCCCCTGCCCGATGACGTCCCCCCCGCGCCGGAGGGGACGGTCACGGTCGTCGCCCGGCTCCAGCCGGGCGAACCGCTCCCCCGTTCCGGACGATCGGCGCCCGACGGGCAGGTGCCGACAATCCACCTTCCGTCGGTGGCCGAGCAGATCGGCGACGCCGGAGTGGACCTCGAGACGAGCGCCTACGGGCTGATGGCCGACGAGGATCCCGCGCCCGCGACGCGTCCCCAGGCGATCGCGTCGCCGTCGGAGGACCCGGGCCCCCACTTGTCGTACGCGATCCAGTGGATCCTCTTCGCCGTCATGGGCTTCGTCTTCATCGGCTATGTCATCCGCACCGAGCGTCAGCATCGACGCGAGGACGCGGAGGACGCGGAGGACGACGGCACACCCGGCTCGGCGCCGGCGCCGCGCGCGCGGCGCCGCGACCGCGACGCGGATGACGAGGACGCCCTCATCGACGCCTCCGCGCGCTGAAAGCGCGTCAGGCGAGCGTGACGAGGTCGGCGTAGTCGCGACCCCAGATGTCCTCGACGCCGTCAGGAAGGATGAGGACGCGCTCAGGATTGAGCGCCTCCACCGCACCCTCGTCGTGCGAGACGAGGATCACCGCGCCCTCGTAGTGCGCGAGCGCGCCGAGGATCTCTTCGCGTGAGGCCGGGTCGAGGTTGTTCGTGGGCTCGTCCAGGAGCAGGACGTTGGCGCTCGAAACCACGAGGGTCGCCAGCGACAGCCTCGTCTTCTCGCCGCCCGACAGCACGCCCGCGGGCTTGAGCACGTCGTCGCCGGTGAACAGGAACGACCCGAGCACCTTCCGCGCCTCGGTCGCGGTGATGTCGGGGGCGGCCGACATCATGTTCTCGAGAACGGAGCGCGACACGTCGAGATTCTCGTGCTCCTGCGCGTAGTACCCGATCTTGAGCCCGTGACCGGGTTCGACCTGGCCCGTGTCGGGCGCGTCGACGCCGGCCAGGATGCGCAGCATCGTCGTCTTGCCCGCTCCGTTCAGACCGAGGATGACCACCTTCGAGCCCCGGTCGATCGCGAGGTCGACGTCGGTGAAGATCTCGAGCGAGCCATAAGACTTCGACAGATTGGATGCCGTGATGGGCGTCTTCCCGCACGGAGCCGGCTTGGGGAAGCGGAGCTTGGCCACGCGCTCGTCCTGACGGACGTCGTCCAGTCCCGAGAGCATCTTCTCGGCCCGAGCCACCATCTGGTGGGCTGCCGCGGCCTTGGAGGCCTTCGCGCCGAACCGGGCGGCCTGCTGCTGCAGTGCGGTCGCCTTCTTCTCGACGTTCGCCCGCTCCTTCTTGCGACGCTCCTCGTCGGCCACGCGCTGCCGGAGGTAGTTCTTCCAGTTCATGTTGTAGATGTCGATGACCTGGCGGTTCGCGTCGAGGTAGAACACCCGGTTCACGGTCTCGCCCACGAGTTCGACGTCGTGGCTGATGACGATGAGACCGCCCTTGTATCCCTTGAGGAACTCGCGCAGCCACACCACGCTGTCGGCGTCGAGGTGGTTGGTGGGCTCGTCGAGGATCATCGTGTCGGCGTCGGAGAACAGGATGCGCGCGAGCTCGATGCGGCGCCGCTGCCCACCCGAGAGCGTGCGGAGGGGCTGGTCCAGGATCCGGTCCGGCAGCGAGAGGTTGTGCGCGATGGACGCGGCCTCCGCCTCGGCGGCGTAGCCGCCGAGCGCCTCGAAGCGCTCGGTCAGATTGCCGTACTTCTTCATCGCGCGGGCCGCCGTGGCGGCATCCGCATCGGCCATCGCCTGCGATGCCTCGCTCATCCCGAGCGCGATCGTGCCGAGCCCGCGCGCGTCGAGGATGCGCGTCCGTGCCAGCATCTCGGGGTCACCCGCTCGCGGGTCCTGCGGCAGGTAGCCGAGCTCGCCGCTGCGGTCCACCCGTCCGTCCGCCGGCAGCAGATCTCCGGCGAGCACCTTGGTCAGGGTGGTCTTGCCGGCGCCGTTGCGCCCGACCAGACCGATCTTGTCGCCGCCGCTGACGCGGAAGGACACCTCGGACATGAGCACGCGGGCTCCCACGCGGATCTCGAGGTCGTGCACGGAGAGCACAGCGATTGTCCGTTTCGTTCGGTGAAGGGGTACAAGAGGCGGTCGATGACCAGCCCCCTAGTATAAGTCGCGATGCCCCGGGCGCCGTCCCGGGAACCCCCACGCCGAAGGAGCACCCATGACCCTGGCCGCCGCACCCTCCCGACGTCGGGTCCTCGCCGACGTCATCGCCCGCCCATCCTCCCGAGCGCTCGCACTCGCCGTCGATGCCGGGCTCGTCGTCGCCGGCGCCGCCCTCGTCGCCGTGCTGGCGCAGGCGTCGATCCCGCTGTGGCCGGTTCCGATCACCGGTCAGACCCTGGCCGTCATCGTCGTCGGGGCCGCTCTGGGAGCACGCCGCGGCGCTGCCGCGCTCGTCACCTACATGGCCGCGGGCCTGGCGGGTCTTCCCGTCTTCGCAGACTTCACCGGTTCGATCGCCGCCGTCGGCAAGCCCAGCTTCGGATTCATCATCGGGTTCATCGTGGCCGCCTTCGTCGCGGGCTGGTTCGCCGAGCGGGCGTGGGATCGCAAGCCGTGGCTGGCCTTCGTCGGGTTCATCGCCGCCAGCGCAGTGCCCTTCGTCTTCGGCATCCCGTACATGGCGATCATCCTCAACGCCGTGATGGGGCTCGAGCTGTCGTTCTGGCAGCTGCTCGAGGCGGGCCTGTTCCCCTTCATCCTCGGCGGTGTGGTGAAGGCCGCGATCGCGGCGCTCGTCATCCCCGGCGCGTGGGCGGCCGTCCGGGCGGCGGACGCGCGCAAGGGCTGACCGGACCACTTTCCCCGACGGCGCCGGATGCAGATCACGCATCCGGCGCCGTCGGCGTTCTCGGGGACATCCGCCGTCATGGACATCGGCGAATTCGCACGCACGCGGCCTCTTGGGTAATGTAAGGCTTACCTTACTCACCCGGAGGAATCGTGCCCCGTACCCGCCTCGCCATCGCGCTGACCGCGACTGCGACCGCATCCCTTGTCCTCGCCGGCTGCTCCAGCGACACCGGCACCGCGCCCGCCGCGTCGACCGCCCCCGAAGCGTCCGCGTCGTTCCCCGTCACGATCGAGCACGCCTACGGCGAGACGACGATCGACGCTCAGCCCGAGCGGGTCGCCACCGTCGCGTGGGCGAATCACGAGGTCCCGCTCGCGCTCGGCATCGTGCCGGTCGGCATGAGCAAGGCGACGTGGGGCGACGACGACGGCGACGGCGTCCTGCCGTGGGTCGAGGACCAGCTCGAGGAGCTGGATGCGGAGACTCCGGTGCTGTTCGACGAGACCGACGGCATCGACTTCGAAGCCGTCGCCGATACGCAACCCGACGTCATCCTCGCGGCGTACTCGGGACTGACGCAGGAGGAATACGACACGCTGTCGAAGATCGCCCCGGTCGTGGCGTACCCGGATGTCGCCTGGGGCACCTCGTACGAGGACACCATCCGGCTGAACTCCCAGGCGCTCGGTCTGGCCGCAGAAGGCGACCAGCTCATCGATGACCTGCACGCCACGGTCGAGGACTCCCTCGCCGAGTACCCGGAGCTGGCCGACTCGAAGCTGCTCTTCTCGTACATCGACCCCGCCGACCTGAGCCAGATCGGCTTCTACACGAGCCTCGACACCCGCCCCGGGTTTCTGACCGCTCTCGGACTGCCTCTCCCCGCCGTCGTCGAAGAGGAGTCGGCCGACACCGACCTCTTCTACGTCACCGTCAGCGCCGAGCAGGCGGACCGATTCGAGGACGTCGACGTGTTCGTCACCTACGGCGACCCCGAAGGCGACATGGTCGAGAGCCTGCAGGCCGATCCGCTCCTGTCGCAGATCCCGGCCATCGCCGAGGGCCGCATCGCCGTGCTCGAGAACTCGACGCCCCTCGCGGCGTCCGCGAACCCGTCACCGCTGTCGATCGGCTGGGGCGTCGACGAGTACTTCGCCCTGCTCGCCGACGCGCTCGACCAGGAAGGGTGAGCACCCAGGCGCTCCGCACGCCGCTGCCGGACACCGCCGCGCTGCGGCGTCCGGCAGCGGTGAGACTGGCGATCCTCGTCGCCGCCCTGGGCATCCTCGGGATGCTGTGCGTCGCCTCGGTCGCCTTCGGCGTCAGGGACGTCTCGATCGCCGACGTCGCCGCCGGACTGGCCGGCGCCACCGACGGGGTCGCGCAGGCCGCGGTCGTGGCCCGACTGCCCCGCACCGCGCTGGCGGTCCTGGTCGGGGCGGCGCTCGCCCTCGCCGGCGCCACGATGCAGGCCGTCACCCGCAATCCGCTGGCCGATCCGGGCATCCTCGGGGTCTCGGGCGGAGCCGCGCTCGCGGTCGTCACCGGTCTGGCGTTCTTCGGCATCACCGGCCCCTACCCGACCATGGGCCTCGCGATCGTCGGCGCCGCCCTCGCCGCCGTCTTCGTCTACGCGGTGGGGTCGCTCGGCAGAGGCGGTGCGACGCCGCTCAAGCTCGCGCTGGCCGGTGCCGCCACATCGGCGGCGTTCGCATCCCTGGTGAGCGCGATCCTCCTCCCCCGCGTCGACATCCTCGAGAGCTTCCGGTTCTGGCAGATCGGCGGTGTCGGTGGAGCGACATGGGACCGCATCGCCGCCGTCGCGCCGGTCCTCCTGCTCGGCACGCTCATCTGCCTCGCGGCGGCGCGGGGAATGAACTCCCTGGCGCTCGGCGACGAGCTGGCCGCCGGACTCGGCGAGCGGGTCTCGCGCACCCGCCTCATCGCCTCGGCCGGTGCCGTCATCCTCGTCGGGGCCGCCACCGCGGTGGCGGGTCCGATCGCCTTCGTCGGGCTCGTGATCCCGCATCTGTGCCGGATGCTGGTGGGGAGCGATCATCGCTGGCTGCTGCCGTTCGCCGCGGTCGCGGGGAGCGCTCTGCTGGTCGCCGGTGACGTGCTCGGGCGGGTGGTGGCGCGTCCGGAGGAGATCCCGGTGGGGATCATCACCGCTTTCGTCGGCGCGCCGGTGTTCATCTGGATCGTCCGGCGCCAGCGGGTGAGGGAACTGTGACGTCCGCGGCGCTCCTCCCCGCATCCGTCGCCACGGTGGTGGCCGGACGCCGCCGGCGTGCGCGACGACGCGCTGTCGTCACCGCGGCGCTCGGAGCCGGCATCCTCGTGCTCTTCGCGGTCTCGCTGATGGTCGGCAACACCGTCTACTCGCCGGACGAGGTCCTGCGCGTCATGGCGGGCCAGACGGTCCCCGGCGCGTCTTTCACGGTCGGCGAACTGCGTCTTCCCCGAGCCGTGCTCGGCGTCCTCGCGGGCTTCTCCTTCGGCGTCGCGGGCGTCACCTTCCAGACGCTGCTGCGAAACCCCCTCGCCTCCCCCGACATCATCGGCGTCAGTTCGGGCGCGGGCGCCGCCGCCGTCGTGGGAATCGTCGTCCTGGGCCTCAACCAGACCGGTGTGTCGCTCCTCGCGCTGGGCGGCGCCGTCGTGACGGCCCTGGCCGTCTACCTGCTCTCGCACCGCGGCGGATTCGCCGGCACCCGCCTCATCCTCATCGGCATCGGGGTCGCGGCGATGCTCGACAGCACCGTGACCTACGTTCTGTCGCAGGCCCCGGCGTGGGATCTGCAGGCGGCGATGCGCTGGCTGACCGGCAGCCTCAACAGCGCCTCCTGGTCGGTCATCGCCCCCGTGGCCATCGCGTGCGCGGTCCTGGGCCCCGTTCTGCTCCTGCAGGGCCGACCCCTCGGGCTGCTCCGGCTGGGGGACGACTCCGCGTCGAGTCTGGGGGTCTCGGTGCAGCGCACCCGCATCCTTCTCATCCTCGCCGCCGTGGCCCTTCTGGCGGTGGCCACCGCGGCCGCGGGACCCATCGCTTTCGTGGCGTTCATGTCGGGGCCGATCGCGGCGCGTCTGGTCGGACCCGGAACCCCACTCCTGCTTCCATCGGCGATGGTCGGCATCCTGCTCGTGCTCGCTGCGGACCTCGTCGGCCAGTTCGCGTTCGACAACCGCTACCCCGTCGGGGTGATCACCGGCGTCCTCGGGGCGCCGTACCTCATCTTCCTTCTCATCAGGATCAACCGCTCCGGAGGCTCCCTGTGACCTTGTCCCACCAGCTGTCCGCCCGGTCGCTGTCGCTGTCGTACGGCGACCGCACGATCGTGGACGATCTGGATCTCGACGTCCCCGCCGGTCGCATCACCGCGATCATCGGCGCGAACGGCTGCGGCAAGTCGACGGTCCTGAAGGCGCTCGCCCGGCTGCTCTCACCCCACGCGGGGCAGGTCGTGCTCGACGGCCGCGAGCTGCACTCCCTGCCCTCGAAGGAAGTGGCACGCACGCTCGGCCTGCTACCGCAGAGCCCGTCCGCGCCCGAGGGGATCGCCGTGGCGGACCTCGTGGGGCGGGGGCGTCATCCCCACCAGAGGCTGCTCGCCCGCTGGAGCGCGCGCGACTACGAGGTGGTGGCGGAATCCCTCGCCGCCACCGAGACCACCGAACTGGCCGACCGTGCGGTCGACGAACTGTCGGGCGGGCAGCGCCAGCGGGTCTGGATCGCGATGGCGCTCGCCCAGGAGACCGACATCCTGCTGCTGGACGAGCCCACGACCTTCCTCGACGTCGCGCACCAGGTCGACGTGCTCGACCTCCTGACCGACCTCAATCGCGACCGGGGCACCACCGTCGTGATGGTGCTGCACGACATGAACATGGCCGCCCGCTACGCGGACCACATCGTGGCCGTCCGAGCCGGCAGGGTCGTCGCCGCGGGCGCGCCGGCCGACGTCATGACCGCCGACCTCATCCGCGACGTGTTCGACATCGACGCCCTCGTCGTCGACGACCCGGTGTCGGGTACGCCGATCGTGCTGCCGCGCGGTCGCCACCACGTCCTCTCCTCGGCAGCCGCATCCGCGGGCGCCGGGCCGACCCTCCCCGGAGCCAGCGCATGACCATCGCCACCACCGTCAGCACCCTTCGCTTCTTCCGCGTCCGTGTGAAGGCCGTCACGGACCTGACGCCGAGCTTCCGGCGCTTCACCTTCACGGGTGACGACCTGGACCTCTACGGCGACACCGGGTTGGATCAGCGGATCAAGGTGGTCTTCCCCACCGACACCGCGGGGCTGGACGACATGCCCACCGGCGAGGACTGGTACACGCAGTGGCGCGAGATGGCGCCGCACGCGCGTCCGCCCTTCCGCACGTACACGACCAGGCGCGTCCGAAACGACGTCGGCGAGGTGGACGTCGACATGGTGGCGCACGAGGTCTCCGGTCCGGCATCCGCGTGGATCGCGCGCGCCGCCGTCGGCGACGAGGTGATGATCCTCGCGCCCACCGTCCACCACACCGGCGTCAGCTACGGGATCGACTTCGTCCCGCCCGCCCGCACCGAGAACATCCTGCTCGCCGGAGACGAGACCGCCGCTCCCGCGATCGCCACCATCCTCGAGCAGCTGCCGCCCGAGGCGCGTGGCATCGTGGTGCTCGAGGTGCCGTGCTCCGAGGATGCCGCTTATCTTCCGCAGCATCCGGGGTTCGAGCTGCGCATCGCCGCGCGCGGCGAGGCCGCGCGGCACAGCCATCTCGTGCGCGAAGTGGAGGCCGCTGTCGCCACGCTGGCTCCGGCGGGCCGTGGCGGCGACGTCGAAGAGGTGGACATCGACAGCGGCATCCTGTGGGAGGTGCCGCGGACCGCCAAGGGGGGCGCCGCCCTCAAGAGCGCCCCGCTGTACTCCTGGCTCGCCGGCGAGGCGGGCGCGATCAAGGCGCTGCGCCGACACCTGGTGACCGAGCAGGGTGTCGACCGCCGCGCCGTCGCCTTCATGGGCTACTGGCGGCTCGGACGCGCCGAGAACTGACGGCGGGCCCGCGGATGCCGGGGCTCAGGATGCGGCGAGGGCACCGATCCGGGCGATGGCCTCACGCAGCACGTCGGGGTCGCACCCGAAGTTGACGCGGACGTGGCCGCGCCCCTCGTCGCCGAAGTGCGGGCCGAAATGCAGCGCGACCTTCGCGTCCCGCAGGATGCGCACCGCCGGGTTGTCGCCCCAGCCGAGTGCGCTCAGGTCCACCCAGGCGAGGAATCCCGCATCGGGGATGCGGTAGCGAGCCGACGGAACGTGGGTGTCGAGGAGTTCCGCCAGCAGGCGCCGATTCTCGTCGAGGCGGACGAGCAGGGAGTCCAGCCATGCGTCGCTCTCGGGCGCGAACGCCGCGACCCCCGCGAGGGCGCCGAACAGCCCGGTCCGCCATTCGATCTCGTCGGGAAGGCCGTCGATGACGCCTCTCGTGCCGGGGTCGGCGGTCACCATCAGCGCGCACTTGAGACCCGCGAGGTTGAACGCCTTGCTCGCACTCGTGACGGTGTACCCGACGCGCGCCGCGGTCGCCGATGCCGCAAGGAAGGGCGTGAACGCCGCGTCCGGCTGCACGAGCGGCGCGTGGATCTCGTCGCTCACGACGACGGCGCCGTGCGTCGCCGCGATTTCCGCGAGGGCTGCGAGAGCCTCGCGGGAGTGCGCGGTCCCGGTCGGGTTGTGGGGGTTGCAGAGCAGCACGGCACGCGCCCCACGGGCGAGCGCCGCCTCGATGCCGGGCAGGTCGAGTTCCCACCCGGTCGCGGTCTGCACCAGCGGCACGCGGTCCACGACCGCTCCGGCTTCGGGGACGCAGTCGTAGAAGGGCGGATACACCGGCGGGGTGACGATGACCCGGTCGCCCGGCGTCGTCACCGCGCGGAGGATCTCGACGACCCCCATCATGACGTCGCACGTGGTGCGGATGTTCCGGGGGTCCACCTCCCACCCGAATCGGCGTCGTGCGAACGCCGCATAGGCGTCGCGGATGCCGGGGTCCGGCGGCGTGTAGCCGGTGTCGCCCAGCTCCACAGCCCGGGCCAGCGCGGTGGTGATCGCCGGCGCGAGGGCGAAGTCCGTCTCCGCGACGAAGAGCGGCAGGACGTCGGCGGGATACTTCCGCCACTTCGTGCTCGAGCGCTGTCGCAGCTGTTCGATGGGCAGGGCGGGGAGAGGAGTGACGCTCACCCGTCGAGCCTAGCCAGCGTGCGAGCCGATCGCCCGGCCGACGTCAGATGGCGAAACCGAGCGCGCGCATCATGTCGCGGCCGTCGTCGGTGATGCGCTCGGGGCCCCACGGCGGCATCCACACCCAGTTGATGCGGAAACGGTCGACGACCTCGTCCAGCGCCTGAGCAGTCTGCTCCTCGAGCACGTCCGTCAGCGGGCAGCCCGCCGAGGTCAGCGTCATGTGGATGATGAGCGCGTCGTTCTCGTCGTCCCACGCGAGGTCGTAGATGAGGCCCAGGTCGACGACGTTGATCCCCAGTTCGGGATCCATGACGTCTTTCAGGGCCTCGGTGACCTCGTCGTACTTCTCAGGAGTGAGCGTGGCGGTCATGGCAGCGATTCTATTCGCCCGCGTCGACGGCGGCTTCGCCTGCGGGGGCGAGGTAGCGGTCGTAGCCCTCGTCCTCGAGGCGGTCGGCCAGTTCGGGGCCGCCCTCCTCGACGATCCGGCCGCCGATCATCACGTGGACGAAGTCGGGACGGATGTAGCGGAGGATCCGTGTGTAGTGGGTGATGAGGAGCACGCCGAGGTCGGTCTCGGACTTGGCGCGGTTGACGCCCTCCGAGACGATCTTGAGCGCATCGACGTCCAGACCCGAGTCGGTCTCGTCGAGCACGGCGAGCTTGGGGCGCAGGAGCTCCAGCTGGAGGATCTCGTGGCGCTTCTTCTCGCCGCCGGAGAATCCCTCGTTGACGTTGCGCTGCGCGAACTTCGCGTCCATGCGCAGGTTCTTCATGGACGCCTTGACGTCCTTCGTCCACGTGCGGATGGACGGCGCTTCGCCGTCGATCGCGGTCTTGGCCGTGCGCAGGAAGTTCGTGACGGTGACGCCGGGGATCTCCACCGGGTACTGCATCGCGAGGAACAGTCCGGCCCGGGCCCGCTCGTCGACGGACATGGCGAGGACGTCCTCACCGTCGAAGGTGATCGAGCCGCTCGTCACGGTGTACTTCGGGTGTCCGGCGATCGTGTACGCGAGCGTGGACTTCCCGGAGCCGTTGGGGCCCATGATGGCGTGGGTCTGCCCGGTTTCGATGGTCAGGGTGACGCCGTTGAGGATGGGCGTGGTACCGGCATCCGTCTCGACCGTCACGTGGAGGTCGCGGATCTCGAGGACTGACATTCAGAGTTCCTTCTTCAGGTTCGGGTCGATCAGCACGTCGTCGCCGTCGATGGTCACTTCGAAGACCGGGACGGGTTCGTACGCGGGAAGGTTGAGGGGCTTGCCGGTGCGCAGCGAGAACGCCGACCCGTGGGCCCAGCATTCGAGCGTGTCACCGTCGACGAAGCCCTCGGCGAGCGAGATGTCGCCGTGGGTGCAGGTGTCGCCGATGGCGTGCACTTCGCCGTTCGAGTCGAGGACGACCGCGATGGCCACTCCGTCGATCTCGACGCGCAGCGCGCTGTCTTGTTCAAGATCGCTCAGAGCGCAGGCGCGCTGTGCGGTCATCGGGCCACCTCCTGGGCGAGTTCGGTCTCGATCGCGGCGAAGAGCTCGGCCTCGAGATCGGGGATGCCGATCTTCTGCACGATCTCGGACAGGAACCCCAGCACGACGAGGCGCCGCGCCTCGTCCTCGGGGATGCCCCGAGCCTGGAGGTAGAACAGCTGCTCGTCGTCGAAGCGGCCCGTGGCGCTGGCGTGGCCCGCCCCGCGGATGTCGCCGGTCTCGATCTCGAGGTTCGGGATGGAGTCGGCGCGCGCGCCGTCCGTCAGGACGAGATTGCGGTTCGCCTCGTAGGAGTCGGTGCCGACGGCATCCGGTCCGATGAGGACGTCGCCGACCCAGACGCTGCGGGCGCCGAGGCCCTGCAGTGCGCCCTTGTACAGCACGTCGCCAGAGGTCTCGGCGCCCTTGTGGTGCAGGTACACCTGGCTCTCGAAGTGCTGCCCGGCGTCGGCGTAGCTGAGGCCGAAGAGCTCTCCCCGCGAACCGGTGCCGGCCAGCTCGACCGACGGGTTGACGCGGACGACGCCGCCGCCGAAGGTGATGACGAAGTGGCGCAGCGTCGCGTCGCGCCCGACGCGGGCCTGATGGGACGACGCGTGAACGGCGTCGTCCTCCCACTGCTGGACGCTGACGACCTCGAGGTGGGCACCGTCTCCGACGATGATCTCGACATCCTGCGCGTAGCGCGCTGAGCCCGAGTGGCGCAGCAGCACGATGCCGCGCGCCTGGGGCTCGGCTTCGATCACGATGTGCGCGTTGGCGCGTCGATCCGCGCCGCTGCCCACCATGTCGACGTGGACGGGATCGGACAGTTCGACCCCCGCGGGGATCCGCACGTGCAGCGCCCGCTCGGAGCGGTTCCACGCGATCGCGGCGACACGGTCCTCCGGCTCGAACACCGAACCGCGGGGGGACTCCCCCGCGCCGAGCGCGCCGATCTGGACCTGGTCGGCCGCGGTCACCGTGTACGCCACGGCCGGATCGTCCTCGCGATCGTCGGTGGCCTCGTCCGCGAAGAGCGGGGCCACCCGCGCGATCGGCGTGTGCTTCCAATCCACCTCGCGCCCCGTGGGGACGACGAAGTCCTCGGGAGCGTACGAGCGAGGTCGCTCCGAGCGCGTCTGCACCGGAACGAACGCTCCTGCTCCGTCGGAATGCGGCCTTGAGCCCGGCACCGTCGCGGGTGCCTGCGTCGTGGTCGTCATCTAGCCGACCGATCCTTCCATGCCCATCTCGATGAGCTTGTTGAGTTCCATGGCGTATTCCATCGGCAGCTCGCGCGCGATCGGCTCGATGAAGCCGCGGACGATCATGGCCATCGCCTCGTCCTCGGGGAGGCCGCGCGACTGCAGGTAGAACAGCTGCTCCTCGCTGACCTTCGACACCGTCGCCTCGTGACCGAGCTGCACGTCGTCGACGCGGATGTCGATGGCAGGGTACGTGTCCGAACGCGAGATGGTGTCGACCAGCAGCGCATCGCACCGGACGGTGTTCGCCGAGTGGTGCGCGTTGGCGTCGACACGGACCTCGCCGCGGTAGCCCGCGCGGCCGCCGCCGCGCGCGATCGACTTCGACACGATCGACGACTGCGTGTACGGGGCCATGTGGATCATCTTGGCGCCGGCGTCCTGGTGCTGGCCGGGGCCGGCGAAGGCCACCGAGAGCGTCTCGCCCTTGGCGTGCTCGCCCATCAGGAAGATCGACGGGTACTTCATCGTCACCTTCGAGCCGATGTTGCCGTCGACCCATTCCATGGTCGCGCCTTCGTGGGCGACCGCTCGCTTGGTGACGAGGTTGTAGACGTTGTTCGACCAGTTCTGGATCGTCGTGTAGCGCACGCGGGCGTTCTTCTTCACGATGATCTCGACCACCGCGGAGTGCAGCGAGTCGCTCTTGTAGATCGGCGCGGTGCAGCCCTCGATGTAGTGGACGTACGAGTCCTCGTCCGCGATGATCAGCGTCCGCTCGAACTGGCCCATGTTCTCGGTGTTGATGCGGAAGTAGGCCTGGAGCGGAATGTCGACGTGGACACCCGGGGGGACGTAGACGAAGGATCCGCCCGACCACACCGCCGTGTTGAGTGCGGCGAACTTGTTGTCGCCGGAGGGGATCACGGTGCCGAAGTACTCCTGGAAGAACTCCGGGTGCTCGCGCAGCGCCGTGTCGGTGTCCATGAAGATGACACCCTGCGCTTCGAGGTCCTCGCGGATCTGGTGGTACACGACCTCCGACTCGTACTGCGCGGCGACGCCGGCGACGAGACGGGAGCGCTCGGCCTCGGGGATGCCGAGGCGCTCGTAGGTGTTCTTGATGTCTTCGGGCAGGTCCTCCCAGGTCTGGGCCTGCTTCTCGGTGGACCGCACGAAGTACTTGATGTTCTCGAAGTCGATGGCGCTGAGGTCTGCACCCCACGTCGGCATCGGCTTGCGATCGAACAGCTGCAGCGCCTTCAGGCGGGTCTTCAGCATCCACTCGGGCTCGGACTTGAGCGCGGAGATGTCGCGGACGACAGCCTCGCTGAGGCCTCGTCGGGCGCTGGCCCCGGCCGCGTCGGCGTCGTGCCAGCCGAACTCGTAGACACCCAGGCCCTCGAGCTCGGGGCGATCGATCAGCACATCGGACATTGTCGATTTCTCCATCCGGGCCCCAACGGTGTCATCCGCCCCGGCATTCCTCGTCTCCCGATGGAGTTACCGGAAGGGGATGCCGCTTGGTGGGCCCTCTCGTTCGGCGCTGACCTTCGCGCCTAGACTGTCAGTGGTGCGGAGCTCGTGAGGCGCCCGCAGCCGACCCCCTGATTCTACAGGCTCCGCCCCGGCGCCGGATGCCCTGTGTCACGCTCGTTCATCGCGAACGGCGACCCGAGGAGGCCCCGACGCCATGTCTGCGGACACCACGACGACGCCCGCTCCGAAAACCGGCCCTGCGTCCGCTGCGCCGCAGGCGCACCGCGTCGGACGCGCGCTGCGCGTGTTCGCGTGGCTGTCGTTCCTCGCCGAGGTGATCATCATCGGCACGGGCGGCGCGGTCCGCCTCACCGGCTCTGGGCTGGGCTGTCCGACCTGGCCGACCTGCACCGCGGACTCCCTGGTCGCCACCCCCGAGATGGGCATCCACGGCGCGATCGAGTTCGGCAACCGCCTGATGACGGGACTGGTCGGCATCCTCGCCGTCGTGGTCCTCGTGATCGTGGTCGTGCGGTACCGACGTCGCCGCCGGCTCGTCGTGCTGGCGGCCGTCGTCGTCGCCGGCGTGATCGCGCAGGCGGTCGTCGGCGGGATCACCGTCCTCACCGGCCTCAACCCCTTCATCGTCGGCTTCCACTACGTCGCCTCGCTCGCCTTGGTGGGAGTGACCGCGGGGTTCCTGGCCCTCATGGACGAGCCCCCGTCGCCTCGCGCGCGCGCCGTTCCCCGACGTCATGCGATGCTCGCCCACGTCACCTCGGCCGTCCTGGCCCTCACGATCGCGATGGGCGTGCTCACCACGGGTGCGGGCCCCCACTCGGGCGACGCCGCTGCGGGTCGCAACGGATTCGACGCCGAACTGCTCGAACACGTGCACGCCTGGCCGGGGTATGCGCTGCTCGTCCTGACCATCGCCCTCGTGGCGGCCGCCGTCCGCGCGCGGCGCACCGCACCGCGCCTGCTGCGCTGGTCGGTCGCCCTGCTGATCGTCGAGGTCGTGCAGATCGGCGTCGGCCTCTACCAGGCGCGCAACGGTCTTCCCGAGTTGGCGGTCGGTGCGCACATGGTGCTGGCGGCCGTCGCCGTCGCGGTCATGACCGTCGTGGTGATCCGTCTTCGCGAGCCCGCGGCGTCCACAGCGGACGCATAGGCGGGACTGAGGGACCTCCCGACTCCCGGTGACACCGTGAGGGATGCCGCGGCGGCACATGCCGCGGCGACACCCCCCTGGTTTCGGACAGCGCTTCGAACACCGATACGAACACCGAGGAGTCACGATGACCGTTCGCCCCCGCCTGATCACCAGCATCCCGTTCTGGATCCTCATCGCCGGATCCGTCGCCACCGCCGCCACCGGCGCCGCGATCCTCGTCGACAAGCTGGGCGTGATGTCGACCACCCTCACCGACGGCACCGCGACCGGCATCGAGGTCTACGTGGGCCAGTCGCTCGCCGTCCTGGGCGCCGTGCTCATCGGCGCCGGCGCCCTCGGCATCCTGCTGGCGCTCACCGTGGCGACGGCCGCTTCGCTCCGCCCCGCCGCCCCCGGCGCGATCGCACACGGGGATGACGCCGACGCGCCCTCGAACGAGGCCGATGACGCTCTCGGGTACGAGCCGGAGCTCGGATACACCGAGGCCGAGCCGGTCGGCGCCGCACGCTGAGGCTCGCGCGGCGGCCCGCTCAGAACGGAAGGAGCGGGTCGACCGCGATGGCCACGAACAGCAGCGTGAGGTACGTGATCGACGCGTGGAACACGCGCATCGGCCGCGGCTCGGTTCCGCGCACGGCGCGGTTGTACAGCCGGTGCGACTCGTACACGAACCATCCGCCGAAGACGAGGGCGGAGGCTGTGTACACCACGCCCATGCCGCCCACCGGGATGAGCAGCAGCGAGCAGGCGACGGTGGCCCACGCGTAGAGGATGACCTGGAGCCCGACCTGGGAGCCGTCGCGGGTGGCACCCAGCATCGGCACGTCGACGTCTTCGTACTGATCCTTGTACTTCATCGACAGCGGCCAGTAGTGAGGCGGCGTCCACAGGAACACCAGTGCGAAGAGGATCACCGGCGGCCAGGCCAGCGAGCCCGTGACGGCCGTCCATCCGATGAGCACGGGGAAGCAACCGGCGATGCCGCCCCACACGATGTTCTGCTCGGTGCGGCGCTTCAGGATCATCGTGTAGACGACGACGTAGAAGAAGATCGCACCCGCCGACAGTGTCGCCGCGAGCCAGTTCGTCGTCAGCCACAGCCAGACGGTCGAGATCACCGCGAGCGTCCACGCGAAGATCAGCGCGCCACGCGGCGAGACCTCGCCGGTCACGAGCGGACGATTCACCGTGCGCTGCATGTGCGCGTCGATGTCGCGATCCAGATACATGTTGAAGGCGGCCGCCGACCCGGCGCTCAGCGATCCGCCGACGACCGTCGCGAGCACCAGCGGAAGGGACGGGAGCCCGCCCTGGGCGAGGATCATCACCGGAACGGTGGTCACCAACAGCAGCTCGAGCACGCGGGGCTTGGTGAGCGCGATGTAGGCGCGGACCGTTCGACCGAAAGAGGAGGATCGTCGCGGAGCCGAGGCGGTCGCAGAAGCCCCCGCCGTGGTCGTGATGTCCATCGCCCCCGCAATCGCCGCCTGCAGAACCACCTCAGTCTATGCCATCGCGCTCGACGGGCCGGGCCCGCATGGCCCGCGCCCGAGAGCGGGCCGACCTCACAACCGCCGGGTGCAGGGGGTGAGCGAAAAGTCACGTCGGCGACACGACGGCGTCACCTTCGGCGCGAGCCGTCGGGAAAGACTGCGTCACACAGCAGCGCACATGACGGGGCCGGTATGGCCCTTCGCTATGCTGGTACAACACGCGCGCCCCGCGCCGATTCCCCCTTCTCCAGCCGGACAAGGGCCGCGGATCCGGCCACGTCTGGGCGCTCCCTCCAAGAAAGGCGGCCCGGTGTCGGATCTGCGTTGGGATGAAATCGATCGGCGCGCGGTGGATACCGCTCGTGTGCTCGCGGCGGATGCTGTCGAGAAGGTGGGTAACGGCCACCCTGGCACGGCGATGAGCCTGGCGCCGGCGGCGTACCTGCTGTATCAGCGGGTGATGCGCCACGACCCGGCCGACACGGACTGGTTGGGTCGTGACCGGTTCATCCTGTCGGCGGGTCACTCGTCGCTGACGCAGTACGTGCAGCTGTATCTGGGTGGTTTCGGGTTGGAGCTGGATGATCTGAAGGCGCTGCGGACGTGGGGGTCGCTCACGCCGGGTCATCCGGAGTTCGGACACACCAAGGGTGTGGAGATCACCACGGGCCCGTTGGGTCAGGGTCTGGCCTCGGCGGTCGGGTTCGCGTACGCGGCCCGGTACGAGCGGGGCCTGTTCGACCCGGAGGCGCCGGCGGGGCAGTCCCCGTTCGATCACTTCGTGTATGTGGTGGCCGGTGACGGGGACCTGCAGGAAGGCGTCACGAGTGAGGCGTCGTCGTTGGCGGGTCACCAGCAGCTGGGGAACCTGATCGCGATCTACGACTCCAACCAGATCTCCATCGAGGACGACACCAACGTCGCGTTCACCGAGGACGTCGCCGCCCGGTACGAGGCGTACGGGTGGCAGGTGCAGACGGTGGATTGGAAGAAGTCCGGCGAGTACGTCGAGGACGTCGCCGAGCTGCACGCCGCGATCGAGGCCGCGAAGGCCGAGACGGGCAAGCCGTCGCTGATCGTGCTGCGCACCATCATCGGGTGGCCCTCGCCGGGCAAGCAGAACACCGGCAAGATCCACGGCTCCGCGCTGGGCGCGGACGAGCTGGCCGCGACCAAGACCGTGCTCGGGTTCGACCCGGAGCAGTCCTTCGTCGTCGCCGACGACGTCCTCACCCACACCCGTTCCCTGGCAGAGCGTGCCGCCCAGGCGCGCGCCGCCTGGCAGGAGACGTTCGACGCGTGGGCGGAGGCGAACCCGCAGCGCAAGGCGCTGCTGGACCGTCTCGAGGCGGGCGAGCTGCCCGAGGATGTCGCATCCGCGCTTCCCTCGTTCGAGGCGGGCAAGGACGTGTCGACCCGTGCCGCGTCGGGTGTGGTCATCAACGCCCTGGCCGCGGAACTGCCGGAGCTGTGGGGAGGGTCGGCGGACCTCGCCGAGTCGAACCTGACCACGATCAAGGACGCGGCCTCCTTCATCCCCGCCCAGTGGTCCACCCACGAGTGGTCCGGGGACCCGTACGGTCGGGTGCTGCACTTCGGCATCCGCGAACACGCGATGGGCGCGATCGTCAACGGCATCACCCTGCACGGTCCGACGCGTCCGTTCGGCGGCACGTTCCTGATCTTCAGCGACTACATGCGCCCCGCCGTCCGGCTGGCCGCGCTGATGAACATCCCCTCGATCTTCGTATGGACCCACGACTCCGTCGCACTCGGTGAGGACGGACCCACCCACCAGCCCGTCGAGCAGCTCGCGACGCTGCGCGCGATCCCCAACTTCGCCGTGGTCCGCCCCGCGGACGCGAACGAGACCGCCGCGGCCTGGCTGGAGATCCTCCGCCGCCAGGACGGACCCGCCGGCATCGCCCTGACCCGCCAGAACATCCCCGTGTTCCCCCGCGGAGAAGGCGCCGCCGCCGGCGACGTGTTCGCCTCCACCGCCGGCGTCGCCAAGGGCGCATACGTCCTCGCCGAAGCACCCAACGGCACCCCGGACGTGATCCTCATCGCCACCGGCTCCGAAGTCCAACTCGCCATCACCGCACGCGAGACCCTCGCCGCCGACGGGATCAACGCCCGCGTGGTCTCAGCCCCCTCGCTCGAATGGTTCGACGAGCAGGACCCCGCCTACCGCGAAAGCGTCCTCCCCGCCGCCGTCAAAGCACGCGTGTCCGTCGAAGCCGGCTCCGCGCTCACCTGGCGCGGCATCGTCGGCGACACCGGACGCACCATCGCCATCGACCACTTCGGCGCCTCCGCGGACTACAAGACCCTGTTCCACAAATTCGGCATCACCGCCGACGCCGTCGTCCAGGCGGCACGCGAAACCCTCGAGGAGAACGCATGACCACCCCCACCGAACAGCTGGCCGCCGAGGGCGTCAGCATCTGGCTGGACGACCTCTCCCGCGACCGCATCACCACGGGCAACCTCGCGACCCTGATCGCCGAGCGC
The DNA here is from genome assembly GCF_943181415.1 of Microbacterium sp. Marseille-Q6648. GTDB lineage: Bacteria > Actinomycetota > Actinomycetes > Actinomycetales > Microbacteriaceae > Microbacterium. The sequence goes on along the minus strand of NZ_CALPBZ010000001.1, from coordinate 298,441 downwards.
AACGTCACCGGAGTGACCACGAACCCGACGATCTTCCAGGGTGCGATCAGCAGCGGCGCCGACTCGTACGCCGCGCAGATCACCGAGCTGGCTGGCCGGGGCGCCTCGGTCGACGACGCGATCTTCGCCGCGACGACCGACGACGTCCGTGACGCCGCCGACGTCTTCCGGCCGGTCTTCGACCGCACCGGCGGCGTCGACGGGCGCGTGTCGATCGAGGTCTCCCCCGACCTCGCGCACGACACCGCCGCAACTGTCGCCTCGGCGAAAGAGCTGTGGGCGAAGGTCGACCGGCCCAACGTGCTGATCAAGATCCCCGCGACGAAGGCGGGCCTGCCCGCCATCACCGAGGTGATCGGGGCCGGCATCAGCGTCAACGTCACGCTGATCTTCAGCCTGGAGCGCTACGCAGACGTCATCGAGGCCTACCTCGCCGGCGTCGAGAAGGCTCAGGCGGCCGGTCACGACATCTCGACCCTCCACTCCGTGGCGTCGTTCTTCGTCTCCCGCGTGGACACCGAGGTCGACAAGCGCCTCACCGCCATCGGCACCGACGAGGCGACCGCACTCAAGAGCAAGGCCGGCGTCGCCAACGCCCGCCTCGCGTACGAGCTGTTCGAGCGCGAGTTCGCGACCGATCGCGCGAAGGCGCTCCTTGCCGACGGCGCGAACGTGCAGCGCCCGCTGTGGGCCTCGACCGGCGTCAAGGACCCGTCCCTGCCCGACACCCTGTACGTCACCGAGCTCGTCGCCCCCGGCACCGTCAACACCATGCCCGAGAAGACGCTCGAGGCGACCTTCGACCACGGCCGCATCACGGGCGACACCGTCACCGGCAACTACGCGGACGCGCACGACGTGTTCGACCGCCTGGCCGCCGTCGGCGTCGACCTCACCGACGTCACGCAGGTGCTCGAGGACGAGGGCGTCGAGAAGTTCATCGCCTCGTGGCACGATCTCCAGGCGACCGTCGCCACGGCGCTCGGCGCGGGTTCCGAGACGGCTCGATGAGCTTCCGCATCCACCTGACCGGCCACGTGAAGTCGGTCGTCGACGAGACCCTCCCGGGACTCGTGGCCGACCTCGTGGCCTCGGGCGTCACGGCGGCGGACCCCACGCTGTGGGGTCCCGCCGCGGAAGACGAGGCCTCTCGGCGTCTGGGCTGGGTCCAGGCGGTGAGCGTTTCGCGCCCCCTGGTGGATGAGATCCGGCGCCTGCGCGCCGACCTGGCCGCTCGCGGCGTGACGCGAGTCGTGCTGGCGGGAATGGGCGGGTCGTCTCTGGCGCCCGAGGTGATCGCGCAGACGTCCGGCGCGCCCCTCGTGATCCTGGACTCCACGTCGCCCGCCCAGGTGCTCGCCGCGATCGACGGCGACACCTCGTCGGGCGGCCTGGACCGCACCGTCCTGGTGGTCGCCTCCAAATCGGGTTCCACGGTCGAGACCGACTCGGCCCGTCGCGCCTTCGAGGCCGCCTTCCGCGACCTGGGCATCGACCCGCACGAGCGGATCGTGGTGGTCACCGACCCGGGTTCGCCCCTGGACTCCTCCGCTCGCGAAGCGGGCTACCGCGTCTTCAACGCGGACCCCGACGTGGGAGGGCGCTACTCGGCGCTCACCGCGTTCGGACTCGTGCCGGCAGGGCTCGCCGGGGTCGACATCGACGAGCTCCTCGACGAAGCGGAGGCCACGCTTCTCGAGGTGGCCATCGACAGCCCCGACAATCCCTCGCTCGTGCTCGCGGCCGCCATCGCCGGGGGCAGCCTGCGCCGAGACAAGCTGGGTCTCGTCACCGACGGCACGCACGTCGTGGGCCTTCCCGACTGGATCGAGCAGCTCGTGGCCGAGTCCACGGGCAAGGAGGGAACCGGCATCCTTCCCGTCGTGCTCCTTCCCGTCTCACCCGAGCTGGAAGCGCGCCCCGACGACCTGCAGATCCTCCGCCTGGTCGACGATGCCGGGGCGTTCCACCTCTTCGAGCACCACGAGGACGAGATCCTCGTCAGCGGGTCGCTCGGGGCGCAGTTCATCGTTTGGGAGTACGCCACCGCCATCGCCGGGCGGATCCTGGGCATCAACCCGTTCGACCAGCCCGACGTCGAGTCCGCGAAGGATGCCGCACGAGGACTTCTCGAGGCCACGCCCGAGCCCACCGCACCGGTCTTCGTCGAGAACGGTGTCGAGGTGCGCGTCTCTGACCCCGCACTCGCCGAGTCCGGCACCATCGCCGGTGTGCTCGACAGCCTGTGGTCCCGGCTCAGCCCGACCGGCTACGTCGCCGTGCAGGCCTATGTCAATCGCCTCGAACTGCCGCAGCTGCAGGGCCTGCGCGAGATGGTCGCCGCCGACTCCGGCCGCCCCACGACGTTCGGCTGGGGACCGCGGTTCCTGCATTCGACGGGCCAGTACCACAAGGGCGGTCCGGCCGAGGGAGTCTTCCTGCAGATCCTCGAACGCACCGACGTCGACCTCGAGATCCCCGGACGGCCCTTCACGTTCGGGCAGCTCATCGAGGCGCAGGCGGCCGGCGACGCCGTCGTCCTCGCCGAAGGACACGGCCGCCCCGTCGTCTCACTCACGCTGACAGATCCCCAGATCGAAGTGCTCTCGCTCTTCGAAGCAGCCCAGTAGGAGCCTCTCCCCCATGACCGTCGAGATCCCCGGATCGAGCGCGGCCGCGCAGCGGCCGCCCGTAGAGATTTCCCGCGGGAGCAACCCGCTTCGCGACCCCGAAGACCGCCGCCTCAACCGCATCGCCGGCCCGAGCGCGCTCGTCATCTTCGGCGTCACCGGTGACCTGTCCCGCAAGAAGCTGATGCCCGCGGTGTACGACCTCGCCAATCGCGGGCTGCTGCCCCCCGGCTTCGCCCTGGTGGGCTTCGCTCGCCGTGACTGGGAGGACCAGGACTTCGCGCAGGTCGTGCACGACGCCGTCCGCCAGCACGCCCGCACGGAGTTCCGCGACGAGACCTGGCAGCAGCTGCTGCAGGGGATCCGGTTCGTCTCGGGCGAGTTCGGCGACCCCGAGGCGTTCGCTCGCCTGCGCGACACCGTCGAGAAGCTCGACGCGGAGCGCGGCACCATGGGCAACCACGCCTTCTACCTCTCGATCCCGCCGAAGGACTTCCCCCAGGTGGCCGAGCAGCTGAAGGCATCCGGCCTGGTCGACGACACCGCCGATCGCCCCGAGCGCTGGCGCCGCGTGGTGATCGAGAAACCGTTCGGGCACGATCTCGACTCGGCGCGCTCGCTCAACGACGCCCTGCGCTCGGCGTTCCCCACCGACTCGATCTTCCGCATCGACCACTACCTCGGCAAGGAGACGGTGCAGAACATCCTCGCCCTCCGTTTCGCCAACGAGCTGTACGAGCCGATCTGGAACCGCAACTACGTCGACCATGTGCAGATCACCATGGCCGAGGACATCGGCGTGGGCGGTCGCGCCGGTTACTACGACGGCATCGGCGCCGCGCGCGATGTCATCCAGAACCACCTGCTCCAGCTGATGGCGCTCACCGCCATGGAAGAGCCCATCAGCTTCGACGCGAAGGACCTGCGGGCCGAGAAGGAGAAGGTGCTGGCGGCGGTCACCCTTCCCGAGGACCTCGGCCGCTCCACGGCCCGCGGGCAGTACGACGGCGGCTGGCAGGGCGGCGAGAAGGTGCTCGGCTTCCTCGAGGAGGACGGGATGAACCCCGAATCCACCACAGAGACGTATGCCGCCATCACCCTCGAGGTCAACACCCGCCGCTGGGCGGGAGTGCCCTTCTATCTGCGCACCGGCAAGCGGCTGGGCCGCCGCGTCACCGAGATCGCCGTCGTGTTCAAGTCGGCCCCCGAGATGCTGTTCTCGCGCAGCCAGACGCTGGGTCAGGGGCAGAACGCCCTGGTCATCCGCGTCCAGCCCGACGAGGGCGTCACCATCCGCTTCGGGTCCAAGGTGCCCGGTGCCGGCGCGCAGGTACGCGACGTCACGATGGACTTCGGCTACGGACACGCCTTCACCGAGGCCAGCCCCGAAGCCTATGAGCGCCTCATCCTCGACGTGCTCCTGGGCGACCCACCGCTCTTCCCCCGCCACGAGGAGGTCGAGCTCTCGTGGAAGATCCTCGACCCCATCGAGAAGTTCTGGGCGGAGCAGGGCGGCCCGCTAGAGCAGTACGCTCCCGGATCCTGGGGGCCGGCATCCGCCCAGGAAATGCTCGCCCGCGACGGCCGAACCTGGAGGCGCCCGTGATCGTCGACCTGCCCGACACCACTGTCAGCAAGATCTCCCGCGCGCTGGTCAACGTGCGCGAAGAGGGCGGCGCCGTCGCCCTCGGACGCGTGCTGACCCTCATCATCATCACCCGCCAGGGCGAGATGGAGGAGGTCATCGAGGCCGCCAACGATGCCTCTCGCGAGCACCCGATGCGGGTGATCGTGCTCATGATCAACGGCGCGAAGGATGCCGCCTCCTGCCTGGACGCGCAGATCCGCGTGGGCGGCGACGCCGGCGCCAGCGAAGTCGTCACCCTTCACGCCAGCGGCGAGGCCGGGAGCTCCAACCTCGAGTCCCTCGTCACCGGTCTGCTGCTGCCCGACGCTCCCGTCGTGGTCTGGTGGCCGAACGAGACGCCGTCCGAGCCGGCCAACACCTCCATCGGGCGCATCGCCCAGCGACGCATCACCGACGCGGCCACCAAGGCCGACCCGTCGGCGTTCGTGGCCTCGCTGGGTGACAGCTACGCACCCGGCGACACGGACCTCGCCTGGACGCGGCTGACCCGCTGGCGCGAGCAGCTCGCGGCGATCCTCGACCAGCCTCCGTACGAGCCCGTGACGGGTGTCACCGTGCGCGGAGCCTCCGACTCCCCGTCGACCGCGCTGCTGGCGGCATGGCTGCGGCTCGCCCTGGACGTCCCGGTCGAGTGGGAGTACCTCTCGGCCGAGGAGTGGCCCCACGGCATCAAGTCGGTCTCGCTCGCGCGTGAGAGCGGCGAGGTCCTTCTCGAGCGCCCGACGCCGGGCGTGGCCATCCTCACCCAGCCCGGGCAGCCCAGCCATGATCTCGCGTTCCCCCGCCGGACACTCCGCGAATGCCTGGCCGAGGAGCTGCGTCGACTGGACCCCGACCTCCTGTATGGTCGAGTGATCACAGAGGGGTGGGCGCGGTTGGACCCGCCGACGACACGGGAGGCGCGGAGCTAGCAGCATGGTCGAGGAATGGGCAGAGAAGCGGGTCGTCATCGCACCCGACCCCGCGACACTGGCCGACTCGGTCGCCGCACGGTTCCTCAGCCGCGTCGCCAAACGCGTGTCGAGCGGAAGCACGGCGCACATCTCGCTGACCGGCGGGAGTATGGGATCCGCCGTCCTGGCCGCCGCCGCGCGGCACCCGAAGATCGCCGAGATCGACTGGTCGCGCGTGCACTTCTGGTGGAGTGACGAGCGGTTCCTCCCCCGCGGCCACGCGGACCGCAACGAGACGCAGGCCCGCGCGGCGCTGCTGGACGGGCTGGACATCCCCGCGGGGAACATCCACGCCGTCGCGGCCAGCGATGAGGGGCTCGGGCTCGACCAGGCCGCAGCGGCGTACGCGGCCGAGCTGGCCGGCCACCCGTGCCGCGACCACGCGTGGCCGTCGTTCACCGTCTGCTTCCTCGGCGTCGGGCCCGACGCGCACATCGCCTCCCTCTTCCCCGACCGGCCCGAGATCCAGATCGTCGATCGCGCCGTCGTGCCGGTCCGCGACTCCCCCAAGCCGCCGCCGGAGCGCGTCACGATGACGCGACCGGTCATCAACTCCTCCAAGCGCGTGTGGATGGTGCTGTCGGGCGAGGACAAGGCGTCGGCGCTGGGTCTCGCCCTCGCCGGCGCGAGCTACGTCAATGTGCCCGCCGCCGGGGCGAAAGGACGACGCCGCACGGTGTTCTTCGTCGACGAGGCAGCCGCCTCGAAGGTGCCACCGGAACTCATCGACCGCGAGTACTGAGTCCGGGGCACCCGAGACCGCGTCAGACGAAAAAGAGAGCGGATGCCGCAGCATCCGCTCTCTTTCGTCTTGTCACCGTGTCGTCAGGACTGGCCGCGGCGCTCCCGCAGCTGCGTCAGCGCGTCCCCGAGAAGGGTTTCGGCCTCTTCATCGGTACGACGCTCCTTCACGTACGCGAGGTGCGTCTTGTACGGCTCGGTCTTGGCGACCGCCGGCGGATTCGCCTTGTCGCGCCCGGCGGGAAGGCCGGAGTGCGGCGAGTCGATGGTGTCGGGGATCTCGTCTTCGGGGATGCCGGCCGCGAAGTAGCGGACGGTCTCGTTGCCCAGCGCGTCCCAGTACGAGATCGCGATGCGGTCCGCGTGGAATCCGTGATCCTGCTCGCCCATCGGGCCGGCCCCGACGCGGGTGCCGCGGATCGCATTGCCTCCGGTTGCCATCAGAGTCCCTGGAATTTCGTGATCAGGCCGAGGGAGACGATCGCGACGAACCACACCAGTGCGAGCACGATGGTGAAACGGTTGAGGTTGCGCTCGGCGAGCCCGGACGAGCCGAGGGACGAGGTCATGCCGCCGCCGAACATGTCGGACAGGCCGCCACCGCGCCCCTTGTGGAGGAGGATGAGGAGGGTCAGCAGGAGACTCGTGATGCCCAGGAGCACCTGCAGGACGAACTCGAGGATCTGCACAGTCGTTGAAGCCTTTCGCAGCGATCCCGTCGGATCGCACAAGGGTCGAGTATACCGGGGAGCGTCAGACGCCGACGTGCTTCTGATACCGGACGATCGCGGCGAACTCGTCCACGACCAGGCTGGCTCCGCCCACGAGGGCTCCGTCGACGTCGGGTTCGCGCATGAAGCTGGCGATGTTCGCCGACTTCACCGACCCGCCGTAGAGAACGCGGGTGCGCGCGGCCGCCTCGTCGCCGAGCGACCCCGCGATGACAGCGCGGAGCTTCGCGCACACCTCCTGCGCCTGATCGGGCGTCGCAGCCTGACCGGAGCCGATCGCCCAGACGGGCTCGTAGGCCACGACGATGTCGGCATCCGCCGAGAGCCCTTCCAGCGCCACCTCGAGCTGTCCGACGGGCACGGCGCTGGCGCCGTGCTTCTCGAGGTCCTCGGCGGTCTCGCCCACGCAGATCACGGGAACGAGACCGTGCTTGAGGGCGGCCTTCGTCTTCGCCGCCACGACATCGTCGGTCTCGGCGTGGTATTGACGGCGCTCCGAGTGTCCGATGATGACGTACCGGCAGTCGAGCTTGGCCAGGAACGCGCCCGAGATCTCGCCCGTGAACGCCCCCGAATCCTGCGTGGACAGATCCTGGGCGCCGAGGGCGAACGGGATCTTGTCGGCATCGAGCAGCGTCTGGACGGTTCGCAGATCGGTGTACGGCGGGAAGACCGCCACCTCGACCGAGCCGTCCTCGTGCTTGGCGTCCTTCAGCGTCCAGTGCAGCTTCTGGACGAACGCGACCGCCTGCAGGTGGTCGAGGTTCATCTTCCAGTTGCCTGCGATGAGCGGGGTGCGGCTTGCTACTGCCATCCGAGGACCTCCAGTCCGGGGAGCTTCTTTCCTTCGAGGAACTCGAGGCTCGCGCCCCCACCCGTCGAGATGTGTCCGAACGCGTCGTCGGTGAAGCCGAGCTGGCGGACGGCCGCGGCCGAATCACCGCCGCCGACCACGCTGAGACCGTCCACCTCGGTGAGGGCCTTCGCGACGGCCTTGGTGCCGGCGGCGAACGGCGCGAGTTCGAACACGCCCATCGGGCCGTTCCAGAACACCGTCTTGGAGTCCCGGACGAGATCGGCGAACCGGGTCGCCGTGTCGGGACCGATGTCGAGGCCGAGGCCCGACGCTCCGAACGGTGTGTCTTCGATGCGATCGGCCGGGGTCACGACGTGTTCCGCGTCCGCACCGAACTTCGACGCCACGACGATGTCGGTGGGGAGCACGAGCTCGACTCCGGACTCGTCGGCGCGGCGCATGTAGTCGCGCACGGTGTCGAGCTGATCGGCTTCGAGCAGGCTGGATCCCACCTTGTGCCCCTGGGCCGCCAGGAAGGTGAAGAGCATGCCGCCGCCGATCAGCAGGCGGTCGACGCGCGGCAGCAGGTGCGAGATGACACCGAGCTTGTCGCTGACCTTCGAGCCGCCCAGCACCACCGTGTAGGGGCGCTCGGGCTTCTCGGTGAGCCGGTCCAGGACCTCCAGTTCGGCGGCGATGAGGAGCCCGGCGGACGACGGCAGAAGCTCTGCCAGCTCGAAGACCGACGCCTGCTTGCGGTGCACCACGCCGAACCCGTCGGAGACGAGAGCGTCCCCGAGTCCGGCGAGCTGCTCGGCGAACCCACGGCGCTCGTCGTCATCCTTCGAGGTCTCGCTTGGGTGGAACCGGAGGTTCTCGACCACCGCGACGTCGCCGTCCTCGAGCGCCGCGACGGCCTCGTGGGCGGATTCGCCGACCGTGTCGCGCGCGAACGCGACGGGCTTGCCCAGCAGCTCCGAGAGCCGCTGGGCCACGGGCGCGAGGCTGTACTTCGCGTCGGGAGCGCCGTCGGGGCGACCGAGGTGCGAGCACACCACGAGACGGGCACCCTGGTTGATCAGGGCATTGAGGGTGGGGAGCGACGCGCGCACGCGGCCGTCATCCGTGATGACCCCGTCCTTGAGCGGGACGTTGAGGTCACAACGGACGACGACGCGCTTGCCTGCGAGCGAACCCAGCGAGTCGAGGGTGCGCAGAGCCATCTCGGAGCTCAGAGCTTGCCGGCGACGTACTCGGTGAGGTCGACGAGGCGGTTGGAGTAGCCCCACTCGTTGTCGTACCAGGCCGAGACCTTGACGAGGTTCCCGCTCACGTTGGTGAGCTCCGCGTCGAAGATCGACGAGTGCGGGTTGCCCTGGATGTCGCTGGAGACGATCGGGTCCTCGGTGTACTGCAGGTAGCCGGCGAGGCGGCCGTCGGCGGCGGCGGCCTTGTAGGCCTCGTTCACCTGGTCGACGGTGAGTCCCTCGGTCGGCGTGATGATCGTCAGGTCGACGATGGAGCCGGTGGGGACGGGAACGCGGTAGGACGAGCCGCTCAGCTTGCCGTTGAGCTCGGGCAGGACCAGGCCGATCGCCTTGGCCGCGCCGGTCGAGGCGGGGACGATGTTGATCGCGGCACCGCGGGCGCGACGCAGATCGCCGTGCGGCCCGTCCTGGAGGTTCTGGTCGGCGGTGTACGCGTGTGCGGTCATCATGAAGCCGCGCTCGATGCCGAAGGCGTCGTTGAAGACCTTGGCCAGGGGCGCCAGGCAGTTGGTGGTGCACGAGGCGTTCGAGATGATGACGTCGTTCTCGGGGTCGTAGTCGCCCTCGTTCACGCCCATCACGACGGTGACGTCGTCACCGGTCGCGGGTGCCGAGATGAGGACCTTCTTGGCGCCGCCCGCGACGTGCTTCTTGGCGTCCTCGGCCTTGGTGAAGCGGCCGGTGGACTCGATGACGATGTCCACGCCCAGCTCGCCCCAGGGCAGGTTGGCGGGGTCGCGCTCTTCGAAGACCTTGATGGTCTTGTCGCCGACGGTGATCGAGTCGGCCGTGTACGAGACGTCCTCGGCGAGCACGCCGCCGACCGAGTCGTACTTGAGGAGGTGGGCGAGGGTCTTGTTGTCGGTGAGGTCGTTCACCGCCACGATGTCGAGGTCCGCACCCTGCGCGAGAGCCGCGCGAAGGTAGTTGCGTCCGATTCGGCCGAAGCCGTTGATGCCGATCTTGACAGCCACGGAGTTTCTCCTGAGTGTGTCGTGCGCGAGTGCGCGGTTTAGTGCGGTTCAGACGATGGACGACGGCGTCCCGGCGGGCGTACCCGCCGGGACGCCGCGCCGGTTATGACAGTACCAGCAGGCCCGAGGCCTTCTCGCGGGCCACCGCGAAGCGCTGCTGGACGTTGGACCAGTCGGCGATGTTCCAGACCGCCTTGACGTAGTCCGCCTTGACGTTGAGGTAGTCGAGGTAGAACGCGTGCTCCCACATGTCCAGCTGGAACACGGGGATCGTGCCCTGCGCCGTGTTGGACTGCTGGTCGAACAGCTGCTGGATGATCAGCTGCTCGCCGATCGGGTCCCAGCTGAGCACGGCCCAGCCCGAGCCCTGGATGCCGGTCGCGGCGGCGGTGAAATGCGCCTGGAACTTGTCGAAGCCGCCGAAGAACTCGTCGATGGCGGCGCGCAGCTCACCCTCGGGCTCGCCGCCGCCCTCGGGCGACAGGTTGGTCCAGAAGATGGAGTGGTTGACGTGGCCGCCGAGGTTGAAGGCCAGATCCTTCTCGAGCTTGTTGACGTTCGCGAGGTTGCCGGTCTCACGGGCCTCGGCGAGCTGCTCCAGGGCGGTGTTGGCCCCGGTCACGTACGCCTGGTGGTGCTTGGAGTGGTGGAGCTCCATGATCTTGCCGCTGATGTGCGGCTCCAGCGCGGCATAGTCGTAGGGGAGGTCGGGCAACGTGTACTTCGCCATGTTCTCTTCTTCCTGTCGGCGCTGCGCCGAAGCCTCGGCGCAGCGAGGGGACGACTGTCATCCTACTGATGGGCAACGCCGGCGAGTGGGGCTTGCTTCCCGATGTGACGACCGGGAAGAATGCCGCCGTCGCACCCCGGGTGCTACTCCTCGATGCCCGCAGGCACGGCGGACTCGGTGCCGGGGATGCCGTCGGCTTCGGCCTTCTTGTCGGCCATGGCCAGCAGCCGTCGGATGCGGCCCGCGACGGCATCCTTGGTCAGCGGCGGGTCGGCGTGGTGACCCAGTTCGTCCAGGCTCGCGTCGCGATGGGCCAGCCGCAGCGTGCCTGCTTCGCGGAGATGGTCCGGCACGTCCTCGCCCAGGATCTCGAGAGCACGCTCGACCCGCGCGCAGGCTGCGACGGCCGCCTGCGCCGACCGGCGCAGGTTGGCGTCGTCGAAGTTGACCAGGCGATTGACGCCGGCTCGCACCTCGCGCCGCTGGCGCATCTGATCCCAGTCGGACGCCGCCCGTTCGGCCCCCATCGTCGCCAGCGCCGCCCGGATGGCCTCGCCTTCGCGGACCACGACGCGGGGGATGCCGCGGACCTCCCGCGCCTTCGCGGGGATGCCGACGCGGTGCCCCGCGCCGACGAGCGCCATGGCGGCCTCGGATGACGGGCAGGTGATCTCGAGAGCGGCCGAGCGGCCGGGCTCGCTCAGCGAACCCGCGGCCAGGAACGCTCCTCGCCACACTGCCGCCAGGTCGCCGCGGGACCCGGTCGTGAGCTTGTTCGGCAGGCCGCGAACCGGGCGCCGACGCTGATCGAGGAGGCCGGTCTGGCGCGCGAGCGTCTCACCGCCCTCGATGACCCGCACGGCGTAATGACCGGCGCTTCGACCTCCGGAGCCCTGCACGTGCACCAGTTCGGGACGCACACCGTAGATCTCCAGCAGCTCGCGGGCGACCCGGCGCGCCAGCACATCGGAGTCCAGCTCGGCCTCGACGGCGACGCGGTTGGCGATCGAGTGCAGGCCCCCCGAGAATCGCAGCAGCGCCGTGAGCTCGGCCACCCGTGCGGTGGGTCGCGGATCGCGCACGGCGATGAGCTCGGCTTTGACGTCGGCGGTCAGCGACACGGGTCTCCTCTGGGTCGGGAACGATCGTCCAGCCTACCCGCGCGGGGCGGCGGGCACCGATCCGGTCACTCGCGACCGAGGTCGCGATGCTTCACCTTGACCGCGACGCCGGGGACCGAGGACAGCCGCTCGGCGAGCTCCCGGGTCATCACCACCGAGCGATGCTTGCCCCCGGTGCATCCCACGGCGACCACGGAGTGGCGCTTGTTCTCGCGCTGGTAGCCCTCGAGCACCGGGCGCAGCGCCGCCGCGTACGCGTCGACGAACTCGGTCGCTCCGCGCTGGGCGAGAACGTAGTCCCGGACTTCGGCGTCCTCGCCGGTCTGCGCGCGAAGGGCGTCGTTCCAGAACGGGTTGGGCAGGAAGCGCATGTCGGCGACCAGATCCGCGTCCGGCGGCAGTCCGTACTTGAAGCCGAAGCTGACCACCGTGAGGGTGTGCCGGGCATCGGTCTCATCGGCGAAGAGGTCCACGATGCGCGAGGCGAGCTGATGGATGTTGAACTGCGACGTGTCGATGATGACGTCGGCGTCCTCCCGGACCACCGCCAGTCGCTCGCGCTCCTGCACGATGCCGTCCAGCAGCGTCCCGTCGCCTTGCAGCGGGTGCGGCCTGCGAACCGCCTCGAAGCGGCGGACCAGCACGTCGTCCGCGGCGTCGAGGAAGAGCACGCGCAGCTTCGATCGCTCACGGAGGGCCTGCACGGCCCGGGGCAGCTCCGAGAAGAGATCGCGACCCCGAACGTCCACGACCACGGCGATGCGTGGCAGCGACTCCCCCGCGAGGCCCGTGAGATCGAGGAGCGGACGCAGCATCTGCGGCGGCAGGTTGTCGACGACGTACCAGTCGAGGTCCTCGAGGGCGTTGGCCGCTGTCGAGCGGCCGGCACCGGACATCCCCGTCACGATCAGGATCTCGCCCGGTTCCCGGCGTTCTCCGTCGGTCATGACCACCCCCGTCGTCGGACCCAGCCTAGCCGCTCGCCAGATGCGCGTGCACCGCGGCGGCGAGCTTGGGCCCCACGCCGGGCAGCGCCTCGATCTCGTCCGGACTCGCGTTCTTGAGCGCGGCGACCGAACCGAAATGCCGCAGGAGCGCGCGGATGCGCGCCTCCCCCAGCCCGGGCACCTCGGCCAGCACGCTCTGGATGTCGCGCTTGCGCTTGCGGCGCTGGTGCGTGATGGCGAAGCGGTGGGCTTCGTCGCGCAGCCGCTGCAGCAGGTAGAGCGCTTCGGAGGTGCGGGGCAGGATCACCGGATAGTCCTCCCCCGGCAGCCAGACTTCTTCGAGCCGCTTCGCGATGCCGCAGAGGGCGAGCTCCTCGTGACCGGCGTCGCGCAGCGCACGCGCCGCCGCCTCCACCTGCGGGCGCCCGCCGTCGACGACGAGCAGCTGCGGGCGGTACGCGAACCTCGGCTTGCGACGTTCGGTCACCACGGGCGCGTCCGCATCGAGCACGGCGTCCGGCTCGGGCCGCTCGTCGGCCTCGTCGGGGCGGTCGAGGTAGGCCAGGCGGCGCATCAGCACCTGGTGCAGGGAGTCCGTGTCGTCCGTCGTCTCGGCGACCGAGAACGATCGGTACTGGTCCTTTCGCGGCAGCCCGTCCTCGAAGACCACCATCGAAGCCACGACGTTGGTCCCGCCGAGGTGCGACACGTCGAAGCATTCGATGCGCAGCGGCGCCTCGTCGAGCCCGAGGGCGGACTGAAGATCGGTCAGAGCCTGGGACCGCGCGACGTAATCGCTCGTTCGCCGGGTCTTGTGCAGCATCAGCGCCTGCTGGGCGTTGAGCGTCGCCGTCTTCATGAGGTCCGCCTTGCGCCCCCGCTGAGCGACCTGGATCGTGACGTTGCGCCCGCGACGCTCGCGCAGCCACTGCTCGAGCTCTCCGGCGTCATCGGGCATCGTCGGGACGAGCACCTGCCGGGGGATGTCGGCGGGGGCCGCGTCGCCGTAGGTGCGCTGGAGGATCTGATCGACCAGATCGGCGCCCGTGATGTCGAGCTCCTTCTCGATCGTGGTCGCCCGCACACCGCGGACGCGACCACCGCGGACGACGAAGTGCTGGACCGCGGCGGCCAGCTCATCCTCGGCGATGCCGAACAGGTCGGCGTCGGTGTCGGGGGCCAGCACCAGCGCGCTCTTGCCGAGCACGGCTTCGATGGCCTGCAGCTTGTCACGGTACGAGGCGGCCGCCTCGTAGTCCATGGCCGCGGAGGCCTCGCGCATGCGCGCGGAGAGCTCGCGGGCGAACCGCTGATCGCCGCCGGACATGAAGGCGACGAAGTCGTCGACGATCGCTCGGTGCTCCTCGATCGTCACCCGCATCGAGCACGGCCCACCGCAGCGGCCGATCTGACCGGGGAAGCACGGTCGACCGGTCGCCATGGCCTTCTTGTACGACGAGTCGCTGCAGGTGCGGATCGGGAAGACCTTGATCAACAGGTCGATGGTGTCGTGCACGGCCCACACCTTCGGATACGGCCCGAAGTACTTCGCACCGCGGATCCTGCCGTTGCGCGTCACGATCACGCGGGGCGCTTCGTCGCCGAGGGTCACCGCCATGAAGGGGTAGGACTTGTCGTCGCGGTAGCGGACGTTGAACGGCGGATCGAACTCCTTGATCCACTGGTACTCCAGCTGCAGCGAGTCCACGTCCGTCGCCACGACCGTCCACTCCACGGACGCGGCGGACAGCACCATGCGGCGCGTCCGCTCGTGGAGCGTGCGGAGGGGCGCGAAGTAGTTGGAGAGGCGGGCGCGGAGGTTCTTCGCCTTGCCGACGTAGAGCACCCGGCCGCTCGCGTCGCGGAACCGGTACACGCCGGGGTTGGTGGGGATCTCCCCCGCCTTCGGCTTGTACGGGAGCTGGTCTGCCATCGCGGTGGGGCGCCTAGCCGGCCTTGCGACGCTGCTGCGCGGCGCCGAGGATCTCGGCGAGGAACGCACCGGTGTGGCTGCGCTCGACGCGGGCGACCTGCTCGGGAGTGCCCGTCGCGACGATCTCGCCGCCGCCGGAGCCCCCTTCTGGTCCGAGATCGATGATCCAGTCAGCCGACTTGATGACATCGAGGTTGTGCTCGATGACGATCACGGTGTTCCCCTTGTCGACCAGTCCGTTGAGCACCTCGAGCAGGCGCTGCACGTCCTCGAAGTGCAGCCCGGTGGTCGGCTCGTCGAGCACGTACACGCTGCGGCCGTTGGATCGGCGCTGCAGTTCCGTGGCGAGCTTGACCCGCTGGGCCTCTCCACCCGACAGCGTGGTCGCGGACTGGCCGAGGCGCACGTAGCCGAGCCCGACGTCCACGAGGGTCTTGAGATACCGGTGGATCGCCTGGATCGGCTCGAAGAACTCGGCGGCCTCGGCGATCGGCATCTCGAGCACCTCGGCGATGTTCTTGCCCTTGTAGTGCACGGCGAGCGTGTCGCGGTTGTACCGCTTGCCGTGGCACACCTCGCAGTCGACGTACACGTCGGGAAGGAAGTTCATCTCGATCTTGATCGTGCCGTCTCCCGAGCACGCCTCGCAGCGCCCGCCCTTGACGTTGAAGCTGAAGCGCCCGGGCTGGTAGCCCCGCGCCTTGGCCTCGGGGGTCTCGCTGAACAGTGTGCGCACCCGATCGAACACGCCGGTGTACGTCGCCGGGTTGGAGCGAGGGGTGCGTCCGATCGGAGCCTGATCGACGTGCACGACCTTGTCGAGGTTGTCGAGCCCGGTGACGCGCGTGTGCTTGCCGGCGACCCGTCGGGCACCGTTGAGGCGAGTGGCCAGCACTTCGTAGAGGATGCCGTTGACCAGCGACGACTTGCCCGAACCGCTCACGCCGGTCACGGCCGTGAGGACGCCCAGCGGGAAGTCCGCGGTGACGTTCTTCAGGTTGTTCTCGCGCGCGCCGACCACGGAGATCTGCCGCTTCTTGTCGATGCGTCGACGCTTCGCCGGAGTGGGGATCTCGCGTCGTCCCGCCAGGTAGTCGCCCGTGATCGAGCCGCTGTCGGCGAGCATCTGGTCGAGGGGGCCCGAGTGAACGACGTTGCCGCCCTCGACGCCGGCCCGCGGTCCGATGTCCACGATCCAGTCGGCCGCGTGGATGGTCTCTTCGTCGTGCTCGACGACGATAAGGGTATTGCCGAGGTCGCGGAGTTTCACGAGCGTCTCGATGAGCCGGCGGTTGTCGCGCTGGTGGAGTCCGATCGACGGTTCGTCGAGGACGTAGAGGACGCCGGTCAGACCCGAGCCGATCTGCGTGGCCAGGCGGATGCGCTGCGCCTCGCCGCCCGACAGCGATCCCGCGGAGCGACTGAGGCTGAGGTAGTTGAGACCCACCTGGATGAGGAAGTCCAGACGCGCGCGGATCTCGCGGAGCACGGCGGCGGCGATCTTCGCCTCGCGGTCGGTGAGCTGCAGCTTCGCGAAGTAGTCCTGCGCTTCGGCGAGGCTCAGCCGGGACGCGTCGGCGATCGAGTGTCCGTGGACCTGAACGGCGAGGACCTCGGGCTTCAGCCTCGCGCCGTCGCAGACCGGGCACGGCACCTCGCGGAGGTACTCCGCCCAGCGCTGTCGCTGGGTGTCGGACTCGGCCTGCAGGTACTGCCGCTCGATGTAGGGGACGACTCCCTCGAAGCCCGAGGCGTATCGCATCTCGCGCCCGTAGCGGTTGCGCCACTTGACGGTGACCTTGTAGTTCTCCCCGCGCAGCACCGCCTCGCGGACGTCGGAGTGCAGCTTCTTCCAGGGCGTGTCGAGCGAGAAGTCCAGGTCGCGTGCCAGTCCTTCGAGCAGCCGCTCGTAGTACTGGAAGAGGCCCTTGCCCTGCGTGGTCCACGGCAGGAGAACACCCTCGCGGATCGACAGCTCCTCGTCGCCCAGCATGAGCTCGACGTCGACGGACATGCGGGTGCCGAGGCCGGAACAGGCGGGGCAGGCGCCGAACGGCGCGTTGAACGAGAAGGTGCGCGGCTCGATCTCGGTCAGCTGCAGGGGGTGCCCGTTGGGGCACGCGAGCTTCTCGGAGAAGGACTGCCACGCGTCGTCGCCCTCCTCGTCGACGAAGTTCACCTGCATGACCCCGCCGGCCAGGCCCAGCGCCGTCTCGACGGAGTCGGTGATGCGGCCGAGGATGTCGGAACTGGCGACCAGGCGGTCGACGACGACGGCGATGTCGTGCTTGTAGCTCTTCTTCAGTGCGGGCGGCTCGGCGAGCTGCACGAGCTCTCCGTCCACGACGGCGCGGGCATAGCCCTTGGCGGAGAGCTCCTTGAAGAGGTCGACGAACTCGCCCTTCTTCTGCGTGACCACCGGCGCGACGATCTGGTAGCGCGTGCGCTCGGGGAGCTCCATCAGCTGATCGGCGATCTGCTGCACGGTCTGGCGCTGAATCACCTCGCCGCACTCGGGGCAGTGGGGCACGCCGATGCGCGCCCACAGCAGACGCATGTAGTCGTGGATCTCGGTGATGGTGCCCACCGTCGAGCGCGGGTTGCGGTTGGTCGACTTCTGGTCGATCGACACCGCGGGGCTGAGCCCTTCGATGAAGTCGACGTCGGGGCGATCGACCTGACCCAGGAACTGGCGCGCGTAGGCGCTCAGCGACTCGACGTAGCGGCGCTGCCCCTCGGCGAAGATCGTGTCGAACGCCAGCGACGACTTTCCCGACCCGGACAGGCCCGTGAACACGACGAGGGAGTCGCGCGGGATGTCGAGATCGACGTTCTTCAGATTGTGGACGCGTGCGCCGCGGACACTGAGCTTTCCGCTCGTGTGGGCGTGCGTGGAGACGGGGACGATGGGCACCCGTCAAGTGTAGGCGGGGCCTCCGACACGGGCTCCGGGGTTCGTTTGCGGCGAAACGGCGGGCGCCTACGCGTGGCCGGCGCGCTCCATCGCTCGGAGCTCCTTCTTGAGATCCTGGACCTCGTCGCGCAGCCGTGCCGCGAGCTCGAACTTCAATTCCGCCGCGGCCGACAGCATCTGATTGCTGAGGTCGGCGATGGTGGACTCGAGCTGCTCGGCGCCCTCGGCTGCGATGCCCTCGCGGCGCAGCTGCGGGGTCGGCGACTTGCCCTTGCCCGACTTCGCACGGGCGGCATCCTTCTTCGACAGCATCGCCGCCGTGTCGGATGCCTCACGGGCGAGCACCTCGGTGATGTCGGCGATCCGCTTGCGCAGCGGCTGCGGGTCGATGCCGTTGGCGAGGTTGTAGGCGACCTGCTTCTCGCGCCGGCGATCGGTCTCGTCGATCGCATTGCGCATCGAGTCGGTCATCTTGTCGGCGTACATGTGCACCTGGCCGGACACGTTCCGCGCCGCGCGCCCGATGGTCTGGATGAGGGACGTGCCCGAACGGAGGAATCCCTCCTTGTCGGCGTCGAGGATCGACACCAGGGAGACCTCGGGCAGGTCGAGCCCCTCGCGCAGCAGGTTGATGCCCACCAGGACGTCGTAGACGCCCGCGCGCAGCTCGGTGAGCAGCTCCACGCGCCGGAGGGTGTCGACGTCGGAGTGCAGGTACCGCACCCGGACGCCGTGCTCGCCGAGGAAGTCGGTGAGCTCCTCTGCCATCTTCTTCGTCAGCGTCGTCACGAGCACGCGCTCGTCCCGATCGGCGCGGATGCGGATCTCTTCGAGCAGATCGTCGATCTGTCCCTTGGACGGCTTGACGATGATCTCGGGGTCGACCAGCCCGGTCGGACGGATGATCTGCTCGACGACGCCGTCGGCGATGCCCATCTCGTACCGGCCGGGGGTCGCCGACAGATACACGGTCTGCCCCACGCGATTCTTGAACTCGTCCCAGCGCAGCGGTCGGTTGTCCATCGCGCTGGGCAGCCGGAAGCCGTGCTCCACCAGTGTCCGCTTGCGCGACGCGTCGCCCTCGTACATGGCGCCGATCTGCGGCACCGTGACATGGGACTCGTCGATCACCATGAGGAAGTCGTCGGGGAAGAAGTCCAGCAGGGTGTGCGGCGGCTCGCCCGGCATCCGCCCGTCGAGGTGCCGGGAGTAGTTCTCGATGCCCGAGCAGAAGCCCAGCTGCTGCAGCATCTCGAGGTCGAAGGTGGTGCGCATCCGCAGTCGCTGCGCTTCGAGCAGCTTGTTCTGCGACTCGAGCTCCTTCAATCGCTCCTCGAGCTCGTGCTCGATCGTGCCGATGGCCCGCTGCACCGTCTCGGTGCCCGCGGCGTAGTGCGTCGCGGGGAAGATCGGGACCGAATCGAGTTTCTGCACGACGTCACCGGTGAGGGGATGCAGCATGTACAGGGCCTCGATCTCGTCGCCGAACAGCTCGATGCGGATGGCGTACTCCTCGTAGACCGGGATGATCTCGATGGTGTCGCCCCGGACGCGGAAGTTGCCCCGCGAGAAGTCGACGTCGTTGCGGTTGTACTGCATCGCGATGAACTTGCGGATGAGCGCGTCACGGTCGTACCGCTCCCCCACCTGGAGCGCCACCATGGCGCGCAGGTACTCCTCGGGGGACCCGAGACCGTAGATGCACGACACCGTGCTCACCACGATGACGTCGCGTCGCGAGAGCAGCGAGTTCGTCGTGGAGTGGCGGAGACGCTCGACCTCGGCGTTGATCGAGGAGTCCTTCTCGATGAAGGTGTCCGTCTGCGGGACATACGCCTCGGGCTGGTAGTAGTCGTAGTACGACACGAAGTACTCGACGGCGTTGTGCGGCATCAGCTCGCGGAATTCGTTGGCCAGCTGCGCGGCGAGGGTCTTGTTGTGCGCGAGCACGAGGGTGGGGCGCTGGACGGCCTCGACCAGCCACGCCGTCGTCGCGGACTTTCCGGTGCCGGTCGCGCCGAGGAGGACCACGTCGGTCTCACCGGCGTTGATGCGCGCGGACAGCTCGGCGATCGCCTGTGGCTGGTCGCCGGAGGGCTGGTACTCGCTGACGACCTCGAAGGGCCGGACGGATCGGGTGGTCTGCACCCTTCAAGCGTAGGCGCGGGCGCCGACACCGGCGCCCGCGCGGGCACCGACGGGCGCCGACCTGCCGCTCAGGCGAACCCGCCGCCCCCGTCGAACCCGCCCATGCCGCCGTCGAACCCACCGCTGAAGCCGCCGTCGAATCCGCCGCCGACGGAACCGTCGAACCCGGCCGCCCCCGCGTCGAACGTCTCGCCGACCCAGCCGGGCTCGTCCGACAGATGCAGCGAGCCGGCTCCGGCCGTGAAGTACAGCGCCACCGCGCTGGTCATGACGAACTGGTGGGCGATCAGGGCCATCGCCCCCGTGGTCAGGAGGATCGCGCGGGAGTCGACAGCGTCCCTCGGGTCGGCGGACAGCGCGGTCAGCACTCCGTTGCCCTGATCGGCGCCGTCCTGATCGGTGCCCTGGGCGCGGCGCGCCCGATGCTCTTCGGCCCGCCTCATCAGCCGCGCCAGCACGATCGGATCGTCGGATGCGGCATCCCGCTCGGATTCGGCCATGAACGGCCGCAGCTGCTCGAACAGCTCGCGGCGGCGCTCCGGCGGGAGATCCTTGAACGCCGACGCGTGAGCACTCTCGATGACCGACGCGGGAAGAGTGTTGAGCAGATAGACGTAGCGGGCCATCCGCTCCTCGTCGGTGAGCGCGGCGTACGGACGCCGCCGCCGGCGGAACCTGTCCAGCATCCCCATGCGGCACCTCCTCGTGGCACCTCCAGGGTACGCCCGGCATGCGGGCGCGGGGCCGGCGCCGTCAGTCTGCCGCGCGCCGATGCGCGATGTGCTCAGGCAGCGAATCCCACATCCGGTCCACCTGGCGTTCGGTGTCGGCGAGCGACCCGGTCGTGTTGATGACGACGTCCGCCACCTGCAACCGGGCTTCGTCCGACACCTGTGCGTCGATCCGCGCCGCCGCCTCCCGCTCGCTCATGCCCCGCAGCGACACCAGGCGCTCGCGGCGCACGTCGGCCGGGGCGTGGGCGACCACCACCAGGTCCCACGGATCGTCCACCCGCGCCTCGACGAGGAGGGGCACGTCGTAGACGACGACCGCATCGGGGGCCGACGCCAGCGTCTCGGCGAAGCGCCGACCCGACTCGGCGCGCACCGCCGGATGCACTATCGCGTTGAGACGCTCCACTGCGGCGTCGTCGCCGAAGACGCGCGCGCCCAGCGCGGCGCGATCGAGCGACCCGTCGGACCGGATGACGTCCGCGCCGAACGCGGTCGCGATCTCATCGAGCACGGGCGATCCCGGATGCTGCACCTCGCGGACGATCTCGTCGGCGTCGACCACCACGGCACCGTGGTGGGCGAGACGGCGGGCGATGGTCGATTTGCCCGAGGCGATTCCCCCGGTAAGTGCGACGAGCGGCATCCGTCGATGATGGCACGGGCCCACCGCGAAGCGCGCCCAAGCTTTGGGAGGTGCTGAGGTGGGCTTGAGCCGACGCTGAGCAAGCGGCGGTAGCGTCGGCACACGCCGAGAGAACCGGACCCGTTGAGACGGCGTTCCTGGGGAGGACGAAGTGATCGACCACCACGACACCGTGTCGTCGGTCGATGACGGCATCCGTGGTGGACGACCCGAACGTCCACGGCAGTTCCTTTTCTCGCGCTGCGGTGCGGTGGCGATCGTGGGGGCGATCGCCACCGGCACACGCATCTTCCGATGAGCCACCGAGCTCGTCCCTTCGAAGCGGCGTTCTGGGATATCCTGACCGACGTCCACTCGCCGGCCGAAGAAGCGCCGGCATCGGGGGGTGCATCGGTGGAGGAGTCCCGCGTCGCGGTCGTCATCGAGGACGAGGCCGACATCCGCGGCCTGCTGTCCACCGTGCTCTCGCAGGCAGGTTTCACCGTCCACGGTGCCGCCAACGGCGCGGACGGCATCGACCTCGTGCGCACCCACCAGCCGCTCGTGACCACGCTCGACGTGAACATGCCGGGGATGGACGGGTTCGAGACCGCAAAGCGCATCCGCCTCATCAGCGGAACGTACATCGTCATGCTCAGCGCCCGCACCGAAGAGATCGACGCCCTGCAGGGGCTCGAGGCGGGAGCCGACGACTACGTCGCCAAGCCCTTCCGGCCGCGGGAGCTGCGGGCTCGCATCGACGCGATGCTCCGGCGCCCCCGGCACCACGTCCTCGCGGCGACCGACGCCGACGCCGACGCCGGACGCGTCGTGCCCGAGGAGAACGGGTGGGTCGAGCATCGCGGGCTGCGGGTCAACCCGCAGATGCGCATCGCGACGGTCGAGGGCCGCGATCTGGATCTGACGCGCAGCGAGTTCGACATCCTGGCCGACCTGCTCGGCTCGGGCCGGCGGGTGCGCGCCAAGTCTGAACTGGCGCTCATGCTGCGGGGCGAGGCGTTCACCGGCACCGAGTTCGTCAGCGACAGCGACGCACGCGCGATCGAGGTGCACATGGCGAACCTGCGCCGCAAGCTCGGCGAGTCGCCTGCCACGCCACGGTGGATCGAAACGGTCCGCGGGGTCGGCTACCGACTCACCGCCGCCTGAGCATCCTCTTCGCCGTCGGGCTCGCCGAGCAGCACCGCCGCGTCGACGCTCGCTGCCGCTCGGGCGGCGGTCGCGCGGGCCACGTCGATGAGCTCGGCCACGTCGTATCCGACCGTGCTGCTCAGCGCGATGCCCACGCCCACGACGGGGATGACTCCCCCGGCCACCTCGCCCAGCGCATCGATGAGTCCGCGGTAGATGTCTCCACCGCGGGACTCGGCCTGCCGCGCCGAGCCCATGATCGCCCCGACGAGCATGCCCGCGGCCGCGTCGTCGCCGACGAGGGCGTCGGACGGCGCCCACCGGCGCACGCCCGCCCGCCACGTCTCGCTGACATCGCGCGCCACCTCGCTGCCGAATGCGGTCGAGATCTCGTCGAGGTCGGCGATCCGCACCGCGATGACGCCCACCAGCTCCGCCTTCGGCTGCGCGCGCCCCACCAGGGCGGTGAAGGCCGCCGGGAAGGCGTCGTCCGCGAGGATCCCGTCCCCTGAGGGCTCCGCCGGCGCCGCACTGAGGTAGCCGCGCATCGGGGCGCGCCCCGCGCGGAGGACCGACGCGACCACGACCGCGACGATCGTGAGGACGACGGTCAGGAAGCTGGTCTGCACGGTGCCGAAGGCGTTCTGGAAGAGCGGACTGTCGGGGCCGGAGGTGACGAACGCGGTCGTGCGCGAGACGTAGTACAGGGCCTGGACGGCTAGTACCGCGCCGAGCACCCACGCGGTGCGCGATTCCCGCAGCGCGCCGCGGTAGCACTCGACGGCGCCCACCGCCGCGAAGCCCAGTAGCGGCACGAACATCCACAGCGCGCCCGCCCAGGGATCGCCCGATCCGCCCTCCACCGCCGCCGAGACGGCCGCACCGCCGACGCCCGCCGTCACCAGGAGGCACGCCCACAGCATCCGTCGCCCGTTGAATCGCCGACAGCCCAGCCACATGCACCCCGTTGCGGCGACGAACGCGCCGTTGCCGGCCGCGACCGCCCACCACGCGTGCGGGCTCTGCGTCCAGATGAGGTACGCGAGCGTGGTGAGCATGCCGGCCAGGAACGCGAGCGTCCAGATCCGGCCGGCGCCCTCGTCCCGGCGCAGCAGGGTCTCGACGATGAAGACGATGCCCGAGACGTTCACCACGAGTGCGGTCACCACCAGCACGCTGTACATGTCGAACATCACTGCACTCCCCCGTCGTTGCGTTCGCGTGCGGCAGGCAGCTTGACGATGAACGTGGAGCCCAGACCCACGGTGCTGTGGAGGGCGATCTCGCCGCCGTGCGCGCGCACCAGGTCGCGGGTGATCGCCAGCCCGAGGCCGGTGCCGGAGCCCGCTCGCGCGCCGGCCCGGTAATAACGCTGGAACAGTCGGGAGCGATCGGCCTCGCTGATACCGGGCCCCGTGTCGCGGACGAGGATCCAGGTCGCACGACCATCCGTCGTCGTGCCGAGGTGGATCGAGCCGCCCGCGCGGTTGTAGGCGATCGCGTTGGCGACGAGGTTGTCGACCACCTGCCGCAGGCGCAGCGGGTCGGCACGGACGGGCGCGCTTTCGAGCCCCGACAGATCGACCGTCACCGCGCGCGCCCGGGCACGCGGAAGCGCAGCCTCCGCCGCGGCTCTCACCAGCTCGGCGGCGTCCAGTTCACGCGGCGACAGGGAGGCCTCGATCGTCGACGAGGACGAACTGGATGCCGCGAGGATGTCGGCGACGATGCCGAGAAGCCGCTCGGCGTTGCGCTCGGCGATGTCCAGGTCCGAGCGCACCGCCTCGGGGACGTCGGGATTCTCGATCGCCAGATCCAGGTAGCCGAGGATCGACGTCAGGGGTGTCCGAAGCTCGTGCGAGACCGAGGCCACGAGGTCGTCGCGCGCGCGGAGCGCGGACAGCTCGGCGGTGACGTCGCGCGAGACCAGCACCGCGCCGAGGTCGGCGCCGCCCGTCCCGGTCAGCCGCCGCACCGTCATCGACAGCGCCTGGCGGGGCTCTCCCGGCTGCCCGAACCACACCACGGCGCCGTCGAACGCTTCGCCGCGCAGGGCTCTCGCGAGCGGGGTCTCATCGCGCGGCAGCGGGGTGACGCCGTCGTCGCGGAACATCGGGATCTCGGCGTCCTCGTCGTCCCACCTCGCGATCTGCTGCAACTGCGCGTGCGCCTCGTTCGTGATGGCGACCTCGCCCGCCGGACCGATCCGGACGACGCCGAAGTCGAGCGCGTCGAGGACCTCGGTGACCTCCTGCTCCTGGCGGCGCGTACGCGCCAGCACCCGCCGCAGCAGCACCGACTGCTTGGCGAGAAGGACGCGCTGCGCCTCGGTGCGACGGGTGTTGAGGTAGCTCGTCGCCGCGCCCGCGACCAGCACGAGCGGCAGGAGGAAAGTCGAGAAGGTCTCATCGCCGCGGTCGGCCGGAAGCAGCAGAGCGGTGATGCCGGCGATCGACACCGCCACGGCGAACAGCCCGAGGAGCCCGAAGCTGCCCGCCAGCCAGGTGATCGGGAACACCCACAGAAGACCCAGGGCCGAACCCGGCGCCGACAGCTGGAGAAGCCCGATGGCGATGATATCCACGGCGGGGATGACGGCCACCCACCCGAAACGCAGTCGATTCCAGGGCACCACGAGTGTCGCGCCGGTGAGGACGAAGACGACCACCACGCCGAGGAAGAACAGCGCCCCGTCCCCGCTGAACGGCCCCACCGCGACGAACGCGGCGAGCACGAACACCACACCTGCCAGAAGCAGCTGGTTGAGGGTCGCCGCGCGCTCCTGGGTCTGATCCGAGAAGTCCCGCCCGCCCCACAGACCGTGGAGGCGGGCCCGCACGGCACCCGTGTGCGGCGGACCGGGCATGGCGGCGGTCATACCGTGACGCTAATGGATGCCGGGGTCCGGACGCACATAGAGTGAAGGTGTGCTCGAGATCCTGACCGGTACCGGCCTCGCGGCGGCGGCGGGCCTCAATGCGTGGATGCCGCTGTTCGTCCTCGGATTGGCAGACCGCCTGCTGCCGGCGGTCCAGCTGCCCGCGGCGTGGTCCTGGCTGTCGAGCGACCTGGCGCTGTGGATCACCGGCATCCTGCTGGTCGTCGAGATGATCGCCGACAAGGTGCCGGCGGTGGACTCCGTCAACGACATCATCCAGACGGTGATCCGCCCTGCGGCGGGCGGCGTCGTGTTCGGGGCCGGAGCAGGCGCCCAGACGGTACGGGTGGACGACCCCGCGTCACTGTTCGCCGATGCCGGCTGGGTGCCCATCGTCGTCGGCGTGCTCATCGCCCTGGTCGTGCATGTGGTGAAGGCCGCGGCCCGCCCGGTGGCCAATGTCGCGACGGCGGGCGTCGCCGCGCCGGTCGTGAGCAGTGTCGAGGATGTCGCCGCCTTCGCCCTGACGGCGCTCGCCATCTTCTTCCCCGTCCTCGTGGTCGTGGCGCTGGTCGGGCTGGTGGTCGGAGCGGTCGCGCTCATCCGCCTGGGCCGCCGGCGCAGGAGCGCGGCGTCGACGACCCCGGCGTGAGTCAGAACCCGAAGTCCCCCACGTCGCCGAAGCCACCGGCGTCCGCAGCGCCCGCATCGCCCCACCCGCCGTCGCCCCAGCCACCGGCGTCGCCGGACGCGTCGGCGCCGCCCGCGGAGGGGTCGTCGGCTCCGGCATCCGCTGATCCGGCATCCTCGGCACCGGACCCGCCGTCGGCGAAGGCGGGAGCCAGGAACGCCCCGACCAGCGCCGAGCCGATGACGTAGCCGGCCACCGTCCCGAGAAGCGACGATCCGACCATGGCGCCGAACGAGGGTCCGCCCTGGGGGCCATCCCTGCGGGGTCCGAGGGTGCGCTCCATGAAACCCGGGTTCATGTACTCCGCGCGGGTGGCCGCGCGCGCCATGGACTGCGGATCACTCGATCGCGGCTGCTCGGCTGCGGGAAGTCCCGCCGACAGCTCCGCCAGCACCTGCTGCCGCTGGGGCTCGGTCAGCTTGCCGAACGCTTCGGCGTGCACCTGCTCGATCGTCTCGGGCGGCGCGGTCCGCAAGAGGTAGCGATAGCGTTCGATCGCCGCCTCATCCTCGCTCTGCGGGGGCTGCGTCGACACGGGCTGCGCACCCCCTTGCGGGTGGCGTGGGGCGTTCTGCGGCACCGGCGGCGGGGTGCGCTCCGGCTCGGTGCCGAACAGTCGGTCCAGGAATCCCATGATGCCTCCTCGAGTGCTGAGATCGCTCACGTTAGGGCTGACGCCTATGAGCATGCTGACACCTCGCCCTCGTTCCGCAGAGCATCAGCCGCGAAGTGTCAGCCGCGGAGGGCCAGCGCTTCGCTGCACCAGCGGGCGTATCGCTCCCACGGGTCGGGTTCGCCGGCGCGCACGATCTCGAGATGCGCACGCAGCGCCTCTGACAGCCGGAACCACTCCGTACGGTCCCACCTGTCCTCGGCGAACTGCTCGTGCCGACGGCGCTCCAGACGGCGGTCGCCACGCTCGAACGCCAGCAGCTCGTCGTGCCGGATGGCGGACAGCCGCGCCGCCGGACGCGCGGACGTGCCGATCTTCACGCGATCGTCGAAGCGCAGGTAGTAGACCACGTCCACCCGCGGGGGCGGAAGCTCGTCGTCGACGGTGTCGCCGAGGCGCCACTCGCACACCCCGCAGGTCCACCCCGATCGATGCCGCACGCCCCAGCGGCATCCGCACAGCCGGCACGGCGCGGGGAGCACATCGGTGACGCCGTATTCGTCGTCCACCCATTCGGCCGCCGCGGCGAGATGCCCCCGGCACAGGCGCACCGGCGCGTCCGGCCGCACGGGACCCCGGCATCCGTCATCGGCGACGAGGCACGCGGATCCGGTGGTCACGGGGGCGACACTACGCCGCACCTCCGACACTCCCCCGGGAACGCGGAACGGGCCGCCACCCGAAGGTGACGGCCCGTTGCGTGTGGATCAGCGACCCGAGAGCTTCTCGCGCAGAGCGGCGAGGGCCTCGTCGTCGGCGAGGGTGCCGACCGGGCCGCTCTCCGAAGCGAAGGACGGAGCGGCCTCTTCGGGAGCGTTGGCCTCGGCCTCCATGGCCTTGACCACGGCAGCCTTGTGGGCCTCCCAGCGAGCCTGGGCGGCAGCGTACTCCTGCTCCCACTTCTCGCGCTGCTCGTCGAAGCCTTCCTTCCACTGGTTGGTCTCGGAGTCGAAGCCCTCGGGGTACTTGTACTCCCCGTTCTCGTCGTACTCCGTGACCATGCCGTAGAGCGCCGGGTCGAACTCGGTGCCAAAGGGGTCGACCGACTCGTTCGCCTGCTTCAGCGACAGCGAGATGCGGCGACGCTCGAGGTCGATGTCGATGATCTTGACGAAGACCTCTTCGCCGACCGACACGACCTGCTCGGCGAGCTCGACGTGCTTGCCCGACAGCTCCGAGATGTGCACGAGGCCCTCGATGCCGTCTGCGACGCGGACGAACGCACCGAACGGAACCAGCTTGGTGACCTTGCCCGGAGCGATCTGTCCGATCGCGTGGGTGCGGGCGAAGACCTGCCAGGGGTCCTCCTGCGTGGCCTTGAGCGACAGCGAGACGCGCTCGCGGTCCAGGTCGACCTCGAGGATCTCGACGGTGACCTCCTGGCCGACCTCGACGACCTCGGACGCGTGCTCGATGTGCTTCCACGACAGCTCCGAGACGTGGACGAGACCGTCGACGCCACCGAGGTCGACGAACGCACCGAAGTTGACGATCGACGAGACCGTGCCCTTGCGGACCTGGCCCTTGTGGAGGTTGTTGAGGAAGTTGGAGCGCGACTCGGACTGGGTCTGCTCGAGCAGGGCCCGGCGCGACAGCACCACGTTGTTGCGGTTCTTGTCGAGCTCGAGGATCTTCGCCTCGATCTCCTGGCCGAGGTACGGCGTGAGGTCGCGGACCCGACGCAGCTCGATGAGCGAGGCGGGCAGGAAGCCGCGGAGCCCGATGTCGACGATGAGGCCGCCCTTGACGACCTCGATCACCTGACCGGTGACGACACCGTCGTTCTCCTTGATCTTCTCGACGTCGCCCCAGGCGCGCTCGTACTGGGCGCGCTTCTTCGACAGGATGAGGCGGCCTTCCTTGTCCTCCTTCTGGAGAACCAGGGCCTCGACCTCGTCGCCGACCTTGACGACCTCGTTCGGGTCGACGTCGTGCTTGATCGAGAGCTCGCGCGAGGGGATGACGCCCTCGGTCTTGTACCCGACGTCGAGGAGGACCTCGTCGCGGTCGATCTTCACCACGGTGCCTTCGATGAGGTCGCCGTCGTTGAAGAACTTCAGGGTCTTCTCGACCGCGGCCAGGAAGTCCTCAGCAGATCCGATGTCGTTGATCGCGACCTGCTTGGTGGCCGGGGCGGTCGTTGCGGTAGTCATGTAGTGGGTTGTCCTTGTGGTTGGTTGTCTCGGGCTCCGACACGCGGTCGTGCCGATTCCGATCGCGGAGCGAGCGGAGGCACGGATGCGGCCGAAGCGAAGCGGATTGTTCGTGCGATGTCACCTGGACGTCGACAGGAGCCGGCGCCCGGGCGTGGCTGAAAAGCCACACGGGTGACGGTCCAGGGTAGCACGGAGAGGGGGCCGTGCACCCAATCAGCGAGCGTTGCGGAGGGCGTCCTCGATGGGCGTGTCTCCGCCCCCGAAGCGGATCGTGCGGCCCGCCGTGGCCGGGTCTTCGACGGCCGCGACGATCACCCGTGCGACATCGGCGCGCGAGACGGAACCCCGACCCCGGGGGTCCAGTTCGATCGCGCCCGTGGGCTCGTCCATCGTGAGGCCGCCCGGGGCGAGGATCGTCCACTCCAGCCCGGTCGAGCGCAAGTGCTCGTCGGCAGCCCACTTCGCGTCGGCGTAGGCATGGAACGGGTCGTCGGCGGGCACGCCGTGGTCGGCCCGGGATCCGAGCCACGACACCATGACGTAGCGAGGCACCCCGGCGGCCGTTGCGGCATCCATCGTCCGCACGGCGGCATCCCGGTCGACGGCATAGGTGCGTGCGGCGTCCCCGCCCCCGGCCCCTGCGGACCACACCACCGCGTCGTTGCCGCTCAGGAGGTTGGTCAGCTGCTCGACGTCGAGCGTCTCGATGTCGACCACGACCGGCTGCGCGCCGGTGGCGACCACATCGGCCTCGTGCGCGGGATTGCGGAAGACGGAGGTGACCGTGTGTCCGCGCTCGACCAGAAGGGGGGCCGCGAGGAGGGCGACCTTGCCGTGTCCGCCGAGAATCATGATGCGCGCCATGTCGCTTCCTTTCGCCCGCCCGCAGACGGGATCGTGTTCGTCACCAGCCCAGCGAGCCCGGGCCGCCCTTGAAGGGACCGACGACCCATGAGGTGATCCAGCCGCCGTAGAACCCGCCGGGCTGCGGCACCACCTCTTCGCCGCCGACGGTGCATCTGTCCATCGGACGCGGATACACCGCCACGCGGCCGGCGAGTTCGGCGTATGCACCCGTGGGCGTCGGATACGTCCACCCGGCCCGCTCGGCGACCGTCTCGCCACCGACGACGTCGAAGTAGGTGGCGGCCCCCTTGAATTCGCAGAACGACGACCCCGCCGCGGGCCGCAGCGCCCCGACGGCGAACGCGTCGATGGGCAGGTAGTAGACCGGCGGGTGGCTCGTCTCCAGGACGCGCACGACATCGTCGGTGTCGACGATGCGCTCGCCGCCCAGGTCGATGGTCACCCGCTGCGCGACCCGTTCGAGCCGTGGCGGACGCGGATAGTCCCACACGGACTCCTGGCCGTCGCGGACCGGATCAGGCGAAGGATGCCGCATGCACACCAATCTACGGCGGCTTGCGGTCGCAGGCTCCGATCAGCCCAAATGCCGGGTCGCCCGCCCGTGCACCCCCGCCCGCTGGTTGACTGGGGGCATGACGGCCATCGCCATGTTCCCGCTCGGATCGGTGCTGCTGCCCCACATGCCGCTGCCGTTGCGCATCTTCGAGCAGCGGTACCTCATCATGCTCGGCCGCCTGCTCGAGGAGGAGCGCCCCGAGTTCGGCGTCGTGCTCATCGAGCGCGGCTTCGAGGCGGGCGGCGGCGATCAGCGCTTCACGCTGGGCACGCTCGCGCGCATCACCCACGTGGTCCCGCGCGCCGAGGACCTGCAGCTGGTGGCCGTGGGAGGACGGCGGTTCGAGGTCACCGCCTGGCTCGAGGACGATCCCCACCCGGTGGCCGAGGTGCGGTTCCTGCCCGAACTGACCTGGAGCGCGGGGCTCGAGGGGCTGCGCACGGATGCCGAGCGCACGGTGCGCCGCGTGCTCGCCCGCTCAGCCGAGTTCGCCGACACCGTCTGGGACCCCGACATCGAGCTCTCCGACGACCCGATGGAGGCCAGCTGGCAGCTCGCGGGCATCGCTCCGCTCGGGCCGATCGATCAGTTGAGACTGCTCCGCTCCCGCAGCGCGTGGGAGCTGCTGACGCACATCATCGAGCTGACCGAGGCCGCCGAGCCCGCGCTGACCACCGCTCTCGGCGGCGCCGCCCTCGACGACGAGCTCGAGCGGATGCTGCAGCCCGACGGCTCCGAGCCGGCCGAGGCCGGGCCCGGTGACGCCCAGCCGGGTCGGCCCGAGCCGGACGAGCCGGCGCCCGGTGGGGCTGCGCCGGACGAGCCGACGCCCGGTCGGCCCGAGCCGGACGAGCCGACGCCCGGTCGGCCCGAGCCGGACGAGCCGGCGCCCGGTGGGCCCGAGCCGGAGGAGCCCGACGACGCCGCGCCGCGCTGACCGTGGCCCCGGCACGCACCCGCTGGTAGCGTTCGGTCACCGGACGAGGACTGGAGGTACGCGATGACCGACTCCCGCAGCCCTGGGGCCGCCGCGAAGCCGCGCGAGGAATGGACCGGCCAGGTCGGCTTCATCCTCGCCGCGATCGGCTCGGCGGTCGGACTCGGCAACATCTGGCGCTTCCCCGGCGTCGCCTATGAGAACGGCGGCGGCGCGTTCCTCATCCCCTACCTGGTCGCCCTCGTGACCGCGGGCATCCCGATCCTCTTCCTCGACTACGCGATCGGGCATCGCTTCCGCGGCGCCGCACCCACCGCGTTCCGCCGGCTCGGCGGTCCGTCCGGACGGTGGCTGGAGTCACTCGGGTGGTTCCAGGTCGCGATCGCATTCGTCATCGGCCTCTACTACACCGCGGTCATCGCGTGGGCGCTGAGCTTCTTCGTCTTCTCCTTCGACCTGCGCTGGGGCGACGACCCTGCGGGCTTCTTCTTCGGCGAGTACCTCCGCACCGCCGACCCAGGCGTCAGCTTCGAGTTCGTCCCGGGTGTGCTGATCCCCCTGGCCCTGGTCTGGATCGCGGCGATCGTCGTCCTCGCCCTCGGTGTCGCCAAGGGACTGCAGCGCGTCAACGTGATCTTCCTCCCGCTGCTCGTCGTCGCCTTCCTCGTGCTGGTGATCCGGGCCCTCTTCCTCGACGGCGCCGCCGACGGGCTCAACGCCCTGTTCACTCCGAACTGGCCCGCCCTGGCGGACCCCAACGTGTGGATCGCCGCCTACAGCCAGATCTTCTTCTCGCTGTCGATCGCGTTCGGCATCATGATCACGTACGCGTCCTACCGCCGCCGCCGCGCGAATCTCACCGCGCCGGGCCTCGTCGTCGCGTTCGCGAACTCGTCGTTCGAGATCCTCGCCGGCATCGGCGTCTTCGCCACCCTCGGCTTCCTCGCGTTCCAGCAGGGCATCGCCGTCGGCGAGCTCGAGAGCATCGCAGGGGTGGGCCTGTCGTTCGTGACGTTCCCCGCGATCGTGGCCCAGATGCCCGGCGGTCCGCTGTTCGGCATCCTCTTCTTCGGCTCGCTGACCATGGCGGGATTCACCTCGCTCATCTCGGTGCTGCAGGTCGTCTCGGCCGCGATCCAGGAGAAGTTCGGCTTCAGCCCACGCACGGCCGCGATCGGACTGGGCGGCGTCTCGGCGGTCCTGTCGATCCTGCTGTACTCCACCACCACCGGCATCCTTGCTCTGGACGTCACCGACAACTGGGCGAACAACATCGGCATCGTGCTCTCGGCGATCCTGATGACGGTCTTCGTGATCTGGGTGTTCCGTCGCGGTGGCGAGCTGCGCGCCCACCTGAACGCCGTCTCGACCTTCCAGGTCGGACGCATCTGGGTGCTGCTGGTCGGAGTCCTCGCCCCCGTCGTCCTCGGCTACATGCTCATCGCCCGCATCATCACTCTCGTGACCGAGGGCTACGGCGGCATGCCCGGTTGGTACCTGCTGGTCTTCGGCTGGGGAACCGTCGTGTTCCTCATCGTCGCGGCCATCGCGATGTCGCTGGTGTCGTGGCGACGGAACCCCGACGAGCTGCAGACCTGGCCGCCGGTGATCGTGCCGCCTGCCCGCAGTAACCGCACCCTCAGGAAGGAGGGCTCGTCATGACCGGCGTGGCCATCGCATTCCTCATCCTCGCCATCGTCGTGGTGTGGGGCGGACTCATCGCCAGCGCGCTCTACCTGCGATCCCGTCCCGAGCCGTCGAGCTACCCGCCCGGCGGCACCGACGACCACCGCGAGGACAGCGCGCCCATCGAGCACGACACCTGAGCGGATGCCGCACCGCTAGTCAGAGATCACACCGTCCAGGTACCACCAGCGCTCGCTCTGCTTCACGAAGCGGCTGCGCTCGTGCAGATCGCCCGCGCCACCGGGCTCGCGCCATCCCGCGCGGAACTCCACGATGCCGCGCTTGTGGGCCTCTCCCCCGTCGACGACGTCGAGGATCTCGAGGCCGGTCCAGCGCACCGCCGGGTCGAGGTGGAGGGTTGCGGGCGCAGTGCCCGGATGCCACGTCGCCGTGAGGTGTGCGGCATCCCCGACGACGAAGGCGCTGTAGCGGGACCGCATCAGCGCGAGGGCCGTGGCCGCGGGCGTTCCCGCGAGGATCGGGGCGCAGCACGCGTCGAAGCGCGCGCCACTGCCGCACGGGCACGGGTCTGCGCTCTGCACTTTCGCGAATGCGGGCATCGGGCACCTCCCGCTCGAAGGGTACGGTCGCTCCGTGGCCGGTCGCACGAGGCGCACCGCGAGTCTCTCCGGCCGCCCCTCGCGGGTGTGGCGTGCGGGCCGGCGTGGGGCCGACGTGGGAGCCGGCGTGGGCGCCGGTGTGGGGCCGACGTGGGGCCGACGTGGGGGCCGGCGCCCAGTGTGGGGGCCGGTTGGCGCCATCCACCCCGGATGCCGGAGTTGGCGCCATCCACCCCGGATGCCGGAGTTGGCGCCATCTGTCGCCATGCACCCCCATCACCGCAAACCGCGCCCACTCGCAACCGGTCACTTGGCGCCATCCACCCCGGATGCCGGAGTTGGCGCCATCTGTCGCCATGCACCCCCATCACCGCAAACCGCGCCCACTCGCAACCGGGCACGCGGCGCTATCCACCCCTCGGATGCCGCCGGTTGGCGCCATCCACCCCGGATGCCGGAGTTGGCGCCATCTGTCGTCATGCACCCCCATTACGGCAAACCGCGCCCACTCGCGAGGGGTCACTTGGCGCCATCCGCGGTTTCGCGAGCGGATGACACCATCCTGCGCCAACCCCGGGCCGCTCACCCTGCCTCGGAGGTGTGGATAACTGCGGCGCGGCTGGCTCGGGATGGTTACCGTGGTCGGGTGACCGCACGCCTCGCTCCGACGATCCTCGCGATCGGACTGCTCACCGCCGCGCTCACGGCGTGCGACGCGACTCCCGACCCCGTCGAGACTCCCCCGGCCTTCGCATCGGAGGAGGAAGCCTTCGCGGCGGCGGAGGAGACCTACCGCGCCTACGTCGATGCTGTGAATGAAGTCGATCTATCGGACCCTTCGAGCTTCGATCCTGTCTTCGAACTAACGACGGGCGAACTCAACGCTAGCGATCGAAGAAGCTTTTCGGACTGGCATGCCGAGGGGTATGTGAAGTCAGGAGCGGCCAGCGTCGTTGAAGTTCGATCCGTCGGGGTAAATGAGTCGTACACGTCCGTCACCATTGACGTGTGTTACGACGTCAGCCAGGTGAAGGTGGTCGACGAGAACGGTGCGTCCCTAGTGGGCGCGGACAGGCCCGACATCCAGCCGCTCCGGATCTTTCTATCCCGCTCCGCAACCGCTGAGCCGACTTTGAGAGTGTCCTCGATTGAATCAAGCGGAGCCAGTCTCAGATGCTAGACGCGTTATTGCTCCTAGTCGCGCTGACCTTGGGCCCCGCAGTCAGCGGGATCTGCGACTCTGCCTCAACACTCGTTGGCCCGTGCGTGTCGAACTCCGGGTCGCAGGTCGATCTCAGCGCCGGCGGAACCGTTCCTGGCAACGGCGGCGCCGCCAACCCCGGCGGCGGCGTTCCCCCGGCGGGCGGGGGAACGGGAACGGCCCCAGGGGCCGCACAGCCCGACTCCGTCGCCCCCGCCGAGGACGCGGAGGAGGAGGACTGCGGTCCGCTGAACCGCTGCGGCGGGTACACGGTGGTGATGATCCCCGACGTGACGGTCGACGATCTGGCGTCCTTCCGCCCGGACCGTCCGACGCTCTCGGGCGAGCCGGCCGGTTTCGGCGTCGTCGGCATGCCGACGAACCTGGTGGCGACGGCATCCGAACAGGTCCTGACGGGAACGCTGCTGGACTGGGACGTCACCGTCCGCTTCACCCCGTCCGGCTACGTGTTCGACCACGGCGACGGCACGAGTGCGCGACACAGCACCGGCGGGTCGACATGGGCGGCATCCGGCGCGGCGCAGTTCACCCCGACCGAGACCTCGCACGTCTACCGCGCCCGCGGCACCTACGACGTCGGCGTGACCGTGCAGTACGCCGCAGCGGTCGACTTCGGCGACGGCCGCTGGCGCGATGTGCCGGGGTTCGTCACCGCGACGACCGGCGGCTACGGGGTGCGGGTGGTGGAGGTGCGCACGGCACTCGTCGAAGAGACGTGCGCCGAGGATCCGGGCGGTCCCGGCTGCTGACCCCGCAGCCGTCGGAAGAGGATGAGCGCCTGCCGAGCGGGCGCCCCGACCACGAGCGCCACCCAACCCAGCAGGGTTCGGTCCTCGGATCCCAGCACGCGCTTGCGCTCCCACGCCGCCCGCAGCGGCCCGCCGCGCACGGGCAGGGCCGTGCGCGGCGCGAGGTCGCCACGACGGCGGTCGTGGACGAGTCCCGCGACGGCGTCGATCCAGTCGTCGAACACCTCCTCGTGGAAGTAGTTCTCGCGAAGCCAGTCCTCATCGGGATGCCGGAACCACCGTGCGATCACCTCCCCCGTCCCGCCGAAGAGACCGCTGCCGGTGAACACGCCGTTCAGGAGCGGATCCCCCACCCCGAACGTGTCCAGGGCGATGACCGGGATGCCGCGCGCGATCGCCTCGATCGCGCTGGTCGAGCTCACCGTCACGAGGCCCTGCGCGCGCGACAGGGCGCGCGCCATCGGCTCGTACGAGACCACGAGGTTCGCGGGCGCGCCGCCGAGATCGTCGATGAGGTCCGGGTACGCGAACCGCTCGTGATGAGTCTCGCGCTCGCCCTTCGCCGCACGGAGCTTGAGCACCACCCGCCGTGACGGATCGGCCTCGGCGGCATCGATCAGCATGCGCGCGACGACGAGGCGTTCCGCCTTCTCGCGCGGCACGATCGCCTGCGCGGCGAACACGAGGTCGCCTCCGCCGGCGGGCGCGGCGCCGATCCCCCCGGACGCGAAGGGCAGCTGGGCCAGCGCGAACCGCATCGGGATGCTCACGCGGTCCGACAGCTCGCCGAAGGCCTCGACCTCGCGCTGCGAGTGCAGGATGAACAGATCGCACTGCGCGCGATAGATCAGGGCCGCGCGCCGCGCCGGAAGGGAGATCCCGGGCAGGCCGGTCGCGATCACCGGGCGCGGTGACAGATCGGCGACGAGCGCCGTGAGCACCCGGACGAGCGGCCCGCGCGCACCGAGGACGACGGCATCCGGACCGAAGAACCCGAGCCAGGCCGACAGCTCCGCGAATGCGACACGGTGCACCCGATCAGCCCCGAGCCCGCTGCCCTCGAGGGCCGCGCGCTCCTGCGCCGCGCTCACGGTCAACGGAGTGGACACCAGCACGAGTGCGATCTCGGCATCCGGGATCGCAGCCACCAGGGCGCTCGCCCATTTGACGTACGAGTCGCTGTCGGCGATGGCGACGACCCGCAGCCGGGCGGGCTCGTCGTGCTGCGGTCGAGGCGGGTCGGCCGCGGCTGTCACGCCGGGACCCGCCGGAGCTTGGCCATCGGGGCCAGCTCGCCGGGGAAGACACGCTTGACGCCGTCGCCCATCGCCGCCTCGACGATGCGGATGTCGCGCACGAGATGCGCCAGCCCGGTCGGTTCGAGGGATGCCGCGTGATCGGATCCCCACATCGTGCGGTCCAGGGTGATGTGACGTTCGACCGCGACGGCGCCCAGCGCGACGGCGGCGACCGAGATCTGCAGGCCTCGCTCGTGCCCCGAGTACCCGACGGGGACGCCCGGGTAGCGGTCGCGCAAGACCGGGATGACCCGCAGGTTCGCCTCCTCCGGCTCCATCGGGTACGTCGAGGTCGCGTGCATGAGCACGACCCGGTCGGTGCCGACGATCTCGAGGGCGCGGTCGATCTGCTCGATCGTCGACATGCCGGTGGACAGGATCACGGGCTTGCCGGTCTGCCGCAGCGCTTCGAGCAGCTCGACGTCGGTGAGCGACGCCGAGGCGACCTTGTGGGCGACGACGTTGAGGTCTTCGAGGAAGTGCACACTCGGCACGTCCCACGGTGAGGCGAACCAGTCCAGGCCGCGCAGCGTGGCGTGATCGCCGACCTCGATGTACTGGTCGCGGTCGAACTCGACGCGGTGCCGGTACTGCAGGTACGTCATCGTGCCCCACGGCGTCTCACGCGGCACGCCGCGCATGTGCTCGGGGGTGCAGATCTCCGGGGTGCGCTTCTGGAACTTGACCGCGTCGACGCCCGCGTCGGCGGCCACGTCGATGAGGCGCTTGGCGAGCTCGACATCGCCGTTGTGGTTCAGTCCGATCTCGGCGATGACATAGGCGGGCCGGCCGCCGCCGACGACGCGGTTTCCGATGGTGACGGTCATGAGGACTCCGTAGCTGTGGGAAGGGTGGCGAGGGGTGCCGCGGCGCGGGCGTCGAGCACGCGCTCCGCGAGCTCGCGCACCGCGCCGTGGCCGCCGCGGTGGTCGAGGACGACGCGCGCCGCGGCGAGCACGGTCGGGTGCGCCTCGGGGACGGCGACGGGCCAGCCGACGGCGTTCAGACACGCCAGGTCGTTGACGTCGTTGCCCAGGTAGGCCACGCGTGAGAGGGGGATGCCGAGCCCGTCGCACCAGTCGCGCAGCACGCCCAGCTTGTCGTCGAGACCTTGGTGGGCGGGGATGCCGAGCTTCGCGGCCCGCGCCGCGACGACCGGATTCACTTCGGTGGAGAGGATGGCGATGGGGATGCCGGCGCGACGCAGCGCCGCCACCCCCCACCCGTCGGATCTGCTGACCACGACGGATTCGGTGCCGTCCTGCGCGACGGAGGCGGTGTCGTCGGTGTGGACGCCGTCGAAGTCGGTCACGACGGCGTCGGCGGCGACGGGCTCCCGTCCGTCGATGAGGGGCGCGAGCGCGCGCGCGACGGCGAGCTCGCTCTCGGTGTCGATCTCGATCGCGGTGCGCTCGGGCACCTCGACGACACCGACACTGCCGAAGAAGCGGTGGCGCGTCGCGCGGAAGCCGGCCGCCCGCAGCACGTAGAACGCGCCCGTTTCGAGATAGTGCGGTTCACGGTCCTGCCGGCGCGGGCGGTGATCGGCATCGTGATTGACGGCCGCGGCGGCGCCTGCGGCGGACTTCTCCCAGAGGAAGCCGTAGGTCGGCACGGCCGAGAACACGCTGTCGCGGCGGCGGGAGCGCACCAG
Source organism: Microbacterium sp. Marseille-Q6648 (assembly GCF_943181415.1). Classification (GTDB taxonomy): domain Bacteria; phylum Actinomycetota; class Actinomycetes; order Actinomycetales; family Microbacteriaceae; genus Microbacterium. The sequence goes on along the minus strand of NZ_CALPBZ010000001.1, from coordinate 260,472 downwards.
GCGGATCGCCTCGTCGAGAGCGTCCGAGACGATGAACGGCGAAGTCGCCTGCAGGAACGCCACGACACCGACGTCAACGCCGCGGGCGGCGAGTTCGTCGAGCGCGTGCAGGAGTGCGCTCTCGGATGTGGCGGTGTCGCCGGAGAGCAGCTCCGGACGCTCGACGAGCTCGGCACCCCACTCGGCGGCGACGGCCGCGATCTCGGCGTCGTCGGTGGTGACGACGACACGATCGACATGCTCGGCGCGCGCGGCGGCGGCTATCGCCCGCGCGATGAGCGGGATGCCGCCGACACGGCGCAGATTCTTGCGGGGAACGCCCTTCGAACCGCCCCTGGCGGGGATGATCGCGACGGTCTCGCTCATCGCCGCACCGCCGTGCGCACGGGGCTCGTCCGGGGCGCGGAGCGGATGACCGAGCCGGTGCCGTCGAGGACGTGAGAGAGCGTGGTGGTCGTGCTGGACGGGAGCGTGAACAGCTCCAGGGGACGGGAGTGCCCGGCCAGCACCAGCTCCGCGGGCAGTCCGGCCTCGATGACGTCGACGCCGTCGATGCCCGCCACGGCAGCGAGCTGAGCCTGCGGCTCGCGCCGGTGAGGCAGATACACCGCATCGCCGTGCTCGGCGATACGAGCGACCCACTCGAGGTACTCGTCTCGCGGCATCCGGCCGTCGACGGGTCGCGCCGAGCCGAGGATCACTCGATCCGCGGCGAGCCGATCGCCCTTCGCGGTGGCGCGGGTGAACCCGAAGCGGTGCTCGGCGACGGACACGCCGCGAGCTTGCAGCCGGGTCCTGCGGGACGCGCCGAGGTCGAACGCGGTGAAGAGCTCCACGCCGCCGCGTGCGGCCAGGCGGAGGACGCGGTCGAGGGCGAAGGGCGCCGTGAGCGCCGACGCGCGACCCTCGACGATGCCGGGCCGGGTGTAGCCGCGGTCGCCGAGGAGTGTGTCGGCGTAGGCGATCGCATTCGCCCCGTCGTCCAGGAAGGTGATCCGCCGGGGCCGCAGGACGCTCGCGGCGAGCCGGAACTGCCCCGAGAAACCGTCGCCGACCAGCCAGTGAGCATGACCGCGCAGCGCATTCCACGGCACGCCGAGATACGGTTCGCAGGCGCCGAAGAGTGCACCGCGGTCGATGAGGTCGTCGGCGGTCGTGCCCATCTGCGCCGTCAGCCGGCCGGCGATCGGCACGGAACGACGGTGGAGATGAGCCCATTCGGCTGCGCCGATCAGCTGCAGGGGGGACTCGACCCAGGCGATGACGTCGTCGCGATGCATCGGCGCCTTCCTGTCGTTCGCGCCGGCCCTGGATACGCGGTCCGGCTGTGCGCGACTCCACGTTCACGTACGCGCATGACGGCACGACCCCCGCGGAGCGGCCGGACGGCAACGCTTCGGTGAACGCTCGACATCGACCGCCCGCGCCGCGTCGACCGCCCGCGCCGCGTCGACGCCTCGTGCCAGGATGACCAGGTGACCGATCGACTGATGCTGCTGGACTCCGCCTCGCTGTACTTCCGCGCGTTCTACGGCGTACCCGACACGGTCCGCTCCCCCGACGGCACTCCCGTCAACGCGGTGCGGGGCTTCCTCGACATCATCGCCAAGCTCGTGACCACGTATGAGCCGACGCACCTGGTGGCGTGCTGGGACGACGACTGGCGCCCGCAGTGGCGGGTGGACCTGATCCCGTCGTACAAGACCCACCGCGTCGCCGAGGTGGTCGAGGCCGGCCCCGACGTCGAGGTGGTGCCCGATCCGCTGGAGGCGCAGGTGCCCGTCATCCGCGAGGCGCTCGCCGCGTTCGGCATCGCGGTCCTCGGCGCGGCCGACCACGAGGCGGACGACGTCATCGGAACGCTCGCGACGCGCGCGACCATGCCCGTCGACGTCGTCACCGGGGATCGCGACCTGTTCCAGCTGGTCGACGACTCCCGAGGTGTGCGGGTCATCTACACCGCGCGCGGGATGAGCAACCTCGAGGTGCTCACCGACGCCGCCGTCGTGGCGAAGTACCGGGTCCTGCCGAGCCAGTACGCCGACTTCGCCACGCTCCGCGGCGATTCGTCCGACGGACTCCCCGGCGTCGCCGGCGTGGGCGACAAGACCGCGGCGACCCTGCTGGCCGCGCACGGCGACCTCGACGGCATCATCACCGCGGCCGCGGCGGGCGAGGGCGTGTCGGCCGGACTCCAGGCGAAGATCACCGCGGCGCTGCCCTATCTCGAGGTCGCCCCCACCGTCGTCAACGTGGTCCGCGACCTCGACCTGCCGACCCTCGAAACACGCCTCGACCCGCTGGACGAGACGCAGCGTGCGGATGCCGCGAAGCTGGCCGAGCGGTGGGGACTCGGTGGCGCCGTGGACCGACTCATCGCGGCCCTCGACCGCACCTGAGCGCTCGGGCGCTCAACCCGCACCGGCCGGTCAGGCGGTTGCCCTCCGCGCCGCGGCGACCGCGCCGAGGAGCAGTGAACAGTACACGGCGGACATCACCAGGACGACCGTCAGGGGCACGTCCCAGCCGCCGGTGAGCTGGAACACCGCGCCCATCATCGGACCGCCCGAGGCTGCCACGACGTAGCCTGACCCCTGCACGAGAGCCGACATCCCGGCAGCCTCGCGGTCGCTGCGCGACACCTCGACGAGCGCCGCGAAGATGACGACGAATCCGCCGGCGTGCCCGATCGCACCGAACGACAGCCAGACCCACAGCAGTTCGGGCGCCGCGAGCAGACCGATCGTGAGGACGAGCCAGGACGCGCAGATGACGCTCGGCGCCACGAAGCGCGGTGTGAACCGCGCGAGCAGCGGGACGACGAAGGCTCCCAGGATCCCGGCGCCCTGATAGAGAGAGGCGACCGCACCGGCGGCCGATCGCTCGAGTCCCAGCTCGTCGGCCGCGAGCGTCGGCAGCCACGTCGACAGGGCGTAGTACATGGTCGTCTGCACGGCGAAGGCGCCGACGAGCAGCCACGTCACCGGCCGTCGGAGCATCGACCGACCACCGCCGTCGATCACCGGGAGTGGACCGGTGATGGTCTCGGGGTCGACCGACCCGCCCGCGGACGCTGCGCCTCCACCCCCTCGGGCGGGCACCGACTGCCCCGAGAACCGATCGCCGGTGCCGGCGCGGCGCATGTGCGCGCCCCACAGGAGTATCCCGGCGAGGGTGAGCGACGACCAGACCAGCAGCGCGGCGTTCCAGCCGACGATCTCGGCCAGAGGCGCCGTCAGCAGCGACGTGAGGAGGGAGCCGACGTTCACCGTCGCGGCATAGGCCGCGGTCACGAGCGCCACGCGGGGCGGGGCGACCTCTCGCCGGATGATCACCGGGATGACGACGTTCCCGATGGTGATGGCCGCGCCGATCACGAGCATGCCGGCCAGCATCCAGCCGAACCCCGGCAGCGCGCGCACGAACGTGCCGATGAGCACACCGCCGAGCGATGCCATCAGCGCGATCTCGGCTCCTGCCCGGCGGATCGCCACGGCGGCAAGCGGAGTGAGGGCGGCGAACATGAGCACCGGCGCGGTGGTGAGCAGTCCCGCCGTCGAGGACGCGATGGAGAGGTCGCGCTCGATGTCGCGCAGGACGGGCGTGACGGCCAGGATGGGGCCGCGCATGCTGACGGCGGCGACGAGGACGCCCGCCACGACGAGCCAGGGGGCGCTGCGCCGCGCGTTCATCACTCCCTCACGCTATCGGCTCACCGCGGGCGACCCGTCCATTCCCGCAGCCGCACGAGCGGCCACGTCGTGACGATGCGCTCCGGCGGGACTCCAGCCCGTTCGGCGCGGGCGGCGCCGTGGTCGATCAGCGAGAGCTGGCCCGGGGCGTGGGCGTCGGAGTCGATCGAGAAGAGGCACCCGGCCTCGAGCGCGAGGGCGAGGAGGTCGTCGGGCGGATCCTGCCGTTCGGGCCGCGAGTTGATCTCGACCGCCACGCCATGCGCGGCGCAGGCGGCGAACACCTCGACGGCGTCGAAGGTCGACGGCGGGCGGGTCCCGCGCGATCCCTCGACCAGTCGTCCGGTGACATGGCCGAGCACGTCGACACGGGGGTGGGATGCCGCAGCGACCAGTCGCCGCGTCATCGGCGCCCGCTCCATCCGCAGTTTGGAATGCGCCGAGGCGACGACGACATCGAGACGCTCGAGCAGGTCGTCCTCCTGATCGAGCGACCCGTCGTCGAGGATGTCGACCTCGATCCCCGACAGCAGCGTGAAGGAATCGTCGCGGAAACCCTCGACGACGGTCATCTGTTCGCGCAGCCGCTCCGGCGACAGTCCGCGTGCGACGCGCAGCCGTGGCGAATGGTCGGTGAGGGCGAGGTACTCGTGGCCGAGCGCGCGGGCGGCGGCGACCATGTCGTCGATGGGGGTGAGCCCGTCCGACCACTCGCTGTGACTGTGCAGATCACCGCGCAGCCGGCCGCGCAGACCCGACGGGACCTCGCCGCCGGCGCGCTCCCGGAGATCGGCGAGGTACGAGGGAACTCCGCCTCCGAGGGCTTCCTGGATGACGGCCAGCGACGACTCGCCGATGCCCTTGCGGCGACGCAGCCCGGCGGTGTCGCGCAGCTGCGCGTCCGTCAGCCCGGCGATGGCTCCCGCCGCAGTCCGGAACGCCTGCGACTTGTAACGCGAGGACCGTTCGCGTTCGAGGAGCGTCGCGATCTCGAGGAGGGCGTCGTGCGGGTTCATTCCGGGCCCGGAATCCGTCTACGCCAGCGTCCGGGTCGTCTCGGCCCACGCGGCCAGCTTGGCCGCCGCGGCACCGCTGTCGATCGCGGCGGCGGCGTCCACCTTCGCCTCGGCGAGGCGTTCGACGATCGGCCGCTGCACCTGACCGGTGTCCTGGAAGAGGCGATACGCGACCATGCCGGCCGCGGCATTGAGCAGGACGATGTCGCGCACCGGACCCGGCTCCGCGTCGAACACGCGATGGACGACCTGGGCGTTCTCAGCCGGCTCACCCCCGAGCAGGTCGTCGATGTCAGCCAGGGGGATGCCGATGTCCCGCGGGTCGAGGTCATGCTCGTGCACGTCGCCGCGGCTCACCTCCCAGATACGGCTGTGCCCGGTGGTGGTGAGCTCGTCGAGCCCGTCGTCGCCGCGGAAGACCAGCGCGGTCGCACCGCGCGTGCGGAACACGCCGGTGATGAGCGGCACCCTCTCGAGCTGCGCGACTCCCACGGCGTTCGCCTCGGCGCGCGCCGGATTGCAGAGCGGGCCGAGGAAGTTGAACACCGTGGGCACGCCGAGCTCGGCCCGCGTCACGCCGGCATGGCGGAAGCCGGGGTGGAAGGCCGCCGCGAAGGCGAACGTGATGCCGACCTCGGCGAGGGTCTGCGCGACCGCCTCCGGCGACAGCGTCAGGTCCACGCCCAGCGCCGCCAGCACGTCGGACGACCCCGACTTCGAGCTCGCCGCGCGGTTGCCGTGCTTGACCACCGGAACCCCGGATGCCGCGGCCACGACGGCTGCCATGGTCGACACGTTCACGGTTCCGAAGCGATCGCCGCCGGTCCCGACGATGTCGAGGACCGCGGCGTCGACGGGGAGCGGGCGTGCGGCCTCGAGGATGGCGTCGCGGAAGCCCACGACCTCGTCGATCGTCTCGCCCTTCGCCCGCAGCGCGATGAGGAAGCCCGCGAGCTGCGAGGGCGATGCCTCGCCGGCCATGACTCGCCTCATCGCCCATGTCGATTCCGACACGCTGAGGTCGCGCCGCTCGAGAAGCGAGGTGAGCAGATCGGGCCACGTATACAGCTCTGCCATGAGCCAAGAGCCTACTCGGCGACTTCGAAGCGCACTCGCAGGCGGCTCGAAGGGGGATCAAAGTCCGAATCGAGGCTAATCAGTGACCTGGGATGCGAATCTCCCCCCTCTGCATCGGCCATAATGGGGAGCGTGACGACCTCCACTGCGACCTACTCTCAGGCGATGCGGTCCGTCAAGCGGCCGGATCCGGTCGCCGTCGGCACCATCGTCTGGCTCGGCAGCGAGGTGATGTTCTTCGCGGGTCTCTTCGCGATCTACTTCACCCTCCGCAGCACCTCCCCTGAAATGTGGGCTGAGCGCACCGAGCTCCTGAACGTCCCGTACGCGACGGTGAACACGATCATCCTGGTGCTGTCGTCGGTGACGTGCCAGATGGGCGTCTTCGCCGCCGAGCGCTTCCAGCCGTACACCACCAAGTCGAACTCGTTCTGGCAGCGCTGGGGCATGGTCGAGTGGTTCTGGCTGACCTTCGCGCTGGGCGCCGTCTTCGTCTCGGGGCAGGTCTGGGAGTACGCCCAGCTGGTCGCCGAAGGCATGGCCATCGACACCGACCCGTACGCGTCCGCCTTCTACCTGACGACCGGCTTCCACGCCCTGCACGTCACCGGCGGGCTCATCGCCTTCCTCCTCGTCATCGGCCGCGCATACGCGGTGAAGAACTTCGGGCGCAAAGAGATGACCTCCTCGATCGTGGTGTCCTACTACTGGCACTTCGTCGACGTGGTCTGGATCGCCCTGTTCCTCGTCATCTACTTCCTGAAATAAGAGCGGAGCTGAAACCCCCCATGGCACGAGCAACAACGCGCCGCTCGAACGGACGCCGCAGCCCCTGGGCTGCCGCAGCCCTCATCGGCATCGGCCTGCTCATCACCGGCGGCGCATACGCCGGCGCGTCGGCTGCGGTGGCAGCCGCCGAGGAGCCGGCCGCGGTCAACACGACGCTCACCGTCGACGACGGGCAGAAGCTCTTCCAGGCCAACTGCGCGACCTGCCACGGTCTCGACCTGGAGGGCACGCCCGATGGCCCCGCGCTGTACGGCGTCGGCGAGCTCGCCGTCCACTTCCAGATGAGCACGGGTCGCATGCCGCTGCAGGCGCAGGGACCCCAGGCGCCGCAGAAGCCCGTCCAGTTCACCGACGAGCAGATCGCGGCGATCGGCGCCTACGTCCAGGACGTCGCCCCGGGACCGAGCTTCCCCGACGACGAGGTCCTCGACGGCGAGGGTGACGCCTCCCACGGCGGCGAGCTCTTCCGCATCAACTGCGCGATGTGCCACAACGTCGCCGGCGCCGGTGGAGCACTCACCGAGGGCAAGTACGCGCCCGGGCTGCAGAACACCACGCCGCTGAACATGTACGCCGCGATGGTGACCGGCCCGCAGAACATGCCGGTCTTCAACGACATGACGCTGACGCTCGAAGAGAAGCGCGACATCGTCACCTACCTCCTCTTCCTGCAGGAGAACGAATCCGCCGGCGGCTTCAGCCTCGGCTCCCTCGGCCCCGTCTCAGAGGGCCTGTTCATCTGGATCTTCGGCATCGGCTCGCTGATCGCCATCACCGTGTGGATCACGGCGAAATCCAACTGATGACCGAACGACACACCCCGAAGAACTAGGAGCACCATGGCACACGAGGAAGACGCACTCGTGCACGAGCGGGATTCGTGGAAGCCGTCCTCGGGCCTGGCTGTCGCCGTCAGCGATCCGCTGCGCGCCCCGGGGCTCCCCCCGCACCGCGAGCGGATGACCGACAAGGACCCCGCGGCGATGAAGCGGGCGGTCCGCACGGTCTACACGCTGTTCTACCTCTCGGTCGCGGCGAGCATCTGGGCGATCGCCGCCTATGTGCTGTTCCCGATCGAGAGCGGCCTGATCGTCGACATCCGGGCGAACAACCTGTTCATCGGGCTCGGCATCGGCCTGGCCCTCCTCGCGATCGGCATCGCCGCGATCCACTGGACCAAGGCGATCATGTCCGACAAGGAGCACATCGAGCCCCGGCACGCCACGCGCGGCCGTGACGCGACGCGCGCCGCCGCGGTGCAGGCCTTCGCCGACGCGAACGAGGAGTCCGGGTTCGGCCGTCGCGCCATGATCCGCAACTCGCTCATCGCCGCCGTCGTCGCCTCGGTCGCGCCGGGCATCGTCCTGTTCCGCGGTCTGGCCCCGCACAGCTCGGCGGCCAACCCGATCGCCGGCGACCCGGTCGCGCTGCTCGAGCACACCATGTGGGAAGAGGGCATGCGTCTGGCCCACGACCCGACGGGCAAGCCGATCCGCGCCGCCGACCTCACCCTCGGCTCCGCCGTGCATGTCATCCCCGAACCGCTCGCCGAGCTTTCGCACGAGGACGGATACCTCGAGGAGAAGGCCAAGGCCCTCGTGCTCCTCGTCCGCCTCCTCCCCGAGCAGCTCATCGAGTCCGAGGAACGCCGGGACTGGTCGTACAACGGCATCGTCGCGTACTCCAAGGTCTGCACCCACGTCGGCTGCCCGGTCGCCCTGTACGAGCAGCAGACCCATCACCTGCTGTGCCCCTGCCACCAGTCGCAGTTCGACGTCACCGACGAGGCGAAGGTCATCTTCGGCCCGGCCGCCCGGCCGCTCCCGCAGCTGCCGATCACCGTCGACGACGAGGGGTACCTCATCGCCCGCAGCGACTTCACCGAACCTGTCGGCCCGAGCTTCTGGGAGCGTCATTGAGCACCTCGACCGTCACCGACGACACCAACGCCTCGGCTGAGACGCGCGAGAAGCCGCTCGGCGGCCGATTCGTCGGCGCCACCGCCAACTACATCGACGAGCGCACGAGCCTCTCCGGGTTCGTCAAGGAGCTCGGACGCAAGGTCTTCCCCGACCACTGGTCGTTCATGCTCGGCGAGATCGCCATGTGGAGCTTCGTCGTCGTGCTCATCACGGGCACGTTCCTGACCTTCTTCTTCCAGGCCTCCATGTCGGAGGTGCACTACACCGGTGCGTACATCCCGATGCGCGGCATCGAGATGTCGGCGGCGATGGCCTCCACCCTCGAGATCTCCTTCGACATCCGAGGCGGCCTGCTCGTCCGTCAGATCCACCACTGGGCGGCTCTGGTCTTCGTGGCCGGCATCGGCGTGCACATGCTGCGCGTCTTCTTCACCGGTGCCTTCCGCAAGCCCCGCGAGCTGAACTGGGTGATCGGCTTCGTCATGTTCGTGCTGGCGATGGGCGAGGGCTTCACCGGGTACTCCCTTCCCGACGACGTGCTCTCGGGCAACGGACTGCGCATCATCGACGGAATGATCAAGGGCATCCCCTTGATCGGCACGTGGACGTCGTTCCTGCTGTTCGGCGGAGAGTTCCCGGGCACCGCGATCGTCGGCCGCCTCTACGCGCTGCACATCCTGATCCTGCCTGCGATCCTCGTCGGTCTGCTGGTCGTGCACCTCATGCTGATGATCATCAATAAGCACACGCAGTTCGCCGGCCCTGGCCGGACCAACAGCAATGTCGTGGGCTTCCCGATGATGCCGGTCTACATGGCGAAGATGGGCGGGTTCTTCTTCATCACCTTCGGCGTGATCGTGCTCATCGCCTCGATGTTCACCATCAACCCGATCTGGAACTACGGGCCCTACGACCCCTCCCCGGTGTCGGCGGGAACCCAGCCTGACTGGTACATCGGCTTCGCCGACGGCGCGCTGCGTCTGGTGCCGCCGCACCTCGAGTTCGTGTTCCTCGAGCGCACGTGGTCGATGAACATCCTCATCCCGCTGGTCGGCCTGGGTCTGTTCATCGTGCTGGTCGCCCTCTACCCCTTCATCGAGGCGTGGATCACCGGCGACAAGCGAGAGCACCACATCGCGCAGCGTCCCCGCAACGCCGCCACCCGGACCGCCATCGGCGCCGCCGGCGTCACCTTCTACGCGGTCCTGTGGGCAGCGGCATCCTCCGACATCATCGCGACCCACTTCTGGCTCACGATGGAGGGCGTCATCCACACGCTCCAGGCCGCGCTGATCCTCGGGCCGATCATCGCTTACTTCGTGACCAAGCGGATCTGCATCGCCCTGCAGAAGAAGGACCGCGAGATCGCGCTGCACGGCTACGAGTCCGGTCGCATCGTCCGCCTCCCCGGCGGCGAGTACATCGAGGTCCACCAGCCGGTGGACGAGTACGAGCTCTACAAGCTCGTCGACTTCGAGACCTACGAGCCGCTGGTCGTGCGTCCCAACGCCAAGGGCCGCATCGCGTGGCACCAGAACCTGCGGGCCTCGTTCTCGCGCTGGTTCTTCGAGGACCGGCTGACCCCGATCACCCAGGCCGAGCTCGAAGAGGCCCGTGCTCACCAGCACCACGCTCTCGAGCACATCGCCGCCGAGGAGGACGCTGAGATCCAGGGCGCTCACGAGCGCGCGGGTGTGCCGGACGCACCGCACGTTCCGATCGACGACGGACACAACTCCGAGACGGCGGTCCGCCCCTCGAATGTGATCGTCCCCGAGAACCCCGAGACGGCTCCGCGCGGGAAGAAGCCCAAGGGCGGCAAGCCCGACAACGGCTGATTCGGCAGGAATCCGACGGCGCCTGGCCCCCTCGCCTCTGAGGGGACCAGGCGCTTCGTCGTACGGTGAAGACATGATCGACGCACTCTCGTACTTCACCGCCAAGCTCACCCACGAGACCGACGCATCCGACGTCTACGCCGCACAGAAGGCCGGCGACGCCTTCACCTTGGTCGACGTCCGCGACGATCCGGCATGGCGCCAGGGACGCATCAGCGGCGCCGTGCACATGCCGTACCGCGAGATCGCGGCACGGGCCGCCGCCGAACTGGACCCCGACGTCCCCGTCGTCGTGTACTGCTGGAGCCCCGGCTGCAACGCCGGAGCCAAGGGCGCCGTGGAGTTCGCGGCCCTCGGCTACCAGGTGAGGGAGATGATCGGCGGGTACGAGTACTGGGTGCGCGAGGGACAGCCCACCGAGAACGACCAGGGGCCCCTCCCCCGCACCTTCGATCCGCAGGTGATGGTGGTCCGCACGTCGAGCGAAACCTGACGAGCGACCCGTTACGCATACAGAGAACCGCCCCTGTTCCCGAAGGACAGGGGCGGTTCTCTGTATGCTCTGCGGTGCGCTCAGCGCGCGAAGTGACCGCGGTAGTACTCGTAGACCCAGCCGACGATCGCGACCAGGAAGACGGCGATGCCGATCGGCATCATCCAGGCGCCGACCGCGAGGCCGATCATGCCGAGCGCCGCCGAGAACGCCAGGACGATGGGCCACCACGACCAGGGGCTGAACTCGCCGAGCTCAGGGTCGCCGTCGTCGATGTCGGCGGTCAGGACGTCCTCGGGCAGCTCGCCGCCCTGCGCCTTGTGGACCTTGCCGACGTAGAAGGCGATGAGCGCCGACATGAACGCCGTGAAGAGCAGCGCGACAGACCCGACCCACTCGATCGACAGGGTGACGTTCTCCCAGTACGACTGACCGCCGGTGAGGTTGGTGTCCCACCGCGAGATGAGGTTCCAGACGGTGTAGATGACGAAGACGAGACCGAAGAACCCGGTCAGCAGCCACCAGAGGCCGGCATTCGTGCGCACTTACTTGACCTTTCCATCTGCGGCGTCGACCACGGGCGCCTCGGGCGCGTCCTTCGCCGGTCCCACTCCGACCGGGATGCCGGCCTCGGGGTGGTTCAGGTCGAAGGCGGGACGCTCGCTGCGGATGCGCGGGATCGAGGTGAAGTTGTGACGCGGCGGCGGGCATGACGTCGCCCACTCCAGCGACGCCCCGTAGCCCCACGGGTCGTTGACCGTGACCTTGGGCGCCTTGCGCGAGGTGATCCACACGTTGAACAGGAACGGGATCATCGAGGCGCCGAGGATGATCGCACCGATCGTCGACACCTGGTTCTGCCACGTCCAGCCGTCGGCCTCGGAGTAGTCCGCGTAACGACGCACCATGCCGTCCACGCCCAGCCAGTGCTGGATGAGGAACGTCATGTGGAAGCCGATGAACAGCAGCCAGAAGTGCACCATGCCGACGCGCTCGTTGAGCATGCGGCCGGTCCACTTCGGCCACCAGAAGTAGAACCCGGCGAACATGGCGAACACGACGGTGCCGAAGACGACGTAGTGGAAGTGGGCGACGACGAAGTACGAGTCCGACGTGTGGAACGTCAGCGGCGGCGAAGCCAGGATCACGCCGGTGAGACCACCGAAGACGAACGACACGAGGAAGCCCAGGGCGAAGACCATCGGGGTCTCGAACGTGACCGAGCCTCGCCACATCGTGCCGATCCAGTTGAAGATCTTCACACCCGTGGGCACGGCGATCAGCATCGTCATGAGCGCGAAGAACGGCAGCAGCACCGCGCCGGTGACGTACATGTGGTGGGCCCACACCGCCACGGACAGGGCGGCGATGGCGATGGTCGCGTAGACGAGCGTCTTGTACCCGAAGATCGGCTTGCGGCTGAAGACCGGGAAGATCTCGGACACGATGCCGAAGAACGGCAACGCGATGATGTACACCTCGGGATGGCCGAAGAACCAGAAGAGGTGCTGCCAGAGCAGCACACCGCCGTTCGCCGGGTCGTAGATGTGCGAGCCCAGCACGCGGTCGGAGGCGGCGGCGAGGATCGCGGCGGCCAGCACGGGGAAGGCCATCAGCACGAGGATGCTGGTCACCAGCGTGTTCCACGAGAAGATCGGCATACGCCACATCGTCATACCGGGCGCGCGCATCGTGATGATCGTGGTGATGAAGTTCACGGCACCGAGGATCGTTCCGAAACCGCTCATGCCGAGCCCCAGCATCCACAGGTTGCCACCGGCACCCGGAGAGAACGACGCGTTGGCCAGGGGCTGATACGCGAACCAGCCGAAGGCTGCCGCGCCCTGAGGGGTGAGGAAGCCGGCGACGGCGATGGTGGAGCCGAAGAGGAACAGCCAGAATGCGAACGCGTTCAGCCGCGGGAACGCGACGTCGGGAGCGCCGATCTGCAACGGCAGGATCGCGTTGGCGAACCCGGCGAACAACGGCGTCGCGAACATCAGCAGCATGATCGTGCCGTGCATCGTGAACAGCTGGTTGTACTGGTCCTTCGTCGGGACGATCTGCATGCCCGGCTCGAACAGCTCGGCGCGGATGATGAGGGCCATCACGCCGCCGAGCATGAAGAACACGACCGAGGCGATCAGGTACATGTACCCGATGGTCTTGTGGTCGGTGGAGGTGATCCACTTGACGACGATGTTGCCCTTGTGCTCGACGCGCGACGAGCTGAGCAGCGCCGCCTGACGGGGCGGCAGGGTCGTGGGCCGGCCGGACGGCTTGGCCTGAAGCGGAAGCGTCGTCGCCATGATCACTCGTCTCCCTCGGAGTCTGCGCCCGTGCCGGGCAGGTTCTGCAGACGGTCGTATGCGTCGTCGATGTCACCGGTCTGGCCGGCGGCCTCGAGCGAGGCGAGATAGTCCTCGTACTCGGCTTCGCTGACCACTTCGACGTTGAAGAGCATCATCGAGTGGTACTCGCCGCAGAGCTCGGCGCACTTGCCGGCGTACGAGCCCTCGCGAGTCGGCGTGAAGGACCAGTAGTTGTCCTTGCCGATGTACATGTCCTTCTTGTAGAGGAAGTCGATGATCCAGAAGGAGTGGATGACATCTCGCGACTGCAGCTTGATCTGCACCGTCTGGTCGACGGGCAGGTAGAGCGTGGGCAGCTCGGAGATGATGTCGCCGCGCTCGTCGGTCTGGGCCTGAACGCCCATCGACCACACGGTGTCGTCCTCGGACTCGCCGTTGTACTGGAAGTCCCAGGCCCACTGCTTTCCGATGGCGGTGATCGACACGTCGGGGTCGTCGTACTGGGTCTCGAGGATCGTCTGGTCGCGTGCGGTGAACGCGAAGAACCCGACGACCAGGATCAGCGGAACGACCGTGTAGAAGATCTCGATCGGCATGTTGTACCGCAGCTGCACGGGAAGGCCGGTCTGACCCTTCCGGCGGCGATACGCGATGGCCGCCCAGCCCATGAGGCCCCACGTGATGACACCCACCACGAGCAGCACGATCCAGGAGTTGGTCCACAGACCCGACACCATCTCGGTGCGGTTCGTGGTGGGCTCAGCCCCCTCCACGAAGCCGGGCAGATAGCCGTTCAGCTCGGTCGGCGTGCAGCCGGCGAGGGCGACGGCCGCGGCGATCCCCACGGGGATCAGGGCCCAGCGGAGGCGGCGTTTCGAGGGCACGGGCGCACCTTTCCAGTTTCGAAATGTGACTGTCGCCAGTCTAGGGCAACCTCTCACGGTTCTCCGGCCAACCACCCAGGTTGACCGGCCTCCGTGGCGGGCAGGAGAACGGCCCGGACCGCTCTGGCGAGCTCGGTCCGGGCCGCGGGATCATGCTCAGTGGAAGCTGTCTCCGCAGGCGCAGCTGCCGGCAGCGTTGGGGTTGTCGATGGTGAACCCCTGCTCCGAGATCGTGTCCTTGAAGTCGATCTGGGCGCCGTCGAGATACGGGACGCTCATGTCGTCGATGATCACCTCGACGCCGTCGAAGTCGACGGTCTTGTCGCCGTCGAGATAGCGCTCGTCGAAGTACAGCTGGTAGATGAGACCGCTGCAGCCCCCGGGCTGAACGGCCACGCGCAGACGAAGATCGTCGCGACCCTCCTGCTCGAGCAGGCTCTTCACCTTCAGTGCGGCGGCATCGGTCAGGACGACGCCGTGCTCGCGGACGGACGGGTCGGTCGTCAGTGCGGTGTCGGTCATGGCACTCCTCCGGACGGGCCGCTCGCGCGGCGGGTTCGGTCCGATTCTACGCCCCGCCCCGCGACGCGGCGCCGCGCTCAGGCCTCGAGCGTCCGCGCGTCGAGCTTTTCGAGCAGCAGCGCCTCGGCCAGCAGCGCATGGCGGAACGTGTCCAGGTGCAGCGACTCGTTGGGGCTGTGGGCCCGGGCGTGCGGGTCCTCGACCCCGGTCACGAGGATCTGGGCGCCGGGGAACTCGCGCACGAGGTCGGCGATGAACGGGATCGACCCGCCCACGCCCATGTCCACCGGCGCGGGTCCGTAGGCCTGCTCGAGCGCCACGCGCGCGTCGGCGACGGCCCAGCCGGTGGTGTCGACGAGGAACGGGTTGCCGAAGTCCTGGTCGAAGAACTCCAGCTCTGCGCCGAACGGAGCGTGGGCGCGCAGGTGCGCCTCGATGGCGGCGTAGGCCTCGCGCGCGTCCTGCCCCGGCGCGACGCGTGCGCTGATGACGACGGTCACTTCGGGCGACAGCGTGTTCGACGCGTTGACGACGCTCGGCGCGTCGATGCCGGTGACGGTGATCGAGGGCTTGTTCCAGATGCGTCCGAGGATGCTGTCGCGACCGATCGGGCGCACACCGTCGGGAAGACCGGCCTCGTCGCGGAGCGTCTGCTCGGAGTACTCCGGGGTCTCGACGTCGCGCTCGGTCAGGCCGTCCACCGCAACGGCGCCGTCGGCGTCCCACAGCGTGGACAGCAGCGTGACGGCCGCCATCATCGCGTCCGGGACGGCGCCGCCGAACATGCCCGAGTGCGACGCGTGCTCGAGCGTGCGCACGCGCATGGTGAACCGCGTGTTCCCACGCAGCGACACCGTGAGGGCGGGAGTGCGGGAGTCCCAGTTGCCGGAGTCGGCGACCACGATCACGTCCGCCCGCAGCACGTCGGCGTTCTCGCTGAGGAACGTCGCGAAGGAGCGCGATCCGGCCTCTTCCTCACCTTCGATGAAAAGGGCGACCCCGAGATCGAAGTCTTCGCCGAGCGCCTCTTTCAGCGCGCGCAGCGCGCCGATGTGCACCATGATCCCCGCCTTGTCATCGGCTGCCCCGCGACCGTAGAGCCGGCCGTCACGGACCGTCGGCTGGAAGGGCGGCGAGTCCCACAGCGCCTCGTCGCCGACGGGCTGGACGTCGTGGTGGGCGTACAGGAGGATCGTCGGCCTGCCGTTCTTGGCCGCACGGCGGGCCACGACGGCGGGCTTGCCGATCTCGTCGGCGCCCGGGATCGACGCGCGCCTGATCTCGACCGTCTCGAACAACGCGGTGCCGCGGACGAGGTCGGCGACGGCCTCGGCGCTGCGCTCGACGTCGGCCGGGTCGAATCCCGGGAAGGCGACGGACGGGATCCGCACCAGTCCTCCCAGATCGGCGATGGCGGTCGGGTAACCGGAGGCGGCCGCGTCGTGCACGGCCTGGTGTCGGGAGGGCGCGGATGTCATGCGGGTAATCTTAAGCGCACCCCCGTCCCGCACTCTCGAGGATCTCCTGTGGCCAAGACACCCGCCTCCCCCGCACCCGAGGATGCCGGCGACGTCGCCGGCGCGTCGGGCAAGGGGCGCCCCACGCCCACCCGCGCCGAGCAGGAGGCCGCCCGCAAGCGCCCCCTCGTCGCCGACACGAAAGAGGCGAAGGCACGCGCCCGAGCGGAGCTGACGGCCCAGCGCGAGAAGGCCCGCGTGGGCATGGCGGCGGGCGACCCCCGCTATCTTCCGGCCCGCGACCAGGGGCCGCAGCGCAAGTTCGCGCGCGAATTCGTCGACTCCGGCTGGCACCTGGGCGAGGCTGTCATGCCGGCCATGATCCTCGTCATCATCGCGACCTTCATCCCCGTGGCCGCCGTGCAGTTCTACTCGTTCGTCGTGCTGTGGGTGTTCATCTTCTTCGTCATCGGCGACATGATCCTCACGGCCATCAACGTCAAGCGGGGCGCGAAGGCGCGCTTCGGCGCGGATCGACTCGAGAAGGGTCTCGGCTGGTACGCGGCGATGCGCAGCATCCAGATGCGGTTCCTGCGTCTGCCGAAGCCTCAGGTCAAGCGCGGGCAGAAGCCCTGAGGCCGCGGTTGATCTGACGGGCCCACAGCGGTCCGCGATACAGGAACGCGGTGTAGCCCTGCACGAGGTCGGCACCGGCATCCAGTCGCTCGCGGACGTCGCCTGCCGTCTCGACGCCGCCCACCGACACCACGCAGAAGTCCGCCGGCACGACCGAGCGCACACGTCGCAGCACGGCCAGTGAGCGCTCGCGCAGCGGGGCGCCCGACAGGCCGCCCTCGCCCGCAGCCGCCACGACCGCCGGCGGCGTGGAGAGCCCCGCACGCGAGATGGTCGTGTTCGTCGCGATGAGTCCGTCGAGGCCGAGGTCGACGGCCAGGCGTGCCACGGCCTCGACCTCGTCATCGGGGAGGTCGGGCGCGATCTTCACCAGCAGCGGGGTCGCACCGGCAGCGTCGTGCACGGCCGACAGCAGCGGACGAAGGGTTTCGACCGCCTGGAGGCCGCGAAGGCCCGGCGTGTTCGGAGACGAGACGTTCACGACCAGATAGTCCGCGAGCGGCGCCAGCAGCGTCGCGCTGCGTACGTAGTCCGCCGTCGCCTCGGACACGTCGACGACCCGGCTCTTGCCGATGTTGACACCGACGACCGCGCGCCGACGGCGTCGTCGCAGCTTCTCGAGCCTCTTCGCGGCGGCTTCGGCGCCGGCATTGTTGAAGCCCATGCGGTTGACGACGGCGCGATCCGGGATGAGGCGGAACAGCCGCGGGCGCGGGTTGCCGTCCTGCGGGATGGCGGTGACGGTGCCGACCTCGACATGACCGAAGCCGAGGGCGCGCAGGCCCGCGACGCCCACGACGTTCTTGTCGAAGCCGGCTGCCACGCCGAAGGGCGAGTCGAAGCGCAGGCCGAGCGCGGTGGTGCGCAGCCTCTCATCGGGTCGCGTCAGCGCACGGGCCGCCCACGACAGCGGCGGGACGCCCAGCATCCGGACGACGAACATGCCGGCGTGGTGGGCCGTCTCGGGATCCATGCGGGCGAGCACGGTCCGGAAGAGGAGGGGATACATCCGTCCCAGATTACTGGTCGGCGTCCGCCCGGCCCGACAGGCGGTCGACGTGGTCGGCGCGCAGCTGCGCGATCGACGACTCGAAGTCCTCGAGCGAGTCGAACGCCTGATACACGCTCGCGAAGCGCAGGTAGGCGACCTCGTCTAGTTCCCGCAGGGGCCCGAGGATCGCCAGACCGATCTCGTTCGTGTCGATCTGCGAGGCACCCGTCTGGCGGACCGACTCCTCGACCTTCTGAGCGAGCATGGCGAGGTCCGCCTCGGTGACGGGGCGCCCCTGACAGGCCTTCCGCACGCCGGACATCACCTTCTCGCGGCTGAAGCTCTCGATCACACCCGATCGTTTGATGACGTTGAGGCTCGCGGTCTCGATCGTCGAGAACCTTCCGCCGCATTCCGGACACTGCCGGCGCCGACGGATGCTGAGGCCGTCGTCGCTGGTGCGCGAGTCGATGACGCGGGAGTCGGAGTGACGACAGAACGGACAGTGCATGGCCCCGACAGACTACGCCTCGAAGCGGGCCTCGACGGCCTCGCCGTGCGCGGGAAGGGCCTCGGCCTCGGCGAGGGTCACGATGGCGTGGCGCACGTCGGCCAGCGCGGCGCGGTCGTACTCGATGACCTGCTGGGGCCGGAGGAACGTCGACGCGGACAAACCGGCGGCGTAGCGGGCCTGCCCGCCCGTGGGCAGGACGTGGTTGCTGCCGGCGAGGTAGTCGCCGAGACTCACCGGCGAATCGGGGCCGACGAACACGGCACCGGCGTGGACGAAGTCCTCGGGACGCGGATCGGCGAGGTGCAGTTCGAGGTGCTCCGGGGCGTAGGCGTTGCTGAAAGCGGTGGCCGCGACACGGTCGTCGACGATCACGACGGCGGACTGCGGGCCCTCGAGCGCCGTCTGCACGCGCTGCGCGTGCCGGGTGCGGGGCGCGCGCTCGCGCAGCTCCCCCGCCACGGCGTCGGCCAGCTCAGCGGACCACGTCACGAGCACGGCGGACGCCTGCTCGTCGTGCTCGGCCTGGCTGATCAGGTCTGCGGCGATGAGGCGCGGGTCGCCGCTGTCGTCGGCGACGATGAGGATCTCGGTCGCGCCGGCCTCGGAGTCGGTGCCCACCAGACCCGCGACGGCGCGTTTGGCCGCGGCGACGAAGTTGTTGCCGGGTCCGGTGACGACATCGACGGGTTCGAGGCCCAGCGATGGCACACCGTGAGCGAAGGCGCCGATCGCGCCCGCGCCGCCGACCGCGTAGACCTCGTCGACGCCGAGAAGCCGCGCGGCCGCCAGGATCACGGGGTGCACGCGACCGCCGAACTCGCGCTGCGGCGGAGAGGCGACAGCCACCTCGGACACCCCCGCGACCTGCGCGGGAACGACGTTCATGACGACGCTCGAGGGATACACCGCCTTGCCGCCGGGCACGTACAGACCGACCCGCCGGACCGGCTGCCATCGCTGCCGGACGCGGGCACCCGGACCGAGGACCGTCTCGCTCGGCGGCGGCACCTGAGCCGCCGACGCGGCCCGCACCCGGGCGATCGCCTCTTCGAGCGCCGCCCGCACCTGCGGGTCGAGCCCGTCCAGCGCCTCGGTCAGGTGAGTCGCGGGGACGCGCAGCTCGTGGCCCGAGACGCCGTCGAACCGATCGGCCTGCTCGCGCAACGCGACCTCGCCGCGGGCGGCGACGTCGGCGACGATCGCCGTGGCCGCGGCCAGGGCCTCGGCCCGCGCCGCCGCGGCGCGCGGCACCGTCGCCAGCAGTTCGGCGGGCGCCAGGGCGCGCCCGCGCAGATCGATGGTGCGAAGCATCCTTCTACGGTATCGCGGGCGTGCCCGGCTCAGCCGCGCGTGACGCCCTGGACGTCGTGGAGGTAGCCGATGCGCCCGTCGTCGTGACGGACGACGAACGTCTCACCGCGGTCCTCGATGACGAGGGCCCACGCGGTCGGGCCGATCCGGAAGATCGGGATGCCGACCTCGTCGACGACGTCGCGCTCTTCGGGAGCGAGCGCCCAGAACGCCTGCTGGCGCGTGGGCGTCGCCTGCTCCACGGGCTCGTAGGTGCCTCGCGACTGGGCCGGAGCCCACGCGGCGGTCTCGACGTCGGCCGTCGATGCGGCGGGCGTCGCCGCTGCCGCAGGCTCGGCGTGGTCGTCGTCGGAATCGTCGGCACCCGCGAAAAGCTCGTCGACCGGGTCGGCGGGCGCTGTCGAGCGCGAGCGCTCGGGGACGGAGCGGGCGCTCTCGAGGGTGTCGTCGACGCGGTCGTACGCCGCGGTCGCCGGAGCCTCGTCGACCGGAGCTTCGTCGACGGGGACGTGAGCGGCGGGCCGCGGCTGCGCCTCGGCGCCGGCGGCGTCGTGATCGACGTCTGTGTCGGCGTGCCACACCGCGGTCGGCTCGCCGGCCGGCTGCGCCACGGGCGCGGCGGCAGGCTCGGGAGCGGGGCGCGGCGCCGGAGCCGGACGCGGCGTCACGGGACGGATCGGGCGCGCGTTGCGGTGCGCGGGGATTTCGCGGCGACCCGCGAAGTCCTGATCGAACGGAGCGATGAACGGGCCGAAGACGGTCAGCAGCACTCCGGCGAGCATGAGGAAGAACTCCACCCAGACGACCCATGTCGCGAGGAAGACGTCGCTGGAGGCCAGCGTGACGAAGGAGTTCCAGATCATCGACAGCCACAGGAACGCCGAGACCGAGAACGCGACCGAGGCGAACTGGTCGATGCCGAGAGACCCGACGCGGCGGATGCCGTCCGGCGACAGGCGACGCAGGACGATGAGGAACACCGCCGCGGTCGGCAGACCGATCGTGAGCACCCAGTCGATGCCGTTCGTCCAGACCGAGGGTCCGTTGCCGATGCGCCCGTAGATCGGGAAGAACGACACGATGAGCGCGAGGAGCCAGATGCCTCCGAGCGCGACCTCGCGGATGGAGAACGGCCCGACGCCGTACTGCGGCGCCTCGGTGTCGGTCGTCGACGCCTGCTCTGCAGGCTGGTTGTCGGCGTACTGCTGGTCGGTCACGATTGTCCTTCCCGGCCGCGCGCTGGCGGCTCGCGTCGTCGATGATACCCACGCGTCATGAGACGCACATGAGATCACCCCAGGCACTGGGGGCCGAGCAGGCCCTTGAGCTCCCCGTAGAGGTCGGCTGTCACCCGCACCGGCATGGGCACGTCGAACACCTTGGCGGCCGAGCCGCGATGCAGCCGCAGCGTCACCTCGGTGTCGCCGCGGTGACGCTGGAGCACCTCGGCCAGTTCGGTGACGATGCGCTCGGTCGCACGGCTCTCGGGCAGCAGCAGCGTCAGCGGTCCGGAGGCCTCGAGGCTGCCCAGATCCGGCGAGAACGCCGTCTGCGCGTGCAGGTTCATCCCGTCGTCGCGACGCGACACCCGGCCCCGCACGACGAGGATCGAGTCGGCCTGGAGCATCGACGAGAACTCGAGGTAGGTCTTGCCCATGAACATCACGGTGATCTCGCCGTCGAAGTCTTCGACGGTGATCATGCCGTACGGGTTTCCGCTCTGCTTGGCCACGCGATGCTGGACGCTCGTGACCAGCCCCGCGATGGTGACCTGCGATCCGTCCTCGATGTCGTCCGAGGCGAGCAGGTCGTGGATGCTGGTGGACGCCAGCTTCGCCAGAGGGATCTCGAGTCCGGCCAGGGGATGGTCCGACACGTACAGCCCCAGCATCTCGCGCTCGAAGGCGAGCTTGTCCTTCTTCGTCCACTCCGGACGGTCGGGCACCTTCGTGACCTGCTGGGGCTCGTCCCACAGCGAGTCGAAGTCGAAGCCCACTTCGCCGTTGGCCTCGCGGCGCTTGTCGAGCACCGCCTGCTCCGTGGCATCCTCGTGGATCTCCATGAGGGCACGGCGCGTATCGCCGAGCGAGTCGAAGGCGCCCGCCTTGATGAGCGACTCCACGGTGCGCTTGTTGGCCACATGGACCGGCACCTTCGACAGGAAATCGTGGAACGACGTGAACGGCGCCTCTTGGCGGGCGGCCACGATCGCGTCGACCACGTTGGCGCCGACGTTGCGGACGGCCCCGAGCCCGAAGCGGATGTCCTCGCCGACGGCGGCGAAGTACCGGATCGACTCGCCCACGTCCGGCGGCAGCACCTTGATGCCCATCCGGCGGCACTCGTTGAGGTACACCGCCAGCTTGTCCTTGGAGTCGCCGACGCTCGTCAGCAGCGCCGCCATGTACTCGGCCGGGTAGTGGGCCTTGAGGTACGCCGTCCAGTACGACACCAGCCCGTACGCGGCGGTGTGCGCTTTGTTGAAGGCGTAGTCGGCGAACGACTCGAGGACCTTCCAGAGTGTCTGCTGCGCGGCATCCGAGAAGCCGCGCTCGGTCATGCCGCCGAAGAAGATCTCCTGCTGCTTGTCGAGCTCGGACTTCTTCTTCTTGCCCATCGCGCGACGCAGCAGGTCGGCCTGACCCAGGGTGTAGCCGGCGACGCGCTGCGCGACGGCCATCACCTGCTCCTGGTAGACGATGAGGCCGTAGGTGGTGTCGAGGATGTCGGACAGCGGCTCGGCGAGCTCGGGGTGGATCGGCTCGATCTCCTGCTGCCCGTTCTTTCGCAGCGCGTAGTTGATGTGCGAGTTCACGCCCATGGGGCCCGGGCGGTACAGCGCGAGCACGGCCGAGATGTCTTCGAAGTTGTCGGGCTTCATCAGCCGCAGCAGCGACCGCATCGGACCGCCGTCGAGCTGGAAGACCCCCAGCGTGTCGCCGCGGGTCAGCAGCTCGTACGACGCCCGGTCGTCGAGCTCGAGGTCTTCGAGCACCAGCGGGTGGCCGCGGTTGGCTTCGATGTTGTCGAGGGCGTCGTTGATGATGGTGAGGTTGCGCAGCCCCAGGAAGTCCATCTTGATGAGGCCGAGGGACTCGCACGCGGGGTAGTCGAACTGCGTGACGATCTGCCCGTCCTGCTCGCGCTTCATGATCGGGATGATGTCGATGAGCGGCTCGCTCGACATGATCACGCCGGCCGCGTGCACACCCCACTGGCGCTTGAGGTTCTCGAGGCCGACCGCGGTGTCGAAGACGGTCTTCGCCTCGGCATCCGTCTCGATGAGCGCGCGGAATTCGCTGGCCTCTTTGTAACGGGGATGCTGGGGGTCGAACATGCCCTCCAGCGGCATGTCCTTGCCCATGACCGCGGGCGGCATGGCCTTGGTCAGCCGCTCCCCCATGCTGAACGGGAAGCCCAGCACCCGGCCGGCGTCCTTGAGGGCCTGCTTGGCCTTGATCGTGCCGTAGGTGACGATCTGGGCCACGCGCTCGTCGCCGTACTTCTCCGTGACGTACTGGATGACCTCGCCGCGGCGGCGGTCGTCGAAGTCGACGTCGAAGTCGGGCATGGAGACGCGGTCGGGGTTGAGGAACCGCTCGAAGATGAGGCCGTGCTGGAGCGGGTCGAGGTCGGTGATCTTCATGGCGTAGGCGGCCATCGATCCCGCACCCGAGCCGCGACCGGGGCCGACGCGGATGCCGTTGTCCTTCGCCCAGTTGATGAAGTCCGCGACCACGAGGAAGTACCCCGGGAAGCCCATCTGCGCGATGACTCCCGTCTCGTACTCGGCCTGCGCGCGCACCTCGTCGGGGATCCCCGCGGGGTAGCGGTCCTTGAGGCCGTTCTCGACCTCTTTGATGAACCAGGACTCCTCGGTCTCGCCGGGCGGCACCGGGAAGCGGGGCATGTAGTTGGCGCTGGTGTTGAACTCGACCTCGCACCGCTCCGCGATCAACAGGGTCGAGTCGCAGGCCTCGGGGTGGTCGCGGAAGACCTGGCGCATCTCGGCGGGCGACTTGACGTAGTAGCCGTCGCCGTCGAACTTGAAGCGCTTGGGGTCGTCGAGCGTCGATCCCGACTGCACGCACAGCAGCGCCGCGTGGCTGTTCGCGTCGTGCTGGTGGGTGTAGTGCAGGTCGTTCGTGCCGACGAGCGGGATGTCGAGGTCCTTCGAGATCCTCAGCAGGTCGCTCATGACCCGCCGCTCGATCGACAGGCCGTGGTCCATGATCTCGGCGAAGTAGTTGTCCTTGCCGAAGATGTCCTGGAACTCGGCCGCGGCGGCGCGCGCCGCCTCGTACTGTCCGAGTCGGAGACGCGTCTGCACCTCGCCCGAGGGGCAGCCGGTGGTGGCGATCAGTCCCTTGCTGTAGGTCTGCAGGAGCTCGCGGTCCATGCGGGGCTTGAAGTAGTAGCCCTCCATGCTGGCCTTGGACGACAACCGGAACAGGTTGTGCATGCCCTCGGTGGTCTCGGAGAGCAGCGTCATGTGCGTGTACGCGCCGGCGCCCGACACGTCGTCGTCGCTCTGCTCGGGCGTTCCCCACCGGACGCGGGATTTGTCGGTGCGGTGCGTGCCCGGGGTGACGTAGGCCTCGATGCCGATGATCGGATTGATGCCGGCGTCTTTCGCGGTCTTGTAGAACTCGTACGCGGCGAAGGTGTTGCCGTGATCGGTGACCGCGATCGCCGGCATCCCGAGCCTGACCGCCTCTTGGATCATCGGCCCGATGCGGGCGGCCCCGTCGAGCATCGAGTACTCGCTGTGCACGTGCAGGTGAACGAAGGAGTCGGATGCCACCCGTCGAGTCTACGGACGCCTCCGACATCGACCGCGGGGCCGCCGGGCGGTTCGCGGCGCGCGTTCGCGAGGTCGTTTCACCCTCGAGCTGAGGGTGAAGGTTCGAGCTCTCGACCGACGTCATCGTAGGGTGGCATCGTGCCGATCCCCGACTTCATCGTCGACCTCCGCCGCCTCGTTGGCACCCGCCCGCTCTCACTCGTCGGGGTGACCGCCGTCGTGGTGCGCGGCGACGAGCTGCTGCTCGGGCGGCGCAGCGACAACGGCGCCCTGGGTCCGGTCACGGGCATCGTCGATCCCGGCGAGGAGCCCGCCGACGCCGCGGTGCGCGAGGCCGAGGAGGAGGCCGGCGTGCGCATCCGCGCCGACCGGCTGGCGTGGGTGCATCAGATTCCGCGGATCGTCTACGACAACGGAGACCAGGCCGACTACCTCGACCTCACCTTCCGCTGCAGCTGGATCTCCGGCGAGCCGTTCCCCGTGGACGGCGAGATGACCGAGGTCGGGTGGTATCCGCTCGCCGAGCTGGACGCGCTGCCGCTGGACGACGACATGCGCGCGCGCGTCGCTCACGCGCTGGCGGAGGCCCCGGCTCGCTTCGAGCAGCGGAGCTGAGGCCGCCGGTCAGTCCGCGCGCAGCACCTCGAGCGCGTGCGCGAGATCGGCGGGATAGTCCGAGGAAAACTGCACCCACTCCCCCGTCGCGGGGTGCGAGAACGCCAGCTGCCGGGCGTGCAGCCACTGCCGCGTGAGCCCCAGTCGCGCCGACAGCGTCGGGTCGGCACCGTACAGCGGGTCGCCGGCGCACGGGTGCCGGTGAGCGGCCATGTGCACGCGGATCTGGTGGGTCCTGCCCGTCTCGAGGTGGATCTCGAGAAGCGACGCCCCCGGGAACGCCTCGAGGGTCTCGTAGTGCGTGACCGACTCCTTGCCGTCGGGCACGACGGCGAACTTCCAAGAATGAGACGGATGCCGCCCGATCGGCGCCTCGATCGTGCCGGTCAGCGGGTCGGGATGCCCTTGGACCACCGCGTGGTAGATCTTCTCGACCTCGCGCTCCTTGAACGCGTGCTTGAGCGCCGTATAGGCGCGCTCGGACTTCGCCACGACCATGAGCCCGCTCGTGCCGACGTCGAGCCGGTGCACCACGCCCTGGCGCTCGGCGGCGCCGCTCGTGGTGATGCGGAAGCCCGCGGCGGCCAGCGCTCCGAGCACCGTGGGGCCCTCCCAGCCGAGCGAGGGGTGGGCGGCCACGCCCGCGGGCTTGTCGATCACGACGAACTCGTCGTCGTCGAAGACCACCCCGAGGTCGGGCACCGCCATCGGCACCACGACGGGCTCCTCTTTCGGCCGCCAGGACACCTCGAGCCACGCGCCGCCTCGGAGCCGATCGGACTTGCCGAGCTCGCGCCCGTCCTGCCGCACGCCGCCGGCGTCGGCGACGTCTGCGGCGAAGGTGCGCGAGAATCCCAGCATCTTCGCCAGTGCGGCATCCACGCGCGCCCCGTCGAGCCCATCGGGTACGGGCAGTGTGCGTGACTGCATGCGGGTCAGCCCCGCTCCGGCGTGCCGTCGGCCGGATCCGCGGACCCCGTGTCGATGCGCTCGGCGTCCGTCGGCTCCTCCACGCGGCGCTCGCGCGTGCCGTCGAAGCCGATTCCGACCAGCACCAGCAGAGCGACGGCGATCATCATCGAGACGATGAAGATGTCGGCGACGTTGTAGATCGCCGGCATCATCCACGGGGTGTTGATGAAGTCGACGACGTGGCCCACCGGGAAGCCGGGGGTGCGCAGGACACGGTCGGTGAGGTTGCCCAGCACGCCGCCGAGCAGCAGCCCGAGTGCCACCGCCCACAGGCGGGAGCGCACCCGCATGATCGCCAGGTAGACGATGATGACGGCGACGGCGGCCAGAGCCAGCGTGAAGATCCAGGTCACGCCCTCACCGAGCGAGAAAGCGGCGCCGGGGTTTCGCACGAGGTAGAAGATCAGGAACTCGCCGAGGACCGGAACAGGCTCCTCGGGAGGAAGCCCCTGGATCGCGAGGTGCTTGGTGAACTGGTCGGCGGCCATCACGACCACCGCGAGGATCGCGATGATGGTGCTGGCCGCCGCCCGATGCAGGGGTGTTCGGCCTGCCAAAGGCCGGCCTACAGACCGATGGCCGAGACCGGAGTGGCACCCGACGTGGTCGCAGTGGTCTCGAGGTCGCGGAGCTTGCCCTCGATGTAGCTGCGCAGCTGCGAGCGGTAGTCCCGCTCGAAGTTGCGGAGCTCCGAGATGCGGTTCTCGAGGTTCGCGCGCTCGCGCTCGAGGCGGGCGACCTCTTCGCGGCCGCGGGTCTCGGCCTCGGAGATGATCGAGGCGGCCTGCGCCTTCGCGTCGGCGATGAGCTGGTCGCGCTGCGCGCGTCCCTCGGCGACGTGCTCGTCGTGCAGGCGCTGGGCGAGCTCGATGATGCCGGCACTGGCAGCGGGCGCGGTGGCGTCGGATGCCGGGGCCTCGACGGCGGGAGCCGGGGCGGGGGCTGCGGCAGCGGCCGGAGCGGGGGCCTCGGCCGGAGCGGATTCGCCGGACTCGTACGCAGCCAGCTTCGCCTTCAGCTCCTCGTTCTCGGCCAGGGCCTTGCGCCACTCGACGACGATCTCGTCGAGGAAGTCGTCGACCTCGTCCGGGTCGAAGCCTTCCTTGAAACGGACGTGCTGGAATTGCTTCGTGACGACGTCATCGGGGGTCAATGCCATGGTGATTCCTCTTTCGAGCGCTCAGGTCGCTGGCCGATGTCGGGTGACCGCCGCGATGAGCGGTCGTATCTGGAAAGCATAGTCGCGGGCTCGGGGCCTGTCGAAGGCACCGCCGCGTGGGCGCGTCGCCGCCGTCAGGACGCCAGCGCGCGCGTGACGCTCAGCAGGATGAACACCAGGAGCATCGTGAGCGCGAAACCGAAGTCGATGGCGATGGCGCCGACGCGCAGGGGCGGGATGAAGCGACGGAAGAACTTGATGGGCGGGTCTGTCACCGTGTAGATGACCTCCGCGGCGACGAGTCCCGCGCCGCGCGGCCGCCATTCGCGGTTGAACAGCGGCACCCATTCGAGCACCAGCCGTGCGAACAGCACGAAGACGTAGATGAGAAGCGCGAAATTGAGTACTGCTGCGATGAGCCGGATGATGTCCACGAGTCAATGCTGGACGAACGGAACCGCTTCCGGGTCGGCCTGAGCGACCGCCCCGTCACCGGAGACCGCCACATTCTCGGGCGAGAGCAGGAAGACCTTGCTCGTGACGCGCTCGATGCGGCCGAAGAGGCCGAGCGAGAGACCGCTGGCGAAGTCGATGAGGCGCCGTGCGTCGGCGTCGCTCATCTGCGAGAGGTTGATGATGACGGGCACGCCGTCGCGGAAGTTCTCGGCGATCACCTGGGCGTCGCGGTACTGCTTGGGGTGGACCGTGAGGATCTCGCTGATCGCGCTGGGCGCGGGCTGGCGGACGACGGTCGGACGGTGCAGAGGGGTCACGGGTGCTGCCTTCTCGACGGACTTCTCCTTGCGGGCGGTCGACTGGGGCGCAGGCTCGTCGTACATCTCTTCCTCGTCGGCGAGGCCCAGGTACACCATGGTCTTCTTGAGCGGGTTCGACATCGCATCCTCCGTTGTGCTCATCTGTGTCGAGGCTAACGGCGCTCGGGCCGTGGGCCGGTGATTGCCGAGCCGATCCGCAGGTGTGTCGCACCGGCAGCGATCGCCTCGGCGAAATCGGCGGACATCCCCGCCGAGATCCAGTCCGCGGAAGGCGCCACCGCGCGCAGGCGCCCTGCGTAGTCGGCCAGCCGGGCGAACGCCGCGGCGGGTTCCTCATCGAGCGGGGCGACGGCCATGATGCCCCGCAGCCGCAGCGTGCCGCACGACAGCACATGCTCGGTCAGCGACTCGATGTCGGCGGGAGCGACGCCTCCGCGGTCGGGGTCCTCGGTGAGGTTGACCTGGATCAGCACGTCCAGCGGCGCCGCCCCGTCGGCGCCTGCGCGGTCGAGCGCGTCGGCCAGGCGCGCCCGGTCGAGGGAGTGGACGACGGATGCCGCCTCGCGCACGGCGCGCGCCTTCTTGGTCTGCACCTGGCCGACGAAGTGCCACGTGAGGCCCTCGGGCCGGCCGAACTCCGCGACCTTCTCGGAGATCTCCTGCTGACGGTTCTCGCCGACGTCGCGCACGCCCAGGTCGACGAGGTCGCGGATCAGCGAGAGCGGGTGGAACTTCGTGATGACGATCCGGGTGACCGCGGCCGGGTCGCGTCCCGCGGCACGCGCAGCGCCCGCGATGGACGCATCGACCTCGTCGAGACGGGCGGCGAGATCGGCGTCCACGCGGGCGTGCGCTTTCGGCTTACTTCAGGAAGTCGGGGATGTCGAGGTCGTCGTCGCCGAACGCGGAGTCGTAGCTGCTCTCCGCGGGAGCACTGACGCTCACGCGAGCGGGCTCGGGCTCGGGACGGCTTTCACGCGCGGCATCTTCGGCCGGCACCGCCGGCAGCACCGGGGGCGCGACGACGCGCGAGGTCGTCACCGGGTCGAGGCGCAGCGTGGGCTCTCCGCTGTCGAAGCCCGCCGCGATGACGGTGACCCGCACCTCGTCGCCGAGCGTGTCGTCGATCACGGTTCCGAAGATGATGTTGGCCTCGGGGTGCGCGGCCTCCTTCACCAGCTGCGCGGCATCGTTGATCTCGAAGATGCCGAGGTTCGATCCGCCCTGGATCGACAGCAGCACGCCGTGGGCGCCTTCGATCGACGCCTCGAGCAGCGGCGACTCGACCGCGAGCTCGGCGGCCTTGATGGCGCGATCCGCCCCGCGCGCCGAGCCGATGCCCATGAGGGCGGAACCTGCTCCCTGCATGACGGACTTCACGTCCGCGAAGTCGAGGTTGATGAGACCGGGGGTCGTGATCAGATCGGTGATGCCCTGCACACCGGCCAGGAGCACCTGGTCGGCCGTGGCGAACGCTTCGACCATCGAGATGCCGCGATCGCTGATCTCGAGCAGCCGGTCGTTCGGGACGACGATGAGGGTGTCGACCTCTTCCTTCAGGCGGGCGACGCCGGCCTCGGCCTGACTCTGCCGGCGGCGTCCCTCGAACGAGAAGGGCTTGGTGACGACACCGATGGTCAGCGCGCCGATGGACTTGGCGATCTTGGCGACCACGGGCGCTCCACCGGTGCCCGTGCCGCCGCCTTCACCGGCGGTGACGAAGACCATGTCGGCCCCGCGCAGGGCCTCCTCGATCTCCTCGGTGTGATCCTCCGCTGCGCGGCGCCCCACCTCGGGGTCGGCGCCCGCGCCGAGCCCGCGTGTGAGCTCGCGCCCGACGTCGAGCTTGACGTCGGCGTCGCTCATCAGCAGCGCCTGCGCATCCGTGTTGATCGCGATGAACTCGACCCCGCGCAGACCAAGTTCGATCATGCGGTTGACGGCGTTGACTCCGCCGCCACCCACACCGACCACCTTGATCACGGCGAGGTAGTTCTGGTTCTGGCTCATGCCGGCCTCCGTCTTCCCGAACCCGAAACCTTAAACCTCTAGTAGAGGTATAAAGAATTGCTCGGTATGCAATTCCTGCATTGAAAGTAAGCGCGCGCGACCCCGCGAACCGGCACCGTGCGGGCGTGTCGCGACATCTCCCGCGATAGTCGTCTCAGCGGACGACGATGGCGTCCGGCGACGACACGTCGTAGACGCTCACGTCGGCCGGCGGCCGGGCCGCCATCGTGGTCTCGAGGACGACGGCCTTCAAGGCGGATTCGTCGGCGCTCCCCCACACGATGTCGGTGTCGGTCTCGCCGAGGGTGAGGGTGACGTCGTCCGGCGTCGACGCCGACACCGCCGTCACCTGCACGCGGATCGTCTCGGGAAGCGTGCGCATCACCTGCCCGACCGCGTCGAACGCCTCGGAGTCGGTGCCGCCGCGGATCTCGAGCAGGGGCCTGCCGGCCGCGGGCTTCTCGGTCGTCGAGAGAGCGACGCCCGCGGCATCCACGAGGGTGTATCCGGCCTCGGACGAGATGAGCCCGATGGGGGTGCGCTCGACCACGCGCACCACGAGCTCGTGCGGCGGCCGCGCCTCGAGGGCGTACGACTCCACGAGCGGGAAGGCGATCAGCGCAGCCTTGACCGCGCTGTCGTCCACGAGGGGCAGCGGCGTGCCCAGCTGATCCGCCAGGGCCTCCTCGACCGCCGCGGCGTCGAGCTCCGACGCGCCCACCACGGTGATGTCCTCGACCGCGAAGAGGGGGCTGTAGGCCGCGCCCAGGCTGCCGACGACGAGAAGGGCGAGGGATGCCGCGACGCCGAGCCCCAGCATCCGTCGACGCCGCTGCCGCCCCGTGAAGCGCCGCACCTCGCTGCGCAGCGCGCGCCGGCGCGCCCACGCGGCCCGCCACACGGTCGCCAGACTGATCGGCTCGTCCGCCGCCGCGGAACCCGGCGCCGCGCGATCGGGCGGGGCGGAATCCGGCGTCGCCGGATCGGACGCCGCGGCGAGGGGTATCACGGGGGCGAGTTCGGTCGTGTCGTCGCGTTCGGTGCTGCCCGACCCCTCGCCGACGCGGTCCTCGCGCGCGCGGCGCCGGCCGTCGTCGTCGTCCCGCCGCGCCGACGCCGCGGGGGGCGATCCGGCCGGTGGCGGCGGCAGCGGAGTGGGCCGGCGCATGGAGTGCTACTCCCCCGCGCCGTGCGCGGCCGAGTCGTCCGAGACGGCGGACGCGGAGCCTCCCGCAGCGCCCGGCCCGTGAAGGGTGAGGGCCTGCAGGACCTGCGGGATGATCTGGTAGACGTTGCCGCAGCCGAGGGTGATGACGTAGTCGCCGGGTCGGGCGACTTCGGCGGTGTAGTCGGCCGCCGCCTGCCAATCGGCGACGAAGTGGACGTGGCCGGGATCCTGGAACGCATCGCTGACCAGTTCGCCGGTGACTCCGGGGATGGGATCCTCGCGCGCACCGTAGACGTCGAGCACGACGGTGTGGTCGGCGTGCTGCTCGAGCACGTCGGCGAACTCGCGGAACATCTCCTGCGTGCGCGAGTAGGTGTGGGGCTGGTGGAGGGCGATGATGCGTCCGTCGCCGACCACCGTCCGCGCGGCGGAGAGGGCCGCGGCCACCTCGGTGGGGTGATGGGCGTAGTCGTCGTACACACTGACCCCGCGCTCGACACCGTGCAGCTCGAAGCGGCGGATGGTTCCGGCGAAGCCCTCGACGGCGCGCACCGCGGCCTCGAGGCCGTGGCCGAGGGTGACCAGGACCGCGACGGCCCCGGCCGCGTTGACGGCGTTGTGGCGGCCGGGGACCGGAAGCCGCCCCTCGACCGACGAGCCGCCGTGGACGATGGTGAAGGACACCGGCCCGTCGGTGGCGATGTCGGTGACGCGCACATCCGCCTCTGGCGCCTCGCCGAAGCTCACGACGTTGCGGTGCGAGAGGGCGGCGGCCACGCGACGGGCGCCGGGGTCGTCGGATGAGATCACCACCGCTTCGCGGGCCTCATCGGCGAAGCGGACGAAGGCGTCGTAGAACGCCTCGCGCGTTCCCCAGTGGTCGAGGTGGTCGGGGTCCACGTTCGTGATGAGGGCGATCGAGGTGTCGTACAGCAGGAAGGTTCCGTCCGACTCGTCGGCCTCGATGACGAACAGGTCGTCCGAGCCCGTGCCGCTGGACGTTCCCAGCTGGGCGATGACGCCGCCGTTGACGAACGTGGGCTCCTCGCCGAGGTCCCGCAGCGCGGTGACGATCATGCCGGTCGAGGTCGTCTTGCCGTGGGCTCCGGCGACGGCGACCAGGCGACGACCTCCGATGAGCCAGTGCAGCGCCTGCGATCGGTGGATGACGTGGAGGCCGCGCTCCTTGGCGAGGAGGAACTCGGGGTTCTCCGGCCAGATCGCCCCGGTGTGCACGACGGTGTCGGCATCATCCGGAAGATGAGAGGCGTCGTGACCGACGAACACCGTCGCGCCGCGCGCGGCGAGGTCCCGCAGGGCCGCACTGTCCGCGCGGTCGGAGCCCGAGACCCGGATGCCCCGGTCGAGGAACATGCGGGCCAGTCCCGACATGCCCGAGCCGCCGATGCCGATGAAATGGGCAGCGGTGATGTCGGCGGGGATGGGCAGCGAGAGGTCGGGTCTGATCATGGCCCGTCAATCCTAGATCGGCGACCCGGGGGCGCGGTCCCGGCGCGCTGGTCGCGCGAGCGGCCGGTCAGCGGGCGACGGCGTGATCGATCATCGCGATGAGGTTCTCGGAGCCGGAGCGGGTGCCGACGGTCGCCGCCGCGACCGCCATCGCCGTGCGACGCTCGGCGTCGCGCAGGAGCGGCAGGACGTCACGGCGCACGCGGTCTCCGGTGAACTCGGCATCGGAGATGATCAGGGCGGCGCCCGCGGCGACGGCGGCGGCGGCGTTGAGCGCCTGCTCTCCGTTGCCGACCGCATACGGTACGTACACGGCGGGGATGCCGAGGGCGCTGATCTCCGAGACGGTGGCGGCTCCTGCGCGCGAGACGATGAGGTCTGCCAGCGCGAAGGCGAGGTCCATGCGGTCGACGTACCGTCGCACGGCGTAGCCCGCAGCGCCCGGGTCGGCGAGTGTCGAGCGCTCCCCCGTCACGTGGATGAGCTGCCACCCGGCCTCGATCACGTCGCGCCAGGCCGCGTCATGACCCTCGCCGAAGGCCTCGTTGAGGCGCTGCGCGCCGAGCGAGCCGCCGAAGACGAGAAGAGTGGGCCGGTCCGCCTCGAGCCCGAAGTGCCCTGCCGCCTCCGCGCGGAGTGCGGCTCGGTCGAGGTCGACGATCTCGCGGCGCAGCGGCATCCCGACCATGTGGGAGCGCGCCAGCCGCGTTCCGGGGAAGGCGACGCCGACCCCGGCAGCGCGTCGCGCGCCGAGGACGTTCGCCAGGCCCGGTTTCGCGTTGGCCTCGTGGACGACGACGGGGATGCGCGCGCGGTTGGCGGCGACGTAGGCGGGTGCCGACGCATAGCCGCCGAAGCCGACCACGACGTCCACGTGACGATCCCGCAGGTGCGCGCGCACCTGGGCGATCGCCCGGCTGAAGCGGGCAGGGAAGGCGACCGCGGCCCGATCGGGGCGCCGCGGGAAGGGCACCTTGTCGACGAAGAGCAACTCGTAGCCGCGTTCGGGCACCAGGCGGGCCTCGAGACCCTCTCGGGTGCCGAGGACGAGCACGGTGGCATCGGGGTCGCGCTCACGCAGAGCGTCGGCCACGGCGAGCAGCGGATTCACGTGCCCGGCGGTTCCTCCGCCGGCCAGAAGGTACGTCGTCACCCAGGCGAGGTTACCGGGTCGGGCGCGCGCGGACCGGCGTCGGGCGGGCCGGCGGCAGCGGACGACGCACGGGCAGGGAGCGCGCGAACGCGAGCAGCACACCGCACGCGATGAGCACCGACAGCAGTGACGTGCCGCCCTGCGACATGAACGGCAAGGGCACGCCGAGCACGGGGAAGACCCGCAGCACGACGCCGATGTTGATGAGCGCCTGGCCGACGATCCAGACGGTGATGGCGCCCGAGACGATGCGGACGAACGGGTCGTCGGTCTTGCGGATGACGTGGAAGGCACCGACCGCGAAGAGGGCGAAGAGGGCGAGCACGACGACGCAGCCGATGAGACCGAGCTCTTCGCCGACGATCGCGAAAATGTAGTCGTTGGCGGCTGCCGGCAGCCAGTCGTACTTCTCTTTCGAGTTGCCCAGCCCCAGCCCGAAGATGCCGCCGCCGGCGAGGCCCCAGATGCCGTGGAGGGGCTGGTAGCAGTCGCCGTAGTAGTCGGCGAGGCAGTCGGGGTTGAGGAAGCTCATGATGCGGCGCATGCGGTCGGGGCTGGTGACCGCGAGGGCGGCGACCGCGCCGAGCACGAGCAGCGCCGGCAGGGCGAACAGCCGGAGCCGCACGCCGGAGAAGAACAGCGCTCCGAGGACGATGAGGAACAGCACCATGGCGGTGCCGAGGTCGGAGCCTGCCAGGACGGTGGCGATGACGAGACCGGCGACGGGCACGACGGGGATGAACACGTGCTGCCACTTCGTCAGCAGCGACCGTTTGCGGAAGAGGACGAAGCCCAGCCACAGTGCCAGCGCCAGCTTGAGGAACTCCGCGGGCTGGGCCTGCAGGCCCGCGATCATGATCCAGTTGCGGTTTCCGTTGGCCGTGACGCCCAGCGGGGTGAAGACCAGCAGCTGGAAGATCACGGCGCCGATGAGCGCAGGCCAGGCGATCCGCTTGAAGAACTTCACCGGGAACCGGCTGGCGATGAACATGATCGGGATGCCGAGCAGGGCGAACACGCCCTGCTTGACCATCGCGTCCCACGCGGGCTGCCCGGCGGCGGTGGCGATGGCGCTCGTGGCCGAGAGGACCATGACCAGGCCGAAGCCGGTGAGCAGGAGCGCGGTGGACGCGATCAGCAGGAACTCGCTGGGGACCGGCGCGAACACACGGCCGAGCGAGACGCGGGCGGCGAGCCCGCGAGGGTCCTCGCCGTCAGCGGGCTGGGCCGGCGGCCGGGTCGGCGGAAGCGTCGTGGTCACCGCCGCCCCTTCCGATCCGCTGTCTCACCGCGTCGGCGAAGCGCCGCCCGCGGTCGGCGTAGGACGAGAACTGGTCGAACGACGCCGCGGCGGGGGCGAGCAGAACCACGTCCCCGTCACGGGCGACTCCGGCCGCGATCTCGACGACCCGCGCCATGACGTCTTCAGTCTCGGCGGAGTCGACCTCGAACACCGGCACCGCCGGCGCGTGTCGCTCGAACGCGGCCACGACGGGCGCGCGGTCCTCGCCGATGATCACCGCGGCCGACACCGCGGCTCCGCGCCGGGCGACCAGGTCCGAGATGTCCACCCCTTTGAGGAGCCCTCCGACGATCCACACCGCGCCCGGGTACGCGGCGAGGGAGGACGATGCCGCGTGGGGGTTGGTGGCCTTGGAGTCATCGACCCACGTCACACCGTCGTGGCGCGCGACGACCTCGATGCGGTGCGGGTCGAGCCGGAAGCCGCGCAGCGCGTCGCGGACGGCGGCGGGCGCGATGTCGAGCGACCGTGCGAGGGCCGCCGCGGCGAGGATGTTCGCCGCGATGTGCGGAGCGCCGAGACCGAGCTCCTGCAGCTCCTCGACGGTGGTGAGCTCGAGCGCGCTGGTGCGGCGGTCCTCCAGGAACGCACGGTCGACGAGGATCCCGTCGACGACGCCGAGGTCGCTCGGGCCGGGCACGCCCAGGTCGAAGCCCACCGCCCGGGCGCCCTCGACCACCTCTGCGTCCTCCACCATGCGGCGCGTCGCGGCATCCGCTTTGTTGTAGACGCACGCGACGCGGGTGTTGTCGTAGACGTGCGCTTTGGCGTCGCGGTAGGCATCGGCCGATCCGTGCCACTCGAGGTGGTCGTCGGCGAGATTCAGGCAGACGGCGGCGTGGGGCGAGAGCGGCTGAGGGCCGGTCTGCCTGCCGAGGTACCACAGCTGGTGGCTCGAGAGCTCGACGACGAGGGCGTCGAACCCCTCGGGGTCGCGCACGGCGTCGAGCACCGGTGTGCCGATGTTCCCGACGGGAGCCGCCCGCAGTCCCCCGGCGACCAGCATCGAAGCGGCGAGGCGGGTCGTGGTGGTCTTGCCGTTCGTGCCGGTGACGAGCAGCCACGGCGCGGTCGAGCCGTCGGCGCGGCGCACCTTGTCGCGCACGCGCCACGCGAGCTCGACGTCGCCCCACAGCGCGACGCCGGCCTCCTGCGTCCACATGATGAGCGGATGCGTCGGCGCGAAGCCGGGCGAGGCGATGACGACCTCGGGTTCGAACGAGACGAGCTCGGCGGGCGGCTCGGCGAGGGGCCCGGTCCACAGGCGCGCGCCGATGACCGGCAGCAGGCGCTCGTACTCCTCGTCGGCCTTCTCGGTGACCACGAGGACGTCGGCACCGAGCTCCATGAGCGTGTCGGCGACGGCGAATCCCGTGACGGACAGGCCGAGCACCGCGACGCGCAGGCCCTTCCAGTCGCTGTGCCAGCTCGTGAGGGCGTCCAGCCGTGCCGCGCTCATGTGGCGATGAGCCACTCGACGTAGAAGAAGCCGATGCCCGAGACGGCGAGCAGGCCCGCGATGATCCACATCCGCACGACGATCGTGATCTCCTGCCACCCGCGCATCTCGAGGTGATGGTGCAGCGGGCTCATCAGGAAGAGCCGCTTGCCGCGCGTGAGCTTGAAGTACAGCCGCTGCAGGATGACCGAGCCGGAGGCGATGACGTAGACGCCCGCGACGAGCACCATGAGCAGCTCGGTGCGGGTCAGGATCGCCATCGAGGCGAGCACGCCGCCGATCGCCATCGAGCCGACGTCTCCCATGAAGACCTTCGCCTTCGGCGCATTCCACCACAGGAATCCGACGAGCGCGCCGACGAATGCCGCCGAGACGATCGCGAGATCGAACGGGTCGCGGACCGCATAGCAGGCCGGCTGCACCGTCGGGGCGAGCGCCTCGCCGCCCCAGCACGCCTGGTTGAACTGCCAGAAGGCGATGAGGCTATAGGCGCCCACGACGAAGATGCCCGCGCCGGCGGCCAGTCCGTCGAGGCCGTCGGTGACGTTGACCGAGTTGGACGAGGCGACGCCGATGAACGAGATCCACGTCATGTAGAGGATCCAGCCGATGATCGGGCCGAGCGCCATGAACGACAGCATCGGCACGTCGCGGAAGATCGAGATGTACGGGGATGCCGGGGTCTGACCCCACGCGTTGGGGAAGTTCAGCGCGACGACGGCGAACGGGACGGCCACGAGGATCTGCCCGACGATTTTCCGCCAGCCCGACAGGCCGAGGCTGCGCTGACTGCGCACCTTCATGTAGTCGTCGATGAAGCCGACCGCGCCGAAGCCCACCATCATCCACACCACGAGCCAGCCCGAGATGGTCGGCGGGTTGTTGCCGGTGTACGCGCCGACGAGATAGCCGACGATCGTGCCGACGATGAAGATCGTGCCGCCCATGGTGGGCGTGCCGCGCTTGGCGCCGTGGCTCGGGTTGTAGATGTTCTCGGGCGTGCGGATGACCTGGCCCCAGCCCCACGAACGGAACAGCCGCAGGAAGACGGGGGTGAGGAAGAGGGTGAAGGCCAGCGAGATCGCCGCGGACGTCAGAAGGGATCTCACGAGAACGATTCTCCCAGACGATCGCCCAGGAACCGCAGACCGGCGGAGTTCGACGACTTGACCAGCACGCGATCCCCGTCCCGGAGCTCGCCCTGCAGGTAGTCGAACGCCTCGTCGGCGGTGGCGAAGAACACCGCCTCGCCGTCCCAGGAGCCCTGCGCGACGGCCTCGAGGAACATCCGGCGGGCCTCGGGCCCGACGATCACGATGCGCTGGATGCCGAGGCGCACGGCGAGCAGGCCGATGCGGTCGTGCTCCTCCTCGGCATACTCCCCCAGCTCGCTCATGGCGCCGAGCACGGCGACGGTGCGCTCGCCCGGCCGGGTGATCTGGGCGAGGGTGCGCAGCGCCGCGGCCATCGAGTCGGGGCTGGCGTTGTAGGCGTCGTTGATGATCCGGACGCGATCGGAGCCGAGGGGCTGCATCCGCCAGCGTTCGGCGATCTCGACCGTCTCGAGTCGGGCCACGCAATCGGCGAGCGACACGCCGAGCGCCGTGGCGGCGGCGATCGCAGCGAGGGCGTTCATGACGTGATGCTCGCCGAGGACCCGCAGGCGCAGCGTCGCCGTGTCGTCGTCGGCGTGCACGGTGAACGTCGTGCCGTCGGCGGTCACCTCGACGTCGTCCGCGCGGACGTCGGCTTCGGGCCCGCGGCCGAACCAGCGGACCTCGGCGCCGCGCTCGGCGGCGATCGCGGCCATCGTCGCCACGCGCGCGTCGTCGGCATTGAGCACCGCGAGCCCCCCGGGCCGGACCGCGCGGATCAGCTCGGACTTGGCCGCGAGCGTCGCCTCGATGCCGCCGAACCCGCCTGCGTGGGCCATGCCCACCATCAGCACGATGCCGACGTCGGGGTCGACGAGTCCTGCCAGCCGCGCGATCTCGCCGGGTGCGCTGGCGCCGAACTCGCTGACGAGGTAGCGCGTGTGATCGCTGACCCGAAGCATCGTCAGCGGAGCGCCGACCTCGTTGTTGAACGACGCCTTGGGCGAGACGGTCTCGCCCTCGTCCTCGAGGATGCGGGCGAGCAGGTTCTTGGTCGTGGTCTTGCCGTTGGAGCCGGTGATCCCGATCACGCGCAGGGCGCCGTGCTCGTTTCGCGCGCCGTGCTCGCGCACGCGCCGCACCACCTCGCGGGCGAGGTCGGACAGTGCGGCCACCGCATCGGCCACGACGATCTGCGAAACGGCCGCCGCGACGGGGCGCTCCACGAGCGCCACCGCGGCTCCGGCGGCGGCCGCGGCATCCACGAATTCATGCCCGTCGGTGGTCTCTCCGGGCTTGGCGACGAAGACGTCACCCGGGCCGATGAGGCGGGAGTCGGTGTCGACGGTTCCCGACACGACCGTGTCGGGTCCGTCGCCGCCGGCCGGGCGCAGCCGTCCTGAAACGGCGTCGGCGAGCTGTGCAAGAGTGAGGGCGATCATGTTCTCTCCGGCCTGATCCAGGTGCTCACCCGAACTTGGGGAGCTCCTTGGGCGCCGTCGTGGCGGGCATGACGCGGTAGGTCTTCAGCACCTGGGTCATGGCCTGCTGGAACGCGGTCGCATTGGCCGCAGACGACTTTACCTTCGTCGGCTCGTCCAGCGTGACGACGACGAGGTACTCGGGGTCGTCGGCCGGGGCGAAGCCGATCATCGTGGTGTAGTACGCCCCGGCCTTGTAGCCGCCCTGTCCGTTGGACTTCTCGCCGGTGCCCGTCTTGCCGGCGACGCGGTAGCCGGGGATCTCGACGGCGTCGGCGTACGTGGCCTGCAGGAAGACGTTCTCGAGGATGCCGCGCATCTGGGCGGAGGTCTTCTCGCTGACCACCCGGGTGGGCTCGGGGAGGTCCGGTTCGACGACGGTGCCGTCGGGCAGCGTGCACGCCTCGACCAGGGACAGCGGCATGCGCACCCCGCCGTTGGCGATGGCCGTGTATGCGCCGGCGAGCTCGGGCATCGTCGTGGTGAGGCCCTGACCGTACGCGGTGTTGTAGGTCGTCTGATTGTCCCAGCGCTCGGCGGGGTAGACGAGACCGGACTGCTCGCCCTGGAAGCCCACGGCGCTGCCCTCGCCGATGCCGAACTTCTTCAGGTAGTCGTAACGGGTCGCCGGGCTCACCGTCTCGCTGAACTTCGAGATGCCGGCGTTGGACGAGTCGATGAGCACCCCGGTCAGGGTGTACTCCAGGGCGGGGTGGACGAACGAGTCCCGGACGAACGCTCCGTTGGGGAAGGTCTCGGTGCTCGAGGCGACGACGGTGGATGCCGGGGTCTGGCCCCCCGCGTCGATGACCGTCGCGGCGGTGAGGGCCTTGAAGGTGGAGCCGGGTTCGAACCAGCCGCCGAAGATGCGGCTGCCGCGGTCGTCGGCGTCCGTCGCGAGGACGTCGTTGGGGTCGACCGAGGGGTACTCGGCGGCCGCGCGGATCTTGCCGGTCTTGGTCTCGACCACGAGGATGGCGCCGCTCTGGGCGCGCATCGCCTGCGACTGCTCGGCGATCAGCTGCTGCATGTACCACTGCAGGTCGCGGTCGACCGTGAGCTGCAGTGTCCCGCCGTCCGTGGCGGGCTGGGTGGTCGCGGTGCCGGGGATCACGACGCCGTCCTTGCCCCGCTGGTAGGTGACCCGGCCGTCCGTGGCGGCCAGGCACGAGTCCTCGGTGAGCTCGAGCCCGGCCAGAGCGCCCTCGGCGCCCATGAAGCCGACGAGGTTTCCCCCGACCGCGCCATCCGGATATGTGCGCGCGGGGTGCTGGTCGAAGGTCAGGTAGGGCGCGCCGATGTCGACGAGTGCCCGGTACTGCTCGGTGGTCAGCCCGCGCGCCAGATAGGCGAACTGCGACTGGGGGTTGTCGGCGATCGAGTCGGAGACCCCGCGGCGGATGGAGGCGGCATCCTGCCCCGTGATCTCGGCCATCTCGGAAGCGGCCTGCGCCCACGGGACGCGGACGGTCTCGCCGTCGACCTCGCGCGGGAACCCGCCCTTCTCCTCGTACCCGGTGATGTTGAGCGGGTCCAGCACGCCGTCGTAGGTGAGCACGCTGCCCGCGAGGGTCTGCCCCTGCGCGTCGACGATGGTTCCGCGCGATCCGTACAGCGTGCGCGAGCCGGCGAGGGCGTGCGACATCGAGTCGTCGATGTGCTCCTCGGCGTTGACGACCTGGATGTCGACGAGCCGGACGATGAAGCCCGCGAGGACCGCGAGGACGACGGCGAGGGCTACGACGGTGCGACGGCGGGGGCTTCGGGTGCTGGCCGAGGTCATGAGGTCAGTGTGTGCTCGGAGTGGGCAGGCCGTCGGTCAAGGGCGGCGGCGTGTCGGTCGGCCCGGCCCCCGGGGTCGCTGCGCCGTCGGCGTCTCCGGCCATCGTGGCGCCCGGGTCGGTCACCAGCGGCGTCTCGGCGAGGAGCGCGTTGGGCACCGAGGCACGGCCGAGGGCGTTGACCGAGGCGCGGCCCTCTGCGGCCTCGGAGACCCCGAGGATCTTGCCGTCGCTCAGGCGCAGGTAGTTGGGCGACTCCTCGATCACCATGCCCAGCGCGGTGGCGTTCGCCGCGAGGTACTGCGGCGAGCTGAGCCCCGC
This sequence comes from Microbacterium sp. Marseille-Q6648, assembly GCF_943181415.1. Classification (GTDB taxonomy): domain Bacteria; phylum Actinomycetota; class Actinomycetes; order Actinomycetales; family Microbacteriaceae; genus Microbacterium. The sequence continues at coordinate 219,452 of NZ_CALPBZ010000001.1, read as the reverse complement.
CACCTCGTCGTAGAGGATCTGCGCCTGCCAGTCCAGCTCTCGCTGCTGCTGGGTGAGCGCCGACATCTCGTAGGAGGACTGCGTGGTGAGGATCGACAGCGACATCTGCGCGATCGCGATCCCCACCGCGCCGAGGACCGCGATGATGCCGTACGCCAGCCGGGGCCGGCGCCGCGGCAGGGGCTCCGCGACGACGTGGAGCCGCCGGCCCGGGGACGTCGTCCGCTGGGGTGCGAGCGTGGCCGCTGTGGCGATCGTGCTCATGACGACGTCCTCACTCGCTCGGCGGCGCGCAGCCGCACGGGGGTCGCACGCGGGTTGCGTGCGCGTTCTTCTTCGCTCGCCAGCTCGGCGCCCTTGACGAGCAGGCGGAACCGGGGAGCGTGTTCGGGAAGCTCGACGGGCAGACCCGCGGGCGCGGTGGACTTCACGGCATCCGCGAGTTCGCGCTTGACCAGACGGTCCTCGAGGGATTGGTACGACAGCACGACGATGCGCCCGCCCACCGGCAGGATGTCGAGGGCCGCCGGCACCGCGCGCTCCAGAACCGCGAGCTCGCGGTTGACCTCGATGCGCAGCGCCTGGAAGACCCGCTTGGCGGGGTGCCCGGAGCGCTGCGCGACGTACGGGGTCGCCGCGATGAGGATCTCGACCAGGCGACCCGAACGGTCGACGGGCGCCTGGGCGCGGGCGGCGATGATCGCCCGCGCGTAGCGGCCGGCGAGCTTCTCTTCGCCGTAGCGCTCGAAGATGCGACGCAGGTCGCCCTCGCCGTAGGTGGCGAGGATGTCGGCCGCCGTCGTGCCGGCCGACTGGTCCATGCGCATGTCGAGTGGGGCGTCCTGCGAGTACGCGAATCCCCGATCGGCGACGTCGAGCTGAAGGGACGAGACGCCCAGGTCGAAGAGGATGCCGTCGGCCGCGTCGAACCCGGCGCCGGTCACCGCCTCGGCGATGCCGTCGTAGACCGTGTGGACCAGCGTGACCCGGTCGCCGAAACGCGCCAGGCGCTCGCCCGCGATCCGCAGGGCGTCCTGGTCGCGATCGAGACCGATGAGGTGGATGCCGGGGAACCGCTCGAGGAATGCCTCGGAGTGACCGCCCATGCCGAGCGTGGCATCGACGAAGACGGCGCCGGGGCGCTCCAGCGCAGGGGCGAGGAGTTCGACGCAGCGCTCGAGGAGGACCGGGGTGTGGATATCGCGGAGGCTCATGATGGCGGGGCCTTGTCCCTAGACCCTGATCCCCATCCGCTCGGACCTGGCGCCGGGGAAGTGCGACAGGGCGGGAGCGGCTGGGAGTCAGGATCGAGGGCTCAGAACAGGCCCGGGATCACCTCCTGCTCCAGCTCGGCGTACGTCTCTTCGTTGCTCTCCGCGTAGGCGTTCCACGCGTCGGTGTTCCAGATCTCGGCGTGTGCCCCCACACCCGTCACGACGAGCTCCTTCTCGAGCCCGGCGTAGGCGCGCAGCGGCGGGGGGATGGTGATGCGGTTCTGGCTGTCGGGCTTCTCGGCGCTTGCTCCCGAGAGGAACATCCGCAGGAAGTCGCGGGCCTGCTTGTTGGCCAGCGGAGCTTCGCGGATGCGCTCGTGCACTCTTTCGAACTCCTCCGTGCTGAAGACGTAGAGGCAGCGATCCTGACCGCGGGTCACCACCACGCCGCCGCCCAGATCGTCACGGAACTTCGAGGGCAGGATGACCCGGCCCTTGTCGTCGAGCTTCGGAGTGTGGGTACCGAGCAGCATGTCGGCTCCCCCCTCTCCTCCGCCCCCCGACGGCTTGACGCCACTTTACTCCACTTTCCTCCACTTAAACACCCCTGTGATGAGGAATTCTCCCCCACGCTCCCCGGGCACAAAAAGCACCGACCCGGAGGTCGGTGCTTTTCGAGGGGTGGGCGGGCGGGTCAGCGCTCTTCTTGGCGACGGTCCCACCGGTCGTTCATGCGGTCCATGAACGAGGAGCGCGGGGAGGGAGCTCGAGCCGGGCGGGCGCTGTCGGAGGGGACGGCCTTCAGCGGATTCCGGCTCGGGGTGACGGCGAGGACGACGCCGGCCAGCATCACGATGAAGCCGATGACGCCGACGACGATGAGCGGAACGGACACGCCCACCAGCAGACCGCCGAGCCCCAGCAGCACGAGGATCGTGCCGTAGACGATGTTGCGGTAGCTCAGGCTGCGACCGTCGCGAGGCGCGGTGACGACGTCGGCGTCGTTGTGCATGAGATGGCGTTCCATCTCATCGAGCAGGCGCTGCTCCTGTTCGGAGAGTGGCATGCGTCCCCCTCTAAGTGCTCGGATATCGCACGATTCTACGCGTGCGTCTGATCACTAGGCTAGGCCCGTGCGCCCCTCCCACGACCCGATTCAAGCGATTTCCCAGCGACTGGACACGTTCGTGGCCGCACAGCGGGAGGCCACGGCGGGTCTGGGCGACGAGGCCCGACTCCTGATCGACGCCGCGGCGACCGCGCTCAGCGGGGGCAAGCGCCTGCGCGGCCGTTTCTGCCTCGCGGGATGGCAGGCCGTCGCCGGCGCGGGTGGCGCAGCGCCCGAACCGAGCGAGGACGTCCTCGCGGCGGCGGCCGCCCTCGAGATCTTCCACGCGGCCGCGCTCGTCCACGACGACATCATCGACAACTCCGACACCCGGCGAGGGCGGCCCGCAGCCCACCGCTCCCTCGAGTCCGCCCACCGGGCAGCCGGGTGGACCGGCGACCCGGACTCTTTCGGCAGGTCGGGCGCGATCCTGCTCGGCGACCTCCTCGTGGCGTGGAGCGCCGACCTGCTCGACGAGGGGCTGGCGACGGCTCCCCCCGGGACGACCCGCGCGGCGCGCAGCGAGTACACGGTCATGCGCCAGGAGGTGACGATCGGCCAGTTCCTCGACATCGCCGAGGAGTCGGCGTTCGTGAGCGAGCCCGACGAGCGGCACGCCGAGCGCGCGCTGCGCGTGGCGTCGCTGAAATCCGCGCGCTACAGCGTGCAGCAGCCCCTCGCCATCGGAGCCGCGCTGGCGGGCGCGGACGACGCGCAGGCGGATGCCCTCGCGCGCTTCGGGCACCCGCTCGGCATGGCCTTCCAGCTGCGTGACGACGTGCTCGGCGTCTTCGGCGATGCCAGCGAGACCGGCAAGCCCTCGGGCGACGACCTGCGCGAGGGGAAGCGGACGGTGCTGATCGCCTACGCCCGCGAGCGCCTTCCGCTTCCCGCCCGGCGGATCATGGACGAGATGCTCGGCGATCCGACGCTCGAGGCGGGTCAGGTGGCGTCGCTGCAGCAGACGATCATCGACACCGGGGCGCTCGAGCGCGTCGAGACGCTCATCACCGACTTCGCGCGCGAGGCCGATCGCGCACTCGCCGGCGCGCGGCTCGAGAACGCCGCCGTCGGCCGGCTGCGGGACCTGCTGCGCGCGGCGACCGTGCGGGTCACCTGAGCTGACGTCGGGTCAGGCCAGCGTGCGCGCCACGCGGCGCACTTCGCTCTTGCGACCCGCCTGCAGCGCCTCGATCGGGGCGACGCCGATGGTCTCATCAGCGGTCAGCAGCCAGTCGATCGCCTCGTCGTCGCTGAAGCCCGCATCGTGCAGAACGATGACGGTCCCCCGCAGTGACGACAGTGGCCGGTCGTCCTTGAGGAAGACCGCGGGCACCTTCACCGCGCCGTCGCGGCGCGACCCGATCAGGTAGTGCTCGTCGAGGAGCTTCCGGACGCGCCCGAGCGGCTCGCCGAGGATGTCGACGAGTTCGGGAAGCGAGAGCCAGGTGGTTTCGATGCGAGGCGCGGATTCAGCGTTCACCCTGCCACTATTCCACTTCTGCGAGACCTCATCATCGCCTGTCGACATCACTTTCGTCACAGCAGTCACACCAGCCCCAGTGGGTAGCACGTGTTGACACCTGTACACATACGTGACACGGTTCTTCTCAATCCACCCGAGGGGGCACTGTGCGACGTGACATCCGACGAGGCCGCATTCCGGCGACCGTGTCCGCGGGACTTCCGGCGGTGGTCGCCGGCTCGATCGCGCTGGCGCTGACCGCCGCGCCCGCCGCGGTGGCCGTCGAGCCCGCCCCCGCGTCGGATCGCATGCAGCGCGGAGCCGGCGGCGTGTTCACCGCACCCACGACCGCGCCCGCTGCGGCGCCGGTGGCCGCAGCATCCGCCCCGCGCACCTACAAGGTGCGGCCCGGGGACACCGTGAGCACCATCGCCGCACGGCACGGTCTGCGCACGCAGGACGTCCTCAGCCTCAACGGACTTACCTGGAAGTCGGTCATCTACCCCGGGCAGGTGCTGAAGCTGAGCGGTGGTGCCGCCGCGCCCGCCGCGGCAGCCGCACCCAAGCCCGCCGCCCCGGCCGCGACCACCCACACCGTCCGTGCGGGCGACACCATCAGCTCGATCGCCGCACGTCACAAGGTGTCGGTCGGCGCCGTCTTCTCGGCGAACGGCCTCGGCTGGTCGTCGATCATCTACCCCGGCCAGAAGCTCCGGATCCCCGGCGCCGCAGCCGCGTCCGCTCCCCAGCCCGCGCCGGCCGCGTCCGCTGCGTCGGGCATGACGAACGCCGCGGTGACCACGGCGCTGGGCAGCCACACCGTCCGCGCCGGCGACACCATCTACGCCATCGCCGTTCGCTACAAGCTCTCGACCGCGGCCGTGCTCGCCGCCAACGGCCTCTCGACCTCGTCGATCATCTACCCCGGTCAGAAGCTCGTCATCCCGGTCGCCTCGATCGCCGGACTCGATGCCGAGCAGGTCGACAACGCGCGGCTCATCATCCAGGTGGGTCGCGAGCTCGGCGTCCCCGACCGCGGCATCGCCATCGCCCTCGGCACCGCGATGCAGGAGTCATGGATCCGCAACCTCGACTGGGGCGACCGCGACTCGCTCGGGCTGTTCCAGCAGCGACCGAGCAGCGGCTGGGGCACCGCGGCGCAGGTGCGCGACCGCGTGTACTCGATCAAGGCGTTCTTCGGCGGACCGAGCGACCCGAACGGCTCCCGCACGCGCGGCCTCCTCGACATCCCCGGGTGGCAGAGCATGTCCTACGCGGATGCCGCCCAGGCGGTGCAGATCTCGGCGTACCCCAAGCGGTATGCGAAGTGGGAGAAGCCCTCGTACCAGTGGCTCGCCGCTCTCGGGTGAAGCACCACCAGGGGGTGAGCCGTTCCGCGGGCTCACGGCCAGGCATCCGTAGACTCTGAGCGTGAACACGAGCCAGCAGACGGACCCGCTGATCGGCCGTCTGGTCGACGGCCGGTATCGCGTCCGCGCTCGTATCGCCCGGGGCGGGATGGCGACGGTGTACGTCGCTACGGATCTGCGGCTCGAGCGGCGCATCGCCCTGAAGGTGATGCACGGCCATCTGAGCGATGACACGGTCTTCCAGAGCCGGTTCATCCAAGAGGCGCGCGCCGCCGCCCGCCTGGCCGACCCGCATGTCGTGAACGTCTTCGACCAGGGCCAGGACGGCGAGATCGCCTACCTCGTGATGGAGTACCTGCCCGGCATCACGCTGCGCGAGCTGCTGCGCGAGCAGCGGCGCCTCTCGGTGCCGCAGGCGATCACGATCATGGATGCCGTCCTCTCGGGTCTCGCCGCCGCGCACCGCGCAGGCATCGTGCACCGCGACGTCAAGCCCGAGAACGTGCTGCTGGCCGAGGACGGCCGCGTCAAGATCGGCGACTTCGGGCTCGCGCGCGCCACCACGGCCAACACCGCCACCGGATCCCAGCTGCTCGGAACGATCGCCTACCTCGCCCCCGAGCTGGTCACCCGCGGCACCGCGGACGCGCGCAGCGACATCTACGCGCTCGGCATCATGCTGTACGAGATGCTCACCGGCGAACAGCCCTACAAGGGCGAGCAGCCGATGCAGATCGCGTTCCAGCACGCCACCGACTCGGTGCCGCGCCCGAGCGTGAAGAACCCGGGAGTGCCCGAGCAGCTCGACGAGCTGGTGCTGTGGTCCACCGAGAAGAATCCCGACGAGCGGCCCTCCGACGCCCGGGAGATGCTCGACCGGCTGCGCGACATCGAGCGCGAGCTCGGCATCACCCCGCAGGTCACCCGCACCGGCACCACCAGCGTCACGCACGACACCGGTTCGACCGACGAGCTCACGGCCGTCATGCCGGTCGCTCCGACCGGCCCGATCGCCACGGTCGACGACGGCGACAACGCCACCCGCCTTCGGCGCGCGACCAGGCGGCGCCAGGCGAAGGGCGCGTGGCTGGTCGCGCTCGTGCTGGTGCTGGCAGGTCTCGCCGGGGCGTCGGGATGGTGGTTCGGCTCCGGTCCCGGTTCGCTGGTCGCCGTGCCGCAGGTCGAGGGCCTCAGCTTCTCCGAGGCGCAGGCCGTGCTCGCCGACGAGGGGCTCCTCGCCGAGGAGGAGGGCCGCAGCAGCCTCGAGGTCGAAGCGGGTCGGATCATCGAGAGCGAGCCCGCTTCGGGCGCACGCGTCGACAAAGAGACCACCGTCACCGTGTTCGTCTCGCTCGGGCCCGCCGAGGTGCAGGTGGCGGGGCTCATGGGTCGCTCCGAGGGTGAGGCGCGCAGCGCGCTCACCGAATACGGCATCACCCCTCGCGAAGACACGGCGAAGTACTTCCGCGGCGAGGCCCCCGGCACCGTGCTCGGCGTGCTCATCCATCCGGCCGCCGGTGGGGACGACATCGCGTGCGGCGAGGGCTGCACCGCGAACGAGGGCGACGAGGCGACCCTGTGGGTGTCGCTCGGTCCCGTGCCCGACGTCGTCGGCGACAGCGAGGACGCCGCGCGCAGCGAACTGCAGAACGCGGGACTCGAGGTGGCGGGCGACGTCATCGCACAGACCAGCGAGTCCATCGGCGCGGGCCGTGTGATCGGGATCGCCGAGCGCGACGGCGGCGGGAGCTGGCGCCCCGGCGACACCGTGCGTCTCATCGTGTCTACGGGTCCCCCGCTGTTCGCCGTGCCGAACGTCGTGGACATGACCCGCGACGAGGCCATCGCCGCGCTCGAGGCCGAGGGATTCCAGGTCGACTACGCCGTCTTCTGGGCCGCCATCCCCAACTCCCTCACCCAGGTGACCGGCTCCGACCCTGCTGCCGGCGAGATGGTCGTGCGCGGAACCCGCGTCTACATCTTTATCACCGCCTCCGGCTGACACGCTCGCGTTCGCGAGCCGTCACGTGTGGCCGGTTCGGGCGCGACGCGCCGACACGAGTGACGGCTCGCTGGGGTCGGGTGGCGTCGGCTGGATGCCGCGGGTGTGAGTCGCGGCATCCTGTGGGTGTCTGGGGCCGGCGCGTGGGCCGGGGCGCGTGTCGGGTAGGTCAGGGCGCGAGCCGTCACGTATGTCACCCCGCGGCACCCGCACCCGACACACGTGACGGCTCGGAGGGTCTGCGGATGCCGCGGCTGCCAGTCCCGGCATCCTCTGGGGTGTCCGGTCCCTCCGCACGGGACGCCAGGGCGCGAGCCGTCACGTATGTCACCCCACCGCAGCCCCACCCGACACAAGTGACGGCTCGAAGGGTCTACGGATGCCGCGGCTGCCAGAACCGGCATCCTCTGGGGTGTCCGGTCCCTCCGCACGAGACGCCAGGGCGCGAGCCGTCACGTATGTCACCACACCGCAGCCGCACCCGACACAAGTGACGGCTCGGAGGGTCTACGGATGCCGCGGCTGCCAGAACCGGCATCCTCCGGTTGTCCGCCCCTCCCCCTGCACGCCGCAACGCGAGCCGTCACGTATGACACCCCGCCGCAGCCGCACCCGACACAAGTGACGGCTCGCGAGCTCGGAACGGGGCGGCGGGCTCAGCGTCCGAACGACTCCCCCGCCAGTGCCCGCCGAACGCGAGCGGCCAGGGCGACGAGGCCGGGGCCGGGCAGAGGTCCGAATCCCGCGGCCGAATCTCCCGAGGAACCACCACCCGATCCCGACATGGTGCCCGACCCCACCGCGTCCCCTGCGTCCGCCCTGCTGGCGTCGGCATCGTCGACGTCGTCGGCACCGACGAGCATCACGTGGAAACCGGCGTCCTGCATGAGTTGCACCCGCCGGAGGTCCCGCAGCCACCGCTGGCGCGACACGCGATGCTCCTCGCCCTGGTACTCGAGCAGCAGCCGCGCGCGCCGATACCCGAGATCCGCATGCTGAACGCCCTCGGCGGTGTCGACCGCGACCTGGACCTCCGGCTCGGGAAGCCCGAGCGCCACCAGTCCCATCCGCAACTGCGTCTCTTTCGGCGAGTCGACCGGTTCGCGCACCCGCTCGAGCGCCCACTCCAACGCCCGCGCGCCTCTCGCGCCGCGACGCCGGGCGGCGGCGTCCTCCAGCTGCGCCCGCGTGCAGAGCGGATGACGCCGACCGTGCAGACGCGGCCCCGTGAGCAGGTGATCGCCGACCGCCACCAGCCATTCCCGCGTGAGCGTGACTCCCGTGGCGGTCGCCCCACGCGTCGCGAGCTGACCCCACACGTCCGCCGGGCTGATGACAGGCAGGATGCCGCGCACCTCACCCCGCGCGCTCCGACCCTCCCAGCCGGACACACCCGGCCTGCGCATCCGGAGCGACCGACCGTTGGCCTCGTCGTCGGCGAGCGAGATCACATGGAGCGTCTCGTCGTCGCGGTACGGCTTCGGAAGCGGCATCCCCCACAGTCGCGCCGCCGTCGCGTGACTGAACCACTGGCCGGGACCCAGCAACGGGAGCAGCGCTTCACAACGACCCTCGATCCCCTCCGGCACCGTGCCGGCGGGGACGTAGAGCCCGCGGTGCGGATGCGAGATGTCATCGCGCCGCAGTCGGCCGCGCCCGATGTCGGCCTCGCGCGCCTCGCCGAACTCGAAGGGTCCGCTCCCGAGCGGGTCGGGCAGAGGGTCGCGTGCACGTCTCGGCATCCGTCGATCCTGCCCGGCCGCGGCGACACGGCCGCCGAGTTCTCCACAGCCCCGGAGATCAGCGCCGCTCACACGGCCGTCACGTTCGCCGAGCCGTCATTCCTGTCGTCTTCGCGGTCGCAATCCCGACACACGTGACGGCTCGCGCACCGGAGCGCTCGCGACCCCCCGCCGGGCCGGATGCCGCCCCCACAGCCCTCACCGAGCCGTCACTCCGGTCGCCTCAACCCCACCCGAACCCGACACAACTGACGGCTCGCGCACCAAGAAAACCCACGGGCCGGATGCCGCACCCACGGCCCTCACCGAGCCGTCACTCCCGTCGCCTCAACCCCCGCGAACCCGACACAACTGACGGCTCACGCACCAAGAAACCCCCGGGCCGGATGCCGCACCCACAGTCCTCACCGAGCCGTCACTCCCGTCGGCTCAACCCGCCCGAACCCGACACAACTGACGGCTCACGCACCAGACGACCCGCGCCCCGCGCGTCTCCCGGCAGCGCGCCCCGCGCAGGTCAGCGCTTCTCGAGCTCCTCGGCCACGAGGAAGGCCAGCTCCAGCGACTGCATGTGGTTCAGGCGCGGGTCGCACAGCGACTCGTACCGCGTCGCGAGCGTGGCCTCGTCGATCATCTCGGAACCGCCGAGGCACTCGGTGACGTCGTCACCGGTGAGTTCGACGTGGATGCCGCCCGGGAAGGTCCCGACGGCACGGTGCGCCTCGAAGAACCCGCGGACCTCGTCCACGACGTCGTCGAAGCGACGCGTCTTGTAGCCGGTGGGGGTGGTGATGCCGTTGCCGTGCATCGGGTCGGTGACCCACAGCGGGGTGGCGCCGGCGTCGCGCACGGCCTCGAGCAGCGGCGGAAGAGCGTCGCGGATCTTGCCCGCTCCCATGCGCGTGATGAACGTCAGACGCCCGGGCTCGCGCTCGGGGTCGAGCTTGTCGATGAGCGCGAGGGCGGTGTCGGCCGAGGTGGTCGGACCGAGCTTCACGCCGATCGGGTTGCGGATCTTGGAGAAGTAGTCCACGTGCGCGCCGTCGAGCTCGCGGGTGCGCTCGCCGATCCACAGGAAGTGCGCCGATGTGTTGTACGGCGTGCCGGTTCGCGAGTCGATGCGGGTCATGGGGCGCTCGTAGTCCATGAGCAGGCCCTCGTGCCCGGTGTAGAACTCCACCCCGCGCAGCTCGTCGAAGTTCGCTCCGGCGGCTTCCATGAACTTGATGGCGCGATCGATCTCGGACGCCAGGCGCTCGTACTGCTGATTCGCAGGATTCTGCGCGAAGCCCTTGTTCCACGAATGCACCTCGCGAAGATCTGCAAAGCCACCCTGCGTGAACGCGCGGATCAGATTGATCGTCGACGCGGCGGTGTGGTAGCCCTTCAGCAGACGCTGCGGGTCGGCCTGGCGCGAGCCCTCGGTGAAGTCGAACCCGTTGACGATGTCGCCGCGGTAGGCGGGAAGCGTCACGTCGCCGCGGGTCTCGGAGTCGCTCGAGCGCGGCTTGGCGAACTGACCCGCCATGCGTCCCATCTTCACGATCGGCATCGAGGCGCCGTAGGTCAGCACGACCGCCATCTGCAGGACGGTCTTGATGCGGTTGCGGATCTGCTCGGCCGTCGCGCCCGCGAAGGTCTCGGCGCAGTCGCCGCCCTGCAGCAGGAAAGCCCGACCGGATGCCGCGCGCGCCAGTCGCTCGCGGAGGTTGTCCACCTCGCCGGCGAACACCAGCGGCGGGAGCGTGGCGATCTCTGCCGAGACCGCGGCGACCGCCTCCGCGTCGGGCCACTTCGGCTGCTGCTTGATGGGCAGGGTCCGCCAGTGGTCGAGCGCGTCGATCTGCTGAAGCATCCCTCGATTCTAGTCGCGCACCCGGGCGCCGATCCGCCGCATGACGGCGGGCGTCACCGCCCTGCGCCCGCGGGCGTCACCGCCCTGTCCCGACGGGCCTCACCGCCGGGTGTCCGCGGCGTCACCGCCCTGCCCCGCGCGCCGCGTCGAGCGGGGTCAGCGAGTGGCGACGGCGCGGGGCTTCAGCCGGTCCTTGACCGTCGAGGCGTACACGTCCTCGTACTCCTGCTCGCCGAGTCGCTGCAGGGCGACCATGATCTCGTCCGTGATCGAGCGGAGGATGTAGCGGTCGGATTCCATGCCGGCGTATCGCGAGAAATCCAGCGGCTCGCCGATGACGATGCCCACCCGCACGACGCGGGGCACGCGGTGTCCGATCGGCAGCATCGTGTCGGTGTCGACCATGACCAGCGGCACGACCGGCACCCCTGCCTCGAGCGCCATGCGCGCGATGCCGGTGCGACCCCGGTACAGCTTGCCGTCGGGGCTGCGCGTGCCCTCGGGGTAGATGCCCAGCAGGTCTCCCCCGCCGAGCACCTGCAGTCCGGTGTTGAGCGATGCTTCGGAGGCCTTTCCGCCGGAGCGGTCGATCGGCAGCTGTCCGGTGGCCTTGAAGAAGACGCGGGTCGCCCAGCCCTTGAGACCTTTGCCGGTGAAGTAGTCGCTCTTGGCGAGGAAGGACACCGGCCGGTCGATCATGAGCGGCAGGATGACGGAGTCGACGAACGACAGGTGGTTGCTCGCGAGGATGGCGCCGCCCGTGGCGGGGACGTTCCGGCGGCCGACGATCCACGGGCGGAAGATCGCTTTGACGATCGGTCCGATCACCACGTACTTCATCAGCCAGTAGAACATCGTCAAGCCTCCACGACGGCCAGATCCGCGGCGCCGATCAGACCGGCGTCGTTGCCGAGCTGGGCGATGGCGAATTCGGCGACGGGGCGGTCGCCGTAGCCCGGCAGCGACGTCTCGTACGCCAGCCGCACGGGACCGAGGAGGTCCTCGCCGAGCTGGGCGACGCCGCCGCCGATGACGAAGAGCTCCGGGTCGAGGGCGGCCTGGAAGCCGCCGCACGCCTCGCCGAGAGCGGTCGCGACGCGGCGGAGCGCTTCGACAGCGCCCTCGTCGCCGGCCAGCACGAGTCGCGAGATCGCCGGACCGCTGATGGTGCCCTTCTCGGCGCGGAGCGCGGCCAGTCCCGCGCCGATGCCCCCGGCAACCGCGATGCTGTTCGCCTCGCGCTGCAGGGCGCGGCCCGACGCGTACTGCTCGAGGCAGCCGTTCTGCCCGCAGCCGCACGGGAGTCCGTCGCGGGTGAAGCGCACGTGGCCGAGTTCGCCGCCGATGCCGTGGCCGCCGCGGTAGAGCTTGCCGTCGAGGATGACCGCGCCGCCGACGCCGGTGCCCATGGTCAGCATCATCATGTGGTCGACGTCGCGGCCGGCGCCGTAGCGGAACTCGGCCCAGCCAGCGGCGTTGGCGTCGTTCTCGATCGCGACGGGCATGCCGAGGCGGCTCTCGAAGATGGCCTTGAGCGGCTCGTTGCGCCACGCGATGTTCGGGGCGTGGATGACGGTCGCGCGATCGCGGTCGATGAACCCGGCGGCGGCGACGCCGGTGGCGACGACCTCGTGGTGCAGTGAGAGGTGACGGACCATGTTCACGACGGCGTCGGCGAGTTCGACGGTGTCGGTCGGGGTGTCGACGCGGACCTTCTCGATGATCCGTCCGGTCTCGTCCACCACGCCGCCGGCGATCTTGGTTCCGCCGATGTCGATTCCGACCCTGAACACCGCACTCCCTCCGGCCGGCGCGGGCGCGACGGCGCCTTGCAGTCTAGCCGCGGCGCGTCCCGCGCACTCCCGCTGTGACGCCGGTCCGTGTGGTTAGACTCGATCACGACCTCCCCCTGCCCGACCGGTACCGAAGGAGTTGCCGTGGTCCAATTCGAAGTCCCCGCCATCGTCACAGCCGACCCCCAGGCGGGGGTGTCCGACCTCCTCGCCGAGCGTGTCAAAGCGACCCCGAATCTCGCGCTGTTCGCCGTTCCCGACGGCGACGGCTGGCGCGACGTCACCGCCGCCGATTTCGAGAAGCAGGTGATCGCCCTGGCCAGGGGCCTGGTCGCCGCCGGCATCGAGCCCGGCGACAAGGTCGGCTTCATCGCCAAGACCACCTACGACTGGACGCTCGTCGACTTCGCCCTCTTCTACGCCGGCGCGGTCATGGTCCCGATCTACGAGACCAGCTCGCCCGACCAGATCTCGTGGATCCTCTCGGACTCCGGCGCGATCGCCTGCATCACCGAGTCCGCCGACCACACCTCGCGCCTCGAAGAGGTCCAGGCCGACCTTCCGCTCGTGCGGAAGGCGTGGGAGATGCACCGCGGAGACCTCGACACGCTGGTGTCGGAGGGAACCGGTGTCAGCGACGACGAGATCCAGCGCCGCCGGCAGATCGCCGTGGGCTCCGACATCGCCACGCTCATCTACACGTCGGGCTCGACCGGCCGCCCGAAGGGGTGCGTGCTCACGCACAGCAACTTCGTGGAGCTGTGCCGCAACTCCGCCAAGGCCCTCAGCGAGGTCGTCTCGGTTCCGGGCGCGTCGACGCTGCTGTTCATCACGACCGCGCACGTGTTCGCGCGGTTCATCTCCATCCTCGACATCCACGCCGGCGTGAAGACGGGCCACCAGCCCGACACCAAGCAGCTGCTGCCCGCGCTCGGGTCGTTCCAGCCGACGTTCCTGCTGGCCGTGCCGCGCGTGTTCGAGAAGGTGTACAACTCGGCCGAGCAGAAGGCCGAGGCCGGCGGCAAGGGCCGGATCTTCCGCACCGCCGCCCACACGGCGATCGAGCACTCGAAGATGCAGCAGGAGGGCAAGAAGATCCCGCTCAGCATGCAGCTGAAGTTCCGCCTCTTCGACAAGCTCGTCTACAGCAAGCTGCGCACCGCCATGGGCGGCAAGGTCGTCTACGCCGTGTCGGGCTCGGCGCCGCTGGGTGAGCGCCTCGGGCACTTCTTCCACAGCCTGGGCGTGACGATCCTCGAGGGCTACGGTCTCACCGAGACCACCGCGCCGGCGACGGTGAACCTCGCCACGAAGTCGAAGATCGGCACCGTCGGTCCCGTGCTCCCCGGCGTCGGCGTTCGCCTCGGCGAGGACGGCGAGATCGAGGTGCGCGGCATCAACGTCTTCAAGGAGTACTGGCGCAACCCCGAGGCGACCGCCGAGGCGTTCGACGGAGACTGGTTCCGCACCGGCGACATCGGCTCGTTCGACAGCGAGGGCTTCCTCACGATCACCGGCCGCAAGAAGGAGATCATCGTCACCGCCGGCGGCAAGAACGTCGCGCCCGCGGCGCTCGAGGACCCCATCCGCTCCAACCCGATCGTCGGCCAGGTCGTCGTCGTCGGCGACCAGAAGCCGTTCATCTCGGCGCTGATCACCCTCGATTCCGAGATGCTGCCGACGTGGCTGTCGAACAACGGTCTGCCGGGCGACATGTCGCTGGACGAGGCGGCGAAGAACGAGGCCGTGCGCGCCGAGGTGCAGAAGGCCGTCGACATCGCCAACAAACGCGTCTCGCGGGCCGAGTCGATCCGCAAGTTCACGATCCTCCCCACCGAGTGGAGCGAGGCCAGCGGTCACCTCACGCCGAAGATGAGCATCAAGCGCAACGTGATCATGTCGGACTTCGCCAAGGACATCGACGAGATCTACGCCGCGCCCGTCAACACGTCGAACGTCTCGCTGCCGTAAGGCAGAGCGGATGCCGGAGCCCCACGCCTCTGCGGAGGTGTGGGGCTCCGCGCGTCAGAACCAGTCCGACTCGCGGATCTCCTTCATCGCGATCCGGCGCTCCTCGGGCGTGAGCCGCTGCAGGTAGAGCATGCCGTCGAGATGGTCGGTCTCGTGCTGCAGGGCCTGGGCCATCAGCCCCTCCCCCTCGAGCACGACCTCGTTGCCGTCGAGGTCGATGCCGATGACCTTCGCCCACGGGTGGCGGAGCGCATCGTGCCAGAGCCCGGGCACCGAGAGGCAGCCTTCGCCGGTGGGCTCGGGGTCGCCCGAGACCTCGACGAGCACGGGATTCAGCACGTACCCGATGTCCCCGTCGATGTTGTAGCTGAAGGCGCGCAGGTTCACGCCGATCTGCGGCGCGGCCACACCGGCGCGGCCGGGCAGCTCCACGGTGTCGAGCAGGTCGCGCACGAGCGCGCGGACGCCGTCGTCGATGGTCTCGATGGGCGCGCTCGGAGCGCGCAGGACGGGGTCGCCGAAGACGCGGATGGGCCGGACTGCCATGGCGGGTTAAGCCGCCGAAGCCATCGAGCGCAGACCCTCCACGATCACCGCGGCGAGCTCGCGAGCGGCCTGCCGCGTCTCGGGGGCGAGGTCGCGGTAGTGGATCGCGCTGCCGGCGGCGATGTGCGGGTCGTACGGCATCCGCACGACGGCGCGGACACGCGAGCGGAAGTGGGAGTCGAGCTCCTCGGGGCGCACGAGCGGCGTGCCGGGGCGGGAGTTGTTGAGCACGACGACGGCGTTCCGCACCCGGTCGGCGTAGCCGTTGGTCTCGAGCCACGTGAGGGTCTCGGACGCGAGGCGGGCTTCGTCCACGCTCAGCCCCGACACGATCACGAGCTGGTCGGAGCGGTCGAGCGTCGCTCCCATGACCGAGTGCACGATCCCGGTGCCGGTGTCGGTGAGGACGATGGAGTAGTAGTGCGCGGCCAGCGAGGCGACGTCGTCGTAGTCCTCGTCGCTGAAGGCCTCGGCGACGTGGGGGTCGGTGTCCGAGGCGATGACGTCCAGCCGCGTCTCGTCACGCGCGACGATCGCCGAGAGGTCGTTGTAGCCGACCACCTCGTCGCGAGCCCGGACGAGATCGCGGACCGTCTTGCCGCTCGCGCGTGCGATGCGCTCGGCCAGGGTGCCGCGGTCGGGGTTGGCGTCGATCGCGATGACGCGGTCGTCGCGGGCATCCGCGAGAGCCTGCCCCAGCAGGGTCGTGACGGTGGTCTTGCCGACTCCGCCCTTGCGCGAGAGCACCGGCACGAAGCGGGCGCCGCCGGTGAGCGGGGCGGCGATGCGGCCGTCGAGCTCCTTGCGGGCACGGGCGCGCTTGCTGTCGCCGAGGTTGATGCGGTGGCCCGAGAGCGTGTAGACGAGGTGCTGCCAGGCACCCTCGGGCTCGGGGCGCGCGACGTGGGTGGGGTCGAGCAGACGATCCGCAGTGAGCAGGTCGGCGGTCTCGCGGTCGGCTTCGAACTCGCCCAGCCGCTTCGACGCGAGCGTGACCTCCGGACGCGGGGGACGGTGGTCGCGCCGGCCGAGCTCGGCGCGACGCGCGGGCGGTGTCGCCGCGGCGGTCGCCGCCGGCACGGTGGGCGCGGGCGGGGCGCCGACGGGCGTCGATCCCGTGGCGGGGGCGGCCTGCGGCGCCGAGGCAGCGGGTGCGACGGGGTACGACGCGGCGTGGTTCGTCACGGCGTGGGACACGGGTGCGGGCGCGGGCACGGACGTGCTGCCGGTCTCCACCGGGTGCTCCCCCGCATCGGATGCCGCACGCTGCGGTGCGGACGGCTCGACCTCGGGGCGAGCGGGCTCGGCCTCGGGCGCCGCGGACTCGTACTCCGGCGCGACGGTCTCGGCTTCCGGCGACGCGAACGCGTACTCGGACTCCGCTTCGGCCTCGGGCGCGAAGCCCGACGAGGGCACGTCGTCTTCGATCACGTCGGCGTCGGTGATGTCGTCGGACGGGTGCGCGAGCGCCCACGCGTCGGGTGCGGCATCCGTCGACGGCTGTGCGTCGTCTTCGACGATCTCGCCCTCGGCGGTCACCGCGGGCACATCGTGCGGCAGCTCGTCGCCGGTCACGTCGTCATCGGACCAGTCGTCATCGGACTGCGCGGGCATCACGACGGCCACCTGTTCGGTGGCCCCGCCGAGGAAGCCGAGCGAGGCCGTGTCGATTCCACCGGTCTCTTCGAGGACGGCGTTCTCGTCGTCCTCGTGCGGTGTGTGGTCGGGTCGGTCGAGCGTCACTGAGGGCATCTCCAAGTAGCAAGGGGCGTGCCGGGTGCGCTCACGCCGCCCCCCAGGCTAATGCGCCGGACGGATGACGACCAAAAGGTCGCCCGCCTCCACCTGCTGCGTCGCCCCGATCGCGAGCCGTTCGACGACCCCGTCGATGGGCGCGGTGATGGCCGCCTCCATCTTCATCGCCTCGATCGAGGCCACCGGCTGACCGGCTTCGACGGTGTCTCCGACAGCGGACTTGACCGTGACGACCCCCGAGAACGGCGCGGCGACCTGGCCCGGCTTCGTGGTGTCGGCCTTCTCTGCCTGCCGCGCCTCGACCTCGATGCTCCGGTCGCGGACGAACACCGGTCGCAGCTGGCCGTTGAGGGTCGTCATGACGGTGCGCATGCCCTTGTCGTCGGCCGCGCCGATCGCCTCGAGGCCGACGAAGAGCTGCACGCCGCGTTCGATCTCGACCACGTGCTCGGTACCCGCGGCGATGCCGTACAGATAGTCGGCGGTGTCGAGCACGCTCAGGTCACCGAACACCTCGCGGGTCTGCTGGAACGCGCGGGTGGGCGCGGGGAACAGCAGCTGGTTCAGCATGTCGCGACGCGAGAACGAATCCCCGTCGAGGCCTGCCGTCTCGGCATCCGTCAACGGGGTGACCGCGATGTCGACCGTCCGGCCCTGCAGCACCTTCGTGCGGAAGGGCTCGGGCCAGCCGCCCGGCAGATCGCCGAGCTCGCCCGCCATGAAGCCGACGACCGAGTCCGGAACGTCGTACTTGTGGGGGTTCTCCTCGAAGTCCGCCGGGTCCGCCTTGACGGCGGCGAGGTGCAGCGCGAGGTCGCCGACGACCTTCGACGACGGCGTCACCTTCGGCACGCGGCCGAGGATGCGGTTCGCCGCGGCGTACATGTCCTCGATGAGCTCGAAGTCCTCCGACAGTCCGAGCGCGATCGCCTGCTGGCGCAGGTTGGACAGCTGTCCGCCGGGGATCTCGTGGTGGTACACACGACCGGTGGGGCCCGGGAGCCCCGACTCGAACGGGCTGTACAGGTGGCGCACGGCCTCCCAGTAGGGCTCGAGGTCGCTCACGGCGCCGAGGTCGATTCCGGTGTCGCGCTCGGTGTGCGCGAGCGCGGCCACGAGCGCCGACAGCGACGGCTGGCTGGTCGTTCCCGACATGGGGGCGGATGCCGCGTCCACGGCGTCGGCTCCGGCGGCACTCGCGGCGAGCAGCGTCGCCAGCTGTCCCCCGGCGGTGTCGTGGGTGTGGACGTGAACGGGCAGATCGAAGCGCTCGCGGAGCGCCGACACGAGCCGCGCGGCCGCCGCGGGGCGCAGGAGGCCCGCCATGTCCTTGATCGCGAGGACGTGAGCTCCGGCATCCACGATCTGCTCGGCCAGGCGCAGGTAGTAGTCGAGGGTGTAGAGGTCCTCCCCCGGATTCAGCAGGTCGCCGGTGTAGCAGACGGCGACCTCGGCGATCGAGGTGCCGGTGGCGAGCACCGCGTCGATCGCGGGGCGCATCTGCGACACGTCGTTGAGGGCGTCGAAGATGCGGAAGATGTCGATGCCGCTCACGGCGGCCTCGCGGACGAACGCGTCGGTGACCTCGGTCGGGTAGGGCGTGTAGCCGACGGTGTTGCGCCCGCGCAGCAGCATCTGGATCGCGACGTTCGGCAGAGCGGTGCGCAGCTTGTCGAGGCGCTCCCACGGGTCTTCGCCGAGGAAGCGGAGGGCCACGTCGTAGGTGGCCCCGCCCCACGCTTCGACCGACAGCAGCTCGGGGGTCATACGGGCGACGTAGGGCGCGACGGCCGCGAGGTCCTTCGTGCGCACGCGGGTCGCCAGCAGCGACTGGTGCGCGTCGCGGAACGTGGTCTCGGTCACGGCCAGCGACGTCTGCGCGCGCAGCGCCTGGGCGAAGCCGGCGGGGCCGAGCTCCTGCAGCCGCTGGCGCGACCCCGCGGGGGCGTCGGTGTGCAGGTCGATCGCGGGGAGCTTCGCCCGGGGGTCGACGGTCACCGGGTTCTCGCCGTTGGGCTTGTTCACGGTGGTGTCGACGAGCCAGTTGAGGATCTTCGTGCCGCGGTCCTTCGATGCGCGGCCCTTGAGCAGCTCGGGGCGCTCGTCGATGAAGGAGGTGCTGACGTCGCCGGCGACGAACGCGTCGTCGTCGAGCACCGCCTGCAGGAACGAGATGTTGGTGGAGACGCCGCGGATGCGGAACTCCGCCAGGGCGCGGCGGGCGCGCAGCACCGCAGCGCCGAAGTCGCGGCCGCGGCACGTCAGCTTGGCCAGCATCGAGTCGAAGTGCGGGCTGACCTGCGAGCCGGCCGCCGTCGTGCCGCCGTCGAGGCGGATGCCCGCACCGCCCGGTGAGCGGTAGGTCGTGATCTTGCCGGTGTCGGGGCGGAAGCCCTGCGTGGGGTCCTCGGTCGTGATGCGGCACTGCAGGGCGGCGCCGCGCAGATGGATCCGGTCCTGGGTGAGCCCGAGCTCGTCGAGGGTCTGACCGGCCGCGATGCGCATCTGCGACTGCACGAGGTCGACGTCGGTCACCTCTTCGGTGACGGTGTGCTCGACCTGGATGCGCGGGTTCATCTCGATGAAGACGACCTCGCCGATGCGCGGCCCTGCGGTCTCGAGCAGGAACTCCACGGTGCCCGCGTTCTGATACCCGATCGACTCGGCGAAGGCGATCGCGTAGCGGTGCAGGTCCTGGCGGACCGTGTCGTCGAGGTTCGGCGCCGGGGCGATCTCGATCACCTTCTGATGACGACGCTGCACCGAGCAGTCGCGCTCGAACAGGTGCGCCGTCGTGCCGGCGGCGTCCGCGAGCACCTGCACCTCGACGTGGCGGGGCCGCTGCACCGCCTGCTCGAGGAAGACGCGCGCATCGCCGAATGCGCTGTGGGCCTCGCGCATGGCCTCGGCCAGGGCGGGCGGAAGCTCGGCGGGGGTCTCGACCCGCCGCATCCCTCGCCCGCCGCCGCCGGCGACGGCCTTGACGAAGATGGGGAAGCCGATGTCGGCGGCCTGGCCGACGAGGGTGTCGACATCGTCGGACGCCTCGGTGGAGCGGAGCACCGGCACGCCCGCGGCGATCGCGTGGTGCTTGGCCGTGACCTTGTTGCCTGCCATCTCGAGCACCGAGGCCGGCGGGCCGATGAAGGTGATGCCGTTCGCGGCGGCCTTCTCGGCGAGCTCGGGGTTCTCGGACAGGAAGCCGTAGCCGGGGTAGATGGCGTCGGCGCCGCTCTCGCGCGCGACCCGGATGATCTCGTCGACGTCGAGGTAGGCCCGCACCGGATGCCCGACCTCGCCGATCTGATACGCCTCGTCGGCCTTCAGCCGATGCAGCGAATTGCGATCCTCGTAGGGGAACACCGCCACCGTGCGGGCCCCCAGTTCGAAGGCGGCTCGGAATGCGCGGATGGCGATTTCACCGCGGTTCGCGACAAGGATCTTTCGGAACATGCTCACCTCGCGTGCAGCGTCGGGGGGCGGCTGAGTGTGCTCTCAGCCTAGGGGACGGTAACGTGGAGCCTTGTGCACGTGCTCTCGGTCAGCTCACTCAAGGGCGGCGTCGGCAAGACGACCGTGACACTCGGCCTCGCCTCCGCGGCGTTCGCCCGGGGTGTCCGGACTCTTGTCGTCGATCTCGACCCGCAGTCGGACGTGTCCACGGGCATGGACATTCAGGTCGCCGGACGGCTCAACATCGCCGACGTCCTCGAGAATCCCAAGGAGAAGACGGTCCGTCAGGCCATCACCTCCAGCGGCTGGGCGAAGGTGCATCCGGGCACCATCGACGTCATGATCGGCAGCCCGTCCGCCATCAACTTCGACGGTCCGCACCCGTCGGTGCGCGACGTGTGGAAGCTCGAAGAGGCCCTCGCGACCATCGAGTCCGAGTACGACCTCGTGCTCATCGACTGCGCCCCGTCGCTGAACGCCCTCACCCGCACCGCGTGGGCTGCGAGCGATCGCGTCATCGTCATCACCGAGCCGGGCCTGTTCTCGGTCGCCGCCGCCGACCGCGCCCTGCGCGCGATCGAGGAGATCCGCCGCGGCCTCTCCCCCCGCCTCCAGCCGCTCGGCATCGTCGTCAACCGCGTCCGCCCGCAGTCGATCGAGCACCAGTTCCGCATCAAGGAGCTGCGCGACATGTTCGGCCCGCTCGTCCTCTCGCCCCAGCTGCCCGAGCGCACGTCGCTGCAGCAGGCGCAGGGGGCGGCGAAGCCGCTGCACATCTGGCCCGGAGACTCCGCGCAGGAACTCGCCGCCGACTTCGACGCGCTGCTCGACCGCATCATCCGCACCGGCCGCATCCCGACCACGAGCGACGTCCGCGCCTGACCCTGCGGGACTCTCGGACGCGCGAGCCGTCACCCGTGTCGGCTATGGCGCGCCGCCGCCGACACACGTGACGTCTCACCCCGGCATCCGGAGCCGCACCGCCACCCGGCGCACTCTGCCGGCACGTGAGCCGTCGCCCGTGTCGGCTATTGAGGAGCGCTGCGGACACAAGTGACGTCTCACCCCGGCATCCGGAACAGCACCACCCACCCGGCGCACTCTCGGACCCGCGAGCCGTCACCCGTGTCACCTATGGCGGCTCGCCACGGACATAAGTGACGGCTCGCGCCGGCATCCGGAACAGCACCGCCCACCCGGCGCACTCTCAGACCCGCGAGCCGTCACCCGTGTCTTCTATGGCGCGCCGCCGCCGACACAAGTGACGTCTCACCCGGCATCCGGAACAGCACCGCCCACCCGGCGCACTCTGACGGCACGTGAGCCGTCACCCGTGTCGGCTATGGCGGGCCGCCGCGGACACAAGTGACGTCTCACCCGGCATCCGGAACCATGTGTACCCCGCGGCCGCCTGCGCCGGCATCCTGGATTCAACTCCCGCGGTCGGCGCGGTGGCGGCTCAGCGAGCCGTCACGTGTGTCGGCACCGACGGCCCGCCCCGGACATAAGTGACGGCTCGCTGCCGTGGGTGGCCCACGGGGTGGACCGAGGGTCCGGAAACCGGAGGTCTCCCCTCCGTCGAGAGTCCGGAAACCGGAGGTCTCCCCTCCGTCGAGAGTCCGGAAACCGGAGATCCGGCCGATACCCGGATGTTTCTCGTTCAGGAGTCCGCGAACCGCGCCGATCTCCGGTTTCCGGAGTCCGGCGCCTCCGGAAACCGCTGCGGAACGCGGGAGTATCCGGAATCCGGAGTCAGGGAATCGGAATCCGCGGGATGCCGCACCCCGCGCCTCGGATGCCGCGCCCTGCGCACCCGGGAACCGGATGCCCCGCCCTGCGCACCCGGAGACCGGATGGCCGAGACCCGCGAGCCCCGGATGCCGCGCCCTGCGCACCCGGTGACCGGATGGCCGAGACCCGCGAGCCCCGGATGCCGCAACCCCGCCCCCGCGCGCCGTCAACAGGACGGCCGAAACCCCGCGAGCCCCGGATGCCGCACCTCGCACCCCCTGAATCAGACGCCGAGCGCGCGAAACCCGACGCACCCTGAAACGAGACGCCGAGCGCGCCAAAACGGGCACGCCCTGAAACGAGACGCCGAGCGCGCGAATACGGGCACGCCCCGAAACCAGACGCCGGGCGCCGAACATCGACCCGAAGCGAAACCCCTACCGCGTCAGGCGGTGCGGGCGGCGCGACGAGCGGCGAGCTCGTCCATGGCGTCGGGCGACTCGGGAGAGAACTCCACGAGAGTCGACTCGACCTCGCGCAGCACCTTGCCGACCGCGATGCCGAAGACGCCCTGGCCGCGGCTGACGAGGTCGATGACCTCGTCGTTCGACGTGCACAGGTAGACCGAGGCGCCGTCGCTCATGAGCGTGGTGCCGGCGAGATCACGGATGCCGGCGGCGCGAAGCTGGTCGACGGCGACGCGGATCTGCTGGAGCGAGATGCCGGTGTCGAGGAGGCGCTTGACGAGCTTCAGCACGAGGATGTCGCGGAAGCCGTAGAGACGCTGCGAGCCGGAGCCGCTGGCGCCGCGCACGGTGGGCTCGACGAGCTCGGTGCGGGCCCAGTAGTCGAGCTGGCGGTAAGTGATCCCGGCTGCGCGCGCCGCCTGGGCACCGCGGTAGCCGACTTCGTCGTCCATCTGCGGCAGACCGTCGGTGAAGAGCAGGTCTGCGACGAACGGCTGTCCGTCGGCCGCTTCGCGAGCAGTCATGCGCTCTCCCATCCGGATGCCAACAGTTCAACGTTAGGTGAGCGGGGGCCCCGCGGCAACGACATCGGCTGTTCGGGCGCGGCGTGTCGTCGGCCGCAACCGAATCGTGATCAGCCGAGCAGGCGGTCCAGCGCCGTGCGGATGAAGATGCCGCGCACTTCATCCAGACGCTTGGCGAGCTCGGTGCCGACTTCTCCGGCACGACCGCGCGAGGCGGCATCCGTTCGCCGGAGGACGGGGGCGATGGCAGATTCGATCAGCGCGACGTCGCGCTCGGCGTTCTGCCGGAGCGCCCTGACGTGGCGCGGCTCGATCCCGTGCCGGTCGAGGGCGACGAGGGCACGCAGCAGCGCGACGTGCTGGTCGGTGTAGGCGTCCGAGCCGGCGAGCACGCCCGTGCTGATCGCGTCGTTGAGCAGCTGGGGCGCGGCGCCCGCCGCGGTGAGCAGCTCGGCGCGACGGTAGCGGCGCGGGGCCGCCACGATCGACGGCGGCGGCATCGTGCTCTGCGGCGACGGGTCGCGGCCGGCGTCGACGTCCTCGAGGTACTCGCGGATGACGTTCAGCGGCATGTAGTGGTCGCGCTGCAGGGTGAGCGCCAGACGCAGCCGGTCGAGGTCGGCCTGCGAGAACTTGCGGTAGCCCGACTCGGTGCGGGTGGGCGAGACGATCCCCTGCACCTCGAGGAAGCGCAGCTTGCTGGAGGTGAGGGTCGGGAACTCCGGCGTCAGCCGGGCGAGCACCTGGCCGATGCTCAACAGACCCGCGGACGCTGAGCGTTCGCGGGCGGAGGCAGCCGCCATCAGGCGACCGGCGGGTGGGCGAGGTCGGCCGGTGAGACGAAGAAGTTCAGACGGAACTTGCCGACGCGGACCTCGGCGCCGTTGGTGAGCGCGGCGCGGTCCACGCGCTCGCCGTTCACATAGGTGCCGTTGAGCGAACGCTGGTCGACGAGTTCGAACGCCGAGCCGGTGCGGGTGATCTCGGCGTGACGACGCGAGACGGTGACGTCGTCGAAGAAGATGTCGGCCTCGGGGTGACGGCCGACGGTGGTCACGTCGCTGTCGAGGAGGTAGCGCGCCCCGGCGGTCGGGCCCGAGCGGACCAGCAGCAGCGCCGCACCCGAGGGGAGCGCCTCGATGGCGTCCAGCTCGGCGGTGTTCAGCTCGCTGCCGAAGGGCACGAACGACAGATCGGAGTCGTGCCCGAAGGTCTGCGTGGTGTCGGATCCGCGCTCGAAGCTGCGCGTCTCGTCGCCTGCGCCACTTCCGCGCCGGATGTCACCCGGCTCGGGTCGGCGATTGTCGTCCACAGTGGACCTCCTCATGCGGATGCAAGCCTAACGGATAGGGATCGCATCGTCTTCCGGCTTCTCCCGCCTCACAGCAGGTACGTATGTTTCGGCCTGTGTCGAGCGGCGTGCTCTACGGAGCGCCGCGTCTTAGCCTGGCTGAGCAACGAACCTACTGACTGGGAGTCCATCGTGTCGAGTCCGCAGAGCCACATTCCGCCCCTCGAGGTGCGCGAGCGTGCGATCTGCATGTGCTTCGACGGCGGACCCTGCACCTCGTACGCCCCCGGCCACGCGCTTCACCTGATCCAGGCGCGCCTGGCCTCGGCGACGCCGTCCGACTGGGTCGACGGCATCGTCGCAGAGGCGGATGCCGCGACCGGCGTCGTCGTGGTGACGAGTTTCGTCGACGACACCGCGCACACCGTGTGGAACGGTGCGGGCGCCGCGGCGCGGGTCCAGGTGGGATCGCCGGTGGCGCTGCACGCGCGTTACGACGTGCTGGCCGCCGGCTCTGCCCGGTTCAACATCGCGCCGCTCCGCGCGGCCTGACTGCGGGTCCGACGCCTCGGACTCAGGCGGCCGCCATCATGGCGTCCTTGACCGCCATGCACGCGTCCATGCAGGCCTGGCACGACTGAGCGCACATCTTGCAGACGTCGCTGTGGTCGGCGTGCTCCATGCACTCGTCCATGCAGGTCTGGCACATCGCGATGCAGGCGTCGAGCATGGCCATCATCGAGGCCGGTGTCATGCCCTGCATCCGCATCATGGAGCGCATCATCGTGTTGCACATGTCGGCGCAGTTCATGCACGCCGGCGCGCACGACATCATCTGCGTCGAGCAGACGGTGCATGCCTGCTCGCAGGCCGAGCAGGCGTCCATACAGGCCTGCATCACGGACATGTCCATCGTGTCCATGCCGGGCATCGACATCATGTCCTTCGACATGGCGTCCATCATCATGGTGTCCATTGCGCGTCTCGCTTCCCGTCGGTGAGACGGGCAGGTAGCCCGCCTGCGGCCAGGCTAGACGCGTGGGCGGCCCGACGGAAGACCCCCGGTACGCTGGATCGAGTGCGTTCACCCCAGACCCCGCCCCGTCGCCGAAACCTGCTGCTGAGTCTGATCGCGGGGGCGGTGATGCTCGCCGGAGCGCTCGCGCCGGCATCCCCCGCCTTCGCCCACGATGAGCTCGTGGAAAGCGACCCGGCCGCCGATGCCGCCCTGACGGAGCTGCCCGACGAGCTGACCCTGACCTTCAGCGCGGCGATCTCGTCCGAGCCCGGCGCCACCGAGATCGAGGTGACGGATGCCGCGGGCGAGAGCCTCGCCGACGGCGAACCGTCCATCGCCGATAACGTGCTGACGCAGCCGCTCGCCGGCTCCCCCGCGGGCGATGTGACGGTGCTGTGGAAGGTGGTCTCCAGCGACGGCCACCCCATCTCGGGCGAGTACGCGTTCACCGTCGAGGCACCCGCGCCCACGGCCGAGCCGACCACGACGGCGGAGCCCGAGCCCACCGAGACCGCTGAGCCCACCGAGACCATCGAGGCGACCGCGTCACCCGATCCCGCGGTTCCGGGTGAGCCGGCATCCGCAGACCCCACCGCATGGATCATCGTGGGCGTGCTGGCCGCGCTGGGGCTCGGGGCGCTCGCGTGGCTCGCCGTCTCGCGCTCCCGCAGGGGCGACACCGGCACCTCCGATCCCTCCACCGACCGATAGGCTGGGAACCATGCCTCACTACGACGTCGCCATCCTCGGCGCCGGGCCCGGCGGGTACGTCGCGGCCGTGCGCGCAGCTCAGCTCGGACTCTCGGTCGCGATCATCGAAGAGAAGTACTGGGGCGGTGTGTGCCTGAACGTCGGGTGCATCCCTTCCAAGGCGCTTCTGAAGAACGCCGACCTCGCTCACACCTTCAACCACAAGGCCGAGCTGTTCGGCATCGGCGGCGACGTGTCGTTCGACTACGGCGTCGCGTGGGACCGCAGCCGAAAGGTCGCCGACACCCACGTCAAGGGCATCCACTTCTTGATGAAGAAGAACAAGGTGACCGAGTACGAGGGCCGCGGCTCGTTCGTCGACGCGAACACGATCGACGTCGCCAAGGCCGACGGCTCGTCCGAGCGCGTCACCTTCGACAACGCGATCATCTCCACCGGCTCCAAGGTGCGACTGCTCCCGGGCGTCGAGCTCAGCGAGAACGTCGTCACCTATGAGGAGCAGATCCTCACGCGCGAGCTGCCGTCGTCGCTCGTCGTGGTCGGCGCCGGCGCGATCGGCATGGAGTTCGCCTTCGTGATGTCGAACTACGGCGTCAAGGTCACGATCATCGAGTTCCTCGACCGCGCACTGCCGAACGAGGACGCCGACGTCTCGAAAGAGATCGCACGCCAGTACAAGAAGATGGGCGTCGAGATCCTGGTGTCGACCAAGGTCGAGTCGGTCACCGACGCGGGCGACAAGGTCACCGTCGCCTACACCGCCAAGGACGGCACGCAGGGCTCGATCGACGCCGACAAGGTGCTCATGTCGATCGGCTTCGCCCCCAACGTCGAGAACTTCGGCCTCGACAAGACCGGTGTGAAGCTGACCGAGCGCGGCGCGATCGACATCGACGACTACATGCGCACCAACGTGCCGCACATCTACGCGATCGGCGACGTCACCGCCAAGCTGCAGCTCGCGCACGTCGCCGAGGCGCAGGGCGTCGTGGCCGCCGAGACCATCGGCAAGGCCGAGACCATGCCGCTCGGCGACTACCGCATGATGCCGCGCGCGACGTTCTGCTCGCCGCAGGTGGCGTCGTTCGGTCTGACCGAGCAGCAGGCGCGCGACGCCGGCTACGACGTCAAGGTGGCGAAGTTCCCGTTCTCGGCCAACGGCAAGGCGAACGGCCTGGGCGAGCCCATCGGCTTCGTCAAGCTCATCGCCGACGGCGAGCACCTCGAGCTGCTCGGCGGGCACATGATCGGCCCCGACGTCTCGGAGCTCCTCCCCGAGCTGACCCTTGCGCAGAAGTGGGACCTCACCGCTCTCGAGGCCGCCCGCAACGTCCACACGCACCCGACGCTCTCAGAAGCCGTGCAGGAAGCCTTCCACGGCCTCGCCGGACACATGATCAACATGTGAGACCCCGTCTCGCACCGCGAAGCCCCCGCACCGTCAGGTCGCGGGGGCTTCGTCGTCTGTCGGGCGGGTGTTTCGGATGCTGAGCCGTCACTTGTGTTCGGTTGCGGTGGGCGTGGTCGACACACGTGACGGCTCGCACCCGGCGCACGGCGGGTCGGGTGAGCGGGGACCGTGAGCCGTCACTCGTGTGCGGTTGCAGCATCCGGATCGGACACACGTGACGGCTCGCGCACGGTGCGTGGCGGGGTCGGGCGAGCGGGGCTGTGAGCCGTCACTCGTGTGCGGTTGCGGCATCCGGGACGGACATACGTGACGGCTCAGCGACGCCAGCCCCAGCCCCCACCAGTCCCCAGCGCCCCCAGCCCCAGCCCCGCCCCAGCCCCAGCCCCAGCCCCAGCCCGAGCCCGAGCCCAGCCCCAGCCCCAGCCCCAGCCCGAGCCCCAGCCCGGCCCCGCCCCCGCCCCGCCCCAGCCCGGGTCAGAACCCGAGCGCGCGGGCCAGTTTCGAAGCGGATGCCGCGGGCCGGCCGCCCACGGCGCTGACGGCTGCGGCGACGGCACGGAAGAACGTCTCGCGTCCGGCGTCGTCGTGCGGGCCGGCGGGTCCGAGTTCGACCTCCCACTCCCGCCAGCCGCGCTCGGCGCCGGAGCGCTCGTCGCGTGTCTGGACGCGGTCATCGGCGAACTCCGCCACCAGTCCCCCGTCGGCGTCGCGGAGCGCGTACGCCACGCGCGTGTTGCGGATGCGGGCGAGCGGCGACACGTCCGCCTCGGTCACGCCCGCGTACGCAGCACGCACGGCATCCGGCACCGTGTCGTCGCCGGTGAGCGGCCACTGGGTCTCGGCGCGGCCGTGGCCGTCGCGGGGCCCCTTGATGTGCCAGCCCGCGTCCGGTCCGCCGGTGCGTCGCCGCAGCGCGTACCCCGCGCGGGCGAGCGCGTGGTCGGCGGTGTCGAGGTAGAGGGCATCGAGCTCCCGCACCTCGCCCACGCCGACCGACACGACGCCCGGCAGAGCGGACCAGTCCGGCAGTGCGGTGATCTCGTCGACGTCGAACTTCAGCTCGACCTCGACCGAGCGCGAGGGCTCAGCGCCGGTCACGCGCCGAATCGCTGTCGGGGTCGATGTCGTCCTGCGCCTCGACGAACCAGAACTCCGCCTGGGTGGGGCCGTCGGCCTCACCCGTGTTCTCGGGAGCGCCCTTGCGCTCGTAGACCACCTGGGTCTCGCTGTAGGGGACGATGAGCCGATCGAGGTCGGCGTCGTCGAGGGGCAGAACCTGCCCGTCGAGCGGGCCTCCGTGAAGTCGTGCGATTGCCATGCCCAGAGCCTAGACCCGGGTGCCGTCATCGCCGCCGCCCTTGACAGCCGCACGCGAGAACCACCTCGACCCAGCCCGGACCCGAAATCGTGAGAACTCCCTCATGAAACGTGTCAACAGCCCGCCCGCGGGGTTACCGTCGACCCTGCGGGAAAGCGTTTGCTGTTGCCGACCGCACCCGCGCACCACACCAACGAAGGACGCAGAAGCAGTGCGTCCACAGGAGGGTTCGACGATGAACATCAGACAGACGTCCGTGCGGGCGCTGTGCGCCGGCGGGGCTGCCGGGGTACTCATCCTGGGGCTGGCGCAGCCGGTCTCAGCCGCCCCTGCGCCGCAGGGTCCGCCGCAGGCACCCGGCTCCGCCTCACTCCCCCAGCTCGAGCAGCTCGACCGCGGCCTCGTGGCCGTGTCGACCGACGACGGGGTCTTCCTCAGCTGGCGGCTCCTCGGCTCCGAGACCGCGCCGGCGACCGACTCCGGCGTCGGCGGGCCGGCGTTCGCGATCTTCCGCGACGGCGAGCGGATCGCCACCGTCGACGACAGCACGAACTACGCGGATGCTGCAGGCTCGGCATCCTCGGTGTACACGGTCGCTCCGGTGTACGACGACATCGTCGGCGAGGTCTCGGCCGAGGCGAGCCCCTGGGCCGACGGCTTCTACGACCTGCCGCTCACCAAGCCCGCCGACGGCGTGACGCCGGCCGGCGAGGCCTACACGTACTCCGCGAACGACGCGTCGGTCGCCGATGTGGACGGCGACGGCGCGTACGAGTTCGTCGTGAAGTGGGATCCGTCGAACTCGAAGGACGTCTCGCAGAAGGGCTACACCGGTCCGGTCTACATCGACACGTACGGGCTCGACGGCACGCTGCTGAACCGCCTCGACCTGGGTGTGAACATCCGCGCCGGCGCGCACTACACGCAGTTCATGGTCTACGACTTCGACGGCGACGGTCGCTCCGAGACCATGCTCAAGACCGCGCCCGGCACGAAGTCGATCACGTACAACGCCGACGGCAGCGTCGCGGACGAGCGCTACATCACGATGCCGCAGGACGACCTCGACGCCGGCTACGGTCACGACGACGACTACCGGCTGAGCGCCGCGGACTACCGCGAGCACCTGATCGACATGTTCCTCGACTGGCACGCGCACCCCGAGGTCGTCGCCGGCAACTGGCCCGCGACCCTCGAAGAGGCGTGGGGCACCGAGGTCGCCCACGAGTATCCGCTGAGCGAGGAGTCCGCGGCCGAGCTCGCCGACTACTTCATCGACGTGTACGCGCCGGCACGCAGCTCGCGCAACGACCTGACGACCTTCGAGGGCTTCATCCTCGACGGGCCCGAGTACCTCACGGTGTTCGACTCGGCCACCGGTGAAGAGCTCGAGACCGTCGACTACGAGCCGGGCCGCGGCGACGACGGCCTGCTGTGGGGCGACTACGCGATGAGCCGTATCGAACCGGGCAACCGCGTCGACCGCTTCCTCGCCGGAGTGGCCTACCTCGACGGCAAGAACCCGTCGGCGATCTTCGCTCGCGGCTACTACACGCGCTCGACCATCGCCGCATACGACTGGGACGGCGAGAGCCTGTCGCAGGAGTGGTTCGTCGACAGCGGCCACGCGCCGATGACGAACCCGTTCAACGACGGCCCGCACGGCCGCGACGGCACCGACCCCGAGTTCGGCACGATCACCACGCAGGGCTTCCACTCGCTCAGCGCGGCTGATGTCGACGGGGACGGCAAGCACGAGATCGTCTACGGCGCCGCGACCATCGACGACGACGGCAGCCTGCTGTACAGCTCGTTCGACACCCTGCCCGAGGGCAGCGCCGACCCGGGCGCGGACGTTCGCCTCGGCCACGGCGACGCGATGCACGTCACCGACATCGACCCGGCGCGTCCGGGCCTCGAGATCTGGACGTCGCACGAGGGCGGCGCGTACGCGCCCTACGGTTCGGTGCTGCGGGATGCCGCAACCGGCGAGGTGATCCACGGCGCCTACTCGGGTCGTGACACCGGCCGCGCGATGATCGGCGACGTGCGCCCCGATGTCGACGGCATCGAGACCTGGGCGAGCATGCCCAGCGGCTCGGACGGCTCGGGACTGCTGAGCGCCACCGGCGAGCAGCTCGACACCCGCACCCCGGGCACGAACCAGTCCATCAAGTGGGCGGCCGACCTCACCACGCAGATCGTCAACGGCAGCATCGACCAGACGCCGACCATCGACGACTGGACGCGCGGCCGCATGCTGACCGCCGAGGGCACGCGGACGAACAACTACACCAAGGGCAACCCGTCGCTGGTGGCCGATGTCTTCGGCGACTGGCGCGAAGAGCTCCTCGTCCGCACCACCGACTCCGACGCGCTGCGCATCTACACCAGCACCCAGGTCACCGAGCACAAGCTCCCGACCCTGATGCACGATCTGCAGTACCGCGTCGAGGTTGCCCGCCAGAACACGACGTACAACCAGCCGTCGTACACCAGCTACTACCTCGCGAGCGACATGGACTTCTCGCAGGTGCCGCTGTGGACGACGCCGGCCGAGCCGAAGGGTCCGAAGTTCCAGGACGCCAAGCGCGGCGACGACCGCGTCATCGTCCCGGGCGACCCGTGGTTCGACTACTACGTCGACGGCGAGCTCGCCAAGGCCGGCGCGACGAGCGTCGATGCGGGTGCCGAGGTGACCGTCACGGCGGTTCCGAAGGCGTTCGTGTCGGTCGCCGAGGGCGCTGACACGACCTGGAGCCACGCCTTCACCGGCTGATCAACCCGGGTTGATCACACCCCGTTGATTACACCTCCACAGAGCGGATGCCGCGGACCTCGGTTCGCGGCATCCGCTCTCTTTCTGCGCTTCGCACCCGGGCCGACCCTGCGCGCCGGGCTGCGCGGCGCACCGTAGGCTTGCGGGGTGAAGCCGTTCGTCCTCCTCGCCACGCGCGCCGAGGACGTTCCCGCCGACGAGGAGTACGCGCTCTTCCTGCGCTACACCGGGCTCGACGAGCGCGACCTCATCCGAGTGCGGCTCGAGGCCGGGCCCATGCCGGAGTTCGACCTCGACGAGCTGTCGGGCATCTTCGTGGGCGGGGGTCCGTTCAACGCCTCGGATCCGCTCGAGAAGAAGTCGCCCGTGCAGCAGAGGGTCGAGGGCGAGTTCCAGACATTGCTCGAGCGCGTGGTCGCCCGCGACCTGCCGTTCCTCGGCGCCTGCTACGGCGTGGGCACGGTCGGCGCCTTCCTCGGCGCGACCATCGACCGCACCCATGGCGAGCCGATCAGCGTCGTGCCGGTCACCCTCACCGACGCCGGGCGCGACGATCCGCTGCTGGCCGGGTTCCCCGACACCTTCGACGCGTTCGTCGGGCACAAAGAGGCGATCTCGTACCTACCCCCTTCGGCCACCCTGCTGACGTCGTCGCCGAACTGCCCGGTGCAGATGTTCCGGGTCGGGCGGAACGTCTATGCCACGCAGTTCCATCCCGAGCTCGACGTCGACGGCATCACGACGCGCATCCACGCGTACGCGTCGCACGGCTACTTCGCCGCACACGAGCTCGAACTGACGCTCGCCGCGGTGCGCCGGGCGGCGGTGTCGCACCCCGCGCGCATGCTGCGCACCTTCGTTGAGCGCTACGCCCGCGACTGAGCCGGCCGTTCGTCAGCGCGGCGCGCGTGACTGAGCCGGACCGTTCGTCGGAGCGGCGCGGGACGGAGCGGCCCGGTCAACACCGGCCGCCCCGGCTCAGCGCGGCGCACGGACGATCCGTGAGACGTCCGCCCACTCCGACGGCTCGAAGCCGTC
Source organism: Microbacterium sp. Marseille-Q6648 (assembly GCF_943181415.1). Classification (GTDB taxonomy): domain Bacteria; phylum Actinomycetota; class Actinomycetes; order Actinomycetales; family Microbacteriaceae; genus Microbacterium. The sequence continues at coordinate 186,890 of NZ_CALPBZ010000001.1, read as the reverse complement.
TAGTTCGTCGAGCACGTCGATGTCGACCAGCACGATGTCGCCGGCCAGCTCGGGTCCGCGGCCGCGCACCAGGCCGGGCTTGACCGCGCCGAAGGTCACGGTGACGGACGCCGGAAGCACCGAATCTCCGGCCTCGCCGGTGTCGGGGTGCAACCCGCTCGGCAGGTCGACGGCGATGACGCGCGTCTTTCCCTCGCGCACCGCGGGGAGGAGGGCTTCGACCGCTTCGCGGGCGTTCCCGTGCAGGGCCGGGTCGGCCCCCGTGCCGATGCCGAGGATGCCGTCGAGGACGAGGTCGTACGGCTCGACCGCGTCGCGCACGGCGGGGATCTCGACGCGGCGGGCCCCTGCTGCCATCGCGGCGGCGAGGCCGCGCTCGTGCACGCGGGCGCCGACGACGAGGATGTCGACGTCGACCTCTTCGGCCAGGTGCGCGGCGGCGTAGAGGGCGTCGCCGCCGTTGTTGCCGCTGCCGGCGAGCACGAGAAGGTGGCGGGCGTGGGTGGTGGGGTGCGGGTGCAGCGGGGCGGCATCCGGGTCGTCGGCGAAGCCGCCGATCTGTCGCGTGAGCTTCGCCAGGGCCGCTGCGGCGCGTGCCATGAGCGGTTCGCCGTTCGCGAGGAGCGGCGCCTCGGCGATGCGGATCTGCTCGGACGTGTAGGCGGGGGTGTGGGTCATGCGCGCGTCCTCTCCTCTTCTTCGAGCTCTCGCGCCCGGCGCAGTTCGTCGGTGGCGAGCTGAACGGCGACCTCGGCCTGGCGCACGCGGCGCTGCAGGAACGTCGACGCGCCGAACTTCGTTCGCACGCGGTCGCGTGACTCGTCGACGCCGACCACGATGTAGGCGGTGGCGATGAGGATCACCTGCGACGACAGGTTCACCCACAGCAGCAGCGCGATGAGCGAGGCGAACGAGGCCAGCAGCGGGTTGGATCCGGCTCCCCCGACGAACAGTCCCGACAGCTGCTGCAGCACGGTGAGGCCGATGGCGCCGAGGATGGCCCCCGACCAGAGGGCGCGGGCCGGGGGTCTGATGCCCGAGAGCACCACGAAGAGCACGGCGATCGCCGCGGCATCCAGGATGAAGACGACGATCACGCCGATGACGCCGGTGAGCACCGCCACGAGCGGGCTGTCCTGGGGCATCCCGAACCAGTCGGCGAGGATGCTGACGCCGAAGGTCGCGAGGAACGTGATGACCGCCGACGCGCCCAGAGCAAGTCCGATGCCGATGGCGAGGGCGAGGTTCCGCAGGATCACCCAGATGAAGAGGATGTCGTCGTTGAGGGTCGCGGCGATCGAGCGCATCGCCATCCGCATCGAGCCGATCGCTCCGATCGCGGCGAGCAGCAGACCGATGGTCGCCAGGATGCCGGCGACGGTCAGCCCTGCGGGCGCGTCGATGTCGGACGGGTCGATGAGTCCGCCCTCGCCGACGAGGCCGGGGATGACGGCATCCACCGAGGAGATGAGGCTCTGAAACGCCGCCGGATTGCCCGCGAACCAGAGGGCGGCGAAGGAGAACCCGAGGAGCACCCCGGCGAAGATGCTGAACAGTGCACGGTAGGTGACGCTGTCCGCGAGCATGGGCCCGCGCCGCTCGCTGTAGAGAAGGAATGCCCGCACGAGCTTCACCGTCAACACCCAGGCGATGATCTTCGCGATAATGGCGGGCATGGCCCCACCCTACCGATCGCGTCGCGAGGCACGTCGAAGTGCCTCCGCCCCTCCCCCTCCGGTCCCGGTGGCCGTAGGATACGGGGAAGCGATTGGGGACGCTGTGAGAGGTCTTGCACAAACGCTCGTCTTGACTGGGGCAATACGAGCATCTGAAATGTCCGCCGCACTGACGCAGTATGGCGATACACCGGATTTGATCGAGCATCTGGCCGGTCAGTCTTTGGTGACGCAGTCGCAGATCGCCGAGGCGATCGCGCTGAACACCGGGCACCGGTTCGTCGATCTGTCCGAGATGCCGCTGGATCCGAGCATCGTCGCGATGGTGCCGACGGCCGTGTGTCGGAAGTACGGGTTGATACCCATCGACAAACGCGGCGACCGGCTCATCGTCGGCACGCTCGACCCGACCGACATCGTCGCGCTCGACGACGTCGCATCGGTCACCGACCTGTTCGTCGAACCGGTCGTCGTGGCACGCGATGCGCTGTCGCAGATGTTCGAGCGGTTCCTGCGCTCGGACGAAGAGCTCAGCGAGCTGACCGCCTCCATCGAAGAGACGTCGACGTCGTCGGCGGCCTCGTTCACCGAGGAGCTGGGCGAGCAGGACAGCGACGCGCCCGTGGTCAGGTTCGTGAACCTGCTGATCGCGCAGGCCATCAACGACCGTGCGAGCGACATCCACGTCGAGCCCGGCGAGAAGCAGCTGACCGTGCGGTTCCGCATCGACGGCGTTCTGCACGAGATGCAGAAGGCCGATCGCGGCATCCAGGACGGGATCATCTCGCGTCTGAAGATCATGTCGTCGATCGACATCGCCGAGAAGCGCAAGCCGCAAGACGGCCGCCTGTCGGTGTCTCACGACGGGCGCACGGTCGACCTGCGCGTGGCGACGCTGCCGACGGTGTGGGGCGAGAAGATCGTCATGCGAATTCTCGACAACACCGGCCAGACCATGGCCATGCGCGACCTGATGTTCTCGAAGATCAACGAGACGCGGTTCCGCGAGGCCATCACGCGCCCGCACGGCATGATCCTCGTCACCGGCCCCACCGGGTCGGGCAAGTCGACGACCCTGTACACGGCGCTGCGCGAAGTGGCGAACCCGAAGATCAACGTCATCACCGTCGAAGACCCGGTGGAGTACCGGCTCGCCGGCATCAACCAGGTGCAGGTGAACAACCGCGCCGGACTGACGTTCGCGTCGGCGCTGCGGTCGATCCTTCGAAGCGACCCCGACGTCGTGCTCGTCGGTGAGATCCGCGACAAGGAGACCGCGGTCATCTCGATCGAAGCGGCCCTCACCGGTCACCTGGTGCTCTCGACGCTGCACACGAACGACGCGCCGTCGGCGCTCACGCGACTGACCGAGATCGGCTCCGAGCCGTTCCTCGTCGCCACGGCCCTGTCGGCCGTGATCGCCCAGCGCCTCGCACGCCGGCTGTGCCTGAAGTGCCGTGCTCCCTACACCGAGCCGTCCGAGGTGCTCGATTCGCTGGGCTTCCCGCACGACCCGCAGGACGTGCCCGAGATCTATCGCGCCGTGGGCTGCGAGTCGTGCTCGGGCACCGGCTACCGCGGGCGTCTGGGTCTGCACGAGGTGATGACGATGACCGACGAGCTCGAGCAACTCGTCGTCACCCGCTCCACCGGCACCGAGATGCGTCAGGTCGCCATCAAGCAGGGCATGGTCTCCCTGCGCGAAGACGGCTGGGCGAAGGTAGCCCAGGGCCTGACGACAATCGAAGAGGTCCTCCGCGTCTCGCTGTAATCGGCCCGGGCCAAGGCCCGGACCCCGCCTTCTCTGCCGCGCGCCCTCCGGTCGCGCCCGCGCCGCACCCCCGGCCGCTGAGCGAGCGCAGCGAGACGAAGCTCACTCCCGGTCGCTGAGCGAGCGCAGCGAGACGAAGCGCACTCGCGGTCGCTGAGCGAGCAAAGCGAGACGAAGCGCCTCCCAGTCGCTGAGCGAGCAAAGCGAGACGAAGCGCCTGCAACCCCCGCTCCGCGCACCGTCCCCGGGCGCTGGGGGTATCCCGGGGACGGCTCTACACGCCGTCATCGCACCGACGCGGTCGGGTGCGGCGGCGGAGCTGTACTACTACTGTCCGAGTTCACCGTACAGCGAGAAGATCGGCAGGTATAGCGAGATGACCATGCCGCCGATGACGATGCCGAGCCCCACGATGAGGATAGGTTCTATGGTGGCCGAAAGCTGCTCGGTGGCCGTCTCGACCTCATCCTCATAGAAGTCCGCGATCGACGCGAGCATCTCCGACAAGGTGCCGGACTCTTCACCGACCGACACCATCTGCGGCACCATCGCGGGGAAGACGCCGGCCTTCGCCAGCGGGGACGCGAACGACTTGCCGTGCCTGATCGACTCCTGCACGTCGTGGATCGTTTGCTCGATCTTGTAGTTGTTCGAGGCCTGCGCGACGATCGCGAGGGCCTGCATGATCGGCACGCCCGCCTCGAGCATCATCGACAAGTTCCGGGCGAACCGGGCAACGGCCATTTTGGTAGCGAGCTTGCCGAAGATCGGCAGCTTGAGCTTCAGCGGATCCATCACCTTGCGCACGCGCTCGGTGTGACGGTTGCGCATCCACCACATCCACGCAACGAAAATAACGACCGCCGTGACGGGAAGTATCCACGCCATGTTCTTCGACAGCGCCACGAGGATGAGCGTCGGCACCGGCAGGGTCGAACCGAGGCCGGCGAACATGTTCTCGAAGACGGGCACGATGAAGGTGATCATCGCGAGCACGCCGAGGACGGCGACGATGAGCACGATCGTCGGGTAGGTGGTCGCCGAGCGGATCTTGTTCTGCAGCTCCGCTTCCTTGCGGTAGTTCTCGGCGATCGACGTCAGCGCCGCCCCGAGAAAGCCGCCCGTCTCGCCGACTCGCACGATGCTGAGCAGCAAAGGAGGGAAGACATCTGGGTGCCGCGCCATGGCGCCAGAGAGGGATGAACCAGATTCCACGTCGGCGTGCACAGCCACGAGCGCGGGTTGCAGGCGCTTGTCGTCGCTCTGCTCGATGAGGATCGACAGCGTTCGCATGAGCGGCAGACCGGCGTTGATGAGGCCGGCCATCTGCTTGGCGAAGATCGCCAAGGACTTCGCCTTCACGTGGCGCGTCAATCCGGGGATCTTGATCTCCATGTTGAGACCGGTCTTCGACAGCTCGATGACTTCGAGCGGTGTGAGTCCCTGGGCTTTCAGCTTGCCAGTGACTTGGGCCTCAGTTGCGGCTTCGATGGTCCCCTTGACCACAGCTCCCCCGCGCGGGTCGATCGCCCGGTAGCGGAACTCCTGCAAAATAGCCATGTCAGACTCCCGCGTCCTCGTGATGCCACTCGCTGGCGCGGTTGCTCCACTCGTCCGCGTCGAGGTCGCGTGGGCGCACGTAGACGTTCTCGAGGGTCGACGGATCGACGGCGTACGACTTGGCCACGGTGAGCGAGATAACGCCCTCTGACACCAGACGTTTGAGGTCCTGGTCGAGCGTGTGCATGCCGACCGCCTGCCCAGCCTGCATCGCGGAGTACAGCTGCGCGACCTGGCCCTCGCGGATCATGTTGGCCACAGCCGGTGTGTTCACGAGCACCTCGGTCGCGATCGTCCGGCCCTCGGTCTGGGATAGCGGCATGAGCGTCTGGCTGATCACACCCTGCAGGGTGTCGCCGAGCTGAGCGCGGATCTGGTGCTGCTGGTCAGCAGGGAACACGTCGATGATGCGGTTGACGCTCTTGGCGGCACCCTGCGTGTGGAGGGTCGAGAGCACGAGGTGACCGGTCTCCGCCGCCGATAGCGCGGTGCGGATCGACTCTGGGTCGCGGAGCTCGCCGACGAGGATGACGTCGGGGTCCTGGCGCAGCACGCGACGAAGGGCCTCGGCGAACGAGTTAGTGTCCGACCCGATCTCGCGCTGGTGGATGAGCGAGCGCTTGCTCTCGTGCTGGAACTCAATCGGGTCTTCAATAGTGATCACGTGAGCAGGCACCGTGTGATTGATGATGTCGACCATCGCCGTCAGGGTTGTCGACTTCCCCGATCCGGTCGGGCCGGTGAGAAGGACGAGACCACGGGGCTTCAACGCGAGCTCGCGCGCGATGACGGGCGCGCCCAACTGCTCGAGCGTGTACACCTTGTTCGGGATGAACCGTAGGGCGACCGCGACGGCCCCCAGCTGCCGGTAGACATTGATGCGGAGTCGACCGAGGCCGTCGATCGAGTGCGCGAGGTCGACCTCGTGATGCGTCTGGAACTCTTCGCGCTGTGATGCCGACATCAACTCGTACGCGGCGGCTTCGAGCCATGACGCAGAGATGATGTCGGAGTATCCCGGAATCGGCTCCAAGTCGCCGTCGACGCGCATCAACGCCTGCGCATCGGCGGTGAGGTGGACGTCCGATGCGCGGCCGCGAGCCGCCGCGCCGAGCAGCTCGTCGAGCATGTTCGCGGTCATGTCAGTTCTCCGGGAGGACGTAGGTGAGCGCCGAGACCAATACGTCGTATCCCGTCCCCGTGGGGACGACTGTCGTATCGATGGCGGTCAGTAGGCGGGGCCCGGTGCGCAGCCGGTCGAGGAAGCCGATGGCGTCCTGCAGTTGCGTGGCTGTGACGGTGATGGTGAAGTCGACCTGTTGACGCCCCTCGAGCGGTGCTCCCTCGACGGGAGCAGGCAAGGGCTCGGGGGCTGCTGGCTCGGCGGGGTCCGTCGCCTCACCGGCGGCGGGGTCCGCGGTCTGCTCAGCGGGCGCCGGCGCTTCGGGCTCCTCGCCGATTGCCAGCGGTGCGGTGCGAACGGCGAACGCCGCGTTCTCCCCGGCCGTGATGGTCTGCACCTGCACGTTGGCATCGGACGCCGACCGCGCGACGAGTTCGAACACATCGTCGAATTCATTCGCGGCGGGCATCTGCGTTCGCAACTCGGAGACGGATGCTTCGATCTCACCCATCCGCTCTTCCTGCGCGCGCAGCCCCTCGACCTGTATCTGATAGACGTCATTGGTCTGATCAACCTCGGCGGTCTGCGTGCCCGTCGCGAGGGACTGGAAGTAGATCGGAAGCGCCACAACGGCCACCGCCAGGCCGAGGATGCCTGCGCATACGACGATGCCGATGAGGTTGATGAGCTGCTTGGGCATCACTGCTCCCCTTCCGTGGCGGCGAAACGGCCCGAGTAGATCGACTGGTCGAAGGCGATAGAGATCTCGTAGGTGTAGGCACCGACGGACTGCTGGCTCGTCGACACGAGCCTGCCGTCCGCGTCCGCAACGCCCGCGAGCGCACGCATCGCGCGCACGGTCTGCGCGATGTCGATGGCGTTCGGGCTGCTGAGCGTGAGGCTTCCCGCCAGCCCCACCCCGGCGGCGGGATCCTCGCCCTGTGGGACACCGCCCGTTGTCAGGGCGAAGCCGCCCAGTTCGACTCCCGAGGGGAGCGAGCGACGCAACTCGGCCACGACCGGGGCCCAGGCGAAGTCCGAGCCTGACGACTGAGCCCGGAAGTCGATGAGCTCGCGCTCGGCCGCGATGGCACCGCTGACCTCTGACAAGCTCCCCAGTTCGGTCAGCAGAGCGTTGGTGCGCGCCTGCTCGGCGAGAAGGCGCTGATCCGCCAGCCAGTTGATGGTCATCGCCCCTGCGATCAACGCCAGCGAGGCGAGCACCGCGCCAATGACTCCCCAGATCCACTTGCGCACAGTGCTGGCACGCTCGCGACGATCGAGCTCCGATCGTGGAATCAGGTTAACGCGCGGTACCCCGCCGAACGGGATGCTGGATACGGCGCTGCTCATTTCGCCCCCTGTCCGAGCAGCACGCCTGCGGTTGCGACAGCGTTGAAGGCAAGATCGTCCGCGAGTGGGCGGCCCTGCGTATTGAGTATTTGCTCGAGCCTGACAGGCGCGACCGGAATGTCGAAGGCCCGCTCGATCGCATCAGCGACGCCGTCGGCGTTGTACCCCGCGCCGCTGATGAGCGCGCGGGAGATCCGGGTGCCGCCGTCACGCCCTTGGAAGAATGAGACCGTGCTGCGCAGTCGAGAGACGAGGTCGGCGACCGCGGGCGCGGTGGGCGCGGGGCCTCCGCGCAGCGATGCGCGCGTGCCCGTGACGTCCCCGGCGCGGCGAGGGATGATCCCACTCGCGCCGACGTGTTCGAGGACCTCTTCTTCGCTCGGTTCGGGTTCGATCGCGCCCGCCTCAACTCGCAGGGCGGCCGCAGTAGCGATTTCCACGGGGATGATGCGCACAAAGTGCGGAACGCCGTCCGTCACGACCCCGACAAACGACGTGTGGTCGCCCAGGTGAATCATCGCGACGGTCTCGCCCGGCCGGGCAAGGCCTTTGGCGATGCGCGCGAGTCCGAACGGAACCAGGTCGACCCGATCGACGCGCACCTTCGCCCTCCCGAGGGTTTCGATCATCTGCTCGATGTTCTCCGACACCGCCGCAACGAGGAGCCCCGACACCTGGTCGCCGATCTGGGAGGCGGGATAGAAGTCCAACACCGCCTGCGAGACGGGGACAGGCAGGAGATCCTGGACCTGGTAGGGCAGTGCCTGCTTCAGCAATTGCGGCGGCATGGCCTGCGTCGTGTATTCGCGCACGAGGATGCGGCGACTTCCCACCCCCAGAGTCACGCTCTTGCCCTTGAACCCGCTCGCTGCCCATAGTTGCCGGAGGGCCAACGCGACGGCATCCTGGTCGAGCACCTCGGAGTCGCGCGCAGCCTCACGAGGCAACGGAACCTCACCGACAGCGACCAGTGACGGCGACCGCCCCATCGTCATCTCGAGACCGCGCACGCTCTCTTCGGTAATCTCGAGCCCTACGAGTGTCTTGGCCATCGGCTCTCACCTTCCCCAATAGCAGTCTTCACACTGTCACAAACAATCCGATGTACCAGCGGGCTATGACTTCACCCACGAGCAATCCCACCCAGGCGCCGAGGATCATCCATGGGCCGAACGGTATCGCGGACTTCCGGCTGGCGCGACGCATCAACATGAGCGCCACGCCGTAAATCCCGCCGATCACGAATGCGACGAATGCCCCCACGACGAGAGCTCCCCACCCTACGTAGCCGAGGTAGAGCCCGAGCACGCCCGCGAGCTTCACATCGCCACCTCCCATGCCATCCGATCGAACCAGCCTCAGGACGAAGTAGAAGGCGTACAGCGCGGCCATGCCGATCCCGCCCCGAAGTAAGGCCACCCAGTCTCCGGTGAGCAGACTCGCGAGAGCGAGCAGTAGTCCACCAACGATGTAACTCGGCAAAACAATCGCGTTCGGCAGCCGGTGGGTGTCGAGGTCGATCAGCGCTAGCACGATGCTGACACTCGCGAGGTAGAGGCACGCGACGACGAGCACCCAAACTCCCCCCTCGGACCCCGCACTCGTCTCCCCGGTCGCTGAGCGAGCAAAGCGAGACGAAGCGCCCACCCCGCCAGCGAGGACCCACCAAGTGACGCCCGCGAACGCCACGCCGGTGATCGCCTCCACGACCGGGTACCGCACCGAGATCGAAGCCCGACAGGAGGCACACCGTCCTCGCAAGGCAAGCCACCCGAAGACAGGCACGTTCTGCCATGGTCTCACCCAGGCATCACAGTGTGGGCAACGGCTCTCGCGCATGAGAGAGACCCCGGCCGGAACTCGATAAGCGACCACATTTAGGAATGACCCGATCAAGGCTCCGAAAAGCCCCGTGACAACGACAATGAATAATTCAAGCGGCCCCACGGGTTATCGCTCAGTCTGGTAAACGAGCTCGCCGAGTTCCTGAATGATCGTTGTCGAGTCGATGATTCCACCGGAGCCCTTTATCGCGCACCCGAGGCTGGGAAGCGCCCCGGGCCACGACATTGGTCGGCATGTGTAATTCGAGCCTGCATGGAAGTTAGTAGTGTCGTCGGTGTAAAGCTGGCCCTCAAAGCTCGCGGTAACTGTGCCCTGGAGGCCGCACGGGGAGTAGATCATCACCCGTATGTCAGTGTCAATCGGGCCCGTGGTATCGAATCCGTCCTGGCCACCGATTCCGCACGTCGGCTTAGGATCTCCAGCGACGTCGCGATCATCTCGGTTGGCGTCTTCGTGGACAAGCAGCAACTGGCGCGCGGCGTCAGCACTCAGCCCGCTGCCAAGTTCGAACGTCATGGAACTGTTGCGCGGGACCAGAACAACGGCATCCCGCCTTATCGTCGCGCCGACGTCGAGCTTCACGCTCACGTTCTTATTGCACGCAGTGAAGTCGATTATCACGGGCGCAGTGCCAGCGCCAAGAACGCCACGTACATACGTTGACGCGGAAGCCTGGTTCTGAAGCACAGTGTTGCAGCTTGAGGAAACGACCGACTGCATCTCGACCCCTGCACCATTCCAACCGGACGTGCGATCCAGGTCTATCCACTTCGACGCGTCCTCAAGCCAAGCCAGAGTGGGGACGAACGGAGGCTCGGTGCTACTTCCGAGAGAAACCGCGCCTGTAGTCCAGGCGCCCGTGTCGACCGAGTCAGTGGGGTTCATCGACGTGACAGTTCCACCCACAGTACCGATACCACCGCCCGCCGCAGACAGCGCTACCTGCCCCCGCGAATGAATGCTTCCCGCCACACTAGGGTCACCGTTGGAGGTGAAACTCACCGTACCGTCGGTGACGATGTTTCCCGGACTTCCGCTCGCGAGACGCTCTCTTACATGCCAGTCCTGTGAATTGCTACCCACGTTACCCCTGGCAAATATGTCACCGTTGATGACGCAATTATTGCTCAGCGTTACTGACCCGTTGAGCACGTAGAGGTCCCCGGTCAGGGTCCCTCCCTCGGTGCACGTCCAGTTGCCATTTCGGAGCACCAAGTCTCCCGTGTAGTGGGATACACCCTGGGAGACCGAGCCCGAAAAGTAGGTCACGACGCCACCGGGAACGTCCGAATATCGGGACGACCAGCGGTAGACGCTATCGATGGTGGATGTACCGCCGCGCACTCCCGTTCCGATAGATCGGATGACGACGTAGTCAGTGTCGGCCGTAGGGCAAGCGTTCGATGTCAGCGCATCGAAACTGGTCGGTTCTGGTCCATCTACCGTTCTGATCTCGTAGCTGTACACAGGGATGGTTCCACTACCGGACATGTCAGCAGCCGTGCACCCGTCGACGATCGCAGCTACGGCCACGTCCCGACCAGACTCGGCCGCGACGAACGCGTCCAGATCGTCGCCGTTCCCAAGGTTGGCGTCGATCGTGTGCACGACTGCGGCTGCTATGGCGCTCGCAAGAACAAAACCCACGAACATAACCACAACAACGGTCACGAGCACTGCCCCTCGCTCGTTGCGCCCAATGACTTGCCGTAAACGCGCATTCACAGCCAGCACCCCCCGTTGTCTGCGGCCGGGCTCGACCGCGGCGAGATCTCGCCTGCGAACCGCACCGGCGCCGATTCGGTACCGATCTGGAATCGATAGCTTATGCGGCCCGGCAGCGAGTCGTTGAAAATCTCCGCCCCCCCATCGGCAGTGATTCCGTTTTGCCACTCTGGCCACGTTGTCGAATCGCCGAGCGCCGATCCCGACGTAATGAATCGCGCCGACCCCCCGGGTGAAAGCTGAAACGCCTGACACCGGAGATTGCCCCCAAGGGATGTGCTGACGCGTAGTACGGTTCCGGCATCGGCGACCTCGATGAACAAGGCATTTCTCACAGCTCTCTCAATCGCAGCGCCAACCACCTGGCCACGATTTGTCGCATGCGAAACCGACATGACCTCCTCTTGTGTTTGCCAGGATCGAGCAAAGACTGTCGCGACTCCCGCTAGAACAATCCCAGAAACAACGATCGCCACGATGAGTTCGATGACGCCTACTCCCGCATCCCTCACATCGCGTGCAAGCCTCATGGAATGTAGATTCTGGCCGTCGTGCTTGCGAGAGTCTCGCCCGCGCTGCTGATCGAGATGCTTATCGTCGCGGCTACGCCCGGGGCGCACCCCGCAGCGAGGCTGCCAGAACTGGTGAGGGTATTTCCTTCACCATCCGTCGTGGAGCGTCCAAGGACGGACGACAGAAAGGCACAGTTCGGAGACTCGCGAGCCTCTTCAACCAGAGAATTCAAGAAGCGTGTCGCGGTCGCTGTTGAGGACTGTTGCGAGGAGTACATGACTCCCTGCCAGAGCGCGGGCAGGATTGCGATGGCGATGACCCCTAAGAGCAGCATCGCCACGACGACTTCGATCAATCCGAAGCCACCCGTAGCCGCATCATCCTGCGATCGCATAACATCTAGCCGACCTTGTGGTGGGCAGGCAATACGGGGGCCCGCCCACCACTAGATCATCTACTAGCAACCAGGCCCGGCGTAGGCGTTTGCGGAACCATCAACGACGGCCCACACGCAGATGGTTTCGATCGTCGTCGGCGGCGTGACGGTCGCTGCGGTGTCGCCGGAGGCGTCGACAAACTCCAACTGATCCACGTTGCCCGTGTCGAGGTTCGAGATGTCGAGCGGGTCACCCTGTGCGATCTGCGAAGCGGCCTGCGTTGCGGCGGTGGCAGCCACACTCCCCGCGGCGTTATCACGAGCCTGCCCCTGGATGTTCAGGAACACCGGGATCGCGATAGCGACCAGGATGCCGAGGATGACGACGACGACGATGAGCTCGATGAGCGAGAAGCCAGCTTCGCGGCCCTCTTCCTCACGACGGGCCTTCTCGGCCGCGATGTAGTTCTTGATGAATGCACGCATGAGCGCAGTACTCCCCTGTTAGTTGAACATGACAAGCCCTGAGTTTCTCGATTCGTTCGGACTGGATCCCCAGTGATCCGCGAACTGTCCTATGAGACGATCAACTCAGTTGTGGGGACGGCCTGCACGGGTGTGATGCCACTGATTCCCCCTGCCGACGATCCTGGCGTTATCCGTCCCACCGCGTCAACGAAATCCGCTGTTGCTTCGGTAAAGAATCCCTCAGGAAAACCCCCACCCGGATGCTAGCGGGATCGTGTTACTCGTGTGAACAGAGTGAGAGTTGTATATCGGATCACGATCTGGTCACGCGTCGAGGACGACCAGCTGGACGGTGACGGGGCCTTCGTCTGCAAGACCTTCAGCGTCGCGCACGGACCTCTTCAGCGGAAGCACGTACGTGCCGAGGCCCTTGTCGGGGAAGATCGACGTCGTCCACTCTGAACCGCCTACCCGAACGCGCACGCGGACCGATCCGAAACCGCGGGTCGGGCGCGGGATCTCACGGATCTCTTCGCTCAGCTCGGGCGGCAGCGCGGCGAAGTACCACGAGGAGTCCTCGCGGCCCGACCAGCGGAAGACCGTGGAATCGAACTCGAAGTTCACGCGTATCGCTCCACCAAGCGGGAGAGGCAGTCGGACCACCCCTGCTGGTGCGACGCGCACTCCTCGGGGGTGCGCAGCCCGGAGTGGACGACGCGCACGCGCGTGGAACCGGCATCCGCGGTATCGAGACTCACCTCGACCTCAGAGCTGAAGTCCTCGCCCTCCCACGCCCACTGCAGCCGCATCACATGCGGCGGGCTGAGCGACACGATCGTCCCGAGCACGGCCATGTCGGCCGGTACGGAACGCACCAGCCAGGTACCCGATGTCTCGGGCACGATGTGAGCGGCGGGCTGCAGGCGCGGGGGCCAGAACCACTCCTCGACCGCGGCGGCGTCGGTCCAGTCGTTCCACACGGTGTCGAGTGGGGCGGCGACACGCACTTCTTCGGTGAGCTCGTCCATGGGGTCAGCGTATGCGGGGTTGCGGGATCTCGGTACGGCGGATTCGCGCCCCCACGACAGCGCGCGGCGGCTACTTGCGGAACGAGACGTCGAAGGTGTGCGTCGAACCGTCGGAGAGGGTCATCTCGAAGTGGCCGGTGTGGTTCGCCCACGCCTTGCTCGTCTTCCACACGTAGGTATAGGTGTCGCTCGCGGCGTCGTAGGTCAGCCCGGAGTTGCCGGCCGCCGCGGCATCCACCCACTCCCCCGTCGGGTTCAGCACCGTGCCCTCGTCGCGGAATCGCGCGGTCACCAGCACCTCGAGCCCACGGTCGCCGCCGAGTGAGAACTTGACGGGAATCGCCTGCCCCGCCTTCGCGAGGTTGGGCTCGCCGTCGGCGACGGGTGCGAGGAAGCCCGAGAACGGGAACGCGTCGGGGATGGCGAGCACGAACGGCGAGAAACTCGACGTCGTGCCGCACACCACTCCGGGCGAGCGTGAGGTCGTGATCTGCTGCCACTCGAACAGCACGGGGTCGAAGTGGTAGATGTGCGGCGGAGTCGCGAACTGGGTCTCGTCGTAGGCGAAGCACACCGTGACCGCTCCGTCGAAGTCGACCGTCGAGTCGATGTGCAGGTACAGCGGCGGGTCCGAGGTCAGCTGGAACCCGGTGGGCAGCGGACCGGTCGAACTCGGGATCACCGTCGTCTCGCCCGCGCTCGCGCCGCTCGGGAACGTCAGCGACACCGTCGTGGCTCCGTCGACGGCGATCGACACGGGCTCGGTCGGGCTCGCGGGCGACGCCGCGGTCAGCACGGTCAACGGCTGACTCACCTGGAAGTCGTCGTACGTGCCGGCCGGCCAGTACCGCTCGGCGCGCACTCCGGCGAGCAGCTGGTAGATCCCGTCCGGCGTGCCGGTCGGTACGGTGAAGGTGGCGGCGAGACTCCCGTCGGGCGCGACCGTGCCCTCGCCGACCTTGATCGACCCGACCGCGAGTCCGCCGCCGAAGATCTGCACGAACGCGTAGCTGGTGTCTTTCGTGATCCACAGCTCGAGCTGTTCCCCCGGCGGCAGATCGGATGCCGTCACCGTCGCCGTCACGCCCGCGAACACCTCCGGAACCGGACCGCTGCCCGACACCGTGGCACGCTCACCCATCGCGGCCGAGATGTTGTCGAGGTCGCCGACGGTCAGGTCGGCGGGGACATGGCGGCCCGGAGTCGTGATCGACAGCAGCGGCGTCGCGGCCGGGGCTGCAGCGGGCGCAGGCGCGGGTGCGGTGTCGAGTTCGAAGATCGTGATCGTGTGCCCCGACCACGCCGGCAGCCCGTCGGGGAACCGACCGGTCGCTGACATCGACTGGCCCGGAAGCAGTTCGTACCAGAACTCCCCGGCGAGTCCGACGTCCACGGCCGCCTCGCTGAAGGCACCCCAGCCTTCCGGCATCCAGATCTCGTCGATCACGCCGGGGGTGACGAAGTCGGTGCCCAGCGCGAAGTAGCGCGTGCGGTCGGAGTCGTTCACGACGTCGGGCCGATACACCGGCATCTCGTCGAGCATCTCGGTGCCGCCGAACGGCGAGAAGCGCGACGTCGCCGTCTGCCACGACACCGTCGCGTCATCGACGACGACCGACGAGTGCGGCTGCCAGTCGGGTGGGGGCGGGCCGTCTGCGACGGCGGGCGCGAACACGCCCCCGACAAGGAGTGCCGCGAGGGCGACGGCGAACACGGGACGGAACGATCGGACGGCCATGACCGGAACCCCTTGCCGCGGCGGATGGCGCGACGCCGCAACGCTGCGACGGCCCCACACCGTCGATGGGATCACTGTCCTCCCGCGCGAGCGCGAGATCAAGAGGGGTGGATGCCGGGCGCGCGGGCTTGCGGCGGCGCGGGTGCCGGGTGATCAGACGGTGGGCAGCTTCGGGGTCAGAAGGTGGGCAGCTGCAGGTCCAGCACCTGGCCGGCGGCGAGGTAGAGGGCCCCGGCGAGCGAGGCCACCGCGAGCAGCAGCGCGATCGCGGGCGCGATCCACCCGGTGCGGCGGCTGATGCCGACGACCAGCGAGCCGATCGCGAGTGCCGATGAGAGCACGAGCAGCACGACGGCGAGGGCACTGGCGATGCCGGCGAGCATCACATCGCTCGCGCCGAGCCGCCATAGCGAGGCGCCGGCGGCGACCATGCCGAGGCCGGTGAAGACGAGTGATGCGGCGACGAGTCGATTGCGACGTGCGGGGACGACCACCGGCATCCGATCGCCATGGGCAGCAGTACCGGCGGCCCAGCCCGGGCGGTGAGCCGGAGTCTGCGGAGCGAAGCGCTCACGAGCGGGCGGGACGAACCCGGGCACCACGACGTTGTCGTGAGCGGACGGCGGGGTGCGCCGCGAGGCAGGACCGTCGGAGTTGTTGCGGGACGAGCGCAGCATGGGCTGCGCAGGCGCGTACGGCGAGAGCGTGTTCATGTCTTCTTCCCCAGCGAGAGTCATCAGGTTCTTCCCACAAGAACCGGTTCGGGGATCAAGCTACTCCGGGAGTCCCCGGCGTAACCGCAATGTCGCCTGAATTTTTCGCTGAGAATCCGTAAGTTGGGCGCATGCCGGGGAGGACGAGGGCGGGCGACATCGACGGGCTGCGGATCGTGCCCGCGAACGAAGCGTCGTGGGATGACCTGCAGGCGATCCTCACCGGCACGGCCGGACGCTGCCAGTGCCAGCGTCAGCGCCTAGGCGATCGCGACTGGTGGTACCTCCCCGTCGCCGAGCGCGGCGCGATCCTGCGGGCCGAGACCCACTGCGACGACCCCCGCGCGACCGAGACCATCGGGCTGGTCGGCTACCTCGACGACGAGCCCGTGGCGTGGTGCGCGGTCGACCGGCGCTCGGTCTACGGGCGCCTGCGCGGGTCACCCGTGCCATGGAAGGGCCGCACCGAGTCGCGCGACGACCCGGACGTGTGGGCGATCCCGTGCCTCGTGGTGCGGCGCGGGTACCGGGGGCGCGGGCTGACCTACCCGGTGGTCGCGGCGGCGGTGTCGCACGCGCGCTCGCGCGGGGCCCAGGCGATCGAGGGCTATCCGATGGTCACGGGCGGGCAGGAGATCACGTGGGACGAGATGAGCGTCGGCGCCGTCGGGCCCTTCCTGGCCGCCGGATTCCGCGAGGTCAGCGCGCCGACGAAGCGACGACGGGTCATGCGGTTGGAGTTTGCTTAGTTTCGTATCTTTGTTCGTACAGGTGCGGCATCCCGGTCAGTGCTGGACTGGTTCCGCGGCTGCCCGGGGCGGCATCCGCTCGAAGATGCAATGTCGGAGGCCCTCTCTAGTATCGAAGACATGATCGATAGCCCGACATCGCATGAGGTGGATCCGCTCGCGCCGATCCGCGATGCGCTGTCGGTTCTACAGGCGGCGTGGACGGGTCAGGATGCCGCGGGCACAGCCCCCGCCACCGTCGAAAGCCTCGGTCGGTCTCGACTCGTCGCCGCGAACGACGCGCTCGGAGTGCTCGCCCGCGCGGTGAACGGCCTGCAAGCCGCGACCGCCGCCGAGATCGCCCGCGAGTCGCGCCCCGAACTCGGGCCCGACGCCCTGGCCAAGCAGCAGGGTTTCCGCAACCCGGTGACGCTGATCGCCGCCACCACCGGAACGACGATGGGCGAGGCGAGCCGTCTCGTGAAGGTCGGGCAGGCGACGGCTCCGCGCACGTCGCTGACCGGCGAGCCCATGCCCGCCAAGCACCCCTACGTGGCTGAGGGCCTCAAGTCCGCGTCGATCGGAACCCAGGCGGCCTCGCTCATCATCACGATGCTCGACCGCGCCGCGCTCCGTGCGGATCTCGCCGCGCTGCAGAAGGCCGAGCGGATGCTGGTGGAACAGGCCTCCGGACTCTCGCTCGACCTGCTCAAGAAGATCATCGCCCGCGCCGAGGCCTACCTCGACCCCGACGGCATCGCCCCGCGGGAGCGCGATGCCCGCGGCGAGGGCAGTCTGCGGATGTTCGAGCGCGACGGGTTCTTCCACATGGAGGTCAAATGCGACGCGGCCTCGGGCGCGCCGCTGAAGCTGGCGATCCAGGCGATCGTCTCAGCGGACTACCGAAACGCGTTCGGCCGCGCCGCCGGTGACGGGGACTCGGTCGGCAGCGACGGGGGCGGTTTCGGCGACGCGGGTCGGGGCTTGGGTGACGGCGGGGGCTTCGGTGACGGCGGCCGGGGCTTCGGTGACGCCGGGGCGCACGGGCACGATGGCGGTCACGGGCACGGCCACGGCGGCGGGGACTCCCCCGGGCCGCTCGGCACCGAACCGGATCTGCGCTCGCACGCTCAGCGTCAGCTCGATGCTCTCCTGCGGCTGGTGACGCACGCGGTCGGCTGCGACAACAACGATCTACCGCTCGGCGGCGCCACCGTCGTCGTGCGGATGACGCTCGACGACCTGCAGACGGGCAACGGCCACGCGCTCGTCGACGGTGTCGACACCCCGATCAGCGTCGCCGCGGCACGCAAACTGGCCGCGAGCGGTGGTGTGATCCCCGCGGTGTTCGACTCCGAGGGCGAACTGCTCGACTGGGGGCGGAAGAAGCGGTTCTTCACCCAGGCTCAGCGGCTCGCACTCGTCGAAAGAGACGGCGGATGCGCCGGATGCGGCGCTCCACCGGGAATGACGAGAGCCCATCACCTCGATTGGTGGGCTCGGGACAACGGAAAGACCGACCTCTCGAGGGGCGTGCTGCTCTGCGAGTCGTGTCACCACCGCGTTCACGACAACGGGTGGGAGATCCGGATCGACGGCGGGACCATCGCAGCGAAAGTGTGGTTCATTCCGCCTCCGCATGTCGATCCGCACCGCACACCGCGCCTGGGCGGCCGAGCCCGCTATGACTACAACGCCGCGTGAGCGTGCCGCCGCGCTTCGTCTCGTCGCTGCGCTCCTCGCTCAGCGACCGGGAACGCACGGACGCTGAGCTAGCGCAGCGAGACGAAGCGGGCCACGCACGGCAGCCACGCTTGGTCTCGTCGCTCCGCCCCTCGCTCAGCGACCGGAACCGCACGGACGCTGAGCGAGCGCAGCGAGACGAAGCGCGCCACGCGCGGCAGCCACGCTTCGTCTCGTCGCTCCGCTCCTCACTCAGCGACCGGGGCCCCGCCCGCCAGAACCCGGACGCTGAGCGAGCGCAGCGAGACGAAGCGCGCCGCGCTCGGCAGCCACGCTTCGTCTCGTCGCTGCGCTCCTCGCTCAGCGACCGGACACGGCGCCGCGCCTCACCACTGCGGGTGGATGACCTCGCGCAAGCGCCGGTCGTACACGTCGCGGACGACGGCGTCGAAAGCCTCGACGTCGAAGCCGCCGTCGATGAGGGCTGCGGCATCCGCGTTCGACGTCGCCTGGTCGACGTTGCGCGCGCCAGGGATGACGCTCGTCACACCCGGCCGCGTCGCGATCCACGCGAGCGTCGCCTGCGGCAGCGACACGTTCGGCGGCAGCGCCTCGGTCAGCTCGCGAACCGCGGCGAGCCCCTCGTCGAAGTCGACGCCCGAGAACGTCTCGCCCTTGTCGAAGGCCTCGCCCTGCCGGTTGTAGGTGCGGTGGTCGTTGTCGGCGAAGGTGGTCGACGGCGAGTACTTGCCCGACAGCAGCCCCGACGCCAGCGGAACCCGCGCGAAGATCGCGACCTTCGCCGCCTCCGCCGCCGGCAGCACCTCGTCCATGGGCTTCAGCCGGAATGGATTGAAGATGATCTGCACGTTCGTCACGTTCGGACGCCTGATCGCGGCGAGCGCCTGCGCCGTCGTCTCGACCGACACCCCGTACGCGTTGATCGCACCGTCGGCGACGAGGGCGTCGAGTGCCTCGTAGGTGGCGTCGTCCTCGATCACCGCGGTCGGCGGACAGTGCAGCTGCACCAGATCCAGCGTGTCGACGCCGAGGTTCTCGCGCGAACGGGCCGTCCACGCGCGGAAGTTCTCGGGCGTGTAGTTCCCGGGCTCCTGCGCCATGCGCCGGCCCATCTTCGTCGCCACGGTCACGCCGTAGGCATCGTGCGACGACATGAAACGCCCGATGAGCGTCTCGCTCCGACCGTCGCCGTACACGTCGGCGGTGTCGAAGAGCGTCACCCCCGAAGCGACGGATGCCGCAAGCACGGCCTCGGCCTCGGTCTCACTGACCTGGCCCCAATCGGCGCCGAGCTGCCAGGTGCCCAATCCGATCGCCGAGACGTTGCGGCCGGTACGGCCGAGCGGGCGCTGCTGCATGGGGATCCTCCTCGATGTCCGACACCCAGCATCCCACGCCCGCGAAGCGCCGGGGCCTCAGGGACGGATGCCGGGAAGCTCAGAACTCGACATCTCGGCCCCCGGCGACTGGTACACCCGTGTCGGCGGCTCGTACGCCTGCAGCCGATCGAGCACGTCGTCGATGTCGTCGCCGATCACGAGCATGTCGGTGTAGCGCCGGTGGGTGAACCCCCTGTCGCGCATGTTCTGCACGAGTGCGATGAAGGGGTCGTAGTAGCCGTCGACGTTCAGCACACCGCACGGCTTCTCGTGGATGCCCAGCTGCGCCCACGTCCACTGCTCGGTGAGCTCTTCGAGCGTTCCCGGCCCGCCGGGGAGGGCGAGGAACGCGTCGGCCCGCTCCGACATGATCGTCTTCCGCTCGTGCATCGTGTCGACCACGATCAGCTCCGTCAGATGCTCGTGCATCGCCTCGCGCGACTGCAGCGCCCGCGGGATCACGCCCGTCACGGTCCCGCCGGCGGTGAGCGCTCCGTTTGCGGACGTCCCCATGAGTCCGACGTGTCCGCCGCCGTACACGAGGTGCATGCCGCGTTCGCCGATCACCGACCCCACGTGCGCGGCGGTCTGCACGTAGACCGGGTCGAAGCCGGGGGCAGACCCGCAGAAGACAGTCACGGTGAAGGGGGTGCTCATGGGTTGGCACGCTAGCACCGCGCTGTTTCCCGTCGGTTTCGCCGACCGGTATCCCATTTCGTGTGAGTGGGTATTGACACGAAAATGTACGCGGGTCTAGCGTGCGTGGCATGAGCCAGACCCGCACCTATCGGCAGTCGGCCAGGGCCGAGGCCACGGCCTCGACGAAGACCGCCATCGTCGAGGCGACCATCGCCGCGGCGCGCGAGCTGCTCACGCTCGAGATCACGCTCGACCAGATCGCCGAACGTGCCGGAGTCTCGGTGCAGACCGTCCTCCGTCACTTCGGCTCCAAGGACGCCCTGTTCGCCCACGCCCTGGGCGCGGCGAGCGCGCAGATCGCCGACGACCGTCGCGTCGAGCCCGGCGACATCGACGCCGCCATCCGCGCCGTCGTCGACCACTACGAGGTCTGGGGCGAACTCGTGGTGCGCCTCGTCGCGGCCGAGACCAGCGACGACCGCATCCGCCGCTTCACCTCGGTGGGCAAGGGAGTCCACCGCCGCTGGGTCGAAGAGTCCTTTGCCCCGCAGTTGACGCACGTCCGCGACCGCGACGCGCTCGTCGACGTCCTGTCCGTCGCGACCGACCTGCAGGTGTGGAGCCTGCTGCGCCGAGACCGCGGACTGGCACCCGGAATCGTCCGCCAGCGGATGCGACTCCTCATCGACGGAGCCCTCTCCGCCGCCGCTTCACCCGAAAGAACACGGACATGACCACTGTCCTCTTCGCCACCCTCGACGCGGGCGGCAACCTGCCCCCGGCCCTGGCCATCGCGCGGGCCGTCGTCGACGCCGGCGGCTCGGCCCGCTTCCTCGCCGCACCCGCGCAGCAGGCCCGGATCGCCGCCGCCGGATTCCCCGTCGAGCCCTACGTCTCCGCACGCCGATTCGTGGCGACCGAGCCCGGCAACCTCGTCGCCGTCTCGCTGCGACAGGCGCGCGCGTTCGCGGACCGCGGCGCCGGGCGCGACATCGTCGCGTCGTACCGGCGCTCCCCCACCGACGTCGTCGTCGTCGACTGCCTGCTCGTCGGCGGCGCCGCCGAGGCGCTGGCGGCGGGGCTTCCCGTCGTCAGCCTCGTCCACACCCTCTTCAGCTTCTTCGACCGCGCCGTCGACGGTCCCCTCGGGCGGGTGATCCGGATGCTGGGCGTCGACGCCCCCGCCATCCTCCACGCTCCGGGCACGAAACTCGTCACCGCGATCCCCGAGTTCGAGTCGCCCGTCGATGCCGCGGGACTGCACCACGTCGGCCCCACCGAGGCGATCGGCGCCGTCGCGGCCGCTCCCACCCGCCCGCGCGTGCTGGTCAGTCTCAGCACCGCCGCCGTCCCCGGGCAGGACCGGATGCTGCAGCGCATCCTCGATGCCCTCGACGGACTGTCCGCGCTCGTGACGACGGGCCCCGCGATCGACCCGCGCCGCCTGCGCGTCCCCGCGGGCGTCGACCTGCGCGCGTACGCCGACCACACCGCGGAACTGCCCACGGTGTCGCTCGTCGTCTCGCACGGCGGACACGGCACCACCGCCCGCGCGCTGGCCCACGGCATCCCCGTCCTCGTGCTGCCCGCCAACCCGCTGACGGATCAGCCGGTGATCGGCGCGGCCGTCGCCCGGCTCGGCGTCGGCGAGGCCCTGTCGGCGCGTGCCAACCCCGCCGTCATCCGCGCCGCGATCGACAGGTTGCTGGCCGACGGGCCGGTTCGCGATGCGGCGAGCGCGCTCGGCCGGCGACTGCGGGACCAGCATCCGGGCGAGGCGGCCGTGCGCGTGCTGGAGGAGGCCGCGCATCGCGTCAGATGAGCACCCGTCGGATGAGCACCGCGTCACATGAGCACGGACTCCCCGAGCCGCGGCACCCGCACCTTCCAGCCGAGCCGCCACTCGATCTGCTGACGCAGGGCGTCGGCGGCCTCGGGCTCGCCGTGGGTCAGGAACGTCTGACCGGGCGGCTCGGGGGCGGTGCGCAGCCAGTCCATGATCTGCCGCCGGTCGGCGTGCGCCGACAGCGACCCGATCTGGTGCACCTCGGCCTCGATCTCGACGTCGCGTCCGAAGATCCGCAGGCTCCGCTGCCCGCGCTGCAGCGCCGCCCCGCGCGTGCCGCCCGCCTGGAAGCCGGTGAGGATGATCGCGTTCCGCGGGTCGGACCCGTAGGCGTTCACGTGGTGCAGCACACGTCCGCCTTCCAGCATCCCGCTCGCGGAGATGATGACGCACGGTCCGCCGCGCAGGTTCAGCAGCTTGGAGTCGTCGACCGTCCGCACGAGCGTCGGCAGCTGGTACATGTGCGCGAACTCGTCGTTCGAGATGCGGTGCTCGTCGCGGTGCCGCTGGTAGATCTCGGTGGCGTTGATCGCCATCGGGCTGTTGAGGAACACCGGCACCTCGGGGATGCGCCCGGCCTGACGCAGCCGCGCCAGCTGCAGCAGCAGCGACTCGGCCCGCCCGACCGCGAACGCCGGGATGATCACCACCCCGCCGCGCCCGCACACCCGCCCGATGACGTCGGCGAGCACATCCGCCGGGTCCTCTTCGGCGTGATCGCGATCGCCGTACGTCGACTCGGTCACCAGCACGTCGGTCATCTCGAGCGGCCGCGGCGGATTCATGAGCGGATCGTCGGCGCGTCCGAGGTCGCCGGTGAAGTGCGCCGTGCGTCCCTCGGTCTCGATCCGCACCTGCGCCGCGCCCAGGATGTGCCCGGCCGGCACGAACCGCACGCGCACGCCGCCGAGGTCGATGTCGTCGTCGAAGGAGTGCGAGACGAACCGGTCGACGGCGGCATCGGCATCCGCTCGCGTGTACAGCGGCGCGGGCCGCTCGTGCTTGGACGTGCGGTGGCGCGCCCGGAACCGCGCCTCCTCCTCCATGAGGTACCCGCTGTCGGGAAGGATGAGTCCGCTCAGCTCGGTCGTGCCGGTCGTGGCGTGGATCCTGCCGCGGAAGCCGTTCTTCACCAGTGCCGGCAGGTAGCCGGTGTGGTCGAGGTGCGCGTGGGTCACCACGACCGCGTCGATGCTCGCCGGCGGCACCGGGAACGGCTGCCGGTTGCGCTCGCGCAGCGCCTTGAAGCCCTGGAACAGGCCGCAGTCCACCAGGATGCGCGTGCCGCCGCCTTCGACGAGCGTGCGGGATCCGGTCACGGTGTCCACGGCTCCGTGGAACGTCAGTCGAGCGGTCATGTGGGCCCCTGGCGCTCACGGTACTCCCGGGGGGACGGGCCCGACAGGACCTTCGTCACGCGCTACGGGCGGATGTGAACCGGCGTTCCGAGCGGCAGGGCGGCGAGCGCCGAGATCGCCGCAGGGTCGAGCCGGATGCAGCCGTTCGAGATCGCCCCCGACCTCTCGTCGTGGTAGTGGAACGCCGTCACGGCGACATCCGCTCCCCCGAACCCGTCGAGCGTCGGCGACTGCACCGCCAGGTACACCAAGGGATGACCGCGCGTATACGCGAACTCGGGCACGACCCGCGTGGTCATGATGAAGGTGCGACCGGTCGGTGTGGGCGTCGCATCGGTTCCCCACGCGAAATCGGTCGCCACGCGCTCAGGCTCGCCGTCGCGGACGATGTCGATCGTGCGGTCCGAGATGTCGACCTCGACCGCCACCTCGGATGCCGCCACCTGCACGTCCGCGGCCCGCAGCCATCCGGTGATCTGACCCGGGTCTCCGCCCGACGGCACCGCCTGCCGACCGACGAGCAGCACCTTCAGCCAGTGCTCGTGCCGTTCGACCACCGGCACCGTCGTTCCGTCGAACCGCAGCTCGCTCGGCAGGTAGGCCACCGGCTCACCTCGCGGGTCGGCGAACACCGGGGCACCCGCGCCTCGCGGCGTCGCCAGGGCTCCCGTGAGCGCGGCGGCCGGCTCGTCGTCGACCGGCAGCGCCGGGATCACGGCGAACACGCTCACCTCGGGGAGCGTCCCCACGTCGTACGAGGCGGTGTTGGCAGGGAGGGCGGCGGGGCTCGGGGTGGGCGTCGGCGTGGGAGTCTGCGTCGGCGTCGGGGTCGGGGTCTGCGTGACCGCGACCTCGGGCTCGGGCGGGACGCCGGGGCGCAGCATCCACAGTGCGGCCAGCGCGATCACCACGACGAGCGCGCCGGCGACGATCCATCCGGCGCGCGACCGTCGGCGACTCGCGTGCACGAGTCCATTCGACCCGTGCCGAGCGGATGCCGCAACCCCGGATTCCTTCGTGGTTCCCCGCGTTGCTCTTCGTCCAGATCACGTCATATCGCCGAGCGCACAGGTTGCGTGCGCGCCTGACGTGTGTGCTCGGCGAGAACACGTGATCTGGACGCCGGAGGTGGTGTCCCGGAACCCGCGCGATCAGGGCAGGATGCCGGCGGCCCGGGCCGGGGCGGCGTACGCCTCGGCGAGCGTGGCCACGGTGTCGTGCGCGTTCAGACCGCTCGGGTTCGGAACGACCCACAGTTCGGCGCCTGCCAGCATCCCGTCTTGACGACCGGCGAGGGCCTTCGGCCGTCGGAAGCCCTGCCGGTACGCCGTGAGCCCGACCACCGCGACCACGCGCGGCTTCCACTGGGCGACCGCGCGGGTGAGGTCGGCGGCACCCTCGCGCAGCTCGTCGCGCGTGAGCTCGTCCGCGCGGGCCGTCGCCCGTCGCACCAGGTTCGAGATGCCGATGCCGGCGTCGAGGAACATCCGCCGATCGGCCTCGGCCATGCCGTCGTCGTCGATGCGCGGCAGGCGCGAGATGATCCCCGCGGCCGCGAGCGCGGGATAGAAGCGGTTGCCCGGGTAGGCGAAGTGCGCGCCGGTCGCCGCCGTCCACAGTCCCGGGTTGATGCCGACGAAGACCAGCCGAGGATGCTCGGGCATCAGATCCGGCACGCTGCGGCCGCGGAAGGCCTGCAGCTCGGCGCGTGTGAATCCCATGGTGCCCGCCAGCCTACGACCGGTGTCGGGGTGTGCCGCTAGCGTGGGCGGGTGATGGACATCACGGCGACGCACGCACGGCGGATGCGGTGGCGGGCGCAGCTGCTGGGCGGATCCGCCCTCGCGCCCGCCGACGTGGCGCGGCACATGGTGGCGCTGCAGGGCCAGGACCTGCCCGCCGTGCTGCGGGCTGTCGCGCTCCGCGCCGACGTGGGCACCACCGTGGCCGACGTCGTCGCCGGCTTCGACGCCGGCGAGCTGGTGCGCAGCTGGCCGATGCGCGGCACCCTCTTCGTCACGACACCCGACGGCCTCGCCGTGCTGCTGTCGTTCACGGGCGACCGCATCCGCCAGGCCACCGTGCGTCGGCGGGCGCAGCTCGACCTCCACGACCGGACCATCGGGCGGGCGCGCGACCTCGCCCTCGAGGCGCTGGAGGGCGGTGGCCTGCGCCGGGGCGAGATACTCGCCGTGTGGGAGTCCGCCGGGATCAGCACCGAGGCGGGACGCGGCTACCACCTGCTCATGCACCTGTGCGTCGAGGGGCTCATGCACTGGGGTCCGTTCGCTCCGGGCGGCGGCGAGCAGCTGCTGACCCGCTCGGATGCCGCAGCCACGGCCGACCCCGACGCGGCGCTCGCGGGCATCGTCCGCCGGTACGTCGCCGCACGGCAGCCCGTGACGCTGACCGACCTGGCGTGGTGGACCAAGCTGCCGAAGACCGCGCTGCGGCGCGTCGCGGCATCCGTCGAGGATCTGGTCGAGGTGACGGTCGACGGTCAGCCGGCCTGGGTGATCGGCGAGCCCGGGGTGGGCGATCACACGGGGGTCACCCTCGTGCCGGGCTTCGACGAGTGGATCCTCGGTTACGGCGACCGATCGCTCGTGGCCTCGCCGTCGATGCTGGCGGCGCTCGTGCCGGGCTCGAACGGCGTGTTCCGCCCCGCCGTGCTCGTGGACGGCGTCGTCGTGGGGACGTGGCGGCCCGCTCGCGGCCGGACCGAGGCCGTGATCGACCTCGTCGAGAAAGTGCCGGCGGCGACGCGTCGCGACATCACGCGCGCCGTCGCGGACTGGCCGCACGGATAGCCGCCTGGCCGCACGGATAGGAGAAGCAGGATGAAGATCGCCGTCGCCGGGGGCACCGGCCTGATCGGAACGATGGTCGTGGCCGAGGCTCGGACCCGCGGACACGACGTCGCCGTCGTCGCGCGATCGACGGGGGTCGACCTCGTCGCCGGGACGGGTGTCGCCGAGGCGCTGGCCGGCACCGACGTGGTGATCGATGTCACCAACGTGTCGACGTTGAAGGCGGATGCCGCCACCGCATTCTTCTCGGCCGTCACGCGCTCGCTGCTGGAGGCCGAGCACGCGGCCGGCGTGACGCGACATGTCGCGCTCTCGATCGTGGGCGTCGATCGCGCGCCGCACGACTACTACGCCGGCAAGCGCGCGCAGGAGCTGCTGGTCGAGAAGGCGCCGCTGGACTGGACGATCCTGCGGGCGACGCAGTTCCACGAGTTCGCGCCGCAGATGTACGCGGCGGCGAAAGCGGGACCGCTTCACCTCGCCCCGCGCATGCGCACGCAGCCGATCGCCGCCCGCGAGGTCGCGGCGCGGCTGGTCGATCTGGCCGAGGGTCCTGCCCGCGGGTACGTCGAGATCGCCGGTCCGCGCGAGGAATCCCTGGTCGACATGGTGCGCCGCTTCGCCCGCGCGTCGGGTCACCGCGGCTGGATCCCCAGCATCCCCCTGCCCGGCCCTCTCGGCCGCGCCCAGCGCGACGGCACGCTACTTCCGGGCCCCGACGCCGAGCGCGGTTCCGAGACCTTCACCGCCTGGCTCGCCCGCACCGCGCCCTCCGCCCCCTGACGGACTGGACCGCGAGAGTACATCTGGCGGACGAGACGGTGGGGCGCACCCGCACTCTGGCGCGTCAGGTGTTCTCTCGCGGGCCGGCCGGACGCGGCGCATTGGACGCGCGGGGCGCGAAATGGCAACCTGGCCGGATGAACACCCTGCTTCTCCGCGAAGGCGCGGATCGGATCACCGTCGAGCTGCATCGCCCTGACGTGCGCAACGCCATCGACGACGAAATGGTGTCCGAGCTGCACGACGTCTGCTCTCAGCTGGAGCGGGATCCCCGCATCCTGATCCTCACGGGTGCGGATGCCGGTGGGAAGGGCGTCTTCGCGGGCGGCGCCGACATCCGCACTCTGCGGGAGCGGCGACGCGACGACGCGCTTCAGGGGATCAACTCGACCCTGTTCTCGCGCATCGCCCGGCTGCCGATGCCCGTCATCGCCGCCGTCGACGGCTACGCGCTGGGCGGAGGCGCGGAGCTGGCCTACGCCGCCGACATCCGTGTCGCCTCGACGCGAGCCGTCTTCGGAAACCCGGAATCCGCGCTGGGGATTATGGCCGCCGCAGGTGCGACCTGGCGGCTCTTGGAACTGGTCGGAGAGCCCCTCGCGAAGGAGATCCTCTTCACGGGCCGCCGTCTCACGGCCGACGAGGCCCTCCGCGTCAACCTCGTCGCTTCCGTCCACGAGCCCGAGGACCTGATCGCCGCTGCCGACGCGATCGCCGACCGCATCTGCGAGCAGGACCCCCTGGCCGTCCGGCTGACGAAGCGCGTGCTCGCGGCACCGCGCTCGGCGCATCCGCTCGTCGATGACCTCGCGCAGGCGATCCTCTTCGAGTCCGAGGCCAAGACCGAGCGCATGACCCGATTCCTGGACCGGTCGAAGGAGACCTCATGACGCTGCCCGCAGCCGTCGGCGTGATCGGGAGCGGCAGGATGGGCGCGGGTATTGCGCAGGTCTTCGCCCAGGCCGGGGCCGAGATCACGGTGATCGAACGGGATGACACCGCCGCTGAGCATGCGCGAGCGCGCCTCGAGGACGGCGTCGCCAAGGCCGCCGCACGGGACGCCTCCGTCGACGCCGAGCGCCTGCTCACCCGCGTGCGCGTGGGCACCGACTTCGCCCACCTGGCGGGTGCCGAGCTGGTCATCGAGGCCGTTCCGGAGGCGTTCGAGATGAAGGTCGAGGCGCTGACCGCGGCCGAGAAGGTGCTCGGCGCATCCGCGTGGCTCTCCACTAACACGTCATCGCTCTCGGTCACCGACCTGGCCGGCACGCTGCAACGGCCGGAGCGATTCTGTGGCCTGCACTTCTTCAACCCCGTCCCCCCGTCGGCACTCGTCGAGATCGTCATCACCCCGCGGACGGCGCCCGAGCTGCGCGCGCAGGCGGAGACCTGGGTGGCTGCCCTCGGCAAGACCCCGATCGTCGTCAACGACGCCCCGGGTTTCGCCAGTTCTCGCCTGGGTGCGGCGATCGCGCTCGAGGCGATGCGGATGCTGGAAGAGGGCGTCGCCAGCGCCGAGGACATCGACACCGCGATGGTGCTCGGCTACCGGCACGCCACCGGCCCGCTGCGAACCTCCGACCTGGTCGGCCTCGACGTCCGGCTGGGGATCGCGGAGTACCTGCATGAGACGCTCGGCGACCGCTTCGCACCGCCGCAGATCCTCCGCGACAAAGTCGCCGCGGGCGACCTGGGCCGCAAGTCCGGTCGCGGCTTCTTCGACTACCCCGCCGGTTCCTGACCCCGCCGCGGCCCGCGCGGCGCCGCCCCGCGCACCCACGCCGGACCGCGAGAGTACATCCGACCGCCGAGACGCGGGCGCACCCCCACCCCCTCGTCCGCCAGATGTACTCTCGCGGTCCAGACGGGCCCGTGGGGTACGACAGCACGGGGGACGCGAAAGGGCCCGCCGAACGGCGGGCCCTTTCGTTGTCCGGTGGGTTGTTGGCAAAAACTGTGGTGACGCCGGTGGGCGCCGACTTATAAGGGAGCGTTTCCTGTCGGTCCAGTTCGATTTTCCTGTTGCCATCCGCGCTGGGGCGCCTCACCGAGTCAAGGGACGCGGAGTCCGGCGCCCCGGTGACCACGACGTCAGCGACAGAATCAGCCCATGGGTGAGGTCACGCGGCACCGCGTGTTCAGATTCTCCTGGGTCCCGAGGGAGGACGTCCGAAACTGATCGTGGGTGGGTTGGCGCCGACCTCACGAACCTCACTCCGGAGCGAGGGCTAGGGTGCTCGTCCCGGGCGTTGCAGCCCGGGACGAGCGAGGATGCCGCCAACGGCCAAGTCGCGGCA
Organism: Microbacterium sp. Marseille-Q6648; assembly: GCF_943181415.1. Classification (GTDB taxonomy): domain Bacteria; phylum Actinomycetota; class Actinomycetes; order Actinomycetales; family Microbacteriaceae; genus Microbacterium. Next base: position 157,457 of record NZ_CALPBZ010000001.1, on the reverse strand, counting down.
TCCGATTGATCGGATCGAAGGGAACCAATCGCGATCCACACTACACATGCGTGTAAGTGCGGGTGATACTGGGGGGCGTGACTGTTGAGTACCTGTCTTTACAAGGCGTGGCCGACCGGCTCGGCGTCTCCCGAAACACGGTCGCGAAGCTGCGTCTGCCTGAGCCTGACGTGCGCGTCGGGACCGGGCGGAACGCGCCCCGTGGGTGGTCCGAGCAGACAATCGACCGCTGGAACGCGAAGCGTCCGGGGCCGGGGAACTGGGGCCCGCGGACGGCCGACGCGTCGAAGAAAGCGAGTGAATGATCTCGCACGAGCGATCAAGCCAAGAGGTTGCGGAGCGGTCCAGCCAACACCCTCTTCGCGCACGTGCCCGGCCGGAATGCGAGGCACCGGTAGGGAGGGGCATCCGTAGGGTGAATGCCAGTCCAGTTCGGCAACGCTGACATGACAGCGGGGCCGTCTGGCCGACGACCCGGGCTGTCCAGAACCGGGGGGAATGACGAATGACAAGCATGCCGACATGGGAAGAGTTCATGATTCCCACTCTCCGGGTGCTGAGCGACGGGGCCGTTCGTACGCGACGTGACCTCTGCCCACGTGTGGCACAGGAAGCGAGCCTCACGGAGGCGCAGACACGGGAAGTGCTCGCCTCGGGTCAAGCGCTTTACGAGAACCGCATCGGATGGGGCCTGTCGTTCCTGACGAACATCGGCGCGCTCTCCCGCCCCGCACGCGGGAACTACGCCATCACCGACGCCGGCCGAATGGTCCTCGAGCACTTCCCCACAGGCGTCCGCGAGCAAGAGCTCAGGGCCTTGGGACGTGATCCCTCCTCCCCCATCCGGGCTTATGAGGTCACCGCTCCCCGGATTCCACGCGACACCGCCAGCACGACGGGCGTCACCGTGGAGACGACCTCGATGACCCCGACCGAACAGGTTCAAACAGGCACGGAGCGTATCCGTGCGGAGGTGGCCGGCGAACTGCTGGCCCGACTACAGGGAAAGGACCCCGCGTTCTTCGAACAGGCCGTCGTGAAGCTCCTGGTCGCGATGGGGTACGGGGGCACATCGGGCCAAGGATCGGTGACCCAGCTCAGTAACGATGGTGGAATCGACGGAGTCATCGATCAAGATGTCCTCGGGCTGAGCCGCGTCTACATCCAGGCCAAACGGTACGCATCCGACAACGTGGTGCAACGGCCCGACCTTCAGGCGTTTGTGGGCGCACTCAGCGGCAAGGCCGACCGCGGCGTCTTCATCACGACAAGCCGCTTCTCGGAAGGTGCGCGGACCTACGCCAACAGTGTTCCCACCCGCGTCATATTGATCGACGGCAGCCGCCTTGCAGACCTGATGATCCGATACCGGGTCGGTGTCCAGATCCGCGACACATACGACATCGTCGAGGTCGACGAAGACTTCTTCGCCTAGGACCGCACAGCACTGCGTCGGCGTCGTCAGCCTCGAAGTCCTTCTCGCCGCTCACCTGCCGCGCGCGCACGCGATATCGACTGCCGCACTTGGTCGCACACGAGGGCATCGCAGATCGCTGAGAGTACGACGCTCGTCCCGAGGTCACGCCCCGGGAGCTGATGGCCTGTGCGGCTAACGGCTCCAACCCCTCTCTTGCTCGATTATTGGGTAATGGGTTACTCTGATCCGCAACAGCCCGACGAAGCCGTTTGAAGACGTGGAGATGCTCATCATGGGAACTGATTGGATGCTGCTCGCCGTCCCGAAGCAGGACTACGACGAGCTGAAGCACATGATCGACTTTCGGCAGGAGCAGCGTGGCGAGCCGCCCGCTCCGAGCGCGGAAGCGCTCCGTGATACCCAGCTCGCTGTGGAGGCGGTCAAGCGGAAGGTTCTCGATGAGCACAAGCCGTGGCCCCTCGAGGCTCTTTCCCGGCTGGCGGAAGGGTCCACGATCACTACCGAGCGGTTCTCGCGAGTGATGGATCTGTGCGCTCACACGCCCGGCGAGTTCATCTCGACTGAGGGGATCGCCGAAGAGACCGAGATGACGGTGAACGAGTGGCGGGCTGCGTGCCGCAAGCTCGGCGCACACCTGCGCAAGCACTACCCCGATGTGCCCACCTGGGAGCGGGAGCCGAACGCCGCGCAGCCCATGTGGCCGCTGGCCAACGTGGCGGGGAGGAATCTCCAAGCTCGCGATCAGCTCTACGTGGCGATCACCGCTGAGCAGGCGCACCGCTGGAGCGAGGTGAGGTGAGGTGAGGTGAGCACCGTGCTCGATCGCCCGACCCGACGAGACACTTGTGACCGTACGCGCGTGACACCGATGTCACCCGCCTGACGATTGGGAGCTTTCACTGATGGCCGACCTAAAACTCGTGGACCCGGAAAACCTGCGCCAGCCTGACACCCCGGGCCAACAGGATCTGAGGGGCTGGAAGTTCCGAGCCAAGTGGTGGAACGACGACACCTCTACGGTCCTAGCGTGGGCTGGACCTCACGGGTGCGTGTTCCACGAAGTCAGCTGCACGCACGCTTCGAGGACCGAGGAACCGACGGCCTTGTGCCGGATGGACCGGGTCCGAGAGATCTTCGATACCGAACAGGCCAAAGGGACCTTTCGCTACTTCGGGTTTTGTGGCCACTGCCTCGCCGAACGGATCGCGAACTACAACTGGAAGCCCGATACTCGCCATCTGCACCAGGTGAGCATCATGCGACAGGTCCTCAATGACGTCCGCGTGCTTGGCGAAAGCGCCATCCCGTGGAACGAGTTGATCACGCGGATGAAGCGATACGACAGCGGCGACCTCACCAAGCGAGAACTCAAGCGACTCGTCGACTACTACCGATACAACCGTGGAGACGAAGAAGACGACCTCACCGCATACGTCTCGCTGTAACGGCCAGTCGCCGCAACCTCGCGCACACGCACTAGCCATAGCGCGCTGCCCAGCTCCCGTTGAACGCTAGGCAAGCTCCTGGGCACGGGATAGTACGGCTTGGATTCTGCTTCCCAGGCGCGAGTAGCCAAGTTCATTCAGCAGCAGACGCTGCTCGTCCTCCTTGGAACGGAGCACGTCGTCGGAGCGGACGAAACGAACGAGTTCGATGAGCGTGGACATGGAGTAATCGGTGATCTGTTCCCGCCGCTCGAACCGTGGGCGGGCCCGCTTGCGCTCAGTTGTCCCTTCGTTCCACACCTTGAGCGGAGTCGGGGCAGAATGCGGGTTGGGCGTATCACCCCGCCGGAGAGTTTCTTCGTAGGCGGCCACGGCCCGCTTGACCTCGCGGTCAGCGTTGTTGAACCAGTCAGTGCTCCAGATCCTGTGGAAGGTCCATCCGCGGCGCTCGAGGAGTTCTTGACGGAGGCGGTCGCGTTCGCGAGCTGTGTGACCGGAGTGGTATGCGGCACCGTCGGCTTCGATGGCGAGGACGTGCCTGCCCGGAAAGTCGGGGTGTCGCACGGCGAAGTCGAGCCGGTACCCGGCCACGCCCACCTGGCAGTCGAGCGCGAGTCCGGCATCTTCCAGGCGGCGTTTGATGTCGATTTCGAACGGATTCAGGCCGACCGTCCGTGCGGTTCCGTCGGCGAGGTCGCGACCACCGGAGTCCATGAATCGGACGAAGTTGAACATGAGGCGGTATCCGGCCGAGGGGTGCCCGTCAGCCGGAACGTCGTCCTTCGAGAAGCTGGTGACGAGGGTCATCCGCCTCTTCGCCCGGGAGATCGCGACGTTGAGTCGGCGTTCGCCGCCTTCTTTCAGGAGAGGGCCCCAGAAGTAGCGAAGCCGGCCGTCAGCGCTCTTTCCGTATCCGACTGACAGGATGATCGCGTCGCGTTCGTCGCCTTGGACGCGCTCGATCGCTTTCACGAACCAGGGCTCGTCACGGTTGGCGTTGAGAGACCTTTCAAAGGCGGCGTCTTCTTGCATGGCGAGCTCGAGGGCGCGTTCGATGCGTGCCTCGTGCTTGATGCCGAATGCGATGATGCCGACGCTTTCGCCTGGGTGCGCTGTGACCTGTTCGCGAACGAGTTCCACGATGCGGCGGACTTCGAGTTCAGGACTATTGGTGCCGCCGGAGATGCCCGGGCTATACGGAACGACCTCGTGCCGGATGGACTTGAGAGCGTCGGGCGCTGGAAAGGTCGTCAGGCTCCCGTCATACACGTGCTTATTGGATACGGCGATCAGGCGTTCGTCATAGGAACGGTAATGCCACTGGAGGCTTCGGCTCTGCCCGGCGAGGAGTCGGTCCATAGCGAACAGGACACTCTCCGCATCTCGGGTGTACGACGAGCGCGGCCTTGTTGCCGGCTTCGCTGGCAATACCTCATCGGTGCTTTCCAGCGGGGCATCGTCTTCGGGTTCTTCCTCGTCTTCCAGGACCTTGGTGAAGAACTCCGTCGGCGGGAGCTGGCGAGAGTCACCTGCCACGATCGCCTGCCGGCCGCGTACCAGGGCGGGGATAGCGTCAGCCGGTTTGACCTGACTGGCCTCATCGAAGATCACGACGTCGAAACACTGCGCAGCCGGGAGAATCCGCGAGACCTGCAGTGGGCTCATCGCCCAGACGGGCTTAGCCGCGAGCAGGACGTCAGGTACCTCGTCGAACAAGCGCCGTACGGGGCGGAAGTTCCGTTTCCTGGTGACCTCGGTCTTCAGGGCGCTGTGCTGGTCCGGAAAGGTGTCGAACGCGTGCTTCAGGTAGACCGCCGCCTTGCGGCGCACCCGGGCGGCATTGGCCTGGAGGTGGCTGCTGTCCAGCTGCTGAAACGCCGCGGTCGCGTCGCTGAGCACGTCACCGCGAACCCCAGCGATCGCGGGGTTCGCCAGCTCTGCCGCCTCGAGGACCGAGCGGACGCACACCCACCGAAGAACTTCGCTCGGCCGTGCGAGCCCGAGTTCGCGTGTGGCGGCGCGCGCGCGCAGCAGCGCGACCACGGGGCCGAGCCCGAGGCGGACCAGATTCTGCTCGAGTCCGTGGGCGCGCATCATCTGACCCGTGCGTGTATCCGCGAGCACGGTGTCGAGCGCGGAGGCGGCGGCATCGAAGTTCATCGACGCCAGCGACACGCCCTGGAGGGCACGATCGATGTGAGCGATGCTTTCCCTCGCTTCCCCGTACGCGCTGACCATCGTCTCTGCTGCGAAGTAGGGCGTGACCGGGGTGTTCTGCCATGCGGTTCGGACAGCGCGGGCGATGAGGAGGAGGTTCACGCGGTCACGTGCCGAGGTCCCGGGCATGAGTCGCGCGAGTGCTTTCTTGCCTTCCCGCCGGCGCGACCAGGTCATGCCGGTCATTTCCCGGCGGTGGGGCTTGGATACCCCCGCGAGCATCGCATCGAGGTCCGCTCCGTTCAGCAGTTCGGCGCTGACTGCGGCGACGCGCGCTGCGTCGTGATGCATCGCGGTGAGCGCGTCTGACTCCTGGATCCCGCGTGGAGCGCTGTGCCCGCTGAGGGCCGCTGCTTCGGAGAACTGGTGGGTGAGCGCGGGGAGGGTTGTCCACCGCAGGTCGAGCGCGAGCTGACGGAGTCGTTCGGCCTCGTCTGCGCTCGTCATCGCCGCGGGCGACCAGCCGGGGTGGGTGTTCCATTCGGGGTCAAGTGCACCGAGTCTGCCGAGTTCGTCGATGTCTGTCTGGGCGGAACCGAGCGTGTCCAGCTTCCACCCGTTGAACGTTGCGGGGTTCAGCCGTAGAGGAGTCTGCGCTTCGGGTGGGAACCCGAGCGATGCGACGCGCAGTTCGTGGATGCTGGCACCCCAGCCGTGCGTGGGCGCGAAGAGCGCATCGTTGTGGCGGACGAGGCGGTCGCGCGATGAGGTCAGCCGCGCGTGCAGGTAGGACGTGTCTGGCTCGCCGATCTGCTGCTGCCGGTCCAAGACGGTACGAAGCTGCTCAGCAATGACACGTCGCGAGCCGTCCGCGGCGAACAGATCAAGAAGCAGATGCGAGAGGTCCGCGCCCTGTAGTCGGTCCAGGACAGCCGTGATTGCCGCGCGCTTCTGGGCGACGAACAGCACGTGCTTGCCGTCGGCCACCAACGCGGCAATCACATTCGCGATCGTTTGGCTTTTTCCCGTCCCGGGAGGCCCCTGGACGACAAGGTTCTTTCCGGCGAGCGCTGCGTTGACGACGTACGACTGGCTGGCGTCCGCGTCAAGGACCAGGTATTCCGAGTCCACTGGCGCGTAGTCCGGGTCGGCCTCGGTGACCGCGATGTGGGATGCCGCTGCCCGGACTCGTGCGGCGGCTTCAACGTCACCGGCGAGGGCGGCGGCCAGGTCCGAGCGGGTCAGCGCCGCGAGGTTGGCGACGTCGTTGACCATCGGCTGCTTCTGGTAGGAGAAGGTGCCGATGACCATGTTGCCGTGAGCGGCGAATCCGGCGATGTCGGCGCAGCCGCTGCGGACTGCGTCGAGGACGCCTTGCAGGGTGGTGTTGATGCCAGGTGTGATGGTTGCGGTTTCGAAGTCCGCCGTTGGTTCGAGGAGCTTTTCCTCGAGGATTCGTGGGCGGTCGGAGTTGACCACGTGGAGGAGGACGCCGTTGACCTGGAAGTCGTCGACGAGCTTGATCTCCCAGTCGTCGGTGACGCCGCGGCGGCGGATGACCTCGACAGGGCGCAGCAGGACCGGCGCGTTCGGTGAAGGCCCCCGCCGTACGCGGGCGGGTACCTCTTCACCAAGCTCGTCGGCTTCCGCTTCGGCGAGTGCCCGGTTGCTTTCCGGGTCCCAGGTCGCGAAGCCGAGAGCGAGGTAGGTGACCGAGACGCCGTACTCCTCGGTAGCTTCGCGTTGCTTGCGGTGCAGCGCTGCGGCAGCGCGGGCGGCGTGGTCCGCGGCGGTTCGATCCGCGTACAAGTCGCGTACCGAAACGCCGTCGCCCCGGAACAGGCGGAGCAGACCGCGTTCGGTCGCAGAAGAAAGGTCAAGCGTGGTGCTGGTGGGTTTGAAGTGCAGCAGGCGGTTCGTGCCGCTGACGTCGATGAGGGCGCTCTTCCACTCTTGCGATGCACGAGCAACGTTGTCGTTCACCATGGATGCGTCACTCACTCATTGCCCCCGCCCCCACACGCATAGCGTCGAGTCTGCCACCGTGGGACGACAGTGGATCACGCGTCCCATGGCACGCCTGCCTGTGTTCCCTAGTTGCCGACGGCGTGATAGCGGTGCCTTCCGGCGAACCATAGGCCGGTTGACCAGGAGTGGCGGTACTCGCCGAGGTAACCGATCGGCTGCACGAAGACGTCGACGCGCCAGCTTCGTCCGCCTGGCCGTGGAGGGAGTGTGGCCCCGAGGTCGGCCAGAGTGCTGTACCAGCCGGTGACGTGCTCGGTCACAAGGGTGGCTCGCCCCCTGGCGGGGTCGCTGTGACTGATCCGTGCGGATTCGGCGAGTTCCGCAGGTACCGGGAGGTGTTTCCACTGCCGTCCAGAGGGCGCGCCGATGTGACCTCCGTCCTCGAGGTGCATTCCCCAGGGGCTGGCGCAGAGGTCGCCGGACTCCGCTAAGCGCCGCTGCGCGTTCAGCCTCTCCCGATCGGCTTCGGTGAGAACAGCGGGCGCCTGGTTCAGGTGCTTCGCCCAGTGACGAATGGGGGTACCCGGGCCAGCCTTCCACTCACCGGGGCCGTGGTCGATGCACCACGCCATGTATCGCTCGAGCATCCCATCGGCGTCCCATATCTCCCGGAGCAGGGCCATACGAGGATCGTCGACCGGCCTGTCGTTCCGGTACCACCACAGCAGCCCGAGGTCGTGGCGCGTCCAGCCGAACGAATATGTGAGGAAGGACTGCAAGGTGGCGAAGTACGCCAGGCCGTGGTGAAAGTTTCCCTTTGGATGGCCCGCTTCGTTTCGGCGGATCGTGTCAGCTGGCGAGATAGGCATCACGCAGATGCCGTGCGGATCCGCGAGCGCCCGGTACGGCATAGGAACCGCCCACGTCCACTCGAACTGTCCGCCGGTCAACAGGACATCTTCCGGCCCGTTGCTGCTGGCGGGTTTCTCGACCCGGATCACCGAGCTGAACCTTCGCTGCATCGCTCCCCTATTGCTTCGTATCGCAACTCATATCCGACTGGCCGCCGCGCGGGCCCGTACCGCAGATCTTCTCAGATCGATATCGGTGGACCGAGCATCGGCGGCGGTGCACCTCCAGGGAGTGCGATGCCGCGGGTTTCCCCGTTTCGTCAGCGGATGAGGGTCAACAGCTCACCTGCACCCCTCTGCCACGTCGTAACCCTCTTGTCGATGACTCGGCGGAATCGAGCGGGCTCGTGAGGCTAGCGTGAGGGTTCACGCGAGCCCACGCAGTGCACATCGCGGGGAGGCAGTGCTATGTCGAACGAGGCTTTCCGTCCCGTTGTCGCCATCGAGGTGACCGGACTGCTCGGTCTTCCCCTGCCTGCCTCTCTCGAGACGAGGTTCTTGACGGGCACCGGCGCGGAGATCACATTCCGCCGCGACGCGTACCCGACTCGCTTCGTCGGCGCTCCCGGCTGGGATGAACGCGGCGAGCACATCGAGCGGTGGGCGTTTCTCGGCCGCGGGGTGCTCTGGGTCAAGGGTGCGCTGGAGCGAGGTATCGAGGTCGTCTGGTCGAGCCGGTACGAGCAGTACGCGAACACATACTTCAGCCCTGCGCTCGGCCTCCCCGAACTCCCCGTTGCGACAACCGACGACGGGCGATTCCACACGACCGAAGCCGACTGGAAGGCCAGCCAGCTGAGTCAGGCGGCCTATGCAGATCGACCGCTCTTGTGGGTTCACGACGAGCTGACGAGCGCTGGACGGCATCTACTGGAGCGCTATCGCAAGCCGAAGATGCGGGCGTTGACGTGGTCGAGGTTCATTCCGGGCGGTGCGTCCGATGGCGATGTGCGGTTCATGGATGAGTGGCTCCGGCACGCCGTCTCACCTGCAGGTCACGCGGAGCTCCGCGCGATGAGAGCACGGCTCGTTGACAAGCGACGGCGTCTGGACCTCTCGACCGAACGTGTTCAGCGGGAGTGGGCTACCGTTCGATCGCGGCTCGCGGACGTCGTCGATGCCGGGTCTGGTCTCGCAGCGCCGCTCGCCGCGTATGCAGTAGACAGCGCGGGTGCGCTGGACCTCCGGGTTGTCGAGCGGATTCGGGAGGACTGGGGACTTCCTGTCGATCCGCCGGCTGAGGCGCTTCTTCCGCTCCTCGATCTTCCCCGGGGCACAGGGTCGTCGTGACTGACAGGTGAGGTGGCCATGCTCGCTCACGGTCCCTTTCGCGCTGTCCGCGCAAGTGCGCCGGGGTGTCCGCCGTCGTCGGCATGACTGAGGCTGAGGCTCGAGAGAAGAGCTATTGCGAGCGACGGGCCGCTGACGACGACCTGACGGGACCGGGTCTTCCTAGATGTCGCTGCCTAGTCCGAAGAACCGCTCGAAGAACGCGCCGAGCTTCTCGATCACGCGCTGCTTCTTCTCGCCGTGTCCGCCATCCGCTGCAAACCGGGAAGCGGGCGGCAGGACCTTCGTGATGGCGGTGCCGGTCGTGCGGAGCGTGCCGTCGCGGAACGCGGTCTCGATGAACGCGCGAGTGGCGTCGGCCCGGAGTCGCTCGTTCTCGATGATCGCCGCGAGCTCGGCTTCGCGCTTGGCGGCGATGAACGCCTGCCATTCTTCGTCGATGGCACCGTCGACGGAGACGGAGTCAACGAATGCTTCGATGAGGTCCTTCTTGTTGCGCAGGGTCGGGCTCGCGTCGACGGCGCGGGAGATCTCAGCGCGGATCTCCTTGTCCTCGCCGTCACCGTGCTGGCTGCGGTACTTCTGGACGAGCATCAGGATGTAGTCGACGTTGATCTCGACCTGCTTGATCAGCTCGATCTCGAACACCACGTCGTCGTTGATGAGTTCCTTGTCGGCGTCCTTGAGCGTGCGGAACTCGGCGTACAGGTCAAGGTAGACGCTGCGATAGTCCTGCACCTGGCGTTCGGTGAGGCTCTCGTGCCCGGCGAAGTCGTCGAAGGAAGTGAGGATGTTCTCCAGCCGCAGGATGGCGCCGAACAGTTGAATGAAGTCTTTCTGCGCGGCTTCTCCGACTATCTGCTGGCCGAGGGGGAACGATGCCAGCAGCTCGTCGGCCTTCTCGGTGTACTCGCCGTAGTACTCCCCATAGGGTTTGAGGAGCACGACACCGCGGGCGTCCTTGTTGCCGAACAGCTCGAGGGCGGCGTTGGTCTCTTCCTCAAGGTCACGGAAGGCGACGATGTTGCCGTACGTCTTCACCGAGTTCAGGATGCGGTTGGTGCGCGAGTACGCCTGGATGAGGCCGTGCGCCCGCAGGTTCTTGTCGACGAAGAGGGTGTTCAGAGTGGTCGCGTCGAAGCCGGTGAGGAACATGTTCACCACGATCACCATGTCCAGCTCCCGGTTCTTCAGCCGCTGGGAGAGGTCTTTGTAGTAGTTCTGGAACTTGTGCGCGGTGGTGTCGTAGCTCGTGCCGAAGATGTCGTTGTAGTCCTGGATCGCATCCTCGAGGAAGCCCCGCGCGTCCGTACTGAGCGCGTCGGTGTCGAAGGCTTCGTCGTCGAGGATGCCGTCGTCGCTGGCGTCGTTCGCCCCGTACGAGTAGATGAGACCGATCTTCAGGCGCCGGACGGCAGGGAGGGCTTCCTGCTGAATCTGGAAGTGGTTGTAGTAGCGGCGCGCCGCGTCGATCGACGCGGTGGCGAAGATGGCGTTGAAGCCGCGCACCGACCTGGGGGCATGCACAGCCTCGGCTTGACGGCGGGCGCGGGTCGACGCGGCAACGTTCGTCACCACCGAGTGCTGATACGTCGAGGAGCGTTTGGTCTTCTGGTCGAAGTGCTCCAGCGTGTACTGCACGACCTGGCTGATGCGCTCAGGCGCCAGCAGCGCCTTCTCGGTGTCGATGGCCGACACCTGCTTGTCAACGACGGTGCCGACCTTGACGGTGTTGACGTAATCGATCCGGAACGGCAACACGTTCTTGTCGGTGATCGCGTCCACGATCGTGTAGGTGTGCAGCTTCTCACCGAACGCCTGCTCGGTGGTCTTCAGCTGGGGGTTGCCGCCGGCGCCGGCGTTGGCGGCGAAGATCGGTGTCCCGGTGAAGCCGAAGAGGTTGTAGCGCTTGAACGCGCGGGTGATGTCGGTGTGCATGTCACCGAACTGTGAGCGGTGGCACTCGTCGAAGATGATCACGACGTGGTCGTTGGTGATCGCATGCCCCTTGTTCGCTTTGATGAACGTCGACAGCTTCTGAATCGTTGTGATGATGATCCGCGCGCCCGGGTCCTCCAGCTGCGTCTTCAGCACCGCTGTTGAGGTGTTGGAGTTGGCCGCGCCTTTCTGGAACCGGTCGTACTCACGCATCGTCTGGTAGTCGAGGTCCTTGCGGTCCACGACGAACAGCACCTTGTCCACACTCGGCAGCTTCGACGCCAGTTGTGCTGTCTTGAAGCTCGTCAGGGTCTTGCCGGACCCGGTGGTGTGCCAGACATAGCCGCCCGCGGCGACCGTGCCGAGTTGCTTGTAGTTCGTGGCGATGTCGATGCGCTGCAGGATCCGCTCGGTCGCGACGATTTGGTACGGGCGCATCACCAGGAGCAGCCGGTCGGCAGTGAGGACGCAGTAGCGGGTGAGGATGTTCAGCAGCGTGTGCTTGGCGAAGAACGTCCTCGCGAATGAGGTTAGATCCTGGATCGGCTTGTTCTGTGCGTCCGCCCACCAGGACGTGAACTCGAACGAGTTCGACGTCTTGCGGCCCTTGGTCTGCTTCTTGCCCTCACTGATGTGCTGCGTGCGCGTCGTGTTCGAGTAGTACTTCGTCAGCGTGCCGTTGCTGATCACGAACAGCTGCACATACTCGAACAAACCAGACCCGGCCCAGAAGCTGTCCCGCTGATAGCGGTCGATCTGGTTGAACGCCTCACGGATGTCGACGCCGCGGCGCTTGAGCTCGATGTGCACCATCGGCAGGCCGTTGACGAGCACCGTGACGTCGTAGCGGTTGGCGAAGTTCGCGCCGCCTCCACCCTGGCCGATTTCGTACTGGTTGATGACCTGTAGGCGGTTGTTGTGGATGTTCTGCTTGTCCAGCAACGTGATGTTCTTCGTCGAGCCGTCATCACGCTTCAGGAGCTGGACGTGGTCCTCCTGGATGCGCACGGTCTTCTCGACGATGCCATCGTTCTTGCCGGCGATCTTGTTGTCGAAGAAGTCCGCCCACTCCGCGTCGGAGAAGGTGATGTGGTTCAGTGCCTCAAGCTGAGTGCGCAGGTTCGCCACGAGCTGCGCCTCGGACGTGACAGGAAGGTACTCGTATGCCTGCGACTCGAGGAGCCGAATCAGCTCGTGCTCGAGCGCGGACTCCGACTGGTAGGCCGCCGAGGCGTGAGCGTCGGGGACGTACTCTGCGACCACAGTCGACTCTGCCGAGACGGCGATCGGTTCGTACTTGCGAGGAGAGGCGTCGCTCATGCCGCGGCCTCCTCGAAGGTGAGGAGCTTGTCGCGGTAGTACTCGTACTGCTGGCGGCGTGCAGCCAGTTCGGCGGGGAGACCGACGCGGAGGTCGTTGACGAGCGTGTCGAACCCATCGAGCAGCGCCACAATGCGCTTCTGTTCGGCGGGGCCTGGCACCGGGATCGTGATCTTGGCGAGTCCGGCAGATGAGAGCCGCTTCACCTTGCCGCGCGCGACATAGTTCGCCTTCTGAGCATGAAAATCCTTGGTCTGAACTGCATAAGCGACGTACTTCGGGTCGAGTCCGGACGTGAACGAGAACGTGTCGTCGTGCACCGCGACCGGCCCGTCGCCCAGCCAGGCGACCGCCTTGCCAACGTCTTCGACGGTCTCGCCAACGCCTGCAAAGATCACGTCGCGAGGTTGTGCGTACCTAAGCTGACCCGCCATGTCCGAACGCAGCTCCCGATTCGCGCGGGATGCGGATACGCCGTAGTCGGTGTAGATCTCGCCGTAGTGGATGCTCGGAATGCCCTCATCTACAACGTCGTTCTTGGTAAACCGTCGACCTCGGATGAACGTGCCGAGTTGACCCAGGGCGACCACATCGCCATCGACGGCACGCACCAGCGAGTCCCGGTAGTAGGCATACTGCTGTCGACGGGCCTCCAGCTCCGCCTCCAGCTCCGCCTCCAGCTGAGTGAACTGATCCAAGATTCGCACGATTTCACGCTGCACATCGAGAGGCGGCACGGGGATTCGGACTTTCGCTAGTTGGCGTGCCGAGACATCAATGACTTTTGTGCCGGTCGCCAGAGCCTTCTTTTGTTTGCGGAATGACTCCGACTGAAACCAGTACGCGAGATACTTCGGATCCTGACCATGGCGTATGACCGTCGCGTGACCGCCGGTCACGATCGGCAGTTCACCGAGCCATGCCACCGCCTTACAGACGTCTTCGACGTTCTCGCTGGTGTTGGTGATGATGATGTCACCCGGATTCGCCTTTGCGAGCTTGGCTGCGGTCTCCGGAGCGACGTAGGAGAGGGTGCTGGTGGTCCAAACGCCGTAGCGCGTGTAGATCTGCCCGTAGTGGATAGCACCGACGCCGGCCTCGGTGAGGTCTGTCTTTGGCATGCCATTTCCGCGAACGAGTTCGGCGATTTCACCGAGCGTCCTGAACTCGATGCCCTGCGGAGCAGCTGAGGCGATCAGATCATCGATGTGACTCATACGGCGGAACCTTCGAGATCCGCAACAATCGCGTCAATAGAAACGCGGAGTTCGGACTGCCGAGCTACGATGCGCGCGATGTCTGCGTTCAGCACTGTGATATCGATGACGTCGCGCGTGTCCTCCTGCTCGACGTACGACGACACTGAGATGTTGTAGTCGTTTGCGGCAACCTCCTCGTTCGGCACCAGCTTGACGAAGTGGTCTTCGTCCTCGCGGTTCTCCAGCGCAAGGAGGATGTTCTGCTGGTGGTCAGGCGTGAGCTTGTTCTTGTTGCCGACCCGCTTGAACTCGTCCGACGCGTTCACGAACAAGACCGCGTTGTCGGTCTTTGACTTCTTGAGCACGATGATGCAGGTCGCGATCGTGGTCCCGAAAAAAAGGTCGGGCGGCAGCTGGATCACGGCGTCAACGTAGTTGTTGTCGATGAGGTACTTGCGGATCTTCTGCTCCGCTCCCCCGCGGTAGAGCACACCGGGGAACTCGACGATGGCGGCCGTGCCGTTGACGGCGAGCCAGCTCAGGATGTGCATGGTGAAGGCGAGGTCCGCCTTCGACTTCGGCGCCAGCACCCCAGCTGGCGCGAAACGCTCGTCGTTGATCAGGAGCGGGTTGGCGTCGCCGTCCCATTTGATGGAGTAGGGCGGATTGGAGACGATCGCTTCAAAGGGTTCGTCGTCCCAGTGGTGCGGGTCGGTGAGGGTGTCGCCGTGGGCGATGTCGAACTTCTCGTAGTTGACGTCGTGGAGGAACATGTTGATCCGGGCGAGGTTGTAGGTGGTCAGGTTGATCTCCTGACCGTAGAACCCGCCGATGTTCTCGCGGCCGAGCACCTTGGCGAACTTGAGCAGCAGCGAACCGGATCCGGCAGCGGGGTCGTAGACCTTGTTGACGCGGGTCTTGCCCATGACGGTGATGCGGGCGAGCACCTCGGAGACTTCCTGCGGTGTGTAGTACTCACCACCGGACTTGCCTGCCTGCGAGGCATACATCTGCATGAGGTACTCGTAGGCGTCGCCGAACAGGTCGATGGAGTTGTCCTCGAAGTTGCCGAGGGGGAGGTCGCCGATCGCGTCGAGCAGCTTCACTAGCTTTTCGTTGCGTTTGGCGACGGTGTTGCCGAGCTTGGAGCTATTGATGTCGAGGTCGTCGAAGAGGCCTTTGAGGTCGTTTTCGCTGTCAGTGCCGACGGCCGAGCCTTCGATGTTCTTGAAGACTCGTTCAAGGGTCTCGTTGAGGTTGTCGTCCTTCGGCGCGCGCCTGCGGACGTTCTGGAAGAGTTCGGAAGGCAGGACGTAGAACCCCTTTTCCGCGACGGTTTCCGTGCGGCCGAACTCGGCCTCAGCGTCGGGGAGGCGTGCGTAGTCGAAGTCGGTCTCGCCGGCTTCGTGTTCGCCGTTGTTGATGTAGGCGGTGAGGTTCTCGGAGATGAAGCGGTAGAACAGCATGCCGAGCACGTAGCTCTTGAAGTCCCAGCCATCGACCGACCCGCGCAGGTCGTTCGCGATCCGCCAGATGGTCTTGTGCAGTTCTGCGCGCTGGGCTTCTTTGGTGGTCGGCGTCATTGGCCTGTACTTCTCCTCGCGCCGGTGCGGCGCTCTTGGTGTGGTCTTCGCGGGGTGCTCTCAATGTATCGGCGCATCGCGACATGACCGGGAAGACGGCCCTCACCTGCCCTCATCTGTCGCGCGAAGTTCGCGTGCAGGGGCGTGCCCGCCGGTGGAGGCAGATCGTCGGCGGCGCCATTGACCGCAGCGACGCAGAGTGCGGGCTAAGGGCGCCACACGTTTGGCAGGGAGCATCCTTACACACCAACGAGCCCTTCGAGCTCATCGACCATGCGAAGTGTGCGCCGGTCGGCTCCGAGTGCGCGGAGGGTGTCCTTGAGTTCTCGAGTTTTGGCTTCGACGCGCGGGGTGACCTCGGACAGACGGATGGTGTCGCCGTCGAACTCGAGCGCGGGGTCATCGGCCTCGTCGGATGGGGCTCGTGCGTCCCACCGCTTCCGCGCCCAGTCGCTGATCCGGTTCACACCGACGACCGTACCGTGAGTCAGCCGTGGTCGGTGCCGAGCAGCGAGCCGGGTGTCCCGATACGTCGCCGAACGGTCTGGCGACCGTCAGGCCATGACGGCGAAGGTCCGGCGGTGAAGCTGCGACGGTTCACCGACTCATCGACGAATCACGACCGAAGGAGCGCACGGCGGCGGGAGCCGGTGCGACACTCCGGGTGGTGACCCCTTCGGGTCACACCCCGGGGTGTCACAACGAGTCCCGATGTCAGCCACCACACGGCAGGAGGTAGGCATGGGGGCGCTCGATCGCTATCGACCGGTAGTGGCACTCGACGTGGATGGTGTGCTGCGAGTGCCTCCGCCACCGTTTCCGGAGTTCGAGGCAGAGTCCGTGACGATCACAATGACCCGTGACGAGTATCCGGACGTCTTCCACTCGCAACCGCCATGGGACTCGACGGGCAAGTGGAGACAGGAGCATTTCTTCTCCGCCGCAGGAGCACGATGGGTCAGGAGCCTCGTCGAGCGGGGCGTCGATGTCCAGTGGTGCACGACCTGGCAGGAGCACGCGAACCGGTACTTCGCGGGCCCTCTGGGTCTGCCCCAGTTACCGGTGGTGCCGGACACGGGTGCGGGATTGTCGGAGACGTCCGCGCAGTGGAAGGCGCGGAACATCGCGGCCGCTACCGCAGGACGTCCGGTGCTGTGGGTCGATGACCGTCCCGGGCCGCTGCGGCATCACCGAGGGCGTCTGGATCGGACCCTCACCTACGTGCATCGGGTGACCGACCCGCACACGGGGATCACGGCCCAGGACGTGGCGGTGATGTCGGAGTGGTTGGAGCTGGTCAGCAGCCGGGAGGGGCAGGGGGAGTTGCGGCGGCGGCAACATGGGCAGATGAATCAGCGTCGGAGGCAGCGGATCCAGGAACGGTGGGGCACCGTCGAAGGTCACGCCCGCTGGGTCAGCGCCCGGGCGGCGCTGACCCAGGCGTTCCCGTCAGACAGCGACACCGCCCGGTACCTCGCCGCCCTCGCCCGCGCCCAGGTTCTCGACATCGAAGAGCTCCAGCACGCGTACCGACAGAACCCGCACCCGGATGACCCGTCGTGGTCAACGGTGCTGCGCCTGGTCGGCACCCTCCACCGGTACCGCGGCGGCCGGCTCCGCGCCGCTACCGGAAACGCCTTCTGCCGCAGCACCGGCCTAACCCAAGAAGAGAAGCAGTTTGCCGTCGAGGGCGGGGTCCCTCCGCTGCTCCCCGACTCCCCCGAACAGAACGATCACCTCAAACGCACACTCGACCCACCCGGAAACGCCGGCGGTGTGGCGTGGGCATCGACGGGTGAGTTGGCGAGCAAGTGGGGGGTGTCGGCGTCCACGGTCCGGGCGCGACGGGCGCGTGGGGAGATCATCGCCGACGCCACCGCGCAGGGACTGATGTTCCCCGTCTGGCAGTTCGATCACACCGGGCGGCCCCTCCCCGGGCTGCATCAGGTGCTGCTCACCATCGCGGCGCCGGGCAGACCCACGAAGGACGTCACAACGATCATGACCACGCCATGGGAAGAACTCGACGGAACTACCCCTGTCGATTGGCTGCAGCAGGGCCGCGACCTCACTTGGCTGCTGGACCTGCTCTGGGAAGCGGACAACCTCACACGACCCTAGTGAGCGACATAACGACGAAGAGGAGGCCGCGTGAGGGTGTGGGAGACGGCGGACAGCATCGACCTGCCGGCGCAACGGGTCGCGGTGTGCGGGGACTGGCACGGCAACACCGGGTGGATCCGGCGCGTGGCACGGGCGATCAGCCGTATCGCGCCCGGGATGGACACGATCCTGCAGGCCGGGGATTGGTGGACCCACCCCGAACGCAGCGATGACAGTTTCCTCACCGCCGGGATCACCCGCGTGTACGTCACGCTCGGCAACCACGAACCCTGGAACCAGCTGACCCCATTGCTCGACGCGCACCCCGGGCACGCAGTGCGGGTGTCGGCAGTGACCTGGATCCTGCCTCGCCCCTACCGGCTCACCATCGGAGGTCGACGCATCCTGTCCCTCGGAGGCGCGACCTCGGTGGACCGGCGGTGGCGCACCGAAGGACGAGACTGGTGGCCCGACGAGGAGATCACCGACGCCCACGTCGCCGCCGCGATCGCTGGCGGTCCCGCCGACATCATGATCACCCACGAATCCCCGGCCCATACCCCTGTCCGCGCCGTCGGCGACTCCCTCCGCATCAACCCCCTCGGCCTCGACAGGGACACGCTCGCCGCCTCCGCCGCCTCCCGCAGAAGAATCACGGACGTGTTCGACGCCGTCCGCCCCGAACTGCTTCTCCACGGCCACATGCACGCCCCCGGCGGCGGCATCACCGCCGACGGACGCCGCGTCATCAGCCTCGGCTGCGACGGCCAATACGGCCACGCCTCGATCGTCGACCTCCACCGACTACACATCCACACCCTCACCCTGCACGACATCCGTACCGCCGGAGCCCCACCCGCATGAGGGTTGCTCCACAAGGGACAAGGGCGGCTTGTTGTAGGGGGATCCGAGCCGGCGTTGCTCGAGGTCCGCGCCGACAGGGACGACTCTCGTCAACGGGGGCGTGGATCGTGGGCGAGGAGGAGGCTCAGTTGTCGGGTTTGTGCGGGGGTGAGGTTTCCGAGTTGCAGTCGGCGGAGCTGACGGCCGAGCCATCGCGCGAGAGCGAACTCCTCGGTGTCGTCGGCGTTCAGCCGGGGCAGCTGTCCGCTTTCGGCTCGGTGTGCGTGGCAGGCGATGAGGTGGCGGTGCCAGTTCGCGCCGCGAAGATCCCACACGAACGCCGGTGACACCTCGAGCCGGCCGAGCTGGTATCCGTTGAGGTGCTCCTCGAAGCGTCTCTGATACCGCGCCCATTCGCCGAGGTGACGTTCGGCGGCGGGGAGGGTGCTGCGCGCCCGGGTGTTCTCGCGTGGGGTCCGGTCGTGCTGCTCCCAGAACCGTTCGTATGCCCTCAAAGTGAGGATCCATTTGGTCGGCCGGACGTACACCACCGGAACACCCGAGAGGAAGTGCTCGGCGGCTGCGGCGTAGCGCGCGGCGGCGGTGTCGCCGGGGTCGGCGGCGCGCCAGATCGCGTCCGCCATCGCATGGAGGTGGGGTTCGTTCACGACGGTCCGGTGGTCCTTTCGGGGACGCGGAGGTGCGCCCCATGGACCTATGCGCAGTGGGTGTGCGCCGTGTGACCGCGCGGCGTGGCGCTGTCGTTGTCGCTGAGTCGGCGGACTCGGGCATGCGCGGATTCGTACCGTGGCGATGTCGACGAAGCCGGTATACCGAAGGGGGTTGGACGTGGACGCTGCGCTCTCGGAACCGTTTCTCACCGATGACATGAGCGGCGTACACCTGGTGGAGACCGACGACGGGACCGTGTTGCGTGTCGACCTTGACACCCGCACAGTCGCCACCTTCCCCACCTCCGGCAGTCCGATTCAACGTCGCAGTCGTGAAGAGGTGGACCTCGTCCTCCTCGCCACCTGCCGTGTCGGGGAGCCGATGGTGCTTCTGCTCGACCTCGACATCCCTGGCGTCTGGTTCACCCGGCGCACCACCGAACCTGTCGCTGGCATCCTGCGAGGGGTACCGCGTCCCCCTCGATCGGGGGCGGGGAGGTGAACCAGCCCACGCCAACGCCCGGGAGCGGCTCGGGGTTGTCAGGCCCCGCAGATCCGACGCCCTACCGGCCGGTGAAAGCCGGCGCGTACTGGACTGAGCTCGAACCAGCAGTCACAGGCGCCGTGGCCGTTGCGGCCCGCAGGTTGAACCGGGACGAGCGCAGCTTGTTCCCGCCTGCGACCGCGTTCGCACTGTGGGCGTGGCAGACGCGGGGTATCCCCGCCGAGATGGATCGGATCTTCCGGCGGCGTCTGGTGGAGGAGTTCGTTCACCGCGGGATGCCCGAGTTCTCTCGCAGCAGCCGCGCCACGTACCGGTCGACGCTGCTCGCCATCGTGGAGGCGGTGACACCCGCGCACGACAGGACGCTCCCCCTTCCGAGATCGGAGCCGACCCCGCCGTACACGATCGCGGAGGTGGCGTCGCTGAGGAGCTGGGCGCTGCGACAGGGTCGTCCGAGTCGGCGTCGTGATGCGCTCGTGCTGCTCGCTCTCGGCCTGGGCGCGGGACTTGCCACCCGTGAGCTGCTGGCGGTCCGAGGCACCGACCTCGAGTGGCGCAGCGGGATCCTCCATGTCGCGGTATGGGAGTCGCGGGCACGCCTCGTGCCGGTGCTTCCGCACTGGACGGCACCGCTCATCGACTCCCTCGACGACGAACGAGACCGCTGGGTGTTCAGACCCGGACGGCAAGGAGTCCGCGGCGCTCAAGTGACCGACTTTCTCCACCGGGGTCAGCAGACCGACCTGGACGTGCGGCCAGCCCGGATGCGCACCACCTGGCTGCTGACACACCTGCTCGCCGGCACCGCCCCGCAAGAACTGCTCCAGATCGCGGGGCTGGAGAACCACGCCGCGCTGGACCGGATCGCGAAGTTCGTCCCGCCGCCGGTTGAGCCCGTGGACTGACAACCGGTCGAGCGCCGCGAAGCCAGGGTGGCAGGTCATGAGAGGAGCCGATCAGCTCGCCGCGCGGGTTTTTCGAGCCGCCGCGTACATGCTCGGCATGACCGCAAAACACCGACTCAACGACATCCTCCGCGACGCCGACACGTACGCGCACCTGCGCGACATCAACCCCGAGATGCCCGACTTCGTCTGGCACATCATGCTCGGCTACCGCCCACACGTCAGCTCGGTCCAGTGGGATGCCGTCCGCGACTTCACCCTCGCCGCCGCCGTCGCGCTTCGCCCCACCACCTACGACTCCACCCGACGCCTGATGACGATGTCAGCCCGCTTCCACGCCTGGCTATGGGCGACCAGCGGCATCGAACTGACCGTCGACCGCGTCTACACACAGAACAACATCGACCTGTACCTGCAGAACCAGCTCGGTCGGCGCTCCAAGACCCACAAGTGGGGCGTCGCCCGCCAGCTCGTCGCGAACGGCCGCGCGCTCACGGATGCCGAGTTGAAGGGACTGCCCGCCCCTGACCTTCGGCTTCGCGCCCCGTTCACGACGCCGCAGATCGCGACGATGCACAGTTGGGCAAACAGCCTCACCACGCTGAAGAAGCGGCAGAACGCCTGGGGGCTGCTCGGACTGGCTGGCGGCGCCGGACTCCGCGCCGAAGAGATTGTCGACACCACCGTCGGCAATATCGACGCCGTCAACGGTCGCGTGTTCGTCAACGTGCCCGGCCCGCATCCCCGCCGCGTGCCGGTACGGCACGCCTGGGCACGCGTACTCCTTCGCAGCATCGAGGGCCGCAACGCAACGGACGCCGTGTTCCGGGGCCCGTACATCGAGGAGTATCCACCCCGTATCATTCAAGTTTTCCTCACCGACCACCCCGCACTTGTGCGGCCGACACCGAGCCGCCTCCGCGCGAGCTGGCTCATTCACCACATCGACAGCGGCGTCCCCCTCCCGGTGCTGAAGGAAGTCGGCGGTTTCGACAGCTACCACACGCTCTTCCGCTACCTCGAACTCGCCCGTCCCCTCACGGCCTCCGACTTCACCGGCCTGCTCATCGGCGAGGAGATCGTCCGATGACCGCCGGCGACGTCGACTACCTGATTCCCGGGTATGACCTCGACATCGGCGGCATCAGCCCCGCCGAGGTCTTGGGCCGCGGCAGGAACACTGACCTCATCGACGACGCCACCGTGGCGCTCGCCGAAGCCCGCGTTCGGAAGGCCGGTGTTCTGGAGCGGCTCGACCAGTGGGCTTTCGAGGACCGGAACACCGACGGCATGGGCGGCAGACCCGCCATGATCTCGTCCCGGGCGGTGCTCACCGCATTCCTCCTCCTGGCGCGGGAGAGCTCGCCGATGCATGTGCGCCGCGCGGCGCTACTGCTTCAGGTCAGGCTCTCACCCGCGTCGCAGGAACTGCTCGGACTTCCGCAGAGCAACCGCGACCTTGTCGACCCGAGCGTCTCGAAGGACCGCTGGTACAACAACACCATGCGCGCCTTCCAGCGGATGAACTCGCTCATGGACCCGTATCCCCAGGAACGCTACACAGCGAAGACGCACGAGATGATCCAGGCCATCCTCGACGCGCACGACCCGGTCCGCGCGGCCAAATACAAGGCACGGCTCAACGAATACACGCGCCTATTCCTTCGCATGACCGTCATGGAACAGCCCCGCGCCATCCGCCGCCGATACAAGAAGCTCGACCTGTCATTCGACCAGACCTATGTCGGCACGCCCACCACCCGCGGCTTCTCGCACAACACCATCAAAGACAAGATCGCCGTTGAACGCAGGACGGCCGACTTCGGCCAGATCGCCCCTGGCCCCGTGGACGCATTCGCCGGCTGGCACGTCGGGAACGGCGAACGCACCGACTACAAGCGCGGCGAAGTCGACCAGACCAACCCCAAGGACAAGGCCAACGCCGGCAAGGTGTTCGACTGGGGATGGGTAGCCAACCTCGCCGTCAGGGTGGACTCTGAGGAGCCCGGCAGCAAGCGATTCCCCACCATCGTCGTCGCCGCAAGCCTCAGCATCCCCAACCGCGAAGTCGCTGAGGAAGCCGTCGACCTGCTCCGGGCGGCCACGACGCTCGGAATGGAGCCCGGAGTCGCTGACGCCGATAAGCAGTACTGGGCAAACAGCGTGCCCAGCCGCCTGCTCGAACCCGCCCTCGAGACCGGCTTCACCCCGTCCACGGAATACCGTGCGGACCGACTCGGGGTGCAGGGCGGTCAGCACGGCGCCCTCGCAGTCGAAGGCGACATGCTCTGCCCCAACACGCCGAAGCCGCATGTCACTGCGACCCCCGACGTTCAGAAGGGCATCATCGACATCGCGACCTATAAGGCACGCATCAAGGAACGGAAGGCATTCGCAGCGCACGTCAAGGAGAAGGCGAAGACGCCCGGTGGAAAGGTGATTCTGCGATGCCCCGCACTTGGCCCGAGCCCGACCGTCACCTGCCCGCTCCGAGAGACGATGGTGTCCGCAGCGAAGAAGGCACGTCCGCACGTCGAGCCCGAAACCCTCGAGAGGGAGTTCCTCGACAAGATATGCACACAGGACTCTGTAGCATTCGACCTCACCGCCATGCGGCAGCCGGCACAGGCCTTTGATTACGGCACCGACGAGTGGGAGGAGTTCCACCACCACGCTCGCAATACTGTCGAGTCCGAGAACCAGCAGCTGAAGGCATCTGGCGACGAAGACATCGAAACAGCCGGCCGCCGGCGCGTCCGCGGGATCAGCGCAGCGCAGATCATCATCACGGTGCTGCTCGTCAATCACAACATCCGCAAGATCGCATCCTTCCTCGACGACGAGCAGCGACGGGAGCGCAAGACAACTCCGGCCGCACCGGCACCTCCGCGCCGCCGCGAACGGTGGGCGAACAAATACACCAAGACCACAGGCAACGGCGACATCCGCGTCTACAACACGAAGGACCTCAAGCGCACCGCGGAGCCACAACCCCTACGAACGTGACGGCGACCCTCGCCCGCTGACACCGCCGACGCCAGACGAACGGCAAGCTCACCCGCCGGACCATCGGACATCCGGCGAGCCCGAAAACTCCCCGCAGCGACCCGAGCGCGGAAGTGACCCGCAATCGGCGTCTACGACCCGCCCGAAACCAGCGTCCAGACGCCAGGCAACACGAAGGCCCCCCGCGAATCGCGGGGGGCCTTCGTGTTTTCCGACCTAGTCGAGCTGTTCTGCTATCAGTTCTGCCAACAACCCTCCGGTCGGGATGACAGGATTTGAACCTGCGACCCCTTGACCCCCAGTCAAGTGCGCTACCAAGCTGCGCCACATCCCGGACGTCGTCACCTGCGTGAAGACAACTCCCCTATCGTAGCCGCTCCGGGGACCGCCCGCGAACCGAGACACTTGCCGCATGTCGGATGCCGCGACTACGGTCGCCGCCATGACCGAACACACCGCAGGTGTCACCATCGAACCGGCCACCGCCGACCGCTTCGACGACGCTCAGCACGCGCTGACCGGCGGAGGCGACGGCAAGAGCTGCCAGTGCCAGTGGTGGACGATCACCAGCACCCGGTTCAACGCGACCTCCGCCGACGAGCGCCGCACGATGCTGCGAGACGAGATCGCCGCCGGGCCGCCGCCCGCCCTCATCGCCTACATCGACGGCGAGGCGGCGGGCTGGGTGCGGGTCGGCCCCCGCACGGCTCAGCCGCGCCTCGGTCGGACCAAGGCGTACGCCACCGTGTCCGAAGAGCCGTGGGACGACCCGGCCGTGTGGGCGATCAGCTGCTTCGTCGTGCGGCGGGAGCACCGCGGGCGGGGGCTCAGCGCACATCTGCTCGACGCCGCGGTGCAACATGCGCGCGACAACGGGGCGAGAGTCGTAGAGGGCTACCCCGTCGATCCGGATGCCGGCCACGCGCACTCCGCGAACAGCCTGTACCACGGTGTGGTGAGCACCTTCCGCGACGCCGGCTTCCGCGAGGTGGGCCGCTCCCGCGCCGACCGCGCCGTCATGGCCCTCGACCTGGCGGCACCGCGGGTTTGAGATCATGGTCGGATGACCGCAACCGCCCGCGTCGACGCCTGGCTCTGGGCCGTGCGCGTCTACAAGACCCGGTCACTGGCCACGACGGCATGTCGCGCGGGGCACGTGCGGGTCAACGGCGAACGGGCCAAGGCCGCTCAGCCGGTACGGCCGGGCGATGAGCTGCGCGTCCGTATCAACGGCTTCGACCGGATCCTCGTCGTGAAGACGACGATCACCAAGCGGGTGGGCGCCGCGCTGGCGGCAGAGGCCGTCGAAGACCGCACGCCCCCGCCGCTCCCGCGCGAAGAGACGCCGTTCGTCCCCATCCGCGACCGCGGCGCCGGCCGCCCGACCAAGCGCGAGCGCCGCGACCTCGACCGCCTGCGCGGTCGCGACGACTGACCGGAACGACCGCGCTCAGCCGGCGAAGTGCTCGGCGAAGCCCCGCACCGCCCCACGCAGGTCGAGATACACCGAACGGGGCGCGACGTCGTCGCCCGCATCGCGCCGGCGCGCCCACACGTCGAAGGTCTGCCGGCCGAGCGTCCCGAACAGCGCCACGAGCAGTTTCAGCGAGGCGGGGTCCGCCCCCGACGACCCCGCAAGGGCTTCCGCCAGCACCTGCGCCTGCTCGGCGTCACGGCGAAGGGCCACGGCGAGCAGCGCCGGCTCGGAGAAGATCAGCGCGTGCAGCCGGCGTCCGCGGGTCTGGCCCTCGACGTCGCCGGCGACGATGTCGAACACGGCGAGCCAGCCCGCCTCGAGCGCGGCGGCGGCCGACGCGCCGGCGTCGAGCGCCCGCAGCGTCTCGCGCACGAGCAGGTCGCCCTCGGGGTCGTCGAGGAACGCCGCCTGCTCCTTGGTGGCGAAGTACCGGAAGAACGTCCGCGGCGAGATGCCGGCGGCATGCGCGATCTCGTCGACCGTCGTGGCGTGGACGCCCTGTCGCTCGAAGAGGTCGAGAGCGGCATCCGAGATCTCGCGCGTCGTCTCGAGGCGGCGTCGCTCGCGCAGGCCTACGGGCGCGTCGACCGCGTCGTCGTCCACCACCGAGGAAGTGCTCATCCCGGCCCAGTGTACATCAGGTGCCAACTTGACAGTGTCTGCCATAATTGCAGGTGATGACTCTTGAAGACTCGCGCACCGCGTCCACTCCGGTGCCCACCGCCCCCGCCGTCGATCGCCGCACCGGCTCGGTGATCGCCCTCCTCGTCGCCTCGGCCTTCGTCGTGATCCTCAACGAGACGATCATGAGCGTCGCGCTCCCCCGCCTCATGAACGACCTCGCCATCACCGCGAGCACCGCCCAGTGGCTGACCACCGGCTTCATGCTCACCATGGCCGTCGTGATCCCGCTCACCGGCTTCCTGCTCGCGCGCTTCCCCCTGCGGAACATCTACTTCACCGCGATGGGGCTCTTCACCGCGGGAACCCTGATCGCCGCGCTCTCACCCGGCTTCGAGGTGCTGCTGGCCGGCCGCATCGTGCAGGCGTCGGGCACCGCGATCATGATGCCGCTGCTGTTCACGACGGTCCTCACGATCGTCCCCGCCACCCATCGCGGCCGCATGATGGGTGTCATCTCCATCGTGATCGCGGTCGCCCCGGCCATCGGGCCCACCGTGTCGGGCATCATCCTCTCGGCGCTCGACTGGCGCTGGATGTTCTGGCTCGTCCTGCCCATCGCCGTCCTGGCGATCGCCCTGGGCGCGGTGTGGGTGCGCAACGTCACCGAGACCGTCCCCGCGACCCTCGACGTCCCCTCGGTCATCCTGTCGGCGCTCGGCTTCGGTGGACTCATCTTCGGCCTCAGCTCCATCGGCGAAGCGGCGTCGGGCCACGCGCCCGTCCCGGTGTGGATCCCGCTGGTGGTGGGCGCGGCCAGCCTGATCACCTTCGTCGTCCGCCAGATCCGCCTGCAGAAGACGGATGCCGCACTGCTGGACCTCCGCACCTTCCGGTCGCGCACCTTCAGCCTCGCGGTGTCCCTCGTCGTCGTGGTGTTCGCCGCGCTGTTCGGCTCGCTCGTGCTGCTGCCGATCTACCTGCAGCAGGTACTGGGCCTGGACACCCTCGCCGTCGGCCTGATGCTGCTTCCGGGCGGCATCCTGATGGGCGTCATCGCGCCGATCGTCGGCTCGCTCTTCGACCGCTTCGGACCGACCCCGCTCGTGATCCCGGGCATGGCCGTGGCCGCCGCCGCACTGTGGGGCATGGCGACCTTCGACGAGGGCACCACGGTGGCGTGGGTGATCGCCGTGCACGTCGCCCTCAACCTCGGCCTCGGCTTCGTCTTCACCCCGCTCATGACGTCGGCCCTGGGGTCGCTCCCGCGCCACCTGTACCCGCACGGCAGCGCGATCGTCGGCACCATCCAGCAGGTCGCCGGCGCCGCCGGCACGGCCCTGTTCGTCACGCTCATGTCGGTGCAGGCCGCCGCATCCGCCTCACGCGGCGCCGACGCGGTGGCCGCGACCGCCGACGGCGTGCACGCCGCGTTCCTGGTGGGAGCCATCATCGCCACCGCCGCCGCGGGACTCGCGCTGTTCGTCCGCAAGCCGGTCGAGCCGTCGGACGCGGTCCCGGGGGACGCTCCCGCGTTCGCTCACTGATTCAGGATGCCGGGGTCACCAGGTCCAGCAGCCATCGCGCGCCGCGGACCGTGCCCCCGGCATCCGTCACGCGGGCGGCGAGCTCGCGGTCGCTGGTGACCACCGTGACCTGCTCGCCCCGCCCGAGCCTGCGGCGGGTCTCGGCCACGATGGCATCGTCTCCGGATGCCGGAGCCCGCACCACCTCGACGCGACCGGCAGCGGGAGCCTGCCGCGCCTGACCTTCGACGACCGCCGCGATCGCCGGGAACCAGCGGTGCTCCGAGAGCCCGAGCTCACCGCCCGGGATGCCGTCGACCTCGAGCCCCGCCACGCGCGCGATCAGGCGCTCGGCCGCTCCGCGGCGATCGCGCCACCACCCGTCGGGGACGGCGCCCATGACGTTGGCGACGTCGACCACGAGAGCGGGCCGCACCTCGAGCAGCTCACGAAGCGCCGGCCACGAGGCGGCGAACCCCGGGTGCAGTGGCCGGGCGACGACCTCTTCGACGGGAACCCACGCCAGCTCGACGCTCTCGGGGTCGCTGATCACCGGCTCGAACGGCCGCTCGACGTCGGCGACGAGCGTGGCGTAGCTCCAGTAGTCGAGGTCGAGGACGCTCAGCAGGCGCGGCCGCACGGCCCCGTCGGGCACGCCGGCCTCTTCGGTCGCCTCGCGGATCGCGCCGTCGGTCGCCGACTCGCCGTCATGGCGCGCGCCGCCGGGCAGCGCCCACGTGCCGCCGAAGTGGCTCCACGACACGCGATGCTGCAGCAGGATGCCGCGCTCGGCGTCGTGGGCCAGCAGACCCGCGGCACCGAAACGCCCCCAGTACCGCTCTCCGGTGGGGGCGACGACCCAGGCGTCACCCGGGTCGCGCGGCCCCGTGCGGGGCGGCGGGCCCCCGGCATCCGGCTGTCGCGTACTCACCGTGTCAGCCTGACACACCACCGCACCGGCGGCGCCGGCCTCAGCGCTGCCGGCGCTCGCGCACCCGCATGTTGATCACGATCGGCGAACCCTCGAAGCCGTACAGCTCGCGCAGTCGTCGCTGGACGAAACGGCGGTAACCGGCATCCAGGAAGCCCGTCGTGAACAGCACGAAGGTCGGCGGACGCGTCGACGCCTGGGTGCCGAACAGGATGCGCGGCTGCTTGCCGCCGCGCAGCGGGTGCGGATGCTCGGCGACGAGCTCGGACAGGAACGCGTTGAACTTACCCGTCGGGATGCGCTGATCCCACGAGTCCAGCGCCGTCTCGAGCGCGGGCACCAGCTTCTCGAGGTGACGTCCGGTCTTGGCCGAGATGTTCACGCGAGGCGCCCACGCCACGTGGGCGAGATCCTGCTCGATCTCGCGCTCGAGGTAACGACGGCGATCGATGTTCTCCATGTCGTCGTCGTTCAGGCGATCCCACTTGTTGAACGCCAGCACGAGCGCGCGGCCCGATTCGAGCACGAGGTCGATGATGCGCACGTCCTGCTCGCTGAGCGATTCGCTCACGTCGAGCACGACGACGGCGACCTCGGCCTTCTCGAGCGCCGCCGAGGTGCGAAGCGATGCGTAGAAGTCGGCGCCCTGCTGCAGATGCACACGACGACGGATGCCGGCCGTGTCGACCAGGCGCCAGAGCCGCCCGCCGAGTTCGACCACCTCGTCCACCGGGTCGCGAGTGGTGCCGGCGAGCTCGTTCACCACGACGCGCTCCTCGCCGGCTGCCTTGTTCAGCAGCGACGACTTGCCGACGTTCGGGCGACCGAGGATCGCCACGCGACGGGGACCGCCGATCTCGCCGCGTGCAACGGTCGAGACCTCGGGGAGCTTCTTCATGATGTCGTCGAGGAGATCCGCGACACCGCGGCCGTGGATGGCCGACACCGGGTACGGCTCGCCGAGCCCGAGGTTCCACAGGGCGGCGGCCTCGGGCTCCTGGCGGGCGTCGTCGACCTTGTTGGCGACGAGGAACACCGGCTTGCCGCTCTTGCGCAGCAGTCGCACGACGTGCTCGTCGGTGGAGGTCGCCCCCACCATCGCGTCCACGACGAACAGCACCACGTCGCACAGGTCGATGGCGACCTCGGCCTGCGCGGCGACCGAGCGATCGATGCCCCTGGCGTCGGGCTCCCACCCACCGGTGTCGACGAGCGAGAACCGGCGGTTCATCCACTCGGCCTTGTAGGTGACGCGGTCGCGCGTAACGCCCGGGGTGTCTTCGACGACCGCCTCGCGACGGCCGAGGATGCGGTTCACCAGCGCCGACTTGCCGACGTTCGGGCGGCCGACGATCGCGACCACCGGAAGGGCGGGAAGGATCTCGATGCCCTCGCCGCCGTCGACCAGGCCCGCCAGCAGCGCGGCATCCTCTTCGTCCAGCTCGTAGTCGTCGAGGCTCGCGCGCAGGGCCGCCGCGCGCTGGTCCGCCAGCTCGTCGTCGATCTCGTCCAGCGTCTCGGCGAGGTGGTCCTCGCCATACTCGTCTTCGGTTCCGTGTTCGGTTCCGTCAGCTGCCATGTCGTGCTCCCGCCTCTGTGGGGATGGCCCGTCCGACGACGCCGAGGACGGCGTCGACGGTCTGGGCGAAGTCCAGTTCGCTCGAATCGACCACGGTCACGCCCGGTGCCGCGGTGAGGAAGTCCACCACCGCCGAATCCGAGGCGTCGCGCTTGGCCATCGCCTGGGCGACCTCGATCGCATCCTGCGAGGTCAGCTCGGCGCTGCGCCGCGCCGCCCGCACCTCGGGCGAAGCCGTCAGAAGGATGCGCACAGGTGCGTCGGGGGCGACGACGGTCGTGATGTCGCGGCCCTCGATGACCACGCCCGGCGTGCCCGCCCGCCCCGCCAGGGCACGGAAGAGCGCGCTCGCGGACTGGCGGACGGCGGGCACCCGGGCGACGCCGCTGACGGCGTCGGAGACCCGGGGCTCGCGGATGGCCTCGGTCACGTCGGTACCGCCCACGCGCACCCAGAAGTCGTCGGGGTCGGTCGAGACCTCGTACTCGAAGTCGCCGGTGACCTCGAGCACGCTCGTGGCGTCGGATGTGTCGACCCCGTGGTCGAGGGCGTGCCACGCCAGCGCGCGGTAGGCGGCGCCGGTGTCGAGATAGCCGTAGCCGAGCCGTCGCGCGACCTCTTTCGACACGCTCGACTTGCCGCTGCCGGCGGGACCGTCGATCGCGACGATCACCGGATCGGTGTGGACGGAGTCAGTCATTGGTGGTGCTCGCAATCTTCCATCCGCGGGCGTCGAGCCCGTCGATCGCCCGGCGGACGGCGGTGGGGGCGACGCTGATCTCGGCGAGACCGAACTGCGCACCCGGGGAGTGCTCCAGGCGCAGGTCCTCGACGTTGACGTCGAGCTCGCCGAGCTCGCCGAACAGCCGGCCGAGCTGGCCGGGGGTGTCGTCGACCATGACGACGATCGTCTCGAACCGGCGGTTCTGGCCGTGCTTGCCCGGCAGCCGCTCGACGCCGTCGTTGCCGCGGCGGATCGTGTCGGCGATCGCGCGGCGCGCTCCGGGGGCGTCGGGTGCCCGGAGCGCGGCGGCCACGTCGGTGAGGTCGGCGGCGAGGGCGTCGAGGACGTCCACGACCGGGGTGGCGTTCGCCCCCAGGATCTGGACCCACAGCTCGGGCGCCGACGCCGCAATGCGCGTGGTGTCGCGCACACCCTGCCCGGCGAGGCGCAACGAGCCGTCGGGCGCGTCGACGAAGCGGCCCGCGAGCAGGCTCGCGACCAGCTGGGGCACATGCGAGACGAGCGCCACGGAGCGGTCGTGGTCTTCGGGCGACATCTCGATCGGCATCGCGCCGAGATCCAGCGCCAGGCCCTCGACGAGGGCGAGATCGGATGCCGAGGTCTCTTCGTCGCGGCACACGACCCACGGCCGGCCGACGAAGATGTCGGCTCGGGCGGCGATGGCTCCCCCGCGCTCGCGGCCGGCGAGGGGGTGCGAGCCGATGTAGCGGGCGATGTCGACGCCACGCTCGCGGAGCGTGCGCAGCGGCTCGAGCTTGACGCTCGCGACGTCGGTGACCACGGCATCCGGGTACGCGGCGAGTTCGCGGGCGATCACGTCGGCGGTGACGTCCGGCGGCACGGCTACGACGACGAGGCTCGGCCGGTCGTCGTCTCGGGCGGCGCGTCCGGCGCCGTAGTCGACGGCGAGCCGCAGCTGCGCCGGCGAGGTGTCGGACAGGGCGACGTCGACCCCGAGCCCGGTGAGGGCGTGGCCGATGCTCGACCCGAGCAGGCCCGCTCCGACGATGCGAACCGTGCCGTGAACGCGCGCGCGCACGCGCGCGGACGCTGTCGCGGTATCGGTCACGTGTTCTCCTGATCGCTGCGACCCTCGGACGTCGGGTCGCCGGTCGCCTGGCGCGCGAGAGTGAGCAGCGCGCCCCGCTCCACCTTAGTCAACTCGCGCGCCTCGCCCGCTGGAAGGGTTCCCAGGTGCAGCGGGCCGAACTGCCGCCGCACGAGCTCGACGACGGGGTGACCGACCGCGGCCATCATCCGCCGCACGATGCGGTTGCGCCCGGAGTGCAGGGTCAGCTCGATGAGCGACCCGCCGCCGGCGTCCGAGCTCGAGAGCAAGCGCGCCTTGTCCGCGGCGATGGGGCCGTCCTCCAGGTCGATCCCCCGCGTCAGCCGGGCGACGGTCTGGGGCGTCACCCGCCCTTCGACC
Organism: Microbacterium sp. Marseille-Q6648; assembly: GCF_943181415.1. GTDB lineage: Bacteria > Actinomycetota > Actinomycetes > Actinomycetales > Microbacteriaceae > Microbacterium. Next base: position 125,867 of record NZ_CALPBZ010000001.1, on the reverse strand, counting down.
TTGGCGATGTAGACCTTGGTGACGCCGAACGACGGGTGGGCGAGCACGTGCGAGAGCTCCCCGTCGTTGGTGAGGACGAGCAGGCCGCTCGTCTCGGCATCCAGTCGCCCGACGTTGTACAGCCGCTCCGGCCAGTCCTTCGTGAACCGGCGCAGGTCGGGACGCCCTCGGTCGTCGCGCATCGAGCTCACGACGCCGGTGGGCTTGTTGAGCATGACATAGCGCTTGGTCTGGTCGAGCTGCACGGCGGTGCCGTCGACGTCGATCAGGTCGGTGTCGGGGTCGACGCGCGAGCCGAGCTCGGTGACCACGGCGCCGTTGACCCTCACGCGCCCGTCGACGATCAGCTGCTCGGCGACGCGGCGCGACGCGACGCCGGCGTTGGCCAGGGCCTTCTGCAGCCGGACGCGGCCCTCGTCGCTCATCGGATCACCTCCGCGTCGAATCCCTGCGCGCCGTCGTCGAGGAGGGGCGAGATGTGGGGCAGCTCGTCGAGGGAGTTGATGCCGAGGTGCACCAGCAGCGCGTCGGTGGTGCCGTAGTGGATCGCGCCGGTCTCCGGGTCGGCGAAGCGCTCCTCGATGAGGCCGCGCGACAGCAGCGTCCGCACGACGGAGTCGACGTTGACCGCGCGGATCGAGGCGACCTGACCGCGCGTGACGGGCTGCTTGTAGGCGATCACCGCGAGGGTCTCCAGCGCCGCCTGCGACAGGCGCGACGGCGCCTGCGAGTTGACGAACTCGCTCACCAGGTCGTCGTGCTCGTCCCGCACGTAGAGCCGCCAGCCGCCGCCGACCTCGCGCAGCTCGAAGCCGCGGCGCGGACCCCCGGCGAGTCCGTCGTAATCCGCGACGAGCCCTTCGATCGCCTGGCGGACGGCGGGCACGGGCGCCGAGACCGCGGTGGCCAGCGCCACCAGACTCTGGGGCTCGTCGACGACGAGCAGGATGGCCTCGAGCCGGCGGGCCACGTCGGCGGTCGTCCGCGGCCGCGCCGACGCGTCGACGTCATCGGTGGTGGTCGTGTCATCTGTCATAGTCGGCCCCCAGGGTCGCGAGGTTCTCATCGGACCACCGGTCGGCGGTCCAGCGCAGGGTCAATTCGCCGAGCGGCTCCAGCTGCTCGAAGCCGATCGCCGCGTGACGGTAGAGCTCGAGCACCGAGATGAACCGCGCCACGACGACACCCGGCTGCGAGACCCCGGCCACGAGCTCCCGGAAAGTGAGCGTTCCGGCATCCCGCAACAGGGTGACCACGACGGCGGCCTGTTCCCGGATGCTGATCAACGGCGCGTGCAGGTGATCCAGTCGCACCGACGGGATCTCCTTCGGCGTCATCGCCAGCAGCGCGAGGGCGGCGAAGTCGTCGGGGCTCAGCGTCCACACGAGCTCGGGGACGGCGTTCCGGTACTTCTCGTCCAGGCGCACCGCGCGGACGTGTCGGCGCTCTTCGCGCTCGAGGCATCTCGCGAACCACGTCGACACCTCTTTGAACGCCCGGTACTGCAGCAGGCGGGCGAACAGGAGGTCGCGCGCCTCGAGCAGCGCCACCGACTCGGCGTCGACGAACTCGCCCTGCGGCAGCAGTCCCACGACCTTCATGTCGAGCAGTGTCGCGGCCACGACGAGGAATTCGGACGCTTCGTCGAGATCACCCTCGGGCCCGGCGTCCCGCAGATACGCGATGAACTCGTCCGTCACCCTCGACAGCGACACCTCGGTGATGTCGAGCTCGTGCTTGGAGATGAGGTTCAGCAGCAGGTCGAACGGACCGTCGAAGTTGGTCAGCGAGACCCGGAACCGGTCGGGCTCGTCAGGCGACGGCGCCACGCGAGACCAGCTCCCGGGCCAGTCGCAGGTACGCCTGGGCGGCCGCGTGCTCGGGCGCGAACTCGGTGATCGGCATGCCCGACACCGACGCGTCGGGGAACTTCACCGTGCGCCCGATGACCGTCTCGAGCACGTCGTCGCCGAACGCGTCGACGACCCGTTCGAGCACCTCGCGCGAGTGCAGGGTGCGCGGGTCGTACATGGTCGCCAGGACGCCGTCGAGGGTGATGGCCGGGTTCAGGCGGTCGCGGACCTTGTCGATCGTCTCGATCAGCAGCGCCACGCCGCGAAGCGCGAAGAACTCGCACTCGAGCGGGATGATGACGCCGTGGCTGGCGGTCAGCGCATTGACGGTGAGCAGCCCGAGCGACGGCTGGCAGTCCACCAGGATGACGTCGTACTCGCCCGACACCTTGCGCAGCGCGCGCGAGAGGATCTGCTCGCGTGCCACCTCGTTGACCAGGTGCACCTCGGCGGCTGAGAGGTCGATGTTCGCCGGCATCACGTCGAGGTTCTCGACGGAGGTGTGCACGATGACCTCGTGCGGATCCTTCTTGGAGTCCAGCAGCAGGTCGTAGATCGTCGGGATCTCGTGGGTCTGGATGCCCAGGCCCGCCGACAGCGCGCCCTGCGGGTCGAAGTCGACCGCGAGCACCTTGCGGCCGTAGTTGGCGAGGGCCGCCGCGAGGTTGATGGTGGTCGTCGTCTTGCCGACGCCGCCCTTCTGGTTGCACAGGGCGATGATGCGCGCGGGGCCGTGGCCGTCGAGCTTCGGCGGGGTCGGGAAACCCTGGTAGGGACGACCCGTGGGACCCATCGGGGTGTCGCCCACCGAGGCCTTGGCCATCCCTCGCTTGCTGCCCGGCTTGCTGACCGCCACCGACTCTCCTGCCTTCGCGTACGTTCGCTCGATTCTAGTCACGCCGGTTCGCTTCGCCCGCGAGGCGCAACGCGCGGGGGCGGGATCGGTCAGCGCGCGCGGGGGTGCGAGGTGGCGTAGACGTCGCGCAGCGCGTCGACGCTGACGTGCGTGTAGATCTGGGTCGTCGCCACCGAGGCGTGGCCGAGGAGCTCCTGCACGACGCGGACGTCGGCGCCGCCCTGCAGCAGGTGGGTGGCGAAGGAGTGCCGCAGTGTGTGCGGCGACACGTGCGCGGTCAGCTGCGCGCGCTCGGCCGCCTGCTGGATCACCGCCCACGCGCTCTGGCGCGACAGCGGCGCGCCGCGCACGCCCAGGAAGAGCCGAGGCGTCGCACGCCCGCGCCGCGACAGCTCGGGCCGCACCCGGGTGAGGTAGGCCTCGACCGCGCGCTGCGCGTACGAGCCCACCGGCACGATGCGCTCCTTGTCGCCCTTGCCGCGCAGCCGCAGGACGTCGCGGTCGGCGACGTCGTCGACGTCGAGCTGGATCACCTCCGACACCCGTGCGCCGGTCGCGTACAGCAGCTCGAGCAGAGCCCGGTCGCGCACGCCCGCGAAAGCCTCGGGTCCGGTCGCCGCGGCCGGATCATCCGAGGGCGCGGGGCCCGCGGCATCCAGCAGGGTCTCGACCTGGTCGATCGTCAGCGCCTTCGGCAGGCGACGGGGCAGCTTCGGGGGGCGCAGTCGTCCGGCCGGATCGGCCTCGTCGATGCCCTCGCGCACCAGGAAGCGATGCCACCCGCGCACCGTCGACTGCAGCCGCGCGATGCTGGATGCCGCCACCGGCGGCTCGGCGCTCGCACGCTCCGCCGTGAACCGATTCACCAGGTCGGCGGTCACGTCGGCCGAGTCCTCGACACCCTGCGCGCGCAACCATCCGACGTAGCCGGCGAGGTCGCGCCGGTACGCGGCGACGGTGTGCTCGGACAGTCCGCGCTCGATCGTGATGTGCCGGAGGTACCGGTCCACCCCGCGATCGAGCCGCATTCACTCCCCCGCGCTGGCGCGGCGTCGCAGCGTCTCGGCCGCGGCGAGGACTCCGGCCACGAGGATGCCGTTGCGGAGCCTCCCGGCCAGCACGCCGTCGACGGCGTCGGCGAGGGGCACCCATTCGAGCCGGATGTCGGCCTCCTCCGCCTCGCGCGGGTGCGGGGTGTGATGCGCCGACAGGCCCCGGGCCAGGAACAGGTGCACCACCTCGTCGTTGCCGCCCGGCGTCGTGAAGATGCTCACGAGGGGCTCGCACGTCTCGGCGACGAGGTCGGCTTCCTCGGCAAGCTCGCGGAGGGCCGTCTCGCGCGGCGACTCCCCCGCGACGTCGAGGAGCCCGGCGGGCACCTCCCAGTCGCGGTGCCGGATCGGATGCCGGTACTGCTGGATCAGCAGGACGCGCTCGTCGTCGTCGATCGCCACCACGGCGGCCGCGCCGGGGTGGTCGACGTACTGGCGGACGATCTCGTCGTCGCCGTAGCGGATGGTGTCGCTGCGGACGTCCCACACCCGCCCCTCGTACACCAGATCGCTGTCGACGACGTCGGGGTCGACCGGCTCGTCGCGCAGGTCGGCGCCCGCGCCGGCGACCGCTGCGGCGCGATCCGTCACGCGCGCGCCTCCTGCGCGTCGTCGAAGGGCTCGACATCGAACAGCTCGCTGGCGCGGTGGCGTTCGAGGGCCGCGCCCACGAGTCCCCGGAACAGGGGGTGCGGCTCGGTGGGCCGCGAGCGCAGCTCGGGGTGCGCCTGCGTGGCGATGTAGTACGGGTGCACGTCGCGGGGCAGCTCGACGAACTCGACCAGGTCGAGGTCGGGGTTGACGCCCGAGAACACCAGACCGGCCTCGGCGATCTGCTCGCGGTAGCGGTTGTTGACCTCGTACCGGTGGCGGTGGCGCTCCTGCACGAGCGTCGACCCGTACACCTCGGCGGCCAGCGAGCCGTCGGCGAGGTCGGCGGGGTACAGCCCCAGCCGCATCGTGCCGCCGAGGTCGCCCCGGTCGAGGATGTCGACCTGCTCGGCCATCGTGGCGATGACGGGGAACTCGGTGTCGGGGTCGAACTCGCTCGAGGACGCCCCCGCGAGACCGGCCATGGTGCGGGCGTACTCGATGACCATGCACTGCAGGCCCAGGCAGATGCCGAGCGTCGGAATGCCCTGCTCGCGCGCGAACCGCAGTGCGCCGAGCTTGCCCTCGATACCGCGGATGCCGAACCCGCCGGGAACGATGATGCCGTCGAGCTCGCCCAGCGCCTTGGCCGCGCCCTCGGGCGTCTCGCACTCGTCGGACGGGATCCACCGGATGCTGACGTGGGTCTCGTGCGCGAAGCCGCCGGCCTTGATCGCCTCGGTGACCGAGAGGTACGCGTCGGGCAGGTCGATGTACTTGCCGACGAGGCCGATGGTCACCTCGTGCTTGGGGTTGTGGACGGCGCCGAGCACCCGCTCCCACCGGGACCAGTCGACGACTCCGGCCCGCTCCAGGCCGAGCGAGCGGACGATGTACTCGTCCAGCCCCTGGTCGTGGAGCATCGAGGGGATGTCGTAGATGCTCGGGACGTCGACGGCGTTGACCACGGCATCCTCATCGACGTCGCACATCAGGGCGATCTTGCGCTTGTTCGACTCGGTGACGGGCCGGTCGCTGCGCAGCACGAGTGCGTCAGGCTGGATGCCGATCGAGCGGAGGGCGGCGACGGAGTGCTGCGTGGGCTTGGTCTTCTGCTCGCCCGAGGCCCCCATGAAGGGCACGAGCGAGACGTGCACGAAGAAGACGTTGCCGCGCCCGAGCTCGTGACGGATCTGCCGGGCGGATTCGATGAAGGGCTGGGACTCGATGTCGCCGACCGTGCCGCCGATCTCGGTGATGATGACGTCCGGCTGAGGGCGCTCATCCGCTTGCAGGCGCATGCGCCGCTTGATCTCGTCGGTGATGTGCGGAATGACCTGCACGGTGTCGCCGAGGTACTCGCCGCGACGCTCCTTCGCGATCACCTGCGAGTAGATCTGGCCGGTGGTGACGTTGGCCGCCTGGCTGAGCTCGATGTCGAGGAAGCGCTCGTAGTGTCCGATGTCGAGGTCGGTCTCGGCGCCGTCGTCGGTGACGAAGACCTCACCGTGCTGGAACGGGTTCATCGTCCCGGGGTCGACGTTGAGGTAGGGGTCGAGCTTCTGCATGACCACCCGCAGTCCCCGCGCCGTGAGGAGGTTGCCGAGACTGGCCGCCGTGAGGCCCTTGCCCAATGAAGAAACGACACCGCCGGTCACGAAGATGTGCCGAGTGGTGCCGATCGAAGAGCCGTCCGAAATACTTGCCGATTGAGTTTCCGCCACGGGCTTTTATCCTATCAGTCGGGCTGGACCCGGAGGCCCAGCAACTCGCGCGCGTGGGTCAGGGCGGCGTCGGAGTCGGGCATGCCCGACAGCAGTCGCGCCATCTCGGCCTCGCGGTCCGGTCCTTCGAGGCGCCGGACATCCGACGCGGTGACCGAGCCGTCGCTGGCCTTCACGACGGTCAGGTGATTGGTCGCGAACGCGGCGACCTGGGCGAGGTGCGTGACCGCGATGACCTGCGCGGACTCGGCCAGGCGGGCCAGGCGCCGACCCACCTCGATGGCGGCGGCACCGCCGATCCCGGCATCCACCTCGTCGAAGACGAACGTGGGGACCGGATCGGTTCCTGCGATGACCACCTCGATGGCCAGCATCACCCGGCTGAGCTCCCCGCCCGAGGCCCCGCGCGAGACCGGGCGCGGCTGGGCTCCCGGGTGCGGGGCGAGAAGGATGGCGACGTCGTCTCGTCCGGCCGCGGTCTCCGGGCCCGGCCCGACGTCGACGGTCACTGTCGCATCGGGCATCGCCAGGGCTCGCAGCTCGGCGGTCACCGCCGCGCCGAGGCGCTCGGCGGCGCTCCGCCGCGCTTCGGTGAGGATCTCGGCCGCCTCGTCGAGGGCCGTGGCCGCGGCATCCCGCTGCGTCGTCAGCCGCTCGATGCGGTCGGAGTCGTCGTCGAGCTCGAGAAGACGCTCGGAGCCGGTCTGAAGCAGGTCGATGGCCGCATCGAGCGAGCCGTGCGTGCGCGCGAGTCCGGCGAGCACGGCGCGGCGCTCCTCGACGGCGGCGAGCTCGTGGGGTCCGGTCTCGTCGAGGTCGGCGAGGTAGCCGGCGAGAGCGGCCGCGAGGTCGGCGGCGCGGTAGCCGAGATCGGCCGCCTGGGTCGCGAGCTCCTCCAGCAGCGGGTCGTGCGCGGCGCGCTCGAGCTCGCGCCGCGCGGCGCCGAGCAGCGTGAGCGCATCGGGTCCGCCGGCCTCACTCGAGAGGGCGTCGTGCGCGGTCGCCGCAGACAGCCGCAGCTCTTCGACGTTCGCGAGCCGCTCGGCGCGAACCGCCAGATCGGCGTCCTCGCCCGGCTGCGGCGCCGCCTCCTCGATCTCGACGATCTGCGTGCGCAGCTCGTCGGCTTCGCGGGCTCGCGATTCGCGATCGCCGGTCAGTCGCGCCAGTTCGCTCTCGAGTCCGCGGGCCCGTTCGTAGGCGTCGCGGTAGGCCGCCTTGACCGCGTGCAGGGCCGGACCCGCGAAGCGGTCCAGCGCATCGCGTTGGGCGACGCCGGAGCGGAGGCGCAGCTGATCGGACTGGCCGTGCACGACGACGAGGTCGTCCGCCAGATCCGACAGCACGCCGGCCGGCGCCGCACGACCGCCCACCGAGGCACGGCCCCGGCCCTCGCTGGAGATCGACCGGCCGACGAACAGCTCGGCGCGACCGTCGCCCAGCGGCTCGAGGTCGCCGCCGGCTTCGCGCACCCGCTCCGCCACCGAGCCGTGCTCCGGGACGATCCACACGCCGTCGACCGACGCCTGGGACGCGCCGGCGCGCACGGCGCCGGAGTCCGCCCGCTGGCCGAGCAGCAGCCCGAGGCCGGTGACCACCATCGTCTTCCCGGCCCCCGTCTCACCGGTGATCGCGGTGAATCCGGGGCCGATGGGCAGCGTCGCCTCGGCGATGACACCGAGGTCGCGCAGTCGCATCTCCTCGATCACGCCGCGCCGCCGCCTTCGACCGGCGGGGCGGATGCCGGTGACGAGCCGTTCGAGATCCCGTTGGAGATCGTGGGGCCCCGCCACCCTTCCACCGGAAGCCGGAACTTGCGCACGAGCCGGTCGGTGAACGCGGCCGGGTGCAGGCGTGCGAGGCGGACCGGGCGCTCCGAGCGTCGCACGACGACGCGGGCACCCGGCGGAAGGTCGTGCGAGCGGCGGCCGTCGCACCACAGCACACCGTCGCCTCCGGTGCGCTCCAGCAGCTCGATGGCCACGGCGTGCTGCGGGCCGACGACCAGGGGCTTGGCGAACAGGGCGTGCGCCGACAGCGGCACCACCGAGATGGCCTCGACGGTGGGCCAGATGACGGGGCCGCCGGCAGAGAAGTTGTACGCGGTCGATCCGGTCGGCGTCGAGACGACGACGCCGTCGCAGCCGAAGCTCGACAGCGGTCGGGCGTCCACCTCGATGACGACCTCCAGCATCCGCTCGCGGCTCGCCTTCTCGACGGTCGCCTCGTTGAGGGCCCACGTCTCGTAGACGACGGCGTCGGCGGAGTCCTTCACCCGCACCAGCAGCGCCATGCGGTCCTCGACCCCGTAGTCCCTGGCGATCACCCGGCGCACCGCGTCGTCCATGTCGTCGCGCTCGATCTCGGCGAGGAAGCCGACGTGCCCCATGTTGATGCCGAGGACCGGCGCCGTGCCGTCACGGACGAGCTCGGCAGCGCGCAGGATGGTGCCGTCACCCCCGAGCACGATCGCCAGCTCGACGTCGGCGACGGCGACGTCTTCGCCCAGTACCGCGGTCTCGCCCAACGCCGGGACGATCGCCGAGAGCTCCTGGTGGTCGGAGGGCGCGAGGACGGGGCGGGCGCCCGCGCCGCGCAGAGCGGCGATGACACGCTCGGCCGCCTGCACGGTGTCGTCGCGGCCGGCGTGGGCCACGACGAGGATGCTGCGGTCGTCGGCTGTCATGTGCTCCCCGTCAGTCGGTTCACGATGTCCAACCATTCTGTCGGATTGGTTCCGCGACCCGGCGCGAGGTGGACGATGTACTCGGCATTGCCGTGCGTGCCCAGGATCGGGGAGGAGACGACGCCGCACGTGCCGAGACCGGCATCCCACGCCGCCCACAGCACCGTCGCGACGGCGTCCGCGCGCAGAGCTGCGTCGGTGACGAGCCCGCCCCGGACGGCGGTGCGGCCGACTTCGAACTGGGGCTTGACCAGCAGCACCGCGTCCCCGCCGGGCGCGATCACCGCGTTCACCGCGGGAAGCACATGCGTGAGCGAGATGAAGGACAGATCACCGGTCACGACGGCGGGCGCTTCATCGACACCGGATGCCGCGGCCAGCGTGGCGGGCGTCATATAGCGCACGTTGAAACCCTCGACGGCGACGACCCCCGGGTCGGCCTGCACGAGCGGCGAGAGCTGTCCGTGGCCGACGTCGACGGCGATGACGGACTGCGCGCCGCGCTCGCGCAGCACCTGCGTGAACCCGCCGGTCGATGCGCCCATGTCGAGGGCGAGACGACCCCGCACAGCGACGCCGAACGCGTCGAGACCGGCGATGAGCTTGTGCGCCGCGCGGCTGACGTAGTGGTCGGTCGCGGCGACCTCGAGGGCAGCGTCGTCGTGCACCCGCGTGGACGCCTTGACCACCGGGACACCGTCGACGGAGACCACGCCCTCTGCGATGAGCGCGGCAGCGTGGGTGCGCGAGCGGGCAAGGCCCCGCGCGGCCAACGCCGCGTCCAGGCGCTCCGTCATGGACGGGACACGCCGGCCGGCCCGGATTCCAGCCGGCGGGCGAGGGCGTCGTGGAGCGCCTCGTACGCTTCGGCGCGCTGCGCCAGCGGCTGGGACTCGATGATCTCGAGATCACTCAGCAGGTCGCTGCGGTCCGTCGCGGGTTCCATCCCCTCAGGATACGTGCGGGAGGGCCTCAGGGCCGGTGAAACGGGTCGGCGTAGAGGATCTCGGGCACCCGGAACCCGAAGATCGCGCGCCCGGTCTGCCAGATCGCCGCCGCAGCCGCGCGCAGGAGGTCGATCTGCGGCCCGGCGGCCGACAGGATCTCGATGTCCGCACCCGCGATGCGCACCGTGGACTCGCCCACCGTCACCGCGCCGTCGCGGACGATCGTGCGGGGATAGGGTTCGTGAAGATCTCTGAGGTCCCCGAGGATGAACGTCGGCTGCGAGCCGGCAGGGGCCGCCAGCACGTGCTTGGGCCGGTCGATGCCGGTCAGCACGAGCGCGGACGGCACGCCGGCGCGGTTGGCGCCGAGGATGTCGGTGTCGAGACGGTCACCGAGGAAGAGCGGCCGAGCGGCGCCGAAGCGCGCGACCGCCTCGTCGAAGATCGGCACCTCCGGCTTGCCCGCCACCGTGGCGAGTCGGCCGACAGCGGTGTGGACGGCGGAGACGAGCGTGCCGTTGCCCGGGGCGACACCGCGCGACTGGGGGATCGTCCAGTCGGTGTTCGTCGCGATCCAGGGGATGCCGCCCTCCTCCTCCGGCACGGCCAGGGCGTACGCCGCCTCGGCGAGCTGCGTCCATCCCACCTCGGGCGCGAAGCCCTGCACGACCGCCGCGGGCGCATCGTCGGCACTTCGGGTGACGGTGAAACCGGCCTTCTCCACCTCGACGACGAGTCCTTCGCCCCCAACGACGAGGATCGTCGACGCCGGCGCGACGCGGTCGGCGAGCAGCCGCATGGCGGCCTGCGGGCTGGTCACGACGTCGGTCGGTCGTGTGTCGAGGCCGAGCCCGGACAGATGCTGCGCCACGGCGGCATCCGTTCGGGAGGCGTTGTTGGTGATGTAGCCCAGGCGACGGCCGTCGTCGCGGGCGCGGGTGAGACTTTCGACCGCGTGAGGAATGGCGCCCGAACCGGCGTAGACCACCCCGTCGAGGTCAGCCAGCACCACGTCGATGCCGTCCAGCGGCGTCGACTGCTGCTCCGCGCGCCGCGAGAAGAGCCCCATCAGGCCTCGTCCCGGGTCGCGTCGTCCTGTTCCGAGTGCTCCTCGTCGGAGACGTCGGGCGACTGATCGTCCACCGGAGCCGTCGCGGCCGGATCGGGCATGGGCTCGTCGTCGACGTCGTCGATCTCGTCGATCTCGTCGATCTCGTCGATCTCGTCGATCGTGATGGTCTCGAGATCGCCGAGACCGGATGCGGCGTCCAGCGCGTCGGCGGCGATGACGGCGCGCTGGTGCCAGCGGTCCGCCTCGTCGGTGCGCCCGAGTTCCTCGAGCACGGCTGCGCGGGCGGCGAAGAGGGCCGGGCTCCATTCGAAGGCGCGATCAGGATCGAGTTCGGGGATGTCCAGCTCGAGCAGAGCGCGTTCGGCGTCGCCGAGGTCGAGACGAGCGCCCGACATGGCGATCGCGAGTTCGACGCGCACCGGCGCGGGCAGGTCTTCTCTCGAGACGGAGCGGCCGACTTCGAGCGCCCGATCGGGACGTCCGACGCCGCGCTCGCTGTCGACCATGAGCGCGATCTGATCGTCCTTGCCCGATATACGGCGGTAGGTGCGCAGTTCGCGCAGCGCCAGGGCGAAGTCGCCGATCGCGTACGCGGTGATGGCGAGGGTCTCACGCACGATCGCGATACGGCCAGCGCGGCGTGACGCGGCCAGGGCGTGCCGGTGGGCGAGCTCCGGGTCCTCGTCGATCAGCTCGGATGCCATCGCGAGATGGCGGGCCACCTCGTCGGCGTTCTCCTTGCTGAGGGTTTTCAGCTCGTTGCGTGCCCCGGTGTTCAGGTCGTGGGGCGTGATCTCCTCGGGGATCGGCGGGTCATCGTGCCGCGGCCGGTCGGGTCGGGCTTCGCCGGGACGCACGGCACGGTCAGGACGACCCGCGCCGGCGCGCGTCGGCCGCGCGGACCGAGCACCCGCTCCCTCGCGAGGTGTGTACGGCTTGCGGTCGCCGTCGCGCTTCACATACGGCTTACGCTCACCGTCACGGGGTGCGTAGGGCTTCCGGTCGCCGCCCTCGCGAGGTGTGTACGGCTTGCGGTCGCCGTCGCGCTTCACGTACGGCTTACGCTCACCGTCACGGGGTGCGTAAGGCTTCCGGTCGCCGTCGCGCTTCACGTACGGCTTACGCTCACCGTCACGGGGCGCGTAAGGCTTCCGGTCACCGTCGCGCTTCACGTACGGCTTACGCTCACCGTCACGGGGTGCGTAGGGCTTCCGGTCACCATCGCGCTTCGCATAGGGCTTCTTGCCGGGTGCGCCGCTGCGCCGATCGGACGAAGCGCGCGAGGAGCCTTCCTCGTCACGAGGGTTCTGCTCTGCCATGGCTTCGATCCTCTCGTCCGCGACCGGGGCGCGCAATCGTCGGGTTAACGTGAAAGGGCCACCCAGCGTTGGGTGGCCCTTTCATGAAAGAAGTCCGGCGGTGTCCTACTCTCCCACAGGGTCCCCCCTGCAGTACCATCGGCGCTGAGAGGCTTAGCTTCCGGGTTCGGAATGTGACCGGGCGTTTCCCTCTCGCTATGGCCGCCGAAACACTATTGATGTTTCAATCAGTCACACGACAAGTATGTTGTTGTGTGTGTTCTCGACCGTACATCGAGAACCACTCAGTGGACGCAAGCACCAGAAACGGTGTGTTATCAAGTCATCGGCTTATTAGTACCAGTCAGCTGCACGCATTGCTGCGCTTCCACATCTGGCCTATCAACCCAGTAGTCTGGCTGGGAGCCTCTCACCCGAAGGTATGGAAGTCTCATCTTGAGGCCGGCTTCCCGCTTAGATGCTTTCAGCGGTTATCCATCCCGAACGTAGCTAATCAGCGGTGCTCCTGGCGGAACAACTGACACACCAGAGGTTCGTCCAACCCGGTCCTCTCGTACTAGGGTCAGATCCTCTCAAACTTCCTACGCGCGCAGCGGATAGGGACCGAACTGTCTCACGACGTTCTAAACCCAGCTCGCGTACCGCTTTAATGGGCGAACAGCCCAACCCTTGGGACCTACTCCAGCCCCAGGATGCGACGAGCCGACATCGAGGTGCCAAACCATGCCGTCGATATGGACTCTTGGGCAAGATCAGCCTGTTATCCCCGAGGTACCTTTTATCCGTTGAGCGACAGCGCTTCCACAAGCCACTGCCGGATCACTAGTCCCGACTTTCGTCCCTGCTCGACCTGTCAGTCTCACAGTCAAGCTCCCTTGTGCACTTACACTCGCCACCTGATTGCCAACCAGGTTGAGGGAACCTTTGGGCGCCTCCGTTACTTTTTGGGAGGCAACCGCCCCAGTTAAACTACCCACCAGGCACTGTCCCTGAACCGGATTACGGTTCGAAGTTAGATATCCAGAGTGACCAGAGTGGTATTTCAACAATGACTCCACGAATACTGGCGTATCCGCTTCAAAGTCTCCCACCTATCCTACACAAGCCACACCGAACACCAATACCAAGCTGTAGTAAAGGTCACGGGGTCTTTCCGTCCTGCTGCGCGTAACGAGCATCTTTACTCGTAATGCAATTTCGCCGAGTTCGCGGTTGAGACAGTTGGGAAGTCGTTACGCCATTCGTGCAGGTCGGAACTTACCCGACAAGGAATTTCGCTACCTTAGGATGGTTATAGTTACCACCGCCGTTTACTGGGGCTTAAATTCTCAGCTTCGCCTTGCGGCTAACCGGTCCTCTTAACCTTCCAGCACCGGGCAGGCGTCAGTCCGTATACATCGTCTTGCGACTTGGCACGGACCTGTGTTTTTAGTAAACAGTCGCTACCCACTAGTCTCTGCGGCCTCCAAACGCTTTCGGAGCAAGTCCTAATACGCCGAAGGCCCCCCTTCTCCCGAAGTTACGGGGGCATTTTGCCGAGTTCCTTAACCACGATTCTCTCGATCTCCTTGGTATTCTCTACCTGACCACCTGAGTCGGTTTGGGGTACGGGCGGCTTGAACCTCGCGTCGATGCTTTTCTTGGCAGCATAGGATCACCCACTTTTCATCCGCATCGTGTCTCAGCCTGTATGAGTCACGGATTTGCCTATGACTCGGCCTACGCACTTGCCCCGGGACTACCATCGCCCGGGTTGGGCTACCTTCCTGCGTCACACCTGTTAATACGCTAGCCGCACCAGCATGGGGTCGAGCGTTCGCCAGGACGCCTTCACCCCGAAGGGATCCGTGCATTCCTGGTTAGGACTCTTAGCACCACTGGATTAGCTTGGGCGGTTCTTCGCCGGTACGGGAATATCAACCCGTTGTCCATCGACTACGCCTGTCGGCCTCGCCTTAGGTCCCGACTTACCCAGGGAAGATTAGCTTGACCCTGGAACCCTTGGTCTTTCGGAGGACGTGTTTCTCACACGTCTTTCGCTACTCATGCCTGCATTCTCACTCGTGTAGCGTCCACGGCTGGTTCACACCGCCGCTTCACTCGCCACACGACGCTCTCCTACCCATCAACACGGCTGGACCACGAAGGCCTACCAATAATGTCAATGCCACAACTTCGGTGGCGTGCTTGAGCCCCGTTACATTGTCGGCGCGGAATCACTTGACCAGTGAGCTATTACGCACTCTTTCAAGGGTGGCTGCTTCTAAGCCAACCTCCTGGTTGTCTAAGCAACTCCACATCCTTTCCCACTTAGCACGCGCTTAGGGACCTTAGTTGGTGGTCTGGGTTGTTTCCCTCTCGACTATGAAGCTTATCCCCCACAGTCTCACTGCTGCGCTCTCACTTACCGGCATTCGGAGTTTGGCTGACGTCAGTAACCTTGTAGGGCCCATCGGCCATCCAGTAGCTCTACCTCCGGCAAGAAACACGCAACGCTGCACCTAAATGCATTTCGGAGAGAACCAGCTATCACGAAGTTTGATTGGCCTTTCACCCCTATCCACAGCTCATCCCCTCAGTTTTCAACCTAAGTGGGTTCGGCCCTCCACGACGTCTTACCGTCGCTTCAGCCTGGCCATGGATAGATCACTTCGCTTCGGGTCTAGGACACGCGACTGAATCGCCCTATTCAGACTCGCTTTCGCTACGGCTACCCCACACGGGTTAACCTCGCCACGTATCGCTAACTCGCAGGCTCATTCTTCAAAAGGCACGCTGTCACCCCTACTAAGGAGGCTCCAACGGTTTGTAAGCAAACGGTTTCAGGTACTATTTCACTCCCCTCCCGGGGTACTTTTCACCTTTCCCTCACGGTACTTGTCCGCTATCGGTCATCTGGGAGTATTTAGGCTTATCAGGTGGTCCTGACAGATTCACACGGGATTTCTCGGGCCCCGTGCTACTTGGGATACTCTCCACGCTGCGTCCGACATTTCGGTTACGGGGCTGGCACCCACTCTGGCCGGCCTTTCAAGACCGTTCACCTATATCGACGCATCACGTTCACTGCTCGGCAGAACAGTACGGAAAGTCCCGCAACCCCCAACATGCAACTCCTGCCGGATATCACACACACTGGGTTTAGCCTGATCCGCGTTCGCTCGCCACTACTGACGGAATCACTGTTGTTTTCTCTTCCTGTGGGTACTGAGATGTTTCACTTCCCCACGTTCCCTCTACCCGCCCTATATATTCAGGCGGGAGTCACCAGGCACGCACGCGCCCTGGCGGGGTTTCCCCATTCGGAAATCCTCGGATCAAAGTGTGCTTATCCACTCCCCGAGGCTTATCGCAGATTGCTACGTCCTTCTTCGGCTCCAGATGCCAAGGCATCCACCGTTTGCTCTTAAAGACTTGAAATCACATGAGTTTTCATCAAGAAACAAGCCAGGCACAAAGCCTGACCAGAAATTGACTAATGATCTTTAAGATCATCAATATGAACCAGTCCGAAGACCGGTCCAAAAGATGCTCGCGTCCACTGTGTAGTTCTCAAAGTACGGGCGGTACCCACCCCGCAACCAGCAAAAGCCGGAAAACAAGGATGGGCCCAGAGGTTCGTCAAGCCCGAATCCGAAGACCCGAACCATCCGGTCCCTCAGGACCCAACAGCGTGCATGTGCAAGATCAGAACAACCCCACCCTTCCAGCTGCAAGCAGCGTACTAAGTGAAGAAACCCATCCCTCGCACCCCATCAAATGTTCCACCCATGAGCTAACCAGCAGCACACATTCGGTGCTGACCTGGCGCCTGGACACCCCAAGAGGTGCCAGATGCTCCTTAGAAAGGAGGTGATCCAGCCGCACCTTCCGGTACGGCTACCTTGTTACGACTTAGTCCTAATTACCGATCCCACCTTCGACGGCTCCCTCCACAAGGGTTGGGCCACCGGCTTCAGGTGTTACCGACTTTCATGACTTGACGGGCGGTGTGTACAAGACCCGGGAACGTATTCACCGCAGCGTTGCTGATCTGCGATTACTAGCGACTCCGACTTCATGAGGTCGAGTTGCAGACCTCAATCCGAACTGGGACCGGCTTTTTGGGATTCGCTCCACCTCGCGGTATTGCAGCCCTTTGTACCGGCCATTGTAGCATGCGTGAAGCCCAAGACATAAGGGGCATGATGATTTGACGTCATCCCCACCTTCCTCCGAGTTGACCCCGGCAGTATCCCATGAGTTCCCACCATTACGTGCTGGCAACATAGAACGAGGGTTGCGCTCGTTGCGGGACTTAACCCAACATCTCACGACACGAGCTGACGACAACCATGCACCACCTGTTCACGAGTGTCCAAAGAGTTCTACATTTCTGCAGCGTTCTCGTGTATGTCAAGCCTTGGTAAGGTTCTTCGCGTTGCATCGAATTAATCCGCATGCTCCGCCGCTTGTGCGGGTCCCCGTCAATTCCTTTGAGTTTTAGCCTTGCGGCCGTACTCCCCAGGCGGGGAACTTAATGCGTTAGCTGCGTCACGGAATCCGTGGAAAGGACCCCACAACTAGTTCCCAACGTTTACGGGGTGGACTACCAGGGTATCTAAGCCTGTTTGCTCCCCACCCTTTCGCTCCTCAGCGTCAGTTACGGCCCAGAGATCTGCCTTCGCCATCGGTGTTCCTCCTGATATCTGCGCATTCCACCGCTACACCAGGAATTCCAATCTCCCCTACCGCACTCTAGTCTGCCCGTACCCACTGCAGGCCCGAGGTTGAGCCTCGGGTTTTCACAGCAGACGCGACAGACCGCCTACGAGCTCTTTACGCCCAATAATTCCGGATAACGCTTGCGCCCTACGTATTACCGCGGCTGCTGGCACGTAGTTAGCCGGCGCTTTTTCTGCAAGTACCGTCACTTTCGCTTCTTCCTTGCTAAAAGAGGTTTACAACCCGAAGGCCGTCATCCCTCACGCGGCGTTGCTGCATCAGGCTTCCGCCCATTGTGCAATATTCCCCACTGCTGCCTCCCGTAGGAGTCTGGGCCGTGTCTCAGTCCCAGTGTGGCCGGTCACCCTCTCAGGCCGGCTACCCGTCGACGCCTTGGTGAGCCATTACCTCACCAACAAGCTGATAGGCCGCGAGCCCATCCCAGACCGAAAAATCTTTCCAGACACTAACCATGCGGTTGCGTCTCGTATCCAGTATTAGACGCCGTTTCCAGCGCTTATCCCAGAGTCCGGGGCAGGTTGCTCACGTGTTACTCACCCGTTCGCCACTGATCCACCCAGCAAGCTGGGCTTCACCGTTCGACTTGCATGTGTTAAGCACGCCGCCAGCGTTCATCCTGAGCCAGGATCAAACTCTCCGTAAAAAACGATTGCCACCAACCACCGGAATAAGGCGCGAAGGCAGCGAGTTCAACCTGACCAAAAACGAATGTCACTGACATCCATAAATTGATCCAAAGGAATCTCAACCCAGCCGAAGCTGGACGAGGTTATTTGGCATTTGACAAGTGCACGCTGTTGAGTTCTCAAGGATCGGACGCTCCCCCCAACCAGCCTCACGACCAGCCCAGGAGGGCAACTTCACTATCTTATCCCCATCGTTCCGTCTGTCAAATCGACAGCCGGGATCTTCAGATCGCCGGCAGCAGTCGATGACCACGGTCCACGAGGTGGGGGATCCTCATCATAGCCCCCGCAGACGCGAATCTGCCAGGCCTACTGTGTGGGGATCTGTTCTCCACTTGAGGTTGCGGGGCCCTTGGCCTCTCCGCTCTCCCTTTGGGGCGAACAACAAGAACATTACGCGGCGTCGGCGGAGCCCGCCAAATCAGCCGCGCAGCCCGGGCGTGTCGCGCCTCGCGGAACGTCGCCGGAGCTGCACGGCGACGCAGAGCACCACGGTGGCGGCGCCCCACACAGCGCACGCCGGAGGCAGCACCCGGTAGGCCAGATGGGCGATGGTGAAGCTCTCGTCGAGCGGGCCCATCGCCGCCAGCCCACCGGCCCACGCCACCGTCAGGACGAGCGGCAGCGAAGCCCACCATGCCAGCCGGGCTCCCCCGCCGAGGATCTCGAACGCCCGCGGAGCCGGATCGCGCTGCGCGAGCCAGCGGATACCCCACACCGCCAGGATCCCCAGCCCGATCACGCTCGACCCGTGCTGGAGCCATTTCAGCCCCGGAAGGGGCCCCCACTGCTGCTGCAGGGCGGGAAGGGCTTCGACCCCCCACCTGCCCTCGTGCGTGAAGAGGTCCCACACGACGTGCGTGACGACACCGAGCGTCAGCGAGGCCGGCAGCGCCCACCACGCTGCTCCGGTGACCGTCTCGCGCCACCCCTCGGCAGCACCTCGATCCCATTGCGGCGGGAGGCGGTCCGAGAGTGTCCGCGGAGCCAGCTCCCGCACGGCGGGTCGCAGCACGCATCGCCACAGGACGAGCAGACCGAAGGCGACGATGAGGGTCGCCGGAAGCCACACCAGGTCATGCGAGATGCCGTAATGGAACGGCGTGCCGCGTACGAACAGCGGCAGGTCCGGGGTCATCGCCCCGACGGCGATCGCGGCGGGAACCAGCGGAGTGCGCACGAACGGCAACGCCACCACGGCGTGGCTGAGTGTGAACGGCACGCGCGGCCCGGATCGGCGAGGTCAGCGACCCGCGGGGAGGACGACGAGTCCGGCGAGGGTCTTCTTGCCCCGACGCAGCACCGACACCCCGCCTGGCAAGGTCCCGGTCACCGTCACGGCATCGTCGTCGACTCGATCGCCGTCGAGGGTCACTCCCCCTTGCGCGATCGCGCGGCGCGCCTCGCTGAGACTCGCCACGAGACCCGTCTGGACGAGCGCCTGGACGACGGGCGTGCCCGTCTCGACAGCCGCGCCCGGGAGTTCCTCCAGAGCAGAGCGGAGCGTCGCGGCATCCAGCGTCGACAGATCGCCCTGACCGAAGAGCGCGTCCGAGGCGGCGATCACCGCGGATGCCGCGTCCGCACCGTGCACGAACGTCGTGACCTCGAGGGCCAGACGCTTCTGCGCGGCACGACGGAAGGGCTCGTCCTGCACGAGACGCTCGTACTCCTCGATCTCGGCACGCGTGAGGAAGGTGAAGACCTTCAGACGCGAGATGACGTCCGCGTCGTCGGTGTTGAGCCAGAACTGGTACATCCGGTACGGACTGCACATCGCGGCATCCAGCCAGATGGCGTTGCCCTCGCTCTTGCCGAACTTCGTCCCGTCGCTGTTGGTGATCAGCGGGGTGCCGATCGCGTGCACGTGGACACCCTCGACGCGATGGATCAGATCCGTGCCGCTGGTGAGGTTGCCCCACTGGTCGCTGCCGCCGGTCTGGAGCACGCAGCCGTACTGGCGGTGCAGCTCGAGGTAGTCCATGCCCTGCAGGATCTGGTAGCTGAACTCGGTGTAGCTGATGCCCGCCTCGGAATTCAGGCGTGCCGCGACGGCATCCTTCTTGAGCATCGTGCCGACGCGGTAATGCTTGCCGATCTCGCGGAGGAAGTCGATGGCGCTCAGCGGAGCCGTCCAGTCGAGGTTGTTCACGATGCGCGCGGCGCTGTCGCCGTCGAAGCTCAGGAACCGCTCCACCTGCGACCGCAGGTAGCCCACCCACTCGGTCACCGTCTCCTTGGTGTTGAGGGTGCGCTCGGCGGAGGGTCGGGGATCGCCGATGAGACCGGTCGAACCGCCGACCAGCCCCAGGGGGCGGTGCCCGGCCAGCTGCAGGCGCCGCATGAGGAGCAGCTGCACGAGGTTTCCGAGGTGCAGGCTCGGCGCGGTCGGATCGAAGCCGCAGTAGTACGTGATCGGGTCCCCGGCAAGGAGCGCGCGGAGCGCCTCGGTATCGGTGGACACATGCACGAGCCCACGCCACACGATCTCGTCCCAGACGTTCTCGAACGTCGGGTCGTTGGCGGGCGCGGTCGCGCTCACGACGGTTTCAGACACGCGTTTCAGGCTATCAGCGGCGCCCGCGCCCGACTCACGCGATGGACAGCGACCACCACACCAGCGCGGCGGCGGACAGCGCGACGACCCAGCTGACCATGCTGCCGATGAGGAAGTACTCCGCACTGTCGCCGTGGGCGCTGTCGCGGGAGATCTCGGGGAAGCGGACGATGCCCTTGGCCGCGAGGAAGGCCGCCACCAGGGTGTATGCCGACAGCAGCGTGAGCGCGAACACCAGGATGCGCTCGAGCGGCCCGATCAGGCGCCCTCCCTTGAGAGCCGGGCGTTCGTCGAGCGGTTGCGGTTCGGCCGGCTGCTCCCCAACGCGGCTCGGGGACGTGGAAACCGCGACGGTCACCCCGGACGGGTCGCCCGGTGCAGCGCGCTCGGAGTTGAGCGCGATGCGCACGATGACGTTGGCGGACTCCATGAGGAACACCACCGCCCCGCACACGAGCACCGCCGCGTCGAAGGAGAGCTCGCCGGCGGGCGTGGGGAAGCGCCAGACACCCCCGATCGGCCCGGTCTGCTCGCGGGGCGGGATGCTCATCACCGCGAGTGCGCACAGGACGCCGATCCCGAGGGCCGGCCAGAAACCCGCGCGCACGCGTCGATCGCTGGGAACCGACCAGATCCAGGCGCTCGCCGCCAGCAGGGCGACCGCGGTCTCGATGATGGCCCCCGCGGCGATGCCGAGCGCGACCGTCGCCGCGCCCACCACGACGTAGCCCGCCCAGCGCCGGGCGAGGAACGCGCGCACCAGATCGAGACCGCCGATCGTGAGGAGGGTGAGGCCGGCGAGGATCACGCGCGCCCTCCGCTCAGTGCGACATAGCCCTCGACGAGCGCGGCCGACCCGGCAGTGCTCATGGCCTGCGACACCGCCGACTGGGTGACGCCTTCTTCGCGGGCGAGATCGCTCTGCCTGCGGCCGAGGCATCGCCCGTACGTCAGCCGGCGCGCGCGGTCGCTCATCGCGGTGACGAGCTGGTCTCTCGACAGGGCGTAGGCGTTGGCCATCTCGACGGGGGATCGCATACCGGCATCCTCGCCGGGGGCGGCGACAATCCACGTCCGTGCGCCCGGCGCGGCGCGCTGCTGCATGGCGGTCAGCGCGTTGACGGCATCCCGGGCAGCCCACCACCCCGGCCCGTCCGCGAGTGTCGCCCCGTCGTACGGAACGTCGGAGATCGCGCCGATACCGACCCCGAACCGGCATTCGAGGCCTGCCGGAAGCGCCAGCCGCAGAAGCAGCAAGGAGCAGAGCGCGTCTTCGAGCGTGCGGTAGATTCCCTGCAGCTCGTCGCCGACGGTGGCGCGCAGCCGGGAGACCGCGAGTGGTCGGTCCGTCTCGACGCGGGCGATCGCGTCATCGAGGTCGCGTTGAGCGGCGCCACGGTCCGGGAGGCGTCGCGATCCGATGATGTCGGCGATGACCGCTATAGGCATGCGATCAGTATAGCGCTTATTCTCCAGCGAAATAAGCTCTGGACTGATTATCCACGATGATAAGCCGAATGCTCATAGTCCGAGCGTGTGTGCCACGCGCTGCACCCGCGCGATCAGCTCGGCCCGCTGCTCTTCGACCCGTACGGGTGCCGTCCCACCGACTCCGGCCCGCGCCGCCACGGACCCCTCGACCGTCAGCACCTCGCGCACCTCGGGCGTCAGATCCGAAGAGATGGCCGCGAGGGCCGCATCGTCGAGTTCGTGCAGCTCGATGCCGCGCTCCTCGCAGGCGCGCACGACGCGACCCGACACCTCGTGGGCATCCCGGAAGGGAACGCCGCGCTTGACCAGCCATTCCGCGACGTCGGTCGCCAGGGAGAAACCCTGGGGTGCGAGAGCGGCCATCCGGTCGGTGTGGAAGCGCATGGTCGCCACCATGCCCGCGAACGCGGGGAGGACGACCTCGAGCGTACGGACGGAGTCGAAGACCGGCTCCTTGTCTTCCTGCAGGTCGCGGTTGTAGGCCAGCGGCAGGCCTTTCAGCGTCGTGAGCAGGCCGGTGAGGTTGCCGATGAGTCGTCCGGACTTGCCGCGTGCGAGCTCGGCGATGTCGGGGTTCTTCTTCTGCGGCATGATGCTCGACCCGGTGGAGTAGCCGTCGTCGAGGGTGACGAAGGCGAACTCGCGCGTGTTCCAGAGGATGATCTCCTCGGCGAACCGCGACAGGTCGACGCCGATCATCGCGGTGACGAACGCGAACTCCGCCACGACGTCGCGGGCCGACGTCCCGTCGAGCGAGTTCTCCGCCGGGCGCGCGAGACCGAGCTCGTCGGCCACGAGCTGAGGATCGAGTCCCAGCGTCGAGCCGGCGAGTGCGCCGCCGCCGTACGGTGACACGGAGGCCCGTGCGGACCAGTCCCGCAGCCGCTCCAGGTCCCGGACGAGCGGCCATGCGTGCGCGAGCAGATGGTGGGCCAGCAGCACCGGCTGAGCGTGCTGGAGGTGGGTGCGGCCCGGCATGATCGCGCCGGGATGCGCTTCGGCCTGCGCCACGACGGCGTCGACCAGGCGGAGAATCTCGCGGGCGATGGTGCGCGAATGGTCGAGGAGGTACATCCGCACCAGGGTCGCGATCTGATCGTTCCGGCTGCGACCCGCGCGCAGCTTCCCGCCGAGCTCCGGCCCCACCTCGGCGATGAGCGCCTGCTCCAGCGCGCCGTGGACGTCCTCGTCCGCCGGCCCCGGCCGCAGCGATCCGTCCCGCACGGCGCGGGCCAGGGCGTCGAGGCCGTCGTGCATCGACGCCTCCTCGGCGGCGCTGAGATAGCCGGCCGCCGCGAGGGCCTTGGCGTGGGCGTGCGACCCGGCGAGGTCGTACAGCGCCAGATCCCAGTCGAAGTGGGTGGACCGGCTCAGCGCCGCCAGTTCGGGCGACGGTCCCGTCGCGAAACGGGCGCCCCACAGCGCGCCCTCGTTGGTGCCGTCGCGCTTCGCATCACTCACCGCACCAGCCTAGCGAGGGCGGACCACGACCCGCGCGAGCCCCTCGATGCCGCGCTCGAGGGGCCCCCTTCCGAGGACGAGGGCCCACAGTGTGCAGCCCGCGAGGATCCCCAGCGTCATCGGCCAGAAGGGCTGTGCCTCGCGGAAGCCGGCGAGATCGCCCGGCGCGCCGAGCGCGGCGGCCGCGATCGCCCACACCACGATCTGCGAGGCGTACGCCGTCAACGGCATCGACCCCGCGGCCCGCAGGGGCAGGAGGATCCTTCCCACGATGCCGCCGCCGTCGTCGCCGCGGCACAGCAGCACGCACGCGGCGATGATCGCGACCGCGAGTCCGCCCGAGCCCCACACCTCCAGCAGACCGCTGGAGTGCGGCTCGGCCGTCCACACCCGCACCCCATCGTCGTCACCGGATGCCGCCCCCGACGCCCGCGCGCCGGTCGCGGCATCCAGCGCGAACGCGATACCGCTCACGAGCGCGCCGCCGAGGAGGGCCGCGACCAGCACGGGCGTGCGATCGAGCCCCGAGCGTGCCAGCGCGAGCCCGGCGACGACGAACGCGATCCAGACCTCGAACGGGTAGTGCCAGCCGATGAGCAGCGACACGTCGCCGCCGAGCGGGGTCTGCCAGCCCGGCCACGAGGCGGCGAACGCGTGCACGAAGGGCATCACGGCCGAGAGCCCCCCGGCGAGGATCCACAGCGGCCGGGCGGTGAGACCCACCAGCGGCACGGCGAGGGCGAACATCACGGCGTACGCCGGAAGGATCACGTACACCGGCACGCCGAGCAGCATGAGCGCGAGCCCGACGATCCACAGCGCCGCCGCGCGCACGAGCAGTCGTCCCTGCAGGATGCCGCGCCGCGGCGCCGCGACCGGTCGCCGTCCGCCGGTGAGCAGACCGATCGACACCCCGGCGAGCGTGGCGAACAGGATCGAGGAGTTCCCGTTCACCACGCCGTCCCACGTGGACGCATCGGTCGGATCGACCGCGTCGTCGGTCACCAGGAGGTGGGCGGCCAGCATCCCGATCACGGCGAGGCCCCGTGCCAGGTCCGCCCCGGCGATGCGGCCGGGAGCGTCGAGCCGGCTCAGCCCTGGCGCAACAGCCACACCAGCAGCGCCTTCTGCGCGTGCAGGCGGTTCTCGGCTTCGTCCCACACCACGCTCTGGGGGCCGTCGATGACCTCGGCGTCGACCTCGTAGCCACGGTCGGCGGGGAGGCAGTGGATGAAGATCGCGTCGTCCTGGGCGAGGCCCATGAGCTCCTGGGTCACCTTGTAGGCGCCGAGGTCCCGGAGGCGCGCGAGCTTCTCCTCCTCTTTGCCCATGGACACCCACGTGTCGGTGACGATGACATCCGCCCCGGCGGCGGCTTCGTTGGCGTCGGTGTACAGCGCCACCGACCCGCCCGTCTCGGCAGCACGCCGGTCCGCATCGGCGATGACGTCCTCGCGCGGTGCGTAGTCCTCGGGTGAGGCCACACGCACGTGCATACCTGCGGTGACGCCGGCGAGCACGTACGAGTGGGCCATGTTGGACTTGCCGTCGCCGAAGAACGCCAGCGTCAGCCCTGCCAGATCGCCCTTGTGCTCCTTGATCGTGAGCAGGTCGGCCAGCAGCTGACACGGATGGAAGTCGTCGCTCAGCGCGTTGACCACCGGGACCCGGGTGTCGCGCGCCATCTCCTCCAGCCCCGCCTGCGCGTACGTGCGCCACACGATCGCGGCGACCTGCCGCTCCAGGACGCGGGCGGTGTCGGACGGGGTCTCCTTGCCGCCCAGCTGGCTGTTGGCGGTGGAGATGATGAGCGGGGACCCGCCGAGGTCGGCGATGCCCACCGCGAACGAGACGCGCGTGCGCGTGGAGGACTTGTCGAAGATCACCGCGACGGTCTGCGGGCCCTCGAGAGGCTTCAGCTTCCAGCGGTCCTTCTTCAGAGCGACGGCGAGATCCAGGATCTCGGCCTGCTCGTCCGCGGTCAGGTCGTCGTCGCGAAGCAGGTGGCGGGTCATGCGGACACCTCCGAGGGTGCATCGAGGACGAGGGCGTCCTCCACAGTGTGCAGCGCGGCGGCGAACAGCTGCAGGAACTCGTCGATCTCGACGTCGCCGATGGTGAGGGCGGGAACCAGACGGATCGTGTCGTCGTTGGGCGCGTTGATCACCAGCCCGTGCTCGAGCGCGGCCGCGACGACGGCCTTGGCGACCGGATGCCGCAGCGCCACCCCGATGAGCAGACCCTGGCCGCGGCATCCGCTCACCAGTGTCGAATCGAGTCGCATGATCGCCTCGCGCAGCTGCGTACCGCGCTCTGCGGCGTTGTCGACCAGACCCCCGCGCTCGATCTCGGCCAGCACCGCCCCGGCCACGGCGGTGCCGAGAGGGTTTCCGCCGAAGGTCGAGCCGTGGGTACCGGGGTAGAACAGGTCGCCGGCCGCGCCGAAGGTGATGAGCGCGCCGATGGGGAAGCCGCCGCCGATCCCCTTGGCGACCGTGATCGCGTCGGGCGTGATGCCGGCGTGCTGGAAGGCGAACCACTCCCCCGTCCGGCCGGCGCCGGTCTGGATCTCGTCGACGATCAGCAGGGCACCGTGGCGTTCGGTGAGCTCGCGCGCGGCCCGCAGGTAGCCCTCGGGGAGGTCGATGACGCCGGCTTCTCCCTTGATGGGCTCGAGGAAGAGTGCGGCGACGCGGTCGTCGAGGGCTGCGTCGAGGGCCTCGACGGTGGTGTCGATGAACTCGACGCCGCCGACCATGGGCAGGAACGGCTCCTGCATCCATGGCTTGCCGGTGAGGGCGAGCGTGCCCATGGTGCGGCCGTGGAACGCGTCCTTCAGCGAGAGGATGCGGGGGCGGTCGGCCCCGCCGTGCAGTCGCGCGAGTTTGAACGCGGCCTCATTCGCCTCGGCCCCCGAGTTGCCGAAGTACACCCGGCCGTCCGGTCCCGTGCCCGCAAGGCGCTTCAGCCGCGAGGCGAGCTCGAGCTGCGGCGGGGTCGCGAAGTAGTTCGAGACGTGCGACAGCGTCGACGCCTGGCGCGTGATCGCCTCGACGAACGCGGGGTGCGCGTGGCCGAGCGAGTTCACCGCGATCCCGGCGAGGAAATCGAGGTAGCGCTTGCCGTCGGCATCCCACACGTACGCACCCTCGCCGCGGACGAACATCGCCATCCGATCGCCGAAGCTGCGCACCAGGTCCCGGCCTGCGTCGTCCTGCCAGCTCATCCCTGCACCACCTCTGTTCCGATTCCCTTGCTGGTGAAGATCTCCACGAGCACCGAGTGCGGCACACGGCCGTCGATGATCGCCGCGGTGTCGACCCCGCCCTCGACCGCCTCGAGGCACGCGGCCATCTTCGGGATCATCCCCGACTCGAGCCGGGGAAGCATCTCGCGCAGCTGCGTCGACGTCAGATGCGACACCAGCGAGGTGCGGTCGGGCCAGTCGGCGTACAGGCCCGGCACGTCGGTGAGGACGACGAGTTTGGAGGCCTTGAGCGCGACGGCGAGAGCGGCGGCAGCGGCATCCGCATTCACGTTCAGCGAATGCCCGGTGTGGTCGAGGTCGGGGGCGATGCTCGAGACGACCGGCACCCGGCCCGCCGCGAGCTGGTCGAGAACCGGCTGCGGGTCGACCTCGACGACATCGCCGACGCGACCGAGGTCGTGCTCGACGCCGTCGACGACGACGCCGCGCCGGCGACCACCGAACAGGCCGGCGTCCTCGCCGCTGAGACCCGTCGCCAGCGGACCGTGGGCGTTGATCTTGGCGACCAGCTGCGGGTTGATCTGGCCGGTCAGCACCATGCGCACCACCGAGATCGCCTCGGTGGAGGTGACCCGATACCCGCCTTTGAACTCGCTCGGGATGGCGAGGCGATCGAGCATCGACGAGATCTGCGGTCCGCCGCCGTGCACGACGACCGGCTTGACCCCGACGTAGCGGAGGTAGGCGATATCGGCGGCGAAGGCGTCCTGGAGCTCCTCGCTGACCATGGCATTGCCGCCGTACTTGATGACCACCACCTGGTCGCGGAAGCGGCGCACCCACGGCAACGACTCGATGAGGGTCTCGGCCTGGGCGCTGGCGGCGGCGGGATCGGTGTCCTGGATATCGGTCATGACGAGTAGGCGCTGTTCTCGTGGACGTAGTCGTGGGTGAGGTCGTTGGTGAAGATGGTGGCCGACTCGGCGCCGACCCTCAGGTCGATGAGCACGCTCGTCGCCCGCGGGGTGAGGTCGACCTCTTCGCGGGGCCGGTCCGGCCCGCCCGCGGTGCACACGCGCACGCCGTTCATCCATACATCCACGTCGTACGGGTCGAACGCGGCGCCGGTGGTGCCGATCGCGGCGAGCACGCGCCCCCAGTTGGGGTCGTTGCCGAAGATCGCCGCTTTGAAGAGGTTGTTGCGGGCGACCGAGCGTCCGACCTCGACGGCGTCGTCCTCGGTCGCGGCGCCGCGCACCTCGATCGTGATGTCGTGGCTCGCCCCCTCGGCATCGGACTGGAGCTGCACGGCGAGGTCCGTGCAGACCCCGATCAGCGCGCGGCGGAAGGCGTCGGGATCGGGCGTCACCCCCGAGGCGCCGCTGACCAGCAGCGACACCTGGTCGTTGGTCGACATGCAGCCGTCGGAGTCGAGACGGTCGAAGCTCACCCGGGTCGCGCCACGCAGGTGGGCATCGGCCTCGTCGACGGAGAGGACGGCATCGGTGGTGAGGACGACGAGCATGGTGGCAAGTCCGGGCGCCAGCATCCCGGCGCCTTTGGCCATGCCGCCGATCTTCCAGCCGTCGCCGTCGTGGACGCTGGTCTTCGGTACGGAGTCGGTGGTCATGATGGCCAGGGATGCCGCCTCGCCGCCTTCTGCGGACAGCTCGGCGATCCCGCGCTCGGTGCCCTCGAGGACCTTGCCACGGAAGACCTCGTCACCGGTGCCGATCAGGCCGGTCGAGCACACCAGGATGTCGCCGGCGCTGACCGCGAGCAGCTCGGCGGCCTTCTCGGCCGTCTGATGCGTGGTCTGGAAGCCGAAGGGTCCGGTGAAGCAGTTCGCGCCGCCGGAGTTGAGGACGATCGCCTCGACGGTGCCGTCGTGCATGACCTGCTGCGACCACAGGATCGGGTTGGCCTTGGCCCGGTTGCTCGTGAAGACGGCGGCGGCGACCTTCAGCGGACCGCGGTTGACGACGACGGCCACGTCGGGCTTGCCGGTGGATTTCAGGCCCACGGCGACGCCGGCCGCCTCGAAGCCCTGAGGGGCGGTGACGCTCACGGGGCGACTCCGTTCACGGTGAGGCCGGTGCCTTCGGGAAGACCCAGCGCGATGTTCATGGATTGGATGGCGGCGCCGGCGGTGCCCTTGACGAGGTTGTCGACCGCGGTGACGACGACGACGCGGCCCGCGGCCCGGTCGACCGCGAGTCCCATGAGCGCCGTGTTCGCGCCGAGGACGTCCGCCGTGCGGGGGAACTGCCCGGCCGGAAGAAGCTGGACGAAGGTCTCGTCGCCGTACGCCGCCTCCCATGCACCGCGGATCTCGGCATCCGTCGCGTCTCCGGCGATCGGGGCCGTGGACGTCGCGAGGATGCCCCGCGCCATGGGGACCAGGACGGGGGTGAACGAGATGCGCACGTCTCCGGTGGCTCCGGCGGCGACGAGAGCCTGACGGATCTCGGGGATGTGACGATGGCTGCCGCCCACCGCGTACGGGTTCGCGGTGCCGAGGATCTCGCTGGCCAGGAGGTTGGTCTTGAGGCTCTTGCCGGCCCCGCTCGGCCCGACGGCGAGCACGCTGACGATGTCGCCGGGGTCGATGACGCCCGCGGCGACGCCGGGCGCGAGGCTGAGACTCACCGTCGAGGCGTTGCAGCCCGGAGCGGCGATGCGGCGCGTGCCGACGAGGTTCGCGCGCTGCGTCCCGCCGGCGGTGGGGAGCTCGGGCACGCCGTAGGTCCACGGGTCGTGGAAGGCGCCGCCGTAGAACGCCGCCCACGCGTCGGACGACGTCAGCCGGTGGTCGGCGCCGGCGTCGATGACGAGCGGGGTGTCGCCGAGCGCCTCGGTGTACTGTCCCGACTGGCCGTGCGGAAGCGCCAGGAAGACGACGTCGTGACCCGACAGGATCTCGGGCGTGGTGTCCTGCAGCGTCAGGTGCGCGAGCGAGCGCAGGTGCGGCTGGTGTTCGATGAGCGGCTGACCGGCGTTGGAGTGCGCGGTGACGGTGCGGATCTCGACGTCGGGATGACCGGCGAGGATCCGCAGGATCTCACCGCCCGCATAGCCGGATGCGCCGGAGACGGCGACCGAATAGGTCATGGGTTCCACCTTAGAGTCTGGGTGTTCGGGCCGGAGACGGCGACGCCCGCGCGACGGCCCTCGACGGACCCGCAGGGTCGCCTAGAGTCGGCGCCCGCCCAGACGGCGTCGGCGCACGGGAACGGAGCTCGGAGCGAGCTGCGCAGGACCCTGATTCGCCGACGGCATGCGCCGACGATAGCCGTGCGGTTGCGGCATCCGCAAATCGTCACCCGCCCCCACGGGTGCCCAGATCACGTGTTCTCACCCAGCGCACACGCTGCGCGCGCGAGCAACACGTGCTCTCGGCCAGATCACGTGATCCGGGCGCCGAGGGCGGCGATGATCGCGAGCTCGTCCGCGCGAGCGAGTCCGGCACGGCGCTCGCGTTCGAGCCCGCGGGCCCGTTCGTCGGCGAGGACCTCGGCGAGGGTGGTCTCGAGCGGCCGGGTGCGGCCACCGGCTCGCCGATACCGCTCGCCGAGGCGGGTGGCGAATCCGGTCATCTCGGACGGGATCCACAGCGGCAGAGACCGCGGCCCCGCCCAGTAGGCGACGTCGTGCGCGAGCAGATCGGCATCGGATGCCGCGACGACGGCGCCGGTGTGTCCCGCGACGCGTCGCGCGTCGTCGATGACGTCACGCAGCGGCGTCGACGGACCGACGGCGTCGACCTCGCCCACCCACCCGCGGCCACCGGCACCCACGACGAAGTCGGTCAGATCGGCGACGTCGATGACCTGGGATCGGCGATCGCCCGCCGGCACCAGCACCGGCCCCTCGCCGGCGAGGGCGAATCGCGCGACCCAGTAGCCGAAGCGATCGGTCGGGTCGCCGTCGCCGACGATGAGGCCCGGTCGAATCACCGCCGCTCGATCGGCGAGGGCTTCGTGCACCGCATCCTCGGCGGCCGCTTTGGCCCGGGGGTATTCCGCGGCCTCGCCGGGGGCCGCCGGAGCGACCAGCTCGGCGCTCTCGTCGTCGCCGACGCGGTCGGCCGCGGCGTACACCGAGACCGAGGAGACGTAGGTCCAGTGCCGCGTCCTCCCGGCGAGCATCGCGAGGGCCCCCGCGACGTGCGCCGGCTCGGACGACACGTCGACCACCTCGTCCCACTCGCCCGTCGCGAGCACGTCGTACGCACGGGGGTCGTCGCG
The DNA here is from genome assembly GCF_943181415.1 of Microbacterium sp. Marseille-Q6648. Lineage (GTDB taxonomy): Bacteria > Actinomycetota > Actinomycetes > Actinomycetales > Microbacteriaceae > Microbacterium. The sequence continues at coordinate 95,392 of NZ_CALPBZ010000001.1, read as the reverse complement.
GTCGGCGATGTGCAGGGCCGCACCCGCAGGTGCCGGCCGCGACCCGCGTCCGACGCACGTCACGCGGGCGCCCCGCCGCAGCCATTCCGCGGCGACGCGGCCGCTGACCCATCCCGTTCCGCCGAGCACGAGCACATCCGTCATGCGCCCAGTCTGCCCGCGCGCCGGCGCCGCGGCGCTGCTTACTCGCGCAGGGTGGCGCCGAAACGCTCCTGCGCGACGGCGACGCCGGCGAACTTGGCGTCCGAGGCCTCCGCGGCGGTGAGCGTGCGGTCGTCGGCGCGGAAGCGCAGCGCGAAGGTGAGGCTCTTCGCGCCGTCCGGCAGACCCGTCCCGCGGTAGTCGTCGACGAGCCGCAGCGACTCCAGCAGCGGGCCGGCGCCGTCTCGCAGCGCCGCGCGCACCTCGGCGGCCGGCACGGCGGCGTCGACGACGAGCGAGACGTCCTGCGTGGCGGCCGGGAATCCCGAGAGGGATGCCGCGACGACCCGGTCTCCGGCCAGCGCGAGCAGCCGGTCGAGGTCGAGCTCGGCCACGACGACACGGCCCGGGAGGTCCGCAGCCTCGGCGACGGCGGGCAGCAGCTCGCCGACGTAGCCGACCTCTTCGCCGGCGACCGTGATCACGCCGGTGCGTCCCGGGTGCAGCGCGGCGCGCCGCCCCTGGACGACGTCGACGGCGACGCCGGCCGCCGAAGCGATCGTGCGGACGGCGTCGAGGGCGTCGGCGACATCGGCGGCCTCGGCGGGCTGGCCGGGCTGCTTGGCGACGCGGTTGCCGGTCAGCAGCACGGCGACGTGGCGCGGCTGGGGCGGGATGGCGTCGTCGAGCTCGGCCAGGGTCGCGGCATCCGGACGCACCGCCAGCGGCGGCACGAACGGCGTGCCGTACGACACGCCCGGCTCCGGCAGGAAGACCGCGCCGGTCTCGAACAGGGCGAGGTCGGTGAGGCCGCGTGAGACGTTGCGGTGAGAGACCTGCAGCATCCCGGGGATCAGCGAGCGGCGCAGGAACGGCGCCTGGCCGTCGAGCGGATTGGCGAGCTTGACGCTGGGCAGATGGTCGCCGGAGGCGGAGCCGTGCAGGTCGTTCTGCTGTTCGGTGGTGAACGGGAACGACGGCGTCTCGACGAAGCCCGCCGCGGCGAGCGCGTTCGCCACCCGACGGCGACCGTGCTGGGCGGCGGTGAATCCGCGGCCCGACGGCGGCACCGGCAGCACCGAGGGCACCTTGTCGAGCCCGTCGATGCGCGCCACCTCTTCGGCGAGCGTCCACTTGTCGGTGAGGTCGGGGCGCCATGTCGGGGCGGTCACGCGCCACACGTCGCCGGCGGGGTCGACGTCGCAGCCGATCATCTCCAGCGCGCCGCGCACCTGCGCCGCGCTGTAGTCCACGCCGATCAGCTTCGCGACGAACCCTGCGGGCAGGTCGATGACCGTGCGGCGCACCTCGGTGCCGAGCGATCCTCCGAAGGCGTCGTCGCTCGTGCCGCCGGCGTACTGCACCATCAGGTCGGCCACGCGTCGAGCGGCGACGAACGGGATCGCCGGGTCGACGCCGCGCTCGAAGCGGCGGGATGCCTCGCTCGGCAGTCGGTGACGGCGGGCGGTGCGGGCGATCGAGACGGTGTCGAAGATCGCCGCCTCGATGAGGACGTTGCGCGTGGCGGCGCTCATCTCGGTCGGGCCCCCGCCCATGACGCCCGCGAGGCCGATGGGTCCGGACCCGTCGGTGATGAGCAGGTCGTCGGTGTGCAGGGTGCGGACCTTGCCGTCGAGGGTCTCGAGCTTCTCGCCGGCGACGGCACGACGCACGGTGATGCCCCCGGTGAGCGTGTCGAGGTCGTACCCGTGGATCGGGTTGCCGAGCTCGAGCATCACGTAGTTGGTGATGTCGATGAGGATGCCGAGCGATCGGATGCCGGCCAGCGCCAGTCGCGCGGTCATCCACGCGGGGGTGGGCTTGCCCGGGTCGACGTCGCGCACGACCCGCACGACGAACTCGCTCGCCCCGACCCGGCCTCGGATCGGCGCGACGTCGTCGACGACGACCGGGAAGCCGGTTCCGGCCGCGACGTCGGCCGTCGGACGCAGGCCCGGGTCGCGGAACGCCGCGCCGGTGGCGTGGGAGTACTCCCGTGCGATGCCGCGGATCGAGAGCGCGTAGCCGCGGTCGGGGGTGACGTTCACGTCGACGGCGACGTCGTCCAGGCCCAGCAGCGCGATCGCGTCGGTGCCCACCGGGGCGTCGATGCCGAGCTCGACCAGCCGCAGGATGCCGCTGTGCTCGTCGCCGAGTCCCAGTTCCTTGGCCGACGCGATCATGCCGTCCGAGACGTGACCGTACGTCTTGCGGGCCGCGATCGGGAACGGCCCCGGCAGCACGGCGCCGGGGAGGGTCACCACGACCTTGTCGCCGGCGAAGAAGTTGCGCGCGCCGCACACGACGCCGCGGGACTCGCCCTCGCCCACGTCGACCTGGCACCACCGGATGGTCTTGCCGTTGGACTGCGGCTCCTCGACGAAGCTCACGACCTCGCCGACGACGATCGGGCCGGTCAGGTCGAAGTGGTGGACGTCCTCCTCTTCGAAGCCGACAGACACCAGCGCCGCGAGGACGTCCTCGGGCGTGGCGCCCTCGGGGACGTCGACGAACTCACGCAGCCACGAAAGCGGGACGCGCATCAGACCACCAATCCGAACTGCTCGCTGAAGCGCACATCGCCCTCGGCCATGTCGCGCATGTCCTGCACGTCCGAGCGGAACATCAGCGTCCGCTCGATCCCCATCCCGAAGGCGAAGCCCGAGTACTCCTCGGGATCGATCCCCGCCGCGCGCAGCACGTTCGGGTTCACCATTCCGCATCCGCCCCACTCGATCCAGCGCGCGCCCCCCTTGAAGGTGGGGTGCCAGAGGTCGAGTTCGGCCGACGGCTCGGTGAAGGGGAAGAAGTTGGTCCGGAACCGCGTCTTGGCCTCGGCGCCGAAGAGAGCCCGGGCGACGTGATCGAGTGTGCCCTTGAGGTGGGCCATCGTGATGCCCTTGTCGATGACGAGGCCCTCGAACTGGCTGAACACGGGCAGGTGGGTCGCGTCGAACTCGTCGGTGCGATAGGCCCGGCCCGGGCAGACGATGTAGATCGGCAGGTCGCGCTCCAGCATCGAACGCACCTGCACCGGGCTGGTGTGCGTGCGCATCACCAGGTGTCGCGCGACCGGGTCGACGTAGAACGTGTCCTGCATCTGCCGCGCCGGGTGGTCCTCGTCGAGGTTCAGGGCGTCGAAGTTGAACCACTCGTGCTCGAGCTCGGGCCCTTCCGCGACCTCCCAGCCCATGCCGGTGAAGATGTCGCCGATCTGGTCTTGCAGCAGGGTGAGCGGATGCCGCGCCCCCACCCTCGCGCGCTGGGCGAGCGCGGTGATGTCGACCCGCTCCGCCTCGAGCTTGGCGGCCGTCTCGGCTGCGGCGAGCGCCTCCTCCCGTGCGGCGAGCGCCTGGTTCACCTCAGCGCGGGCCTGCCCGACGAGCTTGCCGAATTCCGCCTTGCGCTCCTTCGGCACGTCGCGCATGCGGGCGTTCAGAGCCGCCAGGGGCGAGCCCTCGGCGGTGTGGGCGGAGCGGACGGCCTTGAGAGCGGCGGTGTCGCCCGCGCCGGCGATCGCCGCGAGGGCGTCGGCGACGGCCGCGGAGACCGCGTCGGGGGTGATTTCGGGAGCGTCGGACACGAGAGTCGAGTCTACCGATGCCGCATGACGCCGCCTGTCGGCGAATGACGTCCGCTTTTGCGTTCGACGGCCGCACAGGTTAGGTTCGCCTTACCTTGTCGCGTGCACCGCGGCATCCCCCCGTTCCTCCTCCCCCGGAGTCCTGACATGCGCATGCCCCGCGTCCTGATCCCCGCCACCCTCCTATCGGCCGTCCTGCTCTCGGGCTGCACGGCGGCCACGACCCCCGAACCCGCCGCCAGCGCCGAATCCGACGGCGAGGTCACCCTCTATGCGGGGCGCGATGAGGAGCTCATCGCCCCCCTCATCGAGCAGTTCACCGCCGACACGGGCATCGAGGTGGAGGTCCGCTACGCCGGCACCTCCGAACTGACGGCGCTGCTGCTCGAAGAAGGCGATCGCACTCCCGCCGACGTCTTCCTCTCGCAGGACGCGGGCGCCCTCGGCGCCGTCGCGGACGCCGGCCTCACCTCCCCCGTGCCGGCCGATCTCGCGGACCTCATCCCGGCCGGCTTCACCTCGCAGGACGACAGCTGGATCGGGGTGACCGGCCGCGCCCGCGTCATCGCGTACGACGCCGAGACGCTCGACGAGTCGGACGTGCCCGACTCGGTGCGCGACTTCACCGAGGAGGAGTGGGCCGGCCGCGTGGGCTTCCCGCCCGGAAACGCCAGCTTCCAGTCGTTCATCACCGCTCTGCGCGTGCTGGACGGCGACGAGGCGGCCGAGGAGTGGGCCTCGGCCATGGCGGCGAACGATCCGGTCATCACCGAGAGCAACGGCGCGACCCTCGACCTGGTGAACGCGGGTCAGCTCGATGTCGCCCTCATCAACCACTACTACTGGTACCAGCGGGCGGCCGAGCAGGGCGAGGACGCGATGCGTGCCCAGTTGAAGTTCCTGCCGGGCGACCCCGGCGGAATCGTCAACGTCACGGGCGCCGCGATCCTCGCGGGCGCCGAGGGTGACCCGGACGCCCTGGCGCTCGTGGAGTACCTCGTCTCGGAGGCGGGTCAGCAGTACTTCGTGGAGCAGACCTTCGAGTACCCCCTGCTGCCGGGCATCGAGGCGCCGGAAGGTCTCCCGGCGCTGGATTCGCTGGTGAACCCCGAGCTGGATCTCAGCGACCTCGAATCGGTCGCCGAGTCGCAGGAGCTCCTCGCGCGCGCCGGACTCCTCTGAGTCCGAACGAGCGGCACCCCATGACCTGCGACTGACCGACCGTGGCCGACCAGACCGCGACGCGACGGCCGCCGACCGCCCTGTGGGCGGCGGCGGCCGTCGCGTGCGTCCTGGCGGCGGTGCCTCTGCTGTACCTCGTCGTTCGGATCGCGGGGGCCGGCGGTGACCAGATCGCCGAGGCTCTGCTGCGGCCGAGGGTTCCCGAGCTCGTCGGGAACTCGCTCCTGCTCGCGGGAGCCGTCACTGCGGCCGCGGTCGTGATCGGGGTGCCCGGGGCGTGGCTGCTGTCGAGGGCGGCGCTGCCCGCGCGGCCGGTGTGGGCCGCGCTGGCCGCCCTCCCCCTCGCCGTGCCGTCCTACCTGGCGGCCTACGGCTGGCTCGCCGCGCTTCCCCAGATGCAGGGCTTCTGGGCCTCGTGGTTCGTGCTGACCTGCGTGTGCGTGCCGTACGTGACGCTGCCGACCGCCGCGGCGATGCGCTCGGCGTCGACGAGGTTCGACGATCTCGCCCGCACCCTGGGCCGCCCACCGGTGGCCGCCTTCTTCGCCGGCACGTGGCCGCAGATCGCGCCGGCCGTGTCGGTCGGCGCGCTCCTCACCTTCCTCTACACCCTCAGCGACTTCGGCGGAGTCGCCCTCTTCCGCTTCCCGGTGCTGACGACGGCGATCCATCAGGCGTTCGGGGCGAGCTTCGACCGCGACTACGCCCTCGTGCTCTCGAGCGTGCTGGTGCTGATCGCTCTCGTGGTCGTCGTGGCCGAGCAGCTGCTGCGCCGGCGGGCGGCGGTTCCGGCATCCACCGGTGCGCGCAGCGCCCCCGTACGTCTTCGCGCCCTCCTTCCGGCCGGACTCGCGGTGCTGGCGCTACCGGCGACCCTCGCGGCCGGCGTCCCCTCGGTCATCCTCGTCGCGCGCGCCCTCGACGCCTCGAGCCTGCGGGCGTTCGATCCCGGCGAGTTCGCCTCGGCCCTGATCGGGACCCTCTCCTTCGCAGGAGCCGGTGCGGCGATCGCGGTCCTGCTCGCGCTCCCGGTCGGCGCGATCGTGGCACGATACCGCGGCCGGGGCGTGCGCGCCGCCGAGGTCGCCGCCCTCCTCCCCCTCGGCATCCCGGGCGTCGTCGTCGGACTGTCGCTGGTGTCGTTCTCGCTGACGGTCGTGCCCTGGTGGTACCAGAGCGCTCTCGTGCTGGCGTTCGGATACGGCGTGATGTTCCTCCCGAAAGCACTCGGCGGCGTCCGCAGCGCCATTGCGCTGGTGCCCCCGAGCCTCGAAGACCTCTCGCGCACGCTCGGCCGCACGGCCATGGCGACGTGGTGGCAGGTCACCGTCCGCCTGGCACGCCCGGGCGTCCTCGCCGCCGCGCTCCTGGTCGCGGTCACGGCGATGAAGGAGCTGCCGGCGACGCTGCTCCTGCGCCCCACCGGCACCGACACCCTCGCGACCGAGCTGTGGTCGCGCACCGATGTCGCGGCGTACGGTGCCGCGGCGCCCTACGCCCTTGCCCTGCTCGCGGTGGCGTGCGTGCCGGCCTTCCTGCTCTCCCGAGACCGCGAACCGGAGGATGTGTGACATGACCTCGCTGCGCGTCGATGCCCTGACCGTCCGTCTCGGCGATGCCGACATCCTTCGGGGCGTCGACATCAGTGCCTCCGACGGCGAACTGCTCGCCGTCGTCGGTCCGAGCGGATGCGGCAAGACCACGCTGCTGCGCACGATCGCCGGACTCGTGCGCGCAGCATCCGGCGACATCCGGCTCGGCACGCGGCTGGTCGCCACCCACGGAATCCACCTGCGCCCCGAGCGACGCGGCATCGGGTGGGTGCCGCAGGACGCGACGCTCTTCCCGCATCTCACCGTCGCCCAGAACGTCGCCTTCGGAATGCCGGGGTCGTCCGGCCGACGGTCGCCGCGGCGTCGCCGCGCCCTCGACCCCGAGGTCGGGCGGGTGCTGGCCCTGGTGGGCCTGGACGGCTTCGCCGAGCGGATGCCGTCGCAGCTGTCCGGGGGCCAGGCGCAGCGCGTGTCGCTGGCGCGCGCTCTGGCCTCGCGTCCCGCTCTCGTGCTGCTGGACGAGCCCTTCGCCGCGCTCGACCCGCTGCTGCGACACGAGCTGCGGGAGTCGGTGCCGGCGTGGCTGCGGGAGGAAGGCGTCACCGCGGTCCTCGTCACGCACGACCAGGAGGAGGCTCTGTCGCTGGCGGACCGGGTCGCCGTGATGCGGGACGGCCGAGTGCTGCAGGAGGACGCGCCGGCGATCGTGTTCGGCCTGCCGGCGACCGCGTGGGTCGCGGGCTTCGTCGGCGACGCGGTGTTCCTCGACGGCCAGTGGCATGAGGACGTGGTCGACACGGTGCTCGGGCGCCTGCCCGCCCAGTGGGCGGAGCACCACGTCGCCGGCGACGTCGCGGCACCGGCGGCCGGCACCGCGGTGACGGTGATGCTGCGACCCGAGCAGCTCGGCGTGACCTCCGACGCGGAAGGCGTCGGCGTCGTGCGTCGTGCGCGGTTCACCGGCCACAGCGCGCTGCTCGAGATCGGGCTCGCGGGGGGCGCGATCCTGCACGCACGTGTGGCCTCGCCCGCCGCCACCCCGCCCGGCACACGGGTGCGCGTGGACGTCGGCGGGAGCGCGCTCGCCTACCGCCCCGCCGACGACGAAGGGGTCAGGGCCACGGGCTGAGAGCCGTCTGGGGAGACCTAGATCCCGCCGCGGTATTCGGACGCGCGGGCGTCGGCGGTGGCCTCCACCTTCAGCAGCGCCGCGGGATTGGCGGGGTCATCCACCGGGCCCTTGCCGCCCTTGACGCGCGTTCCTCCGCTCGCGGTGCGACGCGACAGCCAGCGGGCGAACCACGACAGCGACAGGTTGATCGCGAGGTAGATGGCGAGGGTCACGGCGAACAGCGAGAACAGGTACCGGTTGCCGTAGAAGCTGCCCAGGTTGTTCATCGTGGTGCGGATGATCTCGTTGTAACCCACGATGTAGCCGAGCGAGGTGTCCTTCAGCAGCACCACGAGCTGGGCGACGATGATCGGCAGCATCTGCCGGAACGCCTGCGGGAACTCCACCAGCATCTTCGACTGGAAGTCCCGCATGCCGACGCTCAGGGCTGCTTCGCGCTGCCCGCGCGGCAGCGCCGCGAGTCCCGCGCGGAGCGCCTCTCCGATGAGCGTGCCGTTGTACACGATGAGGGCGATGACGACCGCCCAGAAAGCCTGCGTGGAGGCGACGAGAAGGATGAAGAGCATCATCAGCAGCACGGGCATGCCGCGGAAGAACTCGATGAACCACGCCGTCGGGATCCGCACCCACGCGATCTGCGAGCTACGCAGCAGCGAGAGCACGACACCGAGGACGATCGCACCCACCGCGGCGACAGCGGCCGCCTGCAGGGTTCCGAGGACGCCGCTGCCGATGAAGGTCCACACCTGCGGGTCGGCGAAGATGTCCCAACGGCTTCCATCGAACATCCCGGGCAGGGTGACTCCGCCCGACTGCCGGGGCGCGGCGAGCAGGAAGTACACCCACACCGCCAGTCCCGCGATCGCCGCGAGAGAGAGGATCGAGGCGATCAGCGACACCCGCTTGGCCCGGGGGCCGGGGACGTCGAACAGGACGCTGTTGCCGCTCATCGGCTGACCACCCATCGCTTCTCGAGTTGCCCGGCGGCCAGGCCGAGCGGCACCGTGATGACCAGGTAGAGCGCTGCCGCCACGAGAAGGAGCGGGATCACGATGTTCCCGTTGTCGTTGGCCAGCTGGCGCGTGGAGGCGAAGAGCTCCACGACGAAGAACCCGCCCGCCACCGATGTGTTCTTCGTGAGGGCGATGAAGACGTTGATGAGCGGCGGGACCGTCATGCGGAACGCCTGCGGCAGGACCACGAGCGATACGGTCTGGCCGAAGCCGAGTCCGATGCTTCGAGCGGCCTCGGCCTGACCGACCGGTACGCCGTTGATGCCGGACCGCAGCGCCTCCGCGACGAAGGGCGAGGTGTAATACGTGAGCGCGATGAAAGCCAGCAGCAGATACGGGGCCCGCACGCCCAGCATCGGCATCACGAACGCGGTGAAGAAGAAGACCAGCGTGAGCGGGGTGTTGCGCGCGATCTCGGTCCAGAACGCCGCGAAACCGCGCAGGACGGGAACCGGCGATATCCGCATCGCGGCGATGACCGTTCCGAGGACGAGGGCCAGGATGCCTGAGACGGCGAGCAGCAGCAGGGTGACGCGGAACCCCTCCCAGAACTCGGGCATGAGCGACCACAACTGGTCCATGCGGTCTCCTTTCGCGTGCGGGGATCGCCTCCCGCCGTCAGTGGCGGCGGGAGGCGATCGGGTCGATCAGTAGCGGTCGGGCGCCGGCGGGTCGACGAACGGCAGGACCGTTCCCGCGGTGCTGTTCCACGCCTCTTCGTACCGGCCGTCCTCGTACGACTCCTCGAGCACGTCGTTGATCCACATGCGGAAGTCGGTGTCGTCCAGCGCGAGGCCGATGCCGTAGGGCTCCTCGGTGAACGGCTCACCGGCGACCTTGAACTCGCCCTCGTTCTGCGCGGCGAGGCCGGCCAGGATGACGTTGTCGGTCGAGACGGCCACGACGGTCCCGTTGCGCAGCGGCTCGAGGCAGTTCGAGTACGTGTCGGTGAGGACCGGCTCGGCGCCGATCTCCTCGAGCATGGCGGCGGGCGTCGAGCCGGTCACCGAACACACCGGCTGTCCGACGAGGTCGTCCTCGGTGGTGATGTCGTCGTTGTCCGCCAGGACGAGGATCGACTGACCGGCCATGTAGTACGGCCCCGCGAACGACACGACCTCCTTGCGCTCGTCGTTGATCGTGTAGGTCGCGATGACGATGTCGACCTGGCCGTTCTCGATGAAGGGCTCACGGTTGGCCGAGACCGTCTCGACCCACTCGATGTTGTCCTCGGAGATGCCGAGCTCGGAGGCGATGATCTTGCCGATCTCGACGTCGAAGCCCTCCGGGACGCCCGAGGGGCCCATCAGGCCGAACAGCGGCTGGTCGAACTTCGTGCCGATGGTGATGGTGCCCGCCTCATTGAGCTCCGCCATCGTGGTGCCCTCTTCGAAGCTGACGTCTTCGGGTTCGGGAGCGGCGTCGTCGCCCGGCGTGGTCGTGCCGCCGGCACATGCCGACAGTGCGAGCGCGCCGGCCGCGGCCAGCGCGATGAGGGGAAGTCTGGATCGCTTCATGTTCTCGTCCTTTGCTGTGGTGCGGGCCGCGCGTGGCGGCCACCTCCGGTTTCCCGTCGCTGATGGCGGCGGGGGTCTGGGTCAGTGCTCGAGGATCTTCGAGAGGAAGTCCTTGGCCCGGTCGCTCTGCGGGTCGGTGAAGAACTTCTCGGGGGTGGCCTCCTCGACGATGGCGCCGTCGGCCATGAAGAGCACGCGGTCGGCGGCCTTGCGGGCGAAGCCCATCTCGTGGGTGACGACGATCATCGTCATACCCTCCGACGCGAGGCCCACCATGACGTCCAGGACCTCGTTGATCATCTCCGGGTCGAGTGCGCTGGTGGGCTCGTCCATCAGGATCAGCTTCGGGTTCATCGCGAGCGAGCGGGCGATCGCCACTCGCTGCTGCTGTCCGCCCGAGAGCTGAGCGGGCATCTTGGACGCCTGATTGGCCACTCCCACGCGGTCCAGAAGCTGCATGGCCTTCTGATCGGCATCCTTCTTCTTCATCCCCCGCACGCGCATCGGCCCGAGGGTGACGTTCTCGAGGACGGACTTGTGGGCGAACAGGTTGAAGGACTGGAACACCATCCCGACGTCCGCGCGCAGCCGTGCCAGGTCCTTCCCCTCGGCGGGGAGGGGCTGCCCGTCGATGGTGATGACGCCGGAGTCGATCGTCTCGAGCCGGTTGATCGCACGGCAGAGGGTGGACTTCCCGGATCCCGAGGGACCGATGACCACGACGACCTCACCGCGGTTGACCACGGTGTTGATGTCGCGCAGCACGTGCAGCTGGCCGAAGTGCTTGTCGACGTTCTCCACGACGACGAGGGGCTCGCCGCGGCGGACGTTGATGTTCGAGGTGCGCGGCGAAGCCGCCGGGGCATCAGGAGTCGCCATGGGGTTCACCCTAGGACCGCGAGGCATGCCGCCGCAGGAGCCCACGCAACCCTTTACCGATCTGAAACAAACGGGGGCGGGTCAGATCCCGGCAGCGCGCTGGGCGAACGCGGTCTCGTACAGGCACACACTGGCCGCGGTCGCGAGGTTCAGCGACTCCGCCTTGCCGAAGATCGGCAGGCGCAGCGCATCGTCGGCGAGCGCGAGCGCGTCGTCGTCGAGGCCTCGCGCCTCGTTGCCGAACAGCCACGCGGTCGGCTCCGCCAGGCGGTCGCGGGCGGCGAGGAAGTCGCCGCCGCCGACGTCGGCGGCGACCACGCGCATACCCGCCCCGTGGGCGCGCTCGATGGCGGTGGAGAGTTCCACCCCGACCGCGACGGGAACGTGGAAGAGCGAACCGGTGGTCGCGCGCACGACCTTCGGATTGTAGGGGTCGACGGTGCGGCCGGTCAGCACGACCGCGTCGGCGCCGGCCGCATCGGCCGCGCGGATGATGGTGCCGAGATTGCCGGGGTCGCGAACCTCCTCGCAGATCGCCACGAGCCGGGGTGAGGCGGCGAACACGTCGCGGACGGACGTCGGTGACTGGCGGGCGACAGCGACGATCCCCTGCGGGGTCACGGTGTCGGCCATCGCGTCGATGACGGCCTCGGAGGCGAACACGATCTCGATGCCGGCCTCGTCCGCACCCGCGCGCACGTCGGGGTGCTTCTCGAGTGCGGTCGGGGTCGCATACAGCTCGACCAGGGTGTCGGGGCGATACGCGAGGGCCTCGCGCGCGGATTGGGGGCCTTCGAGGAGGAACAGCCCCGTCTCCTGCCTGGCCGCCCGCTTGGTCAGCTTCGCGACGGCGCGCACGCGCGGGGACCGGGGGTTCTCGAGCACGCGACCAGTCTAGAGACACCGAAGGCGCCCTCCGTATGGAGGACGCCTTCGGTGAGGAGAACTGCGGGTCAGGCGCTCTTGGGAGCGTTGACGTTCTCGGGCAGCGCGTTCTTCGCGGTGGCGACCAGCGACGCGAACGTGGCCGGCTCGTTCACGGCGAGCTCGGCCAGCATGCGACGGTCCACCTGCACACCCGCGAGACCCAGGCCCTGGATGAAGCGGTTGTAGGTGAGGCCGTTCTGACGGCTCGCGGCGTTGATGCGCTGGATCCACAGACGACGGAAGTCGCCCTTGCGCTTGCGACGGTCGCGGTACGCGTAGACGAGCGAGTGGGTGACCTGCTCCTTCGCCTTGCGGTACAGGCGCGAACGCTGACCCCGGTAACCGGAGGCGCGCTCGAGGATGACGCGACGCTTCTTGTGGGCGTTGACAGCCCGCTTGACTCTAGCCATTTCTTCTGTTTCCTATCGTGCGTCGGCGCTCAGAGGCCGAGGAGCTTCTTGGCGACCTTCGCGTCACCGGGGGCCAGGACCTGCTCCTGGTTGAGGCGACGCGTACGACGGCTCGACTTGCCCTCGAGGTTGTGCCGCATGTTGGCCTGCTGCTTCATCAGCTTGCCGCTTCCGGTGACCTTGAAGCGCTTCTTGGCGCCCGAGTGGGTCTTCTGCTTCGGCATCTCTTCTTCCTTCGTTTCACTTCCCGCCCAGGCGGGAGTCGGTGTCCCGCGGTGCGGGAGTTCGTGGGTCCTACTCGGCGGATGCCGGCTCGGACGTGGCTTGGGGCTCGTCGTCGGCGTCCGCGGCGCCGCTGCGGGCGGACCGCGCGGCTTCCTTGTTCGCGGCGCGCTGAGCGTTCTGCTCGGTCTTCACCTCGGACTTGTTCTTGTGCGGGGCGACCACCATCACCATGTTGCGGCCGTCGATCGTGGGGTTCGACTCCACCGTCCCGAACTCAGCGACATCCTCGGCGAACTTGCGGAGCAGCCTCACGCCCTGCTCGGGACGCGACTGCTCGCGACCGCGGAACAGGATCATCGCCTTGACCTTGTCGCCGGCCTGCAGGAAGCCCTCGGCGCGCTTGAGCTTGGTGATGTAGTCGTGCGCCTCGATCTTCAGTCGGAACCGGACCTCCTTGAGGACCGTGTTCGCCTGATTGCGACGCGCTTCCTTGGCCTTCTGCGCAGCCTCGTACTTGAACTTCCCGTAGTCCATGATCTTGACCACGGGGGGCTTCGAGTTGGGGGCCACCTCGACGAGATCGAGGTCGGCCTCCTGGGCCAGGCGCAGCGCCACCTCGATGCGGACGACGCCGACCTGCTCACCCGCGGGTCCGACGAGGCGGACCTCGGGGACGCGGATGCGGTCGTTGGTGCGGGGATCGCTGATGCGGAACTCCTCTTTCATGCGGGTGATGACCACCGCGACACGGGCTTGCATCGCGAGTGGAAGAGGAGTCCATTCCACCCGCACGGCGATCGAGCGCCGGCTGCACCCTGGTCGACCCCGGCCGCAAGCGGTCGGGGCGGAGTGCGTGACCCGGTAGCCTGGAGCGGCAAGCGCGGGTGGGATGTGATCCTCTTTCGATTCCGAGACACATGGCCTCGGAGCCCGCCATAGTCTAGCAGAGAGCAGCACGTGGACACGATTCGGGATGCCGGCACCCCCTCGCACGATGAGCAAGGCCCACGCGATGCGTCGCGCGAGGCCCGGTGGGAGGAGCAGGAGCGCGCCGCCGCATCGGCCACGCGCGACATCGCCGACGTACCGGCGGTCGAGGTCATCACCACCACCGCCGTCCACCTGATGAGCGCCGCCGCGGTGAAGACCGGTCTCGCCGACGACCCGGCTCACCAGCTCGATCTCGATGAGGCGCGCAAGCTCATCAATGCCCTCGCGGGCCTCATCACCGCCGGAGCCCCGGAGATCAGCGACATGCATGCCCGTTCACTGCGCGACGGACTCCGCTCGCTCCAGCTGGCCTTCCGCGAGGCATCCACGATCCCTGATCCGATCGGCAAGGGTCCCGGCGAGAAGTGGACCGGCCCCGTCACCTGAGACGGACCACCCCGGGCCGGCGTCGCTCCCTTCAGCGGCCGCGCACCAGCTTCACCGTCAGCGAGTCCACGAGCACCGCGATGCGGTCATCGGCCGCCCAGCGCTGAGCCAGCCGTGCGAGGACGGCGTCAAGCGCGTCCTTCTCGAGGCCGTGGACGAGCTCCAGTCGCACGATGAGCTCCGGCCCGCGCAGCCGCGCGTCGGGGTCGCCGGCCTGCACCGCCAGGTCGAGCACCGCCAGCTCCGACCCGATGCTCTCCTGCAATCCGGCGTAGACCTCGGGAGACGTGAAGCTGGGTTCCCAGCGCTGCCCCTGGGCGATCGCCCAGACCGCCGGTCGGCGCAGCACGAACTCGGTGTCGCTGCCCGGGTCGACGACGATCAGATCGGTGTCGTCCTGCATCGCCGCCGCGGCAGTCCGCACACCTTCGGCGGGGATGGGCCGCGCGGTCGGATCCCACACGCCCATCGTCGCGACCGAGGTGAACACCGGCAGCACGCGGCGACCGTCGGGAGACGCGACGGTGACGATCGACAGCTCCTGCGTCTTGTCCACCGTCAGCCCGCCGGGCGCGGTCCCCTCGTCGCCGCGTTCGGCCACGAGAGGGATCAGCATGCGTGCCCGGCGGTACGCCTCGACGACCGACTCCTGGTCGCCGGTCCCCTCGCGGAACGAGGTCAGCGCCGCCAGCAGCTCCGGGTCAGCCGAGCCGTCGTCGGCGGCGTGGGGATTGCTCTGGAAACTCCGTCCCTCCCACGGCACACCCGCGGAGTCGGACGGACGGGACTGCGGGTCAGTACCCGGCGACATCCAGCGCCTCGGCGAGCGTGAACGCGCCCGCGTACAGGGCCTTGCCCATGATGGCGCCCTCGACGCCCAACGGCACGAGCTCGCGCAGCGCGGCGATGTCATCCAGGCTCGAGATGCCGCCCGAGGCGACCACGGGCTTGGGCGTGCGAGAGGTGACCTCGCGGAGCAGATCGAGGTTCGGGCCCTTCAGCGTGCCGTCCTTGGTGACGTCGGTGACGACGTAGCGGCTGCAGCCGGCGGCCTCCAGCCGCTGCAGGACGGTCCACAGGTCGCCGCCCTCCTGCGTCCAGCCCCGCGCGGCCAGGGTCGTGCCGCGAACATCCAGCCCCACGGCGATGACGTCGCCGTACCGCCCGATGACGTCGGCCGCCCACTCCGGGTTCTCCAGCGCGGCGGTGCCGAGGTTGATGCGGGCGGCGCCCGACTCCAGGGCCGCCTCGAGCGAACGGTCATCGCGGATGCCGCCGGACAGCTCCACCTGAACGCCCTTGACCTGCTTGATGACCTTGCGCAGAAGGCCGGCGTTGCTGCCGCGGCCGAACGCTGCGTCGAGGTCCACGAGGTGGATCCAGTCCGCGCCCTGCCGCGCCCATTCCAGAGCGGCGTCGACCGGGTCGCCGTAGTTGGTCTCGGTCCCCGCCTCTCCCTGGGTGAGGCGGACCGCCTTGCCGCCCGCGACGTCGACGGCGGGCAGCAGGGTCAGCATGGGCGTGGACGCGAAATCGTTCATGGCTCCTCGTGCGGGCGGGATCACGGGAGCGGACGCTCCCCGGGACGGCACGAACTCAGAGGGTAGCCCCGCTGAGCCCGTCGATCCAATTGGAGAGAAGTCGGATGCCGGCGTCGCCGGACTTCTCGGGGTGGAACTGCGTCGCCGCGAGCGGTCCGTTCTCGACCGCGGCGAGGAATGGCTCTCCGTAACGACACCACGTCAGCACCGGCTCGGGGAAAGGCGGCTGGACCTCGAGGGTCCACTGCCTGGCCCCGTACGAGTGGACGAAGTAGAAGCGCTCGTCCTCGAGGCCCGCGAACAGTCGCGAACCGGAGCCTGCCTCGACGGTGTTCCAACCCATATGGGGCAGGACAGGCGCCTGGAGCTGCGTCACCGCCCCGGGCCACTCCCCCAGGCCTTCGGTGTCGACGCCGCGTTCCACGCCGTGCTCGAACAGCACCTGCATGCCGACGCAGATGCCGAGGACGGGGCGCCCGCCGGCCAGCCGACGACCGATCAGCTCGTCGCCTCGGCTCGCGCGCAGCGCCGCCATGACCGCCTGGAACGCACCCACGCCCGGGACGACGAGACCGTCCGCGTCCATGATGAGCCCGCGATCGGCCGTGAGCCGCGCGTCGGCCCCCGCGGCGGCGAGGGCCTTCACCGCGGAGTGGACGTTGCCCGAACCGTAGTCCAGGACCGCCACGAGCGGCTTCGAGGTCACAGAGCGCCCTTCGTGCTGGGGATGCCCTCGACCTGCGGATCGAGGGCCTTCGCCTGACGGAACGCGCGGGCGAACGCCTTGTACTCCGCTTCGGCGATGTGGTGAGGATCGCGGCCGCCGAGGACGCGGACATGGACGGTGAGCGCCGCCTGGTACGAGATCGCCTCGAACGTGTGACGGACGAGGCTCCCGGTGAAGTGCCCGCCGATGAGGTGGTGCTCGAAGCCGTCGGGTTCGCCGGTGTGAACGAGGTACGGCCTCCCGCTGATGTCGACCACGGCCTGGGCGAGCGCCTCGTCGAGGGGCACCAGCGCGTCGCCGTAGCGGGAGATGCCCGCCTTGTCGCCCAGCGCTTCGCGGACCGCCTGCCCGAGCACGATCGAGATGTCCTCGACGGTGTGGTGCGCGTCGATGTGCGTGTCGCCCGAGGCCCGCACCGTGAGGTCGGTCAGCGAGTGCTTCGCGAACGCCGTCAGCAGGTGGTCGAAGAACGGGACGGAGGTGTCGATGCGGCTGCGGCCGGTGCCGTCCAGATCGAGGTCGAGCTCGACCGTCGACTCGCTCGTCGCGCGCCGGACGGACGCGGTGCGGTGCGCTGCGTTCATGAGCCCGAGTCTATCGACGCCAGCGCATCGAGGAATGCCGTCGTCTCGCTCTCGGTGCCCGCGGAGACCCGCAGGTGGTGAGGGATGCCGACGTCCCGGATGAGCACACCCCGGTCGTAGAGTCGTCGCCACGTGTCGGCCGGGTCGTCGACGTCGCCGAACAGGACGAAGTTCGCCCACGACTCGTACGGCGCGTACCCCAGCGCTTCGAGTGTCGCCGAGATCCGGTCGCGCTGTTCGACGATCTCATCCACCATCCCGAGCATCGTCGGAGCGTGCGCCAGAGCGGCGACGGCCGCGGCCTGCGTGAGCGCGCTGAGGTGGTACGGCAGCCGCACCAGACGCAGCGCGTCGATGAGCGCGGGGTCGGCCGCGAGATACCCGACCCGAGCCCCGGCGAACGCGAACGCCTTGCTCATCGTCCGCGACACCACCAGTCGCTCACGGCCGGGCAGGAGAGTCAGGGCGGACTGCTGCTCGTGCGGCGCGAACTCGTGGTAGGCCTCGTCGACGATCACGACGCCGGGCGTCGCGTCGTACACCGCCTCGATGACGTCGAGCGGCATGGGGGTGCCCGTCGGGTTGTTCGGCGAGCACAGGAACACCACGTCCGGCTGCGCGTCCGCCACCTGCGCGGCGGCGCTGTCGGCGTCGAGCGTGAAGGAGGCCCCGCGCACCCCCTCGACCCACGCTGCGCCAGTGCCCCGCGTGAGCAGCGGGTACATGGAATAGGTCGGAGAGAAGCCGAACGCCGTCCGGCCCGGGCCGGCGAACGCCTGGAGCACATGCTGCAGGACTTCGTTCGAGCCGTTGGCCGCCCAGATCTGCTCGCGGGAGAGCCCGTGGCCGAGGTACTCGGCGAAAGCCTCGCGAAGCGGTGTGAACTCGCGATCGGGGTAGCGGTTCACGTCCCGAAGCGCCCGCGCGATGCCGTCGAGGATGTCGTCGGCGACCTCCTGCGGAACGGGGTGGGTGTTCTCGTTCACGTTCAGAGCCACCGGCAGGGACGCCTGAGGCGCACCGTACGGGGTCCGGCCGCGAAGATCGTCGCGAAGAGGGAGGTCATCGAGTCGAGCGCTCATCCCCACCATGGTAGGGCCGCCCCGGCCTTCCGTCCGCGACGCGGCTCAGCCGGCGGGAGCGTACTCGGCCGGGATCGCGAGCCGCTGCCCCGCCTGCAGCCCGACGCCGTTCAGGGCGTTCAGGCTGGAGATCGCGGCCACGACGTCGCGCGGGTCAGCCGCCGGCGCGACCTCTTCTGCGATCGACCACAGCGAATCACCCGGGTCCACGGTCACCGTTGCGAACGTTCCTGCAGGAGCGCCCTCTTCGCGACCCGCCAACGCGGACCCGCCCCCGATGATCGCGCCCGCCAGCACCGTCGCCGCAGGAACGGCCGCGAGGACGGCCAGGACACGGCGTCCGCGCGTCGTCAGGCGCAGCCGGGTCGCGGGCACGCGGTCGGTCAGGGGGATGTCGAAGCTCAGTGCGGTCATTTCTCCTCCAACGGGGAAGAGTTCGCATCCGTCGATCGGCCGGGACCGGCGGATGCGAACCTCTCTTCCGAAGCTATCTTCGATATAATCGGGTGTCAAGCGACGAATCGGCGATCCTTCCGTCGAAGCGACACGCGGAGCGTCCTGCCCTGTGCCGCCCGGCGAACCGGATACCGTTTCGATAGCGACAGCCCACCACGGGCCTCCGACATTCGAAGAGACGCAACGGAATCAGGGCGAGAGGAGCCGACATGAGCGAGGCGACCGGGACAGGGCGGACCCGTCGGCGCAAGAGCCTGAGCGACAAGCAGATGGCGATCCTGGAGGTCATCCAGCGCTCCATCGGCAAGCACGGCTACCCGCCGAGCATGCGCGAGATCGGGGACGCCGTGGGCTTGAAGTCGCTGTCGAGCGTGACTCACCAGCTGAACCAGCTCGAGCTCAGCGGCTATCTGCGGCGCGACCCCGGAAAGACGCGCGCAATGGAAGTGCTGATCGACCTGCCCGGTTCGGCCGCCGAGAACCCGGCCGACTCCGCTCCGTCGGTCGGCGACGCGGCACTGGTGCCCCTCGTCGGGCGCATCGCCGCCGGCGTTCCCATCACCGCCGACCAGCAGGTCGAGGAGATCTTCCCCCTCCCCCGCCAGCTCGTCGGCAAGGGCGACCTGTTCATGCTGAAGGTGTCGGGCGAGTCGATGATCGACGCCGCGATCTGCGACGGCGACTGGGTGGTGGTGCGTTCCCAGGCCACCGCCGACAACGGCGACGTGGTCGCCGCGATGCTCGACGGAGAGGCGACGGTCAAGACGTTCCGTCAGCGCGACGGGCACACGTGGCTGCTGCCCCGCAACTCCGCGTTCGAGCCGATCCTCGGCGATGAGGCGGTCGTGCTGGGCAAGGTCGTCGCCGTGCTCCGCGCCGTCTGACGCCCGCCGCCGCGTGCGGCTAGGGTGGGCCCAGCAGCCGAGAGGAGCCCCGCATGACCCGGTTCCGGCGCGTGGCGTCCCTGGTCTGCGTCATCCTGATCGCACTCCTCGTCCCCGTGTCGATCGCCGTGAGCTGGGTACGGGTGCAGCTGGTGGACGAAGACGCGTTCGTCGCCACTCTCGCACCGCTGGCGGACGACCCCGACGTGCGCGGACTCGTCGCCGATCGCACGTCGGAGGTGATCCTCGAGACCGCCGACGTCCCGGGCCTGACCGACGACCTCTTCGACGGGCTGCAGACGCTGGACCTTCCCCGGCCGGCTCTCCGGGCGCTGGACCTGCTCCGCGAGCCCGCCGCGGTGGGGGCCACGCGGATGGTCGAGGATGCCGTCGCGCGAAGCATCGAGTCGGATGCCTTCCCTCGGGTGTGGAACGCGGCACTGGTCGCCAGTCACCGGGCCCTCGTCCTCACGGCGACAGCCGAGGGCGACGGGGCGCTCGCGATCGACGAGGAGGGGACGGTCAGCATCCGGCTCGGACCGGTGGTCGAGGCGGTCACCGAGCGCCTCGTCCGCGAGGGCGTCGCCCTCGCCCGCGTGATACCCGCGACCGATCGATCCATCGTCGTGCTGCAGTCCGACGCGCTGCCCGCCATCCGCGCCGGCTACACCGTCGCCGTGGCCGCCGGGCTCTGGCTCCCCGTCCTCACGCTGGCTGTCGGCGCGGCGGCGGTGGCGATCGCCCCCAGGCGCGGCCGCGCCCTGCGCGACGTCGGCATCGCCGCCACGCTCGGCGCCCTCGTCCTCCTGGCGCTGCTGTCGGTCGGCGACGCGGTACTGGCGGGTCGGAGCGAAGCCGCCGCCCTCCCGCCCGCCGCCACCGACGCCCTCTACGACACGGTCGTCGCGGCGATGCGCGCCTCAGCCCTGTCGGTCGCGGTCATCGGGGTCGTCCTGGCCGCCGCGGGCGGGCTCGTGGCGGCCAGGACGAAGCGCTACGCCGGAACCGACACCGACGCGCGCACCGAGCCGGCCGCGTCGACCATGTTGCGAAGCGACGCGACCGTCTCGTCGTAGCCGCGTGTCTTCAGCCCGCAGTCCGGATTCACCCAGATCTGCCGCAGCGGAAGCTCTCGCGCCGCACGCTCCAGCAGCGCGGTGATCTCGCCGACGGACGGCACACGCGGGGAGTGGATGTCGTAGACCCCGGGACCGACGCCGTGGGCGAAGCCCGACTCGGCGATGTCGGTGATCACCGAGCCGCGGCTGCGGGCCGCCTCGATCGACGTCACATCGGCGTCGAGTCCCGCGATGGCGTCGATGACGACGTCGAACTCCGAGTAGCACAGGTGCGTGTGGATCTGGGTGCGCGGCGCGGCACCCGCCGTCGCCAGACGGAACGAGGTCACCGACCACTCGAGATACGCCGCCTGGTCTGCCACCGCGAGCGGCAGCAGCTCCCGCAGCGCCGGCTCGTCCACCTGGATGATCCCGATGCCGGCAGCCTCGAGATCGGCGATCTCATCGCGCAGGGCGAGCGCCACCTGATCGGCGGTCGCGCTCAGCGGCTGATCGTCGCGCACGAACGACCACGCCAGGATCGTCACCGGCCCCGTCAGCATCCCCTTGACCGGGCGCGGGGTGAGCGACTGGGCGAACGTCGCCCACTCGACGGTGATGGGCGCGGGGCGCGAGACGTCGCCCCACAGGATGGACGGCCGGGTGGCGCGCGACCCGTACGACTGCACCCACCCGTTGCGGGTGACCGCGAAGCCGTCGAGGTGCTCGGCGAAGTACTGCACCATGTCGTTGCGCTCGGGCTCCCCGTGGACGAGGACGTCGAGCCCGAGCTCTTCCTGCAGCGCGATCACCCGGCGGATCTCGTCACGGAGGAAGCCCTCATACGCGGCCGTGTCGATCTCGCCGCGGACGTGCGCAGCCCGGGCGCGACGGATCTCGCCGGTCTGCGGGAACGAGCCGATCGTCGTCGTCGGAAGCGCGGGCAGCTCCAGCGCTGCGTCCTGGGCGGCGGCGCGCTCGGCGTCGTCGCCGCGGACGGCGTCCGCCGTCGAGAGCGCCGCCGTCCGCGCGCGCACGGCCGGGTCGGCCACGCCGGGCGCGCGGCGACGGTCGTCGAGCGCCTCGGATGCCGCGTCGAGCGCCGCCGCGATCGCGGCGGCGCCGCTGCGCAGACCGCGGGCGAGCGTGACCACCTGATCGACCTTCTGGTCGGCGAACGCGAGCCAGCTGCGCAGGCGCGGATCGAGGTCGGGCTCGTCGTCGACGTCGTGGGGAACGTGCTGGAGCGAGGTCGACGTGCCGGCTGCCACATGGGCGGCACCGAGTGCGCGTGCGGCGTCCAGCCGCTCCCATGCGCCGCGCAGGTCGCCGCGCCACACGTTGCGGCCGTCGACGACACCGGCGACGAGCACCTTGTCGGCCAGGCCGGCGTGAGCGTCGGGGGTTCCGCCGCGGTGCAGGTCGATCGCGATGCCCTCGACGTCCGAGCGCGACAGCGTCTCCCAGGCCGCGGCCGAGAGCGGACCGTATCCGGCGGCCACGAGGATGGCAGGACGGTCCTCACCCGCCGTCAGCGTCGCGTAGGCCCGCTCGGCCGCATCCGCCAGGGCGGCGGGGGCGGCCGGGAGGCTTTCGCTGACGAGCGCCGGTTCGTCGAGCTGCACCCACTCGGCGCCGGCCGCGCGCAGCGACGAGAGCAGACGGGCGTATACCGCGACGACGTCGTCCAGTCGCGACAGGGGGTCGAAGCCGTCGGGTGCGGCATCCGTCGCCTTCGCCAGCGCCAGGAGCGTGACCGGGCCGACGACCACGGGACGCACCGTCACGCCGTCGGCCACGGCCTCGGCGACCTGACGTGCGAACCGGTCGCTCGCGAGCGAGAATGTGGTCTCGGGGCCGATCTCGGGCACGAGGTAGTGGTAGTTGGTGTCGAACCACTTGGTCATCTCGAGCGGTGCGTGGGCGCCCTCGCCGCGGGCCGCCGCGAACAGTGCGCGCAGTCCGATGGCCCCGTCCGGCTCGCGCAGGTGGGCGAAGCGCTCGGGAAGCGCGCCGACCGTGAGGGCGGCGTCGAGCACCTGGTCGTAGTACGAGAAGGCCTCGGGGATCGACGAGTCGCCGCGCCCGAGTCCGCGCGTGGCGAGTCGGTCCCGCGTGGCGCGGCGCAGCTGCGCGGCGGTCCGCTCCAGCGCCGCCTCGTCGAGGGCTCCGGCCCAGTGCGCCTCGACGGCGCGCTTGAGCTCGCGGCGGCGCCCGATGCGGGGGTAGCCGAGGATCGTGCCGGAGGCGAAGGCGGGCGTGGGTGCGGTCATCGTGCGTTCTCCTGGCTGAGGTGGTGGTCGAGGATGCCGACCTCGCGGAGCACCGCGAGGACCGTGTCGTGGGTGTTGAAGGCGTACAGGTGGATGCCGGGCGCGCCGCCTTCCAGCACCTCGCGGGCCAGGCCCGCCGCGTGGGCGAGGCCGATCTCGCGCTGGGCGTCGGCGCGGGGCTCCACCTCGAGCGCCACGGCGAGCTCGCCGGGCAGCGCCTCGCCGGTCAGCTCGAGCACGCGCCGCAGCCGCTGCGGCGAGGTGATGGGCATGATGCCCGGCAGGATCGGGATCGTCACCCCCGCCTGGCGCGAGCGCTGCACGAAGGCGAGGTAGTCGTCGGCGTGGAGGAACAGCTGAGTGATGGCGAGGGTGGCGCCGGCGGCCTGTTTGGCCAGCAGCGCATCGATGTGCTCGTTCGGATGCCGCGAGCGCGGGTGTCCGGTCGGGAAGGCCGCGACGGCGATGTCGACCTTCGCCCCCCGCGCGACCCGCGCGGCTCCCGGGACTCCCGGGATCGGCGCCTCGGTGTACGGAGCCCGGGCCGCCTGCACACGGTCGATGAGCTGGACGAGCTGGGCAGCGGATTCCAGGTCGCCGAGGAACGCGTCCCCTTCGGCCATCCCCGCGGGCGGGTCGCCCCGCAGCGCGAGGAAGCTGGTGATTCCCGCATCCAGGAACTCGCGGATGAGCGCCGTGGCGTCGTCGTAGGTGCTGCCCACGCACGTCAGGTGGGCGAGGGGCTCGATGTCGGTGTTGCGCAGGATGTGCCGGAGGAGGTCGAGGGATCGCTCCGCGGTCGAGCCGCCGGCGCCGTACGTGACCGAGATGAAGCGCGGTCCCGCCGCTGCCAGATGCGCGATCGTCTCGTGCAGGGTGCGGGTGGCGGCGTCGGTGCGAGGCGGGTACACCTCGAACGAGAACGGGACCGGCGGCGCGGTGAGGTCGATCGACATGGCGAGCTCTTCGGTAGCGGGCGAGGGGGCCGGGCGGCCGCGGACGATCCGCCCCGGCCGAGCCGGAAGGGCGGTGTCATCGCGGGCGGGTGCCGGGCTCGGCTGTCGCTCCTGCCCGGTCCCGAGGGTTCGGGGACCGTCCGTGGGGACGACCGGGCGACGATGGCTCCACGCTAACGGAGCATCCGGGGGTGGTGAGGCGTATGACGGTCTGTTGCGTCCTCGGCCGGCGCCGCCCGCGAGCCGTCGGGATGCCGAGGGATGCCGCGGGATGCCGCATGGTGACGACGCGGCGTAGCGTTGACGCATGCCGATCGCACTCCCCTACGGATCCTGGCCCTCGCCGATCTCGGCCGCCGACGTCGCGCAGGCGTCGCCGCGCCTCGAGGGCGCCCGCTTCGCCGGGGACGAGGTCTGGTGGGGCGAGACGGTCCCCTCCGAAGGCGGTCGCACGACCGTGCGGCGGCGGCGCGTCGACGGAACGACAGCCGAGCTGCTGCCGGCGCCGTGGAACGCCCGCTCCCGCGTGCACGAGTACGGCGGCGGCGCGTGGTCGGCGGCCGGCGGCGAGCTCGTCTTCGTCGAGAAGACCGACCAGCGGGTGTGGGCGATGACACCCGGCGAGGCGCCGCGGGCCCTCACACCCGCCGATCCCACCGCACGGTACGGCGGTCTGGTGTTCCAGGAGGACACGCTCCTCGCGGTGCGCGAAGTGCACACCGGCCACGGCGGCCCGCGCCGCCACATCGTCTCGATCCCGATGGACGGCACCGGTGAGGTCCGTGACCTCGTGGGCGACAGCGACTTCCTCGCCCAGCCGGCCCTCTCGCCCGGCGGCTCCCACCTGGCGTGGGTCGCGTGGGACCACCCCGCCATGCCCTGGGACCGCACGCAACTGCGGGTCGGCCGGCTCGCCGACGGGACGGTGTCGGAGTGGACGACCGCGGCCGGGGGCGCCACCGCCCCGTTGCAGCCGACGTGGCTCGACGCCGAGGATCTCGTGTACGTCGACGATCCGACCGGCCGGTGGAATCTGCGCCGGCTCCGCCTCACCGCCGACCTCCTGTCCGAGGAGCTCGCCCCCGCCGACGCCGACACCGGCGGCCCGCTGTGGTCGCTCGGCATGCGGTGGCATGGGCTGCTCGATGACGGCCGCGTCGTCGCGGTGCGCACCGACGGGTCGGACGAGATCGTCGTCGTCGACCCGCGCGCCGGCACGACCGGCATCCTGAACACTCCCGTGGTGGCGGGCGCCAACATCGAAGACACCGCCGGAACGCGCGTCCTCGTCTCAGGCTCGAGCCGGTGGGCGCCCTCGGGCCTGTGGGTGGTCGACGTCGACGCGCCCGAGCATGCGGTCGCCGTGCGCGGCGACGAGACACCGTGGGGTGAGGAATGGATGCCGGTGCCCCGATCCGTCACCTACGCCGGCCCGCATGGCGACGTGCACGCGTTCGCCTACGCCCCGACCAACCCCGACGTGGTCGGCCCGGCGGACGAGCGACCGCCCTACGTGCTGTTCGTGCACGGCGGCCCGACCGGCCATGTGGGGGGCGGGCCGTCCGCGAAGATCGCCTACCTCACCAGCCGCGGAATCGGGGTCCTCGACGTCAACTACGGCGGCTCCAGCGGCTACGGCCGCGCCTACCGTGAGCGGCTGCTCGGTCAGTGGGGGGTCGTGGACGTCGACGACGTCGTCGCCGCCGCACGAGGGCTCGCGGCCGACGGCGCCGCCGATCCGGAACGCATCGCGATCGCGGGAGGTTCGGCCGGCGGGTGGACGGTCCTGTGCGCGCTGTCACGATCGGATGTCTTCGCCGCGGGGATCAGCCGCTACGGGGTGGCCGATCTGCTGCGTCTCGCCGAGGACACGCACGATTTCGAAGCCCACTACCTCGACGGGATGGTCGGGCCCCTGCCGGAGGCGGAGGCCACGTACCGGGAGCGCTCGCCGCTGTCCCACCTGAGTGGCTTCACCACGCCGATGCTCATCGAGCAGGGGCTCGAGGACGAGGTGGTGCCGCCATCGCAGTCCGAAGCGGTGCGCGACGCGCTCGCGGCCAACGGGGTGCCCCACGCGTACCTCGCGTTCGAGGGCGAGGGGCACGGCTTCCGGCGAGCCGAGACGATCGTCGCGACTCTCGAGGCGGAGGTGTCGTTCCTCGGGCAGGTGCTGGGGTTCGCACCCGAGGGCATCACGCCGCTCGACCTGGAGTGAGCCGGCGACGCTCTGTCAGCGGAGGTAGTCGCCCAGGCGGGCCGCGAGGTGCTCCGACACGTGCGCGTGGATGGCGGTGCCCGTCTCCTCGTGCTCCTGCGAGACGATGATCCCCTGCTCGTGCACCGCGGAGACGAGGTCGCCGCGCTCGTACGGCACGAGTGCGTTCACCTCGACGGCCGGCATCGGCAGGGCCGCCTCGACCGCAGCCCTCAGCTCGGCCACGCCCTCACCGGTGCGCGACGACACGAACACCGCACGCGGCTCGAGTCCGCGCAGCAGCAGCCGCGTGTCGTCGTCGACGAGATCGGCCTTGTTGAAGACGACGATCTCGGGGATGTCGCGTGCGCCCACGTCGCCGATGACGTCGCGGACCGTGGCCAGCTGCGCAGCGGGATCCGGGTGCGAGCCGTCGACCACGTGGACGATGACGTCGGCCTGGCCGACCTCTTCGAGCGTCGATCGGAACGCCTCGACCAGCTGGTGCGGGAGGTTGCGCACGAAGCCGACCGTGTCGGTGAGGGTGAAGATGCGGCCGTCCTCGGTCTCGGTGCGCCGCACCGTCGCGTCGAGCGTGGCGAACAGAGCGTTCTCGACGAGGACGCCGGCGCTGGTGAGCCGGTTCAGCAGGCTGGACTTGCCCGCGTTGGTGTAACCGGCGATGGCGACCGACGGGATCGTGTTGCGCTTGCGCTCGGCGCGCTTGGCATCGCGGGCGGGGGCGAAATCGCGGATCTGCCGTCGCAGCTGCGCCATGCGGGTGCGGATGCGGCGGCGGTCCAGCTCGATCTTCGTCTCACCGGGACCGCGCGAGCCCATTCCCGCGCCGCCCGCACCGACCTGGCCACCGGCCTGACGGCTCATCGAGTCACCCCAGCCGCGCAGGCGCGGCAGGAGGTACTCCAGCTGCGCGAGCTCGACCTGGGCCTTGCCCTCGCGGCTCTTGGCGTGCTGGCTGAAGATGTCGAGGATCACCGTGGTGCGGTCGATGACCTTCACCTTCACGACGTCCTCCAGAGCACGGCGCTGGCTGGGGGCCAGCTCGGTGTCGGCGATGACGGTGTCGGCGCCGACGGCGGCGACGATGTCGCGGAGCTCTTCGGCCTTCCCGCGGCCGACGTAGGTGGCGGGGTCGGGGTGGGGCCGCCGCTGCAGCACGCCGTCGAGCACCACCGCTCCTGCGGTCTCGGACAGCGCGGCGAGCTCGCGCAGCGAGTTCTCGGCGTCCTCCTGCGCACCCTGGGGGTGCACGCCGACGAGCACGACGTTCTCGAGCCGCAGCTGCCGGTACTCGACCTCGGTGACGTCCTCGAGCTCGGTGGAGAGCCCGGGAACGCGGCGCAGCGCCGCTCGCTCCTCACGGTCCCACTGCTCGCCGTCGGAGTCGCCGGCACCGATGGTCGCGGCATCCTGCAGCGCCTGCGCCGCGCCCATGCCGCGGTCGGACCCGCGGTCGGTGAACGTGCTGACGCGCCGTTCCGATCGCGCCTGGGCGCGTGAGAGCACGCGATCCACCGGGTCCACCGGCGTCTCGTCGGTGCTTCCCGGAGTGGTCGTGTCGGTCATGTGTTCCTTTCACCGGCGCCGCGCCCGGCGTGCGCCGGGTGAAGCATCCGTAAACTCTACGCTCCCGGGTCCGGGCGGTCCTCCGCTACGCTCGACAGCCATGGGGGAGGACCACTACTTCAGCGCGTCGCCCGCCAGCGCTGAGAACCTCCGTCGTATCCGGGTGACCCTCGCCGGCCGCGACCTCGAGGTGACGACCGCGGGCGGGGTCTTCAGTCCGGCGCACGTGGATGACGGCACGGCCGTTCTGCTGGCCAACACCCCTCCCCCGCCACCGGGCGGCAACCTGCTGGACCTCGGCTGCGGGTGGGGGCCCATCGCGCTGACCCTCGCGATGGATGCGCCGCACGCGACCGTGTGGGCCGTCGACGTCAACGAGCGCGCGCTGGACCTCGTGCGCCGCAACGCCGATGCTCTGGGTCTGCAGAACATCAACGCCGCGCTCCCGTCGGATGTTCCCGGGGACGTCGTCTTCCGCACCATCCGGTCCAACCCGCCCATCCGGGTCGGCAAGAACGTCCTCCACGGACTCATGGAGCAGTGGATCCCCCGGTTGGACGAGCGGTCAGACGCGTGGCTCGTCGTCCAGAGAAACCTCGGCTCGGACTCCCTGCAGCGCTGGCTCGCCGCGACGTTCGACCGGGGGTACAGCGTGCACCGTGCCGCTACGGGCCGCGGATTCCGCGTTCTCAAAGTGCGCAGGCACGGCACGCCGCCGACGGCGGCCATCCCCCTCCCCTGAGTCCGATCAGGCGAGGGCGACCTGCCCCGAGTACACCAGGGTGGCCGGGCCCGACAGCAGCACATGGCGCTCGCCGTCGACCTCAGGCATCCGCACCCCGAGCGTGCCACCCGGGACGTCCACGCTCCAGCGGTCGGGCGCGGCGGCACCGGCCCACTCGCGCACGGCCAGCGCGGCCGCGGCCACACCCGTGCCGCACGACAGCGTCTCACCGACGCCGCGCTCGAACACGCGCATGCGGATCAGCCCGACGCCGTCCCGGACGAGCGGGTCGCTCGGCACGACGAACTCCACGTTCGCGCCGGCGGGCGGCTCGGGATGCAGCTGGGGCAGCGCGGTGAGATCGAGCGCCTCGAGTTCGCGCTCGTCGGGCAGCGCCACGACGACGTGCGGGTTGCCCACGTCGATGCCCAGCCCCGGTCGCGGCGCGCCGATGCCCTTGGCCCGCACGAGGACGTCGCCCGGCTCCACCCGCCACGGGCCGAGGTCCACCTCGAAGCCGAGATCGCTCGAGGTGACCGCCTTGACGCCGGCGCGCGTGCCGATCGCCAGCGGCGCGTCGCCGAGCGTCGCCCACCCCGCCTCGAGCAGGTAGCGCACGAACACCCGGACGCCGTTCCCGCACATCTCGGCGCGGGAGCCGTCGGCGTTGCGGTAGTCCATGAACCACTCCGCGCCGAGCTCGGCCGCGTGCGCGCCCTCGTCGATCGCCGCCGAGCGGACGACGCGCAGGATGCCGTCGCCGCCGATGCCGAATCGACGGTCGCAGAGGATCGCCACCTGGTCGTCGGTCAGGTCGAGTTCGCCGTCCGCATCGGGGATGATCACGAAGTCGTTGCCGGTGCCGTGGCCTTTGGTGAACGCGATCGTCTGCGGCATCGTCCCAGTCTACGGGCGGGGCGCGAGGAGCCCTCGGCCTCAGTCGGCGATCAGCCGCTTCCCGGTCGCCCATACCTCGAAGGGGACGTAGTCGAGCGACTCGTAGAACCCCTGGGCGATGCCGTTGTCGGGCCTCACCATGAGCTGCACCTTCGGGCAGCCGAGCGCGAGCAGCCGCTCCTCGGCCTCCTCGACGAGGCGCCGCCCGATCCCCTGGCCGCGACGTGACGGGTCGCTCGCGAGGTAGTAGAGCCAGCCGCGGTGCCCGTCGTAGCCGGCCATCACCGTCCCCACGATCTCGCCATCGGCGACGGCGACGAGGAAGAGCTCGGGCTGCACCGTCAGCTTGCGGCTGATGTCCTGGTGCGGATTGTTCCAGGGGCGGGTGAGCCCGACGGCGTGCCAGAGTGCGACGACGGCCTCGGTCTCGGCGACGTGGAAGGGTCGGATCTCGACAGTCATGGCGCCGAGTCTGCCAGGGTCCCGGCATCCGCGCCCGGTTCCACCCACCGGATCTCGGCGTATCGCCGGAACCACGAGACCTGGCGCCGGGCGTAGCGACGCGTCAGGGCCTGGGTCTCGGCGACGGCCTCGGCCTCGGTGAGCCGGCCTTCGAGCTGTGCCAGCGCCTGGGCGTAGCCGATGGCGCGCCGTGCCGTCACGCCCCGCTCGAGCCCCCGTGGCAGCAGAGCTCGCACCTCATCGACGAGCCCATCGCGCCACATGCCCTCCACCCGCGCGTCGAGCCGCGGGACGAGTCGGTCGCGGGGCACCTCAACCCCGATGATGCGTGTGTCGGCATGCCACAGGACCGGGGCCGCCGGCAGTGCCGCGCCGTGCGTCGCGGACCCCTGCGCGAGGATCTCGAGCGCCCGGACGATGCGTCGGCCGTTACGTGGATCCACACGCTCAGCCGTGGCGGGATCGACCGCGCGGAGGCGGGCGTACAGGGCCCCCGGGCCGTTGCGCTCGAGGTCCGCCTCCAGCTCGGCGCGCAGGGCGTCGTCGTGAGGGGGGAAGCGGAAGTCGTACGCGACGCTCGACACGTACAGACCCGAGCCGCCGACGAGAATGGCGTCCGCACCACGGTCGTGCACCTCGCCGATCGCGCCGCGCGCGGCATCCTGGAACCAGGCGACGGCGGCCTCATCCGTCACATCGAGCACGTCGAAGAGATGATGCGGGATGCCGCGACGCTCGGCCGCGGGGAGTTTCGCGGTGCCGATGTCCATGCCGCGGTACACCTGCATCGCGTCGGCGTTGACGATCTCCGCGAGGATCCCTCGCGACGCCAGGGCCTCGGCCAGGTCGAGCGAGAGCGCCGTCTTCCCGGTGCCGGTGGCGCCGACCACGACCCACAGCCGCCGGCCGACCGGGCGAGGTGCGTCCGGGTCGGAGTGCGTCACACGCCGAGGCGGAGCGACGGGAGCCCGAGCGACACCGCGCGCGCAGCACCCGCTCCGCCGGAGGGCGCGGGGACCGCGCAGGACTCCGCCTGAGCCCGATCCCACGCGTCGCCGGACCTCGTCCGGCGGATGCGCAGGGGCCGACCCGCGGGAGCGTCGGCGAGGAGGTGGAAGGGCGCGGCGTGGGTGACGACGACCGAGACGATGTCTCCGGGACGCGGAACGGCCGAGTTCTCCGGGACCTCGAAGTGCACGAGGCGGTTGTCTTCGGCCCGGCCGGTCAGTCGCCGGGTCTCGGCGTCCTTCTTGCCCTCGCCGGTCGACACGAGCACGTGCACCTCGCGGCCGAGCTGGGCGTGGTTCTCTTCCAGCGAGATGCGCTCCTGCAACGCCACGAGCCTTTCGTAGCGCTCCTGGACGACCGTCTTCGGAACCTGATCCGGCATGGTGGCGGCGGGGGTGCCCTCGCGGATGGAGTACTGGAAGGTGAACGCGCTCGCGAAGCGCGCCCGCTCCACCACGCGCAGGGTGTCTTCGAAGTCGGCGTCCGTCTCTCCGGGGAAGCCCACGATGATGTCGGTCGAGATGGCGGCGTGCGGGATGCGCTCGCGCACGCGGTCGAGGATCCCCAGGAAGCGATCGCTGCGATACGAGCGGCGCATCGCCTTGAGGACGCTGTCGCTTCCGGACTGCAGCGGCATGTGCAGCTGCGGCATCACGGCGGGGGTGTCGGCCATGGCGTCGATGACGTCGTCGGTGAAGGCCGCCGGGTGCGGGCTGGTGAAACGGATGCGCTCCAGTCCGTCGATCTCGCCAGCGGCGCGCAGAAGCTTGCCGAACGCCTGACGATCACCGAATTCCACACCGTAGGAGTTGACGTTCTGGCCGAGGAGGGTGACCTCGAGCGCGCCGTCGTCCACGAGCAGGCGGATCTCGCTGAGGATGTCGCCGGGACGGCGGTCCTTCTCCTTGCCGCGCAGACTCGGGACGATGCAGAAGGTGCAGGTGTTGTTGCACCCGACCGAGATCGAGACCCATCCGCTGTGGACGCTGTCGCGTTTGGTCGGGAGCGTGGAGGGGAAGACCTCGAGCGCTTCGAGGATCTCGAGCTCGGCCTCGCCGTTGTGCCGGGCGCGCTCGAGCAGGCTCGGCAGGGAACCCATGTTGTGGGTTCCGAAGACGACATCGACCCAGGGGGCCTTGTCGAGCACCGCCTGCTTGTCCATCTGGGCCATGCAGCCGCCCACGGCGATCTGCATCCCCTCGCGCTTGTCCTTGCGCGACTTCAAGTGTCCGAGGGTGCCGTAGAGCTTGCCGGCGGCGTTGTCTCGGACGGCGCACGTGTTGATCACGACGACGTCGGCCTCTTCGCCGCTCTCGGCACGGACATATCCCGCGCTTTCGAGCGAACCGGAGAGGCGCTCGGAGTCGTGGACATTCATCTGGCAGCCGAACGTGCGGACTTCGTAGGTGCGCGCGCGGCCGTCGATGCTCGTCGCCGCCGCGGACGGCGAGATGAGCGTGGGGGTGCTGGAGGGCATCGACATGATGGGTGCCATTCTACGAGCGGTTGCCGGGACCCGCCCCCGGGATCAGTCGAAGCGGACGCGCCGCGGCTCGTCGTACTCGGCGAGGGCCTGCTTCGCCGCCGACATGGCGGCGGAACCGCCGTAGCCGCGGCGGGCGAGCTGGCCCATGAGGCGGCGCAGGGCGGTGTCGCCGTCGAGCGAGGCCATGGACCGCGCCTTCGAGCGTGCGAACTCCAGGGCGCGCTCGGCGTCGTCGTCCGGAAGCGCCTCCAGGGCGGCATCGGCGACGTCCCGCGGGACGCCTCGCTTGGCGAGCGTCTGCGCGATGACGCGACGGCCGTGGCCCTTCCGGTCGACGGCCGCATGGGTGAGCTGCTCGGCCAGAGCAGCGTCGTCGAGATAGCCGCGATCGAGGAACGTCTGGAGGACGTCGTCGACCTCGTCGGTAGGAAGACCCTGTTCGCCGAGCACCGACCTCGCCTCGCGCACCGACAGCGAGCGGACTCGAAGCTTTCGCAGCAGCGTGCGCTCGGCCGCATCGCGCTCAGCGCCCTCGCGCGCTGCCTCGTCTCGATCGGGCTCGTCTCGATCGGTCTCGTCTCGCTCGGTCTCGTCACGCTCCCGGGCTCTGCGCGCCCCGCCGGCGAGTGGACGACGCCGGTCCTCAGCCCGCGTCGGCGCCGTGGACGCCTCGTGCTGCGTCCCACGGCGCTCGAACAGCGGAATGACGGGGGCGACGGGCCCGCCGGACGCCGTGTCGACGTCGGCGGGCTCGTCTCCCGCATCGATGAAACGGACCATCACGCGGGGCGGCGCGCCGCCAGCTCGTCCTTCGTGGGCGCATCGACGGCCTTGGGCTGCCCGATGCCGAGCTTGACCTTGATCTTCGATTCGATGTCCGCGGCGATGTCGGCGTTCTTCAGCAGGAAATTGCGGGCGTTCTCCTTGCCCTGGCCCAGCTGCTCGCCGTCGTAGGTGTACCACGCGCCCGACTTCTTCACGATGCCGTGCTCGACGCCGAAGTCGATCAGGCTGCCCTCGCGCGAGATGCCGACGCCGTAGAGGATGTCGAACTCCGCCTGCTTGAACGGCGGGGCCATCTTGTTCTTCACGACCTTGACGCGGGTCCGGTTGCCGACCGCCTCGGTGCCGTCCTTGAGCGTTTCGATACGCCGGATGTCGAGGCGCACCGACGCATAGAACTTCAGGGCCTTGCCGCCGGCGGTCGTCTCGGGCGAGCCGAAGAACACGCCGATCTTCTCGCGCAGCTGGTTGATGAAGATCATGGTGGTGTTCGTCTGGTTCAGCCCACCGGTCAGCTTGCGCAGCGCCTGCGACATCAGGCGCGCTTGCAGACCGACATGGGAGTCGCCCATCTCGCCCTCGATCTCGGCCTTCGGCACGAGTGCGGCGACGGAGTCGATCACGACGAGGTCGATCGCGCCGGAGCGCACGAGCATGTCGGCGATCTCGAGCGCCTGCTCCCCCGTGTCGGGCTGCGAGACAAGCAGCGAGTCGATGTCCACGCCCAGCTTCTGCGCGTAGTCGGGGTCGAGTGCGTGCTCGGCGTCCACGAAGGCGGCGATCCCGCCCGCACGCTGCACATTCGCGATCGCGTGGAGCGTCAGCGTCGTCTTACCCGACGATTCCGGGCCGTAGATCTCGATGATGCGGCCCCGCGGAAGTCCGCCGATGCCGAGGGCGACGTCGAGGGCGATGGAGCCGGTGGGGACGACCTCGACGGGAGCGCGCTCGTCGCTGCCGAGACGCATGACCGAGCCCTTCCCGAACTGCCGGTCGATCTGGGCGAGGGCCGATTCCAGGGCCTTCTCGCGGTCAACGGGTGATGGCATGGCGTGCTCCTTCTGCACTCGTCCCGTCTGCGGATGATTCCGCGAACGGAGATCCGTCGCCTATAGGCTGTCGCGCTCCGCCCGCCGGTGGGGCGGATGCTGCGACAAGGCGTGGGGTGTCTTTGCGACTCCGTTCACGTTACGAAGGGGTTCCGACATCGGCCGTGGCCCCTCTCGCATTGTGGACAGAATCGTCCTCGACACCCGCTGTGCAGGAGCCTATGCGGTCATCGAACACATCTTCGACGACACGCCGCGAATCGACAGCCCGAACGGCGAAGGTCAGCGTCGGGGCTCGAGGCGGCCCACACCGTATCTGCGGTCCGCGGGCACGTCGGTCTCGGCGCACAGCGCCGTCCAGATCTGGCGCGGCGGAACGCCCGCCGCCAGCGCCTGCTCCGCGGTCTGACCGCCCGCCCCGGGAAGGATCAGGTCGGCCAGGAGGGAGGTCGTTCGGGGGCCGAACTCGTCGGAGACCGCGCGCTCGAACTCGCTTCGTCGCATGCCGATGAGAGGCTCGCGGCCGTCAGCGCAGCGAAAGCTCGGCGTCCACGGACGCCACCAGGTCGTCGGGTACGACGTCCGGGAAGGTCTGCAGGCCCTCGAGCACGGAGATGCGATCCCCGACCTCGCGCATGATGGTCGAGATGGGAACGTCCAGCGCCTCGGCCACGGAAGCCAGGATCTCGCTCGAGGCCTCCTTCTGGCCTCGCTCCACCTCGCTCAGGTATCCGAGAGCGACGCTCGCGCGACTGGCCACTTGACGGAGGGTACGACCCTTCTGCTGGCGGAAGTCACGAAGCACTTCGCCGATCTCTTGTCGAACCAGGATCATGGGTCCCCTCCTCACGTCTGATTCACCCGCTGCCCGGGTGGACAACAGTACAACGGTGCTGGATGCCAATCTAATCCCGCGCGCTGTGCAATGGGTGGGAATCGCGGAATGTAACGGCGACGAAACACCGATTGTTCCCCTCGGCGACGTCTTTCACGACAGGTGGGCCACCACGGCTTCGAGCGCCCGCAACGTGCTCGCCGTGCGGATCTCATGACGCGATCCCGCCAGGCGCAGGTCGACGACATGCGAGCCCTCGGGGGTGGCGACGGCGACGAACACCGTTCCCACCGGCGTGCCGTCCTGGGCGTCCGGGCCGGCGACACCGGTCGTGGCGACCCCGACGTCCGCCGTCAGCAGGCGGCGCGCTCCCGCCGCCATCTGGCGGGCCACGTCTGCGTCGACGGCACCGCGGCGTCGCAGCAGTGCGCCGTCGACACCCAGGAGCGTGCGCTTGACATCGGTGGCGTAGGCGACCACGCCGCCGCGGAGATGGGCGGAGGCTCCGGGCACGGCGGCCAGCTCCGAGGACACCATGCCGGCGGTGAGGGACTCGGCCGTGGCGATCGTCCACTCGCGTCGCGCCAGGAGCGCCAGGACGGCCGCGGCAACCGAGGTCACGACGACCGGCTCCCCCGTCGCGCGCCGCGCACTTCCGAGATCACGTAGTCGATGCCGCTGGCGATGGTGAGGATCACCGCGACGGTCATCGTGACTCCGTTGACCCACCAGATCCACTCGCCGACGACGTTCCACAGCGGCAGCAGCGCGAGTGACAGCGCGAGAGCCTGGGCGACGGTCTTGAGCTTTCCCATCCATGCGGCGGCGAGCACATGGTCGCTGACCACCGCGAACCGGTAGACGGTGATGCCGATCTCGCGGATGAGCACGACGATGGTGATCCACCACGGCAGTTCGAGCAGGATCGACAGGCCGACGAAGGCCGCACCGGTCAGAACCTTGTCGGCGATGGGGTCGAGCAGCTTTCCGAGGTCGGTCACGATCTCGTGGCGACGAGCGAGATAGCCGTCGACGCCGTCCGTGGCGATGGCCACGACGAAGAGCACGGCCGCCCACCACCGGAGCGGGCCGTCGGCGCCGCCGTCGGCCAGCAGCATCCATACGAAGACGGGCGCGCAGAGGATGCGGACGATCGTGATGATGTTCGGAAGCTGGCGGGGAACGCTCATCGGTCGCGTCCCGTCAGGCCCCAGGCGTCCTCGTCGTCGTCGTCATCGACCTCTTCGACGGCGTACCCCTCGAACTGCTGCTCGACAGGGTCCGCCGCATAGGGGTCCGCGGGCTCGGACGACGGTGCGGGAGGCGTCTCGGGCACGTCGTCGCCGCGCATCCGCGCCATGACCCCCGGCAGCTGCTCGGCGGTGACCAGGACGTCGCGGGCCTTGGATCCTTCGGACGGGCCGACGATCTCGCGGGATTCGAGCAGGTCCATCAGGCGACCGGCCTTGGCGAACCCGACGCGCAGCTTTCGCTGGAGCATGGAGGTCGACCCGAACTGCGTCGACACCACCAGCTCGGCCGCGGCCAGCAGCAGCTCGAGGTCGTCGCCGATGTCGGCGTCGATCTCCTTCTTCTCCTGGGTGGCCTGAACGTCCGGACGGTATTCCGGGCGCGCCTGGGCGGTCACGTGGGCGACCACCTTCTCGATCTCCGTCTCGCTGACCCACGCGCCCTGCACACGGAGCGACTTCGACGCGCCCATCGGCAGGAACAGCCCGTCACCCTGGCCGATGAGCTTGTCGGCGCCCGGCTGGTCGAGGATGACGCGGGAATCGGTCACGCTCGTGACGGCGAACGCCAGACGGGAGGGCACGTTGGCCTTGATGAGGCCCGTGACGACGTCGACGCTCGGGCGCTGCGTGGCCAGGACCAGGTGGATGCCGGACGCTCGCGCCAGCTGCGTGATGCGCACGATCGAGTCCTCGACGTCGCGCGGGGCGACCATCATGAGGTCGGCGAGCTCGTCGACCACCACGAGGAGGTAGGGATAGGGCTTGAGAACCCGCTGGCTGCCCTCGGGCAGCTTCAGGTCGCCTGCGACCACGGCCTTGTTGAAGTCGTCGATGTGGCGGAATCCGAACGACGCGAGGTCGTCGTACCGCATGTCCATCTCCTTCACCACCCACTGCAGGGCCTCGGCGGCCTTCTTCGGGTTGGTGATGATCGGGGTGATCAGGTGGGGAACGCCGGCGTAGCTGGTGAGCTCGACGCGCTTGGGGTCGATGAGCACCATGCGCACATCGGAGGGCTTCGCCCGCATCAGGAGGCTCGTGATCATGGAGTTCACGAAGCTGGACTTGCCCGATCCGGTGGAGCCGGCGACCAGGAGGTGGGGCATCTTCGCCAGGTTGGCCACGACGTACCCGCCGCCGACGTCCTTGCCGACGCCGATGGTCATCGGATGCGTGGACTGTGCAGCCGCCTGCGAGCGCAGCACGTCGCCGAGCGTGACGATCTCGCGGTCGGCATTGGGGATCTCGACGCCGATCGCGCTCTTGCCGGGGATGGGGGCCAGGATCCGCACCTCGTTGGAGGCGACCGCGTAGGCGATGTTGTTGGTGAGGGCCGTGATCCGCTCGACCTTGACACCCGGGCCCAGCTCGATCTCGTACTGCGTCACCGTCGGTCCGCGCGAGAACCCGGTCACCCGGGCGTCGACCGAGAACTGGTCGAGCACGCCGGTGATCGCGCGCACCGTGTCGTCGTTGGCCTGCGACCGGGCCTTGTGCGGCGTCCCCTGCGCCAGCGCCTGCACCGACGGCAGACGGTAGGGCGTGTGGGGTGCGTCGTGCGGGCCTTCGGAGCCGAGCCCCGAGAGCCCGGGGAGCGTTCCGTCGTCCTGCGGGTCGGACGGCGAGTCGTCCTGCAGCGACGTCCCTCCCTTTCGCGCGCCCTTGGTGGCTCGAGCGAGGACGGCCGGGTCGATCACCTCGGTGAGAGCGTCGGGTGCCGCGGCGGCGGGAGCCGGCGGCTCGGGCTCGAGGGCCTGGTCGAAGCCGCCCTCCGCGTGTCCGGGAGTGAGCAGCTCGGTGAGGTCCTGCGACCCGAGCGTGCCGTCGGAGTCCTTCTCGCGCCCGGTCTTGTTCCGGCGCCACCACGGCAGCGCGTCATCCGCGTCGTCCGCGTCCGCGGTATCCGCGGCCGATGTCTGCGGACGGGGCTCGGCGCCGAACATCCAGGCGTACAGCTCGCCCAGCCTGGTGCCGATGCGGTTCGGCGGCGTCTTGGTGATGATGAGCACACTCAGCAGCGTGAGCGCGCTCAGCACGATGTAGGCACCGACATCGGTGAGGACCATCGCGAGCGGTTCGCCGACCATCCAGCCGAAGAGACCGCCGGCCTCGCTGAGGGCGGGCAGGCCCTGGTTGGGCTGCGGGCGGCCTCCGGCGACGTGGCAGAAGCCCGCGATCATGAGCACCAGCATCCCGAATCCGATGCCGATGCGTCCGTTGTCGTGCACGGACGAGGGATGCCGGAACATCCACCCGGCGAGGATGAGCAGGAGCACCGGCATCAGGAACGCCTCGCGGCCGAGAAGGCCGCCCACGGTGTAGGCGCTGATCGTGGCCGCGACCTCGGTGCCGATGAGGAACCACTCCACGACCGAGCCTGCGACGGCCAGCAGCACCAGGAGGAACGGGAACCCGTCGCGGCGCTCGTCCTTGGCGAGCGTCTCGGGGCCGAAGGCGCGGAACAGTCCGCCGACGGCGTGAGCGAGGCCCAGCCACGCGCGTACGGCCACGGGCGGGCGCTCGGCGTCGCCGACGTACCGCTTGGGCGCCGGATCGGGCTTGCGGGCGCGCGAGGTCGAGCCCTTCGCGGGCGCGCGGCCGGCGGCGGGCGCACTGGAACTGCGTGGCATGCCTTCCACGGTAGGCCGGATCGCCGACTTTCACCGGTCACCACGCGGAGCGCCGACCCGGCGGGTGCCCTCAGCCCAGACGCTTGACCATCGTGCTGCGCCCCACGCCGGCCTGCGTCACCGCGAAGCCCTCGCTGCGATAGAGCGTCGCGGCGAAGTTGCCTCGCTCGACGCTGAGGCTGATCCGCCCGTACCCGTGCGCGTTCGCGTGCTCGCAGAGACGCTGCAGCAGCTCGCGTCCGACGCCGTGGGCGCGCCACATCGGCCGGACGCCGATGATGAGCTCGGGTACGCCCGTTCCGACGTAGCCGAATCCGGGTTCGGATCGCGGGAACATGCGGTACCACGCGGCGCCGATGGCCTCGCCACTGGCGGCCTGGGCGACGAAGCCGGCGTCTCCCGGCCGCATCCATCCGGAGATGTAGCGACCGTGATCGGGGTCGGCGAGCACCTGGTGCTTGGGCCGCTCGCCGCCCGACCGCCAGTTCGCAGCCTCGACGACCATGTCGCCGAGGAACGCGCCGTCGGCCTGCGTGGCAGGTCTGAGGCGGAACGAGGCGGGCATGTCGCGATTGTACGGCCGCGCCGCCGCCGGGACCGGGTCAGGCCTCGATGACCAGCGGCACGATCATGGGGCGCCGACGCAGCCGCTGGTTGACCCACCGGCCGATCGTGCGCCGCACCACCTGCGACAGCGCATGCTGATCGCGGACGCCCGACTGCGCCGCCTCGGCGAGAGCTGCGGCGATCTTGGGCTTGACGTCCTCGAAGACCGCGTCCTGCTCGGCGAACCCGCGGGCGTGGATCTCGGGCCCGGTGATGATGCGGCCGGTGGCGGCATCGACGACCACGATGACCGAGATGAACCCCTCTTCGCCGAGTATGCGGCGGTCCTTGAGGTCGGCGTCGGTGATCTCGCCCACCGTCGAGCCGTCGACGTAGACGAAGCCGAGGTCCAGCTGACCGACGACCGTGGCGTCTCCGTCGCGCAGGTCCACGACCGTGCCGTTCTCGCCGAGGATCGTGCGTTCGGACGGGATGCCGCTGTCCTGCGCCAGCCGTGCGTTGGCCATCAGGTGACGGTACTCGCCGTGGATAGGAAGCACGTTGCGGGGCTTCAGGATGTTGTAGCAGTAGAGCAGCTCGCCGGCGGCGGCGTGGCCCGACACGTGCACCTTGGCGTTGCCCTTGTGCACGACGTTCGCACCGAGCTTGGTCAGACCGTCGATCACGCGGTAGACGGCGTTCTCATTGCCGGGGATGAGGCTCGAGGCGAGGATCACCGTGTCGCCCTCGCCCGGCTCGATCTCGTGGTCGAGGTTCGCCATCCGGCTCAGGACGGCCATCGGCTCGCCCTGGGAACCCGTCGACATGTACACGATCCGGTCCTCGGGCAGGTCCCGCGCCTTCTTGTAGTCGATCAGCACGCCCTGCGGGACCTTCAGGTACCCGAGGTCCTCGGCGATCGTCATGTTGCGGAGCATGCTGCGCCCGAGCAGCGCGACGCGGCGTCCGTGGGCGGCGGCGGCGTCCAGCACCTGCTGCACGCGGTGGACATGGCTCGAGAAGCTCGCGACGATGACCCGCCGCGGCGCCTTGCCGATGACCTGGTCGAGGACGGGCCCGATCTCGCGCTCCAGCGGAGTGAACCCGGGCACGTCGGCATTCGTGGAGTCGACCATGAAGAGGTCGACTCCCTCTTCACCCAGTCGCGCGAACGCGCGCAGGTCGGTGAGCCGGCCGTCCAGCGGGAGCTGATCCATCTTGAAGTCGCCGGTGGCGAGCACCATCCCGGCGGGCGTGCGGATCGCCACCGCCAACGCGTCGGGAATGGAGTGGTTGACCGCGACGAACTCGAGGTCGAAGGGACCGAGGCGCTCGGTCTGCCCTTCGGCGACGGTGAGGGTGAACGGCTTGATGCGATGCTCTTTGAGCTTCGCCTCGACGAGGGCCAGCGTCAGGCCCGATCCGACGAGTGGGATGTCCTTCTTCAGCTTCAGCAGGTAGGGCACGGCGCCGATGTGGTCTTCATGGCCGTGGGTGAGCACGACGGCGACGATGTCGTCGAGGCGTCCCTTGATGGGCTCGAAGTCCGGCAGGATCAGGTCGACACCGGGCTGGTGCTCCTCGGGGAAGAGCACGCCGCAGTCCACCACGAGCAGCTTGCCGTCGAACTCGAACACGGTCATGTTCCGGCCGACCTCGCCGAGGCCGCCCAGCGGTGTGACGCGCAGCGTGCCGGCCGCGAGGGCGGGGGTCGTAGGGGGTGGTGGGCATGTCGGCCTCCTCGGGATGCCGCGGCATCCGTTCGCTTTCCGCCCCGTGGCCGGTCGACCTCCGGGGCGAGGGTCATCTGGTCGTGCCCGAGACCTTCGGCAGCGCGCCACCGGCGGCGGCGTTGCGATCCGGGCGGAAGTTGGAGAAATCGACGCCGGGCACGCCGGTCACGGCGGCGAGCTCGTCCTCGATCATCGCGGCCTCCCACTCCTCGGGGCCGACCAGGGGCAGGCGCACGCGCGGGCTCCCGATCCGGCCGAGGCCGTGGAGGATGTACTTGGCCGAGACGGTGCCCGGCACGTGCGTCATCACCGCGCGCACGAGCGGCTCGAGCTGCTTGTGCGCGGCAGTCGCCGCCGACAGGTCGCCCCGGTTGACGGCATCCACGATGACGCGGTACGGCTGCGCGGCGATGTTCGCCGTGACGCCGATGAGTCCCGTCGCGCCGATCGACAGGTGCGGCAGGACGTTGGCGTCGTCGCCCGAGAAGTACATGAGATCGGTCTGGTTCAGCACGCGGCTGACCTCGCTGAAGTCGCCTTTCGCATCCTTGACCGCCAGGATGTTCGGGTGCTTGGCCAGGCGCAGGATGGTCTCGTACTTGATGGGCACGCCCGTGCGGCCGGGGATGTCGTAGAGGATCACCGGCAGATCGGTGGCGTCGGCGACGAGCCGGAAGTGGGTGAGGATCCCCGCCTGCGTGGGCTTGTTGTAGTACGGCGTGACGATCATGATGCCGTCCGCGCCGGCCTTCTCGCTCGCCTTGTAGAGCTCGATCGCGTGCGCGGTCTCGTTCGACCCGCCGCCGGTGATGATCGCGGCGCGCCCCGAAGCGACGTCCTTTCCGACCTCGACGAGACGGATCTTCTCGGCGTCGGTGAGCGTCGAGGTCTCGCCGGTGGTGCCGGTCACGACGATGCCGTCGGCCCCCGCGGTGATGACGTCGTCGATGTGCTTCTCGACGGCGGGCCAGTCGACCTCGCCGTCGGCCGTCATCGGGGTGACGAGCGCGACGAGCACCTGACCGAAGGGATTGCCGGTGTGCGTCATGCACTCAGGGTATCTGCCGCGTGCGCGCCCCGCCGAACGGCTGCTGCTCGGGGCCGTTCAGCGGCCGGTGCCGCCCGCGGCCACCAGGATGCGGTCGGGAAGAAGCCCGGCGAGGCCCGTCAGCAGGCGGTAGCGCACGGACGGCACCGACACCGCCCGGCCGCGCGCGACGTCGCGTAGCGCGCTCGACACCACGAACGGGGCATCCAGCCACAGCGGACCGGGTACGCCCTCGCGCCCCGCCGCGAGGCCCATGCGGGCGTGGAAGTCGGTATGGGTGAAGCCCGGACACACCGCGGTCACGGTCACGCCGCGGTCACGGTAGGCCACGTTCGCCCATCGGCTGACGTCGAGCACCCAGCGCTTGGCGGCGCCGTACGTGCCCCGCGGCAGGAACGCCGCCACCGATGCCACATTGACGATGCGGCCGTTCCCCCGGGCCAGCATGGCGTCGAGCGCGGCGTGCATGAGCCGCATGGTCGCCTCGACGTGCACGGTCAGATGACGGACCTCGTCGTCGATGTCGTTGCCAGCGAAGTCCAGCGGCAGGCCGAACCCGGCGTTGTTCACGAGGATCCCCACGGGACGCTCTGCGTCGCGGAGGCGCTGCGCGACGCGGGCGGTCTGCGCCGGATCGGCGAGGTCGGCGACGATGACCTCGTGACGGATGCCGTGCTCAGCCGTCAGGCGCCCGCCCAGCTCGTGCAGGGCGGCCTCGTCGCGCGCCACCAGCACGAGATCGGCGCCCTGTGCGGCGAGCTGCCGGGCGAACTCGGCGCCCAGCCCGGAACTGGCCCCGGTGATCAGCGCGGTGCGCGGCATCCGATCAGCTCTCCCGATCGGGGGTGCCGCGCCCGAGGGTCAAGAAGCGATAGCGGATGCCGGTGCGCGAGGTCGCCCACCCCTCCCCCGGTTCTGCGGCGACGACCCGCCAGCCGTCTGTGGGCGGCGCCGTGGTGTCCCCGGCGACCTCGAGGTCGATCTCGGTCACCTCGAGCCGATCGGCGCCGGCGATGGCCTCGCGGTAGAGCTGGCCTCCGCCGATCACCCAGATCTGCTCCGGTGCCCCCTCGCTCGCCACGGCGAGCGCCGCGCCGAGCGAGTCCGCCCGCTCCGCGCCGTCCGCAGCCCAAGAGTCCTGACGGGTGACGACGATGTTGCGGCGACCCGGAAGCGGCCGGAAGCGCTCGGGGAAGGACTCCCACGTCCGCCGGCCCATGATGACCGGGCACCCGAGCGTGAGCGTCTTGAAGTGCGCGAGGTCCTCGGGGACGTGCCACGGCATCCCGCCGTCGGCGCCGATCACGCCGCCGCGCGCCTGCGCCCAGACCAGTCCGACTCGGGGCGTCATACCGCGACGGCCCCGCGGATCGCCGGGTGGTGCTGGTAGCCCTCGACGACGAAGTCCTCGTATGTGTAGTCGAACAGCGACGCCGGTGTGCGGGCGAAACGCAGGGTCGGGTAGGAGTACGGCTCGCGCGAGAGCTGCTCCTCCACCTGGTCGCGGTGGTTGTCGTAGATATGGCAGTCGCCTCCGGTCCACACGAACTCACCGGGCTCGAGCCCGGTCTGCTGGGCGACCATCAGGGTCAGCAGGGCGTAGGAGGCGATGTTGAACGGCACGCCCAGGAACAGGTCGGCGCTGCGCTGGTAGAGCTGGCACGACAGGCGACCGTCGGCGACGTAGAACTGGAACAGCGCGTGGCAGGGTGCGAGGGCCATCTGCGGGATGTCAGCCGGATTCCATGCCGACACGATCAGCCGGCGCGAGTCGGGGTTGGTGCGGATCTGATCGACCACCTGCGAGATCTGGTCGATCTGACCGCCATCCGGCGTCGGCCAGGATCGCCACTGCACACCGTAGACCGGGCCCAGTTCGCCTTCGGCGTCCGCCCACTCATCCCAGATCGTGACGCCGTGCTCCTTCAGCCAGCCCACGTTCGAATCCCCGCGCAGGAACCACAGGAGCTCATAGGCGATCGACTTGAAGTGCACGCGCTTGGTGGTGATGAGCGGGAACCCCTGGGAGAGGTCGAAGCGGATCTGGCGCCCGAAGGCGCTCGTGGTGCCGGTGCCGGTGCGGTCCCCCTTCCGGATGCCGTGCGCGAGCACGTCGCGGAGAAGGTCCTCATAGGGAGTAGGGATCGCCGTCGTCGTCGTCACGCTCACACGATACCCGCGGCCGAATCCGTCATGCGCGGACACAGGGGATCGATGCGGCCGAAAG
The DNA here is from genome assembly GCF_943181415.1 of Microbacterium sp. Marseille-Q6648. Lineage (GTDB taxonomy): Bacteria > Actinomycetota > Actinomycetes > Actinomycetales > Microbacteriaceae > Microbacterium. Next base: position 51,427 of record NZ_CALPBZ010000001.1, on the reverse strand, counting down.
CATTTAGGCTGGTGTGTCGTGGACCTGTTGAGCGCTTTCATCGGCCTGGCCGCCCTTCTGGGGGTCACGGTCGCTGCCGGCGTGCTGCTGAGATGGCGCCAGGGTCGTCCCCAGCGTCACATCGCGCACGAAGTGGTCGAGCCCCACCGGCTCGGCGCCGATGCGCTCGGCGAATCCGCCACCCTGCTGCAGTTCAGCACCGAGATGTGCGCCAAGTGCCCCGGAGTGCACCGTCTGCTCTCCACCGTCGCCGACGGCCGTGAGGGCGTGCGCCACCTCGACATCGATGTGACCCACCGACCGGACATCGCCCGCCACTTCCATGTGCTGCAGACGCCCACGACCCTCGTGCTCGATCGACACGGCGTCGTGCAGACCCGGTTCGGCGGCGTCCCCACGCGCGATGTGCTCGAGCTGGAGCTCACCCGACTGACCGGATCCCCCGCCCATGCCTGACCCGACCCCCGCACGCGCGCGCGGCATCGATCCCCGCGGTCCGCGCTTCGTCGCGGCCATCACCGCGGTGCTCCTGCTCATCGACGTCTTCCTCGGCCTGATCGGCTTGTCCACGGCCCGGGACTTCGGGTGGTTCGCCTATCAGCCGCTCGCCGACGAGTCCTTCACACCGGGCGCCGCCTGGGCCATTCAGGCCGCCTCGCTGTCGCAGCGGGCGCTCGATCCGGCGTTCCTCCTCCTGCTCGCGATCGCGCTCCTCTTCGTCTGGGGCGTCGTCTCGCCTCGCACGGCACCCTGGGCGGTGCTGTACCGCACGCTCGTCCAGCCCAGCCTCCGTGCACCCCGGGAGCTCGAGGACCCCCGGCCGCCGCGCTTCGCGCAGGGTGTCGGCCTTGTCGTGACCGGCATCGGACTCCTCCTGCACCTCGCCGGGGTTCCATGGGCGCTCCCGATCGCCGCCGCGATGGCGTTCGCCGCGGCCTTCCTCAACGCCGTCTTCGGACTGTGCCTGGGTTGCCAGCTGTACCTCGTCCTGCAACGCGCGGGTCTGGTCGGCCGGGAGCGTCCCGCCGCGGCCTGAGTGGCAGCATCCTCATCGGCGTCCCGCTGTCAAGTCGGCCACCGGGCGTGCCCGGCTGGCTAGGCTGACCGCGAGAGCCCGGATCGCGGGCGCCGAAACGGAGGTTCAGATGACCGTCACGAGCGAAGCCACCACCGCCTGGAAGGGCGGCCTGACCGATGGATCCGGCGAAGTCAGCTTCGTCTCGTCGGGGCTCGGCACGTTCGCCGTCAACTGGAAGGCCCGCAGCGAGGGGTCGGGTTCGGTCACGACGCCCGAAGAGCTGATCGCCGCCGCCCACTCCGCGTGCTTCAGCATGGCGCTCTCGCACGCGCTGGCCGAGAACGGCACCCCGCCGGAATCGATCGAGACGGACGTGTCGGTCACCTTCAAGCCCGGCACCGGCATCACCGGGAGCCACCTGAACGTCAACGCGGTCGTTCCGGGCCTGGATCCCGAGGACTTCGAACGGCTCGCCCAGGAGGCCAAGACCGGATGCCCCGTGTCCCAGGCGCTGGCGGGCGTCGAGATCACCCTCGAGGCCACACTTGCCTGACGGCTCGTCCGACCCGCGCCGGGTCGTCATCGCGGGCGCGTCCGGTCTCATCGGGCGCGCCCTCGGCGATGCGCTCCGGGCCGACGGGGTCGAGGTCACCGAGCTCGTGCGCCGCAGGCCCGAGGCGCCGCACGAGGTCGAATGGCTCACCGACGGCGAGGCGCTGGACCCCGGCATGCTGGACGGAGCCGACGCGGTCATCGGGCTGAACGGCGCCAGCATAGGCCGCTTCCCGTGGACGGCGTCGTACAAGAACACGCTGCTGTGGTCGCGGATCACGCCCACGCGCGCGCTGGCCCGCGCGGTGCGGGAACTCGGACCGGACGCACCCGCGTTCGTGTCGGCCTCCGCCGTCGGCTACTACGGCTCCGCGCCCGGCGTGCGGCTGACCGAAGACGCCCCGCGGGGCGAGACGTTCCTCGCCGACCTCTGCGGCGAATGGGAGGCGGCCGCCCGTGGCGCCGGCGATGACGCGCGGGTCGCCCTGCTGCGTACCGCACCCATCGTCCACGCGGACGGCGTCCTCAAGCCGCTGCTCGTGCTCACGCGACTCGGTGTGAGCGGCCCCATCGGGCGCGGAACGCAGGCCTGGCCGTGGATCTCCCTCGAGGACGAGGTGCGGGCGATCCGGCACATCCTGACGAACGATCTCGACGGGCCGGTCAACCTCGCCGGACCTGAGCGGGCCACGGCGAACGATCTGGGCTTCGCGCTCGCGCGCCGGATGAACCGGCCCTATCTGCTGCGTGCCCCGGAATGGGGTCTGCGGGCGGTTCTCGGCCGCGACGCCACCGAGGCGATCCTCACGTCGGACGCCGACGTCGTCCCCGCCGTCCTCGACCGATCGGGCTTCACCTTCACCCACGCACGGGTCGAGGACGCCGTCGCGGCAGCCGTTCCGGCCCGCTGAGCACGCGTGTCAGCCGCGGCGACCCGATTCGAGTCGGATCGCCCGGCGGACCGCCTCACGCGCACGGCGGCGGTCACCCGCAGCGTCGTAGGCGAGACCGAGGCGGTACCATGCGGCCCAATCCTCGCGGTTGGCTTCGACGTCGGCGCGGTAGGCGGGGAAGAGCGCGGTCGCCTCATCCCGGACGACCCGCCCGCTCGGCCGCAGGGTGATGGCGTCCGAGGGCAGAAGTCCCTCCGACTCGAGCCTGCGCCCCAGCTGCTGTGCGCGCACACCGAACCAGAGCTCGCGACCGAGCGCCCACGCCCCGATGAGCGGAAGGACGATCAGCGCCACGCCCATCGCGATCGCCGCGGCGTCACCCGAGAACAGCAGCAGCCACGCGCGTTGCCCGACCAGCGCGATGTACAGCGCCAGCAGGACCGCCATGACGGCGACGCCGATGCGCGCGCTCATGCTCCGGTGCTTCGGGCGACCTGCCCGGCGCCGCCCCGCTCGCTGACCGCATCGTCCTCGGGGCGGCGGGAAGGGCCGAGCCCGATGTCGATGAGGCTGTCGAGCCCGATGACGACCCCCTTCGCGTCGCGCGCCGCCGCGAGGGCGAGACGGATGCCGGGGGCGTAGGCGAGGGCGGGCTCGGCGGTGTCATGGACGAGGCTCAGCGTCTCGCCTGGGCCGGACAGGATCGTCTCCTGTCTGGCGATCACCCCGGGGCGCCGGAGGGAGTGGATGGGTACGCTCGCGACCTGCTGGCCCCGCGCGCGCTGATCGACGTGCGGAGACGCGACGGGGCCGACGTCGGTGCGGGCGGCGGCGATGAGCTCTGCCGTGCGCACGGCGGTGCCGCTCGGCGAATCCACCTTGGTTTCGCGATGCGCCTCGACGATCTCGATCGACGGGAAGTACGGCGCCGCGGCGGCGGCGAGGGCCGAGCCGAGCACGGAGCCCAGGGAGAAGTTGGGGATGAACACCGCGCCTGTGCCCGCTGCCTCCACGAGCGGCCGCACGAGGGCGATGCGCTCGGCGGACCACCCGGAGGTCCCGACCAGGATGTTGATGCCGTGCTCGACGGCGGTGCGCACAACGTCGATCGACACGGCGGGCACCGAGGCGTCCACGACCAGATCTGCGCCGGCGATGTCGCTCAACGGCGACGCCGACGTGAGCATCGCGACGATGTCGAACCCGGGCTGGGCCTCGACGACCTCTCGGATGATGGAGCCGAGCTTGCCGGTTCCCCCCACGATCGCCACGCGCGTTGTCATGGCCTCCATCCTAGGCGGGCGCACCGGCGCGGCCTCGCGGCGGCATAGCCTGGGACGGTGGTCAGCCTGCACACCTCCCCCGTCGACGAATCCACCGCGCGAGGGCTCCTGACGGAGTACTTCCAGTCGCGCGAGATCGGCTTCGCCCACCAGGGGATCACCTACACCCCCGTGTTCCCGGACGCCGAGGCGTTCACACCGCCACGCGGGGTGTTCGTGGTGGTGCGGGACGATTCCGGCGACGCCGTGGGCTGCGGCGGCATCCGGCTCATCGCCGACGGCCCGCACGGGCGCCGGTACGAGATCAAGCACCTGTTCCTCCGGCCCGAGACACGCGGCCGCGGATGGGGTCGCCTGCTGATGGCGGATCTCGAGGCCCGCGCCCGCGACCTCGGCGCGCGGGAACTCGTCCTCGACACGCATCACTCGCTCGAGGCGGCCGCCGCGCTGTATGCGGCGACCGGCTTCACCGGGATCGAGCGCTACAACGACAACCCCAACGCGACCCGCTGGTACGGCAAGGTGCTGGCCGGAACTCAGACGGGATAGACCTCGGGGAGCCCCGTCCGCAGCTCGACGGGCAGGTGCGCCATGTCGTTGTGCGAGAGCAGGGTCCACGGCCGACCCGGCTTCTGTGAGATGACGGTCAGGCCGCAGTGGGCCTGGTTGAGGGTCATCCAGCGCCACTCCTGGGCTTGGAGCACTTCCCGCACGAACCACGCGATGACGAAGTTGTGTGTGATGAGCAGCTCGTGGACCTCGCCCGCGCGGCGCACGAGGAACTCGCTCACGGCGTCGGCCATCTGCGCGCGACCCGCCTCGACCTCGGCCTCGGTGACCGAGCCGAAGAAGGGCTCGAACGCCGCCGGTGTCTCGGGTGTCATCCCCGTCGGGACGCAGTCGAACAGCAGCGCGGTCGGCTTGGGTGCCAGTGACGGCATACGCTCGGCCACGGCCGCGGCCGTCTGGCTCGCGCGCTCGAGCGGCGAGTGCCACACACTGTCGAACGGCACGCCACCCAGACGATCCGCCAGGAGCGACGCCTGGCGACGACCCCGCGGCGACAAAGGACCGTCGTCGACGCCGTGCTCGGCATCCTGATGCTCTCCATGCCGCACGAGATAGATGTAGTGCGTCACGGAACAGGGCTCACTTCGTCGTCAGTCGCTTCGGCGTCGGTCATCGTCATATCGGGCGGCGCGTGAACGCCTCTTCCACCCTAAACGACCCCGCCGACAGGCCGGATCCAGTGTGGACAACTACTCCGCCGCCCGCGCGATGTCCGAGAGCTGGGATCGGCTCAGTCGCACGCCGACGCCCTTCACGAGCTCTTCGACGTGCTCGGGCGCGTAGGCGTTGACGATCGGTGCCGTCACGAGCTTCTGCGCGAGGAGCCACGCCACCGCGACGGCCGCGTCGGGCACGCCGAGCTGAGTGCCGACGGCATCGAGCGCACGCAGGGTGCGACTCCCCCGTCGGTTCAGATTCGCCGCCAGCTGCGCACCGCGGTACGACAGGCTCCCCTTCTCGCGCGAGCGGTGCCGGCCAGAGAGGAAGCCGTGCTCGAGCGCGTGGGAGGGCGTGACGGCGATGCCCTGGGCACCGGCGACGAGACGGAGGTCGGCGTCGAACTCATGGCGTCGGAGGACGTTGAACGGGACGTCGAGGACGGTGATGCGCGGGAACCCGGCGGACGCGTAGATCCGCGCCTCGACCAGCTGCGCGGCGGTGTAGCCGACCGCGCCGATCGCCCTGACCTTACCCGCCTCGACGAGCCATTCCGCCGTGGCGAGGGTGTCCTCGAGCACCGCGGTGGAATCGGCGACGGCGTCGAGGTAGAGGACGTCGATGCGGTCGGTGCGCAGTCGTGTGAGCGCCGCTTCCACCGCCCGGACGAGGTTGACGGAGCCGAGGCCGGGGTTGTCGGGGTGTCCGCCGACGCGGTCGGCGAGAACCACGTCGTCCCGGAGTCCACGCGAGTGCAGCCACTGCCCGATGATGTGCTCGCTGCGACCCCCCGAGTACCGATCGGCGGTGTGCACGACGTTGCCGCCCAGCTCGGCGTAGGTGTCGAGGATCTGGTGGCTCGACTCGAGGTCGACGTTCCAGCCGAACTCGGCGCCGCCCAGGATGAGGGGGAAGATCGTGGCGCCGCTCTCACCGAGCGGAACGCGCACGGCGTTGCCGATACCGGGGCCCTGAACGGGGATCGGGGCGGACGGGTGGAGGTACGGATCGGGCGCGATCCGACGCGAGCTCGCCGAGGGATTTCCGGTCTCGATGCCGATGGGTCCCATTCTCCACCCCCCGTAAGCCACCCGATTCTCGGTGACCCGTACACGTGCCCCCCGGCACGTACTCCGAGGTTAAGGCACCGGGCGACGGCATCCGGCCATTGAGCTGACCTGTCGGTGAAATCCGTGTAACGCTTTCATCACGACGCACCGAGACGACGGATGCCCGCCGCTCCGGGATGGAGGGACGGGCATCCGCGCGAGGTGGGATCAGCCTTCGGCCGGAGCCTCGGGGCCGGGGTTGGCGGCAGCAGAACCCTGCTGGTCGGCTGCCTCCTCCACGACGGGCTCGAGCGACAGCTTGCCGCGGTCGTCGATCTTCGTGATCTTCACGAGGATCTTCTGGCCGACGTTCAGGACGTCCTCGACGTTCTCGACGCGCTTGCCACCGGCGAGCTTGCGGACCTCACTGACATGCAGCAGGCCGTCCTTGCCGGGCAGGAGCGAGATGAACGCACCGAAGGTCGCGATCTTCACGACCGTACCCAGGAACTGCTCGCCGACCTCCGGGTTGGTGGGGTTGGCGATGGCGTTCACCTGAGCGCGCGCGGCCTCGGCCGCCGGCCCGTCGGTGGCGCCGATGTAGACGGTGCCGTCCTCCTCGATGGAGATCTGCGCGCCGGTCTCGTCCTGGATCGCGTTGATCGTCTTGCCCTTGGGGCCGATCAGCTCGCCGATCTTGTCGACCGGGATCTGAACGCTGATCACGCGCGGCGCGGTCGGGGCCATCTCATCCGGCCCGTCGATCGCGGCGTTCAGAACGCCCAGGATCGTCAGGCGGGCGTCGCGGGCCTGCTGCAGCGCGGCGGTCAGCACCGACGACGGGATGCCGTCGAGCTTCGTGTCGAGCTGGATCGCGGTGACGAACTCGCTGGTTCCGGCGACCTTGAAGTCCATGTCGCCCAGGGCGTCTTCGGCACCGAGGATGTCGGTCAGCGCGGCGTAGCGCGTCTGGCCGTCGACCTCGTCCGAGACCAGGCCCATCGCGATGCCGGCGACCGGCGCGCGCAGCGGCACACCGGCGTTCAGCAGCGACAGAGTCGAGGCGCAGACCGAGCCCATCGACGTCGAGCCGTTGGAGCCGAGGGCCTCGGAGACCTGGCGGATCGCGTAGGGGAACTCCTCGCGGCTGGGCAGCACGGGCACGAGGGCCCGCTCGGCCAGGAAGCCGTGACCGATCTCGCGGCGCTTGGGGCTTCCCACTCGACCGGTCTCACCGGTCGAGTACGGCGGGAAGTTGTAGTGGTGCATGTAGCGCTTGCTCGTGACCGGCGACAGCGAATCGATCTGCTGCTCCATCTTGAGCATGTTCAGCGTGGTGACACCCAGGATCTGGGTCTCTCCGCGCTGGAAGATCGCCGAGCCGTGAACGCGCGGGATGACCTGCACCTCGGCGTCGAGCGGGCGGATGTCGGCCAGGCCGCGGCCGTCCATGCGGACGCCCTCGGCGAGGATGCGACCGCGCACGATGGTCTTGGTCACCGACTTGTACGCAGCCGAGAACTCCAGGGGCGCCGCCGGGGGCAGCTCCCCCGCCTCGACGGCGGTGATGAGCTCGGCCTTGACGGCGTCCTTCAGCTCGTCGTCGGCGTTCTGACGTTCCTGCTTGTCGGCGATCTGGTAGATCGGGACGAGCTTGTCGTAGGCGCGGTGCGCCACGAAGTCGTACGTCTCCTGGCTGTAGGGCAGGAAGACCGGGAACTGCTTGACCTCTTTGGAGGCGGTCTTGGCGACCTCGTTCTGCGCAGCGACGAGCTGCTTGATGAACGGCTTCGACGCTTCGAGTCCCTCGGCGACGACCTGCTCGTTCGGCTTGGTGGCGCCGCCCTTGATGAGGTTCCAGGAACCCTCGGTGGCTTCGGCCTCGACCATCATGATCGCCACGTCCTCGTTCCCGTCGGCGTCGGTGACGACGCGACCGGCGACGATGAGGTCGAAGACGGCCTCTTCGAGCTGGGTGACGGTGGGGAACGCGATCCACTGGTCGGGGGTGTCGCCGTGGCCGGGGATGAGCGCGAGGCGCACACCGGCGATCGGGCCCGAGAACGGCAGACCCGAGATCTGGGTCGACAGCGACGCGGCGTTGATCGCGAGGGCGTCGTAGAACTCGCCCGGTGCGATCGAGAGGATGGTGACGACGATCTGGACCTCGTTGCGGAGGCCGTCGACGAACGACGGGCGCAGCGGACGGTCGATCAGACGGCACACCAGGATCGCCTCGGTGGAGGGGCGACCCTCGCGGCGGAAGAACGAGCCGGGGATCTTGCCGGCGGCGTACGAGCGCTCTTCGACGTCGACCGTGAGCGGGAAGAAGTCGAAGCCCTCGCGGGGGTGCTTGCCGGCGCTGGTGGCCGACAGGAGCATCGTCTCTTCGTCGAGGTACGCGGCGACCGCGCCCTGCGCCTGCTGCGCGAGTCGTCCGGTCTCGAAGCGGACAGTGCGGGTGCCGAAACGGCCGTTGTCGAGAACGGCTTCAGCGGCGGTGATTTCAGGACCTTCCAAGAGGTCTCTCCTTCTTTGTTTTGACTCGCACGCCCGTATGGCGGGCGAGTTCATGCGAAGGAGCAGGAACAGGCAGATCTCGACGCGCGGCTGTGCCGCGTGGATTCGTCAGCGCTGGCCACCAGTAGAAGATCACCGATCGACGATCGGGAACCCACCACAGGGGACCAGCTTCCTGCCGGCCTGCTCCGTGAGCTCATATGTAATTGAGCGGATGCCGCAGGGGCAACCTTCACGATCCTATCAGTGCCTACCGTTCACGCCGCCGGTGCGCCTAGGGTGGGCGCATGAGCACCGACGAGAAGCCGTCCGGCGCGGCATCCGATGAGATGAAGCGCAAATTCAAGGAAGCGCTCGAGAAGAAGAACGCGCAGCACCGCGATGGCGAGGCGCACCTGGACGGGGATTCCGCCGTCCACGGCACCCACGGCGCGGTGACCAAGCGGGAGTTCCGACGCAAGAGCGGCTGAGCCGACGACGAGCGGGGCGACCGGTGATCCGGGCGCCCCGCTCGCTCACCCTCAGCGGCTGAGTACCGCGTCGCCGCGCTGCGGGGGAACGGATGGGACCCGGAGCGGATCAGCCCGCCGCCACGTCGGATCGGACCCCGTCGTCTCCGATGACGATGTAGTCGGCATGCTTGGCGGTGAGCCCGTCACCCGCGGTGCGCCCTCGCACCCGTCGCCACAGCCACGGCAGCACGTCCCGCACGAGCCAGCTGCGCGGATCGGCCGGAGCCTCCTCTTCGGAATGGAGGGCGGCGTCCAGCCGTGCCAGCGCCGCCGCGTCGGGAACGCCCAGGGTGTCTGCGGCACGGTAGGCCACGAAACGGTGTCCGGCTGACCGCAGGTGCACACGGTCGTCTGCCCACAGGGCCGGGTCGGCGATCTCGGGATGCGCGTCGAGATCGAGCAGACGCGCTCCGGTGCGCTCGGCGACGCGACGGAGGTGGGCATTGAACGCGGCGAACCTCGGCGCGAACACGCGGGCTGCGGGCCGGTCGGGCAGGAAGACGGTCACGAGCAGGACGTCGCATCCGCTCTCATGCAGCTGACGGACGGCGACCTCGACGTCCGCGGCGAGCGCGGCGGGATCCGGGCGGGGGGTCAGCAGATCGTTTGCGCCGATGAGGATGGACACGAGGTCCGGCGCCAGGCGCAGCGCCGCCGGGACCTGGGTGTGCACGAGGTCCTGCACGCGACGACTGCGGACGGCGAGGTTCGCATAGCGGAAGGGGCCGTCCTGGGCGTGGGCGAGCAGCTGAGCCAGACGGTCGGCCCACCCGCGGTGCTGACCGTCCATCATGCGCGAAGTGTCGCACAGGCCCTCGGTGAGCGAGTCTCCGAGGGCGACGTAGCGCGTCCAGTCCGCCGCGGGCTCGACGGCACGCCCTCCCGGGTCGGGGCGACGGTCGCTGCGCGAGCGCAGTCCGTCGTCGATGGCGCGCAGGGCGATCGCGTGCCGGTAGTGGCCCAGCAGCGCGTCGACCGTGCGCTCCCACGACCGTTCGACGACGGCCGCACGCGCGGCGAGCCCGAACGCGAGGCGCTTGGCGGGGTCGCCCACCAGGTCGACCACGCGCGCCCGGAGGTCGTCGAGATCGCCCGGCCGATACAGCCAGCCGTCGATACTGGATCGGACGAGGTCCACCGGGCCGCCGACGCCCGTCGCCACGACGGGCACGCCGCTGGCGAGCGCCTCCTGGATCGTCTGACCGAAGGTCTCGCTCTCTCCGGGGTGCACGAACACGTCGAAGCTCGCCAGCGCGCGGGCGAGCTCCCCTCCGGCGAGATGACCGGTGAACACGGCGTCCGGCAGCTGCTGCTCGAGCTCCGCCCGCGACGGACCGTCGCCCACCACCACCAGGCGAGCGCCGGGGATCCCGCGGAGCGCAGCGAGGTCGGCGACCTGCTTCTCGGGCGCCAGACGCCCGACGTAGCCGATGACCACGACGTCATCGCCGGCGATGCGCCGGCGCCATGCCGTGCTCCTCCGGTGCGGGGCGAAGCGATCGGCATCCACTCCCCTGCCCCACAGCCGCAGGCGATCCACGCCGAGGTCCCCGAGCTGCCGGAGCGACGCGCCGCTCGGGGCGAGGGTGAGCGTGGCCCGCCGGTGAAGCCTCGCGACGTGCGACGACACCAGCGCGGTCGCGTGCGGCATCCCGTACTTCTGCGCGTACGCGACGACATCGGTCTGGTACACCGCGACGACCGGGATGCGCAGGGCGTCCGCCGCCACGGCGCCCTGCCAGCCCAGAACGAAGGGCGAGGCGAGGTGGACGACGTCCGGCGCGAAGGCGCGCAGGATGCCGCCGAGGTGGGCTGCGCGCGCGAAGACGACGCGCACCTGCGGGTAGGTGGGGAGTGGGACCGACCGCAGCAGCGCGGTACGCGCGCCGTGGAGATCGGCGTCCACCTCTCCGGCGCGGGGCGCGATGACGAGCGTCTCGTGACCGGCCGCGGCCAGATGGCGCAGGATCTGCAGCACGGACCCCGTCACGCCGTTCATGTGAGGGAGGAAGGACTCTGCCAGGATCGCGACTCTCACGATTCCAGCGTGGAGCGTCGGCCGAGCCCACGGGACCCGGCGGAGCGCCTTTCGCCGAGAGTTCATCCGATGCACCGCGCCGCGACACCCTTCGGGTGCCGTTTCGTCGCCGTTCACACGGCCCTGGTACCCAGGATCGGTGATCGACGATGCGCTGGCCGACCTCGCTGCGGCTCCGTGGGCGCTGCCGTTCCTGTTCGCGCTGGTGGTCGGCGACGCCTTCCTCGTCGTGGTGCCCGGCGAAGCCGCCGTTACCGCGTTCGGAGCGCTCGCGGTAACCGTGGGGAGCCCTCCCCTGACCGCGGTGGTGGCGGTGGCGGCCGGCGCGGCCTTCGTCGGCGATGCGGGCTGCTACCTGCTGGGGCGCACCGTCGGGCTGCACAGGTGGCGATGGATGCGCGCACGACGGACCCAGCGCGCCTTCGGGTGGGCGCGCGACCGGATGGATCGACGCCTCGCGACGGTTCTGTTCACCGCCCGCTTCATCCCGTTCGCGCGGCTCGCGGTGAACCTCACCGCGGGCGCCACGCGCATGCCCGCCCCTCGTCACCTGGGCATCGCAGCCCTCGCGGCCATCGCCTGGGCGCTGTACCAGAGCCTGGTCGGGGCCGCAGTCGCCCGCTTCGTCCCCGGCGGGCCGCTGGTGGCCGTGGCGGTATCGGTCGTCGTCGCCATCGGCCTGGGCATCGTGCTCGATCTCGTCCTCGCGCGCGTCACCCGACCGCGCCCCTGACCGACACGAAAGGATGGCTCCCGTGACGGATGCATTCGCCGACGACGGCTATCAAAGCGGGTTCCTCGGGCCCGAGGTGCCCTTCCCGCGCCCGGTCGATCCCCTGGCCACCGTGGTGGACCTGATCTACCCCCGTTTCTCGGTCCTCCTGGATCCCGAGCGCCGCCTGGCGCGCATGACCGGGGTCAACATCGACGGCGAGACCTTGCAGGACATCCCCCGCACCGGCACGTGGCGACTGGATCCCCGCGTCGCCGACGAGGACCAGGCCGGCCCCGACCTGTACGCGCGCAACGACCTCGACCGCGGACATCTGGTGCGTCGCCGCGACCCCGGGTGGGGCGACGAGGCGCAGGCGCGCCGCGCGACCGAGGCGACGTTCTTCTACACCAACGCGGCGCCGCAGGCGGCGGCCTTCAACCAGTCGAAGGACCTCTGGCTGGGGCTGGAGGACCACATCCTCGCGCACGCCGAATCGCGGGACGCGCGGTTGTCGGTGTTCACCGCGCCGATCCTCGCTTCGGACGATCCGCTGTATCGCGGCATCCGCATCCCCCGCCACTTCCTCAAGATCGCGGCCTGGTCCTCCGACGCGGGGCTGGCGGCCACCGGCTTCGTGCTGGATCAGACCGACCTGCTGGACATCCGGCAGGGGATCCTCGGCATCGACGGCGTGGGGGCCTTCCGCACCTTCCAGGCGCCCCTGGCGGACATCGCCGAGGCGGCGGCCGTCGACCTCGGACCGCTCATCGACGCCGACGTGCTCGCCCCGCCCGGCGCGCGCGCACCGGACGGGGACTGGCGGAGCCTGACGGCGGCCGAGGAGATCATCTTGGGTTGAGGACTGCCGCGCGCTCTCGCTCTGCGGCGATCACACTTCTGCGTTCACTCGGGGCGTTCACTCGGGGCGTTCACTCGGGGCGTTCACTCGCCGGCGAGGCCTCCCAGCAGATGTCCGAAGGAGCGCCCTTCGCCCAGATAGGTCGCCGGATCGAACGGGTCCTCGATGCGAGCCGGGGCGCGCCGGGTGACCGCCGCAGCGAGCTCCCGCGCCCCCCGCTCGATGCGCTCCGCCAGCGGCGAGACCTTGTCGGCCGAGCCGCCCCAGTCGCTCGAGGCCGCGAAGACCCCGGTCGACACCGGTTCGGCGTGCAGATAGGTGAACAGCGGACGGATCGCGTAGTCGATCGCCAGCGAATGCCTCGCCGTCCCCGCATTGGCGCCGATCAGCACCGGCGTGCCCGTGAGCGCATCCGGGTCGACCACGTCGATGAACGACTTGAACAGACCGGAGTAGCTCGTCGAGAAGATCGGGGTGACCGCGATGACCGCGTCGGCCGATACGACCGCGTTGATCATCGACTCCAGTGCCGGCGGCGCGAACCCGGTGAGCAGATTGTTCGTGATGTCGTGGGCGAGGTCACGCAGCTCGAACACGTCGACGTCCACCTGCTCTTCGCCGCTGTCCGCGAGGGCTGCCACGGTGGCCGCGGCCATGCGATCGGCGAGCATCCGCGTCGAGGAGGGATTCGACAGTCCCGCCGAGACAACGGCGATCCGGCGGGCGGTCATCGTCCCGCTCCCGTCGTGGTCTGCGCGCTCACGCCGAAGGCGGCGCCGGCAGCGGGTCGGGCGTCCTGGTACGGCGACCCCGCGGTGAGGTTGTCGCCCCGGTTGGCGCCGGGGACGGCCTGCCGTGGCACATCGTCACCGTAGGCGGCGCGCACGAGGCCCGCGTGGGTCGGAGCATCCGGCACCTCGGCCGGGCGGCCCTGGGCGAGCTCGCGACGGAGCGCGGGGACGACCTCGCCACCGAGGATGTCCAACTGCTCGAGGACGGTCTTCAGGGGAAGACCCGCATGGTCGATGAGGAACAGCTGCCGCTGGTAGTCGCCGTAGTGCTCGCGCATGCCCGCGTAGCGGTCGATCACCTGCTGCGGCGAGCCCACGGTGAGCGGGGTCATCTCGCTGAAGTCCTCGAGACTCGGGCCGTGGCCGTATACGGGGGCGTTGTCGAAGTACGGGCGGAACTCCCGCACCGCCTGCTGGGAGTCGGCGCGCATGAACACCTGACCGCCCAGCCCCACGATCGCCTGCTCCGGGGAGCCGTGCCCGTAGTGCGCGTACCGCTGCCGGTACAGGGTGATGAGGCGCTGGTAGTGCTCCTTCGGCCAGAAGATGTTGTTGGCGAAGAATCCGTCGCCGTAATATGCGGCCTGCTCGGCGATCTCGGGTGTGCGGATCGATCCGTGCCACACGAACGGAGCCACGCCGTCGAGCGGCCTCGGCGTCGAGGTGAAGCCCTGCAGGGGCGTGCGGAACTGGCCCTCCCAGTCGACGACGTCCTCGCGCCACAGCCGGTGGAGCAGATTGTAGTTCTCGATCGCCAGCGGCAGTCCCTGTCGGACGTCCTTGCCGAACCAGGGGTACACCGGCCCGGTGTTCCCCCGGCCGAGCATCAGGTCGACGCGACCGCCCGAGACGTGCTGGAGCATGGCGAAGTCCTCGGCGATCTTCACCGGGTCGTTCGTGGTGATGAGGGTCGTGGCCGTCGAGAGGACCAGTCGCTCGGTCTGGGCGGCGATGTACGCCAGGGTCGTCGTGGGTGAGGACGACCAGAACGGCGGGTTGTGGTGCTCTCCGAGAGCGAAGACGTCCAGGCCCACGTCTTCGGCGTGACGGGCGATCGTGATCGTGTCGCGGATCTTCTCAGCCTCGCTGAGCGTGCGGCCCGTGGTCGGGTCCTGGGTGATGTCGCTCACCGTGAAGATGCCGAACTGCATCCCGGGCCAGGTGGTGGTGTCGCTCACGATCGCTCTCCGCTTCCGAATCTCAGATCCATGCAAATGAATGTATCTGGTTGAACGCCTGCGCGCCCACACTATTCCCGACATCTGGACGCTAGTGTGGCGATGCCCATGAAAGAGCCCTCGACGACTCCCTCGCCCGCTTCGCCGCCGACCGGAGGCATCCGCACCGCTCGGCCGAAGAAGCGCCTGCCGTTCTGGGACAACGCGCGGTTCGCCTGCATCGTCCTGGTCGTCCTGGGCCACGCCATCCAGCGACTCACCTACGACAGCGACGTCGCCCTCGGGCTGTATCTGCTCGTGTACGCCTTCCACATGCCCGCGTTCGCCTTGATCTCGGGGTACTTCTCGAAGTCCGACCCGCCGAGCCGTCGGCAGATGGCCCGCGTCGTCACCGACATCCTCGTGCCCTACGTGATCTTCGAGGGGCTGTGGTTCCTGACCAAGCTCCTCGTCGAGGGCCAGGCCGATCCCAATCTGACACGGCCATCCTGGACGCTGTGGTTCCTGCTCGCGCTGGGCATCTTCCGACTGGTCCTGCCCTATCTGGCGCTGCTGCGCTGGCCGCTCGCGTGGACCCTCGTCATCTCGATCGGCGCGGGCTACCTGCCCAACATCGACTCCACCTTCTCCCTCTCGCGGACCCTCGGCCTGCTGCCGTTCTTCGCCCTCGGATGGTGGCTCAACGAGCGCCGGATCGTCGACCGCTTCGACCTGCTGCGCCGACGCGCGTGGTGGGTGCCGCTGGCGTCGCTGGCGATCTTCGCCGTCGCCGGCTGGGCCGCATGGTACTTCGTGGACTTCTGGCGCGAGATGAGTCTGCGCGACTGGCTGTTCTACGACGAGAGCTACGCGGCGATCGGCGGCACGCAGTGGTGGGCCGGGGGTGTGCGGCTCGCTCTGATGGCCATCGCACTCCTCCTGAGCGTCGCGTTCTTCGCCCTCATCCCCCGTGACGGACACTGGTGGACGCACTTCGGCCAGTACACGATGTACGTCTACCTGCTCCATTCCTTCGTGCTCTACCCGTTCCGCGAGTCGGGGGTGCTCCGCGGACTGGATCCGACCTGGATCTGGCTTCCGATCGTCATCGTGCTGTCGGTCGGCATCGCCCTGGGCCTGGCCACCAAGCCCGTGCGTCGGATCCTGCGCCCCCTCATCGAGCCGCGGCCGGGCTGGCTGTTCCGCGACCCCACCCTGGCCTCGCGCGAGGGGCGCCGCGAGGACCCCACGGGATCCCGGCGCCCCCGGGAGACGCCGCGTGTGGTCTCACACCCGGACCCGCGCCAGAACGGCTGACGAACGGACGACGAAGGCCGCCCCACACCGTGGGGCGGCCTTCGGAAGAAGTGCGATTGAACGCTGGCGCGATGCCTCAGCGGCGAAGCCCGAGACGCTCGATCAGCGAGCGGTAACGCGCGATGTCGATGTCCTGGAGGTAGCCGAGCAGACGACGGCGCTGACCCACCATCAAGAACAGACCACGACGCGAGTGGTGATCGTGCTTGTGCTCCTTGAGGTGCTCGGTGAGGTCCTTGATGCGCTGCGTCAGCATCGCGACCTGCACCTCGGGGGATCCGGTGTCACCGGGGTGCGTCGCGTACTCTTCGATGATCGCCTTCTTAGCGTCAGATTCGAGTGGCATAGATGGGATCCCCTTTCTGCTCATTGCGCGGCGCCCGACGCCTGATGCGCGAGCTCTCTTTATCCGCGGCCGATCGAACGGCAACCTGGTGAGTCTACCAGTCCCCCCGCGCCCGCACGAATCCGCCCTCGCCGACCGGCGATAGGGTCGGAGGATGCCGCACCCTGCCCCGGTGGACCGGTGACGCGGTCGGCCGGAACGACCCGGCTCCCGCGTCTGCGCCGAGACCACCTGATCGATCTGCGCCCGTTCGCGGCCAGCCCCGCCTTCACCCGCATGTGGATCGGCTCGACGCTGGCCGGGCTCGGCGGCCAGCTCACGATCGTCGCGGTGATGCTGCACGTGTACGATCTGACCGGGTCGACCTTCGCCGTGGCGATGATCGCGGTCGCCGGCCTGCTGCCCATGGTGGTCGCCGGCATCTACGGGGGCATGCTGGCGGATGCGTTCGATCGGCGGATCGTCGCGCTCGTGGCTGCGGCCATCACCTTCGGATCGACGGTCCTGCTCGCCGTCCTCGCCTGGACCCAGGGGGAGACGGTGGGCTGGCTGTACGCCCTGAGCGTCGTCAACGCCGCCGCGAACTCGATCGTCATGGCCACCCGGCAGGCCATCGTCCCGCGCCTGATTCCTCGCGAACTGCTGCCTGCGGCATCCGCCCTCAACGGGATCACCGTGGGGATCATGGTCATGGTGGGGCCCGCACTCGCGGGCGTCCTCGTCGCCTTCACCGGGTATGCGTGGACCTACACCCTCGACGTGGTGCTGATGTCGGCGATGTTCCTCGGATTGTGGACGCTGCCCGCGCTGCGCCCCGAGGGCACGGTCGTGCGGCCCGGATGGGAGTCGCTGCGCGACGGCTGGCGCTTCCTGCGACGCGCTCCCAACATCCGGCTGCAGTTCGGGCTCGACATCATCGCCATGACCTTCGGGCAGCCGCTCGCCCTGTTCCCCGCGATCGGCGCCGTCCTGCTGGGCGGCGGCCCCATCACCACGGGCGCGCTGACGGCTGCGATCGCCGCCGGGGCCCTGCTGTCGAGCCTGTTCTCGGGGCCGGTGGGCCGCGTCCGTCGGCAGGGCCTCGGGATCGAGCGGGCGATCCTCGTCTACGGCGGTGCCATCGGACTGCTCGGCATCGTGCTGGCCGCCGGGGCCCTGGGCTGGTTCGCCCCCGCGATCGTCGACGCGGACTCCCCCAACCTCGTGCTGATCGCCGCCGCGTGCGTGGCCATGGCGATCGCCGGCGCGGCCGACAACGTCAGCTCGATCTTCCGCAACACCATGGTCCAGGCGGCCGTGCCGGACGCGATCCGGGGCCGGCTGCAGGGGGTCTTCATCGTCGTGGTCGCCGGAGGTCCCCGGGTGGGCGCCCTGTACGCGGGGACGCTGGCCACCTTCACGGCGCTGTGGTTCCCGCCCCTGCTGGGCGGCATGGCGATCATCGCGATCGTGGCGCTGCTGGTGCGGGCGAGCCCCCGCTTCCGCGCGTACGACGCCGACCACCCGTCACCGTAGCCGGACCGTCGCCGATGGACGGATTTCGGACGTCGCGTTCCGATGCCCGGTGCGAGGTCGCCGCCCGGGACTAGAGTCCTCGCGTGACCATCTCCACGCCCCCCGTCGTGGCGTCGGCGAGCCCTCCCTCGACCCCCTGGGTCGCCGTGCAGTTCGCCCTGGCCGGGATCGTGTGGGGATCCAGCTTCCTGTTCATGAAGGTCGCGCTCACGGGTCTCGCCCCCGCGCAGGTCGCATGGTCGCGTCTGGCGCTGGGCGCGCTCGCGCTCGCGGTCTTCGTCCTCCTGCGGCGCGAGGCACTCCCCCGCTCGGGACGCGTCTGGGGCCACATGACCGTGCTCGCGGTGACCTTCTGCGTCGTGCCGTTCCTGCTCTTCTCCTGGGCGCAGCAGTACGTCACGTCGGGTCTGGCGAGCATCTACAACGCCACGACGCCCCTCATGACCGCCGTCATGGCCGGGCTGGTCCTGCGGGTCGAGCGTCTCCGTGCCGGCCAACTCGGAGGCATCGTGCTGGGCATCGCCGGGGTGATCGTGATCATCGGCCCGTGGGCCGGGCTCGACCTGAGCGAGGGCGTCGTCGCCCAGATCGCCATCCTCGGAGCGACGGCGTGCTACGGCTTCAGCCTCGCCTACATGCGCCGTTTCGTGGCGGACACGGGCATGAGCGCCACGATGTTCTCGTTCCTCAACATCGGGATCGCCGCGGCCATCATGACCCTCCTCGCCCCGGCGATCGCGCTCCAGCCGGTGCGGCTGGATCCGTGGATCGTGGCCGCGGTGCTGCTGCTCGGCTGCCTCGGCACCGGAGTGGCGTACATCTGGAACCAGAACACCGTGCGCGCGTGGGGACCGACGCGCGCCTCGACGGTGACGTACCTGACCCCGCTGGTGGGCGTGGCGCTCGGAGCGCTCGTGCTCGGCGAGACGCTGAGCTGGAACGAGCCCGTCGGCGGGCTGGTGGTGCTGATCGGGATCCTGCTGGCGCAGAACCGCCTGCGTCGGCGCCGATCGCCCCGGACATGACGAAGGCGGATGCCGGTCCGGCACACGGCCGGGCGGCATCCGCCTTCGGGATGACTCAGGCCTGCAGGGCGCCCTGCAGGTCGAGCGTGATGGTGACGTCCTTGCCGACGAGCACGCCGCCGGTCTCGAGCGCGGCGTTCCACGTCAGTCCGAAGTCCTCGCGGTTGACGACCGTCTTGGCCGTCGCGCCGGCCTTGTAGTTGCCCCACGGGTCGGTGCCGAAGCCGCCGAACTCGACCTCGAAGGTGACGGGCTTGGTGATCCCGCGGATCGTGAGGTCGCCGTCGACGAGGAAGTCCCCGTCCGCCACGCGCGCGCCCGTCGAGACGAACGTCATCGTCGGGTGGTTCTCGGCGTCGAAGAAGTCGCCGGAACGCAGGTGGTTGTCGCGACCCTCGTCCTTGGTGTCGACCGAGGCGACGTCGACGTTCGCCTCGACCTTGGCCTCGAGCGGGTTCTCGGGGGCGATGATGGTGGCGCTCTTGACGCCGAAGGTGCCGCGCACCTTCGAGATCATCATGTGCCGGACGCTGAAGGTCACCTCGCTGTGCGAGGGGTCGAGCACCCAGGTGCCCGCCTTGTAGCCGGGAACGTCGATCGTGGTCGTGTCGGTCATGGTCGTCCTTCGTGTCGGTGTGGTCGCAGCGCGACGGGTACGAGGGGTGTCAACGCAGCCCGAGGAAGTCTATTCCCATGAATGTAAAAAAGAGGAACGGATGCCGCCCCCGGCGTGCGGGGGCGGCATCCGTTCGCGACGTCTGTGCTCGTCAGCCGACGGCGAGGAGGTCGATGATGAAGATCAGGGTCTTGCCGCCGAGGAAGTGGCCGCCCGCGGGACCGTAGGCCAGGTGCGGCGGGATGACCAGTTCGCGACGGCCGCCGACCTTCATGCCGGGAATGCCGTCCTGCCATCCCTGGATGAGGCCGCGCAAGGGGAACTGGATGCTCTCGCCACGGTTCCACGAGGAGTCGAACTCCTCGCCGGACGTGTACTCGACGCCGACGTAGTGGACCGTCACGGTGTCGCCGGCCTTGGCCTCGGCGCCGTCTCCGACGGTGATGTCGCGGACGACGAGCTCCGACGGCGCGGGGCCGGTGGGGGCGTCGATCTCGGGCTTGGTGTTGTCACTCATGCGTCCATCCAAGCACGTCCCGCACGGCGGGGCATCCAAGACTCAGCGCCCGGTGCCGCGGCGTTGCCTGCAGGTCTCCCGAGCGCTGAGTTGGTCTACGACAAGCATGCCCAGGCCGCCCCCGAGGTGTCAAGGGCCCCGCTCACGGAGCGAACAGCTGCTGCCGGGCAGCGGCCGTCCGCGTCAGCAGCGCTGCTTCCTCGTGTGCGGCGTGGGGGTCGCGGCCGCTGATCGCTCGCTGCCGTGCCGCGGCCAGGGCGGTGGCGTCGGCGATGAACTCGCGCATCAGGGGTCGCCGATCGCCGCGCAGGGTGCGCGCCCATGCCAGGGCCGAGCGACGGCCTGCGCCGGTGGCGAGCATGTCCACCTCCTGCGGGGTGAACCAGCCCGCCGCCGCGTATTCGCCCAGGCGGGAGCGCGTGAGCCGGGACTCCTCACGCCGCAGTGCCAGGATCCCGAGGATGAACAGGACGAACAGCGGCACCTGCAGCATGAGGTAGAGAGCGAAGAAGTCACCGAACACCGCGGAGCCGTTCCAGAACGCGTGCAGCGCGATGGCGCCCGCGAGGCCCGCCAGCCACGGTCCGAACGCCTGCGCGGGGGTCGCTCCCCGGCGGGCGGCGAGGCCGAGAGCGAAGCCGATGATGCTGGTGAACATCACGTGGGCGAACGGCGAGAGGATGCCGCGGACGAAGAAGGTGGCGGAGGCGTCCGCGACCCCGCCCTCGATGAAGCTGATCGCGAAGTACTGGATGTTCTCGGTGAACGCGAACCCGGCGCCGACGAGTGCCCCGTAGACCACGCCGTCGACCGGCCCGTCGAACGCACGACGCGCCGACATGAAGATGATGTAGACGCCGAGCCCCTTGGCGACCTCTTCGACGATCGGCGCCTGGACCACGGCCGACAGGGCGTCGGCGGCCGGCGACGACTGCGCACCGAAGACGACAGCCAGAAGGAGGTCGACCCCCAGGGCGATGCCGACCGCGGCGATCGCGCCCCAGGCCACGGCGAAGATGAGCAGGCCACGCGGCTCGGGCTCCCAGCGATCGATGATGCGGATCGCCAGGACGACGCCCGCCAGCGGGAGCAGCGCGAGGATCATCCCGACGATGGAGGCTCCGGGGCCAATGGCGTTGAGGAAGTAGGCGACCAGGCCGACCAGCAGGAGCAGCAGCAGCCCGAACAGCCAGATCGGCGCCGCCCGTCCTGCGCGGGCCGGCGCCGCACCCCCGGGTACGGTGACGTGGGGCGTGGCGGGGGCAGGCGGCGCGATCGAGGCACCGTGGCCGGGCCCGTTCTGCGCGAGAGGCGACGGGAAGGCGGGTGGAACGAGCGACGGGCGCGACCTGCCCGCGGCGTCGGGATTCGTCATGAAGTCAGCCTATGGGTGCGCAACACGCGCGGCCCGGCGCGCCTCGCCCCGGTAGCGTGGAGTGATGCGCTTCGCCCACGTTCTTCCGCAGGGTGCCTCCGACCCTCGACTGGCGGTGGTGGACGACGACGACATCGTGCTGGTCGATGAACTCTTCGACGGGGCACCCCGCCGCCTGGAAGAGCTCATCGCGGGCGGCGACGACCTGCTTGCCCGCGTGCGCGACGCCGCCGGGAACGGGGCGCGGCGGCATCCGCTGGCCGGGCAGAGGTTCGCGTCGGCGCTGCTCACCCCGCCGGTGATCCTCGCGATCGGCCTGAACTACGCCGCGCATTCGAGCGAGCTGGGTCTCAAGACCGACAGCACCCCCACCGTGTTCGTCCTGTGGCCCAATTCCCTCACCGGCCACGACGCCACCACCACGTGGCCGCGAAGCCTCAGCGAGTCGGTGGACTACGAGGCCGAGCTCGGGGTGATCATCGGCCGCGCCGCGAAGGACGTCGCCCCCGAGGAGGCCCTGGACCATGTCTGGGGCTACACCGTCGTCAACGACATCACCGCCCGTGACATCCAGTACTCCGAGGCGCAGTGGTCGCGCTGCAAGTCGTTCGACGGGTTCACCCCCACGGGCCCGTTCGTCGTCACCGCCGACGAGGTGGCCGATCCGCAGGACCTGCATATCTGGACGGTCCTGGACGGACGGACGCTGCAGGACGCCTCGACCGCTCAGATGGTGCGCCCGGTGTCGACGCTCATCTCGCACCTGTCACGATCGGCGACTCTGCTGCCGGGCACCCTCATTTCCACCGGGAGTCCGGGCGGCGCCGGCTACTCCCGTGACCCGCAGGTGTTCCTGCGCGACCGGTCGACCGTCACCGTGGGCATCGACGGGATCGGCGAGCTGACCACGCACTGCCGCATCCTCGACTGAGCCGGCGCGCCGCTCAGCGCCGGAACCAGCGCTGGAACGAAGAAGGGCGCGCACCTCACGGTGCGCGCCCTTCTCAACGGATGACCGTCACGGGCACGAGAACGTCGTCCCGTTGTCGAGGGTGTGGACGCCCGAGCCGAGCTCGGAGCACAGCCGCGCGATCTCCTCGTTCGCGGCCGGAACCACGATCGCGAGCACGACGATGGCGACGATGATGCCGATGACCATCAGAACCGAGCTGATGATGATGGCGGCCACCGCCCAGCCGTTCTTGACGCCGGCCTTCTTGCTCTGCACGAGCGCCACGATGCCGAGGATCAGCGCGATCAGCTGCGCGAAGAACGACAGCACGAATGCGACGATGCCGAGGGTCTTGCCGGGAACGGGGCCTCCGGCGGGCGCGTCGTAGGCGGCCGGCGGGGCGGGGTTGTAGGCGGGCGGCGGCGTCGGCGGCCCGGCGGGGGTGTTGGGGTCTGTCATGTCGGCCTCTCCTGTGGTCGATCGTGGGACGGCTCGAACCTATCGAGCGCCGCCGGTCGCCACCCGCAGCGACGCGCACGCAACTGAGCCGTCCGCCCGGTCAGTCGCGGGTCGCCGCGACGACGTCTTCCGCCGCCTGGACGATCGGGATCGCCGCGGTCGCCGTCTCGAGCCCCGACAGCCGCGCCGGCGAGAGCTGCTTGGTCACCTCTTCGCGCGACATCAGCCCGGCCTCCACCACGAGGTCGGCCACGTTCTTGTTCGTCAGCAGCGCGGTCTTGGCCAGCGCGGCCGACGCGGCATAGCCGATGAAGGGGGTTAGGGCGGTGACGACGCCCACCGACGAACCCACCATCGCGCCGAGCCGCTCACGATTGGCGGTGATCCCCTCGACGCAGTTCACTCGCAGCGTGTGCATTCCGCGGCGCATCCACGTGATGGACTGGAAGATCGAGTGCGCGATCACGGGCTCGAAGGCGTTCAGCTGCAATTGACCGCCTTCGACCGCCATCGTGACGGTCGTGTCGGCTCCCGCCACGGCGAACGCGATCTGGTTCACGACCTCGGGTATCACCGGGTTCACCTTGCCCGGCATGATGCTCGAGCCGGCCTGCCGTGCGGGCAGGTTGATCTCGCCGAATCCGGCCTGCGGACCCGATGACAGCAGACGCAGATCGTTGCAGATCTTCGACAGCTTGACGGCGTTGCGCTTGAGCGACGACGAGAACGACATGAACGAGCCGGTGTCGCTCGTGGACTCCACCAGGTCGCTGGCCAGCGCCAGGTCGAGGCCGGTGATCTCGCGGAGGTGCCGGACGACGGCTTCGGAGTAGGCGGGATGGGTGGTGATCCCGGTGCCGATCGCGGTGGCGCCCATGTTGACCTCGAACAGGAGGTACGCGTTCTCGGTCAGGCGCTCGTGGTCGTAGCCGAGGGTCGAGGCGAACCCGTGGAACTCCTGTCCGAGGGTCATCGGCACGGCGTCCTGCAGCTGGGTGCGCCCCACCTTCAGGATGTCGTGGAACTCGACGGCCTTGGCGAGGAACGCCTGGCGCAGCAGATCCAGCTCTTCGAGGAGCGTCTGCAGATCGAGGCTCAGCCCCACCTTGATGGCGGTCGGATACACGTCGTTGGTGGACTGGCTGCGGTTGGTGTGGTCGATCGGCGAAAGGAAGGCGTAGTCGCCTTTCTCACGGCCGGCGAGCTCGAGTGCGACGTTGGTGATGACCTCGTTCGCGTTCATGTTGGTGGACGTCCCCGCACCGCCCTGGATGACGCCGACGACGAACTGATCGTGGAAGCGTCCGTCGATCACCAGCTGCGACGCGCGATCGATCAGGTCGGCGCGCTCGGCGTCCAGCACCCCGATCTCGGCGTTGGCCCGTGCGGCGGCCTGCTTGACCATCGCGAGCGCCCGCACGAGATCGCGGTACACCGAGATCGGGCGTTTGGAGATGGGGAAGTTCTCCAGCGCGCGGGCGGTGTGGATGCCCCAGTAGGCATCTGCGGGGATCTCGAGCGAGCCGAGGGAGTCGGTCTCGGTGCGGGTGCGCTTCGTTGCGTCCGGAGCCATGGTGGTGTGTCCTCGTGGGTCGTTCACGGCGGTGGGGGTGTGTCCTGAGCCTATCCCCGGCGGGCGCGGCTTCCACGTGTACGACGCGTACGGTCGACGGTCGGGGTTGTACCCGCTGTCGATGGGATGCCGCACGTCAGCGCTTGCGGGAGAACTCCTCCAGCCGCTCCTGCGGTGTGAGGGCAGCCATGCGGGCCACCCACTCCGCCGAGAAGTAATCCCCCGTCGCGGCGTCGACGACCGGCACCGTGGAGTGGGTGATCGTGTCGTCGTACACGTGCACCAACTGGAACGCCTGCCCGGCGTCCATCCCGTTGACCTCCTGCGCCGGACGCGCGAGGTTCATCGCATAGCAGGTCGCCGACGCGACGCTCACCGGCACCCCCGCGAAGCTGCCCGAGGTCGAGTAATGCAGGTGCCCGGCGAGGATCGCACGCACATCGGTGCCGGCGATGACGGCGGCGAAACGGTGCTGGTCGCGCAGTTCGAGGATGTCGAAGAGCGGGATGTGGCTCGGCAGCGGCGGGTGGTGCATCGCCAGGATCGTCCCGAGCGGCGCGGGCTCGGCGAGGATCTGCCGCAGCCAGTCCAGCTGAGCCTGGTCGAGTTCGCCGTGGTGCCACCCCGGCACCGTCGTGTCGAGCGCGATGAGACGAAGACCCGCGAGGTCCCACACGCCGGTGACCGGCGCGAGGGTGGCGTCGCCGTCCAAGAGCGCCGACCGCAGCGCGGGCCGCTCGTCGTGATTCCCCGCCACCCACGCCACCGGCGCGCCCATGCGCTCGGCGAGGGGTTCGACGGCGCGCCGCAGCGCGCGATAGGCCTCGGGTTCGCCGAGATCCGTCAGGTCGCCCGTCACCACGAGGGCGTCCGCCCGCAGCTCCAGCGCGTCGACCGCCTCCAGCGTGCGTCGGAGATTCTCCGTCGTGTCGTACCGTCCGCCCAGACGGCGGCCGCCTGCCAGCAGATGGGTGTCGCTCAGATGGACGAGGGTGCGACGGGCGGGCTCGTACTGCCCGAAACGCGGGGATGCGGCATCCATACCGCCCAGCCTAGGACGCACCCGCGACGGCGCTCCCGAGCGGCCGAGCCGATCAGTGGTTGAAGACGATGAGCAGGATGCCGCCCACCACGGCCGCCGCGCACACCGCGAAGCACGCGTACGCCGCGGCGAGCGCGAGACGCTTCTGCCCGGGCGTGAGCGGGTTCTTCCGCGCCGCCTTCGCCGCGGCCTTCTCGGCCCGGCGCGCCTGCTTCTCGGTGATGACCGTGATGGCATCGGTGAACTCCGCCGGGGCCACCACGGGGGCGCGCCCCGACGCGACGAGCAGGCGGAGTCCGAGCGCATAGAAGACCACCACCACACCCGCGCCGATCAGCGCGGCGAGGAAGACCTGCAGGAAGGCGAGCCAGTCGATCGACATCACTTCTGCTCCTCGTTACGCGCCATCGCGCGCTGTCGTCGGGTCGGAGGCGGGTTGTCCTCGACGTGCACGGCGGCTCCCGAGTCGGCGACCTCGCTCATGGCGTTGGCCGCGTTCACGGCGTTGCGGCGCGAACGGAGGAAGATCGCCAGGATGATGATGACCGCCAGCACGGCGTCGATCAGGACACCCCACGAGCCGAGCCACACCACGACCAGCGCGGCGAGCCCGCCCACCGCACCCGCGGCGGGAAGGGTGAGCACCCAGCCGACCATGATGCGCCCCGCGGTGCGCCACCGCACCTGCGAGCCGCGGCGCCCCAGCCCCGAGCCGATCACCGATCCCGAGGCGACCTGCGTCGTCGACAGCGCGAACCCGAGCGCGCTCGAGGCGAGGATCGTCGCCGCCGTCGACGACTCCGCCGAGAAGCCCTGTGCGGGCTTGACGTCGGTGAGGCCCTTGCCCAGAGTCCGGATGATGCGCCACCCGCCCATGTAGGTGCCGAGCGCGATCGTCACCGCGCACGCGACGATGACCCACAGCTGCGGGTCGGGATTCGCCGAGGACTGCCAGCCGACCGTGATGAGGGCGAGGGTGATGACACCCATCGTCTTCTGTGCGTCGTTGGTGCCGTGAGCCAGCGCCACCAGCGACGAGGTGAAGATCTGCCCCCACCGGAAGCCGTCTCGCCCGTCGGGCTTGCCGTCGTAGCGACGGGTGATCGCATACGCGAGCTTGGTGGCGGCGAAGGCGATGAGCCCCGCGGTGAGCGGAGCCATGAGGGCGGGGAGGACCACCTTGCTCATCACGATTCCGCCGTCGATCGCCGTCGCGCCGACACCCACGAGCGTGGCGCCGATCAGGCCGCCGAAGAGCGCGTGCGACGACGAGGACGGCAGCCCCAGGAGCCAGGTCAGCATGTTCCACGTGATCGCGCCGATGAGCCCGGCGAAGATGATCGAGGGGAAGACCGTCGCCGAGATCTCGTCCTCGCGGATCATCCCCCCGGAGATGGTCTTGGCGACCTCGGTCGACAGGAAGGCCCCCACGAGGTTCAGGATCGCGGCGAGGAGAACGGCCGTCCGCGGCTTCAGCGCGCCTGTGGCGATGGGCGTGGCCATCGCATTCGCGGTGTCGTGGAAGCCGTTGGTGAAGTCGAAGAAGAGTGCCAGCGCGATGACGAGCACGATGATGAGGGCTGCGGTTTCCACCGTTCGCTTTCCAGGAGTGAGGGAAGGGAAGGTGCCGACGGGATCGGCGCGACGAACGAAGAGTTCACCTGGGGTTCATGAACCGGCAACCGGCCAGAGAGAATCCTGTCACCGCCCGGCCACCTGGTCAACCTGGCCGCGGCCCAATCCGATCGGGGCTCGGGGCCGAATGCCCCCTGTACGCAGACAGCGGCAGGAGGTCGCCCCGATGGCTCGACAGCGCAGTGTCCGCTTCATCGCACTCGCCGCCCTCGCGGGGGCCGTGGCCGCGGCATCCGTCCTGGCGGTCGCCGAGCTCGTGGCGCTCATCGTGGCGCGCGGCGCGGGCCCGCTCGAAGCCGTGGGGGCGTTCGTCATCGACATCGTGCCGCAGCCGGTGAAGGAGTTCGCGATCGCGACATTCGGCGAGTACGACAAGATCGTGCTCCTGGCCAGCGTCGCGCTCGGCGCCGTCGTCGCGGCGGCCGCAGCCGGCATCCTGCAGCTGTGGCGCGCTCCCGCCGGGGTCGTCGTGCTCGCCGTCGGCGCAGCCGCCGGGACGGCGGCGGCGCTCACGCGTGCCGGATCGACCCCGCTGTGGGCGCTGCCGTCCGTGCTTGGGGGCATCGCCGGCTGCGTGCTGTTGGCTCTGCTGATCCGTCGCCTTCGCCGCTGGCGCGACGCCGCCCGGGGGCGCACCTCGCCCGCCGGTCCCGACGAGGCCTCGGAGTCCCCGCAGGCGGCTCCCAGCCGACGCGCGTTCCTCACGATGACGCTGGTGTCCGCCGCAGCCGCGATCGTCGTCGGTGCGGGCTCGCGCGCGCTGTCGGCCGTCACCAACTCGATCGACGCGATCCGCGAGGCGCTGCGCATCCCGGCACCGCGATCGCGCGTGCAGATCCCCGCGGACGCGGAGTTCGATGTTCCGGGTCTCAGCCCCCTCATCACCCCCAACGAGGACTTCTACCGGGTGGACACCGCGCTCACCGTGCCCTCGATCGATCCGGCGACCTGGCGGCTGACCATCGACGGCATGGTGGATCAGCCGGTCGACATCGGCTTCGACCAGCTGATGGAGATGGGACTCGACGAATACGCGATCACCCTGACCTGCGTGTCCAACGAGGTCGGCGGCGGACTCGTCGGCAACGCGGTCTGGACCGGCGTACCGGTGCGCGAACTGCTGAAGCTCGCGGCGCCGAGCGCCGACGCCGACATGGTCCTCTCCCGGAGCGTCGACGGGTACACCGCCAGCACTCCCCTGGACGCTCTCGTCGACCCCGAGCGGGACGCCATCCTCGCCGTGACGATGAACGGCGAGCCCCTCCCCCTCGAGCACGGGTTCCCGGTGCGCATGGTCGTGCCGGGGCTGTACGGCTATGTCTCCGCGACCAAGTGGCTCACGCAGCTCACCGTGACCCGCTTCGATCGGGACGAGGCGTACTGGACCCCGCGTGGCTACAGCGCGCGCGCGCCGATCAAGATGTCGTCCCGGCTGGACACCCCGCGTGCCGGCACCCCCGTCGACGCCGGCGAGGTCATGCTGGCCGGTGTGGCGTGGGCGCAGACCGTCGGGATCGAGCGCGTCGAGGTCTCGATCGACAATGGCCCGTGGGAGGCCGCGGAGCTTTCCGCCCCCATCAACGACGACACGTGGGTGCAGTGGCGGATGCCGTGGCAGGCGGAATCGGGGACCCACTACATCGGGGTGCGGGCCGTCAACCGCGACGGCGACCTGCAGATCGAGGAGCGCGCGCCCATCGCGCCCGACGGCTCCAGCGGCTGGCAGCGCGTTCTGCTGACCGTCCGCTGAGCAGGCCGTCGCCGGCCTGGGCTAGCGTGGCTGGCGTGACCGCCGACTTCGCAGAGGACACCGTCGCCTCGCCCGCCCCCTCCGTCTCCGCCTCCGTGGCCGTCCCGCCCTTAGTCGTCCGCCCGTCGCCGCATCCCGTCCGCACGTGCGGCGGCACCACGGCCACGACGTCGAGGACCGCTACGAGTGGCTGCGCGCGAAGGAGGACGCGGACGTCGTGGCTCACCTCGAGGCCGAGAACGCCTACACCGAAGGGCGGACCGCGCATCTCGAGGCACTCCGCTCGCGGATCTTCGACGAGATCAAGGGGCGCACCCTCGAGACCGATCTGTCGGTGCCCGTCCGGCGCGGCGACTGGTGGTACTACGGCCGCACCGTCGAGGGCAAGCAGTACGGCATCCAGTGCCGCGCTCCCCTGGCCTCGCCCGGCGACTGGACCCCGCCGGAGCTGTCCGCCGACGTCGAGGTGCCCGGAGAGCAGATCCTCCTGGACGGCAACGTCGAAGCCGAAGGGCACGAGTTCTTCTCGCTGGGCAGCTTCGAGGTCAGCCTGGACGGCACGCGGATGCTCTACGGAGTCGACGTCGCCGGCGACGAGAGGTACACGATCCGCCTCCGCGACCTCACGACCGGCGCACCGCTCCCCGACGAGATCCCCGACACGTTCGCCGGTGCGAGCTTCTCGCCCGACGGACGCTTCATCGTCTACACCACCGTCGACGACGCGTGGCGACCCGACACCGTGTGGCTGCACGAGCTGGGTACCGCGGTCTCCGACGACGCGAAGCTCTTCCACGAGCCCGACGAACGGTACTGGGTCGGCGCGGGCTTCACCCGCAGCGACCGGTACCTGGTCATCGGGCTCGGCTCGTCCATCACCTCGGAGGAGTGGATCCTCGACGCCGACGACCTCCGCGCGCAGCCGCGAGTGGTCTGGCCGCGGCGCGAGGGCGTGGAGTACGAGTCGGAGCACGCCGTCATCGACGGGCAGGACGTCCTCCTGATACTCCACAACGACGGCGCCCTCGACTTCGAACTGGTGCAGGTGGCCGCGGACGACCCGCAGGGCGAGCGTCGCGTCGTGATCCCCCACCGCGCCGGCCAGCGACTGCTCGGGGTCTCGACGTTCCGCGACTGGGGCGTCGTCGGCTACCGGCGCGGCGGCCTCCCCCGCCTCGGGATGCTGGACTACGCCGCCGGAGGCGTTGACGAGATCTCGTTCGATGAACCGCTGTACACCGTGGGCAGCGGAGGAAACGCCGAGTGGGCGCCCCCGGTGCTCCGACTGTCGTACGGCTCCTTCATCACGCCCGGCACCGTCTACGACTACGAGGTCGCCACCGGCGAGCTCCACCTGCGCAAGCGCCAGCCCGTGCTCGGCGGCTACGACCCCGAGGAGTACGCGCAGGCGCGGGTGTGGGCGCCCGCGGCGGACGGCACCGGCATCCCGGTCTCTCTGGTCTGGAAGCGCTCGTTCGGCGAGGCCGGCTCGGCACCGCGCCCGATGCACCTGTACGGCTACGGGTCGTACGAGCACTCGATCGAGCCGGGATTCTCGGTCGCACGGCTGTCCGAGCTCGACCGCGGCGTGATCTTCGCCGTCGCCCACGTCCGCGGCGGGGGCGAGATGGGCCGGCAGTGGTACGAGGAGGGCAAGCTGCTGCGCAAGCGCAACACCTTCACGGACTTCGTCGACTGCGCGCGGCACCTGGTCGCCGAGGGGTACACGACCCCCGACCGTCTCGTCGCCGAGGGCGGCTCGGCCGGTGGGCTGCTCATGGGCGCGGTGGCCAACCTCGCCCCCGAGCTGTTCGCCGGCATCCTCGCCGACGTGCCGTTCGTCGACGCGCTCACCACGATCCTCGACCCCTCGCTGCCGCTGACGGTGATCGAGTGGGACGAGTGGGGCGATCCGCTCCACAACCCCGAGGTGTACGAGTACATGCGCTCCTACACGCCGTACGAGAACGTGCGGGACGGCGTGGCCTACCCCCGCATCCTGGCCGTGACGTCGCTCAACGACACCCGGGTGCTGTATGTCGAGCCGGCGAAGTGGGTCGCGCGCCTGCGCGAAGCGGGAGTCGACGCGCTGCTGAAGTGCGAGATGGTCGCCGGGCACGGCGGCGTGAGCGGGCGCTACAACGCGTGGCGCGAGCGCGCGTTCGAGCTCGCCTGGCTCCTGGACGTCCTGAGTCTCGCCGACGCCTGATCCAGCCGCCCGCCCAGCCCCCGCTCGGCGAGACCGGGACCCCGTGCCACTCGGCGAGACCGGGGATCTGCACTGAGACACAGGGCTTCGCCCCCGGTTTGGCCGTCGACCCCCGGTTTGGCCGTGGACCCCCGGTTTCCCGGCGGGGCCGTACCCGCCGGCGGTGCGCGGCTCCTCCCCAGGGGGCCGGCATCGGTCGGTTGTCCACCGTCCGGCGCGGGCGGTCGCTCACAGAAACGCGAGGGGATGAGGCTGGGGCATGAGCGTGTCCGTCCTGCCTCCGCTGCTGCTGTCGAGGGACCGTCCGTCGGATGTCGCGAGGCTCGATCGCGACGGAGCGCTGCATCGCGTGCGTGCCGGCGTCTACGTGCAGGCCGCGGCGTGGTCCGCTCTCGCACCCTGGCAGCGCTACCGCGTTCGCGTGCAGGCGGTGACGGCCACGTGGAGCGACCCCGTGCTGTGCCTGGAGTCGGCAGCGGCCGAGATCGGGCTGCCGGTCTTCGGCGAGCCGCGTGAGATCCACCTGCTCAGCAGCAACGGACGGTCGTGGCGTGAGGGCGACGTCGTCGTCCACGGCACGCGCGACGAGCGTTCCGTCCTCGCCCGGGACGGTATCCGCATGACCTCGGTCGCCGACACCGCCGTGGACCTGTGCCGCGTGCTGCCGCCCGCGTTCGCGCTGGCGGTCGCCGACGCCGCCTTGCGCATGCCGGCCGGCGAGGACGCTCCCGCGGGCTCGCTGGATGTGGCCGCGCTCGGACGAGGACGCTCCGATCGGCGCGGCCGGCGGCAGCTCGATTGGGTGGGGCGTCGTGCAACGGCCGCCGCCGAGTCGACCGGCGAGTCGGTCAGTCGCGCCGTGATCGAATGGCTCGGATTCGAGGAGCCGGAGCTGCAGCGCGAGCACCGCCATGAGGGCGCACTCGACCGCACCGACTTCTTCTGGGCACGGACGCGCACCATCGGCGAGTCCGACGGATACGGCAAGTACGACGCCGCCGACAGCGACGCCAGCAAGGCGCACTTCATCGAGGAGAAGAAGCGCGAAGACCGCCTTCGCAGGCACGAGGGCGGCTTCGCCCGCTGGGATTGGGCCGACGCCATGCGAGCGGAGCCGCTCGGGAGCAAGCTCAACGCGGCCGGACTGAGTCCCGTGCACCGGCGCCGATCGGCCTTCCTCGCCACGCTCGCAGCCAACCCGCGGTCGTTCGCTCCCCGAACCCGCGGATCTCGCGCGAGACCGGGGGCGAGGCCCCGTGTCTCGGCGTGAATCCCCGGGCTCGGCGTGAATCCCCGGCCCCGGCCCGCCGCCGCGCGCGGGCGGCGGCGGTCAGCCGAAGAGGGCGGCGGCCTCTTCGTAGCGGTAGTGCGGCACGGTGTTGAGCTCGCCCAGAGCGTCGGCGAAGGGCACGCGCACGATGTCGGTCCCACGCAGGGCGACCATCTGACCCCACGCGCCCTCGACGATGGCGTCGGCGGTGTGCAGCCCCAGACGTGTGGCGAGGACGCGGTCGAAGCCGGACGGCGACCCGCCGCGCTGAATGTGCCCGAGCACGGTGGCGCGGGTCTCGATGCCCGTGATCCGCTCGATCTCGGGCGCGAGCACCTCGCTGATGCCGCCGAGACGCGGCCGGTTGAAGGCGTCGAGGCCCTTGTCGCTGTAAGCCTCATCCATCCCGGTGAGCGTGAAGCCCTCGGACACCACGATGAGCGGAGCGCGCCCGCGATCGTGCGCCTTGGTCACCTGTGCGCACACCTCGTCGATCGACATCGGCACCTCGGGGATGCAGATCACGTGCGCACCCGCGGCGATCCCCGCATGCAGGGCGATCCATCCCACGTGACGGCCCATGACCTCCGCCACCATGCAGCGCTGGTGGGAGTCGCCGGTGGTGCGAAGGCGGTCCATCGCGTCGGTGGCGATGTTGACGGCGGTGTCGAAACCGAACGAGTAGTCGGTCGCACGCAGGTCGTTGTCGATCGTCTTGGGCACGCCGATGACGTTGATCCCGTCGCCGGCGAGGCGGTTGGCAGCGGCCAGCGTGCCCTCGCCGCCGATGGCGATGATGCCGTCGATGCGGTGCCCGTACATCGTCTTGGCGATGTTCTCGGCGCCGCCCCGGGGTCCCTCGTAGGGGTTCGTGCGGCTCGTGCCGAGGATGGTGCCGCCGACCTTCGACAGGCCCTTCACCTCGTGTCGCGTCAACGGGAAGAAGTCACCGTCGACGACGCCGCGCCAGCCGTCGCGGATGCCGACGAACTCGAGGTCGTACGTCGTGGTGCCCTTGAGCACGACGCCGCGGATGACCGCGTTCAGGCCGGGGCAGTCGCCCCCGCTGGTGAGGATGCCGATCTTCATGGGGGTCCTTGCTTCGGGTGGTGCGGGCTGTGGAACGAATCGGCGACGCTGCCTCACCCGAGATTAGCGTCGGATGCCGCACCCTGCCACACGGCCGGGTTGCGGCATCCGATCGCCTACTGCTCGGCGCCCAGGGCCCGTCGGAGCAGGTGCATGAGTGCCGACAGCTGCACCGAGTCGCTCGAGAGCGGATCCACGGCCTCGCCGTCGAGCGCGCGCTGCGCGAGACCCTGCTTGGAGTCGATCAGCTCGGCGATCTTGGTGTCGATGGTGTGGGCGGCGATGATCCGCCACGCCGTCACCGGCTCGTCCTGCCCGATGCGGTGCACCCGGTCGATCGCCTGGGTCTGCTCCGCGGCCGTCCACGACAGTTCGGCGAGCACGACGTTGGACGACGCCTGCATGTTCACGCCGACCCCCGCCGCCGTGAGCGAGCAGACGGCGATGCCGACATCGGGATCGCTGTTGAAGGCGTCGATCGCCTGCTGGCGGACGGGCGTCGTCTGATCGCCGCGGATCGACACCGTGCGCAGGCCCGCCGATGCGAAGTGCGCCTCGGCCGCGTCCATGACGTCGATGTGCTTGGCGAAGAACACCACCTTGCCCACCGAGCGCTGCAGCTGGACGGCGTAGTCGGCCGCGAGGAGCGCCTTCGCCTGGCCGATGCGCCGCACCATCGTGAAGACGTTCTCGGATCCGCTGCCGGCGGCCTTGGACTCGTCGAGCTCGTGCTGGGAGACGAGGCGGACGATGTCGGCGTCGACCTCGCCGGGAGCGAGCCCGCGGTCGCCGCGCGCGTCGATGATCCGGCGGTACCGGGCGGCGAGGCGATCGGCCAGATCCCGCTCGGCCTGGCGGATCGAGCGGCCGAACTCGTCATCGAGCTCGACCGGCAGGTCGGCGATGAGCTTGTCGGGCAGATCGGCGGCGACGTCCTTCTTCTTGCGGCGGACGATGCCCATCGAGATCACCGCGTCGCGCGCAGCCGGATAGAAGGCCTTGTCGGCGGGGGTGAACCCGGTCTCGTCCAGCTTCTCCATGAGCGCCGGACCGGGCTTCTCGCCGTTGGTCCACCCGAGGAAGCGCCAGATGGCGTCGAAGTCCTCGACGTCGTTGATGAGCGGCGTCCCGGTCAGCGCGAGCATGAGCGGATCCCGGACCTGCTCGCGGATGCGACCGGCGAGGGCCAGGACGTTGCGCGAGCGCTGCGACGTGAGGTTCTTGATGAAGTGCGCCTCGTCGACCACCATGCCCCGCAGGCCGATCGAGCCGAGCCAGGACAGGTGACGGTCGAGGATCTCGTAGTTGACGATGAAGACGTCCGCGAACGCGTCGATGTCTTCGCCGTCGCCCTGCACGACCGTCGCGCGCCGGTGCGGCGTCCAGCGCTGGACCTCGCGGGCCCAGTTCATCTTCACCACGTTGGGAACCACGGCCAGCAGCGGGTAGGCGCCGGCCACGGATGCCGCGAGCACGGATTCCGCGGTCTTGCCGAGTCCGGGCTCGTCCGCCAGCAGGAACGAGCGGTGACCGTCGCGGACGGCCTCGACGAACCGCGACTGGTGCGGCATGATCTCGAGCCCCTTGGGCGAGACGTGGTCGAACTCCGGCACCTGCGGAAGGTCCATCGTCGCCGCGCCGCCGCCGGCGCCGGTCTCGAACGCCTTGTACAGCGGCCCCATGAGCTCCCAGCCGTCCAGCCGTCGGCGCGGCGTGTCCTTCGGGGCGCGCAGCGACAGGTCGGGGGCGAGGAACGGGTTCGCCAGCTGCCGCGACTCGATGGCGGCGGGCACGACCTGGCGCTCGGCCAGGGCGGGCGGGACCACGGTGGCGGGCGCGGGAGCGACGTCGGTGATGATGAGCTCGTCCGGCGGCAGGTCGGCGCCGGACTCGAGCAGCCAGTCGCGTCGCATGCGCCGCGCCACCGGCGACGCGGCCTGGTCGACCTCGAGAAGCTGGATCAGCGACGTGTCGCGGGCAGCGGTCTTGGCGAGGATGGTCGCGACGCCGTCCAGCCGCTTGAGCAGCTCGGGCCGCGCGGAGTCGGGGATCGCCGTGTCGACCTTGACGCGGGCGCGCTCCTCGCGGACGAGGAAGGCGATCACCTGGAACTTCACGCGGTTGGTGGGCCCGAGCTTGCCGCGCTGGGCCTTGGCCTCGACCTCGCGCACCTTGCGGGCGAGGATCGGGATGATGGGGGCCTCGTCGTCGCGGCGAGCCGATGAGGGCTTGCGGCGCTGACGGGTGTTGCCGTTCTGAGCGGCAGGTGCCGTGGTCGGCATGCTCCTCCTGAGCGTATGTGCCGAATCGTCCGTCAGGACGGCCGATCGGTGCGTGCAGCGTGCTCCCGCGGGCGGCGCGTGCGCCGTCACGAACGCGGGGTTCGGATGCCGCCGACTCCTGCCGCTGGCACTCGCTTCTGCGAGCCGCGACGTCGGGGAGGGCGTCTCCGCGGGCCAGTCTAGCGCGAAAGGGCGCTCGTCACGGCCAGAGCTGTGCTGCGATGTCGGTCGAGTAGCCGTCGGGATGGAAATTGATCCACGCCGTCGCCACCCATGCGCCGTCGCCGACGACGTGGGTCTCGCCGCGGACGTACTCGACGTCATCGAACGTCACGCCGCGCTGCTCGATCTCGCACGACTCTCCCGCCGCGACATCCTCGCAGCCGAAACCGGCGGCACGCAGCGACTCCAGCACGCCGGCCCCCTGCTCCTCGTCGACGAGGGTGACGTTGGTGGCGAGCCCGAACTCGCTCGGCTGACCCCACGTGCAGCGCAGCGTCGGAGCGCCCGACTCGAGGATCTCGAGCAGGTCGGCGTTCTCGGTCGGCAGCATCGTCACGCCCGGGTCGTTCAGGGGCGGGTTCTGCTCCTCGAGCGCCGCGAGCATCTGGTCGGAGTAGATGTCCTCGCAGCTGCTCGGCAGCTCGATCGACTGCGGGAGGTTCGTCTCGATCGGAGACGGCGACGGTCCCGTCGTCGGCTGCGTGATGCTCGGGGTGGGTTCGGGCGTCCCGGGGGATGCCGTCGGCGCCGGTTCGGCGCGGCATCCGGTCATGACGACGCAGACCAGGGCGGCCGCCGTCGACAGCAGGACGAGTCGTGGTGCGGCGCGCATGGATCCCCCCGGTCGGTGTCGCTGTCGACGCTATCGGACGATGCCGCGCGAGTCGCGCGCGCCGCGGCGGCGTGTCAGCGACCCTGTGCGTTCGCCTGCTGCCAATCGGCCAGCGTTGCGGGATCGTCGGTGACGATGCCGTCCACACCGAGGTCGGTCACCTCGCCCCACTGCGTGTCGTCGTTGAGCGTGTACACGACGATCCGGATGCCGGCCGCGTGCAGCTCGTCGACGACGGATGGACGGTCGAGGACGGCACGACGCTCGGCGATCAGCCCGCGCACTCCCGCCTCCTGCGCGGCGCGGACGACGTCGTCGGGCAGGTGTCGCAGGATGAGCAGGCGCGCCACCACGTCGGACTCGGCGGCAGCCAGAGCGAGTACGGCGGCGTCGAAGCTCCCCAGGGTGATGCGACGCTCGAGGCCGCGATCGGCGATGAGCTCGACGAGTGCGGCGATGGACGACTCGTCCCACGCCCCCTTCAGCTCGATGATGGCGCGACCGTCCTCGGCCGCGAGGAGATCGAGGAACTCGCCGGCCGTGGGCACGAGCGTGCCGGCGAACTCAGGCGCGAACCAGCCTCCGGCGTCGAGGCCTCGCACCTGATCGAGCGTGAGGTCCGACAGCAGCCCGCTCCCATCGGTGGTGCGGTCGACCCGCGCATCGTGCATGAGCACGGGGTGGCGGTCGGCGGTGAGCGCGACGTCGACCTCGACGTAGTCGAAGCCGTGCGAGAGCGCGTACGACACGGCGGCGAGCGTGTTCTCGGGCGCCGACGTCGCGCCGCCGCGATGACCGGCGATGAACGCGGCGTCCCCAGGTGTGCGCTCGTCCCCCAGCGCCTCGGTCGCGCTCACCCGCGCCGGGCTCACGCCCAGCACGGCGATCACGGCACTGGCGACGGCGAGGACGCACACGACGGCGAGCGCGTGGATCCTCTGTCGGGTACGGGCGGGGTCCGCGGCGTCGGGCATCGGGCGTGTCCTCCGGGTGGGCGCGTCCTCGTCGACGCGTGGCCACCCACCCTACACACGTCGTTACCGTTCCGTTACTTTCGCGGGCGGTGTCGTTCTCCGTGTCGTCGGAAGCGTGCCACCGGCTCGGTGCCGGGGCTACGGTGGAGCCATGGCGCAGATGACGCGCGACCAGCGGCTCGTGCTGGCGATCGCGATCCTTGCGTCCTTCGTCGCCTTCCTCGACGGCACGGTGGTGAACGTCGCCCTCCCCGCCATCCGGGACGAGCTCGGCGGCGGGCTCGCCACCCAGCAGTGGGTCGTCGACGCGTACCTGATCACGCTCGGCGCCCTCATCCTGGTCGCGGGCTCGCTCAGCGACGTGTTCGGCCGCATCCGCATCCTGCGCATCGGCCTGCTGGGTTTCGGCGCGGCGTCCCTGGCGATCGCCGCGGCGCCCACCCCCGAGATCCTCATCGTCGCCCGCGGGGTCCAGGGTGTCGCCGGCGCCCTCCTGGTGCCGAGCTCGCTCGCCCTCATCACCTCCACCTTCCGCGACGCCGCGCAGGCGCGCGCGATCGGCATCTGGACGGCGATGACGACGGCGGCGATGCTGATCGGTCCGGTGCTCGGCGGGGCGTTCGTCGACCTCGCCTCGTGGCGCCTGGCCTTCCTCATCAACGTGCTGCCCATCGCCGCGACGCTGTGGCTGCTCGCGGCGC
Source organism: Microbacterium sp. Marseille-Q6648 (assembly GCF_943181415.1). Classification (GTDB taxonomy): domain Bacteria; phylum Actinomycetota; class Actinomycetes; order Actinomycetales; family Microbacteriaceae; genus Microbacterium. Next base: position 13,331 of record NZ_CALPBZ010000001.1, on the reverse strand, counting down.
TGGGACGGACCGACGTCCGGCGTCCCGGTGCGCGCATCGACTGGGCCGGGGCGGCGCTGTGCACGGTGGGTCTCGGCGGCATGGTGTTCGCCCTGATCGAGGAGCCCAATCTCGGCTGGTCCTCCCCCGCCATCTGGGCGCCGTTCGTCGGGGGGATGCTGGCCTTCGCGGGATTCCTCGTGCGGCAGCACCTGGCATCGGACCCGATGATGCCCCTGTCGCTGTTCCGCGCCCGGAACTTCTGGACGGGCAACGTCGCCACCGCCTTCATCTACGCGGCGCTGGCGCTGAACGGCTTCGTCCTCGGGGTGTACCTGCAGCAGGGTGCGGGGCTGTCGGCGACACTTGCGGGGCTGGCGTCGCTGCCGGCGACGGTCCTCCTGGTGCTTCTGAGCGAACGGGTCGGCACACTCGCCGGTCGTCGCGGCCCGCGACTGTTCATGACCGTCGGGCCGCTCGTGATGGCGGTCGGCGCGCTGATGCTCCTGGCGGTGTCGCCGGACTTCTCGTACTGGACGCAGGTCCTGCCCGGCACGGTGGTGTTCGGGCTGGGTCTGAGCCTGACCGTCTCGCCGCTGACGTCCGCCATCCTGGGTGCGATCGAGCCGGAGCGCTCGGGGATCGCCTCGGCCGTCAACAACGCCGTCAGCCGTATCGCCGGGCTCATCGTGATCGCCGCCCTCGCGACCATCGTCGGGGGCGAGCTCGACCTCGAGGGCTTCCACCGTGCCGCGATCGCGACCGCGGTCCTCATGGCCCTCGGCGGCGTCGCTTCGTTCCTCGGCATCCGGGGCGCGGCGTCGACAGTACCGGCCCGCTGACCGCAGACCGGTGACCGCGACCGGTCAGACGAGGCTCTTGGGGTGCCACACCGTCTTGGTCTCGGTGAAGGCGGTGATGCGGTCGAGCCGCGGGGCCGCGGCATCCTTCCCGTTCTCGGGCGGGAGCACCCGGGTGAGGGTCTGGGCGGCGGCGATCTGCAGGTCGACCCAGTCGAGGTCGCCGGCTCCGACGAGGTCCAGCGCGTGGACGTCGGGATGAGAGGCCAGCCACGGAGCGATCTCCGCGGGCGATCCGGTGAGGACGTTGACGACACCGGCCGGGACATCGCTGGTCGCGAGCACCTCGGCGAGACTGACCGCCGAGAGCGGGTAGCGCTCCGATGCGATGGCCACGACGGTGTTGCCTGCCACGAGCGCGGGTGCCACGGCCGACACGAGGCCGAGCAGTGCCGTGTCCTGCGGTGCGATGACGCCGACCACACCGGTCGGCTCGGGCACCGAGATGTTGAAGTACGGGCCCGCCACCGGGTTGCCGTTGCCGGCGACCTGCGCGAACTTGTCGCACCAGCCGGCGTACCAGACCCACCGGTCGATCGCCTCGTCGACCTCGGCTGAGGCGGCTCCGGCGCCGGCCCCGGTCAGCACGCGGATCTCGTCGACGAACTGCGCGCGTCGACCCTCGAGCAGCTCGGCAACCCGGTACAGCACCTGCCCGCGGTTGTAGGCGGTGGCCGCCGACCACCCCTTCACCGCGCCCACCGCCGCCGCGACGGCATCCCTGGCGTCCTTGCGGGATGCGCGCGAGGCGTTCGCCAGGAAGTCGCCCTTCGCGGCGGTCACCGGGTAGGTCCGGCCGGATTCACTGCGCGGAAAGGCACCGCCGATGAACAGCTTGTACGTCTTGGGGACGCTCAATCGGGCGCTCATGCCGCCCCTCCTTTCAGGTAGGCCGCGAGACCGTGCCGGCCTCCTTCGCGCCCGTAGCCGGACTCCTTGTAGCCGCCGAACGGGCTCGACGGATCGAAGCGGTTGAAGGTGTTGGCCCACACCACTCCCGCCCGCAGACGGTCGGCGACCGCCAGGATGCGAGAGCCCTTCTCGGTCCAGATCCCCGCCGAGAGTCCGTAGGGGGTGTTGTTCGCCTTCTCGATGGCTTCGGCGGGCGTCCGGAAGGTGAGCACCGACAGCACCGGACCGAAGATCTCGTCCCGCGCGATCCGATGACTCGTCTGCACGTTGGTGAACACCGTGGGCGCGAACCAGAAGCCGCGGTCGGGGATCGCGCAGTCCGCGGTCCACCGTTCGGCTCCCTCTTCGTCGCCGATGCGGCTGAGCTCGCGCACGCGCGCCAGCTGCTCGGCGGAGTTGATCGCGCCGATATCGGTGTTCTTGTCCAGCGGGTCACCCAGCCGGAGGGTCGACAGGCGCGCCTTCAGGCGGTCGACCACCTCGTCGTGGATGGCCTCCTGCACGAGCAGGCGACTGCCGGCGCAGCACACCTGACCCTGGTTGAAGAAGATGCCCGTGACGATGCCGTCGACCGCCTGCTCGATCGGGGCGTCCTCGAAGATGATGTTGGCGGCCTTGCCGCCGAGCTCGAGCGTCACCTTCTTCTCGGTGCCCGCGACCGCCTTGGCGATCTCGCGTCCCACAGCGGTCGACCCGGTGAAGGCCACCTTGTCGATGTCGGGGTGGCGCACCAGCGCCGCGCCCGTGGCGCCCGCTCCGGTGATGATGTTGACCACGCCGGGGGGCAGGTCGGCCTGCTGCAGGATCTCTGCGAACAGCAGCGCCGTCAGCGGCGTCGTCTCGGCGGGCTTGATGACCAGGGTGTTGCCCGCCGCCAGCGCCGGCGCGATCTTCCAGGCCAGCATCAGCAGCGGGAAGTTCCACGGGATGACCTGTCCGGCCACGCCCAGCGCTCGTGGCGCCGGGCCCAGCCCGGCGTGGTCGAGCTTGTCGGCCCATCCCGCGTAGTAGAAGAACCACGCCGCCACGAGCGGGACATCCACGTCTCGGCTCTCTTTGATCGGCTTGCCGTTGTCGAGGCTCTCGGCGACCGCGAGCTCGCGGGCTCGCTCCTGCACCAGCCGCGCGATGCGGAAGAGGTACTTGCCCCGGTCGCGCCCGCTCATCGTCGACCAGACCTTGGCGTAGGCGCGACGAGCGGCCGCGACGGCGGTGTCGACGTCGGCGTCGGAGGCCGAGGCGATGGTCGCGATGCGCGATTCGTCGGCGGGCGAGATCGTGTCGAACGTCGCGCCGGTGCCGGGACGGAACTCGCCGTCGATGAACAGCCCGTACTCGTCGCGGAGGTTCAGGATCGCCCGGGACTCGGGCGCGGGGGCGTACTCGAGAAAGCTCATCGGTGGCTCCTTGGTCGGTGTCGGTGCGACGGTGGGGCCGACATCAGTCGACGGTGACGTAGTCGGTTCCGGTGTAGTGGCCCGACCCGATCTTCTGACGCTGGCGGAGGACGTCGTTGAGCAGGCTCGAGGCGCCGAAGCGGAACAGGTGCGGCTGCAGCCACTCCTCCCCCGCGATCTCGGCGACTGTCACGACGTACTTGATCGCGTCCTTCGCCGTGCGGATGCCCCCGGCGGGTTTGACCCCGACACGTTCACCGGTGGCCCGGTACCAGTCGCGCACCACCTCGAGCATCAGGAGGGTCGTGGGGAGGGTCGCGGCGGGCTGCACCTTGCCCGTGGAGGTCTTGATGAAGTCCGCACCGGCGAGGATCGCCAGCCACGAGGCGCGCTTGATGTTGTCGTAGGTGGCGAGCTCACCGGTCTCGAGGATCACCTTCAGCGACGCCGAGGACCCGTCCTCGCGGCGGCACGCCCGCTTGACCCGCGCGATCTGATCGAAGACGGTCCCGTAGTGACCCGAGAGGAAGGCACCGCGGTCGATGACCATGTCGATCTCGTCGGCGCCCGCAGCCACCGCCTCGGCGGTGTCGGCGAGCTTGATCGCCAAGGACGCGCGACCGCTGGGGAAGGCCGTCGCGACGGCGGCGACGCTCACCAGGCCGTCGTCAGGGTCGCCGTGCGCCTCGCCGAGCGCGTCCACGGCGTACGGCACCATGTCGCCGTACACGCACACCGCCGCCACGCGCGGGCACGCGGGGTCTGCGGCATCCGGCGTCAGCGCCTTGGCGACGAGGGAGCGAACCTTCCCGGGCGTATCGGCCCCCTCGAGGGTCGTGAGGTCGATGAGGCGGATGACGGTGTCGAGCGCCCACGCCTTGGACGTGGTCTTGATCGAGCGGGTGCCGAGGTCGCCGGCACGCTGTTCCAGCCCGACCGCGTCCACCCCGGGCAGCCCGTGCAGGTAGCGGCGCAGCGTCGTGTCGTCGGGCTCGCCGCCCAGCAGCTGGACCGCCCGCTCGGGAAGCGTCTGCAGATCGGTGCGCGTCATGAACTCCCTCGTTCCACAGCCGTCGGATGCCGCCGGCCGCACGCTCGATCGTAAGCCGACCGGTGGCCGGGGTCTACGCCGACACGGCCGCGCTCAGCCCAGGGCGGCGCGCACGCGAACGACGTCGTCGGTCATCTGCGCGATGAGCGGGTCGATGCCCTCGAACGCCACCATGCCGCGGATGCGCGCGGCGAACTGGACTTCGACGCGGTGCCCGTAGAGGTCGAGGTCTGTTTCGTCGAGCACGTAGGCCTCGACCTGCCGCGCGGCGACGTCGCCGAAGGTGGGATTGTTCCCGATGCTGATCGCGGCCGGGTAGCGGATGCTGCGACGCGCGGTCGCGGCCGGATCGGGAGCGCCGTGACCCTCGTCCACCAGCCAGCCTGCGTAGACACCCTCGGCGGGCACGAAGCCCTCGAGGCCGCTCGAGAGGTTGGCCGTCGGAAAGCCGAGCTCCCGTCCGCGCTTGAGACCGTGGACGACCTCCCCCCACACCGAGGGCAGCCGGCCGAGGAGCTTGGACGCGGTCTCCACGTCGCCGGCCGACAGCAGCTCGCGTATCCAGGTCGACGAGACGCGACGATCGCCGTCGATGGCCCGCACGTCGCCGACCACCTGGACGTCGAAGCCGAACTCGGCACCCAGTTCCGCCAGCGTGGCAGGGGTGCCCGCACCACCCCGGCCGAAGCGGAAGTCGGCACCCACGAGCACGACCTGCGCGCCGAGGCGATCGGCGAGCACGTGCTCGACGAATGCGCGCGGCGACAGCGCCGCGAGTTCTTCGTCGAACCGCAGGACGAGTGCGGCGTCGACGCCGGCGTCGGCCAGCAGGGCGATCTTCTGGTGGACGCCGATGAGGCTGTCGGGACAGATCTCCGGGCGCAGCAGGGCCAGCGGGTTGCGGTCGAAGGTGACGGCGACGACCGCGGCCCCGCCGGTGGCGGCATCCACCCGGGCCCGGTCGATGACCGCGCGGTGTCCGGTGTGGACACCGTCGAACTTGCCGATCGCGACGACCGATGGACCGAACCCGTCGGGGATCGCGGCCGGATCGTGGAAGACGATCATGCGGCCACCGTCGCCGGAACCGCCTGGGCGGGCGCGGGGCGGTGGACGATGAGCCACCACAGCCCGAAGAACGGCAGCACGAGCGGAACGAACAGGTAGCCCAGCCCGAACCACGACCATACGGTGGGGTGGGCGAACAGGTCGGGCAGCACGAACGACAGCGCGCCGATCACCAGGACGCCGACCAACTCGAAGCCGACGGCCACCCACGCCACTGCGTACCACGCCGGCCGACCGGCCAGGACGAGCGCGAGCGTGGCCAGAAGATAGACCACCGCGGACACCGCGGACAGCGAGTACGCCAGCGGCGCCTCATCGAAGCGCTCGGCGATCTGGACGAACGAACGGCCGCTGGCGGCGAGCGCCATGATCGCGTAGACGATCACGAGAACGCGGCCGATTCCGGTCATGCGACGGCGAGGGCGATCGGGGGGTGTCATGGCGTTTCCATCCTAGTTCCGCGTTCGCGGGGCGGCAGAAGCGCCAGTCACATAGATCACATGCACCCCAGGAGTAGACAGACACACCGCGAAGTGTCAATATTCACAGACGGCTCCCGACCGCATCCCTGTCCGTTCCTCTCCGCGAAGTGCTCCTCATGCGATCGATCCGCTCCCTGCTCATCTCCGGTGCCACCGCCGCAGCCCTCATCGCGGGCGGCCTCACTCCGGCCGCCGCACTGGCGGCCCCCACGCCGACGACCGTCGCGGGAGCCGCGCCGTCCGCCGTCGCGCCGATGGCCACCCCTCCGCTGGCGACGTCGTTCCGCCACCCCGTGAGCGCCAAGACGTACACGATCAGCTCGCACTTCGGGCCCCGGTGCATTCCGCTGCCCGGCGCATCCACCTACCACCTCGGCACCGATCTGGCGGCGAAGGGCGGCGCGCCGATCTACGCCATCGCCGACGGCATCGTCACCGCCACCGTCAGCGGCACGACGTCCCGGGTCGGCTACATCGCGGTCCGGCACAACATCGCCGGAGCCGAGTACACATCGATGTACATGCACGTATGGTCGGCCACGACCCAAGTGAAGGTCGGCCAGACGGTCAAAGCGGGTCAGCGGATCAGCGAGGTCGGCACCAGCGGCGGCTCGACGGGCAACCACCTGCATCTGGAGCTGTGGAAGGCCGTCGCCGGGGGCGGGGCCGTGGCACAGAACCCGGCGAGCTTCCTCTCAGCTCGCGGCGTCGACGTGTACGCCTCGGCATCGTCGATCACGGCGCGCCCGACCCCGTCGACGTGCACGTACTACGCGACCGCGAACGTCAACTTCCGCACCGCGCCGTCTCTGTCGTCGACGGTCAAGCGACTGCTTCCCAAGGCGACGGCCATGGTGCACGTTCCCGGCCAGATCACCTCGGGGTTCATCCCGGTGAAGATCGGTGCGGAGTCGGGCTGGGTCTCGTCGGGATACGTCTCGCCGAACAAGCCGTATGTGCCGCCGACGCCCACTCCGACGCCCACGCCCACTCCGACCCCGACGCCGACGCCCACGCCGGCGCCGACGCCGACGCCGGTTCCTGCGGGATCCCCGACGTACACGACGACCGCCGGCCTCAACCTCCGCGCCACGGCATCGATGACGGGCACCGTCCTGACCCTCATCCCCCAGCACGCGAACGTCGGCAGCATCCAGGCCACCAGCGGCGAGTGGCGGAAGGTCGCCTACCAGGACAAGACCGGCTGGGTCCACTCCGCCTATCTCGCACCGGCGGACGGCGCGGCGATCACCCCGACGCCGACACCCACTCCGACTCCGACGCCGACACCCACTCCGACGCCGACACCCACTCCGACGCCGACACCCAAGCCCACGCCGACACCGACACCCGCTCCGGCACCCGCGCCCGCCCCCGCGCCGAAGCCGACCACATACCAGACGACCGCCGGCCTCAACCTCCGCGCCACGGCATCGATGACCGGCAGAATCGTCGCTCTCATCCCCAGGAGCGCAAGCGTCGGCAGCGTCCTGGCGACGAACGGCCTCTGGCGGAAGATCACCTACCAGGGCAAGACCGGCTGGGTCCACTCCGCCTACCTGGCACCCGCAGGCACCACGCCGCCCGCGTCGGCTCCGGCCCCGAAGACGACATACAAGACGACCGCGGGCCTGAACCTCCGCGCCACGGCATCGTCGACCGGCAGAATCGTCGCTCTCATCCCCAGGAGCGCAAGCGTCGGCAGCGTCCTGGCCAGCAGCGGCGTCTGGAGGAAGGTCTCCTACCAGGGCAAGACCGGCTGGGTCCACTCCGCCTACCTCACGCCCTCATCCACCTCGTCCGCTGCGCCGGTGGCGAGCCCCACCACGTACAAGACGTCCGCCGGCCTCAACCTGCGAGCGACGGCATCCATGACCGGCAGGATCGTCACGCTGATCCCCAGGGGCGCCAACGTCGGCGGGATCCAGGCCAGCAACGGCGTCTGGCGGAAGATCACCTACCAGGGCAAGACCGGCTGGGTACACTCCGCCTATCTCGTGAAGCGCTGATCCCTAGGCGATCTGCACGGTCCAGATGACGTGCATGCGCCACACCATGACCGCCACCGCGAGCGCGGCGATCCCCATGATCACCGTGCTCCAGCGGCTGCGTTCGAGGAGCGCCCACAGGACCGCGCCGGGAGGCAGGAGCGCTGCGGAGACCAGGTAGACCCAGAACTCCAGCGCACTGCCCGACGGCGGGTTCCCCACGAGCGGTGCGATGATCGCCACCACGATCTGGACGACCAGCAGCACCTCGACGAGTGCCAGACCGCCCACGCTCAGGTCGCTCGGGCGGCGTCTGGCCAGTCCCGCGACGATCGCGAACAGGCCCGCGGCGACGGCGACCGCGACCTGCGCCAGGCTGAACCACAGGATCATCGGGGCTCCTCGGGCATGTTCATCGCACTCTTGACGTCGTCCCCCCGGCGCTCGACGACGCCGACGAGCGAGCCGTCGGGCCCGACAGCGGCGCTGGGGCTCGCCACCAGCCGTGCCGCGGCGCCGACGAGGCGCTTCCCGTGCCGCAGGTCTCGGGCCTCGGAGGCGGTCACCTCCAACCGTCCGAGCACGGCGGCCGCGACCTCGGGGGGGCTCAGCCGCTCCGCTGCATCGAGCTCATCGACGGCCGCTGCCGCGGCGACCGAAAACGGGCCGATTCGCGTACGCCGCAGGGCCGTCAGGTGCCCGCCCACGCCGAGCGAGGCCCCCAGGTCCCGCGCCAGTGAACGGATGTACGTGCCGCTCGTGCAGTCGATGACGACGTCCAGGTCGACATGCCGATCGCCACGCCGCTCGTCGCGCACGTCGAACCGCGAGACCGTCACCTCGCGTGCCTTCAGTTCGACCTGCTCCCCCGCTCGGGCCAGGTCGTAGGCGCGCCGCCCATCGACCTTGATGGCGGAGAAGGAGCTGGGCACCTGCGAGATGCGGCCGGTCAGCGCCGCGATGCCCGCCCCGATGGCTGCGGAGGGCACCGTCGCGGCGTCCGCGGAGCTCACGACCTGCCCGTCCGCGTCGTCGGTGTCGGTGGCGACACCCAGCCGGATGGTCGCCTCGTACGTCTTGTCGAGCCCGACGATGTAGGTCAGCAGCCTCGTGGCAGCCTCGACGCCCAGCACGAGCAGACCGGTCGCCATCGGATCGAGGGTTCCGGCATGGCCGATCTTGCGCGTCCCCAGAGCCCGGCGCGCCCGCGCCACGACGTCGTGGGAGGTGACGCCTCCGGGCTTGTCTACGAGGAGGATGCCGGACAACACCGAACCAGCCTACGGCTCCTCCCGGGCCGATCGCCGCCTGCCCGGCCGTACGCTGGACGGATGCCCGACCTCGCCGCGCCGATCGCCGAGTGGTACCGCGCGAACGCCCGAGACCTGCCGTGGCGGCATCCCTATTTCGGGGCGTGGGGCGTCCTGGTGAGCGAGTTCATGCTGCAGCAGACCCCGGTCGCCCGGGTGATCCCCCATCTCGAGTCGTGGCTCGAAGAATGGCCCACTCCGACGGCGCTGGCCGGCGCCTCGCCCGCCGACGCGGTCCGCCGGTGGGCCAACCTCGGCTACCCCCGTCGCGCCCTGTGGCTTCATCGCGCCGCGGGAGAGATCCGAGACCGGCACGCCGGGATCGTCCCCCGCGACATCGACGACCTGCTGGCGCTCACGGGCATCGGCGACTACACCGCGCGCGCCGTGGCCGTCTTCGCGTACGGCGAGCGGCACCCGGTGGTCGACACGAACACCCGGCGGGTGCTGGCCCGCGCCGTCGAGGGTCGCAGCCAGCCCGGTCCTCCCGCCAAGCGCGACCTCTCGGCGATGGCGGCGCTCCTCCCCCACAGCGTCGCCGAGTCCGTCGTCGTCAATGCCGGCACCATGGAGCTCGGTGCGGTGGTGTGCGTCTCGCGGGCGCCCAGATGCGGCGCCTGCCCTATCGCCGACGCATGCGCGTGGCGTACCGCGGGCTACCCCGACACCGGCGATGAGCGGCGACGGCAGGCGCGCTACGAGGGGAGCGACCGGCAGGCGCGGGGCGCGGTGCTCCGGCAGCTTCGCGACGCCCCGGGCCACACGGTCCCGATCGTCGACGTGGCCCGTCCCTGGCCGGACCCGCTGCAGCGCGATCGCGCGATCGACTCGCTCATCGCCGACGGGCTCGCGGAGACGTTCGAGGGGATGCTGCGACTTCCCGTGTGACCTTGGACCCTGCCCCTCGTCACCGCACCGCCGTACCCTCGGGCCATGAGAGCTCTCGTGGTCTTCGAGTCGATGTTCGGGAACACCCGCGCGGTCGCCGACGCGATCGCGTCAGGGCTGGCCGAGACGATGGAGGTCGACGTCCGCAGCGTCGACGACGCGCCGGACGGCATCGCGGCCGACCTCGGACTGGTCGTGGCGGGAGGCCCCACGCACGCGTTCTCGATGTCGCGCGAGACCACCCGACGTGACGCGGTCGCGCGGGGCGCCGAGCACCCGACGAGCGGTCTGCGGGACTGGCTCGAACGCCTTCCCGAGTCGCGGTCGAGCGCCGCCGTCGCCACGTTCGACACCCACGCCGCCCAGAAGTGGATCCCCGGGTCGGCCGCGAAGGCCGCCGCACACGAAGCGCGTCGTCACCACCTGCGCGTGCTGTCGAGCCGCAGCTTCTACGTCGCCGACATGGAGGGCCCGCTCGTCGACGGCGAGACCGACCGTGCTCGGGCGTGGGGACGAGACCTCGCTCGGCGCGTGCAGGAGGAGTGACCGGAGGTCAGTCCTCCTCGTCGTCCTTGGGCTTGACGTACGGGTCGGCGTCGCCGGCGTACGCCGCCGACGCGGCAAGACCCGCCACCTCGGCATCGCGCTCCCGCGCCTCGCGCAGGAGATCGGCGATGTGCCCCGCGTTCTCGGGGATACCGTCGGGGATGAACTCCAGAGTCGGGGTGAGCCGCACGTTGAGATGACGACCGACTTCGGAGCGCAGCATCCCGGTCGCCGAGGTCAGCGCCTCGCCCGAGGCGATGCGCTCCTCCTCGGAGCCGAGCACGGTGTAGAAGACGGAGGCGTGCTGAAGGTCCCCCGTCACGCGCACATCCGTGATCGTGACGAAGCCCAGACGGGGGTCGCGAAGACCCTTCTCGAGCCGCTCGGCGAGGATGACGCGGATGCGGTCACCCAGACGGGCCTGACGTTCGCTGGCCATGACAGTTCCTTTCGACAGGTGAGGGACGCCCGCAGGCGTCCCTCACCGTGGGCGATCAGCCGCGAGGCTTCTCGATCATCTCGGTCGTCTCGATCTCGTCACCGATCTGGATGTCGTTGAACTTGCCCAGACCGATACCGCACTCGAAGTCCGTCCGGACCTCGGTGACGTCGTCCTTGAAGCGACGCAGCGATTCGATGGCCAGGCCGTCGGCGAGCACGACACCGTCGCGGATGACCCGCGCCTTGGCGTTGCGCGTGATCGTGCCCGAGCGGACGATGACACCGGCGATGTTGCCGAACTTCGAGGAGCGGAACACCTCGCGGATCTCGGCGACACCCGACTGGACCTCTTCGAACTCCGGCTTGAGCAGACCCTTGAGGGACTGCTCGACGTCGTCGATCGCGTTGTAGATGACGGAATAGAACCGGACGTCCACGCCCTCGCGGGAGGCGCGTTCGCGCGCCTTCGTGTCGGGCCGGACGTTGAATCCGATCACGATCGCGTTGTCGATCGTCGCCAGGTTGATGTCGGACTCCGTCACCGCACCCACACCGCGATGGATGATGCGCAGCTGCACCGAATCGTCCACCTCGATCTTGAGCAGCGACTCCTCGAGCGCCTCGACGGCACCCGACACGTCACCCTTGATGATGAGGTTGAGCGACTCGACCTTGCCCTCTTCGAGAGCCCGGGTGAAGTCTTCGAGCGAGATGCGCTTGCGGGCCTTGGCCAGCTGGGCGTTGCGCTCGGCGGCCTCGCGCTTCTCAGCGATCTGACGGGCGGTGCGATCCTCTTCCGTGACGATGAAGACGTCACCGGCGCGGGGCACCGAGTTCAGACCCTGAACCTGGACCGGACGCGAGGGGTAGGCCTCCTCGACGGCATCGCCGTTCTCGTCGACCATCGCACGGACGCGGCCGTAGGCCGTTCCCGCCACGATCGCGTCGCCGACGCGGAGCGTACCGGACTGGATGAGGACCGTCGCCACCGAGCCGCGGCCCTTGTCGAGCTTCGCCTCGATCGCGACACCGCGAGCCGCCTTGTTGGGGTTGGCCGTCAGGTCGAGTCCCGCGTCTGCGGTGAGCAGCACGGCGTCCAGGAGCTCCTGGATGCCGGTGCCCTGCCGGGCCGACACATCCACGAACATCACGTCGCCGCCGTACTCCTCGGCGACCAGTCCGTACTCGGTGAGCTGCTGGCGCACCTTGCCGGGGTTGGCGTCGGGCTTGTCGACCTTGTTCACCGCGACCACGATCGGCACGTTGGCCGCCTGGGCGTGGTTGAGCGCCTCCACCGTCTGGGGCATGATGCCGTCGTCGGCGGCGACCACGAGGATCGCCAGGTCGGTGACCTGCGCACCACGGGCACGCATGGCGGTGAACGCCTCGTGACCGGGGGTGTCGATGAAGGTGATGGCGCGCTCGATCTCCTCGTGCTCGGTCCACACCTGGTAAGCACCGATGTGCTGGGTGATCCCGCCGGCCTCACCGGCGACCACGTTGGTCTGACGGATCGCATCCAGCAGTCGCGTCTTACCGTGGTCGACGTGACCCATGACGGTGACCACGGGAGGACGGATCTCGAGGTCGTCTTCACTCTCGGCCTCCAGCTCGGCCTCGAGGTCGAGTCCGAAGCCCTCGAGGAGCTCCTTGTCCTCGTCCTCGGGCGAGACCATCTGGATCTTGTAGCCGAGCTCGGCACCGAGAACCTCGAAGGTGGCCTCGTCCAGCGACTCGGTCGCCGTCGCCATCTCGCCCAGGTTGAACAGGATGGTCACGAGCGTGCCCGGCTGAACCGTGTAGCCGCGGATCGCCTCGAGCTTGTCGGCGAAGTCCGAGATCGACGCGCCGCGGCGAAGGCGGATGATCTCGCCGTTGCCCTTCTGGACGCTGACGCCACCGACCTGCGGGGCATCCCGCATCTCGAATTCCTGCCGCTTCGCCCTGCGCGACTTGCGCTGCTTGGACTTGCCGCCACCCTTGCCGAAGGCGCCTGCGGTCCCACCGCCGGGACCGCGGCCACGGCCGCCGCCACCACCGGGGCGACCGGCGAAGCCGCCGCCCGGACGCTGGAAACCGCCGGGCGCGCCTGCGCCGCCACCGGCACCGCCGGGACGACCGGGACCGCCGGGACGCTGCTGGAACGGCGCGCCGGGACGACCGCCGCCACCGGGACGACCGGCACCGCCGGGACGCGGGGCACCCGGGCGCGGGGCGCCGGGGCGCGGGGGGGCCGCGAGGCGCCCCGGGGCGGCGGCCAGCCGCAGCTCCGGCAGCGGGTGGACCAGGCGCGGCAGGACCACCTGGGTCTCGGGGTCGCCGAACCGGGCGTTGAATTCGATCACCTTGACACCGGTGTCGGTGAGGATCAGCCCCGCGTACAGCAGGCCGATGAACGGCGTGCCTTCG